>CBDCZB010000005.1:0-633572 GCA_965224415.1 Dehalococcoidia bacterium | reverse complement strand
ACGAGAACACGGCGCCGGGCACGGCCATCGACGACGCCGGCAGCGCGCTGACCGCCACGGACCTGGACGGGGACTCCCTGACCTATTCCCTGGGCGGGACCGGCTCGGCCCACTTCGCCATCGTGGCCGGCAGCGGCCAGCTGCAGACCAAGGGGGCGCTGGACCACGAGAAGAAGGCCAGCTACTCGGTGGTGGTCACCGCCAGCGACGGGACGCTGACGGACACCATCGCGGTGACCATCAACGTGAACGACCTGAACGAGGCGCCCAGCTTCGACGCCGGGGAGACGGCGTCGGTCAACGCGGCGGAGAACCAGACGGCGGTGGCCACGCCGGAGGTGACCGACCCGGAGAAGGACGATCTCACCTACCGGCTGGACACGGCGGCGGCCTTCACCGATCCCGGGGTCTCCAACGACCACGCGTCGTTCACCATGACCGGCGCCGGCGTCCTGACCTTCAAGGCGGCCCCGGACTTCGAGGCGGCCAAGAACACCTACACCCTGGTCATCGAGGTGCGGGACAGCAAGGACGGCGCGGGCAAGGCCGACACGGACTGGGACGCCGCCGTCACCCTGACGGTCAACGTCACCGACGTGGCCGAGCCGCCGGACGCGCCCGCCGATCTGGCGGTGAGTTCCACGGCCAACGGGCTGACGGTGACCTGGACGGCGCCGGTGATGACGGGGAAGCCGCCGCTGACGGGCTACGACGTGGAGCAGCGGCTGCGCACCAGCGCCGCCGGCGCCGTCACCCCGGTCTGGGGGGCGTGGACCGACGCGTCCCACACCGGCACGGCGGCCAGCGCCAGCATCACCGGGCTGACGCCGGAGGCCACCTACCAGGTGCGGGTGCGGGCGGTCAACGCCGAGGGGAACGGGGAGTGGGCCGGGCCGGAGGAAGGGGTGCCGGAGCAGCCCAACCGGGCCCCGACCTTCGACGACGGGGAGACCGCGTCGGTGAACGCAGCGGAGAACCAGACGGCGGTGGCCACGCCGGACGTCACCGACTTGGACGGGGACGATCTCACCTACCGGCTGGACACCGCCGCGATGGTATCCGCTCCGGCCACCAACGACCACGCGTTGTTCACCATGACCGGCGCCGGGGTCCTGACCTTCAAGGCGGCGCCGGACTTCGAGGCCGCCAAGAACAGCTACACCCTGGTGATCGAGGTGCGGGACAGCAAGGACGTGAACGGCGACGGCGACACGGACTGGGACGACTCCATCATCCTCACCATCAACGTGAACGACCTGAACGAGGCGCCCAGCTTCGACGACGGCGCCAGCGCGTCGGTGAACGCGGCGGAGAACCAGACGGCGGTGGCCACGCCGGACGCGACCGACCCGGATGGGGACGACCTGACCTACCGGCTGGACACCGCCGCGATGGTATCCGCTCCGGCCACCAACGACCACGCGTTGTTCACCATGACCGGCGCCGGGGTCCTGACCTTCAAGGCGGCCCCCGACTTCGAGGCCGCCAGGAACACCTACACCCTGGTGATCGAGGTAAGGGACAGCAAGGACGGCGCGGGCAAGGCCGACACGGTCTGGGACGACGCCGTCACCCTGACGGTCAACGTCACCGACGTGGCCGAGCCGCCGGACGCGCCCGCCGATCTGGCGGTGAGTTCCACGGCCAATGGGCTGACGGTGACCTGGACGGCGCCGGTGATGACGGGCAAGCCGCCGCTGACGGGCTACGACGTGGAGCGCCGGCTGCGCACCAGCGCCGACGACGCCCTCGCCGTGGTCTGGAGCGCCTGGACGGACCTGTCCCACACCGGCACGGCGGCCAGCGCCAGCATCACCGGGCTGACGCCGGAGGCCACCTACCAGGTGCGGGTGCGGGCGGTCAACGCCGAGGGGAACGGGGAGTGGGCCGGGCCGGAGGAAGGGGTGCCGGAGCAGCCCAACCGGGCCCCGACCTTCGACGACGGGGAGACCGCGTCGGTGAACGCAGCGGAGAACCAGACGGCGGTGGCCACGCCGGACGTCACCGACCCGGAGAAGGACGATCTCACCTACCGGCTGGACACCGCCGCGATGGTATCCGCTCCGGCCACCAACGGCCACGCGTTGTTCACCATGACCGGCGCCGGGGTCCTGACCTTCAAGGCGGCCCCGGACTTCGAGGCCGCCAAGAACACCTACACCCTGGTGATCGAGGTGCGGGACAGTAAGGACGGCGCGGGCAAGGCCGACACGGACTGGAACGACGCCGTCACCCTGACGGTCAACGTCACCGACGTGGCCGAGCCGCCGGACGCGCCCGCCGATCTGGCGGTGAGTTCCACGGCCAACGGGCTGACCGTCACCTGGACGGCGCCGGTGATGACGGGCAAGCCGCCGCTGACGGGCTACGACGTGGAGCAGCGGCTGCGGACCAGCGCCGCCGGCGCCGTCACCCCGGTCTGGGGGGCGTGGACCGACGCGTCCCACACCGGCACGGCGGCCAGCGCCAGCATCACCGGGCTGACGCCGGAGGCCACCTACCAGGTGCGGGTGCGGGCGGTCAACGCCGAGGGGAACGGGGAGTGGGCCGGGCCGGAGGAAGGGGTGCCGGAGCAGCCCAACCGGGCGCCGACCTTCCCCAGCGGCAGCGTGACGCTGGACGTGGACGAGAACACGGCGCCGGCACGGCCATCGACGACGCCGGCAGCGCGCTGACCGCCACGGACCTGGACGGGGACTCCCTGACCTATTCCCTGGGCGGGACCGGCTCGGCCCACTTCGCCATCGTGGCCGGCAGCGGCCAGCTGCAGACCAAGGGGGCGCTGGACCACGAGAAGAAGGCCAGCTACTCGGTGGTGGTCACCGCCAGCGACGGGACGCTGACGGACACCATCGCGGTGACCATAGAGGTCAACGACCTGAACGAAGCGCCCAGCTTCGACGACGGGGAGACGGCGTCGGTCAACGCGGCGGAGAACCAGACGGCGGTGGCCACGCCGGAGGTGACCGACCCGGAGAAGGACGATCTCACCTACCGGCTGGACACGGCGGCGGCCTTCAGCGATCCCGCGGTCTCCAACGACCACGCGTCCTTCACCATGACCGGCGCCGGGGTCCTGACCTTCAACGCGGCGCCGGACTTCGAGGCGGTCAAGAACAGCTACACCCTGGTGATCGAGGTGCGGGACAGCAAGGACGGCGCGGGCAAGGCCGACACGGACTGGGACGACGCCGTCACCCTGACGGTCAACGTCACCGACGTGGCCGAGCCGCCGGACGCGCCCGCCGATCTGGCGGTGAGTTCCACGGCCAACGGGCTGACCGTCACCTGGACGGCGCCGGTGATGACGGGCAAGCCGCCGCTGACGGGCTACGACGTGGAGCAGCGGCTGCGGACCAGCGCCGCCGGCGCCGTCACCCCGGTCTGGAGCGCCTGGACGGACCTGTCCCACGGCACCACCACGGCCAGCGCCAGCATCACCGGGCTGACGCCGGAGGCCACCTACCAGGTGCGGGTGCGGGCGGTCAACGCCGAGGGGAACGGGGAGTGGGCCGGGCCGGAGGAAGGGGTGCCGGAGCAGCCCAACCGGGCCCCGACCTTCGACGACGGGGAGACCGCGTCGGTGAACGCAGCGGAGAACCAGACGGCGGTGGCCACGCCGGACGTCACCGACTTGGACGGGGACGATCTCACCTACCGGCTGGACACCGCCGCGATGGTATCCGCTCCGGCCACCAACGACCACGCGTTGTTCACCATGACCGGCGCCGGCGTCCTGACCTTCAAGGCGGCGCCGGACTTCGAGGCCGCCAAGAACACCTACACCCTGGTGATCGAGGTGCGGGACAGCAAGGACGTGAACGGCGACGGCGACACGGACTGGGACGACTCCATCATCCTCACCATCAACGTGAACGACCTGAACGAGGCGCCCAGCTTCGACGACGGCGCCAGCGCGTCGGTGAACGCGGCGGAGAACCAGACGGCGGTGGCCACGCCGGAGGTGACCGACCCGGAGAAGGACGATCTCACCTACCGGCTGGACACCGCCGCGATGGTATCCGCTCCGGCCACCAACGACCACGCGTTGTTCACCATGACCGGCGCCGGGGTCCTGACCTTCAAGGCGGCCCCCGACTTCGAGGCCGCCAGGAACACCTACACCCTGGTGATCGAGGTGCGGGACAGCAAGGACGGCGCGGGCAAGGCCGACACGGACTGGGACGACGCCGTCACCCTGACGGTCAACGTCACCGACGTGGCCGAGCCGCCGGACGCGCCCGCCGATCTGGCGGTGAGTTCCACGGCCAACGGGCTGACCGTCACCTGGACGGCGCCGGTGATGACGGGGAAGCCGCCGCTGACGGGCTACGACGTGGAACACCGCCTGCGCACCAGCGCCGATGATGCCGTCAACGTGGTCTGGGGGGCGTGGACGGATGTGTCCCACACCGGCACGGCGGCCAGCGCCAGCATCACCGGGCTGACGCCGGAGGCCACCTACCAGGTGCGGGTGCGGGCGGTCAACGCCGAGGGGGAGAGCGGCTGGACGTCCGCCAGCGGCGCGCCGGGCCACCCCAACCGGGCGCCGGCCTTCCCCAGCGACAGCGTGACGCTGGACGTGGACGAGAACACGGCATCGGGCGCAGACATCGACGACTCGCCGGCGGCCACCGACCTGGACGGGGACTCCCTGACCTATTCCCTGGGCGGGACCGGCTCGGCCCACTTCGCCATCGTGGCCGGCAGCGGCCAGCTGCAGACCAAGGGGGCGCTGGACCACGAGAAGAAGGCCAGCTACTCGGTGGTGGTCACCGCCAGCGACGGGACGCTGACGGACACCATCGCGGTGACCATCAACGTGAACGACCTGAACGAGGCGCCCAGCTTCGACGCCGGGGAGACGGCGTCGGTCAACGCGGCGGAGAACCAGACGGCGGTGGCCACGCCGGAGGTGACCGACCCGGAGAAGGACGATCTCACCTACCGGCTGGACACGGCGGCGGCCTTCAGCGATCCCGGGGTCTCCAACGACCACGCGTCGTTCACCATGACCGGCGCCGGCGTCCTGACCTTCAACGCGGCCCCCGACTTCGAGGCGGCCAGGAACACCTACACCCTGGTGATCGAGGTAAGGGACAGCAAGGACGGCGCGGGCAAGGCCGACACGGTCTGGGACGACGCCGTCACCCTGACGGTCAACGTCACCGACGTGGCCGAGCCGCCGGACGCGCCCGCCGATCTGGCGGTGAGTTCCACGGCCAACGGGCTGACGGTGACCTGGACGGCGCCGGTGATGACGGGCAAGCCGCCGCTGACGGGCTACGACGTGGAGCAGCGGCTGCGGACCAGCGCCGCCGGCGCCGTCACCCCGGTCTGGGGGGCGTGGACCGACGCGTCCCACACCGGCACGGCGGCCAGTTCCAGCATCACGGGGCTGACGCCGGAGGCGGTCTACCAGGTGCGGGTGCGGGCGGTCAACGCCGAGGGGGAGAGCGGCTGGACGTCCGCCAGCGGCGCGCCGGGCCACCCCAACCGGGCGCCGGCCTTCCCCAGCGACAGCGTGACGCTGGACGTGGACGAGAACACGGCATCGGGCGCAGACATCGACGACTCGCCGGCGGCCACCGACCTGGACGGGGACTCCCTGACCTACTCCCTGGGCGGGACCGGCTCGGCCCACTTCGCCATCGTGGCCGGCAGCGGCCAGCTGCAGACCAAGGGGGCGCTGGACCACGAGAAGAAGGCCAGCTACTCGGTGGTGGTCACCGCCAGCGACGGGACGCTGACGGACACCATCGCGGTGACCATAGAGGTCAACGACCTGAACGAGGCGCCCAGCTTCGACGACGGGGAGACCGCGTCGGTCAACGCGGCGGAGAACCAGACGGCGGTGGCCACGCCGAAGGTGACCGACCCGGAGAAGGACGATCTCACCTACCGGCTGGACACGGCGGCGGTGGTATCCTCTCCGGCGACCAACGACCACGCTTCCTTCACCATGACCGGCGCCGGGGTCCTGACCTTCAACGCGGCCCCGGACTTCGAGGCCGCCAAGAACAGCTACACCCTGGTGATCGAGGTGCGGGACAGCAAGGACGGCGCGGGCAAGGCCGACACGGTCTGGGACGACGCCGTCACCCTGACGGTCAACGTCACCGACGTGGCCGAGCCGCCGGACGCGCCCGCCGATCTGGCGGTGAGTTCCACGGCCAACGGGCTGACGGTGACCTGGACGGCGCCGGTGATGACGGGCAAGCCGCCGCTGACGGGCTACGACGTGGAGCAGCGGCTGCGGACCAGCGCCGCCGGCGCCGTCACCCCGGTCTGGGGGGCGTGGACCGACGCGTCCCACACCGGCACGGCGGCCAGTTCCAGCATCACGGGGCTGACGCCGGAGGCGGTCTACCAGGTGCGGGTGCGGGCGGTCAACGCCGAGGGGGAGAGCGGCTGGACGTCCGCCAGCGGCGCGCCGGGCCACCCCAACCGGGCGCCGGCCTTCCCCAGCGACAGCGTGACGCTGGACGTGGACGAGAACACGGCATCGGGCGCAGACATCGACGACTCGCCGGCGGCCACCGACCTGGACGGGGACTCCCTGACCTACTCCCTGGGCGGGACCGGCTCGGCCCACTTCGCCATCGTGGCCGGCAGCGGCCAGCTGCAGACCAAGGGGGCGCTGGACCACGAGAAGAAGGCCAGCTACTCGGTGGTGGTCACCGCCAGCGACGGGACGCTGACGGACACCATCGCGGTGACCATAGAGGTCAACGACCTGAACGAAGCGCCCAGCTTCGACGCCGGGGAGACGGCGTCGGTCAACGCAGCGGAGAACCAGACGGCGGTGGCCACGCCGGAGGTGACCGACCCGGAGAAGGACGATCTCACCTACCGGCTGGACACGGCGGCGGCCTTCACCGATCCCGGGGTCTCCAACGACCACGCGTCGTTCACCATGACCGGCGCCGGCGTCCTCACCTTCAAGGCGGCCCCGGACTTCGAGGCGGCCAAGAACACCTACACCCTGGTCATCGAGGTGCGGGACAGCAAGGACGGCGCGGGCAAGGCCGACACGGACTGGGACGCCGCCGTCACCCTGACGGTCAACGTCACCGACGTGGCCGAGCCGCCGGACGCGCCCGCCGATCTGGCGGTGAGTTCCACGGCCAACGGGCTGACGGTGACCTGGACGGCGCCGGTGATGACGGGGAAGCCGCCGCTGACGGGCTACGACGTGGAGCAGCGGCTGCGCACCAGCGCCGCCGGCGCCGTCACCCCGGTCTGGGGGGCGTGGACCGACGCGTCCCACACCGGCACGGCGGCCAGCGCCAGCATCACCGGGCTGACGCCGGAGGCCACCTACCAGGTGCGGGTGCGGGCGGTCAACGCCGAGGGGAACGGGGAGTGGGCCGGGCCGGAGGAAGGGGTGCCGGAGCAGCCCAACCGGGCCCCGACCTTCGACGACGGGGAGACCGCGTCGGTGAACGCAGCGGAGAACCAGACGGCGGTGGCCACGCCGGACGTCACCGACTTGGACGGGGACGATCTCACCTACCGGCTGGACACCGCCGCGATGGTATCCGCTCCGGCCACCAACGACCACGCGTTGTTCACCATGACCGGCGCCGGCGTCCTGACCTTCAAGGCGGCGCCGGACTTCGAGGCCGCCAAGAACACCTACACCCTGGTGATCGAGGTGCGGGACAGCAAGGACGTGAACGGCGACGGCGACACGGACTGGGACGACTCCATCATCCTCACCATCAACGTGAACGACCTGAACGAGGCGCCCAGCTTCGACGACGGCGCCAGCGCGTCGGTGAACGCGGCGGAGAACCAGACGGCGGTGGCCACGCCGGACGCGACCGACCCGGATGGGGACGACCTGACCTACCGGCTGGACACGGCGGCGGCGGTATCCGCTCCGGCCACCAACGACCACGCGTTGTTCACCATGACCGGCGCCGGGGTCCTCACCTTCAAGGCGGCCCCGGACTTCGAGGCCGCCAGGAACAGCTACACCCTGGTGATCGAGGTGCGGGACAGCAAGGACGGCGCGGGCAAGGCCGACACGGACTGGGACGACGCCGTCACCCTGACGGTCAACGTCACCGACGTGGCCGAGCCGCCGGACGCGCCCGCCGATCTGGCGGTGAGTTCCACGGCCAACGGGCTGACCGTCACCTGGACGGCGCCGGTGATGACGGGCAAGCCGGTGCTGACCGGCTACGACGTGGAGCATCGCCTGCGCACCAGCGCCGCCGACTCCGTCTCCGAGGTCTGGGGCGTCTGGACGGACGTGCCCCACAGCGACACGACGGCCAGCGCGAATATCGGCAGCCTGACGGCGGGGGAGCACTACCAGGTGCGGGTGCGGGGTGTGAACGACGAGGGAGACGGGGTCTGGGCCGGGCCGGTCCTGGGAGTGCCGGGCCAGCCTAACCGGGCGCCGGTGTACACCGACTCGTCCAAGACCTTCAGCGTGGACGAGAACACCGCGTCGGCCACCAACATCGGCAAGCCGCTGACGGCCACCGACCCGGACGGGGACACGCTGGAATACTCCCTGGGCAGCGGGGGGGACGACGCCAACTTCGCCATCGATTCCAAGACCGGCCAGCTCAAGACCAAGGGCGACCTGGACCACGAGACCAAGGACAGCTACTCGGTGACCGTCACCGCCGCGGACCCCAGCGGCCTCACGGACACTATCGCGGTGACCATCAACGTGACCGGCGTGAACGAGGCACCGTTCTATACCGGCTCCGGTGTGACCCTGGAGGTGGACGAGAACACGGCGCCGGCCACGGACATCGGCAGCGCAGTGACCGCCACCGACCCCGACGGGGACACGCTGGAGTACGCGCTGGGCGGAACCGACTCGGGTCACTTCGCCATCGTCGCCAGCAGCGGGCAGCTCAAGACCAGTGGGGCGCTGAACCACGAAAACAAGGCCAGCTACGCGGTGACGGTGACGGCCGAGGACCCCAGCGGCCTCTTGGCTGACATCGCGGTGACCATCAACGTGACCGATGTGAACGAACCGCCGAGCTTCGCCGATTCGGCCAAGACGCTGGAGGTGGCGGAGAACACCGCCCCGGCCACGGACATCGGCGACCCTATCGCCGCCATCGACCCGGAGGGCGACACCCTGACCTACACCATCGACGGAGCCGACGCCGCGCACTTCGTCATCGTCGCCGGCACGGGGCAGCTCAAGACCAATGGTGTCGTAGACCTCCCCACCAAGAGGGCCAGGAGGGCCAGGAGGGCGGCGCCGGACGACGGGACCACGGACTCCTACAGCATTGTGGTGAGCGTAAGCGACGGCAAAGACGCCAACGGCGACGCCGACGACTCATTCGACGACACGATAGACGTGACCGTCAGGGTAAGGGGCGTGAGACAGGCGTCGGCTATGGTGGACTACGACATTGACGACGACAAACTCATTGAGTTGGCGAATCTGGCGCGGTTGAACGCCACCCGCTGGGACCTGAACGGAGACGGCGCGGCGGACGACAGCGCCGACCAGCCCAGCTATGACGCTGCCTTTCCCAATGCGATGCCGGGCATGGGCTGCCCCGACATCGACGGCGATGGCGTTGCCGACTGCCGGGGCTATGAGCTGGTCGCGGACTTGAACTTTGACGAGGACGGTGACAATCAGATTACCAGCGCGGACGGCGCCTACTGGAACGGCGGCGCAGGCTGGGACCCCATCGGCGGCCCCTTCAAGCCCGGGGTGCCGTACAGGCATGACAAAAACATGGTCAAATTCAGATTCGATGGTAACGGCAACACCATCTCCAACCTTTTCATCAACCGCCCTGCCGAAAATAATATGGGGCTGTTCAGCGCCACCAACAGTGGCATGTTGAAAAATGTAGGCTTGGAGAACGTGACGGTTGTAGGCGACGCAACAGTAGGCGCCTTGGTGGGCTCGGCGCGGAGTATAATTTCATCCAGCTACGCCACCGGCGAGATCAGCGGCAGAACCAATGTGGGCGGACTGGTGGGGTCCCTCACGAGCGCCACGATGAAGGAGACTTACGCTGCCGTCAACGTGCGGGCCTCGGGGAGTTTCGCCGGCGGGCTTGTGGGCTTTAACGGAGGTCATATATATTCCAGCTATGCCACCGGCGCAGTGTTCGCAGCCCGAAATGCGGGCGGACTGACTAGCTTCAGTCAATATTCGAACCGACCCGACTTTTACAACTGGTTGGGGAGAATCAGAAGCAGCTACTCCACCGGCCCGGTGTTCGCCGACAACCGTGGAGTCGGACTCGTTGAGATAAACAGCTATTCCGACGCAGAGGGGCATATAACCAACAGCTATTGGGATTACCAGACCGGCGGCACGCGCAGCGGCGCGGGTATCGGCTATGACACCGCCTCTCTGCGAGAGCCCACCGGCTACACCGGTATCTACGCCAACTGGAACCAGATTCACAAAAGGGTAGACCCGTGGGACTTTGGAACCAGCAGCGACTACCCGGCACTGAAGGTGGACTGGAACGGGGACGGCATCGCCACGGTGGAGGAATTCGGCAATCAGGACCCTGGGCGGCGCTCTCCCGCGTTCAATGACCCCACCCCGCGCAACTTCAGCGTGGCCGAGAAGTCTCCGCCCGACACAAACATCGGCGGCCCCTTGCCGGCAACCGAGCCTGACGGCAACCCCATCACCTACGCCCTCAACGGCGAGGACGGGAGGCATTTCGTCATCGACCCCAATACTGGTCAGATTAAGGCCAAAGACCCCTTGTATTACGAGGCCCGTAACACCTACCAAATAAGGGTGGCTGCGTTCAATGAAAGGAACGGGGCAGATTGGCTTGTCGTAAACATTAGCGTGACCCAAGCCGCCCAACGAGTGCCGAGAGATGCCGTGGCGGGCAGGCTTCCGGGCCAGCCGGGCACGCCGGAGATAATCAACGTTGAGGAGACTTCCTTCTATATCACCTGGACGGCGCCGGAGACGGGTTCTACCGCCATAGCCGGCTACGGCATCCAATACAAGCTGACCTCGGAGGAAGATTCCGCCTACGCCGACGTTAAGCCGACGCCCACGGGTACGGTCACCGGCTACCACCTGGTGAACCGGGACCGGCAAACCGTAGCCGAGGGCACGTCCTACACAGTGCGGGTGCGGGCGAGACACGCCAAGGGCTGGTGGCCCTGGTCCGAGGAGGCCATCGTGGTCACCGCCAGCGCGGTGGCGTCCAACAACCCGCCGTCCTTCGCCGCCGCCAGCGCAACGGTCAGCGTGGCGGAAAACACCGCCGCCAACACGGCCATCGCCAACTCCCCCACGGCCACCGACCCGGACGCCGGAGACACCTTGACCTACACCCTGGGTACGACGACAGATGACCTCCACTTTACGATAGATTCCAACAGCGGCCAGTTGCAGACCAGCGGGGCTTTGGACTACGAGTCCAAGGACTCCTACACGGTGACGGTAACCGCTACCGACGGCGGCGGGCTGGCGGACAGCATCTCCGTGACCATCACGGTGACCGACGTGGCGGATACGCCGCCGGGCCAGCCGGACACGCCGGAGATAATCAACGTTGAGGAGACTTCCTTCCGGGTCACCTGGACGGCGCCGACGGAGGGTTCTTCCGCCATTACCGGCTACGGCATCCAATACAAGCTGGCCTGGGAGGAAGATTCGGCCTACGCCGACGCGAAACCGACGAAGAGGGGGACCGTCACCGGCTACAACCTGGTGAACGGGGGCGGGCAAACGGTGGCGGAGGGAACTTCCTACGCAGTGCGGGTGCGGGCGAAGAACGCCGAGGGCTGGGGCCTCTGGTCCGACGCGGCCAGCGTGGTCACCGCCGGGGCGCCGCCGGCCAACAACCCGCCGTCCTTCGCCGCCGCCAGCGCGACGGTCAGCGTGGCGGAAAACACCGCCGCCAACACGGCCATCGCCAACTCCCCCACGGCCACCGACCCGGACGCCGGAGACACCTTGACCTACACCCTGGGTACGACGACAGATGACCTCCACTTTACGATAGATTCCAACAGCGGCCAGTTGCAGACCAGCGGGGCGCTGGACTACGAGTCCCAGGACTCCTACACGGTAACGGTAACCGCTACCGACGGCGGCGGGCTGTCCGCCAGCATCGACGTGACCATCACCGTAACGGACGTGGCGGACACGCCGCCGGGCCAGCCGGACACGCCGCCGGGCCAGCCGGACACGCCGGAGATAATCAACGTTGCGGAGACTTCCTTCCGGGTCACCTGGACGGCGCCGGCGGAGGGTTCTTCCGCCATTACCGGCTACGGCATCCAATACAAGCTGGCCTGGGAGGAAGATTCGGCCTACGCCGACGCGAAGCCGACGAAGAGGGGGACCGTCACCGGCTACAACCTGGTGAACGGGGGCGGGCAAACGGTGGCGGAGGGAACTTCCTACGCAGTGCGGGTGCGGGCGAAGAACGCCGAGGGCTGGGGCCTCTGGTCCGACGCGGCCAGCGTGGTCACCGCCGGGGCGCCGCCGGCCAACAACCCGCCGTCCTTCGCCGCCGCCAGCGCAACGGTCAGCGTGGCGGAGAACACGGCGGCCGGGACGGACATCGGCGACGCACTGACGGCCACCGACCTGGACGCTGGCGACACGTTGACCTACACTCTGGGTACGACGATGGATGACGGTCACTTCGCCATCGACGCCGGCAGCGGCCAGATCAGAACCAAGGGCGACCTAGACTACGAGGGCAAGGACTCCTACGCGGTGACGGTGACGGCCACCGACGGCGGCGGGCTGGCGGACAGCATCGCCGTGACCATCACCGTGACCGACGTGGCGGACACGCCGCCGGGTCAGCCGGACACGCCGGAGATAATCAACGTTGAGGAGACTTCCTTCCGGGTCACCTGGACGGCGCCGACGGAGGGTTCTTCCGCCATTACCGGCTACGGCATCCAATACAAGCTGGCCTGGGAGGAAGATTCGGCCTACGCCGACGCGAAACCGACGAAGAGGGGGACCGTCACCGGCTACAACCTGGTGAACGGGGGCGGGCAAACGGTGGCGGAGGGAACTTCCTACGCAGTGCGGGTGCGGGCGAAGAACGCCGAGGGCTGGGGCCTCTGGTCCGACGCGGCCAGCGTGGTCACCGCCGGGGCGCCGCCGGCCAACAACCCGCCGTCCTTCGCCGCCGCCAGCGCGACGGTCAGCGTGGCGGAAAACACGGCGGCCGGGACGGACATCGGCGACGCACTGACGGCCACCGACCTGGACGCTGGCGACACGTTGACCTACACTCTGGGTACGACGATGGATGACGGTCACTTCGCCATCGACGCCGGCAGCGGCCAGATCAGAACCAAGGGCGACCTAGACTACGAGGGCAAGGACTCCTACGCGGTAACGGTCACGGCCACCGACGGCGGCGGCCTGAGCGCCAGCATCGCCGTAACTATCACAGTGACCAACGTGGCTGAGAGAGTGGACTACGACGCCGATGGCGACGGCCTCATCGAGGTTGCCAACCTGGCCCAACTGCACGCCATCCGCTTGGACCTGGACGGCGATGGCGCCTCCGAAAACGCCGGTTACAGCGACGCCTTCCCGGACGCGGCGGCCGGCATGGGCTGCCCCGACAGCGGCTGCAGCGGCTACGAACTGGCGGCAGACTTGGACTTCGACACCGACGGCAACGGGGATGTTGACGCTGACGATGCCTACTGGAACGGCGGCGCCGGCTGGGAACCCCTGGGCGGCAACGTCGGCCTGAAGCGCCCCAGCGACCCCAAGTTCAACGCTGTCTTCGACGGCAACGGGCATACCATCGCCAACCTGTTCATCGACCGGCCGGGGCGCAAGAGCGTGGGGTTGTTCGGGGCCGTGGGGCGGAGCGGGACTATCCGCAACCTGAGCTTGACCAACGCGAATGTCGCCAGCCAGGTGAATGTGGGAGCGCTGGTGGGAATCCTCTTTGGGGTGGTGGAAGCCGTCCACGCCGACGGCAGCGTCTCCGGCGACGAGAACGTGGGCGGGCTGGCGGGCTTCGTACATGAAGACGGACGGGTCAGACGGAGCTATGCCACCGCCCGCGTGACCGGCGCGAAGACCAATGTTGGCGGGCTGGCAGGCCACCTGCGCGGAGCGATAGAAGCCAGC
Organism: Dehalococcoidia bacterium; assembly: GCA_965224415.1. Classification (GTDB taxonomy): domain Bacteria; phylum Chloroflexota; class Dehalococcoidia; order Lucifugimonadales; family JAGWBF01; genus DAOUJI01. The sequence goes on along the minus strand of CBDCZB010000005.1, from coordinate 619,468 downwards.
TACGCCACCGGCAGCGTAACCAGCGGGGACACCGCCGGCGGGCTGGTGGGAGTGCTGCTGGGAACAGTGGAAACCAGCTACGCCACCGGCGCAGTGCAAGGGGGAAAGAACGTGGGTGGGCTGGTCGGGCTCAGCCGTGGCGCCACAGTAACCGCCAGCTACTGGAACAGCGAGACCAGCGGGCAGGCTGACAGCCGGGGCGGCGAGGGCAAGACCACCGCCGAGCTGAGCAACCCCACTGGGGCCAGCGGCATCTATGCCGGCTGGGACGCGGCCACCTGGGACTTCGGGACCGGCAGCCAGTACCCGGCGCTGAAAGCGGACTGGGACGGCGACGGTATGGCGACGGCGGCCGAGTTCGGCAGCCAGGTACGGGCGGCGCCGGTGGTCGCCAACCGCGCCCCGTACTTCGCCGGCAGCGCGGCAGAGGTCATGGTGGCGGAGAACACGGTAGCGGGCACGGCCATCGGCGGTCCGGTTGAGGCCACGGAGCCGGACGGGGACAGCCTGACCTACGCCCTGGGTACGACGGCGGATGACGGCCACTTTGCCATCGACGCCGATAGCGGCCAGTTGCAGACCAGCGGGGCGCTGGACTACGAGGGCCAGATCTCCTACGCGGTGACGGTAAGCGCCACCGATGCTGTCGGCTTGTCGGCCAGCATCGCCGTGACCATCACGGTAACCAACGTGAACGACGCGCCGTACTTCGCCGACAGCGCGGCAGAGGTCAGCGTAGCGGAGAACACCGCCGCCGGCACGGCCATCGGCGACCCGGTTGAGGCCACGGACCCGGACGCCGTGGACAGCCTGACTTACACCCTGGGCAGCGAGGCCGACGACGGTCACTTCGCCATCGACGCCGACAGCGGCCAACTCAAGACCAAGGGCGACTTGGACTACGAAGGCGCCAGTTCCTACGCGGTAACGGTAACCGCCACCGACAGCGGCGGGCTGACCGCCATCATCACCGTGACCATCAAAGTTGACGATGTGGAGGAAGCGCCGCGTCCCGGCAACGTCCAGGCTGCGTTGCAGGCCGACGGTTCGGTGCTGGTGACCTGGGAAGCGCCGGCCGGGGCCGGAGACGACACCTTCTACCGGGTGCGCCGCCGCCTGGACACTGCGGACAGCAGCTACGCGGTCATTGCCCGCCGGGTGGAGGACGCCGACAACGACGGGGCCGCTGAGTACCGGGACGATGACGGCGACCTGGAGGCCGGGCAGAGCTACCTCTACTCGGTGCGCGCCTTCGACGGGGACGGGGATAAGCTGGGGCAATGGACTGATGGCGTCAAGGTCTCCATCCCGGCCGCCGCGCCGGCAGAGAAGGAGAAGCGGGCGGCCAACAATGCGCCAACCTTCGCCGACAGCGCGGCAGAGGTCAGCGTCGCCGAGAATACCGCCGCCGGCGCGGACATCGGCGCCCCGGTTGAGGCCAAGGACCCGGACGGGGACAGCCTGACCTACGCCCTGGGCAGCACTGCCGACGACGGCCACTTCACCATCGACGCCGATAGCGGCCAGTTGCAGACCAGCGGGGCTTTGGACTACGAGAGCCAGAGTTCTTACACGGTGACGGTAACCGCCACCGATGATGGCGGGCTGTCCGCCAGCGTTGAGGTGACCATCACGGTAACGGACGTGGCGGACACACCGCCGGGCCAGCCGGACACGCCGGAGATAATCAACGTTGAGGAGACTTCGTTCCGGGTCACCTGGACGGCGCCGGCGGCGGGTTCTTCCGCCATCACCGGCTACGGCATCCAATACAAGCTGGCCTCAGAGGAAGATTCCGCCTACGCCGATGTCACGCCGACGCCCACGGGGACGGTCACCGGCTACAACCTGGTGAACGGGGGCGGGCAAACGGTAGCGGAGGGCACGTCCTACGCAGTGCGGGTGCGGGCGAAGAACGCCGAGGGCTGGGGCCTCTGGTCCGACGCGGCCAGCGCGGTCACCTCCGGCGCGGCGCCGTCCGAGGCGTCCAACAACCCGCCGTCCTTCACCGCCGCCAGCGCAACGGTGGAGGTGGCGGAGAACACCGCGGCCAACACGGCCATCGGTGACGCCCTGACGGCCACCGACCCGGACGCCGGAGATACCTTGACTTACACCTTGGACGGCAAGGACTCGGGCCACTTCGCCATTGGCGCCGATAGCGGCCAGTTGCAGACCAGCGGGGCTTTGGACTACGAGAGCCAGAGTTCTTACACGGTGACGGTAACCGCCACCGACGGCGACGGACTGACCGCCAGCGTTGAGGTGACCATCACGGTAACGGACGTGGCGGACACGCCGCCGGGCCAGCCGGACACGCCGGAGATAATCAACGTTGAGGAGACTTCCTTCCGGGTCACCTGGACGGCGCCGGCGGAGGGTTCTTCCGCCATTACCGGCTACGGCATCCAATACAAGCTGGCTTCAGAGGAAGATTCCGCCTACGCCGATGTCACGCCGACGCCCACGGGGACGGCCACCGGCTACAACGTGGTGAACCGGGGCGGGCAGACGGTGGCGGCGGGGACTTCCTACGCAGTGCGGGTGCGGGCGAGGAACGCTGAGGGTTGGGGGCCTTGGTCTGAGGCGGCCAGCGTGGCCACCGCCGGCGGGGTGCCGCCCAACGAAGCCCCGGCCTTTGCCGCCGCCAGCGCAACGGTGGAGGTGGCGGAGAACTCGGCGGCCGACACGGCCATCGCCAACTCTCCCACGGCCACGGACCCGGACGTTGGAGATACGTTGACCTACACTCTGGGTACAACGATGGATGACGGTCACTTCGCCATTGACACTGGCAGCGGCCAACTCAGAACCAAGGGCGACCTGGACTACGAGTCCAAGGACTCCTACGCGGTAACGGTGACCGCCACCGACGGCGGCGGGCTGTCCGCCAGCGTTGAGGTGACCATCACGGTAACGGACGTGGCGGACACGCCGCCGGGCCAGCCGGCCACGCCGGAGATAATCAACGTTGAGGAGACTTCTTTCCGGGTCACCTGGACGGCGCCGGCGGATGGTTCTTCCACCATTACCGGCTACGGCATCCAATACAAGCTGGCCTCGGAGGAAGATTCCGCCTACGCCGACGTTAATCCGACGCCCACGGGGACGGCCACCGGCTACAACCTGGTGAACCGGGACGGGCAAACGGTGGCGGAGGGGACTTCCTACGCGGTGCGGGTGCGGGCGAAGAACGCTGAGGGTTGGGGGCCTTGGTCTGAGGCGGCCAGCGCGGTCACCGCCGGCGCGGCGCCGTCCGACGCTGCCCCGGCCAACGGGGATGAAACGGAAGCCGATGACAGCGGGCAGGAGGAGTCCAAGTCTGATTCTTACCAAGCTACAGCCGTCTTCATCACAAACCAAGGGCGGGTCTTGGTAAAGTGGGACAAAGTTGACGGGGCGGCTTACTATCTCATACGGAAGAACGGCCAGCCGATGCCGGGGCGTACCGATGCAACGAGTCTCTACGACGCAGATGTGGAGGAGGGCACCCGGTACGAATACCGGATCACCGCCTACGACAGTGAGGACAGTGAGGACAGCGTGTTGGTAGTGATGACGGCGGCGACGGGGGAGTAGGCGGGAGACAGGCGCGCCCAGGCAATGTCCAGATGACCCTTGGGTCGACGGCTCGGCGCTGCTGCCCTGGGAAGCCCCCGCCGGAGCCGGAGATGATGCCTTCTACCGGGTGCGCCGCCGGGTGGAGGACGCCGAAAGCAGCTATGATGTCATCGCCCGCCGGGTGGAGGACGCCGATGACGATGGGGGGCGCCGAGTACTTGGACGTGATCAGTGGGCTGGAAGCTAGGCAAAGCTACCTCTACTCGGTGCGGGCCTTTGGCGAGGATGGGGGTAACATCGGCAAATGGACAGCCGGCGTCAGGTCTCCACCCCAGCCAACTGCCCCGCCCTCGCCCGTAGCAACCCTCGGTAAAAGAGGGAGTGGTTGCTGTGAGCGAAGGCGGGATGCCCGCAGGCGAGGAGAGGTTGTCTCCCTTATGCTGCTCATGCAGATGGCTACAACTCAACCACCCACTCAAAAGTTCGCAGTACAGTACGCTTAGGCCCACCACGGTTTACGGTAGATTCCGCTATCTTCGAAATGTGGATGGGCAAGCTGTCAAAGCACACCGGACTAGCGATTCCTGTATTGTGACGGTTGGCGCCACCAAACGGACAAGTCGAGAACCTTCAGTTCTCTGGGAACCGCACGGCTGGCCCCTCGTCCCCTTCTGTTCGAGGGTTTCCGGTTCACCCCCACGTGCGTGGGGACGGCGGGCCTTCGCGATCTCAAAGACCGCCTCACCGGGGTTCACCCCCACGTGCGTGGGGACGGCGGAGAGGCGTGCGGGATTCGGTTACGGAGACGCGGTTCACCCCCACGTGCGTGGGGACGGCCCCGGCGCGCTGGACGTGACGCCGGCCGAGGACGGTTCACCCCCACGTGCGTAGGGACGGCGCGCAAATTCAACTCTCTGTGAGTGTGCCGGGCGGTTCACCCCCACGTGCGTGGGGACGGCTTCTTACCCCCTTGATGGCTTACACGAGTACCCGGTTCACCCCCACGTGCGTGGGGACGGCGCCGCCTTGATACGAGCAGCCTCGGCCTTATCCGGTTCACCCCCACGTGCGTGGGGACGGCCCGCAAATCCGGCAATGCCGCTCCCCCACTACCGGTTCACCCCCACGTGCGTGGGGACGGCGGGAAGGTACGGGAACCTAGCCACGCGCAGACCGGTTCACCCCCACGTGCGTGGGGACGGCCGTGCTCGCAGGGTAGCGCGTACCGATGCCTGCGGTTCACCCCCACGTGCGTGGGGACGGCGCCGCGCCCGCCGTCAGGCCAGCCGCGAGCAAGCGGTTCACCCCCACGTGCGTGGGGACGGCCGCAGCACCGTCCGGGCCTGCTGGGGCTTGACGGTTCACCCCCACGTGCGTGGGGACGGCTACCACGATGCGCGGCAGGTTGTCCTCCCCGACGGTTCACCCCCACGTGCGTGGGGACGGCTTGTTCGGACCCTGATACTCCCGCAATTCGTCCGGTTCACCCCCACGTGCGTGGGGACGGCACACAGGCGAACGGAGCCGCTACTTCCCTCGCCGGTTCACCCCCACGTGCGTGGGGACGGCGTGGAACCGTACGAACGACTCGCGGCGATGGTCGGTTCACCCCCACGTGCGTGGGGACGGCTTAACTAGACTGACTAGAGCTCTAGTAGTAAACGGTTCACCCCCACGTGCGTGGGGACGGCTCGCCAGCCTTGCGCATCGTGCCCTCGAAGCGCGGTTCACCCCCACGTGCGTGGGGACGGCAGCTTCTCCGCACCCGGCTTCAGCAGGGTTGGCGGTTCACCCCCACGTGCGTGGGGACGGCGCCAGATCTAGCCCCACGTAGCACTCGGCGCCCGGTTCACCCCCACGTGCGTGGGGACGGCGCCGATGCGCAGCCCCGCAATGTCAAGCCACTCGGTTCACCCCCACGTGCGTGGGGACGGCTTGCAGCCAGGCAGGCGGCGTTCCTGACCAGTCGGTTCACCCCCACGTGCGTGGGGACGGCCGTGATCCGTCGCCGCCCCTGGTCCGTGAAGTCGGTTCACCCCCACGTGCGTGGGGACGGCCTAGGAGTGACGACCTGCGGGCGCGTGGTCGACGGTTCACCCCCACGTGCGTGGGGACGGCTTAAAGGGGCGGATCACCTCCACACAGTCCTCCGGTTCACCCCCACGTGCGTGGGGACGGCGCGGGCCTGTTCCGATTGCTCACAAGGTGGGCCGGTTCACCCCCACGTGCGTGGGGACGGCGAGGTGGCCGCCGCCCAATAGACTGCCTCGGCCGGTTCACCCCCACGTGCGTGGGGACGGCTGCCAGGGTGGACGAGGTGTTTACCCGACTGCCGGTTCACCCCCACGTGCGTGGGGACGGCGTGAGGGCCGCTGAGCCGTCGCTCGGGGTCACCGGTTCACCCCCACGTGCGTGGGGACGGCGACAGTCCGATCGTCGATAGCCACGTCACCAGCGGTTCACCCCCACGTGCGTGGGGACGGCCACATGAGAGTCAGGGTGGTCGAGCGGCGAGACGGTTCACCCCCACGTGCGTGGGGACGGCGCGACGGACGCTGAGCCGTCGGTAGGGGTCACCGGTTCACCCCCACGTGCGTGGGGACGGCGCGGTATCAGAGGCACATTCGGAGTAGTGATCAGGTTCACCCCCACGTGCGTGGGGACGGCATAGACTGGATGCCAGACTCGTGACACACCGCCGGTTCACCCCCACGTGCGTGGGGACGGCCCGAGGCCCGAGCCATACATCGCGTACCGCTCCGGTTCACCCCCACGTGCGTGGGGACGGCGCCTGCTGCGTCTCTCGGTGCGTATTCGATGGCGGTTCACCCCCACGTGCGTGGGGACGGCCACATGTATTTGCGGGCCATCATTCATTACCCCGGTTCACCCCCACGTGCGTGGGGACGGCGGCGACGCCTACCCAGGGGAAACCCTGGCCTGCGGTTCACCCCCACGTGCGTGGGGACGGCGACGCACATGTATTTGCGGGCCATCATTACCCCGGTTCACCCCCACGTGCGTGGGGACGGCAACAGGCCGCGGCGCTCCTCCGGCTGCTGCTCCGGTTCACCCCCACGTGCGTGGGGACGGCGACCTGGCCGAGGGACAGTCCCATGCGCTCGCCGGTTCACCCCCACGTGCGTGGGGACGGCCACTTCAACGCGTCTATGGCGGCCCCGGCAATCGGTTCACCCCCACGTGCGTGGGGACGGCGTTCAAAGGTGCCTGAATTGGAGCGTCATCATCGGTTCACCCCCACGTGCGTGGGGACGGCAAGCGCGCGCAGACCTATCGACTCGATAAAAGCGGTTCACCCCCACGTGCGTGGGGACGGCGGCTGGCTTGGTGTTGCGTGGGTTATCAAGGGCGGTTCACCCCCACGTGCGTGGGGACGGCGTGTGAAGGGCCATGTGTCATGGGTGGGTGTCCGGTTCACCCCCACGTGCGTGGGGACGGCTGCACCTCGCCCTCGTCAACCTCAGACAACATCGGTTCACCCCCACGTGCGTGGGGACGGCGCCCAGCTGTGACCTCGACCCTCCTCGACCATGCGGTTCACCCCCACGTGCGTGGGGACGGCGTCATAAAGGCGTCGGAGCTCGGAGCGTAGGACGGTTCACCCCCACGTGCGTGGGGACGGCGGCGGTGTTCTCTTTCACAGCTGCCGCTATCACGGTTCACCCCCACGTGCGTGGGGACGGCCCCGTCGTGCGCCTCGGCGATGCCGGCGGAGACGGTTCACCCCCACGTGCGTGGGGACGGCACTGGAAATTAGCCGATCTTTCAGTAGGATTTATACTTGTTCCTGGGGTTGCTGCACGAGTTGAATGCCCTCGAAGTCTCGTACCGCCCTCCCAGGTGTGCCCCAGAATCTCAACTCGAAGCCCTGCTCGTTGTCAGCACTATGTACCATGATCCCCCCACCTTTCCCCATCGCCTTGCAAGCTCTTGCCCACAGACGCTCCCGCACCATCGCCGAGACTCGACCTACGAAGACCCCCGCCTTCAGTTCCAGGAGCCACTTGGTCAGTTCACCGCGAAGGCTCTGGGACACTCTTTCCAACATTATGACTACCAATGGTTTCCTCCAACAGATCCGAGTAATTGACCCCACCTTCTACCAGTCCATACTCGGGGTCCCATATGCCTCCGGGCAGCGAAAGGTCGGAGTCGAGAGGAGATTCGGATTCCTCTCCGGTCTCCACGGTGAACACATGCTCAATATCGGACACGATGCGAGCCAAGAGCTTGCTCTTGTGAAAGTAGTCCCGGCATGTCCGGCGAACGGTGCTTTCTAGGCCATCAGTATCGCCCTCGGCGACCGCATGGAATGCGGCGGGCATTGATGTCTCCGTCTTGTAAAGGTCAGCTATGTCATACACAAAGGAAAGCATCTTCCCCGTGTGGATAAACCCGAGGGCCGGGGAATATCCTGCGGAAACGATTGCGGCGTGGCAGACTCCGTACAGGCAGCTATTTGCTGCCGAGAGGGCTCGATTGATGGGATCGGCCGCACTCCAGCGGTCCCGTTTGTATGAACGGCCTTTCCATTCGACACCGGTCTCCCTGCTGAGTCTGGCGTAGGTTTCCCGGACTCGAATACCCTCTTTGCCCCGAACTTGCCGTAGAGTGGTGGATGGGTCCAACGACTCCTCGAAGCGCATCTGGTACATCCGAAAGACAACGCGCAACCGGCTTTGGGGATTCGACCAGAGTCTCGCCTGGTCCAGCAACCGACGTGCAGAGCGCGTCTCACCCATTCCTTGGGCGTAGAAGCGAACTCCCTCCTCCCCGGTCCACAACACGAGGCAACCTGAATCAGCGAGCGTCTTGATGGCGGCATGGGTGATGGATGTCCCCGGGCCAAGCATCAGCGTGGTCAGAGAAGCGCATGGGATTGATGTCTTGCCATTGGCGTCGTGGAGCGCGATTGCCTTTGCGTCCTGGTCTATCCGGCAATGCTCGACGTAGAGGTAGCTCCAGCTGTCTCTTACTTTGGGGAGCTCGTGCAAATCCTTTAGCCTCATGCCTACCTCCCAAGTGGGGCCAAGGACAAGAGCCCACAGCCAAATGCTTTGCCGGGCCCGAGTCCCTCTCTGATGGCAAAACGAAGATCGTCCGGGTCGGTGACTTCCAGAAGCCCTTCGAAGAGGATCCCAGCAAGCGTTACCAGCCTCCCTGTTGTCCTGCCGCGCAGCTTCTCGCTGGTGCCTACCCGGACCGCTGGTGCGTTACTGCCGGGATAGACGGGAACCAAGCGGAAACCCGCCCGGTCCGCCCTGCGTGACAACCACTCGACCTGCTGCGTCTCGGTGCGCAGGTCCACGCGCCTGCCATTGCGGCGCTGTCCGTCTGGGCCGGATTTGGTGTCAATTCTCTTTGTGGGGTTGGCCCGCAGACGAAACCGCAGCACCTGTCCCTTGCGGAAGGCCGCTAGGGCGTCCGAGATTGACTTGGTGGCATGGTTATGTCCCTCACCGGCCGGATTGAAGAGATAGCCGTCGGGCAGGCAACTCCAGTCCGCTTCTTCCCCGGACTGAACGAGCAGCGCTATTCTTTCGCCTCGCTGGTCAATGTCCAGGCGATGCAAAACGGCCAAGTCGGCCCGCGCTTCTCTCTGCTCATTCACCTGAGGAAAGGCGGACATAATGGTCCGGTGCATCTGATACACATCTCCCAAGTCTCGGCCAGCCTCGCGACTCCTCGGATCAAGTACCAGTCGTGACAAGTACATCGACATCCTCCTCAGCGTCTGATCGCACAGGGACCTCGCGGTCGCCTGTGCCAAGCTTGCGAAAGTGGCTCTTGACTCGGCGCGGAAGGAAGCGGCGTGTCTGGAACGAAGCTCCAGTCGGTTGATCCATACGCACCTCCTCACCGTTGATGTCTTCGATTGCCAAGCGCAGGGCGTCCGGTCGGTCTCGCATTACCGGTACATCCAAGTCCCACCGCGGCCAGGGGTGTACTGTCAACGCGTCTTCCAGGCACTTTCCCTCACGGAGTCCCCAGGGAACATAAATCGGCACTCCGGGGATGAAAGCCTTCCGGCCGAGGCAGAGCTGCCAGACGGGGTTTCGAAGCGCATTGTCGAGATGGCGCAACAGATCGATGTCCTTGTATTCCATGCCCACCAGGAAGTCGGCGTCTGCCAGGTAGTAGCGGTTGGACAACACCGTGTCACCAGACCCACCCGAGGCACGACGCACCCCGTAAGGGTGCCCGTCGGGAAGTCTGCCGCCGCCCGCCGTGTGATAGTCCAACTTCATGTCGCCTGGGCGGTCCACTCGTACGCCCAGGCGCAGGGCGGCGAGGTCGTCCAGCGGCTCAGCCCTGCCTCGGCCCAAAGCTGCGCATAGAAGGCCGATCACGCCGCTCTTGGACGGCTCTCGGCCTGTATCTCTCATGGTGAACCGGCTTTGCGTCCCCCAGGACTGCATCGGTCCGGCCAAGCGCATCAGCAGTGTATTCATAGTCCACCCCGGGTCTCGGCCAAGACGTTCTCGACAAGCGCGTCGACCGAGCGCACGGCGCTGGTCTTGAGGTTGTCGACGCCGTCTTCTTCCAGCGAGACGGACGACTTCCCGACGATGGCGTCATCTCCGTACACTCTCGCGAGCTTGCCCCAGTACGAATCCAAAGCCTTGATGGAGCGCAGCGCCAAGTCTTCGCCCGCATAGGGGGCTACGGGTTTTAGGAAGGCGTTGGCCAGGTTCCAGAGGGAGGACCTCCGTACGACGGCCAGGACGAAAGAGGGAGGGTTATGGGCAGCCATGCTGTTCTGCTTGCCTGTGGGAACGGCGTTTACCAATGCCTGGATGAATGCTTCCAGGGTCTTCTGGGCCAATTCCTCGTCGCCTTGAAGGTTGCGTTTGAGTTGCTCCATGTCCACGTTGGAGTATCGATAAAAGCAGGCCGAGTTGAAGCCGACGGTTCCAATCATATCGGCGCCGGCGGTGTCATCTGGCTTCAGGTCGTCCACAGCGGTGTAGTAGTCCAACTCCATGCTTATGCGATTCGTGGAGATGGCGTGGGCCACTTGGGACGCGGCCTCTATGTTCTTGTCGGGCAGGTCGGCCAGCATCCGGCCAAACAGGGCGAGGTCGGCAGCCTTTCCGCCGTCGAAGATTTGGAGCGTGGCATCTCGTACTTCTTTTGGAATCGCCTCCTTGCCTGCACTCTTCCTCCGTCTGCGTGTGCTATCACCCTGAGTCGGTGCGGCATTGGCAGCAGCTATAGCGGCAAGCTCGTCCCGGTGCTTTGCACATACGTCGGCTAGCTTGTCGATTTCCCTGTTGCCGAGGAATAGGAGATACTGTGTCTTGTCGTCACTTCCTACCTCAAGCTTAGCGCCACGGAGGACGAGCTTGATCACTGACTTGGCCTCTTCGACATCCCTGCCTCCAGCCTCAAGGCGATCAGCAAGCTCGGCAACCAGTCGTTTGGTGCGCCTGGCGAGGTATTCTCGCTCTATCAGTCCCACCGCGCTGAACTCGTTCCTCACCGCGCGCTTGAAGCACTGACTGGAGATACGGGCGCGGCGGTACCCGCCGAACTCGCAGTCCTTGGGCATACCCGTGTCGTCCCGATTCAGGTTGGACGGCGCAAAGTTCTGAAGTATGTGAATCTCCACAAACATGATTCCTCCTCGTCCTAAGTGCTGTCTTGGTCGTCGACGTCGAGGGATTCCACCCTCCAGAACGCCCTAGCCCAATTGCGCTGGATCATACGGTCTTCGTGCCCCCAGTATTTGAGGTCATCGAGGAGACGGACCCAATCTATGGGGATGGCCTTCGCCTTCAGCAGGCTCACAGCGTGGCGCAGGTGAACATGCAAGTCTTCCACGTGGACACTTAACAACTCCGTGAAGCGACGCTCGACCCCCTCTTCGGACACGCCCTCCGCATGTCTCAGCCGGGCAAATGAATCGCCAAGGTTGGACCGGGCTTCATTGTCTCTGCTCCAGTGGATCGGGTGGAAGGCGAAGAGAGCGGCGACTATGTAGAACACATCTTCCATCCAGCGCGAGGATTCGCCGTTGGACCTAGGGGCTACGTACCTGTGCATCTCCGGCGCTGTGCCGGGCATCCTTCCAAGCCCACGACGGAGGGCGGCGAGCGCTCCTTGGTCCCTTCGCTCTTCCAACCCCAGGAGATACTCTACGAATCTTTCGGTCTTACTATGCTGCGTCATTTAGGTCTCCAGCCTCATGCGCTGCCAGGTGTTTGCGTGTGATTGCCGTTAGGCTACGCTCCGCGAGGGCCACGGCCTTGAGATTTCGCGTGGAGCGCTCCATGCCCCGGGTGGACTCGCGGAAGGCTTTCCATAGCGCGTGGCGCAGCGTTGACTTCCATTTGCCGATCTGCACGCCGCCGTACTCGCTCTCTTCGTCCTTGTCATCGGGCAACTCCACCAAGAGTCGCTTGAACGGCGTCTCCAGTTGAGACCAGTAAGCACGACCCGCACCAAGGTGGTCTGAGAGATTTCGGACGTCTTCCGCTTTCGGCTTCCGGTCCGGGCCTGCTGCGAGCATTCTCGTTGCCATGGTCCACATGGCCCGGTTCAGATTCTGAGCCGTCGTTTCGGTCAAATCCAGCACATCCCTGAGAGTGTCGGCCAGCTGTTTGTCTTTCAGGTATGCCAGCGGCAATGGCAACCGCTCGTGCCGCCAGAAGTCAATCTTCGCCCGGGTGCTTCCTAGGCCAAAAACATCCACCGGGACAATCTGTGAGTAGGGGATGATGCCCTCCGATGCCAGGTCTGCCACCCAAGTAAAAGTCTTGGGCTGTACCGATTCGGCGTTGGTCGAGTACATCAGAGCGTGACTGTCCCGCCACAGAGCTCTATCCTCCCGGAAGGTCACGACCGGCCAGGGGTCCTGTTGGCCCTTGGCATGTGGGTTGCTCCTGAACGCCAACATCGTCTCCCTATTTCGGAGCCCGAAGTTATTGGGAGGCTGCGCACCCTTCATGATGACCACGTTCTTGACGACGGTGCTTCCGTCTTGCCCAGTTTCGGGCTGGAGTCGAATGCGACGGCTCTGCCACGTGAGCAGGTCGATGTAGCCAGCCGGATTCCTATCTTCCGCGTGAGGTGCTTTGTCACGTTCCCATGCAGGTATGTCGTGGTCACGATTGAAGTCCCAGGGGTCACCCTGCTCAGGAGCGTACCGGCATAGGTTTAGCATCAGGGTCTGAAACAGATTGCTGCCCTTTACCAACACCACTGCGCCGTTGTTAAGCATCGCGGCTTTGGCAGGCCCTCCGGTCTTGAGGCCCCCTACATCAAACGCCATGAATCCGACGAGCAGTCTGGCCGACTCAGGCGGGGTGAGAGAAGGAGGGTCGGCCGTGGCTACATGCGTGAACAGCGTGGCGTTGTTGTCCTGGTGGAAGAACAGCCTCGCAGACGAACCACCCTTGGTCAGGTCGAGGCCCGCAACCTGATAGAACGGCCGCTCCCCATCGAACAGGTCGAAGCGACTACGCCACTTCTCGAAATAGCCATTGATCACCCCGGAATCAAATGCCCCGCTCTCCCAGAGGGTACCCCACTGTTGCGAGTCTCCAATGTCAAAGTTCCGGTGGAGCACTGCGAGCAGGAGGCGGTGAAGCGAAGCGACTTCCAGAGGAGAGTCACCGCCCAATTCTCCAACGTCCTGCGCCTGAGTCAACGTCTCACGCAGGCCCAGCGACCTCCGGGTCCCATCCAGCATCGTGCAGGGAATCCAGGGTTCATCTACCAGGTTGAATGTCGCCAACACAGTTCCTCATTCAAGTCCGAATACGGTTAGGCCGGTCTCGGAGTCCAGTCTAATGCTGTAGCCATCTATGCTCTCCGAACACCCATCTCCATCCAGGAATATCGCTCTGTGGTTTCTCAACAAAGCCGTCCGCCGCCAGCCTTTTGGCGGCAGTTGTCCTAGGAGTTGAAAGACCACACGCCTGTCGGAGATATTGGCTGAACGCATCAACAATTGTTTCATGGCGTCAATCGACGGCACGTTGTCTATGTCTACTGATGCACGATGCGCAGCATCCAACCAGGCACTCTCATAAGTTCCGAAGAGAAGGACAACTGACACGCTGGGAGGCGTGAGTCGAGTCAGCGCCCGGTGCGCCTGGTGAAAATCAGGGGCGTCTTCCTCTCTGGGGTCTTCTGTCAGCCGCCAGAGTTGTCCGCCGTATGAAGGAGGTTTGATCCAGCGGACTCTGGCCTCTTCGCTGTCTCCTTCTATCGCCTTCTGCAACTCCTTTTGAGTTTCAAACCACGCCTCACGCAGTTGCTCGGATAGGCCATGAGGGTGGCGGTCGTCGTCGTATACGTCCGCGATGATGGATTCCACGTCAACAGGCACGCGGACGGTGGTGCGGTCTCCAAGCGTCAGCCAGCTGCGAAGCAGAATGTAAGAGTCGTAGACGGCGGTGGTGCCGGGATCGAACCGCGGTACGTCGCCTTCCATCTCTGGTTGACATACCAACAGCTGCGGCCGCTCCAGAGCATGAGGGCGCAGACGCTCGTGGCGATGGAGCCTCCCGACCCGCTGGAGCAGCAGGTCGGCTGGAGCTATGTCCGATACCATCAGGTCGAAGTCTAGGTCTAAGCTCTGCTCAATGACTTGAGTCGCAACCAACACTGCCTTGTGGGGCCGCGGCGTACTCGCACCCACCTTTCCAAAGCGAGCGAGTGTTCTCTTCTCCCTCTCGTCTCGGTCTTGGACCATATACTGGGAATGGAGCAGATCCAACACAGGCTCGCCATCTTCGGCTGTCCCTGAGAAGTAGGGCTTAAGGGCACGATAGACCTCTTGGGCACGGCGCACTGTGTTGCATACAACGGCGGCGCAGCCTCCTTGTGCCAGGGCTTCCGCCAGTCGCAAGCCCAACGGAAAATGCGATCCCTGCTCGGCGGGGAGTGAGCCGTCGGTCCATTCAACCGAGACTTCCTTGACACCCCTGGGAGAAACCCGCACGGCGCGAGAACCTGGTTTCGAGTTCCCTGAGATCCATGTGATGCGAGGATAAGCGGCGTCGAATCGGGTCTCATTGGATTGGGCACCCAACCCTCGCAGATAGGCGTCTAGGAGGGCATTTCGCCGGGCCTTGGGCAGCGTGGCCGACAGCAGAACAACCGACGACCCGAGAGCAGCCAGCCACTCCAGAAGTCGTTCTAGAAGGGTTGTCATGTACGCATCGTAGGCGTGGACCTCGTCTAGGATGACGGTTTTGTGCGCGAGGCCGAAAAGTCTGACGAACATGTGCTTGGTCTGGAGGACCGCCATCAACGCTTGGTCGATGGTACCTACTCCAAAGGGTGAGATCAGTCCCCGTTTGCGGTACGTGAACCACTCTGCTGCGACTACTTCTAGATGTTCGCTGTCGCTCTCGACTCCGGAATACCGAGGCGTGAAGAAGCGATCATGGTTCTTGCGCAGCGCCTCGAATTCCGAGGATAACGAGGCGTGGCCGTGGAGAAGCTGTAGCTGCACCAAACTGTCTGCGTACCGGTCATTCAGGAAATCTCGGACCCTGCCGAATATCTGGTTGCTGGTGGCCTGGGTTGGAAGGGCGAAGTAATGCCCCTCCTGGCCTGCGGATACTGCCCAGTTGTCGGCAAGGTAAATTGCTGCCTCGGTCTTACCCTCCCCCATGGGCGCTTCGATTATGACAAATCCTGGCTCGGTCAGGTCTCCTGCTAGTACTGAACCAAATCAGGATTGGCAGGGATAGAGGCGATGGAGTTTGCGTCTGGCGTCTTGGGCAGTGAACCGCCAGTTAATGGTAGCTCCTATCGCGTTCCGCTCTGACACGCAGGCGCTGACGGCTCTTTCCAGGCTGTCCTCATCTCCGTTGCGTCCGCGCAGGCAGGCCCGGGCCAGCACGCTGAACTCGATCTCCGCCATATTCAGCCAGCTTCCGTGCTTGGGAGTGTGGTGCAACTCCAGCCGCTTGGCGATGCGCCGGGCCTCGGCCGCCGGGAAAGTCTCGTAAAGCGAGGCCATCCGATGCGTGTTCAGATTGTCGAGAACCAGCCGAATCACCGGGACATCGGGGTAGGCCTCATCCACCAGCCACCGCATCTGCTGAGCGAAGTCCTGCATGGTGCGTTGCCGGGTTATCGCCACGTGGCGCCAGCCCCGGCGAGGCTCACAGGTGAGGAACAGGTTGCGCGTCCCTCCCCGCTGGTATTCGTAGTCCTCACGCCTCGGCCTCCCAGGCTTTGCCGGCAGCGGTTCCCTCACGTCGGCCAGCAACTGGGTGGAGGTCTCGTCAAAGCAGACCACCGGCCTCTGCGGATCGTAGGGCTCGGCGTAGAGATCCAGCACGTCCTCCATGGCCGGAACTCTCCACCTACCTTGGGGATGCACCATTGTTTCTTGAGCCACGGCTTGAGCGTGTTTTTTTTAGCCGCAGGCGGACCGTCTCGGGAGATAAAGACTCCACCAATCCCAACTCCACCACCTTGCCCGCCAGGGCCCGCATGGTCCAGTGGTCATGACCGTCGGGCACCGGGCTGCAGGCCAAGGCTATCAGGTGGGCCTCCACCCTTTCATCCACCTTTCTGGGCCGGTTGACCTGGTTATGGTGCCTCAGCACCTCGTCCAGTCCTTCCTCGGCATACCGCCGCTTGGTGCGGAACACGGTCCGCTCCGACACGTCCAGTGCGGTGGCCACCTGGGGGGCGGTCCAGCCCTCATCTATCTTGATCAGGATGCGGGCCCGGGTAATCGCCTGTGCGGAACTCCTCCCAGCCCTGATCATCTTCCTGAGCCGTCCCTTTTCCTGTGTTGCCAGCCGGACTCCGTACTTCTCCTGCACCATGACCACCTCACATCCCACAACCCTTCGTCTATCCCCAAGGTAGCATCCTGTCTGGGCTCACGTACTAACTGACAATGCCAGATTGGCCGAATACTAGAGACTCTACGGAGTGTTGCAGATCGTTGGGTTTGGATATGCCTGGGAACAGTCCGGCGAACCCCCGGGCTTCTCGCGGCCCCGGCCTCATGAGAAAACCCAAAGTGTCGAGTGCTTTCCCTGCCCGCTTCTCAGCACAACAAGCATATGCCTTCGTGCTCGTAGGAACGGTGTATGGAAAGAACTCGGTGTTGGATCCGACCCAGTCCGAGACGCTGACGAACCCAGCCAGGGTCATAGCCACGGCGTTGTCGATTCTGTCGGGCTGACGGTCGCGGGGCACATGGAGCACGTTAGCCAGCTGATCTGCCAGGACGCGCCGGTGATGGTCCCACCTTTGATTGCCTCTGGCGGTGGAACTGACGCCCTGAGTCTCGCTGCTGGTGGGGAATACGCCGTGATGCCCGCCGATGACCGTCCCGATGCGGTTGGCAATGTGCCTACCCATCCCGAACGCGTCTGCGAGTATGTACGGAAGAACGGTGGTGGTTATCACACCATGGGGCGTGTGCCTGGAATCGTGCAAGGTAGGAACGGGCAATCCGTTGTCCCGGAGTCGTTGCTTGACCTCCCCGCGCACCCTGTCAACTTGTAGTTGGAAAGCTGGCGATGCTTTACCCAAGTCGTGGAGCCCGGCGAGGAAGGCGCACCAGAGGCCAGCTGAGTCCTGGTCATGTTCCAATCCCAAGCCGATAGACAATCCGCCCCGCTGACTGGGTGAGAGGGAATACTGCCACATCTCCCGCGTGACCATTGCCACGTCTACCATGTGGCAAAGCAATGGGTGATAGCTGGACGGCTCGTCGGCAGAGGCCAGCTTACCCCAGCAGGCAAACATTGCTTCCGTTTCTAGGCTGTCAGCCTTTGATTCCAACTCTAGACCGCCTTAAGGGGGACTCCCTGCGGATTATCAGCAAATGCTCGGTAGACTGAGAGGACTCACGCCAACGCCCGATGCCTGGGTGCACGGCCATGCTGCGTCACCCCAATTCATGGCAACGGCTTGAACGGGTCCAGCGGCAGAAGGACACTCTTCCCATCGACCTTGAGTGGTTGGCGTTGTAGAACTATCTCGAATAGGCTCGCAGTAAGGTTCAAGTCCTCCTGGTTGTGGGCAATAAGCAGTTCCGGGCTTGATTGCCAGATTTCTTTGTTACGCCGGTGGTCCCACTCCGATTTCCCGATGCGTAGATTCTCTCGGGCCAGGGCATCTAAGGAGATGCGCCTACCCGCGTGGTGTTCAACTTTCGACAGGATGTCATAGTGCTTCGAGACCCGTAGTGATCCTCCTGTAGCCAATTGAAGCGCGTGGCCTAGGATTGGTAGGTCAAAACGGCTGCCATTGAAGGTGACTACCATGCCCCTGAAACCATCTACGAAGGCAGCGAGAAGTTCCAACTCGCTTCGGTTCGAACGGAAGATCGCGCGGTGCTGCTCGAATTTGACCCCTGTGAAGAGCAATTCATATGTGTCAGGAGCCTGCGTAATAGGCCCAGCCGTCTCAATGTCGAGTACGCAGTGTGGAGAGTGATCAAAACAAGATGTGATCGTTCCTGTGGGACACTCAGAAATCAAGGGTTGATCGACTTGCCCATTTGGGTCACGGGCTACCGTCCAACGCCGAACACGTGAAAACCACCTGGCGGGGGAGGGGCCGGATATCGCCTCATGCGTCTACTAGTCGAGGTGAATAAGTTCGCAGAACCCGGATTCGGGTACAGCGAAGGCACCATCTGGCCGGCCAGAATCATGTGACCCAAGATCGGTTCTGCTTCGCCCGCACCCATTTTCATATCCGAGTCGACTCCCATCACGGCTATTGCAAAGGAATTATACAGTTGCGATAATCAAATGAGCAATGCACGCCAGCGGCAGGTGACAGCGATCTGAGGTGTGCACTCGCCGAGGAGAGGAACATGGCCAGGACAGCGAGGTTCGACGGCGGCGCTTTCTTCGCCGCGTTGGACACAGAGAGGCAGGCCCGTCAATGCACCTGGAAGCAGGTGGCGGAGGAGTGCGGCATCAGCGCCTCCACCTTGACTCGTATGGCTCAAGGCAGACACCCCGACGTGAACGGACTAGCGGCGCTGGCGACCTGGTCGGGGCTGGCCGTGAACCGATTCCTCAGGAGCCCATCCGCCGGGGAGGAGCCCGAGCCGTTGGCGGTGATATCTTCCTGTCTGCACTCAGACCCGCGTCTCAACGAGCAAGCCGCTGTCGCCCTCGATCAGATGGTCAAGGCAGCCTATAGGAGCATGACGAGCCAATGAACGCCCTCAACATCAGCGGCTTCATCTGGGGCATCGCGGACGACGTGTTGCGGGACGTCTACGTTCGCGGCAAGTACCGCGACGTCATCCTGCCCATGACGGTGATCCGACGGCTCGACGCCGTGCTGGAGCCGACCAAGGATGCGGTGCTCCGCATGAAGAAGCAGTTGGATGACGCGGGCATCACCAACCAGGACGCCGCCCTGCGCCAGGCCTCCGGCCAAGCCTTCTACAACACGTCCCGCTTCCGCCTCCGCGACCTTGCCTCACGCGGTCGGCAACAACAACTGCGGACCGACTTCGAGGCGCACCTCGACGGCTTCTCTCCCAACATCCAGGAGGTGCTGGACAAGTTCAAGTTCCGCAACCAGATACCGACGCTGGTGGAGGCAGACGCCCTCGGCTTCCTGATAGAGAGATTCTTGGACAGCTCAATCAACCTCAGCCCTCAACCTGTCCTGAACGGTGACGACTCGGTACGGCTGGAGGGGCTGGACAACCACGGCATGGGCACGGTCTTCGAGGAGTTGATCCGCCGCTTCAACGAGGAGAACAATGAGGAGGCTGGGGAGCACTTCACTCCCAGGGACGTGGTGCAGCTCATGGCCCGGCTCATCTTCCTGCCCGTGGCCGAGCAGGTGCGGTCCGGCACCTACCTGGTCTATGACGGCGCGTGCGGCACCGGTGGGATGCTGACGGTCGCCGAGGAGACGCTGGTGGGCCTCGCCTAAGGAACACGGCAAGGAGGCGTCGGTCCACCTGTACGGCCAGGAGGTCAACCCGGAGACCTACGCCATCAGCAAGGCCGACCTCATCCTCAAGGGCGAGGGCACAGAGGCCGACAACATCGGGTTCGGCTCCACCCTCGCCGCCGACGCCTTCCCGGCCGAAGAGTTCGACTTCATGCTCTCCAATCCGCCCTACGGAAAGAGTTGGAAGACCGACCTGGAACGCATGGGAGGACGGTCCGGCATCATGGACCCGCGCTTCCTCGTCGAGAATGGCGGCGATGCCGACTATTCCCTCATCACCCGCTCCAGCGACGGCCAGATGATGTTCCTGGCAAACATGCTGAGCAAGATGAAACGGGACACGCCGCTGGGCAGCCGCATCGCTGAGGTGCACAATGGCAGTTCCCTCTTCACGGGCGACGCCGGGCAGGGCGAGAGCAACATCCGCCGCTGGATCATCGAGAACGACTGGCTGGAGGCCATCGTCGCCCTGCCGCTCAATATGTTCTACAACACCGGCATCGCCACCTACATCTGGGTTCTGAGCAACCGCAAGCCGGCTCATCGCCGGGGCAAGGTGCAGCTCATCGACGCCACCCAGTCGTACAGACCCCTGCGCAAGAACCTGGGCAGCAAGAACTGCGAGCTCTCCAACGAGGACATTCGGCACATCTGCGATGTCTTCTTGGCCTTCGAGGAGACGGAGCAGTCGAAGATCTTCCCCAACGAGGCCTTCGGCTACTGGAAGGTCACCGTGGAGCGGCCCCTGCGCATTGAGGACATCGACCCGGAGCGGACCTACACTGCCAAAGAAATCAAGGCGCTCAAGGACGAGGCCGAGCGATCGGAAAGCGCGCCGCGCGTGATTCGACGAGTCCACAAGAGCGGCGCAGAGCCCGACCCGTTGCGCGGCCTGTTTGCGGCCACCATCGACGGCAAGCCCGCCGTCGTGGAGTACGAGCTGGACCCCGACCTGCGGGACACGGAGCAGGTTCCCCTGCTGGAAGAGGGCGGCGTTGACGCCTTCCTGCGCCGCGAAGTGCTGCCCTACGCCCCCGACGCCTGGTACGACCCCGCCGGCGTCAAGATTGGCTACGAGTTCAGCTTCACCGTCACTTCTACAAGCCCCAACCCCTGCGCCCGCTGGAGGAGATACGGACGGACATCCTGGCGCTGGAGCGGGAGACGGAGGGGCTGCTGGCGGAGATTGTGGGTTAATGGAGACAGCGTAAATCATGGAAGATAGTACCACTCAGATGCCGCAGGAAGAGCTAGACGTACTAGGCTGGTTCTGGTTGGCCTCACAACCTCATGACGAGATGCCGGGGCATCTCAAGTTCAACCCTAGGGACGGAGCTACCCTGGAACTGATATCTCGGCATTCTAATGAACGAGTTAACTTGGAGTTTGATGATGAAGACGGGAAGGGAGTCAGAATACTTGGTGTAGCTCCACCGGCTCAAGAGTTCACTTTGTTGGGTTGTTACTCCTATAGAGTGACTGAATCATTCATCTCTCGGTTTCTCTACAAGTCTCCATCTGTCCTTCAAGGAAAACAATTTGGAGAAGGTCAAAGCATAGATTTTGCAGCCGTCGATCTAAATCTGCGGCATTTGGAACGCTGGGTCGGCAAATCCAGTTTTGGCTTAGAATCCACATCTGAGGGTAACACACTAGTACGTGTACAATCTAGCAAACTAGCAAAGCGACAAGCAAGATAGACGGAGTTGGAGAGTTAGTCCTCACAACCTCTCCTGAACGTGCGGTTAGATCGGGTAGCTTTGGCAGGAGTTATTCTATTAAGGACAGTTGCAGTTTCACTTTGCGCTTTGATGAAGTACAGGGTATTGAAGTCATAAGCAGGAAATATCATGACTTACAGAACTTGGTAACTATTGGTTCGGGGTCGCTGGCAGCAATCGACAGCGTACATCTATTCTCCGACAACACGTCTCAGGATCCGGTCAGATTGTACAGCCAATGGGTCGGAGTTGATATTCCATGGAAAGCCCCTAGGTTTCTGTTTTCTTATGATGACATCGGAGGGCTGGGTGGAGTCGCCCAGTGGCTTCGGGTCTCAGAGAAGTATAGGCACGTCACATATCGCCTGATGCCCAACTGGAATGTGTCATCGCCATATGTAAATTATCGTTTCAACGATGCATACATAGCTGTTGAGACGCTATTGAGGATTCGCTTGGGCAGGGAACCGTCGATGAAGAAGGACATCATACATCTCGCTAAGGAGGCTGGAAACACGTTTCTATATCTGGTGTCAGATGTTGAGAGGTGGGCACAAAGGGTAGTTGTAGACACCAGGATCAACAGGGAGGTTCATACTAAACCTTGGCTTGATTCCTCTGACGGGTCCTCCCTGTACTTCCTTGCTGAGTCGATAGTTTACTTGGTCGTGATTCATCTACTCAAAGAATGCCGAGTGCAGGATGAGGTGATAGCGAGTTTCAAGAATCAAGAAAGATTCAAGCGGTTGGCTAAGGGGCTTGAGAGATGCCTGCAGAGCTGACGCCCTACCCCGCCTACAAGCCCTCCGCCGTCCCCTGGCTCGGCGACGTGCCAGAGCACTGGGAGGTGCGGCGGCTTCGCACGGTCGCTAACGTGCTTAACGGAGCTACACCTTCCACCAACGTCCCTGCCTACTGGGATGGCGAAATCCTGTGGGTGACACCTGAGGACTTGGGGAAGCTCAGTGGTAGGTACATAAGAGCCAGCGGACGCAGAATCTCTTCAGACGGTTACAGGTCTTGTGGAACAACCCTCGCTCCAGCGTGGAGTGTGGCAATCTCCACCCGAGCTCCAATCGGACACCTCGGTATCCTCACTTCAGATGGCTGCGTAAACCAAGGCTGTCGTCTGCTCGTGCCGTGTCCTAACGTAGAATCCGAGTACCTGCATTACGCTCTGAGCGCAAGCAGGGAAGACCTAGCCGCGCTGGGGCAGGGCAGTACCTTCACCGAGTTGTCACGGGTGCATCTGGCCAGCTCCTCAATCCCTCTCCCACCCCTCCCCGAGCAAACCGCCATCGTGCGCTACCTGGACCATGTGGACCGGCGCATCCGACGATACGTCAGCGCCAAGCGGAAGCTCATCGCACTGCTGGCGGAGGAGCGGCAGGCCGTCGTCAGCCGGGCCGTCACCCGCGGCCTCGACCCCAGCGTCGCCCTCAAACCCTCCGGCGTCCCGTGGCTCGGCGACGTGCCGGAGCATTGGGAGGTGCGACGGCTGAAGACGCTGGCTCGCATTCGGTACGGATTGGGACAGCCTCCGCCAGAATTATCGGATGGGCGTCCGTTGATCAGGGCCACGAACATAGCACGGGGCATTATCTCTAAGAAGGATTTGATCTTTGTCGATCCCAAGGGTATTCCTCCTAGCCGTGATGCAACATTGCAACCAAAGGAAATCATTGTGGTGCGAAGCGGAGCCTATACTGCCGACTCCGCCATTATTCCCGAAGAGTACGCAGGGGCAATTTCTGGCTACGATATGGTCGTTACGGCGAATAGCGCACTGCCAGAATTCATAGCCCTCGGTTTGCTTTCCACCTATGTGAGGGACAACCAACTAATCGTTGTGAGTTCCCGCGCAGCTCAGCCACACTTGAACGCTGAAGAATTGGGCCATGCAGTATGCCTTGTCCCGCCGTCAAGCGAACAGTGGCTCATCGTTCGACACGTTCAATCAGCCACTGCCAAAATTGACGCCGCCATCGCTCGCGCCCGCCGTCAGGTGGAACTGGTGGAGGAGTACCGCACCAGGCTCATCGCGGACGTGGTGACCGGCAAACTGGACGTGCGCGAGGCAGCGGCGCAACTACCCGACGAAGGCGACGACCGAGAACCGGTAGAGGAGAACGTGGCATTCGTAGAGGGCGTCAACGGAGCCGGCCACGACACGGAAGAGTCGCTGGAGGAATTGGCAACCGAAAGAGAGGTGACTGTATGACGGATTGGAGCAAGTGCCCGGCGGTAGAGAGCGTACCCGGAAGGCTCAGTGGGGCATGGGTGTTTACCCGGACCAGGGTGCCGGTATCCGCTCTGTTCGGCAATCTTGCGGCGGGGGCTACGGTGAAGGACTTCCTCGACTGGTTTCCGGGGGTAGAGGAATGGCAGGTCAAGTCGGTGCTGGAACACGAGGTCAGAAGCCTCGACGCGAAGGTCAGCATTGAAAGTCCTGTTTGACCACAATACCCCAGCGCCGCTTCGAGGCTACCTTCCGGAACATAGCGTTGACACAGCCGCCGAGAGGGGTTGGGCGGAGCTAAGCAACGGGGACCTGCTGGACCAGGCCGAAAGCGAAGCATACGAGCTATTGATTACCGCCGACCAGAACATGAGGCACCAGCAAGACCTTAGCCGCAGGCCAATAGCCGTCCTCGTACTGCGTTCCAACAGGTGGCCAGATGTGCAACCGAGGATAGATGACATCCGAGCCGCAATTGATGAAATAGAACAGGGTGAGTTGAGGGAAATCCCGATCTGACGATGGACGAGGGATAGCGTGACCACCGACACCAGCGAAAGAGGCCTTGAGCGTCTCATTTGCGAGGCTCTGACTGGTGCCGACTGTGCGCCATCGCATAACGGCATGGTGCATGAGCGGCCGTCCAGCTACGGCGCGGGCTGGATATGCGGAGACCCACAGGACTATGACCGGGAATACTGCGTGGACCTTGTCCAACTCTCCGCCTTTCTGAGCGCTACCCAGCCTATCGTCGCCGAATCACTGGACCTTGGACAGGACGGTCCAACGAGGCGCAGGTTTCTGGCGCGGCTGCAAGGAGAAGTCACCCGCCGAGGAACCATTGACGTGCTGCGCAAGGGCGTCAAGCACGGCCCGCACCAGGTCGACCTGATGTACGGCACGCCGTCGCCGGGGAACGAGAAGGTGGCGGTCCTGTACGAGCAGAACCGCTTCAGCGTGACGAGGCAGCTGCGGTACAGCCAGGACAATACCCAATTGGCATTGGACCTGTGCCTGTTCGTCAATGGTCTGCCCGTCGCCACCTTCGAGCTGAAGAACAGCCTGACCAAGCAGACGGTGGACGACGCCGTAGAGCAGTACAAGAGGGACCGCAGTCCCAGGGAACGGCTCTTCGCTTTGGGCCGCTGCCTGGCCCACTTCGCCGTGGACGATCACGAGGTGCGGTTCTGCACCAAGCTCGACGGCAAGGCGTCCTGGTTCCTGCCCTTCAACAAGGGATGGAACGACGGCAAGGGCAATCCACCCAATCCCAACGGCCTCAAGACCGACTACCTGTGGGAGCAGACGCTCACACGTGACGGGCTGACCAACATCATCGAGAACTACGCCCAAGTCGTGGAGAGCAAAGACGACAGGACGGGCAAGAAGAAGCGGGAGCAGATATGGCCCCGCTACCACCAGATGGACGTGGTGCGCAGGTTGCTGTCCGACGCATCCACTAGAGGAGTCGGCTCCAGGTATCTCATCCAGCACTCGGCAGGAAGCGGCAAGTCCAACTCCATCGCGTGGCTGGCCCATCAGCTCATCGGGCTGGAGCGGGACGACGCGCCCACCTTCGACACCGTGGTGGTCGTGACCGACCGCAGAGTGCTGGACAAGCAGATACGGGACACCATCAAGCAGTTCGCCCAGGTCGGCTCCGTCGTGGGTCATGCCGAGACCTCAGCCCAACTCCGCGCCCTCTTGCAGCAGGGCAAGCGCATCGCAGTCACCACGGTGCAGAAGTTCCCCTTCATCCTGGACGCCATCGGCAACGAGCACCGGGGACGCAGGTTCGCGATCATCATCGACGAGGCTCATTCCAGCCAGGGCGGCCGCACGGCGGCGGCGATGTCCACGGCGCTTGGGGAATCCGGTAGTGATGAGGGGGACGAGACCACCGAGGACAAGATCAACCGCATCATGGAGAGCAAGAAGATGCTGGCCAACGCCAGCTACTTCGCCTTCACCGCGACGCCCAAGAACAAGACGCTGGAGATATTCGGCGCACCCGTCCCCGAAGGCGGCGCTACAAAGCACGTTCCCTTCCACTCATACACCATGAAGCAGGCCATCCAGGAAGGGTTCATCATCGACGTGCTGAGGCACTACACGACGGTCGGCAGCTACTACCGGCTGGTCAAGAAGGTGGAGGGAGACCCGGAGTTCGACACCAAGAGGGCCGGTAGGAAGCTGCGCCGCTACGTGGAAGACCACGACCACGCCATCCGCCTGAAGGCGGAGATCATGGTGGACCACTTCCACGAACAGGTGGCGGGCTTGCAGAAGATCGGCGGGCAGGCGCGGGCCATGGTGGTGACCAGCAGCATCCAGAGGGCCATCACCTACTTTCACGCCATCCGTGCCTATCTGGAGGAGCGCAAGAGTCCCTACAAAGCCATCGCCGCCTTTTCAGGCGAACCTGAGTACCATGGTGCAAAGGTCACCGAGGCGTCCCTCAACGGCTTCTCGGCGAACCTCATCCTAGAGAGAATTCAGGAGGACCCGTACCGCTTCCTGGTATGCGCCGACAAGTTCCAGACCGGGTACGACGAGCCGCTGTTGCACACCATGTACGTGGACAAGCCGCTGTCGGGGGTGAGGGCGGTGCAGACGCTCTCGCGTCTCAACCGATCTCACCCAAAGAAGGACAACGCCTTCGTGCTGGACTTCGCCAACGACGCCGACACCATTCAGCACGCCTTCGCCGACTACTACCGCACCACCATTCTGGCGGAGGAGACCGACCCCGACCGTCTGCACGACCTGAAGGCGGCCCTCGACGGCTACCAGGTCTACGGCCCGGAGCAGGTGGACGAGTTGGTGAAGCGGTTTTTGGCGAAAGAGGATCGCGACCGCCTCGATCCCATCCTCGATGCCTGCGTCGCAGTCTACCGGGAGTTGGATGAGGACGGGCAGGTGGACTTCAAGGGCAGGTCAAAGGCGTTCCTGCGGGCCTACGGGTTCCTGGCTACCATCCTGCCCTACACCAACGCCGAGTGGGAGAGGCTCTCCATCTTCCTGACCTTCCTCGTGCCCAAGCTGCCCGCTCCTGTTGAGGACGACCTGTCCAAGGGCATCCTGGAAGCCATCGACATGGACAGCTACCGGGTGGAGAAGCAGGCGGTGCAGGCCATTCAGTTGGCCGACGAGGATGCGGAGATCGGGCCGGTCCCAACCGAAGGCGGAGGGCAGAAGCCAGAAACGGATATGGAGCGGCTCTCCAACATCGTCAGGGAGTTCAACGACCGGTTCGGCAACATCGAGTGGAAGGACCATGACAAGATCGAGAGGGTCATATCCGAGGAGTTGCCCGCAAAGGTTGCCGAAGATACTCCGTACCGCAACGCCATGGCCAACTCCGATAGGCAGAACGCCCGCATCGAGCACGACAAGGCGCTGGAGCGGGCCATGACCGAGTTACTGGCAGACCACACCGAGCTGTTCAAGCAGTTCAGCGACAACGAATCGTTCCGCCGATGGCTCCTGGAGATGAACTTCGCGGCGACCTACGCCGGGGCGGTCACTGCCGTTGGCGGCGCTGACCGTTGAGAGCCCCATCGTCAGCAGCAGTTTCCATGAGTCGGAGGGCAGCAGAAAGATATGGCACATATGAACAAACGGGTGAAGCAGGCACATTGGAGGGAGGCCGGATCATCCACGGTATAAGGGATATAGGAATGGGGACTCATCCGCCCGCATGGGAGCGTGATTCCGGCTGTGCACTGAGAGGGCTTGCGCGATGCCTCGACAGCGCATCCACCACAGCAGAGTGACCTACCGGGTCCCTCACGACTTCCCTGAGCGGCTGGAGCGGTTCAGGGAGGAGTCTGGCCTGTCGTGGGCGGAGATCATCCGCCGTCTCGACATCCACCACGAGACGATACGGCGCTGGAGGCAGGGGCGGGCCAGCCCCAGCATGCGGAACATGATGGCGCTGGTGGCCGTGGCGAGACCCCTGGGCCTCGTCCACCTGTTCACCGACTAGGGAGTCGGCGCTCCGGCGAGCGCCTGCGGCCGCAGGCGCCGGAAACGCAAAAAGGGCGTCACACATGGCTGGGCCTCTCCCTATCCGCACCCGTCAACCCGGCGTTGCCTAACGAGAGCGGCTGCATCATCATAGGGGCATCATTGGCGGCAGTCCCGTAGGGGTCGGACGACGGCACCACTCGAGGTCGCAAGGGGATGACCCGACGCGGAGTTGAGCCGGTGGAGAGCGATTCGAGGTCCGGGCCGCGGGTCGTAGCCTGCGCCATCGGGGACCGCCGTCCGCGCAACGAGAGACCCGCCCGGTAGGAGAACGCCAGGACATACAGGAGGAACGTCATGAACGAGGAGCATGACGGAACGGACCAGGGGAATCCATCGGAAGAAGAGTACCAGAGGTTCCGTAAGATGATGGACGGCATGGGTCGCGAGGACCTTCGCCGGATGGTCGAGCGTCTGACGGAGGCTATCGAGGCGAACCCTCGCGACACCGAAGCCCTGAGCGCCAGAGGGCTGGCATACAGCGAGCTGGGAGAGCACCGCCTGGCGGTAGAGGACTATGGCAGAATCATCGCCCTGGACCCCGGCAACGCGGGCGCCCACCTCGACCGGGCCCGCTCCTACGCCAAGCTGGAGGAGCACCGCTTGGCGGTGGAGGACTACGACGCCGCCATCCGCCTGGCCCCAGGCGACGCGGTGGCGCACTACAGCCGGGGGGCGTGCAAGGCGGAGCTGGGCGACTTGGCCGGGGCTATGAGCGACTTCGACGTGGCCGTCACCCTGGCCCCCGGCGACGCCGACGCTCACTACAACAGAGGGTTGACCCACGTGGCGATGGGCAAGCGCCACCGGGCGGTGAAGGACCTGAGCAGGGCCATAGATTTGGACCCCAACCTCGCCGACGCCCACTACCACAGGGGCATGGCATACCGCGACATGGGCCGGATGGACAGGGCGCTCAAGGACTTCGGCGCCGCCATCGAGCTCGAACGGAGCTTCGGCCTCGCCTACTACGCCAGGGGGATCACCAACGTCAACCTCGGCGCCCACGAGGCCGCGCTCGGCGACTTCGACGCCGTGCTGGGACTCGACCCCGACAACGTCTCGGCACTCCGGGGCAGGGGCATCGCCCTGGGCAACCTGGGCCGTTACCACGAGGCGGTCAGGGACTTCGACCGGTCCCTGGAGCTCGGCCCCGGCAACGCCGAGGCCCTCTCGGCCCGGGGGCTGGCCCACAGCAGCCTGGAGCAATACGAGCAGGCAATAGAGGACTACAGCAGAGTCCTCGACATTGACCCCCGCAACAGGGACGTCCTCTACAGCCGGGGGATCGCCCGCATGTACGCGGCCCGGTTCGAGAGTGCCATCGAGGACTTCGAGGCCATCCTCGGCATCGAGCCACGCCACGCCGCGGCGCGGGAGGCGAGGGACTTGGCCCGCGAGGCGCTGGGTACGCGGGGAGGCGAGGGCGAGGGGCAGGCGGCGCGGTAGCGCCGCCGTACGGACGTGAGAGCCGAGGGCGCTTTGAGCGCGCGCTGCCCCTACTCCAGGGATGTCGAAGACGGGCGGTGATTTCGGGCAACAAAAAAGCCCCGCACATATGGGAAGCCTGGGGAGGCCATCGTCGATGCGACGATGGCCTCCCTCTTAAGTGACAGTCCTGGCATCCAGGCCGACCGGCTTTTCCCGCTTTTCGCGTCTCTATGCGGCGGCCGGCTCCGGCTGCTTCAGCATGGCGGAGTAGCCCCGCTCGACGACGTGCGTGACCGAGACCCGGCCCATGCCGTCGTATCCGGCGCGGTAGGCGAACTCCGCCTTCGCGCCCCAGGGCACCCGGCCGCCGACTCTGACGGTGCCGCCGCCGGACTTGGCGCCGCGCCCGGGGCCACCGGCGCCGCGAACGACCATCCCGCTCCGCTCGCCCTTCCGCCAGCCCAGCACCTTCACCTCGGCGGGCATGACCCGCTCCGCCTTCGTCGGCTGGAACAGGACGCCGTGCAGCCCCTTCAGCACGACCGCCGACGGGGAGGACTTGCCGTTCATGATCTGGGAGAGATGGGCCGAGCTGATGCCCGCTCGCCGGGCGACCTCGTTCTGGCTGAAGCCGTGGGCGTTCATCCGGTTCCACACGGCCTCGCGGTCGATGCAGGCTGGCTGCGCGGGCGCGACCTTCACCGGGGCCTCCAGCGCCGACGCGACCCGCGCCTGGACCTTCACGCCCATGTTGCTATGACCCCGCGCCACCATTGACATGTAGCTGTAGGAGACGCCCACGCGGTCAGCCAGGTCCCGCAGGCTCATACCCAGCTCCCTGGCCCGCTCCCTGATGTAGCTGCTCTCCCCGGCCACGACGACGCCCTGGCGGTTGGCGCACGTGGCGGGCGCGACCTTCGCCGGGGCGTGCAACGCCGACTCGACCCTGGCCTGGACCTTGACGCCCATGCTCTGGCGGCCACGGGCAACCTGCGTCATGTAGCTGTAGGACACGCCAACGCGGTCGGCCAGGTCATGCATGGTCATGCCCAGGGTGCGGGCGCGCTCCCTGATGAAGCTGCTCTCGCCGGTCACGACGCCGCCCTGGCGGTAGACGGTCCCCTGCCCAGGGACCTCTCCCAGCACCGCCGCGACCTTCTCCCGCATCTTCGGAGTCCACGGCGTACGCCCCGTCGAAAGCCCCGACAGGTAGCCCGCGCTCACGCCCATCAGGGCCGCAAGCTCCTTCATGGTGAGCCCCCGCCGCCTCGCCGCCGCCCTGAGCTCGCTCTCCGCGCCCGCCGTCCTCGTCGTTGTCGTTCCGGTCTCCATCGTTGCCGTAGTCATCGGTCCGTCCTCCTTTTGTGTTGTGTTGCCTTTGGCCTGCGCCCGCTTGCGGGCAAAGAAGAAGGGCCCGCCCCCGGCGAACGGGGACGGCCCTTGTGAATGGGGATGTGTTGTGAGACCCGGAGGCCCCGCCGTCAGCGGCGATGGACCTCGTTGACGTGCATGGACTCCTCCTTTCAGTTGCTGACCCGTGCCTGCATCCACGGCGCGAGTCTTCGGTGATGGGTTGACGCTGGACGCACTCCGCCCACGGTCGGATGCCGGACGCGGAAGACGGAGCGGAGGGTGAAGAAAGACGCAGCCCGGCCCAGGGTGATTCGTTGGGGGAATCGACTGCCGGGGGAACTGCTATGAGGGGAGCGGCTGTCCTACGACTTCATCGCAGACCGGCGCATGAGAGAAGACGCAGCTCGGCCCAGGGTGAACAACGTCAGTGGGAAAAGCTGCGAGACGTGAAGCGACCAGCCTGCTTTCAACGGCAGACCGGCGCATGTCGAAGCTGCGGCCTAGCCGTCAGTCAGCTATGCCGCGGGCATGAGGAGCCGGTCGAAGCGACAGACCCGTCTGCAACAGGCAGGCGCACTCCGACCGACCAAGTGAGGACGAGGCGCAGAGAGCGTTCCGTCCCTGAGTCCAGCGGATGAGGCGATCACCCCAACCGGCCGACTGGTTCCCAACGGAAGGAGCGATCAACCCCGGCCGTCAGGCGGGTGTCTAGCGGAAGAAGCGATCAACTCCAACTCGCCGGACGGGTGTCCAGCGGGAGAAGGGCCTATCACTCCGACCGCCGGACTGGACCGAGGACGGAGAGCTACGTCAAATCCGTCGTTTCGATCCGCGCTGCCTGCGAAGGACCAACGTCAAACTCCGTTTCGGCAGCATTCCCTCGTGGGCGACCGGGGGAGAGCGAATCATCCTCCAGACAGACCCGTGCAACAGGGATCACGCACCCAGGGTTTCTATGGTCGGAAACCTTGGAAAAAGCCTAACAATGCACTCATTATCGACGTCCCGAGACCCGCAAAAGAGGGCCTGCGGCGCCCCTTTTGAAGATTGCCGCCAAATCGTTCACAAAACTTAACAACCAACCCTTCGCACTCGCCGTCCTGCTACCGCCACAACAGTCCGAAGGTCAGGCGCCGCAGAAGCTCCCGCTTTCTGATCGCTCTCCGCGTGTCGAAGAGCGCCGTCTGACGCCAGTTGACCTGCCCGTTGCGGTCGAAGCCCCGCAGCGGAAACCGAGCCGGGGGGAGCGTCATGCCGTGGTCTTCAAGCAGGGCCAGCTCCAACGCCAGGAAGCGCTCCTCGGTGCGCAGCCAGTCCAGGCCCTTCCCCTCGTTGGGGTGAACGTCCTTCAGTCCCCGCCACTCGACGATCATCGGCCACGCATCGCCGAACACCTCCTCGGCGTCCTCGGCGGGCTCAAGGGTCACGAGGTCGGGGTACTCACGCCGCAACCTGGGTCTCGGCGGGGGCTTTCTGCCCATGCCCGACGCACCGGCCTCCGAGCCGTCCGTTTCCGCCTGGGAGGGACCGGTGCCGGCGTGACCGGCCCCGGTCCCCTGTGCGCCATCCCGACGCAGGGCTTCGACCTGGCCCTCGACTGCGGCCACTCGCCTGCGCACCTCCTTGCCCAGCGAGTCGTGACCCTTCTCGTGCGCCTCATGCCCCTTCTCCAGCGCATCGACCCGCTCCTCCAGCTTATCGTTGCGCTCCCGCTGCCGGGCCGCAGCCGACCCGACGCCCTCCTGCAACGCCCGCTCCAACGCCTGCCGCACCCGCCGTGACAGCTGCCCGGTCTTCGCGCTCTCGGCCACCGTCCGCTGGTCCAGCTCCAGCACCCGCGCCGCGCCCTTGTATCCCTTGTCCCGCACCAGCTCTTTCAGCAGCGCCATGAGCCGCATGTGATAGACGTTCTCCACGTCCCTGCTGTCTTCGATGCCGTGTTCGGTCGTCTTCATGGCTCTTTTCTCCCTTCCAAAACTCCGCCCAAGTCTCCGGTCAACCACTGTCCGGCCTTTTCCCCGGTCTATTGCCGCGTTTTGGGGGCCGTAACGCACCCCCGCTTCAAGCGCCTTTTCCGGGGCCCAATGTCATTGAGAGGCCGGTCCCACGGTCCCGCCGATGTCATGCCCCACGTTTGGCGATGTCATTGCCGTCCGGAACGCACCCTTTCTAAAAGTGTTCACTGGTTACGTCCTGTAGGGGGGCGATTTACCCCTGTTCCAGCTACGACATCACGACTCTGGCCGCTCTGTTGCCAAACTCAAACTCCTGTACACCCCCAATACTGCACGAAAGGGGCCGAAAAAAAGAGGGCCTATAGCCCCCCGCATCCCTGCGCAGAGCCACGGGGGAACGGCCCGTAACGCCCCGCATCCTTGCGCAGAGCTATGAGGGGTCTTTTTTTCCGTTTGATTTGTTCACACTTTTTTGCGACTGCCGCGGTCCGGTGAATCGCGGCGAACGGAAGAGAGGTGAACGAGTTGGCGCTGAAATCGAAACCCCGGTCCGCAAGGCGGCTTCTGCCCCTTGTTTCCGCGCTGGTCCTGGCGGCGCTTCTGGCAATCCCGTCCAGCGGGATCGTCCAGGCCCAGGAGCCCTTCGGCAATGAGATAACCCTGGTCAACGCCGACCGGGACTTCGTGGAGCGAAAGGGCGGCGGCGAGTTCGTCGCAAGGCCCGTCTTCGACCGGGAGATCGCCGACCTCTTCTACGCCGTCCGCGACGCCGACACCGGCGACTGGATAAGCGCCATGTACCGGGTCAAGGGCGGAGAGAAGAAGCGAAGCGACGGCTGGGAGTACTCGTGGGAGTACCCCGACCTCGACGACCACCCCGAGCTCGACCGCGACCGGGCCTACCTGCTGGTGATGCTGGCCGTCGCCGAGGACGGCAGGAGGGGCGAGTTCTACGCCGTCGTCCCCATCCACGAACCCGGACGCATCTGGGACAAGATTCTGAGCGCCCTCAGCCCAGCGCGCTGGGCGAGGGCCTTCGCCGGCTGGATGATCGAGGGAGTCCACGGGACCCTCTGCGGCGTCGTTGAAAGAGCGTCCGGCGAGGACGCCGACAACTGCGGGGGCGGGTAGCCCATGAGCGACATCCTCACCGGCACCCCTGCGGACCTCACGTACGCCCACGACCTGGTGCGCCAGGCGTGGATGGTCGTCTGGGCCATAACAACCGGCGCCCTGGTCGTGATCCTCGGCTGGATGGGCCTCTCGCTCATCGTGTCCGAGCACCTGGGACGCCAGCAGACGGGATGGCGGGAGATGGTCCCCCGCCTCGTGCTCGGCCTCGTGGCCGCCGCATCGTCCCTGTGGTGGTGCGCCCTGGTCCTCGACGTGGCCGACGCCGTGTCCGGCTTCATAGCCGTCGAGTTGAAAGTCACCCCTGGAGACCTGCTCAGGGCTCCCCTCGACACGTTCCTCAGAGCCGTGCAAGCCGGGAGCGTGGGCATGGCGCAACTCCTGGCCCTGCTCTACCTGGTCTACGGATTCTTCGTCCTCTACGTCATCGTGCAGATGGTGCTGCGCCTCGCCCTCATCGACATTCTCTTAGCCCTTGCCCCGATCGCGCTGGGGCTGTGGATCTTGCCCCACACGGCGGGATGGGGCCGCCACTGGCTGCGGCTATTCATGACGACGGTGTTCCAGCAGGCGGTGCAGCTCATCGCCCTGGCCCTGGGAATCGGGTTCCTCAACGAGTTCGCGTCGGTCGCCGCCTTCGAGCCGGTGCAGGACCTGATCTGGAAGCTGCTGATGTCCCTGGCCTTCGTCTACATGGCGACCCGGGTGCCGAGCATGTTGGGCAACTCCGGCACCTTCGACTCCTGGCTCTCGATGCTCTACTTCGGCATGAACCTGCCCTCGTCGCTGATGCGCTCGGCCCGGACCATCGGGCTGATGAGCGGCGCGGCGGGAGGGCCGGGAGGCATGGCGGTGGGAGCGATGGCAGCCAGCGCGGGCGTTTCGGCCGCCGCCAGCGGCCTCAGCTCGGCGGCGTCGATGGCGACCCCATCGGCAGGCGGGGGAGACGGCGGCGGCGAGCCCAGGAGCAGCGGGGAATAACGACTTAGGAACCCACAGGCGCGGACGAGATAGCGCCAACTCATACCACGAAGAAGGAGGAGCGATGTGCAGCTAACGGAGCTTGCGGAACCCGACCGGTAGAGACGAGCGGAAGGCTCGAAAACAGAGAGGAGCAAGGAATGGAAGACCTTACACAGACCATATCGAACCTGGTGGGCATCCTGCTGGGCATCGTGGGAGCGGTGGGCGTCGGCTTCTTCATCTACGGCGCGTACCTGTACCTGACGGCCAGCGGAGCGCCCCACCAGATGGAGCGGGGCAAGAGCGCAATGATGACCGCCCTGGCCGGCATCGTCCTGGCCCTGGTCGCCTACGGCGTCGTGGAGCTGGTGATGAACGCCGTCGTGGACCCCGGCATCGACATCGACGACGCCCTGCCCGAACCCGAAGCCCCCGGCGGCAGCGACTCCAGCAGTAGCAGCGGCTAGGCCCGACGCGAGGAAGGAGAGGAAGACATGAGAGAACACGAGGTACCGACTCACGTGCAGGCGGAGGACAAGGTCCTGCTGGGGTTCACCTTCCCGCAGATCGTGGCGGTGACGGCGGTGTGCGCCATCTCCTACGGCGCATACCGCTACGCCCCCGTCGGCCCGTCCGAGGTGCGCATGGCGATTGCCGTCGTCCTCGGACTGGTCGGGGTGGCGATGGTGGTGGGGAAGATAGGCGGTCGGCGGCTGCCCCTGGTGGCCGCCGACCTGCTGAAGTACCGGCTGGGGGCGCGGGTCTACGCCGGGCCGGTCGCCCAGCTGGTGCGCGCCGAGACCCCGGCTGCCCCGCACCCGGTGAAGAGCGGCCCCGGCCCACTGAGTCTGATGGCGAAACGCGCCGGGCGCGGGCTGGGAAGGCTGCGCAAGAACAGGAAGACCCGCAAGAACAAGGAACGCCGCAACGGGCGGATGCGCTGGTTCGGCAAGCGCAGGGGGAAGGACGGGAGGAACCGCCACGGCCAGGACCACCGGGCCGAGACCCTGGAGACGAGGAATCGGAAGCCCCGCGTGGGCTGGATTCCGGTGGTGGCCCTGGCCGTCCTGATGGCGGCCGTCGTGGCCGTCCCGCAGTCGGCCCTGGCGGACGACCACGAGCCCTGGCGGGAGGAGATCGACTTCGATCTGACCGAGCCAGTGGAGGGGCGGCGGATATTCGTCGAGGGGCTCACCGTCTCCGGCGACCGCGCCGCCGTCACATTGGGTGCCGCCACCGCCCTGGACATCCGGGTGCGGGCCTTCGGCGGGCCGCAGGGCGCCTGGCTGCGCTTCTGGGGTTCGGCGACGCTGGCAGAGGGGGAGCGCATCGACTACTCGCTCCCCCTCCACGGACCCGTGCCGTCCTTCACCGTGTCATGGGAGGACACGCTGGGACAGGCCGGGGCCGTCACCTTCGAGGAAGCACAGCTTCCCTTCCCCCTTCCGGTCGTGGAGGGAGACCTTTGCGACCTTCGCGTGACCTCCCTGGGCTGGACGCCCGGAGCGGTCAGTGGAGTCGTCGAGTCCGAGTGCGTGACGCGCATCGAGCACCCGGTCGAGCTTCAGACGGTTGCCGGACACGACGACGTGATCCAGACGGCATTGATGGACGCCGGGGTGACGGCAATCGTCGGGACTCTCTCCGCTGCGACGGGAGCGTCGCAGGCGAGCGTCCCGTTCGTCCCCAATGGAGAGACGCGGTTCACCCTGCCCATTGGGGATGGTCAGGCCATCCACGCCGTGAGCGTGGACGTGAGCCTTGAGGCGAGCCTCCGCATCCCCATCCCCCCGCTGACCGTGCTCACCCACCACCCGGAGCGGACGGAGCAGGTCACCAGGACCGTGCACCTCCATCGCCCGGGGGACAGTGACTCCGACAGTGAGACGGCGACGGCCACCTGCGAGGACGGCTCGACGTCATCCGCCACCGCGACGGCGTACGCCTACGTCCCCAGCGCCACCATCACGAAGGAGGTGACGGTGGACGTGCTGCACAAGGAGCACGTCAAGGCCGAGACGGTGGAGCGGGAGCCGGTCACTCGAACCCGCGAGGAGTCCCTGAGCCTTGCGGCCGCAGTCGGCTCCGACGACCCCTTCGCCGTCCTGGTCCTGCCGGAGCCGGAGCCGGAGGACCCGCCCGCCGAGCAGGAGCCCGCGGACGGGTTGCGCGGCTGGTTCGACCTGCTGGGATGGGAGTGGCCCTGGTGAGGCGGGCGACGGCCCTGCTGCCGCTGACCGGCGCGGCCCTCGTTTTCATGGGGGCCGCGCCGGAAGAGGAAGCGATGCTTCACGCCTTCGACCGCGTGCTCACGGCGATGGCCTACGCCGGCTCCGGCCTCTGCCTCTTCGCCATCGTCTGGGCCGGGTTCGTCCTGATGGCCGAGGGAGGCGAGGAGCGCGGCGGCGGACGGGCCAAGGCCGCCGTCGTCATGGCGGTCGTCGGCCTGGCGCTGGTGCTCTCGGCCAAGGGCGTCGCCGCCCTGCTGAAGCACGGCATCATCCCATCCCTCCCAACACCCTAGAGAAAAGGAAGCTATCGACTTGAAGAAGCTGATTGAACGAATCACGAGGCGCGGAGCGGGGAGTACCCCGGACGGGGCCGTCGCTCCGCAGGCAATACCGGAGGGCGGACTCCCGACGGAGCCGGAATCCAACGCAACGACGGAGACCCCGGCCTCCAAGCTCCCACCCGAGCTGCCCCTGTTCTTCATGCTCTCCCACCTGGACGACGACGGTCCCGTGCGCCTGGACGGGGTGAAGCTCGGCGTCTGCGAGGTGATGGGCCTGGAGATCGACGAGCCGAAGCTGGGGGCCTTCGCCGGGGCGCTCAACGCCCTCGACTTCCCGGCGCAGCTGCTCATCAGGCAGCACCCGCCGCGTTTGGGCGGGATGCGGGAGAAGCTGAAGGAGTCCCAGCCGGAGGACCTTCCCCCGCAGACCAGAGCGGCGGCCGAGTCCCTCGGGCGTCTGCTCACCGACCTTGAGGCCCGCGACGGCATCCTCGACCGGCGCTTCTACGCCATCACCGATTTCGCCCGGTTCGACGAGCTGCGCGGCCTGCTGGCGCGGGCCGGACTGTCCGTCCACACGCTCAGGGACCGCCAGCTTCGGATGTTCCTGGTGTCCGCAGCCCTGGGCGGATCGCCAACCGAGTTCGACGAGGAGGCCCCCGTCGAGGTGGAGATAGGCCGCCGCGATATGCGCATAGGCGAGACCCTCGTGCGGTCGCTCCACCTGGGCAAGTGGCCCCGGTCGCTGGCCCCCGGCTTCCTTCAGAGCCTCATGGCGGCGGGAGCGCCGATGGACCTGTCCGTCCACCTGGGGCCGATACCCACCGAGCAGGCGGCAAGGACGCTGGAGTGGCAGAAGGTCAGGTTCGAGTCGGCCCAGTCCCTTTCATTCAAGCGGGGCCGCACCATGTCCCCCGAGGCGGAGATCGCCCTGGAGGACATCACACGGCTCAGGGACGAGGTGCAGCGGGGCAGGGAGAGACTGTTTCACGCGTCCCTGTCGGTGACGCTGCACGCGAAGGACGAAACGTCGCTCAAGGAGATGACCCAGCGGGCGAAGGCCCACTTCGCCGCCACCCTGGGCAAGCTCGACGCCCTGGCCTTCCGGCAGCGCGAGGGCCTGTTGTCCACGCTGCCGCTGGCCCTGAACGCCGTCGCCGAGTGGCGCACCCTGGACACGTCCAGCATCGCCAGGCTCTTCCCCTTCTCGCCCCCGGACCTGGACACAAGGAGCGGCACCCTCTACGGCATCGACATGCGGGCCTGCGCCCCGGTGGTCTACGACCCCTGGGACGGGACGCACCTGAACGCGAACACGGCGGTGCTGGCCCGCTCCGGCTCAGGCAAGTCCTTCGCCACCAAGCTGGGGATGCTCCGGGGCCTCTGCCGGGGCGTCACCGCCTACGTCATCGACCCCGAAGGCGAGTACGCGGACATGGCGAGGGCGGCGGGCGGACGGGTGCTGTCGCCGGGCGTCCCCGGCCAGGGCATGAACCCCTTCGTCATCGACAAGGGCGACTCCGAGGAGCTGTTGCAGCGCATCGGCAGCCTGAGACGGCTCATAGAGGTGATGGTGGGCGAGAGTCTCGGCGCGGAGCGAAGGGCCTCCCTGGACCACGCCCTGGCGGGCTACTACGCCCAGCCCCGGGAGCGCACCGGCTTCCGCGACTTCTACGAGTACCTGCAAGGAGATGAGGCGGGAGGGGAAGACATGGCGAGGCTGCTGCGGCCCTTCGCAACGGGCAGCCTGCGCAACCTCCTCTCCGACGAGGGCGACGACCTGCTCTCCAACGAGGCCCTGATCACCGTCTTCGACCTGCGGCTCCTGGAGCCGGAGCTTCGGCCCGCCGCCGCGATGGTCTGCACCGAGACGGTGTGGGCCGCCGCCGCCCAGGACCCCAAGCCCCGCCTGCTGGTGGTGGACGAGGTGTGGTCGATCATGCAGCACCCCGAGGGCGCGGCCTTCATGGTGAGCATGGCGAAGCGGGCCAGGAAGCACCGGCTGGGGTTGCAGTTCATCACCCAGGACGTCCAGGACCTCCTCTCCGAGGACTCTTCACGAACCATCACCGGCCACTCAGGACGAGCCCTGCTTCAGAACGCCGCCTTCAAGCTGCTCTTGCAGCAGGACGCCGCCGCCATCGGCACGGTGGGCGACGCCTTCGACCTTCCCCAGGACCTCCAGCGATGGCTCCTGTCGTGCCCGCGTGGAGACGGGTTGCTGCTGGCGAAGGGACACCGCTTCCCCGTCCGCATCGAGGCCACCCCGGAGGAGACGGAGGTCATCGAGTGGCGACCGGGCCAGCACAGATAGGACAGGCGAGAACGCAAAAAGAGACCCGTAGAGAAAGGAAGGCATCCCCTATGAAGCTGAACCCGAAGAACCTGCTATTTGGAGACGATAGCGAAAAGAAAGGCCCCGTCCTGCTGGCGGTGACGCCGCCCCGCGCCGGGGAGCGCACCCTGCTGGGAGTGGAGAACATGCTCGGCTCCCTCGCGGTGCCGGAGCCCTTCTCCCTGGAGCTGGCCGCCGACATGGACGGCGTAACGCTGATGGCCCGCTGCCTCGACGACGAGGTGGTGAGAGGCCAGCTCTCCGCCCACTACCCTCAGGCCCGCATCCGGAAGGTTGACCCCGGCGACGACCCCCTGCACCTGGGCGAGGGGGAGCAGGCGTGGAGCATGACCCTGCGGGCCGACGGCCCGGAGTACGTCCCCCTCAGAACATTCAGGGACGACGACCTGCTCGACCCCGGCTCAGACCCCCTCATCGCCCTGATGGGCGCTTTGTCGGCCCTGGAGGACGACGAGCGCGTGGTGGCGCGGCTGCTTCTGCGCTCCCTGGGACCCGACTGGTCGCAGCCCCATCTCGAAAAGGCCCACAAGCGGCCCGGCATGGAGCCGCGAGAGCCCGCCTACACCTACCAGACCAAGCCCCTGCAGATGGACGGCATCACGATGGCCGTGCTGGGCATCGGGGCGCTGGCCGCCCTCAAGGGCTACCTGTGGGTGCAGGACGGCGAGATATGGAAGGCCGCGCTCCTGGGAACCGGAACCGCACTGGGCCTAGCGGTCGGCGGCTGGGCGTGGTGGCGGTGGAAGAAGTCCCGCAAGCGGGTGGAGGACCCCATCCTGATACAGGAGAAGGTCTCCCGCATCGCTTTCGACGCCGAGCTACAGGTCACGGCGATCCTGCCGGAGACGACCCGGCCCCAGCGGGCCGCCGAGCTCCTTGGGCCGGTGGCCGCCGCCTACCGCCACTTCGACAACCCCGCAGGAGCGCGGTTCAAGGTGGGGAAGGTGAAGCCCGCCGTTCCCAACCCCGACATGATGAACCCCGCAGGCCCCGGCCTGTTCGGCGGGCGCAGCGTCCTGGGAGTCCGCGAGATCGCCGCCCTGTGGCACCCGCCCGGAGCGGGCGACGAGACGCCCCTGGTGGAGCGCTCCGGCGCGAGGGCGCTCCTGCCCTCTGCGAAGGGCGTCAGGGGAGGGGCGCTGGTGGGAGACACCACGGCGGGCAAGCCCCGGCCCATCCGCTTCCCCGACGACCTGCTCCGCCGTCACCACCTCTACGTCGCCCGCACCCGCATGGGCAAGTCCACGCTGATGCACCACCTCGTCGCCCACAAGATGAGGGAGAAGGCCGAGGGCAGGGACAACGACGCCATCGTGGTGGTGGACCCCCACACCGACCTGGTGGCCGGGCTGATGGAGCACGTCCCCGAGTCCCTCGTGGACCGCGTCCGCCTCATAGACCTGTCCGACGAGACCCGCGCCCCCGGCATCAACCTGCTGGACACCCGCATCTTCGCCGACCGTGACCGCACCGCCGACTCGGTGGTGCGCGTCGCCAAGGGCCTGTGGGAGCAGTGGGGGCCGAGGATGCAGTCCATCCTCGAACAGACCGTCAAGACCCTGCACGAGGCCAACGAGCAGGTGGAGGCGGAGCGGCAGTACACCATCCTCGACGGGCTGCGCCTGCTGTCCAACGCCCCGTTCCGCACCTCCGTTTTGTCGAAGATATCCGACCCATATCTCCTTGAGTGGTGGGCCAGGGACTTCGGAAGCTGGCACCGCCAGTACAAGGCCGAGGCCCTCGCCCCCGTGCAGACCCGCCTCTCCTACTACGCATCCTCCAAGCGGGCAAGAGCCATTCTCGGCCAGCGCCGCTCCACCATCGACATGCGGGAGACCATCCTCGACGGCGGCGTCCTGCTTGTATCGACATCGCAGGGCACCGTCGGCAGGGACGTGGCCGCCCTGGTGGGCGCGTCCCTCCTGAACCTCGTGGACGCCGTGATACGGGAGCAGGGGAGTCTGCCCCTGAGTAGAAGACGCGGCGCTCTCGTGGTGGTGGACGAGATGCAGTCGATGCCCGGCGTGGACTACGAGTCGATGCTCTCCGAGTTGGGGAAGTTCGGGGCCAGCTTCGTGCTCGCCACCCAGAGCCTCGCCAAGCTCGACGACCTCTCCCGCACCATGCGGGACACCATCCTCGCCAACGTGGGATGCCTCGCCGTCTTCCAGGTGGCGGGGAACGACGCCAGGACGCTGGTGTGGGAGCTGGGCAAGGACCGGGTGAGTGAGGACGACATCGTTTCCCTGCCCGTCCACCACTGCTACGTCCGCGCCACCGTGGGCAAGGAGCGGATGCCCGCCTTCTCCATGATGGTCAGAAAGCCCGAGGAGGGATACCCCGACGTCGCCGCACGCATCCGCGAGGCAGCAACCGCCTACACCGTCTCCGCCCGGCAGATCGCCTACGGCGACGCGGAGGGCGACCTGAAGGTGGAGGAGTTCCGCAGGGCCGTCGAAGACCCGAAAAGCGACGGTGAACAGCAGCAGAAGCCGGAAGCGGAGCCGGAGCGCAGGAGTCGGAGGAGCAGGCGTAGGCCGGCTGCCGACGCCGGGGCGCATGAGGACCGCAGCGCCGGGAACGAGGGAGAGGAGGCTGAGGAATGAGACCCGAAGGATGCGAGGCCGACCTGCTCCGCGCCCTGTCGCGGATGCCCTTCCTCGACCGGCTGGAGATGGTCGCCGTCTGCGGCTGGTCCAGGGGCGCGGTCTACGAGGCCATAGAGAGGTTGGAGTCCGGCGGGTTCTGCGCCTCCGTGCCCCACGCGACCGGGCTGCTTCCCCCGTCCCGGAGGTTCCACCTCACCGCCGAGGGGCTGAGGCGACTCGCCGCAGAGGAGGAGGTCTCCCTCGATGAGCTGCTTCGCAGCCGCCCCGTCTCGGCCCAGTGGCGGCGCAGCCTGATGGAGCGCCTCGACGCCGTGGCCTCCGTCTACGGCGTCGCCTCCAATGTCTCGAGCGTCGCATTCCCCATCCGGTTCCGCTGGTACCGCTCCCTGCCCCTCGACGCCGCCATGACCCTTCCCGACGGGAGGACCGTCGGCATCGTCCGGCAGGGACTGACCGCCGACAGGTCGGGCTTCTCCCGGCGGCTCTGGGGGCTGCGCGACTGGCCGATGCCCGGAACGGTGCTGGTACTCATGGCCGACGAGGTGCGGCTCAGGCACGCCCGAAGGCTGCTCTCCACCACCGACGTTCCGGCTCTGTTCGCCGTGGAACGCCTTGCGGTCCTGACGGGGGCGGGCGACCGGATATGGAGTCCGCCGAAGGTCGGCGCCGAGATCGACCTGCGCTACGCCCTCGACCGGGTGGGGCCGGGCGGACAACTTCCATTAGAGCCGGAACCGCAGCGCGCCGACCCGCCCGCCGACTTCGCCGTCGAGGGTCCGGGATGGGACATCCCCGACCACATGCTGCCGGTCCTTGTCAAGCCCATAGAGAAGCGCGCCCTCGACCTCATCTCCGACTGGCCCTGGATCGCCCTCAAGGAGCTGGCCGGGCTGCTGGGCGTCTCGACCCAGAGGGTCTCCCACGGCGTCATCCCCCTCGAAGGCTTCGGCCTGGCGGCCCGGCCCCGCGAAGCGGGCGGACGGCTGGCCCTCACCGACCGGGGGCTGGCGCTCCTGGCCCGCAGGGACAGGACGTCCGTGGCCGTGGCGAGGAAGCGGTGGAGCGTCGCCCTGGAGGACGCCGAAGGCCCGTTCGAGTGGCGCAACGTCACCGGCAGGCGGACCCGCCAGCTGCTCAGGAACACGGAGCACACCGCCGCCGTCCACGGCTTCCTCGCCGCGCTCGCCGAGCAGGCCCCCCTGCTGGGGTGGGAGGTCGTCCAGCTCGACCCGCCCCGCAGGGCCTCCCGCCATTTCCGGCACGACGGCGGTATGCGCGCCGTCAACCCCGACGCCTTCGGCGTACTGCGCAAGGAGGACAGGACATGGCCCTTCTTCCTGGAGTGGGAGCGCCGCGCCGTGCGCCCCTCAACCATGTCCGACCGGCTCGCCCCCTATCTGCGCTACTACTCATCTCACAGGCCCACCGACGACCACGGCACGAGGCCCGCAGTCCTGGTCGTCTTCGACGACGAGATCGCACACACCCACTTCCTGCGCGTGGCGCGGGAGGAGACCCACGAATCGAGAGTCAACGTGCCCCTGTTGGTGTCCCACAGGCAGGCCGTAGACGCCCTGGGGCCGATGGGACACGCCTGGCGCACCCCCGCCGACCCGCAGTCGCCCCAGGCCCTGCCGCCTCAATGAACGACGAGGGACGAAGACCCATGCCCAAACAGGATACCCATAAGCAGGAAGGCCCCCGGAGGCGCAGAGGACGGATCGTTGTCCGGCTCGATACGGCGGCCGTCTGGAAGCGTCTGGCACTGCTGAACCGCTCCCAGAACTGGCTCGCCAGGGAGATCGGGGTCAGCCCCGGCTACGTGTCGATGCTGGTCAACAAGGGGCGCTCGCCCTCCGGTCGCATCCGCCGCCGGATGCTCAAGGCCCTGGAAGTAACAGAGTTCCAAGACCTATTCAGATTGGAGGAGAGAGATGAACAAGACTGACGACTCGACCCGTTTCGACGGGCACGACAACGACGAAGCGGACGGGACCCAGCCCCTGGAGAGCGGCGTCCTGCCCCGGGACTTCGGCCAGCGCCTCGAACGCCTGAAGGAGGCCAGCGGCCTCTCCTGGCGCGGCTTCGCCAAGGCCCTCGGCGTGGACCCCAAGCAGCTGCGCATGTGGCGCAAGAAGAGCGTCGAGCCCTGCGGGGGAGCCATGCTCTCCATAGCCCGCTTC
Organism: Dehalococcoidia bacterium; assembly: GCA_965224415.1. Classification (GTDB taxonomy): domain Bacteria; phylum Chloroflexota; class Dehalococcoidia; order Lucifugimonadales; family JAGWBF01; genus DAOUJI01. The sequence continues at coordinate 575,486 of CBDCZB010000005.1, read as the reverse complement.
GCCTCCGGCATCCCCGGAGGTATGGAGATCCTCCTGGGCGAGGGCTTCCAGATGACCTTCTTCGGGGAGGAGAGCTAGACCGGAGGCCCCGCCGGGCGCACGGCGCATCGGCGGCGCGGCGGGGCCGGAACCGACGCCGCCCGCGCTCGCCCCTTTCCGTCGGCGCGGGCGGCCCGTCACAGACCCGTAACGAGAGGACAGCGGCCCGACGATTCGCCGCTGCGACTGCGCAACATGAAAGATCCTAGAAGAAACAACGGACGAAAGAGGCCCGGAGAGCAGGAGCTTGAAGACGCCCTGGAGCGCTCCATGCCGTCCTATACGCCTGAACATCGCAGGGCGGTCCTGAAGGGGCTGCGCATCCTGGCCCGCGTCGCCATCCGCTCCTACATGGAGGAGCAGGCGGCCGCATCGCCCCGGCCCGAAGCCGGGGAGGACGGCGGCGAGGAGGAGGGCTGATATGAGCAACCCACCAACGCTGACGGTCCTCAGCCTAGGCGGAGACGTCCAGTCCTCCGTCATGGCGCTCATGGCGAGCCAGAGCCTGCCCTCGACTGGATCGGGGGGCGCTTTCGACCGCATCCCCGACTGCGCCGTCTTCGCCGACACCCATTGGGAGCCCCCGAGCGTCTACGAGCACATCAAGTGGCTCAAAGGGCGGCTGAGCTTCCCCCTGCACGTCGTCGACAACGGGCGAAGCCTCCGCGAGGACGTGAAGGCCCTCACCAACCACTCGGACTCACGCAGCTACGTGGACATACCAGTCTACCTCAAGGGACGCGACGGAGAGGGCGACGGCATCGGCAGACGCCAGTGCACCGACAACTACAAGATACGGCCCATCAGACGCAGGATGCGGGAGCTGCTAGGGCTGCGACCCCGGCAGCGCGTCCCCGCCGGAACCACCGTCGAGCTGTGGCTCGGCATCTCCACCGACGAGGCCATACGCATGAAGACCTCCCGTGACAGGTGGATAGAGAACCGATACCCCCTCATCGAGGCTGGGATGTCAAGGAGGGACTGCATGGAATGGTGGGAAGCCCGCTACGACAGACCCCTGGAACGTTCGGCCTGCGTCGCCTGCCCCTTCCAGTCCCGCCAGCGTTGGGTGGAGACCAAGCGCCGCTGGCCGGAGCTGTTCGCCGAGGCGGTCGAGATCGACGACAGGATGCGAGGTGGGCTGGCGTTCGCCAAGGAACCGTACCTCCATTCTCTGCGAATGCCCTTGGCGGAGGCGGTCGCCCTCGACGAGGAGGCCCTGGGAGCTGACGGCCTACGAGACGGCTTTGGGAACGAGTGCGAGGGCCACTGAGGGGTGTGAGCGGGTGGAGCCGACGGCACGGTGCAAGAAGAAGGAGCTCGACGGGCGCCCCACCCTCCTAGTACATGATGAGATGGGTGGGAACGAGTCGCTGCGCAATGGGGTCCACCGCCAGCCTCAACCCTTCCAGGGTGTAGGCTCCCAGCAGAGCCGGGGCGTCGTCCTCTCCGAACACGACGAGAGTGACCTCGCTGGAGCCGTCGACCGTGGCCCAAGCTCTCCCAATGTCCATCTCCACCCGGCGACCGTCGGCGAGCAGGAAGACGCCCTTGTCCATCGGCTCGATCCCCAGCTCGCGCAGCAGGCTGCCGGGCAGCGTCGTGTAGGCGGCCCCGGTGTCTACCGTTGCCTCCACGTCCCGCTCCTGCTGCCCATCCATGCTGGAGATGCGCAGCGGCCACCTGAATGTCCCCATAGGGAGAGCCTCTCCTTCTCAGTTTCTACCACCTCATTTTACTCCATTCAGAGCGCCGGTTATAGGGGCTGCGGCCCTTGACAGGGGCAGCCGGTTCGTCCATGATAAGGGTAGGACTTAGTATTACTACAAAGAGCAAAAAACACATGGCAAGGACCACGAAGATCGTCACCTTCTCCATGCCGCCCGCCATGGAAGAGCAACTGAGGCAGGTGGCCGAGGAGGAGGGCCGCACCGTGAGCGAGCTTCTGCGTGAGGGGTTTCGCCTCTACCTGGAGGAGAGGGAGTGGCGCAGACAGGAGAGGACGCAGATGCGGCGCTCGCGCCAACCCAATAGGAAGAGACAAGGAGGAGCAACAGATGAGTGAACGAAACGACCGCACGCCGGCAGCCCTCTACGCCAGGGTCTCCAGCGACCGCCAGGACGTGGACCTGTCCGTGTCCGCCCAGCTGAGAGCGCTCAGGGACTACGCCGACAAGAACGGCTACGAGGTCGTCCGGGAGTACGTGGACGAGGCGGAGAGCGGACGCGTGATGAACCGCCCGGAGTTCCAGAAGATGCTGGACGAGGCCAAGAGGACCGAGGCCCCCTTCAAGGAGATATTGGTCTGGAAGTTCTCCCGCTTCACCCGCAAGCGGGAGCACGCCGTCATTCTGAAGTCCATGCTCAGGCGCAAGGGCCTCCGCGTCGTCTCCATCACCGAGCAGGCCGAGGACAACCCCACCGGCAGGCTCCTCGAAGGCATCATAGAGACCGTGGACGAGTTCTACAGCGAGAATTTGGCGATGGAAGTCCTGCGGGGTATGAGGGAAGCCGCATCCAGGGGCTTCTGGGTCGCTCCCATGGCCCCCTACGGCTACAGGAAGGTCAAGGTGCAGGACGGCCCCAAGGAGAGGCCCACCCTGGAGCCGGACCCCGAAACGACGGGCATCGTCAAGCGCATCTTCGACCTGGCCGAGTCCCGCAAGGGGATGATGACGATCGTCCGCATCCTCAACGACGAGGGCATCGCCAGCCCCAGGGGTAAGCTCTGGAACAAGCCCACAGTCCACAACATCCTCAGAAACGAGGCGTACCTGGGCATCCTCGTCTGGGGCAACAACGCCAAGGACGGGGCCGACCCGGTGCGGGTGGACAAGGCGTTCCCCGCCACCGTCGCCAAGGCCCAGTTCGACCGGGTGAACAGGATACTGCGCTCCCGAGCCCCCAGGATGACCCACCCCCGCAGGGTCGGAAGCACCTTCCTTCTGAGTGGCCTGGTCAAGTGCTACAGGTGCAAGAGGGCGCTCTCGGGCCGCTACTCCAGCAGGGGCACGTTCCCCTACTACGTCTGCCACTCCTTCGTGAAGCGCGCGCCCGGGTCCTGCGACTCGCCCAGGGTCGACGCCCGAAAGTTCGAGGAGCTGGTCGTCGGCTTGATTCGCTCCAACATCCTGACCGAGGGCAACATTCGGAGCCTGGTCAATGTCGTGGACGAGCAGATGGACGACGTGGCCGGCGACGAGCGCAAGCGGCTGGAGACCATCCAGTCGGAGCTTGCCGACGTGAGGGGCAGACTCGACCGGCTCTACGACCTCGTGGAGACGACGACCGAGTTCAACATGGCCGACTTCGCCCACCGCATCCGAGACCACAAGGAGCGTCAGGAGCGCCTTGAGTCCGCCGCTGAGGGGGCGAGGGCAATCCTGGCCCAGCGCAGGGCGGTCCTCGACGACGTCAAGACCATCACCGCCTACGCCAAGGACATGAGCAGGTTCTTGCAAAAGAGCGAGCTGACCGAGCGCAGGGCCTTCATCGAGACCTTCGTCAGGGAGATCGAGCTTCTGCCCGACAACGCCGTCGTCCGTTACACCGTTCCAATGCCCGACGACAGCTTGATTCCAGGAAAAAAAGTCCAGGAGATACCGCTGAACGGCTCGGTGGTATCTTCCGTAAACGGTAGTCCACCAAACTAGACAAAATCGAGAATCTCCACACTCAGGTTCCGACTGGCCATTTCGCTCACGGTGATGCCTCTGAACATGCTCGGTGACTTGCCAGGAGGCTCCCCTGGTCCGAACTTCCGGGCGGGGAGATACGCAACTGAGCGTATTGAGGCCGCGGTTCTGTGGCCTGTTCCCTTTGAGGAGATACGGTTTGTTGACGCCCGATATGGGGATTGCCTATACTGTTAGCCACTTGAATTACGCCTAAAACATGTGTGCCGGACAGGCGTGGAATACGATCGAGGAGGCGGAGATATGGCGAACGATGACATTGCGTTGATGGCCCACCTGATGAGGCGCGCAGGTTTCGGCGCGTCCCTGGACGAGTTGGATGCCCACGTCGCCAAGGGCTACGAGGCCACGGTGGAGGAGCTTCTTCACCCCGAGCTTCACGAGCCCGTGGACATATACGATCTCTTTCGCTACCACCCCTGGGCCTGGAAGATAGGGACGGTTCTTGGGTTCGGTTCCACTCCTTGGCTCTTCTACATGCTCAACACCAAGGCCCCTCTCCAGGAAAAGATGGCCCTCTTCTGGCACCAAATTTTCGCCACCGGCGTCTCCAAGGTCGACCAATACTACGAAATCATGGTCATGGTCGACCTGTTCCGGGAGAAGGGCCTGGGCAGCTACAAGGAGCTGCTGGTTGACGTGGCGAAGAACCCGGCCATGCTCCACTGGCTGGACAACATCGAGAACCGCAACTACGCCGTCAACGAGAACTGGGGCCGTGAGCTGCTGGAGCTCTTCTCTATGGGCGTGGGCAACTACACCGAGAAGGACGTGTACGAGTGCTCCCGGGCCTTTACCGGATGGAGCATCAAGTACATGCTGCCCCGGTTCCCAATGGGCCGTTTCGAGTGGGAGTTCGAGTACAACGAGGAGTTCCACGACAACACGGAGAAGGAGTTCCTGGGCAACGTGGGGAACTTCAACGGCGAGGATGTGATTGACATCATCTGCCGGCAGCCGGCCACAGCCAATTTCGTCTCCCGCCACCTGTACAACTTCTTCGTAGCCGACGAGCCCCAGGTGCCGGCCTGGTCGGTGACTCCTCCCAGGGACCCTGAGGCCATAGAGACCCTCTCCAAGGCCTTTGTCGAGTCGGGTTACGACATCAAGTCCGTGCTCCGCACGCTGTTCAACTCCGACTTCTTCAAGAACGCCCGCTTCTCCCGCATCAAGAGCCCCACGGAAGTGGTGGTGGGGACTCTGCGGCAGGTCGGTGGGTACGAGTTCCCCTTCCCTGGAATCGGCGACATGTCTCGGCAGTACTCTTACATGGGCCAGGACCTGCTCAACCCGCCCAGCGTGGAGGGATGGCACACGGGCAAGGAGTGGATTAACAGCGGCTCCCTGATGCGCAGGATAAACTTCAGCGCCGACATGTACGGCGACGCCGACAAGCCGGGTGTGAAGAAAATCATCGAGCGGGTCAGGAGCCAGGACGACCAGTCCCCCGAGGCGGTGGTGGACACGTTGCTGCGTTTCATGGGCCCGCTGGAAGTGGACGCCGCATCCAGGGAGGAGCTGCTGGGCCACGCTGCCCAGGAAGGCGTCCTCAGGTGGGACGACGACGAAGCGGCCGCCTCCACGCTCCGCGTGACCGAGTTGCTGCAGGTCATCGTTTCCCTCAGGGACTATCAATACGCGTAAGCAAACCCTCACCCCCGGCCCCTCTCCCAAGGGAGTGGGGGGCTTGGGGCGCCTGCCAACTCTCTCTTTCTGGGAGAGGGTTGGGGTGAGGGTAGAAGTTGAAGGAGGCCGCGATGGCGACGAGCAAGAAGGACCCGGTCCTGGTGGTCATGCAACTGTCGGGGGGCAACGACTACCTCAACTGCGTGGTGCCCTATACCAACTCCCTCTACTATGACAACCGCCCCGTGGTGAAGGTGGACGAGGAGAAGGTCCACAAGCTGGACGATGAAATCGCCTTCCACCCCAGCATGGGCGAGATGGCCGACCTGTACCGGCGGGGCGACGTGGCCATACTCCACGGCGTGGGATACCCCAACTCCCCCAGGTCTCATTTCCGCTCCATGGACATCTGGCACACCTGTGAGCCCGACAAGCTGGGCACCGAGGGGTGGCTGGGACGCGCCACTAAAGAAATCGACCCCAACAAGGAAAACGTGGTGACCACGGTGAGCTTCGGCCCCAGCCTCTTCAGAGCGCTGGCGTACCCCGGAGTCCCTGTGGCCTGCGTCGACGACCTGGACACCTACGGTTTCCTGCCGGGAATCTCCGAGCAAAAGCAGCGTAACGCCATTCTGGAGAGGTTCGCGCGGCTGTATTCCCCCGCCGTGGGCTCCGGCCCAGTCAACGACTACCTGGGCCAGACGGGACTCGACTCCCTGGAGGGCGCCGACATCCTGGCCGTCGCGCCCGAGAGGTATTCCTCCAACGTGGAGTACCCCGACACCCCGCTGGCCAAGAAGATGAAAGGCATTGCCCAGGTCCATATGGCTGACCTGGGGACGCGCATCTTCTACGTGGACCACGGAAGCTTCGACACCCACTCGTACCAGCTTCCCACCCACGCCACTCTGTGGACGGACGTCTCCCGGGCAGTCGACGCTTTCTTCGCCGACCTGAAGGAGCACGACGCGTCGGACAACGTAATCATGCTGGTCTTTTCCGAGTTCGGACGCAGGGTGCACGACAACGGCTCCGGCTCCGACCACGGAGCTGCCGGCCCGTCCCTGGTGATAGGCGACGCCGTAAAGGGAGGCCAGTACGGCGAGTACCCATCCCTCAAGCAGCCGGACCTGGAGCAGGGAGACCTTGTCCCCAGCACCGACTTCCGAGGGGTCTACTCCACCATCCTGGAAGACTGGCTCAGTCTCGACCCCATACCCATAGTGGAAGGGAACTTCGAGAAGCCTGCCTTCCTGGGGTAGAAGGAGTCTCCTGGAGAGGTTTAGACCCCCCTGACCCCAACCCTCTCCAGCACTCGGGAGAGGGAGCGTACAAGCCACATTGGGAGGTTCATTATGGCCCTTACCCAGACGGCCGTAGGCAGGACTTACGATTTCGCCTTTGCGATAGGCGGCGGAGCGCAACTTGGACTGTATCCCGTAGACATTGCGGCGGGCGAGGGCGACACGGTTTACGTCCTGACCAAGCAGTCGGAGCAAATATCCAACGTCCACTGGACCAAGACAGCCTCCCAGGCCAAGGTCGGCATGCTCACCATCACCTCAACGAAAGACGAAGAGGAGTTCGTAGGTGAGTTCGGAGGCTATGGAGACCAGCCGGGCAAGCTGATTTGGCCGGGCTGCCTCGCGCTGGACAGCAAGTTCAACGTCTACGTCACCGACGAGTGGATGAACAGGGTCTCCGTGTGGGACAAAGAGGGGAATTTCATCGCTGTCTGGGGCCAAGGAGGCTCCGGCGACGGGGAACTGTCCATGCCCTCAGGCATCGCTATAGACCCCGACGATAACGTGTGGATAGGGGACACCTATAACCACCGGGTGCAGAAGTTCTCAACCGACGGTATGTTCCTTGACAAGTGGGGAAGCCACGGATCCGAGCCTGGGGAACTGGACTCGCCCTGGGGCATGGCTGCCGACTCCGAGGGCAACGTATACGTCGCCGACCACAAGAACCACCGGGCGCAAAAATTCAGCCCCGACGGTCGTGTGCTGGAGGTCTACGGCGGGTACGGCACAGGCAAGGGCCAGCTGCAGCGCCCGTCGGCGGTGTCGGTGGACAACGACGGCGACGTGTACGTCTGCGACTGGAGGAACCAGCGTGTGAACGTCTACGCTCCCGACGGTTTCTTCATTACTCATCTCGTAGGAGACGCCCAGGTGATGGCCAAGTGGCACCGAGGAACTCTTGAGGCCAACGCCGACGTGGGCAAGGCCTGGCGCCGAGTGGAGAGCCAGGAGCCTGAGTGGAAGCTGGCCATGCCCACCGGCATTGACTTCGACAAGTCCAGAAATCGCCTGATGATTACGGAGCCCCAACGTAAGCGGGTCCAGATATACGACAAGGTCAAAGACTACATGGAGCCGCAGTTCAACCTGTGATTCGCGGCCCGGAGCGTCGAGGACTCTGACCCCATGACCATGGACCGGCAAAAGGAGGAAGAGTTCCTCCGCATAGCATCAGAAAATCCCGTAGTCCTGGGCCGAGAGATACCCCCAGAAGTCCTCCACGTATCTGTCTATGACGTGGAACCCACTAGGTGGTTTCTGGAGTTCCTGGAAACCGGCCACATAGAGTGGGTCAAGCGGCGGGACGGGCGACTCACCAAGTCCCGGGACCAGGTCCGAAGCGCCGCCATACTGCTGTGGCTCCGGGCCTGCAAACTGTACAACTCGCACCTTCTGGGACGTGACGACCTCGACTGGGACAAACCGTTCTTCTCCGATGAAGGACTTTCCGAGGGGGAGTCCTTCTAAGATTCGGCGCCGGTCCGAACCCAGAACCCTCACATTCCGCGGGGCGTTCCCAGACCCTCCGACGCCAGATCGTTCCAACAAGGGGACTGTGTACACCCTATCTATGTGCGATGTAAAATTGAGGACGCCAAAAGACGGCTCTTGCGAGCGCCTCAAGTGAAGCCTCAGAACTGTGCAAGAGGGGGCATATCCTCCTAGAGGCCGGAAGGAGGAACGATAATATGGGAAATTCTCTACACGAAACGCCTGCCCCCGTTGCGGGGCAAACCGACGAGGTTGAGCGTTACGACGCCATAATAATAGGCGCCGGTGTCTGCGGACTATATCAATTGTACTGCCTGCGTCGGCTTGGCCTCTCGGTTAAGGTCTTCGAGGACGGGGCCGGAGTGGGCGGCACCTGGTACTGGAACCGATATCCTGGCGCGCGCTTCGATTCCGAGAGCTACACCTATGCATACTCCTTCTCGGAGGAACTGCTTCAGGAGTGGGACTGGAAGGAGCTCTTTTCCGGGCAGCCTGAGAACGAGCGCTACTTCAACTATGTAGCGGACAAGTTTGACCTGCGCCGGGACATTCAATTAAACGCCCACGTAACTTCGGCGGTCTACGACGAGGAGGAGAACCTCTGGGAGGTTCAAACGGAAGACGGACACCTGGCCCGGGCGCAATACTTGATCACAGCCGTCGGGATTCTGTCAGCCCACTACCTCCCCGACTTCGAGGGAGTCGAGAGCTTCAAGGGCGAGTGGGTCCACACCAGCAGATGGCCCGAGGAAGGCATGGACCTGGCGGGCAAACGTGTGGGAGTCATTGGCACAGGGGCCACGGCAGTGCAGCTAATCCCGGAAATTGCCAAGGAGGTCGGCCATCTGACCGTATTCCAGCGCACGCCGAATTACTGCGTGCCCCTGCGCAACACGGAGATAGACACTGAGACCCAAAATAAAATCAAGGCCAGCTACCCCGAAATCTTCAAGATTTGCAGCGAAACCCCGACCTCGTTTATCCATCAATTTGAACCTAGGTCGGCCTTGGAGGTCTCGCCGGAAGAACGCTTGGCGCACTACGAAAAGACGTGGGACTTGCCCGGCTTTGGGAAATGGTTGGCCAATTTTCCGGAAATTATGACCCCCGGCGAGATCAACGACGAATACTCCGAATTCGTGCGCAACAAAATCCGCCAGCGCGTCAAGGACCCTGCTGTGGCGGAACTGCTGGCCCCCAAGGATCACCCCTTTGGTTCCAAGCGTGTGCCGTGCGAAAGTGGATACTATGATGCGTATAACCGGGACAATGTCTTGCTGGTTGACGTGCGGGAGGCCCCCATCGAGAGCATCACTCCGAAAGGCGTTAAGACCGCCGATGCCGAGTACGAGTTGGACGTCATCATATTTGCTACGGGATTCGACGCCATTACCGGAGCGCTGACCAGGATAGACATCCGCGGAGTGGACGGACAGGCGGTGAAAGACAAATTGGCCGCCGGTCCGCGCCACTACATGGGAATACTCAGCGCTGGATTTCCGAATATGTTCACCATCAATCAGGCTGGGTCCGGCAACTACCCCAGAGGCGCCGAGTGGATTGTGGAATGGGTGAGCGACTGCTTAAGCTACATGCGCGACAACCGGTTTTGCCGCATTGAGGCTAGCCTGGAAGCGGAAGATGCCTGGGTTGACTACGTCGTCAAGGGGACCGCCAACACTCTACGCACCAAGGCCAGGACCTCCTGGCAAACAGGAACCAACATTCCGGGCAAAGCAAATGCAGTGCTAAGCAGCAGTCCGGACAGCGCTCCGGTATACCGTGCCAGGCTGACCGAGGTGGCAGCCAAGGGTTACGAAGGGTTTGTGTTTCGATAACCCCTGTGGGCTAGACCCAAGCATGGCACTATTAGCTGGGAGATGGCCCCGCCTTTCTGAAGGGCCTAATGTCCTCCCGGTGAAGAACGGAGTTGAATCATGAGTGCTGTACATGACATGGGCGGAAGACAGTGTGACGACCCTATTAACCAGTCGGATCACACTCTGATGGACTGGGAGCGGAGGATATACGCACTGGTTGGCGTCCTGAGAGAGAAACGATTGATAAACACCGACGAACTGCGGCGCGGCATCGAGGCGATCCCTGAGGATGAATATGAGAGCCTGACCTACTACGAACGATGGGCGGCATCCTTGGAGCTTCTCCTGGTGGAGAAGGAGTTGATCACGCCCGAGGAGATCGAAAGCCGATCTGCCTCTCTCAAGGACAAGTGGGGCTGAGATGGCCCAGTTCCGTCCCGGAGACTCTATCAGGGTACTGCCGACGGTTGTCGACACCCATCACAGGACCCCCGGCTACGTCAAGGGCAAGTTGGGACGGGTGAAGGCTCTGTCCGGAACTTTCCTTGACCCCGAATCGCGGGCCTACGGCGGAACCGGGCTCCCGGAACAGGCCCTATACCTGGTCGAGTTTGACATGAGAGCTATCTGGGGAGAGCGATATAGCGGGCCGACAAGCGACAGCCTGCTTATCGATATCTATGAACAATGGCTGGAGCCGGCCCACGATCCGGCCTGCCACGGAGGTGAGGCATGAGCGCTGATGAACATCACGACCACGAAGACCACGAACACCCTGGAATGGAGGAGGACATCGAGCTTGGGGACCGCGCCCGTCGCGCGCTGGCGATGGAGGAACTCCTCGCAGAGAAGGGCGTGATCGACCAGGACGATGTCCGGAGGCTTATCGACGTAGTGGCGGCCAGGTCGCCGGTGGACGGTGCCAGGGTTGTGGCTCACGCATGGGTGGACCCAGCATTCAAGCGTCGTCTTCTTGAAGACCCAGAGACGGCCCTGGCTGAGTTGGGATACCCGCTCGTGGGCAGCGCGAAGCTTGGTGTACTCGAAAACACCGAAAAGGTGCACCACCTGGTAGTGTGCACCCTATGTTCCTGCTATCCGACTTCCCTGCTTGGACTTCCACCGGATTGGTATAAAAGCTTTGCCTATAGATCACGGGCCGTTGTCGACCCTCGCGGGGTCATACGCGAGTTCGGCCTTGAGGTGGGAGACGACGTAGAGGTCCGCGTAGTCGACAGCGCTGCGGACTTCCGGTATCTGGTCCTCCCTCTACGCCCCGAAGGGACCGACGGGATGAGCGAGGAGCACCTCGTCGAGCTCATCACCCGCGACAGCTTGATCGGGGTTGGCGTCGCCAATTCACCGGTCGTCAAACCCTCATAGCAGGAAAGCAACCTCGCTGTCGCACTGGAACGAGGGACCCGGGTCGGGGCATCACAGACGGGGCGACTGCTGGCCGAGGCATGGAAGGCGAGTGAGGTGATCTGAACCAAATGTCATATGCTCGCTTCGATGTCGTGATTGTGGGCGGAGGGCCGGGCGGGCTGGCAGTCTCTCAGCAACTGACCTCGAGGCGCATTCCCAACGTAGTCCTTGAACGGGGCGACCATGCCGGGTGGATGTGGGGACACGTCTACGACAGCCTGAGGCTGCACACCGGCAAACACCTCAGCTCACTGCCCGGAATGCCGTTCCCGGCAGGGACATCCCTGTTTCCCACTCGGTCAGAGTTCACCTCCTACCTTGAGAGCTACGTAGATAGGTTCCAACTGCCCATACGGACTGGTGTTGAAGCGACGGGACTACAGCTGGAAAACGGGGGTTGGACGGTCGAAACCTCCTCCGGCGGGTACCAGTCCGGGGCCATAGTGATTGCAACGGGAATCATGTCCTCGGCGGTGGCGCCCGACTTCCCCGGGGAGTCATCCTATACCGGGCTAATATTCCACAGCACGGAGTACAGGCGGCCCGAAGAGCGCATGGGGCAATCGATATTGGTGGTCGGAATTGGGAACTCTGCGGCCGAGATAGCCTCGGAACTCGCCAACGCAGGGATGAAAGTTGCGCTGTCCGTGCGGTCGGGAGCCAACGTCATCCCAAGAAGCATCGCAGGCATCCCGTCCCAATACTTGGGCTGGTCGATGTCCTGGCTTCCGGGACCCATGCAGAGGCGGATTGTACGTGGGAGCGGCCTTATCGGCAGTCTTCTGAAGCGCAGCCCTCCCGCTTTGCCGAGGAAGGGAGGATTCGGCAGCTGCCAGGACGTTCCAGTGATAGGTCGAGCTATAGTGGACCATATCGATGCTGGGCGGGTGCGCCTGATGCCCGGCGTGGCCGAATTTAGCGAAAACGGCGTCCGCTTCACGGACGGAACCGAATGGGTCGGCGACACAGTGATGCTGGCAACCGGGTATCGTGCCTCGACCGAATGGATGGGCGACTATGACGCCAGGGACGGATGTGGGTTCGCCCGCCGCCTGGACAGGGTGCGGAGCGCGGACCATCCGGACCTATATTTCGTCGGCCACAACTACGATGGGCGAGGAGGCCTTTACAATATCCGCATCGACGCCAAGCGGATAGCACGGCTTATCGCACATAGTCACTCCCAGTGATAATCTGCGAAAGCCCATAGCGCGACTGCCAGGACCATGTGAAGCCATATCGGAATCGTGCGCCGGAACCACCTCAACTCTGGGCGCAGCGCCATCGTCAGTACGTAACGCACAACCATTGACCCAAAATATATCCACGACAAGACCGCCAGGTACGGTCCAGCTCCGGCCCACCAGTCCGCGGCGAACGGTCCCTCGTCCCTGTGGATGTCCACCGTTATCACGACCATGAAGGCCAGAAGCGCCAACTGCGACGGCAACAGATACTTGTAAGTCATGAGGCCTGAGTACCAGTGCTCATTGGACGGGAGCCACTGGGGAGCGCGGGCCACGACCACCGCCTGACCAAGCACACGCAGGGCGAAAAGTACCGTGCAAACCGTCAAAATCGGGAAAGTGTGGGACATGGTTCTTTCGCAGATAATTTTACCCCGGCAAGGGGACCGCGTTCACTGTAATCTCTGCTGCCGACGTCCGAAACCTTTTAGCGGCGATTCAGGAGCGCTGGATGGACGTATGAACGAATGCGTTCAAGTCAGCTTTTTGCGTAGGCTAGGCTTACATCGGGCGCCAAGATATACTATTCTTAAATACCCTAGAGCCACCATACACCAGAGAAACCAGTAGAGTGAGCCTGTTTGGGGAAGGGGACGAGCGTCATGCTGAGATTCGTTGAAGAAATCATCCTGCTCCTGCTCCGCGACGAGGACGGAAGATTCGTACACGTGCCCAGCTGGTCGCTGGACTACGCAATAGCCGGCGGCGTGTTGATGACTTGGCGATGGAGAACCGCATCGACACAGACTTGGAACATCTGATCCTGGTCGACCCCACACCCACCGGCGACAGCCTCCTGGACGCCGCGCTGGCCGACATAGAAGCCGGGGAGAAGGGCGACACCCGCTACTGGGTGGAACGCACTGCGAAGAGCGCCCCGGAGATACGGGAGGAGGCGCTTGCACGGCTGGTGTCCGTCGGCATCCTGGAACGCCAGGAAGACCGCTTCCTGTGGGTGTTCCGGTCCAGACGCTACCCGGCCATCGACGGCAAGGCCGAGCGCGAGGTGAAGCTGCGCATAATGGGAACTCTGTTCAGCGACGAGATTCCCGATCCCCGCGACATTATGATTATCTGCCTGGCCGACGCGTGCGGCATATTCAACGAACTGCTGTCCAAGAGAGAGCTTGAGCAGGCCGCCAGCCGCATCCAGCAGGTGCGCAGGCTGGACCTCATAGGGCAGGCCATGTCCCAGGCCATCGACGACATCGAGACTGCGGTTGTAGCCTCGATGCAGGGCCATATCTACTGACGCACCGCTGACTGCTTCATGGGCTTCTAGGGCCATCAACCAGGGCCGGCTCGACAGCCTCGGAGCGAACGGGGAGCGTCCGGGTTAGGTCACTCCTGTTCGCGCAGCATGGGCCGAACGATTTGCATCGCTTCCTCCATGTCTACGGCGAAGTGTTCGTTCGGCACCCGGTCCAACAGCCCCATCGAATGAAGGGTATTTGCGACACTGTCAGTCAGACCCGCGATAATGAACGTCCTTGACCGTTGGGCCATTGCGATCTGGACCAGCTCTCCGATGATCACGGAGGCGGAATCGTCCAGGTAAACAGTTCGGGACATATCGAAAACCACAATCTGGTGACCTCTGATGTCAGGCCGTACGATACGGCTGACCTCCCGCCCAGACGCCACGGTGACCCGTTCCGGGAAGACTACGAGGCCCGTGCGGGCTTGAAAAGGATCGGCATCGTCGTCGAAATCGGCTCCCAGTACTGCTCGGTCCAACACCGGCACGGAGATAAGCTCCCCCGCCTCCAGGTTCTCGAGCCGGCGGGCGCCCAACAATCCGGCGACGACAAGTCCGATCACTATCGCAGCCACGAAGTCGACGAACAGAACCAGGAAGCAGGTCAGGACCATTACAACGGCATAGCCCCTGGAGACGCGATGAATGTGGGTGACAAAACGCCACTCAATGATGCCCCAGGCATTTACAATCAGGACCGCTGCCAAAACCGCAAAGGGAAGTCGTTCCGCTATAGGTCCCAATACAAGGAGAACCGCCAGGAACATCCCAGCAACGGTCAGTCCGGCTATCGGCGACCGTCCGCCGCTGTAGGCGTTGGCGAAGCTGCCCGAGCCCCCTGAACCGGGCAGTCCTCCAATTGAACCGGCGGCGATGTTGCCAATGCCCTGGGCAATCATTTCCCGGTTCGGGCGGTTTTGGGAACCGGTGATTGCGTCCAGGCGCAGGGCGGTGATCAACGTGGACGCGGAACCGAGCAAGGCCATGACAAACGCCGGTTGCAAGACCCGCAGGAAAAAATCCAGGGATACGGCCGACAGTTCGACGGTCGGCAATCCCATCGGAATCTCGCCGACGGTGGGAGCGTTCTTAAGCCATAGCGCGCCGATCAAGATTCCCGCCGCCAGCGCTACAAAGGGCGCCGGGCACAGCCGACGGAGGCGACCCCGCCACAACAGTCCTAGAGCGAGGCAGATGACCGTCAGCGCCAGAGCATGAATATTCAGGTCTGCAATCGCATCCGGCAAGGCTTGGATGGTGTCAACCACGCCGCCTCGCATGGGGGAAGCTCCCAATGCCAACAGGCTCTGCTTTACCATGAGCAGAATTCCGAAGGCGGTGAAGTATCCTGAGCTCAGCGAAAAGGGTATATATGACGCGTACCGTCCCAGTCCCAAAACACCAAAAACAATCTGTATCAGGCCCGCTAATATCCCAACAGTCGCCGCCTCGGCGAGGCTGTCGGAGTACTCTGCGACGATTACTGCCATAGGGATGGTGAACACTATGTTGGGGCCATAAACCCGTCCTCGAGTTCCCCCAACGATGGACGCGAATATGCCGACCGCTATGGCCCCATATAGGCCTGCCGCTGCTCCCAGACCCGATATCACTCCGTAGCCCATCGCTACAGGCAACGCTATGCCCGACGCTGTGAGACCGCCGAAGACATCACCGCGCAGATCGGCGAGACCATAATTGATTTGGCGGGGCATTCCCGCGGACAGTAGTCGCCTTATATTCATGAATATTCAGTCGTCCCTTGGGAGCTGGGCAACGAAACTCTTGAAGCTCTCCGGTTTAGGTTTGACACCGCCTTGCGAATGGTCCCAACCTGGACGCCTTCATTCTTTATTCTCATATATTCAGGAATATATATCACAAGTGCAGCTAGGTGCACCTACGTTAGTGGGCAACCGGTGTAAGCGGAATCTTTTTCGTGTGGTCGCTGCGCCCCGAACCTGAACGGAAAGTCCACGCCCCTGGATCGGCTAGTTGAACGAGGTTGCTTATCTGACGACAAGGCCGCGAGGCGGTGGTAAAATAAGCGCCAATGCCGAGCCGGGCGGTCCCGCCGCCCCTTCTAGTATTCGGCCAATCTGGCATTGTCAGTTAGTACGTGAGCCCAGACAGGATGCTACCTTGGGGATAGACGAAGGGTTGTGGGATGTGAGGTGGTCATGGTGCAGGAGAAGTACGGAGTCCGGCTGGCAACACAGGAAAAGGGACGGCTCAGGAAGATGATCAGGGCTGGGAGGAGTTCCGCACAGGCGATTACCCGGGCCCGCATCCTGATCAAGATAGATGAGGGCTGGACCGCCCCCCAGGTGGCCACCGCACTGGACGTGTCGGAGCGGACCGTGTTCCGCACCAAGCGGCGGTATGCCGAGGAAGGACTGGACGAGGTGCTGAGGCACCATAACCAGGTCAACCGGCCCAGAAAGGTGGATGAAAGGGTGGAGGCCCACCTGATAGCCTTGGCCTGCAGCCCGGTGCCCGACGGTCATGACCACTGGACCATGCGGGCCCTGGCGGGCAAGGTGGTGGAGTTGGGATTGGTGGAGTCTTTATCTCCCGAGACGGTCCGCCTGCGGCTAAAAAAAACACGCTCAAGCCGTGGCTCAAGAAACAATGGTGCATCCCCAAGGTAGGTGGAGAGTTCGTGGCGGCCATGGAGGACGTGCTGGATCTCTACGCCGAGCCCTACGATCCGCAGAGGCCGGTGGTCTGCTTTGACGAGACCTCCACCCAGTTGCTGGCCGACGTGAGGGAACCGCTGCCGGCAAAGCCTGGGAGGCCGAGGCGTGAGGACTACGAATACCAGCGGGGAGGGACGCGCAACCTGTTCCTCACCTGTGAGCCTCGCCGGGGCTGGCGCCACGTGGCGATAACCCGGCAACGCACCATGCAGGACTTCGCTCAGCAGATGCGGTGGCTGGTGGATGAGGCCTACCCCGATGTCCCGGTGATTCGGCTGGTTCTCGACAATCTGAACACGCATCGGATGGCCTCGCTTTACGAGACTTTCCCGGCGGCCGAGGCCCGGCGCATCGCCAAGCGGCTGGAGTTGCACCACACTCCCAAGCACGGAAGCTGGCTGAATATGGCGGAGATCGAGTTCAGCGTGCTGGCCCGGGCCTGCCTGCGCGGACGCAACGGAGATGAGGACAGCCTGGAAAGAGCCGTCAGCGCCTGCGTGTCAGAGCGGAACGCGATAGGAGCTACCATTAACTGGCGGTTCACTGCCCAAGACGCCAGACGCAAACTCCATCGCCTCTATCCCTGCCAATCCTGATTTGGTTCAGTACTAGGGTCCCCTGGTAGGAGAATCCCTTTGACGGCGTTAGTCCACATCCTTTCACACCGCCGCCCGGCAGCCATTTTGGCGGCGAGCGGAGTTGTGGCCCTCGTTTTCTTCCTGTTCAAGCCGGCGGTAGCCCACGCGGCCGGCGTCGAGGAAGAAACCGTCTTCATCTTCAACACCTTCGCTTTCCTCGTCTGGGGGGCGTTGGTCATGTGGATGTGCGCGGGGTTCACTATGCTGGAGTCCGGCTCCGTGCGGACCAAAAACGCCGCCATGATTTGCCTGAAGAACATCGGACTCTACTCCATCGCCGGACTGGCGTACTTCTTCATTGGCTACAACCTGATGTACGTCGGGGTTGATAGAGAGCTTACCCTGTTCGGCGCTGACTTCAGCGGCCTCATCGGCTCCTTCAAAGCACTGTACGGACCATCGGCTGACGAGATAGCTTTGTTGGCAGGTCGGGAAGGCGCCGCATCCGCCGTGGTACAGGACGGGCCAGGCTACGCCGTCATGTCCGACTGGTTCTTCCAGATGGTGTTCGTAGCGACTGCGGCGTCCATAGTGTCCGGCGCTTTGGCCGAGCGGGTGAAAATGTGGTCGTTCTTCCTGTTCACGCTGCTGCTGACGATGATCATATATCCAATCGTGGGAGCATGGACGTGGGGAGGCGGCTGGCTGAACGAACTGGGATTCCAGGACTTCGCCGGTTCGACCATCGTGCACAGCACCGGAGGCTGGGCGGCCCTAGCTGGCATACTGGTAGTCGGGCCCAGGCTGGGCAAGTTCCGACGCGACGGCACGGTCAGGCCCACGCCGCCCTCGAACATCCTGGTGGTGACGCTGGGCGTCTTCATACTGTGGTTCGGCTGGTTCGGCTTCAACGGAGGGTCCCAGTTGGCGCTGGGCAGCGCCGCCGACGCCGTCGCGATGAGCGTCGTGCTGGTCAACACCAACCTGGCGGCGGCGGCAGGAGTCATGGCCGCCATTTTCGCCTCGCGTCCCATCCTGGGCCGAATCGACCTCTTCGCCGGACTAAACGGCGCAATAGCGGGGTTGGTGTCCATTACTGCCGCCCCAACCTTCGTCGATCACTACTGGGCCGTAATCATAGGCGCAATAGGCGGAGTTCTGTGCGTCGCGGGGCTCAAGCTGCTGGAAAAGGTCAAGCTGGACGACGTAGTCGGAGCGACGCCGGCTCACCTGTTTGCGGGAGTGTGGGGGACTCTGGCGGCGTGCATTGCGGGCGGGGCCACCTTCCACGTGCAGCTTATTGGCGTGCTCTCGATAGGAGCGTTCGTGTTCGTCGTCTCATGGGGCTTGTGGCAAGCTCTGAACAAGACTATGGGAGCCCGCGTGTCCCGCAATGTTGAGCAGCTGGGCCAGGACGCCGGAGAATTGGGCATCGAGTCCTACCCGGAGTTCGTCCTAATGCCCGACATGGAAGACGACGACTGACCACCGGGTGGCACAGCTTGGCATCGTATGAGATAGTTGACCGACAGTGAAGCAGCAAGGGCAATACAACAACGAGTTCTTTCAGGAGAAAACCCTCCGCCACAACGAGGAGTGCAAGTGGAAGCCACTCCTCCAATACGGTGACCAGAGGGCAAGGGAGCAGGGCCTAAGTCCTGAGGACGTGGCCTTTCTAGTCGAAGAATATCGGTCCGAAACTTGTCCCTCTTCCGGCGGCAACGGCTAACCATACCCGCCAAACAGTTATCGATCTGCGTCCGCTTCAATTCCGGCAATCCCGCTATCCTGCGGCGAACCTCTTCAGGGCTTCTTGGACCGACTGGCCCTTTTGGAAGCCGGCCTTGGCCGCTGAATCGTTGAGGTGGGAGATGATTCCGTTGGCCCAGGCGTCCTGCACGTCGCCGATGCGGGCCGAGTTGTGGCTATAGGTGAGGCCGGGCGCGCCCTTCTCCTCCAGCATGGTCAACGCGGCGATGCCTGCGTCGTCCTTGCCGACTCCGGCGTCATTGAAGAACCCCGCCAGCATGGGATACCTGCAGGCGTAGGAGCCTGAACTGACGCCTCCGTGGGAGGCGCACACTAGAACGGCGCCAGCGTCCTCCTCCACCAAGTCGGAGATGGTGTCCATGCCTATGACTTTGACGTCGCCAAACTGCTCCAGCGTTCCCTTAAACACCGTCGCCTCCTAGGTTGTTTTATGGTTTGTCGTCCCTTCTAGATTATCCCTTTGCTCTTAAGACCTTCCAAGGTCTCCGAAGTCACCCCTAGCCAATCACCGAACACGGTCTGATTGTCATGTCCGGCGGGCACCGAACCTCTCCATATCTCGCCGGGGGTCCGGGAGAACTTGGGCACGACCCCTGTGCCCTTGACCTTTCTGCCCAGCTGGAGGTCTTCCCATTCTATGTGGACGTTTCGCGCCTGGTAGTGGGGGTCCTGCGCGATGTCGCTGGCCGTCATTATAGGCCCGCAGGCCACCCGGGCCTCGTTCATGGCGTCGACTGTCTCGTCGACAGTGTGTTCCTCTACCCAACCTCTGAGAAGGGCGTCGAACTCTATGCCTTCTGGCGATTCTATGTCCACGTGGGCCACCCGCCACTTTTCTTCCGAGGGGTCGAGGCCGATGACCTTGCACACACGGTCGAATACGTTTCCGATGGCGGCGATGATTACCCAACCGTCCCAGGCCTTGTAGACGTCGTATGGCTGGAAGGCCGTGGCGCGGTTGCCTCCCCGGGTGCGCACTATGCCCTTTTCGAAATAAGCCATCATAGTGCCGCCGAGGAGGCGGTGAGTGGCTTCGTGCATTGCCACGT
This sequence comes from Dehalococcoidia bacterium, assembly GCA_965224415.1. Classification (GTDB taxonomy): domain Bacteria; phylum Chloroflexota; class Dehalococcoidia; order Lucifugimonadales; family JAGWBF01; genus DAOUJI01. The sequence goes on along the minus strand of CBDCZB010000005.1, from coordinate 555,482 downwards.
CCACCGCCTGTCCGCGTCCGGTGTTCTGGGCCGAGATATAACCGGCCAGGGAGGACCAGAGGCAAAAGAGGGCCGAGATGAAATCTCCCATGCTGGGGACCATCCGGACCGGAGGCTCCGGCTCCGGGAACCCGTTAAGGTGCATTAACCCGGCGAACCCCTGGGCTATGAAGTCGTAGGACGCGCGTCCCAGGTAGTCGGGATGTCCCTCCTGCCCATAGCCCGAGACGTGGGTGATGACCAAACGGGGGTTTGTCGCCAGCACCGTTTCGTCGTCGAGGCCCCATTGGGAGTAGACTCCCGGCTTAGAGCTTTCCATCCAGATATCCACTTTTTTGACCAAGTCCAAGAAAAGCTCCCTCCCCTCTTTTGAGGCCAAGTCCAACGTGACATGGAAGGTGTTGCGGTGGTCTTGCATCCAACCCAAGGCTATCGGGTTCCCGTCAGGGCCGTCCACCGGGAAGTCCAGCTTCCGCCACATGACGTCGCCGCCACCGGGCCGCTCCACCTGGATGACCTGGGCGCCCATCTCCGCTGCCAACTCTGCGGCAAAGGGCTGGGCAACCATGGAGCCGGTGGATAGGATTCGCACTCCCTGGAGGGGTCCGAATTCCGGAACCGGGAGGGAAGGGCCGTTTGAGTCCATAAGAAGACGCTCCTGGGTTTATAGCGTTCAATACTATATACATTGGCGCGAGGGAAAACCACTTTCGGCGGATGCGGGACATGCCCGGGTCCGGAGCGATGTACGCAGGCGTGGGACTTCTGGGTTGCGGCCTGCGTCGGAAAGGCGGAGAACGGGATAGAAAATAGGACAGTGCAACCGCTTGACGAGCGCAGACGCCATAAGTACAATCCGTGGTTGGATAAATAAAGATTCGCCAACTTTATTGATTTAGGTTGGAGACAGCAGGTAAGAAATCAAACCCAACAAGGTCAAACGCAAGCTGCAAGAAGGCAAGACCGCTACTGTCGTAGGAGGCCTAAATAACCCCGAAACCATAGATTTCTTGGGCCAGTTCGGATTTGACGGACTCTGGATTGAGACGGAGCACGCTCCCACCACCTGGGAGCAGCTGACCAATGCCACCAGGGCCTGCGATCTCTGGGGCGTCACGTCTGTGTGCCGGGTGACCACCAACGACACTTCCCTCATAACCCGCACCCTGGACTCGGGCTGCACCGGCATCGCCGTTCCCCACGTGAACACCAAAGCAGAGGCCGAGAAGGCCGCCAAGTCGGCCAAATACTCGCCATTGGGTTATCGAGGCATGGGCGCCGGACGCCAGTCCTACGGCGAGCCTGACTACTACCGCACGGCCAACGACGAGACCCTGGTCATCGCCTTCATAGAAGAGGTCGAGGCGGTGGAAAACCTGGACGAGATTCTCACCGTGGACAACATCGATGTATTCTTCATGGCCCCGTCGGACCTGGCCGCGTCTATGGGTGTTCCTTGGAACCCATGGAGCGCGGAACCGGAGCCGAGAGAGGTCACCGAAACGGTTGACCGGTGCATTCGGAAGATTGTCGACGCCGGCCGGACCGCCGGTTTTCTGGCCAGGGAAGAGACTCTGGAGAGCGTCTACGACCAGGGCGTCAGGTTCTTCCTGACTAACTGGGGCCCCTGGGTGGCCAAGGGCGCCAGGTCATACTTGGACAAGGTGAGCCGGATTGAAGGCTAGCCATCCCCTGGAATCCGGCATCTCCTACCAACGCTCTTTTCAAACAGTTTCTTATGAATCGGTAGGCTTGCGCAAAATCTACAATCGGAACACGAAATAGGAGAGGAGACGAATGGTAAAAGCATGGTTTCTAAGGTACAAACTTTGGGCGCTGGGCGCCTTTGCATTGGTGTTGGTCGCAGCCGCCGCGTGCGCTGACGACCCCACGCCGACTCCCAAACCCACCGAGACTGCGGCCCCTCCGACAGCCACGTCGGTCCCGCCCACGGCCACTCCAGTTCCGCTGGACAAGGGGTTCCTGATGGCGCCCGAGGCCGACTCCAAGTATGGCGGAGTCCTACGATGGGGCGGCATAGCCAACTCCACTTTGTACGACATTCACCAAACGGGAAGCATAGCCAACATGGGCCCGCAAGCGCCCATGTACGACCTGCTGGTGCAGGTGGACCCTGTCACATGGGAAGAAATAATTCCCGACTTGGCCGAGGACTGGACGATAGCCGCTGATGGTTTGACCTACACCTTCCAGATCCGCGACGGCGTCAAGTTCCACGACGGAGCCGACCTGACGGCCAACGACGTGGCGGCCAGCTTCAACCACATCATCTTCCCGCCGGAAGGTGTGCTTAGCCCCAGACAGAGCCTATTCAACACGGTGACCGAGGTTGTGGCCACGGACGCTTCCACCGTGGAGTTCCGGCTGTCCGAAGCCAGGGGCTTCCTGCTGCGGGCCATTGCGGGCGGGTTCAACATCATCGTCCGCGAACAGACCTTGGACGACAACGACTACGACCTCAAGACCGTCATCGACTACCCCGGCACAGGCCCCTTCATCCACAAAGACCTGGAGCCCGGAGTAGTCAGGCGACTTGAGAAGAACAACGACTACTGGAACCCCGGCCTTCCATACCTGGACGGAATCGAGGCCTGGCATTTCAACCTGGGTCCGGCCACCGGCGCTGCCTGCCTGGCCAACCAGGTGGACTTCTGCTTCGGAGTGGACCCCGGTTCGGCTGAGGAGGCCTTGGGCCGGGACGACATGATGTCCGCTGCACTGTACCCCACGGTGCCCCTGGGCCTTTGGATAAACAACGAAAACGCACCTTTCGACGACGCCAGAGTGCGGCGCGCCATAAACCTGGCCGTCGACAAGCCTGCGCTGATTGAAGCCGTGAAGGAACTCTTCTTCACCACTCCGGGCGGCTGGTTGCTGCCCACCGACCCTCTCTTCCCCGACTACTGGGGCGAGGCACAAAACATGCCCGGTTGGAGAACTCCCACAGAAGAGGACCTGGCCGAGGCCACGCAGCTGATGGCGGACGCCGGATACGGCGACGGAGTCACCGGCGTGGACTTCCTGGTCCGCTCCGGGTTCCCCTTCTCGGAGGTTACCTCGGAGCTTATCCAGGACCAGTTGAAGCGGCGCCTGGGCATCGAGTCAGAACTCAGGCCCATCGCGTCAGGTGAGTGGTACGGAGAGGCCCAGCAGGGCCGCTACGACATCTCCGTGACGGGTTTCGGCGTGACCCTGCCCCACGTGGCCGACTACTGGACCGCTTCCTTCAAGACCGGCGGCGGCTACAACTTCAACAACTACAGCAATCCAGCCCTGGACGCCATCATTGACAGGGCGGCGGCCGAGTCCGACCCTGATGCCCTTCAGGGAATTATCGCCGAAGGCATAGCGATCCTAGAAGAAGACGTGCCGATGATATACGAGGGCAGTTTCACCGTCTTCGACGCCTGGTGGTCATACGTAAAGGGCCACGGAACGGCGACCAAGGGCGGCAACTACTGGGAGGGAATGCGCAACGAGATATGGTGGTTGGATAAGTAAACCCAACCCTCCCTAATATTCCCCATAGCGGCAGACGACATCTCCCCTGTCCGGGCAAGGACGCCCGATTCGACAGGGGAGGTGTTACAATTCGCTCCCAGTACGGGATGCGAGACCAATGACTTCATACATCATCAGAAGGCTTATATACGCCGTGCCGACCCTCCTTGGCGTATCTATGCTCATCTTCCTTGCCATGCGTGTGCTGCCCGGCGACCCTCTAACAGTGATGTACGGCACCCAGGTGGTCACTGTCCGGGATGCGGACCGGGAGCGGATTGAGGCGGAGCTGGGGCTTAGCGACCCCTGGATCATCCAATACGGGAACTGGCTCAAGGACATCGGAAGGGGGGAACTGGGCACGTCCTTCTGGAGAAACGACAAGGTCTCCGACCTCATCAAGCGGCGGGGCCCCCTGACACTGGAGATCGCCGTGCTGGCCATTCTGGTCTCCTGGCTCGTCGGAGTCCCGGTGGGCATACTCTCGGCCCTCAAGCAGAACTCATTGCTGGACTATGCCGCTAGGATGTTCACGGTGACGTTTCTAGCCATACCCAGCTTCTGGCTGGCGTCGCTCATCGCACTGCTGCTGGTGTTGAAGTTCGGCTACGGCCCGCCCTTGGGCACAATAGACCTTTGGGACGACCCGAAGAAGAACCTCGAGATAGTATGGGGGCCGTCGGTGGTGCTGGGATTAGCGGTGTCCGCCCACATCGCCAGGATGACCCGGTCCACTCTGCTGGAAGTTATCCGGGAGGACTACATACGCACCGCCCGCGCCAAGGGGCTGGCGGAAACCATTGTCGTATTGCGTCATGCCCTCAGGAACGCCCTGCTTCCAGTCATCACCCTTTCGGGAGTGCTCTTCGGGTTCCTGTTGGGCGGCACCGTGGTGGTTGAGCAAGCCTTCAACGTCCCTGGACTAGGACGGGCAATGATCGACGCCATCACCGAGTTGGACTACATAGTGATTCAAAACCTGGTGCTGCTGTATGCGGCCGCCTTCGTGGTCATCAACTTAGTCACCGACCTTAGCTATGCATTTCTGGACCCGAAGATCCGTTACTCATAAACGATTTACATGGCCCGAGACGAAGTCCAATTGACCGCCATCGGAGAGTCTGCCAGGGACGCTACGGCGATTCTCTCGCGGTTGGTGCGCCGTACCGGGTCTTTTGCCCGCAAGCATCCGTTGGGATTCGTCAGCGGCGTGGCGATTGCTGCCTTGGTTTTCGTTACGGTGGCGGCGCCCTTAGTGGCGCCTTACGACCCCACGGAGACCAATCCCGCTGACCGGAAGCAAGCGTCGTCCATATCCCACCCCATGGGGACCGACCTGCTAGGAAGAGATATTCTCAGCCGTGTGATATACGGAGGGCGTGTATCTCTGCAGGTTGCGGTGGTAGCCGTGCTTTTGGGGACTGTCACAGGAGCCCTTTGGGGAATCGTCAGTGGCTACATTGGGGGAGGTTTCGACACAGCGAGCCAGAGGGTCCTTGAGGTATTTATGGGGTTCCCCGCGTTGATTCTGGCTATGGTGTTCCTGGTGGGATTTGGAGCGGGCGTGTGGACGGTGACCATTGCGATTGCTGTGACCCGTTTGCCCTTCGCGACTCGAGTCATCCGATCGGTGGTGGTATCGGTCAAAGAATCGTCCTACGTGGACGCCGCCAGAGCCGTAGGAGCGTCCGGTCTGCGCATAATGACCTTCCACATAGCGCCCCAGTGTTTGGCTCCCTTCCTGGTGCTGGCCACCACCCAACTTGGCGTGGTGATAATTGTGGAGGCGTCACTGGGATTCCTGGGACTGAGCATACCTCCACCCACGCCCACATGGGGGAACATGCTGGGTGGGGCCGTGGCGGGCCTGCTTAGACCCCACTGGCCGCTGGTCGCCTTCCCGGGGCTGATGATATTCATCGTTGTGCTGGCCTTCAACTTCCTGGGAGACTCCGTGCGGGACACGTGGGACCCCAAGCTGCGTGGCCAGACCTAGAGCGCTCGACCGTCGTGGTCAAGAGTTGAAGAGAGTTTCCAGCTTAGCCGAGGCGTTGAAGAAGTATTGGAAGCTGTGGTTGAGTCTGAAGAACAGGTCGAGCCGCAGCTGGTCGCCCTCGTCGTTCTTGGCGATTCCGTCGGGGCTCATCAGGTCCAACGTGTTAAGCGTGTGGCTCCGATCCGCCTCACCATGCTCCTTGATGTTCTCCAACATATCCCGCCAGTCTGACTCCGCCATTTCCAGGTAGAAGTCCACATCAGGAAGCTCTCCCGAGGCAATCTCCTCCACGCCGGCGCATTGGAATGCCTCGAAGGTGAGGACGAAATTGTGGGAGCCTACCTTGACGCCCATGACAGCGTCGACAGTGCCAATTCGGCGGAACTCGGGGTCCGGGTTGACGAGACCGCGAAGGGCCTCGAACCATTGGACCGATGGGAATGTAAGCCGTTCGGGGGCCGCTGAAGTCACTTAGCTACTCCTTGAAATAGGGATCACCCGTCTCTTTAGCTGCGCTAAAGGGGGCCATCTTGTTCAGGTAGTGTTCGGGAGCGCTGTCCGGCGGAGCCTTGGACATCGCGTCGTCGACCATCTTACCGTACTTGGGGTCCAACTGGGCCATCTTGTCAGCCTCGGACTTGTGGTAGGCGAAGGTGGACATGACACGGGTTATATCCCCGCTGCCACAATGACGGCAAGAGGTAGGCTGAGGGGAGTTGTAGCTTCGAAGATAGGCGCTGGTGGCGCCTTCACACGCTCGGCAGCGGTATTCGTACATGGGCATGGGCTAAAGGCCGCCTGACGCTGGAAGGTCCAAGTACGCCGCCAAGTCCGGGTGAAGGTCGTCTTCCGTCTTGGGTATGCCGACGTGCTTCTGGCGCGCCACGTACTCTCGGATGTACCGCCGTTGGAGCCGCCTGACCTCGGTCATTCCAGCGTCCATCTCGTCTACGCCGCCGCCGAATATGATGGCCAGCGCCTCCCAGAGGACGGGGTCATCCATTTCCCTGGCGATGTCGCGCTCAACGCCGCTCATCAGCCGGAGCAGGCTAAGAGCAAAGGACGAACCCTTCTCCGCTATGGACTGCTTGAGAAATGCCGTCCCGTAGGCCATGTGCCTGGCTTTGTCTTGGATGCACAGCCTGAAAAACAGCTTTTCCGCTGGGTCGTGGGCGTAGGCCTCTCCGTACCTGTATATCAGCAGAGTAAGCGTTCCCCGCATTAAGTACAGATACAGGGCGGTCTCCGGCCAGCCTGCACGGCTCTCCAGAAGGCGGCGGTTAATGTAGCCCGGGCTCTCCAGTCCAAGGCCCCCGTTCCTCGCCAGGGCCCGCAGCCTGAAGACCTCGAAGTGGCGGGCCGAGTCATAGGCTTCCGTGGCCAGGAAGCTCTTGACCTCATGGTAAGCATAGTTCATCCGATGCAGCCACTGGCCCAGCACCTCCGCCTCGATCGACGCCTGTTGGCTCAGTTCCGTGCACAGCTGGCACATAGCCAGCTCGACGTCGTCGGACAGAGGAGCCAGACTGTCCCAGGGAATGTCCGTCAGTCCTGCCCACCGCCTCTGGATGGCCTCTTCATACAAGGCCGCGGCGTTGTCCGCCCACAACTCGGAGCGCCGGTTGACTGAGAACACGTCCACTCTGGGAACGCCCTCGACGGGGTAAGCTCCCCGGGGCATGCGGGTCATCTCCAGGCTCTCTTCGGGGATTTCCCCGTAGATTCCTACGTTTATCCCTTCAAGGGTCAGACCGCGGGGGCCGACTTCCGCCTTGGTCCCCCATTGTAGGGTGGCATTCATCCAGTCCAGCGGCTTTCTATCTGCGGCTAAGGGCGCGACTTGGGCTGTGGGTTCTTCTTCTACCTGGCGGTCGTCGGCTTCGATGTCGTCGCGAGTGGATTCCAAAAGCGCATCTCCGTAGTTGCAGACGGTGGGGGTCGGGGCGTCAGGAATTATATGGACTGGAAGCCTTGAGGGCCCGTCAGAGGGCCTTATACGCTGCCATGAGCGCGGGATTGACCCTGCCGCTCTCTATCCGGTCGTCAAATCCGCTGGACTTGAGTCTCTGGAAGTATTCTTTGACTTGCTTCTGTCTTACGGCCATCAGTATATTCTGGCCTTCGTCGTACTTGTCCTTGCCGCCGCCCAGAAGGACTGAGAGAGTTTCGGCGGGCAGGACGCTTACGGCGGCCGGGTTGTCTCCTCCGGCGCCCGTGGCCGCTCTTTCTTCCGACTCGTCCAGGTAGGAGTGGACCTCTTCCCTCCGCTCAGGCGACACCTCATTCAGGTAACGCAGGTGGAGGACGCCAAAGGCGACATGGCGGGCTTCATCCTGGGCGACCCGCCGGTATATGGCCTTCTCGGCCTCGTTGTAGGCCATGAGCTCTCCCATGCGGAACATGGTCAGGACGTTGCCTTCTCCGACCACGTGGAGCCTGGAGGAAAGCTCGGTGAACTCCCTGGCATTGTCGTTGGTGCCACCCACGACCCCTGTGACGTTGTCGGTCCTGCGCATCAGCCCTCCTCCGTTGGCGAGGGCCCGTTTCCGGAATACATCCAAGTGGCGCGACTCGTCCATGACCTGGGTCAGCAAGAACATGCGCACTTCGAAATAGTCGGGCGACATAAGGGATATGAAGCGGCCCGGGATGTCCGTGGCCTGAAATTCCACCTCAGCAAAGAAGGTGGACAGCTGGCATTCGGCGGCCTCGATGTCGTCTGGCAGAGGACTCATGGACTCCCACGGAATGTCCGTGGCCGAGCTCCACTGGCGGGTCACCGCCTCCTCGTAGAGCTTGGTCAGGTTGTAGGCCCAGACTTCACTCTTGGTACGGAAGTTGTACGCGCCGACCTGGGCTATTCCAGGCCTGGCGATGGAGCCGCGAGGCCGGCCGGTGAGGTTCGGGGAAACGTCTAGCTCATCCGGGATCACTTCCTTAGTTAGTTGGGCGATGTCTACGGGCGAGTCCAGAACCGCTTCGTTCTCCGTGCGGCGGCTGCGGAGTTGCTCCAGCCACGAAAGGCTGTACCCGTTCTCCTTGGCCTGTCGCTCAGCGTTCCGTTGTTCAAGGATAGAGGTCATGGATCGATGTCCTTCCGCTGCACGGGGTTGTAGACTTGTGTGCAGAAGCTATTTTACATGGCGCGCACGGGTCTATCAACAAACGTTGTCCGCTGGGCGCCGTCTTTCCCACTGGCGCCGTCTTTCCCACCGTCAAGATGGGTTCCACGAGTCTTTAGCTGACGCCCGGCTCACCTCCATACATGACCATTGGCCCGCCCGCGCGGTTGCGGGCAGATACAATGCAGAACCCAGTCACGGGGCCTCGTCTCTGGGTTCTGCCTGAAAAAGGCCCCAAAATCGGTCAATTTTCTCTCCATTTTCCTATTTCCCCCCATTTCTCCCTTGACGCTGTAAGTCAGACATAGTATTTTGTCGTGGGACGTGGAAGGAGATGTGAAAATGAGAGCATTTTCTGCATTGGCAAGATTCAACTGGATGCCAACGGGAGCTGTTTGGAGATTGCTGGGAATTATTGGCCTTGTGGCCATGGTGGCGCTTGTGGCGTCGGCTTGTATGGGAGACCAAGGCTTGCAGGGACCTGCAGGTTCCCAGGGGGCTCCGGGGGCTCAGGGAGTTCCGGGGGCTCAGGGCGCCACAGGACCTCAGGGTGACGTAGGTCCACAAGGAGCTAAGGGAGACACCGGGCCCCAGGGCGCCGCTGGTCCACAGGGAGCCAAAGGGGACACCGGGGCTGAAGGTGCACAGGGCGCGAAGGGCGACACAGGAAACCAGGGTGACACCGGTCCTCAAGGGCCACAGGGTGACCCGGGTGGTCCTCAAGGCCCCATGGGCGACCAAGGTGAACAGGGAGACAAGGGTAATAAGGGAGACAAGGGTGACCAGGGTCCCGAAGGTTCACAGGGTCCCCAAGGGAACCCCGGAACCCCAGGCGGTCCGCCAGGACCTCAGGGCATACAGGGACCGGTAGGTCCCCAGGGACCTCAGGGTCAACCGGGGAACCAGGGAGACGCAGGTCCTACGGGAGCGCAGGGCGTTCAGGGCCCTCCAGGACCACAGGGACAACAAGGTGAGCAAGGACTCCCGGGACCCCAGGGTGAGCAGGGACCCAAGGGAGAAGTTGGCCCAATAGGACCAGTGGGAGAACAGGGACCGCAAGGCGCCCAGGGACCTCGCGGCTCTCAAGGTGAAAAGGGAGACCAGGGACCCTTCGGTCCTCAAGGAGAACAGGGACCGCCAGGGATATCCAACCTCGTTATAGTGACAACGACAACTGAAGCGGACAGCGACAGCAAGTCGGCCGATGCAGTGTGCGACTTTGCCGGCCCAGACATGAGCGCTGCAGCCATCTCAGGTGGAGCGTCGGTGTTCGGTCAGACAGGCGGCGTCGTAGCGATAGTGGAGACCCGCCCGACAGGTCTGGCGGGAGAGGTCCCGGCAGGCTGGACGGCCAGGGCCATTGAGGTCGGAGCCAACGACGGAGCTTGGACACTCACCGTCTACGCAGTGTGCGCCAACGTAGCAGGCTAAAGCGCACTAACAGGATCTAACCCGGAAGGCGAAGAGGCCCGGACCAGCTAAGCGGTCCGGGCCTCTCTTTTGTATCATGCGATTACAAGACCAAGACTCCGGCAAGACCGCACCAATGTGACCATAATCATGACCATGCTATAATGTAGTCACGCACCCTCATAAGGAGCCTCGGCATGACAACGGACGAAGGGAAAATATCAGGCCCCAGGACCATCAAGGCGTCGGAGTTCAAAGCGAAGTGTCTGAAACTGATGGACGAGGTCGCGGAAACCGGCGAGGAAATCATCATCACCAAGAACGGCCAACCTGTGTCGAAGCTGGCCCCCTACAGGAAGAAGCCCAAAGTCCTATTTGGACGTTATCGTGACATGATCCAGATTCACGGCGACATCGTCTCCCCCATGCCTGCAGAGTGGTTCGAAAAACCTGCAGGCAACGAAGAGGACCTTCTTTGATCCTGCTCGACACTCACGTCCTGCTGTGGCATGAGAAGGGTGACCGCAGGCTAGGAATACAAACTAGAGAAAGGTTTGTCCATGAGGTCGCGCAAGGCGGTTTGGCAATATCCTCCATATCCTTCTGGGAAGTCGGGATGGAAATCCAGAAAGGCAGGCTTGCTTTTCGGCTAGACTTGGCCACCTGGCGTCAAGACCTGCAGGAACAAGGGTTAGCCGAGATTCCCATCGACGGCAGAATAGCCGCCCGCGCCGGCCTTCTTCCTGACTTGCACGGCGACCCCGCCGACCGCCTCATCGTAGCAACCGCCCTGGAAGGCCACACACTGGTCACTGCGGACCGCCTGATTCTCGACTGGCCGGGAAATCTGAACAGGCTGGACGCTAGAGAGTGACCTCAGAACAGAAGCGTCGAGGGAGGCCCGTCACAAGAGCAGTGACGACGGTGGACAGCGTACGCGTAGGGGACACGACCATCGAGTATGAGGTGCGGCGCAGCCAACGACGCAAGAAGACTGTGCAAATCAGGGTCGACCGCTCCGGAGTGAAGGTCGCGGCGCCCAAGAGGATACGCAAGAGCGAACTGCAGGCCATCGTACTGAAGCGGGCGTCATGGATTCTCAAGCAAATGTCCGATACGTCGGCGGCGCCGATGCGGTTCGCCACGGGAGAAACCCTACCGTTCCTTGGCCGCGACGTCCCCATAGTCATTCAGTCCGCGGATATCGGATCGGCGGAAGTACGTATAGACCTCTGGACCTTTCAGATCACCACGCCCAACGTGCTTGACGAAGACGAACGCTCCGAGTCGATTCGCCTGGCCGTCGTCGGCTGGTACACGGCCCGGGCGGCAGAGACGCTGGCGTCTAGCGTAGACCGCTGGTGGCCGCGTCTTGGCCGGGGAGAGCAGTCGAGGATACTCATCCGTAATCAACGTCAACGCTGGGCAAGCTGCTCCTACGACGGCACGTTGCGATTCAACTGGCGGATAATGACACTCGAACCTTCGTTAGTCGAGTACATAGTGGTGCACGAGCTGGCCCACTTGACCCACCTTAACCACTCTAAGGACTTCTGGGCTCTGGTGTACGACGTCATGCCCGAGGCGCCGGAGCGTCGCCGACGGCTCCGAAAAGCAGCCTGGGCGCTTTCCCTGTGACCGTGCCAGAATTTCAAGCAACGCAACCCTATCTGTCCCCATTTAGCCTATAGCCGGTCGAGTCCGGCGCCGCCCCAGCCACCATGAATTGGTCACGAATGCGGAGGGGAAACAGCCTGCCATCGGCATCATGACCGCTATTACCCGCGACGGGGTTGACAACTGAGAGATCTCCCATTATTATGCGGCACAATTGTATTATTCGTTATTGCGTATAATAGGATTTAAATGACAGTTCTGTATTATGATTTATTAATGGACTGCAAGGTTGACCGCAAGGCTCATAGCTTCGATATCGTCCTTACGGGATGCGATGGCGGGGTCAGACGTAAGGAAAGGCAGAAAAACGAAAGGGAGACATTGATGTCCGAGGGTTCCCGTCTTAGCCGACGGACTGTGATTGGCCGAGTTCTCCTACGACCTTTTTCTCTGTCCGGACAATCAGTTCCAACCCCTGAACTGCCATTTCCAGTTGTCCCAATTCCATCAGATTCACTAGCGCCTGAATTCGCTCCCGTCCAATCCGCCAGAACTGTTCGCACGCCGCCCGTCCTTGGGCGGTCAATTGGCAGAGTACGACTCTGCGGTCGTTTGGGTCCGAGACCCGCTCCACCATCTCTCTTTCCACCAGACGGTCGAGAATGGCGGTCGTGGCGGACGGGGCGCCACCGAGATAATTTGAGATGTTGCCCATGCGCAAGGGACCCATGTGTTCCAAGAGGACTACGGTCTTAATCTGGGGAATGGTCATCTCCAGCCCGTGCCATTCGTCCAGACGCCCACTGTACACCCGGCTATTGAGGTATTCCACTGATGCCGCGAACCGGTTAGTTAGCTCTTGCTTGTAATCGTCTTTCACGGTCTCTCGGTCCACCACAGAATTCACTGTGGCTTAATATTAGTATCACAACCCTGACTTATACAAGCCGTCGGAGTCATTCTCTCCGGGTCAAGCGTTCTGAGTGAGGGTGATGTATATTGCGTCGGTCTTGGAAGCCATTATGAAGTCATTGCGGTGGAGACCCTTGATGGAATGGGTCCACCAGGCGACCAAAGCCCGTCCCCATTCCACGGTAATCAACGGGTGATGGTCCTCCGCGTCCGCCGCCTCTCCTACTTTGACCGCGAACTCCATGGCCTGGGTAAAATTCTTGAACCTGAACCGCCTCTGGAGACGTGGGACGCCTCCCCTCTCCACCTTCTCCCAGTCTGGGACCTGCGACGCCAGGACAGCTTCTTCGGTCTCAGTGACAGTGGGTGAGTCTGGGCGGCAGGCGGTGCACCGTTCATCTGCCAAGACCATTGGGCATCTCCTTTCCCCGTCGCGTCTACTTGCTTTGACGCACCCGGGAACGCAGAGCGAGCATCGCCAGGGACATGCTCACCACTCCCACTCCCGCCACGGCTCCGAAACCTAGCAGCAGCGTCATTCCGTCCCAACCGTCGGAGAGCAGTGAGCGAAGGGCGTCCAAGAGGTAGGTCACGGGATTATACTGGGCGATGGCGGCCATCCAGCCCGTCATTGCCTCTCTCGGCAAGAAGGTGGTGGTCAGGAATGAGAAGGGCATGAACAGGAGCCATGTCGTGTTTACCGCTGCCGGGTTCCCCGTTTTCAGGGCTATGGCGTAGGGGAAGCCGGTGAAGACCAGTCCCCAGAGACCGGAGAGCACGATGAAGACCAAGGCACCCCCGAATCCGGTCCCGAACCCGACTCCTATTATCAACCCCATTATGATTACGGGAATGGTCAGCGCCACCACCAAGGCGAAGTCGGCGACCATGTGTCCGAGAAGCAGCGCCAGACGGTTCACCGGACTGATGGAAAGGCGGTCGAAGTAGCCCGACTGGATGTCGATGACCAGAGTGACCGCCCTGGAGATGCCCGTCACGGCAAAGATGATGGCCACGGGCACTTGGAACTCCTTGTAGTCTACCCCCGGCACAGTCTCGGCCAAGTCCTTCATGGCGCCTACGATGGCCGCAAAGAAGAAGACCGGAACGATCAGGCCCGGCAGGACCGATTCTGGGTCCCGCTGGATGGACTTGAGGGCCCGCACCGACACGGCGAAAACGTCGGTGTGAAATCCTGTGCGCCTGGCGCGTATAGCCCTGGCGGTTGAGGCGGCGACGGTCATGTCTCTAATTCCTCCGATTCATCCTCCGGACTCATCCGAGCTCCTGTGACCTGCATGAACACGTCGTCGAGAGTGGGAGTCCGCAGAGTTATTTCCCTTACGCTCACGCCCGCCTGAGCCAACGCCAGGGCCACGTTCCCTATGGACGAAGCGCCGTTTTCGACGGCTATGGTGAGTTCGACTCCCCGGTTGTCCACTCTCTTGATTCCGTCAATCCCCAGAAGGGCCAGCTTGGCCCCCTCCAGGTCTCCCCCTACGTCGGGCCCGGCTATAGTGACGATGATAACGTCGTTTCCTATGGACCTCTTAAGCTCGGAGGGAGGACCTTCAACCGCCAATTTGCCGTGGCTTATGATGCCCACCCTGTCCGCCAGCTCGTCTGCCTCTTCCAGGTATTGGGTGGTCAGGAATATGGTCACTCCATCCTCCTGGTTGATTCGGCGCACTTCCTCCCATACCCGGACTCGGCTGACAGGGTCCAGCCCGGAGGTGGGCTCGTCTAGGAAGAGCACGGACGGGTTGTGTATGAGGGCAGCGGCCAAGTCAAGCCGACGTTTCATGCCTCCCGAATATGTCCCGATGAGCCGGTCCATTGCGGCGCCGAAGTCTATAAGGGGCGACAGCTCCCTGAGCCGCTGGTCGATCTCCGCTCTGGTCAGCCCGTAGAGCCGTCCTTGGAGCCTGAGAAGCTCGTGGCCCGTCTGGCGGTTGTCCAACGCCGCCTCCTGGAGAGCCGCACCGATGCGCAGCCGGACTTCCTGCGCTTTGTCCACCACGTCCAGGCCAGCTACGTAGGCAGCACCGCCGGTAGGCTCCAACAGGGTTGTGAACATGCGGATGAGGGTGGTCTTTCCGGCGCCGTTGGGACCCAGAAACCCGTATATCTCCCCTTTAGCCACCGACAGGTCTATCCCGTCTACGGCTCGTACGTCGCCAAAGTGGCGAACCAGACCCTCAGCCACCACCGCCGCCCCATTCAAAGACGCCCCCAACTTAGAAACCACGTTCCCCCTTACGAAACTCCGACAGCGCCTGGATTGCAAACAGCCCTTAGTGTAGTCCGAAATCCCCTAGGAGGTAAACGGGGGACATGGCTAAACCGGCATTAAGCTATTGACACGTCATATGTCGTATGTTCTACTATTTTTAATACATACGACGGGAGAAGGAAATGCGAATAGGAGTCAATGTTCCAAATGAACTCCTGCAACGAGTCAAGCAAATTAAACCTGCTATCAATGTTTCCCAAGTGTGTAGAGAGACTTTGGAACACTGTGTTTCTATCCATAAAAGGGCCGTAAATCAACCGGCGACCGACAGCGTATACACGCAAGTCGAGCGGCTCGCCCGGTCCGCCGCGAACCCGTTAATCGAGCCAGACTGGGTGACTTATGGCCTCGAGGACGCACGAGATTGGGTGAAAACCATTACCCCGGAACGGTGGGGAATTTTCAACTACCAGAGCGATTACCTCAGAAGGAATGGCCGGGACGAATTTGAAATGGTTGATTTATGGTCAAGCGAGGGCGATGTCAAGGGATTCAACCACCGATTGGCCGACCATAAAGAGTGGATCCTTCAACGGCACGAGAGGGACTACGAATTGGGGATCGGCTCTAATCCCCGTGAGGAAGCTCTAACGGAATACGCCCGCGCATGGCTGGGCTACGTACACGAAGTGCGACGCATGATAGAAAAACACCACAAGGATGAATACGACAAGGTGATGGCTGAACGTGAAGCTTACCGGAAAGCTCTTCCGAATCCTGAGCTGCCGGAAAAATTGGTGTAACCTCCAACGCGGTACCGGCAGATTAGACCGCGGGACGCGTAGCTAAGTGTTATTGCCCATTAGGGCTCGCTATTCTTCAACCTCTATCCCAACTCAATGCCGCCCAGCACATTGGTATTACAAAAAAATCAGGGCCGCTCTGTCGGCCCTGATGTTCAACGTCTTCATCCAGCCACTAATCAGTCCCGGCGCCAAGGTTTCCACCATCGATACTGTCTACTCAGACGCTGTCCTAGAAACGCCTCCAACTTGTCTAGGTACAACACTGTGCGGTTGCCAATGCTGGCGTCTGCATCGATAAGAAAGGAGGGAACATCCTCCCAGTCAAAACCACCTCTGTTGAAGGCGTCCCTTTGCTCCCAAATTATGACCTTATCGCCGTCAATCATCCAACCATTGGGTGCCTCCCCCTCAGTCTTCGCACGGACTGATTCTCGGAGCAGGTTGATGAGACGGGTTTTGACTCGGTCGTACCGTTTCTCGGCATATGCCAGCCACGTCACTGGTTGACACCAGTTTGGAGCAGTTCCGACAACGAATTCAGATAAAATCTCGCTTAGCACTCCTGATGAAAGGTGCAGCCAGTCCCCAGGAAGCGGTTCTTCGTCCAACTGATCCATGACGGTAGTTAGGTAGCGTCGGTAAAGATGGCCGGTTAAGCCGCTCTTCATCTCCTGTACCTTGCCCTGCAACCGCAGCCGTAATGCCTCGTCGTGTTGGGGCAAAGCGGTGGTGGTGTATATCAGCATGCTGCGCTTGACCACTTCATCAGGGAAGGACTGGGGATCCGCATTCATGGACAGGATGAATCCCGGGTATTCCTCTACAGCCGGATGCAATTCGTCCTTGATCATTTCTTTACCGTGAGTATTGAAGGGCCTACGTCCGATATCGTCG
This sequence comes from Dehalococcoidia bacterium, assembly GCA_965224415.1. Taxonomy (GTDB): domain Bacteria; phylum Chloroflexota; class Dehalococcoidia; order Lucifugimonadales; family JAGWBF01; genus DAOUJI01. The sequence continues at coordinate 538,970 of CBDCZB010000005.1, read as the reverse complement.
AATACGACTGGAAGGCGTTTGCGACCATGTTGTAACCCCCGTAGCTGCGCCCTTGTGAAGCCCCCTTTCTCTATAGTTGGGGCATAGCCGAACATGGATGTCATCAATGTGTCCACCAAGCTGGTCTTGCCACAGTTTGACTTCCCGAACACTATGGCGAACACAGGGAAGCGGATCACATCACTGCCATGCAACAACGCCAGTGAGCGCACATCGCAAAGGAACGGAGAGAAGTACAGCCAGGACGCTAAGATAAAGTAGTCGCGCTGTAAGAAGGCTACGTCGCCTTCAAATGCACCGTCATAGTTCTGGAAATAGTCCAGCAACAGCTCAGCGTCCCTCTTCACCAGCTTATGGTCCCATTCCAACCGGAACGGCTCACCGGACAGCAAAGCCATGTGATTGGTTCTGTTGATAGAAAAATAGGGATTGTCTGCCTCCGCAACAGACTTAACCAAACGTATCCGACTGATTACTCGCTTGATATCGGGGGTAATCTTCTGTATACCATTGCGGATGGGCGGACTTGCCGGGGAAACTAGTGGTCCCAATACAGCAGCTACCTTTTCGATTCGTTCAATCTGCATTGGCACCGATGACTGGGATTCCGTAGGGGTCGGTGCCTCGATAAGGAGAGTGGTAGATAGATCGGAAACGACTGGTGTGTCCTCGATTTCAATTTCAGCGTTACTTATGCGGTCTTCAGGCAGATGAATTTCATCCGAAGCCGAGTCTCTAATGTCATCGAACATGCGGTTGTAGTGACTCCAGGCCGCTTCGTCGTTGTCAAAGGTCACCAATGTTTCAGGCTGCCTCCCGGAAAACGCTTGCTCTGACAAATTGGCGGAACCGACAATCACACGGTTCCGCCCGTCAGAACCCGACAACAAGTACAGCTTAGCATGGGCAACGCCCTTTCGAAGCACCATAAAATGGGCTTGTCCAGCATGGACTTTTTTGAGGATATGAAGATGTCGTTCGTCCTTCAGCCCCATGATGGCAGCACGGGTGTCCCCAACCACCACCTTCTGGAACGCCAGGATTGTTTTGATTTCCCTCAGTGTACCTTCACATCCGAACACGCATTCAAAAGTGCTGAAAGAGAATTGGTCCAACATCCTGACGATGGCATTGATACTAGGGCCTGTTCACACTATTGGGTTGAATATGATATCATTGGAGGATGGAACTTACAGAAGCTCAATACGAACGAATAGCTCCTTGTCTGCCGGTGCAACGCGGCAACGTGAGCATGTCGAACCTCCAAGTCCTCAACGCAATTCTGTACGTCGCCGAGCATGGTTGCAAGTGGCGGGGCTTGCCTCCGAGGTTTGGCTCCTGGCACACAGTCTATACCCGCATGAACCGCTGGTCCAAAAACGGAGTCCTCAATCGGGTGTTCGAACACCTTCAACGAGAGCAGATAGTGCGCATCAATATCGAGGCGGTTTCGGTGGACAGCACGATTGTCAAGGTGCATCCCGATGGCACGGGCGCGTTAAAAAAAACGGACCGCAGTCCATCGGCAAGTCCCGGGGAGGATGGACCACCAAGATTCATATGGTTGCCGCAGATGCTCGAACGGCTCTGATGTTCTCCCTCTCCGCCGGACAAGCCCACGACGCGCCTGAAGGACGCAAGCTGCTCAACCGTCTTGGGCCACAGCGAGAGAACTTGTCTATAGTGATGGATCGTGCATACGAGGGCAACGAGACACGCCAACTCGCATTGGCGCTGGGATTCACTCCCGTCGTTCCGCCGTCCTCGACACGGTTCTCCCCATGGACGTACGACATGGAGATGTACAAGAGACGCAACGAAGTTGAGCGCTTGTTCCGGCGATTGAAGGGCTTTCGCCGTATCTTCTCTCGCTTCGAGAAGCTGGATGTGCTCTTCCTAGGCTTCATCCTACTCACTCTTATAGTCGATGCGTTGCGTTAGTGTGAACAGGCCCTAGATGAGTAGGTCAAGACCCGTAGCTGGTCGTAGCCTGCAAACAGGTCCCAGGTAAACTGCTCTTCGCTCTTGAATCCAGCTTTTACAACTCGGAGTCCGGTTCCGTCATCCAATCTTAGGGCGGATTGACCTCTACCTTCTCCATCGGATTCCGTAAACAGTGGATTTGTCATATTTCGTTCTTCCAAATTAGGTAGATGTAAGAACCCTATAACTTCATGAATGCTCACTCTATTATAACGTCTCACTCGTAATTACACGGGCGTCCGTTGTCATATAATAGGCAGGGAATTTTGGAGCGGGGCAGGTCTGCGGCCGAAGCAGCCAAGGACGCCTCGCCGAAAAGGAGACGGCATAGTGACGACGCTAGTAATTGGAGGCGCCGGGTTCATCGGCGTCAGGGTCATCAGGCGGCTGCTGGAGCGAGGAGAGGACGTGGTCTGCATGGACATAGGCCCCCTCAGGACCTCCTATCCGGACATGGAGGACAGGCTGACCTACGTCCGAGGCGACGTAACCCAGTTCGAGGACGTACTCAGGGCGACCATCGAGGCCAGGCCTGACCGGGTCATAAACCTGTCCTACATCGTCGGCGGCGGAGAGGTGGAACCCCGCAAGAACTTGCTCATCAACGTCGTGGGCATGGACAACTGCTTCGAAGCGGCCAGATTGTGCGGGGTGGGCAAAGTCGTCTACGCCAGCTCCCTGGCCACCACCGGAGATCAGTCCCATTTCGGAGACAAGACGGTCAACGAGGACGATCCGGTCTACGGGGTCACCCAGTACGCAAGACACAAGCAGTTCAACGAGTTCCAGGCCCAGTTGTACAGGTCCAACTACGGCCTGGATATAGTGGGAATACGCCCGGCCAACGTGGCCGGCCCGGACAAGGCGCGGGGCTCCGTGGACCACGTACAGTGCATCACCCTGCCCGCTAGGGGCCTGCCCGTAACGCTTCCTTTCAAGACGAGGATGAGGACGCCCATATACGTGGAGGACATCTCCGAGGTGTTCGTGCGGGTGAGCATGGCCGCTTCCACCAAATACAACCTGTACAACTCGGGCGGAACTCCGATCAGCATATCTGACATCGCGGACATGGTCCGGGGCTACCTGCCCGACGCCCAGATCAGCTTCGAGGATGAGGGCGGGTTCGAGCAGTCTTCCAACTATCTCATCGACAACAGTCGGCTGCTGTCGGAGTTCGAGCTTGAATACAAACCCTACCCAGAGACCGTGCGGGAGATAATCAACACGATCCGGGCCGAAGAGGGCCTGCCCCTGGTGTAGGGCTTAACGCTGGACCATGCCGGTGCCAGGGGGGGAGGTCCCAACCCGGATCCTGGAGGCCGCGCAGGTAGTCGACCTGGCCGTGATGGTTGTTCTTGTGGGTGACCAGATGCCTGAGTATAGCGCCGCAGGTGCGCTCCCCGTCTATGGCCGCGTCCAGGGCGTCAGGAGTCAGGGTCTTTACGTAGTCCATCGTCCTGGCGTAAGCCGCTTCCAGATAAGCCACGAGGGTGTCTACACCAGGAATGGGGAGGGCGTGAAGGCCGGGCCTATCTCCAGGGTCGGGGGACTCGGCGGGCTGGCCGAACCTCAGCCGCCAACCCTGCGCCTCCCAGAGGTCGGGTGCCGACGGTTGGAGACGGCTTACGACGCGGTCCTCGGCACGTCCAACATGCCAGAGAATGAAACCTATGCAGTTGGCGTGGGGCGCCGGACGCCACGCCAACTGCTCGTCGGTGAGTCCGTCGCAGGTGGCCAGAAGCCGCTGCTGCGCCTGGCTGAGGCTCTGGGAGATAAAGCTGACAACGTCCATTTACTACTCCATTCGCAACGTCTGGGTCAGGGAGACGCCCTCACTCCAACCCTCTCCCTGAGGGAGAGGGGGATTAGGAAAGGTCGCCGTTGTTAGAGCTTAAGGCGCTGGACTGCGGGATGGAAAGCTCACTGCGTTCCATCGAGGCCGAGACCTTGACGACGGTGGAGTTCATCAACCGCACGTCGGGCCACATGCAGGTCTTCTGGATTGATTACACCGGCCAGAGGGTGCTTTACAACATCTTGTGGCCGGGCGAGAGCCACCAGCAAAAGACCTACCTGACCCACCCCTGGCTCATCGTCGACTCCATCGGAGAATGCCGCTGCGTCTTCCTGCCGGAGGAGCAGCCAAGCAAGGCCGTCGTAAGAGATCCCGCCCCGTCCGGCTGGGGTTGAACGCCAATGGTAGGTAATTACACGTGAACTGGTTTACGAAAGCCCTGGCCCGCGTGCTGGACCCGCTGACTGTTAGGTCAGTCGGTACGCTGACTTTAGGGGGGCGTTCGTCGCTTTGGGACAGGTGGCGCGACCCTGCGCTTCGCGCCATGAGGGAGCCTCCCGACGGCCTTGAGGTCATGAATACCGTCCGCCCCGCAGAATGGGTGAAGGAGGGGCTGTGGGACTACAATCGTGAAAAGGGGGTGTTAGTAGGAGAGATAGTCCCGAAGGGATTTGACTCCTACGCACGAATCTTTCACCCAGCCGAACGTCAGTGGCCCGACCTATCCTGGGAGAAGGTCAGGTGGTCCGACGTGGCGGAATGGAACGGCAAGACCGTTCATCCCCAGATGCAGTTCCACCGCATCGCCAACCTCGCTGAACCTCCCCGATACCCAGACCCAGAATGGGGTCAAGCTCCATTCATGGGCGACCTACCCGAGGACGAGCGCCGGTCTCTGGTCAGCATCCTCAGGGGATTCACCTCAACTCCCGAACGCTGCTATTTCTGCATTTGGGAAGGCTACGGATTCCTGGGAGGGTGGTCCTGGCGATGGACTCCCAAATTGAAAGTCCCAGACTTTGGCAGGGAATACTTTCTCTTGAGAGGACCTTTGGACGCCGTAACATCCTTTTATTCGCAGTGGGGTCAGTCGCCCAACATCTGGTGGCCGGAAGACCGCGCATGGTGTGTCGCGACGGAAATAGACTTTATGTGGACCTTCGTCGGCGGCAGTCAAGCGTGCATCGAGCAAGTTGTAAGCCACGCAGACTTGGAGGCGCTTCCTATTACTCTGGATGCTCGCGTAGATGCGTTAGGGGATGCCATCAATGTCTAAGGACGGGCGGTAGGCAGACCCGCGTTGGGCGGCCCTTCGACAGGCTCAGGGTGAACGGAAGATAAGGGCCCCAGGTAATCCAAAGACCCGAGGTTGACTACGGTCTAGGGCCTGTTCACACTATTGGGTTGAATATGATATCATTGGAGGATGGAACTTACAGAAGCTCAATACGAACGAATAGCTCCTTGTCTGCCGGTGCAACGCGGCAACGTGAGCATGTCGAACCTCCAAGTCCTCAACGCAATTCTGTACGTCGCCGAGCATGGTTGCAAGTGGCGGGGCTTGCCTCCGAGGTTTGGCTCCTGGCACACAGTCTATACCCGCATGAACCGCTGGTCCAAAAACGGAGTCCTCAATCGGGTGTTCGAACACCTTCAACGAGAGCAGATAGTGCGCATCAATATCGAGGCGGTTTCGGTGGACAGCACGATTGTCAAGGTGCATCCCGATGGCACGGGCGCGTTAAAAAAAACGGACCGCAGTCCATCGGCAAGTCCCGGGGAGGATGGACCACCAAGATTCATATGGTTGCCGCAGATGCTCGAACGGCTCTGATGTTCTCCCTCTCCGCCGGACAAGCCCACGACGCGCCTGAAGGACGCAAGCTGCTCAACCGTCTTGGGCCACAGCGAGAGAACTTGTCTATAGTGATGGATCGTGCATACGAGGGCAACGAGACACGCCAACTCGCATTGGCGCTGGGATTCACTCCCGTCGTTCCGCCGTCCTCGACACGGTTCTCCCCATGGACGTACGACATGGAGATGTACAAGAGACGCAACGAAGTTGAGCGCTTGTTCCGGCGATTGAAGGGCTTTCGCCGTATCTTCTCTCGCTTCGAGAAGCTGGATGTGCTCTTCCTAGGCTTCATCCTACTCACTCTTATAGTCGATGCGTTGCGTTAGTGTGAACAGACCCTAGTTCATTTCAGAGCCGCCGGACACGCTAATGGACAGCCCGGTCATGTAGTCCGACTCTGCAGAGGCCAGGAAGGCCGCTGCGCGGGCGATGTCGGCGCCGTGGGCGATGCGCCCCATGGGAACTATAGCGGCCCGCTCCCGGGTCATGTCGGCCCGGTATTCCACGGCGGACTCGCCCTCCGGGGCCAGGGCTGCTGCGATGAAGTCCACACGCTCGGTGTCCACAAGGCCTGGGCAGATGGCGTTCACGTTCACCTTATAGCGGGCCATCTCCTGGGCCATAGCCTGAGTGAACCCAATGACGGCGAACTTGGAAGCGCAGTAGGCGGCGTAGCGGGCCATGCCCTTCTTGCCCGCGCCGGAGGATATATTGATTATTTTGCCGCCTCCGCCCCTGGCTATCATGTGCTGGGCCACGGCCTGCGAGCAAAGGTAGGTCCCTCGGACGTTAACCCGCAGCACCTCGTCGAAGGCCTCTTCCTCCAATTCCACTACCGGCACCCGGTCTTTGCCGGGCCGAGAGCCGGCGTTGTTGACCAGGATGTCCACCTTGCCGAACTTATCCAGGACCTGCCGGAGCATGTCGGCCACTTGGCCGCTATCGGAAACATCGGAGTAGAGCCCAACGGACTGCCTGCCCATGGACTCGATCTCCTCGACGACGCTGGGCAGCCCTTGCCACCCCGATTGCTGATCCTCGGCCCTGATGGCGTCCAGGCTCCGGCGGACGTCGGTCACCACCACGTCAGTGCCTTCCAAGGCCAGCCGGGTCGCTATCGCCCGTCCGATGCCGTGACGTCCCGCAGCGCCGGTGACTATGGCTGTCTTGCCTTCCAAATCGTACATCGTGGGTTCTCCTCACACGTTGGGTTATGAGTGCCACAGGCGTCTACGGGTTCCAGCGGACCGGCGCAAGGCTGTCCATGGGGTCCGTGGCCACGTCTACGACGGCCGGACGGCCTGAGGCCAGGGCCTGCTGCAGCGCCGGCTGTATATCACCCGGCTGCTCCACCCTCAGGGCAAAGGCGCCCATCGCCTCGGAGACCTTGGCGAGGTCCACGTCGTTGAACTGCCACAAATCGGCGGAGTTGGAGCCTGGGACCAGGGCATAGGCGGCGTCATCGCCCCGCTTGTCCTGAATAAGGCCGCTGTTGTTGTTAATGACCACAACCAGGGGGACTGAGTAGCGCACGGCAGTCTCAATCTCGGCCATGTGGTACCAGAACCCACCGTCGCCTATGAAGCAGACCACAGGGCGGTCGGGAAGGGCGAGTTTGGCTCCGATGGCGCCTGCCAGTCCCCAGCCCAGGGACCCTGCGCAGCGGATGTAGTCCTGGCCTGGGTGGTTCAAGTCCACCATAGAGCCTGTCCAGATTCCGGCGTGGCCGGTGTCCACCGCCAACAGGCCGTCTTCCGGCAGGAAATTGGTCACCTCAGTGCACAGCCGCTCTGGAATGATGGGGACGGCATCGGAGTTGGCACGGGGTTCCACTTCTTTTCGCCAATCTCCCACCAACTCTTGGACCCGGGACAGCCAGTCGGCATGGCCTCCCATGGGCTCTAGGGCCTCGATGAGCCGACGGGTGGTGGCCTTGGCGTCGCCGTGGAGGGAGACCTCGTTAGGATAGCTGCGACCCAACTCGGACGGGTCTATGTCCATCTGAATGACGCGGGTGCCGGCTTTGGGTATCTGCCATTCGTTGGTGACCTGGCTGCCGGTGTGGCTGCCCATGAAGAATACGAGATCGGCCTCGTACACCACCCGGTTGGCGCACCACCGGGAATAAGTCCCCACCACGCCCACGGACAGCGGGTGGTTGTCAGCAATCGTTCCCTTGGCGTTCAACGACGTGGCCACGGGGATAGACAGCAACTCCGCCAGCTCCACAACCTCCTGCTGGGCCTGGGAGGCCGTCACCCCGCCTCCGGCCACTATGACAGGCCGTTGCGCGCTGACTAACGCCTGGGCCGCCTGACGCACGGTGTCGGGCGACGCTTCGGGACGAAAGGCCGGACGGCGTGTGAAGGTTTCCTCTACGAGGACCTCCAAGTCCGCCTCTCCGTTCATGATGGAGCTGCCCGTCATGCCTTGCAGGTCCAGATGCACCGGAGCAGTAGCCCCCGAGGTTGCCTCCCGGAAGGCTTGGCGAAGCATGTGCGGGAATTGCTCCACGGTCTCTACCAAGCCGCTAAATTTCGTGACTGACGCGAAGGGTTTGGAGTGTTCTATTTCCTGGTAAGCGTTCCTGAACTGCTCCATCGGGGTCTTGCGGCCCGTCATGGCAATCACCGGAGACAGGGCAAGGTAGGCGTCCTGGAGTCCGGCGGCCATGTTGGCTGCGCCCACGGACTGTGCCAGGCATACGCCGGGGCGGTTGGCGGCCCTGGCGTAGCCGTCGGCCATATATGCCGCGGCTTTTTCGCCGTGCGTGACTATGCTTTTGACCCCCAGCTGGCTCAGTTCGGCAAGTCCTCGCGCGGCCACCGACGGCGCGACAAATACGTGGGTAACTCCGTAAGCCTTGAGGGTGTCGGCGAAGAACTTAGCCCCCGTGGTGTGCGCCATGTCACGACCTCCAACCCGTCATATCCAAGCCTGAGCCTATTATGGCCCCATTCCCCCGGTCGTCAAGCTGAGGAGGGGCAGACGGGCCGTCTAGACCCCACAATAGGGGTTCTTGTACAATCGCGGCACATCGTTGCGAGGCGGCGTTATGACAACAACCGTAGACGACAACATGCTTTCGCCCGAGGTCCTTACCGACCCGTACACTTACTTTGGGACGCTGAGGGAAACCGAGCCGGTCCACTGGAACGACGCCTTCAAGATGTGGATTGTCACCCGCTACGACGACTCGGTGTGGATAGTGCGGCGACACGAGGTCTTCTCCAACGCCGTGTGGGTGAACGCCAGCGACGACCCCTACCCTCCCATATACGAGTCGGACAAAAACATCTACAGATTCATCCGCGAGGTTTTCGGGGACTGGCTGACCTTCAGAGACCGCCCGTCCCACTATGACATCCGCCGCATACTCCAGCAGTATTTCACCCCTCGCTACATGGAGAAGTGGAGGTCGTTGATACGTTCAACTGTGCACGAGCTCATTGACGACCTGCAGGACGCCGAGAGCATGGACCTGGTGAGGGACTTCGCGGGGCCTCTACCCACCCTGATGATTGCCAAGATGATGGAGATGGACCACGAGGACAGGGGCTTCATCAAAGACCTGGCCATAAAGCTGACCTTCTTCGGCAGGCCCGAACCCGACAGGATGCAGACCATCTACAACGCCATCGACGAACTCATACAGTACGTCGAGCCGATGGTCGAGGAGCGTCTGTTGGACCCCGCTGAGGACCTGATTTCCCTGCTGGCTTCGGGCGAAAAGAAGGGAATCATGGAGCGGAAAGAGGTGTTGGCCAACGTCCTGCTGCTGCTCCTGGCCGGGCACGACACCACCATCAACCTCCTTGCCAACGGGACTGTCGAACTGCTGCGACACCCGGAGGAGATGAAGAAGCTGCGGGAGAACCCGGAACTGCGGGTGACCGCCACCGAGGAGTGTCTACGGTACGAGCCTCCTGTGAAGACGGTCCAGCGGGTGGCCATGCAGGACGTAACAGTAGGAGACAAGCTGATACGGGAAGGCGATCTGATCAGATGGTCGCCGTCGTCGGCCAACCGTGACCCGGAACATTTCGACGACCCGGAGAGGTTCGACATCAGCCGCAACCCCAACCACCATCTGACGTTCAGCGCGGGAATCCACCACTGCCTGGGGGCATTCATGGCACGATACGAGGGTCAGGAGGCCTTCAGCGCGCTTGCCGAGCGGCTACCCAACCTGGAGCTGGTCGACAACAAGATCGAGTACGAGCCCACGATTACCAACCGGTCACCGATGTCGGTGCCGGTAAGGTGGGCTTAGACAGCAATCACATTGCCCGACTGCCGCCGTCGATGACCAGGTCGGAACCGGTAATCCACTCAGCGTCGTCGGAGGCCAGGAACAAGACTCCCTTGGCGATGTCCTGAGGATGCCCCACCCGGCCCAGAGGCACGGATTCTACGAATTGCTGTCTACTCTCCGGGGAGTCTCCTATGGACCACCACAGGATGGGAGTGTCCACGGGGCCGGGGAAGATGGCGTTGCAGCGTATCTTGTCCGGGGCGTATTTCAAGGCGGTTATCTTGGTGAAGTTCTGGACGGCGGCCTTGCTGGGCCCATAGGAGCCTATGAAATGGCTTGTGCCGCCCAAGGCTGCGCCGGACGATATGTTGACTATGGCCCCTCCGCCGACTTTCTTCATGGCCTCAACGGCGTACTTGGTGCCCAGGAAGACTCCTTTGGCGTTCACATCCATGGTCCGGTCCCAATCGTCAGCCGTGGTCTCTTCCAGGGGCTTGGGGATGGTTATTCCCGCGTTGTTGACCAGAATGTCCAGCTTACCGTACCTGGTTTCAGCCAAGGCGACGATGGTTCGCCAGTCGTCCTCACTGGTGACGTCCAAGCGGTGGTAGGAGACGTCTCCGCCAGTTTCGGCCAGTTCGGCTTCGACCTTCCGACCAAGCTCGTCCCGCACATCCCCCAAAAGCACTTTGGCCCCTTCCTGGAGGAAGAGCCGCGCCTCCTCGAACGCAATGCCTCCCGCCCCGCCAGACAAGATGGCCACCCTACCGTCAAGTTTACCCATGCCGGACCTCCTTCACGGGTGCATGCCAGATTCAAATCAGCAGTCTAGGCACACATTGGACTTAGCCGGCGGTCAGTTGGCCCTCATCCCGCCATCAATGACCAGGTCGGAGCCGGTGACCCATTCAGCGTCGTCGGACGCCAGGAACAGCACACCCTTGGCTATATCCTGAGGAAGTCCGACCCGACCCAGGGGCACCGATTCTACTGCCCACTTCCTAGTTTCCGGGGTGTCTCCTATGGATGCCCACAGAATGGGCGTGTCTATGGGGCCGGGGAAAACGGTGTTGCAGCGTATCTTGTCTGGGGCGTATCTCAAGGCGGTTATCTTGGTGAAGTTCTGGACGGCGGCCTTGCTGGGCCCGTAAGAGCCAAGGAAGTGGCTTGTGCCGCCCAACCCGGCGGTGGAAGCGATGTTGACGATGGCGCCTCCGCCGACTTTCTTCATGGCCTCAACTGCGTATTTCGTTCCAAGGAAGACGCCCTTGACATTGATGTCCATTGTACGGTCCCAATCATCGACGGTGGTCTCTTCCAGAGGCTTGGGAATGGTTATTCCGGCATTGTTCACCAGGATGTCCAGCTTGCCGTACCTGCTTTCAGCCAGACCTACGATGGCGCGCCAGTCGTCCTCGCTGGTGACGTCCAAGCGGTGGTAGGAGACGTCTCCGCCGGTTTCGGCCAACTCGGCTTCCGCCTTCCGACCCAACTCGTCCCGGATGTCCCCCAAGATCACTTTGGCCCCTTCTTGTAGGAAGAGACGCGCCTCCTCGAACGCAATGCCTCCCGACCCGCCAGACAAGATGGCCACTCTACCGTCAAGTTTACCCATGCCGGACCTCCTTAGCGGTAATATCTGCGCAACGTGCAAGACGCCTGGGCATTTAGCCCAGGCGTCTTCGATTCGGAGTTAGTCTATCTCTGCTCCCGGCTACTTACAAGAAGGACACCAGACATGCTCCTGCTTCAAGTGACCGAGGAGGGTTGCAGGGGTATTAAAGCCTTTGATCCTACTGTTTACCAGCCAGCCCCTCATCGGGTAGTAAATTAAAGGCCAGGCGTTGTCGTTAAGGAGGGCTTCGTTTGCCTGCTTAGTCAGCTCCTTCTTGTCTTCAAGAGTCTGGGCCCGTGCGATCCGGTCCCATAGGGCGTCGGCATCGGGGTTGATGAAACCGGAGATCTCAAACCCGCGACCGCCCTCCTGCCACGACGCGCCAATGCCGGCAGGATCAGGGATGGCGAAGGAGTTTGCCTCAATGGCTATCTGATACTGCCTTGTCCTGATGAAGTCAGTGCCAGCGTTGAACTCCATGGAGTTGAGTGTTACGTCCCAGCCCAGGTAGTCTTCCAACTGCTCTTTGACCAGAACGGCCAGGTCGCAATACTCGATTACGATGGAGCAGGTCAGGGTTACCTCGCTGCCATCGCCCCAGCCGACCGATTCAGCCAATTTTTTTGCCTCGGCTATATCGTCCGGGTGCTTCGTGCCCGGGTTATTAGGGTCTTCCCGGAAACCGGGAATCTGGACAGCCTCCTCACAGGTGTAGCTCCATGCGAAGTCGCAGGGGAAGGGAGTTCCGATGCGGTTGCCGCTGCCAAAGGTCTCTATGAGGGGTTGCCTATGAAGGGCCAGCATCAATGCGCGGCGCACTTCTGGGATGTTGCCGGGTTCCATGCCGACGTTCATAGCCACGCCCAACTGGTATAGGGGGCCTCCGATGTAATTCGTCAGCTTGTCAGGCTGTTCTTCGGCAAGCTTGACAGTATCTTCAAAACTCAGGTTGTTAATTCCCGTATCAGGCATCAGGATCTGCTCGGTCTTGTAGGCCGCAATCACGGCCGAGGCGTCGGCCAGAATAAAGTGGATGAGCCCGTCTACGTAGGGCTTGCCCTTTTTGAAGTAAAGGGGGTTCCGCTCGTCTACGCTTTTAACGTCCTGCTCGTACTCCACCAGTTTGAAGGGACCGGTGCCGATCATGTCATCCGTGTTGCTCCACTCGGGGATCCGGCCCTCACGGAAGAGGTGGAACGGCAGGATTCGTATATGGTTGTCGGCTATGACCGTCAGCAGGAGGGGGGATGGGAAAGTCGCCTCGATCTCGACGGTTAGATTGTCCACCAACCGGGCCCCTTTGTAGAATGTCTTCATTACGGAGCCATAAGTGCCTGCCGGAGCCGTCTTCAAGAGCCCCCGGAGTTCGGCGTACTCGTCGGGCAGGTCCTGAGGGTCCAGCATGGCTATCAAGCTCAGCACCACATCCTCAGCTCCCACGGGCTTGCCTTCATGAGACACTATCCCTTCGTGGAGATTGAAGGTGTACAAAAGGCCATCTGCAGATACCGTCCAATCCTTAGCCAGGTCTCCCGAGATGTCTAGCGGGTCGGGGGTTTCCGGGTCTAAGTGAAGTATAGAGTTGGTCAATGGCGCCTCATGGGATGCTCCCGTTAGCAGTGTGCCGCCGAATCCCGCGATACCTGTCTGCGGGGAGCCGAACGCCATCAGGGGAATTACTCCGCCCTTATCACTTGCTGGCGGACCGGATACGGGGCCTGTGTCCTCGGGAACTGCTGTTGGAACAGGTGTGTTGGTAGGCTGGACCGGTACGGGTGTGTTGGTGGCTTGGACCGGTACGGGCGTGTTGGTAGGTCTAGGGGTAGGTGTGGCGTCTTCGCCACACGCCACCGAAACCAAGGCCGCCAACATCAGCAACGCCGCTAGTGGAAACAACAACCGTTTCAAGCCCCTCATAGGATTCATCAAGCTACCTCCGTTCAGACGTTCAGGGAGATGGCCCTGTGCCGCGGCCCATAATATTGCGGACTGTACAGCATTCATAAAACAGTGTCAATTTCTTAACGATATTAAGAAGTAAGTCTTAATGTAAGCGTGGAGTATTAGTCCTGGATAGTTTATTCATTACGAGACTGACCGTGATAGTATAAGCTAGGCAAACGAGTCCCGATTAGATGCAGACATACATACTAAAACGTGTCCTGCTGTTCGTCCCAACCTTATGGTTGGTGACGCTATTGGTGTTCGTAATCCTGCGCATTGTGCCCGGCGACCCCGCTCTGGTGTCGCTAGCAGGCTCGTCGGGGTCAGGATTCTTCACCGAAGAGCAACTCCAGGCCGAGCGGGCCAAGCTGGGGACTGACCGTCCCATATTCGTCCAATATGGGGACTGGCTGTGGGGGATGCTCCGGTTGGACTTCGGGACTTCCATTCATTTTGGAAAACCGGTGACAGAAAGTCTAAAAGACCGTTTTCCAGTGACACTGGAGCTGACCGTGATGGCGCTGCTGATGGCTGCGGTAGTTGCCATACCTCTTGGGGCAGTCTCGGCCATCAAGCAAGACAGACTGCCGGACTATATTAGCCGGGCCATCACCACTGCGGGCATAGCCTTCCCGAACTTTTGGATCGCTGTCCTCCTGGTCTACTTTCTGGTAAATGTATTCGAGTGGGCTCCTCCGCTCGACTATGCCGACGTTTGGGAGAATCCCACCCGCAACCTAGCGCAGCTTGTTCTCCCCGCCCTCGCTCTCTCATTGACCCACATGGCGTTCATTGCCAGGATTACTCGCTCTTCGGTGCTTGAGGTCCTTCGAGAGGACTACATACGCACGGCCCGCTCCAAAGGGCTGACAGAGTCGGTGGTGATTTCCCGGCACACGCTTAGGAATGCAATACTGCCAATCATCACAGTCGGCGGCTACGAGTTCACGAGGTTGATAGGCGGCACTGTGATAGTCGAGAGGATATTCACTGTGCCGGGGGTGGGGAATCTGCTCATAAGCGCCATCACCCGTCGGGACTATCCGGACATTCAGGGGATAACCATTGCAATCACCGTCATCGTTCTTTTCGTGAACCTGGTGATTGACCTTCTCTATGCCTGGTTAGAGCCGAGGATACGGTACACCTAATGAGGATTCGAAACGTTAAACGATGAGTCAGGATAGCCAGGCAGGAGCCTTTTCCACTGAGGCGGCAGCTTCCATACTGCGGCCAAAACGTAGTTTCTGGCGCCACTTGGGGTCATTCTTCAGGAAGAAGCCCTTGGGGGCCTTCGGAGCCGTAATAGCCACGGCCTTGATTATCATAGCCGTGCTAGCCCCTTTCATCACACCCCATGACCCGGACAGGTCCAATTCAAAGGATCGCCATGCCAAGCCCAACTCCGAAAACTGGTTTGGCACGGACGACTTCGGAAGAGACGTATTCAGCCGGCTCATCATGGGCGCCCGCATATCAATTCGCGTCGGGCTGGTCAGCGCATTCGCAGGGTGCGCCATCGGGCTTCTGGTGGGGATAATCAGCGCGTATTTCGGGGGGGCTGTGGACCTGCTGGTCCAACGCCTTGTGGACGGGCTCATATCATTTCCTGCCCTGGTGCTCGCATTGGCCATCGTTGCCGCCTTGGGCAGTTCCTTGAACAACGTCACCATAGCGCTCAGCATTCTCTTCATACCGAGCACGGCGCGAATAGTCAGGTCGCGAGCCCTTAGCATTAAAGAGATGGACTACGTGCTCGCCGCCAGGTCCGTGGGAGCGCATCACGGCCGAATTATCCTTCGACACATCTTCCCCAACTGCATGGCTGTTATGATAGTAGTGGTCACCTACCAGTTGGGCGTCGCAATAATCGCCGAGGCATCCCTGAGTTTCCTTGGACTGGGCGTGGGTTTGGATGAGCCGTCGTGGGGAACCATGCTTCGGGCAGGCTCCAAGGGGTACATTGGTGTTAACCCGCTGCTTCCCATATTCCCCGGCTTGGCCATAGCAGTTGTGGTCTTCTCCTGGAATATACTCGGGGACGGCCTCCGGGACGTTCTGGACCCCCGTCTGAGGGGCGCCATATAGAGGCCGGAGGTCCGTATACATGGCCGTGAACCTGGACTCCCTAAACTCACAAACGGAGTGACGCCTCGCGTCGTCACTCCGTTTTCATCATCCTTATGCGGCCTTCCCAAGTCCATCTCCCATCGAGGTTGGTTACAACCTTGTAAATTTTCTGCAACTTTTTCGTAACACGGGGCGGGTAGGCTCTAAGGGCGCTGGCCGGTGACAACCGCGGCATTGCTCGCCCGGCGAAGAGTCTTGTATGATTCATTGAGCGTTAGCCCACACCTGCCATGCGTCCCCTGCATGTTTCTGGAACAAGCTCGACCGCATTTTAGAAAGTCTGGTAAGCCATGTTGAACAGGTTGACCTCTCTGGAACCCGCCCTCAACGAATGTTTGGACTTCGACGGCTCCATAAGGCCCTTGTACCGGGGCCTTATGGACAATCTCGAGAAGCTGGGCGTGAAGGAGATGCAGCGGCGCTGGCGGCAAGCCAAGGACTGGGCCTCCATGGACGCTTTCACGTTCATGCTGGACCCGAAGGAGTTTCGCACGGTCCCCACCGACTGGATTCCACGGCTGGTTCCCTCCGACCACTGGGAGACCATCGCCAGGGGAGTAGCCCAACGATTGAAGTCCATCAACCTGTTCCTGGCGGACTTGTATTGCGGGGAGCAAAACATAGTCCCGCCGGACGTGATGTTTTCGTGCCAGTATTACAACCCGGAGCTTCAGGACTTCCATCCCGCCCGGGACGTGTTCGTGCATATCTACGGCATTGACCTGGTCCACATGGGAGACGGCAGGTACGTAATCCTGGAGGACAACCTGCGCATCCCTTCCGGAATATCCTATCAGATGAAGACAACGGAGATCGGCCTCGAGGTCATGCCTGAGTTGGCTGACGGGTACGGCATAGTTCCCTACGACATAAAGTCGGCGTACCAGGAGATGTTCCTGTCCCTGTGCGACAACGAATCGCCCGTCTGCGTGCTCCTGACGGACAGCAAGTACGGCTCAGCCTTCTTCGAGCACCGCTACCTGTCGGAACTGCTGGGCGTAGCTTTGGTCGAGGGTTCAGACCTGTACATCGGCGCCAACGGAAGGGTCTGGGCCAAGGCAATGGGCGGGGACATTGAGGTTGACCTGATCTACCGGCGGGTGCAGGACTTGGACCTGTTCGTGCCCGGCCTGATGGACGCCTACCTCAACCACAAGGTGGTCCTAGTCAACGCGGTGGGCACCGGAGCGGCCGACGACAAGCTGGTCTTTCTCTGGGCGCCGGACATGATCAGGGCCTATACGGGAGAGGAGCCTATCCTGGAGCAGGCGAAAAGCTACGACTTGCGTGTTTCGGCCAACCGGCAATACGTCCTGGAAAATCTGGACAGCCTGGTGCTGAAAACACGTCAGGGGTACGGCGGGCTGGGGGTGTACATCATGCCCGACCTGGGAAGCGCGTATCGGAGCCGTCTGTCCCAGCAACTAATTGAACAGCCCCAGGCGTTCGTCGCCCAGGAAACGCTGGACTTCTCCCAGCACCTGGTACTGGATGAGTCACAGGGCGAGTTCCAGCAGCGTTACGTGGACCTGCGGGTGTTTGCCATCCAAAACGGTTACGGCGAGGTCACCGTGTTTCCGGGAGGTCTCACCAGGGTCTCGGAGCCTTCCGGACGGATCACCAACAACTCTTCAGGAGGGTCATGCAAGCCGAGTTGGGTAGTCAGGCAACCGACGACTCCGTTCTAGTGCACTACGCCTACGTGGCACGGTATGAATACTCCGAGGTGGTGGTCCAGAACGACAACTTCCTAAGGATTTCGGCGTACACCGACCAGCGTCAAAAAGCTGCAATCTACGACGTCGAGACCACGCCTCCGGGCAGGAAGGTGGAATACTCGGATCGCTTGGGGAACGTAGTCCACCGGGTCCGGGTGACCGTCCCCCACCAGGAGCTCATCATAGCCGGCATCGGACAGGCGTACTTGTGCGAAGCATCACCTATAGTCTCGGACTTGCCCTTGTCGTCATTGAGGCGCGACCCGGAAGCGGAGGAGTTCCTGACGGCGACGCCGTTGGTGGACCCGGCGACTGTGGCGGAGACGGCCTGGGGCGTCGTGGGCGGAGCCGACGGTTTTCTGGAGGCTGTGAGCCGAATAGTGGCGTGGGTGCACGAGAACGTCGAGTACGAACGAGGGAACACCTCCGTGGCCACCAACGCCTCCGACGTTCTGACGTTCATGAAGGGTGTATGTCAGGACAAGACTCACCTCGCATTGGGCATGATGCGGGCCGTGGGCATCCCGGCCAAGTACGTGAGCGGGTTGTTGACGCGGCAGCCCGGTGAGACCCACGCCTGGCTGGAGTTCCTGCACCCTGAGGCTGGCTGGCTGCCCGCCGATCCCACAAAAGGGGTGGTGATAGAAATCGGTACCAACTATCTCAAGTTCGGCGTAGGCCGGGACTACTCGGAAGCTCCTCCCGTCTCCGGCTCCTTCGTATCCAAGGGCTCGGGGCATCTGGACATAGCCACGGCCCAGGTTTACTTCGACCGGGACGCGATTTCGTTCGAGGACGCCCGTGGGCTGATGCTGGTGGACCCTGTACGCTAACCCTTGTTGTTCGATGCTAGGCCCAAATTTATACCCGATCTTATTAGCGAGGTCTGCACGCAGATGACTGAACCAAGGTCTATATCCTTCAACAGCGACCGGTGGCTCACCGACTCCAGGGTGTACAACCTGATATGGTTGGGACGTTGGCTGGAACGCGCCGAGAACATAGCGCGGGTGGTGAACACAGCCGCCCAAGCGGCGGTGGTAAACGGGACCGACCAGCGGACATTCCAAGAATCGCTAGGCGCAGCAGCAGCGGTATGGGGCATATACATCGAGGACCCCCACCAGTCCCTTTCAATGCTGCTGAAGGACCACAGCGCATCGTCGATATACCGCAGCATGTCAACCGCCCGCAGCAACGCAACCCACGTGGGCACTATCGAGCTGCTGCGAGCCATTTCCGGCGTGCTATCCGACTTGGAAGACGAAACCGCCTTGGCAAACTCTCCGGAAGACGCCCAGGCGCTCACGGGCCGGGTGCTGGAAGGTCTGGACCAAGTCTACAAGATAGTCGACGAAAGCTGGTTCCACCAGGAACCTATGTCTGAAGAAGAGGCCTATCTCCGATTCGTCCAGCAGTGAGGGGCAGGAGGCCCTTGGCCCAGATTAAGCCATAGGACGCGCCGCAGCAGCCGCATAGCCCACAACGCTGGAGGACTCTCCCATAGTGTCGGCAGTGGTGCCGTAGGCCAGCACCCGCACGGCAGTGGCGCCAGCCGTAGACATGGCCGAAATCATGGCGACGACGGCCCCAGGCCCACACATGTTGACCCCTCCAGGGCCCACGAGTCCGGTCAGCTTTTCGGTGTCCATGTCCCGAATGGCCTGCAAGGCCCGCAGGTCTCCGTCTCTGGCCCGGCTTTCGGGCATGTTGTGGGACAGGTCGGAACTAGCCAGGATAGCCGCCGGACGTCCATCCAAGGACTCCACCAGGGCCTGACCCAGGGCGATGCAGTCATGCACCGTATCACCGCGCAGGCCGATGGGCAGGATTCGGACCTTGTCGCCAAAGAGATGCAGCAAGAAGGGAAGCTGCACCTCTATGGAGTGCTCCCACTGGTGGGACTCGGAGTCTTCCGCCACTGACGGCAACAGGCTGGTCAGCCTCCGGGCGGACTCAGCGTCCACGTCCAACGCCCCTAACGGAGTCTCCCACGTCTGCCAGGAAGAGAGGGCAATCTCCCCGCCCTGACGCCAGTGGTTTGGACCTAAAATCACCACGACTTCCAACCGGCCGAGGCGTGCCATCAGGTGATAGGCGTGGGCCGCCACGGGGCCGGACTCGTGATAGGAGCCGTGGGGCACTATCAGCCCGGCCAGACCCCGCATGGGGTCGGCAAACTCCAGGGGGAGCCTGCGGGGTCCCACGGAATGCTGATAGCACCTTCTGATGAGCCGCAGCAATCGTTCGGGATCGCCGGGATAAAGCTGTCCCGCGACCGCGGGTTGGCGTATTCCTTCCATGCTAAGGCCATAGTCGGGCCAAACTTGGGCCGGACCTGGGCCGCCCTCCTTTATGGCCCATTATAAGTCAACGCGTACGGACTATGATGCAGGCGTATGCTTGAAGTTGGGCATGACCTCTTCGGCGAAACGCTGGAGCTGGTCCAGGGTCAACTCTAGAGAGCATCCGAACATGGTGCAGCTAACGTAGAGCCGCTCCAGACCGGGGTACTTCTCCTGGATCTCCATAATAGCCTCAGTCACCTGGTCGGGCGTGGCACACAGCATGGAGCCGCTCTCCACAGCCGCCTGAGCGGAAGGAAGTCCTGCGGAGCGGGCTGTCCGCGGGTTTTCCAGGGCCTTGGCCTGCTCGTCGGTCATGGGGAAGAACCCCAAGTGGCCGACCATTTTCACGGCTTCCTCGTAATACCAGCTTATCTCCTTAACGGGCTGCTCCTCGAACAGCTCGCGGTTGGCTTCCTGGTCCAGCATGGGAGAGCCGAAACTCTCCACCTCACGGGTGTGGTAGCCGCGCCCCATGCCAAATGTAACCCGGCCCTTGGTCAAGTGGTCGGCCATAGCGAAGTCCTCGGCCAGCCGAAGGGGATGCCACATAGTGGCGATGTTGAAAGCGCAGCCGAACCGCAACTTTTCGGTGACCTGGGCTAGTATTCGGCCAATCTGGCATTGTCAGTTAGTACGTGAGCCCAGACAGGATGCTACCTTGGGGATAGACGAAGGGTTGTGGGATGTGAGGTGGTCATGGTGCAGGAGAAGTACGGAGTCCGGCTGGCAACACAGGAAAAGGGACGGCTCAGGAAGATGATCAGGGCTGGGAGGAGTTCCGCACAGGCGATTACCCGGGCCCGCATCCTGATCAAGATAGATGAGGGCTGGACCGCCCCCCAGGTGGCCACCGCACTGGACGTGTCGGAGCGGACCGTGTTCCGCACCAAGCGGCGGTATGCCGAGGAAGGACTGGACGAGGTGCTGAGGCACCATAACCAGGTCAACCGGCCCAGAAAGGTGGATGAAAGGGTGGAGGCCCACCTGATAGCCTTGGCCTGCAGCCCGGTGCCCGACGGTCATGACCACTGGACCATGCGGGCCCTGGCGGGCAAGGTGGTGGAGTTGGGATTGGTGGAGTCTTTATCTCCCGAGACGGTCCGCCTGCGGCTAAAAAAAACACGCTCAAGCCGTGGCTCAAGAAACAATGGTGCATCCCCAAGGTAGGTGGAGAGTTCGTGGCGGCCATGGAGGACGTGCTGGATCTCTACGCCGAGCCCTACGATCCGCAGAGGCCGGTGGTCTGCTTTGACGAGACCTCCACCCAGTTGCTGGCCGACGTGAGGGAACCGCTGCCGGCAAAGCCTGGGAGGCCGAGGCGTGAGGACTACGAATACCAGCGGGGAGGGACGCGCAACCTGTTCCTCACCTGTGAGCCTCGCCGGGGCTGGCGCCACGTGGCGATAACCCGGCAACGCACCATGCAGGACTTCGCTCAGCAGATGCGGTGGCTGGTGGATGAGGCCTACCCCGATGTCCCGGTGATTCGGCTGGTTCTCGACAATCTGAACACGCATCGGATGGCCTCGCTTTACGAGACTTTCCCGGCGGCCGAGGCCCGGCGCATCGCCAAGCGGCTGGAGTTGCACCACACTCCCAAGCACGGAAGCTGGCTGAATATGGCGGAGATCGAGTTCAGCGTGCTGGCCCGGGCCTGCCTGCGCGGACGCAACGGAGATGAGGACAGCCTGGAAAGAGCCGTCAGCGCCTGCGTGTCAGAGCGGAACGCGATAGGAGCTACCATTAACTGGCGGTTCACTGCCCAAGACGCCAGACGCAAACTCCATCGCCTCTATCCCTGCCAATCCTGATTTGGTTCAGTACTAGGTGGGTCGCAAGAAGGAGCAGGTTCGGGAGGCGCTCATATCCTTCCCGCTGGAAGTGGCGCTCGGCGAACCATAGTGTGTCGTATCCCAGGCGGTCCATTGTCTTGGCCATGCCCTCGGACTTGTGGAGCTGGTAGGCCAGACTCTCGTCAGACAGCCAGCGGTCGTTCACGGGAGTCGCCTCGAACCCCACGTCGTCGTCAGGCAGGTCAACGCTGCCCGCGTACTGGCTGTCAAAATATTTGATCAATCCCAATATCCCCGTCGGAAAAACTCCGGTGATGGTACATTGAGGGTCATGGTTGGGGCAAGGGGCGACCCTCAGCCCCCTCATCCCAACCTTCTCCCGCCAGGGGAGAAGGAGCAGTCGCCGCCTATCTCCGTGGCCTTGGCAGTATGTCGGGTGGGCGTAGGGTCTCTGGATTCCGGCCTGCGCCGGAAAGATGGGGGCGGGAGCAGCCCTCCGGCCGCCTCAAGGCTGCAGTTTCACTCAAGGTAACCAGGGAGGCTCTAGACGGGGGAGTTGTGGGGGGCTGGGCCCGTGGTATAAGGTTAGGGTCGGGCCTACTTAACCTGGGGGTGAGACATGGGGTTCAAGCTGCTGATATTGGGCGACGGAGAAGACGATGACTGGCGTGTCAGGGAATGGCCTCCAATGCTCAAGGAGACCGCTCCGGACATCGACGTGACCGCTTGCCGTACCGTAGGGGAAGCGCTGGAGGTCATTGGCGACATGGACGCGGCTTTCGGCAACATCGTCCCGGAGTTGTTCGAACGGGGAGTCAACCTGAAATGGGTGGCCTGCCCACAGGCCGGTCCACAGGCGGGCTGGTACCACCAGGGCCTCATCGACAGCGACGTGTTGGTGACCAACACCCGGGGAATCTACAACGACTACATCAGCTCGCACATCATGTCGTTCGTTCTGGCCTTCGCCAAGGGGCTCCACGTCTACATGCCCCTGCAGATGCGGCAGGAATGGAGTCAGGTCTACGACCCCATCTACCTGCCTGACGCCACCGCCGTAGTAGTGGGAGCGGGAGGCATCGGGGCGGAGGCGGGCAGGCTGTGCGCGGAATTCGGCATGACGGTCCTGGCGGTGGACCCTCGGTTGGATGAGCCGCCTCCCGGGTTTTCAGAAGTCTATCGTCCCGACGACCTGCTCCAGGCGCTAGGGCGGGGAGATTTTGTCATCGTCACGGTGCCGGAGACCCCGGACACCCAGGGGATGTTTGGGCGGGAGCAGTTCCGCGCCATGAAGAGGTCCGCTTTCTTCATCAACATTGGGCGGGGGGCCACGGTGGAGCTTGACGACCTCACGGCAGCCCTCCAGTCGGGGGAGATTGGCGGAGCGGGGATGGACGTGTTCCAGATTGAGCCTTTGCCTGCGGAGCATCCGCTGTGGACGGCGCCGGGAGTCCTGATTACGCCCCATGTGGCGGGCCGAGGCCCCTATGTGAACGACCGGCGCACCGAGCTGTTCATAGACAACTGCCTGCGGTTCAACGAGGGTCGTCCGCTGCGCAATCTTGTGGACAAGGCCAAATGGTTCTAGGGTAGCGGGCTTTACGCCCCTCACCCCCATCTCAGTCTTCCTCCTAAGATGGAAGATGCAATCCAAGATATCGGTTAGTGGGGCGGTTATAGGTCGGAGAATTGTGTTATAACCTCTTGACTAGCAAAAAGGGCAGTCATATAATAAATTTCATTAAGCGGCAAAACGTATGATGAGAGACACATAACAGACATACGAGTTGGGCAACCCGAGAGCGGCGGCTACGGGGCAACCCAGCCGCCGCTCAGTACGTAAGCCAGACCGCCGCCAAGCACGTTAACAAGAGAATAGGGTCATTGAAATCCGCGTATGGAGTTCCTAGCGTGGGTTAAGTTAGTAAGGGCTAACGGTGGATGCCTTGGGGCCAAGGACCGAAGAAGGGCGCGGCAAGGCTGCGAAAAGCCTCGATGAGCCGTCTAGCGGGCATAGTCGAGGATTCCCGAATGGGGAAACCCGTTCCGGTGTTGAGCCGGTTCATTCCGTTTCGTGCGGAAGGGTAAGCGGGGGAACTGAAACATCTAAGTACCCCGAGGAAAGGAAATCAACCGAGATTCCCCTAGTAGTGGCGAACGAACGGGGAAGAGCCTAAACCTTTGTGACTTAACGGCCCGAGGGCCTATGTCGCAAAGGGGTTATAGGGAGTTCCCGCCCCAACCTCGGAAGGGGGCGAGGAGTTACAAATCACACACCTAGTCGAAGGAACCTGGAAAGGACCGCCGAAGAAGGTGACAGCCCTGTAGACGAAAGGTGTGCGACTCCTGGAGCTTTCCTGAGTACCACGGGACACGAGAAATCCTGTGGGAAGTCGGGGGGACCACCCTCCAAGGCTAAGTATCCTTGGCCACCGATAGTGTACCAGTACCGTGAGGGAAAGGTGAAAAGCACCCCGGGAGGGGAGTGAAATAGATCTGAAACCGTTAGCTTACAGAAGGTCGTAGTCCGCGAAAGCGGATGGCGGCGTGCCTATTGAAGAATGATCCGGGGACTTACTATGTGGGGCGAGGTTAAGGGACTGGAGTCCCGGAGCCGGAGCGAAAGCGAGTCTGAATAGGGCGATCAGTCCCATGGAGTAGACCCGAAACCGGGTGAGCTACCCATGGCCAGGGTGAAGGTTCGATAACACGGACTGGAGGCCCGAACCCGTTGCTGGTACAAAAGCTTGGGATGAGCTGTGGGTAGAGGTGAAATGCCAATCGAACTCGGAAATAGCTGGTTCTCCCCGAAATGCATTTAGGTGCAGCCTCGAGTAATAGGCGGACGGAGGTAGGGCACTGGATGGGCTAGGGGGCGTGAGCTTACCAAACTCAACCAAACCACCAATGCCGTCTGACCGTTTCTCGGGAGTGAGACTGGCGGAGATAAGTTTGTCAGTCGAAAGGGAAACAGCCCAGACCACCGGCTAAGGTCCCCAAGAACGGGCTAAGTGGGAAAGGAAGTGGAGTTCCTCAGACAGCCAGGAGGTTGGCTCAGAAGCAGCCATCCTTTAAAGAGTGCGTAATAGCTCACTGGTCGAGGGGTTCTGCGCCGAAAATGTAACGGGGCTTAAGCCCGTCACCGAAGCCGTGGATGCAAGAGTACGGACGCCGTTAAGCGGGCCTACCGTGAGTTCGCTTACGGGAATTCTGCGAGACGGAGTCCTCAGAGACTCTTGCATGGTAGGGGAGCGTTCCTCGGGCGGAGAAGGTGAGTCGTGAGGCTTGCTGGAGCGCGGGGAAGTGAGAATCCCGGAATGAGTAGCGTTAATCAGGGTGAAAATCCCTGACGCCGAAAGCCCAAGGTTTCCTACGCAACGTTTATCGGCGTAGGGTTAGTCGGTCCTAAGCCGCAGGCGAGAGCCGTAGGCGATGGACAGCAGGTTAATATTCCTGCACCGCCGTTGTTTCGTTTAAAGCCGCGAGGGGGTGCGGAAGGGCAGGCAAGGCGCCTTATTGGATTGGCGTCCCCGCTTGTAGGCGAGCCGGAGTAGGCAAATCCGCTCCGGCGCTAAGCTGAGGAGTGGGGCGAACCGGACCTTAGGGTCTGGGAAGCTGCTTATCCCATGCCGACGAGAAAAGCCTCGCGTGCTATGTGACAATGGCGCCCGTACCGCAAACCGCCACTGGTGGGCAGGGATGAGAGTCCCAAGGCGTTCGGGCGAACCTCCGCTAAGGAACTAGACAAAAGAGCCCTGTAACTTCGGGATATAGGGCGCCCCGGGAGGTGAAATCCCTTGCGGATGGAGCTTTTCGGGGCCGCAGAGAAGAAGGCCGGGCGACTGTTTAACAAAAACACAGGTTTCTGCTAAGGGGTAACCCTATGTATAGGAGCTGACGCCTGCCCAGTGCCGGAAGGTTAAGGGGCGCGGTTATTCCTCTTCGGAGGGAGAAGCTGCAAACTGAAGCCCCGGTGAACGGCGGCCGTAACTCTAACGGTCCTAAGGTAGCGAAGTCCCTTGTCGGGTAAATTCCGACCTGCATGAATGGCGTAACGACCTGGCCGTTGTCTCGGCGGAGGGCCCGGTGAAATTGCGGTGCCCGTGAAGACGCGGGCGACCCGCGGCAGGACAAAAAGACCCCGTGGAGCTTTACTGCAACTTGGCATTGGTCTGGGAGCCGGGATGTGTAGGATAGGTGGGAGGCTGAGAAACCTTCACGCCAGTGAGGGCGGAGCCATCCTTGAAATACCACCCTTCCCTGTTTTTGGTTCTAACCCGTCGGAGACGGGGACAGTGCCTGGCGGGCAGTTTAACTGGGGCGGTTGCCTCCCAAAGTGTAACGGAGGCGCCCAAAGGTTCCCTCAGGACGGATGGAAATCGTCCTCAGAACGTATTGGCATAAGGGAGCTTGACTGTGAGGCTTACAAGCCGAGCAGGGACGAAAGTCGGGCAAAGTGATCCTACGGCCCTGTGTGGAAAGGCCGTGGCTTAACGGATAAAAGCTACCCCGGGGATAACAGGCTTATCTCGCCCAAGAGTTCATATCGACGGCGAGGTTTGGCACCTCGATGTCGGCTCGTCCCATCCTGGGGCTGAAGGCGGTCCCAAGGGTCCGGCTGTTCGCCGGTTAAAGGGGCACGTGAGTTGGGTTCAGAACGTCGTGAGACAGTTCGGTCTCTATCCGCCGCGGGCGCAGGAGGCTTGAGGGAATCTCTCCCTAGTACGAGAGGACCGGGAGGGAGGGACCTATGGTGTGCCAGTTGTTCCGCCAGGAGCACTGCTGGGTAGCCACGTCCAGTGTCGATAAGCGCTGAAGGCATCTAAGCGCGAAGCGCTCCCCAAGATTAGGCCTCCCATTCCGACTACTAGTCGGAAGTAAGGCTGCAGAGAGACTATCTGCTTGATAGGCCGGCAGTGGAAGCGGGGTAACCCGTTAAGCTTACCGGTACTAATCAGCCGAGGGCTTAACCCACGCTAAGAACTCCATACCAACCGCCAAACCCTCACCCAGAAGGCGAGGGGACACGGCGGCATCCTTAAAGACCCTATTCTCGGTTCTTCCAACTCTTATGGGAGGTGAGCTGTGGCAAAGTGCGAACACTGCAAGGGCTCAGGCGCCTGCAGAGTATTCAACTGCCGCAACTGCGGCTCCGGCGCCCCCCACGTTTGCCAGATCTGCAAGGGCTCAGGCAACGTAGAAGAAGCCTAGGCAGACTAACCCCCAAGCATAACAACCTGCCAGTCAACTCGGGCGTGCGGACCCTCAACAGGGAAGCCAGCCGTCGCCCATCATTCGAGACTCGGTGCGGGGTGGAGCAGTGGCAGCTCGTCGGGCTCATAACCCGAAGGTCGTTGGTTCGAGTCCAACCCCCGCTACCAAAACTTCGTAGGTGTGCAGCCCCATCAAGCGACTCACGGGAGCGTTTAATACTCGCTGGAAACAAAGCACTGTTCCACTGAGCCGTTCGCATCAGCAGAAGACCAAGGATCGGAACATGTCATCGGAAACCCGTGCGTTTACAGTCATCCTGTCTCTCCAAGACGACGGGGGATATTCGGTCGTCTGTCCTGCACTGCCGGGGTGCGTCAGCCAGGGAGACAACCGGGCGAGGCCCTGGAAAATATCAGGGAAGCCGCCGAACTCGTCCTGAAGACCTTAGAAAGGGATTCAGGAGTTGAGGATGGGTTCGGGCCTCGCCCTTCCCAAGTCCCACCTCCTTACCCAGAGACACCAGACCTTATAACCGATGAGATTAGCCACATCCTGGCGGACCGAGACGCGGATGATCTGCCCTATGGGGGCGTTTCGACAGAACGTGTGGAGCTTTCCGTCAAGGCCCCAATGTAAATGCCGCCTCTTCCCGATGATTCTAAGCAAGGGGTCCGCATGGTTGGAACGCCAACTTGGGGTGTCGGCCCCCTAACCTGAAGCCCGACCACGTCGGCGTTAAGGCGTAGGCGCCAAGCGCCTCCACACACGCGGTGGCAGTGTATATACTACGCATGTGGACAGTGCGGAGGTCATACGCAGGCTTCGGGAGAACGGGTGGATGCTGAGGAACATCGGCGGTAGCCACCACCACTTCACACACTCTGAGAAGTCTGGAGTAGTTACAATCCAGCATCCTCGCAAGGACATCCCCATCGGCACTCTCCGCAGTATCTTTCGGCAAGCCGGATGGGATTGGAGGACACGATAATGCGGTATCCAGTCGTGATTCACAAGGATGAAGGCAGCAGCTATGGAGTAACCGTGCCGGACTTGCCCGGATGCTTCTCGGGTGGCGACACGCTGGACGACGCCTTTGACATGGCGCGAGAGGCCATTGTGGGTCATATCGAAACTCTGCTCATGGATGGCCATCCCATTCCTGAGAATGCGCCCCTGGAAATGCATCAAGCCAATCAGGATTACACAGAAGGCATTTGGGGACTGGTTGATGTAGACGTATCGAAACTCTCCGACAAAACGGTCCGCGTCAACGTCACGATGCCGGCCCGGGTGCTGGCAATCATTGATGAAGCCGCTGTCCGGGAAGGGGAATCTCGATCGGGGTTGCTGACCCGTGCGGCCCTCGACCACATGAGCCGGCAATCGTCCAAGTGAGGTCATGCAGCCTCCGCGTTCGTGCCGGGCCGCCCCGACGAGCGGCTTAATGTAGTCTAGTACTGAACCAAATCAGGATTGGCAGGGATAGAGGCGATGGAGTTTGCGTCTGGCGTCTTGGGCAGTGAACCGCCAGTTAATGGTAGCTCCTATCGCGTTCCGCTCTGACACGCAGGCGCTGACGGCTCTTTCCAGGCTGTCCTCATCTCCGTTGCGTCCGCGCAGGCAGGCCCGGGCCAGCACGCTGAACTCGATCTCCGCCATATTCAGCCAGCTTCCGTGCTTGGGAGTGTGGTGCAACTCCAGCCGCTTGGCGATGCGCCGGGCCTCGGCCGCCGGGAAAGTCTCGTAAAGCGAGGCCATCCGATGCGTGTTCAGATTGTCGAGAACCAGCCGAATCACCGGGACATCGGGGTAGGCCTCATCCACCAGCCACCGCATCTGCTGAGCGAAGTCCTGCATGGTGCGTTGCCGGGTTATCGCCACGTGGCGCCAGCCCCGGCGAGGCTCACAGGTGAGGAACAGGTTGCGCGTCCCTCCCCGCTGGTATTCGTAGTCCTCACGCCTCGGCCTCCCAGGCTTTGCCGGCAGCGGTTCCCTCACGTCGGCCAGCAACTGGGTGGAGGTCTCGTCAAAGCAGACCACCGGCCTCTGCGGATCGTAGGGCTCGGCGTAGAGATCCAGCACGTCCTCCATGGCCGCCACGAACTCTCCACCTACCTTGGGGATGCACCATTGTTTCTTGAGCCACGGCTTGAGCGTGTTTTTTTTAGCCGCAGGCGGACCGTCTCGGGAGATAAAGACTCCACCAATCCCAACTCCACCACCTTGCCCGCCAGGGCCCGCATGGTCCAGTGGTCATGACCGTCGGGCACCGGGCTGCAGGCCAAGGCTATCAGGTGGGCCTCCACCCTTTCATCCACCTTTCTGGGCCGGTTGACCTGGTTATGGTGCCTCAGCACCTCGTCCAGTCCTTCCTCGGCATACCGCCGCTTGGTGCGGAACACGGTCCGCTCCGACACGTCCAGTGCGGTGGCCACCTGGGGGGCGGTCCAGCCCTCATCTATCTTGATCAGGATGCGGGCCCGGGTAATCGCCTGTGCGGAACTCCTCCCAGCCCTGATCATCTTCCTGAGCCGTCCCTTTTCCTGTGTTGCCAGCCGGACTCCGTACTTCTCCTGCACCATGACCACCTCACATCCCACAACCCTTCGTCTATCCCCAAGGTAGCATCCTGTCTGGGCTCACGTACTAACTGACAATGCCAGATTGGCCGAATACTAGGTTATTAGATGGAGGAGAAATGCCGAGAGTAGCGTTGGACCTGGAGAATCCTGAGGACCTGGCAGTGTTGGGGACCACCGGATGGCGGATAGCGCCGGGCCTGGTCCCTGGGGAACCCAACCAGGGGTTGGTGGCGGAACTGCGGGCAGTCGAGGCTCGTTTGCCGGAGTACGACGACGCATGGTGGGAAAAAGACGCCGACTTCCAGGAACGGCGGTCTGTGGGATTTACTTTTGCCTGGTACCGGTTGCACATTACCGTCCCAGAACAGGTCAAAGGGCAGGATATTGCCGGAGGCCGCATCTGGTTTGAAACCAATGTTGACAACTATGGGGAAATCTACATCGACGGCCAAATCGACCGGGAGAAATGGGTAATCACCGGCAACAACACTCCACAACGGGCTTTGGTAGAACAATCAGCGACCCCCGGCAACCAGCATGTAATAGCCGTGCTGGTATGCAACGCTCCCTTTGCCGAACCGGTGGGCACAATCTTCATGCGTTACGCCACCCTGGCCTTCGAGTAAAACGAGGGCTGGCATTGGCGCCTAGCTGGGATGGGGACACACAAAAGACGATCCCATACGCTTGATTCCCGCGGGGGCGAGGGACATCCCCTCACTGCAAAATTGGATCCCAAACTGCGGCAGATATAGAAGGCACTGAAGCGGTACGGAACAGACAGTCTGTTAAAGGTTGAACGGGGGCTCTACCCAGTTCTGTTCCTTGACGTATATCTGGAACCGGTAAGCCGCCGATTCGAGCACGATAATCCGGCCGGCGTCATCCACGTTTACGGCGACCGGCCGCTTGAACTTCTGGGCCCTGGCCGACTCGGCCCTCTGCATGGCCTTGGCCAGGTCGGGTCTGGACTTCAGCGCGTTTTCGACCCAAGGACTGATGTCGTTGGCGTCGCCGTACAGAGAGAATATGTAGTCGCTGTCGTTGTCGTAGATGTTGAGCCGGTTGTTCTCCCAGTCGGTGACGTATACGTCGCCGTCCCTGTCCACGGCTACATCGGATGGGCGCCCCAGTTTATGCTCTCCGGCGGTGCAGATGGAGCCCAGGAACCTGCCATCGGGGGAGAACTTCTGGACCCTGGAGTTGCCCCAGTCGGCCACGAGTACGTTGCCTTCGTTGTCGAAGGCGAGTCCCCAGGGTAAGTTCAGTTCCCCCTCACCGCTGCCGTAGCTCCCCCACTTGCCCACGAACCCGCCGTCCTTGGTGAATATCTGGACCCGGTGGTTGTGGCTGTCCGAAACGTAGAGCCTGTCGTCTCTATCGAAGGCAAGGCCGACGGGACCGTTGAGCTCGCCGTCCCCGGAGGTGTCGATGGCCCCAACCTTCTTGAGGTATGGGTTGAAAGTCATGCCCCATATATTCAGGCTCAGGCCCGGCATAACGCGGTCCTGGGCCTCGGTCGCTCCCCAGCCGCCCAGAGGGTCCCCGTTGGGCCCATAGACATAAATCCGATTTGTATACTCGTCGGAGACATACACGTTCTCCTGACTATCCACCGCAACTGAGCTGGGCAAGGGCCCCACATGTTCGGTAAAAGCGGGTCCCCGTTCATGCCAAAAGAACTCGCCGTCAAGGCCGCACTTGGTTATTCCCATGGCCGGGATATAGTCGATGCCTTTGCTCAGGAGATAGAGGGTGTTTCCAGAACCCAGAGCGAAGTCGGACGGATGGAGGAAACCGCCTCCGGTCTTCGGTCCGCCGGCGATGCAATGGTCATAGTTGTATACACGGTCACGTACGTAGGCCGTACGCATTGCCCCTCCCTTGACGAGCCTCCGTGATGATGTTACCTCTTCTGGACCTTTGAATTGGGCTCGGCCTGCGGTCTAGCACAACTGGTATTCTCGCGTTGAAACGATGACTGCGAGCATGTCGGCTACTCTCCGGGCTGACTCCTGACGCAATTCCTCTGTATCCCATCGCAAGCAGCCCCCAAGCTCGGCCAAGCCCAACAGTTCCTTCCGGGTTTCGGGGCCGACCTCCACCGTACCCAGCTGTTCCAGACACGCGTCCACGAACCCGCCGGGACTCAAGGCGCCCTTTAGTGCGATGTTGCTGACAATGGCCTGGACTCCGGGATACTCCAGGCTTGAGACAACTTCGCTCGCATAGCTGATGCGCTTTACCAGCGACCCTGCGTCTATCCACTCGGCTCCATAGTGCCAACCCTCCACGCTGGGCGGGTCACTCAGAGCCTGCCCCATAAACCCACATTCGACTCCCAGCTGCTCTAGGTCGGGCCTCGGGTACTTGAAGTCGCCCACCAAACGGCAGATGCCTGCCACCAGCTCCGCGGGACTCTTCACCCTCTGGAATCGTGCTTCTTTGAAGAAGTCGGAGTTGAACACCATCCTCAGGGTTGACCTTATATCGTAGCCCGAGGACATGAAGGCATCGGCGATGAGATTGACGGCAACCGGGTCCCTGGGCGGCGTGTGGAGCCAGGAGGGCACCTGCACCTCGTCGGCGACGAAGAAGTTGTATATGTGCCTGGCGATGAAGCGAGCGGTGGCCGGTTGACGCACGATTATGTCGATCACGTCTTCGCCGTTGAACCTGCCTACATGACCCAAGAAGGTCTTCTCGGTGTCGTCATGGTCATCAGGAACGTATTGGAAATCCCAGGTATATCGACCAAGACCAACGTTGTCCGGGGGTTTAGGGGCTATGCCCCAACCTGTGAAGGCCCGGGCGCACTCGAAGACATCCATCTCGGTGTAGTTGCCCTGTCCCATAGCGAAAAGCTCCAGGAGCTCACGGCCCCAGTTCTCGTTGGGCTTGTTCTTGTGGTTGGTGTAGTTGTCCAGCCAGTAGATCATAGCCGGGTCTCTGGCCAGCTCGACCAGAAGGTCTCGATAACTTCCCAGACCAAACGCCCGGAACATGTCCAGCTGGCGCGCCGTTTCAAGGGGGTTGTCTATCTTGACGGTGCCAGTGGCGAACACGGAGTGCCAGAAGAGGGCGACCTTTTCTTCCAGGGGCCGTGGGTTGTTGATGAGATACCAGATGTGGCGTGTGCTGCCCCGGTCGGCGACGCCGCTTTCTATGTATGGGAAGGTACGGAAGAGGATGCCCGGGTCGATGCGCGGCGCCCCGTACGCGTCGGGATCCAGCAGCTCTTCCACCGTCTGCTCGTACCCTCTGGCCGCCCGCTCCTCCAGCTCGTCGCGGGCAGCTCCGAAGCCGGCCCGGCGCATGAGATGGCCCATCTGAGCGATGTCTTGATCTGACATATGGCTAACCCTCACTTTAACCACGTAATGCAGATAAGTTCGGGTGCGGTTTCTTGCTGATGCTGAATTGACTTAAGCGAAGTCTAAGTCCCTCTGAATCAGATTGTCAACGCACGGTGCCACCCTGTAACCGGTTCCCTGCGTACGTGCAATAGGGATCAGGAGGAAAAATACCTGGCTGAATTGTCTACACTATTAACTATTATTAGTGTTGACATACTAACGTCTTTAGTGTATATATCTTCCGTGCATCAGGACATGGCAAGGAGAAGATTGTGTCAAGACATAAGCCAATGCTAAAGGGAACCAACCACAACAAGCAGAAGCGCTCTCCGATGCGGCTTATGACGCTCCTCGTTGCTCCGGTTCTTCTTCTTACGCTGTTTGCAGTCTCCTGCGGCGGCACGGCGACTCCGACGCCGGCTCCAACACCCACACCTGTTGACATAGAAGCCATAACCGCCTCCTTACAAGGCTCCGTCGAGCAAGCAATCCAAGGGCTGAAGATGCCCGATAGCCTGTCGGGAGAGGATGTCAGAGAGATGATAAACACCGCTGTCTCTGACATAGACTTCCCCGAAGGACTGACCGCCGATGAAGTCAAAGGTCTGATAGACACCGCCATTTCCGGCATCGACATACCCGAGGGTGTGACGACGGAACAAATGGAAAAGGCGATTCGGACAGCTGTCGATGAAGGAGTGCAGAGGGCCGTGGCAGAGGCGACGGGCGGGTCGTTGACCATCTATTCGGCGCGGGAGGAAACTCTCGTAGGCCCCATCATCCAGCAGTTCGAGGACGCAACCGGCATTGATGTCGGAGTGAAATATGGCTCCAACTCAGGGTTGGCCGCAACCATACAGGAAGAGGGGGCCAACAGTCCCGCCGACATCTTCTTCGCCACGGACCCGGGTCTGCTGGGGAGCATGTCCGACCTGTTCACTGCGTTGCCAAGCGGGATATTGGACCGGGTGGACTCGGAGTTCCGGTCCCGTGAGGACAAGTGGGTTGGCATATCAGGACGGGCCCGCGTGGTGGTGTACAACCCTGATGTCATCAGCGCCGACGAGCTGCCCGACTCCATCCTGGACTTCACCGACCCGGAATGGAATGGACGCATAGGATGGCCGCCCACCAACGGCTCTTTCCAGGCATTTGTGACAGCCATGCGGACCACGTTAGGAGAAGACGCGGCGCGGGACTGGCTGGAGGGAATCCAGGCCAACGACCCCAGGGTCTATCCCAAGAACACTCCCATAGTCGACGCCGTCTCCCGCGGAGAGGTGGACGTGGGGTTCGTAAACCACTACTATCTGTACCGTTTTCTCGCGGAGCACGGAGAGGATTTCCAAGCGCGAAACTACCATCCCAAGAACGGCGACATTGGCGCAATGATGTTGGTGAACGGGGCCGCCATTCTGTCCACGTCCGATAACACCAAGGAGGCCGAACGATTCCTGGGCTTCATGCTGTCGCTATCCGCGCAGCAGTACTTTGCCAGCCAGACCTTCGAGTACCCGCTGATAGAGGGAGTTAGGACCCACCGTCTTCTCACGCCCTTGAGCGAAATAGCCGTTCCCGACGTAGACCTGTCCCAGTTGGACGACGTGCAGGGAACTCAAGACCTGCTACGGAGCGTGGGCATCATTCCATAGGCGATAGGACGCACTCGACCGGGCGCATGCAGAGGAGGGATCTTGCCCTCCCCTGGGGACCCCTTCAGGCATGCGCCCAGGTCCTGTACGGGGCAAACACAGACACTATTCATGGTTTCTCCTTCGACTAAATCATCCCCCCTCATCCGGTTCCCGGGGTTTGGGCGGCCCCGGACGCCGGGATTTGTACTGGCCCCCGCCATAGTGGTGGGGGCCGCTCTGTCGCTTCCTCTGGCATATTTGGTCATTCGAAGTTTAGGAACCGGCGGAGAGCTTTGGGACTTGCTGCTGCGGATGCGCATGTTGGAGACCATCGGGAGCACTGCCCTGCTGACGGTCATCGTGACGGCAGCGTCGGCGGCCCTGGCCCTGCCCCTCGCCTGGCTTACGGTTAGGACCGACCTCCCCCTACGAGGCTTCTGGTCCGTGGCCACAGCCCTTCCATTGGTAATCCCTTCCTACGTCGGAGGGTTCGCCGTAGTGACTCTTCTGGGGCCCAGAGGGATGCTCCAAGAGTTCATCGCCGGGCCGCTTTTCGGAGTTGACCGAATGCCGGACGTTTCAGGGCTTGCCGGGGCCTCTCTGACCCTGATTATGCTCAGTTACCCATACGTGCTGTTGACAGCCAGGGGCGCCCTCAGAGGCCTGGACCCGTCCCTGGAGGAGGCGGCCCAGGGATTCGGTAAAGGCAAGTGGACCCGGTTCTTCCAGGTGACGGCGCCTCAGCTAAAGCCTGCCCTGGCGTCGGGGAGCCTCCTGGTGGCCCTCTACACCTTGAGCGACTTCGGCGCCGTGTCGCTGTTGAGCTTCGAGGCGTTCAGCTACGTCATATATCTGCAGTACGATGCCGGAGCCAGAGAGTTGGCCGCGGCCAGCTCCCTAGCCCTGATCGTGATGGCGCTTGCCGTACTTACCATCGAGTCGGCGTCCAGGGGGAGGGCCCAATACCACCGGTCCGGAGTGGGCGCCCAGCGGTCCCCTAGACCTGTGCGTCTTGGCCGGTGGCGATGGCCCGCGTTTGGCTTCTGCACATTCATATGCGCCGTTTCCTTAGGAATGCCCATCAGCGTCCTGGGGTATTGGGTGGCCCAGGGACTGCAGGCGGGAGAGTCACTGGGCTTGGCGTGGGGAACGACCTTCAACTCCGTTTATGTGTCTGCCTTGGCAGCCATAGCAGCCGTAGTCGCAGCTCTGCCGCTGGCCGTATTGATGGTCAGGTATGCCGGACGACTCAGCGTTCTCCTTGAACGGCTGACTTATGTGGGATTCGCCCTCCCCGGGATCGTGGTGGCCCTGTCCCTGGTCTTCTTTACGGCAAATTACCTCCAGCCCTTGTACCAGAACATCGTTATCCTCATATTTGCTTACGTCGTCCTATTCCTTCCAGCAGCGGTGGGAGCCGTCCGGGCGTCGCTTCTTCAGGTCAGCCCCCGGCTGGAAGACGCGTCCCGCGGGCTGGGAAGAAACGGACTGCGTACGTTTCTTAGGGTCACTCTGCCTTTGGCGCTTCCCGGAGTGTTGTCGGGAATGGCGTTAGTCTTCTTGATTACTATGAAGGAGCTTCCGGCCACGCTCATTCTGGGGCCTATAGGATTCCAGACCCTTGCCACTTCGATATGGTCGGCCACTGAGTCGGCTTTCTTCGCCAGAGCGGCGGGCCCGGCGCTCCTGCTGGTGCTGGCGTCGTCCGTCCCCATGGCCTTCATCGTCTTGAGAGAAGGTGGACACCACTCGAAGGCCTGACACGACGGCTTCCCGCCTGCTAGACTGAAGGGAGCATTCAGGAGGTCCCGCCATGTTTGTCGCCACCAACAAGATACAGGTCCAGAAGGGTCACGGCCGTGAGCTGGAAGACCGGTTCAACCGAAGGGGCGGGGTCGAAGGCCAGGTCGGGTTTCTGGGGTTCGAGATGTGGCAGTCGGAGAAGGACTCCGACTGTGAAGAATATCTGATAGTGACCCACTGGGAGTCGAAAGACGCCCACCACGAGTGGACACGCAGCGAAGCCTTCAGGCAAGCACACTCCGGGCCGGGGGCGGACTTCCTGCTGGGTCCCGGAGAGTTCAACAGCTACGACGTGAAGCTGACATCCAGCCCCGACGGAACGAAAGCCCATGCCTAGCTCCGACGATGCGCCGTCGGTAATTCAGTGCCGAGGGCTGTCCAAGTCTTTCGGCGGAGACCCGGTGGTGTACGGCGTTGACCTGGACGTTCACGCTGGAGAGGTTCTGGCCCTGGTGGGTCCCAGCGGCAGCGGCAAGACCACGCTGCTGCGCATGATCGCCGGATTCGAGACCCCAGACGCGGGCATTGTGGAGCTTGGCGGCAAGCCTGTGGCCGGACCCGGAGTTTGGACTCCGGCGGAAGAGCGTCGGCTCGGCATGGTCTTCCAGGACTACGCCCTGTTTCCCCACATGACGGTCTCCGAAAACGTAGCTTTCGGGTTGTCCCGACTGGACCGCACCAAGAAGGCCCGCCGCGTATCCGAGGCTCTGGATTTGGTCCGGCTCTCCGGGATGTCAGACCGGTATCCCCACCAGCTCTCAGGCGGCGAGCAGCAAAGGGTGGCGGTGGCCCGCTCTCTGGCCCCGCAACCCATAGCGCTTTTGCTGGACGAGCCTTTTAGCAACCTGGACTTGAAGTTGCGGGAGAGTCTCCAGCAAGACGTAAAGGAAATCTTCTCCTCCGGCGGCGTCACCGTGGTCTACGTAACCCACGACCAGGAACAGGCCTTGTTCATGGGCGACACCGTGGCGGTGATAAGCGAAGGGTCCATCCGACAATCAGGCGCACCCGAGGAGGTCTATCACCGGCCTCGCAGCCCGTTCGTGGCGAGCTTCCTTGGAATGGCGGACTACTTGTCGGCCGTTTCCGCCGGGGAAGGACTGGACACGGAACTGGGCAAAATGGCGGGGGAAGAGGTCCTAGGAGACGGCTGCCGGGTGATGGTCCGGCCCGACGACGTGATGCTACGCTCTGCCGGCTCCGGGGGGACTGTCAGCAGCCGGGTGTTCCAGGGGACCCACTATCTCTATGGGGTGACCCTGCCGTCGGGCGAAACGGTCCACAGCTTCCAGAACCATACGGTTCGATATGAAATCGGGGAGTCAGTCGAGCCGTATCTAGAGTTGGGCCAGACGCTAGTATGCTTCTCGGACGGGGGCGACGCCGTTCCGGTCACCGTCGCCTAGACCCGAGGCCCTGTTCACGTGACCAGGCGCGGGATAACCTCGCCCAGGACCCAGCCAACTCCGACTGCAACTCCGCCTATAGCCAGTATCTCCAGACCTTGGAGCAGTGTGGACTTACGGACGATGCGGCCTTTCAACATCCCGAGGCCGAAAAGAGCGACAAGGGTGGCCGACACGGAAGACGTTATAGCAATGCCGCCGTCATCGAAGAAGTAGGGCAGGACGGGAATTATGGCCCCGGCGATGAAGGCCACCCCCATGACCAGAGCGTCTTTGACCGGGTTGGTGGTGATCTCGGCGCTTAGACCCAGCTCCTTCTCGATCATGGTCCGCAGCCACAGGTCCTTGTCGGCGGCGATGTGG
This sequence comes from Dehalococcoidia bacterium, assembly GCA_965224415.1. Lineage (GTDB taxonomy): Bacteria > Chloroflexota > Dehalococcoidia > Lucifugimonadales > JAGWBF01 > DAOUJI01. The sequence goes on along the minus strand of CBDCZB010000005.1, from coordinate 501,170 downwards.
TCCGCCACACCCTGAGCCTCTTTGAAGGAAAGACCCTCCCTCTGGTAGAGGACTACCAACTCAGCCAGCTCTTCCGCAGGATGCTCCTGAAGCTCCAGGGCTTCCTTCTCAATCTCCGACCTTTGCAAGTCCTGCTCGGCCCGTGAACCCAGGAAGGCTCCGGTGGCCATTGAAACCATTCCCGCCAATGCTCCGGCCAGGCCGCCAATCAGCACCGCCGTGTTTCCGATGTCTCCCACCGCCAGGGCCGTGACCAGGAGCATGGTGCTCAGGAGCCCGTCCTGGCCTCCGAACACCACTTCCCTGATGCGTCCCTTCGAGGCTACGTCCCACCGCCGCGTCTCCACTTCGGTGCGGGCTACGTCGTAGATGGACGCCGTCTGGGGTTCAGTAACGGGCGGCGCTGTCCGCTTTGGGTCCGGCCGGGGCGGCGAGGCAACGGCTTCCACAGGGCCGGCGACGGCAAGCTTTGCCTCCAATACTTCTACAGCCCGGTTGAACACTTCCAGGTGGTGCTGCTCCCTGTCCATGGCCATCATAAAGGTGTCGGCTGCGTCGTTCCGGCCCTCGTCCAGCGCATCCCGAATGTAGTTGGGATACATAGTGCTGATTTCTTTCGCCTCGCCTTCCACCACACTTTTCAGGTTCTCCAGTGAGCTTTTCAACTCGCCCGCCACGCTCATGTGGTTGATGCCGTGGATGGTCTCGGCGCCGGCCACCTCCTGGAACACCTGGGCCACTTCGGGATGGCCTTCCCGCAGCGCCTGGTGGGCAAAGGCACTGTACTTCAGGTGGGCCACAGCCTCGGCGACTATGGCGTTCCACAGGTTGCGCTCGGTTTTTGTAAGCGTAGGTATTGGGTCTGCCATCAACTTCCTCTTGCAGTCCGCCTGTAGGCGGTGATAAACCCAGAATACACAATGTTCTCGCGGATTTCCAATGGCGCGGGATACGCCCCAGTATCTTCTGACTTTTCCTTGCGCTGCCTTGGCCATGTTGACATAGACGGTTCGGCGTTGCTACTGTCAACCCCAAGGCGTTCATTATGGTAATGTAAAACTGAGGGCGACAGTGGCGACAACAGTGGAAGAACAGGAATACCGCGCACAAAGCAGAGTATATCTGTCTCAAGCGTTGCGAGAGTTGGAGAACAACGACTTGCGGCAAGCCTCGGAAAAGGGCTGGGGAGCCGCCACTCAAATAGTGAAGGCGGCGGCCCACAATCGCGGCTGGGGCCACGGCAGCCATAGACTGTTGAATGAAGCCGCATCCAACCTGAGAGAAGAAACTGGAAATTCAAGAATCGGGGAGCTTTTTCGAGGGATCACAGCTCTGCATGTAAACTTCTATGAAGGCGGGCTGGGTTACGACGACGTAAAAGACGCTCTCGGCCAAGTTCAGGATTTCGTTGAGACGATTGAGGCTGTGCTTGATGATCCGGCGCAGGAATAGGAGCGGCAACATTAAAACCCTTTTTGATATGGCGTTCCATCCCCGTTGAGCACGCATCTGTCAGAACACCGGCTTACATCGAAAAAGGCCCGTACACCAGAGATGACAGAAGAACCCGCCCCACCAAACCTAACTCCAAGTAGCCAGCGCCGTCTGAACTCCGGCTTTCGTCGAAATGACTGGGAGGGGTTCGGGTTCCCCCTGATCCCAGCCTTCTCCCGCCAGGTTAGAAGAGGCAGTCGGCATCTATTTTCAAGGGGATGAGATGAAAGACTCCCCGTTGACCCATGCCCACCCAAAGGCGCCGGTCCGATGACCGAGCGGCTGGTTTCAGGGCTGTCGCAGGGTGAGGACGACGCCCTCGACTCCTCCCTCAGGCCGAGGCAGCTGAGGGACTTCGTAGGCCAGGAGTCGGTCAAGGACAATCTGAGCATCGCCATGCAGGCCGCCCGCATGAGGGGCGACCCGCTGGACCACGTCATCATCTACGGACCTCCGGGCCTGGGAAAGACCACTCTCGCCCATATCATCGCCCAGGAGATGGCCGTCGCCATCAAGGTGACGTCCGGCCCGGCCATAGAGCGGGCCGGGGACATGGCGGCGATCCTCACGAGCCTGAACACCGGCGACGTCCTCTTCATAGACGAGATGCACCGCCTCTCCCGGGTCGTGGAAGAGGTGCTCTACCCGGCCATGGAAGACTTCTTTCTCTCCTGGGTGGTGGGGAAAGGGCTCGGCGCCCGGAACATAAACCTACGCATCAACTCCTTTACGTTGATCGGCGCCACCACCCGCTACGGCATGGTCAGCCCGCCTCTCAGAGACCGGTTCGGCTCGGTCTTCCGGCTGGACTTCTACGACCGGCCCGCCATGGAGTCCATAGTGGACCGTTCGGCCCGCATACTGGGCGTGGACATCGACCAAGAGGGGGTCTCGATGATAGCCGGAAGGGCCCGCAGCACGCCGCGTGTGGCCAACCGTCTGCTCAAACGTACGCGGGACTATGCACAGGTAATGGCCGATGGTAGAATAACCGGGGAAATCGCCAGCGAAGGGCTTGCCAAGCTGGAGGTCGATTCCCTGGGACTAGACCAAATCGACCAAAGGCTGCTGGAGAGCATCGTAGACAAGTTCTCGGGCGGGCCGGTGGGGCTGGACACCCTGGCAGCTTCCATCGGCGAGGACGCCGACACCATTATGGATATCTACGAGCCGTACCTTCTTCAGTTGGGATTCTTGGACCGCACTCCCCGAGGCAGAATGGCCACCCGCCAGGCATATTCGCACCTGGGACGGGACTTCCCCGAGAGGGCCCCGTCGCCTCAGGTCAGACTCCTGTAAGGACGCTGAACATGCTCTATGAGTTGCGTACATACGAAGCCAACCCAGGGAAGGGCCCAGCCCTTCAGAGCCACATCCAGGAGGCGGCCCGGCTCTTCAGGAAACACGAACTGAGAGCTCTCGTTTTCTGGAACGACGTAATCGGCCGGGGCCCGCAGATTACCTACATGTGGAAATACGAGGACATGGCCGAAAGGAACACCAAACTGGGCTCCTTCGTTTCAGACCAGGAGTGGAAAGACCTGACAGACAGGGAACGGGCGGAGCACGGGGAAATCACGGCCCGGATACACAACAAGATGCTGACGCCAACTCCGTATTCGCCAGAGCCGGTGTTCGACTCCAGCAAGGTCCACGAACTCCGGATCTACCACGCGGTGCCGGGGAAGCTGGCAGACCTGAACCGACGCTTCCAGGACAACTCCGATCGGATTTTGCGCAGACACGGAATGAACGTGCTGGCGTATTGGACCGAGGCTTTCGGAACGTCCAACCAGCTGGTGTGGGTCATTGAGTTTGACAGCCTGGCCCACCGGGAGGAGTGCTGGAACTCCTTCAGGACCGACGAGGAGTGGCCTGGCGTGGCCGCGGAGTCCACGAAGAACGGGGAGCTCGTCGCTTACCCGGAGAGGCGGATTCTCGCGCCTCTTCGCTTCTAGCGAGGACCGTTTCAGTATCGAAGCCATGAAACAGACGGCAAGTTCCAAATAGGCGGCGCCGGCAGAGGCCCGTCATTCCGGCGGAGGCCGGAATCCAGAGGGCGCCAACCCTCACCCCTTCGGCAGGCTCAGGGCAGGCCCACCAACCCCTCCCGTCGGGGGAGAGGGGGCAATTGGGCCAGGGGCAACATTCAGTCTAGGTAGGTGGGGCCAATGCTGTACGAGCTTCGTGAGTACTACACGACACCCGGGAACCAGGCGAAAGAGGTGGACCGTCTGAAGCTGGCCCGGAGGCTGTTCGAGAAGCACGGCCTAAGGAGCGACGGTTTCTGGACCGACGACATAGGCCGCGGCAGCAAGATAACCTACTTCTGGATATACGAGACCATGGAGGAAAGAAACAAGGCGCTGGCGGGTTTTCGCGCCGACCCGGAATGGCTACCGAGGACGGCCGATGACGCCGTTCAACTCGGAGAGATCATACAGCGGGTCCACAACGTGGTCCTGGAGCCCACATACTATTCTCCGACGCCGGACTTCAGCACAAACGCCATACACGAACTGAGACTCTACTATGCCACGCCTGGCAAACTGCCCGCCCTGAACAAGAGGTTCGCAGACCACTCGGACCGGCTGCTCCGGAAGCACGGCATGAACGTGGTGGGTTACTGGACAGAGCTGGTGGGCGATTCCACCCGGTTGGTCTGGATCGTGGGCTACGACAGCCTGGCCCACCGGGAACAGTGTTGGAACTCTTTCAGGACCGACGACGAGTGGCCCGGCGTGTTGGCCGAGTCCATCAAGGACGGCGAGATAGTGGGGTCCTGGGAGACGCGCATAATGAAACCTACAGGAATAGGCCGGTAACAGCGGCCCGTCCCCAACGGCCCACACCATTCGGGAGGCAGCTATGATTTACGAGCTTCGGATTTACGAACCCGCGCCCGGCAAATTTGACGCCCTGCACCGGCGTTTCGCAGACCACACCATCGGTCTGTTCAAAAAGCACGGCGTGGGAATATTCGGCTTCTGGACGGAAGAGGTCAACATGTCGGCGATGGCCAACAACGCCAATATGCGCCTCATCTATGTCACCACCTTCGAGAACATGGCCGAGCGGGAGCGAATCTGGGGATCCTTCCAAAGGGACCCGGAATGGCTGGAGGCGCGGGCCGCCTCGGAAGTCGACGGCCCTCTCACCTCCAGGGTGCACAACACCCTCATGCGGACCACCGACTACTTTCCGTCGCCCCATTGGAGCGACAAGTCCAATGTGGTCGAGTTGCGCTACTACAACGCCGTCCCCGGCAAACTCCCCAACCTTCACGCCCGTTTCGCCAACCACGCCATCGGACTGCTCCAAAAGCATGGCATGGAGACGGTCGGGTTCTGGACCGACGACGTGGGCACCAACAACCGTATCGTCTGGATGCTGGGCTTCGAAAGCATCGAGAAGCGGGAGGAGAACTGGGTCGGGATGGTAACCGACCCCGAATGGCACAAGGCCCGGGACGATTCCGAGAAGGACGGCCCCATACTGGTGGACTACCAAGCCTATCTGATGAGACCCACTGATTACACGCCGAGGCCGTAACGGCGCGTATTCACGCCGTCAGCCGTTGCATGTAGAATTGTATGCCTGACCACACATCCTGCTCTGCGAGAGATATGTCACACTACGGATCTAGAGCGACAACGCCCCTGGCGCCCACGGCGGACCGTCCGGGTCCCCGGCGGGCGGCCGACCTCCTGGCATTTGAGGACGCGCCTGCGACCGAGGCCTCCGGCCCTGTGCAGAAGGCGCTGGACGCCGCCCTTCATGGAGAAGACCTGTCTCCGGAGCAGTGTTTCACATTCGTAGACTCTGACGCCCCGGACCTGGCCCATCTTTGCCGAGTGGCATCCATCATCCGAGACCAGGGCCGAGGGCGGGACGTCACTTTTTCGCCCAAGGTGTTCATTCCACTAACCCACCTGTGCCGCGACTTCTGCGGATATTGCACCTTCCGCCAGTCTCCCGACCAGGCCTCCAGGCTGTACATGACGCCGTCGGAGGTCTTGGACGTGGCCCGGAAGGGGGCCGAGTTGGGATGCACGGAAGCCCTGTTCACGCTGGGAGAACGCCCGGAGCAACGGTATCCCGAAGCTGGCGAGTGGCTGAAGGCCCACGGCTTCAAGACCACCCTGGACTACCTGGCCCACGTGAGCAAGCTGGTGCTGGAAGAGACCTCCCTGCTGCCCCACGCCAACCCCGGGACCATGAGCCGCCGGGAAATGGCGCATCTGCGGGACGTGAACGCGTCGATGGGAATCATGGTGGAGAGCCTCAGCCCACGGCTTTCCGAGGCGGGCGGCCCCCATGAACACGCTCCCAGCAAGAGGCCCAGCGTACGGGTCAAGACGCTGGAGATAGCCGGAGAGCAAAAGGTGGCCTTCACAACCGGAATTCTGATAGGCATAGGAGAGACCCGCCGGGAGCGGGTGGAGTCCCTGCTGGAGCTCCGGGAACTTCACCGGCGTTACGGCCACATACAGGAAGTCATCATCCAGAACTTCCGAGCCAAGCCTCAGACTCCTATGGCCGACCAGATGGACGCCTCCACGGAGGACCTGCTGTGGACGACCGCTGCGGCTCGCCTCATTCTCGGGCCCACCGTGAACCTACAGGTGCCCCCCAACCTGAGCTATGACGACTATCCCATATACCTTATGGCCGGAATAAACGACTGGGGAGGTGTTTCTCCCCTTACCATAGACTTCGTGAACCCCGAAGCCCCATGGCCCCAGATAGCTGACCTACGGCAGAACACTGAAGCTCTGGGCTTCAACCTGAGGCCGCGCCTGCCCGTCTACCCCGAATACATCACGGGCGGCGCCGAATTCATCCCTGAGTCCCTCCGAGAACGGGTCTTCTCCCTTTCCGACGACGAAGGGTACGTGAAAGGGGGCATAGACCGCTATGCCAGCTAACAACGGCAACGGACACGCCCTTGAGCACATGCTGAAGGGCATCGACACCGGGGTGGCCCGAATCCTTGGCTCGGCCCTGGACGGGCACGACATCTCGGTGGACGACGCTGTCTTTCTATTCGACGCCTCCGGGCTGGAGCTAAACGCACTGGTGATGGCGGCGGACGAGTTGCGCCGGCGGCGGGTCGGCGACATCGTCACCTACGTCGTCAACAGGAACATCAACTTCACCAACGTGTGCATCAAGCGGTGCGGCTTCTGCGCGTTCAGCCGAGACCATCGTCAAGAAGAGGGATACTTCCTGCCCGTGAGCGAGGTTATCCGCCGGGCCAAAGAAGCCTGGGACCTGGGCGCCACGGAGGTGTGCGTTCAGGCCGGACTGCCTCCTCAGATGGAAGGAGACCTCTATATCAAGCTATGCGAGACCATAAAGTCCGAGCTTCCCGATATCCACGTCCACGGCTTCTCTCCCGAGGAGGTCCTGTACGGCTCGGTGCGGTCGAAATGCTCCATCAAGGACTACCTCATAGGGCTGAGGGACGCAGGCGTGGGCAGCCTACCCGGGACCTCTGCGGAGATACTGGACCAGGAGATGCGGGACCGCATATCCCCTGGCCGAATCACCGTAGACCAGTGGGTAGAGGTCATCACCACGGCCCACGAGCTGGGCATCCCCACCACCTCCACCATCATGTACGGCCACGTGGAGACCCCGGAGCACATCGCCCGGCACATCGCCAAGATACGGGATATTCAGAAGGGCACGGGCGGATTCACCGAGTTCGTACCCCTGAGCTTCGTCTACTCCGAGGCTCCCATGTACAGCAAGAGCCTTGTGGACAACGTGCGCACGGGCCCCTCCGGCAACGACGTACTCAAGGTGCACGCAATATCCAGGCTGATGCTGGACAACTGCATCCCCAACCTGCAGGTGTCCTGGGTCAAAGAGAGTCTCCGCTTCTCTCAGGTGATGCTCAACGCCGGTGTCAACGACCTGGGAGGCACCCTCATCAATGAGAGCATCTCAACGTCGGCAGGAGCCCAGTACGGACAACTGGTGAAGCCCAGCCAGTTCCGGGAGCTAATTCGCAACGCCGGAAAAGCGCCCGCCGAGCGGAACACCGTCTACGACCTGATAAAGGTGTTCGACAGTGAGGACGAGCCGTTGGACCCCCTGGACCTGGTTGAAGACCCGGACCGGTTCGGTTCCTATTTCAATCTGATAAAGATGGACAACTTCCGCTTCCAACACCCACGCCACTCCGGGGGAGCGTCGGGTCCGGGAGAGTAAGTCTGAGGGTCTCGGCTAGTCAAGGAAGAGGTTACCGGGACCGCCTCAACGTAGGGACATGACCCGCTCAGTCCTGGCCTTGGCGGGCGGAGTCGGCGGCGCCAAGCTGGCGCTGGGATTGTCCCACGCGCTTCCGCCGGACAGGCTCACCATCGTGGTCAACACTGGAGACGACGAGACCTTCCACGGCCTCCATGTATCCCCCGATCTGGACACCGTCATGTACGCCCTGGCCGGCTTGACCAACACCGTAACGGGATGGGGCGTGGCGAGAGACACATTCCAAGCTCTGGACATGTTGGGCCGCTACGGCAACCCCACCTGGTTTAACCTGGGGGACAAGGACTTGGCGACCCACATCAAACGCACCCAATTGTTAAACGAGGGCTATACTTTATCGGATGTAACCAGAGAGTTGTGCAGCCTGCTGGGAGTCCGCCAACCCATCGTGCCCATGACCAACGACCCCCTGCGGACGATGGTGGACACAGACGAGGGAGATCTGCCCTTTCAGGTGTATTTCGTGCAGCGGAGATGCGAGCCCAAGGCACACCGGATACGGTTCGACGACAGCGCCGGAGCGGTTCCCAGTCCTGGATTCCAGACCGCCCTGGAAACGGCGGATGTCCTGGTGTTCGCTCCCTCCAACCCCTTCCTCAGCGTGGCGCCTATCCTGGCAGTGCGAGGAGTCCGAGACGCCATAGGAGGATTCACCGGCCCGCGCATCGCGGTCAGCCCCATAGTGGGCGGTGAGGCGTTGCGGGGCCCGGCGGCTAAGTTGCTGGAGGAGTTGGGCCACGACGTGTCGTGCGTAGGAGTCGCCCGACAATACGCGGACATCTGCGACGTGTTCGTAATAGACGAGGTGGATGAAGCCCACGCTCCAGCCATAGAGCGGCTGGGGATGCGGGCCGAGACAGCGCCTACGGTCATGGAAACGGACTGGGACAAGACACGGTTGGCCATGCGCATCCTAGACATCGCCGAGTCCGTAAGTCCGTTGGACCGGCGTCAGGGGTAGGAGCGGGGGAGTGAGCGCATCGACCGTTGCAGTCATAATTCCCATGAAACCTCTGGACCAGGCTAAGACGCGCCTGGAAAGCCGCCTATCAGCGCCTCAGCGAAAGTCTCTTACGCTGGACTTGCTTATCCACGTTCTCAAGACCATCACCCAAGCCAGGATCAGTTCCGTCCGCGGCCCCTCCATAGACGCGACCTGGGTTGTGGGAGGGGACCAGGAGGTCCAGGAAGCCACGGAGTCGGAAGACGCCGTATGGCTGAACGACGGTGGCCAGGGCCTCAACGACGCCCTGACTCTGGGATTCCGCCGGGCGGCGGAATCGGGAAGGCCGGGACTGTTCCTGCCCGCCGACCTGCCTCTGCTCACCGCCGAGGACGTTCACGGGATGCTGGAGGCATCGGGGAATCTCAAGAACCTGACGCTGGCGCCAGCCGGCAATGACGGCGGCACCAACGGGATTCTTCTGCCTCCGCAACTGGCCGACACGTTCAGCTTCAAGATGGGTCCTGACAGCTTCAAGCTCCACCTGGAGCAAGCGGGTTTTCTACGAATCCCCGTTGCGATATACTACAGCATCGGACTCGCCTTCGATTTGGACACGCCCGCCGACTTGGAGGCCTGCGAGACCAAAAAGCCCGGGTTTATTCCCGGCCAATTAGACCAACGCTGTCCAAAGACCAACTGAGAGGTGGGCGCCGACATGGCCAAGATAGAAATTACCTGCCGACTGTGTGGACACATGCTGTCCGCGACAGCCGACCCCGCGGACGCTAACTTGAGGACTGCGGCCATAAGGATCTTCGAGCAGCAGACGATCAACCACACCGAACACGGGATCACCGCCGACTGGGCCGTTTCCTGGAAGCAGTAGTCCTTACGGCCTGCACCCCAAAGGGGAGGAGCCACCATCTCGTCTCTGCCTGAACCGGGCCGTCTCAAGCCAAGGCTCGGCCTGCTGCTTCCAACCCGCGGACTGGTCATGGCCGCCAACGGCCGCCCTCCCGACGCGGCGTTGACGTTGTCCCTGGCCAAGGCCGCCGACGAGGCCGGTTTCGACTCCGTATGGGTGGGAGACAGCCTTACCGCCAAGCCTCGCCTCGACCCCATCACGACCCTTGGAGCGGCGGCGGCAGTTACCCAACGAGTCCGGCTGGGAACGGCTGCGCTCCTCGCGTCGTTGCGGCACCCGGTGCAACTGGCGCAGGCGGCTGCAACCCTCGACGTGATTTCCCGGGGAAGGGCCTTGTTGGGCGTGGCCGTCGGAGGGGCTTTCAACGAAGCCCAACAACGGGAGTGGGAAGCTGCCGGAGTTGACCCGAAACGCCGCGCCTCCAGGCTCGAAGAGACGGTGACCATCCTGAAAGGGCTGGGCTCTGGGGAACCCCTGGACCACGACGGCCGCCACTTTCAGCTGCGGTCCGTCAGCATGGAACCTCTGCCCGTTCAGAGTGGCGGAGTCCCTATTCTGATCGCCGCCCACTACAGGGCACAGCGCGAGGCCCAGTATAAGCGCGTGGCCAGACTGGGCGACGGCTTCATCTCCATTTCCGATACTCCCGATGAGTACGCCCTGCTCTGCGCCAAAATCCGCACATACACTGAGGAGATGGGACGCGACTATCACCGGATGGAGCCCGTCTTCTACATGACCGTCAACATCAACGACGACCCTGAGCAGGCTACTCGGGAGGCGGAAGAGTACCTAACCATGTACTACGGCTCCAATATATGGGGTACTAGGTGGGGTCCCTTCGGGCCCGCCGAACAGATTTCGGAACGGATGTCGCGTTACGTGGACGCCGGGGCAGGCACGCTGGTAATGCGGTTCGCCTCCTTCCATCCTGAAGCACAACTGGACCGCTTTCTGGGCCAAGTCGCACCCCAGTTCACATAGCATTCCCTCCGCGATTCCCCTTTCCCAAGTCCAACCCTATCGTTATCGCTCAATTCTGAACGGAGCGGCGTGGAGTGACGAATCTGAAATCCTCCGTTGAGAACCTCGTACATGCGCTGTCACAATGGTTGCAACGGAGCGCTTTAGATTCTTCGTCGCTGCACTCCTCAGAATGGCAATGAAAAGACACCGTTCCCACGGTGGTATACTGTTGGGCGCCGCCCGCACGGGCGCTGCGCATCGAAACCAAGGGAGATGTCGGGATGTACGCCATTGATCTATCGGGGAAGAAGGGCCTGGTCCTCGGCGTGGCCAACAACCGGAGCATCGCTTGGGCCATAGCAGAAATGCTGGGACAGGCCGGAGCGAGATTGGCCCTGACCTACCAAAACGAGCGTCTCAAGGACCGGGTGGAGAAGCTGGCAGCCTCGTTGGACGACCCTCTTCTCCTGGAGTGCGATGTAAGCGAAGACTCCAACATAGAGTCGGCGGTGCAACAGGTGGGAGAAGGCTTCGGCGGACTGGACTTCCTGGTCCACAGCGTCGCCTTCGCCAACAGAGAAGACCTGGGAGGGGAATTTTCCGAAACGGGTCGGGAGGGGTTTCGCCTCGCCCTGGACATCTCAGCCTATTCGCTGATACCCCTGGTGCGCTATGCTGGGCCGCTGATGGAACAGTCCGGCGGCGGCAGCGTGGTCACGTTAACTTTCCAGGCATCGGACAGGGTGTTCCCCGGCTACAACATCATGGGCACGGCCAAAGCCGCCCTGGAGAACGAGGTGAAGCAGCTGGCGGCGGAATACGGGGACCGGAACGTCCGTGTAAACGCCATCTCCGCCGGGCCTCTGGACACCCTGGCGGCCAGGGGCATTCACGGATTTCTCGACATGAAGAAGATGCATCAGGAAAAGGCCCCTCTTAAGCGCAACATAACCAGGGAAGAGGTGGCGGCGGCGGCGCTGTTCCTATGCAGTGAGCTGGCGTCGGGGATAACCGGCTCCATAATCCCCGTGGACGCCGGATACCACATCATGGCGGTATAGGTCTACATACGGTCGGGGGTCTGCATCCCCATGAGGGCCAAGGTGCGGGAGAGGACGGTCCTGGCCGCATCCACCAGCTTCAGCCGAGCCAGCGTTAGCTCCTGGTCGGCGGGGGCGCTGGACAGAACACGGCAGTTGTCGTAGAACCAGTGGAAGGCCGTGGCAAGCTCCGTCGCGTAATAGGTCAGGTGGTGGGGTTCCAGGTTGCGGGCCATCGTCTCCACCAGCTCTGGCAGGTGGGTCATCTTCCGCACCAGGGCCAGTTCGCTCTCATGGGTGAGGAGCGACACGTCTCCGCCGCTCCAATCGATTCCCTGCTCCACAGCGTTGCGCAGGATTCCGGCTATCCGTGCATACCCGTACTGGACGTAGTACACCGGGTTGTCCACGGACTCCTTCTTGGCAAGCTCCAGGTCGAACTCCATCTGGGTGGAAGGAGTGCGCGCCAGGAAGAAGTAGCGGCAGGCGTCTGCCCCCACCTCGTCCACCAGTTCCCGCAAGGTGACGAACTCGCCTGTGCGCTTTGAGGCCCGGACCACCTCGTCGCCCCGTTTCAGCGTCACCATCTGGGAAATCATCACCGTCAGCCGGTCCGGCTCCACCCCCAGGGCTGACACGGCGGCTTTAACCCTGGGCACGTGCCCCTGGTGGTCAGCGCCCCAGATGTTGATGCACTGGTCGAACCCTCGTCCCTGGAACTTGTTGTGGTGGTAGGCGATGTCGGAGGCAAAGTAGGTCGGCGCTCCGGTTGACCTGACCAGCACGTTGTCCTTGTCCTCACCCAGGGCCGTGGAGTTAAACCACTGGGCGCCTTCCCGTTCGACGACGTGGCCACCGTCTTTGAGAAGCTCCATCACAGCGTCGTATTCGCCGCCGTCGAACAGGGTCCCTTCGGAGAACCAGTTGTCGAAACGCACGCCAATTTGTTCCAGGTCGTCTTTGATGAGGGCGATCATCTTTTCGCGGCTTATGGCTCCAATTTGGCGTAAGGCCTCGTCCCTCGGCATGGAGAGGAAGCTGTCGCCGTGCTCATCCACTATCTCCTGGGCCAGATCCCTCACATAATCTCCCCGGTAGCCGTTGGCCGGGAACTCCGAGTCCTTGCCGAGGACTTCCTCGTACCTGGACAGCACAGATACGTAGAAATTCTCCATCTGGCTTCCCGCGTCGTTGACGTAATACTCCCTGGTCACGTCGTACCCCGCCGCTTCCATCACGGAGGCAAGGCTGGAGCCTAGGACGGCGCCTCGGGCGTGGCCTACGTGGACTGGCCCCGTGGGGTTCACGCTGACGAACTCGACCAGCGCCTTGTGCCCTTCACCGACAGCGCGCCTGCCGTAGTCGTCCCCGTCCTGAAGGATGGACTCGACCTGGGAGATTAACCAAGCATCGTCAAGGCGGAAGTTGACGAAGCCTGGAGGCGCGGCCCACACTTCCTTCACCTCTCGGCCTGTATCTATACGAGATGCGATCTCCTCGGCGATTTTCAGCGGGTTGACGCGATGGGACTTGGCCAGCCGCAGAGGCAGGCTGGTGGCGAAATCTCCATGCTCAGGGTTGGCCGGCCGCTCGACGGCGATGTCGGGCAGCGTCTCCAGGTTGAGGACGCCCGCGTCGCGAGCTTCCGCCAGAGCGGTGCGGATTTTCTCGACGATGAGGTCTCGGTGGACTGGCGCGGAAGGCATGTCTATGTTCAACCCGACAGAGGTTCGGCTATCCCTCGGACATCTGGAACCAGAGGCCCAGGGACGACTCAGGTTCGATGTTGGCGGCCAGGTAGCCACGCGGGCTGTTGGTGACTCCGCCCTCACCCCTCATCTTGTTGCCCTTCGCGGCCAAGCCTGCGGACACTTCCCGGATGTTGTCCACGGCCCAGGACACGTGGTAGACGCCCGGCCCATTCTTCTGCAGGAACTGGGCCAGCCCGCTGTTGGGGTCGCCGGGCTCGGTTATTTCAATCAGCGTGGGGCCGACTTTGTAGAGGGCGTCTTTCCCCATGTCTCCCAGGTCTTCCAGCTTTTCAGGCTTGAGGCCGAAGTTCTCTTCGATATAGGCGACCATGTCGTCCCGGTTGTGGACAGCGTAGTGGACGTGGTGAACATTCTTGAACATTACAGGGCCTCCTTACTGACCAGAACCGTGGACGCCGTATGCGTCTCCTACGACAAGAGGCATAATTCTACTTCACGCCCACGGGAGCGTCAAACGGTTGGGGCACGACAAAAACTTTCCTGTCTTTAAGGTGGCTCCCTCTAGCTGGCGTCTGTGCCGACGGCTTCCATGAACTTTGTGGCGGCGGACGCCAGGGGAGCGTGGTCGGGGGCTTGGAGGTCTGGGTCCTCGTCCAGCAGCCTGGCGGCCTCGGTGCGTGCAGACTGGAGAAGGTCCCTGTCTGAAGGACGGGCCACCCGTAGGTCGGGGAGGCCGCTCTGGCGGGTGCCGAAGGCGTCTCCGGGGCCTCTAATTTCCAGATCAACCTCGGCCAGCCGGAACCCGTCGTGGATGCTTTCGACGGCGGAGAGACGCTGGTTTGCGTCGGCGGTGGAGACGTCGGCCAGCAGAAGGCAGTAGCTCTTGTGCTCGCCCCGCCCCACACGTCCTCGGAACTGGTGAAGCTGGGCCACGCCGAACCTGTGGGCCGCCTCCACCAACATGACCGTAGCGTTGGGAACGTCTATACCCACCTCCACCACGGCAGTAGACACTAGGATGTCTGTCTCGCCGTCTCGAAACTTGGACATGACCTGTTCCTTCTGCCGCGAACTCATCTTGCCGTGGAGCAGGTCCACCCGCAGGTCGGGGAAGACTTCAGTGGACAATCGCTCGTATTCCGCCGTGGCCGCCCGGGCCTCCACGGCTTCCGACTCCTCTATCAGCGGGCATACCACGAAGGCCTGACGTCCGTTCATAACCTCTTTACGGACGAAACCATAGGCTCCGTCTCTCCGTTCCTCTGGAACTCGACGTGTCATGATTTCCTGGCGGCCGGGCGGAAGCTGGTCCAGGGTGGACACGTCCAGGTCGCCGTAGAGGGTCAGGGCCAGAGTGCGTGGTATGGGAGTCGCCGACAATGCAATCAGGTGAGGGCTTATCTCCCCCTTCTGCCTTAAAGCAGCCCGCTGCATGACCCCGAACCTGTGCTGCTCGTCCACCACCGCCAAGGCCAGCTTGGGAAGGTCCACACCCTGCTGGATTATGGCGTGGGTGCCCACTAGGATGTCCAGACTGCCGTCCGCCGCCTTCTTCCTGAGGGTCCGCTTGGTGGAGGCCTTGACGCTTCCGGTCATAAGCCCCACGGTCACGGGCCTAGGGAATCCGCTCAACTCTACGCCAATCAGGTTGTCGCCTTCCTCCGACAGGGCCAAGCCGCCCAGCAGCTTGGTCACCGTGGCGAAATGCTGCTCGGCCAACACTTCGGTTGGGGCCATAATGGAGCCTTGGAAGCCGCTGGCAGCGGCGGCGAGAAGAGCAGCTAGAGCCACCACCGTCTTGCCGCTGCCCACGTCTCCCTGCAAAAGCCTGTTCATGGGCGGAGCTGGGTTGCGCATGTCGCCCAACACCTCTGCCACACACCGTTCCTGGGCTGCGGTCAGCGGGAAGGGCAGGGAGGAGAAGAACCCGTCGAGCATCCCCGGCGGCGGAGCAACCGATACGCCGTCTGACTGTTCCTGCCAGGACTTCCGGCGGGTGAGCAACACCAGCTGCATCATGAAGAGCTCGTCGAAGGCCAGCCGTTGTCGGGCAGATTCGAAAGCGGCCATATCCGGCGGGTAGTGGGCTTGGCGCAAGGCCGCATGGAGCGGCTGCAGCTTTAGTCGCTTCCTGATCTCCTCGGGCAAAGGGTCTTCCAGCAGGTGGGACCACTCCTCCAAGGCCTGCCATACTATGGTCCGGATTCGCCGAGGGGTCAGCCCCTCGGTCGAGGGATAGACGGGGACGAGCCTCCCGGTGTGAATTGACACGTCACCCCGGTCGAGAATCTCGAACTCTGGGGAACTAAACTGGCGTTGGCCTTTGAAGATGTCCACCTTGCCGCTGACTGCGATCCTGGAGTTGGGCTTCAAGGTGCGGATCAGGTATGGCTGTCCAAACCATACGGCGCGGATGTTGCCCGTTTCGTCGGACAACACGGCCTCAGCGGCTTTCAGCTTACGGCCCAGTGAGGTCTCCCTGGCCTCCCAGACCGTGGCGATTACGGTCTGCTCTTCACCCGGGACCAGCCCACTGATTTTGGCCGTTTTGGCAAAGTCGTTATGCCTCCGGGGCATGAGGAACAGCAAGTCTCTGATGGTAGAGACGCCGATGCGCTTCAACTTGGCCGAGAGCTTCACGTCCACACCGCGCAGGCGGCTGGCGGGGGAGTCCAGCCCCAACCCGACTGCCCCTATAACATCCGAGCGCAGCGGGGCCGGCTCGGCGCCGGCTTCCCTGTAAGGGGGCTGGGGAGTCGTGGAAGTTTTAGGGGCTTTAGGCTCCGGGGCGGCACCATTCAGCCTAGCCAGCCAGCCCTCCACCCATGCCTTGCGCTTTGCCTTGGACAGGCGGGCGTAAGAGCCGTTGGGCGGCTTCTCTCCCCACAGGGAGGGGAGGTCGTCGGCCCAGTGTTGGAGGAAAAGGTCCATGCCGCCTCCGACCGCTTTGTCGTCAAAACTCCGGCTGGCCTCCAATAGGAGGATTTTCCGGAAGGTCTCAGCGTCCAGACCAGCCATTTCAGGGGGCGTAGGAAGGGGAGACCAACCCAACGCCCACCGCCTCCACACCCAAATGCACACTCACCGTACACCCTAACCCGGCTACGCTAGCCGACAGACTACACAAGGGATTCGTTACGAAATTCACCGCCACCCTAACACTTCCAGTCTTCACTCCAGGGATGCGACGTAAGGGTAGTGGGGCTGTCCGCCCCATACCAGCTCCAACTCCAGATCGGGATAGGCGTCGCCGATTAGCTGAGCAACGGCGTCCGCATCCGCCTCCTCCACCGCCTCGCCCCAATAGAGAGTCAACAACGAACCGTCTTCCGGGTCGCATTTTCCGACCAAGTCTATGAGAGCCGCTACGATACCGTCCCCGGCGAACACCAGATCGCCGTCCAGCAGCCCTATGCACTGGCCTTCCGCCACGTCAATCCCTTCCAGGGCCACGTCCCTGACTGCGGTGGTCACCTCAATGGTGCGCACCGAATTTGCGCCCTCGTCCATTGCCTCTACGTTATCATCCGGGCTGTCTTCCGGGTTGTAGCAGACCATTGCGGCCACCCCTTGGGGCACGGACCTGCTCTCGACGACCCGGACCCTGACTCCCTTGTAGGTCTCAGGGGACTCCTCAGCCAAGGCCGCAACCTGTCTGGCGACGGGAATGATATTCTTGTTGTTGGGCAGCAATATTACGTCTTTGGCGCCCGCTTCACAGGCAGCTTCCAGCAGCTCTCGTGCGCTGGGGTTCATGGTCTGGCCTCCGGCCACCACTTTGGCGCAGCCCAGTTCCCGCAGCACGTCTGCCAGGCCGTCTCCCAAGGTCACAGCCACGACCGCCGTTCCGTCAACGGTCCCAGAGGCGGCCCTGTGCATGGCCAGGAAGTCGGTGTGCTGGGCGTCCATGTTGTCCATGGAAAGCTGGGACACCGAGCCCAGTGTCTCGGCGTAGGCGACTATCTTGTCCGGTTCCTCGGTGTGGACGTGGACTTTCACCGTTGCTTCGTCCCCCACGACCACCGTAGACATGGCCATCGAGGCCAGACTGTCCCTTATGTCGTCGACGTCCAGGGAATCTCCCTGAAGCAGGAACTGGGTGCAGAAGCCGTAGGTCTCTTCTTCCGTGGCCTCCAGGAAATCCTCATCCACCGAGGCCACTACGCCCGTAACCGGCGCAGCCAGGGTCAGTTCCACGTCCTCCACGTCCCGTCCGGAAAGAGCGTGCCAAGCGCCCTCCATCAAGGTGACGACACCGTGGCCACCGGCGTCCACCACTCCCGCGCGGCGGAGCACTGGAAGCTGCTCGGGCGTCCGATACAAGGACTCTATTGCGGCCTCCAGCGCGACGCCCCAGAGGTCAACCGGGGCGCAGGAAGCGCACTGGGATTCCGCCGCCTCGGACATATCGCGAATGACGCTGAGCATGGTGCCGTCCACCGGCTTGCTCACGGACTTGTAGGCGGCTTCCGACGCGGCCCTGAAGGCGCGGGCCAGGTCGACGCCGTCGAACCGCTCTTTGTCCCGCAGTCCGAGAGCCAGTCCATTGAAGAACTGGGAGAGTATGACTCCCGAGTTTCCCCTGGCGCCAAGGAGGGCGCCGTTGGCCATGGCCTTGGCCACCGAGTCGGCCCCGATGTCTTCCGTCCGATCTGATTCTTCGTTCACGGAACGCATGGTGAGGAGCATGTTGGTGCCGGTGTCGCCGTCGGGTACGGGGAATACGTTCAGTGCGTTGATGGCGTCGCGCTGCCGCTCCAGACAGCGAGCGGCGCCTTGAAAAGCTTGCTTGAGGTCGAGTCCTGAGAGGGTGGACCGGTCTGAGGAAGAGTCTGACACAATCCCATTTCCTTGCTGCCAGCTTTCGGGCTATGGTATCCTATACGTTGCTGGTTTTCAATTTGCTGCCCTCATCCCAACCCTCTCCCAGAGGGAGAGGGAGTACGGGTCGCCTCAACAAGGAAACATCATGAAGTGCGAACTCTGCGGGAAAGCCGGGATGTCCGGCAACAACGTCAGCCACTCCAAGCGGCGGACCAAGACCCGGTTTCTAGCCAACGTTCACAAGCAAACACTGACCATCGACGGGACCAACAAGCGGGTCAAGATATGCACCCGCTGCCTGCGAACGCTCCACAAGCCCGCCAGGGCCTAAGGGTCGGCCTCCACGCCCCGGATGCTGGCGCGCAGCCTGTCCATCGCTTCCTGGACCGATTCCCGGTCGTTGAAGATGGCCGATCCCGCCACTAAGATGGTCGCCCCCGCCCGCACACAGTCCGCCGCCGTATCCGCATTGATTCCGCCGTCCATTTGTATCTCCGGGGTATAGCCCCGCTCCGCCAGCACCCGCCTTAGCCGCGCCGCCTTTGCCAGGGTTTCCGGTATCAGCTTCTGCCCTCCGAACCCCGGGTTCACCGACCCTATAAGGGCTATGTCCACGTAGACCAGCGTCTCCTCCAGAGCCGACAAGGGGGTGGCGGGGTTGATGGCCACCCCGACCTGGGCTCCCTGGTCTTTGATCTGGTGCACCAGCCTGTGCAAGTGATAGGTGGACTCGCTGTGGACAATAATCTGGTCCGACCCCGCCTTGACGAAATCGGAGATGAACTCCTCCGGTTTCTCTATCTGGAGATGGACGTTGAGGGGCAGGTGTGTCGCGGCCCTGATGCCCTCCACGACGATGGGACCCATCGTGATGTTGGGGACGAAATGGCCGTCCATGACGTCTACGTGGATATAGTCGGCGCCTGCCGCCGTCACCTCGGCCACCTGCTCTCCTAAGCGGGCGAAGTCAGCCGTGAGGATGGACGGGGCCAACTTTACTGCACTGCTGGACGCGGTCAATTTTCTCCTCCTGGACTTTGGTTGCTATGGGGATCGTGGGCCAGAAGAGCTCTGGCCCGGTCTAGGGCGTCCCTAACCTGGGCCGGGGCTGTGCCTCCGTAGACGTTTCGGGCTGCCGCTGAGCTATGGGCCGTGATGTTCTTCACGTCCTCTCCGAAATCGGGCGAGAACCTGTGAAGCTCCTCCATCGTAAGCTCATCGAGGCCTTTCCCGTGGTCCGTGGCGTAGTCGCAGAGGCGCGACACCACGCCGTGGGCCTCTCTGAAGGGCATTCCATGTTCGGTCACGAGGTAGTCGGCCAGGTCGGTGGCGAGCATGTAGCCGCCGGAAGAAGCACGGGCCATGTTCTCGGCATCCACCTCCAGGGTTGAGACCATGCCGGTGAAGACGTCCAGCGTGGCCAGCAACGTGTCCACGGTGTCGAACAGTCCTTCCTTGTCCTCCTGGAGGTCCCGGTTGTAGGTCATGGGCAAGCCCTTCATGGTCGTCAGGACGCCCACCAGATGTCCGTACACCCGGCCCGTCTTGCCCCGGGCCAGCTCGGCAAAGTCGGGGTTCCGCTTCTGGGGCATGATGCTGCTGCCCGTGACGTACTCCGGGGACAGGCGGATGTACCCGAACTCCTGGGAAGTCCACAAAGCCAACTCCTCGGCAAACCTTGACAGGTGCATCATGCAGATGGACGCCGCCGACTGGAACTCAACGACGAAGTCTCGGTCGGAGACGGCGTCCATAGAGTTCTCGCTTATGGACGAGAAGCCCAACTCGCGAGCCAGGAATTCCCTGTCTGTGGGGTATGGAACTCCGGCCAGCGCCCCGCTGCCCAGGGGTAGAACGTCGGTGCGCTTGCGGCAGTCGGCGAAGCGGGACTTGTCCCTTTCCAGCATCTGGAAGTAGGCTAAGAGGTGGTGGGCCAGAAGAACGGGCTGCGCCCGCTGGAGGTGGGTGTAGCCCGGCATCAGCGTGTCCTTGTGGGACTCCGCCAACTCCAGCAGGGCGCCTTGCAGACGCGCCTGGCCCGCCAGTGTGTCTGCTATGGCGTCCTTTACGAACATACGCAGGTCCAGGGCTATCTGGTCGTTGCGGGATCGCCCCGTGTGCATCCGACCCGCCGTTTCCGGGCCGATGAGCTGTCCCAAACGGGACTCCACGTTCATGTGGATGTCCTCGAGTCCTTCGTCCCAGGGAAAGGAGCCGTTCTCGATTTCTGCCCGGACGGTCTCCAAGCCGGAGACTATCTTTTGGCATTCGTCGTCGCGGATAATGCCCTGTCTGGCCAACATGCGGACGTGGACGATGGAGCCGGTTATGTCCTGGTGGTAGAGACGGCGGTCGTAGTGTATGGAGACGGTGTATTTGCGGACTCTATCGTCCATGAATCTCCCGCAGACGAAACCCTGATGTAGTTCTCCGGCGGTCTCCCCGCACCACCCCATTGACCCCCATCTCAATCTTCCCCCTGAGGGGGAAGAGGCCTTGGAACAGTCTCACCTACTCCTGAGTCTTACTTGCAGATTGATTGGGGCCGATTATACTCCCCCGGACCCGGTGGTCTCCCGCCGCACCTGTGCCTGGTTCCGCACGGGCAGGCCGTAGACGGCGATGAACCCCTCGGCGGACTTGTGGTCGAATACGTCGCCCCGGTCGTAGGTGGCCAAGCCGTAGTTGTAGAGGGAGTTGGGCGACTTGCGGCCAACCACAGTGCACGTCCCCTTGTGGAAGCGCACCCGCACGGTTCCGTCCACCACTCGCTGTGTGGACTCGACGTATGCATCCATGTCCCGGCGGTGCTGGGTGAACCAGAGGCCGTTGTACACAACGTCGGCGTACTCCTGGGCGATGCGGGCCTTGAGCCGGAGCTGTTCCTTGCCCAGGGTGATTGCTTCCAACGCCTTGTGGGCCGCGTGGAGGGTCACTGCCGCCGGGGACTCATAGACCTCCCTGGACTTGATGCCGACCAGTCTGTTCTCCAGGTGGTCGATGCGCCCAACGCCATGCTCGCCCGCCGTCCGGTTCAGGTGCCAGACCAAGTCTACGCCCTTCATCTCCTCGCCATCCACCGTCACGGGCAGGCCGTCTCTGAAGCCTATCTCCACGTAGGCCGGCTCGTCGGGCGTCTCGGAGACGGGCCGCGTCCACTCGTAAGCAGCCTCCGGAGGTTCAGTCCACGGGTCTTCCAGGTCTCCGGCTTCGACGCTGCGGCCCCAGAGATTTTCGTCGGTGGAGTAGGGGCCTTTTCCGGTGGGAACGGGAATGTCCCGTTGACGGGCGTACTCTATTTCTTCCTCCCGACTCATGCCCCAATCGCGTATGGGAGCGATTACTTTCAGGTCGGGGGCCAATGCGCCCACCCCAACGTCAAGGCGCACCTGGTCGTTGCCCTTGCCAGTGCAGCCGTGGGCCACCGCAGCGGCGCCCACTTGACGGGCCGCTTGCACGAGATGACGCGCAATCAGCGGCCTTCCCAAAGCCGTGGCCAGGGGGTACTGCTCCTCGTAAATCGCTCCCGCTCGGAGGGCGGGGCAGATGTAGCCGCTGTAGAACTCATCCTTGGCGTCGGCAACCAGAGCCTCCACCGCGCCTATCCGCAGGGCCTTCTTCTTGACGGGCTCCAGGTCCACCATTCCCAAGTCCACGGTAAAGGTGACTATGTCGGAGCCGTACTCCTCCTTGAGCCAGCGGACCGCCACGGAGGTGTCCAGTCCTCCGCTAAAGGCGAGGACTATCTTGTCAGGTTTGTCGGATTTATCGGCCATGCGCGCTGCCTCGGTTAGATTTTACCCAGGGCCGTCTCGAACCTGGAGAGGGCCCCGTCTATTTCGTCGGCATTCACGTTAAGGGGCGGCATGAACCTGATGGCGTTGGGGCGCACCGGGTTCAGAAGCAGCCCTTCCTTGTTGCACTGGCCGACGACTTGGGCCGAGATTTCGTCGGGGAACTCGGCGGCTATCAGCAGCCCTTTGCCCCTAACGTCCTTGAGCATTCCCGTCCGGGAGCCTACTCCCTCCAGCCCTTCCATTAACCGTTGTCCCATCGCACGGGCGTTGGCCGACAGATCGTGGTCGATGATTACTTTGGTCGAGGCGTAGGCGGCGGCGCAGGTGAGCGCATTCCCGCCGTAGGTGGAGCCGTGGTCGCCGGGCTCCAGAGCCATGCACGCGTCCTTGGACATGAAAGCGCCTATGGGCACTCCGCCGCCCAGACCCTTTCCGAGCGCCATTGCGTCCGGCTCGATGCCGAACTGCTGGTATCCGAACAGGCTGCCAAGGCGCCCAAACCCGGTCTGGACCTCGTCGAGAACCAGGAGAAGCCCCTGGCTGTCGCACCAGTCCCTTACCCGCTTGAAGTAGTCGTCGGCGGGGACGTTGACCCCTCCCTCACCCTGCACTGGCTCGAGGAGCACGGCGGCGGTGCGGTCGTTGGTGGCCTCCATTATGGCCTCGACGTTGTCGTAGTCCACGTGGACGAACCCGGGAGTCACAGGCTGGAAAGGCTCCTGATAGTGGGGGTTGCCAGTGGCTGACAGGGCCGTCAGCGTACGTCCGTGGAAGGAGTGGTTGGCTGTGATGATCTCGTAGGCGCCGTCGCGGGTCTTCTTTCCGTGCTTGCGGGCCAGCTTAATGGCCCCCTCGACAGCCTCGGCTCCGCTGTTGCTGAAGAACACCTTGTCTAAAGCGCTGTTCTCCACCAACAGCTGGGCAAGCCGCAACTGTGGCAGAGTGTAGAACTGGTTGGACGTTTGGAGCAGCGTCGAGGCCTGCTCCATGATGGCGGAGGTGATGGCCGGGTGGCTGTGCCCCAGGTTGTCCACGGCCCATCCTGCACAGAAGTCCAGATACTCGTTTCCTTCCACGTCCCAGACCCAGCTGCCGTCGCCTTTTTCTATCACCACCGGCTGACGCCGCACGGTGAACATGTAGTACTTCTTTTCAAGCTCCATCCAGTCACTGGACGAGCGAGGTCCGACGTCGCTCATTGGGCGCCTCCTTCCGTTTTCCTGTGGAGCATGGTCATTGCCCCGAATCTTCCGCCTGCTGCATCCGTTCGATGGTCTCCCTCAAGCGTTCCAGGCTTTCCAGGAGGCCCTCGACGGAGCCCTCCAGGTTTTCGATTTCGCTGGCTACGGCGTCCACCACTTCCTGGGGCAGAGGCGGCCTGCCGACATCGACGCCGTCCGTCGGAGTTGTAGGGCGAGGAATCTGCGGCGTCAAGGTGTCTGCACAAGCCTCGGCCCCGTTGACCAGTATACACAAGCTCTCCTCGAGAGTGTCCGACATTATTACCTGCCGGTTGTCGGCGACAATCACCTTTTTCAGCTCGGGGAGGGGCAGGGCCTCGGCGTGGATGTACAGGGGTTCTACGTAGAGTAGGGTCTGACTTTCAGTCCCGTCTTCTCTTGCGACTTGCATGGGAATGGCCAGCAGGTTGCCCCGCACACAGACCTTCCCTTCCGGGCAGAGCAGGCTGAGCTCCCTTCCTATGTCCTCGTCGCTGGTTATACGGCCCTCGATTTGCTCGGGGCCGTCCACCTGGCCTTTGGGGAAAAGGAACGTAATCAGCTTGCCGTAGTTCTCTCCGTCGCTGCGGGCAGCCATCCACCCGACCATGTTCTTCCGCTCCTCCCCCGCCGGAGTGAAGGGCAAAAGAAGTACATACTCGGCTTTTTCCTCGCCGGGCAGCTTCATGATGATGTAGTAGGGTTCGATGTCCTGGGTGTTAGTGGGCTCGTCAAAGACCTCCCGAGCCCTGGCCCACAGGTCGTCCCGGAGGAAGAATTTCTGCGGCTCTTTCATGTGATACCTGAGGTTTAGGTCGGACTGGGCCTGGAACAGGTCGAACCCGTACCGGATGTGCTCTCTGAGGGAGGGGTCCAGTTGGTCGATGGCGTCAAAGTCTTGGAAGAGGTCCGGGAACGCCTTCCGGTACATCTGGATCAGGGGGTCGGTGGGCTCCCTGACTAGGAAGTGGACGTCGCCGTTATAGGCGTCAACCACGACCTTTACACTGTTGCGTATGTAGTTGTAGTCCTCGAGGCGTTGGGAGTAGGCGTAGCGGTCAGTTGTGGTGTAGGCGTCGATAATCCACCAGAGCTTGCCGCCGTCGCCTACGACCATGTAGGGGTCGCTGTCCAGTTTGAGGAAGGGGGCCATCACCGAGACTCGCTCGGCTATTTGCCTGTGGAATAAAACGCGGCTGTCGGAGGAGAGTTCGCCGCTGATGATCAGGTTAAAGTCCAGGAACCTCCACGCAAAGGCGGCCCGACGGAAGAAGGATCCGAGGGTGACGCCGCCGTCGCCCTCATAATTCTTCAGGACGGGTTCACCCTGGCTTCCGGGGAAATCGAACTCCCGGGTTTCCGTGTCCACGACGACGTAGTTGCTTGTGTTCTCACCGTAGTAGATTTCTGGCCTGTCCACCGTCAGGTCGCCCACAGGGGGCAGTCCTTCGACAAAGAATTCGGGCCTGCCCTCGGCGGTGTAGGAGTTGACCGGGCTTACGACGACACCGAACCCGTGAGTGTAGGCGAGAGTGCGGTTGACCCAGTTCTGGGCGTCCTCCTCCAGGCGTTCGGGGAACAGCTCCCTGGCAGCCAGCATCACCTGCTGCAACTCGCCGTCTTGGAATCGGTAGCGGTCTACGTCTACGCCGACGAAGTTATAGTATTGGCGGAAGGTCTGTATCTGGTTGTAGGTCTGCAGGAGCGGCCTGTGGTCCCAGAGCCGGATGTTCCGGATTGTCTGATCGTTTTCGGCAATGGTCCGGCTATCGAGAGAGGGCTCGTAGTCGAAGACCGTCTCTTCAATCAAATTGAGGTTGTACGCATCCCGAGTGGCGACGATGGCCCTGTCAATGTACTGCTCTTCACGCACGTACTCGTTGGGCGAAACCCGTAAACGCTGGAAGGCTGAGGGATAGATGACCCCGGCCACAATGGCTATGACCGCCCATAGCGTGAAGGCGGCGACCATCAATCGCCCACCGCCGTAGAATATGGAGGTCACGAAACCCGCCGCCGAGACCAGGGAGATGGCCACCAGCAGCCAGAGCACTGGGACCCGCGCGTTAACGTCGGTGTAGCCGGCGCCAGGGGCTGCGCCCCGTCCGGAAAACACCAATTCGTAGATGTCCAGATAGTGGGCGACGGATATGGTCAACATCAGAACGGCGCCCAGCACAGCCAGGTGGGTCCTCAGCCTGGGGGTCAAGCCGAAGGTGAGGCCCCGGATTCCGAAGTTGACTGCGTAGAGGACCGCCGACATTACAATAGCGGCTATCACCAGTCCCATCACCCAGCCTTGTACGAAATGGAGGATAGGCATCACCGCCACGTGGAAGGACATGTCTTTGCTGAACTGGGGGTCCGCCACGCCAAAGGAGACTCTGTTCATGAAGACCAGAATAGTCTCCCACCTGCCCTGGGCCACCGATCCGAATACTATTGCGGTGATGAAAACGGTGACAACCGCTCCAATGAGAATGGCGATGCGCCCAAAGCGGAGCACCTCCGGAGGCACTGGCAGGGTTGATTCTCCCTTGGAGAAGCGATGGGCCAGGTAGAGGTTGACGGCGATTACCACCGCGGTCAGGACCGCTCCTCCGAAGAACAGCCATATCCGTGTTCCGAGTATGGTCTTGTACACACCCAGGAAGCCGACTTTGTCGAACCACAGCCAGTCGGTGTAGATGGTCTTGGCCGCCGACAGCGCAATGATGACGAGGACAATTACCCCTACGACACCGACAATCTTGCCGATGGTCTTGAAATTGGTCGTGCTGGGCAGGCCCGCGTACCTGCTGTAATCGGGCGGTGGCGCCCCTCCGTTGGTCGTCAAATCATGCTCCTAACTGTCCCGTCTCGAACTAACCCGCCTAAACTCGCCCGGATGAGCCGCTTTTGACAATCTGAGTGCCCGTGACCCGGCCCTCAATGCAATCGATGAGGGCGCCTGGGCGGCGCCCGTCCACAATGTTGGCGACTTGTACCCCGTCCAGGGCATTCAGGCAAGCCTGCAGCTTCGGTATCATACCGCCCTTCACCACTCCCGAGGAAAGCAGGATTCTGCCGTTCCTGGAGTTGAGCCTGTGAATAAGTCTACCTGAGCCGTCCAGTATACCGTCCACGTCGGTTAAGAAAATCAGCCTATCTCCGCCCAACGCCCGGGCCAACTCGCCCGCCGCGGTGTCACCGTTGATATTGAGCAGGGAGCCAGCCATAGGGGAGCCGTCGAGCCTGTGCATCCCTATCGGGGCTATCATGGGCATATACCCGGCTTCGAGAGCGATCCACACCGCGTCGGCATTCACCTCAGTGATTTCGCCTACGTACCCCAGTTCCTCATTGGCGACGCGGGCCTGGAGAAGCCCGCCGTCGACGCCGCTCATACCGACCACCTTGACTCCCAAGCCTATGAGAGATGCCACCAGCTGCTTGTTGACGAGGCCCGTCAGCACCGCAGTGGCAATCTCCAGACTGGGTGCGTCGGTGACCCTCAACCCTCCTACAAACCTGGGAACGGTCCCCTGTTTTTCCATCCACTGGGATATTATGCTGCCGCCCCCGTGGACCACCACCAATGGTACTCCATCCTGTTGCAATGCGGCCAGGTCTTCCAGCGTGGTGTCATGGGCGCCCAGGGTCGAACCTCCGATCTTCACCACTATCGGACTGGGCGGCCTGGAAGGGCTAGCGTCCAAAGGAAACTGGGGCCTCCATAGGAGAATGCGGACCGACACGCGGGCGTTTCGGGCAGCTTATGGCCATGACAGTCTAGGTTGTATAGGCGCTGTTGAAGGTTACGTAGTCTTCACTAAGGTCGCATCCCCAGGCCGTGGCTGCGCCGTCGCCCAACCCCAGCCTGATTCTGAAGGACACCTGGCCGCCCCGCATCAGCACTATGACCGAGTCCTTATGGAAGGGTATCGGCCGTCCGTCCTCCATGATGCACACGTCGTTCACGTAGAGCGCTATCTTCTCTTCCACCACCTGGGCTCCGCTTCTGCCCAGGGCGGCAACTATTCTGCCCCAGTTGGGGTCCGCGCCGTGGACGGCGGACTTGACCAGCGTGGAGGAGACCACGGTCCTGGCAGCCTTGCGGGCTTCCTCATCGGAAACGGCTCCATCCACCGTGACCTCGATGAGTCGTGTTGCGCCCTCTCCGTCCAGGGCGAGCTCCTTGGTTAAATGGATGCACAAAGCCTCCAGGGCCTTCTGGAAGCTGGCGGCATCGGGCGAGCCTTCCCGAATGGTGGGAGCTTCCGCCGCTCCGTTGGCGAAAATCAGGGTCGTGTCGTTGGTGCTGGAGTCGCCATCGATGGACAGGTTATTGAAGGAAGCGTCGGCGGCCATCTTCAGAGCCTTTTGGAGGAAGGCCGAATCCACGTCGGCGTCGGTGGTCAGGTAAGCCAGCATGGTGGCCATATCGGGGTGAATCATTCCCGCGCCCTTGGCTATGCCTCCGACGTGGACCTCCTTGTCACCCTGGCGGAAGGACACCGCCGCCTGCTTGGGATGGGAGTCGGTGGTGGTGATGGCGCTGGCCAGAGCGCCGCCCCCGTCACGTGTGAGGCTAATGCTCCCCAGGTTCGCTCGAATCAGGGCCATGGGAAGCTCCACCCCGATGAGACCAGTGCTTCCTATCACCACCTCGTCCGGCGACAGGCCCAGACAACCGGCTGCCAGTGAGGTCGCTTCCAATGCGTCGGTGTAGCCTTGCGATCCCACACATGCGTTGGCTATGCCGCTGTTCA
This sequence comes from Dehalococcoidia bacterium, assembly GCA_965224415.1. Classification (GTDB taxonomy): domain Bacteria; phylum Chloroflexota; class Dehalococcoidia; order Lucifugimonadales; family JAGWBF01; genus DAOUJI01. Next base: position 473,216 of record CBDCZB010000005.1, on the reverse strand, counting down.
CGACAAGCCCACGGACTCCCTGCTTCGACACCCGTTCACGGGTCAGGGTCACCGAGGGGGAGACGATGGCGCTGGTAGTGTAGACTCCGGCGGTTGCCGCGGGCCTCTCGGACAGGAGCAGGCCCAGATCCAGCTTGTCCTCAGCGTAGGTCTTTATGCCCGCGTAAGTGGCGCCGGCCAGAAACCCCAAGGGAGTGGTGATTGTGCCTCCTTCGATGAAGGTCACTGAGGCGGGCATCTTCTCCGTTCCTTCCTGCGAACAATCCAGGCATGACGGGGTCTTTTTCGGCTCCCGTTTCTCGCATGCAGGAGTATATCATAAGACACTGTTTCGTTCCTGTGCTATCATATCCATGAGATGACCCAGGGAACCCGGCAAGGCGTCAAAGTGGCTGTCCGATTCTTTGCCCTCTACAGAGAACGGGCGGGCCGGACTTCCATGCCCCTGGAGCTTCCCGAAAACTCCACAGTGGGCGACCTGATTGCCCACGTACGCGACATCTTCCCCCTGCTAGCCCCGCCCGGCGTAGACATCGTCGCAGCGGTGAACGCCGAGTACGTCGAGGGGAACACGGTGTTGCACCCTGGAGACGAAGTGGCCCTTATTCCCCCCGTCAGCGGAGGTCAGCCGTGATTACCGTAACCCGCGAGCCGCTGGACCCTGAACAAATCACCGCCCTGGTGCGGAAGGACTCCAACGGAGCGGTGGTCACCTTCCTGGGCGTCACCCGGAACCATGCCGAGGGCAGGCAGGTGCTTGGGCTGGAGTACGAGGCGTACGAAGAGATGGCCGTCAGTGAGTTGGAAAAGGTCCGGCTCGAAGTCCTGGCCAAGTACGGCATAGAGGACATGGCCATTTCCCACCGTATAGGCAAGGTGGACATCGGCCAAATCAGCCTGGTTGTGGCGACGGCTTCACCCCACCGCAAGGAGGCGTTCCACGCCTGCCACGAGGCCGTGGACCTGCTTAAGGAGCGGGTCCCCATCTGGAAGAAGGAACACTTCGAGGACGGCGAGGCCCGCTGGGTGGCCTGCGAGTCCCACGAGCACGCCCCGTCCCCGGAACCCATCCAGGCCGATTAGGCTGTAGTGCTCTACCACTCCCTCGACGCATCGTAGTCGTTCCTGGCTGAAGGTTAAAACAAGGTTAAGGCCTCGCCACCTTCGTAAAGCGGCTTACGAACGGTGATAAGGGGCGTTCCTTCAAGTTTGTCGAAGCGTAGTAGGCCGTCGTCCGTTGTCTCGATAATCGAAATTCCCCATCGCATCGCGGTTGCTAGATGTGTCGCGTCTTCTGGCTCTATTTTGGGTGCATCACGATACCGTCTTATTAGGTCTCGAGCGGTGGCTGCAACAGGAGCATCTATCTGGACTGGGACGACATAGTCCCGACCGAAAAACTCACGAATTCTGGCTTCAGCATCACTATCTGAATGCCCTGTCAGATAAGCGGTTTCTACCATTGCCAACGCAGATACGACAATTTCCACCTCCCCACGTTTCGCCGCACCAATAATCTGTTCGCATTGCACTCGCAAATCAGGATATCCAGCGAGATAACCTATGACGATACAAGAGTCCCAAAGCCGTCTAGCTGGTGGCACCGCTATCCTCTAATTCCCTATCCTCGTAGCGATCGCACGAAGCCAGCTGGATCTTGGGCAGCGCCTTCGTCGGGAATTGAACCAAAAGTAGCTTCCGGAAGTTCCGGGTCTGGGCTGGAGTCCTGAACATCGATAATACTACGGATACTACGGGGGGTACCGTTATTAAAATAGTGAATGGTACCTTGCACAAATACACGCTTTTCCAAGAGTTCCTTGATTCGTTCCCTCCATTGTGGACTATCAGCGAAAGAACAATGAACGGGTGTCCGGCTGACTCTGTTCCATATCTTGAAACTAGGTTTCCCGTGGAGATTTACTTCTTCTAAATCCCCTTCAAGATAACCAAGGTTCCGAAAGCCCCCCCGCAAAATTCGGTCAGTTTTGCTGGATATACCCTCGTCTATGGTCGCTGCTGGGTGACTGTTTCTGGAAACAACTATAGACCTAGCCCGGTCTCTTCCAACAAAAAGCCTACGCATACGCTTAAGATCAAGAAGTGCTTCCTCAGTGAAGTAGTCAGGTGGAGCATCTGCACCAGAAGCGACGACGTGTACACCTTCTGCTATTGTCGCCACCGTTCTCTCATCACCCAGAAGCGGCTCAACCGTGACTGTAGGAGCACTGGCGTGAATCTCCCTGATTATCCACCTACGAGCGGTTTTCTGATGATGAATAGCGTAGTCAACATCTCGCAATAGGCGATTGATATCGCCCATTGCTTTGAGAAACAATTCGACCGAAGCGGATTGATTGTCCGGATTGATCGTGAATGTCAGACCACTAGACATCTGTGTATCCCTCTGCAATGCCCTAGTGGGGTGCAGACTCCTCTGGGGATGCTGAGCTAGACGCTGAGATGAGCATCCAGCAATACACCCCGTCCAAAGCATAAGCCCAAGGCGGAGGCATCGACACCACCTTTAACAAAGGCCGAGTTTATAAGTTTCTCCGACCTGTCTCACCACCTGACCAAGAAAAGCCTCAAACGAAGGTTGCGGTTGGTCCAGCAGATTATACCTGAAAGAATCCTCGCTTAGATAGCCCTCAAGGTCACTCTCGATAGCCGCTGATTGACCCCACCGGTACCCCTAGTAAACAGCCGGAGAAACTCCCGTGGGAAGGACCTGCCTTGTTAAGGACAGCCCCTTGAAATTCTGATTTCATAGGTGCATAATTATTGATGTCAGTCCCTTGGCGGTTTGAGCGGTGCGGACCCACCCGTTCCCATCCCGAACACGGAAGTGAAACGCTCCAGCGCTGACGATACTGCTCCGGCGACGGAGTGGGAAAATAGGCCACTGCCGGGGGGCTTTTCATTTAATAAGCATCTGACCTGCCTGATAAACCGGGCAGCGCTCAGGCACCGAACTCCCTCCCTCGAACGCTTCCATTGAGGGTTTGGGTGTGGTAGAGTGATAATGTTCTATTCGATTGTTAAATAATTCACATACTCACTGCCTCTGAACACCGCAGAATAAGGAACCTCGGAACCTTTACACCAATCGCGTAAGCGACCTATAATGGGAACATCTAAGCCCCGACGATTGATAAGGAGTTCCCGGGGTTTCCTCTTGACGTTCCCACGACGTGCATAAAGGGCCTTGCGCCCTTTACAATACGGGTTCACGGGCAGGCTTCAGGAATGACCTAGCCGGAAGGCCAACCGGCCTAATGAGGGGGTACCTAAAATGGGCAGCAGATTCGAAAAATTTTCGGAGCGTGCACGCCGGGTCCTCTCCCTGGCCCAGGAAGAGGCCCAAAGGTTCAACCACAACTACATCGGCACCGAGCACATATTGCTGGGACTGGTGCGTGAAACCGAAGGTGTAGCCGCCCGAGTCCTCTCCAACCTAGGAGTGGACTTGAGCAAGGTCCGCTCCGCGGTGGAGTTCATCATCGGGCGCGGGGAGCGGCCCGCCCAGGGTGAGATAGGTCTGACCCCCAGGGCCAAGAAGGTGGTGGAACTGGCGGTGGACGAAGCCCGCCGCATGAACCACACCTACATCGGCACCGAACACCTGCTCATCGGCCTCCTCCGGGAGGGCGAAGGGGTGGCCGCGGGAGTCCTGGAAAGCCTCAGCGTAACCCTGGACAAGGTGCGCTCCGAGACCCACAGAATCCTCAGCCAGAGTTCTCCCCAGTCGTCTTCCGGCGGATACGGCGCTAAGAGCTCAACGCGGACCCCCACGCTGGACCAGTTGGGCATCGACCTCACCAAGGCCGCCAGGGACAAGAAACTTGACCCGGTTGTGGGCAGAGACCAGGAAATCCAGAGGGTCATCCAGATACTCAGCCGCAGGACCAAGAACAACCCGGTTCTGATGGGAGAACCCGGAGTCGGCAAGACTGCCATAGTGGAAGCCCTGGCACAGCGAATCTCCACGAACGACATTCCAATCACTCTCCAGGACAAGCGTCTGGTCACCCTGGACATGGGCGCCCTGGTTGCGGGCACCAAGTACCGGGGCGAGTTCGAAGAGCGCCTCAAGAAAGTCGTGGAAGAAATCAAAAACTCTGGCAACTGCGTGTTGTTCATCGACGAGATGCACACCATCGTCGGAGCCGGAGCCGCCGAGGGGGCCGTGGACGCGGCCAACATCCTGAAGCCTTCGCTGGCCCGCGGAGAGCTCCAGTGCATCGGCGCCACCACCATGGACGACTACAGGAAGCACGTTGAAAGGGACCCAGCCCTAGAACGCCGCTTCCAACCAGTAGTCGTATCCGAGCCCTCGGTGGACGAAACCGTCAGCATCCTCAAGGGCATCAAAGGCCAGTACGAGATACACCACGACTTGACCATATCCGACGACGCGTTATCGGCCGCGGCCAGTCTGGCCTCCCGCTTCATCGCCGACAGGTTTCTGCCCGACAAGGCCATAGACCTGATGGACGAGGCGTCTTCCAGGGTGCGGCTAAGAAACGCCTCAACTCCCCTCTCCGTGCAACAGTCCGAGATGGTGCTGGAAAACGTGCGGAAAGAGAAGGACGACGCCATAGCCGATCAGCAATACGAACATGCGGCTGAACTCCGGGAGAGGGAACTCCGTCTGCTGGAGAGCCTGGAAAACGACAAGAAAGAGTGGCACGAGGAGCTGGGCAGCAACAAGCCCGTGGTCGGCGCCGAGGACATAGCCGAAGTGGTGAGCATGTGGACCGGCATACCCGTCACCCGGCTGGCCATAGAAGAAACCGAACGACTGCTGCACATGGAGCAGGAAGTCCATAAGAGAATCATCGGACAGGAAGAGGCCATAGTCAGCGTATCCAAGGCGGTGCGCAGGGCCCGCGCCGGGCTAAAGGACCCGAGGCATCCCATAGGCGTGTTCCTGTTCCTGGGACCCACGGGAGTGGGGAAGACCGAGTTGGTCCGTGCGCTGTCGGAGTTCATGTTTGGCAGCGAAGACTCGATGATACGGCTGGACATGTCCGAGTTCCAGGAGCGGCACACCGTCGCCCGGCTCATCGGCGCGCCTCCGGGATACATCGGCTACGACGAGGGAGGCCAGCTTACGGAAGCTGTTCGGAGGAAGTCCTACAGCGCCATTCTGCTGGACGAAATCGAGAAGGCCCACCCCGAGGTGTTCAACGTCCTGCTGCAAATCTTCGACGACGGGCACTTGAGCGACGCCAAGGGCCGCAAGGTGGACTTCCGCAACTCCATCATAGTGATGACCAGCAACTTGGGGTCAGACCTGATAAAGAGAGAGACGGCGCTGGGCTTCTCCATCAAGTCGGACCAGGCGCAGTCGGACAAGCAACAGTATGAGCGCATGAAGGACAAGGTGCTGGACGAGGTGAAGCGCTTCTTCAGGCCCGAGTTCCTGAACCGAATCGACGCCACCGTAGTCTTCCACGCACTCTCCGAGGACCACACAGTCTCCATAGTAGACTTGATGATGGAACAGGTCAGGTCCGAGTTGAAGGAGAAGGAAATCGGCCTTTCGACCACCCAGGCGGCCAAAGAGTGGCTGGCGGAACACGGCTACGACCCCAACTTCGGCGCAAGGCCGCTCCGGAGGCTTATACAGGACACGGTGGAGGACAAGCTGTCCGAAGAACTGCTGTCTGGGAAGATGTCCGCAGGGGACGTGGCGATTGTGGATGTCGAGAACGACGAGACGGTGATAAGGGTGAAGGGAAAAGAGGAAGTCGAGGACGTAGAAGAGGTGGCGGCTCTGCCCTCCGCCTGACCCCATCCACCTCTAAATTCAGACATGGCTGCGGGGCGTCAATGACGCCCCGCATTTCTTTTCGTACCTCTCCACCTGGTATGGGAGGCCCATCAGGGTATGACGCAGAGTAGATTCGTTGGCGTGGACGGCTGCCCCGAAGGCTGGTTCAGCGTGGGACTCGACGGCCGGGGCAGGTATGAAATCGGCGTGTTCAAGACGTTCAAAGAATTGCTGGACCGCTACGCCGGCGCCGAACTGGTCCTCGTAGACATCCCGATAGGGCTGCCGGAGGGGGCGGGCGGGCGTGATTGCGACCGTGAGGCACGTCGGAGGCTGGAAGCCCGCCGGTCGAGCGTATTCCCTACTCCGACCCGTCGAACTGTCGAACAAGCAGCGAGATCGCCGTGGGACTACAGGCGCGCCTTGGAAGTGGAACGTCAATTCGCCGGGAAGGGAATTAGCCAGCAGGCTTTCCGCATCGCTCCCAAGATAGCGCAAGTCGATAAGGCGCTATTGGAGCGGGGTCCCAATGCAACTCCCCAAGTCAGGGAGGTCCACCCGGAACTCTGCCTCTGGGCGTTAAACCATAAACGACCCATGAAGTACGGCAAGAAGAAGGCGGAGGGAGAGAAGGAGCGACTAGAAGTTCTTCAAGGGATCGAGCCCCACGCCAGGGAGATATTCGACGCGGCTTGTTCTCGGTTCTTAAGGAAGGTCGTGGCCAGGGACGACATCGTGGACGCGCTGGCGTTGGCGGTGACCGGCCACTGCGGCCACGGACAGCTCCGGGCGGTCCCAGACGATCCTCCAAAAGACGCCAGGGGATTGCCGATGGAGATTGTGTACTGGGACCCTGTAGAAGAATACGACCGGACTTTCAGGTAGTATCCTGCGGATGAGTCTAGGCAACCGGCCGGTCGCCCCTACGACAGCCTCAACCTTCATCCCAAGCGGGAGAAAGAATCTAAGCGTGACAGTTGCCCGTTGACGTTGCGAGGGGCGGCGGGGTTAACTAAGGCGCCGGGCGAGCGGCCGCTTGCTCCGGCTTGCCCCAACGAACGGAGCGACGACGATGAGCGGAGACCGAAGCCGGACGGTGTTCTTCTGCCGTGACTGCGGCAACGAAAGCCTCAAGTGGATGGGGTTCTGCCCAGCATGCGGAAGCAAGAACCCGTTGTCGGAGGCCCCTCGAGCCAGTCCGACCTCGACCCCTCGTCGGCGGGCTTTCCATCAGCCGGCAGAGCTGGAAGAACTTTCCGGAATCGAGCCTAACCGGCATCCCAGAATTTCCGTCGGGATTGGGGAGTTGGACAGGGTGCTGGGCGGAGGGATCGTGCCGGGCTCGGCGGCACTCATGGCGGGAGAACCCGGAGTGGGCAAGTCAACCCTGCTGCTCCAGACGGCGGGGCTGGCCGCTGGTCGGGGACTCAAGGTCGTCTATGTGAGCGGCGAAGAGTCGGCGCAGCAAATCAAGGTGCGCTCAGACCGGCTTGGGATTCAGGGAACGGATGTCTTCTTGCTGTCCGAGACGGACGTGGACCAAGTCATCGAGCGGCTGGACCGTTCCGAGGCTTCGCTGGTCATTGTGGACTCCATCCAGACGCTGCACGCCGGGGACGTCCAATCGGGACCGGGAAGCGTGGCGCAAGTCAGGGAGTGCGCGCTCCGGCTGATACGATGGTGCAAGGACATGACGGTCCCGCTGATTATGTCAGGCCACGTAACCAAGGACGGGGCGTTGGCGGGCCCACGCGCTCTGGAGCACATGGTGGACGTGTCGCTCCACATGGAGGGAGAGAACGCCACGTCGTATCGCATCTTGAGAGGAACCAAAAACCGTTTCGGCTCCACCGACGAGGTGGGTATCTTCAAGATGGCGGGAGCCGGACTTGTGGAAGTCGACGACCCATCCAGGGTAATGTTGGCCCACCGACAGCACGGCTCCATCGGGTCCGCCATAGCGCCGGTAATCGAAGGGAGCCGGCCGCTGCTGGTGGAGATTCAATCTCTCACCTCACCGTCGATCCTGCCAGCCCCCCGGAGAGTCACCAACGGCACGGACTATAACAGGCTGCTGATGTTGTCAGCGGTCTTGAGCCGACGGGTTGGACTGAGCCTGGGAGGCCAGGACATAATCGTGAACGTGGCTGGCGGTCTGCGCATACGAGAGCCCGGGGCAGACCTGGCCACGGCGTTGTCAATAGCGTCCAGTTGCCTCAACTCGCCCCTTCCGGAAGACATGGCAGCCATCGGTGAAGTGGGGTTAACCGGAGAGCTTCGGCCGGCGCCCCAACTGGAACGCCGTCTGGGAGAAGCGGCACGCCTTGGCTTCCGCAAGGCCATCGTTCCCCCCACCGGAGCCGGCGATGGGAGAATGCCTGCGCCTGAGGGAATCGAGTTGGCAATCGTCCCTACCCTCGCCGCGGCCGTGCGTCAGAGTCTCGGCGTGGCGGCTTGAATCTCCTGAGAAACGAGGGAGATTCGGACAATTCCGCCTCACCTAAACCTTCTCTCCTGTCGGGAGAAGGGAATTCCAGTGGCGCGTTCTGGGGCGGTCAGGTTGACGGGAGTTTCCACCTAGCGTAGAATTCGCAAGGCAGCCCAACCCTCACCCTTCCCGGAGGAGCCTATGTTCGACCGAGAAATGCTGGACCGGTACTTTGCCGAGTTGCGTGACCAATACGCCAACGATCCCGACTGGGAACAGTTGGTTCGCGACTCACACCTGGGGATAGCCAGGTCTGACGCGTCCGTCGACGTTGGAGACATCGACGGCAGGATCAAGGAACTCATAGAAAAGCACAAGTAGTCCGGGCGGAGACAACAGCTCTGGGCCTTTAGCCGCCAACGCCGCATTCATGGCCAGGATGAGCGTGCAAACCGCTTGACACAGCCACGTAAACGGCGTATAAACTTATTGCCAAGTATGCCTATTGTGGGAGAATTATGTTAAGGGAGGTTGTCCATGCTTAAGATAGGCCACAGTGTCAAAGTGCCTCCGACGCTGCGGGGCCCAATCCCCGGAGCGGTCGAAGACCCGATTATACGAGTCCCCGAGGAGCTGGAGACCGTCCCTGGAGCCCCCCAGGACAAGAAGACGGTGGACTGGTACAGCGTCCACTATCCTCTGGAGAGTCACCAGGTCGAGAACTTCGTGTACAGGGCTTGGTCTCGGGCGGTCAGCGACATTAAAGAGACCCGGGACGAGCACGAGCGGCTGAACAAGCCCCTCATCCGTGAGGCCAACCTGTCGGGCACCCTGGAGCCCGAAGGCGAAGCCGACTGGTCCAAGGACTACACGGATGATATCAAGGACAAAGCCATGGAACTGGGCTTCTCCATGGTGGGCATCACGCCCTACGACAAGCGGTACGCCTACAAGAGCAAGAAGAACTGGATCAAGCCCTTCCCCAACGCCATATGCCTGGCGCTGGAGCAGCCCTACGAAGAGACCCAGACCATTCCCAGCGAGCCGGCGGAGGCCGCCGTGTTCGCCACTTACCGGAGGGAGACGGGCATTGCACTGGCCTTCGCCGAGCACATCCGCTCTCTTGGGTTCCACGCCCAGATTCACGCGCCCACGGACGCCAGCACCGCTGTCATACCTATGTTCGTAGCGGCGGGGATGGGTCAGCAGGGCGCCATGGGTTACCTGCTGTCGCCCTACTTCGGCTCCCGCCACCGCCTGATGATGATCACCACGGACATGCCCCTTGACTACGACAGCCCCGTGGACTACGGGATTCACGCCTTTTGTTCCGTGTGCCAGGTGTGCGTGAACCGCTGCCCGGGCCGCGCTCTCATGCGGGAGAAGGTCTGGTGGAGGGGTGTCGAGAAGTTTAAGCTCATCGCCAAGAGGTGCCGCCCCGTGATGGCGCGGTACGCCGCGTGCGGAATCTGCATGAAGGTATGCCCCGTGCAGCGCTACGGTCTGCATAACGTGCTGGACCACTACGCTTCCACCGGAGAGGTGCTGGGCAAGGGCACCCACCTGCTGGAAGGCTTTGAGATGCACGACTCGGGCTACTTCGGTCCCGGCGAGCTTCCCAGGTTCGACGCCGACTTCTTCCACGTGCCGGAAGGCACAGCCAGCGAGTACCTCCTAAAGGACCTGACCGAGAAGATGTCGTCAGGCGAGGTGCCTCAAGGAACGGACGGAGACGAAGTATTCTCCGAGTTCCGCTCACGGTTGGAAGACGCGGTCAAAGGTCCCGCCAACGCCATGGACTTGGAGTGGGACATTGAGGACATGGACGAGTTCTAACTCACGTCCTTAAATAACGCCCAACGCAGAGGGGCGGCGTATCAGGTGCGCCGCCCCTTCCTATTGTCTGCCCTCACCCCAACCCTCTCCCTCAAGGAGAGGGAGTATGGCGCAGATGTGCCGTCGGACCTTGTGCGGACTCCCCACCTCCATCCTGACCTTGCCCCTTGAAGGGGGAAGGGAATCCTACAGACGTCTCATGCTTGACCCCATGCCACCTGCCCGTTGACGCCGCAAAAAGCCGCTCCATAAACTGATATTCAACGGGACGGACCCGGGCTCCGGGTCCGTCCCCCTTTTTTTGTGGAGGGCATACATGGAATTGCATTGCCGACGCTGCGGAGATGTCCGCCTGATCAGGCTGGCTAAACGACTGGACAAAGACAACGAGGTCTACAGGTGCCGGGGATGCGGCTTCATCTTCAGCCCTTCTGACAGCAGTCCGACCCATGCTCCGGCGCTGGGCGCCTAGGACGGCCTGTTGAACAAGAAGCCATATAAATGCACCAAGCGGCACCGGGAAGACCCCGTCTACTTCGCTCGGAAAGTCCTGGGCGTCGAGCCTTGGTCAAAGCAGGTGGAGGCTCTCACCGCCGTCGCGGCTAACGAACGGGTGGCGGTGAAGTCGGGCAACGGGCTGGGCAAGGGGTTCTCGGCGGCGGTGGCAATCCTCTGGTTCATGAGTTGCCACGAGCACGCCGTGGCCTTGAGCACGGCTCCGACCTTCAGGCAGGTTCGCCACATCCTCTGGAAAGAGGTGCACCGGCGCTACCGCAACGCCAAATTCGACCTGGGTGGGAAGTTGCTGGACACCCGCCTGGAGATGCCCGAAAGAGACAGCTTCGCCATGGGGCTGTCAGCGGACAGCCCCGATGAGTTCCAGGGATTTCACAGCGCCAATATGCTCATCGTGGTGGATGAGGCGGAGGGAGTCGCCGAGCCCATCTACGAAGCCATAGAGGCGTTGATGACCTCGGAGAACTGCCGTTTGCTGCTTATAGGCAACCCCACCACCGTAACCGGCTCCTTCCGACGGGCGTTTCACGAGGACAGGGAGCTGTACCACACCTTAACTATATCGGCCTACGACAGCCCTAACGTGGCGGCGGGAGCAAAGACAGTGCCCGGACTGGTGACCGCCAGGTGGGTGGAACAGCGGCGGAAGATATGGGGTGAGGACAACCCCATATTCCAGGCCCGTGTGTTGGGAGAGTTCCCGGAGCAGTCGGAGGACACCCTGATACCTCTCTCCGCCATCGAAGGGGCCGCCAAGGTCTCGGGCGGGGCTGTGGAGCAGGACGACGCACCCCAGCCGACGGTGGTAGCCGTGGACGTGGCCCGGTTCGGCAGCGACAGAAGCGTCATCCTCGTGCGCCGCGGCGGACAGGTCCGGCCGGTGCGGACATTCCGAGGCCTGGACACCATGAAGCTGACGGGCCTCGTGGTGGACGCGATCAAAGAGGCGGACCCCGAGGACGTGGTGGTGGACGAAGTGGGCATTGGCGCCGGTGTAGTGGACCGGCTGAAGGAGCTGGGATACAGGGTGGACGGCATAAACGTGGGACGGTCCGCCCATGACCCAAGCCGCTTTGCCAATCTTAGAGCGGAGGGGTACTGGAACCTGCGCCAGCTAATCACCACCGGCGAGGTGTTCCTGCCGTCGGACAAGGAGCTGATGGGCGAATTGGCCGCCCTGAAGTACAGCTTCAACAGCGTCGGGCAGCTATTGGTGGAGAGCAAGGACGACATGCGCAAGAGGGGAGTCCGCTCTCCGGACAAAGCCGACGCACTGATGCTGGCCTTCCTGCCATACCGGCGCCGGGTGAAGCTGTGGGGGTGAGGCGCCCGCCAACTGAAGGACCTTTCGACTTCACTTCGTTCCGCTCACGGCGAACGGGTCCATTCGTTGAGTGTGCGTGAAGCGCAATGGAAGAATCAAATGGAGGAAAGCATGACAACCACAATCAAGTCCGCCAATCTGTTGCAGCATGCGCTGGGAGCGCTTGGCCGGAGGCAGGGTAAGAGCCATAACGGGCTAGGCCCCTCGCACGTTACCAAGGCCAACCGCACCTCCCGTGTGGACGTGGACCGCTATAGCGAGACCTCGGGGGTAGGACAGGACTGGGCCAAAACGGTGTACGGCAGCTACTACGCTTCCTCGGCGCCTGTGTACTCGGCCATTCGGGTGCGCAGCGAGGCTCTGGCCCGCCCCGGCTTTACGGCGCTGGCCAGAGACGGCGCCTCGGGGTGGGTCCCGGCCAGTCCGGACCATCCGGTGCAGCAACTCATCGAACGGGTAAACCCCTGGCACACCCGCGGCGACCTGTGGCGGGCCACGGAGACCTACTTGAGCCTGTGGGGATCGGCCTTCTGGGCCCTGGAGCCGGACGACGAGGGCCGGTGGGAAATCTGGCCGCTGCGCCCCGACCGGATGCGTGTACTGCCCGACAGACATCGGTATGTCAAAGGATACGTCTACATGGGAGTCACAGGGCCTGTGCCGTATACTCGGGATGAAGTGGTGTGGTTCCGCTACTTCAATCCCATGGACGAGTACGCGGGGCTGTCGCCGATGGCGCCCCTGCGTTTATCCGCCGACATGGGAGCGGACGCCTTGCGCTTCAACCGCAACTTCTTCAGGAACTCGGCCCAGCCGGACGTCATCTTCACCACCGAGGAGGGAATGACCGACGACGAGGTGGAGGACTTCTACCAACGTTGGGAGCGGCGGTTCAGAGGCCCCGGAAACGCCCACCGGCCCGCCATAGCCAGCTTCATCAAGGACATAAAGACGTTGGGGTTCACCCACAGGGAGATGGAGTTCGTCCAAGGCCTGCGCTGGAGCCTGGAGGACGTGAGCCGCACCTTCGGCGTGCCCATGCCTCTTCTGTCCGACTATCAGAACGCCACCTTGGCCAACATCAATACGGCGGAGCGCCTATTCTGGCGAAACACGATGATACCGGAGATGAAGTTCCTGGAGGAGCAAATCAACGAGAAGCTGCTGCCCATGCTGGGCCATTCCGGGGTCAGAGTGGAGTTCGACCTGGCTGACATCGAGGCCCTGAAAGAGGACGAGAACGACCGTGCAAACCGCGAAGCGCTGCTGCTGGACAGAGGAGTCCTCACTATAAACGAGGTGAGGCGGAGCCGAAACCTCCCCGACGTGCCCTGGGGCGACGCGCCTAGGGCCGTTTAGCTACAATGAGAACATGGAGAAGGACCCGCCCGCGGGCGAAAAGTTCTTCTCCGTCGGGAACCTTTTCTTAAGCCGCTACGTCTTATTCATGATGAGGTCCCTGACCCACATATGGATGGGGCGCACAGCAGGACGTTTATTCGACGAGGTTTGCCAGGAATGAATCAGGATGAGACGGGGCTCAGAGTTTTGGGGCTCAGCATCATTGGAGGACTGTTGGTGCTCCTGACGGTGGCCACAGGAGGATGCGCCGACGCTGAGCCCAATGCTGCGGGGGAACCCGCCGTTCCCACATCAGCACAAGTCGCCGCTCTTACGCCTTCCGTTGCTGCACCTCCGTCGCCCGCGCCTGCGGACGTTGAGGTCGTCTACGCGTCCCCTAGGCGCCCTCTACCCTGGGACCATGGGGAATACGACCCGCTGTGGGGAGACCTAGACGCTGACGCACCGATAATCGACCGGTTGCTCCGTGCAATAGCGGGCGGAACGCCTGTGGAGATTGTGGAGATGGATGAGGAACGCATCTGGACCTCGTACTCCAGCCTCGTCATGAACCTCAGGTTCCGCAACGGCGCAACCTGGTCGGTCCGGACGGCGATAAGGTGCGACATCACGTCGGAAGGAAGGAAGACGAAATGCCTGCCGGTGCCCGACCATTGGGAGCTGCTCCACCGCAACGAGGTGGTCGTGTCGACGGCGCTGACCGAGTGGTTCCAGCGGGTTCGAGAATACATGCCCAGTGTCGAACGCTACGGATTGCCCGATCAGATACGCCTGGGTGAGCCGTTCGCCATCTCCGGGGCGGGCTATCACAAAGGCGATAGAGTCGAGCTAAGCATTGAGTTCATAGACCAGAGTAAGCTGCCTCTCGGGGAGGCGCCTCTGGACCATGGCGCCTTCCGTTGGGACGGGGAGTTCCCGAAGACGGCCCCCACCGGCTACGCCATCGTTTCCATGGTGGTCTTCGAGGGCGTCGAACGCGTTGGGGGCTTACACGTGTCGACCACCGTCGCAAGATCGACCGACGGCGAGCCTCCACCCCCCAAGCCGACAGAGGCGGAATACAGCGCGGCCGATCTCGCCGGATGGTATGAGCGCTTAGTGGGTGTGAAGAAAGTCCCCGGCATCGCGTGGACCGACCTAGACGAAACGAGGAACCGCATTGAGATAGGCGTGTACCCGCTGCGCGGGGTTCGTGAGGAATGGGAGGCCGCCCTGGCCACACTGGATGTCCCGCGGGAGGCCATTGTGATTGATGTTGGATGTGAGGGCATTAGTCCATGGCCCCTTGACCTCGGAGAGCCTCCGGACGAAGCGTTCCTCCGCGCCATTGACTACTCGCTGGAGACGGTGTCCCAGGCCCCTTACGGAGAGACGGTTCAGATGAAGCTGACGTTGCGGAACGTCAGTGATGGGCCAGTGAGCTTTTACCTCGGGGGCAGGCCTCCCTTTGACTTCGTGGTCTCGACGGCTGACGGAGAGCAGGTATGGCACTGGAAGTGCGCCAAGATCACCCTCTTGCCGCTGGACAGCAAAACTCTGGAACCCGGTGAGGAACTGGAGTTCGTCGGGGAGTGGGAGCAGGTGGACAACCGGGGAGAGCCTGTACCCCCTGGCGTCTACTTGGTGCGTGGTGTGTTGAGTTTGGACCCGCCTGAGACGCTAGTAACGGAGGCCCACGAGCTGGAGGTGCGCAGCAACGCCGCGCTCATCACGCCAACGGCAACACCGGCGCCGATGCCCACAGTGGACCCAAGCCTTCTCGAGAGACCGCCTCAAGGACCGGGCGCGGAAATCGGAAGCACGTACCCATACACTTTATACGTCCACTGTGGTGTCCGCGACGCTCACTTCGATGGGCGGGTCTGGATGGCCGATCCAATGCTGGGCAACTACAATCCGCCGCCGGGATGGACTTCCGGTGATAGTCGGGGCACGATTGAATTGGTTAGAGATGACCTGGCTGTATTTAAATCCGTAAGCGGCCGCACTATCGAGTTCATACCCTGGCCGTCGGATGTGGAATGGACTCCGTGCTATTAGATGCGGATCATAGGACGGTTCGCCTCCCAGGGGCGCCCTGATGGGACAATGGGGAGTGTGAGCGCCTCTGCGGTGTCTGAAGAGAGGGTAGAGAAGTCTAGTGGAAGTAGGACTATGTCACTTCTGATCCGCATCGTTCTTGGATTGGGAATCCTTGCACTGACGGCCTGCGCCACGGTCACACCAACGGGTAGACTACCCATCGAGCCGACATCGGTAGTTCATCTGGGCCCAACAACGGACCTGCCACCGTTGCCCGACGTCCACGTCAACGCATGCACCTACCAAGTCCCCGAGCCGACCCCTACGCCGGACCTGACGACGCCGACGTCCACGCCGTTCTCAAACACTACTCGCGTCCCCTATCCGACAGAAAGGCCGTCGGCGGATGTTGTTGCCTACCCCGATCTGCCTCCGCCCGCGCTGCCGCCGTCCGGCAAAGCCTGGCAGGACGCCGTAGTGAGAGTGAGCGTCGAGCTGGCCAGTGGCCGCATTCGGGAACAGCAAGGGCTGGTCGTCGCCGATCGAGCTGTGCTCACCGTTCTTGATCTTACGGAGGAGGTCGCTTCGTTGTCTGTGGACGTGTCCGGCCGGGGCGTCTACACCGCTGAGCTTGAGCGCTTCGACCCCCGCACCGGTGCTGCGTTGCTTACCGTAGGCGCTGAAGGCTTGACCGTGGCGCCTGATGACCTCACGATCGTAGCGCATGGTGAGCCAGTGTTGATCCTGAACCGTGACCGGGACTCCGGCGGTCTCGTAGTGGGGGAGACCTTCGCTAGCCCCAGTCTCAACGCGCCGGACGATATCTTCGCACTGCGCGCGGACTACACACGCCGCGCCCAACGGGGCGCCACAGTGGTCACGGGCGACGGCACACCCGTTGGTCTTGCGGGCCACGGGCGGCGATGGTATGGCCAGAAGATAGTTTTAGGCCCAATTGGAGGCACGGATAGGCCAGCTGTGCTGCTGGACTCCGCGCTCCGGCTGCTGAAGTTAGCCCCTTCGGATGGCAGAATCACCCCCTCTGGAGTGGTCTACCACGGGGGGATCTCAACCGGGCCTGTGGACGGACCGGAGACTCGAGAACTGTTGGCTCAGCCTGTTCATCAGACGATAAGACGCCTGGGGGAACCGGTTCTTCTGGAAAATCTTGGTAGGCGGCCGGGATCCCCGCGTCGACCCGAGTTAGGTGTGATGCTGGAGTTGCTGTACGCCAGTCCTCAAGAACTGCGTGGGATCAATGGGAAACTGCTGGGCAGCGCTCGGTACATCGCACTGTGGTGGGCAAGGCAGGGCGGCGCTCCAGACCTTGTCCTCTGCAGTACAGAAGACTGGGCGCATTTAGGAGCCGCCTTTGCCGCCCACGGACTACGCTTGTTCGAGGCACTGATGGAGGAAGCGCCCACCAGCTCGCCCAAATCCATGGTAGCCGCCGCGCCTCTCGACGCGCCAGAGTATGGCTATTCCGGTAAGTATGGCTACTCCAGTGAGAACTATCAGTACCCCTACGAGTGGGCGCTGAAGCCCGACAAATCGGCATACATGCAGGATGAACCGGTGACGCTGACTTTCACAGTCACCAACACAAGTGACTGGCCTGCTCCCCTGGACTACGTGCCTCCAAGAGTTGTGATACACAGCGTTCAGGAGCACCGAGACGTGGCTGTTCTGCGTTACGGCGACGGGCGCCGCATCCTGCAACCCGACGAGACCGCCTCTTTCACCGTGACCTGGGACCAGATGCACTTCGAGGACGGGCGGGCTCCAGCGGGACGCTACGTCGCCCATGCCCACCTGGCCAACGTCGCTGACAACTGGTTGCTGACTTCGGGGCCAACAGCCTATGAAGTGGTCTTGGAGTAGACGCGATGACTCAGCTTCGTCGGGGCTGCGTATTGACGGGGACTGGCTCCGGGTCTACCACCCTTGAGCGCCCCAGGTGTTGTGCCGATTGCCTCCCGTCCATGGTAATCACTGCGGGCATACATCGGTCCGCTGCGGGTATCCTGGTGGTATACAGAGAAGCATGCGGCCCCTGGGCGTTTGAACAGAGGGTAGGAATGGTCAAGCCCCAGTTGGGCCGAACTATGGTTTGAGAAAGGATGCTAGCGACATCTCGGTAGCTTAAGGGTGACATCAGCTCGTTGACCGTTTGGGTCGGCGGGCGGTAGCCTGAATTTGGAGCGTCACAAAAGGCCGGATTGCCAGCCCGGCCGCTTCAGCGCCGAAGGGACAGACCCTGAATCGGGTCTGTCCCTCTTTTTTTGCCCTGGCCCCGGAAGAGCGAAAACTAAATCGGAAGGGAGGCGCCCTGCATGAACGACACAGAGCAATGGGAACGGGAGCGGCTGTTGGAGTCGCTGGACTCATACCGGCGGGGACTCAGCGACGCGCCCTATTTGCGGAAGTGGACCTCGGTCGCTGCCGCCGGTGAATCCGTCTCAGCTCCGGCCTTCCCGCAAGCGTCAGCAACGGAAGCCGGAGAGCAGCAAATGGCGTTCGTCGTGTCCAACGACGACGTAGACCGCCACGGCGACGTGATTTCTCTGCAGGGATGGCTCCTCCAGTCCTATCTCAAGAACCCGGTGTTCCTGTGGGCCCACGACTACACCAGGCCAGCAATAGGCCGCACGAGGGAGCTTTGGGCCGAGGGGAACAACCTCGTGGCGCGAGTGCAGTTCGCGCCGACAGACTTTGCCCGGGAGGTGGCCGACCTCTACCGGGACGGCTACCAGCGGGGCGTGTCTGTGGGTTTCAGGCCCATCAAGTACGAGCTGCGGAGGGACGCGGACACAGGCAAGGCGTTGGGCGTGCGGTTTCTGGAGCAGGAGCTGCTGGAGATAAGCGCCGCTCCCGTTCCGGCCAACCAGGGTGCCCTTAGGAAGGCCTTAAGCCGCTCGCCAAGGATGGAGGCCTATTACGCCAGCCTGGAACCGGAGGAGATGGACCGGGTCCCCTGGGACGACGCTTTGCGGCAGGTGGTGGAGAGCCTACGATATGTCGCCCACCCCGCTGCTTAGGCGTCGCGGAAGAGCAACGAGGGACATTGGGAAACGGAAGGACAAAACTCACAAACTCAAGGAGGAGAGATGACCATCAGCGCTCAAGACTTGGACCTAATTAAGAAGGAAGTGGCCGGTGTGCGGGAGTTCTACAACGCCCGCATCGACAGTGAGCTTCCTCCGCTCAAGGAGGAGGTGAGCCGAGTCTCGGCCCAGATTGCCCGCATCCGGGAGATGTGGAAGAACGGAGAGAAGCAAGCGCTCCTGGGCAAGTACGGCGGACAGGACCGGTCCAGAGTGCCATACGGGAAGTACCAGGGCCTGGACTTGCTGGACCTGGCCTACATGCGGAGTCTGCTCAACGCCCAGATACGCCAACCCCTGGGCCTGAACCCACGAATGCTGGAAGAGTGGCAGTCCAACCTGAAGGCGGCCATGGACTCCACCACAGCCGGCTCCGGCGACGAACTGGTCCCCACCCAGGAAGCCTCGACCCTCTGGATGGACGTGAACCTGGAGACCATGGTGGCTCCGCTGTTCTCCAGGGTGGATATGCCCTCGGACCCCTTCGAGATACCGCTTCAGCTGGGTGACGTGAACTGGTATCCCGGCACCGAGAACCTGGCTGTCACCGCCACGGCCCTGAACACAGCCAAGCAGACGCTGACTTCCTACGAGCTGGTGGGCCAGGTGCCATGGTCACTGACCCTGGACGAGGACGCGGTGATTGCCATGGCCCAGGAGGTGCGCACCGGCCTCGTGCGCAACGCCGCCGAGGTAATCGACGACGTAGTGCTCAACGGCGACTCGACGGCGGTCAACAACATCAACGCTGACGAAGCCACCATATCAAAGTCCGACGTGGGCAAGGGACATTGGCTCCTGGGATTCGACGGGCTGCTTCATCTGCCGCTGGTGGACAACACCGGCCAGGCCAACGACCATAGCGCCGCCGTGTCCGACGGGATGTTCAACGAAGTGCGGGGCAAGCTGGGCAAGTACGGCGTGCGGCCGTCCGAACTGGCCTACCTCATGGACGTGAACACCTACATCCGCGCATTGAGCGTGGACAACTTCCGCACCCTGGACAAGCTGGGACCCAACGCCACCGTGCTCAGGGGACAGCTTGGCGCGGTTGAAGGGATCCCTGTCATCGTGTCGGAGCAGATGAAGCTGGCGGACACCGACGGACAGGTGACCGACGCCGGAAACGTGACAAACACCGGACGGCTGCTTATCGTGAACCGGTCCCAGTGGAGGGTCGGTTTCCGCCGGGAGCTTGCCATCGAAACTGACCGGGATATCCAGAAACGGCAGAACATCATGGTGGTGAGCCTGAGGATAGCCTTCGCCGAGAGAACGGGAAGCAGGTCCATCGCAACCCACACAGCTTTGCAGTACAACATCACGGGCGTGGCGTAGGCCGCCACGCCCGGCACTCTAGGCGTCGAGGAGAAACGCGTGACCAACCCCTCAAAAGACAGCCCCCTCGCCGAGCAGGTGAAGGACATGCTCACCTCGGACGTAGCTCCGGCGGCCCTGAAGTGCGCCAAGGCTTCCCTGGGAAGCTCCGATGCCAGAGGAGGGGTGTTGGCCTGGCGAAACCCTGAGACCGGCCCAATCATCGTGGTGCGGTTGATCATAGACCGAACTGCCAGTTCCAGCGCCGTGTGCACCGTAGATTTCGGCTCCGCTTCCCGAGGGAACCGGTCATCGGACAATCTGATCGACGGGCTGGACGTGAACGCCGCTAAAGGCGTGGAAGGCAACATCGACCACAAGGGCGTTAACGGCAAGTCCATGCAACGGCTGGACGCCAAAGGGGGGAGGACCGACTACCTCACCGGCAGCAAGGCCACAGGCTCAGCCGCCGGACTTGCCGGCCACGCCTATATCTTCTACGTAGAAGTGTAGCGCGGGCCGCCGCCGCCATCTCCAGGACCTTGAGACCGATTTACCGGCTCCTTCCCTGAAACGGGAAGGAGCCGCGCGGAGGCTGCTATGACCAACGCTTACGCTGACCTGACGACTCTGAAATCGGCGGGCGTCCTGAACATATCAGGCGCCGCCTACGATTCCAGGCTGCTGGACCTTCTGGAGGCAGTGTCCAGGCTCATCGACCACTACTGCAACCGGCGGTTCCATGTTGTGGAGGAGTCCCGGTTCTTCGACGGCGACGGAGGGAAGGAGCTAGGAGTCCCTGACCTGATAAGCGTAACCTCGTTGAAAACGGACGACGACCGGGACCGGACTTTCGAGACTTCATGGGCTGCTACTGACTATCTGCTCTATCCGCCAAACGCTCGACCCGACAAGCCCTGGGGCCGCCCCTACACCAGGGCCCTGGTGGACCTGGACGCGGGCAGCAAGACTCTCTTCCCCGCGGGACTCCGAACGGTGGAGGTGAACGGCAAGTGGGGATACAGGGAGGTGACGGAAGACACCGGCGCCGCTGTGAACCAAGGAGCGGAGCTGTCGTCGGGCGCAACCGCCGTTACGGTCACCGACGCCGCGAGGCTATCAGCAGGCCAGACCCTCTTGATAGACAATGAGCAACTGTACGTCACTGCAGTATCAGCCAGCGAGCTGACTGTAGTCCGGGGCGTGAACGGAACGGCGGCAGTGGCTCACTTTGACGGCTCGCCCATCGCCAGGCTGGTGTACCCCAACGGGGTCGCCGAGGCCTGCCTTATTCAGGCGTCGGGACGGGGGCTTCCCAGGAGCGGAACAGCGTCGGACCGGGCTGGGCGGCGTGTCCAAAGCCTTGGACCCGGACGTGGCGCTTCTCCTGGCGGCTTACCGAAAGAACGCCGTGGGAGGTCAGAGATGGTAGCTCCAACGTCGGGGGAACTGAAGGCCATCATCGACCAGATGGCGGTCCAATTGGGGACGGTGGAAGGCCTTCGGGTGTACATGCACCCTCCAGACAGCATCCTGGAGTTTCCGGCGGCGGTGATACGAGACCTCCAGGCCTCCAACCACTCGGCAGCGGCTGAATACCGGGCCACTGATCCCCAGTCGGTTTACAACCTGGAGGTGCTGGTGCTGGTGGACTTGTCCGACGATGCCGAAGCCTACGCAGAGCTAGAAAAGTATGTGTCAGCCAACAGCCCCTCTTCCGTGAAAAGCCTGATGCGTAGGGTCATCCTGGAGGGATTGCCTGCGGCCGAGTGCGTCAAGGCCGAGCCGAGACGCAAGCATAAAATCGGCGGCGCCGAGCTGTGGGGATGCTCTTTCTGGGTGCAGTCCCTGGTCTATTGATCGTCCAACCGACCCTTGAAGCGTAAACTACCGGACCAAGTCTGATATAGTACGCCGGAGATTCACACCCCGTTGCGGAAAAGCTGGCGGAGGGGCGTCGACGGAAAGGGGAGGTGCGGCTTGATTTTCGTCTTAGCGGTCTTGCGCCCTATACTGGGACTGCTCCTGGCAGTCGTGGTAATCGTCGGCTTCCTGTGCTTTGTCGTCGTCAGCGGCTTCCGCAGCAATTTCCTGTCCGCCGATTTCTACGCCGAGAACATCTCCGAGAATTCGGTCTACGACCGGATTTATGACGAGGTCCTGCTGGACCCGGAGTTTGAGAAGCAGACAGACTATCTGGTGGCCGGAGTTGAAATCCCCCATGAAGACGTCGTGGAGGTCACGCGAAGCATCCTCCCCCCGGCGTATCTACAGGAACAGGTGGAGAAAGCCCTCTCCAGCACTCTCGACTACCTGAAGCGGGACTCGGAAGAGGCTCAGGTATTCATTGAACTGGCTACGCCTATCGACAACATCAAGCCCACCGTCCTCGCCTACATTGACCGTCGCATTGACGAGATTCCGACCCAGGAGGTTGAGGACGTCGAAGAGATGGCGGACGAGCTGGCCGCCCTCTGGAAGGGGCTTGAAGAGGGCGAGCCTCCTCAAACTATCCCCGAGCTTCGGGACCCTTCATCCCTGAACAACAGCATCGCTGACTTTATCTTTGACCGAGCAATCGAGGAATTGGAGTTCGACCCTGCGTTCCCGCTCTCAGCCGTCAACGCTCTAAGGGATCAGGAAGCCGCCATCAAGGTCCCGCTTAGCGAGGGCGACATAAAGGGTGCTCTGAAAACGACGGTGGCCACCATTGCAGGCCCGGTCATCGATGAAGCGATCCAGGAGTTCGTGGACGAGGAACTTGACGAAGACCGCCGCCTGGACCTCGTGGAGGTTGCCGCCGACGCCGGTGATCAGGACCGGGAGGAATTTCTGGACGATCTGGAACCGGCCAGGGACTATATCGCGACGACTCGACTGGGATTGACGCTGACCATAGTCGCTGTCGTGGTGGGGACCCTGCTGCTGGGCGCGTTGCAGTATCCCCGGATGGGGTCCCTGTTCCGCCTGCCCGGCATAGTCCTGTTTATCAGCGGCGCCATAGCGCTGATAATCGCCATAGTGGTGAAGAGGGCGATTGAGAGTTTGTTGAACAACATCATCATTGATGAACCGGATATACCCACCAGCATCGTTGACATCTTCTCGGACGTGTTCTCGTCCATGGCTTCAGGCATGGTCTCGGGAACCATTCCCATAGCTGCGACGGCGATGGGAGTGGGTCTGGCTCTGTTCGTGGTCTCGTTCCTGATACGGAAGCTGCCCATCCCCATCTTCAGCCGCTAACGTCAGCGTAGGGTCAATTTGTTGGGCTGCCGGATTGGGGGGTCACCACCAGATTTTGCCGGTGGTGTCCTCGTCCATGTCACCGTAGTCCGTGGTCCACAGCTGAGAGCTAAGGTACTTCCAGCCGCCGTCGGCCAGCAGGCACACTATGTTCCCCTGCTTCAACCTTTGAGCGGCCTTCATTGCACCGAATACCACGGCGCCTGAGGATATTCCGGCGAATATCCCCTCGCGGCTCAGGAGCTCCTTGGCCATGCGGAAGGAGTCAGCGCTGGACACCATGATCCTGGAGTCCAGCATTGATATATCCAATATCGGCGGTATGAAACCCTCATCCAGGTCCCTCAGGGCCTGAATGTAGTCCCCCGGTTCCGGCGCAACTGCGACAATCTTGACGTCGGGGTTGTGCTCTCGTAGGCGGCGGCCAGTCCCCATCAGGGTGCCCCCGGTGCCGAGGCCAGCCACGAACATGTCCACGTCCGGGAGGTCGCGGGCTATCTCCGCGCCGGTGGTCTCATAGTGGGCGCCCGGATTGGCCTCGTTGCCGTATTGGTACAGCATGACGTACTCGTCGCCCTGCTTCTCGATTATCTCCTTGGCCACCTCTATGGAGCCGTTGGTGCCTCGCGTTCCGTCGGAGTATATGATTTCGGCGCCGAAGGCCCAGAGCAGTTCGGAACGTTCATGGCTCACGTTCTCCGGCATGACTACGGTGACCTTGTATCCCTTGAGGCTGGCCACGAAGGCCAGGGAAATCCCGGTGTTGCCGCTGGTGGGCTCCAGTATCCTCTTCTCAGGAGTGAGGAGGCCCTCTCGCTCGGCCCTGTCGATCATGTACTTGGCGATACGGTCCTTCAGACTGCCGGTGGGATTCTGTCCCTCCAGTTTGGCAAATACCCGCACCCCAGGTTTGAGCTCCATGTTGTTGAGCTCCACCAAGGGGGTGTTGCCGATGAGGTCGAGGACCGTACTTGCGTTGACGATTTTATGCGTTGCAGCCATTGTCAGCTAGTCTGGGCTGGCGACTCCGGCCGCCTCGCTTATTTCGGAGTGGGGGGCCACGCCACAGAACACCTCGTAGTCGATGAGCTCTGTCACTGTAGGATTGTCGCCGCACAACGGGCAGTTGGCGTTCCGTTTGATTTTAACTTCCCTGAAGTCCATGCTCAGGGCGTCGATCAGGAGGAGCCTGGAAGTGAGGCTCTCACCGATTCCCATTATCAGCTTGAGTGTTTCCACCGCCTGGATGCTCCCCACCAGACCGGTCAGAGCGCCGAGAACGCCGGCCTCAGCGCAGTTGGGCACCATGCCCGGGGGCGGAGGAGAGGGGAACAAGCAACGGTAGCAGCCAGCGCCGGGTTGGTACACGGTGGCCTGGCCATCGAATATAAGGATGCTCCCGTCGATTAGGGGCTTTCCGGCGAGGTAGCAGGCGTCGTTGATAAGATACCGGGCCGGGAAGTTGTCGGCGCCGCTGACTACCAGGTCATACTGGGAAATGATTTCCATGGCGTTTTCGGAAGTGAGCCAGGCGTCGTGAATGACAACGTTGGTGTCTGGGTTGTAGGCGTTGATGGTCTCCTTCGCAGAGAGGGTCTTGGGGCGTCCTACGTCGTCGTTCTGGTGGAGTATCTGGCGCTGTAGGTTCGACACGTCCACAGTGTCGAAGTCCACAATGCCCAACGTCCCCACGCCCGCCAGGGACAGATAGACTGCCACGGGAGAACCAAGGCCTCCGGCGCCTACGATCAACACCTTGGACGCCAGCAGCTTTCGCTGCCCGGCGCTGCCCACCGGCGCCATAATGATATGCCTGCTGTATCGCTTTATCTGGTCAGGCGTCAGTGTAACGGGCTGCTGGGTCATGGCCCACTCTCTTTCCGGCTCCGGCAATTAAGCTGCGCCTTCCTATCCCATACGTCGCACGGATATCCTGGGCGCAGACGGTCTTGACTAATAATAACCCAGCTTCTGGCGGCTTTCAAATGATGCGGGTCTCCAGGATGCCCCATCTACCGAAACAGAGTGCCCTGTTAGCGACTGCTTGTACATAGTCAGGGGTTGCCAGTGGACATCCCTTACGCGGTCAGTTGCCCGCGACGGTATGCCTGAGCCGTTCCTTTACAGGCGCACGAATGGTATTATAGTGGGTGCCAGCCGCCCACCCTGCAAAGGAGTCTTTCGTGCCGGACAGGATTTCCCTCAAACTCCAACCTAGATCATCTTTTGGAAAGAAGAACCGAGCCCTGAGAAGGTCCGGGCTAACGCCGGTGCACCTCTACGGGCCAGGGATCGAGCCTAAAAATCTCCAAATCACCAGCGTCGACTTAGTCAAGGTGTTGGCCCAGGCAGGCGCCACCAGCCCCATCTCCATTACCGTCGAGGGCGAGTCCGGTGAGCACCTCGCTTTCGCAAGAGAGGTGCAGTGGGACCCGGTGAGAGGCGGCCTGGTCCACGTTGATTTTCTCCGAACGATAGCAACAGAGCTGATCTCAGCAGAGGCCCCTGTAGTCCTGGAAGGGGAGTCAGCTGGGGCGAGGGCCTCCTTTGGCTCCGTGGTCCAACTGCTCCGGCAGGTCACGGTGGAAGCCTTGCCTCTGGACATGCCCAGGGAAATCCTGGTGGACGTGGGCGTACTGGACCAACCGGACTCAGTCCTCCGCGCCGGGGAACTGCCCATACCGAGAGGGGTTACACTGCTCACGGACCCGGAAGAGATGGTGGCCCGGGTGGAAGCAGGAAGAACCACATTCGAAGCAGGGTCTCAGGAAGAGGCGCAGACCGCTGGAGACGCCAGCCCAGAGGAAGAGAGCGCTTAGGTGTACCTGGTCTACGTCGGCCAGTCCGGCGTCCCAGGCGACCCCGCAAGTCCTCATCCCCCTTTGCACGTGACCACGGGACTCATGGTGCACGAAGAGTCCCTCCAAAGTGTCAAAGCCCAGTTCGACGTGATTTGCCACGGCTTCTTTGGTGCTATGCTGGGGTCCCCAGGTGTTCCCGACAGCCTGTGCGTGTCGGACTTGGTCCTTGGGAACGGCCCCTTCGCGTCTTGGCCCTTGGAACGCCGCGAGAGAATGGTCGAAAGCCTGGTGAACATCATGACACGCAGGGAGACTCCGGTGATTGCGGCATACGTGAGCTCGGAGAAGTTCACCGCCGGAGACGTCTGGAGCGAGCCTTGGCACGCCGCTTTTTCCCGGGTCGTCTACAGCCTCGACATGCTCATGGACGAGATCAACGTCGAGCAGGCGCCGCCGACCTTGAATCCCCACGACGCCGCCCCCATAGAGGTCAAAGAGCGGGCCGTCATAGTCGCCGAGTCTTCGATGGCTGCCCGGTCCCGGACTGTAGACGAACTGGTGCGGACATCCCTCGACCTGCCCACCGGCTCGGTGGCGGACAACGTGTTGTACTCCGGACAGTTCTCTCATTGCCACCTGCTGGCCGACTTGTGCGCTTATTTCGTGGGGACCGGAGTCCAGGACACCTCCGAAGGAGGGAATACATTGACAGAACTCCAGGAAGCCCACGTCATCCAGGTCGTCTACCCCGTAGAATTTTTCTAGCAAAACGCGCCGATGCAACTAAGCCGATACACCCAGGCCTAACTTGGCAGCAGGGAACCTGGGAACTCTGGGTAGCCGGCTAGAAACTCCCGCCCAGATTGGGGCCGCCTTCCCTCCAGCTGTAGGACCTCCAGCGCCAGAGTCCCGTTGCCGGTGACCACTCCCAGGGCCGCGTCACCCTCCAGAGTCGTAACCATGCCGGGTGGACCCTGCATACCCGAATCCACGGCCCGAACGGATATGATTTTGAGGGTCTTGCCGCGCCATTGGGTGTACAGGCCCGGCCAAGGGGTAAACGCCCGCAGCTTCCGGTCCAGTTCGACCGCCGTGGAGTTCCAGTCCGCGTTTCCGTCCTCTCTCTTGAGCAGCCTTGTGGTCGTGGCTCCGGCTTCCGCTTGGGGAACCGCTTC
Organism: Dehalococcoidia bacterium; assembly: GCA_965224415.1. Classification (GTDB taxonomy): domain Bacteria; phylum Chloroflexota; class Dehalococcoidia; order Lucifugimonadales; family JAGWBF01; genus DAOUJI01. The sequence continues at coordinate 446,306 of CBDCZB010000005.1, read as the reverse complement.
TATGCGCCCTTCGACCCAATCCGGCAGCCAGTCCCTGAGCATCCGGGCGCCCAACTCGAACAGACGGACGGTAAGAGCCTCGGCGGTGTCACGAGGCCCTATAGGAGCCGCCTCGGCGGAGACTATGGGTCCCGTGTCCATGCCCTGGTCCAGCAACATCAGCGAAACGCCGGTCTCGGTACGGCCGTCGATGATTGCCGTGGCGACGGGAGACGGTCCGCGATACAGCGGCAGCAACGACGGATGTATGTTGAGGCAGCCGTGCGCGGGTATCGACAAGACCTCGGCGGGGAGGAACTTTCCGTAGGCTGCAACTAGGACAACGTCCGGAGCCAGGGTCGACATTTCCGCAGCCGCTGCTGGGTCCCGCAGAGATTCCGGCTGGAATACATCAAGTCCCAACTCCATAGCCCGCACCTTCACCGGGCTGGGGGACGGAGCTTTCGACCGGCCCTTGGGGCGGTCGGGCTGCGTGTAGACCGCGACGACCTTGCAGCCCATATCCATCAGGACCTCGAGGCCAGGAACGGCAAAGTCGGGAGTCCCCATGAACACGGCTCGGACGCTGGACATGTCGTTTCGTGAAGCGGCGTGGGACGTCATCGTCGAATTCCAGAATGCGGGCTACGTTCCCAATATACCATGTGTGATTTCACTCAGAGATGGGGCGTTACGAAAAACGGAATATCAGCTTATTTGTACTAAACTAACATTAGAACATATCTCAAAATTATACTATGTTCGACGCCAATTTTGGCCCCGCGACAGTTTTCAACGATTACTGCCTTGACAACCCTTTCTATACCGCCCTTATCCTTTTTACATAACGACTGGCCTCTTTTATGACCGACACCAGAGCTTCAAATGGATGGAAAGCCGCACTTGGCGAGCTGCAAGTGCGTGTGGACAGGCACGTCTTCGACACATGGCTCAGAGACACCCGGGGCCTCTCCATCGAACGGGGAGTCTTGCTGGTGGGAGTGGCCACTCCCTTCTCCATTGAATGGCTGGAGAGGCGAATGTACCCCACCATTCGGGAGACTGTGCAGAGGGTCGTGGACGGGGCCTTGGACGTGGAATTCAAGTCCACCCCGGTCCTGGACACCGCCCGCTCACCGCTGGAGCCTGCCCGATCCGGCGCCGCCAACGGTCGCCGATCGGGCCAGTCTTCGTGGTCGGGACTTCACCGACATTACACCTTCCCACGCTTCGTCGTGGGGTCGTCCAATCGTCTCCCGTACTCCGCCGCCAAGGCCGTTGCGGAGACCCCGGAGAATGCGTTCCAACCTCTGTTCATACACTCTCCCGCCGGGTTGGGCAAGACTCATCTGCTGCAGGCCATCGGCCACACCTCCATCGAGCGGGGAGACCGCGTCCTCTACGTGACCGCTGAGCAGTTCACCAGCGAGTTCATCACAGCCATACGCTCCAGGTCCACCGAAGATTTCCGTGCAAAATACAGGAGCGTGGACATGCTTTTGGTGGACGACGTTCAGTTTCTTACCGGCAAGGAGCAGACCCAGGAGGCATTCTTTCACACCTTCAACGACCTCCACAACTCCTCGGGCCAGGTGGTCCTTGCGTCGGACAGGCCGCCGAGGGACTTCCTGGACCTGGAAGACCGGCTCCGCTCCCGGTTTGAGTGGGGCCTCACGGCGTACATCTCCGTCCCCGACATGGAGACCCGCGCAGCCATCCTTCGCACCAAGGCCACCGACATGTCCGTCTCTTTAGAGGAGCACGTACTCCACTACGCAGCCAACTATCCGTACCGCAACGTGAGGGAACTAGAGGGCTGCCTAAATCGAATCGTCGCGATGGCCAGGTTGTACAACTCTCCCATCACCATGGACCTGGTTGCTCAGGCTATCGCAGACCTGTTGCCCGACTTCACACGGACCGCCCTCGGTCCTGAAACTATCCTCGAGCATGTCGGACTACGCTTCTCAGTCGGACGTGAGGACCTGATTGGCACCAGCCGCAAGAAGGCTCTCATCAAAGCCAGATGGATAGCCATGTATCTCATGAGTGAAGAGCTCTCTATGAACGACACCGACATTGGAAGAATAATGGGGGGAAGAGCGAACACAGCAGTAACCAAGGCGTTGTACAAAATGAGCTGTTCACTGGACACCGACCCAATCGTCAAGAGCCACTTCATCGCAATAAAAGAATCCCTCCTAAGAACATAAGGGACTACCTCTCCATAAACCTCTCGTCTCTACAAACTCTCTCTTCCCTTTTATTGTTTCCTAACGCCCCGAACCGTGTACAATACATGAAGTCAAATCTTCACTTAGTTCCATTTCCCTCAAGGTTAGTTCCAATATATTCATCGCTAACCCGCACAGTTAGTTCCACCCACACCTGAACTATTATTGTTATTAAAGTTCTCATAACACCTGATTGATTGATTTAGCTAAAATAATCGTAATAGGCGGAGCAGGCGGCAACGGATGCGTCAGCTTTAGACGTGAGAAGTTTGTTCCCAGAGGAGGCCCCGACGGCGGAGACGGAGGTCATGGCGGCAACGTCTACATTGTGGGTGACGACTCGATAAACACCCTGCTTCACTTGAGGTATAACTCCCGGTGGAGGGGGTTCCGTGGAGTCCACGGCAGAGGTCAGAACAGACGCGGAGCTAACGGGGACGATGTGAACATAAGGGCTCCAATCGGCACTGTGATTTGGAAGCTGGGCGATGGGGAGAGAGTCGCTATAGGGGAGGTGTCGGAAGGTGAGGAGGAGCTGCTCGTCGCTCGTGGAGGCCGCGGCGGCTCCGGCAACGCTCGATTCGCCACCTCGACGCAGCAAGAGCCTCTTCTGGCTGAGAAGGGAATGGAAGGAGCGCGCGCGGAGCTTTTATTGGAGTTGAAACTGCTGGCTGATGTGGGGATAGTCGGCAAACCCAACGCCGGAAAGTCTACGCTCATGTCAGTGTGTTCGCGGGCGACTCCCAAGGTGGCGCCGTATCCATTCACCACGACGGAGCCAGCTCTGGGAGTGGTTGACCTAGGCGTTGGGTATGAGCCTTTTGTCATGATGGAAGTGCCGGGGCTGATAGAAGGGGCCCACGAAGGGTATGGGCTGGGACATGACTTCCTCAGGCATGCGGAGAGAGCGAGGCTGCTGGTCCATCTCGTGGACGGCAGCGCGGACGACCCTGCTGGGGACTTGAAGCAGATAAACCGTGAGTTGAAGGCTTTCGATGATGACCTGGGGTCGAAGCCGCAGATTGTGGTGGTCAACAAGGCGGATATTTCGGACGTACAGGAGTTGGGCGACGTCCTTCAGGAGACGTTGAGCGCAGCGAGCAAGGGCGGGCCTGCAAGGGGCCCCGTGCACCTAGTATCGGCTGCGACAGGAGAGGGCGTCGACGGACTGATGCTCAAGGTGGTGGAAACCTTAAGCGCACTTCCCAAGAGCGGCCTACGCATCAGTCCAGTAGTCTCTAAGGCGCCCGACGAGCCTCCGCCGTTCACCATCACACGACGAGGAAGGGTCTACCATGTATCTGCGCCCAAGATTGAGAGGATGCTACCCATGGCCGACCTCCGTGATTGGCGGGTGATGATCCAAGTCTGGAAGCAGTTGAGGGACCTGGGCGTAGCTGACGCTCTTGAAGAGATGGGAGTCAAGCCGGGAGATGCGGTTCACATCGGCAGGGCCGAGCTGGAATGGCTTTAGGATGGGGGCAGGCGCGGAGTTCGGGAAGTAGATGCGGCTCGGATTGATGGGCGGCACCTTCGACCCGATCCACTTAGGTCATCTTCTGGCGGCGGAAGAGGCACTGGATAGGTGCCAACTGGACGAGGTGTTGTTCGTGCCTGCCGGAAGGCCCTGGATGAAGGAGGGGGTGGGTGTCTCCCCCACACACCATCGCATCAATATGACGACCTTGGCCGTGGCCTACAATCCCCGCTTCTCGGTGTCCTCCATGGAGATGGACAGGGAGGGCCCGACATACACGGTCGACACGCTGGAAGAACTGTTCCGCGAGAACCCTTCCAGGGAGCTGTTCTTGATCGTAGGGGCAGACTCGGTGGCGCAGATGGGCCAGTGGAAGGGACCGGAGAGGATTCAGGAACTTTGCACCGTCGTAGCCGTCCCAAGGCCGGGGTACGATCCGCTTGCCGGCGGGGACGGGCCGGGGGGCTGCGCCCGCGTAACATACCTGAACGCCCCGCTTACGGCCATCAGCGCGACGGAGGTGAGGGAAAGGGTGTCCAAGGGGCTTCCGGTGCGGGGCTGCGTCCCGGACGCCGTGGGGGAGTATATTCAACAGAGCGGTCTGTACCAGACCCCGTCCCTAGCCTTTAACTCGAACTTCCCGGAGGAGAGTGATGGCGGCTGAGGCTGAACGCCTGCTTGAGTTGGCCGTGCGCCTTGGGGCGCTGACCTACGGCCAGTTCACACTTTCTTCAGGGAAGGTCAGCCCCTACTATTTCGACGGGCGACTGTTGACCCTTGACCCGGAGGGCGCCTTCCTGGTTGGACGAGCTTTCCTACCGGTGGTTAGAGAGGCTGGAGCCGAGGCGGTTGGTGGCCCCACATTAGGCGCTGACCCCATGGCCACGGCCATTGCGTTGACCAGTCACGTGGAAGGTACTCCCATACCGGCTTTCATAGTCAGGAAAGAGGCTAAGGGCCACGGCGCGGGCCGGGCCATTGAGGGGCCGTTGCCTGAGGGATGTAAGGTTGCTGTCGTGGACGATACGTGCACCTCGGGAGGCTCTCTGATTAACGCCATAGAGGCCGCCGAGGCCGCCGGTTGCACAGTGGTCAAAGTGGCCACGATACTGGACAGGCAAGAGGGCGGAAGCAACGAGATACGCCGCCGAGGTTATGATTACTGGACCCTGCTGGAGGCTACGCCCGACGGCAAGGTGAAGCCAGCGGCTTAGACTTGGTTTAACTGCCCTTCGACTTGCTCAGGGCGAACGGGAAGAACACTAAACGTCCAGTTCCTTGACAGAGCGGGCGTGGGTCTGGATGAAAGCTTTCCTGGGAGCCACCTCGTCGCCCATGAGGGTGGTGAACACGTTGCTCACCTGGGTAACGTCCTCGATGGTCACCTGCAACAGGCTGCGGGTCTCCGGGTTCATCGTGGTCTCCCACAGCTGGTCCGGGTTCATCTCACCCAAGCCCTTGTAGCGTTGCAGCTGGATGTTCTTCTTGCCGTTGAGCCTCTCCAGGACCTGGTCCTTGCCCGGTTCAGTGTAGGCGTAGGACACGTCTTTCCCAGACTGGACTCGGTAGAGGGGCGGCTGGGCGATGTACAGGAAGCCGCCTTTGATGAGCTCCTCCATGCGCCTGAAGAACAGCGTGAGCATCAGGGTGCGTATGTGAGACCCGTCCACGTCGGCGTCGGTCATAATGATGACCTTGTGGTAGCGGAGCTTAGTGGAGTTGAACTCCTCGCCTTCCCCGGCGCCCAGGGCGGCTACCACCGAGCGTATCTCCTCGTGGCCCAGTATCTTCTCCGGCTGATGAAGCACCCGCTCCACGTTAAGAATCTTGCCCTTGATGGGTAGGATGGCCTGGAAACGGCGGTCCCGGCCCATTTTGGCCGAGCCTCCGGCGGACTCTCCCTCCACGATGTAGACCTCGGACAGCTCCGGGTTGCGTTCCTGGCAGTCGGCCAGCTTCCCGGGCAGGGAGGACCCGTCCAGCGCGTTTTTGCGGATGACGAGCTCGCGGGCCTTCTTGGCCGCGTCCCGAGCTTTCTGGGCCGTGACGCAGTTGTCGATGATGCGCCGGGCGTCGATGGGGTGCTCTTCCAGGTATTGGGAAAGAGTCTCTCCGATGGTGGTCTCAACGATTCCCTTGACCTCGGCGTTGCCTAGCTTGGTCTTGGTCTGTCCTTCGAATTGGGGGTCGGTGAGCTTAACGCTGACAACTGCGGTCAGGCCTTCCCGGACATCTTCTCCCGCCAGGTTTGGCTGGTCGTCTCTGAGCAGCTTCTGCTTGCGGCCATAGTCGTTGATGACCCGCGTCAGGGCGGTGCGGAAGCCAGTGAGGTGGGTACCGCCCTCCTCGGTGTTGATGCAGTTGGCGAAGGAGAGAACCGACTCGTTGTAGCCGTCGTTGTACTGGATCGCGGCTTCTACGATGGTGTCATCCACCGTTTTCAGCATGTAGAAGGGGTCATCCTGGAGGGTCTTACGGGTGCGGTTCATGCTGCGGGCCAGGCTGGCGAGGCCCCCGTCGAAGTAGTAGGTGCGTTCGTTGTCGCCGCCTCGGCTGTGCCAGTCGCTGGTCAGATGGACTTCCAGGCTTTTGTTGAGGTATGCGATCTGGCGGAGGTGGCCGGTGATCATGTTGAAGTCATAGTCGATCTCCGGGAACACCTTGGGGTCGGGCGTGAAGATTATGGTCGTGCCGGTGACGCGGTCCTCGTCTTCATCCTGGGGCGTTTTTTGCAGGTCTCCCTGGGGGTCTCCCTCCTGGTACTCCTGGTAGTAGAGAAAGCCGTCACGGCGCACCTCCACTCTGAGGTGGGACGAAAGGCCGTTGACCACCGAGGCGCCCACGCCGTGGAGGCCGCCGGACACCTTGTATGCGCCGCCGCCGAACTTTCCTCCGGCGTGGAGGGTGGTCATGACCGTCTCGATGGCGGTCTTGCCCGTCGTGGGGTGTATGTCCGCCGGAATGCCCCGGCCGTTGTCTGAGGCCCTCACCGAACCGTCTTCCAGGATATGCACGTCAACCCGGGTGCAGTAGCCGGCCATGGCCTCGTCTACGCTGTTGTCGACTATCTCATAAATCAGATGGTGCAGGCCACGCTGGTCGGTGCTTCCGATGTACATCCCTGGTCGCCGCCGGACAGCCTCCAGACCTTCCAGGACCTGAATGTCTTTCGCGGTATATTCTAACGTCATCTACACTCCCCGATCCGAGTCCACCCCACACTTGAGAAATCTAGGAAACAGATACGAAATAAGCCTATTTAATTATACCATTCAGCCCCATCTATTTCCTGTCATTTCAGCGTCGATTAAGCCCCATTTCTTTATGTAAGTTGAGTATTTGTCGTGTAGGCCAGATAATACGTGCTCCGGTTTATCATCCTATGAATTAAGAAGCGGCAGAGGACAAAGAGACGGACATTGGAGACACGGGTTTGGTTTGACCGAATCACGGGAGGCCGTATTTTCTACGGCTGGTTCGTGCTCGGAATCTCCTCCCTCGTAATCTTTGTGGCCAATGGAATCTTCTTCCGAGGCTTCAACGTCTTCTTTGTGCCTGTTCAGGAATCTCTGCGTCTCCGGCAAGAGCAGACGGCTTTGATATTTTCCCTTGCCAGGGCCCAGGGAGAGGTCTTGGGGCCGGTTGCCGCCTGGCTGATAGACAAGTTCGGCGCCAAAGCAGTCATAATTTTGGGACTTGTGATAGCCGGAGTGGGGTATCTGGCCTTCTCCAGGGTCGACAACTACCTGGGTTTCGCCCTCATCTACCTGGGCGTCATAGCCGCCCCCAACGCCATTTCAGTCCAGCACGGCTTGTTCAACATGATCAACATGTGGTTCATAAGGCACCGTGGTCTGGCTCTCGCGATATTCGCAACCATCGCTGCCGTAGGGGCCGCCGCGCTGGTCCCGCTGGTCAATGTCATGATCATCAAGTTCAGCTGGGAGCAGGTATCGTTGATCATAGGGCTGGGCTACGTGGTCCTCATGGCCCCGCTGGGGCTGTGGCTGCACAGCGCCCCGGAAAACGTCGGTCTCCGTCCCGACGGGGACAGGCCCAGGGCGCACGTTGCGGTGCCCGGCGCGGGGCCCCGCAGTCCGAGCAGGGGCAGCGTGGACTTCACTGTCAACGAGGCCGTCAGGACCTCGGCGTTTTGGATGATAGTCCTCGGCCAGATATTTCGCCGTGCCGGAGCCCTGGGAATTTTGATCAACCTCCAGCCCATCATGTTTACCAAGGGAGTGGGAGAGAGCGCCTTTGGGTTCCTGCTCGTAATTCTGTTTGTCGTTAACATAGTATCCCGCATACCGGTTGGCTGGGTTTCCGACAAGGTCCCAAGGAGCCTGGTCGTGTCGGGATGTCTGGCTCTGGAGGGCCTGGCGACCTTGTTTCTGCTAACCGGGGACTGGAACGGGTCTGCGTGGGGGATATACCTATACCTGATATTGGCCGGAATAGGCGACGCCTCCGGTTTCCTGCTTTGGGCCACTGTGGGAGACATCTACGGGCGCACCAGGTTTGCGGCGTTGAGGGGAATGATCACCTTCTCCTCTTCCTGGATGATGATACTGGCCCCCTGGTTCGTGGGCTGGTGGGGAGAACGCCACGACACCTACGACTTTCCGTTGACGCTGGCTGTCATATTCATGGGAGCGGCAGCGGTGTGTTTGCTGTTTGTGCGGCGGCCCGTTAAGCGGGACCCGTCAACCGGCTCGTCCATCGCATCGGGTTGAATGCCGTTGTCGCTGACTGCGTGCCGCGGCGCCGGTGTATAATGGGCGGGCGCATACAGAAAGGGGGTCCAAAGTGGTCACACGCTCTTTCCTCGGCAACGTCAACGCTCCCGAGTTCCCGTCAGGCAAGGACTGGCTCAACACAGGCAGACCCATCAGCATGAAAGACTTGCGGGGGAAAATCGTGATCCTGGACTTCTGGACGTCCTGTTGAGTCAACTGCATGCACGTATTTCCGCAGTTGCGGAAACTGGAGCAGAAATACGCGGCTGAGCTAGTCGTGGTGGGAGTCCACTCGGCCAAGTTCACCTCCGAGCGGGACACGAACAACCTGAGGAAGGCGGTGCTCAGGTTCGAGTTGCAGCACCCGGTTGTGAATGACGGGGACTTCAGCATCTGGCGGGAGTACGGCTGCCGCGCGTGGCCCACGCTGATGTTTGTGGACCCCCAGGGCAAGGTCATCGGAAAGCATGAGGGAGAGATCAGCTTCGAGCAGTTCGACGTGGTGCTTGGGCGGATGGTCCAGGAGTTCGACGAGAAGGGGATGCTGGACCGGACCGCTCGCTTGGACTTCCAACGGGAAGTCCAAGAGTCTCCCGGTCTCTCCTTCCCGGGCAAGATACTGGCCGACGAGGCTTCCGGACGACTGTTTATCGCTGACTCCAACAACAACCGGATAGTGGCTGCTGACATGGACGGCCAGATGGTCCATGTCATCGGAAGCGGCCAACAGGGCTTGGCCGACGGGGACTTTGGCTCTGCGCAGTTCGATCACCCCCAGGGGATGGCCCTGTCAGAAGACGGGAACGCTCTCTACGTAGCCGACACCGAGAACCATTCCATACGGAAGGTTGACCTGGACGCCGGGACCGTCGAGACGGTTGCCGGGACCGGTGAGCAGGCGCAGGGGCGTTCCGGGGGTGGGCCCGCCCTTCAGACGGCCCTGAGTTCACCCTGGGACGTGGCCCTCCACAACGGAGTCGTCCATATAGCGATGGCGGGGACACATCAGCTCTGGGCGCTCCACTTGGAATCGGGACAGGTGGGAGTATACGCAGGCAATGGCCGTGAGGCTCCCATCGACGGTCCTCTGTTGTCGGCCTCGCTGGACCAGCCTACGGGCATCACCTCGGACGGGCAGCGGCTCTACTTCGCCGACAGCGAGGCCAGCGCGGTGAGGTACGCGGACCTGGACCCGTCGGGACGCGTGGGGACTATCGTAGGCGAGGACCTGTTCGTGTGGGGCGACGTGGACGGAATCGGCGAGCAGGTCCGGCTTCAGCACGTCCAGGGCGTCGACTGGCATGACGGAGTCCTGTACATAGCCGACACCTACAACAACAAGATAAAGCGGGTCTACCCGGGCACGAGAAGCGTGCTCACGTTCCTTGGAAGCGGCGAACATGGCCACGTGGACGGGCCCGCGTTCGAGGCCCGCTTCCATGAGCCTTCGGGCGTCAGCGCGGCTGGAGGGAAGCTCTACGTGGCCGACACCAACAACCACGCCATCCGAGTCGCCAGCCTGGAAACGGGCCAAGTAGAGACGCTGGAACTGCGGGGGTTGTAACGCCAGCTCATCGTGACTCATTGAGCAAGTCATGACCATTCGTATAAGAGCGGCTAATCCAGCGGACGCCAGTTCTATAGCAAGGGTTCATGTCGATGCGTGGCGGACCACATATGTTGGCATTGTTCCGGCCCCTTACCTGGCTGACCTCGCGTATCAATCGAGGGAGTCATGGTGGGCCCACATTCTGGCGACTGCCCAGACCGCTGCATGCACCTTCGTTGCCGAGACTGCGGGAGGTCAGGTCGTAGGCTTCGCTCGAGGCGGACTGGAAAGCGTAGGTGGCCTGACTTACGAGGGTGAACTCTATGCCGTGTACCTGCTCGAAGAGCATCAGCGTAAGGGTGTGGGTCGGCGCCTTGTTTCAGCCGTAGCTCGGTGCCTCCTAGACAGCGGGGTAGACTCAATGTTGGTGTGGACCTTCGAGGAAAATCGCTCCGCCTGTCGGTTCTACGAGTCGTTGGGAGGTCAGGAGGTTGGCCAGAGGACTGTAGAGATTGGTTGTGTAAACGTCGCGGAACTGTCATACGGCTGGAAGGACATCACGGGCTTGGTGAATGATAGCGCAGAGTGACCATCAGAGACGGCCACAGCAGGAATCACCGCCATCCAAACTTCTATAGCCCGAACCGCCTTGCCGCTGTAGCGAACCCTTCCAGAGAGCCTTCCAGAACCCGATCCTCTAGGCAGTAGGACACCCGGAAGTGGCCCGGTTGCCCGAAGCCCCGTCCTGGGACCACCAGCACGTTGTAGCGCTGCAGTTCATCCACGAAGGCCAGGTCGTCCTCTCCGGGAGCCTTTGGGAACAGGTAGAAAGCTCCCTGGGGCCTGAAGCAGTCGTACCCCAAGTCCGTCAAAGCGCCGTGGATGAAGTCCCGCTTTCGCTGGTAGTCCGACACGTCCACGGTGACGCCTTGCAGCACCTTCACCACATGCTGCATGAGGGCGGGTGCGTTGACTATGCCCAGGATGCGGTTGCAGAAGGTCAGGCCGTCGGCCAAGTCTGATTTCCCCTCGTAGGCCGGATTCACCGCAATGTACCCGATGCGCTCGCCGGGGAGGGCTAGGTCCTTGGCGTGGGAGTGGACCACCATCGATGTCTCGTAGTGGGGATAGACGTGGGGGTATGAAAGGCCGTCGAAGATGATGCGACGGTAGGGCTCGTCGCTAATCAGGAATATCTCCGAGTCGAACTGAGCGCTCTTCACGCGCAGAAGGTCTCCCAGTTCTGCGAGCGTGTCGGACCCGTACACTGCTCCCGACGGGTTGTTCGGTGAGTTGATTAGCACGGCCCTGGTTTTGGGCGTTATGAGGCCCTCCAGTGCCGCCAGGTCCGGCTGAAACGCAGCGTCGGTGGGAGCTGTGACGGGCACTCCGCCGTGGTTGTCTGTGTAGTAGACGTACTCCACGAAATAAGGGGCGAAGATGATAACCTCGTCCCCGGGATTCAGGATGGTCTTGAGGGCTACGTTGAGTCCGGCGGCGGCGCCTGCGGTCATGACGATTTCGGCGCCGGTCATGTCCACCCCTGCCTCCTCCCGTATCCCTGCGGCCACGGCCTCCCGGGTGTCGGCGTAGCCCGCGTTGGGCATGTAGCGGTGCATGCCCGGCGTTTCGCTGGCGGCCAGGCGTTGGAGCTCCGCCCTGAACTCGGCGGGCGGCTCCACTACGGGGTTGCCCAGGGAGAGGTCGAACACCTTGTCGTCACCGTACTGCTGCTTCAGGGAGATGCCCGCCTCGAACATCTTCCTGATCCACCCGCCCTCTTCAACGAACCGTGCCACCTTCTCCGAAAGGGCCATAGAGCAAGCCTCCTCAAAGCGCCTGTTCAGGAGACTATAAAACGGCGGCGGCAGGGTGTCCAGCAGAGGGGTGTCGTGCGCGTTGACAGGCGTAAGGCTGTATGGTTACATTGGAAATCCGGGGACTGCTGGCGTCACGTCGGCAGCCCTTCTTACAAAAGCCCGGGTTGTGGCAACGTAGCTCAGGGGCAGAGCGGGCGCTTCATAAGCGCTAGGTCGGTGGTTCGAACCCACCCGTTGCCACCAACAGTCCCCTCCTTGCCTCTCCGGAGCTTCTCCGGCCACCATCTGCAGTATACGCAGAACGTCCGTCTACCAGACCGTCAAAAAAGCAACGCAGGTTACATTTGTTCGGCCAATTTGTAACTTTTAGGCCAATAAGTTACATTTGCCCCTATGCGGGAATATCACTTCTACTTGGCTAGCGTCGACAGAAGTCGGGAGCCTAGTGAAGAGCGCAAGGCAAAAAGCAACTCAGGGTACGGTTTCGATGGCGAGCTGAACGTGTGATATAGGGTCAGGTGAGAGAGTTGAAGATACTGGTCACTAACGACGATGGATTCAGGGCCCCGGGGCTTTGGGCGGCTGTGGACGCCTTGAAGCTCCACGGCGATGTGTGCGTGGCGGCTCCAGACCGGGACCACAGCGGAGTCGGAGCATCCCTTACCCTGCGGAGGCCCCTGCGGGTCTTTCAGGTCGACCCGCTGGTGGAAAAGGGGCCCCACGAAATTGAGGCGTACTCTATCGAGGGCACCCCGGCGGACGCCGCCGTCCTGGCACTGGAGCAGCTGGCCGGGCCTGTCGACCTGGTGGTGTCGGGGATAAACCAGGGTTCCAACCTGGGCGAGGATGTGCTTATATCTGGCACGGTGGGCGCAGCGCTTCAGGGATACGTCCGAGGATGCCCGTCCATCGCCATATCGGTGGGCGCCCTCAGGGACACCCGCTACGACGTTGCCGCGGCCTTCCTGGACGTCGTGGTCGAGGGACTGAAGAACGGAGCGAGTCTGCCTCCGACGCTGGTCAACGTGAACCTGCCCAACGAGCCGGTCGAGAACCTGAAGGGAATCAGGGTGACGAGGCTGGGGCGGCGCAGCTATGGTGAGTCGGTGAAGGAGGATGAGGACATCCGCAGCATGACCTACCGCATCAACCGGGATGTGCCTGTGTTCAAGGAACGGGAGCAGGAAGAAGGCACGGACCTGTGGGCGGTCCTCAACAACATGATTTCGGTGACGCCCATCAACACGGGCCTCACCGACGACGCCAACATCCCCCTGTTGGAGGCGGCTCTGGCCGGGTGCGAGGGCAGGCTTCTCAGCGGCTGAGACCGGCGCGTCAGTGGCGCCTTTGCTTGACACCCTTCCGATGGGCGCTATAGCATTTCATTCTGGACCCTGAAGTCGGAACCTCCCGAACTCAGGCGTTACTTGGGGATATAGCTCAACTGGGAGAGCGCGGCGTTCGCAATGCCGAGGTTGGGGGTTCGAGTCCCCCTATCTCCACCAAACCAATCAATTCTCGCCCATTCCCTGCCCGCCTCTTCAGGTCTCAGCAATGCTCCGATTCGTAGCTGCACCAGGCGTCGCCAACCCTGGAATCGTGTCCCTGAGGCCTCCATTCGAATCTCCCTCAATCCCTTGTTGTCTCGCTTTATATGTGGTAATTTCTGTGGTAAGAGATTGAGGAGGCGGCACAACGTGAAGCTGTCGGCGACAAGGGTGAAGGCGCTCAAGGACCCTGGCCGCTACTCGGACGGCGACGGCCTGCACCTGTTCATAAGCAAGACGGGCGGCAAGAGCTGGGTGCTGCGGATCACCGTCGGCGGCCGGCGGCCGGCGGCGCGACATCGGCCTGGGCGGGTATCCGGCTGTGTCGCTGGCCCAGGCGAGGAAGCGCGCGTCCGACAACCGTGAGGCGATCGGCGACGGCAGGGACCCGGCGGCGGACAAGCGCAGGCCCGCGACGCCCACTTTCAGCGAGGCCGCCCATGCCGTCCACGAAGTCAACAAACCTCGTTGGCGCAACGGACGCCACACTCTAGCGTGGATTCAGACCCTCGAACGACACGCCTTCCCCAAGATCGGAGACAAGCCCATCGACGCGATAGGCCGCGCCGATGTGTTGAAGGTCCTCACGCCCATATGGACGACGCGCCCCGAGACCGCCCGGCGCGTGCGGCAAAGGATGCGCACGATATTCAGGTGGGCCATGGCGAATGAATTGATTGAGGCCAATCCGGCGGGGGAAGCCATAGACGGGGCCTTGCCGCCGATGCCCAAGATCAAAGCGCATCTCCCGGCGCTTCCCCACCACGAGGCGGGCTCGGCTCTCAAGACCGTCGATGCGTCCCGGGCGTCGCTTGCTGCGAAGCGTTGTCTGACGTTCCTGGTTTTCACGGCGGCGCGGTCCGGAGAGGCCAGGGGGGCAGCGTGGAGCGAGATCGACCTTAAGCGCGCGACATGGACGATCCCCGCCTCACGCATGAAGGCGGGGATGGAGCACCGGGTTCCCCTGAGCGACCGGGCCCTGGAAGTGTTGAAGCTGGCGCGTCAACTTGAAGACGGTTCTGGGCTATGCTTCCCGTCCCCGCTGAAACCTGGCCGGACGCTGAGCGACATGACCCTGACGAAGACGCTCCGTTCCACGGGCCTTGCGGACCGGACGACGGTGCACGGGTTCAGATCGTCCTTCAGGACCTGGGCCATGGAACGGACGGATGCGGCCTGGGCGATCCCGGAGGCGGCTCTGGCGCATCAGCTGGGCGGGAGCGTCGAGCAAGCGTACGCACGCTCCGACCTGTTCGACCGCCGCCGCAAGCTCATGCAGCAGTGGGCGGACTACCTCACGCCCCGGTCGCGCCCCATAACAACTAAGCGGTTCGCACCCGTCAGTGGATGAGCCGCGCTAACTCGCAGCCGGCGGCCAGGACTGTATCCAAGCGGTGATGTCGCTTTCCTTCCACCTGACCGCCTTGGAGCCGACCCTGACGCACCGAGGGAATTCCCCGCTGTCCATCCACCTGTAGATCGAGACGCGGCTCAATCCGGTAAGTTCCTCAACCTCTTGACGACGCAGAAGTCTGTCGTTCATTCTCATGCTCCTTGATCCATTGGGTCCGATCTGCAGAATGGGTCGCCGGCGCTGTGGTTCGGATCCGGCGCTTGTCCTCCCGGAGGGTCGTCTGAACCCCCTCGTCCATGAGAATGCGCAAGCCTCCGAGCGTACGGCCAACGAACCATACGATGGAGCGCCTGACTTCCCCGCCGGGCTCGACGCCGAGAGCCCTTGCGAGGCCAAGCCGGCTGAGGCCGCCGGCCTCCTTGAAGCGCTCGGCGCAGTCCTCCGGCAGCGCGCCCGGCTCGGGAGACGGCGTCCCCTCCTCTTTTTTCCGTCGGTGTTGTGGATGCGCCCGTTGGTGCGGGACAAGCCGTCAGGGTTGTTCATGTCTATCCTCCAATCTGAAAAGGCCGTCGGAGTCGTCCTCCCCAAGGGACTTCCGCGTCCGGCGGCGGGTGAGGCCGGAGGGCGTGCGCCTCGCTTTGACCGGCGTTGCGATGCATCCGGGGCTGACCTCTATCTCCCTGGCGAGGCGGTTCCGGGAGCGGTTCGGCGTCGTGAGCCGCTCCCAGAGGCCCGCCGTGTTGAGCCGCACCACGGTCCGTCCCCTGCTCTTTGGTTTTCCTCGGTTCCTGCCGTTTTTCAAGTCGCTGCCTTCGCGGCGGTTGCGGGTGTTCGACCTCGAACGTGACGGTTGGCGTCTTCGGCCAACCGCTCGTTCTGGCGCCGGTTTGGCCGGTTGAAAACAGATTAGAGCATTCCATGCGGTAAGTCAAGTATTATAATCATATCCCGATAATTTATATCGTATATATAGTAAGAATATATCTAGCTATGCTTGATAAGTTACGATTATGATAACTTATCACGTATAGTTGACACGCCTACGTTGTATGTATATCGACTGTTGATAAGCGGCAGTTGTCAGCAATTTAAGTGCGCCCGCGTCGAGGCGCCGGCGGCCTGGCGACGCGGCCCGAGACTCACGGGACCAACCACAAAGACTGTGAGAGAGGAAAAGGTGAGAGAGAGCCGTCGCGCTGGAGTCTATTATTAGAGAGTGGGTGACCTTCATTTGGACGCGGGGCGACTCGTGCAGGACATGGGGCAGGGATTCGGGGGCCTGGGGGAGGGCTTCCACGTCGGCGGACCGCGGGGCCAGGGCAGCAGCCGGTCGGCTCCGCATGATCGTCGATTGCTTCTTTGACGGCCTCGTCTGCGTCTCTACGCTCCGCCTTCGAGGCGCCGGCGGCCTGGCGACGCGGCCCGAGACTCACGGTACCAACCACAAAGACTGTGAGAGAGAGAAAAGTGAGAGTGAGTGAGAAAGCAGTCGCGCTGGAGTCTATTATTAGAGAGTGGGTGACCTTCATTTGGACGCGGGGCGACTCGGCCAGGACATGGGGCAGGGATTCCGGGGCCTGGGGGAGGGCTTCCACGTCGGCGGACCGCGGGGCCAGGGCAGCAGCCGGTCGGCTCCGCATGATCGTCGATTGCTTCTTTGACGGCCTCGTCTGCGTCTCTACGCTCCGCCGTCGAGGCGCCGGCGGCCAGGCGACGCGGCCCGAGACTCACGGGACCAACCACAAAGACTGTGAGAGAGGAAAAGGTGAGAGAGAGAGAGCCGTCGCGCTGGAGTCTATTATTAAAGAGTGGGTGACCTTCATTTGGACGCGGGGCGACTCGGCCAGGACATGGGGCAGGGATTCCGAGGCCTGGGGGAGGGCTTCCACGTCGGCGGACCGCGGGGCCAGGGCAGCAGCCGGTAGGCTCCGCATGATCGTCGATAGCTTCTTTGACGGCCTCGTCTGCGTCTCTACGCTCCGCCTTCGAGGCTCCCCCGGCCAGGCGACGCGGCCCGAGACTCACGGTACCAACCACAAAGACTGTGTGAGAGGATAAGGTGAGAGAGAGAGCCGTCGCGCTGGAGTCTATTATTAGAGAGTGGGTGACCTTCATTTGGACGCGGGGCGACTCGTGCAGGACATGGGGCAGGGATTCCGGGGCTTGGGGGAGGGCTTCCATGTCGGCGGACCGCGGAGCCAGGGCAGCAGCCGGTCGGCTCGGCGTGATCGTCGATCGCTTCTTTGACGGCCTCGTCTGCATCTCTACGCTCCGCCTTCGCTTCGACCCCAAGCAGAAGAGCCACGCCCTGTGGGACCGGGCGCACCGCTCCAACAACTTCAACCACGCGGAGTTCCCGGCGCGCTGTCATAAGCGGTCGAACGTGGAAACCGCCTTCTCCATGACCAAGGCGAAGTTCGGCGGGGCCGTCTGACCCAAGGCTGGTGCAGACCGGCCTCAACTCGGAGAGGCATGTCCCCGATGGCTGAGATAGGGCCGGCAACTTCACGGCGGACGAGGACGGGGTGAGGTGGACCCGGAAAATCGGACAAGTAGCTAAGTGAGAGTCCTGCTCCTAAACTAAGGGCAGCGGCATTTGTTGGGAAGGAGCGGGAAATGTCGAAAGGACGCAGAAAGCACAGCCCGGCTTTCAAGGCCAAGGCGGCGCTTGAGGCGGCGAAGGGCGAGGAGACGATAGCCCAACCCGCCGCTCGGTACGAAGTCCACCCCGGCCAGATTCAAGCTTGGAAGAAAGCCCTTGTGGAGGGCGCCTCCGGGGTCTTCGGCAACGGTAAGGAACAGAAGGGCAGGAACGACGTCGCCCTGGTCGCCCGGTTGTACCAGGAGATCGGCCAGCTGAAGGTGGAGCGGGATTTCTTGGCGGAGAGATCCGGTCCATGAGTCCGAGCCGGCGGCGTAAGATGGTGGACCGGGAACACCCGAAGTTGCCGATAGTGCGGCAGTGCGCCCTGCTGGGGGTGAGCCGTTCCAGCCTCTACTACCGGTCCAGAGGAACCTCGGAAGAGGACTTGGCCCTGATGCAGGCCATGGACCGGCAGCGCCTGGAGACCCCTTTTCTACGGGTCGAGGCGGATGAAGGCCGGCTGGACCGGCAGGGGATACCGGTAAGCCGGAAGCGGGCGCAGCGGCTGATGAGAGTCATGGGGCTGCGGGCGATCTACAGGCGTCCCCGCAGCCAGCCGACCTGCGCCAGAGCACAGGGTCTATCACTATCTGTTGGAAAAGATCAAGGTCACCCGTCCCAACCAGGCGTGGGCCGCCGACATCACCTATCTGCCCATGGCCCGTGGCTTTCTCTACCTGGTGGTCGTCATGGACTGGCACAGCCGTTACGTGGTGGCCTGGCGATTGTCCAACACTCTGGAAGCCGGCTTTTGTGCCGAGGCCCTGACTGAGGCGCTGGCCCAGGGCAGGCCCGAGGTGTTCAACACCGACCAAGGCAGTCAGTTCAGCAGCCGGGGGTTCACCCAGGCCCTTCAGGACCGCGGAGTGAAGATCAGCATGGACGGGAAGGGGCGGTACGCTGACAACATCTTCGTGGAGCGGTTGTGGCGGACGGTGAAGTACGAGGAGGTCTACCTGAAAGCCTACGTCAACGCCGTCGAGGCCCGACGGGAACTGGGAGCCTACTTCCGGTTCTACAATAACCTGAGGCCCCATCAAGCCCTGGTCTACCGGACCCCGGCCGAGGTGTTCCACGGGGATCAGACAGTTCGGGAGGAAGAGTCAAAGGATAGGAGGTGTTCAGACGGATCGGTGTTGGGATCATATCCAGGAGCAGCGGGACCCTCACTTAACTCTGCCTTAATTCTGTCCAACTAACCGGGTCCACCTCAGTCTGCGAATTCGTATTCTTCCCACTCCTCCACTGTCTTTCCCCCTGCGCCCTGCTGCACGACCACGTAGTCCTGCTCGATCACCTTGCGGAAGCTCTCGGACGTGGCGTGCCAGTCGAGCACGTCCACCCGCATGGGTAAGCTAGACTCCTCGATGGCTTCCTTCAGGCGCGCGAGGGTCCTCCAGTCCAGCGGATCGTCACCGATGACGGCCAGGTCCAAGTCGGAGTAGTCCCTGGCTGTCCACGTCGCGCGGGAACCGAAGGCCCGCACCTCGCATTCCGGCACGTGCTCGGCCAGGATGCGCAGGATAGTAGCCAGGTGGTTGGGGTTTAGGTCAATCGAGCCGGTCATTCCCAGGGCTCCCCAAGAGGAGTTCGACTTCGTGGATGAGGGTTGGGAGGTTGGTCTCAACCACATCCCACACTAGCCGGTCATCCACGTCTGCGTATCCATGAATCAAAAGGTTGCGGAAGGCTATTACGCGTTCATGGTTGCTGATCTGGACCGCCACCGCTTCATCAATTCTGGCAAGTTGTGTCATTGCCTCGCCGATGATTTCGAACTCGCGCTCCACTGCGGCACGCAGCATGGCGTCACTTTCATAGTCCGCAAACGTCTTGCCGCTTGCAAATTCTCTCACCAATGCGGCGGCGCGCTGAATGTCGTACAGGTATTTCCTGGTTTCAAGCCTCATATATGGGCGTCCTCGTCTCCTCCACCGCCTGCCTGAAGTAAGGATTCCTGATGGCGGACCCCACCACCAGGTCCACAGGGGTTCCAAAAAGCCGCTCCAGGGACTCCAACAGCCCAAAGTAGGCGTCGGCATAGGCTTCGAAAGCCGCTGGCTGAAACTCAACCACGAAATCCAGGTCGCTCTCCTCCGGTCGGTATCCTCCGGTTGCGGCCGAGCCGAACAGACCAAGGCGCGAGACATTGTAACGAAGGCAGAGCCGTTCCAGCTCACCGGCGCGTTCCGCAACGACCGGAATCATCGTGCGTCCTCCTGACCCGCAAGAAATCCCAGGCTCTTCAGGTTCTCGGCGATGGCTGCGTCCAGCCGCTGCGCCTCGGCCTGTTGCTCTCGCCATTGAGCGGTGAGGCGGGACATCTTCTCCTCGAAGGGTTCTCCGTCATCCTCTTGGGGTTCCGCTCCAACGTAACGGCCAGGGGTAAGGACATGGCCGTGCCTGCGAATCTCTTCGAGGGTCGCGCTCTTGCAGAATCCGGAAACGTCTGCGTAGTCACCGGACCCGTCTTCGCCCCGCCAGGAATGGTAGGAGTCTGCAACGCGAGTGATGTCCTCCGATGAAAGGTCCCGATGGGTCCGGTCCGCCATGTGGCCCAGCATGCGGGCGTCGATGAACAGCGTGTCGCCCCTCCGGTCCCGATGTTCCCCGTTGCGGCGTCCCCGGGACAGGAACCAGAGACAGGCGGGTATCTGAGTGGAGCGGAACAGCTGTCCCGGCAGGGCGACGATGCAGTCCAGCAGGTTGGCTTCGATGATATTCTTGCGGATTTCGCCTTCGCCGGACTGGTTCGACGACATGGAGCCGTTGGCCAGAACGAAACCGG
This sequence comes from Dehalococcoidia bacterium, assembly GCA_965224415.1. Lineage (GTDB taxonomy): Bacteria > Chloroflexota > Dehalococcoidia > Lucifugimonadales > JAGWBF01 > DAOUJI01. The sequence continues at coordinate 426,178 of CBDCZB010000005.1, read as the reverse complement.
CCGTGCCGCGAGGCGCCAGGTGGTGCAAGAAGTGTTGCACCCAGGCGAAGTTGGCGTTGCCCGCCGGCGGGACGCCGAACTCCCACCGCTTGTCGTCTCGCAGTTGTTCGCCGCCCCAGTCGGAGTCGTTAAAGTGCGGATTGGCCAGGATGTAATCGGCACGTAGATCGGGATGACGGTCGTTGTGGAAGGTGTCACCGTGGGCTATCTGCCCTTCGATCCCCCGTACTGCCAGGTTCATCCTTGCCAGTCGCCACGTGGTGTAGTTGGACTCTTGTCCGTAGATTGAGATATCGGCCTTGGCTTGGCCGCCATTTCCGTTGCCGCTGGCATGGGCGCGGATGAACTCCACCGACTGCACAAACATGCCTGCGGAGCCGCAGCAGGGGTCGTAGACCCGGCCTTGGTAAGGCTCCAGCATTCCCACCAGGAGCTGCACCACACTGCGCGGCGTATAGAATTCGCCGCCCTTCTTGCCCTCGTCCAGTGCGAACTGTTCCAGGAAGTACTCGTAGACAGTGCCCAGCACGTCCGTGGCGCGGGCCTCGGACCCGCCCACCTTGATGTTGCTCACCAGGTCAAGCACTTGGCCTAGGCGAGTCTTGTCCAACGCAGGGCGGGCATAGTCCTTGGGCAGCACGTCTTTGAGCGCAGGATTGTCTCGCTCGATGGCGGTCATGGCGTCGTCCACTAATCGGCCAATGGTAGGCTGGCGGGTCTGGTTCTTCAGATACTGCCAGCGAGCCTCGGGCGGCACCCAGAAGATGCTTTGGGCGCGGTACTCGTCGGGGTCTTCGGGATCGGCGCCTTCGTCACGTTCGGCCTCCAGCTTTGCGTGGGCCTCTTCGAAGGCATCGGAGATGTACTTGAGGAAGATCAGACCGAGAACGACGTGCTTGTACTCAGCGGCGTCCATGCTGCCCCGCAGGGCGTCGGCCATCCGCCATAGCTCTGACTTGTAGTCCGGGACGGTTTTGTTGCCGCTTGATCCGGCATCTGATTTGGAGTTGCTGCGTCTCTGTCGCGAGGTTGTCATCGGGCCGCACTCCTGGGTTTACCCTTGGAGCGCCACTGGTCCACCTCACGTTTGGGATTCTTGCCCTCCGGTCCGTAGCCGTGTTGCACCAGGAACCTTGGGACGCCGCCGTACTCAACCGAGATCACTGCGGACTCTGCGGCCTTGTCATGACCCGGCAGAAAGAATGCCCCAATTGCCGTCTCCGCCCCGCACCCACACCAGCAATCGCCGGTCGGGATCAGGCGTTTGGTTGATGCCATATTCGGTTGCCTCCTGAAACCTTGACCTGATGTTCTTGGAAACAATTCAAGGATATGCTGCTTGGTATATGGAGTCAATGGTGTGTACTCGTTCAGGACATATGAGACGGTTGTGAAGAGACCAACAGTTGGGGAAGGTGGCATGCGGTGATACCCGCGAGGGAAATAAGGGATTACAGATATCGCCGGGGTGGGCACCTTGCCCAGCAGGGTGTGCAAGTCTTGGAGGATGTGGCTCTTAAGACTCCTCGTGTTGTAGGACTGTCCTGTTCCGAAAGGTTAGGCAATGGCCTTCAAGAGGAGGTCACTCCACGTAAGGTTGATAAGCAAAAGCGAGCACATTTGGTTCATCAGTCACGACGGGTGTGTTCGGACCTGGCGCTACAACGATCCGGGATGCTGAGCGGAGAGGTTGTCGCCTGGCTAGAGTGATGGGCTGCATTTGCCACGACCCATCCCGTCCTGTCACAATCCAGACCTTGGTAAGTCTCACAAGCTGCCGAGCCACATCTCGAAGATGGTTCTGTCTATCGTCAAAATAGGCCCACCAGGGAAGACTCGAACAGGAGACGCCGTGAAATGTCGTGGCTTGCAGCCGGGCACAAGGTTCACCTTCCGGGGAGTACCGCAGCTTCCCTGTTGAAGCCGTCGATATTGTGGTAAGGAGTGTGGTAAGTAGTCTCAATATCGAGCTTATTTGTAGCTAAATATTATTGCCCCTATCTCCACCATCTAACTAGCTATCTTCCTACAAGTATCGTGCCTGAAAGGAATCGTTAGGCACGAGTATTGGAAGACGTTCCCGATGAACTATCAGTCAAGAGCTAAGGCTTGGTTTGTTGTAGGAGGGCTGACGGTTCTCCTGATGATAGTCGCGCTCGCATGTGTGGACGCCGAGCCAAAAGCCTCAGAGAATCCCAAAGCTGTTCTCCCAAGCCCCACACATACCGTTGCTCCCGTCCTTACTCCGACTCCAGGGACTCCGCTCCCAAGCAACACCCTCATCCCGACCACTGTTGCCACACAGGCGATGAATACTCCCACTCCGGCGTCCATTCCTACTGCTCATGGTTCGTCGTACCTACGCGATTTCAAAAACGGTCCCTGGCTAGAACAGGAAGCTCCGGAGTTGGCCTCCTCGATCAACAAACTGGCTTGGCTGCAGGACGGCATAGATGATACGGAATATGAAGCGATTCAAGATTTGCTCTATCTCGCGGTAGAAAGCCGTGAAGTCGCATCAGCGGTCGTGTCATTGGGTTGGGTGCAGGACGGGATTAACGACTTGGAGGCGAGTGCGGTTAGTTGGATGAACAATATAGCCGATGGCAGGGTTGCTTCGTCTGTCGTCGCCCTAAGCTGGGTGCAGGACGGCATTGACGATGTTGAGGTCAAGACGATTGAGCACCTGTCCTACATCACGAACAAGGATGCCGGAGTCGGTGTGTCTATTGTCGCCTTGGGATGGGTGCAGGACGGCGTTAACGAGATAGAGGCCAAAGGGATTGATTGGCTAAGCAATATGCGCAGTACCGAGGTAACTTCATCTGTTGTATTGCTAGCCTGGGTAAAGAACGGTATTGAGGCTGCGGAAGTCAAGGCGATTGAACACCTGTCATATATAGCGAATGAGGGTACCGAAGTCGGTGTGTCGGTCGTGTCACTGGATTGGGTGCGAGATAATATCGACGGCACCGAATACACTCTACTGGAAGACATCGCTTCGATAGCTGACAAAGACATGGAGGCTGCGTTGCGGATTGTCGTTATGCCATTCGTAGAAACCGTTGAGCCGTCCGACGTGTCGGCTATGGCCTCACTACGGCAACTCGCGGCTTTCAAGCCGGAGTCGTTCGCGAGTGTTATGTCCCACCCTACCATGCGAGACGGCATAACGAACGACTTAGCTCCAGTAGTCGCCACGCTGAATGGGGTCGCAGAAACGAATCCGGATCTAATCGGTGTCTTGCTGGCCCCCAATAGCGTACTCTTAGAACAGCGCACTATAACATTGCCGTTGTCGGGTGACGTCGACCTCTTGATTATCCGAACTAGGCCCGGGGCAGCTCGCTCGATGGATCTGTTGGAGCACTCTGTCCGCAGTGCTGAAGAGTACATGGAGGAGCCTCTTCCAACCAACTTCATCGGGTTGCTTTACGAAGACGCCGTCGCCGGCTCCTCCGCAGGGACAAATTTTGGCACTCACATCGCCATTCGTCCAACGTACGACATCGATGACGGCAGTCACGAAGCAGAATTCGCTGGCTCGAACATCGCTCACGAGGTAGCCCACTACTATTGGAGTGGCAATGCTGACTGGGTTGATGAAGGCGCTGCGGACGTTTTGGCCTCAATCATCGAAGGGAAGCGAACCGGCACTCTGATAAGTGTTACGAACCGTCCCTGCGCCTATGCCCGCAGTATCGCGGAGTTGGAGAGGCTAGGGAAATCTAGAGGCGACGTTGAATTCGGATGCAATTATTCCCTGGGGGAGCGGATCTTTATAGATCTTTATCGCGCGCTGGGAGAAGAAAAATTCCAACAAGGGTTCCACAGGCTCTATCTTGTATCAGAAGTGGAAGACGATGCCGATGACTACCGAGGAACTTCAGTGGGCATCCGGCACGTCAGGGAAGCGTTTCTTATGGAATACGAACCGGGGAAAGCCATCGTTGACCGTTGGTATGACAGTGCAGAGTCTTACGACCTCTCGTATCGTGATACTGCCCCGGCAGACCCTGCTCTACCCGCCATCAGGGGACGCATTGACCAGTCGTATGTCACAATCGGGGAAAACGGACCTGCTGTAACCGTCTTTTCCGCCCGGGATGCCACCGACTGGGTGTATCTCACATTGGAGTACTCGTACAGTCTGTTGGGCGGCTCCCGAGATGTACACTTAGACATAGTAGAGCATTACGAGGATGGGTTCGATTTTCGTCGACGAACCTATACCCTGGCAGCAGAACCTCGGTACATAGGCGGTACTAGTCGGTTTTCAGTGGGTCCTTCGCCATCGCAACGGTGGGCGCCAGGACGTTATGTGGTGTATGTATACGCAGACGAGGACAAGGTCGCACAGGTAGAGTACGAGGTCACGCCATGAGTTACATAGCCATCATCGAAGTCAAGTCGACCATGCTACCGGTCTGATTCAAACACGACACTCGTACCCCCGACTCCTACCACCAATCCCCACAGCCAATAAGCAGCCCCTAAATAGGCAGGGCTTTTTCGGCATGCCCCTCAGGGAGCTCCACACCGAAGGCGTTGACGTTGAAGGCCAGCATGGCGTAGCAGCCCATCAGGGTGGTGAGCTCCGTCGTGCCGTTGGCGCCGAAGTGGGCAACCACTGCGTCGAAAGCCTCCTGGCTGACGCGGTGGGTGCGGAAGAATTCGCGGCCATAGTTCACTACGGCGGCCTCGTCGTCGGCCAAGCCCTGCAGGTCCTGTTTGTCGCGCAGGGCGTCTACGATCTCGTCGCGCAGACCCTCCCGCCGCGCCGCTGGGGCGTGGGCGTTCCAGATGAACTGGCAATCGTTTTCCCGGGCGGCCAACAGCATCGCAAGCTCCCGGATGCGGGGGTTAAGCGAGGTGTCGGTGCGCAGGTATTGGGCCAGGCCAAGGGCGCGTTGGGCGACTTCCGGTGCGTTGAGGATGACGGAGCCGGGCCCCGTGGTCGGTATTTCGCCCCGGTTCGCTACGAATGCGTCGAAAGCCTCCCGTTCACGTTCGGGTACGGATTCTCTGGTTACTGTGGGTGTTCGGGCCATGTCAGCCTCCCTCTTTGTGCATATGGTTTTCGAGCTGCGCCCAGGTTGGCGGAGGACTTCTGTGGGGTTTCCTGGTCCAACTCTGGCCGGAAACCGTAGTCGTATAGACCTCGGTTGGATGGTTGGAAGCATTGTACATGATGTTGGAGCGGTAGGACACTTAGAGCGTGCCACTCTGGTTCCCGCTCGACTGGGGGAAGAGGGGGGCGGCGAGGGCCGGAACAAATGCGGGCCGGGCTCCGTCTATATAATTGTCGTTGCAATATGCAACCGAATCGTATCCCAGTCACAGAGGTTGCCCGTATGAAGACCTACATAAAAACCGGCCTCCCTTCGGCTATAGGAGTTTCCGTCCTGCTGCTGGCGTTTGCCGCTTGCGGGGGAGATGCGGGACCGTCCTACTCGAAACTGGAAGTGACCTCAGGTAAGGACCCCAACGCATCGGTAAGCGGCTCCGTCACCTATAGGGAACGGATAGCCCTTACCGAAGGCGCCACCCTCGTAGTGGAGCTGCGGGACGTGTCCTACGCCGACGCCTCCGCTCCGCTGATAGCTCGCCAGACCATATCCGACCCGGGCCAAGTTCCCGTCAATTTCAAGGTCAGATATAACCGTGAAGACATTGACTCCCGGAACACATACTCCATCCAAGCCAGAATCGTCGAATCCGCCGGCCGCCTTGCGTTCACCAACGATACGGCATACGAGGTGATAACCCACGGCAATACCGACAAGGTGGATATGCTCCTGGTGTTGGTGCAACCTCCGCCCGACCAGGTTGAGGGCAACGAGGACTGGCGGACTTGGGTGGAGGCGCCGGTCCCTGTGGTTTGGGCCAATCTGATTCCCAACGAGCCGGAGCCCTTTCTGCGGATTGCTTACTACCAGTCCACCATCGAAGGCTGTGCCCGCCCCGGCAACGAGGAGTTGAAACTGGACGGCTACGACATTGTCGCCCGGGTTACGTTGATGCCGCCGCCGCCCACCTCGTGGGCGATCCCATGTCACGAGCAGGTGGTGGAGCTTGACACCGTAATGCCCCTTAGAACGCCTCTTGAACCTGGGCAGACTTACAGGGTGATCGTTAACGATTCAGCGGTCACGGCCTTTACCCTGCCCCGGACCGGCCTGAGGGATACCTTCATCGTCGAGTCACCCATAGAGAGCGCCGATGTAGTGATACTGGAAAGCGATCCGGTCCAGTACCAACTTCGGGTCGTGTCCGGCATGCCCAAAGGCAGCGGCTGTTCCCAGTTCAACGGCTACGAGATCCGGCGAAAGGAGGCTAACAGGATAGATGTGGTTATCACCCACCACCAGGTCGCAGACCCGAATGTTGTCTGCACCGCGGACTATCCAACAGTGGAGACCTACGTCCCTTTGGGGTCCGACTTCGATCCCGGCGTTGAATACACCGTGATCGTGAACGGGGACACTGTCAGCTCATTTACGGCAAGCTAGCCGGAAACTCTATGCTGGACCGGCTTCCGTAGAGGCCATCGACGGGGGCTATCGGCCTGGGGAGTCAACCGGAGAAATAACGCTGGATGACCTCCAAAGTCTTCGGTTGTCAATGCGAGGGTCCCGTATCGTCCCAGATTGGCTCCGGTGGGTCGCTCACTGTGGGCGCCCTACGACTTAGATTGGAGGAGGGCTATTCCGATGGCGCCGGGACCTGTGTACACCCCTAAGGCGGGGCCGAAGCATGTGACGTAGGGTTGAGCGCCTTCGGGCAGCATGTCCTTGAGGTCGTCGGCCACCTCGTGCGCCTTGTCCGGAGTGGTGCTGTACATGACTGCCAGGCCCTCGATCGGCGCAAAATCTCGCGCCACCTGCTTCAGTTTGACAAGGGCTTTGGCGAACGTCCGGCCCTTGCCCAGTTCATGCACGACTCCCTCCTTCACGATAATCATGGGCTTCAGTTGGAGAGCGGTGCCTATCATCGCGCGGGCTTTGCCGATGCGGCCGCCCTTCTGTAGGAATTCCAGTGTCTCAAACAGGCAGAAGCATTGGGCCCGGGCCGTCGCGTCGCGAGCAATTGACACGACTTCATCATGGCCTGCGCCGCGATTGGCCGCCTCCGCCGCGGCGGCGACCACGAGGCCGAGCCCCATGGACGCCTGCCCTGTGTCAATGACCTCTATCGGGCAGGCGGCCAACGTCATTGTGGAGGCCTGGACTGCAGAGTTGTAGGTGCCGCTGATTTTGGACGATATGTGGAGGGATACGATGCCGTCCGCGTCTCCGCCAAGCCCGTCGTACACTTCTTTGAAGTCGGCTGGGGACGCCTGCGAGGTCTTGGGCAATTCCGGGCTGCTGGCCAGCATCGAGTAGAAGTCGGCGGGGGTTATAGTGACGTTGTCCTTGTAGGTCTCGGTGCCGAAGTGGACATTCTGAGCCACAACGGCAATGCCAAGGCGCTGGGCTGCATCGCTGGGAATGTCGGAAGTGCTGTCGGTTACGATTCTGACGGTCACGCATCACCTGCCTTGCAGGACCAGAGGATGCGGCAGACCGGCCCGAGCGTGTCTGGGACGTAGGACTTGCGGGAGGAGTTCGGCTACACCAGCAAGTTGAGAGCGCCCCGTTACGGAGTGGAAGCAGGCTCCCTGTGCGAGCCGGGAGCGCCTGCTATGACGCTCGGTCTCAGCGAATGGCCTACTGCGATTCCCCCTGACTGCCTTTTTGTGGGCATAGTATATCATAGAACCGAGCCCCGCCGGGGACCGCCTATCCGAGATTGGGTCAACGGCGTTGTCGCTTAAGACCAATGTCGCCAATCTCAGTGCAGTAGAAGACGGGCGGGTAACCTACGTCTATCACAGCTAACGTTCAGCAGCCCAGACGCCCGTGGTCAGGAGTGATATTTTCGGTGGGATAGTCTATAGGGATATATTTTTGCCCCACATCGGTCAGCGTTAACCTACAATGATGACAGAATACGTCCATGGGCTTTAGGTTTTTGGTCTATCAAGCTTATCAACGCTTGCGGCGGTGGCTGTTTCGGTGCCTTGACCAGTTCCCAAGGACGCTGGTAGACTCTGCTGGAGTCGAGTGGGATGTGGTTGATGTGGATGGGATCTCGCGCGGCCTCCGCGCCTAGTCATCTGGACGTGTGCCATGCAGATATACTCTAAGAGCCCCGGAACAGGGCATATACACCGAAGGGCGGCGGGTTATCGCAGCCGACAGCGATACAGCCTTCCCTGTGAGCCTTAACTCCCCGGTCCAATCTATCGGGGTCCTCTGACCCCTCTCCCTTAAGGTCCTCTGGCCTTAACCTTGCCGCCGAACTCGTCGGCTCCTTCGCCCACTACAAAGCAAATGCTTCATTTATGCTTTGGGTGGTAGGCGACCCGACAGCGGAGCAACGAACGCAAGGTCCAAATCAACACATGCGTCCAGGGGAATCGTATTGCCAGGCGCATTGTGTGATTGTCCTCTAGGGAGACCACGAAACACTCTACTTAACTAAGTCCCGCCGTTGCGGGCAGCGCTTTACAAAGTGCAAGAAAATCAGGAGGTTGACAATGCGAGAAGTGCTAAGGTCTAAGATTCATCGAGCTTGGGTTACCGATGCCAACACGGACTACGTTGGGAGCATCCTCATTGACGAGGACCTGATGGACCGGGTTGACCTGTGGGACTTCGAAAAGGTCCTGGTCTGCGACATCACCAACGGCAACCGGTTCGAGACCTACGCCATAGCAGGCGAACGCGGCTCAGGAGTCGTCGCCGTACAGGGAGCGGCCGCCCGGCTGAGCTCAACAGGAGACTGCATAATCATCATGTCCTTCGAAGTCACCGACGAACGGCCGGACCCACAGATGATTCTGGTGGACCAGGACAACCAGTTCGTGGAATACCTCGAGGGAGCCAAACATGGTCAGCAGGTTTTCTGAGCAGGAAACCGAGTCCTACTACGACTCGGAAGACGTCATATACCGGTCCGTCTGGGATGAGGACGGAAGCGTCCACTGGGGCCTCTTCGACGAAAGCGGCGACAAGGACTTCCTCAGGGCCTGCAACAGGCTGAACCGGACAATGGTCGAAAAGGGCCGCATTGGCCAGGACTCATCAGTCCTGGACCTGGGCTGCGGCAACGGAACAACCGCCATCTGGCTAGCCAGCGCAAGCGGCGGCCGGGTGGCAGGCATTGATCTCAGCGGGGTACGTGTGGCCAACGCATTGGAGAAACGGGCCGCGCTGAGCCCGGAATTAGGTGGCAGGGTGGCCTTCGAGAAGGCCTCAGCCACCGAGTTGCCCTTCTCCGACGGCTCTTTCACCCACGTGTGGAGCCAGGCCGTAATCTACCACGTGCCCGACAAACGACAGGTCTTGAGCGAGGCCTACCGCGTCCTGGCTGACGGCGGCGTCATGGTGTTCGATGACCTCCTCAGGCCAAAGCGGGACATTACACCCGAAGCCCAGACCTACGTCTACGAGAGGCTGCTGTTCGACACCGAATTCAGTTTCGAGTCTTACCAGCAGGCCCTCAAGGACCAGGGCTTTGACATATTGGAAGCATTGGATATTTCCCCCCACCTGAGGCAAAGCTACCTGTGCTTGTCCGAGCGCACGCCCAAAGACGAAACTTTGGACGACGCCGAACACTTCCAGTGGCTGACCACCGCCTACATCGAGACCGCCGCCGCCGTTGACAAAGACGAGTTGGGTTGGGGTCTCTTTATCTGCCGGAAGTAACATGCCGGACAGTCACAACAGAGTCCAATGGGTCTATTCCTCCAACTCCAATCAGGAGTTGGAGGAGCGCTACGACCAATGGGCCGCCGAATACGACAAGGACCTGGCCGAGGAATTCGAGTGGAACGCCCCGCAGACGGCGGCCGACCTATTCTCTAAGCACGTTCCCACAGGGGCAAAAATCCTTGACGCAGGAGCCGGCACAGGTCTGGTGGGCGAGTGTCTGGCCCAGTCGGGTTACCGGGACCTCTACGCTATGGACCTCTCTCTGGGAATGCTGGAGGAGGCCCGGCGAAAGGACCTTTACAAAGAGTTCCGCCAGATGACCCTCGGGGAGGAGTTGGGATACGACACCGACTCCTTCGACGCCATCATCAGCGTGGGGGTGTTCACCACTGGCCACGCCCCGACCCACGCCTTCGACGAATTGGCCCGCATCACCAAGCCAGGCGGGTTCATAGTTTTCAGCCTGCGGGTGGACCTGTATGAAGAAGGCGGATTCAAGGAATACCAGGCTGGCATGGAAGAAGCCGGCAAGTGGAAGCTGGCCGAGCTATCCGAGTCCTACTACCCTCTCCCCAAGGGCGAGCCTGACGTAATCCACCGCATCTGGGCCTACCAGGTCACCGCCTAGCGCCAGTCCCCTCCGGGGCGGTCTTAACTTCCCCACTACACCTGCCTTCTTTCTACGTCCTCCGACCTTTTTTGTTCGAGACGAGTTGCTATCTGCTGTTATTGTAGGAGGATGGAAATAGCAATAGCTAAGTGGGATCTTAGATGAAACTCGAAAGAATTGGGATTCCTACAATGGTTATTGCTGCAATGGCCTTATGGGGGGCTGCTGTGGCGTTAGGGCTTGTCTCTATCCCAGAGGCCTTAGCGTCCGACACGTCATCGAATGGCTGCGCCTCCGGCAGCGCCGTGACCGACCCAGCCAACAACCCGGGGTTGGTGTCCGACTGCGAAACGCTTCTGGCGTCGCGGGACGCTTTGGCGGGTCAGGAGACGCTAAATTGGTCAGGGAACATCCCCATGAGAACCTGGGACGGCGTCACTGTTAAGGGTGTTCCACCCAGGGTCACGGAGCTCAGCATCGACAGGAAAGGAAGTAAGAGGCTTTCCGGCAGGATTCCCGCCGAGTTGGGCGTCCTCTCCAAGTTGAAGAGCCTGAACCTTAAAAGCAACCTATTGGTTGGCCTGATTCCTGCCGAACTGGGCAACATCTCTAGTCTAGTGGAATTGGACCTCTCAGGGAACGTGCTTTCCGGACTGATTCCGTCCTCACTAGGCGGTCTCCCCAACCTGAAATCCCTCGACCTCTATCACAACCAGTTGACCGGACGCATACCGGCTTCGCTTGGGGGCCTCCCTAACCTGGGATACTTCCATCTCCATAACAACAAGTTGACCGGCTCGATGTCCGCCGAGTTGGGTGGACTTATCAACCTAAGATCCCTGGAGCTCTGGAACAACGAATTGACTGGCTCGATTCCCGCCGAACTGGGCGACCTCCCCGATCTGCAGAGGTTGAACCTTGAGCGCAACCAATTGACCGGGCCTATACCGGCTTCGTTTGGCGGGCTCACCAGCCTGAGGTACGTGAATCTCTCTAGGAACCAATTGACTGGACCGATTCCCGCCCAACTGTCAAGGCTCTATAACCTGAACGACTTGGTCCTCGACGAGAACAACTTGTCTGGCCCAATCCCCGCCGAATTGGGCAACATCTCCTATCTATCCCGATTGAACCTCTCTAAGAATCAGTTAACAGGCCCGATCCCCGCCGAACTGGGCAACCTCTCTAACCTCGGCGGTCTGGACTTGTCTAAGAACGAGTTGACCGGTCCGGTCCCTGCCGAACTGGGCAACCTCTCTAGGCTCGGGAATTTGAACCTCGGGGAGAATCAGTTGACCGGTCCGATCCCTGTGCAACTTGGCAAACTCACTAAACTGGGGGCGTTGCGTCTCTCTAACAACCAGTTGACTGGCCCGATACCTGTTGGACTGGGCAACCTCACCGAACTACAATGGCTGCTCCTCGGCAGCAATGAGTTGACTGGCCAGATACCTGCCGAACTGGTCAATTTCACTAAGCTGCGGGTATTTGCCCTAGTACTGAACCAAATCAGGATTGGCAGGGATAGAGGCGATGGAGTTTGCGTCTGGCGTCTTGGGCAGTGAACCGCCAGTTAATGGTAGCTCCTATCGCGTTCCGCTCTGACACGCAGGCGCTGACGGCTCTTTCCAGGCTGTCCTCATCTCCGTTGCGTCCGCGCAGGCAGGCCCGGGCCAGCACGCTGAACTCGATCTCCGCCATATTCAGCCAGCTTCCGTGCTTGGGAGTGTGGTGCAACTCCAGCCGCTTGGCGATGCGCCGGGCCTCGGCCGCCGGGAAAGTCTCGTAAAGCGAGGCCATCCGATGCGTGTTCAGATTGTCGAGAACCAGCCGAATCACCGGGACATCGGGGTAGGCCTCATCCACCAGCCACCGCATCTGCTGAGCGAAGTCCTGCATGGTGCGTTGCCGGGTTATCGCCACGTGGCGCCAGCCCCGGCGAGGCTCACAGGTGAGGAACAGGTTGCGCGTCCCTCCCCGCTGGTATTCGTAGTCCTCACGCCTCGGCCTCCCAGGCTTTGCCGGCAGCGGTTCCCTCACGTCGGCCAGCAACTGGGTGGAGGTCTCGTCAAAGCAGACCACCGGCCTCTGCGGATCGTAGGGCTCGGCGTAGAGATCCAGCACGTCCTCCATGGCCGCCACGAACTCTCCACCTACCTTGGGGATGCACCATTGTTTCTTGAGCCACGGCTTGAGCGTGTTTTTTTAGCCGCAGGCGGACCGTCTCGGGAGATAAAGACTCCACCAATCCCAACTCCACCACCTTGCCCGCCAGGGCCCGCATGGTCCAGTGGTCATGACCGTCGGGCACCGGGCTGCAGGCCAAGGCTATCAGGTGGGCCTCCACCCTTTCATCCACCTTTCTGGGCCGGTTGACCTGGTTATGGTGCCTCAGCACCTCGTCCAGTCCTTCCTCGGCATACCGCCGCTTGGTGCGGAACACGGTCCGCTCCGACACGTCCAGTGCGGTGGCCACCTGGGGGGCGGTCCAGCCCTCATCTATCTTGATCAGGATGCGGGCCCGGGTAATCGCCTGTGCGGAACTCCTCCCAGCCCTGATCATCTTCCTGAGCCGTCCCTTTTCCTGTGTTGCCAGCCGGACTCCGTACTTCTCCTGCACCATGACCACCTCACATCCCACAACCCTTCGTCTATCCCCAAGGTAGCATCCTGTCTGGGCTCACGTACTAACTGACAATGCCAGATTGGCCGAATACTAGACAACAATCAGTTAACCGGACCGATACTTGACGAACTGGTCAACCTTTCCAATTTAGAAGTCTTGGCCCTCTCTGAAAACCAGTTGATCGGTCCGATACCCGCCGATCTGGCCAAGTTCAACAAACTGCGGTGGTTGGCCCTCGACAACAACCAGTTGACCGGCCCAATTCCCACTGAACTTAACAGACTTCCTGTCCTGCGGAACCTGTCGCTTCATGAAAACCAGCTGACTGGCACTATCCCTGCCGAATTGGGCGACCTTTCCGAGCTGCAATACCTGCGTCTCAATAACAACGCGTTCACTGGTGGAATACCCACCGAACTGGGTGACCTCTCCATCCTGCAGGAATTGGACCTCTCTGGGAACAAGTTGACCGGTCCGATACCTGCCCAACTGGGCAAGCTCACTAAACTGTGGTATTTGCGTCTCTATAACAACGAGTTGACCGGCCCTATACCAACAGAACTGAGCGGCGCCTCCCGCCTTAATGAATTGCACCTTGCCCAGAACCAGTTGACCGGCCCTATACCTGCCGAACTGATCGAACTCTATTTCCTGCGGAACTTATCGCTTCATGAAAACCAACTGACAGGGCCAGTACCAGATTGGCTGGGGCGATTCTCTAGACTGGCTGTGTTGTATCTCTATGGCAACCAGTTGACCGGGTCTATACCGACTGATCTGGGTAACCTTTCCAACCTAGAAGAGTTGGCGCTCCATGACAACCAGTTGACTGGAGAGATACCGGCCGAACTGAGCAACCTTTCCAACCTGACAGGGTTGTCCCTTCATATCAACCAGTTTACTGGGCTGATACCGTCCTCACTAGGTCGCCTCTCTAGCCTGACCCAACTCTGGCTCTCCGAGAACCGGTTGACCGGAACGATACCGACTGGGTTGGGCAGCCTCACCAACCTGACACATTTGCTGCTCAACAACAACCAGTTGACGGGCGCTATACCCACCGAACTGGGCAACTTGACCAACCTAAAGGTGCTGAAGCTCTCTCATAACGAATTGACAGGGGACATGCCGGCGGAGTTAGGACAGCTCGCAAACCTCACTCAGCTGGAGCTTGCCGGGAACCGGCTAACCGGGTGCATTCCTGGAGGGCTCGGAGATGTCGCAGTCAATGACTTCGGCGACCTCGGTCTACAGTTTTGCGTGTTGACCGAGGACGAGCTGCTCGCCCGGTATGACGCCAACGACAACGGCATGATCGATCGAAACGAAGCCATTGCCGCTATAGCAGATTACTTCGCAGGCCTGATCGGCAGAGATGAGGCGATTACGGTAATATCCCTGTACTTTGCGTCGTCTGGTTGACGCAATCCTTGGTCGAACGCCATGAAATCCCTGAGTCCCCGTGATGGACTCATAGACCGTAGCCGGTTTTCAGCCCTCCGACCCGCCCCAACCGAGCTGTTTCTACTGTAGGACGAATCCCTCGTAGCCGTTGGCTGCGGCTGCGTTGCGCTTAGCGCGCATGACCGGAGCGGTGTCGGGTGAGGAGAGCAGAGCGCGTGGTTTGCCGGGGATGTTCGCCCCCACAAACCAGGAGTTTGCCTGGGTCCGGATGTGCTTGGCTCCCTCCACGTTCACGTGTTCGAGCCATGCGTCTTCCGCCTCCACACTGGCCGAAATGCGGGTGTAACCGTTGTCCCGCACGTAGCTGACGCAGTCGCTCACCCACTCCACCAACGGCTCGGCGGCCCTGACGAAGTTGCCCACGGAGGCCGCATTGATGGTGAAGAGATTGGGGAAGCCGGCGCTCTGGATGCCCATGAAGGTCTTCGGGCCGTTGGCGAACTTGTCCTGAAGAGTACGACCGCCCTCGCCGCAGATGTGTACCCTGTTCAGGGCCCCGGTGACGGCATCATAGCCTGTAGCGAAGATAATCACGTCCAGCTCGTACTCGGCGTCGGTGGTCTGGAGTCCGTTGGGGGTGATGCGCTGGATGGGGGCTTCCTTCACGTCCACCAGCAGCACGTTATCCTGGTTGAAGACCTCATAGTAACCGCTCTCGCACGGGACGCGCTTGGAGCCGAAGATGTGGTCCTTGGGAACCAGCATTTCAGCCACCACGGGGTCATGGACGCGCTCGCGAATTTTTTGGCGGACGAATTCGGCGTAGTCTTCGTTGGCCTCCCCGGGCACCATGACGTCGTAGAAATTGGACAGCCACTTCTTGAAACCGGGCTCTGCCCAGAGCTTTTCGTACTGCTCCTGCCGTTCCTCGTCTGAGACTTCCAGGGCCGACCGCTTGTCGAATTCGTGCATGAATGAGCCCGGAGTTTCCAGGCACTTCTCGAAAATCTCCGGGTAGTTCGCTCTTATTTCCTTCTGCATCTCATCGTCTATCGGGCGGTTCCTCAACGGTGCGCAGTAGTTTGCTGTCCGCTGGAAGATGGTCAGGTGGCCTACCTCCTTGGCGATTTCCGCGATGAGTTGGACGGCGGTGGCCCCGGTGCCGACGACCCCAACGCGCTTGCCCGCCAGGTCCATGCCTTCCTTGGGCCATCTGCCGGTGTGGCACCAGGCGCCCTTGAAAGTGTCCAGCCCTTCAAACTCGGGGACGTAAAACGCCGACAGAAGGCCCACTGCGGTAACTAGGAACTGGCCTCTCGCCTTGAGGCCGTCATCGGTTTCTATCTTCCAGAGGTTGGCTTCCTCGTCGTAGGCCGCAGACTTGATGCGGGCGTTGAATTGGATGTCCCGCTTGAGGTCGAACTTGTCAGCCACGTAATTCAGGTAGCGTTCGTTCTCAGGCTGGCCGGAGTAAAGCTCTTTCCAGTCCCATTCCTGGAGCAGCTCCTCTGAGAAGGAGTATCCGTATGTGTAGCTCTCGGAGTCGAAGCGAGCCCCGGGATAGCGGTTCCAATACCAGGTGCCGCCCACTCCGCTGGCTTCATCAAACACACGCACGGAGAGTCCCAGGTTCCTGAGGCGGTACAACATGTACAGTCCGGTCACTCCGGCTCCGATGACGATGGCGTCGTATTGCTTGATGTCCTCGTTGGACTGAGGTGAGGCGGGTTTTTGCTGCAAAGAATCTACCATGACGTTCCCTCTTCGGCTCTTTGGACTGTTGCGCTGCAACGACGGGTCGGGCGCCTTGGGTGGAGACGGGGCGTCACTGCCCGTGGTCGGACGCCTGGCCGGGCCCTCACCGTCAAGTGAGCCTGTCCTATTTTAGCCCATGCCCCATGTGGTTCGTCAATTTGCCCCTCAGGATTGGTCCGCCACTTCAGGCAAATTTGCTCCATGTTACACTCAACCGCTCCGCCGAGCATTGGAGGACCAACCTATAGCTCCTAATGACGGTTTCTATTGGGCCTTTCTGGCTCTTCTAGGCTGGGGCTGCGCCGATTACCTGGCGCGGTCCGCCTCAGGCCGATTCGGGAGCGTGAGCGTCACGCTGCTTACGCTCACCATTGGACTGGCGGTTCCCCTTCCCTTTGTGCTGGTGGAAATCTCCCAGGGGTCGCTGGTCGTGGACTGGGCGGAGTTGGTGGTCTGGGGGCTGGCGACTGGGGCGTTCCTGGGGGTCGCCTATCTGGTCTACTACACCGGCCTGCAGCGCGGCTCCGTGACGGTGGTGTCCACCGCGGCCTCGGCCTGGCTGGCGGTCACTGTGGTGATTGCTGTGGCCGCCTTTGGAGAGAGCCTTTCGCTGGGCCAGGTGGGTTTAATGGCCGTCATTTTCGTGGGGATACTCATGCTTTCGGCCGGCCGGGTGACTGAGATGGGTGTGAGAACCGGCCTGGCCTGGGGGCTTGGAGCCATGCTCACCATTGGTGTCGCCATGGGGTTGATTGACCGGGTGACGGAAGCGGCCGGGCCCATGCTGGCCGTGCTTGTCGTCCGGAGCGTCTCCATCGTCCCGACGTATGCGTTCGTCCGGTTCCGACGTATGGGAGTTCGGCTGCCCTCAGAGCGGAGCGGATGGACGTTGCTGGTAGCCGTGGGTCTTCTCGACGCCGGAGCCTACGTGGGATACAACCTGGGCGTGGACAGCGCCCCTGTGGCTGTCATAGCTCCCATCGCCGCCGCCCATCCCGTGGCCACTATTGCGCTGGCCGTGGCGCTGAGCAGGGAGCGGCCTCACGCACTCCACTGGGCGGGCGCCGTCGCTGCGATAGGAGCGACCGCTGGACTCAGCTTCCTGGTGGGGGCTTAGGGGCGAGACCAGCGGCAGATGTCCAGGACGGACAGCGGGGCAATCTACGGAACCGGCGTCGATTAGGCGTCGCTACATGCCAACGCAAGCGTGGCGCTGGGAATGCCAAACATTCACAGAACATCTCCCGCACACAACGCCTTACCCATTGAGGTCGAGTCCCCTATCGCATCTTCGGCTGTGGATCGGACCTCCAGTCACCATCTTCTGGGGTAGGCGCGCATGAAATACATTGCCTCCCTATCGACGGTTGCGGTGACTACCACGAACTCACCGTCGACGATCACGTCCTCTATGTCCACCTCTCGGGGAATCTCGTCCGAAAACTCGTCCCTGAGGAATTTCTCGACCTCCCGCCTCTCCGATTTCGCCTTCGCTGTGGGTTTGCTATCGAAGAGGAAGGCCATTTTGAAGTTGACCATCTCGGACTTTTCACCTCTAGATATCGCAATGCCCACAGACTCGATCCCCGGATACCCGCACCCGGGGATATTTCGCACACCGCAACCTCTCGCTGCCGTGACTATCCAGCCGTTGCCGACTCTCTTTAACGCACGCCTGAGGTCGGTGTCATCCTCATCCACCAGGGAGCCCGACCCGCGACTCAGCGAGTCGAGCACGTACTTGACGGCCCGCTCGCTTCCCATAAGTACGTATCCTCCCTTGTCTAGGAGCGCTGCTGTTCCCCACCACGTGTGAGTCCACAACTTGTACCCCAAGTACTCCTCGTACTCGTAGCCTTCTTCGTCGCCGAGATCGTCCCTAATCTGGGCAAAGTCGAAATTCCCTTCCAAGATTCGCAAGTCCCCGTTTCTACTTGGCACGACGATTATCGTCTTGATGTCGTCGAGGGAGATGCCGACGTCCTCGAGGTTGACCTCCCACTCGCGTTCAATATGACCAGCCGTCGCTGGAGGTAAGTCACCCGTCATGATACCTTTGACGTCCCATATAATTATCCGCAAAGCATAGTCCGGAATGAGGGCCAACGCACCTCCCGATGAGGAGCTGCATCCAGCGGACACCGATGTGACAAGAAGCAATGACAGGACGATTACGAATGCTCCAGCCGTTGTGATGCGGGCACACACTCGTCTCCGCAACGTGACTCCGATGTTCATCTATTATCCCCCTTGGCCGGGCGAAAAATGGACCGGGTAGGCCAGATTTGTCGGGAAGCTCGCCCCTTCTTCACTCCACAGGAATGGTTGTCGACACATCTCCCCAGCAGGCGACGGAGCCGTCCCTCTTCACCCCGCAAGTGTGGCGTCCCCAGTCGCTCCCCCCAGCACTGACGGAGGCGAACTCCCCGCTCGGCGGCATGAACTCGCCATCGCTGTTCGATCCCCAGCAGGCGACGGAGCCGTCCCTCTTCACTCCGCAGGTGTGGAGCCACCCGGCCCTGACCGAGGCGAACTTTGCGTCAGGGTGGCCATCGTCATCGCCTGGCCAAATTTAACAGGCGCCACAGGCTAGCACCCGGCTCATTCTTCCCTGTCGGTCCTGCCCAGGAACACCTCGGTCAGGATGTCGGTGTCTCGGATGGACTGGGGGTCTCCGTGGAACGCCACGCGGCCCTTGTCCAGCACGTAGGCCCTGTCCACGATGTTCAGGACGCCCTTGATGTTGTGCTCCACCACCATGATGGTGGTGTTCAGCCGCTCGCTTATCTCGGAGACCTTTTCGAACACCTCACTGACTATGATGGGAGCCAGGCCCAACGTGGGTTCGTCCAGCAGCAGGGCTTCTGGTGAGGCCATGAGCCCGCGGCCCAGGGCCAGCATCTGCTGCTGTCCCCCCGACATGGCGCTGGCAAGGTCGCGCCGCTTGTCTTGCAGGACGGGGAACAGCTGCATGACCGAGTCCATGCGACGCTCTTTTTCTGCCTTGTCGTTCAGGTGCAGGCAGCCCATCTCCAGGTTCTCCTGGATGGTGAGGTGGGTGAAAACCCGCCTGCCCTGAGGGACGAAGGAGATGCCCTCTTTGACGATCTCGTGGGTGGCCGACGCCAATAGCCGGTTGCGCCAGTAGACCTCTCCGGCGACTACGGGAGCCAAACCCATGACGGCTTTGAGGACGGTGGACTTTCCGGCCCCGTTGGGACCCATAACCGCCACCACCTCGCCCTTCCGGACCCCCAGAGACACGTCGTCCAGGGCAGTTACGACGCCGTAGTGGACGGATATTCCCGACAACTCAAGCAGCATCCCTTCGCCGGCGGCTTGGGCGTCCGCGTCAGGAGAGGCGGCGTCGAGGTCCTGTTGTTGGATTGGTTCTTCCTGCGTGTCCATTCTTGCGTCTCACAGTGATTCTTGGCCGGTGGGCTAGACTCCCAGGTATGCCTCTATCACCTCCGGGCGGCTCAACACCTCGTGCACGTCTCCCTGGGCAAGGAGCTTGCCGCTGTCCAGCACAATCAAGTGGTCCGGCAGCTCCCGTACTATGTCCATGTTGTGGGAGATGAGTATGATGGTGTTCCCGTCTTCCCTCATCTGGTTCATCAGGCCCTTCATCTTCTCCAGCATCTGGGGAAAGAGGCCAGCGAAGGGCTCGTCGAACATCAAGGTCTTTACGCCCATCGCCATGGCGCGTCCTATGCCCAGCAGTTTCCTTTGGCCATAAGACAGGTTCATGGCCAGGTCGTTTCGCTTTTCCCACAAGCCCACGTCCTCCAGGACGGCCGCAGTCTTCTCCCGATGGGCGGATTTGGTCCGTTCGAACAGAGCAGGAAAGAGCTTGCGTTTGGTCAGGACCACCATGACGTTGTCCCACACGGTCATCTGGTCGAAGAGCCGCACCTCCTGAAACGTGCGGGTTATGCCGTGGGCGGGGTTCTCGTGGGCCTTCACCTCTTTGAGGACTGTGCCGTCGATAATCACAATCCCGCCGTCCAGGGGCAGTGTGCCGGTCAACAGATTTATCAGGGTGGACTTCCCCGACCCGTTGGGACCGACTATGCTGGTCATTCCCTTCTCGGGGATGGACACAGTGAGTTCGTCAACCGCGTGAACGGCGCCGAAGCGCTTGGAGATTGCGACGGTCTCCAAGGCGAACGTCTCGCCCGATTGGGCAGGTCCTTCGTTCATAGCCTGTACCTCCCAACCAGGCCCTGGGGCCTGAACAGCATAAGCAGCGCCAGCAGTAAGCCCAGAATGACGAGCCTAGCCTGGCCGATGTACTCCGTGGGCAGGCCGGGTATGAAACGCATCCCCTCTTCCAACAGCACGAAGGCCATTGCGCCCAGCAGTGAGCCCCATATGGTCGCCAAGCCTCCTAGTATCACTATCGCGATCAGCAGCATGGACTCCAGCAGAATGAAGGAGTTGGGGTCCACGAAGCTGGTCCACGCAGAGAACAGACCGCCAGCCAGCCCCGCCATCATGGCTGAGATGGTCCACACCGCCAGCTTGTAATGGGTCGCCTGATAGCCGAACACTCCAATGGCTTGCTCGTCCTCCCGTATGGCGGTTAGCACCCTCCCGAAGGACGAGGTCACGATGAACCAGGAAATCAGCATGATGACCGCCAGGAACACCAACACAAGGACCAGGAACTCCAATTCCCCGTTGAACGTCCACCCTCCTATGGCGGGGCGTGGCACTTCGTGGATGCCGAATGCGCCCCGCGTGAGGTCCCGCCAATTCAGGAAGACGTTGAAGCTGATAATGGCAAATCCAAAGGAAACCAGGACGAAGATGTCGTCCCTGAACCGGTTGAACACGACTCCCACGACGATGGCCACCAGACCGGCCAGGACCATACCGACGGGCAGAGCTGCAAAGAACGGCCAATCAAAGGTGGGTATCGCCCCCGTGCGCAGTTGGTCGTATGACGCTTCCGAGGTGAGAATCGCGGTGGTGTAGGCGCCAATGCCGAAGAAGCCGATGTGACCGACCGACAGCAGCCCAGTGAAGCCGACCACCAGGTTGAGACTCACCGCCAGTATCGCCCAGATGCCGAACACTGTTCCTATGGCGATGGCGAATCCGACGCCCTGCCACAGCATAAACCCGATGGCCCACGAGACGATGAGCAGGTTCGCCCACAGCTCTATGTTGCCCCTGGCGGACGCCAGAAGCGTTTTGGGATCGCGCCTAAGACTCGTCAGCACTCCAATTCTCCCGATTCCCTCTTCACGCCGTCACTTCCTGGGCAGCAGACCTCTGGGCCAGAACGATAGGAACAAGATCAGTACAATGAAGGATATGACGTCCTTCCATTCTCCCGCCAGGTCCCATATGCCGAACTGCTCGATCATTCCCAAAGTGAATCCGCCGACGATGGCGCCGTAGAGGTTTCCGATGCCACCCACCACGGACGCAATCCAGCCCTTCAAGAGGAGCAGCAGGCCCATTCTGGGCTGTATGGCTGTGTCGTGGCCGGTTAGAATTCCGGCCATAGCCGCATAGACGGCTCCTATGAAGAACACTGCTGCAATTATCGCTGTGGTGTTGATGCCCACCACCTTGGACACCTCTTCATCGTCGCCGATGGCCCGCACGGCCTTTCCGAACGCTGTCAACTTGAGGACCAGCAACAGGGCCACAAAGCCTGCCAGGGCCACCCCGATAGTGAATACGTTGAACCCCTTGATGTTGGCTCCCCCGACGGTCCAGGGTTCGTTCCCGAACGCCTCAGGCAGGGGGCGTGCGGCAGTCTGGAATACGATGGTGATTGCGGCGGTCAGGGCCAGCAGGACCCCTAGGGACGCCACCAGCATGATTAGGGGAGACCGTGCCCGCGCCCGCATGTACACGTACATCCCCCGATAAAGGGCGAGGCCAACAGTGCCCGCCATCAGGCAAGACACCCCCCAGCTCAGGTAGAGCTGCGAACCTGGGGCATTGGCCACCAAGTATCCACAGTACCCTCCGAGAACAGCCGCCCCAATCCCGGCGACGGTCAGGAATTCCCAGGGAACGCCGCCGTCGGATATGAGCCGGAAGCCTCGGTGCAGCATACAGAGGGCCACAACTCCCGTCACCGCGCCGATGGCAGGGGCGAGCAATAGGTTCAATTCGCTGGGGTAGGAGAGCACGAAACCTGTGTAGACCCCTATGCCCGCCGCCAGCAGTCCGATGGCCGGACGCACGGCTGATTTGAACCGCTCCCGGAGGCGAGTTGGCACGCTGGTGTTTAGGGCCCAAGCGGCCACTCCGGCAGCCGTCGCGGCGAACAACACGTTAACGTAGACTTCGTTAACCTCGTACTGGCCCCCCAAGGTGTCATGGGACCTCAGGTAGAAGACCCCGTAGGCGCCTATAGCGGCGGCGGCGCCGTAGTACAGGTCGAAGAACCAGACGGTGCTGTAGACCAGGGTGAACCCGATGGCCAGCAGAGCGTAAATCGCCCCCACTGACAGCCCGTTGAAGGCGAACTGGGTGGCCTGCTCAGGAGACTGGGCTATCTTCCAGACGACATAGGCCACCGCCATCGTTGCCAGTGTGATGGCAAGGAGCCTGCCCGAGCCGACACCGCGTACAATCAAGCGGACCCCCAAAGGAACTTCAGCCGGACGATTCCGGGATACGCCGATGGACCAGCTACGCCGGCCCATCGGCTATTCCTTGACTTTACTGAGTCGGAGCGGGCCCCAACACTTTGTAACCCTGGTTCTCCTCGGTCCTCTCGGCCAGCGGCAGCACCTCTACGACGACGTTGGACAGGCCGACGACCTCGCCCTTTTCGTCGAAGCTGTAGTTGTCGCCAATCGTCCCGCTCCAGGTGATGTCATACATGCAGTCCCTGAAACCGTCAGCATCCTGGTCGTCGCCGGTCTGCTTCAGGCACTCGGCGGTGATGTACACGTCATCGTACGCTGAGCCTATGTACCAAGCCAAGGTGACGTATTCGTAGCGTTCCCGGAAGTTGGCAAGCATTTCCCGGGCCTTGGTGTTGTTGGGGTCGAGGTCGGTCAGAATGGCCTTTACGCCGGTGCCGGCGTCGCCCGCTATCTCCAATGCGGTTGCTCCGACAGGAACCACTTCGGAGTACATCGGCCCATCGTAGCCCAGCTCCCGAGCTTGCTTGACAATCGTGCCGCCGGAGGACTCGGACTGGGCCGCTATGTGGAGCGCATCCGGGTTCTCATTGAGCAGCTTGGTCAGTTGGGTCCTGAAGTCGGTGATGTCGGACGCGTAGCGTTCCTCCGCGACCAATTCGCCGCCCCGCTTCTGGAACTGCTCGACGGTCGTCCGCCTGACGCCCTCTGCGTAGTCGGTCGCCTCTGTGATGGTGGCCAGCTTACGCGCGCCGTCCGCCCACATGACGTTGCCAGTGTCGATGCCCAACTGGAGGTCGCTCAACGAGGTCCGGAAGATGTAGTCGCCGGCGTCGGCGATGTCGGGGTTGGTGGCCAGGCCGGAGAACATTATCACTCCGTCCTCATCAGCCAGGGGAGCGGCGCCCAGCATGGCTCCGCTGCAGGAGGTGCCGAGGATGATTTTGACCCCGTCCACATCGGTCAGTTTTCTGTATGCGGTAATCGAGTCCTGGGCGGCGCATTTGGAGTCCTCTACGATGAGCTCCAACATGCGCCCGTTGATGCCGCCCGCAGCATTAATCTCTTCAACGGCCATCTCTTTGGATTGAACGGCCACGGTTCCGTAGGTCTGGCCTGGGCCCGTGAGAGATTCCATCACGCCTATCCGGAAGGGGTCGTCCCCATTATCCCCACCGCAAGCTATGGCGGCTGATGCAAGTACCGCCAGCAGCCCCAGCAAGACAATCTTCGTCAAAAAAGATGAAAGTCGCATGGAACACCTCCTGCTAGGCAGAATGCTCATTACGTCGCCTTCCGAGTATGGTAGCGCTATTTTAACGTTTCTTGAATACCTGCCCGACAAAATGTTTTAGATTGGGGGGATTCCCTTGCGGACGGCGTTCCGCCCTGATAAGATGCCTCTCAACCACCAAAACCGAATAGTCGGAAGCCAATCCTTTAATTCAGTCCCGTGAGGCTGGCAAGGCGGCTGCTCTAAGCCCGTACCCCTTCCCTTAGGGAGCAATGCAACCCTTGTCAGCGTCGGCAAGGGTTTTTTCATGGCCGGACAACCAGTTGTACAACCTGCGGCAAGCGTGGTCCTGGACTCCAACGGCATCCGGAGAATCCTCTCGCGCATCGCCCACGAGATAGTCGAACGCCACCAGGGTGTCGAAGACTTGGCCCTCGTGGGAATACGCACTCGGGGTCTTCCCCTGGCCCAGCGCATCACGGACGCAATACAGACTTTCGAAGACGCGGAAACTCCCGTGTATGAGCTGGACATCCGACCCTATAGAGATGACATTCCGAGACCCAGGCTCAGGGCCGTGGCCGAAGGCTCGCCAATGGAAGTCGAGGGAAAACGCATCGTGCTGGTGGACGACGTGCTCTACACCGGGCGCACGGCCAGGGCGGCCCTGGACGCCCTTACGGACCTGGGCAGGCCCCGGCGGGTGCAGTTGGCTGTGCTGGTGGACAGGGGACACAGGGAGCTTCCCATCAGGGCTGACTACGTGGGAAAGAACATCCCCACAAGCCGTGGGGAGACAGTGAGAGTCAGGGTCGCCGAAGTGGATGGCAGCGATGAAGTGGTCCTCGACTCCAGCTTGGTCCACCAACGGCGGTGGGAGGGCGCCTCCTAATGTATAAAGGCAGCCTGGTCTCCATCGACGACTTGTCCGTCGGCCAGATAGAAGACATCCTCGACCTTGCCAAGGATATTGAGGCTGACCGGGACAGCTTCTATGGCTTGGCCTCCAAGAAAATCATGGGGAGCCTGTTCCTGGAGCCCAGCACCCGAACACGGGGTTCTTTTGAGGCCGCCATGAAACGTCTGGGAGGCTCCGCTGTAACTGTCGCCGATCCCCGCACGTCGTCCGTCGAAAAGGGCGAAACCCTGGCAGACACGATCAGGATATGGAGCGCGTACTCGGATTTCATCGTGCTGCGCCACCCTTGGGAAGGCGCCGCCCGTCTGGCCGCCGATTACAGCGAGGTGCCGGTCATCAACGCGGGCGATGGAGGCCACGAGCATCCAACCCAGACCTTGCTGGACCTCTACACCCTGCGCAAGGAATTCGGCACGCTGGAAGGCCGCAAAATCGTCCTGTGCGGGGACCTGAAGAACGGCCGCACCGTTCATTCCCTAGTGTACGCTCTTCTCAGGTTCGGCTCCACGGTGATATGCCTGCCCGGGGAAGGGTTGGGACTGCCCGAGCACGTAGTTGACAAAATAGAGACAGAATATGGAATACCCACCCATGAAGTCCGCCACGCCGGACTGTCGGCCCTGTACAGTGACGACTCCGGCGCCGACGGAGGCCTTGTTGACGCAATATACATGACTCCAACCGAACCCCACAGCCTCACGCTCTTCGGGTCTGCCGAGTTGCAGTTGAGTAAAGACGATTCCCTGGCTTTCTACATAACCCGTCGGCAGGCCGAAAGGGATTCCTCCGGCAAGGGTCAGGCAGCCACTGGGCGCTACCCGCGAATCAACGCCGACGTCTTGAAGCAACCCGACTTTTCCAAGGCTGTCGTACTACATCCCCTGCCCAGGGTGGACGAGATTTCTACCGACGTGGACACGGACAGCCGGAGCAAGTACTTCGAACAGGCCAGGAACGGTGTGCCCGTGCGCATGGCTCTCATATTGTTGATGCTGGGCCTTCATCCCTGGAGGACAGGCGGAGAAGGCGCTGACAGCGATGACGGGTCGCCCGTTGACGTTCCTGGCAACATCAGATGCGACAATCCATCCTGCGCCGTGAGCAACGAGCCACCAAGCACAACAGCCCGATTTACAGTGCGCACGGCCCCGGTACTAAGGTTTATTTGCTGCTACTGTGAGCGGGTCGTCCGTCCCTCGCACTTCTCCTATCCCGAAGGAGAGGCTCGTCAGCCCATAGACAAGCTCCCCGCGGAGGCGTCGGACCTTGGCGCGTACACCTTCTACACGGACGAACAGGCAGCTCCGGCTGAAGCCTTGCGTGCCTCTCAAGGGAGGGGCCAAAACTAAGAATGAGAACGGTGTAGCGGTTATTGGCTGAAACGGCTTATCTGACGTTGGAAGACGGCGCGTCCTTCCGGGGCGAAGCCCTGGGAGCCGCCATTCTCGGTCATGGGGAGGTCGTCTTCAACACCTCCATGACCGGCTACCAGGAGGTCCTGACCGACCCGTCCTACGCCGGGCAAATCGTGGTGTTGACCTATCCCCTGGTCGGGAACTACGGCATCAATCCCGACGACTTCGAGTCCCGGCAAATTCAGGTGGCCGGGCTGGTGGTAAGAGAGCACTGCGACTATCCTAGCCACGGCCTGAGCAACATGAGCCTTCACAGTTTCCTGGAGTCTCAAAACATTCCGGCCATTCAGGGAGTGGACACCAGGGCGATAACCCGCCGCCTACGCACCAGGGGCGTAATGATGGGGATAATCCAGCCCGACAATGGCGACGCCAGCCGCGTAGGGAACGAGTCTTCCACGTTTCTCCAGGAGATAGCGCCGGAAGGCGCCTTGGCCAGAATCAGAGACCTGCCCAGGTACGACGACCAGGACTTCGTGTCCAGAGTGTCAACTCTTGAACCCTACTCCTGGAACCACAACCCCGACGCAACCGCCGGAAACGAACGGCGGATCGTGGTCACCGATATGGGCCTCAAGTACAACATCCTGCGGCTCCTGAACAGCCGGGGCTGCCAGGTGGTCGCAGTCCCGGGTTCCTCCACCACCGAGGAAATCATGTCGCTGAATCCCTCGGGCGTGCTCTTCTCTCCCGGCCCAGGGGACCCTGCCCTCCTGGACGGGCTGGTGGGGACTGCCAGGAGCTTGATAGGCAAAGTCCCGTTGATGGGGATATGCCTGGGGCACCAGGTCATAGCCCGCGCTTTTGGCGCCGACACCTTCAAGCTCAAGTTCGGACACCGGGGAGCAAACCATCCCGTGAAGGACCTCCTCTCTGGCAGGGTCCACATTACGGCCCAGAACCACGGCTATGCCGTCGACCCTCGGTCATTGCCGTCGGGTCTGGAGGTTACCCAGGTCAATCTCCACGACGGCACGGTGGAAGGAATGAGGCACGTGGACCTTCCCGTGCTGACCATCCAATATCACTCGGAAGCCTCCCCAGGCCCCCGCGACAACGAAGAGGTCTTCGACCGCTTCCTGGAGATGGTTCCCGGGAAATGATGTTCGAACGAATAGATGTCGCCTAAACAGGCTGGGAGTGTGTTTTTCCTCCCGCTTTCAGCGGAGTCTTCGGTCGCGGCATAGGGCGTCTACGGATGAGAAGGCCCTAACCTCGACAGACGTATAGGGGCAGGGTGGTGAAAATAATCTCCTGGAACATAGCCCACCGAGCGGAGCCTTGGTACGCCCTGCTTGAGACTGACGCTGACATCGCACTGCTTCAGGAGGCGGCGGAACCCCCTTCGGACGTAGCCCAGCGCGTGGAGGTCAACCCTGGGCCTTGGCTGACTGGCGGAAAAGACGTGTACCGGCCTCGTCGATGGCGAACTGCCGTTGTCAAGCTATCGGACCGGGTTCGCGTAGAGTGGATTGTTGAGAAACCTTTGGAAGAAGCGGGTCTTGGAGAGTTGGCAGTCAGCCGCGTTGGAACACTGTCTGTCGCTAAGGTGACGCCGCCAGATGGAGAACCTTTCATCGCCGTGTCGATGTATTCGCCCTGGACATCGCCCCACAGTTCTACCGGAAGCAGTTGGATACTTTCTGATGTATCGGCTCACCGTGTGATTTCCGACTTATCGGCGTTCATAGGAAGCGTGAAACGGCACCGGGTTTTGGCTGCGGGCGACCTGAATGTCCTGCATGGCTACGGAGAGCACGGCGACCCCTATTTCGCTGCACGCTATCAGACGATATTTTCGAGAATGGAGGCGTTGGGACTCGACTTCAAGGGCCCCCAGGCCCCTCGTGGGAGACAGGCTGACCCGTGGCCGGATGAGCTTCCCAAGTTGAGCAAGAACGTTCCCACGTATTCCTCGAATCTCCAGACTCCAGCCACGGCAACCCGCCAACTCGACTTCGTCTTCGTGTCTGTAGGGATGTCGGACTCCGTCGCTGTGGCCGCCCTCAACAGACCAGACGAGTGGGGGCCTAGTGACCATTGTCGTCTGGAGATCGAAGTTTCGTAGGGTTGACTAGACCTTGGGTAGGGTGGGAAACTAGCCGTCAGACCCCCAAGCCTTGGAGCCCCGTTGATCATCGACCTCCATACCCATTCCTTCCCCCGTTCGGATGACAGCTTCGTCGGCCCCGATGAGCTTATCGAAAAAGCCAAGTTAATAGGACTGGACGCCATCTGCTTCACCGAGCACGACTACTTCTGGGACGTAGATTCCCTCCGGGACCTCAGCGCCCGCCATGATTTCTTGGTCCTTTCGGGGTCCGAAATCAACACTGACTCGGGACACGTGCTTGCCTTTGGCCTGACCGGGTACCGGTTCGGGATGCACAAAGTGCATGTGCTGGACGACCTTACAAGGAACGCCGGAGGCGCGCTGATCGCGGCCCATCCCTATCGTAGGCGGTTCCTGCCTGAGCACTCCCATAAGCCCGACTACTACCAGAGCATGATTGACGACGCCTGCGCCGATCCCATCTTCAAGGTATGCGACGCTGTTGAAGGACTGAACGGCCGGGCCACCGAGGGCGAGACGACCTTTTCTTTGGACCTCAGCGGCCAACTGGAAATGAGGACCGTCGGGGGCAGCGACGCCCACCGGCTCCATACCCTGGGCGCCGCCGCCACGGAGTTTCACCGCAGGGTGGACTCTGTAGATACTCTCGTGCAGGAAATCAAAGCCGGTCGCTTCCACCATGTAGCACTGGTGGAGGACCCGGCTGCCCAGCCGAAACTGAGTTGACCGCCGGAGTATGAAGAGGGTGTGATGGCAACACCAGTGCTCCACGCAGAAGACCTGAAGGTCCGGTTCTACACCAAGGAAGGCGTCGTGACCGCCGTCAACGGAGTCAGCTTTGACCTGGAACAGGACTCCGTCCTGTGTCTCGTTGGTGAAAGCGGCGCCGGCAAGAGCACCATAGCCCTGACCCTGCTTGGCCTCTTGCCTCGGGCGGCCAGAGAGGTTTCCGGCGCCGTGGAGTTTGGGGGGCAGGACATCATGTCGCTGGACCAGGCGTCCCTGCGACGGATACGGGGCAAGGACATCGCCATGATTCCCCAGGAACCGGTGGCGGCGCTGAACCCGATTCTCACCATCGGCACTCAGCTGGAAGAGCAAATCCTCACTCACACCGACATGAGCAAAAGGGCCGCGGAAGACCTGTCCACCGACCTCTTGGCCGACATGGGGCTTCCCGACCCCAAAGACACTTTGAAGCGGTACCCGTTCCAGTTGAGCGGCGGGATGTGCCAGCGGGTCATGATTTCCATGGCTATGGCTTTGGGCCCGAGAGTGCTGATAGCCGACGAACCTACTTCCAACCTGGACGTAACACTTCAGGCGGAGATACTGGACCGGCTGAAGAGGTTCTGCAAGGAACGTCACTCTTCCATGATACTAATCACCCACGACATGGGCGTGGTGGCCAGGATGGCCGACAACGTGGCCGTGATGTACGCGGGCAAAATCGTCGAACACGCCGGAGTGCACGAGCTTTTCAGGAACCACGTCCATCCCTACACTTGGGGGTTGTTCCGCTCGGTGCCCAGGCTTGACCGTCCTGACGTGCGGTTCGAACCGATCCACGGGACACCGCCGGACCTGATGTCCTCAGAAGAGACTTGTCCCTTTACCCCACGGTGCCACAAGGCCACCAGCCAATGCAGGACCGAGCCCGCGCCTGCTCTTGGAAGCCTTACGCCCGCGCACAGAGTGGCCTGCTACAACACCATGGACATCCGCTGGACGGCCGCCTACGACGAATAGTCCTGGGCAATGCGGACCGCTCTTATGCTCGCTGACTCAACACCAACAACGGCGCGTCGCTGGCAGTCAGTTCATGCTGGCCAGGAGTTCCAGGGCCACGTCTTCATCCAAGCGGCCCTCTTTCACGGCAAGGTCGGTTTCCAGGAGTTTTCCGTAGAGCTGCCGAATGCCGCTCCAGGACCTTTTTTTGGCTTGGTCGGCGGTTCGCCTGACTGCGAATTCTTGGCGTATGCCCAGCTTACTGCCTAGCTCCGCCTGTTTGTGACCTCTGTCCAGTAGGTCTTTCGCGAGCGCCACAAGACGCAGCTGCCGGGCTGTCATCGCCACGATGTAGGAGAAGTCCGCCCCGTCGCTTCTAAGCTGCTGGATGTTCTGAAGGGCCGGTCCGGAGCGGCCATCCATCAGGGCGTCCACACCGGCGAATATGTTGGCCTCCCTCGCCTGGGACACAAGGGCCCTCACGTCGGAGTCTTCTATGGGACGCTCCACAGGGCGCTTAGCGTACAAGGACAGCTTTTCCAGCTCCCCATCCAACACCCGCAGATTCCCTCCCACGAACTGGGACATGAGGCGGATTGCTCCGGGGGTTATCTGGGCGCCCTTGGACGCGGCCCGCTCCTTTATCCAGCGGGCAAGGGCCTCCCCGGATGGGGTGGTCAGCTCCTTCACCGCCGCCGCCGGTTTGAGTATGGTCAGCATCGGGTTGCTTCTCGAAACCCTTTCGTCCACAAAGGCAAGCATGGTTGTAGGCGGCATGTCGTTGGAGATGTACCGGGCCATGTCGTCCCACCCGGTGGTGGAGGCTCTCGACGATTGAGACCCTTGCCTGCCGCCCCTGGCTCCTCTTCTGGGCGGCCCCGACTCGAAACGCCCAAGCAACCCCTCTACGATGACAAGCCTGTATTCGGCGAGGAAGGGAACGGCGTTGCAGATGGCCTGGACCTCCTGAGGAGACGCGTCGGCCCCGGCCAACCGGTGGCTGTTGGCGTCACGCAACTCGTCCGGGCCCACGCCGTCGCGCAGCTCTTTCAGGGCCTCTGCAATGAGAAAGTCGTCACCGTACAGGACTTGAGCCGGCGCCGTCGCACACCTCCCGTCGCTCTTTTCGTGGCATCTCTTCAAAGATAGCACACCTCTAGGCTATAATAGGAATTGAGGCATGGTCATGATTTGGCGCTTGGCATATCCCTTCCTCCTCCTGTTCGGCCCGGTCATACTGCCGAGGCTGGTTCGGACTGTCTATGCCGTCTGGAAGCTTTCGATGGACAAGAGGGTAAACTTCCTGCTGCGGCTGTTGATTCCGGCGACTCTCATCTACTTCCTGACCCCCTTTTCCCGGCTCCCCCTGATTGGGTTCGCAGGCTACTTCGTTGTGTTGGCGGTTGCCGTCTACATGCTGCTGAACATAGCTCCTCGGGAGGTCGTTGAAGAACATGCCCCCTGGAGGGCCCGGCGTGACTACGGACGCGGTCGGACCAGTGGAGACGACGACAAAGTGGTCGAGGGCAGCGGGCGGATCATAGACGAGGACGAGCCGACCCCGTAGCGGCGGCCTTCATCGAATAAGCCCACATGGAACTGGCCCTTATTGGTCTGCCTCAGAGTGGAAAGAGCACCCTTCTGCGAGCCCTCACCCGCGGGCGCACCGAGTCCGCTTCCCACGGCTCCTCCAGGCTGGAAATCAACACCGGCGTGACCCACATGGCCGACTGCAGGCTGGAGGCCCTTGCCGGAATCTTCAATCCCAAAAAAGTAACTCCCATAGAGATCAAATACCTGGACGTACCCGCTCCTTATAGTGGAGACATCGGTGACAGGCAGGGAATCGCCGGCCAGTTCCTCAACGCGGTCCAGGCGGTCGATGCGCTGGTGCACGTAGTGAGGTCTTTCAAAGACCCGTCCGTTCCCCACGTCAAGGGAAGCGTCGATCCCCGGAGAGACATAGAGGAGATGGAGGCCGAGCTTCTGTTCTCCGACCAAGCGCTCTTAGAGCGCAGGAGCCAGCGCGTCCAGCAGTCAATGAAGGGGGCAAAGGGTCACGAGAAAGACTTGCTGGTCCGAGAAGAGAACATCGTGGCAAAGCTGAGCGACGCCCTGGACAGAGGGACGGCCGTGAGAGACCAGGACTTGGAACGCGACGAACTTCCTTTTGTGAACAACTACCAGCTGCTCACGGCCAAGCCGCTGCTTACAGCACTGAACGTGGGGGAGGACCAGGCCACAGCCGGGTCAGACGGGAACTTTGCTGGAACCGCCGCCACCGGGTCCACCGCTCCGGTTGTGCCGGTGTGCGCCAAGCTGGAGGAAGAGCTGTCCCAGCTTGAACCGGAAGAGGAGCGGCAATTCAGGGAGTCGCTGGGGGTAGGGGAGTCAGGTCTCGACCGGCTTGTGGCCAAGTCCCATGAACTTCTAGACCTGGTGTCTTTCTTCACCTATGGCCCCGATGACGTACGGGCGTGGTCTGTCCGGGCTGGAACTCCCGCAGTGACCGCCTCGGGACGCATACACTCGGACATCGAGCGGGGGTTCATCCGCGCCGAGGTGGTGACATACGACGACCTGGCCGCGTACGGGTCCATAGCCCAATGCAAGAAACAGGGCGTGTTCCGCCTGGAAGGCAAGGGATATCCGGTCAAGGACGGAGACGCAATCATCTTCCTGTTCAACGTGTGAGCTTGTGTAGAGCGTCAGGATGAGTCGATTGCCGTCCCCCATCGCCGATTCAGGCATCTCCCTCTATGTCCACGTCCCCTTCTGTCTGTCCAAGTGCCCCTATTGTGATTTCAACACATACCAGGGCATTGAGGGGCTGATGGAACCCTATGCCCAAGCCCTATCCACGGAGTTGACCCTGTGGGGAAGGGTGTTGGGCGGGCCGAGGGTCAATACGGTGTTTTTCGGCGGAGGCACGCCCTCTTACCTTGGCCCCGAATCTTTGGGCCGCGTTATGGAGACCATATCGTCCGGTTTTGAGCTGTCGGAGGGCGCCGAGGTGACGGTCGAGGCCAATCCCGGAGACTTAACGCCGGAGACCCTGTCTGGGCTCAAGTCCATAGGCGCCACACGGCTCAGCATCGGTGTGCAAAGTTTGGACGATGGCCTGCTCAAGATGCTGGGCCGCCGCCACAGCGCCGACGAGGCCCTGGCAGCCCATTCTACCGCCAGGGAAGCCGGATTCGACAAGATCAATCTGGACTTGATATACGGTCTTCCCGGCCAGACGCTGCAACAGTGGCGGGAGACGTTGGAGTCGGCGGCGGACGCCGGGCCGGGACATCTGTCGTTGTACGCTCTCACCCTGGAAGAGGGCACGCCTATGGAGCAGTGGGTCCGCCGGGGGACGCTGCCAGAGCCGGACCCGGATCTGGCAGCCGACATGTACGAACTGGCCAGCGAACGGCTGGGCGCCGCTGGGTACCTCCGTTACGAGATTTCCAACTGGGCGCTGCCGGGCCATGAGAGCCTTCACAACAAGGCCTATTGGCTCAACCTGCCGTACCTTGGAGTCGGTCCGGGGGCCCACTCGCGGTTGGGCAGCCGACGGTTCTGGACGGTGAAGCCGCCCAGGGACTACATAAGGCTATCCGAGCAATGGCGGACGGACTCTGTTGGCGTCTCCAAGCCCGCCGTGCGGACAGACGACGCCCTGCTGGGCTCGGCGTTGACCGTGGACGGCTGGGAGGAGATCCCTCCTGAGCTGGACATGGCCGAGACCATGATTCTGGGCCTGA
Organism: Dehalococcoidia bacterium; assembly: GCA_965224415.1. Taxonomy (GTDB): domain Bacteria; phylum Chloroflexota; class Dehalococcoidia; order Lucifugimonadales; family JAGWBF01; genus DAOUJI01. Next base: position 392,283 of record CBDCZB010000005.1, on the reverse strand, counting down.
GGCTTACCGAGGGCATAGATGTTCAGGCGTTCGAGGACCGATTCTCGGCAGACCCCTTCACGCTCTACGGCGCCCAGATAGAGACGTTGATGGGCCAGGGATTGCTGGAGAGCTCGGGCGGCCGTCTGCTTCTCACCGACAAGGGCCGCCTGCTCTCAAACCGGGTGTTCGTGGAGTTCCTATGACTTCCACGTGCCAAATGTGAGACAGAGGGTTAGAATATGGCAAACGTCCGAGCTTATTCGGACGCTGATGAATTCCCCGAAACCCGTGTGAAGGCCCAAGCATGTACGTAATAGGCACCGCCGGACACGTGGACCACGGCAAGTCCACCTTGGTGAAAGCCCTAACCAGCATCGACCCAGACCGGCTCCCCCAGGAAAAGGAACGGGAGATGACCATCGACTTGGGCTTTGCATGGATGACCCTCCCATCGGGCAGGGAGGTCAGCATCGTCGATGTGCCGGGCCATGAGCGGTTCATCAAGAACATGCTGGCCGGAGTGGGCGGAATCGACCTAGCCCTGCTCGTCGTCGCTGCAGACGAGAGCGTCATGCCTCAGACGAGGGAGCACCTAGCCATACTGGACATCCTCCGCATCAAGCGAGGCATGGTGGCCATCACCAAGTGCGATCTCGTGGAAGAAGAGCTGGTGGAGCTGGTGGGGGCGGAAGTTGAGGACGCACTTCAGGGAACTTCTTTCGAGAGCGCTCCGATGCACCCTGTCTCGGCGTACACCGGACAAGGGCTTGACGCGCTAAAGGGAGCCATCGATGCCATGCTGGACGAAACGGAGACGCGAAAAGACCTGGGCCGGCCTAGGCTGCCCGTGGACCGCTCCTTCACCGTGGCCGGTTTTGGCACGGTGGTCACCGGCACGCTGATTGACGGCACGTTGAACGTGGGCCAGGAGGTGCAGCTTGCGCCCTCGGGAGAGCGGGGCCGGATAAGAGGGCTGCAGAGCCACAGGAAGAAGCTGGACCAAGCAGATCCAGGGCGCAGGCTTGCGGTGAACCTCTCCGGCATTGAACGGGATGAAGTCCACCGGGGGGAGGTGCTCACCACGTCGGGTTGGCTCCAGTCGACGTCCCGCATAGACGCCCTGCTGAGGCTCACTCCTGACTGCCCCCGACCCCTCAAACACAACGAGACGGTCTCTTTTCACGTGTTCACCAACGAGGCGGCTGCCCGGGTGAGGCTGCTGGACGCTGACCGGATAGCCCCCGGCGAAGAGGGCTGGGCACAGCTGCATCTTACGGACCCGGTCCCCGTCGTCAAAGGAGACCTGTTCGTACTGAGGTCCGCCGACTCGACCCTGGGCGGCGGCAAGGTAGTGGACCCCTACCCGGCACGCAGGCACCGCCGCTTCATTGAGTCCGTGTTGAAACGCTTGTCGGACATGGAACAGGGGACGGGGGAGGGCGCCCTGTTGGACGCCGCTGACCATTTTGGTCCTATGACGCTGTCGTCGCTGGCTCAGCGGGCCAACCTGTCCCAGGACGAGGCGTCGGCCCAGTCCGCCGAGTTGGAAGCCGAAGGGCGTCTGATAGCTCTGGGGGCCAACCCGCCTGGCCCCAACACGCTGGTCTACTCAGCCCATGCGTGGGCCATGTTGCAGGAAAAGGTGCGGCAAACTCTCTCGGAGCACCATCGCCAGCACCCCCTCAGGCGGGGGATGCCTAGGGAAGAGCTGAGGAACCGCCTGGGCCTTCCCGCCGAAGCATTCCTGGCGGCTATGGACCTGCTCGCCAGTGAGAACTCTTTGACTAGTGAGGAGCAGTCCGTAAGCCTTCCTGGCCATCATCCGACTCCGACTCCGGCGCAGGAAAAGCAAATGGAGCAATATCTGCGCTCCCTGGAGTCCGATCCCTTCTCCCCTCCCACAGACCAGACCGTAGACGCCGAACTTGTCGCCTACCTGGTGGACGAAGGACGGATAGTCAAAGTAAGTGAATCAGTGGTGTTTTCGGCGGCGGCGTATAAAGAAATGGTTGACCGCGTGGTTTCGTACATCAAGGCCCAAGGGAAGATCACCGTGGCGGAAGGCCGGGACCTTCTGGACGCCAGCCGTAAGTACGTCCTGCCCTTGATGGAACACCTAGACCAGCAACGCGTGACCCGACGGGTCGGCGACGAACGGTTCCTGCGCTAGAGCTGAGGAAAGGGTCCGGCGACAGACAAAGGAGAGCCCCGAGCAACTCCGCTCCTGCGGCCCTTCGACCTTTCCGCTGCCCGGAGGCCCGGTTGCCCGCGCCCTCGGCCACATACTCGGCCCCACCTGCCAGTCCCTCGGTTGCTTGGGGCAATTCGTAGAATATCATACCCGTATAGCCTTGTCAATACCTTTTCATTCGAGATTTATTTCACAACATATCGTGATATCCTTCACAATAGCCATAATTCGTAACATATTCATGCAGTAATAGCCGCGCTTTTCGACGCCTGGCCCACTACAGAGAACAAGTTGGGCCGCCAGAGGCCAGTTTATGTAATGGACACGACAGGAACAAGAGAACGAAATCCGCGGGAATTTGCCGTGCGCTTCACAGGGCAAAGAGCTATTAAGCCGCCACCGGAGGTTATATGATCCCGACCTCTTTCAGTTGGACCAACCGGTCCCGGCTGAGGTCGAGGAGTTCTATGTAGACGTCCTCGTTATGCTGCCCGATCCTGGGCGCGGCGCGGCGGAGTTGGATGGGGCTCTCCCCCATCTTGATGTACGGCCCCAGGTAGGTGACCATAGCATCCACTTCAGGGTGGTAAAGCTCTAGCCAGAAGTCCCTGGCCTCCAGCTGTATGCTTTCCCGGATGTCCTTCACTGTGTTGCAGGGGCTCATTAGCAGACGGTGGCTGAGGGCCCGTGCGTAGATTTCTTCCTTGGTCTTGGTTGCCAGGAAGTCGGAAACGGCCTGCTGTGTGGCCTGTTGAAGCTTGGCGCCTTCCTCTCCCGAAAGCGCTGTATCAATGGCGCTGTACCTGCTGTAGTCCACGTCGTTCATGAAGTCCGGCTTGACGCCGTCCTCGTCCATCCACTGGATGAGGCCCGGCACGGTAACATCCCTGCCGGCGGTCCCGCCGCCCCCGATGTTGGCCACCACGTAGCCGTCCTGGCATTGAAATATGGCCCTGAAAATATGGCCGTTCCGTTTTCGCGCCCCTCCGGCCCGCTCCATGTTGTTGCTCATGATGGGCGGGTGGTGGGTGGCGTTCATCAGGGTCCATATCACCGACGTCTGCATGGACACGTCGACCTGCTGCCCCTCCCCAGACTTGGTTCGCTGCCACAGTGCGGTCATGGTCCCGGCTGCTCCCTGGGCGCCGCCGTGGAGCTCCGCCTGCGGAAAGCTGACCCTTACCGGCGGGCGGTCGTCATCGCCGCTGGCGTACTGCTGGCCCCCCATTGACCAGGCCACGATGTCCGTAGCCTTGAAGTGGGCGTAGGGGCCGGTCTGTCCAAAGGGCGTCATGGAGGTCATGATGAGGCCGGGGTTACTGGCTGACAGCGCCTCGTAACCCAGTCCCATGCTGTCCAGGAATCCGGGTTTGAAAGACTCCAGTATGAAGTCGGACTTGGCGGCCAGTTTCTTGAACAGCTCGCGCCCGTCAGCGGATTCGATGTCCAGCGTGATTCCACGCTTATTCACGCAATAGGCCCACCAGAATAGGCTTTTTTCGGGATGTGGGTCGTCCTTGTAGAAGGGGCCCCGGAACCGGGCGCTGGAGCCGCCCACGGGCTCCACCTTGATGACGTCGGCTCCCATGTCGGCCAACACCTTGCCGCACCAGTTGAACCCGCCCTCGGTCAGGTCGAGGGCGCGGTAGGGCGTCAAGGGAGCGTCGTCGAGTTGTTGGTTGGATGCCATAGCCGCCTCGTGGGCCCGGGGAATGCAAAAGGCCGGACGCGGGTAAAACGTCTGGGCCATTATATTCAAGGCCGTGCTGGGTATCAACCGGCGCACCCGATGCGCCCGCCGAGGTCCCGAAACTTGCATCGGCACCCATTCGGGGCTAAGCTAGGGCAACTCCCCCGCCGACCGGCGTTCTAGAGGTGAACTATGGAGTATAGGCGCCTGGGCAGTTCTGGCCTCAAGGTGTCCGTGCTGGGCTTGGGCTGCAATAACTTTGGCGGCCGCACCGACGAGCGTCAGTCCAACCTGGTCCTGGACCGAGCCCTGGAGATTGGCGTCAACTTCATCGACACGGCCAACCAGTACAGCAAGGGCGAGTCGGAAGAAATCATCGGAAGGGCCCTCAAAAGTCGCCGCCGGAGCGATATTGTCCTGGCCACTAAGGGCGGCAGCTTGTGGGCATCGGGACCTAATGAGAGCGGAGCTTCCCGGAAGCACATCACCGACTGCGTAGAGGACAGCCTTCAGCGTCTCGAGACGGACTACATTGACCTCTACTACATACACCGCCCCGACCCGAACACTCCCATCGAGGAGACATTGAGGGCGCTGGACGACCTGGTCCGGCAGGGCAAGATACGCTACATAGGCTCCTCCAACTACGCCGCGTGGCAGGCCTGCGAGGCGCTGTTCACGTCCAGGGCGTTAGGCCTCTCCAACTTCATTTGCGCCCAAAATGAGTACAGCATGCTCAACCGCGGGGTGGAAAAGGAGCTAGTTCCTTTTTGCAGCGCCCACGGCGTGGGAATCGTTCCTTACTGGCCCCTCTCAGGTGGCTTCCTAACCGGTAAATACCGCGAAGGGGAGGACATCCCCCAAGGGAGCCGCTTCGATGACGCCAGCAAGACCCGGCCTGCACAGGTCGCCCTGGCCAAGTCCTACCAGGAGCGCTTTCTGACCGAAAGCAACTTCAGTCTCATGGCACAGCTGGAGGAGTTCGCAGGGCAGCATGGACACATGGTCGGCGAAATGGCTTTGGCGTGGCTCGCGTCGAACCCTGCCGTAAGCTCAATAATCGCAGGGGCCAGCAGACCTGAGCAGGTGGACGCCAACGCAAAAGGCGTCGAATGGACCATGTCTCCGCAGGAAATGTCAGAGGTGAACGAAATACTGGACTCAGCTTGACCCTGTCCCCCGCACCCTGCCATTTAGGAGGCAGACATGACGTCTCAAGACCGAGTTAGATTCACCCCCGTCGCTGGCGCGTCGGACCTGTTCACGACCGAATTCTGCGAATACCTGTCATCCCTCCATGACAAGTTTACGCCCAGAGTGCATGAGCTCCGGGCAAAACGAGTCGAGGTCATGGATCAGGCCCTTAATCACGCCAAGCTGCCGGACCACCTTCCCACGTCGGAGATAAACACCGGCGACTGGCAAACGCCCGAACCGCCTGAGGAACTGATGCGCCCAGGCATCGAGATATCGGGCCCTGCCTCTCTGACTGCAATGTTCATCAACGCCCTGAACCCCGGCCCGGAAGGTGAAAGGGCCGTGGGAGACCTGGACGACGACGAGGACTCGGGAGGACACAGATTTGAGGACACCGTGGCCGCGGCCCTGAACCGTCTCCACGCCGTACAACGAACGTTGTCCTTTCACAACCCGGAGCGGCAGCGAGACTACTTCATTCAGGAAGGTGAGATTCCCTTCTTCATGCACAGGGAACGGGGACTCCACCTGGATGAACCTGACGTGACAATCGACGGCCAGCCCATTCCAGCGACAATTCTGGGAACGGCCCTAACCATCTACCACGCAGGAAGGGCCCAGATAGAGCGAGGACAGGGGGTATATTTCTACCTGCCTAAGATGGAGTCCGCCGAGGAGGCGTCCCTCTATCGGGACATTTTCGACGCCTCCTTCCAGAGCCTGGGTCTCCCGGACAACGCCGTCATTCGCGCTATTCCCCTCGTCGAGTCGCTTCCCGCTGTATACCAGATGGAGGAGATGCTCTACGCCCTTGGCCCATACGCCGCCGGGCTGAACGCGGCACGCTGGGACCTGAAGGCTTCCATACTGGAGTTCGTCATGGCCGATCCGAACTCGGTATGGCCGGACCGTTTCGGCGTGGACATAAAGACAACTCCCTTTTTGGGCAACATCTTCCGCAGGCTGGTGGCCGTCTGCCTCAAGCGGGGTGGGGCGCCCATCGGAGGCATGGCCACGGCGCTGCCCGCTCGGGACGACGAGACCAACCGTGCAGCCGCCGAGACCATCAAGAACGACAAGGTCTGGGAGGCGGAACAGGGTTTCCTGCGGGCCTGGGTGGCCCATATATTCCATATGAAGACCGCCGCCGACCCCTTCAGGGAACTCCGAGGGACAGGCTGGCAACCCACACCCGAAATGGGAGACCCGGACAACTATCCAGTGTCCATAGACGTGCCGGAAGGCCCTATAACCATGGAGGGCACCCGCCGGAACGCCCGCATGATCATCGAGTATCTGGAGGGATGGCTCAACGGGCGGGGCGCCAAGGGCATCGACAGCCTGGCCGGACGGCCCGGAATCCACCCGCCTCTTATGGAGGACCTGGCCACAGGCCGCATATCCGTGGCCCAGGTGGCCCAACGCATCATCCACGAGACCGTGGCCCAGGACACGGAAGAGGTGCATGACCTGCCGGTCGTGAGGCGGATTCTGCTGGATGAGATGGGAGACATCCTCGACCAGGCCAAGCGGTCGCTCTCACCCGACGACCTGGACGCCCAACAAGCTTTCCGCGAAGCCGAGGTGCGCTACAGGAAGGCCACGAAAATCGTCCTCCGGTGGATCAAAAACTACACGGAGTACAACTTCCGCAGCCTGGGCTCGTACACCCGCGCAGATCTCGAGGCCATAGCCGTCGCGCCCGACGCCTTCTAGGCCTGGTGCCCAAGCGTTGACCATTCGGAGCCTGGGGCGATAGAATCCCAAGACGACGTCCGACGATGCTGCGGGCGTCCGCCGCCCATCTTGATACATCACCTTCGAGGGGGGAAGAATGGCCCGCAAGCTGACCATCAACGTAGACCATAACGTGTGCGTGGGCAACAACATGTGCGTTGGAATCGCCACAAAGACTTTCAGCCTGACGGAAGAGCGACAGTCCCAGGTGGAGAACCCCGAAGGCGACACGGAAGAGCTGATTATGGAAGCCGCCGAGAATTGCCCCGTCAGCGCCATCACTGTAGTCGACGCCGAGACCGGAGAGCAGCTTTTCCCCTAGGCAGCGGCTATATCTTGCGTCAAGGGCTTCCAGCGCATCCTCTGCTGCCTCGCTGGGCCTGCGGCGCCGGAACCCGAACCCTGGAATGCCCTCCCCGTGAACTTTGTCCCCAAGGAGCGTCCCTATGCCTTATGTTCAAGTCAACGGCCACGACATTCACTACGTCGTAGACGATCACACTGATGCTGGAGCCGTCCCGGAGACGGTGTTCATGCAGCACTTCATCTTCGGCAGCGCCCAGCAATTCCACCGCTGGACGCCCACCCTGTCTCGTGATTACCGGGTCATCCGCCTGGACCGGTGGGGAAACGGGCTCTCCTCGGCTCCCCCCAAAGACCATGAATTCACTCTTGAAGGCGTGCTGTCTGACTTCGACGCCTTCCTGGACGCAATGTACCTGGACAAGGTCCACTATGTGGGGGTGTCACTGGGAGGAGTCCTGGGGGCCGCATACGCCGCAACCCGTCCTGAGCGGGTAAAAAGCCTGGTTCTGACCTCCTCACCATGTTGGATAAAGCCCCCAACCCAGAAGGGTTGGGCCAGGGAGGGATATCCCGACGGCTCTGCTTCCGTCCACGCCCTGGGCTCGGAAACTTGGGCGTTGCTGGGGTGGATTAGGGGAATGTCGCCCGACGCCTCACCCGCCCGAGTGATGACGGCGCAGAAGCTGGCCCAGCAGACGGGTCTGATGCAGCCCCACACCATCGCGGCCCTCCAGAAGATGGTGAGCCAGCGAAGCTTTGACATTACTCCCATGCTGGCGGACATAAAGGCGCCCACTCTGCTCCTGTCGCCGGACAACAGCGCCAACACCTCGATTGATGAGCAGAATATGATGCGCGACACAATCCCGAACTGCGAACAGATCGTCTTCGAGGACGCTTCCCATTACATCGCCAACGACCAGCCGGACCGGTGCGCCAAGGCTGCGTTGGAGTTCATACGCCGCCATTCAGGCTAGGCCAGAGGGAGCGGAGGCGCCGTAGACCTGGGACATCGAGAGGCGAACGTTGAAGATTGGTCCGACACGCAAGCAATGGGTCCTGTTGGCTCTTCTCGCCGCCGCTGCAGGGCTACTCACCAGGTGGTTGTTGAGGAGGCGGTCCGAGCCTGGGGCCTGAGAACCTCTCCAACCAACTGGAGAGCGTTGGTCAGTCCGACTCTCCCGCCCGTCGCATGGCCTCCATGCCGTCCTCGTTGGTCATAAGGACGGTGGTCTTCAGGCTCTTCAGCGCTCCGCCGGCGGATGCAGCCATAGCCAGGGCCGTCATGGAAACGTCGTCGGGCATGTCAATGATGGCAACCACGTCGGTGTCGCCGAAGGCGAAGTACAGCAGCTCCACCGAGCCTCCCAACGCCTTTGCAGCCGACCTCACAGCGGCCACGCAGTCCTCCGGGCTGGCGATCAGGTCGGCAGTCCCCTGGTCGGTGTAGGCGCCTTCCACCAAGTATTTGGGCATAACGTCTCTCCTATCCCTCGCCGCCTGACGGGCTTCCGATGACCTGAGCAGCCAGTTTCATACCTTTCACGGCGTCTTCAGGGGAAATCAGAACGGTCGTCTTGAGCTTGGTCACTCCGCCCCGGGACCTTACTCCCATGACGGCCTGAGCGATGGTTATGTGGTCTGGGAGCTGCAGTATTACGACGATGTCATAGTCGCCAAAGGTAAAGTAGGTGGCCTCGACCTTGCCGCCGAACTTCTCCGCGGCCTGTTTCATGGCAGTTCCGCCCGGACCAGGGCTAGCTGTCAGTCTTTGCAAAGCCTCCTGAGAATAGGACGCCTGGACCATATAGTGCGCCATTTGCAGCGCTCCTCTCTATCGGACCTCTGGCTCCAGCAAGTTCTCCAACTGAAACCGCCCCTGGTATATCAACTCGCTGTCAACGCTCTGGGCCAGGTGGATGAATACGATTTGCATTATCCTGGCGTTTCGGGCGACCCTCCACCCATGAGGATTGTACACGGTGAGAAGAGCCTGGGAACGCCCCTTATACCCGGCGTCCCACACGGCGGTATGAATGGCCACTCCGCTGCGCAGCAGGCTGGACCTTGGCCTGGCGAAAGCCATCAGGTCCTGGGGTAGATGCACGACCTCGTTTAGTGCAATCAGGTAAGGGCCGGGAGCCAGGGTTGCGTAGCCGTCGCCGTCGAACCCCAGCTGCGCTGTCTCCGACAGGCTCGAACGTTGGGCGCCGTTGGGCATGGCGCCGGGAGAAACGAAGCTGGAGACCTCCTTCAAGGTGAGGTCGAACCCGTTGGGCTGTAGCTGGGAATCCAGGTCAACGATTCCGTCTATCAGAGGCTCCGGTCCGTGGACCAGCGCCATTATGCTTTCCCGGTCCAGTACGCCTACTCCCATCGGACACCCTCGCGTAAAGGATTGCCAATTCTAGCATAGCCGCGCCGCTTTTTGGTGCGCCTCTGCGGTTTTCGCGAAGGGTTTTCGATTATTGGACGGATACGTCCCCTCTGTCATTTCGAACGGAGTGAGAAATCTATAATCCTTCGGCATCGGAACAGTGTGAAGACAAGGACGTTACACCCCTCGCTTAGCGAGGGGTGACAATTGGAAGATTCCGCTCCGCCGTCACGTACGTTGTAGCAGGCTATGCACAGGGATACAATGGGGGCAGCAAGTCCGCCGCCAAGCGGGCCTCCCGCATCAGAGGGGAGATCGGGCCAAGAAGGGGGCAGGTATGAAGTTCGGATTCGGATTGCCCAACCATTGGGGAGTGGAAGACCCCAAGGCTCTTATCAGAATGGCTGTCCAGGCAGAAGAGTTGGGGTACAAGTCCCTTTGGGTGGCGGACCACGTCTTCAACGTCAGCTACGTGCGCGAGAGGCTCAACAATCGCCCGTACTACGACCCCATGTCCACACTGGCATACGTGGCCGCAGTGACCGACTCCATAGAGTTGGCCACGTCGGTGCTGGTGCTGCCCTACCACAACGCCATACGGCTTGCCAAGGTATCCGCCACCATAGATCAGATGTCCGGCGGGAGGCTGAAGCTTGGCGTTGGAGTGGGGGTCATCCCCGAGGAGCTGGAGGCGATGGGCGCGTCCATGGCGAAGCGGGGCGAAATCTCCGACGAGTGCATAGAAGTGATGAAGGCCCTGTGGACGGAGGAGGAGCCCAGCTTCCAAGGCAAACATTACAGCTTTTCCGGCATGAAGTTCTCGCCCAAGCCTGTGCAGAAGCCCTACGTTCCCTTGCTGATAGGCGGGACCAGCAAAGCGGCTCTGCGGAGGGCCGCACGGGTCGGGGACGGATGGCATGCGGCCAACATGACTCCTCAGGAGATGGGCTCCAGCCTAGACTACCTGAAAGAACAAGCCGCGGCCCAGGGGCGTAGCTACGACGACTTGGACATCTCCATCAGGCTTTCGGCAGGTGTCGTGCGAGACCCCAGCACTATGGGGAACCCCTCCGGCTACAGCCTCGGAGACACTCCCGAGGACATAGTCCTGAACGTCAAGGAGTTCCAGGACCTGGGCGTGAGTGAAATTTGCATATCCATAAACACCCTGGATTCCAGCCATATCAACAGAGTCATGGAGATGGCAGCCAAAGAGGTCTTCCCGGCCTTCGAATAACGGCGGGGCTCTCATATCGGTAGCCCAGACCGGTCTCTTGGAACAACATTGCCTCGGTTTCCACCGGTTGGGCCAGGTTCAGCGGCCTTTCACTCCCGTTGCCTGTGTGTAGGGGCTGTGATATACTCAGACGGAAGTTCCGCACGGGCGGAGCGGTTTTATTTGTCCGCAAACAGGGGCGCCGGGTCCGCATCCGACGGAGCAGAGTTAGAAAGGCAGGGTGTATGGTACAAGAGACCGAGCAAGCGACGGTAAGCGCACCGCCTCCTCCCCCTCCCGTCCAGGCGGCAACCCCACGCGAACCAGTGACAATGAAGTCTTTGCTGGAAGCCGGCGTCCACTTCGGACATCAGACCCGGCGGTGGAACCCCCACATGAAGAGGTACATCTTCACCCACCGCAACGGCATCCATATAATCGACCTCCAGCAGACCCTAGCGCTTCTGGGAGAAGCCTGTAAAAAGGTTACGCGGATAGTCGCCGAGGGAGGCGACGTTCTCTTTGTAGGCACCAAGAAGCAGGCCCAGGAAGCCATCTCGTCCGAGGCGGGACGCTGCGGCATGCCCTACGTAAATCAACGCTGGCTGGGAGGAACGTTGACCAACTTCCAGACCATCCGAGGCCGGGTCGACCACATGATCCAGCTTGATGACCGCCGGGAGAAAGGGTTTTTCCAGTCTCTGACCAAGAAGGAAGGGCTGAAGCTGGAGGAAGAGCTTGCCCGCCTTGAGAAATACTTCACCGGCATACGCGACATGCGGAAGATTCCGGCGGCTCTTTTTATAGTGGACATAGAGAAAGAGGACATCTGTGTGGCGGAAGCCCGTCGCATGGGCGTCAAAATATGCGCCGTAGTAGACAGCAACACAGACCCCGATCTCGTGGACATACCCATTCCCGGCAACGACGATGCCATAAGGTCCATCCGGCTGATGTCGGGGCGAATGGCCGACGCCATCCTTGAGGGTCTTGCCTCTCGCCGAGAGCTGGACGGCGCCGAGGACGAAGAGATGGACGAGACTGGGGGCTGGGTTCCCGAGCAGCGAGGCATGAGGGCATACTCCTCGTACGGCAGAGCAGCTGTCGATGACGTGGCCGAACCCGGGACCGTGTTGACCACGGTGTTCGAAGCGGGAGACGCAGATGCCCCGGCCGCCTCTCCCGGCGGACAGGAACCCGATGCTGGCCAGGTGGACGGTTCCGCCGAAGCGACCGCGGAAAATCAGACCGCCGCTGAAGAACCCCCCGTCGACGAGGCTCCCAAGCTGGTGGTGTCGGGGCTGGAACCGACAAATCAGGAGTAGGCACCCTATAGGAAAGGGTTGAGTGGAGTATGGCGTCTGCGGCTACTGTGGACATGATCAGAGACCTCCGAGAGAAGACCGGCGCAGGGGTAATGGATTGTAAACGGGCCTTGGAAGGGGCCGACGGAGACCTTGCCAAGGCGGAGGAGATTCTAAAGGAGCAAGGACTGGCGAGCGCTGCAAAGAAGGCTGACCGTGAGACCGGCGAAGGCTTGGTGGAGTCCTACATACACGCGGGCGGTCGCCTTGGAGCTCTGGTGGAAGTCAATTGCGAGACCGACTTCGTAGCCCGCACTGGCGAGATGAAGACCCTGGCCCACGACTTGGCCATGCAAGTGGCGGCAATGCCGTCCACCGCGTACGTGACCAAGGACGACATGGCAGACGACGATGACCGTCCGCCCGAGGAGGTCAGCCTTCTGGAGCAACCCTTTATTAAGGACCCCTCCAAGACTGTGCGCGACGTGGTGCAAGAAACCATCGCCAAGGTCGGAGAGAACATCAGGGTCAGGAGATTCTCCAGGTTCGCATTGGGTGAGTAGGGGCCCGAGATGACCAAGCCAGCTTACAAGAGGGCTCTCTTGAAGCTGAGCGGGGAGGCCTTGAAAGGCGAATCCGGCGGCGGCATCGACCCTGACGTTGTCTACTACGTAGCCCGTCAAATCAAGACAGCTTCCGAAATGGGCGTCGGCATGGGTGTGGTCGTGGGTGGCGGAAACATCTGGCGCGGACAGCAAGCCGAAGCCCACGGCATGGACAGAGCCACTGCTGACTACGCCGGCATGTTGGCCACCGTCATCAACGCTCTGGCCCTGCAGGACGCTTTGGAACACCTCGGCCTTACCGTGCGCACCCAGACAGCCATCCAGATCCAGGCCGTGGCCGAAGCATACATACGCCGACGGGCCATCCGCCACCTGGAAAAGGACCGCATAGTCATATTCGCCGCCGGCACAGGCAACCCTTACATGACCACCGACACAGCGGCCGCCCTGAGAGCTGTTGAGACAGACGCCGATGTGCTCCTCATGGCCAAGAACAAGGTGGACGCAGTTTACGACTCGGACCCCAACAAGAACCCGGACGCCCGCCCCCTTAAGTCTCTAAGCTATCTGGACGCGCTGAACCGGCGGTTGAACGTGATGGACTCGACGGCGCTTTCGCTCTGCATGGACAACAATCTGCCCATCATAGTCTTCGACCTGTTCGCCCCGGACGCCATCAGCAAGGTGTTGTCCGGCGAGACTATCGGCACCACCATATCCGGGAGGGTTTAGCTATGCCAGGCGATGAGGACAAGACCATAGACGACGTGCTAATTGACGGCGAAATCCGCATGGAAAAAACCCTGGAGGCGCTGGGGCGCGACTTGAACACGCTCCGGACTGGACGAGCCACGCCGGCGCTCCTCGAGAACGTCACCATCGATTACTACAACACTCCCACTCCCCTGAACCAGATAGCCTCGGTCTCGGCGCCCGAAGCGCGTCTTATCGTGATTCAGCCCTGGGACAAAGGGTCCATCAAAGACATAGAGAAGAGCCTTCAGAAGTCGGAGATGGGCTTCAACCCAAACAACGACGGCACGGTGATTCGCCTGCCTATCCCTCCCTTGACACAGGAGCGTAGAAGAGACTTGGTCAAGGTGCTCAAAAGGAAGGTGGAGGACGGAAAGGTCGCTGTGCGCAACGTCCGCCGCGACTCCATCGAGCAGCTGAGGGCCATGGAGAAGAACAAGCAGATCTCCCAGGACGAAAACAGGCGGGCCCAGGACCAGATCCAAAAAGTCACTGACTCTTTCGTCGGCAAGATGGACCAGGTTTCCTCCGACAAAGAGTCCGAAATAATGCAGGTCTAAGCCACAAGAATGGTCGTTCAAGGACGCTCCCAGCCGTCGAAGCACGACAGGGGATTGCGCGGCCCGAAGCATGTAGCCATTATCATGGACGGCAACGGGCGTTGGGCAACCCAGAAGGGCCTCCCACGACTGGCCGGCCACCGGGCCGGAGTCGACAACATCATACCCGTCCTGGAGTCCCTCTCGGACTACGGGGTTGATTTTGTGACCATCTATGCCTTCTCCACGGAAAACTGGACGCGCCCCAAGAACGAGGTCGACGGCCTAATGACCATTCTCCAGGATGCCCTGGAGAGGCAGACCCGGGCGCTTCATGAGCGCGGCGTCAAAGTTGTGCACGTGGGCAGGACCGACCGCCTTGGTGAAGACCTGCGGGATTCAGTCGACCGGGCCTGCCGCCTGACCAAAGACAATCGCCGGATGACGCTGGCCGTGGCCTTCGATTACGGCGGCCGGGCGGAGATTCTGGAGGCGGTTAAGGGCATGATTTCCGACGGAGTGCCAGTTGACGGCGTGACCGAAGAGTCCTTCGGTGGATACCTCTATACGTCCGAGCTGCCTGATCCGGACTTGATTATCCGCACGGCGGGAGAGCTGCGTCTCAGCAACTTCCTGTTGTGGCAAGCGGCCTACAGCGAGTATTACTCCACACGTACTCTATGGCCCGACCTCGGGTCTGACGACATCAAAGACGCCATTGAAGCGTTTAACCGGCGGCGGCGGAGGTTCGGAGCACTGGACTCCGACGACAACTATGCCCGGCCTGACCCCGGGCCCAACGCTGAGGAATAAGCCTGGACAAGGCAGTTTACAGCTGGGCCTCCACGTACATTATGCAGGGGTGTTGACCCTTGGCCCGACGGCTTCTCACCGCGGCGGTGGCCCTACCCGTGTTGTGGGCCGCCATCTGGGGCGGACTTCCCTGGCTCACGGTCCTGGTAGGGGTGGCGTCGCTGCTTGGCCTCGTAGAGCTTTACCGAATGCTGGGGTCGCCAAGGCTCCACGCAGTCATTGTGTTCGGCCTGTCGTGGGCGCTGCTGATGGTGGCGTTGGGGCACTTCGCCGACAGCAGGGTCGATGAGTGGAGCCGCCATTGGGTCCACTTGGCCCTGGGAGCGGGTCTTGTGCTCGTATCCCATTGGCTCATAGCCAAAAGACGCGACCCGCTAGCATTGCTCGCCATTTTGGGGGCTGCCTACATCGGGTTTCTAATGGCCCATCCCCTTATGCTCAGGGGGCTGGACTCAGGCGCCGCATACGCCCGCGACTGGACCTATCTGGCTGTTGCGATTGTGTTCGCCGCCGACACCGGAGCATTCGCAACGGGGAAGCTGCTGGGCAGACGGCAGATGGCGCCCTCGATCAGTCCGGGAAAGACCTGGGAGGGCGGCGTCGGAGGGTTCG
This sequence comes from Dehalococcoidia bacterium, assembly GCA_965224415.1. Classification (GTDB taxonomy): domain Bacteria; phylum Chloroflexota; class Dehalococcoidia; order Lucifugimonadales; family JAGWBF01; genus DAOUJI01. The sequence goes on along the minus strand of CBDCZB010000005.1, from coordinate 377,000 downwards.
TCTGCGCTATCGCCGCCGGACTGGTCCTCCACGTCCTGCTGGCCTTGGGAGTTGCCATGTGGCAGACCGTAGCTGTGGCAGCGGCGGCGGGCGTCGCAGCCCAAGTCGGCGACCTGGTGGAGTCCAAGGTAAAGCGCATCAGCGGAGTTAAAGACGCTGGCGGCCTTTTGCCCGGCCACGGGGGTATTCTCGACAGGTTGGACTCGATTGTCTTGGCTATACCCGTGGTGTATTATCTTGTTGCGTTCGTTCTCAAACCCTCCACAGGAGGGTAGACCTTCAGCGAAGGCCATCGGGGGTAACCAAATGAGGGGACTGGTCGTGCTGGGTTCCACCGGGTCCATAGGACGGCAGACCCTGGACGTGGTCAGGGCCTTTCCGGATGAATTCGAGGTCATCGGACTGGCCGCCGGGCGCAACCTGGACTTGCTCAAGTCCCAGGTGGAAGAGTTCAACCCCCGATTCGCTTGGTGCGCCCTGGAAGAAGAGCATGCTCTGCTCCCGGACAGCGCAGCGATCATGCCAATGGAAGAGATGGTGTGCCTCCCCGAGGCCGAGCTCATCATGGCGGCGACCATCGGCAGCGCCGGACTGGTCCCCACGATTCGAGCGCTGGAGCAGGGAAAGGCCATTGCCCTGTCAAACAAGGAAGTGATCATCATGGCCGGGGAGATGGTAATGTCCATGGCCGAGACACACGGAGCCACAGTGCTTCCGGTGGACAGCGAACCCTCGGCTATCTGGCAGTGCCTCCAGGGAGAAACGGACCCCATTCGTCGCCTCGTCATAACGGCGTCGGGAGGCCCCTTCCGGGAATCCAGGCCCGAAGACCTGGAGCAGGTCACTCCCGAGCAAGCCCTGAACCATCCCACCTGGCGGATGGGCGACAAGATAACCATCGACTCCGCTACGCTTATGAACAAGGCTTTCGAGGTCATTGAGGCCCGTTGGCTCTTTGACGTGGCCTGGGATAAAATCGAAGTAGTCGTCCATCCTCAAAGCATCATTCACTCGATGGTGGAAATGGCTGACGGCTCAATGAAGGCCCAGATGGGGCCGCCTGACATGCGACTCCCCATACAGTATTCCATGTTCCACCCCACGCGCTTGGAGAACCCTCAAATTCCACGCCTGGACACCGCCCTGAGCCATTCCCTCACCTTCAAGCCCCTGGACGAGAGCCAATATCCGTGCTTCAACCTCGCGGTGGAGGCCGGAAAGAAGGGGAGCACGTATCCAGCAGTCCTCAGCGGAGCGGACGAGGTCGCCGTGGATATGTTCCTGAACGGGCGAATTGGGTTCATGGACATATACCGGACTATTGCCCAGGTGTTGGACGACCACGAGTCCTCCTCCAGTGCCAACCTGGAAGACATCATGGCAGCCGACGAGTGGGCCAAGGCAAGGGCCCGTGAGGTCGCCGCGGCCCTCCCGTCAGCCCGCTGAAGCAGCCCCTTTAACCCATGGACATAGTTATCACTCTCATCCAGTTTCTGGGAGTGCTTGTAGTGGTGGTGCTGGTCCATGAGTTTGGTCACTTCGCCAGCGCCAAGGCTTTCGGCATACGGGTGAACGAGTTCGGATTCGGCTTCCCGCCGCGTCTGCTGGGAATTCGCAAAGGGGAGACCGTATACACTGTCAACCTGATTCCCCTGGGGGGCTTCGTCAAGCTGGAAGGGGAGCAGAGCGGAGTTTCCAACGACCCCCGAAGCTTCGCCTTCCAGCCGCCCGGTGTACGGCTTGTGGTGCTGGTGGCCGGGGTCGTGATGAACGTAGTCCTGGGGATAGTGCTGCTCTCCGTTTTCTTCATGTTCGCAGTTTCCGAGTTCCGAGTGGGGCAGGTGGAGTCAGGCTCTCCCGCCGAGGCCGCCGGCCTCATCGATGGCGATAGAATCGTAGAGATGAATGGAGAACCCATCCAGGACTTCCAGGATTTCTCAGAACGCATCAATGCGAATAAAGGCCAACGGATCGAATGGACTGTCCTGCGGGATGGGGAGAAGATGGCAGTCCGGCTGACTCCCAGGGAAAATCCGCCGGAAGGCCAAGGCCCCGCGGGCATCAGCCGCGTATCGGTCATTGGAAGCCAGCGGCTGGGATTCACGAGGGACCCCTTGGACGCCGTAGGGTTGGGGTTCCAACGCACCGTCCAATTCCCGGGGGCCGTCAAGGACGCCATAGTCGACTGGGCGTCGGACGACGGCCCGGTGCCCTTCGCCGGGCCAGTGGGCATCGCCCAGGGCACGGGCGAGGTGGCCCGGGAGTTTGGCTTGTTCTACCTGATCCCTCTGGCAGCGGGGTTGAGCCTGGCCCTGGCTATATCCAACATACTGCCCATACCCCCTCTGGACGGAGGCCATATCCTCTTCGTGATTATAGAATGGGCCAGAAAAGGCAAGAAGATTCCCCCGGAGAAGCAGGGGCTGGTACACATGGTCGGGCTGGCGCTCCTCATCGGAATGGTGGTGGCTGTCAGCTACAACGACCTGCAGCGGCTAATCGACGGCGCCAGCATCCTGCAATAGAGACGCCAGACGCATCCTCTCTCTATCTTGGATGTGTCCGAGTGTTGTACAATTCCCAGGTCAGGACTGAGAATTCGTTGCCGATAGAGACAGTCCAAGGGGTTGGAAGAATGACGACCAAAAGAGACGCAGAAATATCGAAAACCTTGACACTTGAGGAAGCAAAGCGTAAGGGCGTTGTCACGCAGATGCTTGCTGAGAGAGAGCAACGAAAAGCAGTTTCCCGTGAGGAGCTGAAGAGGATGCGTGAACAAGGCCGATATTGATGGCGATAGTCATTGACGCTTCTATCGCAGCGGCTTGGTGTTTTCCCCAAGAAGAAGGAAGCTTGGATGCCGACGGCGTTGCAATGCAAATCATCAGCGAAACGGGCATCGTGCCAATGGTCTTTTGGTATGAGATTCGAAACGTGTTGATCAACTCCGAACGGAGCGGACGAATCGACCAACAGGGGACCGAGCGTTTCCTGGAGCGGCTTGGGGAACTCCAGTTTGAGATAGACAACGGACATGATGAAACTGATACTCTAAACTTGGCGCGGCGTCACCGCCTCACCGTCTACGATGCAGCCTACCTTGAGACAGCGTTGCGGCGCCAAGCCAGACTCGCGCCCTCGACGCGGCGTTGGCCGCCGCCTCGATTGTTGAAGGAGTCGCCAATCCGTCGAACTGACGAGCGGCTAATTCAGTTTGAATAGGCCCTATTCAGACAAGCCGGAGGTCTCCGGGGAATAGAGGATATATGAGCAGTCGCAGAATAACCAAGCCCATTTTCGCCGGAAACGTCAAGATAGGCGGCGACGCCTACGTCACCGTACAGTCCATGACCAAAACGGACACGCGGGACGTTCAGGCCACCGTCCGTCAGATAAAGGAACTGGAAGACGCGGGCTGCGACATCATTCGGTGCGCCGTCCCCGACATGGAGGCGGCCAAGGCCATCCCCGACATAAAAAAGCAGATAAAGATTCCCCTGGTGGCTGACATCCATTTTCACTATCAGCTAGCGCTGGAGTCCCTCAAAGGCGGAGTGGACATGCTCCGCTTGAACCCGGGCAACATCCGCGACGAGGACAGGGTGCGCGAAGTGGTCAGGGCGGCCAAGGAGAGGGATATCCCCATACGTATCGGGGTCAACTTTGGCAGCCTGCCCCCCGTGGGAGGCATAGGCAAGACGCGCGGGTTCTCCCGCCACATGGACATGGTGAACAAGCTGCCCAAGACGGGCGAAGCGGTGGAAGAGGGCGGCTACAGCATCGTCGACCACATGGTGGCGACGGCTCTGTGGGAGATCGGACTCCTGGAAGACCTCGACTTTGACCTCATAAAGATTTCCATGAAGGCCTTTGACGTGCCCACCACCGTAGACGCCTACCGACGGTTGGCTGATATGGTCCCCTATCCATTGCACCTGGGAATCACTGAATCAGGAACGGTTAAGTCGGGTTCAATACGCAGCGCCATTGGGTTGGGGCTTCTCCTTTATGAAGGCATTGGGGACACGCTGCGGGTATCGCTGAGCGGAGACCCCGTGGAGGAGGTCCAGGCGGGATATGAGATACTCAAGTCGCTGAACCTGCGGCAGAAGGGCGCAACACTGGTTGCCTGCCCCTCATGCGGCAGGGCCGACGTGGACGTAATCAAGCTGGCCAACACCGTTGACGAGATGCTCAAGAAGGTAGACTCCAATCTCAAGGTGGCCGTGATGGGCTGCGAGGTCAACGGCCCTGGCGAGGCCAAGGACGCCGACGTGGGCATTGCTGCGGGCAACGGTAGGGCCATCATATTCCGCAAGGGTCAGAAGTCCAGGGTTGTGGCGGCGGACGACATGCTTTCCGCTCTGATGGAAGAGGTCAACGAGGCAGCAACCACCGGATAGACGCCACAGCGGGGCCTTGAGCGACGTCTATACCACGCCTGCTGCCGGCGCCTCTGAAAACGCCCGAATATGAGCGCTTCCAACCACTATTGCCACAACTGCGGCGCCAGCTTTTTAGGATCACAGACCCATTGCGGCTCCTGCGGAGCTGACCTTAATCAACCGGCTTCCCGGCGGTACTCCCAAGCCGTGAGTTACTGCCGCGGCTGCGGCGCCAGTGTTTTCGACAACCAGAATTTCTGCGGCTCGTGCGGGTCCGGTCTCAGTCAGCCGGTTTTCAGGAAATCCCAACCGCGAACTTATGCTGCCGGGCAGACTCTGGACTACTACATACCGCCAAGCCGCATCTTGCTGCTGAACGTCATTTCGGCCAGTCTGTATGGTTTCTATTGGTTCTACATTACCTGGAAGCACTACCGAGACCATACCGGAGACGAGACGAATTTCCCCGTATGGCACGCCCTTACTCAACTGATCCCAATCTACAACTTGTTCCGCCTTCATTACCACGTCAGTGTGTATGAGCGCTTGATGCAGGGAGTGGGTCTGAGACCCACCATCGCCGCAGGTACAGCCTTTGTGTTGATGGCGATATCGCTGGCGGCGGGCGTCATCTCCATTGTCATGGTTAATGCGAATGTCAACGAGCAGGTCTCCCAGACCGAGGCCGTTATATCCTTCGCATTAACTCTAGTATCGGTCGTGATACCGTGGTTCGTCATGTATTTGGTCCAGGCCAATTTGAACCGATACTGGCTGTCCTACGCCGACCGGAATCCAGGTGTTTCGATAGCCACGTCGAAAGTAGGAGCCGGTGCAGTCATACTAACTATGCTTGGCATACTATTCTGGGTGTTGACGATAAGCTCGTTATTCACTGGGGGTCCGTCTGGAGCGGAAACAGCATGAGATTTACACAGCTTATATCCAAGACCCTGCGCACCGAGCCCGCCGAGGCCGAGAGCGCATCTCACCGACTGATGCTGAAGGCGGGGATGGTATCCCAGGTGGCTGCAGGGGTGTACAGCTACCTGCCCTTGGCCTGGAGGTCCATTAAGAAAATCGAGGCCATCATCCGTGAGGAGATGGACGCGGCCAGCGGTCAGGAGATACGCATGCCCGTCCTCCAGCCTCTGGACCTGTGGGAGCAGTCGGGCCGCGCCGCCGCCTTCGGCGAGAACATGTTCCGCTTCCCCGACAGGCGGGGCAGGCTCATGGTGGCCGCCCCAACCCACGAAGAGGTGGTGACCGGCATCGCCAGGGCCAACATCCAAAGCTACCGGGACATGCCGGCCATCGTATACCAGATACAGACCAAGCTCCGTGACGAACCACGACCCAGGGCAGGGCTCATACGGGTGCGGGAGTTCGACATGAAGGACGCCTACTCCTTCGACGCCGACGACGAGGGCTTGGACCGCAGCTATCAGGCTATGGCCCAGGCCTATAGGAACATATACAGACGGTGCGGTCTGCCCGCTCTTATGGTGGAAGCCGACTCGGGAGCCATCGGGGGGAAAGACTCCCACGAGTTCATCCTGCGAACTGCTGCCGGCGAGGATACGGTTGTCACTTGCCCTGACTGCGACTACGCAGCCAATGCCGAAAAGGCCCAGGGCGTAATCCCGGCTCTCCCTGACGAACCGGAAGCGGACATGGAAGAGGTGGCCACGCCCGGAATCAAGACCATTGCCGCCCTGGCCGAGTTCCTGGGCATCCCGGAGTCAAAGACCCTCAAGGCCGTCTTTTATACCGCTGCTGGACAGATGGTCTTCGTTACCATCAGGGGAGACCTGGATGTCAACGAAGTCAAGCTGAAAAACTTGCTCACGGCAAATGGAATCTCCGCCAACGACCTCAGGCTGGCCTCAGACGAGGAGGTCAAAGTCGCTGGACTGGTAGCCGGGTCCGCTTCTCCAGTGGGGCTGGAAGGAGTAACCAGGGTGGCCGACTACTCCATAGACTCTGGCTCCAACTTCGTGGTGGGCGGCAACAAGCCGGACGTCCACATCAGGAACGCCAACCATACCAGGGACTTCCAAGTGGACATCATGGGGGACATCAACCTGACCAAGGCTGGACACGGCTGTATAAGGGGCCACGCAGGTCTGGAAGAAACCCGAGGCATCGAGGTCGGGCACATCTTCAAGCTGGGGACCGGGTTCGCCGAGTCCCTTGGGGCCAGTTACCTCGACAGCGAGGGCCGGCAGCGGCTCATCACAATGGGCTCCTACGGCATAGGAGTGGGGCGTCTTTTAGCGGCGGCCATCGAGCAAAACCACGACGACAACGGAATCGTCTTTCCGGTCCCCATTGCGCCCTATCAAGTCCATCTCGTGGGGCTGAACCTCTCTGACTCCGATGTTGCCCGTACCGCGGACGGGCTATACGACAGGCTGTGGAGCCTGGGCATAGAAACTCTCTACGATGACCGCGCCGACGAGGCTGCCGGGGTGAAGTTCAACGACAGCGATCTGATGGGCCTGCCGATGAGGCTGGTGGTCAGCCCACGCAATCTGAAGCAGGGCATGGTGGAAGTGCGGCGCAGGTCTGGGGGCGACGTAGAGCTTGTGTCCCTGGAAGAGACAGACCGGAAGGTTTCCGAACTGCTCAATCAAGGGTGAGCCGCCGCCCTGAACGGCTTAAGCCTTCCGATAGCATTAGGCGTTTTCGTTTCCCCGCTCGCCCTGAGCTTGTAGAAGGGTGGTTCGACAGGCTCACTAAGAACGGATCAAATGCCCAGCTGGTTAATCCATAGCCCCTAGCCACGACCTGTTGAGGTTGTGAAGCCAATGGGCCTCTGATACAATCCTTTAGTAAATTGCAGACTGTCCGCATCGTGCGGCACAACGTTGGAAAAGCGACCTTTGTTTAAGGGAGGTGAACGTTGGCGTCTTTCTGGGAAACTTTGAGAGTAGACTCCGGTGAAGAAATACTGGAGGACATGAACGCCTACGTGGCTCAGCCTGAGGCAGCGGCGGCCAGGGCCCCTGCGGTTATCGTCGTGCAGGAAGCGTTTGGGATCAACGACAACATCAAGAGCATATGCGACCGTTTTGCCGCTGAAGGCTACTTTGCGGTGGCTCCGGCCCTGTTCCACCGGGAGGGAAACACCGAGGAGGTCCGCGGCACGAACCCGGTGCTGGGTTACGGGGACATGGACCAGGTGATGCCCATTATGGGCAACCTGCGAGATGACCAGATCATCAACGACATCAACACCACCATAGACTGGCTGAGGGTACATCCCAGAGTCGACGCCAGCAGAATAGGAATCACCGGGTTCTGCATGGGAGGACGGGTGACCTATCTGGCGGCGGCGGCGTGCCCGGGAATCGGCGCCGCGTCCGTTTTCTATGGGGGCAACATCATGGCCCCCTGGGGAACGCCCCCGACCCCCTTCGACCGCACACGCATCATCCAGTGCCCCGTGATGGGGAACTTTGGAGCGGACGACGGAAACCCAACGCCCGACGACGTCCAGAAGATTCAAGCCGAACTGGAAAAGCACGGCAAGACCGTTGACTTCAAGGTGTACCCGGGGGCAAACCACGGGTTCATGTGTGACGACAGGGCCAGCTACCATCAGGCCTCGGCTGACGACGCCTGGGCCAGGACCTTGAGCTGGTTCGGCGCCCACCTGAAGTAGGGTTGAGTGGTTTCGAGCTGAAGAACGGGGCAACCGGTTGGTTGCCCCGTTTCACGATTCCCGTCCACCCGGCCGCACAATGAACGCGTCCGCATTGCTGTGCTAGAATTAGCCCGAGGTTAGGCTATGGCGGTTATATATCTGACGTCTGACACGCCGGGAGCCGGCAAAACGGCCTTGGCCAGCGCTCTGGCCCTGTCGTGGTCGTCGTCCGGCAAGAAGACAGCCTATTTCAAGCCCTTCTCTTCAACCCCTGATGACGACAAAGACACGATCTTCGTGTCTGAACAGATATTGGGTGGCCGGAGCAGTCCGCCTATAGCAGGAAACCGCGGCGATGCCGCGTCCGTCGAGAAGGCTGCTGAAAAGGTCCGGGAGCTGGCCGGCATTTCCGACTGTGTTCTCGTGGAAGGCCCCACGTTATCCGGAACCGACGTAGATGGTGAGTTGGCGTCATCTCTTATCGGCGACCTGGGCGGGGGCGCTGTGCTGGTGGCGGTATACCGTTCGGGAGTCACCGCCGAGGACATTGGCCAGTCGCCTTCGGCTCTAGCAAGCTCCTTGCTAGGCGTGGTCGTCAACTCGGTCACTAAGTACAAGGGTGACTACGTCCAGTCCCAAATCGTACCCGCGCTGGAATCCCGAGGAATCAAGACCCTAGGCGTCATCCCGGAGGACCGCACGCTGCTGGCTCCGACGGTGGGGCAGATTGCGTCCCATTTGGCAGGTGAATTCGCAGTGGGGGGCCCGGACAGGGACGACTTGGTGGAACGTGTCCTCATCGGCGGCAACATCATGGACTGGGGAGAGACCTATTTCGGTCGGCATGAGAAGAAGGCCGTCATCGTAAGGGCAGACCGGCCGGACATTCAGATGGCTGCGCTGAACACCTCCACTGCATGTCTTGTTCTGACGGGAGGCCACGACCTGAACCAGTACATCCAACTCCAGGCGGACAGCCAGGACGTGCCTGTGCTGGTGCTGGAGTCCGACACGCTGACCGTGGCCAGAGCGTTCGAGGAGCTGTCCGGCAGCACCGGGGTCCACCACATCGCCAAGGCCCAGAGGTTCTTGGAGCTTCTGACAGAGCACGGGGACCTGGAGTCCATCACCGCCGCTGTGGGATAGCCTCACGCACCTGATGGTTGGTTGAAAAGCCAAGTCTCGTGTGTCTATAATGTACCTGCCGGGTGGACCCGAGAGGCGTAGGCCGTCGAGTCCCGCCCCTTGAGTCCGCCGAGGTAGCTCAGAGGTAGAGCAGTGGACTGAAAATCCACGTGTCGTCGGTTCGATTCCGACCCTCGGCACCATGCACACTGCATCTGCCGGTCATGAGCGGAAGTGGCTCAGTGGTAGAGCATCTCCTTGCCAAGGAGAGGGTCGCGGGTTCGAATCCCGTCTTCCGCTCCATTTTATTGTCTCCCTGCCCCCTAACCGTTTGCGCCTTTCAACCATTGCCCCACAAGTAGGCGCGTCTGCTTAGTGGGGCGATTCCTTAGAGGTCGGCCTGACTCCGCGCCCGCCGCTAGATCGCCGGAACGGCTTCGCTAGAAAATTGCGGAGCTTGCTGGCGCCGTCCTCATCCCCGGGACGTGATGGCGGCAGCAGCAGCCACAGAAGCAGGAAGACAGTGAAGACGCCTCCCGGAATGGCAGCTTCCACCCACCAGGAGGGCAGCGACAGGGAGTCGGTTTCTTCGGTCACGGGGAAAACCGGCCCGAACAACGGGGGCTCGAAGTCGAACTCAGCGGCCTCGCCTGCGGCTTCGACGGTCACCGTGAGGCTTTGGCCCAGAAGGTACAGGTTGTCCCCCAGGTGTGGATGCTCGCCGCCGGTGTGGGGTTGTATATCCCGATGTCTGTCTAGTCGGCATGCATGGACGTTGGCCCGACCGGGGACCAAAGCTCCCGTGTCCAGCGTGCGGGATGACCCCGTGGCCCAGTCCTCCACGGTGACGCGGGGGACCAGGTGGGTCACACGTTCGCCAGACTCCTGGTCCCAGATGAATATCTCGATGTGCTGGTTTACCTGGTGGCCCTGGTCCATGGTGGCCAGATGGACGAAACCGTCCATGCTCACCACTGGACCCACGAACACCTCGAACCTATATTCGCCGGAGGAGTCTTCCTGGTGGTCGTTGGAGTTTTCTTGGGCCAGGGCCGCACTGACTTCGACTGAGCTAGTCGCTAATGTAGCCAGCAGCAACCAGATGAGAGTCAACCTGGCTGCTGCTGACATGTCTTCGTCTTCCGTTGGGAGCGAAAAGCCGCAGTCCCTCAATCCTGCGCTTGGTCCCTACCCCATAAGGTCGACCGTAAGGGTAGGAACCAAGCGTCAGAGCCTATTTCGTCACGGCCTTCACGTATTCGAAGTCCTGTTCCTTCAGGAAGCCCCTGGTGACGTACTCGGCCACCACGTTGGGGTTTACAGCCCAGGTGGCAGGTATCCAGAACAGGGGTATGCTGCCGTATTCGTTGTATAGCACGTCTCCCGCTTCCCTGAGGAGCCGGTCCTGTTCAGCGGGGTCGGTGGACTCTACGAACGCTTCGTAATTGTCGTCCATAACCTCGTGCTCAAAGTAGTGGCAGCACACGCTCGCCAGAGTTCGCCCGCTGTAGAAATGGTAGCCGATCCTGTTGGGGGACTCGTCGTAGCCTCCGTTGCCGGCCCACGTTGATCCGCCAAGGGACCCGCGAAGTATGTCCTTGATAAAGTCGGCGAACTCTCGTGTGTCTATCTTGATTTCGACCCCGATTTTCCGCCAGTCGCTGTTGATTGCCTCCGCTATGTCCGCCAATCCTGGATATCCATATCCCGGGGTGACCACATGGCGGGTCCCCGACCAGTCGAGGGGGCGTCCCAACTCTTTCTCGACCTCTTGTATCAGCGCTTTGGCTTTCTCGGGATCGTACCCGTACTTCTCCTCGTAGGTGGTCTCCCACTCGGGGTTGTACCCGCTAAGTGTCTTGTGGAACCAGTGGAGGTAGTTGGGCTCCCCAAGGCCAAACAGCAGGCTATTGTTGATGGCGTCCCGGTCAATGGCCTGGTTCAGGGCTTGCCGCACTCTGACGTCCGCCCAAGGCAACTCCTCAACGCCGTGATATACGTCGGAGTAGGGCAGGTCCGGATGCTCGCCCTTACGGACTCCGATGGGAGGCTGCACCACGTCCGGGTGGTAGAACTGGCCTCCCAGGAATTGGAAGACATAGAAGGCGGGCAGAGTCGAAGGCAGCACGTCCATTCCGTTGTCTATCGCAGTCCGCTCCAAGTCCAGCGGCAGCTTACCGATATGGACCTCGTCCGTAAGGATTGCAGACAGTCTCACGGCGGGTTCTTCGATAAACCGCAGTTCCAGTTCGGGGAAGTCGGGCTTGATTCGCCAGTGGTCATAGGGGACCCGTTCGAACACAATTCCCTCGCCCGATGACCGTTCCAGGAGCTGGTAGGGGCCTGTCCCTATCAGGTTGTTCTGGATGCCGTCTTCCCCCTCTTCGTCGTACAGAGTCTTGCTCTGCATTAGCCACGTGGCCCAAGTCGAGGATCTCTGTACCAGGTCTAGGAAGGGCTGTTTTACGTTGTAAATGACCTCGTACTCGCTCACCACTTCCAGGTCCGGCAGTATCAAGTCTCGGACCTGCGCGCCGCGGGCTTCCTGACTTTCTTCCCGGGCGACGCGTTCTAGGGTATGGACCAGGTCCTTTGCGGAGAACTCGCCGTAACCCTGGTGGAACGGGACCCCCTCCCGCAGTTTCCAGTTGAAGGTTTTGGAGTCGGCGCTCTGCGTCCAACTCTCCGCCAGCATCGGCTGGTATCCACCCTCGGTATCGGCCCAAGTCAGGGTCTCCATCGCCGGCATGAGCTGAGCGTGATTGACGGTGGAGCCGATCAACGTGGGGTCGTTTCCTTCCCGTTCGATGGACACGGCCACCACCAGCCGGTTCACCACCGGCTCCATCATCATCGCAGGTTCCGTCGTGGCGGTCGGAACTGCGGTGGGCGGAACTGCCGTCGGCGCGTCTGGGGCTGAGGTCGCAGCCGGCTCCGGCGTAGGCCCCTCGGTGGTCTGTTCTGCCATAGCTGTTGGGCTGGGCTGTTCTGCCATAGCTGTTGGGGTGGAAGTAGGCTGGGGTGTGTTGGTGGGGTCCTCGCCGCCTCCACAAGCCCCTGCTGCAATCAGGGCCACGCACATGCCTATAATCAGAAATGCCAGGGTGGCTACTTTCATGAGCTCCCACCTCCGAACGTCGAATGTTGCACAGGATACCATGTCGTTAGAATTCCATCAACGAGTTTTTCCTCTTGAAGGCTCGTTGATTACGGATACGGACAAGCGGCGGTCAGTCTCCCTAAATCTGCCTCAGTTTCGGGTCGAGCTTGTCCCGGAGCCAGTCGCCCAGCAGGTTCACTGACAACACCGTCAGCACAATGGCCAAACCGGGGAACAGGGAGACCCACCAGGCTGTCTCGATGATTAGGGCCCGTCCGTCGGCGGTGATGGACCCCCAGGACGGCGTCGGCCTCGGTATGCCCGCCCCGATGAAGCTAAGGGACGATTCGATGATAATTACGAACCCAACCTGAAGAGTGGCCAGGACGATGAGGTTGTTGATCACGTTGGGCAGTACATGCCGCAGCATAATCCTGACGTGGGAGCTTCCAGACACCCTGGCCCGTGATATGTAGTCCTGAGTCATTATAGTGAGGGTCTCGCCTCTCACCAGACGGGCGTACTGAGACCACAGCAGACCCGATATGATGCCAATCAAGACCTTCATGCCGGGCCCCACCACAACCACCAATACGAGGGCGACCAGGATGGCGGGCACCGCCAAGGCAACGTCGATGATGCGGGATATAAGGTAGTCGACCCACCCTCCAAAGTATCCTGCTACGATGCCCAGGGCCGTGCCCAACGACCCCGCAATGGCTATGACGGTCAGGGACACGATTAAAGAAACCCGTGCGCCGTAGATCATGCGGCTCAACAGGTCCCGGCCTTGCTTGTCCGTTCCCAGGGGCCGTGTCCAGCTGCCAGAGGCCCTCTGGACTATCTCCACCTCGTCACCCACCTTCAAGTCGCCGCTGAGTTCCAGCGCCTGGCCTCTGGCTGTGCCTTCCACGAGTCGACGAGCGTTGTTGATGGATATTTCGGTCTTTCCGTCGCTCACCCTTTGGACCACTGTTTTGGAGTTGACCTTGGAACCCATCCACCCGGGCGGCTCCAGGCTGTTGGAGAGGTCCGACTGGATGGGGTCGTGGGCCGCCAGAAACTGGGCGAACGCCGCCGGTATGACCAGCACAATTAACACGATAGCCACAGGCAGTATGGGGAACCGATTGGCGGCCCTCAAAGCATCGACAACGCGCGCCGGGTTGTGCCAGGGTCGGCGGACTGCTGCGTTATCCATACCGTATCCGCGGGTCCATATAGCCGTACAGAATGTCAACCACTAGGTTGATCAGCACGAAGCCCGCCGCAAACACCATCGAGACCGCCTGCACCACATGGAAGTCCCGCCCCGCCACAGAGGTCACCACCAGCAGCCCCAGGCCGGGCCATGCGAAAACCGTCTCTACTATCACTGACCCCGTGAGAAGATACCCGGCTATCAGCCCGAAATATGTGAGGGGTGTAATGGCCGCATTGCGCAAGCAGTGCTTCCAGATCACTTTCCATTCTTGCAGGCCCTTCAGCCGCGCCAGCTTCACGTACTCGCTGTCCAGGGTGTCCAGCATGGAAGAGCGAGTCAACCTCATTATCGCCGCCACTTGGAACCACCCCACGGTGATGACGGGAAGCACCATGTGTTTGACGGTGCCCCTGCCCGACGTCGGCAGCCATCCCAGTTCCACCGAAAAAACCCAGATGAGCATTATGCCTATCCAGAAAGACGGAGAGGACTGCCCCAGAAGAGCAAATATCTTTCCCAGAAAGTCCAAAGGAGTGTCTTTCGCGGTGGCGGTAATCACTCCCAGCGCCACCGCCATGAGCGCCGCCAGGACCAGGGCTGTCGCAGACAATTGAAGAGAGGCTACGAACCTCTCTCCGACCAAGTCCATCGCAGTTCTGCCAGGCCACTTGAATGAATCCCCGAAGTCTCCCTGGACAGCGTTGCTGACGAACTTGAAATATTGAATAGGATAGGGTTGGTCGAGGCCCCAGAAATGGCGCAGCCGTTCACGCTCTTGGGGGGAAGCGTCCAGCGGCAGCATAAGGGCGGTCGGGTCGCCTGAGGCGCGGGCCAGGGCGAACACTATCATGGAAATGGCCATTAGGACGAAAACGGCCTGGACCAGCCGTATCACAACGTAGCGTTGCATGTCCTACACTCGTTCACTGCTGTCTTTTTTAGCCCGCTAGCCTCGGATGACTCAGGGAGAATACTATACCATCAAAACATCGTGAATCGCTTCCACAGATTCCCGAACCTGAGGGAATCGGGACCGGAGGGCGTGAAGCTCATCTGGAAGGCGACGTTGACACATCCGCCGGTCGGCGTAAGAATAGGGCAGACCAATATCGGCGCCCGTCGGCGCAGGGACTGCCTGAGCCGGCTTATACAGACAACCGGGAGGACGTGAAACAAATGCCGGGTGAATCTGCTGAATGGGAAGAAATCTCCGTCAACGTCGCGAGAACTGACCTGACGTTCATACAGTCCGGCATGGGCAGGCCGTTGCTCGTCCTGCATGGGGAACTGGGCCATCCCGGCTGGCTGAACTGGCATAGAGAACTGGCGCGCAACCACAAGCTATACGTTCCCCTTCACCCGGGATTCGGCGTGTCTCCCAGGGTCGAGTGGGTCAGCAACATCAGAGACTTGGCCGGGTTCTACTCCCACGTCCTGACGGACATGGAGCTTGGACCCGTCGACGTAATCGGGTTCTCCTTGGGAGGGTGGATTGCCGCCGAAATGGCGGCCGCACGTCCCCAACTGTTCCGACGCATGGCGCTGGTGGGGGCCATGGGAATCAGGCCGACCGAAGGCGAAATCAGGGACTTGTTCATAGTGCCCGCCCAGGTGTACCTGGGCGACAGTGTCCACGACGCGGACAACACGGAAGAGTTCTCGTCGCTTTACGGCGGCGGCGCAACTCCCGAGCAGTTCGAGGCTTGGGAGGACGCCCGCACCGAGGTGTCTCGGCTGGCATGGAAGCCTTACATGCACAACCCTAGCCTGGGTCCCCTGCTCGAGGGGGTGCGAGACCTGCCTACGCTCCTGGTCTGGGGCTCCCAGGACAAGATAGCTCCCATCAGCGCGGGACAGGTCTATAACCGGTCCATCGCAGGTTCCGAGCTTATTTCATTCGAAGAGTGCGGCCACAGGCCGGAAATCGAAAAGCCCCGGGAGTTCGTAGAGGCAGTCGGAAAGTTCCTGGGGTCGTAGCCCGGAAACACATAGGTCCAAGGCGGAAGGAGCAGTGTCATGCACATCATGTTCTTTACGGAACGCCCTTACTACCACGTACCGGAAGACGAGATAATCAAGCGAGCCAGCTACTTTGGCATTCCCAACACCCATTTCGACCCGGTCAGGGGCAGCGACCTATATCACTCATACCTGGACGAAGCTGTCTACGCGGAAGAGGTGGGGTTCGACGGGATCATGCTCAACGAGCACCACGGCAATCCCTTCACCATCGGCTCGGTCATGGACCTGGAGGCCGCAATCCTGGCTCGCATCACCGAGCGCATCAAAATCGTGCTCTTGGGGAACCCTCTGCCCATCGTAGACCCGCTGAGGGTGGCGGAGGAGCTGGCCGAGATCGACATGATATCCAGGGGCAGGCTGGTGTCGGGCTTCATCCGCGGCACGGGAAGTGAATCTCTGCACTTCAACGCCAACCCCGCTTTCAACCGGGAGCTGTTCAATGAGGCCCACGACTTCATCGTGAAGACGTGGACCACCCCCGGGCCCTTCCGCTACGAGGGCAAGCACTTCCACTACAGGTTCGTAAACCCCTGGGCGCTCCCCATGCAGAAACCCCATCCGCCGATATGGATTCCCGGAGCTGTCAGCCCCGAGTCGGTGGTCTTCTGCGCCAAGAACCGCTATCCCTACGTGGCCCTAGCCACGTTCCTCGAACCCACCATCGAGATGCTGAATCTCTACGCAGACACGGCAGCCGAGGAGGGTTATCAGTCAGGTCCAGAGAACTTCGGATATTTGCAGAGAGTGGTAGTGGCCGAAACAGAGGAGAAGGCCCAGGAGATGGGAAAGGGGTTCATGTACGGCGGCGGCTTCTCCAACTTTGCCCGCCCCGAGTGGCTGTATCCCCCAGGGTACAACTCCAAGGCCACCATCAAGCGGCTGGCCCGGGTGTTCACCGACCCGGAAACGGGCGAGCCGACCCGGATCATCACGTCGTCGGACTCCGCCGAGAAAGTCGAGGAGACGAGAAAGCGTCTCTATGCCACCTACGCGACCGAGCAGCTCAACCAGCAGCTTATGGTCGGTACGCCGAAGACGGTAATCCCCATGATTCGGAGATTCGTCGAGACCTTGCGGCCCGGAATCTTCTCCCTCTGGTACACCCACGGCCCGTCAACCCATGAAGACAGGATGACAAGCCTGCGTCTTATCGGTGAGGAAGTCCTTCCGGCAATGCACGAAATGGCGCGTGAGTTGGACTTGCCCGGCCCCTTCGAGCGGGAGCCCGGCTCCCGGCCGCTTCCTCCATCGGGCGTACGGGAACCGGTTGTCGGCGCCAACTCCTTCAAATCCTGACGTCAAGACGCCGGGCAACGGCCTTCGAAGTATGGGTACTCCCGATGCGTTTCGGCTTCTTGGGAACAGGTTCGGAATGCCGATTTTGGCTTGATGTGTGCCCACGGGAGCCGGTCGATAGCGAGTCTTCCGGGTCATCCAGGGGCCAATCCGTGGAAGTGTCACCGGAGAGCTATGTGAGACCCAAAGGCTCATACACGGTCCGGAGGGGTCCGACGGAAAAGCGCTTCGGGCAATTCAACTCGCCTGAGGTCGATCCTACAGACGGAAACCGACTGGCACACCGTGCTCGCCGCCGCTTTCACCAAGACAGGGAGGCCCTGTCAAGCGTCCTAATCCCTGCCTGACATGCCCATTAGTAGAGCGCCTCTATCAATCTCGCCCAGCAAGCTCCCGTTATCAGCTACCACCGCAATCGGATGTTCGGTCTCGGCCGCCATCGGGATAATCTCTTCGATATACGCATCCGGGTCCGTGGTCATCGCCGGGACGATATTTGCTTCTTCCAGGGACTCCTTCCGTTGGGAGACTAGTACTGAACCAAATCAGGATTGGCAGGGATAGAGGCGATGGAGTTTGCGTCTGGCGTCTTGGGCAGTGAACCGCCAGTTAATGGTAGCTCCTATCGCGTTCCGCTCTGACACGCAGGCGCTGACGGCTCTTTCCAGGCTGTCCTCATCTCCGTTGCGTCCGCGCAGGCAGGCCCGGGCCAGCACGCTGAACTCGATCTCCGCCATATTCAGCCAGCTTCCGTGCTTGGGAGTGTGGTGCAACTCCAGCCGCTTGGCGATGCGCCGGGCCTCGGCCGCCGGGAAAGTCTCGTAAAGCGAGGCCATCCGATGCGTGTTCAGATTGTCGAGAACCAGCCGAATCACCGGGACATCGGGGTAGGCCTCATCCACCAGCCACCGCATCTGCTGAGCGAAGTCCTGCATGGTGCGTTGCCGGGTTATCGCCACGTGGCGCCAGCCCCGGCGAGGCTCACAGGTGAGGAACAGGTTGCGCGTCCCTCCCCGCTGGTATTCGTAGTCCTCACGCCTCGGCCTCCCAGGCTTTGCCGGCAGCGGTTCCCTCACGTCGGCCAGCAACTGGGTGGAGGTCTCGTCAAAGCAGACCACCGGCCTCTGCGGATCGTAGGGCTCGGCGTAGAGATCCAGCACGTCCTCCATGGCCGCCACGAACTCTCCACCTACCTTGGGGATGCACCATTGTTTCTTGAGCCACGGCTTGAGCGTGTTTTTTTTAGCCGCAGGCGGACCGTCTCGGGAGATAAAGACTCCACCAATCCCAACTCCACCACCTTGCCCGCCAGGGCCCGCATGGTCCAGTGGTCATGACCGTCGGGCACCGGGCTGCAGGCCAAGGCTATCAGGTGGGCCTCCACCCTTTCATCCACCTTTCTGGGCCGGTTGACCTGGTTATGGTGCCTCAGCACCTCGTCCAGTCCTTCCTCGGCATACCGCCGCTTGGTGCGGAACACGGTCCGCTCCGACACGTCCAGTGCGGTGGCCACCTGGGGGGCGGTCCAGCCCTCATCTATCTTGATCAGGATGCGGGCCCGGGTAATCGCCTGTGCGGAACTCCTCCCAGCCCTGATCATCTTCCTGAGCCGTCCCTTTTCCTGTGTTGCCAGCCGGACTCCGTACTTCTCCTGCACCATGACCACCTCACATCCCACAACCCTTCGTCTATCCCCAAGGTAGCATCCTGTCTGGGCTCACGTACTAACTGACAATGCCAGATTGGCCGAATACTAGGGCCTTAGCTTCGTCCACAGTTAGAATCCCCCGTAGCGTGAAATCGCGTGATATCAGGAACACGGCGTCGAGGCCGTAATTCTGCATGGTGTGCAGGGCCACGCGAGGGCCCTGCCGTTCGTACATAACCACGTCCGGCTCCCTCATGATTGCCTTCGCCTGAATGACCTTTGCCCTGGATACGTCCCGCACGAAATCGGTTACGTAGTCGTCAGTCGGCAGTGTGACAATCTCCTCGGGCGAACCCTCCTGGATGATCTCTCCGTCCCGCATGATTGCGATGCGATCCCCTATTTTGAGGGCTTCGTTCAGATCGTGAGTGATGAACACGATGGTCTTGTGGAGATCAGTTTGAAGGGAGTTGAGCTCGTCTTGCATCTCCCTTCGTATGAGGGGGTCCAGGCCGCTGAAGGGCTCGTCCATAAGCAGCACATCGGAATTGACCGCCAGGGCTCTGGCGAGGCCGACGCGCTGCTGCATCCCGCCGCTCATCTCCCTGGGGTAGTTGTATTCCCAACCCTTGAGTCCCACGGTCTCGATGGCCTCCGCCGCAGCTTCGTACCTAACCTCTTTGTCCACGCCTCTTACTTCCAGGCCGTATGCCACGTTGCCCATTACGTTCCGGTGCGGAAGAAGGCCGTAGTGCTGAAAAACCATGGCGATCTTGCTGCGCCGGAATTGCACTAGCTGCTCCAGAGAGTATCTCTGAATGTCCTCACCGTCGAAATATATCTGTCCCGCGCTGATTTCTGTGAGCCTGATGAGGCAGCGCACCAGGGTCGACTTGCCGCTGCCGGACAGGCCCATGACGACGAAGACCTGTCCAGTGTTGACGACGAACGAGACGTCCCTGAGCGCGACAACGACACCCAACTCTTGCCGAATCTCTGCACGGCTCTTCGACGCATACTTCGGCTGAAGAGCCATGTCCGGCTTATCGCCGAATATCTTCCATACGTTGTTGACCTCTATCTGGTGTTTACGTTGGCTCATGGGCGATATCTCCCGCTGGGGTAGCTTTATCATACTTGTAGTCCCTACAGAGTTCCAGTCGGAAGGAGAACCGGCGGCGTGTGGATGCTAGCAGGCGGCTATGAAACCCGACCGACGCCGCCAACTTGACCCAGGTAGGTAGGAAGTTTCGGCGGAGCGGTGCAAGGCGTCGGTGCGGGCGAAAGTGGGGCGCACGGCCCTGAAGATGAAGCGGGTGTTCTGTTGCGCCAAGGTGTGCTGACGGGTCCCAGCCAAGAACATATATCGTCTGGCGCTGCCGCTGGGACCAGTTAATCTGTTCACGGCAGAGGGCCGTCTGGCGGAGTGACGGGGTAGGAGTGGGCCCTAGGGCCGGTTTCAGGCCAAAGCACCCCCAAGGGGAACAAATCAGAGAACTGAGCATTCCCGAAAAGAGGCAAAGGGCTGATTACTTCCGCAAACCCGCCCCGGTAAACACAGCCCGTCTTCAGCCCGTCTTGTTCAGAGTATCCGTAGGTATATCGCTTGACTCACTCCCCGCAATTCGGCGATCACTGCGTGCGGCTTTGGAATAATCGCCAACAGGGTCTCATCAAGCCTGAACAATTACAGTTGGCGAGCGGTAGAACTCCTTACTTGAACCGAGGAATCACCTTGTCGGTGATGACCCGCATGGTGTTCAGCACCACGTCCCTGGGGACAGCGGATACCCAGTTGACCTCGAACATGATCTCGTCGGCGGCGAAGTCGTCATGGAGAAGCTGAATGCGCTCCACCACCTCGTCCGGCGTGCCGAAGAGGTTCGTTTGTTCGGTCTCGGCGACGCTTTGCGTCCCTGAGGTGCCGAAGGACAGGTCAAGCCGGGCGGCGTACTTCCGGGCCTCTTCCATTAGCGCGTCAGCCCCTCTCTGGGCCTCCGCCTTGGTCTCGGCCACCAGCGTTGGTATGCGAATCACCGTCGTCGGCTCACCGGGGTGGCCCGCGTCCCTCCAGGCCTGCCGGTAGTTCTCCACGTCCTCCCGCAGCACCGAGGTTCCCCGGGGGTTGTGGGAGCCGCCGCCGCCAATGGCGATGCGGTAGCCTTGTTGTCCCATGGGAATGAAGCTGGCCTGGCTGTCAACTGGGAGCAGCATAGGAGGATAGGGCTTCTGGTAGGGCTTTGGTATGCTGAGGCTCGTTTCATAGAACGAAGGGTAGTTGTAGTATTTGCCTTGGAAGCCGGAGAAGTTGTCCTCGGTCCATAGTTGCTTAAGCAAGTTGAGGTACTCGAAGAAATGCTCCCTGCGCCTGTCGTCGCCTCGGGTGCGGGCGCCGGCCCCGTATATGAACCGGCCGTGGCTGAGTTGGTCGACCATGGCCACGGACTCGGCGACCTGTATCGGGTCCTCATGCTGAAGGTTGTCGAAGGAGTACCTGGCGCTGGCCAGGGCTGTTTTTGGGTCCAGGGTCTCCCCTTCGACCTTCAACTCCGGGCGGTGGATGGACGAGCCGATCTTGAGGTTTTTGGTGCGGTTGGCTATTGCGGCGGCCAGCACGAACACCTGGGGGTCCATGCAGGCGTGGGCCGCAAAGTGGGCGCCAGCCAGCCAGATGTAGTCCCAGCCCATCTGCTCCAATTCGTCGACTTCCTTGAAGTTGGCCGCGTAGGCCTCCTCTTCCGCCAGCCTGCCGTCGCTGTGGTACAAAGGGTCCCAGTGGTGGAAAAGTCCAAATTGCACGATTGTCCTCCCTTTTCCAATTTCCGAATCGCCCATTATTTGGGAGTAACGCTAGCGCCCAAGGCACATGGTGTCAACAAGACCCGAGGACCAACAGAGAAACACCGCCCCGGCGAAGGTATGCACGACCCTCTGTCACTCCGATAAGAGCCAGGTAAGGATAGGAGCTGTTTTGAGCCAACGGGTCCTTACTGTGGTCATTCCCCGCCAACGGGTTTTTCTGTGTTGGCGAGGAATTTGTACAGAAGGACGGCCAGTCCCGCACCAATAGTCGGAGCCAGCCAGTATATCCAGTGGTGGTCCCACACCCATCCCACCAAAGCCGGGCCGAAAGACCTTGCGGGGTTCATGGACGCGCCGGAAATGGGCCCCGCAAAGGTGGCTTCCAGCGCCACGGTGGCGCCGATGGCTATAGGCGCCGCCTGGGGCCGTGCCCGATGGTCCGTGGCCACGGCTATGATGACCAGCATTAAGAAGAATGTGAGAAGTATTTCCGTGCCGAAGGACTGCCAGACGCCGCCGGACGGCGTGGTGGCCCCCATGTCCGCCGCTTTGCCCAAAAGTCCCCACAGGCCCAGGCTGGCAGTTGCTGCTCCGCCCAACTGGGCTACTCCATAGAAGGGGACTTCCCGCCAGGGGAACCGGCGGGCAATGGCGAAACCCAGCGTAACGGCGGGGTTAATGTGGGCGCCGGAGACGTGGCCCAGCGAATATATCATCGCCGCGACAATCAAACCGAAAGTCAGGCCGATGCCGAGGTTGGTGACGACGCCTCCGAAGAGCCGGTCCACCATGATGGCGCCGGTCCCGGCGAACACGAGGCCAAAGGTCCCCGTGAACTCGGCCGTGCAACGTCGGAATAGGTCCAACCGGTTTCTGACTAACATTCGATGAGACCGCCGCTCGGACCTGCGCTTTGTGTACGCAACGGGATTTCGGGCAGCCTAGTCCTCTGCTCGCCGTTGGTACTTGTTGCGGAGGAATATGGCTATGGCGTTCATGCCTAACAAGATGGCCAGCAGGACTATGATACCCGCCGCCGCCAGCCCTTTATATTCATCCCTGGGCTCGTTCACCCAGGCGAATATCTGTATGGGCAGCACAGTGAAGCGGTCGAAAGGCGACGTGGGGTCAAAGGTCAGGTACACCAGGGCGCTTATGAAGATGACCGGAGCCGCCTCGCCTATAGCGCGGGACATGGCGAGAATGGTGCCCGTGAGGATCCCTGGGACGGCCGACGGGAGCACCACGGACCTGACCACGTCCCACTTGGTCGCGCCCAAGGCGAAAGCCGCCTGCCGGTGGCTTGAGGGTACGGAACGGATGGCTTCCCTGGATGCCAGGATGACGATGGGGAGCACCAGGAGCGCCAGGGTCAAGGCCGCCGACACTATGCTTCGCCCCAAGCTCAACCATTGCACGAACAGGGCCAGACCCAGGAGGCCGTACACTACCGACGGGACTCCTGCCAGGTTCCCGATGTTGATTTCTATGATCCTGGTAAGTCGGTTCTTGGGGGCGTACTCTTCGAGATATATGGCAGCGCCGACTCCAACGGGTATCGTGAATATGCCGACGAAGGCCATCAGCCAGATTGTTCCCAAGATGGCTGCGCGAATCCCGGCCAGTTCAGCTTTCCTGGATGGGTAGTTAGTCAGAAAGTCCCAACTAAGCCAGGGGATCCCTTCGATAAAAACCTGCGCCAGCAGGACGACCAGTCCGCCGACCCCAATTATCACGGCTGTCAGGAAAACCACGTAGGCGACTGCCCCGACAATTTTCCTTTGGGCCAAGTTCTGGGAGTATACGGGTTGGTTCTCCACTAGTACTTTTCCCTCCACCGGTCAACAACCAGGTTCCCCACGATGTTTAGACCCAACGTGAGTATGAACAACAGCAGTCCGACGGCGAAGATGGCGTTGAACTCGATGCTGCCGTGGGCCGCCTCTCCAAGACCGATCTGGGCTATATAGGCCGTCATGGTCTGGATGCTTTCGGTGGGGTTCAACGTAAGGTTTGGTGTGGCGCCTGCGGCTATGGTCACCAGCATCGTCTCGCCTATCGCCCGTGAAATGCCGACTATGAAGGCGGTGACTATTCCCGACAGGGCCGCTGGGACCACCACCCGCGTGGCAACTTCCAGCTTGGTCGCTCCCAGGGCGTATGCGGCCTCTTTCAGCGAGCGGGGCACTGCCAGCATTGCGTCTTCAGTCAAAGAAGAGACCATAGGGAGAATCATCAGTCCCATAATTAGACCGGCGCTCAGCGCGTTGAAGATGCGCAAGTCCGGTATGATGTGCTGAAGCTGCGGCGTGATGAAGGTCAGGGCGAAGTAGCCGTAGACCACTGTGGGGATTCCCGCCAGGACTTCCAGGGCCGGCTTGATCACCCGCCTGATTTTGTCGGGGGCGTATTCAGACAAGAATATGGCCACTCCGACGCCCGCAGGTATGGCCACCAGCGCGGAGATGGCCGCCACGAGGAACGTCCCGGAAACCAGGGGCAGCACGCCGAAATGGTTGTTTCCGTCCACGTCTTTGATGATGGGCTGCCACGTAGTGCCGAATAGGAAATCGATCGGATTGACGTCCTGGAAGATGGGAACCGCCTGGACCGCCAAGCCTATGAAAATGCCCACTGTAGTAAGGACCGAGACCAACGCACAGCTGAAGAAAAGGACTTGCATGACCCTTCCTTCGATGGCCTTTCGCCTTCGCAAGCGGGCATGCGCTACTGCTGTCGGCGTCAATCCGACGACGCTTCTATCTGCTCCGGTCTCGTCCACGGTGTTCGAAGTCTCTCTTGCGGCTTACGGCTGGCACGCTGGGCATTCAAGCGCACGACAGTTGCCAGCCTAGGCTTGGTTGTTTAAGGTATTCTTAACCGACTATTAACGGAGTGTTAACGGCGGTTTGCGAGAGTCCGCTCTGGGGAATCCCGGCGGACTCCCATAAGACGACTATGGAGGAGAGAAAATGAGATACGACTGGATCGTCATAGGCGCCGGTTCGGCGGGGTCCATCCTCGCCACACGACTCACCGAGGACAAGGACCGTTCGGCCCTGCTCATAGAAGCCGGGCCTGATTATCCCGATTTCGAGCATCTGCCGGAAGAGGTGAAATTTGGCTATGCCACTGGCATCGACATCACCACCAGCGATCACAACTGGCAGCTCAAGGGCAAGGCGTCGGAACTTAATCCCGACATGCTGGTTCCCAGGGGAAAGGTGACCGGCGGCTCCAGCGCCATCAACGGACAGGTCTTCCTAAGGGGCGTACCCGAGGACTACGACATGTGGGCGTCCTGGGGCAACGACGAGTGGGCTTTCAGGAACGTGCTGCCCTACTTCCGGAAGCTGGAGACCGACACCGACTTCGGGGACGACTTCCACGGGACCGAGGGTCCTATAGTATGCCGCCGTTTCAAGCAGGAGGACTGGCTGGCGCCTCAGACGGCCTTCCACCGCGCCTGCCTTGACGCGGGCTACCCTGACATGCCCGACATGAACCATCCCGACTCATGGGGCGTAAGCCCGTACCCTTTCAACAACCCCAACGGCATCCGCATGAGCACCGCTCTCGGCTACCTGGACATGGCGCGTCACAGGCTAAACCTCACCATACGGCCCAACTGCCTGGTGCATCGCCTCTTGTTTGATGGTAACAGAGTGGCGGGGATTGAAGTCGAGAGCGGGGGAGAGAAGTTCACCGCCGAGGCCGACAATTTCATCCTCAGTGCCGGGCCTGTGGGGTCGCCCCACATACTCATGCTTTCGGGAGTGGGGCCGGCCGACCATATCCAGAGCCACGGCATATCCGTCGTCCATGATTTGCCTGGCGTCGGTCAAAATCTGAGAGATCATCCCAACGTCTATGTCACCTGGAGGGCCAGGCCAGATGTCCCGATGGACCCATTCGCTCCCCGGAACCAGGTTGGTCTGCGGTATACGGCCTCTGGATCGAGTCTGCGGAACGACATGAAGGTCTCGATGAACTCCTTTGCCCCGGACCGCCCTGAGAGAGGCGGGGACAGGATGACCTCCGTGGGAATCAGGATGATAGCCGGGCTGCAGCTGGCGGCCTCGGCTGGTGAGCTTCGGTTAACTTCCGCGGACCCGGCTATCCAACCTTTCCTGGACTACAGGCTGCTGAGCGACCCGTGGGACAGGGAGAGAATGCGGGAAATGGTGCGGTTGTGCGCCGGGCTGGGGCAACACGAGGAGTTTCAGAAGCTGGTGGTGGAGAGAATGGAACCCACCGACGAGCAGCTTGCATCCGACGACGCCCTGGACGAGTGGATGCTGCGGGAAGTGGGCACCTCTCACCACATCTCATGCACCTGCAAGATGGGTCCGGCCTCGGACCCCATGGCGGTGGTGGACCAGTACGGCAAGGTCCACGGCATAGAGGCATTGCGGGTTGTGGACGCTTCCATCATGCCGGACTGCATCCGAGCCAACACCAACGTCACCACCATGATGATAGCCGAGCGTGTCTCCGACTTCATCCGGGAAGGCCGGTAGCAAGGGCCGCTGTGCTATAATCCCCCGGCTATGGGTCAGGGACAATTGCCCCAGCCTGGGGAGGAATTCAGCCTGGGGGAGTGGACGTTGGACACCGAGTTCCGGCAGGCTTACCTGGAGGCTGTGGGAGATGAGTCGCCTATCTATGCAGAGCTCGGCGCGACCCCGCCTCTAGCCTTGGCCGCCCAGGCTTTGGGGCGAATGCTGGACGTGCTGTCCCTACCCAGAGGGACCATCCACGCGTCCCAGGAAATAAGCTGTCTCGAACCGGCGCTGCTGGGTGAAACGGTCTCATGCGCGGCTAAGCTGTCCCGGCCCATGCAGCGTGGCGACTGGCGGTTCATTACCGTAGACTTCACGGTGACGGGCGCTGGGAAGCGCGAACTTATACGGGGCAAGACCACGGTCTTGGCGCCTTTGGTTGAGGCAAACGAGGCAGGCATTGGCTGAGTGGGCTCCCTACCAGCCCTTGCCCGAGGTCCAGCGCTCCATTACGTTGCAGCGCATCGCCAGCTATGCAGAGGCATCCGGAGACCGCAACCCCCTTCACCTGGACCCGGAGTTTGCGGCATCCACCCAGTTCGGCGGGATCATTTCCCACGGTATGTTGACCCTTGCCTTCCTGTCGGAGATGCTTACCGGCGCCTTTGGTGAGGACTGGCTGAAGTCCGGTCGGCTTAGAGTCAGGTTCAAGGGGGCCGCCTACCCCGGGGACATCCTGACGTCCTGGGGCAAAGTGTCCAAGGTCGGCAGCGAGAAGCCGGAAACGAGCGTGGAGTGCACCATAGGACTGAACAACCAGCGCGACGAAGAAATCATATCCGGGACCGCCAGCCTTTCCGTTAGAAGCCGGGCACACTAAGGACAAATAGTTGGATTTGCCCTAAAATGCCACCGTTGAGTATAGAGAGACAAGCGGCCCGAGGTTGATGAGACTGTACCTAGGACGCTCCAATCGACCGACAACCGAATTTCTGTAGCTTTGCCCTGCCCAACGACCTGTAAGGAATGAAACTATGAGCGACGGCGCTAACGGCTCCCCCGATACGGCCATACGTGTGGCCGTGGATGCGATGGGGGGAGACCATGCACCGGCGGAGACGGTGAAAGGCGCGGTCGAGGCCGCCCGAACTCAACCGGTCCGCATAGCCCTGGTGGGCGACAAAGATGCCATTGAAAGGGAGTTGGCCTCCTGTGGCCTGACCGATGCTGAGGGTTCCCGCATCACTGTCGTTCCCGCCGTGGGCCGCATTGGCGACGACGAGCACCCGCTGCAGGCCCTGCGCAGCAAACCCGACGCCTCGGTGGCGGTAGCCACCAAGATGGTCAAGGGAGGAGCCGCGGACGCGGTGGTGTCCATGGGGTCGACTGGGGCCACTATGGCCTCCAGCGCCCTGGCTCTGGGGATGCTTCCCGGCCTGGAGCGGCCGTGCATTGGAGGTCCCTTTCTGGGGCTGGCTCCGCGAACGGTCCTCATCGACATGGGCAGCAGCGTGGACTGTCGCACGCCCCTGCTCTTGAGCTTCGCGGCTATGGGGAGCGTGTTCGCTTCCAGCTTCCTGGGCATCGAGAACCCCCGAGTAGGGCTGCTCAGCGTGGGGTCTGAGGAGGCGAAAGGCAACCGCCAGGTCCAGGAAGCCTACCAGCTTTTCAAGGGCAGCGCCCTGAATTTCGTGGGCAACGTTGAGGGCATGGACTTCTTCACCGGCAAGGCCGACGTCATCGTGTGCGACGGTTTCGTCGGCAACATCCTCCTCAAGTTCACGGAAGGGTTGGGAGCAACCATATCCCAATATCTGAAGAGGGCCTTACGGGACAAACTCCCTGCTGACCAACTGGACAGCCTCGTATACAACGTGTGGGAGGCCAACAACCTGCCCCGGAAGATGGGTGGGCCGCTGTTCGGAGTGGACGGGGCAGTGGTCGTGGGTCACGGCTCCTCCAAGGCTGACGGGGTCTCCGGCGCCATCGACACCGCCCGCAGAGTTGTGGAGCTGGACTTGGTGGACAGCTTCAGGGGCCAGCTGGAGGCGCTGGGGGACACTGAAGCGGGGAAACAGGAGTGACAGTCGCCTAGGACGGGTCGCACTAGGCGCCGAGAGGCCTGGCCTGTCAGGTTGCCTGGTTGTGAGGTTTTATGAGTCTTGAGCAACGCATAGCCCTGGTGACGGGCGCATCCCGGGGCATTGGCGAGGTTATAGCCGTAACCTTGGCGAGGCAGGGAGCTAAGGTGGCTGTGAACTACCACACCGGAGCGGACAGGGCCGCACGCGTCGTATCGACCATTGAAGAAGCCGGAGGTGAGGCCCTCGCCATCGGCGCCGACGTCTCCATCCAAGCCGACGTGGAAGCGTTGGTTGCCAAGACCATCGAACAGTGGGGCGGTGTGGACATCCTGGTGAACAACGCCGGAATAACCAGGGACAAGCTGCTTCTGAGGATGACAGCAGAAGACTGGGACCAGGTCATCAACGTCAACCTGCGCAGCGCCTTCCTGTGCACCCGAACGGTCCTGCCCCACATGGTGCGCAAGCGCTACGGACGCATCGTGAACATCTCGTCGGTGGTGGGAGTCTCAGGCAACGCCGGCCAGGCCAATTACGCCGCTTCCAAAGCGGGCATGATCGGGTTCACAAAAGCTGTGGCCCGGGAGGTGGCCTCCAGGAACATCACTGTCAACGCCCTGGCCCCCGGGTACATAACCACGGACATGGTGGACCGGCTGTCGGAAGAGGTACAAAAGGCCATCCTCTCACGCATCCCCATGAACCAGTTCGGGACGCCGGAGGCCGTTGCGGAAGCCGTGTGCTTTCTGGCCTCGGACGGGGCAGGGTACATTACAGGCCAAGCGCTGGGCATTGACGGAGGGTTGGCGATATAACCCGGATTTACGCCATCTCTCCAGGAACCTCTGAAAGGACGACGTGTAGATGGAACTCAAACAATTCGAAGGGGAAAGCCTGCTCTACGTCGCAATAGAACCTGACCGCTACGACCCTGACAAAGACTATCCGATGATAATCATGCTGCACGGCTTTGGGGCCAACATGAGAGACCTGGTCAGTTTGGCTCCGGTCATAAGCAGGGCCGGGTACGTCTACGCCTGCCCCAACGCGCCCATTCCTTTTCAGATAGGCCTGGGTTCCTCTGGTTTCGGGTGGTCCACCCCAAGGGACCCCAACTCGGAGGAGGAATCGGTGCAGTCCGCGGGCAAGTTGGATATTTTCTTCGACGAGGTGTTCGAACAATATAACGTTAAGCCCGGCAGGACTCTGCTGATGGGATTCTCCCAGGGTGGAGGAATGACCTACCGCATGGGCTTGCCGCGTCCGGAAACTTTCGCAGGCCTCGGCGCCCTGAGCGGGGCGATGTCCAACTGGGACGTAATCAAGGACAGGCTGCCCGAGAGAAGGGACCAGCCCATCTTCATCGCCCACGGGCTCAATGACCCACTGGTGACCTTGGAACGCGCTCACGAGGCCAAGAATTTCCTGGAGGCCAACGGTTACTCGCCCATCTACAAGGAGTACCCCATGGCCCACGAAATCAGCCAGGACGTTCTGGACGACCTCACCCCCTGGATAAAGGAGGTCCTCCCTCCGGCCTCCTGACCGTCGACTAGCCGTCGTGTCCGTGCAGCCAGGTGATGGTTCGGGTAGGGTTGATGATCAGCAACACCGTCCCATCACCGATTTCTTTGGCGAACTCTCCGCCCCGCTCCTCGCCCCAGTAGCGTACGCAAATCGAGCGGATGCGCTCCCCGACTCCCTCGTCGGCAACCTCTGCCACCCCTTCCACCAGTACGTAGCGGTAGGGTTCGTCGTTGGACGCCACCGAGACCACGACCCGGGGGTCATGACGGATGTTGCGCACCTTCACCGAGGCGTTGCCGGTGATAATCCAGACCTTCCCGTCAGCATATTCGTACCATAAGGGCGCAAGGTGAGGAGCTCCGTTCGCCCTGACGGTGGCGATATGAGCAAGCTGAGGTTCACTGAGAAAAGCTTCCATCTCTTCGGTGGTCATTTCCCTGTCTGCCATTGGCCTCCTCCTCATCTGCGGATGAAACACCAGGGATGAACTACGTTCTATTGTGCCACAAATCGAGGCTATTGATCGGAGGTCTGGGCCAGGACGCTTGTAGAACTTTTCACAATATAGTCAAGGTGATATAATCGGCAGGACGCCCAGACACCTTGGATTTCGCCCGCCGTTCAAAGGAAGAAGGCTTGAAGGTCACCAAAGAAGAAGCCGCGTCCAGAGAAGTAGTTCTTAACATCGAGCTAGACTCGGATGACGTGGAACCCTATCTGGACAGGTCCTATCGGCGGATGGTTAATCGCGTCCAAATTCCGGGCTTCCGGAAGGGCAAAGCCCCGCGCACTCTCGTAGAGAACTATCTGGGCAAAGAGGCTATGATCCGCGACAGCCTCGACTACATCGCCCAGCAATCCATCGAAAAGGCCATCGAAACCGAGGAACTGGACGTTTTCGGTGAGCCCGATGTTGAAGTGGTAGAGGTCAACCCCCCCTCGTTCAAAGCCACGCTGTGCCTCGAACCCATCGTTGACCTGGGAGATTTTCGTTCCCTCCGGATAAAGCCCGACCCGGTGGAAGTCACCGACGAGCAGGTTTCCCAAGTGATAGAGCAGATGCGCTACGAGTCGGCCCCCTGGGAACCCGTCGAAAGGGCGGTCCAGTTTGGGGATCTCATCACCCTCGACGTCGACGGCTTCATAGACGGACAGCAGGTGGCTGACGACCGGGAGGTCGAATTCATCCCGCAGCAGGACAACCCCATGCCCTTCACCGGCTTCTCCGTTCACCTGGAAGGCGTCTCCAAGGGACAGGAGAAGGAGTTCACCCTTCCCATCCCGGAGGACTACCTCGACGAGTCCATGCAAGGTAAGGAGTGCCGTTTCAAGGTCACCATTCACGAGATTAAAGAGAAGGCGTTGCCGGAGATCGACGACGAATTTGCCAAGGGCGTTGGCGAGGGTCACGAGAGTGTTGAAGCGCTGAAGCAAAGCGTATTGGACAACCTGACCGCACAGGCGGAGAGGGTTTCCCAGCGGTCGTTCCAGGAGATGACGCTGCAAAAGGTCATCGACGGCGCCAAGATAGAGATGTCCAGCATCACCACGAACCGTGAAATCGACCATATGCTGGAAAACAGGGCGGAAGCCCTCCGCAGTCGGCGCATCAGCATGGACGACTACCTGCGCTCGGCGTCCAAGACTGAGGAAGAGTTGAGGGAAGAGCTGCGACCCTCGGCGGAAGAACAGGTGACCAGGTTCCTGGTCTTGAGGCAATTGGCTAAAGAAGAAGACTTGGCCGTTGAGGATACGGACATCGACAGCGAAGTTGACTCCATCTCAGGAGGCCAGTCCGAGTCGGCTGAGAGCCTACGGCAAGCCCTGGCCAGCGAGAGTGCACGCGCGTCCGTCGCCAGCGTCATATTGTCCCGCAAGGTTCTTGAACGTCTGAGTGAGATCGTCCAGAGCGACGACCCGCCTCAAGCAGCTCAATCCGCAACTGATGAAGCCGTAGATGAAGCGCCAAGCCAGTCAGCCGACGAGGCCGACGAGGCCGGTACCGAAGACCAGGAAGGAGAAGGCGCCAGTGACAACCAACCCGAATAACTTCAGCCCGAGCATGGGCTATCCCATATTCACCCCGCCGTCGGACATCGTCCCGATGGTCATAGAGACAGGTCCTCGAGGTGAGAGGGCCTTTGACATTTACTCATTGCTGTTGAAGGAGCGTATCGTGTTCCTCGGAACACCCATCCAAGATCACGTCTCCAACTTGATTGTAGCCCAGCTGTTGTTCCTGGAACGTGAGGACCCGGACAGGGACATCAACCTCTACATCAACAGCCCAGGCGGGGTCATCAGCTCCGGGCTGGCCATATACGACACTATGCAGCTCATTAAGCCCGACGTGTCCACGATATGCGTCGGGATGGCGGCCAGCATGGCCACCGTGCTTCTGAGCGGAGGCCATCCTGGAAAGCGTTTTGCGCTTCCCAACGCCACCGTCCACATGCACCAACCCATGGGCGGGGCTTCAGGTCAGGCGTCCGACATCGAGATTGCCGCCCGTGAGATTATCCGAATGCAGGACAAGATCAGGGTGATCCTGTCCAAGCATACGGGCCAGTCATATGAGAGAGTGGCCAGAGACACGGACAGAGACTACTATCTGCCCGCCGACCAGGCCTTGGAATACGGCCTTGTCGATGAAGTGCTAGGCAACGCCGTTGAGGCCAACGGAGCGGGTTCCGACCAAGGCGACGAGGGCGAGAACAAGTAATTCGGAGAATCTATGGCCGGCAGCAGGGGCGGCCCCAGGAGCTACAACTGCTCCTTCTGTAGAAAAGGTGAGTCCGAGGCCAACCGTTTGGTGGCAGGCTTGGGACGGGCCTACATCTGCTATGAGTGCGTCCGGGCCTGCAAACAGGTCATCGACGAAGACCTCGAACCTTCAGCCAAGCAGGAACCCGAAAAGCGCAGTCTTCCCGTTCCCCGTGAACTGAACGAGTCGCTCGACGCCTACGTAGTGGGCCAGGAACGCGCGAAGAAAGTCCTGAGCGTAGCCGTCTACAACCACTACAAGCGCGTCTGGGAAGACCCTTCATCAGACGTGGAGCTCCAGAAAACCAACATCCTACTCATGGGCCCCACCGGCTCAGGCAAGAGCCTCCTCGCCCAGACCCTGGCCCGCATACTCGACGTTCCCTTCGCCATCGCCGACGCCACCTCCCTGACCGAATCGGGCTACGTCGGCGAAGACGTGGAGAACATCCTCCTCAGACTCATACAGTCCGCCGACTGGGACATTCCCCGCGCCCAGCAGGGGATAATCTACATCGACGAGATAGACAAGCTGGCTCGTAAGGAAGGGCCCAACAGGTCCATCACCAGGGACGTTTCCGGCGAAGGCGTACAGCAGGAGCTGCTGAAGATAATCGAAGGCTGCGTCGCCAACGTGCCGCCCCAGGGAGGAAGAAAACATCCCTACCAGGAGTTCGTCCAGATAAGGACGCAGAATATCCTGTTCATTTGCGGCGGAGCCTTCGAAGGGCTGGCCAAGATCGTGGAGCAGCGGCAGGCTCGGGCGGCCAACGGTGTCATGGGGTTCAAGTCCAACGGGAAGCCCACTCACAACGACGGAGACGCAAACTCCAACGGCGCCAACCCGTTGTCTGTGCTGGCCTCGGAAGACCTGCTGGAGTATGGACTGATACCGGAGTTGGTGGGCAGGCTTCCTGCATCCGCCTACCTGGACCAGCTGGACGAGACGGCCCTGATAAAAGTGCTGACCGAACCCAAGAACGCCCTGGTCAAGCAGTACCAGCAGCTGTTCAGCATGGACAACGTGGACCTGGTCTTTACGCCCAAGGCGTTGAAAGCCGCCGCCGCGGCGGCCGTGTTGCGGAAGACGGGCGCCCGTGGTCTCCGGGCCATCATCGAAGAGACCTTGCTTGATGTAATGTATGAACTCCCGTCGATGACGGGAGTTGAAGTTTGTGAAGTGGACGAGGGGGCTATCTACGGGCTGGAGATGCCAACGCTGCGCGACTCCGCTGGCCGCCCGTCGCCCCTTCCCATCCAGATGAAACAGTCGGCCTAGCTTCGGCAGGCTCTTCCGGGGTTATTTGGGGGTACTAACTTCTCTTTCGATGCGCCGCGTGTTGCCTTTCGACGCCAGTGACACCCAACCTGTACCGAGCCATCCTTTCGCTGACGCCGCATTTCTTTGCTATCTCTTTTGCGCTGGCTCCCTTGCGGACTTCCGCCAAGAGCAATTCTCGGGGTAGAAGTAGGCATCCCGACAACCAAGCAGCCTCTTCCTCCTGAGTCGCATCACAAGACAGGAAGGTCACATCGCTAAGCTTCTCGATCCGGCTCAACTCATGGTCGAGGAGAATATGTGCGAGTTCATGTGCAAGGTCGCTGGTCCGTCTACGTATAGGAGACAGTGGGTTGAAGACGACGACCACTCGATCAGGGGAAGGGCGAAATGTGCAGGCTGAGAATGCATCTGGCTGGAGGCGTTCGAGGTCGGAAAACCTCTTCTTGGGTATCAATTCGTCCCCTGCCCGAATCTCCACTCCCAATAACTCGGCGAGAGCTTCGGGTGAGACAGACTGTTCGGGGCCCATTCCGAGTTGGGTACGCACGTGTCGCGCGATTCTCTCGGCTTCGGACTTAAACCCCCTTCGAAGGACCATCTTTGGATTCCTTCAGGAGTGCGTTATGCAGGTCGTTGAGCAACAACCCTAGGGCACGAGACGCGTCCGGCCGGAATGTTTTGGCCGCTCGCAGATGCACTGCCGATACTTCTTTTGGTTGTGCTAAGGCTTGGTACAGATCGTTAACAATCCTAGCTATCTGTTCAGCGGCTCCGGGAGGAAGGTTTCGATCCGACTGAAGGTGTTCGGCAATCAGATCCGTAGTAGCTGCTGATTTCTCCTGAAGCTCGAAGAATTGATTGATATCAGCCCCACACCACTCAACGAGTCTCTTGAATTTCGGAAGGTCGGGAACGTGCCCCTTCTCGACCCGCGCTAGGGTGTTAAAAGGGATACCGATGTCAGAAGCGGCGTCTCGAAGACTCATGCGGCGGCGCTCCCGTTCAGCCAGAACGTGACGCCCAAGTTCATTTAACTCAAGCTTACCGTTGACCATGTCGCCTCCTGTACGTGGAACGGTACGCGGTGTGAGAGGGATTTTCACATAGAGAAGGGTATTGACACAAGCCTGGGACCTAGTTTAGACTCGGTTTGTACTAGAAACGGTACAGTCATACTAAATTCAAACACTCGGAGGAAGACCAGCTATGAATGAAGACAAGGACAGTGTAGAGATAATCGTGAACGGGCGCAAGAACATAGTGGCGTATAGCCATCTGTCTCCTGATGGTGAAATAACATTCGATCAGGTGGTGAATCTAGCCTATGACCAACCGCCTTCTGGTCCGGGCATCGTGTTCACTATGAGCTACCGGAACGGTGCGGGTAGGCCACCAGACGGAAGGCTTGTCGCGGGCCGGAGGATAAAGGTACAAGACGGGACGGTCTTCAATGTCTCATACACTGATAAATCTTAGCCCAGACCTGAAACGCCTGGAGGACGAAGGTTACGAAGTCGAGGTGCGGTCAGGTTACCTCCTCCTGAAACAGGTCCCGTACGTCACAGAACACCGGAACATTGCGCGTGGCATTCTGGTTTCGGAATTGACTCTGGCGGGTGATGTAGCAGCGAAACCGAAAACGCATGTGGCGATGTTCGTCGGAGACATGCCTTGTGACCGAGAAGGACGTGAGCTAGTCCAGATTCAGAAGTCGAGCCGACGCACGGAGTTAGCTAGCGGATTGGTAGTCAACCATCGTTTCTCAAGTAAACCACCGGGAGGCTACCGCGACTACTACGAGAAGATGACTACCTACGAGGCAATCATTTCCGCACCAGCCCAGTCGATTGATTCGAGCGTCACCGCACGGACCTTCGCGGTATTTGAAAGTCAGGATGAAGAGTCAGTATTCAGATACATCGATACGGCATCAAGCCGTGCCGGCATCGGCGCCATAACTGACAAGCTAAGGGTCAATGCGGTAGCCATCGTAGGGCTGGGAGGCACGGGCTCATACATACTCGACTTGGTGGCCAAGACTCCGGTGAGGGAGATCCACCTGTTCGACGGCGACAAGTTTGGACAACACAACGCATTCCGCTCGCCAGGAGCACCGTCCATCGAAACCCTGAAAGCCGCACCAGCGAAGGCGGACTATTACAGAGACACTTACTCTGAGATGCGGCGCAACATCGTCGCCCATGGAAACGTGGATGAATCAGTGGTGGATTGCTTGCGGGGAATGGACTTCGTGTTCATAGCGGTTGACAAGGGTCAAGCCAGGAGGCTCTTGGTAGAGAAGCTGGAAGAGTTCGGCGTGCCATTCATTGACGTTGGGATGGGCGTGGAAGACGTTGAGGGTTCGCTACTCGGCCAGTTGAGGGTGACTATGAGCACGGACCAGTCTCGCAAGCAAGTCCACTCGACACTCCCTCTTTCAGACAACGACGGTGAAGATGACTACTCACGCAACATCCAGATTGCTGACCTCAACGCACTGAATGCGGCACTAGCCGTTATCAAGTGGAAGAAGTTCCAGGGGTTCTACGTCGATATTGAGAATGAGCATTCGAGCTTGTACCAGATCGACGGTAATCACTTAGTTAACGAGGATAAAGGGTGACTCGAATCAGCTCGCTCCAGCACGAGTTCGTTGATTACATCCCAGATGCTTTGGATGACGGCGTGTTGTACGTGTCGATACCCTTCGCCACGGTAGTGCACAATTGTTGTTGTGGATGTGGGAGTGAGGTGGTTACACCGCTAGATCCCGTAGACTGGGAGATTACATTCGACGGAAAGTCCGTCTCCCTCTGCCCGTCGATTGGGAACTGGAGCTTGGCCTGTAGATCCCACTATTGGATCCATCGCAACAAAGTGAGGTGGGCTCACCGCTCTGGTGATTCGCGTAGGTCCCCATGGCGATTCCTTCCCAAGTGGCTCAGGCGGATCGCCGGAGGTTAGAGCGACGTCTATTAGTTACACGCTGCACGACGCCACCGGCCGCCACGTACAGCGACGCCACGGCAACGGGCAGTCCGCCTGACCCTGACTCATCGCCCCTTACTTGAACCCCAGGGCGCGCCGGGCTTTGACTGCGACCGTCGTTAGCCTCAGGGCTTGGTTGCACCGCTTCTTGACCAGGTTCGCCCTGGAAAGGGAGTCCAGGAACCCCTCGGGGGTCCCGTCGAACTCGTCCAGTTCCATGTAGGTCCGGCCCAACTCCAAAGGCGTGTGGGAGTCGCTGCAGGCGGCTGGGATGACCTGCTTCTCAGCCGTGAACTCCTCCGCACGGCGGTTGTCCCGCGCCAGAAGATTGTGGGCGTTGAAGGCCTCTATGGCATCCACGTTAGGCAGAATGTCCAGCAGCGCGTCCTTGTCGATGGCCGAGGGACGAAACCTGTCGAAGGGGTGGGGAATCAGCACCAGCCCGCCCTGGCTCTTGATGGCGTCTACTGTATCTCTGGCTGACAGACCTTTGGGGACTGTCTCGTTCAGGAAGAGGCCGATGATGTCCCCCGACGCGCTCTTGACCTCCTCGCCGACTATCACCTGGAAGGGAGCCGCGTCCCGCACTTCCAGCGCGCCCTTTATCGTGTTGTGATCGGTGACGGCTATGCAGTCCAGCCCCGTCTCTAGGCACCTGTTGACTATAGAGCTTATCGGAGTGCCGGAGTCGGGGGAGTTGTAGGTGTGGATGTGGAGGTCCACCTTAAGCATCCTCGTCCTCCAACAGCGGGGAAGCCTGGTCGACAATCCATTCCGGAGGTTCGTCCACGTCCCTCAAACTGGAGTAGTCCTCCTTGAGCTGGGTCACCCTCAACTCGGCTTTGCTCAGCATGTCGCTGCATATCTGGGCGAGCTTCATGCCTTCCTCGTACAGGTTGGTGGCCTCGTCCAGTGTCAGGTTGCCCGATTCCAACGCCTCCACCGTCTTTTCCAGCCGGAGGTAAATCTCCTCGAAGGAGAGTTGCTGCTGGGGGTCTTCGGAAACTGGGTTGACCATGAGGCGTCTGTCAGAAGAGGGGCGCGCCGGCCCTTGCCGGCCGTTTCTTTGTCCTGGGCTTGGCGGCTTGCTTCCCGACGGTGGCCGGGAACCTGCCGTCAGACACGGTCACCTGCAGGGCGTCGCCAGGACTTGTGTCGGCGGTCTTAGAGACCACCCTGCCGTCGGAGTCTCGTTGAACGATGGAGTATCCTCTGCCCAGCACGGAACGCGGGTCGAGGGAGTGGAGCTGTTTCTCCAGACCGTCCACTCCCATACGGACCAGGGACGTCATGCTCCGAATGCTGCCGTCTATCCTACTTTCCATTCTGGCGAGGGACGCCCTGAACGTACGGGTGTCGGGTTCTCTGGCGTATATGCGGTGGACCAACGATGCAACATTCTGCCGCCTCAGGCCCATAGCTCCAAGGACCGCCCTTGTCATGCCGTAAGTCCGATGTTCCAGGTTGGCCGATATCATTCTTACGTCGGGGACCGCCAACTCGGCGGCGGCGGAAGGCGTGGGCGCTCTCAGGTCTGCCACGTCGTCGGCGATTGTGAAGTCGGTTTCGTGACCGATGGCGCTGATGACGGGAATGCCGCTGGCGTATATGGCACGGGCGACGCTCTCCTCGTTAAAGGGCCACAGCTCCTCCAGCGAACCGCCGCCTCTGGCCAGAATGATTAGATCAGAGCGGCCTTCCCGGTTGAGGGCCTCCAGCGCCGAGACGATGCCGGGCGCCGCCAACTCCCCCTGGACCGCCGTCGGAGCAAGCAACGCCTCCGCCAACGGCCACCTGCGCCCCATCACGTTGCAGATGTCGTGAATGACCGCACCAGCGGGAGAAGTGACCAGTCCCACCACTTTTGGATAGGTGGGCAAAGGCCGTTTCCTGGACGGGTCGAAAAGTCCCTGCTGCTCCAGCTTGAGCCTGAGCTCCTCCAGAGCCAGAGCCAATGCTCCGGCCCCGGCGGGCATCACCAAGTCGCCAACCAACTGCACCACGCCCCTGGCTTCGTAGAAGGAAATGCGACCGTGGATGCTTACCTGCAGCCCCTCGGCCAGGAGGTTTCCACCTCGCCCCGTACGGAATACCACGCTTTGGAGCTGGCCTTGGGCGTCTTTGAGGGTGAAGTAGTTGTGGCCGGAGGCGGCTTTTCTGTAGTTGGAGACCTCCCCCGTGACCCACAGGTCGGCCAGACCCGGGTCACGCTCCAACAACTCCTTAACCCACCGGACCGCCTCGCTTACGGTGTAGAGTGCCGTTGCCCGTTTCGCCGGGACAGCTTCTGTCTCTTTAGGCGCGCTCAATGTAGTCGCCGGTCCTGGTGTCCACCTTGATTTTCTGACCGGGTTGTATAAACAGAGGCACTTGAATGGAGAGGCCGGTTTCGAGGGTGGCCTGTTTGGTCCCGCCCTGGGCGGTGTCTCCCTTAAGGCCCGGAGGCGACTCGGCAACCTCCAACTCGACAAAGGTCGGCAGTTTCAGGTTGAGCAGGGAGCCGTTGAAGTACAAGAGGTTGATGACCGTCCCCTCTTTGAGATACTGCACGGCATCGCCCAACTGGTCCGCAGTGAGTTGGTACTGGTCGTAGGTTTCAGTGTCCATGAAGTTGTAAAACTGCCCGTCGGTGTAGAGGAACTGGGCTGGCCGTTCATCCACGTCAGCCACTGAAAATTCGGTGGTGTAGGCCTGGAAAGTACGCTCGATCACCTTTCCGTCCCTCATGTTCCTCATTTTGATTTTGGTGACAGGCGCCCGCTGCTGCATCTTGTGCCGCTCGTAGTCCATAACTTCAAAAGGCTGCCCGTCCACCTCGATGGCCAACCCCTTCCGCAAGTCTCCGAAATTGATGCTCATGTCCTTCTCCTGCGCCTTCCATCCCGCCCGTGGAGAGATCTGTGCTGCTGCCCTTATTTTGGAGCCTTGCTGAGGACCGTGGCCCCCTTCTCGTCCAGTACAACTATGTCTTCGATTCTGACTCCGCCCCATCCTGAGAGGTATATTCCCGGCTCGACGGTGAACACCATCCCTGGTTCCAGGACATTCTCGGCCTTGGGGCTGACCCTGGGGTATTCGTGAATCACCAGACCCACGCCGTGACCCAGACTGTGCCCAAAATTGTCGCCGTACCCCGCCTCGGCGATTACGTTGCGCGACAGGTCGTCGGCATCTCCGCCGGACATGCCGACTTTAACGGTGGCTATGGCGGTGAGCTGGGCGCCCAGCACAATGTCATATATTCTGCGGAAGGTCTCGTCGGCTCCGCCCACGCACACCGTGCGGGATAGGTCGCTGCAATATCCGTCCACCTTAGCCCCCATGTCGATCACGATGGGGTCGCCGTTCTCGATCGCCCGGTCTGACGGCCTGTGATGGGGCATGGCCCCGTTAGGGCCCGACGCCACGATGGTGTCAAAGCTGGGGGAATCGGCGCCCAGGTCGCGCATGGCTTTCTCCAGGTTCCAGGCTATCTCCCGTTCCGTCTGCCCAGGCTGAATGTGGGGGGCGATGGCCTGCATAGCCCCGTCGGCAACGTCGATGGCCTTTTGGAGCAGAGAGACTTCTTCAGCCTCTTTCACGGACCGTATGCCCTCCACGATGCCTTGGGTGGACAGCAGGCTTGGACGTTCTGACGAGGACACCTCCTCCAGGGCAGTCGTCATCTGCTGGTAGGTGGCAACGGGCACCTGGTGGCCTTCAAACCCCACCTTCTTGAAGCCTTGCTCCTTGAAGGCGTCCAGCATCCAGTTCCAGTCTGCGCCCATACGGACGATTTGGAAGTCCGGCG
Source organism: Dehalococcoidia bacterium (assembly GCA_965224415.1). GTDB lineage: Bacteria > Chloroflexota > Dehalococcoidia > Lucifugimonadales > JAGWBF01 > DAOUJI01. The sequence goes on along the minus strand of CBDCZB010000005.1, from coordinate 336,833 downwards.
ACTGGTTGCCGGCCTGCTCGGTGTAGCGGAAGTCGGTGGCCAGCACGGCGCCATTCCGAGAGATGACCAGATAGCCCGCGGAACCGGTGAATCCGGAGAGATAACGCCGGTTTTCCGGGACCGAAATGATGATGGCGTCGAGACTTTTTTCATCCAGCTTTTCTCTCAGAGCGTCCAGTCGTCTCATGTCGGCACACCTCCCGTTGAAGGCCTCACAGGCCGCCGTTTTCGTTCAAAATCGCCGAGAGAATCTCCAGGGCCGCTATATATCCCCTCCAGCCGAAACCGGAAATCTGACCTGCGGCCACTTCCGACACCACTGACTTTCTCCTCCACTCTTCCCTGGCATGGATGTTGCTGAGGTGGACCTCGACGATGGGCAGGCCCGCATCGGCCAGGGCGTCCCTGAGGGAGTAGCCATAGTGGGTCAGGGCTCCCGGGTTGATTATTATACTGTCTGCGGTCGTGTTCTGGATATGGTCTACTATGGCGCCCTCACTGTTGGACTGGAAGAACTCCACGTCCACCAGCAGTTCTCGCGCCCGTTCTGTGATTTTGGCCTGGATTTCCGCCAAGGTCACAGCGCCGTAAACGGCGGTGTCCCTGCGGCCCAGAGCGTTCAGGTTGGGTCCGTTAATCACCGCGATTTTGGCCATCTGATTCTCCCGTGTCGTCGTCTCTTTTCCGGCGGGCCATTGGGTGGGTGGTCATATACTCGGCCCGGGCTTCCAGCTGGGTGACGTGGGTGTAGACCTGGGTCGTGGCAGGGCTGGAGTGCCCCATAAGCTCCTGGACGATCCTCAAATCGGCCCCGCCTTCCATCAGGTGAGTGGCAAAGGAGTGCCTGAGAGTGTGGGGATGCACGCCGGGACGTGTGGCCGCTTGGGCCGCATACTTGGCAACCAGCTTCTGTATGGTTCGTCCTGAGAGCCGGGTCCCGTAGCGGTTGAGCAGCAAAGCCGCCGCGTCGCCCCTGCCCTGCTCCGCTCCGGCCAGGAGTTGGCTCCGGGCCGTGGACAAATAGTGGGACACCCACTCTACGGCGGGCCCGCCCATCAGAACGATGCGTTCTTTGGAGCCTTTGCCGGTCACCCTTATCGTGCCTTGCGCCAGGTCCACGTCCTGCTGGTCCAGGCCTGATATTTCTGACAACCTCATGCCCGTGGAGTACAGCATCTCCAGTATGGCCCTGTCCCGGATTCCTGACGGCGAGGAAACGTCCACCGCATCCAGTAGGCGCACCGTTTCGCTCCTTCCCAGAAATGTCGGCAGCTTCTTTCCCACCTTTATGTTGAAGCTGCGCCCTTTGGGTATCGGGTTGTTCTCGACCACTCCCTGCTGGGTGAGGTAGCGGTAAAACGCTCTGAGGACCACCATCTTCCGGGCTACGCTGATTCTGGCATAGCCTTTGGAGTCTCCCTTGGCAGAGGTGGACAGCCAGGCCAGGTAGCTCCTGAGATAGCGGCGGGAGAAGTCCTTAAGTTCCAGACCTTGGGTCTCTACGAACTGAACGAATGGCTGCAGGTCAGTGGAGTAAATGCGTATGGTGTTTTCCGAGCGGCCCTTTTGCCCCCGCAGGTAGTCCTGGAAGCTCTCCACCAAGCCAGCGACGTCGGGGTGACCGGCTGGGTTGGGGTTCATGTCGGCGTCGTCTTGGGATGGAACGGATGCAAGCATAGGCTCCGGTGGGGAGGGGCCCTGAACTTTGGATGCCGGGTCTTTCTGGATTCCCGGGCCTAGGGCTAGGTCCCCGCGCCTACCAGAGTACCTTTTGGAGCGTCGCCCTTCCAGGCGCAGACGGTGCACTTTACGCCGTTTTTCCCTGAAGCCACCATCAGCCCTTGACATTCGGGGCACGGTTCCGTGAGGGGTTGCTGGTTGACGACGAAGTCGCAAGCCGGATACGCTGAGCAGCCGTAGAAAGTCCGGCCGCGGCCTCTCGAACGGCGCTGCACGAGGTCGCTGCCGCATTTGGGACAGGGCACACCTATCTTGAGGGGCCGACTGGTGCGGCACTTTGGATAGTCGGAGCAGGACATGAACTTGCCGAACCGCCCTGTTCGTATCACCATGGGTCTGCTGCACTTCTCGCAGGTCTCATCCGTAGGTTCGGTCTCCGCAGACGCCGCTCTCTGACTGGAAGCTTGGTCAGGTTCGGAGGCGGACTCGGTGGGGATGGGCCTGGTGTTCCGGCACTTGGGGAAGCCGGTGCAGGCCATGAACTTGCCGAACCTTCCCATCTTGATTACCAATGGAGCGCCGCAGAGGTCGCAGACCTCGTCGGTGGCTTCTTCCACCCGCACCCGGGGCATAGCCTGCTCGGCGGCCTTCAGGGATTTCTCGAAGGGGCCATAGAAGTCCTGAAGCATGGGTGTCCAACTGCGTTCGCCCCTGGCCACCTCGTCAAGCTCCTCTTCCATTCGAGCGGTAAACCCGGCATCCATGATGTCGGGGAAGAACTGGGTGAGCAGGTCCGACACCGTGCAACCCAACTGCGTGGGCTTCAGGCGACCGGAGTCCTTCAGGACATAATGTCTGTCCGTTATGGTGGAAATGATGGGCGCGTAGGTGCTGGGCCTGCCTATGCCGCGCTCCTCCATGGACTTGATGAGGCTGGCCTCTGTAAACCTGGGGGGAGGCTGGGTGAAGTGCTGCTTAGGCTCGATTCCCAGACAATTTAGAAGCTGACCCTTCTCCAGCAAAGGCAGAGGCCCCTTGCCGTCTTCCTCGTCGGTGTCGTCGAAACTTTCCAGGTACAACGTCCTGAAACCTGGGAAGATGAGGACAGACCCGGTGGCCCTGAATACGTAGGTCTTGTCCGCTTTCTTGCATTGGCCTTCGATGTCCACGGAGGTGGAGTCGGAACGGGCGTCGGCCATCTGGCTTGCAAGCATCCGTTTCCATATCAGGTCATACAGTCTGCGTTGGTCGGAGCTGAGGTAACCCTTTATGCTTTGCGGGTCGCGGGCTATGGAAGTCGGCCTGATGGCCTCGTGGGCTTCCTGGGCGCCCTTCGCCTTGCGCCTGAAAGCGCGCGGCTGAGTGGGGACGTACTCTTTGCCGTACTTCTCCCGGATGTATTGCCGTGCTTCCTGGACCGCCCCAGCCGACACGTTGGTGGAGTCGGTCCGCATGTATGTGATGAGGCCCACGGACCCCTCTGCGCCTATGGAAAGCCCCTCGTATAGCTGCTGTGCGGCCGACATGGTTCTCTTGGCGGAGAAGCGCAGCTTGCGCCATGCTTCCTGTTGGAGGGTGGACGTGATGAACGGAGGCGCGGGAGACTGTTTGACGTCCCGCTTCTTCACCTGCGCCACCGAGTACGCGGCCCCGGCCAAATCTTCTTCTATTGTTTTGGATGCGGCCTCGTTGGGAATGTCCAACTTTCCCTTGCGGCTCTTAACGGAGTGTATGGCGGCGCGGAACGACTCAATTCGCTCCGCCTCTGACCGTTCGCTCTTCTGGAGATGGGCGTCGATCGTCCAATACTCTTTGGCGACGAAGGCCTCGATTTCCCGCTCCCTGTCCACGACCAAACGCAGGGCCACGGACTGCACCCGCCCTGCCGACAGGCCGCGCTGGACCTTCTTCCAGAGCAGGGGGCTTATCTGGTAGCCCACCAGTCTGTCCAATATCCTCCGGGCCTGCTGTGCGTTGACCAGCTCCATGTCGATGGCGCGGGGGTGATCGAAAGCCTCTTTCACGGCTTCCTGGGTTATCTCGTGAAAGACCACCCTCTGGAGCCGGTCGCTGTCGGTGGGCCACTCGGCGGCTTCCACCAGGTGCCATGATATGGCCTCGCCTTCCCTGTCCGGGTCGGTGGCCAGGTATATGCGGGAGGCCTTGGCGCCCAGCGCCTTTAGTTCTTTTACAGTGGCCTGCTTGTCCCGCATCACCGAATATGAAGGGGCGAACTCCTGGCTGACATCCACTCCCAGCTTGCCTTTCGGAAGGTCTCGAACGTGGCCCTGGGACGCTTTGACGACGTAGCTCGTGCCCAGAATCCTCTCGATGGTCCGGGCTTTGGCCGGAGACTCAACCACCACGAGATTGGACGCCTTGCCGCCGCCATTGGCCTTCCGGGCCTTGGTAGACTTGGTTTTAGAAGGCATGTTGTACAACCGCCTCCCTGACGCGTACGTAGTGCATTAAACCCACCTGCTTGACCAGCCCTTTTAACTCCATCATGGCCAAGGAACTGCTGACCTCGGCTATAGGAAGCTGAGCGGTCCTCCTTATTTCGTCAATGTGAACCGGTTCGTATCCCACATGGCCCAGCAGGACGGCCTCGGCCCCGTCCTCCGGCTGAAGCACCTGCCTCATCTCCATCTGATGGGACACGACGCTCAGGTTCAGCTCTTCCAGGATGTCCTCGCAGCCGCTTACCAGCTTGGCGCCCTCTTGTATCAGGGCGTTGGTGGCCTTGCTGGACGGAGAGAAGATGCTTCCGGGGACGCAGAAAACATCCCTGTTCTGCTCCAGAGCGTGGCGAACGGTCCACAGGGCGCCGCTTTGAATGGGCGCCTCCACGACCAGTATGCCCAGGCTCATGCCGCTGATGATTCGGTTGCGTTGGGGGAAATGGCCTGCCTTGGGGCCTTCTCCCAGCGGGTGCTCACTCACCAACGCCCCCGACTGGGATATGTCCTCCGCCAGCTTCCTGTGTTCCGGCGGGTATACGGTGTCCAGGCCGCAGCCGAACACGGCAATAGTCCTGCCGCCAGCGTCCAGGGCGGCCCTGTGGGCCACGGCGTCGATTCCCCGCGCCAGGCCGCTGACAATAGTGACGCCCTGTCTGGCCAGCTCGGTGGTCAGGCTCTGGGTTACGTCCTTGCCGTAGGTCGTCGCCCTGCGGGTGCCCACCACGGCCACTGCCTTCTCGTCTACGGGAAAAATCTCGCCACGCAGGAACAACACCGGCGGAGGGTCGCTGGTCTCCTTGAGCCGTGGAGGGTATCGGGAGTCGTTCCAGGTAACGGCGTAGACTCCCGCTTCGACCATCCGGGCCATCTCGGCGTCGGGGTCGATTTCGACCCTTCCGGCGGCGACGGACTCGACGGTCTTGGAGTCCATCCCGGCGGCCTTAAGCTCGCCCCTCGACGCATTCCAGGCGTTCTCCATTGTCCCGAAGTGGGACTCAAGACGTCCAATGCGCACTGACCCCAATCCAGGTACCCGGCAGAAAGCTGCCCAGTATTTCAGGTCCGCGTCGTTAAATGCCGTGTCAGTCATTTGGATTCTAGTATATGGCCCTAGGAATGGATAATGTCAAACGGATATGTCACGGTTCTCCGTGTTTCGACTCGTCCTTGGGCTATTCTATCTATCTATGGGATGGCGGAGAGGGTGGGATTCGAACCCACGAGAGACGTTTCCGCCCCTACGCGATTTCCAGTCGCGCCTGTTCGGCCACTCCAGCACCTCTCCAAATAGCATTGGGCGTGTTGCCATGCCCGTCCCGGTCGAGTACGAATCGGGATTATATCACCGCACCTTGGAACTCAACAACGAGGATGTGCACCGTGTTCCGCTTCAAGGCGCCGGATTTGGCGGCAGCCGGTCGGGTACCCGCGGCTTGCGCATGGAGAAATACATCAAGGCGGCTGCACCGTAGAGGGGCAGGAAGGCTATCAACGCCCAATCGTAGCTGCCGTCGTTGCGGTCCGCCGCCCACGCGGCGAACTGGGTTGACGCTATCATGCCCAGATTAAAAACGGCGCTCATGGTCCCAAACAATGTTGCGAAACTGTTCCTGCCGAAGAAATTCCCCAAGGCCACCCAGTTTACTACGGTCCCGCCCTGCTCCAGGGCCATGAACGTCACAAACAGCAGCACGGCAAGCCAACCGTCGAACACCAGCAGAGAGACCATCGCCAATGCCGCCGCGGCCATGGCGCCGCCCAGCACGGGTTGTACTGGCATCCATATCCCAACAGTCCCGAATATCAACCGGGTGGGGATGGATATGAAGAACATCAACGCGACCAGGAAGCCGCTGGCCTCCGGGGAAATGCCCTCGGCCACCATCATTTCCACCGCATGGACGGAGATGGCGCCCCAAACCGTGATTCTAAAGACCGAACCCAGGAACAGCATCCAGAAAGCGCGGGTGGAAAAGGCCTCCCGTACTGTGAAGTCGGGGTCCACTTCCCGACGGTCGGCTTCCTTTCCGCCTCGGGACTGTTCTCTGCGCATTTGCTCGACGCCTTCCGGCTCCAGCCCCATGCTCTCTGGAGACGAGCGGACCACCAGCCCCAGAGGGACTACCAGGACCATCATGGCCATCCCGGCATAGAACATCACGTCCCGCCAGCCGATGCTTGAGACGCCTTGGGTGATTAGCGGGAGAATCACCGCTCCCCCGGCGGAGAACCCAATGACCGTAATAGTGATGGCCAGCGAGCGGCGGCGCACAAACCAGCGGTTGGCTGCGCTTATCAGGGTTTGACCCAACCCCGCGCTCTTACCGGTGGAGACCACCACCAGGTAGATGACAAGAAACACCCAATATGTGTCGACCCATTTGAGCATCATGAAGCCCAGGGAAGCCACGATTCCACCGCCGATAATCATGACCCGGGCGCCGAACTTGTCCACCATCCGTCCTACTACAGGGCCTGCTATGCTTCCCTCAGCCCTGGAAAGGGTGAATATCATAGCCGTCTGGAAGCGGGTCAGGCCCAGATCCTGTCTGATGGGGCGAAAATATATGGCGGTGGCGTGGGCAAAAATTCCGCCGGATACAATGCCCAGGACGGTGGTTGCCGTAAGCACCCACCACCCGTAGTACACGGAGCCCATCCGCTCTCTCAGTCCGGCCAATGCCCGCCTCTGCGTATGCCTGCAATCAAAGCCTACGCTCCGGCTTGACGCACAATAGAGCCCAAAATACAATCACCCCGAATGAGCGTTCCCAAGCCTGTAGGCTTCATGGTCGCTGCCGATACGTCCCATGCAGGATTCGGTACATACCAGCGGACAGTGTAAACGGGAGACCCGCCTTCCACAACCAATGGGGCGGGGCGAGGGCTTCCGGCGTCTTTCGTAAGGAGCGAAATTGACCGACGAGCACAAGCCTCACATCCAGACGGCGTTCAGGATAGGGGAGTACACGGTCTACGCATCGTCCAGTCGCGACGTCAGGTTTGTTGCGCTGGGCGCCTACGTTCCCAAGGACTTGGCGTTCCACTTGGCGCCAGACGCATGGAGCCGCCTCCGGGACGTCAAGGCCGTGCCCTTTTCCAGGGGCGATCATCGAGTCCAGAAAACCCAGGACAGCCAGGGCCGCGCAGTTCGCTACGTCTGGTGGGACGACATGGGAACGCTGGAGCAGGGCCTGCTAAAGGGCCTCGTTGACGAGGCGCATGAAGCCTTGGAACGAGGCGAGATCGTCGAGGTCGGTTGCATCGGCGGTCATGGGCGTACAGGCACGTTTCTAGCGGCCCTGTTGGTGAAAATAGAACGGCTGGGGGGAGACGAGGCCATCAGGCGAGTGAAAGAGGCCTATTGCTCTGAGGCTGTAGAGACTCCGGAGCAAAGGGAAATGGTCCGCTCGCTGGCCACGGCGCCGGCAAGCGAGAGCTGATGGGAAGCAAGTTGACCCTATCCGTAGTCGACCAGTCCCCGGTCAGAGCCGGAGGGACGGGAGGCGACGCCCTCCGGGAGAGCATTGAGCTTGCGGCTCTGGTCGAGCAGTGGGGCTACGAACGCTACTGGGTGGCTGAGCACCACAACATCCGCAATTTTGCCGGCGCCAGCCCTGAGATGCTCATCGGGCAGATAGCGGCCCGCACCAGCAGGATCAGGGTGGGAAGCGGAGGAGTCATGCTCTCCCACTATTCCGCCTTGAAAGTCGCCGAGAACTTCCGATTGCTCGAATCCCTGTTCCCAGGACGCATCGACCTCGGCATCGGGAGGGCGCCCGGCAGCGACCAACTGACTGCGGCAGCCTTAGCCTATCCGGGACGTCCCAGGGATATCGCCCATTTCCCCCGACAGGTGTTGGACGTGCTGGGCTATCTTTCAGACGACATGGAGGAGGGCCACGTGTTCGCCGACGTCCATGCGGGGCCCGGCGAATGCACTTCTCCCGACGTCTGGCTTCTGGGGTCCCGCTACGAGAGCGCCTTTATGGCTGCCGACTTGGGGCTGCCCTTCGCCTACGCTCACTTCTTTGGGATCGGGACTGAGGACGGCCCGCGGATCGTGAGTGCCTATAAAGAGAGGTTCCAACCTTCCCGGTTCCTCCAGGAACCAAAAGTGAACGTGTCGGTCCACGTCTTGTGCGCCGAGACCAGAGAAGAAGCCGAGAGGCTGGCCTCCAGCCGCAACGTGGCCAGGATACTCTCGCTCAAAGGCATGGCCTCCGGCATCCCCTCTGTGGAGGACGCCCTGCGCTACAACTTCAGCCCGCTGGAGATGGCCCACACCGCCGAACAACGGAAGCGATGCGTGGACGGCGACCCGGACTACGTAAAGACCGGGTTGGAGGCGGTAGCTCAAGAGTACGGCACTACAGACCTGGGGGTGGTGACCGTGTGTTACGGATTCGAGGAGAGGGCCAGGTCATACGAGCTTGTGGCCAAGGCTTGTGGACTCATCTCCGAGTCGGATTCGGAACAAACACCAAGCGGGGCACCTCGCCTGTGAACCGGAATTCACTCTAAGAAGAGCTACTATGGCCCGCCTATACCTGGTGGACGGCACTTATGAATTGTTCCGGGCGCATTTCGCCATGCCGGCCATGTCGGGAAAGGACGGGCAGCCTGTTGGGGCCGTTCGTGGTCTAACGCAGTCCTTGCTCTCGCTTCTCCGCCAGCCTGAAGTCACCCATATCGCCGTAGCCTTCGACCACGTGATTGAGTCCTTCAGGAACCGGCTCTTCCCCGGATACAAGGACGGTTCGGGCGTTCCCGGGGAGCTGCTGTCACAGTTCGGTTTGGCGGAAAAGGCCGTCTCATCAATAGGGGCAGCGGTGTGGCCTATGGTCGAGTACGAGGCGGACGACGCTCTGGCTACGGCGGCCGCTGCTTGGGGCAGCGACGCACGATTGGAACAGGTGGTGGTCTGCTCTCCCGACAAGGACCTGGCTCAAACAGTGGTGGAAAACAGGGTGGTGTGCTTTGACAGGCGGCGTGAGATTTTCCTGGATGAGGCGGGTGTCCAAGACAAGTTCGGCGTAGCCCCGGCCTCCATTCCCGACTATCTGGCGCTGGTCGGGGACTCGGCGGACGGAATACCCGGAATCCCCAGGTGGGGCGCAAAGTCCACTGCCCAGGTCCTGGCGGTCTATCCCCACTTGGAGGACATTCCGCCGGACTCAGAACAGTGGACGGCCACGCCCAGAGGCGCAAAGGCAATGGCCCAGTCGCTTTCCGAACGGCTGGATGACGCCTATCTGTACCGGGACCTGGCCACCTTGAGGGTCGACGTCCCGCTGGCACAGACGCTGGAAGACCTGGAATGGACGGGCGTGCCGCGCGAGAGGTTCGAGGCAATGTGCGCTGAGCTTGACGCGCCTAGAATGCTCCGGCTCCCCCATAGATGGTCCGGTGGCTAGCGTCGGACACGCCGCCGCCCGCCGAGTTTCGGGCATAAGCCGGTCCAGTCTTCGCGGGAACAGTCTCTGATGGCAAGCTCACTCCTGCCCCTAGCGCTTCTGCTTGTCCTCGCCAAGTTGGCGGAAGGTCTTGCCAACCGGACGGGCCACAGCCCGTTGGCCGCATACGTGCTGGTCGGCGTTCTGCTGGGTCCCACAACGGGCTTGGTGGACTCCACCGAACACCTGAGCCTCTTCTTCGAGGTGGGCGCCATACTGCTCTTCTTCCTGATAGGCGTGGATGAGATAGACATCTCCGGATTCGTTAAGACCATATAAAGACGGCTCTTCATTGCCGCCCTGGTGGCCTTTGCAGTTCCCCTGGCCGTGGGCATACCGACTGTGTTCTACGTACTGGACTACCACATTGCGACTTCCATTGCGTTGTCCGGAATCCTGGCGCTTTCCAGCTTAGGGGTGGCGGCCAGAGTCCTGAGCGACATGGGCCATCTGAAGCAGCCTATCGGTCTGGAGATATTCACGGTGGTCGTTCTGGTAGAGTTGGCTGGCCTGTTGCTGGTGGGGTTGATGATTGAGGAATTGGAACACACGGACCATGTGAATGAGTTTCATCTCGCGCAGCCGGGCATACTTGTGGGGCAAATCGCCGCCTTCACGGTTGTGGCTTGGTTTCTTGGCTCCCGAGTGTTCGTTCCCTTGGCCACCAAGCTCAGGCAGTTCTTCGCGGCTCCTCAGTTGACCTTCGGTCTCTTTCTAGGGGGGCTCTTCCTGGTGGCCGTGGCATCGGAAAAGATCGGGCTTCACGGCTCTTTGGGGGCGCTTCTGCTGGGGGCGGCGCTTTCGCACCTGCCGCACAGGCTGAGGTCCGAAGCATTGCCAGGAATTCTAAGCGCCACGCTGGGGTTATTCGTTCCCCTGTTCTTTGCGTCGGCGGGACTGCATCTGAACGGCTCCTTCGTCAACTTGCCGGCCTCGACGGTAGGCATGGTCGTTGGTCTGGCGGTGGGGGCCAAACTCGCAGGCTCGATGCTGGCGCCGCGTCTGGCTAGGCTGGACTCGCCGAGGCCCATCGGATGGGGGCTGATGGCCAAGGGGGCCGTGGAGGTGGCCCTGCTGCTGGTGCTCTTGGAGCTGCACGCCATCACGGAAGAGCTGTTTTCGCTGCTGACCATCGTCATGTTGGCCTTTATCTTCATAGCGCCGAAACTTATGGAGCGGTCCTTTCGGAAGCGACGAGAGCAGGAACCGCCGGAATTGGTTGGCGTGATGATGCCCTCCTACACCAGATACGCCCTGGATGACAAGCTGATGGCGGACGCCTTCAACCCCTCGCCTGTGGTCCCAGACGCAACCATATCCCTGGAGTCCTTCTTCAGGTTCTGGATGACTCCCGAGCAAACCGACTACGTTGTCCGGGAAGTGGACGGGAAGCCTGCGGGAATACTCTCGCTGAAGAAGGTCAAAGAAGTTTCCACCGACATGTGGGGCTCTATACCCCTTGCCTCCCTGCTGGTGACCGCTTGCCCTACCGTCCAACCTAGCGACCCCATCGACGACGCTCCCGAGAAGATGGTGGAGAGAGGATTCACGGCTTTGTCTGTGGTGGGCGAGCACACAGGAGAACTGCTGAGCGAACTTACTGCCGCGAACGTCTATTCCCTGCTCTCGGAGGACGCAGAGGGTTGAGGGCGGCGTGAGGGTTTCGGGAATGGCGGAGAGGGTGGGATTCGAACCCACGATACCCGGAGGGTATACCGCTTTTCGAGAGCGGCGCCTTCAACCACTCGGCCACCTCTCCACATGTCTGGACTATGGACTTCCCGTAGCCTGGTTCGACGGGCAGGCTGTTCCGTGGCTCCAGCATATCCTAAAACGCTTGGTGGCGTCACGTTCAATTTGGATACGCCGCCAAAAGGGTTTTCAACTATTGTACGGCCTAGTCGGACTCACGTCCCTGCTGCCTGCCAACATCCGGCACTGATAGGTTGCGGCATATCTTTCGAACCAAGCGGTTCGGGATTTCAATATGTCGAGGAACCGCCTCGACTGTCCCAGTAACAGGGTTCCACCACAATGAATGTGAGCGACCTTCGCGCTTCAGCCAACAGCCGTGTCGACAAGGTGGCGAAGCAATGAGTTTCGTTTCAACCCACCGTCACCGTCTCACACAGCGCGTCAGGCGGGACGCCTCGAAGACCATCTTCCCTGCGGTCTTCAAGGATCAGCGAGATAGCCTCGACGAGGCTGTCACGAGCTGCGGCTACAGTAGCTCCTTGCCCATTGGCTCCGGGGATTTCAGGGCAATAGGCGATATACCAGCCGTCGGCTTTCTCAATGACAGCCGTGAATTCGTTCCGCATCTTCGCATCCCTCCCGAGGCTTCCTTCCCGACTATTTGATCTGCGCTGTGTGTGCACCAAAGAATCAGAATAAGCGTTCACCCGCCTATTTTCAACGGCGGGGTTTCCAGCGCTCCTGGCGGAACCGTACGGGCGCGGAAAACGCCTGAAAAAATCCCGTAGACGACCCTATGACCTCTTGACAGATATCAACCTGACTAATATTATTATGCCGGACTACCGTATGGTGCATTTGTATCCGATTACGGCTGTTCAACCGTAATCGGCACGCTCGGCATGTAGAAGGAGGCCCGATGAGGCTAATAAGCGCGAATAAGCTGGCTATCGTTGCTCTTATCGTCGCGGTTCTCACCGTCGTAACGGGAGTCACCTGGGCTGCCAACAGTGGCCAGGACCAAGACCTCCGCAAGGTGGAGCTCCAGATCGACAATTACAAAGTCCAACAGGGAGGCGAACTGGACGTCATAGGCGCTGGCTTCGATCCCGGTGAGACGGTTCTTGTCCAGATATTCAGGATGGAGAACGGCATCAACCCAATAATCGGCGGTGGGGTCGCCAACGACGCAGGTGTCTTCCAGGTCTCGGCTGCCCTTCGAGAAGCTATCGAAGTCGGCGCTTATACAGTCAGGGCTTTGGTCATAGGCGGAGACTGGGTGGCGAGCGCCCCGCTGATCATAATAGAGGCGGAAGTCGTTAAGTAACCTGAGCTTGAAACAGGAATGATTAAGGGGCCTCTTGATTAAGAGGCCCCTTTCCTTTGTTTGGTTTGGCTGGCGGTTCCCTGCGAGCTATGGACCCTGCCACGACGCCCTCCCCATCAGTGAACCCTAGCGGAAGCCTACTACGAAATCGCCTGCGTCTACCCGGGGCTAGCTTGGATTAGAAGCCGTTTTACGGAGGCGAAGCCGTCTTATGCGTCTCCCCAGAAGAGAAACTACTTCAATGGTGAGTCCGTCGTATGAAACGGTGTCCCCCAGATGGGGAATCTTGCCGAGACCGCTGTACACCAGACCGCCCACCGTGTCCACGTCTTCGCTCTGGATCTGAGTGTCCAGCAACTCCGAAAGCTGGTCGAGGCTCACCCTAGCGTCGACGATGATGTCTCCATTGGCCAGAGGCACCACCCGCGGCTCTTGGCTGCGGGAGAATTCGTCTTCTATCTCACCGACGATCTCCTCCAACAAGTCCTCAAGGGTGACCAGTCCCTCAATGCCGCCGTACTCGTCCACAACGAGGGCCATCTGCACCCGTTTGGACTGAAGTTCCCGAAGGAGCTCGTCCAAACGTTTGAACTCAGGGATAAAGAAAGCGGGCCTGATCATCTTTTCAAGGGCAGGATAGTCTCCTGCCTGTCCCAAGAAGAGCAGCAGGTCCCGCGCGTAGACCACACCGACGACGTTGTCAATGTTGCCGCTGTATACGGGCAGTCTGGTGTGGCCAGACTCCTGCATACGGCGTCCCACCTCCGGCACGGAAGTCGTCTTTTCTACAGCTACTACGTCCACCCTTGGGACCATCACCTCTCGGACCGTGGCCTCATCCAAACGTATAATGGAGCGGATCATGAATCGCTCGTGGGAGTCCAGGTCGGCCCACTGCTCCGGGCTAAGAACGTTATCCATGCTTGCACCGGAGCTGTTGGCCCTGCCTCCGCCGTTCAACCAGCTCCCGTTAGCCGAGTCGCCTGCGTTCCTCGGACGGGCGCCGGAGATGGCATGTATAGGCGTTGCCAACGTCATGGCGAGGCGGGGGAGCCTGACGCCTATGGCATGGCCGACGAAGTCGAGTAGAAGGAGGAACGCCAGAAGCCCTATGGACGCGCCGCTGACTGCGGCAATGTTTGTGGCGCCCTGGCTGGCCAGAACAGATAACGTGGACACTGCCGCTGCCGTCGCCGCGGCGAGCCGCAGAAGTGACGGGATGGCGGCCCGGACGGAGCGGGTTTTACGGGTCGTGGCCGTTGGCGCCGACTCGGCGAGGGCCAGGCAGAGGAAGATGAGTAGGAAACCCGCCAGTGATAAACCCGATGCTAAACCGTCTGTATCCAATGCTTTCTGTCCTCTCGTACGCCCTTGGTGGGCTAAGAGGGCCTATCGACATGCTCCTCATTGCCTTGATTGCGCTCCACTATTCTAGCAGGGACTCCCACTGCCAGTCGAGCCTCAGGAACGTCGTTAGTTACAACTGCGCCCGCTCCAGTGGACGAATTGGCACCAACGGAGACAGGGGCTACCAGCATAGTGTCGCAACCTATGAAGGCTCCGTCTCCGATTCTGGTGAGGTGCTTGTCCCGACCGTCATAGTTGCAGGTGACCGATCCGGCGCCGATGTTCACGTTGGAACCTATGTCGGCGTCGCCTATATACCCGAAGTGGCCCATCGCCGATCCGGCGCCCATCCGGCTGTTTTTTACCTCCACGTAGTTGCCCAGATGAACGCCCTCCTCCAGATAGGCGCCCGGGCGCAGGTGGCAGAAGGGGCCCATGTCCACCCCCTTCTCGACGACCGCTTCCTCCAAATGGGACGCGGTGATCTTGCATCCGTCGCCGATTTTGGAGTCGGCTATCACAGAGTTTGGCCCAACAACGCAGTCCTCGCCAACTTCAGTGTTTCCCAGAATCATGGAGTTGGGATGTATGACGGTGTCTCGCCCCAACTTAACGTTGGCGTCGATGGAAGTGGAGGCTGGGTCCACTATTGTGACACCGTTCAGCATCCAATGGAGTCGGATCCTTTTTCTCAGCACAGCCTCTGCTTGCGCTAGATGAACGCGAGTGTTAATGCCCGTCGCCTCCTCGGGCTCCTCCACTAGAACAGAGTCCGCCGCATTGCCTTCAGCAGCGGCCGTCTCTACAAGAGAGGTGATGTAATATTCGCCCGACGCCGCTTTGGGGATGCTCCTGAGTCGGCTCCATAGCCATGGTCCATCAAAGGCATAGGCGCCTGCGTTGACCTCTTCCGGCTGCTGGGTCGGAAAGTCCGGGTCTCCGGCTTCCACTATGCGCATGACTTGGCCGCTGTCGTCTTTGACCACTGCCGCAAGGTCGTCAAATCCACACGCGGGGGCGGAAAGAAGGGTCGCTAAGCGGCTTTGAGACTCGTGGGTCCGGCACAGCTGCTCTATCGTACTGGCGGAAATCAACGGGCTGTCGGAATTGAGTACGACAACGGAAGCCCCGAATGTCTCCAGGAGACCGCTCGCCTGAAGTAAGGCATGGCCGGTTCCCAGCGGCTCTTCCTGCACGGCGTATTCGACATCGGAGCCCAGGACTTGTTTTATGGGTTCCTCACTTACAGGAGAGACGACCACAACGACCCGCCGGATTCCGGCTCGCCTTAGGGCCTCAACCGGATACCGTATGAGCTCTCTGCCGCAGAGCTTGTGGAGGGGTTTGGGCAGTTTGGACTTCATGCGTTCGCCGCGTCCTCCGGCCAGGACTACTCCAGCCCATTCACTCATATGGGACTCCTCCTGTCATCGAGTCGTACAGAGATGCAGAAAAATACGTAAGGAAACCCGTTTAAAACGTCATGTTAATTGTCTCCCATTCGGGCGGTCAAGGTTAGCCGGATTCGCTCCCTTACAACCTGGAGCGGTAAGGAATTCGTAACACTGAACGTCTGATAAATGTGGCGGCAGAGTGTGGTCGATGATATAATCTGGCCCGCTCACCCCTCGTTGTCCATGGAGCAGTCTTGAGTTTCCAACTGCCCACTACGCCTGTGTCGAAATACACACGCCTAGGCGTTAAAGTCAGCCGGGTCCTGGAAGAATACTCCCTCCCCCTCATATCGGGTGTTCTCGTCGCCTTGGTTTTCGCCAACGTAGACTCCCATGCCTATGAATCCATGGTGGACTTCAACATTTTCGGCCACGGCGCCTCGCTGTTCGGCCGGGAAGTCACCCTCCATTACCTGGTAAACGAAATATTCATGGTCTTCTTTTTTGGCCTGGCGGCTAAAGAGATAACCGAGTCCATACTTCCAGGCGGGGCGCTCAATCCTCCTGGCAAGGCTGTCAATCCGCTGCTGGGCACCCTTGGGGGAATCCTGGGACCGGTGGGCATCTACTTCGCTCTGACTTTCGCATTCTACGGAGGCGGCAGCGATTTTAGCGACGTAGCCAGGGGCTGGGCAATCCCCACGGCCACCGACATCGCCCTGGCCTGGTTGGTGGCCCGCATGATATTCGGACCCTTGCATCCGGCGGTCAACTTCCTGCTGCTGCTGGCGGTCGCAGACGACGCCATCGGGCTGCTGATCATCGCAGTCTTTTATACCGACCCGCTGCATCCGGTGGAACCAATCTGGCTGCTGCTCACTTTGGGAGGAATGGCGGTTTCCTACGGGTTGAGACGGCTGGGCGTGGGCCGTTGGGGCCCCTACGTGGTCATAGGCGGAATAATGAGTTGGGTGGGCATGACCAAGTCCGGAATTGAGCCGGCCTTGGCCTTGATTGTCATAGTGCCCTTCCTGCCTTCCGGCCAGTCGTCGCCATCTGACCAACAACTAAACGAAAGTGAGACCCATTCGGCAACGCAGGAGGATGGCCCCAGCGCCTGGGGAGCTGTCGCTGCTGCAATTTCGGGACGCGGACGGAACAATCCACTGGCGCAGTTCGAGCACAGGCTCAAGGGCATTGTAGACTACGGCCTGTTCACCTTTGGTCTGTTTAATGCGGGCGTTGCTTTCACCAGCGTCAGCTCGGTCACTTTTGTGGTCTTGTTGTCGCTGATACTCGGAAAAACTGTGGGTATAACGCTCTTCTCCTGGTTGGGCTTGAAAATGGGGTTCCCGATGCCTACGGGGATGGCGTTCAAACACCTGTTGGTGGCTGGCATTATCGCCGGCATTGGTCTAACGGTAGCCTTGTTTGTGGCGACAAAAGCGTTCGAAGGCGAAGTGTTCTTGCAGCCTGCTAAGATGGGCGCCGTGCTGAGTCCTCTCGCGGTTGTACTAGCCTTCGGAGCTGGCCTGCTGTTGAAAGTAAAAGAGCCTCCGCCGGACAAAGCGCTGTCTGACAAGTAAACCTGTCCGCCTTGTTGGAGCCTTGGCCCCATGTTATTCTAAAACTTGCGCCCCCGTAGCTCAGAGGATAGAGCGCTGGCCTCCGGAGCCAGGTGCGTGAGTTCGAGTCTCACCGGGGGTACCATAGTTACAGCTCTCCGACGATATATCGTCTTCAATCGAGATCCTTAACCTAAGGTCGTTCTCAGAGACCCATTGAGCCGCAAGATTGGTGGTTTTGGAACGGGGGCTATGTCCGTTCTCGCCGTTGGCTAGCCGCAAAGTTCCCATCAGTTCACGGCGGTGACTGAACGAGGACTTTGACGTTTCTGATGTCGGTCGAGGCCCGGGCGATGTCGAGGTCGTACATCCGCTGGAGGTTCAGCCAGAACTCAGGAGTCGTTCCCAGAGCCCGCCCGATTTTCAGAGCCGTATCCGCCGTAATGGATCTGCGGCAGTGGACGATGTCGTTGATGCGTATCGGCGGCGCGCCTATAGCTTTCGCCAGACGGTACTGGCTGATGCCGAGCTCTTCCAGGAACTCCGCCAGATGTTCTCCCGGGTGTATAGGATCTGCCCCTGCCATTGATTTACTCCTCAATGATAGTCGATGACTTCGATCTCCATCGCGCCCTGGTCTGTCCAAATAAAGCATACCCGCCACTGGTCGTTGATGCGGATGCTCCATTGTCCCGCCCGATTGCCACGCAAGGATTCCAGTCGGTGGGAGGGAGGCTCTCTTAGGTCGCTCAACTCCGTTGCCGCAACCACTCGCTGCAACCTCATTCGAGCTCGGCGTTGGATGTCAGAGGGCAGGTGTCGGACTGTTTGTCCGCTGAAAAGTTGTTCGGTGTCGGTGTACCTGAATCGATTCAATGCTCTTGATATTAACGCTTGCCGTTAATAATGTCAAGAGTGCATATTTGGAAAGAACAGCAAGGCTGGGGCGACAGGTGTTGGAGAAGTTCGAGATGCTGTAGAATAATGATGCTCGGTTTCAGCAAAGGAGCTGGAGATGGCTTCTTCAAATGTGAACACTAGACGATTGACCGCCGAGGACCTGCTGAGGCTTTATAGCGAAGGGGTACGCGGCGAATTGATTCGGGGAGTGCTCTGCGAAACGATGCCGACAGGATATGAACACGGTAGGATCGTGATGAATCTGGGCATTCTGTTGGGCGCCTTCACAAAACCTTTGAAGCTTGGCTCCCTGACAGCCTCCGACTCTGGAGTGTGGCTGGAACGCGACCCGGACACCGTTCGGGAGCCGGACATAGCCTACTTTTCGGCGGAGAAGATCCCTATGGACACGCGGGTCACGGGCTATGCGGAGGTGGCCCCCGATTTGGTCGTGGAGGTCGTGTCCCCCAACGACAGCCTGCGAGAGGTCAACGACAAGGCGTTGATGTGGTTGAGTTACGGAGTGCGCCTTGTCTGGGTGGTGAACCCGGACTCGCGCATTGTGGATGTGTATCGAGAGGGCCTCGCGGCGGCGTCGCTCACTGAGGATGACACGCTTGACGGACTGGACGTGCTGCCGGGTTTCACTTGTGCGGTGCGCGAGGTGTTCGACACTTAGAACGGCCTATTAGTCGTCTGCTCCCAGGTTCTGCTGCCGGGCAGAAATTGAAATTGTAAAATCCTTTCTATAGCATTGTCCAAGGCGGGGCGTGGCGCAGTGGTAGCGCGCCTGGTTTGGGACCAGGAGGTCGGCAGTTCAAACCTGCCCGCCCCGACCATTTTTCTCCATCAGGCGTAACTTAAATTGAGGCACCGTGCGCCTGTCTTATGTCTAAGCTTGTCGTCTGTGTGGCGGTCCAAAGACTTGCAGAATCCGGTCTGGATGATGTCTAATTCCAGCAGCGTTTCGCCGCCGATTCGCGAGCCCCGGGTTTCCGATTCCAAGGAGAGAATTTATGCCGGGACAGTTGGAAGGCATCAAGATTCTGGAAGTGGCCAACTGGGAGGCTGCTCCTGCCGGATGCGTCATACTGTCCGACCTGGGGGAGGACGTGATAAAGATCGAGCGCCCCGGCTACGCTGACCCCGTGCGGCACGTTAAGCTGTGGAAGAAGGAAGGCTCCGTAAACCCCCTGTTCGAGCAGGTGAACAGGGGCAAACGTTCCATATCCATCAACCTTGAAACTGAAAACTCCCAAGCCGTACTCCCTTAGCCACTGAATAGACCAGGATAGGTGGACGCCATGCGCAACCTTTGGAGTGAATCCGAAACCGCCGATATGGACTCTCTGGACCAGCTTGTCTACCAGAGCCGACTCATCGGCGTCGACACGTCTCTTGTCGTTTGGGGTGGAGGCAACACCTCCATTAAGATGACCGAAACGGACCACCTGGGCCGAGATGTTCCGGCCATGCTCATTAAAGGCTCGGGGTCTGACATGAAGTCCATCGAGCGCAGACACTTCCCGGCTCTACGGCTGGACGAGGTTCTGCCCCTCTTCGACCGGGAACAGATGTCCGACGAGGAGATGGTGGCCTACCTCGCCAAGTGCATGATGGACCCCGCCGCCCCAAGGCCCTCCATCGAGACGCTGCTCCATGCCTTTCTGCCCTACACCAGCGTCGCCCACTCCCACGCCGACGCAGTTGTGGCGCTGACCAACAACTCCAACGTGAGCCAGGTGCTGGATGAGGTGTACGGAGACTCACTGGCTATAGTGGAGTACATTCGGCCCGGGTTCACCCTTTCCAAGAGGGTCGGGCAGGCCGTAAGAGGCGACCCCTCAATCAAAGGCGTCGTGCTGGTCAATCACGGCCTGTTCACCTGGGGTGACACGGCCAAAGAGGCATATGACATCCACATCGACCTGGTCACCCAGGCGGAGGACTACACCCGTACCAAAGCCGCTGGCAAGCAGGTGTTCGGCGTCCTGAAGCAGAGGCCCCTGGACACCGAAAGACGGCGGGAGGTGGCAGCCGCAGTGGCTGCCACTCTGAGAGGAGCGGTCAGCAGGAACAATAAAGCCGTCCTCAGGTTCGACGACGACCCGGACGTTCTCGAATTTGTCGGGTCAGACCGGGCCAGGGAATTGTCCGGCATCGGGCCGGCCACTCCCGACCACCTTATACAGACCAAGAGGCGTCCCTTGTGGGTGGATGCGCCTGACCCGGAGGACGTGTCGGCCATCCGGCAAGCCATCAGCGCTGGAGTAGAGGAATACGCACAGGAATATTCACGCTGGTACGGGGAGCACACCGACGGAGGCCATGCCATGCTGGACCCCTACCCCAGAGTGGCGCTGGTTCCAGGCGTGGGAATGTGGAGCACGGGCCGGGACAGCCGCGCCGCTCTCGTCACTGGCGACATTTACCACCACACCATCTCGGTGATGGGTTCCGGCCAGTCAGCCGGAGACTACACGTCGCTGACTTCACAGGACGCCTTTGATGCAGAATACTGGCGCATGGAGCTGTACAAGCTAACCCTTGCCCCGCCGGAAAAGGAGTTGGCCCGCCGGGTGGTCCTGGTGACCGGCGGGGCCCACGGCATAGGCAAGGCCATAGCCCAGCGGTTGGCCGCAGAGGGCGCCCATGTGGTTGTCACCGATCTGGATGGCGAGGGAGCTCAGGCCGTGGCCGAGGACCTGAATGCGGCCAACGGCGCCGGGAGGGCGGTGGGATGCAGGCTTGACGTGACCTCCGAGGCTGAAACGGCCGACGCGTTCCAGTTGGCCCGGCTTACGTTCGGCGGGCTGGACATCCTGGTGTCCAACGCGGGGGTAGCCACCGTGGGAGCCGTGGACGTGCTCTCTCTGGCCGACTGGCAGCGGGCTTTCGACATCAACACAACGGGCCACTTCCTGGCGGCCAGAGAAGCGGTCAAGCTGATGAAGGAGCAGGCCATCGGCGGCAGCTTGGTCTTCATAGGCACCAAAAACGTACCCTCCCCAGGCAAGGACTTCGGCGCCTACAGCGCCTCCAAAGCGGCCGAGGTGCAGCTGGCCCGGGTGCTGGCCGTGGAAAACGGCGACTACGGCATCAGAAGCAACATCGTGAACCCTGACGCCATCTTCCAGGGTTCCAACCTCTGGTCGGAGGAGGTCAAACAGCAGCGCTCCCAGTCCTATAACATAGGCGCCGATGACCTGCCGGACTTCTACCGCCAACGGAACCTGCTCAAGGAGTTCATCTACTCGGAGGACGTGGCGGAGGCCGTTCTGTTCCTGGCCAGCGACAGGTCTTCCAAGACCACCGGGGCGATGTTCCCCGTAGACGGCGGCCTCAAGGACGCCTTCCCTCGATAATCATGGAGCAGACAGAGCTTACCTGGGAAGCCTTCATGCACCAGGCCGGCGCCGCCGGGCTGGATACGACTGACACGGCCCACATGGAGGAGCTGTTCGCCTACGCCAAGACGCAGCTTCGGGCTACACGGGGGTTCCATGAGCTGGACCTGTCAGGCTTGACCCCGGCCGGACTTTTCTCCCTTCCCGACCCCGAGACCGCCCGAAGCGATCAGTGACATCAGGGGCTTGCGGGTCTCCTGAAATCGGGTAGATTCGGGGGTGTGCATCGTTGACTACAGCACGCAGTTGATGTGCAAAACGGTAACGTCATGACTACTTTGCAGAACAGATTTGACGTAGCGTCCACCACAGATCCACCTTCCTTCGTTCCCGAACATCCCAGTTCACGCAAGTTAACCTGCTCTGACTTCTTCTGCGGCATCGGCGGCTTCCATATAGCCGCGAAAAACCTGGGCCTCGAGGTTGTTTTCGCCTGCGACATCGACGAGGAAGCCCGTAAAGCCTACGAACACAACTTCGGGTTAAGGCCTGCGGGAGACATAGTCGGGCTGCAAACCGAATCCGTCCCCCATTTTGACCTGTTGTTCGCAGGGTTCCCTTGTCAGCCCTTTTCCATCATTGGGCGTCAACAGGGGTTCGCTGACCCACGGGGGACGCTGTTTTTCGAGTTGCTTCGGTTCATCGAAACCAAGCGGCCCCAGGGAATTGTCCTAGAGAATGTCAAACAGCTGTCAACCATTCAGAAAAAGGCTGTCGTAAAACGCATCCTGTGGGACCTCAGAAATCTAGGCTACTCAGCCGATTATCGAGTCCTGAATGCGCTCGACTTCGGACTGCCCCAGAAGCGGGAGCGGACCATAATAGTTGCAACGCGAACGCCGTTTGATGAGTTCCCATGGCCTGAGCAAAACGTCTCCTTAAAGCCCTTGTCGGAGATCCTTGAACCTAGTCCCGACCCAAAGCACTTCGTGTCCGAGACAATCCGCAATAAGCGGCACAAAGCCCACACGGCAGAAGCATCACCGGCCATCTGGCATGAGAACAAGGCCGGTAATATATCCAGCCACCTATGGTCATGCGCTCTACGGGCGGGCGCGTCTTACAACTATTTGCTAGTGGACGGGAATCGCCGACTGACCCCTCGGGAGATGCTGCGGCTTCAAGGATTCCCCGACACCTACGAGATCGTCTGCAACGACTCCCAAACTCGGAAGCAGGCAGGCAACGCCGTTCCGGCTCCGATGGTGCAAGCGGTAATCGAACAGGTGGTAAGGGTCAATGAACGGGCTCTGGTCAGGGCAGGATTCTAACCGCCGTTGGATACTCCGATGAATGGATTCGCATACGGACGGCTAGCTTAGACGGTTAGAGCCCTCTGCCGCGCGCCGAACTGGACAGAAGCTTCGTTCTAACGTCCGAGATGAGGCATGTGTGACCGTGGCAAAAGAACGTTCAAGTGAATCCGTCCAATACGAGCCGGAAGACCGCTGTCCCCCCTTGTTGTCCGTTGGAGTAGGCTTGCAGGGTGTCATGATCGCCCTGGCGCCGGTGGTGGTGAACACGGCCATCGTTATCCGGGCCGCCGACCAATCCGAGAGCTACTTGTCGTGGGCGGTCTTCGCGGCACTGGCAATCTGCGGGGTTACCACTGCTCTGCAGGCCATGCAGTTGGGGCGGTTCGGGACCGGCCATGTGCTCATTATGGGCACATCACCCACCTTCATAGCGGTCTGCATCACGGCCCTGGTCGAGGGCGGGCCGTCCATGATGGCGAGCCTCATAGTCGTTTCCTCGCTTTTTCAGTTCACGGTGTCCGCGTGGCTCCCAATGCTCCGCCGGATTATTACGCCGGTCGTCTCAGGCACGGTTGTCATGCTGACAGCAGCCACAGTGATGCAGGTAGCCTTCAAACTGATTAAGGACGTGCCCGACGATACGCCGCCAAGCGACGTTCTGTATATCGCTGTGGCGACCCTGGTGGTTACTGGGGCGCTGGCTCTGCGCACGTCAGGCTCTTGGCGGCTATGGTCTCCCCTTATCGGAATCGGGGTGGGCTGCGGATTGGCTGCATTCTTGGGGCTGTACGAGGTCCAGAGAGTGGTCGATGCGACCTGGATTGGCCTTCCTGAGAGCGGGTGGCCGGGACTCGATTTAACGCCGAGTGGGCATTTCTGGGCGCTGCTGCCGGTGTTCGTGGTGGTGGCCCTGGTAATTTCCGTCGACGCCATCAGCGGCAGCATGGTCATTCAACAGGTCTCACGGCGCCGGCCCCAGGCAACCGATTTTCGTAAAGTCCAGGGCGCGCTGAACGTCAATGGAGTGGGCAATCTGCTGTCTGGAATTGCCGGGACGCCGCCCAACATGGTCTTTACGGGGGTTAGCGCATCGCTCATCAGCATCACCGGTGTGGCGGCGCGGAACATTGGGTTCGTTATCGGGATCCTTCTGGTGGCTATGGCGTTATTGCCCAAGGCAACGGCCGTCGTGCTTGTAATTCCCAATGCCGTGGTGGGAGCCTACTTGATGGTTATCATGAGCCTGTTCTTCGTGGATGGCATCAGGACCATCTTCCAAGACGGCATTGATTTCCGAAAGGCCATAGTGGTCGGACTCGCCTTTTGGATTGGTGTAGGAATTCAGTATGAGGCAATCTTACCGAACCTGGAGGTGGGAATATGGGGCGCCCTGCTTGGCAACGGCATGGCGGTTGGGGCCTTCACCGCCATATTGATGACTGCGTTCATTGAACTGACGGGCACCCGGCGTAGACGTCTGGAGGTCGAGCTGGACATCTCCGTGCAACCCGAGATTGACGCGTTCCTCAGCGAGATTGCAGGGAGGCTGGGCTGGAACGACGCTTCCACCGACCGGCTGCGCGCCGCGGGCGAAGAGACACTGTCGAGTCTGTTGCGGCAAAGTGATGACTATGCAGACGACAACGCTAGGCGGTTGATTATCGTCGCACGACACAACGACGGGACCCTGGAGATGGAATTCCTGTCGGTATTCGATGATGAGAACCTTCAAGACCGGCTGGCAGACCTGGGCAGTCAGGCCGAGGTCCCGGAGGAACACGAGATGTCTTTCCGCCTGTTGCGGCATTACGCCTCGTCCGTGCGTCACCGGAAATACCATGGCCTGGACATAGTGACGGTGCAAGTCGAAGGCACCCGTTAGCCTTGCCTTCCGGATGAACGGCAACGGCGGAGCAGCCAGCCGTTTTCGGTTGTCCTGCCCCTAAACGCAAGGATGATTCATATATCGTTCCAATTTGGCGCGAGACGCCATAGTATGAGAGACGGGTTACAGTAATTAGGAGGGAAGGAGAAGCAATGGCAGCATATGTAATAGCCGATGTTCAAGTAACGGATGATGCCCTCTTCGCTAGGTACCGGGACCGTGCGCCTGCGGTCGTTACAGCTCACGGAGGCAAATACTTGTCGCGCTACGGTGCCCTCGAGGTTATACAGGGCGATTGGGCGCCGAAGGGGGTGGTAGTGGTGGAATTTGACAGTGTGGAGCAGGTGAGGGAGTGGCAAAGCTCCCCTGACTACGCCGAGCTCAAAGAGCTCCTCAACAAGTCCTCCAACGCCAATCTTATAGTAGTCGAAGGCGTGTAACGCTGCCTGACTGCAATACCTCGAGCGTTGTAAACGCCTAGAATTTGGCATGGCGCCACCGGTTTTGATGCGCACAACAAACGCTCCGGCTCGGCAACCCCCGTAATGTGACCTCCAACTTAATGATGGATTCGGGTCCACGGCTAGCCCTATAATGTAGGCGGCTCGTTGGGTCAGCCTAGGATTGGGGACGGCTGGTGTAAATGCCGGAACGGTTTTCTCCTGAAGAACGCAGCCGCATCATGTCGTTGGTGCGCTCTAGAGACACCGGGCCCGAGATTGCGGTTCGCAGCGCATTGCACAGACGAGGGTTCCGGTTTCGTGTCGACGTACGCGGGATGCCCGGACGGCCCGATGTAGTCCTGAAAAAATACCGGTCCGTGGTCTTCGTCCACGGCTGCCTTTGGCACGGACACAAGTGCAGCCGTTTCCGGTGGCCTGTGCGGAACTCCGAGTACTGGCGCAACAAAATCGAGCGCAACGCGGCGAGGGATGAAGCGAGGCAGGAAGAATTGCGGCAGTCGGGGTGGGATGTCCATATAGTCTGGGACTGTGATTTGGGCTCCGAGCTGGAGCGTTTGATTGATACGATGGAATCCAAGCGGGCGGCTTTAGAAAGCGGGGAGGGACTGAATTGAACTCAAACGATCTGTGCTTCCTCAGCGCTTCCGAACTATCCCACCTTATAAAAAGCGGGGAGGTTTCCTGCGTAGAGGTTGCGAGCGCCCACCTGGAACGCTGCGAGGCCCTGGAGCCGGTGCTGAACTCTTTCATCACATTCATGCCTGAAGCGGCCCTGGATGCTGCACGACGGGCCGACGCCGAGATCGCATCAGGCCACTACCGAGGCCCCTTGCACGGCATCCCCATCGGTCTGAAGGACCTCTTCTACGTAAAGGGCGTAAAGAACACTTCCGGGGTGCGGATATACGATGGATTCACGCCCGATTACGACTCCGACGTGGGTGCAAGGTTCCGGGTGGCGGGGGCGGTCCTCCTGGGCAAGCTGAACCTCCATCCTCTGGCCTACGGTCCCCAGGGTGAGAACCCAGACTACGGCGACATGCACAATCCTTGGGACCCGTCGCGCATCGCCGGAGGCTCGAGCGGCGGCTCCGGTTCGGCGACCGCGTCGGGACAATGCGTCTTGAGCATGGGCACCGACACCGGCGGCTCAGTCCGCATCCCCAGCTCGTTGTGTGGCCTTGTCGGGCTGAAGCCCACCTACGGAAGGCTGTCCCTCCGTGGAATCACGCCTCTGTCATGGTCCCTGGACCACCCGGGGCCCATGACCCGCACCGTCGAAGACTGTGCACTGGCCATGAACGCTCTGACGGGGCATGATCCGGCAAGCCCCGTATCGCCGGACTATACGGCTGGTCTAGCAGAAGGCATCAAGGGCTTGCGGGTCGGCATAGTGAAGGAATTCTTTGAGGAGGCCTTAGACTCTCAAGTCGGGTCGGCTGTACGGTCGGCCCTGAACACTTTGGACGATCTGGGCGCCGACGTCAGAGAGGCGTCATGGCCCATCCATCGCCACTCCATGTCCATCTCCACCACCATACTCATGGCCGAGTCGGCGGCCTTCCACCGCAAGATTCTTGCCTCCCACGGGCCCGAGTTGCCGCCCGCGGTCAGGCTGCGTCTGGAGGCAGGGTTCTTCGTGTCGGGAGCCGACTATGTGGAAGCGCAACGGGCCCGCACCCTGTTTCTGGAGGAGACCCGCCGCATCTTCCAGGACTTTGACATCCTGGCGGGACCAACATTGCCCATAACGGCCCACGCGATTGGAGCTGGTGAAGTCCAAATCGGAGACGTGACACTGGCGTCTACCCCGGTGCTGACCCAGTACACGCGGCCCTTCAATCTGAACGGGAATCCAGCCGTGACCGTGCCTTGCGGTTTCTCCGATGAGGGGCTGCCTATCGGGCTGCAACTTGCTGGTCGCCCATTCGACGAACCTACGGTCTTGAGAGCAGCCTACGCCTATGAGCAAGCCACTGACTGGCACAAACGCCGCCCGCCGTTGTAGATAAGGCGGCTACAGGGACTGCCAGCGGAACCGGTCGCCCTCTATGACGACGCGCCCGAAGTGGTCTTCCGGCCAGAAGTGGCAGGCGGCCACGATGTAGTTTTCCGCGGCAAACCGGGTCAGCATCGACTTGCGGCTCTCGCGGCTGGTGGGCTTGTCCACGTCGGCCCCGGGGCACCAGTTGGGGTTGTCCACCTCCACTTTGAGGTGAATCATGTCTCCGACTATGGCGCCCTTCTGACCTTCGGACTCGATGAGGACGTTCACGTGTCCGGGGGTGTGCCCGGGGGTGGGTGTGGTGCTCAACTGGGAGTTGATGGCAACGCTGCTGTCCACCAACTCCATCACTCCCAGACCCTCCAGGGGCAGGATGCAGTCCTTCACCGCCTGGTTTTCCTCTAGGATTGAGGGTTGGGTGAAGTAGTTCCAGTCGTTGCGGGGGACCAGGTACCGGGCGTTGGGAAAGGTTGCCCTGAACCCCGACCCTCCGTCGCCGCTGACGTTCCAGCCGATGTGGTCGTGGTGCAGGTGGGTGTGAACGACGAGCTCCACGTCCTCCGGGTCCAGGCCCTTCAGCTTCATCTCGTGCAGTAGGTCGCCCCGGTGTCCTCCCCGATGATGGTGGGGGCCTGGGCCGATACCCGTGTCCACCATGATGATTTTGCCCTGGGTGCGCAGGGCAAAACATGCGTAGTAGAGTTGTATCTTTCCTTCGATCAGGTTCTCTTCCTTGTGGGGACCCCAATCGGCCAGAGGGATGTCCGGGAAAAAGTCTTCCGGGTCTCTCAAGGGCGGAGTCATGTCGTTCAAAGCGATGACTTCAACTTCCCCGATTCTTACGCTTTCCATTCCCGCCTCCGTCGCATCCCCTTCGGGGGTTATTCCGCAGAGTGAGCCTAGTATTTGACCAGTGTGAAAAAGTTGTAGCCGTCGATGCGCTTCCGCCCTTCGAGGGCCGTCAACTCGATGATGGTTGCGATTCCGTCCACCTTGCCTCCCGCCTCCTCAACCAGCTGGGCTGCCGCGGCCAGCGTTCCTCCGGTGGCCAGCAGGTCGTCGATGATGAGGACCCTGTCGCCCTCTTTCACGGCGTCCATGTGCATCTCGACGACGGCGGTTCCGTATTCCAGGGAGTATTCCGAGCGAAAGGATTCGCCCGGCAGCTTGCCCTCTTTCCTGGCAAGGACCAGGGGCTTGCCTAGCCTGTAGGCCAATGGCGCCCCGAACAGGAACCCCCGGGACTCTATCGCAACTATTGAGTCGATGCCCGCCCCGCCGTATCTCTCCGACAGTCGGTCCACGACGTGCCTCAAGGCCGCCGGGCTTTGCAGCAGAGGAGTGATGTCCCGAAACAGTATTCCCTGGGTGGGGAAATCCGGGACGTCTCTGATGTAGTCTTTCAGCTCCATGTATGCCCTCTACAGCCGCGTTCTGGGGAAGAACGACCCATGGATTTGCGTCGACGGGTGAAGTGTAGATTAGCCGAATAGGGGAGTCAAGGCAGGCAAGAACGGCGGGCCGAACGAGGAGATTAGGTGAAGTAGGCGGCGTTCTTTCCTATATAGGGGTACCAGTTGGCGGGGACGGTGTATTCGTGGAAGATGGCTGAAACGGGGCACACGGGCTCACAGGCCGCGCAGTCGATGCACTCGTCGGGATCGATGTAGAACATCTCCTGGGAGTCGTCGGTGTGAATGCAATCGACGGGGCACACGTTTACGCATGCCGCGTCTTTTACTCCGACACAGGGTTCGGTTATTACGTAGGTCATGGCGCAGACAATTCTCGAGTCGGCCTGAATGAACGGCTATCGGTATTGAAGCTGCGGCTTTTTCGCCTGACTAATTTTCGTTGTCGGCTTGCCTGAGCGTCAAGGGTTATAGACTGATACAAATTATTGAATCTTTGGGCATAAACAAGGTCAGGCCCCGACCAGTGCAGCTTTGAGACGTCCAACGGCCTAGTGAAAGGGGCAGGCCTTGAGAAGAGCGCCGCCCCACCAAGAGTCTGCCGCTGTCTGTTCACTTACGGGTAGCGAGTGCAGCTCTCCTGAGGGCCCGGGCCCGGGCTCGGGCTCGGAAGGCGGGCCTAAGACGAAGCCGTCGGCCGATGCGGGGAGAGTGTGGCGCGGCTGTTGGCCGATTCGGCGGAAACCGCCCACGCGCTAAAGAATATAGTGAGGAGGACCAGGGCGACCACCGAGGCAAGAAAGGGGGCCGGCACGCCCAGTACGCGAAGACTCAAGACCGCCGACATTTGTCACACTCCACCGGAGAGGGACCTCTGCGAGTTTCCTGACAGCATAGCATATTGTAAAGTAATCCTTTTTGATATATTGTATTCGCTATCATTGGTAGTGTAAAGTTAACAGAGACCCATAGGCGCCTAGGGCATCTGGCTGGACAAGAAGCAAAAGGGAGACTGTAGGGCCGGAGTTTGATGGAGGTACGCGAACTAGTAAGCTTCTATCACGTTGCGCGGCTCCGCAGCGTGTCAAAGGCCGCCGAGTATCTGGAGATAGGCCAACCGACGGTTACGACCCATCTCCAGAAAATCGAACGCGAATACGGTCTGGTGCTCTTCGACCGAATAAA
This sequence comes from Dehalococcoidia bacterium, assembly GCA_965224415.1. GTDB lineage: Bacteria > Chloroflexota > Dehalococcoidia > Lucifugimonadales > JAGWBF01 > DAOUJI01. The sequence goes on along the minus strand of CBDCZB010000005.1, from coordinate 307,393 downwards.
GCGGCCCATTCAGATGACCTCCGAAGGTTTCCGGTTCTATGAACTGGCCAAACCTATAGTGGAGGGAATCGCCGAGGGAATAGAGAACCTCCGCACCCAGATGGACTACCCCGAACACAAGGGTTCCTTCATAATGGGCGCCTACCCCGACATGGTCCTGCACCACCTGCCTCCCATCATCAAGAACTTCAGGCAGAAGTATCCCAATGTCCAAATACGTCTGGTGGCCCGCTCCTACGCCAACCTCATGGAGATGGTGCTTTCGGGAGAGTTGGACATAGCCATCGGGGACATGCCTGAATCCAAGAACTTGCCTGTGGAATTCACCCACCTGTTCTCGTCGGACTTCGTGGTGGTCACCCCCCTTAGGCACGAACTTCTGGACGTCCCCGACTTGCGCTTGTCGGACATAGGTAAGTGGCCGTTGATAACCCTTGGACCGACTTCCCGCAGCCGGCGGGCGTTGGAGGACGCTTTAAGACGCCAGGGCATCCAGTACAACATCACACTGGAAATGGACATCATGGAGATGGCTAAGCGGTACGTCGAAATAGGCATGGGTGTCTCCGTGACCCACGACTTCGCCATTCAGGAAGAAGACCACGAACGGCTTGGCATACGTTCGCTCAACGGCGTCATGGCCCCTAGCCAGATGGGGCTTATTTCCCTGAGAGGCAAATTCCTCAGCAGATCGGTCAAGAACTTCGTGGATGCCTTGACATCGGGCGTGGACCACCTGTCCAGCGACCGGCTCAGCGCCCATGCTATCTGACATCGCCTTGGGGGTGGACAAAGATTGACAATTCCCGGTTGATGAACGTAGAATGAGAACGTCTTCTATAATCAATCAAAGATGATATTTTATAAAAGGAACGGCTTTTTCAAGCAGAGCAACAAGCGGGAACAGCCTGACGAGTTCTTTGTTGACAATGGATATCTGCTGTAATAGAATTTGCCAAACTAATGGTTTTTACCATCGGGCAAAGTTCGTTTAATGGACGAGCCGAAGGAAAGGAGGTTAGGCCGGATGTCTAATGAAGATATTGCGTTAATGGCGCATCTTATGAGACGTGCTGGGTTCGGGGCCACGAGGGACCAGCTCGAACAGCTTGTTGAGAAGGGTTATGAGCAGGTCGTAGACGAATTGGTGGACCCTGGCGCCTACGGCATACCGAAAGTAGACACTGACACGCTATACCGGTACTATCCATCGCTTCACGGTATAGCCCCTCCGCCGGAAGGCCGTTCCCACGTCATGTACCACTTGGTGAACAGCCAGCGCCAACTGGAAGAGAAAATGGCGCTGTTCTGGCACCACATCTTCGCAACGGGCAACTCCAAAATAGACAACCCGACGGAGTTGGTGCGCCAGTTCCAGATGCTTAGGGACCACGGGCTTGGGAACTATCGAGACCTCCTCGTAGAGCTCTCCAAAGACCCGGCCATGATCTTCTGGCTTGACAACAATTACAACCACAAGGACCAGCCGAACGAGAACTGGGGGCGTGAGCTCTTGGAGCTCTTCTCCATGGGGCAAGGGAACTACACCGAGAAGGACGTTTTCGAGTGTTCCCGAGCTTTCACAGGCTGGACCATAGCCGCAAAGCTCCCCCGGTCGCCCAACGGTCGGTTTCTGTGGAGCTTCCTGTATGACCCCGAGGACCACGACGACGGCGAAAAGGAGTTCTTGGGCCACAGGGGCAGGTTCAACGGCGAAGACATCATCGACATCATCGCCCGTCAGCCGGCCACGGCCCGCTTCATCGGCAGGCACCTGTACAACTTCTTCGTAGCGGATGAAGTCCAGGTCCCCGCATGGCTGGACGTCCCACCCAGGGACTCGGTGGCCATGAACATAATCGGGGACGCCTTCGTAAACTCAGGGTTCAATATGAGCGAGACTATGCGGGCGCTCCTCAACTCCGACTTCTTCAAAGAGGCGACCTTCCAAAAGGTCAAGAGCCCGGCGGAAGTGGTGGCAGGAGTAACCCGAATGGTGGGTGACTGGGCCTTCCCAAGGCCGGGGATCCTGCCTTTGGGCAACGAGCCCGGATACATGGGCCAGGAAATCCTGGACCCACCCAGCGTCGAGGGATGGCATACCGGAGCGGAGTGGATAGACAGCGGTTCGCTGGTGCGGCGAATCAACTTCTCAGCCGATCGCTTGTCCAATATTCAGATGCCCGGAGTGGTGTCCATCGTCAATAGGATCAAGGAACAGGGAACATTGTCGCCCGCGGGACTGGTGGACGCGTGCCTGGACCTTTTAGGCCCCGTCCAAGTCGAGGGCGACACCAGGAATGAGCTCATATCCCTCGCAGAGCAGGGTGGCGACCTGCGCTGGGATACAGAGGAAGAGGCTGCGGGAGCGCCCCAGCGAATTGGGGACATGTTGGCCCTTATAGCCTCCTCGAGAGAGTACCAATTCGGCTAGGCGCACCGGAAAAGACAAGGGAACCAAGAAAAGGAGGAATATCGTGACCGACAAGAAAGACCCGATCCTGGTCATCCTGCAGCTAACCGGCGGGAATGACTACTTCAACACCCTGATACCCCACAACGACCCCCTCTACCATGACAACCGGAAGATGGTTGGGATCAAGGACGAGGAGATGCTCCAGATAGACGACGAGTTCTCCCTCCACCCTTCCATGGGACCCATGAAGGAGCTTTGGGACATGGGCAAGGTCGCCTTCATCCACGGCGTCGGCTTCCCCAACTCCCCGCGCTCCCACTTCCGCGCCATGGACATCTGGCACACCTGTGAGCCGGACAAGGTAGCCACCGAAGGCTGGCTGGGACACGCCACCCAGCAGATCGACCCCAACAAGGAAAACGTGCTCTCCTCGGTCAACTTCGGGAACGGCCTGCCCCGCGCCCTGGCCAAGCCCGGCGTATCCGTCGCTTCCGTATCCGACCTCGCCACCTACGGAATCCTGACCGGTCTGGAAGACCAGCAGCGGCAGGTCGCCTTGGAGCGGTTCGCACGCATGTACGCCCCTGCCATCGGCACGGGCTACACGATGGACTACCTGAGCATGACCGGTCTGGACGCGCTCAAGGGCGCCGACATTCTGCGGACTGCCCCGGACATATACGAGTCCAACGTCGAGTACCACGGCAGTTCCATAGGCCGCAAGATGCGAGACATCGCTCAGGTTCACCTGGCCGGTTTCGGCACCCGCATCTTCTACACGCAGCACGGCAGCTTTGACACCCACGCCACCCAGCTCGGCGCCCACGCCCAGCTGTGGACGGATGTCTCCCACGCAGTGCGTGACTTCTACGCCGACCTTCAAGAGCACGACGCCGCCGACAACGTGGTCGTCTTCATGTTCTCCGAGTTCGGCAGGCGGGTGAAGGACAACGGCTCCGGCACCGACCACGGCGCTGGCGGACTGGCCGTCGCAATAGGCGACCCGGTAGCGGCTGGATACCACAGCGAGTACCCGTCCCGCAAGCCTGAGGACCTTCAGTTTGGAGACTTGGTGCCCAACGTGGACTTCCGCGGCGTGTACTCCACGATCTTGGAAGACTGGATGAACATCGAGGCCGCCCCCATCGTCGGCGGAAACTTCGAGGCTCCGGCCTTCATCAAGAAGTAAAGCCTTAAGAATCATCCGCCCACAGGCGGAGTTAAGGCCACAATAAGATCCGATGCTTCGGGGGAACCGGGGAGGCGCAAGTCCCCCGGCTCCCCCGTCGGCTTTCTTTGGCGGGACTGGACAACTGGAAGTCCAGTAGGAGCCCGGTCCAACGGCGCGAGGGCATCATGGACTCAATACCCTGAAAGGGCTGCGAAATGCTGACACAATACGTCTCTGGCCGCGTGTACGACTACGACCACTGCATAAGCGGAAACTTCCTCTGGGCTTGCGATTTCGCCCTCGGCCCGGGGGGAAGCGTGTATATCGCCCAGAGAGGGTTCGAGTTCTTCGGCAACCACGGGCTGTTGAAGACATCGCTTAGTGAAGAGCCTGTGTGGGAGAACAAGGGACCGCTGTTCGGAGACGGAAAATGCCGTTTCCCCAGCGCCATCGAACTGGACCAGGACGAGAACATCTACGTCGCCGACGACTACGTCGACCGCATATTCGTCTTCGACAAAGACGGAGAGTTGCTGACCTCCTGGGGAAACAGCGACGAAGGTGAAGGCGAAGTAGCGGGGCTTCCTGGATTCGGCGCCGGCCTGTACCTCAAGAAGCTGAATGGCGGTTCCAACGGAGACGGCCAGTTAAACGGCCCGGCCGGGTTGGCCTTTGACGCCGACGGCAACCTGCTGGTCGTGGACTCCTACAACCACCGGGTCCAGAAGTTCACCAAGGACGGTCAGTTCATCTCCAAGTTCGGTTCTTACGGCAGTGGGCCAGGGGCACTCAACCACCCCTGGGGCATCAGCGTCGACCAAGCCCAGAACATCTACGTGGCCGACTGGAAGAACAACCGGGTGCAGAAGTTCTCGCCCGAAGGCAGGCATATCGCAAGCTTCGGCTACGGGTCGGGCACAGACCCGGGCCAGCTTTCCCGTCCCGCCAACGTGGCCGTGGACAGGGACGGGGATGTCTACGTCGTGGACTGGAAGAACGACCGCGTCAACATATATGACACGGAGGGAGAATTCGTGACCTCCTTCTCAGGAGACGCCACGGAGCTGTCCAAAACGTCTAAGTCCAGAGTGGACGTCAACCCCGACTACGTCAAAGCCCGGAAACGAGCCGACCTGTCCAAGGAGGCCTTCTTCCGAAGTCCTGTGGCGGTGAACCTGGACGACGACGGCTTCATATACGTGCTGGAGACCATCGCCCCCCGCATCCAGATATACCAGAAGCACAAGGACTTCGTGGACGCCCAGTTCAATCTGTAGGAGCCGTGGCGCCCCCGAACCACCGGCAAGAAGACTTTAAGGAGCGTGAGAGAGACAAATGCTTACCAAACAAATAGCTGGCCGCGTGTATGACTACGACCGTTGCATTGGCGGCAACTGGCAGTGGGCTTGCGACTTTGCCATGGGCCCCAACAGGACGCTCTACGTCGCCCAGCGGGGGTTTGAGTTCTTCGTGACCCACGGACTTATCAAGGCCACCCTGGACGAAAAGCCGGTTTGGGAAAACCGCGGTCCTCTTTTTGCCGACGCGCAGAGCAAGTTTCCCTCGTCCATCGAGTTGGACGCCGACGAGAACATATACGTCTCCGACGACTACGCGGACCGGATTTTCATGTTCAACAAGGACGGCGAACTGCAGACCAGTTGGGGCAACGACGACCAGGGCGCTGGCGAGCTGGCTGGCCTGCCGGGGTTTGGGGCTGGACTTTACCTGAAGAAGATTCAGGGAGGCTCCACTGGTGACGGAGAGCTCAATGGACCCTCCGGTCTGGCCTTTGACAAAGACAGCAACCTGTTGGTGGTGGACAGCCATAACCACCGGGTGCAGAGGTTCACCAAGGACGGTCAATTCCTGTCCAAGTTCGGTTCCTACGGCTCCGGGCCCGGAGAATTGAACATGCCTTGGGGGATATGCGTAGACAACGGAAACAACGCCTACGTCGCCGACTGGAAGAACGACCGGGTGCAGAAGTTCGGCCCTGACGGCGACTTCATTGCCACGATCGGTTACGGTTCAGGCACCGGACCTGGGGAGATGCAGCGGCCTTCTTCCGTGGCCGTTGACGCCGAGGGAGACATATACGTGGTGGACTGGAAGAACCACCGGCTGAACATGTACGACGCTGAGGGCGAGTACATCTCGGCATTTGTGGGTGACGCCGACAAGCTGTCCGGCACCGCCTCTGGTCGCGTGGACGCCAATCCCGACTACCAGAAAGCACGGAAGCGGGCCGACGTATCCAAGGAGGTCTATTTCCGAGGCCCGGTGTCAGTGAACGTGGACGATGACGGTTTCATCTACGTGCTGGAGACCATCGCCCCCCGCATCCAGATATACCAGAAGCACAAGGGCTGGATTGACGCCCAGTTCAACCTGTAAACGTCATTTCAAGACCAATGGAAAAGAGGGCCGGTTGCGCATGACCGGCCCTCTGTCTATATCGACTACGATGCACCAGCTCCGTGCGTCAGGAACCCTGGCTTACAGCGTTCTGGACGTAGTGGTAAGCGGATAGAGCGGCGGTTATTCCGTCGCCCACTGCGGAGCCGAGTTGCCTGAAAGACCCCGAACGGATGTCCCCGGCCGCGAAGACCCCGGGTGTAGATGTAGCCATAGCAATGTCGGTGACTATGCATCCGGACTCGTCCAACTCCAACTGTCCCTGGAGGAAGTCCACGTTCGGTGTGAACCCTATGTATATGAAGGTCGCAGCGGTGGGGTAATCATATACTTCCCCCGTCTTCAGGTCCTTTACCCGCGCCGTCTCCACAATCTCTCTGCCCTTGATCTCCTCGACCACGTGGCTCCACAGGAAGTCCATCTTGGGATTTGCGAACGACCTCTCTTGCAGGATGGGGCTGGCTCGAAGCTGGTCTCTGCGATGCACTACGGTAACCTTGTTGACTATGGATGAAAGGTAGTTGCCCTCGTCCATAGCGGCGTCGCCCCCGCCAATTACAACCACGTTCTCGCCACGGAAGAAATTGGCGTCACACACCGCGCAGTATGACACTCCCCTGCCGGAAAATTGCTCTTCTCCGGGAATGCCCAGCTTCTTGTGGGAGCCCCCTGCCGTTACGATGACGGCGCTGGCGGTGTATGCTCCGTCGGAGGTGCCGACCGTCTTGACGGGCTGACTGAGGTCCTCCAGCGACTCGACTTCTTCATAGCGTATCTCAGCCCCGTATCTGCTGGCCTGGTCACACATCTGTTGAGAGAGCTGGGGTCCTAGAATCCCCTCAGGAAAGCCTGGGTAGTTTTCGATTGCCCCGGTGAGCAGAATCTGGCCTCCGCAACCCAGTTTCTCCAGCATCAGAGTCTTGAGACTTGCTCTTCCGGCGTAAAGCGCGGCGCTCAATCCGGCGGCTCCGCCTCCGACTATTACCACGTCGTAGTCTGCGTTCCCCACGTCAGCCCCTCAATCCGTAGGCAGGCAGTATATCTTCCGAGCTTCTGAAGTAGTCTACGGTTCGGGCCAGACCCTCGGCCAGTGCCACGTTGGGTCTCCATCCGAGCTCATTGGTGATACGGCTGCTGTCGAGGATGATTTTCCTGACCTCACCGGGTCGCGCGGGGCCGTATATGGGCCTCCACTTGTATCTCAAAATGTCTTTGAGCAGGTCGAAGAGGCGATTGATGGATGTGCTTTCCCCGGCGCCCACGTTGTATATGCCCCGCCCGTCCTCTATGGCCAGAATGTTTGCTTCCACCGCGTCATCCACGTAGAGAAAGTCTCTTTCTTGCTCGCCGTCGCCGAATATACGAGGCTGTTTACCTTCCAACATGGCCTTGACAAAAATGGACACTACGCCGGACCTGCCTAACGGGGTCTGGCGCGGCCCAAAGACGTTTCCGTATCGAAGGATCGCGTAATTGAGCCTGTACATCTGGCTATATAGGACCACGTATTCTTCAGCCACCCTTTTGGATAATCCAAACGGGGTGTCGGGGTTTATCGGGTGGGCCTCGTCGCAAGGGAGGTACTGAATGTCCCCGTACACGTTGTTGGCCGGTGAAGAGAAGACAAACTTCTCCACGCCGTACTGACGGGACAGGTCCAGCAGTCTTACCGTTCCGAGAACGTTGACCTCAGCGTCACCCACCGGGTCCTTCATCGAGTTCATCAGCCCGACCTGTGCGGCATGGTGGCAGACGATGTAGGGTTTCTCCCGCTCGAATACCTCGGTCAGGGCCGGGTCGGCGACGTTGGCGTGGTAAAACACGGCGCCTTTATTCTGGTTGCGCAGTTTGCCGACTCTCAGGTCATCCACCACGACGACGTTATGCCCTTCGGAGACCAATCTGTCAACGAGATGGGAGCCGATAAAACCGGCCCCGCCGGTCACCAATATGGTTCCGGGAATCACTTGTCTACCAGCCCGTCCTCATTTGCCGCAGCCGCTTTGCCCTCTCCTGGATGGGAGGGTGCGTTGCGAACAGGCGGGAGAATCCGCCGCCGCCCAGGGCCTGGACCTGGCCGTGACCGTGACGCCGTGTGTCTCCAAGAGGGTTGACTATGAAGAGGTGCGCGGCGCCCTCAGACACCTTCATGGGCCGGATTTGCGAACCCATCTCCAGCTTCTCCAATGCGGAGGCCAGTGCGTATGGCTGCCCCGAGGTCTTGGCGCCTGTGCTGTCGGCTTGATATTCCCGCGCCCTGGATATGGCCAGACGCACGACGGTGGCCGCCAGGGGGAGCACTATGGCCACCACCAGCAGCCCGATGATCCCCACCATCGGATGGCCGCCGCGGTCGCCGCCGCGGCCAAACCCGCCGAATAGCATGGCGAATTGGGCGACCATCGCAATCAAGCTTATGGCCATAGCGATGGTGGCCACCATGCTCATTATCAACGTATCCCGGTTCCCCACGTGGGCCAACTCGTGGGCGATGACGGCGCCCAGTTCGTCCGTGGTCAATATCCGCCGAATTCCCGTAGTGACTGCTATTGCGGCATTCTTGGGATTCCTCCCCGTGGCGAATGCGTTGGGTGAATCGCTCTCGATTACGTACACCTTGGGTTTTGGGATGTTGGCCAGATGCGCCTGCTGGTCGACAATGGCGTGAAGGTCTGGGTCCGTTTCCGGAGTGACTTCATGGGCGTGGGCCATCTTCAGGGCCATCTTGTCGCTGAACCAGTAAGAGAAGAAGTTGATGGCCAAAGCTATGACCAGCATGACGATAATGCCCGTGAGGCCGCCCCAGAACAGGCCTGCGACCAATAGAATGCCAGTCATAACGAGCATCAGGAAAAAGGTCTTAAACGTATTCATCCGCTGTGTTCCTTCCGACGACAATTACGTCGATGTAATTATAGCACCCTTCACTTTAGTCAATGGGAGTCTCTGAAAGGTGAATAACTGTTCAGACTTGGTGAGTTGATGGCGAGGGCGCCTCCATAGCTGTCATTCTAAGCGGACCGCAGTGCAGTGAAGAATCTTGAGCTTCTACAATTCCCAGCGACCCCACCAGGCCCTTGCGTACAAGACTCCAACTGAGTTGTATCATGGGGCGGCTGGGGGATAGAAACTAAGGAAAGGAGGTCGTCGCCGGAGACCATCGTAGGCTACGCGAACAGATCAGGACTCCGACTTAACTTGGCCCTGAACCTGTCCAATTGATGGGGCCCACCTCAGCGAGTGGCGCCGATTGGCATAAGGGAGCGATGGATAGACCGCACCCATATCGATGGCCCAATTGGTAGGTCCCATTCGCAGAAAGAGACCGACGAATACTGGAATGTTGCGTGCGCCCTATAACCAACTGACACGCCAAAAGGGGGCTTTATCATGAACGCGGCCCGAATGGCAGCAGCCGGAGCTCTGATTCTCGCTCTTGGCGCCGGTGCTTGGATAGGAATCTCGCAACTGGTTGGGAACAGCCCAGTCACTGCGGCTCAACTCGCAGCCTCCACACAGGCGGACAAACAATCATTGTTGGACGGCATACGTGAAGGACGGCCTCTCTACTACAAATATGACGACTTCCGAAAGGGCAGGCCAGGGCCCAGCGACTATCCCGATAGGGTCGTACAGGAGGAATGGTTGAGAGCAGGGGAAGATGGATCACTTGAAACGGTCGTGGCAACAATGCGAAGCCTTGAAGGTGAGTTGCTGGGGTACACGCTCGTTAGCGACGGAGCCTTGGTTTACACTGATGTTGGAACTGGTATCACGATCGATATGAAAAGCTTGGACCACTGGGGTAGTTTGGAGAGTTTGGTCGACGCAACTTGGAGTGGCCTGCTGACGCTCCAGGGTCCGGATGTTGAATTCAAGGGGAGGGGGAGCCTCCACCAAAGGGAGAGCCTGATATATGAACGGGCACGCACGTCTCAGGGAGGCCCAGACGAAGGGCCCCAGCAGTCACTGGTTTCGAGGATCGAACTGGTAGAAGAGGCTCCACTACTTAACAAGTATTCTCTTTACGAGATTGACGACCAGGGAGCAAGAACTCTTGTAGCAGAGAACACTGTGGTTGAATACAGACTGCTCCCAGAAGGAAGCGCTATCCCCACCGTACCCGACCACAGCCCTTAGGAATAGGGGCTTTCCGAGTTGGGACATCCGGCTTAGCTCCTATACCTGAAACCGCCTTCGAACCGGTCCCTGTTGAGCCGTCGGCTGAGATGCAGGCCCTCCAGGACGAACTCCACGGCTGAAGCTGCAAGTTCAGGTGACCTTCCGGCGCCCAAGTCCTTCACGGCGGCGGCCATGCCCGGAAGACTTTTTGCCAGGTCGGCGTATTGCGCGGAGGGTTTTCCGCTCCCTGTTTCCACCTCCAGGCCGTCGTCGAACTGCTGGACCACGTCGTCCAGGTCCTGCACATTCACGTAGCGACCAAAGGCGTTGAGCGTCGCTTTCTTGGTTAGTTCGTCTATCGTCTTGCCTTCTCTGCCTTCCTCGAAGGTCTCCATTTCCACCTTGCCGGTGAAGGAGGAAACGATAAAGGGCAAGTCGCTAACGCGTGGGCAAGCTTTCTTCTCGCCTAGGACGATGGACCTTCGTACAGCGTTTGAAATCATCGTCTCGTAGTTGGCGATAGAGACCCGCACGCTAACCCCGGAGCGCTGGTTGATGTCCGGGCTTTTTCGAGCCAGAAAGGTGATCTCCGCCACAATCTCCTTCATGTACGGCGGCACGGAGATGTCCTTCTCGTTGTGGAACCGGGAACGTTCCTGCTCCATGATGGAGATTTCGTCGTCGATGTTCGTGGGGTAATGGGTGCGGATCTGGGCGCCGTACCGGTCCTTTAGAGGTGTGATGATTCTGCCCCGGTTGGTGTAGTCCTCAGGGTTGGCAGTGGCCACTACCAGAACGTCCAAAGGAAGGCGTATGCGGTACCCTTTGATTTGTACGTCCCGTTCTTCCATCAGGTTGAAGAGGCCCACCTGAATCCGTTCCGCGAGGTCCGGCAGCTCGTTGATGGAGAAGATGCCCCGGTTGGTCCTGGGAATAAGGCCGTAGTGTATCGCCAATTCGTCGGATAGATAGCGGCCTTCAGCCACCTTGATAGGGTCGATCTCGCCTATAAGGTCGGCGATGGATATGTCGGGAGTGGCCAGCTTCTCCGAGTAGCGGGAGTCCCTGGTCGCCCACCTTATTTCGACCTCGTCTCCACCGTCCGCCACTTTGTCCAGGCAGGCGCGGCATATCGGGTCGTAGGGATCGTCGTTTATCTCGCACCCGTCTATGACGGGAATCTCGTCGTCCAGCAGGTCCACTAAGCGTCGGATGAGCCGCGATTTGGCCTGGCCCCGTTCCCCTAGCAGGACGATGTCTTGCCCGGCTAGTAAAGCGTTCTCAAGCTGGGGGATGACTGTGTCGTCGAACCCCACGATTCCGGCAAACAGCTCCTTGCCGCGTTTGAGGCTCTTTATCAGGTTCTTGCGAAGCTCCTCGCGGACAGGGGCGGTCTTGTAGCCGCTTTCGCGGAGTTGCCCGATGGACCTGGCTTTGACCTTGGAAGGCATTCCACTGCTCCTTACGGGTAGGGATGGACAACGTCGGGCTGGCGCCGGAGGGCATTCAGAGGACAGATTGGGCGTCGGGAGAACCCTGGGCCAAGCATGAACACTATACTATCGGCGAAATTGCCGATGTCAACGCCTTAAGCAGCGGCCCGGCGCCCCTGTAGGGGACGTTCCATTGACCAGGTCCGCGAAGGCGGCCGGCTATGCCCTGGCTGCTTTCGCCTCTTCTATCACTCGCTGGGTAATGTTCTGGGGAACTACCTCGTAGTGGTCGAACTCGACTGTGTAGGCGCCGCGCCCCTGGGTTATAGACCTCAGGTCGGTGGCGTATCGCAGGAGCTCTGCCTGAGGGACCTCGGCTTCCACCACGGTGCTGCCGTTGCCAGGAATCATGCCAAGAATCCTGCCCCGTTTCCCGTTCAGGTCGCCTATTACGTCGCCCGTCACCGCATCTGGGACCGTAACCCGGAGCAGCATTACGGGTTCCAGCAGCTGGGGATTGGCGTCCATGACTCCTTTGCGCACTGCGAAAGAGCCGGCGATTTCAAAGCTGATGCCCGACGAGTCCACGTCGTGGAAGCTCCCGTCGTAGAGCACCGCCTTCACGTCCACCACCGGGAATCCGGCCACCACCCCTTCTTGCAGAGTCTTGACGACTCCCTTCTCTACAGCCGGTATATACTCGCGAGGTATGGAGCCTCCCACCACTTCCTGGGCGAACTGGAAGCCTTCTCCCCGCTCGACGGGCTCCAAACGAATCAGCACGTGGCCGTACTGGCCGTGCCCGCCGGTCTGCTTCTTGTGCTTGTACTCGGCGTTGGCGATTGACGTGATGGTTTCCCGGTAGGGCACCTTGGGGATTTGAGTTTCCAATTCAGCGCCGAACTTACGCTGGATACGGTCTACGGCGGTGTCCAGGTGGACGTCGCCCAGTCCAGAAATCAGTGTTTCGCCTGTGCCCGGGTCTCTCGTGATCCGGAGGCTGGGGTCTTCTTCAACGATGCGGCCCAGTGCCTGTGACATCTTTTCAACGTCGGCCTTGGTCTTGGGCGCCACCGCCATCGTGTAATACCCAACCGGGACCTCGATGGGGTCGAAGGTGACGGCGTTCTCCTTCTGGCACAGGGAGTTTCCCGTCACCGTTGCGGTCAGCTTGGATATGGCTCCGATGTCTCCCGCGCCTATCTCCTGGACTTGTTCTTGCGTCTTGCCCCTCAGGAGGAACACCTGACCGATTCGCTCAGACTGTTCCTTGTCCTGGTTCCAGACCTCCGAGTTGCTCTTCAGGGTCCCCTGGTACACTCGGAAGACAGACAGCTTGCCTACAAAGGGGTCGGCGGTGGTCTTGAACACCAACGCCTCAAGGGGCGCCGAAGCGTCCGTCTTGAGTTCCACAGAGTCTCCCGACTTGGAAACGGCGTGGGGGGAGGCGGCTTCTGCGGGGGACGGCAAGTATTCGACCAAGCCGTCCATCAACTGGTCTACACCAATGTCACGGGTTGAGGACGCGGCCAGAATGGGGACCAAGTTGCCTTCCATGATGGCCGTCTTGGCGCCACGCGCCAACTCTTCCTCGCTGATTTCCTCGCCTTCCAGGTAGCGAGTGGCCAGGTCGTCGTCGGACTCCGCCACGGCCTCTATCAGCCTTTCCCTTGCCTCCTCTATCTCCCCGGACATGTCGGCGGGGGCGTCCGCTGGCGGCTTAAGCAAATTGATAACCGATGAGAAGCTCTGTTCGGCTCCCACCGGGATCTGGAAGGGAACGCACTTGCGCCCGAAAATGGACTGTATATGGTCCACGGTGCGCTGGAAGTCGGCGTTCTCCCTGTCCATCTTGTTGACGAGGAACAGGCGGGGGATGCCGGACGCTTCACAACGGTTCCACGCCCGCTCTGTGCCCACCTCGACCCCGGCGTTGGCAGCCACCAGGATGACTGCGCTCTCCACCACCCTCAGCGCCGACGCAACTTCTCCTTGGAAGTCGTCGTATCCGGGAGTGTCGAGGATGTTCAGCTTGTAATCCTTCCAGTTGCACGGAATCAGGCTGGCCTGAACACTGGAAACCCGCCGGGTTTCTTCCGGCTCATAGTCGGAAACCGTGTTGCCGTCCTCGACCTTCCCTATCCGGGTGGTCACCTTGGCGTCGAATAGGACAGCTTCTGCCAGGGAGGTCTTGCCAGAGCCTGCGTGGCCCACTAGAGCTACATTGCGGATGTTTGCGGCTTCAACCATGGAAGTTCCTCCCTATGGTGTTCACAAGGGTCCCGTCGATAGGATATTAGGATTAGGGAAGCGACGGAAGGTCTTGATTGGGATGCTCTATTTTAGCCAAAACCAACCTGTTAGCGCAATCTGAGCGCGGCTCATGACCTCAAAGCCACAACCCTGCCTGTGCTATGCTTGTGCGGCGGTCTGGACGCTCGCACGTGACTTCCGCCGATACAACCTTATTCGATGGCCCGCGTAAGAAGAGTCCTCGTCATTGTAGTCCTGGCGTTGCTGCTGGCGTCTACCGCCAGCGGAGAGCCTCAATTTTCCCCCGTCGAACTTGCGGCTTCCCCTTACCGGTTCGATATAGTCACGTGGGAGATAGCCAACGTCCCGGACAAGTGGGTGCACAAGGCATTGGACCTACTCCCCGGGACTTCTTCCAAGAGCCGTGATCAGAAGCGTGAGGAGCTTGTGGAGTATTTCAGCCTCGGAGAGGAGATTCGGACTCTGGAAGACGAGTTGACGCGCCTCCAGGCAGGCCGGGCGCCCGACAGCCCAGACGCACGGTTGATGGCCGTCTCTGGCGAACTGGACATTCTCAGAGAGGCGAGGGGCAAGCTGAAGGCCGGCTCTGAGGAGTTCCTGGAGGCTGAGCTTGCTTCAATCCTAAAAGAGTCGGGACTGGCATCCTGGTTTGGAGGGTTGGTCCCTCCCGTAGACATTTCACTGTCCACTCCTCCGACGCTGCTGGTGGTCTCGCCGAGGGACACGATAAGCCGCACCCACTCCATCCTGCTCAAGCCAGACATTACTCTGGAGGAGATGGAGCGGCTGGAGTCCAAGATATTCTCGGAGCAGGACCTGTCAGCCCTGGTTACGGGCTTGGGCGGGGTCGGCTCTTTTCCGGCCTTCGTACGAAACTCTTCCCTGCGGTCGGCGTCGGAACTGTCCGCCCACGAGTGGCTCCACAATTACTGGTTCTTCCGCCCCTTGGGTTGGGCGCCCTGGTCGTGGACGCCGGAGCTGAACAGCCTCAACGAAACGGCAGCAAGCATAGCCGGCAGGGAGTTGGGGAGAATGCTCTATGAGTCCCTCACGGGAGAGAAGCTGCCAGACCCCCCACACCTGCCGTCGGGACCGGCCCATCCGGTGCCTCCCCCCGACCCGGACAGGTTTGACTTCAACTCTGAAATGAGGACAACGCGGCTCCATGTCGACGAGCTGTTGGAACAGGGACGAGTAGAGGAAGCGGAGGACTATATGGAGGAGCGTAGGCTGGTGTTCATGGACAACGGCTATTTCATCCGCAAACTGAACCAGGCCTATTTCGCCTTCCACGGCACATACGCCACCGGACCGGCGTCGGTCAGCCCTATTGGAGACCAGGTGACGGAACTGCGCCGCCGCTCTGAGTCTCTGGGGCACTTCATACGGACCATGTCCGGGTTCGGCAGCTACCAGGAATTCTTGGACTTCCTGGACCAAGCCGAAGACAGGACGAGCTGAACAGGATCAGCTTCAAGCCGTGTAAGAACCGCGTGGCGACCCTACGGTTACCAGAGGGGGTGGGGCGGCTCCCAGTCCGGGTGTTCCAACGGATCTGCGTAGACGAGATAGCCGCTGTACACGGTCACGCTCAAAGGACGGGGAGACTCTCCATCAGCCACCGGGACGCAGGACATCTCGCCCTTGAAATAACGGTCGTCTGGCACGTCCAGTTTTTCGTTCTTCAGGTGGTAGGGGCAGTAGATCTGGTATTCCATCTCTCCTCCGACCTCTACGCTTGGAATTCGTTCTCGGCGGCATCCTTGACCCGGACTCGATGAGGACGCCTGCCGCCCTCTTCATCGGGATCCATGACTTCAATGGCCTTGTCCAGGAAGCTCCTCAACGCCAGGAGCAGCTCCCTGTTGGCCGCCTTGAAATGCTTGGAGGCGGGTTCGGGTATCAAGCTGACTGCTTCGGGCCTCAACGTCACCGTAAGGCCGTCGTCCGGTGTGTAGTTGACCTCAATAGGCCTGTTTGCCACTCGGAACCTCCTGACTGGACTTGTCTATTGCGTCCCTGAGCCAAAGACTATAATCAGATTGTCGCCGTCCATGCGGGCCTCGTCAACACCGAGCCCGGCGAGCGCCCTGGGCAGAAAGATGTTTCTCCGGTATTGCCCCACCTGTATGGTCAGCTCGTCGTTGTTCTCAATCACGTCCAGGTCCTCTTTCGAGGCGAAGGGCAGCTTGATGTTCAAGATGCGTTTCCCGTTGGTGGTGATGATTTGCTGGCTCAATCCCTCGCAGTAGACCCTGGACGGGTCGTCTTCCCCGTAGATGTGAGAGGCCAAGTTCCTCAGGGAGTCCAAGCCGACCACTTCCTGGTCCATATAGGGGGCCTTCAGCACAGGCACCGGGTCGAAGGACTCGTGGATCATGTCCAGGTATTTCTCCTGGGACTCTCTCCAGTTGGCAATGAAAGCGCTGTCGGAATTCTCGGGCAGCACCTTGTTGCACACCACCATGTCCGTCTGGTAGCCGTAGAGGTTCAGGTAGGTGAAAGTCCGCTGGGCTTCCTTCACGACCATCTTCTCGGGGTTTACTACGAGCCGGACTGACGAGCAAGACCCGTCCATCAACAACTCTCGCATCTCTTCCAGTTGGATGTAGAGGGACTGCACGGTGTCGAACACGTCCACTCCTGGCACGGGAATCTTCATAACTCCCCTTGCCAGGGGCCGCAGCGCCGCCATGACCCGTCTTTCCAGGGGGAACAGCCTGTTCATGTACCAACGGGCCATGTCCGGGAAGCTGAGAAGGCGTAGGGTCTCGCCGGTGGGGGCGCAGTCCACCACCATTACGTCATATGTCCCTTGCTTCTGATACTGGTTGATGTATAGGAGGGCAACCAACTCTTCCATGCCCGGCAGGACGGCCAACTCTTCCGCTATGACTTCCTCGGCTCCCTGCCACCGCATGAGGGCGGAAAGCCAGTCTTGGACCGCCTTCCAGTGCGTGTCCAGCTCCTTGAGGACGTCCACTTCCTGGCCCCAGAGATTTTTGGCCACCTTGACCGGGTCGTTGCCCAGCTGGACGTCGAGGGAATCGGACAGGCTGTGGGCGGTGTCGGTGCTCATGACCACGGTCTTGTAGCCCAGTTCGGCAGCCCGCAAAGCGGTGGCGGCGGACACGCTTGTCTTGCCCACCCCGCCTTTGCCTGTATACAGTATAGTGCGCATTGATAGAACGCCTTTCGGAGACGTTGATTATAGCACAGGGCGTCTGTCGGCTAACCCAGCCTTCCTCGCCGGTTCTTTGATGGAACCATGCGGCCTATGCTATCATCCGGTTACGCCCCACCACGGCGCATACCCTGCCGTAGAGAATCTTACCAATGCCCTTCAGCCGCAGGAACAGAATCGACATCGCCATTCAGGACCCGTTCAAAGAGAGCGTGCCCAGAAGCTGGCTGCGGGGAGTGGCTGCGGGGGCCGTTAAGAAGCTAGGCTTAGGCGAACCTTGCCAGCTGAGCCTCGTGATAACCGACGACGAAACTGTCCGGTGCCTCAACCGGGACTACAGGGGCCTCGACGAGACCACCGACGTGCTCTCCTTTTCCACCACCCATCAGGGCCACTGGCAGGGCGACGGGCTAGCGGACGGCCCGACAAGCGGCGATGAGGACGCCGGCTTCGTCTATCCCGAGGATGAACCCAGGCCCATTGGAGAAGTCATTATTTCCTATCCCCAGGTGGTGCGCCAAGCCAAAGACGAGGACACACGCCGGGAATTGGCGATGCTGGTTGTTCACGGAATCCTGCACCTTGTGGGCTACGACCACGACGGACCCGACGAAGAAGCTGTGATGTGGACCAAGCAGGAAGAGGTCCTGTCAGGACTGGGGCCATGACGTCTGACGGTGCATTCCAAGTCTACTACCGCAAGTGGAGACCCCAGCGGTTCAGCGACCTGGTGGGCCAGGAACACGTGTCATCCACCCTCATGCAGGCGGTGAGCCAGGGCAGGGTGGCCCACTCGTACCTCTTCTGCGGACCCAGGGGGACGGGGAAGACCAGCACGGCGCGGGTGCTGGCCAAGGCTGTAAACTGCCTTTCTCCTGTCGATTCCGACCCGTGCAACAGCTGTTCCAGGTGCCAGGCGGTGAACGAGTCACGCTACATGGACCTCATCGAGTTGGACGCCGCCAGCAACCGGGGAATCGACGAGATACGGAACATCCGGGACAAGGTAGGCCTGTCGCCGTCGGAGGGCGGGCGTAAGGTCTACATTATCGACGAAGCCCACATGCTGACAGAACACGCCTCGAACGCCTTTCTGAAGACGTTGGAAGAGCCTCCCGCACACGCCATTTTCGTGCTCTGCACCACCGAACCCCACAAGATACCCGCCACCATCATCTCCCGGTGCCAGCGGTTCGACTTCCGGCGACTCAGCTCCCAGGCGGTGATTCAACGCCTGAGCGAGATTTGCGCTGACGAGGGGGTTGCGTCGGGCACGGAAACCCTGGCCGCCCTGGCGCGGGTGTCGGGAGGGAGCCTGCGGGACGCTGAGAACCTGCTGGAACAGCTTGTGGTGTCCTATGGCAAGGAGATCGGCGCCGACCAGGTGGCTGAACTCCTGGGGCTTGGCCATGAAGAGTTGGCTCTGGAACTGACCCGCCATCTGCTCAACTCGGACGCGTCGGGCGCGCTGGGGACCATCAGCCGGGCCTCCTGGGAGGGAGTTGACCTGCGCCATCTGCACCGCCAGACGGTGGAGCTTCTCAGGGCCGCCCTCATGCTGCGGCACGGAGCCCGCGAATCGGTAAGTATGGAGCAGTCCACGTTGCAGGAGCTGGAGGAGCTTGCCAGAAAACCCACCGTGGACAAGCTGGTCAGGTCCCTTAAGCTCATGGGCGAAGTGAACATGAAGTACGACGCCTCCCCCACCCTTCCGCTGGAACTGGCGGCGGTGGAGGCGTGTCTGGACGCTCCGCCCGCGAGAGCATCCGTCAGAGAAGAGGCGGCGGCCTCAGCTCCTCCGAGGCCACGGCCGGAAGCGCCCCAGAGGCGTCCCGAACGTGCTTCTGGTGTCCCGGCCACCGTCGGCAGGCCCGATGCTTCTCCAACCGCAGAAAGGACTCCGGCGCCGGCTCGGCAACCCGCGGAAAGAGCGATTCGAGAAGAGCCGGTCAGACCCAACAACCCCGTAGCAGCCGACGACGCTGCGCCTCCGTCTGGATTTCCAGAGCAATGGGCAGACTTCGTAAAGACCCTGAGCCGTTCCAAGGGGAAGCGTTACAACATCGGCGCCCTGCTCAGGGATTGTCGAGACCAGCAGATGGATGGGGACACCTTGGTGCTGACATTTTCCCATAAGTCCCACCAGGAGCGGATGCAGGAGGAATTGGACGACCCCATGGGCATGCGCACGGTGAACGAAGCCCTGGCTAAGTCTATGGGAACGACCTACAAGCTGAAGCTTGCCCTGCACGGCGATAACGGCGGCGGGAAGGTCTCGCCGACAAATCGGAGCCCGCTTATCAGGGCGGCCCTCAGCATGGGCGCTCGCATAGTGGAGGAAAACGAACAATGACCAACAGACAGATGCGACGTATGGCCCAACGACAGCAGGCCAAGGCTCGGGGCAAAGGCCAGGGAGGCGCTCCCCAGCCCATGGAAATGCTCCAGAAGATGCAGGAAGAACTGGAGTCGGTCACTGTGGAGGGCAGCGCCGGAGGCGGAGTCGTTAAGGTCACAATGACCGGCAAGCAGACCCTGGACTCGGTGACCATAGAGCCTGAGGCGCTGGAAGACCTGGAAATGCTCCAGGACCTCATAGTTGCCGCTGTGAACGACGCCATCGGCAGGTCCCAGGAGATGGCTTCCGCCAAGTTGAGCGACCTTACGGGAGGATTGAACATTCCGGGGTTGGAATAGGGCGCTCATGGCTGTATCGTCCGTTTCTGACACTTCACCGAATCTTGACATCGGCGTATGGCGTCCCACAGGCGCCGCGCAATCCCCGCTATGAGTTCCGACTATCTGCCCTCCGCGGCACCGCCCCTGGCCCAGCTTGTGACGGAGCTCAACAAGCTGCCGGGCGTCGGCCCCAAGAGCGCTCAGAGATTGGCCTACTTCATAATACGCCTGCCCGAAGAGGAAGCTCGCGCCTTGGCCCAGGCCATAGTGGGAGTCAAGGAGAGAATCACCTTCTGCTCAGAGTGCCAGAACCTTACCGAGGCGGTGCCGTGTTCGCTGTGCAGCGACCCCAGACGTGACCGGTCCCAGATATGCGTCGTCGAAGAACCCCTGGACGTGCTGACCTTGGAGCGCACAGGCTTGTTCAAGGGCCTGTACCACGTACTCCACGGCGTCATTTCCCCCATGAACGGCGTAGGACCCGAGGAGTTGCGCCTGAAGGAGCTTTCGGCCAGAATAGAAAACGGCACGGTCCAGGAAATCATCATTGCCACGAATCCCACCCTGGAGGGAGAGGCCACGGCGATGTACATACGCCGTCATATAGCGCCCGAAGGCGCCAAGGTGACCCATCTGGCCAGAGGATTGCCCGTGGGAGGAGACCTGGAGTACGCCGACGAGCTTACTCTGAGCCGCGCCTTCCAGGGCAGAAGGGAAATATAAGCTTTGGCCCGGCCCAGGACCTACCGCTGCGAAGGAATAGTCCTCAAGTCGACCCCGGTGGGTGAGGGAGCCCTCATCGCAACCATCTACTCCCGTGAGCACGGTAAGCTGCGGGCCAGGGTGCGTGGGGCCAGGAAACCCGGCGGCAAGCTCGTGGGTCACGTGGAGCCTCTGTGCCGTGTCGACTTTGCGATGGCCGTCGGTAAGGGAGGTCTCTACGACACCGTAACCCAGGCCCAAACCCTGGATGTGTTCCCCTGCCTCAAGTCAGACTTGGACGGAATGGCCAAGGGAATCTACATGGCCGAACTGGTGGACGGGTACGGTGTGGAGGGACAGCCCAACCAGCAGTTGTACTCGCACTTCCTGGATTGCCTCCACGCGTTGGACTCACAGCCGTCCAGCCAGGCCCCCCTTCGCTATTTCGAGCTTCATATGCTAAAGTCTTCCGGGTTTATGCCGGAGATATACCTTTGCGTCAAATGCCGTAATGAGTTGGTCCCCGGCCAACACCGCTACAGCCCTGACGTCGGTGGTGTGTTATGCCGGGAATGTCGTCCGCCTGACGTACGCATCATGGAGCTGTCCGTGCGGGCCCTCAAAGTTCTGAGGTTCATGGAGACTGCGTCCCTGGATGCCGCCCAAGCCCTCAACGTCGATGGGGGGTTGGATCGGGAATTAAGTGAGCGTCTGGCCGCCTCTCTGAAATACTGGTTGGACGACGACATACGGTCTAAGCGTTTTCTAGAACATCTGGAACGCACTGAAGCACAGAGAGTCCCCGCATAGAGGCATACAGGGAGCCGTACATTGCCGCCGCGAACCATAAGAGTAAAAGTTGGGGAACGATGGTTCAACGTCCAGGTGGACAACCTGTCGTCCTCTCCCATCACAGCCCTGGTGGATGGGAAACCTTATCAGGTGGAAATCGAAGGCCGGACGCCGACGGCCGTGGCCCCGGCTCCAGCGGCGGCGTCCTTGGTGACCCAACCCTCGGCCCCGCCGCCTGCCGCGCCGCCTTCTCTGGGCGCAGGTTCGGACAAGACAATCCGGTCTCCCATGCCTGGGAAAGTCCTGTCCATTACGGTGCGCCCCGGGGAGTCTGTCTCCCCTGACCAGGAGGTCTGCGTCGTAGAGGCTATGAAGATGGAGCAAAGCATTACGGCTGGCGTGTCGGGTGTCATCAAGACGATACACGTTCAACCCATGCAACAGGTCTCGGTGGACCAGCCGCTGCTCAAGCTTGAATAACTCTTCTCAGCCTTCCGTTCCCCAGTGTCAGCTTTTGTCGTCTCTTTTTCCTTTCCTCGTTCAACGCGCCTGTCTCCAAGCCGCCAGCCCTACCCTGTGATGCTCCTTCTTAATAATCCGGCAGTATAATGAACTGAGAGAGCCTATGGCGTCCAAACAACCCAAACGCAGGTTCTCCCCGGAACCCTTGGCGCGGTGGTGTGCAACCCACCGCGCGGCCACGTTCTTGGCATGGACAGTCGTTGTGGTCGTGGCCTTCTTCCTGACCGCGACGTTGTTGTCCGACGCCACCACCACCGAATTCGACTTCACGGCCGAACCTGACTCCAAGAAGGGGCAGAAGCTTCTGGAAGAGAGGCTTCGAGGCCCCCGTGGGTCCAATGAAGTGGTCGTCATACAGTCCACCCAGGGACTCACCGTGAACAGCGCCGAGTTTCAGGGGTTTACCGAGGGCCTGTACGCTGCCCTGGCTGGGGCCAAGTTCAAGAATGACGACTCCCGGTCGGCAATCGAACCGGGCACTTTCCAGAACTACTACCAGAACCCTGGGGCGCAGGGTTTCCTGGTCAACGAAGACAGGACCGTCACCATAATGCCCCTGGTGATGGCGGGCGACTTCGACGATGCCAGCGACAACATCAACCCGATGTTGGAGATCGTGGAAGAGGCGCACGCCGACGAACGCTTCGATGTATACATGGTGGGTCAGGCGTCGGCCAGCACGGACTTTCGAAAGCTGGCCAATGAAGGCCTCAAACAGGGGGAGATATTCGGCGCCCCCATAGCGGTAGTTATATTGCTGGCGGCGCTGGGGACTCTGGTGGCCGCGCTTCTGCCGATAGTCCTGGCCGCCGTATCGATTGTCGTGGCCCTGGGAGCGTCGGCCCTGATGGGTCAGGTCTTCGAACTGGCCTTCTTGATACAGAACATGGTCACAATGATTGGGCTGGCTGTCGGCATAGACTACTCGCTGTTCATCCTGACCAGGTACCGTGAAGAGCGGCGTAAGGGCCTCGAGAAAGTCGACGCCATCGGCAGAGCCAGCGCAACCCGCGCCGTGGTCTTCAGCGGGTTCACGGTTGTGGTGGCGTTGGCCGGGATGCTGCTGGTGCCCTCCAACGTATTCGTCGCAATCGGAATGGGGATGATATTCGTGGTGGTGGCGTCGGTGCTGGCCACCATGACCCTGCTTCCAGCCATTCTTGGAACCTTGGGGGACAACGTGGACCGTCTGGCCATACCGTGGATCGGCAAATTCCAGACCCGGTTCGACGAGACCCGCGAGGGAGGCTTCTGGGACAAAATTTCCAAGGGCGTCATGGCCCAGCCGGTGTTGAGCCTCGTGTTGGCCGGAGGACTGCTGATTGCCGCCGCCGTCTCCTTCTTCGACATCAACACCGGAACGTCAGGCATTCAGAGCCTGCCCGATGTCATGCAGTCGAAACAGGGGTTCCTGGTCCTGGACTCCGAGTTCACCTCCGGTGAAGCCGCTCCCGCTGAAATTGTGATAGACGGCGACATAGGTTCACCTGAGATACAGGCTGGTGTAGCCGCCCTAGCGGGCCTCTTGGAACAAGACTCCACTGTCATCCGTCAGGGGCAGTTGGAGGTGAACTCCGAAGGCAACCTCGCTGTGTTGGCCGTATTTCTGAATGGCGATTCATCCAGCGACGAGGCCCTGGACGCCGTGGTCCGAATACGGAAAGATCACATTCCAACGGCTTTTGGCGACAATGCCGGCAAGGTGTACGTCACCGGTCGGACGGCGTTGAACGTGGACTTCTACAACCTGGCCGACAACGCCTCTAAAGTGGTATTCCCCTTCGTCCTGGGCATAAGCTTCGTGCTGCTCACTGTGGTCTTCAGGTCCATCGTCATCGCTATCAAAGCCATCATCCTGAACATGATTTCGGTGGGAGCGACCTACGGCCTGCTGGTCCTCGTCTTCCAGAAGGGCGTCTGGAACGAGGCCTTCGGGTTCCATCAGACCGACACAATAGAAGCCTGGATACCCATATTCCTATTCGCAGTGCTCTTCGGGCTGTCTATGGACTACCACGTGTTCCTGCTGAGCCGCATACGGGAACGTTATGACGAGACCCAGGACAACGAGGGTTCGGTGGCGTTTGGAATTAGGTCCACGGGACGTTTGATAACCGCCGCCGCGTTGATAATGGTGACCGTTTTCTGGGGGTTCGCAGCCGGCGACGTGGTCGGACTCCAGCAGATGGGTTTCGGACTCGGCGTGGCAGTGCTGCTGGATGCCTCTATCGTGCGCATGGTGCTGGCCCCCGCCGGGATGAAGCTGCTGGGCCGGTGGAATTGGTACCTGCCGTCGTGGCTTAGCTGGCTGCCCGACCTGCGTGTCGAACGGAGCGAGCAGCCCGCCTCAGCCGCCGCGGACTGACGGGTGAGGGCCCTCACCCCAACCCTCTCCCAGAGGGAGAGGGCGTTACGCAAGAGTCTTTTGTGAGGAGCCGGAGGCTGCCTGATTCATTTTCGTCGCTCCGGCGCAGGCCGGAGCCTAGGACGGCGCCTCTGGATTCCGGCCTCCGCCGGAATGACGGGTGCGTGGACTAGGTCCTCCCATTGAACGACCAAGGAGAAAAGGGGCAGTTAGGTTCCTTTTCATGGTAAGCTGGCTCCAACTTTTTGCTCGGAGGCCCCATGAAATTCGGCATCTACAGTTCCATAGCCAACCCTCCCCGGGGCGAAAACCTTGACCGGTGCGTAGACGAGGTCATCGCCGAGGCGCAGCTTGCCGAGGAGATGGGATTCGACTCATGCTTCTTCGGTGAGCATCATCAGGACCGGGACGGCTTTCTCCCCTCGCCTTTGATAGTCGCCACTGCCGTGGCCGCCTCCACAACACGGCTGAAGGTAGGCACGTCGGTCATCCTGTTGCCTCTGCACCACCCGGTCAGGCTGGCGGAAGACGTGGTGACCCTAGACATCGTTTCCAAGGGCCGGATAGCGTTGGGCGTGGGCCTGGGCTACCAGGAAGCCGACTTTAAGGCATTCGGCATTCCCATGAGCGAGAGAGTGGGGCGGTTCGAGGAAAGCGTGGAGATTATCAGGAAATGCTGGACGGGAGAGCCCTTTTCCCACCACGGCAAGCATTTCCACCTGGACGATGTGCAGGTCCTTCCCAAACCCTACACGCATCCGGCGCCCCCGCTGTGGATTGGCGCAAGCAGCAAAGCCGCCGTGGTGCGTGCGGGACGGCTGGCCGACACCTACGTCGCAAGCTCCAGCGCCGACATGGAGCTTACCTGTGAGCAGTTGGACGCTTACAAGGAAGCCGCGACCGCAGCCGGGCGGACGCCCGACTTCGTTCTGATGCGCGACGCATGGGTGGCTTCGACCAGGGAAGAGGCCGAGGCCGTTTACGGGCCGGAAGTGATGGAGGCCTACAAATACTACTGGCACGCACGGAACCCAAACTTCGTCAAGTTCCAGTCCGAGGCTGACTTCAATCTGACCAACGTGGCCAAAGACCGCATCGTCATTGGTGAGCCGGAAGAGTGCATACAGGACTTCCTGCGATGGAAAGAGGTCACGGGCGCCGACAACTTCATACTCCGACTGCGCCACGCCCACTCAGGCGGTCCGCCCCACGAAAAGATAATGGGAGCGCTCAAGCTCTTTGGCGAACAAGTGCTCCCATACTGCGAATAGGATGCTGTACTGCTAACAACTCCCTCGCCTTTGACGGGAGAGGGTTGGGGTGAGGGTGATTCCAAGCTTTAGCGGAAGCCCTGGATTCCGGCGGAGGCCGGAATGACGTGGGACGGTGTGGCCTCCCTTATCTCTACCCGGATGCAGGGTTCCCTACTCTCCCAGCTTGTCCCCCACCTTCAGGCCTACCGATTCCATCCACTCCGGGGCCACGACCTTGCGGCCGCCCTCGGGCTGGACCCGGCCGACGAATAGCGTGCCTCCAGGTGCGGAAATGGCAAACCCGTCTCCGCTTACGTCTACCACCTCGCCTGAAGCCCCTGCGGCTGCGCCTTCGTGCTTCCGAGCGCGGAAAAGTTGAAGCTCCTTGCCCTGGAAGCTGGTAACCGCGCCGGGTTGAGGGTCCCCGCCCCGCATCAGGTTGTAAATCTCGTTCAGGGGCAGGCTCCAGTCTATCGTCACGTCCTCTTTGCGGCACCATCCCTCGTAGGTGGCCTGGGACTCGTCCTGGACCAGACTGGGAGCGTTTCCTTCCGCCACCAGGTCCACGGACTCAACCATTGCTTCCACTCCCAAGGGAAAGAGCTTGTCGAAGTAAAGGGAACCCACCGTGTCGTCGGGACCGATGTCAACTTCTTTCTGGAGCAGCACCGGCCCTGTGTCCAGCCCCTTGTCGGGCCAGAATATACTTAGCCCCGTCCGAGTCTCCCCTTGAATGATGGGCCAGTTTATAGCGCTGGGGCCCCGGTGCCTGGGAAGAAGGGACGGGTGGTATTGGATGGTGCCTTTGGCGGGGTTGAAGAGAATCTCGTCGGGGACGATGTCGGTTACGAAAGCCATGACACAGAGGTCGACGTTCAGGCCAGCGAAGGCGTCTATGGCCTCCTGGCTCCTCATGCGGCGGAACTGGAATACGGGGATTTCGTGGTTGTCAGAAGCTTGCTTTAGAGGGTCGGCGGGGCGGCCTTCCCTATCCGGTGGACAGAAGGCCCCCACAAGAGTCTCTCCTCGCTCCGCAAGGGCGTTCAGGACGCTCTCTCCGAAAGGCTGCTGACCGATGATTGCTATGCGAAGTCCGGTGGACATTGCGTGCCCCCCTAATGGTGGGATTCGTCCAGGCCTATGCGTGTCTGGCCCTTTGCATACTGGTCTACGATCACGTTGACCACAGCGGGCTTCCCAGAAGCGGCCGCCCTTTCCAGCGCGGGTCTGATGTTCTCGGGCCGGTCCACCATCTCGCCATAGCCACCAGCCGCTTCCATGATTTTGTCGTAGCGGCACTCGAACCCCAGATGTTTCTGGGGATTGAACACCTCGTCGGCGCCGGTCATGCTGCCGTTGTTGCAGATGACCACCAGCACGGGCAGGTTGTTGCGGACCATTGTGTCCACTTCCATGCCGTTCCAGCCAAAGGAGCCGTCGCCGCAGAGCACTACGACCTGTTTATCGGGCTTCGCGGCCTTGGCCGCTACTCCGTAGGGCAAGCCCACGCCCATGGTGCCGTGGGTGCCTGCGTTGATGCGGTGACCGGGAACGTAGGTAGGGATGGTGTGGCGGGCAAAGGTCAGGGTCTCGTGGCCGTCCACGCAGACGATGGCGTCCCGGTCAATGAAGTCCCGCACCTCCCGGCAAAGCCTGAGGGGGTGTATGGGCATATCATCAGAGTCCATCACGGCGGCCGTCTGCTCCATACGCACGGCGTCCCGTTGGGCTAGTGCGCTTATCCAGGGTGTGTCTTCGTCGGGATTGAACCGGCCCTGGGCCTCGTCGGTGAGCTGCTTGAACACGGCCTTCGCGTCGCCCAGGATGCTCAGCTGAGCGGGGGCGTTGTGGCCGACTTCCGTGGGGTCCAGATTTACGATGATGAACTTGGCGTTAGGGTTCCACCGGGGCGGAAGCAGGTTGGAGAGTATGACGTTGGCCCTGGAGCCGACCACCAATACTGTGTCCGCCTCTCGGAAGGCCATGGACCGGGAGCCGCCGTAGAACCGCTTGTGGTCTTCGGGAATGGCTCCCCTGCCCTGGGGAGTGGTGAAGAAGGGAATGCCCGTGGTGTCCACGAACTGTTGCATCTCGTGGGCTGCCTGAGACCAGAAAACCCCGCTGCCCGTAACCAGCAGAGGCTTCTCGGCTTTGGCCAGAAGGTCTACTGCCTCCTTCACCAGAGCCGGGTCTCCATAGGGCCTGGCCTCGGTGCGGTAATGGGAGGGTTGATGGGAGGGATGCTCCCAGTCTATGTCCTCCACCTTGGCGTTCACTATGTCGTTGGGGAAGTCTAGGTATACGGCCCCGTGGGGAGGTGCCAGGGCATGGCGAAAAGCCGTGCTGACCAGTTGTGGAATCTTCTCGGTGTGGGTGACCTGGTGGGCCCACTTGGTGACGGGCCGCATGATGGCCACCTGGTCCATCTCCTGGAAGACCTCAACGTGCCGGTCTCTCAGGTTGGCCGATGCGCCGCAGTTTACCACCGGGCAGGCGTCGGCCATGGCATTGGCCACCGCCGGCACCACATTGGCCGTCCCGGGGCCGTGGGACGATAGGACCACTCCTGGCCTGCCGGTGACTCGGCTGTACCCGTGAGCCATCATGCCTGCCGCGGTCTCGTTGCGCACGGAAATGCCCCGGATGCCCACGTCCAGGCAGTCGGCGACCAACGGCGCCGACAGGATGTAGAAGAAGGTGTCCACTCCCTCTTGTTGGAGCGCCCTGGCGCCCAGGTAGGCTCCCGTTACTTCAGCCATGCTTTCTCCCTTCCAATTTTGGACTGCCCTTCTATCCCGCCATCTCAATCTTCCCCCTCAGGAGGGAAGAGGTTAGGCGAAGGTCTCTTGACGGGAGGGGGCTGGGGTGAGGGTGCACTTGCCCTGCCTATAGGATTGCGCCCGCTTCCCGGAACTTCTCCACGTCGTCCCACGTGTAGCCCAGCTCTTCCACCATGATTAGCTCGGTGTGTTGACCCAGTTCGGGGGCCTCCCTCCAGATGCCTGCGGGAGTCTCGCTGTAGATGTTGGGATGGCTGCACATCTTGGTGGCCCCCAACACAGGGTGGTCGAAAGTGGCTATGAAGTTGTTCGCGATGACCTGTGGGTCGTTGGCGAGGTCCGACAGGTTCTGGACTTTGTCGTAGATGAAGTCGCCCTTGGCCTTGAAGGCGTTGTCCCACTCGTCGTAGGGCTTGGTGGAGAAACGCTCGTCCAGGATGCGGGCCAACTCAGGGCCGTGTTCCCTGCGGCTCGCCATGCTCTCGAACCTCGGGTCCTCCAGCAGCTCCGTTATGCCCAGGACCTCGGTGAAGCCCTGCCAGTACCGGTCGGGCTGCATGTGCATGAGTTGTATCCAACGCCCGTCCTGGCAGCGGTAGGTGTTGGTGAGGGGATTTACGGGGGACTTCCGGTCGAAGGGAGCCGAGGACGTGCCCGACATCAGGCTCATGTTCAGGCTGCTGCCCTGGAGCCACATGTTGGCAGACAGGTGGGATGTCTCAACCATTTGCCCTTTGCCGCTGTTGGAGCGGGAGACCAGAGCCGCCAGCACACCCAGGCAGAGCATTATGCCGGCTATCTGGTCGGAGATTCCTCCCCCGACCCGGACCGGTTCTCCGCCCAGCGGAGTGCCGGACATCATGAGGCCGCTGCGGGCTTGGCCTGTGCCGTCAAAGGAGGGGCGGCGGGACTCTTCGCCTTTGGAGCCATATCCGGTGGCCGATGCGTATATGAGAGCTGGGTTGATTTTCCGCAGGGTCTCGTAGTCCATGCCCAGGCGCTCCGCCACGCCTTCCCGGTAGTTCTGTACGAACACGTCGGCGGACTCCACCAGCTTGTAGACTAGGTCTCGCCCTTCCTGCACCTTCAAGTTGACGGCGAAACCCCTCTTGTTGCGGTTGTTGGCCTCAAAGTAGGCGTTCCGGCCCGAGGCGAGGTCAGCCTTTATGGTCGTAGCCTGTAGCAGATTGCGCCCGGCGTCGCCGTCCAGGGGCTCTATCTTTATCACGTCGGCGCCCATGTCGCCCATCATCTCTGCCGCCACAGGCCCAAGCTGCCACATCGTCCAGTCCAGCGCTCGGATCCCCTCGAGGGGCCCGCCATTCGATTGTTCAGCGCCGTTTGCGGTCAATGACGGCTCCTGTTGCAACTGCTCCCTATCCCTCGACGGGAGAGGGCTGGGGTGGTGAGGGTGAATCTTGGAAAGACTTTAGACAGCGCCTGTCTATACCGGGCTACTGGGCGTCTTCGAAACGCTCCCCCGTGGCCGGGCTCACCTCGAACGGCCCGTCAAGCTCCAACTCTTTGGCCATCTCGCGCACGGCGGGAAGCACTTCCTGCCCCATAAGCCGGAGGCTGCGCATTGCGTCGTCATGGTCCATGGCGCCGTCGCCGTCCCAGAAGAAGACGCTGCCGGGGCGCAGGTACTCCAGGACGTGGCGTATCTTGGGCAGCACGGTGTCCGGCGTTCCCGTGACAATCTGGTAGCCTTCGACCTGGGACTCGTAGGACGTGGAGTAGACGCCGCCCCTCGCCGCCGTAGCGACGTTCTGGGTGGGCAGCACACGCTTCTTGGAGGTCAGTCCCGGCAGCTGGGCGATTGCGGGGTTCTGGGAGCCCTCGTTGCCGGCCAGGAACGGGTTACTGGGACCCTGTACGTATTTCCTCCCGGCGGCCTCCGCAAGCTCTTCGGTCTCATCCACGTGGACCTTCCACAGGTACCCGATATTCTGTGAACCTGACTGGTAACCCAGTTCAGCGGCCCGGTCGTGGTATTCCTGGAAGGCTTTGCCGGTGGCCTCAAGTTGAGTGGAGAGCATTATGTAGGGTATGCGCTTCTCGGCCGCCCACAGCAGGGAGTCCCTGCTGACCACTCCCGGAAGCCAGATAGGCGGGTGGGGCTGCTGGTAGGGCCGGACCCAGGGGTTGACGTAGCGGTACTGGTAGTGCTTGCCTTCCCACCTGAAGGGGCCAGGCTCGGACCATGCCTTAACGATGAACTCGTGGGCCTCCTGGAACCTTTCCCAGTTGTCGGGCGGAGACATATTGTGGGCGACGCTCTCCCGGCCTGTGCCCCGCACCCAGCCGGACACCAAGCGGCCTTCGGAGATCATGTCTATCATGGCAAGCTGTTCGACCAGCCACAGCGGGTCGTCCCAGATAGGCAGCACGTTGCCCAGAAGGCATATCTTGGCGCGGTTGGTGACCCTGGCCAGGATGGAGGCTTCCACGTTCATGGCGCCCCCCATGCAGAAGGGAGTGCTGTGGTGCTCATTGAGCATCAGCCCGTCGAAGCCCATCTCCTCGGCGTATATCTTCTCGTCCAGGTAGCGGTTGTAGAGGTTGGCCCCGATCACCGCATCATAGGAATCGTTGCTTACGTCCAGGTCTGCAATGGGCCTTCCCGTGGCGCCGAAATAGCCCGACGCAGGGTCCTGATATGGGCGTTCGGTGAAATATCCGACAAACATGCTTGCCTCCCCGAGTGCGACTGCCAGTCAGGGTCTAAATTTAGCTGATTATAGTCGTAGGCGCGGCCCTTGTCGAGAAATCGTCGGTTGATGGGGCGACCATTGGCTTCTGGGCGATCTGGCTTAAGGGTAAATTCGCCTTAAGAGCGTCACTAAGAAAGAGTGACTTCCAGCAGATGAATTCGGTAAGGCCCATGCCCCTGTACCCAACGCCTACCAAGAGCTTGTATCGATGCTCCGTGATAGAATTGCAGTCACCGAAACCCCATCAAAAATATCGCCCCACCGGAATGCGTCGCTGCCCAAGTTGGTGCGGGGCCAGGTGCGGACAGACGCTCAATGAAAAAACTGGGGGCCCAATGTCTATGGCGCCGGTGACCTATCGTGTGGGACGCTTTCCGCCCAAGGGTATAGATTGGGAACGTTTGTTGCCGATGATTGGCCCGGCTCACGCTGCCGTAGCGGCTTATAAAGCTATGCTGTACGGAATTCCTAATATTCAGGTCCTATTGTCACCGCTCGCCTCACAAGAGGCCGTTCTATCCAACCGTATAGAAGGAACTGTGACAACGCTAACAGAAGTCCTAACATTCGAGGCTGAAGGCGAGGCTTCGGGCGAAAGCGCTTCTGTAAGAGCCAATATAAACGAAGTTTTAAATTATCGGATTGCACTGTATACAGCGATAGAATTGATGCTGGAGATACCGCTATCGCAAAGGCTAATTCGAAGTGCCTATTTCGAACTGATGCAGTGTGTACGAGGATATGACAAGGCTCCAGGTGATTATCGACGGATTCCAGACAGTGTTTGGATTGGGCCTCCTGGCAGCGCCATTGAAAATGCTGACTTCATTCCCTGTCCGGTTGAAGAACTAGACTCCGCTATGGGTGCATGGGAGTCATATTTGCATGAACCGCCGCGTGACATACTGGTTCATCTTGCGATCGTCCATGCTGAATTCGAGGGTATACATCCCTTCCTGGATGGAAACGGAAGAATTGGACGACTGATAGTTCCACTCTTCATGGTTTCGAAAGGCCTCCTCTCATACCCACACTTTTATATTAGTGAGTATCTGGAGCTTAATCGTGAAGAGTATTACGACCGCTTGATGGCGGTGTCTCGGGATGATGACTGGACCGGTTGGTGCGAATTTTTTCTGAAAGCCATAACTGAACAATCACGAATGAATCAATCAAAGGCCCAAAGCATTCTGGACCTTTACAACGAGCTTAGGGAGTGGACTGTGGAGAACACCCGCTCCCAATACAGTGGGCGGGCGCTTGATTGGATATTCAGCAATCCGATATTCCGGGCGTCGGAGTTCGCCGACAAGGTTGACATCGCAAAACCCACAGCGAATCGTATACTGCGTGTTTTGCGAGATAGTGGTTTGCTTAGAGTGCTCAGACAATCCAGTGGTCGTCGTCCCGCAACCCTGGCTTTCGCAAGATTGCTTAACATCGCGGAAGGACGGGATGTGTTTTGAGGTTCATAGATTCAGCGCAATGAGCTTTGTGTGTCACCAAACCCTCTTTTGCGATACACAAATCCATTAGGAGTTCACTGGTGAACCACAAGGGCAGACGGAAATCATGAGGCGCTGGGCATCTCCTCACCTGCGGTAAAGGACGTTTTCCAGCGGGACCCGCTTAGGTTTATCCCGCCGGGAGGCCGTCGGGGAGCTCAGCCTTCGAGTCCGCGTCCAGCTCAAGCTCGAAGACCTGCAGGAAGTTGGCCAACGCCATGTAATAGCCGATAAGCCCGGTCAACTCCAGGGTGTCCTGGTCGCCGAACTTGTTCCTGACCGCTTGGAACGTGGCGTCGGACACCTTACGGTCCCGCATCAGCTCCACGACGAAGCGGGATACCATGGCTTCGTCACCCTGTAGACCGTCGGGGTGCTTCCCGTCGCGTATGACGTTCACCGTATCCAGGGAGACCCCGGCCGCCTGGCTCATGTGGACGTGCTGGGTGAACTCGTACTGGGACTTGATTTCCTTGGCCACGGTGAGTATCGCCACCTCGCGCAGCTCGTTGGGAATGTCCCCCTCAAACCGCACATGAGCGCCGAGCGGCCCCACCAACCCCGACAGCTTGGGAGCGTTGAGAATCAGGGCATGGGGCGCCCCAACGTTCCCGCGCCCCCGGCTGGACGCAATGTCGTCCCAGTATTTCTGGTCCTCGGGACTGAGTCGTTCCCGAGTCATCAAAGGTATTCGCGCCATCTCTCCTCCTGTTTTGCGCGCTTAGACGCAGGTCATGCCGCCGTCGACGGCTAGTTCGGCGCCGGTGACGTAGGAGGCCTCGTCCGAACCCATGAACAGCACGGCGTAGGCCACCTCTTCCACCCGTCCCATGCGCGCCATCGGGATTCCCTGGAGGCTGGAGGCCGAGGGGTCCCGGCTCTGGTCCTGGGCGGTGGTCATGGGGGGCATGGTGCCGGGGTGTATCGAGTTGCAGCGAATGCCCTGGGTGGCGTACCTGGCGGCAATGGCCTTGGTGAGAAGCCGGACGCCTCCCTTGGAGGCGTTGTAGGCGGGATGGCCCTTGACTCCCCGCCCCACCAGACCGGACGTGGAGGATATGTTCACAATGGCGCCGCCGCCGTTTTCAATCATCCTCGGTATGGCCTCGCGGCATCCCAGGAACGTGCCCTTGGCGTTCACTCCCACGATGCGGTCCCAGCCCTCGATTCCCATGGGGTCGTCCTGGGAGGAGCTGGATATGGCCGCATTGTTCACCAGGATGTTCAGCTTGCCCAGCTTGGCCTCCACCTCGTCCAGGGCGCTTGTCCAGCTTTCGGGGCTGGTGACGTCCAGGTTGATGGATATGGCCTCTCCGCCGGTCTCGTTGATTTCGGCGGCCACCGCCGCGGCGTCGTCGGCCCTGATGTCGGCCACGGCGACCTTGGCGCCCTCCTGGGCGAACAGCTTGGCCTCAGCCTTGCCCTGCCCGTTGCCGCTGCCTGTGACCATGACCACTTTTCCGCCTACTCTGCCCATTCTTATTCCTCCATGTCTCAAAGAGTTTCCCCTCTACCTGTGGGAGAGGGGCTGGGGATGAGGGTTAGACGCAGGTCATCCCGCCGTCCACCACCAGCTCCGCGCCGGTGATGTAGGAGGCTTCATCGGAGGCCATAAACAGAACTGCGTAAGCGACTTCATCAACCTCACCCATTCGTCCCATGGGGATGCCCTGCATGGACGGGGAGTCCACATCCCTCCGCTTGTCTTGAGCGGAGGTCATGGGAGGCATGGTGCCCGGGTGGACTGAGTTGCAGCGTATCCCCTGGGTTGCGTGCCGAGCGGCCAGGGCCTTGGTCAAGAGACGGACGCCGCCCTTTGAGACATTGTAGCCAGGGTGGCCGTGCAGCCCCATGCCGATAATCCCTGAAGTAGAGGAGATGTTGACTATGGCGCCGCCGCCGTTTTCTATCATCCGCGGTATGGCCTCGCGGCACCCGAGGAACGTGCCTTTGGCGTTCACGGCCAGTATACGGTCATATCCCTCGATTCCCATAGGGTCGGCCTGGGAGGAGCTGGAGATGCCCGCGTTGTTGACCAGAATGTTCAGCTTGCCCAGCTTGGCCTCGGTCTCATCCAGAGCAGCCTTCCAGCTTTCGGGGCTGGTGACGTCGAGAGCGATGGCAATGGCGTCACCGCCAGACTCGTTGATTTCCGCGGCTACGGCCTCGGCGTCTGCGGACCTGATGTCAGCCACGACTACCTTGGCGCCCTCTCGGGCCAACATCTTGGCTTCGGCTTTGCCTTGCCCATTCCCGCTGCCGGTCACCAAGGCTACTTTTCCGTCCACTCTGCCCATTCTTATTCCTCCATGTCTAAGATAGTTGCCCCTCGACCTGTGGGAGAGGGGCCGGGGGTGAGGGTTAGATGCAGGTCGCTCCGCCGTCCACCACCAGTTCCGCGCCGGTGATGTAGGAGGCTTCGTCGGAGGCCAGGAAGAGCACTGCGTAGGCCACTTCGTCCACCTCGCCCATGCGTCCCATTGGGATGCCCTGCATGGCCGGGGCTGTGTCGTCCCTGCGCTGGTCTTGGGCGGAGGTCATGGGCGGCATGGTGCCGGGGTGGACCGAGTTACAGCGTATGCCCTCGGTGGCGTGCCGTGCGGCCAGGGCTTTGGTCAGTAGACGGACGCCGCCTTTGGAGACGTTGTAAGCAGGGTGGCCGGACAGGCCCACGCCGATGATGCCTGAGATGGAGGAGATGTTGACTATGGATCCGCCGCCGTTTTCGATCATCCTCGGTATGGCCTCGCGGCAACCCAGGAACGTGCCCTTGGCGTTTACGTCCAGAATCAGGTCGTAGCCCTCGATGCCCATGGGGTCGGCCTGAGAGGAGCTGGAAATGCCGGCGTTGTTGACCAGTATGCTCAGTTTGCCGAGCTTGGCCTCGGTCTCATCCAAGGCAGTCGCCCAGCTTTCGGGGCTGGTTACGTCAAGGTTGACCGCAATGGCCTCGCCGCCAGTCTCGTTGATCTCCGCGGCCACGGCCTCGGCGTCGTTGGCCCTGATGTCGGCCACCACGACTTTGGCGCCCTCTTTGGCCAACATCTTGGCTTCTGCCCTGCCCATTCCGTTGCCGCTGCCGGTCACCAAGGCCACTTTTCCATCCACTCTGCCCATTGATTTCCTCCTGGGTTCTGTTGTTCTTTTTCTCCCTGTAGCGGAGCTTCTCCCGCTATATGGGAAGGTCACGCAATCCTACCATATAAGGGGCAGCTAGACGCAGGTCATGCCGCCGTCCACCACCAGCTCGGCGCCTGTGATGTAGGAGGCTTCATCGGAGGCCAGGAAGAGGACTGCATAAGCAACCTCTTCCACCCTTCCGGCGCGCCGCATAGGCACGATGTCGAACACTCCCGTCGAGGTGTCCCGATTAGTGTCTGTGGCCGTCGTCATGGGCGGCATGATGCCTGGATGCACTGAGTTGCATCGTATCCCTTGCTTGGCGTAGGCTGCGGCTATGCCCTTGGTCAACAACCTGACTCCGCCTTTGGATGTGTTGTAGGCGGGATGCCGGGGCGACGAACTCCCGACCAGTCCGGACGTGGACGAAATGTTGACGATGGAGCCGCCGCCGGACTCCAGCATCCGGGGTATGGCGTGCTTTATGCCCAGGAATGGCCCGGTGGCGTTCACGGCCATGATTTTGTGCCATCCGTCGGTACCCATCAGGTCGGCTTGAGACGACCCGCTGAGGCCGGCATTGTTGACCAGCACGTTCAGCCTACCGAAGGCTCCTACGACTGCGTCGATGGCCTGAATCCAGCTGTCCTCGTTCGTGACGTCCAGGTGCACGAACATGGCTTCCCCGCCAGACTGGTTGATCTCCTCGGCGACAGCCTTGCCGTCGTCATCCCGGAGGTCTCCGATGGCCACTTTGGCGCCCTCCTGGGCGAGGAGTTTAGCCTCGGCCTTGCCTTGTCCGTTGCCCGCGCCCGAAACTATGGCCACCTTGCTGTCAACTCGTCCCATTTATCGCTCCTTACGTTTCCGGTGACTTCAGTGTTGCACTCGCCCCATCCTAACCTTCCCCCAGAAGAGGAAGGGACATTGCCCTCTCGTCCTTGATGAGACCTTTGTGTAGCACCCTCTCCACCGGGAGAGGGTCGGGGTGAGGGCGTCGCTACTCTTAATGAGGTTCCTTGGATTCCGGCGGAGGCCGGAATGACTGCATGCGGGACCGGCGCCTAAATGGCCGTGCGGCCGCCGTCCACCACCATCTCGGCGCCGGTGATGTACGAGGACTCATCGGAGGCCAGGAAGAGCACCGGATAGGCCACCTCTTCCACGCTGCCCAGCCTGCCTAGGGGCACGGTCTTGACACCCTCGGCGTCCTGCGCAGCTCGTATCTCAGGGTTGACGCTTATCATGGCGGGAAGCAGGCCAGGGTGCACCGAGTTGCAGCGTATGCCGTCTTTGCCGTGGCGGGCCGCTATCGCCTTGGTAAGGAGGCGGATGCCTCCCTTGGAGGCGTTGTACCCGGGGTGCCCTGAGCCGCCCGACGATGCCGTAAGCCCTGCTGTCGAGGAGATGTTTATGATGGAGCCGCCGCCTGCTTCTATCATCTTGGGGATGGCGTACTTGCAGCCGAGGAATGCGCCCTTGGCGTTCACCTCCATGAGCCTGTCCCAGCCCTCCACGCTCATGCTGTCGGGGTGCCACGAGCCGCTCAGCCCGGCGTTGTTGACCAGAACGGTCAGGCTGCCGAAGGCGTCGACAATCCGGTCTATGGCCTGCTGCCAGTCCTCTTCCTTGGTCACGTCCATGGGAATGAAGAGGGCTTCGCCGCCAGATTCCTTGATCTCAACCTCGACCCGCCTGCCGTCCTCCTCCCGTATCTCGCCCACGGCTACCTTAGCGCCTTCGCTGGCGAAGAGGTTCGCCTCGGCCCGTCCCATGCCGTTGCCGGCGCCGGTTATGAGAGCTACCTTACCGTCAAGTCTGCCCACTGTTTTCCTCCTGGCCTCGGTCTAATCTGAACCCACCATACCCCCTTCTACCTTGACGGGACCTTTGCATAGCCTCCGTCATACCGGCGAAGGACGGTATCCAGGGTCTTCTCTAAAGCTGGAAGATTCCCTCACCCCAAACCCTCTCCCCCTGGGGGAGAGAGAGCTACTCTTTTTTCTGTTCCCCCTCATCCTAGCCTGCTCCCGCCAGGGGCGAAGGGACGATTACTCTAATCGACCAGCGGCCGCCTGCCGCCTCCCGTCTCGTCGGAGACTTTCATCACAATCTGATGCACGAGGTTGGCAATGAACATGGGCACGCTGTAAGTCTTGCCGACGGAACAGGCCGTGCCCACGTCTTTGACCACGTACCTGGAAATCATCTCGTAGCGCAGGTCGCCGTCGAAGGCGCCGCTGGCCCAGAAGTTGGGGATGCGTTCCTCCACGGCGCGGTTCTTGCCGCTGCTGATGCTGATGGCCTCCACTAGCTTGGGCACGTCCATGCCCGCTTTCTCGGCCACCTGGCACACCTCGTAGGCGATGGCCATGTTGGCGGCGCCCATCAGGTTGTTGAGGGCCTTGGCCTCGTGGCCTGTTCCCAACGGCCCCATAAGGTAGTGGGCGGTTGCTATGGCGTCCAACGCGTATTTCACCTTGTCGTAGACTGCCTGCTCCCCGCCCATGAACAGGGTTAGAGTCCCGGCTGCCGCCCCCTCCGGGCCTCCGCTGACACCTGAATCCATGAATTCAACGCCCTTTTCGGCCAACGCCGCCCCGATACGTTTGGTATGAGGAGGGTCGCCGCTGGACAGGTCCACCACTATCGTCCCAGGAGCTGCTCCCTCAATAATGCCGTTAGCGCCCAGGCATACGTCTTCTACGATGGGGGAGTTGGGCAGCGAGAGCAGGACCACCGGAGTCTTGGAGGCCACGTCCTTTGCCGACGCCGCCGGTTGGGCGCCCATCTTAACGTACACTTCCAGCGCTTCCGGGTCCTTGTCGAAGGCCACCATGGGAATCTCGGCCCTGAGTACGCTGCTGGCAATGGGGCCGCCTATGTTGCCCAAGCCAATGAAACCAACATTTTCAGGCATGTGTTCTCCTTCTCGTTCGCCGTCTTGTACCTAAAAGGGAGGACGCACGGTTTTCTACTTAGATGGCGGTGCTGCCGCCGTCCACGGGGAGCTCGACGCCGGTGATGTAGGAGGCGTCGTCGGAGGCCAGGAACAGAACTGCGTTAGCCACCTCTTCGACACGTCCGGCCCGGGGTATGGGGAATGTGTCCAGCCTGCTGACGTTGAACTCTCTAGTGTCGGGGTTGGCTGTGGTCATGGGCGGCATGGTGCCAGGATGGACCGAGTTGCAGCGTATGCCGTCCTTGCCGTAGCGGGCCGCGATGACTTTGGTGAGCAGCCGCACCGCCGCCTTTGATGAGTTGTAGGCCACGTGCTGCATTGGGCCTCCGCCGGCCACGAGAGCCGCCACTGATGAAATGTTCACGATGGAGCCGCCGCCAGCTTCTATCATCTTGGGGATGGCGGTTTTGGTGCCAAGGAAGACGCCCTTGGCGTTGACGTTCATGATGTTGTCCCAGCCTTCGGTGCCCATGGGATCTCCCTGGGAAGAGCCGCTGATGCCCGCGTTGTTCACCAGCACGTTCAGCTTGCCGTACCGGGCCACAGCCTGGTCCACGGCAGCCTGCCAGCTCTCCTCGCTGGTGACGTCCAGGTGCACAAACATAGCGTCGCCGCCGGCCTCCTTTATGGCCGCCGCTACGGCCTGGCCGTCCTCTTCACGGATGTCTCCTATCACCACCTTGGCGCCTTCCTGGGCAAATATAGTGCATTCCGACCTGCCCATTCCGTTGGCGCCCCCGGAGATGATGGCCACCTTTCCGTCCAGTCTACCCACTGTTCACCTCCCAGTCCTCTGACGCTCCCTCTCCCACCGGGAGAGGGTTGGGGTGAGGGGGAATCGTCTACACACAGGTGGTGCCGCCGTCCACGACAAGCTCGGCCCCGGTTACATAGGAAGACTCATCGCAGGCCAGGAACAGCACCGGGTAAGCAATCTCTTCCACGGTGCCCATGCGCTGCATGGGGATGTGGTCGAAGACGCCCGTAGCCGCGTCGCGGTTCCTGTTCTGGGCCGAGGTCATGGGCGGCAGCGTCCCCGGGTGAATGGAATTACAGCGTATTCCCTGTGTGGCGTATCTGGCGGCCAGGGCTTTTGTAAGCAGCCGCACTCCCCCTTTGGATGCGTTGTAAGCGGGGTGGCTGTTCCCTTGTCTAATGCTGCCCACCAAACCGGATATAGATGAGATATTGACGATGGAGCCGCCTCCGTTCTCAATCATCCGGGGAATGGCCTCGCGGCATCCCAGGAACGTGCCCTTGGCGTTGACGTTCAGGATGTTGTCCCAACCGTCTATCTCCATGGGGCCGGACTGGGATGAGCTGGATATGCCTGCGTTGTTGACCAGAATGTTCAGCTTGCCCAGCTTGGCCTCAACCTCGTCCAGCGCAGCCGTCCAGCTCTCAGGGCTGGTCACGTCCAGGGTGACAGCGATGGCCTCACCGCCGTCGCTGTTGATTTCATCTGCGACGGCCTTGGCGTCGTCGGCCCTGATGTCGGCCACAGCCACCTTGGCCCCCTCTTTTGCCAGCAGCTTGGCCTCGGCCTTTCCCTGGCCGTTGCCGCTGCCCGTCACCATCGCTACTTTCCCGTCTACTCTGCCCATTTCTTGCACCTCCTTTTAGGGGTTGTTGGTGAGACCTTACTCGGCGGTCGAGCCGCCGTCTATGACCAACTCCGATCCCGTCATGTAAGAAGACTCGTCGGATGCCAGGAACACTACGCCGTGGGCTATGTCTTCCGGCTCCGCAAGGCGTCCCAGAGGCACCTTGCTCAACCTTATGGCAAGGGCCTCGGGATTGGAGGTGGTCTCTTCAAGGAACGGAGTGTTCACCGGCCCAGGGTGCACGGAGTTGCACCGGATGCCGTCCTTGGAATGTTGGATGGCCGTGGCCTTGGTGAAAAGGCGCACCGCTCCCTTGCTGGCCGTGTAAGCTGCCGTGCGGCCAATGCCGATGATGCCGGCCGTGGAGGAAATGTTGATTATGGAACCGCCGCCAGCTCTGCGCATGGCCGGAATAGCCGCCTTGGTTCCAAGGAACACGCCCTTCACGTTGACGGCCGTCATGACGTCCCACTCGTCTGCGCTGGTGTCCTCGATGCCCTTGGTGCCGAATGTGATGCCGGCGTTGTTGACCAGAACGTTGAGCTTGCCGTACTTCTCCTCGGCGACGGCCAGGGCCTTGCTCCAGTCATCCGCGCTGCGCACGTCCAGGTGTATGTAGGTCACGTCGCCTCCCAGTTCTCGCACCTGGGCCTCAACCTGCATCCCTTCGTCGTCCAGGATGTCACCGAATACGACCTTGGCGCCCTCCTGGGCGAACATCCTCACTTCCGATGCGCCCTGGCCCCGGGCGCCCCCACTGATAATCGCCACTTTGCCGTCCAACCTGCCCATTTCTTGTTCCTCCTGTTAAGGGCTATCAGGGACTGTCCGGAGCTACTGGGGCGAGCTTACTGGGCGGTGTACCCGCCGTCTATGACAACTTCGGAACCCGTCATGTAGGACGACTCGTCGGAGGCCAGGAACAACACCCCGTAAGCTATCTCTTCCGCTTCGGCCATGCGTCCCAGGGGCACACTGGACCTGTTGCGTTCCATCCTCTCAGGGCCTCTCGGGGCGTCGCCGAAGAATGGAGTATCTACGGAGCCGGGGTGCACGGAATTGCACCGTATGCCGTCCTTGGCGTGCTGTATGGCAGTGGCCTTGGTAAAGAGGCGTACGCCTCCCTTTGCCGCCGGATACGCGATGATCCGCCCGACGCCCACCAATCCCGCCGTGGAAGAGATGTTCACGATGGACCCGCCGCCCGCTCTCCGCAGGGCGGGAATGGCGGTCTTGGTCCCCAGGAACACGCCCTTCAGGTTCACATCCATCACATAGTCCCAGTCCTCTACCGTAGTGTCCTCGATGGCTATTGGGCCGAAGGAAAGCCCCGCGTTGTTGACCAGGACGTTGAGCTTGCCGTACTTCTCCTCGGCGGTCTGCACCGCCTTGGCCCAGTCCTCCTCGCTGCGCACGTCCAGGTGGAGGTAGGTCACGTCTCCTCCCAGCTCCCGCACCTGGGCTTCAACCTGCATCCCCAGGTCGTCAAGGACGTCCCCAAAGACGACCTTGGCGCCCTCCTGGGCGAACAGCTTGACCTCGGCAGCCCCTTGGCCCCGGGCGCCTCCGCTGATAATCGCAACTTTGTCGTCCAACCTGCCCATAGAGCCTCCTTTATCAAGCCCAGCACGACCCCCGTGACCCCCTTCTCAGACACGGGCCGGACACAGGGAGAGAATAATCTTAGCCTCCTTGACTGTCAACTTGGGGCCTGGCCAAGCAGCCGTTTAGACTTCTTGAGTTGAATGTCAGGGGGCGCCCCCACCTGGCATTCTGAACGGAGCGCAGCGCAGTGAAGAATCTACGGGCGCTGTTGGGAGTCATGTTGCCATTCCGGTGATCGACCCCGCTGTAGGGGTCAGTCCACTCCTCGACTGCCGGGAGTGTATGCAAGGATTCTAGATTCTTCGTTGCTGCGCGCCTCAGAATGACATTAGAGTGGACACTCCTGCATTCTCACAAAAACGGAACTATTGCCGTTTCCCTCGGGCCCACTGCCAAATAAACCCATCGGTCGGTTTTGACAACCGCCTGAAGCGAGCCTACGATAGTTTCACATCAAACAGGGCAGTAGGAGGCGTCGTCATGGAAGCATCGGCCGTATCCCACATCGCAATGTGCGTCAGAGACCTGGACAAGTCCCTGGCGTTCTACCGGGACGCCCTAGGCATGAGCGTGACCTTGGACCAGGTGCAGGACACCACCCGGGGAGGGCTGCCCTTCACATACAAGCACGCGCGGGCGACCCGTCGCACCGTGCATCTGAGGTACGGCGGAGCAAGCTCGGTCCCATTTTTGGTCATCACCAACCACCCCGGAGAAGAGCCTGACGGGGCGCCCATCAAGCTGGACCAGGTGGGAATCAGCCACATCTCCTTTACGGTGCCCGACACCAAGGCGCTGGCCGAGGACATCCAGTCCAAGGGCTATGAACTGGCTGCGCCGCTGGACGCCTTCTCCGACGCCGAGGGCAACGTGGGCAGCATATTCGTCTACGACCCCGACGGCATCCTGGTCCAGTTCGACAAGGGGACTGGCGGATGACTCCTAGTAGGGCGTCTAAAGCCTTGCTCCAGCATTGGACCTGAACCAGCCACGGTTTTGCGCCGGAGGCTGCTATGGCGTAAAATTCACCTACGTCATTCTTGAGGGGACTGCGGCCCGGCCATCCTGACCTGATGAATCCCCTACATCTGACCGTATTGTTCACTTTGGACTCCCACGAGTCAATCAACTGAAAGGCGGCGCGAGTTGAAGTTCGCATTACTGTTTGAAATCCAAGGACCAAAAGACGACGAGGGCGGTTACGACACCCACACCCTTTACAAGAACACCCTGGAGGAATGCGCTTTCGCCGACGAAATGGGATTCGACGGCCTCTGGTTTACTGAGCACCACTTCCTGACGGGTTTCTGCGAGTCTCCCTGCCCTGAGGTCTTCTTCGGGGCGCTCAGCC
Organism: Dehalococcoidia bacterium; assembly: GCA_965224415.1. Classification (GTDB taxonomy): domain Bacteria; phylum Chloroflexota; class Dehalococcoidia; order Lucifugimonadales; family JAGWBF01; genus DAOUJI01. The sequence continues at coordinate 264,421 of CBDCZB010000005.1, read as the reverse complement.
AGCGAACCAAGCGCGCCCGCATTGGCTTCGGCGTTTCCATCCTCCCCTACCACCACCCCGTCCGCGTGGCCGAGCGGGTGGCTATGGTGGACCAGCTCACCGACGGCAGGGTGGAATTCGGCACGGGCCGCTCCAACCCCTATGAGCAGACTGGCATGGGAGTTGACCCCAGGGAAACCCGCAGTCTGTGGGACGAGTCCATCCGGATGATTCCCAGGATTTGGGAGCCGGGGGAGTTTTCCTGGGAAGGGGTCAATTGGAATGTTCCGACACGGAACGTCCTGCCCAAGCCCTACCAGAAGCCCCACCCTCCCATGTGGCTGGCCTGCCAACAGCCCGAGTCCTACCAGTTGGCGGCGGAAAAGGGGCTGGGCGTTCTCGCCAACAACCCCTACGCCCCTGGGATACTCGAGCAGTATGTGCAGGCATATCGTGAGACCGTAGCGAAGTGCGATCCAGTAGGAGCTTTCGTCAACAACCAATGGTCCAGCAATGTATTCGCCTACTGCGGTGACAACGACCGAGAAGCGCGGGACCTTTGCGCGGATTCCATGAAGACCTTCTTTGGCCCGGACAAGCCGTACATCCGGGGGCGAATCGACGCCTACGAGCAGCTTCTGGCTGCGTGGGGCGAAGTACCCGACCATCTGAGGAATGACTTCACCCGGTGGATTAGGTATTCGGACGAAGACACCCAGCACAAGGCTGAAGAAGCCGGTCTGAATCTGGACACAGGCCCCAACGCTGCCCGTCACGCTATGCAGCGCCTAGACCCCGACACCCTGGTCGAGCGGGGAGTAATCATCGGCGGCAACCCTGCAACTTGCATCGAGGGAGTCCGCAAGTACCAGGAAATCGGCGTGGACCAGATCATGATGATTATGCAGACGGAGACAATCTCGCACGAGCGGATGATGAGCTCCATCGAGATGTTCGGCAAGCACGTCTTCCCGGTGATACGGGAAGAGGAAAAAGCCAAGGCGGCAGCTTCCGCCCGCGCCTAGCCAAACTTTACAAGCAAGATGACGCAACAACTGGAACCCTGGGCGCTGAAAGCCGTCGCGGACACCGCATTGGAGCGGGCGTCGGGGCAGCTTCGCGACCTCCTGAAGGACCTGGCCGCTCGACTAGACCCGTTCCCGGCCTTCGAAGGAATGCAGACCATCCAGGCCGTTGAGATAGAGCATAAGGGCTTCCGTGCCCCGGACAAGGGTTGTGTGGTGGTCTGCGAGGACGGGGAGTTCTACGACCTGAACCTGCAGCTAATCGCCGGACCCACACCGGACATGCCCATGGACCAGGTGGACAACTTCAAGCCCCTGGACCTGCCGTCTCATGAGTACGTTCTCTACGCCTACGCCGCCATAGAGGCCCTCACCCGAGAGCTGGAGAGTCGGGGGGCTTCTACCTGAACATCTTCATGAGGGCCGCAGGCCCCCGTGCGGTGGAGAGCTGTTTCATAAGCTTCTGGGCCTGCCGGAACTGGTTCATAAGCTGGTTCACGTCCTGAGGAGTCATTCCGCTGCCCATAGCGATGCGTCGTCGTCGTCGTCCGTTGAGCAGCCCCGGGTTGCGTCGCTCCTGGGGAGTCATGGACTGGATGATGGCCTCGAACCTCACAAGCTGGCGCTCGTCGAACTCGCCGGCGGGCATCCGGTTCTTCACTGCTGAGAAGCCCGGCACCATGTCCAGCAGTTGGGAGACCCCCATGCGCTTCACGCTTTGGAACTGCTCCAGGAAGTCCTCCAAGTTGAAGGAGGCCGTGCGAACCTTCCGCTCCAGTTCCTTGGCTTTGGCCTCATCCACGCCCTGCTGCGCCTTCTCGATTAGGGAAAGCACGTCTCCCATGCCAAGAATTCGGGAGGCCATCCGGTCGGGATAAAAGGGTTCCAGGGCGTCGGACCGTTCGCCCACTCCCACGTATTTGATGGGAACGCCGGTGACCTGCGTGATGGATATGGCGGCCCCGCCCCGGGCGTCGCCGTCCAGCTTGGTCAGCACCAGACCGGTAAGCCCTATCCGCTGATGGAACTCCTGGGCCGAATTCACGGCGTCCTGTCCTGTCATGGCGTCCACGACCAGCAAGGTCTCCGAGGGCGAGCCGGTCTTGCGGATGTCCTCAAGCTCCCGCATGAGTTCGTCGTCGACGTGCAGGCGTCCTCCGGTGTCGATGATGGCCCACGTGGAGCCTGTGCGTTCGGCCTGCTCGATTCCCGCCTTGACCACCTTTACCGGCGTGGAAGACTGGTCCTCACTGTACACTGGGATGTCCAGCTGCTTGCCCAAGGCCGCCAGCTGCTCGATGGCCGCCGGACGCCGCAGGTCTGCTGCAATGAGCATGGGACGCCCCCCGTCCTGCCTTAGCCTGGCGGCCAGCTTGGACGCCGTTGTGGTCTTTCCAGATCCCTGCAAGCCCACTAGCATTAGGACAGTGGGTGGCTTGCCCGATGGGTTCAGCTTGGAGTCGCCGCCGGTCAGGACGGCCGTAAGCTCCTCGTTGACTATCTTGACGACTTGCTGGCCGGGGTTCAGGCTCTCCAGGGCCTCGACGCCGACGGCGCGCTCCCTGACCCGGTTCACCAGGTCCCTGGCCACCTTGAAGTTCACGTCGGCTTCCAGTAGGGCCAGGCGCACCTGCCGCAAGGCCTCGTCCACGTCCTTCTCGGTGAGCCTGCCCCTGGCCGTGAGGCGGCTGAATATCCCCGTCAGCCTTTCGGTAAGGTTTTCAAACAACGGGTCCCTCCTGGCTATTTGGGCCTGAATCACCCGATTCGATTGTAAGGACGCAGGCGCAGGGGGGTCAAGCTGCCGGTACGGGCCCACGGGGCGGAACGCCGCTTTACACCCTCGGATTGCAGCCAATAAAATCTGACGGAGCAACTCTCCAAGGAATTGAAATATGACCTACAAATCAGCGGATGTGGTTGTCGTCGGAGGCGGCGTCAACGGAACGAGCATCGCCATGCACCTGTCCCGAATGGGGGCGGGCAAGGTCCTGCTGGTAGAGAAGGGGGGCTTGGCCGGGGGCGCCAGCGGGAGGTCGGGAGCGATGGTCCGCGAACACTATCTGCACCCGACCCTGGTCAAGATGGCGATGGAGGCCAGCGACATATTCCACAATTTCCGAGACGCGGTGGGAGGAGACGCTCGGTTCGTAGAGACCGGAAGGCTGCTGTTGTTTGGGGAGCGAGATGAAGCGGCTGCACGGGCGAACGTAGAGATGAACCGGTCGCTCGGAGTGGAAATCTACGGCCTCAGCCCGTCCGAAGTCTTGGAGACCGTCCCGCAACTGTGCCTGGACAATGTCGCTTTCGGAGCGTATGAGCCCAACTCGGGGTACGCAGACCCAATGGCCACAACCTACGCATACGCGCAGCAGGCGAGGAACCGTGGCGCCCACATCCTGACCGGATGCGCTGTTACAGGCGTCAAAATCGTTGGCGGGCGCGTCGTTGGCGTGGAGACGGAGGACGGGCCAATAGAGACGGACGCTGTCGTGGCGGCGACCGGACCCTGGGCCAACCAGTTGGCCGCGCCGCTTGGAGAGACTCTACCGATTACTCCCATCAGGGTGCAGATGGTGCATCTACGGCGTCCGCCGTCACTGGAGTCGCTGACAACCAACATAATTGATTACACGACCGGCGGGTACTTTCGGGTGAACGCGGGTTTCAACACGTTGGTAGGCGGCGAGGCCTTGGAGGACATGAACGAAGTAGTGAACCCGGACGCTTTCGGCCTGAACGCCGACCATGACACTATCACACGATTCTGGGACCGTGCGAAGCTGCGATTTCCAGATTTCGGCGCAGCGACGCCTCTGGGCGGATACGGTTCGCTGTACGACATGACCCCAGACGGCAACCCGGTCTTGGACGCGTCGGGAGTCGTCAAGGGACTTTACTGGGCGGTCGGCTTCAGCGGACACGGGTTCAAGCTGTCGCCGGTGGTGGGTCGGATGGTGGCGGAGTTCGTGCTGCATGGAGAGAGCAAAAGCCACCCGATTCGTGCCTTCCGTGCAAGCCGCTTCACCCAGGGAGACCTTCTGGACGCCGAACACCCTTATGAAGGGATGATGCACCAGTGAATCAGCAAGCCCCACGTGTTCCACCAACTGCTGAGGCCGACAAATAGGTTTGTGCTAACTGCAACGGTTTTCCCTGCTCCTACACCCTGATAGAATGCGCCAGTAACATTCTCTCGTAGGAGGGGGCATGCCGCCTCCGAGCAAAGTCTACGGCTCGCCTGAAGAGGCGGTGGCCGACGTCCAGGACGGCGCATCAATATTGGTGGCCGGGTATGGGGAGCCGGGCGCCCCTCAACGTCTTGTACGGGCCTTGGCGGCCAAGGGCGTGTCCGGGTTGACCTGCATCAGCGGCCCCTGGTACGGCAGGAACCCGGCCCTCTACGATGTGCCGCGCCTAGTTAATGGAGGCCAGGTGGCCCGTGCCATAACGTCAACTCCCCTCTATCCCGACACTCTAGGACCCGTCTTGGAGATGTGGAAGTCGGGAAAGCTGGAACTGGACATTGTGCCCCAGGGGATTTTGGCGGAGCGCATCAGGGCGGGCGGCGCCGGCCTCGGAGGGGTCTATCTGCCCGACCAAGAAGAATATGATAGCTCGGAGTCCACAACCATCGACGGCTCCCGGTACGCACTGCACACCCCTCTAACGGCGGACTTCGCATTCCTGCGCGCCCACGTGGCCGACACGCTGGGCAACCTGGTGTACCTCAGGGAGCAGCGCAACTGGAATCCCATAATGGCCATGTCCGCCCGCGTCGTCATCGCCGAAGTGGACGGCGTCGTCCAACAGGGAGAATTGGACGGTGAGCTTATAGTCACCCCAGGCATATACGTGGACCGAATCGTGCCGGCTGGGGAGGGCTGACGTATGCCCGACCGCATCAGCCGGGAGCTTATGTACTGGCGAGTGGCCGCCGAGCTGCCGCCGGGCGGAGTGGTTGGCCTGGGCCCGTCCCTTCCTCAGTCGATCCCCGGGTACGTTCCGTCGGACCTGGGCGTAGTATTTCTGTCCGCGAGCGGGTTAATCGGTCCGGCAAGAGAAGCCCGGTCACGGGGAAGGACGCCCGAACCGTCGGGGGCCGCTGCCGCCGGACTGGGGCTGGGCGGAATGGCTGCCACACCCATAGAGGTGTTCGGAGCGGCCCGCAGCGGTCGGCTGGAAGTTGCGGTTATAGAGGCCTCGCAGGTTTCGGAAGCGGGAGCCATAGCCGACCGCTTGGCGGAAGACGGATGGCCCGCTCCTGCCAACGAGATGGCCTTGGGCGCCCGGAAGACCATTGCCCTCATGGAACACACGACCCTCATGGGAGAGCCGCGGGTGAGGTCCCGGTGCACCTTGCCTTCATCGGCGCCGGGCGTCGTGGACTTGATCGTTACCGACGCCGCCGTGATCTCCGTAACCGCCGACGGGCTCAGGCTGGAGGAGACGGCGCCGGGCTGGACCGCCGATGACGTACAAGCCATTACGGAAGCGAAACTGATTCACTCCCCCAATTTAAGGGAGATGTCCTTTGGGAGGCTTTCAGGTCAGGCGCCGGGAAAGGTGTTCCTGTCGGCTGATGCGGCCCTTGCCGATGTCCACGACGGGGCTATCGTTATGCTGGACGGGTTCGCCGGATCTGGCGGCATGGCCCAACACCTCATCGTCACATTGAGGGACCAGGGCGCCAAAGGACTTACGATGATTTCCAACACGGCCGGCATAGCACGGGTGACTTCTTTCGGGACGCCCCCCGGCTACCGGCCCATCGACCACAGCCTGCTGGTGGACAACGGCCAGATACACAAGGCCATCGCGTCATTCCCAGTGTCGCCCTCGCCCAGACGACCCTCGTCTTTTGAGCTGGCTTACCAGCGGGGAGAGGCCGAGTTGGAGCTGTCGCCTCAAGGGACTTTGGCCGAGCGAATCAGGACGGGCGGCTACGGGATAGGGGGCTTCTACACTCCTACCGGCGCGGGAACCCAGATAGCCGAAGGCAAAGAAGCTATAGAAAGGGACGGTCGGACCTATGTGCTGGAGCAGGGACTCTGGGCCGACTTCGCTCTTATCAGAGCCTACAAAGCAGACACTCGGGGAAACCTGGTCTACAAAGGCACATCCCGCAACTTCAACTCGGTGATGGCTCCGGCGGCGAGAGTAACAGTCGTGGAAGTGGACGAGATAGTGGAGCCGGGCCGGCTGGACCCCGACGCCATAGTGACACCGGGCGTTTTCGTTCACCGCATCGTGCAGAGGCCTGCTGACTTCTCTCCCTATGAGAAAGTAGACGGCTAGGCCAGTTTCCCAAACACCATTCCGGCGAACCCGGTCAGCAGCGGCGGCCACGTGCGTTCGAGCACAGGCAGGGCCCGATGGTCGCCCGGAAGCCCCAGCCACAATACGAACGCGGCGATAGTAAAGGCCGCAACCAGCCAGAAGGCCATCCTGAACTCAAAGGTATAGCCTTGCTCTTCCGGACCCTCCGCCGGACCGCCCGGCGTTGAGGAAGCGTCCTGCCTTCTTTCGCTCCCCTTCGGTCCTAATGACTTGACCGGTGGCTTTGGATACAACAACCGTTCTGACGCCCCATCTGGGGTCAACTCCCCGCATCAGCCCCATCAGCCGCAGCCACATTGTCCTGCACCCGGCCCTCCAAATGGCCCAGTCCAGCGAGACCGCCCTGCCTTGGCTGCGCTTGGAAATCAACCATATCATCGCTTATCAATCCCTAACTAAGATTCTAGGGAGCCTGTTCCAGACCCGTCCACCAGCCCGTGTCTCACTTGGTTCTGAACGGGCGAAATGGGTTGACTTCTCCCTTCCGCCACATCCATTATCAACACCGTGTTCCATTCTTACAATCCGCGCCTGGCATCGGGGGCATTATGATGGAAAAAGAGCGGCTGGACCGAGAGGTCTTAGCCATGCGGGTGGCCAAGGAGCTGCCCGACGGCGCATTCGTCAACCTGGGCATTGGCATACCCACCCTGGTCTCCAACTATATCCCCGAGGGCCAGGTCGTCTACTACCACAGCGAGAGCGGTGTCCTCAACTGCGGCCCCCTGGCCGACGAGGGAGAAGAGGACATTGACCTCATCAACGCCGGAGGCCAGTTCTTGAAGCCCGTGCCCGGCATGTCCTTCTTCAGCTCCGCGGAAGCCTTTGCCATGATTCGCGGCGGGCACATCGATGTCACTGTTCTGGGCGCTCTGCAGGTCTCGGAGACCGGCGACTTGGCCAACTGGATGCTGCCCGAGCGAGGCATCGGCAACATCGGCGGAGCAATGGACCTGGCTGCTGGCGCCAAAAAGGTCATCGTGGCCATGGAACACACCGACCGCAACGGAGCGGCCAAGATAGTCAGCAATAGCTCCTATCCGCCCACGGGCCGGGGATGCGTGAGCCTCATAGTCACCGACATAGCGGTAATCGAAGTAACCGACTCGGGTCTGGTACTGAAAGAAGTCGCCCCAGGGTGGACCGCCGAGGAGGTCCAGGAGCTTACCGAGGCGCGACTGACCCTCGCCCCGGACCTGAAGGAAATCGAGCTTTAGCCGTCACGCATAGGCCAGGGAGTAAGTCGAACCCGACTCGCCCTTTTCCACCTCTATGCGGATGGGGAAGAGGTCCTTCAGTTCGTCCATGTGGGTTATGACGATGATCTGTTGGAAGTCTCCCTGGATGGCGTTTATCACGTCCACGATGCGCTCCCGGCCCGCCGCGTCCTGTGTCCCGAACCCTTCGTCTATGAAAAGGGTCGGAAGCGGGGCGCCCTTGCGGTTGGCCAGAGCTTTCGACAGGGCAATCCGTAATGCCAGGTTGATTCTGAATGCCTCGCCGCCGCTGAACATCTCGTAGCTCCTGGGCCCAAGCTCGTCGCTGATGATGATTTCCAGAGTTTCGATGGGGTCGCCGCTGCGGCTTCTGGGCGACCTCTGGGTTTCTAGCTTGAGGTGCATGCGGTTGTCGGTCATGCGGCCTATGAGGACGTTGGCCTCCTCCTCGATGTGGGGGAGCATAGTCTCGATAATCAACGCCTGGACTCCCGCCTTGCCGAAGGCCCTGCGAAGCTCCTCGTAGGCTTCCTGCTCCTCCCTGGTTTGGGTCAAGTGCCGGGTTTTCTGGTCTATGGTCGTCTCCATAGCCTTTAGCCTGTCCAGAGCGCCCCTGAGTTCCCCTTGTTGCCGAAGCAGGGCTTGATGCCGCAGCTCCAGTTCGCCAACCTCCGCCTCGGCGGACTGCAATCTTCCCTCCAGGGCGGCCACGTCCCCCATCTGCTCATGCAGCTTCTCTATTTTTTGTTGGGCCTCGATCAACTCGGCTTCCCGCGTCTGCATCATGCTATGGGAGAAGGCCAACGACTCCCTATCCTCCGGTAGCCGCTGGAGGGCCTCGTCCAGTTGCGCTCGCTTCTGGTCGTAAACGCCCAATTCCTGTATGCGCTGGTCCAGTTCTCGGAGGATTTCGGGCTGATATCCCAGGGCGTCGATGGCCTGGTCAAGCTCCGCTGCCTTTCGCCTCTCTTCCGCTGAATAGACGCCGTTCTCCAGGTCCTGTCGCAGCCGGGCTATTTCCGCCGAAGTCGTCTCAAGCTCCTGGGAAGCCTTGCCGCTTTCCTCCAACCGGCTCTGGTATAGCGTCAGGCTCTGTTCCGCCTGGCTGCGGCGGCTTTTGGTGGAAGCGTCCAGATTGGTCAACTCAGTTTCCAAGTCCGTCTTTCGGCTCAGGGCGTCGCGAAGCTCTTGGTCGTTGCTCTTGTAGAGATTCAGCTTGTCCTCAATCTCGCGGCTGTAGCTCTCGACCAGGTTTACGCATGCGTCGTCACCCAACGTCGTCCCGCACAGAGGGCAAAATGCGTCTCCAGGCCGCGCCTCGACCAGATTCAGCTTGGAGCGCAGTTCCTGCCCTTCCGACTTGAGCTGCTTCTCGGCTGCTTCCATCTGGCCGATTCGAGTCGTCAGCTTGGAAAGCGTGTCTCGCCGCCTGACGAGAGTTGCCTCATCCCCACGCACTGCGTCCAGTTCGGTCTTGGTGAGTTCCAACCGTTCGGCCAACCCGCTGCCCAGTGCGGCCCTGGGTTCCAGTTCGTCCCTTACCCGTCTCTCCATCTGGGCTATCTTCTCTTCCAGCCTGACTTTAGCCGTTTCGATTTGGGCGGCCAGCGTTCGCCGTTCCCCGGTGAGCTTGTCATGCTGGTCCCGGAGGGCGTCCATCTCCAGCCGCCTAGCCCGGGCTTCTGTCAGGGCGAGATGCCCTCGCTCGATTTCCGCTCTCTGCTCCATCACGGCGGCATAACCGGCGATGCGTGCGTCCAACCGCTCGTTCTCGGATCTGTGGCGAGCTAGTTCGTCTTTGAGCGCCGGGACACGGGCCGTCAGCGTTTCCGCTTCGGCTCGTTGGGCGGCCAGGCTCTGGACTTGCATTCTCAGGGCGTCCCGGGACTCTCTCTTGGCCTCCAGACTCTCCACTACGCGGGCAAGCTCCCGTTCCACCGACTCCAGTTCCAACTCGACGGCGCCCGACTTGGACATCTCCAGCCGCAGTTGCTCCAGTTGCCGCTGCATTTCCTGGGACTCGCCCCGTTTTTCCTGGGACCGTTGCTTGGCCATGTCCTCAAGCCGGTCGTACCGCTCCAGGCCGATGATTTTGGCCAAGACTTCCTTCCGCTCGCCGGGACGTTTGTTGGTGAACTCGTCGGCCCGGCCTTGGAGCAGGAAGGCGCTGTTGATGAAGGTGTCGTAGTCCATGCCAACGATCTGGTCGATCTTGGACTGTGTCTCGCGGACTGCGTTGCCGGTGATGGGTTGAAAGGAACCGTTGGACTGGACCAGAAGCTGCAGCTCCGTGGCGCCGCTCCGCCCCTGGCGTCCCGGGTTGACGTGTCTGCGGCTGGCCCTATAGGTGTTCTCCCCGGCCATGAAGTCCAGCTCGGCCATCATCTCCGGCTGGCCGAACCGCACCAGCTCATCCTGAGATTTGCCGCGCGCCTTGCCCCACAGGGCCCAGGTCATGGCGTCCAGCAGGGCCGACTTGCCGTGGCCGTTCTGGCCGCAGAGGCACGCCAGATGGACCCCTTCCAGGTCCAGGGGAGGCAGGTCTTCTCCGTAGCAGAGGAAGTTCCGCAGGCTTAGTTTGAGGGGGACCACATTCGCCGCTCCGCCCACCGTTTCATACCGAGGCCCATTCTATCAACGGACGCCCTCAGGTCAATCCGCCGGGGAACACCAACCGTTAGGGTATGAGTATCAGCTTGCCGGTGGAGAGCCGCCCTTCCAGCTGGCGGTGGGCCTCCACGGCGTCGGACAGAGGGAAGGTGCCTCCGATGCGCACCTTTAGCGTGCCGCCCCTGATCCAGTCGAACAACTCTCCGGCCCGCCAGCTTAGTTCATGCCTGTCGCAGGTGTAGTCGAAGAGGGCAGGCCTGCTGAGGGACTTGGACCCTGCCAGGGCGGTCATGGGGGACACGGGGTCCACGGTGCCGCTGGACTGGCCGTAGAGGGCCACATGGCCCCGTCGTGCGGCGGTCTTGAGGCTCTTCTCGAAAGTGGTCTTGCCAACGGCGTCGTATACGACCTGCACGCCTTCGCCGTCGGTGGCCTTCATTATCTCCTCTTCGAAGTCCTGTTCCACGTAGTTTATGACCGCATCCGCCCCGGCCTCCGCGGCTATGGACGCTTTGTCTGACGTTGACACTGTGGTGAAGACACGGGCCCCCGCCCGCTTGGCAAGCTGGATTAACATAAGGCCCGTGCCGCCGGCGCCGGAGTGGACCAGCACAGAGTCGCCGGGAATCACTGGCCGGGTGCTGTAGACCAGGTAGTGGGCAGTGAGGCCCTGAATCATTGTCGCGGCGCCGGTATTGGCGTCCACTCCCGGAGGCACTTTCACCAGTTCCCCGGCGGGGACGACCACTTTTTCGGCATAGGAGCTGGGAGCCCAAGCGTAGGCCACCAGGTCTCCAACAGCAACCTCGGTTACGCCTTCGCCCACTTCCTCCACGGTTCCCGCGCCCTCACGACCGGGAATCCAGGGAAGGCTCCCGGGCGGGTTGCTGCCCCTGCGCGTTCCAACGTCGGTAAAGTTGACTCCCACGGCCTCTAGTTTCACCAGGGCCTGACCGGGTCCGGCCTGAGGCTCCGGCAGGTCTTCCAGCTTCATGACCTCTGGGCCGCCCGTCTCATGTATGCGAATGGCTTTCATAGGGCCTCCTAGCTTCGGCCTGTATTGTCAGGCCATAGTATACCCCAAGATCGGAGGCCTCGTTATGCAATGGACAGGGAGAGAATCTACTGACAGCCAGAGCTATGGAGCGGCTCCACCGATACAATAGAATAGGTAGGTAACCGATTTCGACCGGTATGCCGGAGCAGGTGCAGAATACAGGCGGGAACTCAGTAGAGGTGGTTAATAAGCATCGAGTAAGTCGCGAAGGTTCATAAGCTGTAGTAGCTAGAATTTAGTCTTACACTACGGGGTAAAATACACGAGAGCAAGAGGGGTGTCGGTGCCACGGAGCGGGCGTGATTATATTACTGATGGGCACACCACAGACCATCGTTATCGTGTTAGCAGCCGTCTGACAGCTTCATTGTAGAGAAACAGATCAGCCATCATGTTATCGAGTGGTTGCAAGAAGACAAGGTGGGCGAATGTCGATCCGATGGGATGATTTCGAGCCTCAAGGATACGAGGATATGGTCTCGGTCCTGCTCAGTCGGCTATACCCAGATGCCCAAAGAATCGATGGCAAGGGCGGTGATGGTGGTCGGGATGTACAAATTGTCCGCGGACAGGACGACCAAATCATCGACGCCTTTGAGCTAAAGTCCTTCACAGGCAGAATGACCCTTAGTCGGCGTAGACAAGCGGCCCGCTCTCTGAGGCGGGTGGCCGCTCTTGGACCAGCACGTTGGACGCTCGTCGTGCCTATCGATCCCACTCCTGAGGAGGAGAGTTGGTTCCGTCAACTCGGCAAGAGCTATCTCTTCCCGACTGAATGGTTTGGAAAAACGTGGTTGGACGAGAAGATGTCGGCGTTTCCGGACATTCAGCGATACTTCTTGGAAGGGGCGAGTGATGAGGTGGTCCGCTTGCTTAAAGAACTTAATCAAGAACAAGCTAGAGTCAGCGATGTTCGTGACGCAGCAGCCCGATTGAGGACGCTTCGGGAGCGGTTGAATGAAATCGACCCCCATTACCGTTACGAGTTATCGACGGGACCAAACTCGGGGGATGTCAGGCCAGTGGACGTCGCCCTTTCTGTCAGCTTCAGTGACATGAGAGTTGATGTCTACCCAAAGTACTCAGGGGCTGTCAGAGATCGACCTATCACCATCAAAGTCGAGGTCGTCGTCGGACCTGACGACAAAGTGGTCCAAGACGCACTGGACTATGGCCTGGAGGCGACCATACCATCTCGCATGATTAGCAGTGTAATGGTTGATGCACCGTCGGGCCTAGGAGGGTGTTTCACTGGAGGAGAGATCGACATTCTGTCCACCAGCAGACGCCTAGAAGAGACGGTAACCCTCGGGCTCGAAGTTATGGACGGCGACAGGCCCCTAGCCAGCTGCCCGATCCATCTCACCGAACAGACCATAGGCTTCAAAGGCTCTATATATAGTGGGACCGACAGCAGCGGCTGGCTGCAAATTCGCCTAACTGCGAACGCTGTGGCTGGTGAGTTTACGATCGAGTTCTGCTTGGCTCCTAGGTCAGTTCTGCCATCCGTTCTAGTACCACTCTTCCGATGGCTAAACGCATTGCAACCACCACATGACCTTAAGATTCGCTGGCCTAGTGGCTTAGAGATGCGCAGCAAGGTACGTACACCTGCTTTTGTAGACCAAGGCATCGTCAAAGTCGTTGAGGCCCTAGCCTTTCTACAAGAAGCTAGTAGCCGATACTGGGGAATGCCGCCATCCCTTATTGGCGAGGGAGGACAGGAGATCGTGACGGCCGCGACCCTGCTAAGGGGGGAGAGCATCGACGTTACATGGAAATCGTTCAACCTGAGTTTGAGTCGATGGGGGTCAGAGCTGGAGGAGCTGTTGAATGGTCGTCCACAGCAATTCATTTGTGAACAAGACAGTTGGCTCGAGCTGGAGGGTGGAACGATTCCAATAGGACGGGTCCGAACATATGTCGAGTCGGCTCGTCTCGCCGACCCTGGAACTGTCCAGCGAGACCTAAGGTCTGGGTTCGTGCCACGTCTAAGGTTAGTACCGGGAGACAGCGATAAGGCACAGCGGGTGCTGGTGTCTCGACCTCGATAGGAACCTTGTAAGCAGCGGCTTCGCCTTGTCGTTTATCGATGCCCATTGCGAGAACCAGATATTGCGGCCAGCCGAGGCGGTTCGTATCCGAATCACAGAGAATGCACCTTAGTCACATCTAAACATAGGAGAGTCCTGTTTTCTGTAGGTATCACGGCGTTAGCATCGGCTTCAGGATTGTCCGTCCCACGAGACCCGACCCGGCCATTAAGGTCGTGATGTCGAAAGGGGAGACAACTGGTTCTCATCGAGAACGACGGCACCCCACACGAATGGTGTCGCCCGATTACGTGTCGGCTTTAGCCGCACCTGCGACTAGTACTTCAATTTTCGTGGTTATGGTGTAGTGCGAATGTTGTATTGCCATCGTCGAAAAACTCGCCCCACGCCGCCACGTATTGTCAGGGTGTGGTATAGTATTGGCCGTTACGGGACAACGCTTGTCAGGAGAGTGAGACGTGGCCCAGACTATTGAACTCAAGGCAGGGGAACACAAGACGGTGGCGCTCAGTCCGGCCCCCATCCTGCCCAAAATGGCGTTCCCGGTCTCCAATCAGACAGGGATCGACCTGAAGGTGGTCGTCGACGGAAAGAACATCCGAATCGAAAAGGCTGAGGGCTAAGTCCTCCGCTGTTCACCGCCGCTCTCTGAGAGCGGCTTCGGAATTCCCCCAAACCTCAGGCGCAGCAAACCCTTGATGTCCTCCCAGGCCGTCGAGATTATCTTGACGCGGCTGTCTGGGTCGTCTTCCCAGTGGACGGGAATCTCCTTGATTCTGAATCCTCTGGCTGCAGCCATTATCAGCAGCTCCGAGTCGAAGAACCACCCGTTGTCCTTCACCAGAGGGACCAAGGCCTTGACCGTGTTTTTGCTCACGGCCTTGAACCCGCACTGGGCGTCCCGGAAGGGAGTCCAGAACATGGCCCGTATGAGCGTGCTGTAGGAACGGGAAATAAACTCCCGCTTGAACGAGCGCGTCACCCTGGACCCCTTCATCAGCCTGCTGCCTATGGCGATGTGGGCGCCCTCCTCGACGGCGTGGACAAGCTGAGGCACGTGCACCAGGTCCGTTGACAGGTCCACGTCCATGTAGGCCACAATGTCGGCGGAACTCTCCATCCACACTTGCTTTAGCGCACGCCCGCGGCCCTTCTGCGGTATGTGGACGATGTTGACTCCCGTGTAGCGGCTGGACAGCATCTCTCCCACGGCCAGAGTGCCGTCGGTGGAGCCGTTGTCGGCTATGACGATGCGCCAAGGATATTCCGACAGCTTCTCAGTGAGGAACTTGCTGAGAATGTCGACGCTCCGGGGGAGGTCCTTCTCCTCGTTGTACACAGGGATGATTATGTCTACGGTGGGGCCCATGATTGGCTCTCTCTTACCTTGGAGTTATTGGGGAGTTAATGGCGGAAATGCCTGACGCCAGTGAACAGCATGGCGATTCCGGCTTTGTCCGCCTCGGCGATTACCTCATCATCCCGTATCGAGCCGCCGGGCTGCACGATGGCCGCCACGCCGCCCTTGGCTGCCAGCTCGATGTTGTCCGGGAAGGGGAAAAAGGCGTCGGAAGCCAGGACGCAGTCTTCGGCTCGCTCCCCCGCTGCCCTCAATGCCAGGTGCACGCTTGTCACCCGGTTGGGCTGGCCCGCCCCCATGCCCAGAAGCTGGTTGTCCTTGGCGAGCACAATGGCGTTGGACTTGACGTGCTTGGCCGCCTTCCACGCAAACGAAAGGTCGCTCATCTCGGCGTGGGTGGGGGCCCGCTTGGTGACGGTCTGCCATTGGGCCGAGTCGTCGTCTGCGACGTCCTGGCTCTGGACCAACAGGCCCCCCGACAGGGGACGCAGGTCGTAGGGGAGTCCGCCCTCTTCCGGTGAAGCCTCCAGCACCCGGAGGTTGCGTCGTTTTTTCAGTATTTCCAAGGCCTCTGGCTCGTAGCCCGGAGCTACTATCACCTCGTAGAAGATGCCGCTGGCGGCCTGGGCGGTCTCGACGGTCACCGTGCCGTTGAAACCCAGGATGCCTCCGAAGGCCGACACGGGGTCTCCGGCGTAGGCCCGGTTGTACGCTTCTGCCTGGTCCGGATGGGACGCCAGGCCGCAGGGATTGGTGTGCTTGATGACCACCGCCGCCGTCGCGTCGAAGTCGATCACGGAACGCCAAGCTGCCTCGGCGTCCATCAGGTTGTTGAAGGAAAGTTCCCGCCCGTGCAGCTGACGGGCGTTGGCGATTCCGCCCGCGGAGCCAGCCGCGGGAACGTATAGCGCTCCCTGCTGGTGGGGGTTCTCCCCGTACCTGAGACCTGTCAATCTGTTAAAACTCAGGTCCAGCTTTTGGGGCAGCCCGCCGTCGGTTTCCGTGGCGCCGGGGGCTGGGGAGGACGACAGGTAACCTGCGATGGCCGAGTCATAGACCGAGACGTGGTGGAAGGCTTTGTAGGCGAGACTGCGTCTGTCGTCGTGGCTCAGGTCGCCTGTCACGAATTTGCCGACGGCCCAGTCGTAGTCCTCAGGGTCCACCAGGACCACGACGCTGGGGAAGTTCTTTGCCGCTGCACGGAGCATCGTCGGGCCGCCGATGTCGATGTTTTCCAGGGCGTCGTCCAGGGTGGCGTCCGGCTTGCTTACGGCCTCTCTGAAGGGATAAAGGTTGCCAATCAGCAAATCTATGGGTGCTATGTCTCGTCGGGACAGCTCGTCCATGTGTTCCGGCATGTCCCTGCGGGCCAGAAGCCCGCTGTGGATATGGGGATGGAGGGTCTTGACCCGCCCGTCGAGGATTTCTGGGAATCCGGTGAAGTCAGAGACCTGCTGCACGGGCACTCCGGCGTCGCTGATAGCTTTGTGGGTTCCTCCAGTGCTGACCAACCCCACCCCAGCGTCGTGAAGCCTCCGGGCAGCCTCTATGACCCCCGTCTTATCGTATACGCTGATTAAGGCTTTCAACATTCGTCTCTACGAAATCACCACTCTAAGTTCGTCCGTCTGGGACTGCACCTCGCCCACCGCTCGGCTGTCTGGAATCTCCTTCCGGATATCTTCGACCCGGTCCGGGGCGCAGGCCAGGACCATGCCGAGGCCCATGTTGAAGACCCGGAGCATCTCGTCAGGGTTGATGCCCCCCTCCCGTTGGATGATGGAGAATATGGGCTGGGTCTCCCAGGCGCTCCGGTCCAGTCGTGCCATGAGGCCCGGAGGCAGCATCCTGGGGACGTTGGACTCCAGCCCGCCACCGGTGATGTGGGCCGCTCCCTTGATTTTGTCCACGACGCTGGCCATCAGAGGGTAGTGGGGCCTGTGGGGAATGAGAAGCTCCTCGCCCAGAGTGTGCTCCAGTTCGTCGTACTTTCGGTATAGAGCCGTCGGGTCCTCTTCCGTCCTGAACACTTTGTGGACCAGCGAGAAGCCGTTGGTGTGGACTCCCGTGGATGGTATGCCCACCAGAGCGTCTCCCGCCTGAATCCCGGAGCCGTCGACGATTTTGTCCCGCTCCACAACTCCCACGGCGAACCCTGCCAGGTCGAAGTTGTCGCCTATGTAGACCCCGGGGGTTTGTGCTGTCTCTCCCCCGGATAACGCGCATCCGGCCTCTTTGCACGCCCAGGTGATGCCCCTGAGCAGAGACTCGGTCCGCTGGGAGTCAACCGTCCCCATAGAGATGTAGTCGAGGAACAGCAGGGGCTTCGCGCCGGAGGTTACGATGTCGCCCAGATTCATGTTGACCAGGTCCATGCCCAGAGACTCGAAATGCCCCAGCATGGAGCCGATTCTCAGCTTGGTGCCCACTCCGTCGGTGGACGTGACCAGCACCGGGTCGGAGAAGCCCGTAAGGTGGAACAGGCCTGAGAAGCCGCCGATGCCGTTGAGGACCTGGGGGCCGTGGGTGATGCGCGCAAAGGCGCTGATTCTGTCTTTGAGTCCATCGAGGGCTTGCCGGTCTACGCCGGCGGAAAGGTAGGTCTGGCCTCCCGACACGTCGCTCCCCCCTTCTGCAAAGCTGAGTATACAGGAACGCTAATGAGCGTCAACTCCCTGAGTGGTGGGGCATGGAGCAGGAGGGGTCTGAAGGTCAGCCGAGGTGTTCTAGGGCCAGCTTGTCCATCTCCAACTGTATGGGGATGGGGTAGTTGCCTGTGAAGCAGGCGTCGCAGAAGCCGCCCTTGGAGCCTCCCACGGTCTTCAGCAGCCCCTCGACACTCAAGTAGCCTAGGGAGTCGGCGTCGACGAATTGGCGTATGCCTTCCATGTCTTTGTTGGCGGCTATCAATTCGCCCTTGGTGGCCATGTCAACGCCAAGATGGCAAGGGTGCCGTATGGGCGGAGCGCACACACGCATGTGCACCTCCCGTGCGCCGGCTTTCCGCAGCAAGCTCACGACATGAGGAGTCGTGGTGCCGCGAACTATGCTGTCGTCCACAACGACAACCCGTTTGCCTTTGATGACTCCGGACAGAGGATTGAACTTAACCCGCACTCCCAGGTCGCGCAGGCGCTGGTCGGGTTCTATGAAGGTCCTACCCACGTACCGGTTCTTGATGAGGCCGTCGCTGTAAGGGATGCCCGACTCTTGGGAGAACCCAACGGCGGCTGCGGTGGCAGAATCTGGAACGCCGACGACCAAGTCCGCGTCCACAGGATGCTCACGGGCCAACTGGGCTCCCATGGCGCCTCGGGCGCTGTATACCAGTTGGCTGTCCAGCACGCTGTCGGGACGAGCGAAGTAAATGAGTTCGAAGACGCATAGCGCCCTGCGTCCGGTGGCTCCGGGCCATTTGTAGAACCGGACGCCGTCTTCATCAACGATGGCTGCCTCACCCGGCTCCAACTCTTTCTCCAAGACGGCGCCCAGATGGTCCAGGGCGCAAGACTCAGACGCCAGGACCCAACCTCCGTCCAAGCTGCCTATGCACATGGGACGGACTCCCAGGGGGTCGCGGAAGCCCATCAACGTGCCTTTGGTGAGAGCCACTGCGGAATAGGCGCCTTGGAGGTTGCGCATACAGTGGCCGATCCGTTCCTCCCAGGACGTGCCGGGCGCATTGGCCAGCAGGTTGGCGATCACCTCCGAGTCGGTGGAGGACTGGAACGTGCAGCCCCATTCCTCCCTCAACTCTATCTGCAGCTCCAGGGCGTTGACTATGTTGCCGTTGTGGCCAAAGGCCAGTTCGCCGTGAATCCCCTTAACCACGAAGGGTTGTGCATTGGAGGGTTTGCTTGAACCGGTCGTTGAGTAACGGGTGTGGCCGATTGCCATCCGACCGTGGAGGTTCTTGAGTTCCTCTTCACGGAATATCTGGGTCACGAGACCCATGTCGGTGTAGACTTGAATGGCCCGTCCATCGAAGGAGGCGATGCCGGCGCTCTCCTGACCTCGATGCTGAAGGGCGAACAGGCCGAAAAAAGCAAGGCGGCTGGCGTCGCCGCCAAGTGCGTAAACCCCTACCACCCCGCACTCTTCCCGCGGGCGGTCAAACGGGGGCATCGCCTGGTGGGACCCAGCCCTGCCATTCACCATGTGATTTTACACCTACTCCGAAAGCCTATGTCAAGGCGGTTGTCGGGCCGTTGACCCACTGCCTGCATATTCTTCCGGGTGGATTTACGTGGGAAGCTCAGCTTTCATCCCTGGCCGGAGGTCCACCTCGAAGGCGGCCAGAAACTGGCCAACCAGCAAGTAGTGGCCGATGAGGCCGGTCACGTCCACTGTAAGCAGGACGCCCCAGCGGTCCACCACCGCGTTGTAGGTCTCGTCGGTTATCTTGTGGTCCCTGAGAAGCTCCTGCGTGTACCGCACCAGAAGCTCTTCATCTCCGCTGAGTCCCTGGGGAGCTGTGCCCTTCGCTATGGCCTGTATGGTGTCGTCCGACACGCCCGCTTTCCTGGCCAGCTCTGCGTGGGCGCTGAACTCGTACTGGGACTTTATCTCCGCGGCGGTGGCGCAGATCACCACTTCTTTGAGGGAGTTGGGCATGTCCATCATGAACCGCACGTAGTGGCCGGTCGCAGCGGCCCTGGCGGCCAGTTCAGGGCTATGGAGCAGCACTCCAAAAGGACCCCTGACGCCGCCTCGGCTGGCTTCGATCTCGTCGTAATACTTCTGGTGTTCCGGGCTGAGGTCTCCCCGGTCCAAGTTGGGCAGCCGTGCCATATCTAACCTCCGTGTCCTTGCATTCTATTGAGCTTGATATTAGTCTGTTGGTTGGCCTTACCTCCGGTTTGAGCGCTGGGTCATGTCCTCCAGGCAAGTCCGTCTGTCGCCTGCAGGAAGGCTTCCATGATTGGAGGGCTTGCAGCGATCACGCTGGGGCCTTCATAGGTCGTAGGGTTGCCGTACCGGTCTCTGAGGACTCCGCCCGCCTCCGACACCATCAGCTGGCCAGCCGCCAGGTCCCATTGGGAGAGGCGGCGGTGAAAGTAGAGGTCCAGGCGTCCGCAAGCAGCGTAGGCCAGCCCCAATGTGCTGCATCCCATAAGGCGCACGCTCTGAACCTGGGACCATATTCCGGATACGATTTCCAGAGTCGTGAGGGCTTCCCGGTCGGTGGAACCCATGTCGAACCCCACCAGGCAGCCGTCCAGTCCGGTCTTGGCGGACACGGAGACAGGCTCCCCGTTAAGGTGTGCCACGGCGCCTCTCTCCGCCGTGAATATCTCTCCTCGGATGGGGTCGTACACCACCCCGGCTGCAATGCCAGAACGGTCCGCCAACCCTATGGACACAGCGACGTGAGGGATGCCCATGACATAGTTCCGGGTGCCGTCTATGGGGTCTATTATCCACCTGTACTCGGCGTCCAGGTTCACGGGTTCCGGACTCCTCGCATATGAATCCGAAGGAGGGGTACTCTTTGGCCAGGAAGTCTGTTGCGGCTTTCTCAGCCGCCAGGTCCACGTCGGTCACAGGGTCTGAAGGACTCTTGAAGCGGACCTCTTTCTGGGAGTAGAAGCGGTCTTTGACGATGTCTCCGGCTCTAAGCGCAGCGTCCAGCGCCATGTAAGGGCCCCGGTGCCCGTGGACGAAACTGGAAGCTGGCTCATTAGGTTGGACCTCCGCTGCTGGAAGGCTGGAAGAAGCCAAGGCAGTCTAGCATACAACCGCCGCGGGTGGGAACGACCGGGCCGCCTCCCGTCCCTTCGTCCGTGACGTGGCGCGAGGGGCGCCGCCCTTCGTTTAATGCCAACTAGTCATGGGCGTACCTTTTCTTAGACCTTTGACTTGTCATAGTCTCCAGTAGAGGTCCCCTCGAAACTGTTCAGAAACGTGTCAAAGAATGGGTCGAAAAAGGGGTGCAATAAGGCTATTGAAAAAGCATAAGAATTTGACAAATGTTCCGATATTTTGCTACCGTCGGCGAAACCTTTAACCGTTTATTAAGCAAGAACGGCGCCAGGAGGGCTATATGGCAAAGACTATGCAAAATCTCAAATGGAGTGCGTTAAGCCTGTTGGCTGTTCTGGCCCTTGCTGCCATCGTCGCCTGTGGCGGCGAGGAGCCGACCCAGGCGCCCACGGCAACATCCGTCCCCGCGGCAACGCCCACAACGGCCCCGGCCCCAACGGCTACAACGGCCCCAACCCCAACAGCAGGCCCGGTGCAGCAGGAGAGGGTGGACGTGGCGTCCGGGTCCATTGGTTATGGAATATCGGGATTCAAGATAGAAGACTTTGGCGAGCCAAAGTACGGCGGCATGAACCAGGTCCTGTTCTGCTGCGACATACGCACCTGGGACGCGGCTGTCCCCTGCTGCACGCATTTCGCCGCCCAGCTTAGCCCGATGTTCAACACGCTGCTCCAGTTTGACCCGTGGACCTTCGACAGGTTTGACATCTCAGGCGACGCGGCGGCGAGTTGGGAGCGGTCAAACGCGGACGGCACCATTTGGACTTTCAGTTTGAAGCCCGGAGCGGTTTTCTGGGATGGAAGCCCGGTTACCGCTCAAGACTGGGTATACAGCTTCGATCGTCTGGTGGGGAGAGGAGCCAAGGAGGGAGGCGACAGGGAGGTCAAGCAGTTCTTCGGCCCCCACTTTGACAAGGCGGTCGCCGTAGATGAAAACACCTTGGAAATACACCTGCTTCACCCATGGGCCGACTTCGTCTCCTTCATGGCTGACGACCACTTCACTGTGATGAAGCAGTCCCACTATGAAGAGCTTGACAGCAAGGCCAACGCTGGAGATGAGACTATTTTCGACGTTGAGAACGGCTGGAAGAATATGATGCTCTCCGGGCCTTTCAAGCCCGTCAACGTAGAGAGCAACAGGCGATGGACTCTTGAGGCGAACCCGATCTACTGGAAGAAGGACCCGGAAGGGAGAGACCTCCCCTACCTGGATGGCGCGGAGTTCTTCACGGTACGCGGTAAAGACGCCACCCAGGCGGCATGGGAAGCCGAGCAACTCTGGCAAAACAACGCACAGAACAACGGCAATATGGACCCCGGTCAGCTCTGGGACCTCGTGGAGCGTGAGGGCGGAAAGTTCATAGCCTACCCTGTGCCCTGCTGTCCAGGAGGCCTTTCATTCAACACCAGCAAGCCGCCTTTCGATGACGTGCGAGTCCGCAGGGCGATTTCTCTGGCGCTGGACAGGGACAAGTTCAACGACTTGGTCTGGGACGGCAGAGGCATATTGGGCACGCCCTGCGGAGCGCCCGGCCACCCTCTGTGCTGGGACGAGGAAAAGCTGAGGTCGTTGCCAGGAATCAGGAAAGTCCCTAACAACAAGGACGGGGAGAAACACCCGGATGACATCGCTGAAGCCAAGAGGCTCCTGGAAGAGGCAGGTTACCCGGACGGGTTCGATACGACCTACATATACAGTGGTTCGGTCAGCGGTAGGGATGAGTACACTCCCCTCAGCGACGACCTGAAGGCGTTGGGCATCGAGCTAACCGCTACAGTCCTGGACACGGCGGCACGAATCGAGGCTTTGCAAAATGGGCAGTTCGACATGATAACGTCAGGAACCGGCGCTGGTGTGGTCACGCCTGACACCTACCTCAATCGGTACTATCCATTGGATTCCGAGAACAACGTGTTTGATTGGACGTACGACGGTCCTGAAGACCTGCTTGGTCTCATAGCCCAGCAGTCTCAGGAAATAGACCTCGCCCAGAGGAGAGCCGTAATGGACGATATACAGGACATCCTCATCAACAAGGACAGTTACTGGCTGGTCTTGATACTGAAGACTTGGAGCAGGGTGTTCAACACCGAAAAGGTGGCAGGTCAGATGCCCACCCAGAGCGGCCAAATCGAGAGCAGGCTAGAGCAAATCTGGCTGGTGGACGCGACCGGTACCAGCCGTTAAATTCCACTCAAGGCACGGTTTAGAAAGGGAGAGGGCCACGGCCCTCTCCCTTTCTCGTTGGCTAGTCTTGTCGTCGGACTGCCTTGGACAGTAGTTGGCCGGGATCAGTTCCGGGACCCTCTCATCCTGGGGTCCCACAGGTCTCTCAGTGCGTCACCCATCATGTTGAAGGCGAATACCGCCAGGCCGATGGCTATTGAAGGCAGGTAGACCAGCTGGGGCTGCTTTCTCAGGAACTCGTAAGTGCTGCCTCCCATTATGCCGCCCCAGGAGGGCACGTGAGGGGGAGGGCCCAGTCCCAGGAAGCTCAATGAGCTCTCGATGATAATCGCGGCGCCCAGAGTGACCGACACCAGTATCATGCTCAGGGATAGACACTGAGGGAGGACATGGCGAATTGCGATGCGCCAGTATCCGGCTCCTACGGCTCTGGCGGCGGTGACGTAATCCATAGGAACTATCGATAGAGCTTGAGACCGGATAGCCCGGGTTGTCGGGGCTATGACCGTAATCGCAATCGCCAGGATCACGTTTTCCAGGGAAGCGCCTAACGTAGCCCTGATGGCCAAGGCCAGAATCAGGGAAGGAAAGGCCATCATGGCGTCTATGAATCTCTGTATCACCAGGTCCACTTTGCCTCCACTTGTGGCGCTGATGACTCCGAGAGCGGTCCCAATGGAAACCCCGGCAATAGTGGCTACGACGGATACGTAAAGGGAAATGCGCGCACCGAAAATCAGGCGGCTCAGCAGGTCTCGCCCCTGTTGGTCGCCGCCTAATAGGTAGCCTGTCTCACCGTAATCGGAGTAGTCCGCGAAGATGGCTTTCCTGTCGGGTTTTTGAGGGTCGACGGGCGCCAGCAGCGGGGCGAAGATTGCTAGGAATGCCAGTCCTGCGAATATGATCACGCCAAGGGTTCCCAGAGGTTGGTGCGTGACGAACCTTCTGACCGCGCGACCGGCGGTTATGTACCACGGGCGATGTATATCCGTGTGGTCAGACCGGTTGGCAATTGAGTCTTGGTTCAACGCTCTGGTCTTACTCTCTTAAGTTTCCGCTGCTGCTCTTATTATCCGTATCGGATCCTGGGGTCCAGCACACCGTATAAGAGGTCCACGATCAGGTTAATGATCAAGATGGCGCCGATCATGGTCATGACCACACCCTGCACCACCGTGAAGTCACGGTTGCCAATGCCGTCCAGAAAAGTCTCGCCCATCCCCGGGAGCCGAAAGATTCTCTCGATAATCACTGTGCCGCCCAACAGAACGGCGAACTGGAACCCGGACAGAGTCAGCACCGGCAGCATGGCGTTTCTTAAGGCGTGACGGTTGATGACCAGTGTTTCTCTTAGACCTTTGGCCCGCGCGGTACGGACGTAGTCCTCTCTCAAAACATCCAACATCCCCGAGCGGGTAATCCTTGCCATGTATCCGATGCGTGTAAACGACAGGGCCGCAATTGGGAACAACATCTGCTTTATGTTCGTCCAGGGCTCTTCCCAGATTTGGTTGTATCCGGGAGGTGGCAGCCAGTTGAAAACGGTGACCAGGACAAAGAGGATCATAATGGCGAAGACAAATAAAGGGACGGTGATGCCTGTGATGGCTACAAACCGTCCCACATAGTCGATCCACGTGTTTTGGTAGACTGCCGAGACAATGCCCAGGGGTATAGCCAACGCCAAGCTGATTACGATCGCTCCAATTGCCAATTCCACGCTTATAGGCAGTCCACGTGCGATTTTGCCGTTGACTTTAGAGTCGTCAAACATGGACCTGCCTAAGTCACCGGTAAGCAGTCCTCCGCTCCAGTCGAAATACTGGACAACGAGGGGTCGGTCCGTTCCCAATTTTTTTTGAGCCGCCATCAACTCGTCACGGGTGAAGTCCGCCGTTCCGGTCGGCCCAATAAGCCTGGCCACCGCCGGGTCTCCTGGAACGACACGCAGCAGGAGGAAGGAGATGATGGAGACGAGGATGATTGTAGGTATGAAGAGAAGCAGACGGCGTGCGATATAAACGTACACTGGCGCCTCGACAATCGGCTCTTGAGAAGCTTACCTTTTCCTTAGTGTTCTCTTAATGAGTGATTTGAAAATGTCGTTAGTCAACAGAGAGTTGGGACTTTGGTGCACCCGATTTTACCCCTGCTATGTATAGGATGTACACCACGGCGCTGTTTCCTTAGGAGACCTTCGGGCAGGACGGCCCGGAGATGTCGGGTTGCCTGAGCTAGGAAGAGGCTGAGGGCGACGGCGTCGCGCCTCGTTTGCGGGACTGCCATCGGTTATACAGTGCTACGCCTCCGACGGACCCGGCGACTATCGCCGCCTGCAGCACGACCAGCCCCACCACCAGCATGGCGGCGTCAAACCAAAA
Source organism: Dehalococcoidia bacterium (assembly GCA_965224415.1). Classification (GTDB taxonomy): domain Bacteria; phylum Chloroflexota; class Dehalococcoidia; order Lucifugimonadales; family JAGWBF01; genus DAOUJI01. The sequence goes on along the minus strand of CBDCZB010000005.1, from coordinate 239,444 downwards.
TCCGGAGGGGAACATCATCACCAGGAAGTCCCGCCTGGGGTCCAGCTGCCAGAAATCGTTGGCAAAGCTGAGCTCGTGAAACAAGGTGAACAGGAAATCGAAACTCACCAGCGACATGAGTCCGACCAACAGAGTCAGCCCCACCGTGACGCCCGCTCCTAACAGTCCCAGCCTAGCCAGAGTCCGAAGGAACTCCCGACGGTGGAGATAGAATCCCACCGCAATGAAGCCGACAATGAAAACCGCCGAGCCGACCCCCACCCAGTAGACGCCCCGGACCAGTTTCTTCACGTCGTGCATATGCACAACTTCCTTCTGGTTGAAGAGGGTGCGTTCCTCCCCGAATACACGGGTCGTTACGGCCAACGGCTCTGTCGAGGAGTTGAAGTAGCTGCGGATTTCCCGGGCTACGGTCATCAGGTCGGCCTTCTCTATGCCCGTGACCGAGGTCACTCTGTATCGGTCGAAACCGTACTCGTAGAGGCTCAGGTCGTTGATAGCCCACGTCACGCTAACGGCGATGAAGAGCAGCGGGACCGCCACGACAAACAGGACGGCCAAAGCTTTTTTCGCTGCCGGTTCAAGATGTTCAGCCATGAAGATACGGTATCACCGGCCTGCGTTGCCTTCAACCGAAGCGGCTATCTATAATCGTCTGGAGAATCCGCCTGATTGGAGATGGACATGGAAAACCCTCCCGCCTCTTTCTACGGCCTGGTGGACATAGTGGCCAAGCTCAGATCGCCCGACGGCTGTCCCTGGGACCGGGAGCAGACCCATGAATCGTTGAAGCGAAACCTGCTGGAGGAGAGCTACGAGGCTTTGGAGGCCATCGATAGCGGAAGCCCCGACAAGATAGCAGAGGAGATGGGCGACATTCTGGTGCAGACGGTGTTCCACGCGCAGATGGCCAGCGAAGCGGGGGCCTTTACCATCGACGACGTGGTGGCCGGAATAAGCGACAAGCTGGTTCGCCGCCATCCCCATGTCTTTGGCGACGTCCAAGCCGCTGACGCCCGGGAAGTCGAGCTCAATTGGGACGCGTTGAAAGAGCAGGAAACGAAGGGAAAGCGGAAGTCTCCCGTGGAAGGGATTCCCAAGGACATGCCGGCTCTGGCCTATGCCCAACTGATGCAGGACCGAGTGGGACGGGCAGGGTTCGAGTGGGACGACATCTCCGGCGCCCTGGACAAGTTGGCCGAGGAGATTGGGGAACTCCAGAACACGAAGAATGATAAAGAGCGGGCTGAGGAGTACGGCGACGTGCTGTTCATGGTGGTAAGCCTGGCCCGATGGCTGGGCCTCCAGGCCGAGGACAGTCTGCGCCGGTCCAACCTCAAGTTCCAGAAACGGTACACAGCTATGGAGGAGATGGCCGTCGAACGGGGCTTGGAGTTCTCAGCATTGCCCCTGAGCGAAAAGCAGTCCCTCTGGCAAGAGTCCAAGGAGCGAGTGGGGTAGGGTTGCGTCGAAGGGGGTGCTTTTGCCATACTCTCTGTTGGGACAGTGGAGGACAGCATGGCAAGTTTATCCAATGGCGGTCAAGGGCAAATTCGGCTATTGCTCCATCTTGACCCTCAACCTGAGGGGGGGTTCACGGTCACTTGTCCACTTCTGCCAGAGCTGATCACAGAAGGGGACACCGTCGAAGAAGTGTTGGTTAATGTTCGAGACGCTCTCGCCGCCGTTATCGAGCTCTATGAGGATTCTGAACGCCCAATGCCAGATGGACTAAGTCATCCTGTGGCGGATGCAAGTTCTGATGTGATTACGCTTGAGGCTCCTGTTCCTATACCGTGAAGTATCTAGAAGTGCGCCGTCGACTCATTGAGCTAGGGTGTCATCAGATTCAACGTAAAGGTCGCGGCTCACACCGGAATTGGCACAATCCTGAAACAACTATGAGCGTTTCTGTCCCGTAATGGGGGTTCTATAGACTTAAGACTAGGAATGATCCGAGGGATAGTCAGGAAGTTGGGGCTCGACTGGAACCGGTTCATGAGCGTCTAGCAATAGCTCCAGCCCTCTAACTCTTCAATTCATATGGGCAATCAACCCTCCACAGGGCCGTAGCCGGGGGCTATGTAGTAGACGCCGCCGGACATAAGCTGGGCCAGCTCAGTCAGCGGTTCTAGTGAGACGGCGGGACCTGCGAGCCGGCCGGCGAACCTGTCCATCACGCCGCGCTTGGGGCGGACCCACACGGGCCTCGGTTTGGTCTTGCCTAATTCCGCTGCAGCCTCCAGGGCGTCGTCGAAATCACCCAGACGGTCTATGAGGCCCTTCTCCAGGGCTGTCTTGGCGGTGAATATCTCGCCGGTGGCCAATTCCCTGACCTGATCGGCGGGCATCTTGCGGCCCTCACTCACGGATTCCACGAAGTTGTCGTAGACCTGGGATATGAGGTCTTGAAACTTGGACTCCTCCTCCGACGTGGGAGACCTCCAGAACCCGGTCATGCCTTTGAGCCTTCCGGCGCTGAAGACGTTGACGCGCACGCCCATCCTCTCCAGCAGGTCCTGGATGACTGGACGCATGTATATGACTCCTATGGAGCCCACCAAGGCCGACGGCAGAGCCATGATGATGTTGGCGGCGCTGGCCAGATAGTAGGCTCCCGACGCTCCGGTGCCCCGGACATAGGCCACCACAGGCTTGTCCTGGGCGGTGCGCCTCAGGCTACGGTATAGGACTTCCGACGCGGCGGCGGACCCCCCGGGAGAGTCGATGTCCACGACCACTGCCTTGAAGTTCCGGTCCCTCCGGACTTGGTCGATTAGCTGCGCTTGCGCCTGGACTTTGGCACCTCCACCGATGATCCCGAAGATTTCGATTACTCCTATGCTTGAACGAGCCAGAAATTTTACCGGCAAAGTGAAACTCCTAGAAGGACGAATGTCCTACAGCCTCCAAATGGAACCCGTTTGGTGGACTAGGTCCACCGTATATATTGCGTCATAAGACCAACCGACCTGTTTCATCCAGTCCTCGAAATGGGACTGCTGGACTGCCTCGCACTCGGTGAACACCTTTCCCCTGTCCAGGTCACAGTAGACCTTGAGAATGGTGGCGCCTCCGTCGGGTTTCCATCCCCTGGGGGTGGAAAACACCTGACGAAACTCCTGTTCAGTCAGGCCTGGGACGCTTTGGATCGCCATATACCGCGTCATGTTTCTTCCTCTGCTTCCGGAAGACCTGAAGGGACTCTCCCGTCATCTTCCGGTTCCATCGGAGTGTCTTCCGCCTGGTCAGGGACTTCCGGGGGGATGAAGGGATAGGGGAGGGGCGGCCCTGACCTCAATGGAAGGGCCACACATGCGGTCGAGGGCATGGTCTCGGTTCCACCGTAGACCAGGATGCCGCTCTCGATGATCACCAGGCCCATGTTTTCGAGGCGCCGCGTTTGGGTCACTTTGCCCCACAACACTATGACTTCTCCGGGGGCGATGAGTCCCCGGTGCTGGAGGTCCAGCTTCCAAGGCCATCCGCCGGGAAGCGCCCAGTCCTTGAGCAACCGGCACATAGCGTTGACCTTCCACGAGTCGGGGACCACCACTCCGGGCAGCCCGTGGCGGTTCACTGCGGCGTCCAGATCGTAATAAGAGGAGTCCCAGTCTTCGATTACGGAAGCCCAGCGCACCAGTTGGGCTGGAGTCAAGCGTTGGATGTACCGGGGAAGCTCCTGGCCGACTTTCACGTCTTCAAAGTAGACCTGGGGCTTTTCCCGCAGTGACTCCTCAGACGGTCTTTCGTCCAGGGCCGGCAACACGGTCACGGGGAGCTGCACGAGCTCATCGAGACTGTAGGCGACCGGAACGGTGACTTGGCTCTCGCCTAGCGTCGGACCAGTTGGGTCGTTATCTTGCATAGAAGTCTGTCATCCTGGTTGCGATAAGCCGATTCGACTGCAATCAGCAGGGTTGGAGCTTCTTCGGCGGATGTTCCGGCAGTCCCCTTGGCTATGGAAGCGTAACTGTGGCGCACGAAAATCTGGTTCCCTATTGAGGGATAGCTGAACACTTCTATCCCCATGCCGATGCGGGTGATCCTGCGGAGGAGTGTCGGCAGCGGAGGGAGACCCTGAAAGACCGGCGTTGGACCTGGGCTGGAGCAATTGGCGGCTAGACCGTCCTGGGCCAGGTTGTCACGATTTCCCGGAGGCCTGTGCCCTTCCAGGCAACTGACCATGAGAGGCGGCGTGGAAAGGCCTTTTTGAGAGGTGGATTCAGCGAATTCCATATCCCAATATCTCGGGTCCGGGTCCATAAGGGCCTGGCTGAAACGCCTCAGCAGGTCCGTGTCAACGGTCCCCCAACATTGAATGTCAGGGCTGGAGACGCCAATCATGGCTGACAGTTCAGGGCTTAACATAGACTCCGCTCAGGTGTCGAAACGCTGGTCTTCCGAGTCTAGCTTAACCTGCTGTCCGGCTAAGTCAAGGTCTGATAGACACATTGGGCGAGGCCGCCTATTGAGTCTCCCCGCAGCATGGGTATAATAAGCATAGTCGGGGTGTAGCGCAGCGGCTAGCGCGCCACGTTCGGGACGTGGAGGCCGGTGGTTCGAATCCACTCACCCCGACCAATTTTCTGCAACATGGAAAGCCCGTGACCACCTCCTTTACCGTCGCATCCCCCAGCAAGCTGATTGACACTATTGGCGGAGACATCCGTGACCACGAGGTCGTGATCCTCGACTTCTCCGACACGGTCTATGTGGACGACAGCGCGGCCCTGGTGGTGGGACAGCTCATTGAGACAGCCGAAAGCCAGGAAACCCACTGCATAGTGATGGGTCTCTCGGGAATGCCGGCCCATAACCTTCGTGCTCTTGACGTTCTGAAGCGTGTTCCCGGTGACCAGGTTGTTGAGACCTGGGACGAAGCCAGAGTAACGGCGGCCAGACCGCTGACACCTTAGTCCCGGGGACTACGGCCATTGGGCCCCGAAGCGTGGGGAATGGCCGTGCGGTTGTCCAAGGCGTCATCGGAACCCTATAATCCACCCACCAGTGGATATTCCTATGCTTTCTAAACTCAAGTACGACCTCCCGGCCTTCCGAGGGGACCTCTTTGGCGGGGTCACGGCTGCGGTCGTGGGGCTGCCGGTGGCCCTGGGATTTGGCGTGGCTTCGGGCCTGGGACCGCTTGCCGGCTTGTACGGGGCCATCGCAGCAGGCTTCTTCGCAGCGGTGTTCGGAGGCACCCGGTCCCAGATCACCGGTCCCACCGGCCCGATGTCCGTGGCAGTGGCCGTCATAGTCACCAGTTACGTAGACAACCCGGCCGAAGACTTGCCCAAGGTCTTCACCATAATAATTATGGCCGGAATAATCCAGATTCTGCTAGGCGCAATGAGAATCGGACGTTTCGTGGCCTTCACGCCCTACTCGGTGATATCCGGGTTCATGTCGGGCATCGGAATAATCATAATCCTGGTACAGACTCTGCCGTTCCTCGGCTTTCCCGTCGCCACTGGCGGGCCTTTGGCAGCGGTCCGCGCATGGCCAGATGTGTTCGGCGACGTCAATTTCGGCGCATTGATAGTCGCCGCCGTCACCCTGATTGTAGGCGTGGCGTGGCCGAGTCAGTTTAGGAAGTATCTGCCTCCCGCCTTGGCGGCGTTGGTAGCGGGAACGCTGATAGGCGTCTTATGGCTGACCGATGTTCCTGTCATTGGCGACGTGCCCACGGGCCTGCCCACGTTCGAGATGCCGGACCTGTCGGGAAGTTTGTTGGTGGGAGCCGTGCAGCCTGCCGTGACCATAGCGCTCCTGGGCGCCATCGACAGCCTGCTCACGTCACTGATAGCCGATTCGATAACCCGCACTCGCCACAACGCGAATCGGGAGTTGGTGGGCCAGGGAATCGGCACCGTGCTGACGGGATTTATCCAGGGACTGCCCGGCGCCGGGGCCACAATGGGTACCGTGGTGAACATACGCGCCGGTGGGCGGACTCCGGTTTCAGGTGTGGTGCGGGCTGGAATCTTGCTGGCGCTGGTGCTGGGTCTTGGTCAGTATGTAGAGTCGATCCCTCACGCGGTCCTTGCGGGCATCCTGATGAAAGTCGGGTGGGACATCATCGACTGGCGGTTCATCATGCGCATCCACCGAGTCCAGCCGGAACATCTACTCGTGATGCTTATAACCCTGGGGCTCACGGTGTTCTTGGACCTGGTCACCGCCGTCGCTATCGGTCTTATCGCGGCGGGCATGGCCAGCTCACGTCAGTTCGAGCGTCTGGAGCTGGACGCCGTAGTCTCCATCCCTCTACTGGACCGGAGTTTTCTTGGCGGTGGAGGAAGCGAGGAAGATGCTGAGGAGATGGACGCTTTCTCCGCACGGGTGGGCCTTGTAGCTCTCAGAGGCAGCTTCACGGTCGCCTCGTCCAACAAGCTGATAAACACTATCGGAGCCGATATTCAGGACCACGAGGTGGTGATTCTCGACTTCTCTGACACGGTATATATGGACGACAGCGCGGCCCTGGTGGTGGAGCAGCTCATAGACACGGCCAAAGACCAGGACACCGAGTGTATCGTAATGGGACTCGGGGGCATGCCCGCCGTTACCCTTAAGGCCCTTGACGCTTTGAAAAATGTGCCTGAGGAACGAATCGTAACAACTCGAGACGAAGCAAGGGAAACTGCCAGGGAGATACTCAACGACAAAAATTCACCGGAGGATTAAGGTATGGAGTTCAACATAGCCGTCCTGCCTGGGGACGGCATAGGCCCGGAGGTCATCGCCGAAGGAGTCAAGACGCTGGACGCTGTAGGCAAAAGGTTTGGTCACAGCTTTCGATACACCTACGACGACGTGGGCGGGGTTGCCATCGACAAGCACGGCACGGCCCTCAAGCCCGAAACCGTCGAGATGGTCCAGGGTTCCGACGCCCTGCTGTTCGGAGCGGTGGGAGGGCCCAAATGGGACGACCCGACCGCCCCGGTCAGGCCCGAGGATGGCCTGCTGGCCATCAGGAAAGGACTGGGAGTGTTCGCCAACATTCGCCCGGTGAAGGTCTTTCCGGACCTGGTGGACTCCAGTGTGTTGAAGCCCTCTGTCCTGGAAGGTGTGGACATTGTCCTGATTCGAGAGCTCACCGGCGGAGTCTATTACGGCCTCCCCAGAGGCCGCCGTGAAACCCGGAAGGGCTGGACGGCTGTTGACACCATGCGCTACACGCAGGCCGAAATCGAGCGCGTATTGAGGGTGGGGTTCGAGCTGGCCCAGCGTAGGAGCAAGAGGCTGGCGTCGGTGGACAAGGCCAACGTGCTGGAAACATCCCGGCTATGGAGGAGCCTGGCCACAGAGATGTCTGAGCAGTACCCTGACGTGGAGCTTGAGCACGTGTTGGTGGACACCTGCGCCATGCAGCTCATCCAGCGGCCCTCCAGATTTGACGTCATCGTCACCGAGAACACCTTCGGGGACATACTCACCGACGAAGCCGCTGTGCTGGTGGCCTCAATGGGCCTTCTCGCCTCTGCCAGCTTGGCCGGTGTTCCCGTGGAGGGGAGCCGCACCATGGGCATGTACGAGCCTATACATGGCACCGCTCCTGACATCGCCGGAAAGGGCATGGCCAACCCCATCGCCACGGTCTTGAGTGTGGCAATGATGATGCGTTACTCCCTGGGACTTACCGAAGAGGCGGCCGCGGTGGAGCGGGCCGTAGAGCAGGTCCTTGCGTCGGGGCTTCGGACGCCCGACGTGGCCGGTGCAGGCGGAGGTGGCAGGCAGGTGGGCACGTCGGAAATGGGCGACGCGCTGGCGGCGGCTGTCTAGCTCCGGCCGGTTGAACGGTATAGCTGAATCCTCGCTGCCGCACTGGCATGGGTTGATCAAACGCGAAGTCGGCAGCAGACGGCCAGCTGCCCGCCGATCCTAGTCGCTGTGCGGCATGGATTCTTAATTACACGAGAATAGTGTACAATATATTCGTGTTACATCCCTAATGGAGCCAAGGAATGAAAAATATAACCCTCAGCGCCGAGGAGAACTTGATAGAAGCGGCCCGGCGCCGAGCCGTGGCCGAGCGAACGACCTTAAACGCTAAATTTCGTCTTTGGCTCGCGGACTACGTTGGACGTGAACGACAGGCTGAAAGAGCTATGGAGGTGATACGGGAGTTGCAAGGCGAGCTGCGCACCGGCGGGCGCAAGTTCACTCGGGATGAGATGAATGAGCGGTGAAGACTTCATCGACTCGAACGTATTCATCTACATGTTTGGTGAAACCGACGTCCACAAACGCCAACAGGCCGAGTGTCTCGTACGCCGCAGCTTGGAGAACGATACAGGATGTATCAGCTTTCAGGTCGTCCAGGAAACCCTGAACATATTGATCCGAAAACTTGGAGCGACGCCTGCGAGAGCCCGGCTGCTGCTGGAAGATGTTCTGGTCCCGCTGTGGCGGATAAACCCAACCGCCTCGCTCTACCACAGCAGTCTTCACGTGCAGGTTCGATACGGGTTCAGCTTCTACGACTCCCTGATCGTTGCCGCAGCTCTGGAAGCCGGCTGCACCCGGCTTTACACAGAGGACTTGCGGCATGGCCAACAGATCGAACGACTGACCATACAGAACCCTTTCGTGGCGCCTCTGCTTGAAACTTCGTCGGAGACCTCCGAGTAAGAAAGAGACGGCGGCTGCCTGCCCAGGAACTCCGGGTCCCGCTAGACGACCTCTAAGGGTTCTTCGGACACCTCGCCGTCGACGATTCGGAACGCTCTCAGGTGGGGGTTGTCCTTGTCCATTAGCGACACAATTACGTAGTAGGCCTCGGGCCACGCGGCCAGCCGGATGTCTGTTGCCGAGGGATACGCTTCAGAATGGGTGTGGGAATGGTAGACGGCCCGGTGCTCCCAGTCGTTGGACTCCATCTCCCGCCAAACGCTGATAAGTTCTTTTGAGTCCCAACTGAAGCGATAGGCGCTGTTGTCCACGTTGGTCATGCGAAAAAGCTTGGCGAACTGTCCATCGGAGCCAGCAAGAACGCCGCAGCACTCGATGGTGTCGTCCTCCAGAGCGTGTTGGATAATCTCGTCTTGGAAACGCTTGTCCAGCCGGAGCAAAGCAACCCCCAATGCTAAGTTTCTTCCGCCCGTAAGCCGGGCCGCGCACCATCAAGGATAACACAGGAGAGGGAGAATCAATCCAACCATTCCCTGTTGGGGGTATAATCATTGTAGAAATGCTCTCCGTCAAACGCCTGCTTGTTGGCCTTGGGACCTGCCTCGCTCTATTGGGGTGGGCCGGTCCCGTGTTGGCTGCGGGTGAGACCGTCCACGTGCATTCCAACGAACTCGAGGTCCGGTTCCCCACGCAAGTCGTGTTGCGCCTGGACGTGGAGGCCGAGGCGGACATTGCCGAAATCCGCCTCTATCATAGGGCCGCTCCCTCGGGCTACTGGCGCTACACCTACGTGGACGTCGGCCCATCCGGCAGGGTTGTGGCCGAGACCACGCTGGACACCCACGGCGCCGCCTACCTGCCGCCCGGAGTCGAACTGGAGTACTACTACTCCATCACAGACTCTGAGGGAAACGAGACAGTCACCGACAGGAAGTCTGTGGTCTACTTGGACACCGGTTTCGACTGGAAAACCAGCATGGCGGGCCCGCTGGAGATATATTGGCACGACTTGAAAAGTTCGCAGGTGGACCGGGTGGCAGGCGACGTGGAGGAGGCGCTGAAGCAAGTTTCCGACCTGTTAGGCATAGAGCCTGACGGTTCCATGAGAGGAGTGATATACAACTCCCGCTCCGAGGCGGCCAGGGCTTTCCCCTTCCAGAGCCAGGCCACCAGCGACGGCGTTTTCGGAGGGTATGCCTTCCCCAGCATGGGAGTGTTCACAGGCTTGGGACTGAACCCGCGGCTGCTTGTCCACGAAACGGCCCATCTTCTTCTGGACCAGGCTGTGTCTCAACCCGGAGTCAGGATTTCTGCCTGGTTGAACGAGGGGTTCGCCAGCTACACGGAGCCGGGCTCCAAGAATTTCCGGCGGGTGGAGTCGGACCCGTTCCGCATCACCCTGCGGCACATGGGGACCCTCCCTGGGCGCGTAGCGGACATCGGGTACTTCTATAGCAAGTCCGAAAGCGTGGTAGGGTTCCTGGTGGAAACCTACGGCAACGAACGGTTCCGGGACTTTCTGGATAGGTTGAACCGTTACAAGACTGAAGAACCAGCTTTGAGGGAGGTCTACGGGTTTGGAGTCGACGGGCTGGAGAAACAGTGGGCAGCCAGCTTCGGCGCCATCCAGGTCCAGCCTTCAATAGACGATGTTGACGAGGCGAAGCCTCCTCAGCCGTCGCTTCGTGAGGAGGGTAACACAGACCCAGGGGCCTCCATAGAAGACACAGACGACACCGGCGCCCGTCCAGCGGCCCCCCAGGAGCAGGAGGACCCTAACCGGGGAGCTTCTTTCAACCTGGGCGGCTTGAGCACGATAATCATAGCAGTGCTGGTCCTCGGGCTGGCTGGCGTTATGGGAGCCCGTTACGTCATGCGCAAACTTGGCGCGGGGCGAGATGACGGAGACGAGCTGGACCGACTCACCGACGAGGAATGGCGGGAAAGGCCGTAGGACGTACGCCAGTCCGTCAATCAAAACTTCTTAAACAACAGCGTTCCTTCTCTTGGATGCCGGAACCTCCAGGCGCCAGAATAGACTCTCGACCGTTTTTCGAGTCGAGGAAGATTCAGCTTATACTTGCCGGGAGGTCAAAATGTCCTTTGGCCAATTCCTTCTAGAGGAGGGGATTGAGGTGGAGGTTGTGGGAAAACTAGAAGAAGTACTAACAATCGTAGACAGGGAAGTGCCCACATATTCCTATGAAAAGTACAGGTATATCATCGATTTTGCCAAGGCAAGTATGGGCTCCGGTCAAGCCCCTTATTGGAAATTCCTAGTCAGGCCCTATGACAGTGAAGAAAACCGCTTAATAGATGCGCCAATATGCGTAGTGGAAGTGGATGGGTCGGGGCCTGGCGGATGTGTAATCAAGATTCCGTCCCGCCACGAATGGAGCAATGAGACCGGGGAGGAGTTCGACCGAGAGGGCGAATACTTTACCAACTTCATATTCCAGTTTCTGAACACGCTGCAAGACGCCAAGTTGATCAGCCTGCCTGGCCATTTGCCTGTCGCCTAACAGCTTGCCGCAGCGGCAGGTCCCCCAGCCGCGTAGCAGCCCCTGTGGGTCGCCTTGTGGGAGAAGCGCCTCCGGAGTATTATATCCGCCAGCGAGGTGTGAGGCATGGCGGACGGACTCCGGAAAGTTCTGGTTATAGGCTCAGGCCCCATTGTCATCGGTCAGGCGGCCGAGTTCGACTACGCCGGCACCCAGGCGTGCAAGTCCCTCAAAGAAGAGGGAGTCACCACCGTACTGGTCAACTCCAACCCGGCCACAATCATGACCGACGAGGGAATTGCGGACCGGGTGTACATAGAGCCGCTGACCGTGGACGTGATGGACCGTGTCCTGGACAGGGAGCGCCCCGACGGCATCCTTCCGACCCTGGGTGGACAGACGGGCCTCAACTTGGCCGTGGACATAGCCGACGCCGGGCTTCTGGAAAAATATGGCGTGAAGCTGCTTGGCACGTCTCTGGAGACCATCAAAAAGGCCGAGGACCGAGAGCTTTTCCGGTCCATGCTGATTGAGATCGGCGAGCACCAACCCCCGAGCCTCACCGTATCTTCGATGGAAGAGGCGCGGAAGGCTGTGGACAGCATGGGGCTGCCTCTGGTGGTGCGCCCCGCCTACACCCTTGGGGGCACCGGCGGAGGGATGGTACGCACCCTGGAGGACGTGGAGACCGTTGTGGCTGGAGGACTGGCCGCCAGTCCAATCCACCAAGTGCTTCTGGAGCGTTCTCTGGAGGGGTGGAAGGAAATCGAATACGAGGTGATGCGGGACGGCGGCGACAACTGTATCACCATATGCAACATGGAGAACATGGACCCGATGGGGGTCCACACCGGGGATAGCATCGTCGTCGCGCCCAGTCAGACGCTGACCGACAAAGAGTACCAGATGCTCAGGTCGGCCAGCTTAAAGATTATCCGGGCCCTTGGCATCGAGGGCGGCTGCAATGTCCAGTTTGCCCTGCCGCCCCATCCCACCATCGCCGAGAAGTTAGGATACGACTGGGAACCCAACGCCCCCTACTACGTCATTGAAGTCAACCCCAGAGTCAGTCGCAGCTCTGCGCTTGCCTCCAAGGCTACGGGCTACCCCATAGCGCGGGTTGCGGCCAAGATTGCGGTGGGCAAGCGCCTTGACGAAATACCCAACGCCGTAACGGAGAAGACTTCCGCCGCATTCGAGCCGGCGCTGGACTACTGCGTCGTGAAAATACCCCGCTGGCCCTTCGACAAGTTTCCTGCGGGAGACCGCTCCATTACCACGCAGATGAAGTCCACCGGCGAAGTGATGGCGATAGACCGCAGCTTTCCCGCGGCGCTCCAGAAGGCTGTGCGCTCCCTGGAGATAGGCGGACGTTCCCTGCTGTGGGAGGCGCCTGAATGGAGGCAGGGCAGCCCTCCAGGCGAGGGTCTGTACAAGCCCAACGACCAGCGGCTGTGGGCCCTGATGTACGCCATCCGGTCAGGGATGTCCGTGGATGAGTTGGCCCAGACTGCTCTGATAGAACCGTGGTTCATTAGCGCCCTCCAGCGGATAGTGGACGTGGAGCGGAGGCTGCTGGGGGAGGACCTGACGCCGGAGCTTCTGCTGCTGGCCAAGCGTCTCGGTTTCTCCGACGAACAAATCGGCGCCCTGTCTGACATCCTGCCCGAGCGAGTGCGGGAGACACGCGGTTCCTGGGGCATACGGCCCGTCTACAAGATGGTTGACACTTGCGCAGCCGAGTTCGAGGCGGTCACCCCTTACTACTACAGCTCCTACGACCAGGAAAACGAAGCGCCTCCGATGGAAGGACCCAAGGCCCTGGTCGTTGGAAGCGGTCCGATACGCATTGGCCAGGGCATCGAGTTCGACTATTGCAGCGTGCATGCAGCCTGGGCCCTTCACGACGAGGGAGTGGGAAGCATAATGGTCAACTCCAACCCGGAGACCGTGTCCACCGACTTCGACACCAGCCAACGCCTCTATTTCGAACCGCTGGATGAAGAGAGCGTACGGGACGTAATCGAAAACGAGACTGGCGACGGTCAACCTCCCGCGTCGGTGGTCCAGTTCGGAGGCCAGACTGCCATAAATCTGTCCCAGATCCTGGACCGGGTTGGGCTGCCTCTGCTGGGTTCCGCAGCGGAAGCCATAGACATCGCTTCCGACCGGCACAAGTTCGACGACTTCCTGGGGAGGTTGGGAATACCCCAACCCCCAGGGGCAGCAGTGACCTCAATAGAAGAGGCCATAAGCGTTGCCGGAGACATAGGATTCCCCATCGTAGTGAGGCCCAGCTACGTCCTTGGCGGCAGGGCCATGGAGATCGTGCAAACGCCGGAGGAACTTCGCCGGTACCTTGCCGCAGCGACCAAGGTGGGGCAAGGGAGGTCAGTGCTCATCGACAGCTACCTGGAGGGCAAAGAGTGCGAGGTTGACGCCATCTGCGACGGCGAACGAGTATTGATTCCGGGAATGATGGAGCACATAGAGCGGGCAGGAGTCCACAGCGGCGACTCCATGGCTATATATCCAGGGTTGAACCTGTCCACAGAAGAGGTGGACACCATCGTGGACTACACAACCAGGATCGGCCTCGCCATGGGCATCAAGGGGTTGATGAACGTCCAGTTTGTGATAGTGGGAGCGCCAGCTTACAGAAGTCCCAGGTCGTTGCCCGAGGACATGGAAGGCACCTCAGTCTACGTGTTGGAAGTCAACCCCAGGGCCAGCCGCACCGTTCCCTTCATCTCCAAGGTAACGGGAGTGCCGGTGGTCAGCCTTGCAACGAGGGTCATGCTGGGAAAGAAACTGAAGGACATGGGCTACGAAGGCGGACTCTGGAAGAAACAGCGCGTAGTGGGCATCAAGGCGCCGGTCTTCTCCATGTCCAAGCTCACCGGCGTGGACTGGCATCTGGGCCCGGAGATGAAGTCCACCGGCGAAGTTATGGGCATCGACCATGAATTTCGCCCTGCCCTGGCTAAGGCGTTGGCCGCTTCCGACCTCACGTTGAAGCAGAGCGGCGCCGTTCTGCTGAGTATAGCCGACAAGGACAAGGCGGAGTCCGTCGCTCTGGTCAGGGAGTTGGGCGAGGCCGGCTTCACGCTCTACGCCACTGAAGGAACGGCGGCCATGGTCCAAAACATGGGAGCGCCCGTGACAATGATCACCAAGAAACTGTCCGAGGGGCGACCCAACGTGGTGGATGTGATAAACCAGGGTCTCGTGGACGGTGTGGTAAACACCGTGTCCGAGACGGCGTCGGCCATCCGAGACGGGTTTTACATTCGCCGGGCGGCGGTGGAGAAGCGGATTCCCTGCTACACGTCCCTGGACACGGCCAGGGCGGCGGTGGAAAGCCTCCTGATGGGTTCCGGCTCTTACAGGGTCAAGACCACGGCCGAGTACCTGTCTGGAGAGGACTGAACTACTCACTCCGCATGGGGCGTCAAGCTAGTCGACGGGGTCGGGATGTTCTTCCCCACCCGGAGTCGGCGCGGCTGGCTCCAGACTCCGGTCTTCCCGCCTTTCCGACGTGACCACAGTCGGCCGGTTGCCAATCGCCAACTCGTCTGGGTGCCGCGACGTGACGACGTGTGACTCGTCCTCGTCCTCGTCCTCGGACTCAGGCCCCAAAGCCGGAATGCGGATGTCCTTGGGCGGTGTCCTGGTCTGCGTTCTGCGCCGGTTCCGCCCACCCCTGGACGTGAGCTTCTTCATCTCCTGCTCAACCAGCTGGAAGTCCTTCTTGGGCAGCAGGTGCAGGTTGGTCTGGGCGAAGGCTATGTACCACGCCTCGGGAGTCCACTTGCGGACGTAGTCCAATCGTGGCGCTAATTGATTGGCGTCGATATAGTCGTCCTTGGGCAGGACGACCTCCGGCTTGATGTCCACTTTATAGGCCCACGTGCTCAGACCGTCTTTCTTCCACGGCGGAGACGCGTCTTCGGAATACCGGGACGTGGCCCGGGCGGTCGCGCCGAAGAATCTGTCGTGGCCTACGTAGTACAGGATGCAGTCGCCGGGTTCGATGCGCTGCGCTTTACGGTGGTGGTTGGCCTTGATTCCTTGGACCTTGAAACCCAGACTTCGCATAATTTCGAAGTTTTCCGGGGTAGTTACGATCATCCAGTAATTTCTTGGCATGGTCCTCTCCGCTGTGATGCGGTCTATTCATTCTAGCATAGGCTGGCGCGGACTCCCATCAGGGCCTCAAACGACGCTAATCAGGTTATATGTGTATTTGAACAGCTTGAAGGCCTCTTTCACGAAAGTAAAGGGCCCCACAGGTTTGTCGGGCGTGACGTGGGAAAAGAAGGAGAACTCGGTACGGTGAAGCTCGATCTGTCCCTCAACAGCGTCCCCGAGGCGGCGGGACTCCTCGGAGGGCACTGCGTCATCTTCCCGGTCGTGGGCAATCAGCAACTTTGCTTGAAGGCCGGCCACGGCAGAGCTGGGCGAAATGCGGTCCAAGTCCTGGAGCAGACCGGAAGGAAGCAGCTCGATTTGGGCCTGGGCCTCTTCGACGCTCAGGTGCTCGTCGTCGTCGGAAGCCGTGGCTGACCTCAGCAGTGCGTACGCCGCCTGCGCTTCCGGGCTAAGGGTCTCCGGCAGAGACGCATCCGGTTCCCGCCGGACGAAGATTCTGTCAAGGGCTTCTCGCTCATCAGGACTGGGAAGCCCTTCGATGATTTGGTTCACGAACACCCGGTCCGTGGCTGACCTGGGGTCCCAGGGGCCCACTTCACTGTTGTAGAAGCTGCGGTTGGCGGCAATCTGGGCCAGAAGGTCTCTTATGTCGTAGTAGCCCCCGAACGCGCTGACGAAGTTGACCCTTTCGCTGATGCGCTGGTCGGAGGCCGCTACCACCGACAACGAGGCGCCCACGCAGAACCCTCCCAGACCTACCTTTTCGGAGTCCACGTAGTCCTGTTCAGCCAGGAACTGGAAGGCCCGCACCAGGTTGTCAGGCTCTCGCGGGTCGACTCTGTCCTGCATCATGCTGGGTGACCAGGGTATCATGACAGCAAACCCGGCCCTCGCCAGTCCCTCGCCCAGGTTGACCACCCGGGCGTCGTCCCTCGGAGCGGGGTTCACTCCCAGAAAGACCACCACACCGGGTCTCGCATCGTCTCCCGGAGTGCGGTATATATCAGCTGTGCCCTTCCCAGAGGCGAGGGGATAGGTCACCTCCTCCCGGATGGGGTCGGGTGTAAACCATTCCTGGGGTTTGACGGGAATAGGCAGCGTTTGAACTACGAACAGAGCCGATGCCATGATGTCCTGTCCCTGGGGAGCCAAAGCCAGGTAGTTGGCAAAGAGCAGGAGCAAAGCTCCGATGGTCAGAGCCGTTCTTTTGACGTAAAGCTTGATTCGCCGCCACATAGATGCGTCACCGCAAGCCCTGGGGATACAATTCTAACACCCCGCCCCGGGGGGGCGCCGGGCAACGTTGAGCTATTGGAATGGGTAATGTATATAATACGGAACGAGCTGCGCTGATTTGACAGACCTCGTTGACTGTCCGGGGCGGCGATACGGAGGCGCGATGTACGATTTTCACACCCACACTTTCCTCAGCGACGGAGTGTTGTCGCCGATCGAGCTAATCCGGCGCGCGGTCGTGCGCGGCTACAAAGGCATGGCCGTCACGGACCACGTGGGGCCAGGGAACCTGGAGTATGTGCTAAACACCCTGGTGACCGACTGTAAAATGGGCTCGTCCCGATGGGACATCCAGGTTTTGCCGGGCGTAGAAATCACCCACGTGCCCAAAGACGACATTGATATGGTTGCGCGCGCAGCCAAAGAGATGGGCGCAAGGATAGTGGTAGTCCACGGTGAGACCCCTGTAGAGCCGGTTGAGCCCGGCACCAACAGGGCTGCGATAAGCTCGGACGCCGTTGACGTTTTAGCCCACCCGGGACTAATCGAATTGGACGACGCGCGCCTAGCCGCCGAACGGGGCGTCTACCTGGAGGTCTCAGCCCGCAGAGGCCACAGCCTGGCTAATGGGCATGTGGTGAAGGTCGCTCAGGAAGCCGGAGCGTTGACCGTGCTGGACTCTGACGCCCACAGCCCGGAGGACTTACTCACCGACGAACTCAGAGAGAAGGTCGCTTTGGGTGCAGGTCTTTCACGTGAGCAGGCGCAAACATTGCTGGTGAGCAACCCAATCAGCTTGCTCAAGAAACTGGGAGTGAGCGTCGTGCCCGGATAGTTCGAGGACCTCTACGAAGCTTTGCCGATGCGAAACACCTTCGTGCCGCACTGGGGGCAGGACCCCTGTGTGGCAGGCCTTCCGTTCTTCAACGTAACCTGCTGTGGATTGCTGATCTCTCTTTTTCCCCTACACTTGAAGCAGTAAGCCTCCATCGCACCCCTCCACGAGAATACGCTTGCCTTTTAATCCACAACTATACTTAGCGAATGGCCTTTGTCAATACTGAACTGACTCCGATTACCGTTTCTTTCGCTATCTGACGTGCGCAGGTGCGAATATGGAAGGCGAGTCGAGTTGAAAAACCTTGTACGGTTTCCACTGGTTCTTTGGCTTGTCGTAGACGACGACGGCCAGGAACCGCCCGTCCGAGTCGTATGCCCGGAACTTCTCCATGTATCCCGCCGTGGCTGCCGTCTGAGGCGATGCATTTATCGCTTGGCCGTTCTTCAGGAATCGCTCGGCTGCCTTGCTGACTTCCACGCTTTTCATGTCCAGGAGAGCGAAATCCACGGGCAGCAAGTGTTTGGACACGCTTTCTGACGAGTCCTCGTCTGACTCGAGGTCAGCCATTCGCACGCTGTCGTCGGACGTGAATGGCCCCGCTTTAAGCCGTACAAGCCTGTCCAGATATGCGTAGCAGCCCAGGCTTTTCCCCAGGTCGTGGGCAAGGGACCGCATATAGGCTCCGCGGCCGCTTTCGACCTTGACGGTGACTATGGGGAGAGAGAAATCCAGGACTTCGGTGCGGGCAATCTCCACTTTCCTGGGTTCCCGTTCCACTTCTATGCCGGCCCTCGCCAGCTCATAGAGGCGCTTCCCGTCCACTTTCAGGGCGCTGTACATGGGAGGCTCCTGGTCTATCAGGCCGTGGAATTCCTCAAGCGCCCGGTTCACGTCGTCCAGGGTGATTCCGGAATAGTCACCCTCCTTGGTTATTTCGCCTTCTGCATCGTAGGTGGCAGTGGAGGCTCCCAGTTTCACCTCCATAAGGTATTCCCTGGGGCCGTCCACGAGAAACTCCATGAGCCTTGTAGCCTGTCCTGAGCAGATTGGTAGGACACCTTCCGCCAAGGGATCGAGGGTGCCTCCGTGGCCCACCCGTTTCCGCTGCCCGGTCAGCCTCTTGACCATCCGGACCGCGTCCATAGACGTGGGGCCTCTGTCCTTGTAGAGGTTCAAAAAGCCGTTGATCTGGTTCTTTTGCATCCGTCTAAAAGTCTAGGCTCTAACCGGTTGGGTTGGCCTGGTCGATCAGTCCGTAGATGTGGCTGGCTTCGTCGAGGGACTCGTCGAGGACGAGTTCCAACGTGGGTATGTGCTTGAGACGGAGGCGGCCTCTGAGTTCCCGGCGGATGTAACCCAAGGCTGACCGGATGCCCGTCAGAACGGTCTCCTTCTGGTCACGCTGAGCAAACACAGATACATGAACCCTGGCGTGGCTGAGGTCTACGGAAGTGTCCACGTGTGTTACGCTGACGACGCCGCCGAGGCGAGGGTCATTCAATTCCTTGGAAATCAGGTCGCTGATTTCCTGGCGCAACAATCCGTTGATTCGGTCGATGCGTCTGGTCATAAGCGGTTGTCCTCCCGTGTGATGGAGGTCAAGAAGAAGCCGGCAGAGGCGCCTAGGCCCGGCCCTTTTCCATGCGGTAGGTCTCCAGCACGTCGCCTTCCTCGAAATCGTAAAAGCTGGCGACCCCTATACCGCATTCGAAACCTGTGTTCATCTCGTTGACTTCTTCTTTGAAATGGCGGAGGCTGGCGACAGTCCCATTGAATATATTTCGGCCTCCTCTTAGGACTCGCACCATCGCGTTTCGGGCGATCCTTCCGTCGGTGACCATGCATCCGGCGATGTTCTGGCTTCGTCTGCCGATGGAGAAGATGGCCCGCACATCGGCGTGGCCGACGATTACTTCCCGTTGGGTGGCTTCCAGGATGCCCTGAAGCGCTTTTTCGATGTCCTCGACCAGGTGGTAGATGATGTCGTAATATCGTATTTCCACGCCTTCCCGTTCAGCCAGGCGGTCAACGCCCTGCTGGGTAGTGGTGGAAAAGCCTATCACGATGGCGTCTGAGGCAGCGGCCAGCAGAATGTCGCTGTCGGTGACAGAGCCGCTGCCCGCGTGGAGTATTCGAACCCGGGCCCTTCCGTCGTTCAGCCTCTCAAGAGAGCCGACAACCGCTTCTACGCTGCCTTGTACGTCAGCTTTGATGACCAGGTTCAACTCCTTGGTCTCGCCGGAATCGATGCGGGTCTGTAGCTCCTCCAGCGTAAGAGCCCGCGCCGCGGACCTTCCGGCCTCCTTTTCTTGCTGGCGGGACTCTGCCAGGCTCCTGGCAGAGCGCTCATTTGGGACTGTCTCGAAGGGGTCTCCGGCTTCGGGCAATGAGCCAAAGCCCATCAGTTCCACGGGAAACGCCGGGGCCACCTCCGTCACGCGTTTGCCCAGGTCGTTGGACATGGCCCGCACACGGCCGTAGCAGGAGCCGGCCACTATGTAGTCGCTGACTCGGAGAGTGCCGCTCTGGACCAGCAGAGTGGCCAGCGGGCCGCGGTTCCGGTCCAGCTTGGCCTCCACCACCACGCCTGATGCCTTCCGTTCCGGATCGGCTTTCAGGTCGGCGATTTCAGCCACTAGCAGAAGGTTTTCCAGCAGGTCGTCGATGCCTTCTCCCTGAGTGGCCGACAATGGCACGGATATTACGTCTCCGCCCCAGTCTTCGAACACCAGCCCTTGCTCTCCCAGTTGACGCTTGACGCGATCCGGGTCGGAGTCTGGGCGGTCCATCTTGTTTATGGCGACGATTATGGGCACTTCGGCGGCTTTGGCGTGGTTCAGGGCTTCTACAGTCTGAGGCATGACCCCGTCATCGGCGGCCACCACAAGGATGGCGATGTCGGTGACGCTGGCGCCACGGGCCCTGATGGCGGTGAAGGCTTCATGGCCTGGCGTGTCCAGGAAGGTGATTTTCTGGCCGTTGTGTTCGACTTGGTATGCTCCGATGTGCTGGGTGATTTGTCCCACTTCACCCTGGGCCACTCGGCTGCGGCGTATCGCGTCCAAAAGAGTCGTCTTGCCGTGGTCCACGTGCCCAAGGATGGTCACGACCGGTGGGCGGTGGACCAGCCTGTCAGGGTCAACGGCTACAACAGGAACCGTTGCAGCGGCGGCGCTGTCGCCGGTCTCCTGTTCGGGTCTGGTGCGGACTCCAAAGCCCGACGCCACCAGCGCCCCGATTTCGTAGTCGATGATCTGGTTCATGGAGGCCATGATGCCGTTGCGCATCAACTGCTTGATGGTGTCAATGGAGCTTATGCCCGTAAGCTCGGAAAGGCGCTTCACGGTCAGCGTGGAGGGAAGCTCCACGACGCTGGGAGCGCTCTTGCGTTGTCGGGGCCTGCGCTCCGTCGCTTGAGCGTCGGGCTCGTCGGTAGCCGCTGTTCTTTGCGGGCTCTCAGTGGTCATATCTCTTCTCCAACCTTCCCAGCCGCCAGAGTGTGAAGCTGTGTGAGCAAACCTTTCCTATCGAGCAGGACCACGTCCCTCCGGAATGAGCGGCACAAACGGTCTTTTGTGAGACCTTTGGCCCAGCACGCCGGTTCATAGCAGAAGTAGACGCCTCTTCCCGGCTCCTTCCCCGTGGGGTCGGTCGCCACTTCCCCGACGGAGCCGACCACTATTCGGATCAACTCCCTCTTGGGGAGCTTGGAGCGGCAAGAAGAGCATGACCGCAGGGGCACATGTTTCTTGTGCGTCAAGGTGGCCTCTTTTGCGTTAGCCCTCCAGCTGCTGTTTGGCAGACCTGCCTCGGCCTCCGCTGCGGCCTCCACCGCCCCGTCCGCGTTTGCCCTTGCGTCCAGATCTGCCCGCGCTGCGAGCGTTTCCGATGATGTCCTCGGCGAAACGTATCTGGCCGGTGCCAGCCACTGCAGGCAGGACCGCCGGGACCTTCCAGACGTCCTCGCCCTCGGCAGTCTCCTCCCCGTCCTCGTCATCGTCGTCCTGCTCTTCTTCCTCTTCATCGAGGGCCAGGAGGGCCAACTCTTCCTCGGGGCTCAGCTTAGCGGTTTCCTGGACGGCGGCGGGAGCAATAGCTTCCACTTCCGCAACGACTTCCCCGGCGACCTCCAAGACCGGCGCGTCGGCCTCGTCGACAGCCGCCTCAAGAGCCAGAGCCTGGGCCGCTTCTTCGACGATCTGTTCGGCTTCGGCGACGACGGCCTCCAGCTCCTCCGCCACAACCTCAACGGATTCGGCTTCTGCAACAGAGGTTGTCTCTGACGCAGGAAATCCCGCCTGCTTCTCCAGAACGGCGGCCCTAGTGGCCTCTTCGACATCGGTCTGGCGGCGGGCTTTTATCTCTTCCCATTCGCTCATGCTCTTGATGTCCAGCCGGAAGTTCACCAACTTTGCGGCGAGACGGGCGTTCTGGCCTTCCTTGCCAATGGCCAGCGACAGCTGACGCTCGGGCACGACGACGATGGCCGACTCATCAGCCCCGGTAGTGTCGACGTGGACCACCTCTGACGGGCTGAGGGCGTTGGCGATGAAGACCCGCGGGTCCTTGTCCCAGCGCACCAGGTCAATCTTCTCGCCCTGGAGCTCGTTCACTATGCTCTGAATGCGGTTGCCCCGCATCCCGATGCAGGAACCTACGGGGTCTATTCCTTCCTGGCGGGACATCACGGCAACCTTGCTGCGGGAGCCAGCCTCCCTGGAAATGGCCTTGATCTCGACGATGCCGTTGTACACCTCGGGCACCTCGACTTCGAAGAGCCGTTTCAGCAAGTTCCTGTGGTTTCTGGAGACCAGTATTTCGGGGCCTTTGGCGCTGCGCCGCACTTCCAGTACGAAGAGCTTGAGCCGCTGGCCCTTTCTGTAGCGTTCGGTGGGAATCTGTTCCTCCGGGAGAAGGACAGCCTGTGCACGTCCCAAGTCGATGATGATGACTCTGCCGGCCTCTATCTGGTCGATGACGCCGGAGATTACCTCCCCTTCCCGGTCCTGGAACTCGGCGTAGACCAGTTCGCGCTCCACTTCCCGGAGTCGCTGGAGCACGACCTGTTTGGCCGTCTGGGCGGCTATGCGGCTGACCTGGTGAGGGAGGGCTTCGATAGCCAGTTCGTCCCCCAAGACAATGTCTTTCTTGACTTTTTGAGCGTCCTTGAGCAGGACCTCCCGCTTGTCGTCTTCAAGCTCGTCCACCACCGTCTTGGTGGCGTATACGTTCACTTCTCCGCTGTTGGGGTTCAGCTTGACGGATATGTTCTGCCCAATGACGAGGCTGTCCTTCTTGAAGGCCGACGCCAAGGCTACTTCTATAGCCTGAAGCACCTGCTCTTTGGGCAGGTGTCTCTCTGCCGCCAACTGTGTCAACGCTATCAAAAAGTCGCTTTTCACGGCGCACCCCCTAGAGGGTTGTCCTCTGCCATCCCATTCATTTAACAACAAGCCCCGATTGGTTCGGGGCCTGCACAAAAAGGGTCCAGAGGATTCTTGGCTTGATTGTACCACCGGCCAGGGGTTGTGTGCAACCGCTGCTCCTGGACTTTGCCGACTCAAGCAAATGGAGGCGGCCCCGGGCGGCGGTGGCGGCCGCCACGGATGTCCCGGGCCACGAGGCACAGGTACAAGGCGCCTCCGGCGACAGCGGTTAGAAGAGGTGGGTTGAGGCCGTTGGCGACGGCCAGCCCGATTCCGAGGACGCTTGCTGCAACTTCCACAGCGATATAGACAAGGTGCAGCTGTCCGCCTACGGTTAGGCGGTCTCCGAGGAAGGTCCAGTCGATTTTGCCGATCTGCTTGCAGTGGAAGAAGTAGCCTGCCGCGGCTGCTGGGCCGGTTGCGACACACGGGATCATCCACGGCTCGAAACGAAGCTGCCCCAGGAGCGTCAACGCCACTCCCACGTTTATGGCCGTGAGGGCAATCGGGTTTCCGTACCTGCCTGAGCGGTAGCCGAAGGAACCCAGTATGGGTGGTTGCCGAGTTCCCGACGTCGCTCCACGAACCGCGACCGGCGGCTTTCCCAGCGGTGGACTGCGAGGTTCCCGCCTATGAAGGCAGCGTTGATGAGAACTGCGACTGCCGCGGCGGCGATTTCGCCGTTCACATGCCGGTTCCGGGAGCGTCGGGCGCCAGGCCCAGTCTTTCCAGCGCCATCTCTCTCAGGCGAAACTTCTGGACCTTGCCGCTGGAGGTCATTGGGTAGTCGTCGAAGGCGAGGGTGTAGCGTGGGGCTTTGAAGCTGGCCAGCCTGCCACGGCAGAATTCCGCCAGGTCGTCGTTGTCCACGGGCTGTCCGCTTCTGGGGACCACGCAGGCGCAGACCACCTCGCCCATCCGATCGTCCGGCACGCCGACCACCTGGACCTTTAGCGACGACGGGTGGTCCATGAGGAACTGCTCCACTTCCGCCGGGTCCACGTTTTCGCCGCCGACCTTGAGCTGGTCCTTGTAGCGTCCCAGGAAGCGGATGACTCCGTCGTCTCGCATGATTACACAGTCACCGGTGTGCATCCAGCCATCCGAGTCGACTGCCTGGGCCGTCTCCTCAGGCTTCTTGTAGTAGCCTTGCATGACGCCGTAGCCCCGCACGTACAGCTCTCCCACGCTGCCGTTGGGCGTAGGAGAGCCGGAGCCGGGGTCGACGACCTTCATTTCATATCCGGGCAAAGGGTAGCCGGAAGTGGTGCAGCGGTCATCGATGGACGAATCCAGGAAGGAAATGGTCGCTCCCACGCCCACTTCGGTCATGCCCCAGCCGCTCACGCTGGAATAGAGGAGCGACTGGGCGCGCCGGGCCACGGGTTCGCTGGAGGCCATGCCGGCGCACAGTATCCCCGTGCGGAGGGAGCTTCTGTCCACGTTCTCACAGTCTGGGTGGTCCATCATGTCCCTGAAGTGGGTGTCGAATCCGTGCATCACCGTGGCCTTTTCCTGCTCGATGAGCTTCAAGCATTCGCCAGGGTCGAAAGTCGTAGTGAGAACCATGCGGCATCCGGTAATCAGGGACATCAAGGGGCCTTCGTAGAGGCCGAAGCAGTGGAATAGCGGCAGGTACATGAGGGTCACGTCGGCCGGAGTGATTCCCATGCGGTTGGCCGTGTCCACCACTGTGCGTTGGATATTGTGGTTGTGCATCACGCCCTTGGGGAAACCGGTGGTCCCGGAGGTGTACATCATCAGCGCCGTGTTGTCGGGGTCCGTCGAGCCGTGCCTGTCCTCCAGTTCCTGCTGGGAGACTTCATCCGCTCCGGCCATCACGTCGTCCCAACTCCGGGTCCCCTTGTAACTGGAGTCGCCCAGGACTATGACCCTGCGCAGTTCGGGGAACTTCTCAGGCCGGAGGTCGGAAGGGTCGCCGCTTTCTATCTCCGGACATAGTTCGCGGACCATGGACAGGAAGTCCACCGGGCCTGAACGGTCCACGGTTATTAGCGTTGACGTGTCGGACTGCCGTAGGACGTATTCCACGTCCGAGGTTCGGAAACGTGTATTGATCGGGACCAAGACGGCCCCAATCTTGGCGACGGCCAGCATGACGTGAATCCACGAAGGCCGGTTGGGCATCCACAGGGAGATCTTCTCGCCGCGCCCCACGCCTGCCGCCATCAACGCTCTCGCACACCGGTCCACGTCTTGGCGAAGCTCCCCGAACGTCCAACGACGCCCCTCATGGTAGAGGGCTTCCCGTGGCCCGAACCGGCGGTCGGCCTCGTCCAGCAGGCCGCCGAGGGTCTGCTTCACAAACCAGTCAGCCATTGCAATACCTGAGATTTACGTCTCTCCGGTCCGGCGAGCGTCGGCCCTCCAGTCGTCTGGAGTGGGGTCTCGGTCGATAACCACATCCACCACTGCAGGTAGACCAGATGCCGTGGCGTCCCTGAGGGCTTGGGGAAGGTCGCGGGAGTCATTGACCTGGACTCCGAAAGCTCCGAACCCTCGCGCCACCGCCGCGTTGTCCGTGTCCACGAACTCCGAGGCGATGGTCTTACCCGGCGGCTGATGGTCCAGCACCATGCCCAGGGCGTTGTCGTTGAACACAACGCATAGAATGGGCAGGTTGTACTGCATGGCAGTGGAAAGCGCGTTTACGGTCATCATGTAGCCGCCGTCTCCAGTGACGCATGCCACGGGCCGGTCGGGGTACACCAGCTTCAGGGCCACGGCGGCAGGAAGCCCCCAACCCATTCCCGCGGTGCCGCCGGGACAGAAGAAGGTGTTGGCCTGCCGGGACTGGTACAAGTGGGCCATCCAGGTGCGGTTGTTCCCCGCGTCGAGAGAGAAAACGGTGGACGGGTCCAGGGTCTGTTGCAGCAGGGCCACCAGTCTCTGGGGGGTAACGGGTGAGCTGTCCCGGTGCATCTCCGGGTCGTCGTAGAAGGCCATCTGCCGTTTGACCTCGTCGATGCCCCCGGCCCAAGCCTGCCGCTTGGACTTGGAGGACTCGGCAGCGTCCTTGGACGCATCCAGCAGCTGGTTCATTATTGCTCCGGCGTCGCCGACCAGCCCCAAGTCTATTGGGAAGGTCCATCCGGCGTTCCGCTCGTCTATGTCAATCTGGATGATGCGTTGGCGCAGAGGGTTGAACACGTCTGGGCGTTCCCGCACGGTGTCCTGGGGCGTCAGCTTGGCGCCGATGACCAGAACGGCGTCGGCCTCACCCACCAGCCGGTTGGCCGCGTCCTGGCCATATACGCCCACCATACCCAGGGATAGGGGGTGGGTCTCCGCGAGAGCGGATTTGCCCTTGTAGCTGGTCACCACTGGCGCCTGCCATAGCTCTGCCAGCTCCTGCAGCTGTCTGTGGGCCTTCGCGACGTGGACTCCGTTTCCGGCGACTATAACGGGACGGGCCGACTCCGATAAGATGCGGACGGCTTTCTCAACGTCGGCGGGTGCGCTCTGGGGCTTGGCGGTGTTCAGGTATCCTGCGGCGTTGTGTATAAAGGGCGGCGACTCCACATCCACCTCTCCTCCAATGGACGCCGAGCGCATGACGACCGCCGCCGGGCCGGGCCGCCCACTCATGGCGTGTTTGATGGCGAGCTGGGTGCTCAGCACCGCTTCTTTGGGGCTGGCGGCCACGGCGGTGTACTTGGTCATGGCCCGGAATATGGCCGGAAGGTCGATGCTTCCGTACTCGCCTGCTCCCGACTGATTGGCGGCGTGCATTCCGACCCCGCCGTCGGAGGTGTCGGTTAGTATGAGCATCGGCGAGCTGCTGAGCATGGACTCCATGATGCCGAAGGAGGCGTTGGAGCCGATGAACAGTCCCTGGCCCATGACGACGGCGGGCTTGCCCGACGCGCGGGCGTATGCGTCGGCCATTATCGCCGCCGCCTGCTCGTGGCGCACCAGGATGGTCTTGATGCGGTCTTCACGACCGTGGAGCAGGCCGAATATCTGGCCGGTGCCTCCCCCTGGGATGCCGAACACATACTCCACCCCGGCCTCCTCGAGGGTCTGGACAATCAACTCGGCGGCGGTTGGCATAGAGCCTCCTTAGCGGACCTAAGTGGACGGTAGGTGGTACCGTCTTCGAGATGTGGCTGGGGACTCTGTGAACCCGTCGGGTCCCTCGGCTCGTACATTGTGACGCGTTGGGGCAGAGGAACGCAAGAATTGTCACAGGGTCCGTGGCCCTGACACCGGCAAGCCCCGCCCAGCTTCTGACCGGGTGAGAGCTTCGACACAACGCCGACAGAACGCTCGCGATACACAATAGTGTCGGCGACCCGAAGGTCCTCTATAAGGGGGTACCTCTAGCAACGAGTAGAACCAATTGACCGAGAAATTGACCGGACCAACGGCAACAGCTACCGCGAGCCGTGCCTCTCAACGGAGAGCCTCTAGCTCCCGCTTGAGCTCGTCCTTCGCAACCTGCCAACCGAGAACGGCGAGGCGCTCAGGGCAAGTCAAGGACGGACTCAAGCTCCTCCCTTACTTTCATATCCGGCGTAATCAACTTAGCGAGTACATCTGCCGAAAACTGCGAGGGGTTTTCTCCGAGCCCTTCGGTGTTGCCCAAAACACTCTTCGCAACATCGAACACTACACCCAGAGCTCCTTTCGCAGACCCGTTCGGACGGACCGCCCCATCACGGGCTACCTTGAGTCTATCGACTGCGTTCTCCACGCGGGTGCCGCGGTCGCCTACCATTGCTTCAAGAACTTCGTCGTCTAGAAGGTACGATTCCAAGGAGTGGCGTTCGAGCACTCTCAGGTTCGGATCACTCTTGAGTAGGCGGGTACGATTCTCTGGAGTAAGGTCATCGCGGTCGCGCAACTTTACAAGACGGGTCCCAGGCGCAATCACCGAAGCTATCTGAGCCGCCCGTTCAAGCTCGCCCTTGCCCCCGCTGGACTTGAACTCCATTCGTGGGTGCAGGTCACGGAAGATCTGCCGGTATATCCGTTCGTCCCACGCGAGAACTCGGTCACTCACTTGGCTCCCCTCGCATATAACCAGAACCTCTGGAGCGAGAAGCCTAGCCAGATCGTCCAGGGCAACGGACATCGCCTCACGCAGGAGTTGGCCTGAAGGCTGGGACGGCTTGAGTTGGACATCTGGGGCTGGCCCCTTGACCTGTCCGAAATCCAAGAAGGCAACCCGGCCAGGCTCGGCAGTGGACATGTCGAAGGCTCTACGGATCATCCCGACAGAGTGAGTGGCGATCCACAACTGAGATCCATCTGGGAGAAGCCGTATGAGCTCAGTGAGCACAGAGGCCTGCACGGCGGGGTTGAGGTGGATCTCAGGCTCGTCAAGGCAAATCAGGGGGGTGCCCAGCTCTGTCGCCGCAATGTGGACATCCAACAGCAGGTCGAAAACGGCCTTCTCCCCGCCGGAGAGGCTCTCGTAGCGGAATCCTCGGATGTCGTCCCTAGTAAAGTAGAAGGAACCGGCGGATATAGCATCCCCCAATCCCGTGAAACGCAAGTGCGGCAAGACGCGAGTGAGAGAGTCTTGCACTGGCGCCAGCATGGCCCTAACGGTCTTAAGGTCTTGAACGGCATCGCCGCTCTCCAAGTTTGATAGGACCGGAACGAATTTCGCGACGAGCCGCTGGTAGTGCTCACCGAGAGCAGCGTCCGTCTCGACCATGCGGTCGAGGGGATTGCGGCGGCGAAACTCTTCCTGCTTTTGGATGGAATCCGCCAATACGTCTGGAGTGTTCCTGTGGGCAGTACGCACATGAACTAGCGGCCCCAACGGTTCCGAGGACCCAGAAGTACCGTTGTCGTGCAGGAAGACCTCAGGCCTGCTAAAGGTGCCCGTCTCAAAATCAAAGTAGTCATTGGAGAAGGAACTTCTCCTATTCCTTCCCTTGGCTCGAGCCCATTCAAGAAACGCGTCAAAGACAGAGGACTTGCCCGAGCCGTTCGGTCCGAGCATCACCACCAGTTCGACGTCGGCACCTAGCGCCTGGATCTCTAAAGAACCGAAGCGCTTGAACTTACCGGGAATCTTTACTTCCGATACACGCATGAGTTCTGGTTCTATACCCGCCTGACATGGGGACTCTCGGTCACGCTCTCGGCCTCGTCCATGTATTCGTGGGCTACTGAGTAGTCGTTGGCCCCGGCGTAGCCCTTGAGCGCCCTCAGTTGGACCTCAATGCACAAAAGTGTACATTCCCGTCAGGTTTCTGGGAAGGGTTAATGCATACTACTGATGGGGCGCGTTCTTCCACATGGCTGGAGTTGTTGGCTACAATGGATGGAGCCGTCCCTTTTTTGGAGTCGCCCATTGAGCTTGGAGCCTTTGCGTAACGCGTTAACCTTCGAGGCGCTGGATGCGAAATGGCAGGACGTCCGGGGCGTTCTGCCCGATAAGCTGCGGCTCCGCATGAGGCGTGCCTTGAGTTGGCTTGAACGCGCGGAGAAGGAAAAGGGCGACTACGACGCTGCATTCATCTTCTACTGGATAGCCTTCAACGCCGCCTATGCCACGGACCGGCGTCAGGACCCCGACACGGTGGAACGGACCAACTTCTACGAATATTTCGAGTCGATACTGGGTTTGGATGTCGACGGCACTATCTACGACGCAATCTACCAGCGCTTCTCAGGCCCCATCAGGGTTCTCCTCGACAACCAGTACGTTTTCCAACCCTTCTGGGACCACCGCAGCGGACTGGGGCACGAGAATTGGGAGTTTCAGTTCGCGGAACGCAGGAAAGAGGCGCTCAAGGCTCTGTTGGATCAGGACACCCGCTTCATCTTGAGCGCGGTTTTCGACCGGCTCTACGTCCTGCGCAATCAGCTGATTCACGGCGGCGCGACATGGAACGGTTCGGTGAACCGGGACCAGGTGCGGGACGGAGCCAGGATAATGGCCTTCCTGGTCCCTCTGTTCATCGACCGGATGATGGACAACCCGGGAGTCGACTGGGGTCCCCCCTACTACCCCGTTGTGGACTGACCGTGCCAACCCCACAACACTTTTCTTGACGGTAGGCAGGGGCGCCACTACAATTGTGGCGCCCTTTCATTTGGCGTATCGCAGCCCTCGGACTTGACACCACCAACAAGGAGCCCATTATGCGCGGCGTTGCTATAGTCTCTCCCCTTCGGACACCCGTAGGCGCCTTTGGAGGCGCCCTAAGAGGCATCTCTCCCACCGACCTGGGGTCCCTGGTGATTAAAGAGCTTCTCGACCGCACGGGACTCGACCCGTCCAAGGTGGATGACGTAATCCTGGGCAACGGCTACCCCAGCGGTGAGCACCCAGCCATAGGGCGGCTGGTTTCGCTGAAGGCCGGTCTGCCTATAGAGGTGCCCGGATACCAGCTGGACCGCCGCTGCTCCTCTGGCCTCCAGGCCATCATCAACGCGGCTATGGAGGTGCAGACCGAGAACGCCGACGTGGTGATAGCCGGCGGAACGGAAAGCATGAGCGGCGCCGAGTACTACACCAACGAGTCCCGCTGGGGGGCCAGATTCGGGTCGGTAAAGTTCCACGACAGGCTGGAGCGGGCCAGGGAGACAGTCTCCCCCGAGGAGAGGTTCGGCTACATTTCGGGGATGATAGAGACCGCCGAGAACCTGGCCAAGGAGCATGAAATATCCCGACAGGAACAGGACGAATACGCGCTGCGCAGCCATCAGAGGGCCGTGGCCGCTATCGAGTCGGGCAAGTTCGAGAAGGAGTTGGCGCCGGTGCCCATTCCCCAACGCAGGGGCGATCCAGTCATGTTCGATAAGGACGAAGGTCCCAGGGCCGACACCAGCATGGAAGCCCTGTCCAGGCTGCGCCCCATCATGGGCTCGGACGGAACGGTGACTGCGGGGAACGCCTCCAGTCAGAACGATGCGGCGTCGGTGTGCCTGGTAGTGGCCGAGGACAAGCTGGAGGAGTTGGGGCTTACGGCTATGGGTTACCTGAAGGGCTGGGCAGTCACCGGTTGCCATCCGGCGACGATGGGAATAGGCCCCGTCCCGTCAACGGCTAAGGTAATGGACAAGATAGGTATGTCACTGGAGGACATGGACCTCATCGAGGTGAACGAGGCATTCGCTTCTCAGGTGCTTTCGGTGCTGCGGGAATGGAAGCTGCCCAACGATGACAACCTGAACGTCAACGGCTCCGGGATTTCACTGGGCCACCCGATAGCGGCCACCGGTTGCCGAATCCTCACCACGCTGCTGCACGAGATGGAGAGGCGTGACGTGGAGTACGGACTAGAGACCATGTGCGTCGGCGGCGGACAGGGCATGGCCGCCGTGTTCCAGCGTCGCTAGCCAACTGATTCATGTGATATATAAAACGGCGGACTCCAGCATGGAGTCCGCCGTTTCGTTTGTCCTGTTTGGCGTCGGTATCAGAGGTTGAACTGGGCGTCTACGTAGTTCTTCTCTTTGATGTAGACCTGGAGGCGGGACCGCATCTGGTCGACGATGACCAAGTGGCCTTCCGAGTCGGCCAAGACGGCGGTGGGGTAGTTGAACCGCTGCTCCGGTTCCAGGCTCTTCACCCTCCTTCGGGCCTTGACCGTGTCCGGGTTGGCGGCTACAACCTCGGCTCCCCACTTGGAGAGTTCATGGGCGTCGCCGACGAAGGTGGTGATGTGGGTGCCGTCGGGCGCGTACACCTCCACTTTGCTCTCACCCCAGTCCACGACGTAGACGTCACCCTCGCTGTCCACGGCCACGTCGCTGGGGCGCCGCAAGGCCCCCTCTCCGCTGTCGGAGTCCCCGAAGGTCATCAGCAAGTTTCCGTCCTGGTCGAACTTCTGGACGCGACCGTTGTACCAGTCGGCTACGTATACGTCACCGTTGCCGTCGACGGTTACGCCCCAAGGGGCGTTGAGCTCGCCCTCTCCGGTGCCGCACTTGCCCCACGCTTTCAGGAACTTGCCGTCCTTGGTGAAAGCCTGGACCCGGCTGTTGCCGCTGTCGACGACCCAGAGGTTCCCGTTCTTGTCGAAGTCAATCCCAGACGGGCTGTCCAACTGGCCTTCCTCCGAGCCGCAAGAGCCCCACTTGTTCAGGAAGTTCCCGTTCTTGTCAAACACCGAAATCCGGTTCAGGTCTTCGTCTGAGACGTAAATCCGGTCGTCGTCGTCGATGGCGATGCAGGTGGCGCCGACGAACTGGCCGTCCATCTCGCCATAGCTGCCGAACTCCTCTATGAACTCTTCGTCGCCTGCGTCCTCTCCAAAGGCCAGCTTGCTAATACGGGTGCCCTGGTTGTATTCAGACCCCCGGTTTATGACGTAGGCAAAGCCTTCGGAGTCCAAGGCGATGTCCATTGCATATCTGAATCCGGGGCCGCCGCCGGCGTTGCGCCCTATGCAATGGCTGTAAGTGTATGTCCGGCCGAGAACTGTGCGTGTAAGCATCAGCGCACCCAATCCTTCTGATCAGATGTTTCTATCAACCCCTCGGATGTTAGCCGAACTGGTATTCCCGGGTTGAAGCGATGAGGGCCAGCATGTCTCCCACTCTTCTGGCCGAAGCCTGCTGGCTCTCGTCGTCGTTCCACTGGATGTCTCCGTCACGACTGGCGTAGGAGACAAGCTCCTCCCTTGTGCCCTCACCCATGTCTACGGGGCCGAGGAGGTCGAGACAGCTGTCCACCAACGTCTCGGGCGATATGGTCCCTTTTGCCTCTATCCGGCTGACTATGTCTTGGACTCCCGGCCTGGAGATGTCGGCTACCCGGTCGGCGACGAAGTTGATGCGCCGGACCAAGGAGCCGCTGTCAATCCACTCGGGGCCGGTGTGCCAGCCTTCCACGCTGGGTGGGTCCAGCAGGGCCTGGCCCATGTTACGGGGTTCGACGCCCATCGCGGTGAGCCCGGGGCGGGGCCTGCCCTTGAAGTCGCCCACCAAGTTGAGTGTCCCGGCCACGACTTCTGTGGGGCTCTTGACCTTCTTGTAGAGGGACTCCTTGAAGAAGTCGGAGTTCAGCAGGATCCTCATGGTCTCCTTCATGTCGTATCCGGTGGTCATGAAGGCGTCCCCGATGATGTTGATGGCCACCGGATCCTTGGGAGGCACATCCAGCCATGCGGGGACCTGCACGTCGTCGGCCACGAAGAAGTTGTAGAGGTGGCGCGCGATGAAACGGGCGGTGGCGGGCTGGCGCACGACGATGTCTATGATGTCTTCTCCGTCGAAGTTTCCACGCTGGCCCAGGAACTCCTTCTCGGCGTCGTCATGGTCGTCGGCGCGGTACTCGAAGGACCAGGGGAACCGCCCGTAGGGGAACCGGGGCAGCTTGGCGGCGATGGTCCAGCCGGTGAAGGCCCTGGAGCACTCGAAGACGTCCTTCTCGGAGTAGTTGCCCTGCCCCATGGAGAACAGCTCGAGGAGCTCTCGCCCCCAGTTCTCGTTGGGCCGGTCTTTGCGGTTCTCGTTATTGTCCAGCCAGAAGATCATGGCCGGGTTCTTGGCCAGCGCCACCAGAAGCTCCCGGTAGTTGCCCAAGGCAAGGGTGCGGAACATGTTTATCTGGTCGAGCATCTGGTCGCAGTTGTCAATCTTGGAGTTGCCGGTGGCGAAGACGTGGTGCCAGAACAGGGTCATCTTCTCCTGCAGGGGCCGCTTGGTGTTGAGAATCTGCCAAATGTAGTTGCCCTGGCCGGGGTCGGTGACGCCTCCGGGGAGTATGCCGACGGGGAAGTGGCGGAAGAGCAGGTCTTCGTCGTTCTGGGGGAAGCCGTACTTGTCGGGGTCCACCAACTCGTCCACGGTGGCCTCGTAGCCCTTGTCCACACGCTCTTCCAACTCGGCCCTGGGAGCTCCGAAACCGGCCCGCCTCATAAGATGGGCCATAAGTTCGATTTCTTCTTGGTTGTAAGACATCTCGCCCCTTCCTTTCCTACGACGCAAGGTTGACTGAATATTAAGAGAGATTTGTTGTCGAATATTAGCGCTTTACGAAGGTTGGGTCAAGCGTAAACAGGCGGTCGATGACGCTACAGGCATCTCATAAAGAACGCCGCCGGGATCCGGTGGTTTCGACCCTACCGACCTATATTAAGTGGACTATTTTTACGCCCTGATGGGTTTGATTGGTGTGGGCCACTATAGTGGCCAGCGTGACGATCTTCGTCCTCAACCAGCGTCCTAACCTAACGCTGAATACTAAGGGCCCCCCACCGCCTTGTCGCCAACTCCTAGAGGCAGTCGTAGGCGGCGTCCATCAGCCTGACGTAGCACTTGTCCCGACCGGCCTCATTCTTCATCTGGTTCATTGTGTAACTGAAACTGAGTCTGTTGTCCAGGTCCGCCAGACCTACGGAACCTCCGGCCCCCGTGTGGCCAAAGACTCGCCCGGGCCGAAAGGTCCACTGCTCGCTGTCCAAACCGAATCCCAGGGCGTATCTGCTCTGGGCGCCCAGTACGGCATCCTTGCCGTTGGCTTGCTCGACTATTGCCGCCTCGATTGTCGAGGGGTCGAGTATTCGGACTCCGTCCAGTTCTCCGCCTGTGGAGAGAGCGCTGTAGACCCGGGCAAGAGCTCGGGCATTGGTGTGTCCGTTGGCCGCCGGAATCTCTGCAGCGCGCCACTCCCTGGAGTTTTCCGTAACTCCGGGATTGCGCGGCGGATTGGTCATGACCTTGGCCTGCATGGACTCAGGGTCTGACAGGAACGCAGCCAAAGGGCTGGGTGGGTCGTCTGGGGAGAGTACCGGCTGAATGGTCTCGGCAGTGCGAGCGTCGTGCCTGGCTTCCAGGCCGATGTGGAAGTCGGCGCCAATGGGCCCGGCTATCTCATCCCTGAAGAATGTACCAAGGCTCTTTCCGGTGATGCGCCTGATCGGCTCTCCAACCAACCAGCCGTACGTGAATGCGTGGTATCCGTGGGCCGTTCCTGGCTCCCACCAGGGTTTCTGAGCGGCGAGGGCCCCGGCCATAGTGTCCCAATCGAAGTAAGCCTCCGTCGGGAGAGGGGCTGCAATGGCAGGCAACCCGGCTCTGTGGGATAGAAGTTGATTGACAGGAACTGAACCCTTGTCTTCCTGGGCGAACTCCGGCCAGTACTGGGATACGGGGGCGTCCAGGTCCAGTTTTCCTTGGTCAATCAGTTTGTGAGCGCTGAGGGCCGCCATTCCCTTAGTGGTCGACCATACCATGACTATGGTGTCCTGCTCCCAAGGAACGGTTTTGGCGGAGTCGGCGTGTCCTGCCCACAGGTCTACGACGGGCTTGCCGTCCAGGAACACGGCGACGGAAGCGCCAATCTCCAGGCCGGACTCGAAGTGGTGGGCGAACACCTCCTTCACCTTGTTGAATTTGCTGTCGCAGTTCCCCTGTATCTCGGTCATCGAGTCTCTCCCTTCGATTGTGGTGAGAACGTGGTTTCCTGAAGAGTGTCTAGTACAGGATCTCTTTCGCCAGGCTTTCCATCTGAGGAATCACCATGTCGGGGGACGCCACACGTTCGCCCCGGCTATGGACGCCGGAGCACACCCGTACAACACCCGCTTCCTCGAACCTCTTGATTAGGTCCCTTTCAGGAGGACATCCAAAGATGGTGATTTCGACGGACTTGGGGTCGCGTCCATTTTCTTCTGCCAGGCGGTCTAGGGTGGCGCGGGCCTCCTTGATTTGCTCCGGCCAAATCCAATAGGGGATCCATCCGTCGCCCCATGTGGCGGCCCGCCTCAGGTGTCGTATGGGAGTCTTCACCTCTCGCGTGCCTCCTCCGCCTATGAGAACAGGGGGATGGGGCTTTTGGATTGGTTTCGGGAACATTTTCACCTGGGGGAAGTCGTAGTATTTTCCGTGGTATTCGGCGTCGTCCTTGGTCCAAAGCTCTTTCAGCGCTTCGATGCACTCGCGGGCCTGGGTCCAACGATGGGGGAAGTCTCCGCCCATGATTTGGACCTCTTCCTCGAATATCCCGGCCCCGATGCCCAGGATGAAGCGCCCCCCCGACAGGAAGTCCAGGGTGGCCACCTCCTTGGCCAGCACCAAGGGGTTCCTTTCCGTGACCAGGCATATGCCGGTGCCGAGCCTAATGTCCTTGGTTACCGCCGCCGCCATGGCCAGGGTTACGAAGGGGTCCAGCATGTGGTAGAGGGTCTCGTCGAAGGAACCGTCGTCTCTGCCGGGATGGGGTGTGGTGGTGACGGTGGGTATGACCGGATGCTCGGAAATCCACACCGATTCAA
The DNA here is from genome assembly GCA_965224415.1 of Dehalococcoidia bacterium. Taxonomy (GTDB): domain Bacteria; phylum Chloroflexota; class Dehalococcoidia; order Lucifugimonadales; family JAGWBF01; genus DAOUJI01. Next base: position 203,443 of record CBDCZB010000005.1, on the reverse strand, counting down.
ACCCCAGTTCCTCGGCCCTTTTGGCTATGGCCGGCACGTCCGTCGGCGTTCCTATGAAATATGGAATGCTCAGACCGAATTTCATGCTGTCCTCCTTCTGTTTGCCTATGTTCCCGGTTAAAAGGTCCTACCCGACTGACCTACAGGAGGGTGGGACGCCTGTTAGTTTAGTCTGGACAGGGTGCGCCAGATGGACTCGATGTCTTTCTTGGTCCGTTCCAGGTCCGGACCTTCGGGCAGAAGCGGCAAGCACTTCTCCAGGTCCCTGATGGCCAGCCTGTACTGCTTAAGGGTGTACCGGTACATTGCCCTGTCGTGGATGTTGCTGAAAAGCGTCGGGTCGATGACTTCAGTTAGGTCCGCGGAAGCGACGGCCTTCAGGTAGTCTCCTTGTCGGAAGTAATTGTGCTTCAGGTTGGACAACACCCTGATCAAGAACTGGGCTTTGGTGTAAGGTTCGAAGTTCTCTTCGGTGAGATGCACCCTTCCCTCGAACAGAGCGTCCACAAGCGACTGGCATCCTGCCCTGTCCATGGTCTGTCCACTGTTGAATGGGTCTACGAACAGCTCATCTCTTGGAGGCCCCGTGCGGACCACCAGGTGGCCCGGCAGCCCTATGGCCTCGAAGGGCATCCCCAGACGGCTGGCGGTTTCCATGTAAACCAGCGACAGGGTTATGGGTATGCCCATTCTCCTCTCCAGGACCGCGTTGAGGCAGCTATTCAAGGGGTTGTAATAGTCCTCAGTGTCTCCGTGAAACCGCAACTCCTGAAACAGGTGGCCGCTTAGCGTCTCCACTCTGTCTTCGAGGGGACCGGAAAGCGCTTCGTCAGGGACTTCGTCCGCCAGAGCGTCCAATTCCCAGAGATAGTAATCGATGTCGAGGTCGGGGTATTCGACCGAGGCAATGACCAGCGCAGCCCGGGCCAGGTCCACGTCCTCAGCGGGCCTCTGAAGCTCCTGCCTCAGCCGGTACAGATAGTCCTGTGGGTCTGCGTCTTCCATCTCTTCTGGGAGTCTAGTTGGACTGCGTATTATCCGGGCGGCCGGAGCCGCCTAACCATGTCCGCCGTAGAGGTTGGAGGACGGCGGATGCAAGGGCAGCATACGGGCGGACGCGCCGGAGTCACGTCTGTCCGGCTAACTCTCCTACGGCTACGACTCCTCCTTGATCCAGTCAGCGGCCCGTTCTCCAATCATTATGGTGGTCAGGTTGGTGTTGGCCCTGATGCAGTCCGGCATGATGGAAGCGTCCACCACTCGGATGCCTTCCATGCCGTAGACGCGGCAATGCTGGTCCACCACGGCTAGGGGGTCCGACGACGGCCCCATCTTGCAGGTGCCCGAAATGTGCTGGGCGGTGCTGACGTTGTGGCGCAGCCACTCGTCCAGACTTGCGTCGGTCTCCAGGTCCGCTTCGGTGGGAGTGATTGGGCCGTCGACTATCTCCTGGTAGGAGGAGTCCTCCAGAAGTTGGAAGCACAAGCGTACAGCTTCCCGCATCCGTTGGATGTCGGAAGGGTCGTCGAAGTAGTGGTAGTCCAGAAAGGGTTGGACGTTGGGGTCGCTGGAGGTCAGCCTCAACTCGCCCTGGCCCCGTGCCAGTTCCAGTACGCATGAAAGGCGTATTCCCTCGCCCTCCAGCGGGTCCCCTCCCAGCGGGAACGAGAAGGACGAGGGGAGAATCTGCATGTCGTTCCGCAAGTCGGATCCCTCTGCGGTGTACCTGAGGCCCGTTTGTATGCGGGCCGCGTAGGGGTCCAGCTCTACGCCGTCCTTCACTCGGAGCCTCACCGGAGCCAGGGGATGGTCTCTCAGGTTTTGACCGATTCCCGGCAGGTCGTGAATAATCTCTATGCCCGCGTTAATCAGTTGATCTGAGGGTCCCACGCCCGAAAGCATCAGCAGGTGGGGCGATTTCACTGCGCCGGCGCAGAGAATGATTTCGGCGCCCTCTGCGATGAACGTCTCACCGCCGCTTTCGACCTCAATCCCCACGGCCCGCTTGCCGTCAAAGAGGACCCGGCTGACTGTGACGTTAGGGCGGATGGTGAGGTTCATGCGATTTCTCACCGCCGCCAGATAGGTCAGGGCCGTGCTCATCCTTACCCCGGCCCTGTTGTTCATGGGTATGGCGCCCACGCCGCCCGATTCCGGGTGGTTCATGTCCGGGTCGGGTCGGTACCCGTTGGCGATACATGCCTCGGTGAACGCCTTCTGAGTGGGCAGCCAGTCTTCGTTCTTGGCCCTCAAGACGGGTATGGGGCCGTCGGAGCCGTGGAAGTCGTCTTTGATGTCGGTGTCGGTTTCCAGCTTGCGGAAGTAGGGCATCAGGTTTACGAAGGACCATTCGGGATTGCCCCGGGCGGCCCAGCCGTCATAGTCCTCGGGAACGCCCCTAAGGAAGACGGTGCCGTTTATGGCGCTGGACCCTCCCGTAACCCTTCCCCTGGGCACTGGCATAGTGCGGTCCAGACTGCTGATGGGCTTCCCTTCAAAAGACCAGTTGTGGGGAGCGTCAACTGCGGAAGCCAGCTGGTTGCCTCCGAAGCGCACGTCTTCTGGCAGATGTTCATAGTCTGGGTAGTCTGGACCCGCTTCCAGCAGCAACACCGACTTGTCGGGGTCCTCGGTGAGCCTGGAAGCAAGGACCGAACCGGCAGACCCGGCCCCGACTATCACGTAATCGTATTTCATGGAGTCTCTCCAGGTGGTATGTTGCGTGAAGAATACCCTATGGGCAGAGTCATATCAAGGCAAGCTCGGCGGCGAAGAGCCTGCGCACCTATGTGTGGGCGTAGAGACGTGATTCTTAGAAGAAGCGCTTCCTCAGTTTTACGTAAGCGGTTATAGCGTGGACCAAAGGGCTGGACCTGTGTCCAACAACGCGGCCCGCTTTGACGGCCTCTGAAAAAGAGGCGGTGTCTCCATCGAAGTCCTCCATTTCCGTGTAGGCGGCCCCGAATTCTCCGGGAGTATGGGAGTCGCTGACCCCTAGGGGGGTCAAAGCGGCCCACTCCACAAGTTCCCGGCAACGCGCCAAATCCCGGGACAGGATGGTCCGGGCGTTCAGCGTCTCTACGAAGTGCGCGTGGGGCGCCACGTCCTCCAAGGCCCATTTAGGGAGGGGGCCTCTCCTGATTCGGTCGAAAGGGTGAGGAATGGAGACCAGCCCGCCCTGGTCTTTGATTCGCTTCACCGTGTCCAGAGGGGAGAGTCCCTTGGGTATCTCTTCTTGCAGAAATAGGCCGATGATGTCCCCAGCGGCTGACTTCACTTCTTCTCCCACGATAATCCGGAGGTCGGGGTATATTAGGGAGGCTATCTCACGGGCTTCCAGAGCGCCGGCGATGGAGTTGTGGTCCGTTACCGCCACCCACGTCAGACCAGCCGCCATGCAGCTTCTCACCAGAGCCTCGGTGGGCATGTCGCAGTCCCCGGAGTGGCGGGTGTGGGTGTGGAAGTCGCCTTTGACGTACACCGGAGTCTAGAAGAGGCTCCGCACCAGGCGCAGGGCCCGCTGCTTCACCGCCTGCTTGTGGGTGGAACCGTAGGCCTCAGCCCGGTCTTCGTAGTTGTTGATGTACCAGTCGTAAGAGTCTGAGAACATACCCACGTTGCTGTCCTGCGGCTGCCAGCCCAGTTCCCGCTTGGCCTTGGAGATGTCGAAATAGAAGGGTTTGTCGGCCACCTTATATTGCCAGTCCATCAGAGGTGAGAGCCGCATCAGGTCCAGCAACTGAAGGCTGGATTTGACCAGGGGGGCGGGAATGGACACCACGCGCGCTCCGCTCCCGGCGTGTACGCACAAGGCTTCCAAATCGGCGCGCACCGTGGAGTATTCCTCAGCCCCAATGTTGAAGTCGTCGTTGGCGCCCTTTTGGGCGGCAAGTATAGACGCGTCGTTCACGTCCCTGGAGCTTATAAACTGGAACAGGTTGTGGCCGGGCCCTATGATGGGAATCCCCTTTCCGTTCTGTATCCAGTCGAAGAGTATGTGGAAGATGCCGAGCCGCTCGACGCCGATGATGGTCCTGGGCCTCAATATAGCTACCTTAAGCCCCTTCTCTCGGAACCGTCGAACTTCTTGCTCGCCCTGGTATTTCGCGTTGCCGTAGTAACCCATTGGTTGCATGGGAGTATCCTCGGTGACAGGCAGCTCTTTTGGAATGCCGAAGATGGCGCTGGTGGATATGTGGACCACCTGCTCCACGCCGTTGTCCAACGACGCCTGAAGGACGTTCCGGACTCCACCGTGGTTGATTGAGACGTAGTTCTTCTTGCCGCGGATGGGAAGGACGGCTGCGGCGAGGTGAAAGACGGTGTCTACGCCCTTGACGGCACGCTCTACGAGCTCGGCGTCGCGCACGTCTCCCTTGACGAACTCGAAGCTCCCTTCCAGGTCGGGCATGACAAGTTCCTGCCGGTCCAGCGCCCTAGGCTTGTGGCCCATTTCAACCAACCGGCGCACCAGCCCGCTCCCCAGGAACCCGGCTCCGCCGGTGACAAGGATGTTTTCCAAACCTGCTCTCCGGGCTTAATTTTGCTCAGCCCAGTTTAGCATAAGGGAATCGGACGTTCTCAGCGTAGAAGAGGGACTCTTTGTGATTCCCCGGGCACAGAGACCTGACCTGTGAGATGCTTGTCGCGCTGGGCCGGGTGTGAGGTTCTTAAGCCGCCGCTTTTCTTGCGGCGGCAACAAAGGTGGTTGACCTGACGACGTCTTCGTACGCTGCAGGGCTTCTGATTGAGACAACCACACGGTACATGCCGGGTTTCGGCAGCGTCACCGGCAACCCGACGGTGACCATAGTCCTGAACGTCTGGCCTTCTATCGCGTTGGAGGGCCTGCCCACCGTGAAGCTCCCGTCCACCGTCGGACCCAGCTTCTTCCCGTCCTCGTCCTCGATGATTAATTGGAACTTGTTCTCTTTGTTGGCCAGCGGCCAGGGCGTAAGGACCCCAACGGCGATGTTCATAGTAAAGGGTTTGGTGAAATCCTCGATCCGGCGGATATCCCATCCGCCCCCCATCATGTACAGCTTCCCCCCGACCACCTCTGCGTGGTCGGCCAATACCAGGAAGTCAACCTCAGGTTTGTCCAGTCCGCTGGTCATTCTTAGACTCCGAGTGCTAATGTGCACATATTGTATACATTGTATACACGAATGTTATAGAGTTAGTCCCTGGTGGTCAAGGGGGATCGAGAGCATAGACTTAGACGAGGCGTTTCACTATAACGGCCCCGTTGAAGAACTTGAGTTAGACGTGGAGTATATGCTCCACCAAGAGTATCGGGCGATATACGATAAACATCGAGTGACCCCATCAGAGATAATTGAGGTCCACAGGGAACGTGCCCGATATTTCGAGAATGAGGGAGTCCAGCGAAGAGCGCCCTTGTTGTTGGTGGGACCGACTGACGACGGACGTATGATCGTTAGTCCCCCTGGAACCTACGGGACGTTGGGAAATCTGGAGAGCGGTGACGGCTTTCGAAGCCAACTCACACCACAGGGAGAGATATTATGGAGAGGGACGATAATGATTACAAACTGGGCAAGGACGTCACGGAAAAATTCCGTGGCGTGAAGAAAGAATCTGTCGTTCTCTCCGTCAGGATGTCTACTGACGAAATGAAACACCTGGAGGCGCTGTGTAAGGAGACCGGTAAGACCGTCGCTCAGGTGGTCAGAGAGTCGGTGGCAAACTATCAGCCGGTCAACCCACAACGGGAGGCTGTCCTGACCATCGTGAACAGCGTGGGGGGTGAGTTCCGTTCCGGCCCTCCACAGTCAACTGAAGTGGCGGGTCTCTTGGATACCGAGGAGCCAGTCGTCAGTCATTAGGGGATGGCATAGAAAGAAGCCCGAGGCCCGGGTGTGGCCTACGGGCTTCCATCGCATTTACTCTTGGGTCCTGCGGCGGTGCTGCACCGCGTCAGGTTGGAGGAAGACCTAGGCGACGCCTTCCGCTGCCAGGGCCGCTTCCAGCTTGGGCGGGCTGTAACCCACCACCTTCTGGGCGCCTATGGTGGTGACCGGCGTCGAGCGGTGACCCATGTCCAGCAGCACGGTCCTGGCGTCCGCGTCGGTGGAAACGTTCTTCTCGGTAAAGGGTATGCCTTTTCGTGAAAGGTACACTTTCACCATGTGGCAGGGGCCTCAACCATTGGACGTGTAGACTGTTATATCAGGCACAATTCCCCCTTTATGTTGGGAGCTATTCGCTTCCCTTTGCCCTTTGCTTGGCCTTCCAGTCGGCCTTGGACTCGTATTCTCCGTCGAACAGTCCCTGGCCGGGTTCTATCACTTCGTCTATGGTCTGTACAAACTCCTCGCCTGATTCATACTTGCGAAGAAACTCTTCGCTGACGAAGAACATTCAAATACAGAACCCGTCCCTTGCGATGTCGTCGTGGTGACGGTCGCAGGGGCATATCTTCTTGCGATCCTCAACGGGATCGCCGCTCAGGGGCATTCAAGGACAATACCTGAACCCGTGGTTAATCTGGTTCAGGGCAAGGCCCTTTTGTACCTCTTCCACCACTTCCTGCTCGGGGAAGAAGACGTAGGGGCTGCTTTCCACGTACTTCTCGGAAAACTGCTTTGCGCCCTGAAACGCCTTGTCGATGCTGGATTGTTCGGACTGTCCTTCTTGCTGAACCATCTTCTTATCCTTGGCCTAGCCTGTTGCTCCCGCCGGCGTGTTTGCGGCGGGCCCAGGCTGGCCTCCCATCCTCATGTTCCTGTGCATCTCGCAGCTCATGGACCGGAACTGGCTCACCTTCCGGTTTAGGTGGTCCATAAGTGACGGCAGACTTTCTTCCACTTCCGGCAGCGTCTTGTCCTTGGATACCTCTATGCTGAGCAGGGCGGCTGTGCCGCAGTCGCACTTGGCGGAGAAGAATACTTTGTGGAAGTCGGCTACACCGGAGAAGTTCAGTTTGAAACCCTTCAGCATTTCAAGTCCAGATTCCCCTTGGACTGCTTCTTTGAGCAGGTCCTGGACCTCGTCCAGCTGCACCGGAGGGTGGGGTTCCACCGGAGACTCTTTGTCCATTGCACCTTCCACAGATACTATACCCAAAGTCTACATCATGGCCTTTGGAGCCGCAAGCTGAGGCGGCCCCACGCAGGGTCTTTACACTGCAACAAGTAAAACTGTTCAGCCTATGATAGATAACCACCGTGATGCCAGCCTAGGCATATAAAGATTCAGGAGGATGCCGTGCCAGGATGGTTGATAGCGACGCTAATTCTCGCGGTTCCAATCATAGCGTATGTGGTAGTACGTCTCATCATCTTACAGTTTACGGCATAGGATAGGAATTGGTAAATTGAATGGCGGGGAGCGCCCCCAAACCTGTTATTCTGAACGGAGCACAGCGCAGTGAAGAATCTATAGGCGTTGCTGGGAGTCACGCCGCCATTCCGGTGATCGACCCTGACCTTTGGGGGCGGCCCATTACTCGATGACCGGGAGTATATGCGAGGATTCTTAGATTCTTCGTCGCTGCGCTCCTCAGAATGACAGCGAGGCGGAACTCCTGCGTTTCTTACCAGGACTGAACTGTCTCTGTAAGGAGGCAAGTGCAAAACACTTGAGGGAAGTGCAAAACTGACGCTTACGACTAGAACTTCTGTGCGTATTCAGCTATAATGTAGGCACAAAAAGAACGGGACCACCGGTCTGCATGCCGATGGCCCCAACCACTAGGAAAGTCGTAGTTTCCCTCGTGGCCTACCTTAACCGTAACACCTGCGGTCAGGTTCCGCAAGATTCCTGTCATAGCGAGCTGGCGGCAGTTTTCTCCAGTCTGGACGATGCCGCCCTTCTGGCCCGCCTCCAGGATTACCGCCCCACCGGGCGGCAGGGGTATCCGCTCAAGGCCCTCTGGCGAGCCTACGTCGGCTCCTTCATCCTCAATCTGCCCCACACGAATGCCCTCATCCGGCGCCTTGCAGACGACGATGATTTCCGCACCCTCTGCGGTTTCAAGGGACTTCCCCACCGCACGACCTTCAACCGATTCATCCAACGTCTCTCACGACATCCTGACCTCGTGGAGGCCGTCTTCGCCAAGCTCACGGGCGAGGTCAAGGCGATGCTCCCCGACCTAGGCACAGAGGTAGCCGTGGACTCCACCACGGTCCGGAGCCACTGCAACCCGAACCGGAAGCGCGTCAGCGATCCTGAGGCGTCCTGGACGGCCAAGAACAGCGCCCAGGCCAAGACTGGCGGCAAAGAGTGGCATCACGGCTACAAGGTCCACATGGTCGTGGACGCCAACTATGGCGTACCCCTGGCCCACAAGGTCACGACCGGGAAACGCAACGACTCTCCGGAGCTCCCAGGGGTAATCGATCATGCCGAGTCCCTGCACTTCTGGTTCAGCCCGCGAGCCGTTATCGCTGACAAGGGCTACGACTCGGCGACTAATCATGAATTCCTATATGGGAAGCAAATCCTGCCGATCATCCTGATCAGGCGGCGACAGAAAGACGCCAATAACGTCTACACGCACGAGGGAATCCCCACCTGTCTCGGACAGGTTCCCATGGAGTACGTCCGGAGCGACCAGCAGGGCAAACGGCTGTACAGATGCCGACCTCAGGGCTGTCACCTGGCTGGGACCATGCGAGGCGGGGTTCACCACTGCGACACCGAGGTCTGGGAGGACCCTTCCCAGGACATCCGGCTCTTTGGCGTGATGCGGCGCGAGGGGCCCGAGTGGAAGAACCTCTACGCCAAGCGTCAGGCGATCGAGCGGGTCTTCAAGTCCATGAAGGAGTCTCGCCGGCTGGAACGTCACTGCGTCCGGGGCCTGCGCCAGATCAAGCTCCACGCCATGATGTCCTCGCTGGCTTTCCAGGCGACGGCTCTCGTGCACCTACGGGTCGGGGAGGAGGGACTGATGCGATGGATGGTCAGGCCAGTGGCGTAATGTGTAGAATTAGTGGAATCGACAAGGAGGGTCCAATGTGCAATCCGGAGCCGGTCGACCTGAGTCTTGCAGAAATTGGTGACGGTAACTCACTATATTTCTTTGAAGGTGTACTATCAGGGACTTTAGATCATCACTATTGGGTGCCCGAGCTGCCTGTTGCCATCTCGCCGCCATTAGAATCTGAAACCCTTCCATAAACTTCGCTGTCGTTCGCTGCTCCGTAGGTATGAGGTCTAGTTGAGAAACCGTGATCGCTAGAACGTCAAGCAAGACCCATGTGCTCGGGCTGCTATAAGGCCACGGCTTGCTGAGGTCATCTAGGAAGCTCAAGAAGTCCCCGTGGTAAAACTCATCGTCATCCCTTTGTACCATGCCAGTCTCCTTCCTCGTGCCCGGAGACTTGACGCAGCTCAACTGAGGTCGTAAGATCGGGATGAGAGTCACCCCTTTCTCCGAGACACACGCCCCCGCCTGCCAGCGGGGGTTTCTCATTTATGGAGCCAGTATATCACTCCCATTTCAGCCTGTTACCTAACGTACAGCCTGGTCGAAGTCGTATCCGCAGTGGCACTTCCGATAGCCGATGTCGACATACGACTGGCACCTCGGGCACACTTTCGACCGTTCTGGTGAGCCGCGCCGTCTCAACGGCTCCTCGTATGCCAGCGCCCACCCGAGAGCCACGACCCAGCCAATCAGAACCCATCCTAGAAAGAGATTCAAGGCTGCAATGGCTCCAGCGTTTCGTTTTTGCCTAACCACCGCGACAGCAGTGGGCACGAAGTAGAGCAAGGCCACGATAATCAGGACAACACCGAGCGCTTCCATCGGGAGACCCCTTGCGGCAAGGAATTGGCCTCTCTACCACAAGTCACCCGCTCCCGATGCGAGCCGCAAGAGGGCACAATAGGCCCATTCCTTGCCCATGTCTCGCATCGTAGATAATCCGACTCGTGGTAGAGTGACCTTACCTTACAGAGACTCTTGCCTTACGTCAAACCAGCAGAGTTGCGCAGGGGAACTATCGGCTTACAGGGTCAGGGGAGGTTTTGCACTTCCCTCCTGTAAGGAGGCGCTGTGGCAATGCCGGGTCGAATGTGGGATAATAATTAAGTCTCACGTGGGGACGCGCGGGTTCGACAGGGGACAGCTCTGGAGAATCGCAGGCCGAGGCGCCGTCGCAACCTCGTTAAACAGGCGGCAAAAAAGCAACTGGCGAACGTGAACTCGCTCTAGCTGCCTAGAGATAGTCAGCTCGTCTGCCCCTATAGCCCCCGGAGTTAGGGAGCGGGCGCAATAAATCTGGGGTGCGGCCTTGTCGACGCCGATGGGCAAAGCTCAAGACATCTCGGCTGGCGCCAACCGAATTTAGCCGGTGGAAGCCGGAGGGCGCGAGACCAAATCACCGGATAAGCCTGTAGCATATTCTGTTGGCGCCTCTTCTGGACGGGGAGTTCGACTCTCCCCCGTCTCCACCAACCCTTTAACATTCTCAGTTTGCGATGTTTCTTCTGGCTGTCGGCCAACTGGAAGCGCCCGGTTTCATGAGAAGGACACGCAGGCATCGTCCACGACCCGAAGCACAGACTCTTGGTTGAATCGACGCTCGTACTCGAAAGATATTTCGTCGACTAGCTGCATCCCGTCGCCCCCAGGCGGCGCCAGGACTATGAGGAGCTTGGACCGCTCCTTCTGGACCGGTCCTTCCGACCCACGCCACTGGCCTTGAGCGTCGACGACTGTCAGGCCGTCCGGGAAACGAGGCGTCACCGTATCCTCGAGGAAGGTCTCCCAGGCCGCGTCGTCCACGACTTCGCCCTCCTGACCGCCGCGGCCCATGAACATCTGATATTCCACGAACGGGCCGGTACCCTCGGGACAAGCTGGCGCGGCTGCCTCGGAGCACGTAATGGCCGCGACGCCGCTGAACACAAGGCACACAAACATCGCCGCCCGCATCCAACCCCACATTGTAAACAGGCGAGGTTTGCCTTGTACGATGGCGGAGGCGTTGGTGGTTATAGTTGTGCCGTCTTTGAACTAAGACATTCGAAGAAGCGGTTTATCCGGCCCCTGGCCACCGTGGTCATGAGACGCTGGCCGACTCTGGCGAGGACGCCGGTCACGTGGACGTCGCCTTCGAAGGTGAGCGTCGTGGCTCCATCCTTCCCCGGCTCCAGTCTGAGGGTTCCCTCCCCCTTCATGTTCGTCCGGGGGCCGGAGCCTTGCACAATCATGCGATAGGAGGCGGGAGCGGCTTTGTCTGCGAGTTCAAGAGTTCCCTTGTACGTGTCCAAAACTACACCTATCTTGAGTGCGACCTCGATTTCGTAGCGGTCAGGCGCAAGGGTTTTGAAAGAATGAATGCCGGGTACGCATTGCCTCACGACGTCGGGGTCCATTAGAGCGTCCCATAGGCTCTCTTGGGGCACGTTGAAGCGGTAGTTCCCGTTCAGCTTCATATATCGACTATAGCAGACGCCCTGTGGTTATGCGAGGGAGCCTATGGCACAAGATTTGGAGCTGTTTCCAGTTGACATAACGTGTGCCAGCGGAAGGGTTTAGCATTGACAAACAATCGGTATCTGCTACCCTTCCCCTTGCCAGGACATGCGTGTGAGAATCTCAAACGATGCCGTCTAGGTTAGGAGGTGCATTGTGAGAGTTCCGGTGGAAATCACCATCAACGGGAAGTCCTTCAGCGGGGAGGTCGAGCCGCGCCAGCTGCTTGTCCACTTCATCCGCGAGAACGCGGGGCTGACGGGCACGAAGGTGGGGTGTGACACGAGTCAGTGCGGCACGTGCACGGTGGAATTCGACGGCAAAATTGCCAAGTCGTGCACAATGCTCACCGTTCAAGCGTCGGGGTCCGAGGTCAGGACCATCGAGGGGCTTTCCGACGGAGTTGACCTGCACCCCCTTCAGGAGGCGTTCTGGAACAAGCACGCTCTGCAGTGTGGGTTCTGCACGCCAGGGATGATTATAGCCGCTGAGGAGCTGCTGCGGAGGAACCCCTCGCCGACCCGCGAAGAGATACGCCACGGTCTGGAGGGGAACATCTGCCGCTGCACCGGCTACCAGAATATCGTGCTGGCTGTCGAAGAAGCCGCCGGCACAATGGGAGGCGGTTAGGCTATGACTACACGTGTATTCGGTTCAGGCATTCGCCGACGGGAAGACCCCAGGCTCATCACTGGGTGGGCGTCCTACACGGACGACATCAAGCTGCCAGGGATGGTGCACGCGGCGATCCTTCGCAGTCCCTACGCCCACGCCACGATTAACTCCATTGACACCAGCGGGGCTGCGGCTCAGCCGGGCGTCATCGTCGTATACACCGGGGAGGACACCGAGGGAAAGTTGGGCGACCTCCCCTGCGCCTGGCTCATTCCCAATTCCGACCTGAAGACTCCGCCGCACCCCGTAATGGCCAAGGACCGGGTGCGCTATGTGGGCGACGCTGTCGCCGTAGTGGTGGCCGAGAGCCGGTATCAGGCCGAGGATGCCTTGGAGCACATCGTGGTGGACTACGAGCCCCACGGAGTGGTCATCAACCCGAAGGAAGCCGCGCAGGACGGCGCGCCCCAATTGCACGACGACGTGCCCAACAACATCGCCTTTACGTGGGCGGTGGCCGGGGGCGACACGGACACGGCTTTCGCCGAAGCGGACGTGACGGTGAGCGACACAATCACCTTGCAGCGGCTGATAGCTAACCCCATGGAGCCGCGTTCGGCCATAGCGCAATGGGTGGGGCCGACGGGGGAGTTGACCCTCTGGAACACGTCCCAGAACCCGCACATTGCCCGGTTCCTGACCTCCGTAGTCACGGGAGTCCCTGAGCATAAGGTGCGCGTCATAGCGCCTGAGGTGGGAGGCGGTTTCGGAAGCAAGATTCCCTACTACGCCGACGAGGCGATCACGTCGTTCTGTTCGATGCGTCTTGGCGTCCCAGTGAAGTGGACGGAGACCCGGAGCGAGAACTACCAGATTACAACTCAGGGTCGCGACCATATCGAAGAAGTGGAGATGGCGGCCACGTCTGACGGGAAGATCACGGGCATCCGCACCAAGGTGTATGCGGGGCTGGGGGCCTACCTCTCCACCGCGAGCCCGGGGGTCCCGACGATTCTCCACGGGCTGATGTACTCCGGCGCCTACGACATCCCGAACATCGGCGGAACCGTGTACGGGGTGTTCAACAACGGGACTCCGGTAGACGCCTACCGTGGCGCTGGCCGACCAGAGGCTACGATGCTTATCGAGCGTCTGGTGGACCTGCTCGCAGCAAAGCTGGGTATGGACCCGGTTGAGCTGCGCAGGAAGAACCTGATACCCAAGTTCGAGAACGGCCACGACGTTGCGACGGGCATCACTTACGACAGCGGCGACTACGAGGCCACCTTGGACACTTGTCTGAGCGCCGCTGACTATGCGTCCCTCCGCACGGAGCAGGCACAGGCCCGAGAGGCAGGCCGTCTCGTGGGCATCGGCGTCTGCACATACGTTGAGATATGCGGCCTAGGGCCTTCACAGGTGGCGGGGGCCGTCGGGTTCCAGGGCGGACTTTGGGAGAGCGCCATCGTCCGCTTCCACCCCACGGGAAAGGTGAACGTAATGGTGGGGTCCTCGCCCCACGGCCAGGGAGAAGAGACAACCTTCGCGCAGATTGTGGCGGGGGAGGTCGGCGTGGACGTGGACGACGTAGAGATCATCCACGGCGACACTGACCTAACGCCCATGGGATGGGGCACCTACGGAAGCCGGACGACGGCTGTGTCGGGCGCCGCGGTGACGCTGGCGACCCGCAAAATCAAGGAGAAGTCCAAGGCTCTGGCCGCGCATCTGCTGGAGGCCGCAGCCGAGGACATCGAATACGAAGACGGCAGGTTCTTTGTGCGGGGGTCACCCGACCAGCACAAGACGATACAGGACATCGCCCTCATGGCCAACGTGGCATGGGACATGCCGGAGGGCATGGAACCGGGCCTGGAAGCCAGCGCGTTCTACGACCCGCCCAACTTCACCTTCCCGTTCGGGGCGCATCTGGCGGTGATAGAGGTGGACCCGGTCACGGGCCAGATTGATCTCCAACGGTACTACGCTGTGGACGACTGCGGTGTGCAGATTAACCCGATGATAGTCGAAGGCCAGGTGCACGGCGGCGTCGTTCAGGGAGTGGGTCCGGCGCTTTGGGAAGGCGTTGTCTACGATGAAGATGGGCAGCCCTTGACCGGGACGATGCTGGACTACGCACTGCCTCGCGCCGACGGATTCCCGGACATCCACGTACAGTCCAACACTACCCCCTCGCCGCACCATCCGTTGGGCGTGAAGGGCGTGGGAGAGGCCGGGACGATAGCGTCCACTCCGACGGTCTACAACGCGGTGATGGATGCGCTGCGGCCGTTGGGCATCGACCGCGTCGACATGCCGTTGACGCCGGAAAAGGTCTGGCGGGCCATCAACGACGCGCAGAATGGAGGCTAGTCATGTATCCAACACAGACCACTTACCATCGCGCGACTTCGGTGTCCGAGGCGGTCCAGTTGCTTGCCGGCAACGAGGGGGCCAAGGTCCTGGCTGGCGGCCACAGCCTGATTCCGATGATGAAACTGCGACTGGCATCGCCGTCCGTTCTGGTGGACATCGGCCGCATCGAAGAGATGAAGGGCATCTCCGCCGACGGGGCGGGACTGTCCATTGGCGCATTGACTACACAGGCGGAGATAGCCTCCTCTGACCTGGTCAAGGAGCGCGCTTCCGCGCTGGCGGAAGCGGCGGGGGTGGTGGGTGACCCTGCGGTGAGGAACCGGGGCACAATAGGCGGGAATGTATCCCACAGCGACCCTGCGTCCGACCTGCCTACGGTTCTAACGGCTTTGGGAGCGACCTACAACATTACCGGGCCCGGCGGTCAGAGGAGCGTCGCGGCAGCCGATTTCTCCACTGGCCTGCTGGAGACCGCGCTGGCAGAGGACGAGATTCTAACCGGTGTATCTATCCCGGCAACTCCCTCAGGCTCAGGCTCGGCATACGTCAAGTTTCCCCACCCAGCATCCCGCTACGCGGTGGTCGGGGCTGCGGCAATCGTCACAGTCCAGGACGGAAGGTGCGCATCGGCCAGCGTGGTGGTTGGAGGCGTAGAGGCCACGCCGACCAGGGCGTCGTCGGTTGAGTCGGCGCTGGCGCATGCAGACTTGAATGATGAGGCGCTGGGAGCAGCGGCGGCCGCCGTGGCGGGCGACTTCCAGGGCGACGCCATGAGCGACATTTTCGCCTCCGTCGAGTACCGGCAAGCGATGGCCGCCGTGTACGTGGGCCGCGCTCTCAAGGCTGCCGTCTCCCGCGCCGGTTAGCCGGGGCGAGGCATACGGCCGGTGATGGGGGCAGGCTTCGGCCTTGCGCCCGCGCTATGAGGTTCGCGGATGAGTGCTCAGCAACAGATAAAGGACGCGCAGAAGAAGTGGGCAGAGCGATGTGGGAAGCAGTTTCACGACCCTCCATGTGACTGCTACCACCTTGAGAGCGTACGAGCGAACCTGCGGGAACCGTTGTCGGGGCGCATCCGAAACGCGTTCGAAAACGGAGGAGGTGGAGAACTCCGTCATAAGGAGAACGCGCCACCAAAGATGAAGGCGTTGCACTCATCTGGAGCGCTAGCGGCCAATTTTTTCAGTTACTGGGAGAACAAGGATAAGATTCCCTTGGTTTCAGTGCTGGAAACAGATGTGAGTGTAGTAGAGTCACTCGATTTTGAAGTGCCCTTCCGGACCGTGCTTGGAGGTACGGCACCTCATCTAGATGTTGTTATGTGGCCAGCCTCCGGCCGTGTCGTTGCGATAGAGAGCAAGTTCACTGAGTGGCTTTCACGCCCAAACTCCAAGTTCGTGACGAGCTATTTTCGCGGTGGGCTCAGTCGTTGGGCGGAGATAGGTCTGCCGAAGTGCCAAGCGCTTGCCAAAGACCTATACCAGGATCAGGTGACGTTTGACTACCTGTATGTGAAGCAGCTCCTCACACATACGCTCGGCCTTGCCACACAGCTTGGCAGGGATGCTTTCAGCCTCTACTACCTCTACTACGATTGGTGTTGCGAGGAGTCGAAGAACCACGAAAAGGAGATTAAGCGGTTCGCTGAGATTGTGAAGGGCGACCTGGAGTTTGTACCGCTCACGTACCAGGAGGTCTACAAGAGGCTGAAGGAGTCGGGAGAGGCGGAGCCGGAATACTCAAATACCTCCGCGAGAGATACTTCTGTGGAAAGGGCGCACCCAAGTGACCGACACACGCCCCGCCGTGAAACCCACCTCCGTCGACGAGCTACAGGCAGTCCTCCGCAAGGAGCTGTATGTCGCCGACCGTGGCTTGGCCATGTCGATATACCTAGCCCTGAAGCTGCGCCGCCCCCTGTTCCTGGAGGGAGAGGCGGGCGTCGGTAAAACGGAAGTCGCCAGGGCGTTGGCGTCCGCTCTGGGCGCCCGGCTGATTCGACTGCAATGCTACGAGGGGCTGGACGTAAACCAGGCGGTCTACGAGTGGAACTACTCCCGCCAACTGCTGCACATCAGACTTCTGGAGGCGGCGGGCGGGGTTGACCGGAAAGACGCTGAGAAGGAGCTCTTCAGCGAGGAGTTCCTGATCAAGCGGCCCCTGCTGCAAGCTCTTGAGGGCAAGGGACCCACGGTCTTGTTGATAGACGAACTAGACCGCGCCGACGAAGAGTTCGAAGGCTACCTTCTAGAGATGCTGGCCGACTTCCAAATCACCATTCCGGAGATTGGCACGTACACTGCGGACGAGCGGCCTATGGTGGTGATCACGTCCAACCGGACGCGGGAAATTCACGACGCCCTGAAACGGCGGTGCCTATATTACTGGATTGACTACCCCGACCTAGACAAAGAGATGCAAATCGTTCGGAGCAAGGTGCCGGAGGCGTCGCAGAAGCTGGCCAGCCAGGTGACGGCATTCGTGCAGGAGTTGCGAACAACCGAGCTTTACAAGGTTCCCGGAGTCGCGGAGACGCTGGACTGGACGGCGGCCCTCGTAAGTCTCAACGAGAACGAATTGAGTCCCTCAGTGATAGACGACACCTTGGGCGTCATGCTGAAGTACCGGGAAGACGTGCAGGCAGTGCGCGGAGAGCAGACCCGTGCTCTGGTCAACAGGGCGCTGAATCGCGGCACGCGGCGCGGGGGGAGGCGTGGCTAGCTCGGAAGCCGGCCATCTGCTGGACAACCTGCTGCTTTTCGGTCGCTTGCTGAGGCGTCTCGGCCTTGACGTTCACACCGGTCGGATGCTGGACGCCGTGAGTGTGCTGGAGGACATCGGGGTCAGGCGCAAGGCTGACGTACGGGCTGCCCTGAGGACGATTCTTGTTCATCGAAGGGACGACCTCCCGGTGTTTGACGAGGCCTTCGACGTATTCTGGCGCCAGCGGAAGGACCGGATGTCGTCCATGGACCTGCGTTCCATGGGTGAACAACGCCGATACCGCAGGGTGGAGGCGGGGCCGCCTCCGCCGGGACAGCTGCCCGACGGCGCAGGGGCCGACGATGAGGACTCCGAAGAACAACCTGACCGCATCGACCTCACCCGGACCTTCAGCGCGCGGGAAGTCCTTCGGGTGAAGGACTTCGCCGAGTTCACGGTGGAGGAGGCGCAACAGGCCAGGCAGCTTATTGCCTCCTTGCAGTGGGACCCCGGAATGCGGCGCACACGACGCAAGGAGCGCGGGAAAGGGCCGGGGTTGGACCTCCGCAGGACGTTGAGGGAAAGCGCCCAATTCGGGGGAGAGCCCCTCCGCTTGAAGACCCGCCGTCGCAAGCAGAAACCGCGCAGGCTCGTGGTCCTCTGCGACGTGAGCGGTTCGATGGAGAGCTACACACGGATGCTGCTCCACTTCATCCATAGCCTTTATGGAGGGTTGGAGAACCAGGTGGAAGCGTTCCTGTTCGCCACACGTCTCACCCGCATCACGAAGCAGCTGGCTCATAAGGACATAGACCAGGCTGTGGGAGAGGTGTCCAAGGCGGTCCCTGACTGGGCTGGCGGGACGCGCATCGGAACGGCCCTGAAGGAGTTCAACTACAGGTGGGCGCGGAGGACGCTGGGTTGGGGATCTATCGTACTCATCGTGTCCGACGGCTGGGACCGCGGCGAGCCCGAAGTCTTGAGAGAAGAGATGGCCCGGTTGCAGCGCAGCTGCAGACGCTTGATATGGCTGAACCCGCTGGCGGGGCGGGAAGGGTATGAGCCGTTGACCCAGGGTATGCAAGCCGCCGAGCCATACATAGACGATTTACTGCCGGTCCACAACTTGGCCGCGTTGATAGACTTGGCCCGCCACTTGAACGGGCTGTCGGGAAGTTGGCCGGTGCGTAAGCAGCCTTCACCGCAGACGCCTGAGATCGCGGATGTTGCGTCCGCCCCGACGCCGGGTCAAAGGTCATGGCATAAGGAAGCGAACCCGTCCTTCCGCCATCCGATGTGGGGGCGCGGCTCACAGGAGGGCCAAGGGTAGACAGGGGAAGGGCGCCGCTCACCCGGCCTGAGAGGGCGCAGTCCGTAAACCACGGACCGCAGGCCACACCTTCTTTCCCACAGCCACTACCCCGAATGCAACGGTGGCAACCAGGGCCATTGCAGGGCCGGAGGGCAGGTCGGCGTGGTAGGATAGATATAGGCCAACCACCGCCGAGATTGCGCCGATTAGGCCCCCAATCACCATGACCCCTACGAACCTTCTGGCCAGCAAGTATGCGGTAGCCGCAGGGGTGATTAGCATCGCCATCACAAGGACGATGCCGGCGGCCTGTATGCCTATGACGATGACCAGGGCGAGCAGGGTGAGAAGCACGTATTCGACCAGGCTTGTCTTGATTCCGACCACCATAGCGCCTACTGGGTCAAAGGTGGTGTATACCAGCTGACGGTGGAACGCATACAGCCCCACCAGCACGAATGCTGCAAGCCCCAGCGATACATAGACGTCCGTTTGCGACACTCCCAGGACCTGACCAAGGAGCAGGTCTTCAATGTTGATGTTGACGTTGGTGGCTCTGGAAAGCATTACGAGGCCCAGAGCGAACATGCCTGCGAAGACGATGCCGATGGACGTGTCTTCACTTATTCCAGTGCGCCGGGCGACGGACCCCATCAACAGCGCCACGGCGATTCCCGTGGGCACTGCTGCGAAGAACGGGCTGATTCCCAGCAGGAACGCCACCACCATCCCGGGCAGGACCGAGTGGGCCAGTGCGTCGCCCATGAATGCGCGCCCGCGCGTAATGACGTAAGCTCCGAGGACTGGACACATCACTCCGACGAGCGCCGATACGATCAGGGCCCTCACCATGAAGCTATATTCGAATGGGCCGACAATGTAGTCGATCATGACGGGCTCCCCGTAGAGTGGAAGTGATTGGGATCGAATTCAATTCCGTGTGAGCCGTACAGCTCTTCAAGCACGTCGGGCGTAAACGCTTGTTCTGGAGGGCCGCACGCGCACACGTGGTGGTTGATGCACAGCACCTGGTCGAACCGTTCGGCCAGGTTCGTAAGGTCGTGGGTGGCCAGAAGCACGATCCTGCCCTCTTCGCACAGTGACTGGAGCACCTTCACGATTTCTTCCTGGGCGCCCACGTCGACGCCGCTGAACGCCTCGTCCAACAGAATAACGCTGGCCTCTTGCGCCAATGCGCGGGCTATGAAGACCCTCTGACGCTGTCCGCCGGACAGCTCGGTCATCAAGTTCGAGCGTTGCTCCCACAACCCGACCCGTTTGAGGCAGAGGCGGACCAGTTCCCGGTCTCGCTTGCCGGGCCTCCGGAACAGTCCGACGTTGCAGCATCCCATAGTCACAACATCCTGAACGGTGGCCGGGAATACCCAGTTGATGCTGTCGCGTTGGGGAACGTACGCCAAAGCCCCTCTTTTAGTCGCCTCCCCGCGCAGGGTGACAGCGCCATGTGTGATCGGCAAGACTCCCGCAATGGCGTCAAACAGTGTGCTCTTCCCCGCGCCGTTCGGGCCCAAGACGCCCATTAGGGTGGCCGGGCCCACTTCGAAAGTGACGTCGGTCAGCGCAGTGTGCCCGCCGCGCACCACGGTTACGTCCTCGACGCTTATTCCCGGTTCGAAAGTCATTTTTGCCAATTCGTCGCCTCCCGCGTCGGCGCCTTATTTCAGCGCCTGCACTATGCGATCCACGTTCGTCCGTACCATGCCAAGGTAGGTCCCAGCTGGGGAGTCTCCGCTGGCTAGGGATCCTGAGTAGAGGGCGACGAACTCGGCGCCGGATTCAGTCGCCACAGTTTTGGCCAGGCGTTCGCTCACAGTTGTCTCGCCGAACACAGCCGGGACACCGTATTCTTCGGCCTCTTCAACTAGGTCCACCAAGTCCTCAGGAGAGGGCTCGACTTCCGTGGTGATCGATAGAACGACTCCCACAACCTCGAACCCGTAGAGATTCGCAAAGTACCCCAGGCTGTCGTGGGACGTTATGAGCACTCTGCGGTTCTCGGGAATGGCGCTGACTTGCTCCTCTGTCCAGGTGTGTAGATCGTCCAGCTTCTCATTATATGCGGAGGCGTTGGCTCTATAGGCGTCGCCCCGGTCCGGATCGAGCGCCGACAGGCGAGAGGCGATATCGTCGACCGCTGTCTTCACGCGGATCGGGTCGAACCAGAAGTGGGGGTCTTCGATGCCGTGGGAGTGGCCCTTGTGCTCATCCTCGCCATCCACGGTGAGAGCCTCAATGGCCTCTATTGCTTCCTCGGCCTCCATACGGTCGGCTTGCGCCTCTTGGATGATAGCGAGGACCATAGTCGGCAGCTCATCTTCCTCTTCCTCCCCGTGGTCCTCATTCTCCTCTTCACTTACGGCGCTTTGGAGCAACTCTTTGATCTCCTCCAGACCGTCTTCCGGGCTGATTTCACCCTCTTCCACCTCGTGGACGACGTGGATCAGTCCTTCAATGAGATTCACCTCTTCAGCATGGGACTCGGCGAACTCTATGGGGTCGACTGCCTCGGCCAGCTCTACGATGTTCGAGGAGTCACGCACAGCGTTCCGCACGAGCTCTTTGAGCCATGATTCTTCCAGCCCCAGTCCGACGCTCAATACAAGGTCGGCGTCGGCGATTTTGGCGACGTCCTTGGCGCCTGGTTGAAATGAGTGCGGGTCAACGCCGGTCGGGACCAGGCTGAAGACCTCCACGTGGTTCCCGCCTATGTTCTTGACCCAGTCCGCCACAATGTTGGTTGTCGCGACCACCCTGACCATTGGAGCCATTGCCGTCGGGTTTGACGTGCCCGAAGCCGGTGCGGCGGTCTGTATGGGCTCAGCGCTGTCGGAGCATCCGGCCAGTGTTAAGAGCAGCGATAGCGCAAGGAGCGCGGTCTTCCACAGGCGCGAGAGGCCGTTGTTAGTACCTAGTATCATCGGAGCTCAAGGTTCATTCGATTCAACATTCTTTCGAGTTGCGGTATACGGCGGCTCAGTTATTGATATTTAATCTCAATAACGCGCACGGAGCGATTGATTTGGGTGTCCATGTGATTCTCTTAGGCTCCCTCGTCCTTAATGCACTTGTCGCAAATGACGTAGAGTTCGATGCGGTGTCCTACGATTTCGCCGGGAATGTTGTTGCCTAGAGCTCTCATCATGCGTTCAACCATCGTGGCTCGGAACTCGCCGACATTCCCGCACTTGACGCAGACGGTGTGGTGGTGGTGACCAACCCTAGAGAGGCTGTACTTGGGCGCTCCGTCCAGGAGGTTAAGCCTGCAGATCACGCCTACTTCCATGAGGAGCTTGATGGTCCGGAAGATGGTGGCCCTGCCCACGCCGGGCAGTTCACTGCCGATTTCCTCGGCCGTGAAGCCTTCTTGTTTCTCCTCCAGTATATCGATGATCGCGCGCCTCGGAGCGGTAGGCCGGTAGCCCTTGTCTTCCAGGACAGCCATGATGTCCGGGTGTGAAGTGATGGGAGTGGTCATGGTACTGAGTATCAGCGTTTCTCATGCCCCATAGCAACTCAATTCTCGGGCCGCTCAATTTTTGCAGGCTTCCGTGGGCCTGTCAACCCCTGTGGACCAGATCTGCACATGCCATGCAGTGGAGACGAGTTACAGCCCTTCGACGACTATCATGTTGAGGTTGGAGGACTTTCTCCGAATCTCATCGAGGTCACTGTATTCCGGGGATTTCAGCCACGTCTTCGCCTGCTCAACGTTGTCAAATTCCAGTATTGCTATGCGCGGAGGCGTCCAGTCACCTTCTATAACTTCAACGGCGCCGCAGCGCGCTATGAATTTCCTGCCGTGATTCGCAACCGTCGATGTCACCCGCTCGAGAAACTCACCGTAGACAGCCGGGTCCGTTACATGGACTTCAGGTATCACATATCCCGCCATTGTTCCAACCTCCTTATTCGGAGTCGCGAAAAGGGGCCATGGTTAGAAACGCGTTCACAGCCGGTCTGTTCCACAATCTACCGAGTGTACGAGCCTTAGTCAACGGCCCGCACTCGTTGGTTGCCGCTCTCCATATACCCGGCCCGGTTGCGCCCACGTGGGGCAACCGTCAAGCAGTGCGACTCTAACAGAACCAACCCTTCATGGCATGGCGCTCGGCGCCCGTTGACAGGAGTTGTGGGGCGGGGCGCCAGGGGACGTAGCCTGCCGGGATATCCGGAATATCCCGAGCTTTCCGCCTGGGTATAGATAACTTGATGCTTGAATGCCCCGCTAATGGGGATTCCGACGGCATCCTGACCCGCGTTCTCCGCAGTCACGCCGCAAGGTCTGTGAGCCGGAATGTTCGGGACCGGTCGGTTCGATTGTGGGGCCGGAGAGCGGTGCACTATAATGGCCTCGGTCCGCCGCTGTCAGCCGCGCAGGGGTGGACCGCTCCATCGGAGAGGAGACTGCCGTAATGCCGCTTCCTGAAAGAATGAAATTCGGAATCTTCCTCGGGCCCTACCACCCCTTGAACGACAATCCCACCGTGGCCTTTCAGAGAGACCTAGAGTTGGTCCAGTGGCTGGACGCCCTGGCCTTCGATGAGGCCTATATCGGTGAGCATCACAGCGGAGGCTGGGAAACCATATCCTCCTCGGAGATATTCATCGCCGCTCTAGCCGACCGCACCAAGTCAATCAAACTGTGCACAGGATGACTACCGGAAGCAGGCCCAGGGAATCTCCTAGCCTCCGGGTCTCTCGAGGCGCCGGTTCGCAGCCACCACCACTGTCGGATACCCGTCTTACCAGGGGAGCATGACTCTTACCGGCCCTTGACGGATTGACGGCCGCAAGAATTCTGGATTTCAAGCATTTGCAATGAGCTATCTTCACGCACTTCCCACAATATTTGCCATCCACCTCCGCATCGTCGTAAGCCGGGGAGTCTTCGTCTCGTCCTCCGTTGTGGCTGTGCCACTGGTCTCAGTCGTGACCTGGATGGCAACGCAGAGCGTGGACTCGGAACCATTGGCCTACATCTCAATAGGCGTGGTCCTGATGCCGATGTGGCAATTCTCCTTCTTCCTTTCCGGCTGGTCGCTGGCGAATGAATTCAATTCCGGAACAGTGGACCATACACTGGTGTCGCGCACCCCGCTGCCTATTGTGATGTTAGTCAAATCTATGGCCCACCTGGCGATGACCATCCCTGGCGCTCTGATTGCCTTTATGACTGTGCTGTTGATCTCTCGGGACCTGATTGAAGTAGAGCGCCCCGTTCACCTGGTTGTCTCAATGGCGGTGGCCGCATGGAGCATCATGGCAGTCGGGTATCTATTCGCACCGCTGTTCGTTCTGGTGCAAGGACGCCCAGGGTTCTTTAATGCCTTGTTGCCTTTGGGCACTGCGCTCAGTGGGTTCCTCTATCCCATCTCCCAGCTGTCTAGTGAGGCCCAGGTCGTCGCCCATATTCTGCCGACCTCCTGGGCGATGGACGGCGTAATACGCTCAGTCCGGGAGGGAGAATCGGCTGCGAGAATCGTTGGTGACTGGGGAGTCGCAATAGGGTTGTCGATGGCTTTTATGACCTTTACATATTTCATGTTTCGCAAGGTCGAAGAAAGCCTCAAGCGCAGCGGAAGTGTGGGCAGGTTCTGAGATGGGAGCGGCGCTTACGAACCTTTCACTCCAGGCGTATTACTCGTACAAGGGTCTGTTTTTGTGGCTGAACTGGCCTGCATACATCTCGAACGTATTCATTGCTCCGGTGATCCTGGTGGTGATGCTGACTCTTACGGGTAAATTCGCCGGCGCCTCGGAGTCTGGAGACTCCTACATCCTGGGCGTTGCGACCTACGGGATTTCCGCCATTCTGTGCGGAGGGATTCTCCAGTCCTTCTTCTACGAGCGCGCGTTCGGAACGTTGTCGATGATCTACGCCTCTCGGTCGAACAGATTGATGAGCTATTGGAGCAAAGGGCTGTTGCATTACCCCAACGGCATCCTCACAGCCTCCACCTCCATATTCTTCGGGTGGTTGCTGCTTAATCTGGACCTTTCCCAGGCAAACTGGCCGGCGCTGGTACTTTTGTTTGCGCTCGTAACGTTCTCGTGCTTGTCCTTCGCCATGTTCCTCGGCAACTTTTCCATTGCCTTCCGGGACTGGTTTATCGGACTCACCTGCGCCAACGGAATACTTTTGAGCCTTACCGGGGTGATTGTTCCCACCAGCGAATTGCCAGGGATCTTCGGTGAGATTGGCCACATCCTTCCTCTGACCCACGGGCTCTCCGGACTTCGAGAATCAGTTGCGGGGGCTGGGTTGGGGGACGTCAGAGGCGATATTCTCTACGAACTGGTATTGGGGCTATGCTACATGCTGGCGGGGGGAGCCCTGTTCAGGGTGTTAGAGGCCAATGCGAAGCGCACCGGAACCTACGAAAGCGCAATTTAAACCGGTCTGTAGACCAATGGTCCGGGAAGGTTAAGTGGCTACTAGTGTGGTCAGGTTCTGAGATGGGGGCAGCGCTTAAGAACCTTTCACTCCAGTCGTACTACTCCTATAAAGGTCTGTTTTTATGGCTGAACTGGCCTGCCTACATCTCAAACGTCTTCATTGCTCCGGTAATACTGGTCGTAATGCTTACGCTGACAGGTAGATTCTCCGGCGCCTCGGGATCTGAAGACTCCTACATACTGGGCGCCGCAGCCTATGGGATCCCAGTAATCCTCTCTGGAGGGATTATCCAGTCCTTCTTCTATGAGCGCGCTTTCGGAACGTTGGCGCTGCTGTACGCCTCTCGTTCGAACAGGTGGATGAGCTATTGGAGCAAAGGACTGTTGCATTACCCCAATGGCATTTTCACAGCCTCTATCTCCCTATTCTTTGGTTGGTTGCTGCTTAACCTGGACCTGTCCCATGCGAACTGGCCGGCGCTGGTACTTTTGTTTGCGCTCGTAACGTTCTCGTGCTTGTCCTTCGCTATGTTCCTAGGCAACTTTTCTATGGCCCTTTGGGATTGGGCCATCCTCAGTACATTCTCCCACGGAATCCTCCTGACCCTCACTGGGGTTATTATCCCCACCAGCGAATTGCCCGGGCTCTTGGGTGAGATCGGCCACGTCCTTCCCCTAACCCACGGCCTCTCCGGACTTCGAGAATCGGTCGGCGGCGCTGGAATGGGAGCCGTCAAAGACGATATTCTCTATGAACTGGTGTTGGGTCTATGCTATATGGTGGCTGGGGGAGTCCTGTTCAGGTTGCTGGAGGCCAACGCCAAGCGAATCGGCGCCTACGAGAGTGCGATCTAAGCTAACTATCTGTTTTGGAAGGTTAAATGGCTGCGATGAGCAACTACGCCGTCGAATGTGAAAACCTGAGCCGGGTGTACCGGTCCGGCTCTATCATCGGTCGAGGCCGGGAGACGGAGGCCCTTGTGAACCTGTCCATTCAGGTTGCAAGGACCTCAGTGTTCGGACTTCTGGGTCCTAACGGGGCGGGCAAGACCACAACCGTCAGGATACTCTCAACCCTCCTGACCCCGACCCACGGGAGCGCCAGGGTCTTGGGATATGACGTGGTCAAACAAGCAAAGCAGGTGCGGGAACGCATCGGGTTTATCCTTGGGGGTGACCGTGGACTCTATGGGAGGCTCACCGGCAAACAGAACATCCGGTACTTCGGCGCATTGAACCACTTGAATCCGAAAACAGCGGAAGCTCGCGCGAACGAGCTGCTGGAACGGGTCGGACTGAAAGGAGACGGAGATACGCCCGTCGAGCAGTATTCTCGAGGGATGAAGCAGAGGCTCCATATCGCACGCGGGCTTCTAACTGATCCCGAGGTCATTTTCATGGACGAGCCGACCATCGGGCTGGACCCCATCGGAGCGCAGGAGCTCCGCCAATACATCCCTGAGCTTGTCAGCCAGGGGAAGACGATTTTTCTGACAACCCATTACATGCTTGAAGCCGATATGCTGTGCGACACCATCGGTCTGATTGACAAAGGCAGGCTGGTTGCCCTCGGAACTCCCGGCGAAATCAAGCGGAACTTCAGCCGGGTGGCAATCATCGAGATCGTTGTGAACCGGACCAGGGCTAGCTTGGCGGAGGAATTGTCCGGAGTTGACAGTGTGCGTCGGGTGGAAACGTCCATTGAAGGCGTCCTCCAGAAGTTCGCCATTTTCGTGGAAGCGGGAGCCGATGTCAGGCAGCGAATTGAGGAGATAGTCGGCTCTGATGCGATTGAGAGCCAGGTCTTGCGGGAGCCGACGTTGGAAGAAGCATACGTGAGCATCTTGCAATAGCTGAAACGACCCTCCAGATTCCGGAGGCATTGGACCATCGCTTCTATCGACCATCGCCGTCCTTGGCCTGTGATATAGTTTGGAAGCCGAATCGAATAAGGAGCAATTTCAAGAGTGATTGACGAAACTCTATCCAGGCTTCTAGCAATTCCGGGTTGGGACCCGCGGCGCGCCGCCGAGGTGGAGATTTCCGGCGCCGCCGACCCGATCCTCCCGACGCCCTTCCGCATCGGCGAGGCTGCCGCAGCCAGCTTGTCCGCCGTCGGGCTTGCAGTATCAGACCTTTGGGAACTGCGGACGGGGCGCAGCCAACAGGTCGGAGTAAACGTCCGCCGGACTACGGCCTCGTTGCGCAGCAACAAGTACATGAGCATGGGCGGCGCACCCGTGGACAACGAACGCAACTCGATTATGGGCGTGTATCCAGCCATGAACGGCCGCTGGAGCTACCTCCACTGTAATTTCCCCAACCACCGCGACGCGGCCCTGGGAGTGCTGGAAGTCGAGGACGACCGGGAGGCGGTGCGCCAAGCTGTGGCCCGCTGGGACGCATTGGAGTTGGAGGAGGCCATCATCGCCGCAAACGGCGCCGGTGGAATGGTGCGCTCTATGGAAGAGTGGGCCAGGCATCCGCATTCAGCCGCCGTCGCCTCCCTGCCCCTGCTGGAAATCGAGAAGATAGGCGACAGTCCGCCGGAACCCTTGCCTGAGGGCGCACGGCCTTTGTCGGGGGTGAGGGTCTTGGACCTCACCAGGGTGCTGGCGGGTCCGACCTGTGCCCGCACCCTGGCTGAACACGGCGCCGACGTGTTGAAAATCACTGCTAAGCACCTAGCCTATAACCCGTCCCAGGAACTGGACACCGGTCATGGTAAGCTCACTACCCACCTGGACCTGCGGGAGGAGAAGGAGCTGGAGACCATGAAGGCGCTGGTGCGGGAAGCCGACGTTTTCTCACAGGGATACCGTCCGGGGACTCTCGCCCGGCGAGGCCTCTCGCACGAGGACTTGGCCCAGCTGCGGCCAGGGATAGTGTATGTCTCCCTTTCGGCTTTCGGGCGAGTGGGACCTTGGGCCTCACGGCGCGGGTTCGATACGGTGGTGCAAACGGTGAGCGGCATATCCAACCGCCAGGGAGAGCTGTTCCCAGGCGCCGAGCCGGGGCCTCAGTTCTATCCCGTCTCGGCCATCGACTATCTGACCGGCTATCTCATGGCCTTCGGCGCCTTGGTAGCCTTGGCCCGTCGGGTCCGCGAAGGGGGAAGTTGGCTGGTCCGCATTTCTCTGGCCCAGACTGGCCGATGGCTGGTGGACCTGGGCCAAACGCCTGAGGCGGAACTCCAGGACGTGCCCACGGACTTTACTCCTGAGGAACTGGACAACTGGACAACGTTTAGCGATGTTGCATCGGGCAGGCTGAGGCATCTGGCCCCTGTGGTGCAGCTTTCCGAGACCCAGCCCCACTGGTCCAGGCCAGCGCCGGTCCTGGGCTCCCATGACCCGGTGTGGCCTGCCCGCACCCCATAGTCTGTCCGGTTGAAGCATCATGTCGGCTGTGGAGCGGGAGTCTGACGGATTCGGCGGCTCCAGCCCAGCGTCTGAGATGAACGTACGCGCCTCCGATCCACTGAAGTTCCTGGCTGAGCGCCTCGGCCGCCCGGCGGACGGGTTAGAGCCGTCGATGCGGCTGGGCCGCGACCTCCACCTAGACTCTCTGGCCATTGTGGAACTGCTCACGGCCATGGAGACGGAGTTGGGGCTGGACGTAGACAGCCATTGGGTAGATGAGGACACAACAGTCTCCGACTTGATTGCGATAGCGGAGGGAACCCGCTCGCCGGGGGAGGCTTTCAGGGGCGGTAGGTGGCCCTTGATGAAGCTCTCCGTCGCCGTTCGAGCGGTGCTCTTTATGGTATGGGGTCCGCTGATCCGGCTCCTGTCCGTCTACCGGGTTCGTGGTCTTGAGCATCTGCGCGGACTGGACGGCCCGGTCCTATTTGCCGCTAATCACCTCAGCTTGTTGGACAACCCGGCGATATTGGTTTCCCTCCCCTGGCGATGGCGGTTACGCTTGGTCACTGCTGCAGCAGACGGTGTATTGGACGAACGAGGACGTGTGCAGCGGGTTCTGGCCATGTTGCTTAGCAACGCGTTCCCGTTGGCCCAGTCCGGCCAAGTCCATCAAAGCATGAAGTATTGCAAGGGACTGGTTGACGCCGGGTGGTCGGTCCTCTACTTCCCGGAGGGCAGGCGTTCTGAGACCGGCGCATTGTTGGAGTTCAAGTCAGGCATTGGAATGCTGGCCGTGCAGACGGGGCGGCCCGTTGTGCCGGTGCGGATCAAGGGCACGGAGGACGTTATGCCGATGGGAGCGCGCTATCCCCGGCGTGGCGTGATTGAAGTCACTTTCGGCCAGCCTTTGCGCTTCAACCCCGACACACCCTACGCGGAGGCTACGCAGTCCATCCGTAATCGCCTCGATGCCCTAACTGTTGATGGGGAGGATTAGTCTTTTATATATGATGCTTGCATAATGCTGTCATGGCGGTACAGATAACAATACGGGGCGTCCCAGAAGAAGTGCGCGACGCGCTTGCCCTCAGAGCCGCGCGGCAACGCCAGTCCA
Source organism: Dehalococcoidia bacterium (assembly GCA_965224415.1). Lineage (GTDB taxonomy): Bacteria > Chloroflexota > Dehalococcoidia > Lucifugimonadales > JAGWBF01 > DAOUJI01. Next base: position 174,089 of record CBDCZB010000005.1, on the reverse strand, counting down.
TGCAGGAATTCCTCCGTGGCGAGTTGGAGCGCATCGCATCGCGGCCGTCCGTCAGCGAGTGGCTCGAACAAGTCCGGGCAGATAAGGAAGCGTCAGGAACACGCATCCCGCCCTCAGTGATCCTGGAAGCCATCCACGCCGACCGTAAGTGACGACGGTCATAGACGCATCTGTCTTGGTTGCTGCCCTCGTTGACTCGGGACCGGAAGGAACTTGGTCGGCGTCAAGGATGTCGGAAGGTACATTGTGTGGCCCCGCTATGATTTTTGCTGAGGCCGGCAACGCACTTCGAAGGATGGAATTGGCTGGGCGGTTGTCACGACTGTCAGCCACTACCGCCCACGAAAGGTTGCTCCAGCTTGACCTGGAATTGTTTCCATACGCCCCTTATGCCCGTCGGGTATGGGACCTGCGTGGCAACCTGACCAGTTACCACGCTTGGTACGTGGCGCTCGCAGAGGCCTTGGACTGCCCGTTGCTGACCCTTGACCAGAGACTCAGCCGCGCCGTCGGCCCTGTCTGCGACGTCATCGTTCCTCCCACGTAATGGGAGGAACGAGTGGGGACGGAGCCGCTAAGCCCCGTCGTCGTATCTGACAATCACTATGGCGTTGACTATGAGGGTGCTGTCCGTGCCCTCGTCGTTGGGGACTTCTAGGCCTCCCACGACGGCTTTGCAGGTCCCTCCGCCGTGGGGCAGTACAGACAGGACCTCGTTGGTGTCCACGGCTTCCGGGTTGGGCGCCCCGATGACCACTTCCGTCTCCATGTCATCAGCAGTCTTTCCTATGAGCCTCTGGAACCCCAGGCTGCTGTGGTGTATGGCGTCGAACACGGCCCGTTGCGCCGCCTTGGTGTAGTCCCCCCCGCGCACATCCACGCCCATTCCCATTTCCGTCACGCATCTAACCAATGCCATCGGTTGCCTCCGCCAAAGTGATATCGTGTATGTCCGCCCTCGCCCGTAAGGGCGACCGCCGGTCGCCCCTACGGGCATAACATACCATATCCGGCGACCCGTCCGGGAATGGGCTTGCCGCCCATCACTGTACGGACGGGACGGCAGGCGGTAATATCATGGGGCGGCGTTGACGTTGGAGGGAGGAGCCAGCCATGACGGATGAGATTGGGCTGTTCGAGGCCATATACACCCAAAGGGCTATCCGCTACATCAAGCCGGACCCCGTGCCCGACGAGCTTATCAACCGGCTTCTGGAGGCGGGGGTCAAAGCTCCCACGGGCGGGGCCAGGCAGATGTGGAGGTTCGTCGTCATCAAAGACGAGGAGACTCGGAACAAGCTGGGGGACATATATCGTATGGGGCCGGGGTCGCTGACCACCGGGGAGATGACTCCACAGCAGCGCAGAGTCCACCGCGGCGCACAGCATTTCCGGGAACATCTCCAAGAGGCGCCGGTGTTCATTCTGTGCTGCATCCAGCGTTACAGCGCTCCTGTAGGCATTGGGCTGGGCGCCTCCATATATCCGGCGGTGCAGAACATCCTGCTGGCCGCCAGGGGCCTGGGGTTGGCCAGCCTGCTGACCACGAACCACAAACAGCACGAGGACGAAGTCAAGGAGCTGCTGGGCATACCCGAGGACGTTGAGACGGCGGCTTTGCTGCCCATTGGCTACCCCGCCGAGGGCTCCCGGTATGGGCCTACGACCCGCAGGCCATTGAGCGAAGTGGTTTTCGATGAACGTTGGGGCAGCCCGCGAAACGCCTGACTTTAGGAATCGGACTTACCAAATCCAAGACCGCATCGTTAAAGGAGGAAGGCATTGATCCCTGAATTTGTGACCACCGAGGAAATCATCCAGCAGGCACACCGCAATCTCGAACGGGGAGCCTGGGGCTATCTGGTGGGAGGCTCGGAGTCGGAGACCACCCTCAGACGCAACCGCTTGGCTTTCGACCGGTGGGCCTTCAGGCCCAGGGTGCTGGTGGACATATCCTCCATCGACGCATCCACTACTTTCTTGGGGCACAAGATGCGCATCCCCGTGATGCTGGCCCCTATCGGTTCGATGCAGACCTTTGACCCTGAGGGCGGCGCCGCGTCAACCAGAGGGGCGGCGGAGTTCGGGACCATCCACGTGGTCAGCTCGGTTACCAGACCCGGCCTGGAGGAAATCGCTGCGGCGGCGGACAACGACAAGATATTTCAGCTATACGTATACGGGGACTGGAGCTTTATCGAAGACATGATTGCCCGTGTAAAGCAGGCGGGGTATAAAGCCTTCTGCCTCACCGTGGACACTGCTTCCTACAGCCGCAGAGAACGGCCGATGCTCGCCCGCTGGGAGCAGCGGAGCAGGCCGGAGGTGCCTGTCGACAGGTCTTGGGCAGCCGCCGTCACCTGGGACACCGTGGACAAGATAAGGAACATTGTGGACATGCCCTTCATGCTTAAAGGCATCGCCACCGCCGAAGACGCGCGCATTGCCGTAGACCACGGCGTGGACGTGGTGTGGGTGTCGAATCACGGCGGCCGTCAGTTGGACCATGCCCAAGGCACTATGGACGTGCTTCCGGAGGTAATGGAAGCGGTGGACGGCAAGGCTGACGTTGTAATCGATGGCGGGGTCCAGAGGGGCAGCGACGTTTTGAAGGCCGTCGCCTTGGGGGCCAAGGCTGTGGCTATAGGAAAGCTCCAGTCTTGGGGCCTCGCCGCCAACGGCAGCGCCGGAGTGCGGCGGGTGCTGGAGATTCTCGAGGACGAGATTATCAGTGCGATGGGGCTTCTCGGAGTCACTTCCGTCGACCAGCTTACTTCCAACTACGTGACCCGTGCCGACCCTGTCACCATGCCTCACGAGATGAGCTCGTGGGTGAATATGCCCGTCGACAGAATCGTCTAGGCGCTGCTGCTGCCTTCCTGCCTCTTCATTCGGACTGGGAGTGTCGAAGGCGCGCTCCATGCCCGTCTATGCGGCCTGTCGATGCCGTTGGAGCATCGCTCAGGGCGAACCTCCGTGAGGCGCTGCCTCCTCTGTGATGTTCGTCCTGACCCTGCGCCGCATCCAGAACGCCCAACCCAGGGGAATGACGATGAGACCGACCAGCATCAACAAGATGTATTCGTTGGGCACGGGCATCCACGCCCCTCCCATCGCGAGAAGATAGTACCGAGGCACACGGCCTGCGACATATCCTGAGACGTACTTCCACAGAGGGTAGCCGGAGCTTGGGGCGAGAATCCGTAAGGGATAGAAGGGGATTGGGCTGAAGGAGACGGCGACGAGGGTAGGCCATGGCGCCCAATTGAACCAGCGCACGGCCCTCTTGTAGAGAGTCGTCTCCTTTAGCGGAGCGATCCGCTCAAACTCGAATACCCTTCTCACTACGTAATAGTCGGTAATAGCAGCCACGACGGCGGCGAGCCCGCCCGTTACTGCGACTACTTCGAGATTGTAAATAGCGCCTGCGTAGATTACCGCCGGTTCATGGGGCAGATAGACGAAGCTGCTGGATGGGACGGAGTACCAGAAGTAGCCCATCAGTTGCCACCACTCGGGGTATAGGAACCTGGTGATGGGAGTGAAAATCAGGGCCGGGACTAGCGTGGCTGCTAGGACCCATACCGTCGGGCTGCGCCGCATCCTGTGGGCCAAGTCTATAACGGACTGGCGGTGCAGTCCGACGGGAGCTTTGTCAAGCCTAATCCGTAATGACTGGTGCACCTGACTACAACCCCTATCTAGAGCACTCGAAGTTGAATGGGGCCCCTGCGTCCAGCCGTCTTTTTATGCCCCTGGGCCTTCTTTGGCCTTTCCCCGGGCGGGGGAAGCTTTCAGCGGGGTCTGGGGATGGCGCCAGCCGTCCATCATCGACGACCGGTGTACACACTGAAGCGTGCAGTAAGGGGCGCATGCCTTCTCAGATAGATATTCTCGCCGCATGTCCGAATGGGTGTAGCTGTCGAGGGACACGGCGGGATAGCCCTTCTGTTGGGAGCACCAGTGCACCAGACCGAATTCATCGACGTAGAAGTAGCGGGAGCCTGCACGACACTTCCAGTGATTCGGCTTGCCCCTGGCGAGGTTTTCTTGGAACGAATCGACCAGAGTAAAGCCCCTGCCCCCCGTCTTCTTGATCTCGTTGTATACTAGCCGCTCCCGCTCGCTGAGCGGCTTCATACGACCCTTGCCGTCGTGGAGAATGCCCAAAGAGGCATTGAAGCCCAGCTCCCGTGCGCGGCTAGCTACCGTCAAGGCTCCTTCCGGCTCGGGTACCCCGGTCCCAATTACCGCGTTGGCATTGACGCCGAACTCGGCGTATTCGGAAAGTAGGACCAGCTTTTGGTCCAAGACCTTGAGGCTCTTCATCGAAACCTCGTCGGGTTTGACGTTGTCGATGGAAATCTGAAGGTAGTCCAGCCCGGCCGAATTTAAGCGCTCGATCCGCTGTTTCGTAAGGGGATAACCGTTGGTTATTACCGTGGCAATAATGCCATGCTGGCGGATACGTGCGACCACCCCATCCAGGTCCGGATGAAGCAACGGCTCGCCTCCGGTGAGGGTAATGATCGAAGTCCCCAGGGAAGCGAGATGATCAACGCGCTGGACGAGAGTGTCCAGCGGTACGGGCTGTGAGACCTGGTCGTATTCGTTGCAGTAGGCGCAGGACAGATTGCAGCGCCGAGTTGCCACCAAGTGCACCAATATGGGATGGCGGGTAGAGACCAGCGCCTTGGCCATCATGCGCGCGATGCGCAGACCCCGGTGGGCCTGCGCCGCCTTCCTTCGGACCGGGGTAAGGTTTGCCACCTTCCACCGCCTACACTAGTATTCGGCCAATCTGGCATTGTCAGTTAGTACGTGAGCCCAGACAGGATGCTACCTTGGGGATAGACGAAGGGTTGTGGGATGTGAGGTGGTCATGGTGCAGGAGAAGTACGGAGTCCGGCTGGCAACACAGGAAAAGGGACGGCTCAGGAAGATGATCAGGGCTGGGAGGAGTTCCGCACAGGCGATTACCCGGGCCCGCATCCTGATCAAGATAGATGAGGGCTGGACCGCCCCCCAGGTGGCCACCGCACTGGACGTGTCGGAGCGGACCGTGTTCCGCACCAAGCGGCGGTATGCCGAGGAAGGACTGGACGAGGTGCTGAGGCACCATAACCAGGTCAACCGGCCCAGAAAGGTGGATGAAAGGGTGGAGGCCCACCTGATAGCCTTGGCCTGCAGCCCGGTGCCCGACGGTCATGACCACTGGACCATGCGGGCCCTGGCGGGCAAGGTGGTGGAGTTGGGATTGGTGGAGTCTTTATCTCCCGAGACGGTCCGCCTGCGGCTAAAAAAAACACGCTCAAGCCGTGGCTCAAGAAACAATGGTGCATCCCCAAGGTAGGTGGAGAGTTCGTGGCGGCCATGGAGGACGTGCTGGATCTCTACGCCGAGCCCTACGATCCGCAGAGGCCGGTGGTCTGCTTTGACGAGACCTCCACCCAGTTGCTGGCCGACGTGAGGGAACCGCTGCCGGCAAAGCCTGGGAGGCCGAGGCGTGAGGACTACGAATACCAGCGGGGAGGGACGCGCAACCTGTTCCTCACCTGTGAGCCTCGCCGGGGCTGGCGCCACGTGGCGATAACCCGGCAACGCACCATGCAGGACTTCGCTCAGCAGATGCGGTGGCTGGTGGATGAGGCCTACCCCGATGTCCCGGTGATTCGGCTGGTTCTCGACAATCTGAACACGCATCGGATGGCCTCGCTTTACGAGACTTTCCCGGCGGCCGAGGCCCGGCGCATCGCCAAGCGGCTGGAGTTGCACCACACTCCCAAGCACGGAAGCTGGCTGAATATGGCGGAGATCGAGTTCAGCGTGCTGGCCCGGGCCTGCCTGCGCGGACGCAACGGAGATGAGGACAGCCTGGAAAGAGCCGTCAGCGCCTGCGTGTCAGAGCGGAACGCGATAGGAGCTACCATTAACTGGCGGTTCACTGCCCAAGACGCCAGACGCAAACTCCATCGCCTCTATCCCTGCCAATCCTGATTTGGTTCAGTACTAGCGCCGGTTTTGGGAGGTCGACCACGGACTGGCATTCTTGTCCAAGACCGTGGGATTCTTGGCAGGATGGGGTATCCTACGGCTGCCCCAAGTCTAATGTCAAGGAATCTGCTCATGCCACCCCGGGTCCATTGATCCCTGTCGCGACAGTCTTTAGGGGACATGGGACGGTCACGATAGTCGCCGAATGATTGGTGAAACAAGAAGGGTTTAGCGGTCCCGTCTGCCGTTTTACGCCGTGGCACACTGCCGGAGTCTCGCCCCCCAGGATAGCCATTCGGAGCGCTTTTCTTGCTACAATGGACCTGACACTTGTTCCGTTCTATAACCCACCAACACTGCTATGACCCACGTTTTCCGTGAACTCTTCGAGGCTGTCGTACTGGCGCTGCTCATCTTTTTCCTCATTCAAGGCTCGATTGAGAACTTCAAGGTGGAAGGCTCCAGCATGAGGCCCGAGTTGAGTGGGGGAGAGTACGTGATGGTGAACAAGATCTCCTTCATCCGCGTGGACATGCGCCGGCTCTCGGACCTGGTCCCGTTCTGGGACGCCGAAGAAAAGAAGAGCCATCTTCCTCTCACCGGGCCGCCTGAAAGGGGGGATGTCATTGTGTTCCACGCCCCTGTCAGGCCCCCGAAAGACTTCGTGAAGCGGGTTATCGGTCTTCCCGGGGAGACTGTGGAGATACGTTCCGGGGCGGTCTACATCAACGGAGTCGAGCTTGAAGAGTCATATGATTTGGGCAGCGAATTTCGGCAGTACCAGGAATCGCAGTCAATCACTCTGAGGGACGGCGAGTTCTTTGTGTTGGGCGACAACCGGGGCAGCAGCAACGACTCGAAGGACTGGGGCCCCGTCCAGTTGGAACACATAGTCGGCAAGGTCGCCTTTATCTACTGGCCCTTGTCGGAACTGCCCTTTATAGACGAGCTGCGCAACTAGGTGAGCGGCAGGGACGGGAAGTTATTCGAACCGTATGTATCCTCTGCTCGCCAGACTGCCCAGGGTCGCGCTCAACTCCTTTTCGAAGGCAGTCTTCCACAACCCTATGTCCGCTCCTGAACCGCTGGACGCCAACTGGCGGAATACGGCCTCTTTAAGGTCGTCAACGTGCCTTCCGTCGCACAGGTCCAGGATGCGCGCCTCCCCGGGGTCGTCCGGTGCGGGACTCAACTCCGTACTGAAAACGTGCTGGTGCGGGTAGTCAGGGGAACTGGGCAGCAATTTGCCGGTTAGTCCCCGGATCATCTCTGCTGTATGGGCTCGTGAGTGCATATGCTTAACGGTCCTGTTCTGTGTTTAGTGTAGAAGGTCTTACCGGGGCCCCTGTGCTAGGGGCGAGGTACAAAGGCAGAACAGGTCGTCTTCGAACCGTTTAAGCGTCGTTTCGTCCAATTTCCAGGTATTCATCGCTTCTTTCTTGCACAAAAAACTGCGCCCGCTGGAGTTTACTCAGCGGGCGCAGGCTTGGTTGCGTAGGTATACCGGTGCGGCCTGTCCCTGTTAGGGACCGGTACACAGGTGGAAGAGGTCGTCGCCGAACCTGATGATAACCATTGCTGCATAGGCTATCACGAGTTCCGGCAGGGTGTCAACAAGAGCAGAGCGGGAAGGTGAGACTGCTGATGGCAGTTACCAGTTGGGGCTGCGGCTCTCGTCAACCGCGGCATTGCCTAGCATCTTCAAGATCCGCCTCAGATCAGACCGGACCATGGCAGTCTCCAAGTCGGCCAAGCACAGTTGATATTCGGTCAGCGAACGCTAAATGGCCAACAGAAGTTGCGCTTGTACTTGCTTAGGGGTCCCAAAGAAGACGGAGTGCATAAGAGCCTCTCCTCCCCGAGGCCCTTGACAAAGCTCAACCGCAGTCGTGTCATAGGGATGCCTGTGACCCTACGATAACTCTGCGCCGTGCGGCCAGGGGGTTATTGTGGTTTTAGACCGCCATTCTATCACGAAGGAACATGATCATCTGGGCCTCGTTAGGTCCGCAATGACGACGTTCGGTCCGAAGGTTCGGCTTTCAACCATTACTGAAATGAGGACGGCTGATTCGGGCACTTCAAAGGTAACCCATCCCCGTATCTTTTGGCCGACATTGAGTTCGCCAGCACTGAATCTTGGGGATATATCGGCTTGGTTAGAGCCTCTTGAGTAGACATAGCCATCAAAGTCCTGCACTGAGAAGTTAAGTGCATTGTAGTAGGCGCCATCGACGTGTCCTACCTGTGTTACATCGACCGCCACCAGCCTATTGCCGTCATCCGGTTCATTGAACCGACTGAAGGGAGCTGGATCCAGGACTTCATGAACAGTATAGGAGCTGTCCCCCGCTCTAACTATCGGATAGCTCTTGCTCGACGGGGATTCCGCCGTTGGGTCAGGTGTAATGATCAAGCGGTTGGTCCACTCGTCCAGTTGGTCCGCAATCGATGAATATGGAACGGCTAGATAGACTATTTGCCCAGACACCGTCCTCGCCACATTTACGCCCACGACCTTTCCGGAACTGCTAAACAGCGGGCCTCCGCTATTGCCTGGGTTTAGTGCAGCACTGTGGCGGACCAATCCATGCCGTCTGGACAGAGCATCGGGTTCAAGCACTTCGCCCACTGTCGTGACGATCGTCGACCTCGGAAAACCAACAGCCACAACCTGTGCGCCTGTGTCTGGCTGTTGATTCTCCCAGCTTAAGGCGGCGAAATCGTCATGGCAACAGATGGACAGTACAGCTATATCTCTGTCGGTATCCGCCCCCATCGTCAATGCCTTATAGGTGCTGAAATCCCCCAGTTGCACCAGGATGGACCCGGACCCAGCGTTTTCGATGACATGATGATTAGTTGCGATGAACCCGGTGTTGCCCCTCGTCTCAAAGATGAATCCTGACCCTGAACCGGAGCCCACTCTGACTTGGACCACGCTTGCTGCCACCCGACTAACGAGGTCAGCTACTGTGGCTGGAATGACTGGTGTGGGTGTGGGCACACGTGTGGCGGTAGGCCGGGGTGTCGGCGTAGGCCGTGGAGTTGGGGTGAGTGTAGGGAATCTAGTAGGTGTTGGCCATAACGTCGGTCTGGGAGTTGGAAACGGCGTATATGTTGGTCTCGGCGTGGCGGTCGGATACGGCGTGTGCGTTGGCTCCGGGGTATACGTCGGAGCTAATGTGTAAGTAGGGTACGGAGTCGCCTTTGGAACCAGGATGTACGTCGGGTATGGTGTATAGGTCGGAGCCGTTTCCTGGGTTGGAGCCGGGGTGTACGTCGGGTATAACGTATAGGTGGGCCTAGCCTCTGGGGACGAGGACGTTGAGCCGCATCCGGCGATAAGCAAGCCCAAGGATAACACGAGAACGACACGAACGAAGATACTGCCAACGTACATAATATGGTTTTCCAATCAGTAACATGGGCACCCCCACGGGCAAGGAATTGGCTTCTTTGCCATAAGTAGCTGGCTCCCTATGCAAGCCGCAAGAGGGCGCATAGGACCATTCCTTGCCCATGGGTAACATTATGGGAATCGAACTCGTGGTAGAGTGGCGCTACCTTACAGGGACTCTAGGCTCGCGTCAACTACAGGGTCTCTGAGGGGGAACTAGCGAGCTTCGGGTTCTGAGGGAGTTTTGCACTTTCCTTGGGGCATGATAGATGAGGCTGCTTGACCTCTAGCGAGCTAGGTTAGTAGCATGTAGAGCATAGTGTTGCACAGATGCCTCTATCCGCTGGCCTCACTCTCGCTGCTGTTTGCGTTGTGGGTGGGCCTTTCGGCGGCCATATTCGACCACCACTACGCCGAAAAGATTCCCTGGCACGGCCACATCTATTTGGACCCCGGTGCGGTAGCCCAGCACAACCACGAACCCGGGGCCGGGTCGCACAGCCATAGTCCCGATGGGGCGGCGCAGGGTGCGGTCTCCATCACGTCCACCAAGGCGAGCGCTTCATTCTGGGTAATGGTGACCTTGGGGCTCGCCATGGTCTTGTGCTTGCCGCTGGTCATGCCTAACGCGCTCACCACGGGTGTGAGCCAGCTGGCCAACGCCCGCCTACGTTCACTTCCTGTTCCGCCTCTTCTGCGGCCCCCTCCGGTTTGGCTCCCATCGTAATTCTTTCTCTCCGGGACCAAATCGGCTAGAGGGAGACTCGCTTGGGCCTTACCCCCGCACACCGTCGCGGGCCAGCAACCTGGTCGTTGTCCGTTGCAGCCTTTGCCGTACTGGCGTTGGCCTTATGGCCCACTTTAGTCCACGGCAACGGGGCCGCCGTCGCCATTGTCAAGAACAGGCAAGTGGGTCCGTATGAAATCGAGGTGGGCATTCTTCCCGGCGCCCCTAAAGTGGGCAATCTCCACCTGAGTATCCTGGTCAGGGACCGGGACAGCGGGAACAGCATCACGGACGCCCAAGTTCAGACGGCAGTCGTAGGACCTGAGGGAGCTACGGACTACGGGCCGCGGCCTGCCTTGAACACCCGGACGACTCCCCAGTTCTATGAGGTTGACATTCCCCTGGACGCTGTGGGGACTTGGACGCTGACGCTCGTCTTGGACGGAGGGCTGGGGCGTGAGTCCGTCAGCCTGCCCATCGAAGTCACGGAAGGCTCCGGGTTCAGCCTGGCGTTCATCGCCGCGCTGGGAATAGCGTTCCTGGCCCTGGCGGTCTGGCTGACGGGCTTGGTGAGAAAGAAAGGCAGGAGGAAACAGGGCCGCGCCGGTCGGTAGGGCACGGTCACACAAACATAGCCAACGGTCTCAATAGAGGCCCAATCATTGAGAGGGCAACCTAATGAAGTTTATAACAACAGTCAGATGCATGCTGCTGGCCGCAGCCGCAGCGGTCCTTGCTCTTGCTGCCGGAGTGGCGTTCGCCCACGAACAGCGGGAAGGCGAGGTCCAATGGGTAGTCGGTTTCTTGAATGAACCCGCATACGAAGGTCAAGTCAACGGGGTCTATCTCAAACTTACGAAACAGGCCCCCGAAGCGTCAGGGGAAGAAAGGAACGGGCATGACGGCGGGGGAACGTCCATGGACAAAGGCGAGGATGGACCAGAGGGCGGCCAAGATGACGATCATGGGCAGGACGACGACCAAAGTGAAGAAGGGAGTGACGACGACGGCCAAAGTGACGATATGCGGGACGACGATGGCCATAATGAAGAGGGTGGTGACAATGCTGCGGCTCTAACAGCCAGCCATGACCAGACGGATGCGGTCCCCGTAGAGGGCGCCGAGAAGACCCTCCAGGTTGAAGTCACCCACGTCCCAACCGACGCTTCAAAGGTGTTGAACGTCCGACCCTTGTTCAACGCACCTGGGGAATACGTCGCAGACCTTATTCCGACGGCGCCGGGCGTCTATGAGTTCCGCTTCTTTGGCGCTATAGACGATGAGCAGGTGGAGGAGACGTTCGTGTCGAAAGGGGCGGGGGGAGACTTCGACGACGTGAGGTCGTCGGTGGACTTGCAGTTCCCGGTGAAGCTCCCTGAACTGAGGGAAATCGAAGGAGCCGTAAGAGGCGCCCAAAACACCGCAGCCCAGGCCCAGGACGCCGCTATCTCCGCCGACGACAGCGCTTCGTCTGCGGGGGTTCTGGCCATCGTGGGAATCGTGCTGGGCGCCGTGGGCATAGCGGTAGGCGTTGGAGGCGTCGCAATGGCGCTGAAGCGCCGGTGATTCCTCGCCAGGCCGGTTAAGGCAGTCAATAGAATGGACCCGGCAGAACGTTGAAGCTAACCCGTGCCAGGATGGGCCTCGTCGTGTTGGCAGTCGTCGCGGCGTCGCTTGTCGGCGTCGCGTGGCCGGCGGCGGAGGCTTACGCCCACGCCAATCTGGCTCGGTCGGTGCCGGCCCCCAACTCGACCCTCGACAGCCCTCCGAATCAGGTGGTCGTCTGGTTCACCGAACCGGTGGAACCTAAGTTCAGCGAAATCCAGGTCTTGGATATCGCAGGCGCCCGCGTGGATCGGGATGACAGCATAGTGGACAGGAACGACCCCACAGCCGTCTCGGTCACACTAGAGCCTTTGCCAGACGGCACATACACGGTGGCCTGGACGAATGTCTCCACCGTGGACGGCCACAGAGTCCGCGGTTCATTCGTGTTCTCAGTGGGAGAACCCATATCGGGGGCGCCGGTTGACGTTCCCAACCAGCCCCTTGTCCAGTCTCCCTGGGAGCCTGTGTTCAGATGGCTTATTCTCCTGACCTCCCTGTCCATCGTAGGTGGGCTTGCCTTCGAGTTGATGGTGTGGAGGCCGGTCCTTTCGGGGTCCGACGTTCGGCCTGCTTTGGTCGGCCAGCGGAGCCGCATGGGTTCCCGATCGCTCAAGCTCATTCTGGTGGCTGTCGGGCTATGTCTGGTCGGTTCTGTCGGCCAGCTGGTCATTCAGACCCAGGCCGTGCACGACATCTCTCTGGCCGAGGCCCTTGGCGGGTCGATGGGAGCCACCCTCTCAGACACCGAATGGGGACGCTTGTGGCTCTGGAGGGTTGGGCTGCTGGCAGCCGTCGGAGTGGCGCTTGTCCCGGTTCTCCTGTTTTCGTGGGGTAGCGGGGAGGACAAGGTCGACCGCCTGCGTCGATATCTACTGGCTGCGGCGTTGGCCATAGGCGGCGGCATGTTGTTCGTTCACAGCATGGGCAGCCACGGCGCCGCCACCGCCGGAATAGAGACCCCAGCGTTGTTCTCCGACTATCTTCACCTGCTCGCCGCCGCGTTCTGGGTGGGAGGACTCGTCCACTTTGCTTTGGGAGCGCCCCTCCTAATCGGGGGACTTGATCCTGATGATAGGGGAGCCTTTCTCTCGGCTCTCGCTCCCCGGTTTTCGACGTTGGCGATCTTGAGTGTGGGCGTGTTGGTCGTCACAGGCATCTATAGCGGTTGGGCTCAGGTTACGGTGTTGGCCGCGACGAATACTCCCTATGGACTGACGCTGGTTTCCAAGCTGGCCCTTATTGTCCCCCTACTCGCTCTGGGGGCGGTCAACCTGCTGTGGATCAGGCCGCGCTTGGCTGTGGACGACAGTGCCCGCAGGTGGCTGAAGAAGCTTGTCGCCGGGGAAGTTGTCTTAGCGGTGGTAGTGTTGGCCGCCGTTGCCATGCTGGCAAGCCTTGAGCCTGCCAGGCAGGTCGCCTCCCGTGAAGGAGTCGGGCAAGAGAACAAGTTGACATTCCGAGACACAGCCGAAGGCGCCGACATCGTTCTGGAGGTGGAGCCGGGCCGAGTAGGACCCAACAGGGTTCTCGTGTCGTTGGAGGACAGGCTCGGCGTTCCCATCGACAATGCGTCGGACGTGAGCGTACGCTTGACGTACCTGGACGCTGATCTGGGAGAGACCAGAGCTACAGCCGGCTCCTTGGGGGGCGGCGACTACGCCGTGGAAGAAGTCCTCCTAAGCATAGCCGGGCCCTGGCAGGCAGAAGTTGTGGTCCGGCGACCCGACGCTTTCGACGCTCGCACCGCCTTCCGCTTCGAGACCACCTCCGCCGGAGTCGGGAGCAGTTCGGCCATATCGCCCGCCCCCGAGACCGGAAAGCTCCTGTGGGGAGTGGAGTTGGCGTTGCTGGGAGCGCTGTTCCTCGGCGTCGGAATCCCGTTGGGAGGTTGGTACACCCGGTGGGGCAAGGCTACCATGTGGCCGGGTATTGCGGCTGCCTGTGCGGGGCTCGCTCTCATGGCGACAACCCAGTTCGGGCAGCCTGGAGATGAGGGGACGCTGCGCAACCCATTCCCTCCCAACCCGGAGTCTCTGGAAGTGGGTCTCCAGACCTACGAGGCCAACTGCCAGATTTGCCACGGGGCTGCTGGCAGAGGGAACGGGCCAGGAGCGGCGGGGTTGGACCCTCCGCCGGCAGACTTGGTCGTTCATGTTCCTCACCATCCCGAGGGCGACCTGTTCCGTTTCATACATGACGGCATTCCTGGAACGTCTATGGCTCCTTTGGGTGAGCAACTCACCGACGAGGAAATCTGGCACGTAATCAACTATATTAAGACTTTCGAGTAATCCAATGTTTACGTCAGTAGAGAGAACCAATACGCAAGCCTTGCCGACAGTGGGCATGGTCGGACACTTCGGTTCTTGCGCGGAAGGGCGGGCATGATTCAGCGTCCCAAGTTCCTGCTGCCCCTGGCGGCGCTGCTGGCGGCGCTGGCGGCCGGCCCGGTCTACGCTCACGGCTTTGGGCAGCGGTACGACCTGCCCGTGCCCTTGGGCTACTTTATGGTTGGAGCCGGAGCTGCGGTCACCCTTTCCTTTGTCGTGGCGTCCATGTTCGTCAAAGGCGACGCCGGAGGTAGGGTCGACTACTGGAGACACAACCTGTTCAGCTCCCCGTTGTTGAGGCTGGCGCTGATGAACCCCTTGACGGTGTTTGCCATCAAGGCGGCGTCGGTCTTCCTGCTGGGGCTGGTCATAGCCGCCGGGCTGTTTGGCTCCAACATATCCCATCTGAACTGGGCTCCCACCTTCGTCTGGATAATCTGGTGGGTGGGAATGGGGTTTGTCGTGGCCCTGCTGGGCAACGTATGGGCCATAGCCAATCCCTGGCAGAACCTCTACGAGGGAGCCGAGTGGGTGTATTCCCAGTTTCGTCCTGGACGTTCTCTGTCTCTGGGGAGGGAGATGCCGGAGGGTATCGGGGTATGGCCCGCAGTAGCCCTGTTCTTGTTGTTCTCGTGGATTGAAAACTCCTACGTATATTCCAGCATGCCCAACCACATCGGCGTCATGGCGATTGCTTACACCGTGATTACCCTGGGGGGCATGCATCTATACGGCAAGCGGCAGTGGCTCCGCCACGGCGAGGCCTTTTCGGTGGTCTTCTCCCTTCTTGCGAAGTTTGCGCCCACAGAGGTCCGGGTCAACGACCCGACGGTCTGCGACGAGTGCACCAACGAATGCCGGGGACCCGATGATGAGTGTGTGAACTGCTACGAATGTTTCGAGCTGCTGGGTCAACCCCTTATCGACGTGGCGGAAGGGGCCACCCAAGCGGTCGTTCTGGACGCTGTGCCTGTCGTAACCGACCGTGAGCTGAACATACGACCCTTCGGTGTCGGCCTGGGCCGCTGGGCGACTTCCGCAAACGACATGCTTGTCATGGTCGTGCTGCTTCTAGCCACAGTCACCTACGACGGGTTCAGCGCCACGCCGGCCTGGTCCGATGTCCGCTTGTTCTCCTTGGAACGGTTCATTGGCATTATGGACACGGAGGTCCTTAACGGGGTTGTCATCGCCGACACGCTGGGGCTTCTGCTGTTCCCATGCGCTTTCTTCCTGGTCTACCTTCTCTTCTCTGGCTTGGCGTCCAGAATGGTCGGGGGGCGGCTCGGCGCCCTGGAAATAGCCCGGGAGTTCATGTATACGCTGATACCTATAGCCCTGGCGTACAACATCGCCCACTTCCTTACGCTGCTGCTGATACAGGGGCAGGCCATAATTCCCCTTGCTTCGGACCCTTTTGGGAAGGGATGGGACCTCTTTGGGACCGCGGAATACGTGACCGACATCGGGATTGTCACTGGGAAGAGCCTGTGGTTCCTTTCCGTGGCCGTCGTAGTGGCGGGGCACGTCATGAGCGTCTACCTAGCCCATAAGGCCGCCATGCGTCTCTTCAAGGACCCAAAGCTCACCTTGAGGAGCCAAGCGCCTATGGCGGCTCTGATGGTCCTCTACACCGTGGTGAGCCTCTGGATTATCGCCCAACCCATCGTGGACTGACCCTCTGGACTCCACTTGGCGTTCCCTCGTTCCACGCCTGAACAACCCGCCTTACCACTGGTCAGACTCTCCTTGACACTCAAAATCGGCCAGACTTATAGTTACTCTACACGGCGACCCTTTCATCCGCTCCCATCGGAGGTGAGCTTTGCCCAGTGACTACGACGTGATAATCATCGGCGGAGGCGCTGCGGGTCTATCGGCGGGCATGTATGCCGCCAGGTATGGGCTGAAAACAGGGATCCTGGAGCAGCTTATGGGCGGCGGGCAGGTAATCAACGCCGAGAGAATCGAGAACTTCCCCGGATTCGCCAAGCCGGTCTCAGGCGCCGAGTTTTCCGCGCTGCTTCAAGAACAAGCCATGGACGCCGGAGCCGAGTTCCTGATGGGTGAGGCTACAGGGCTGGTCCTTGACGGTCAGCACCGGGTTGTGACGACCTATGACGAACCCTACAGGGCCAAGACGATAATCATTGCCGCAGGCTCCTCCACTAGGTCCCTTGGGATCCCCGGTGAGGAGGAAATGGTGGGATCTGGAGTCTCCCACTGCGCCACCTGTGATGGGCCGTTGTTCAAGAATGAAGTGGTGGGAGTAGTCGGAGGCGGAGACGCCGCCGCTGATGAAGCCCTAACTTTGACCGAGTACACGGACAACGTGATTCTCTTTCACCGCAGGGACGCCCTCCGCGCCCACAAAGCCCTCAGGGATCGGGTGGTCCAGCACCCCGACATCGAATTGGTCTACAACACCGTCGTGGAAGAGGTTTCCGGGGAGGCCACAGTCAACGGCGTCAGAGTGCGGAACCTGGTGACCAATCTAGTCGAGCAGGTGAACCTGACAGGCCTTTTCGTCTATGTAGGCACGTCTCCCAACAGCAATTTCGTGCAAGGTGTTGTAAAAACGGACAACGCCGGGCATATTCCTGTCAACGTGAAGATGGAGACGGAGGTCCCGGGAATATACGCCGCAGGAGACATACGCCAGCACTCTGTCGCCCAGTTGGCCGCAGCCGCCGGGGACGGGGTCACCGCGGCCGTCGAGGCCTACCGCTACATCTCGGGACAGACCTGGACCTGACACAGGCCAAGACCGCGGCGAAGATAGCTGGCCTAGGGACTCAACCGGCCAGACTTAACGAGGGGAGGCACGAATGAAACCCACCGCCAGATTCAAGCAGCTTCTAAACTCAGGCGAGATGATCGTAGCGCCGTTTATCATGAACGCCCTCCACGCCAAGATTGCCGAGTCAGTAGGCTTTAATGCCATCTACATGACAGGCTCTGGCACATCCGCCGAGAGGGGATACCCCGACGTTGGGCTGCTGACACAAACCGAAATGGTCCAGAACGCGCGCTATATCGCTGATGCAGTGGAAATTCCGGTGATAAGCGACGCTGACACCGGTTACGGCAATCCCCTTAACGTCTACCGCACCGTCAAAGAGTACGAGTCCGCCGGGGTGGCCGCCATCCACATCGAGGACCAGCTCTTCCCCAAGAAATGCGGCTTCTTTGACGGCAAAGAGGTCATACCCCCGGAGGAGATGGTGGAGAAGCTGAGGGCTGCCCAGGACGCCCGCTCGGACCCCGACTTCACCATTATAGCCCGGTGCGACGCCTACGCAGTGAACGGCTGGGAAGACACTGTCCAGCGTTGCAACGCCTACGTGGAGGCCGGCGCCGACATGGTGTTTGTGGACGGCATCAAGAGCGTGGACGACCTCAACATGTACGCTTCTGACTTGGGACACCTGCCCAGGATGTACAACGGCGACCTGCTGCCCAGCCATGAAGTGGCCGAGTTGGGCTACAAGCTCATGATTTGCGGCAGCACGATATGGCTGGTGTACAAGGCGGTCAAGGACGCCTTCGAGGAGCTGAAAGCCGTCGGCAAGGTGGACCCCAGCCGCTACGCCACCCGCATGGACGTGGCCAACCTGCTGGGACTCCAGGAAATATACGAGATGGAGAAGCGGTACGGCGTCTCACACCTAAAGGTCAGCTAACCTTAACATTCATAGTCTGCGGGATAGGGGGTGGGGACATCGGCCTCACCCCCTAGGTTATGCCCCACGAAAGGGCCGTTTGAATCGGCAGCAGTACGGTGCGCAAGGGTTACGGCAGCGGCTAGGCTCGGTCTACTACGGTTGGTGGGCGCTAGCCGCCGGATTCGTCATCGCCACTTTTTCGGCGGGCATCTTCTCCCACAGCATAGGGGTGTTCTTCGGCCCCATCAAAGCCGACCTGGGACTCAACAACACCCAGACTTCCCTCATCTTCTCGCTGACCCGAGCGGAAGGATCGGTGACAGGCCCCCTGTTCGGCAGGATGGTAGACCGTTTCGGGGCCAGGCCGATGATACTGTTCGGAGGGCTGACCGCTTGCGCCGGCTTCATAATGCTTAGCTGGGTGCATTCGTATTGGCTCTTTGCACTTATATTCGTCGTGATAGTGGCCACCGGCAAGAGCTCCGGGATGGGCCACACCTTGCTTGCGGCGGTCAACCGGTGGTTCGTCGGCAGGAAGGCCCTGGCCTTGTCGATCCAGATAACCGGCTTCCAACTCGGGGGCGCCGTCATCCTGCCCCTGGTTGTCATTGGGGTCAATGCGCTGGGTTGGCGGGACGTGATGCTCATCGGCGGGATTTTCATGGCCGTCATCCTGGTCCCCTTGGCTATGGTGATTCGCCACTCACCGGAGAGGATGGGCATAGAGCCGGAGGGCGCCGCTGAGGCCCGGCGCAGGGCGATGGTGCAGGGCTTATCTGGGGCTTCTCAAGCCGTTGACGTAGACTTCACGGTCCGGGAAGCATTGGCCACCCGCGCTTACTGGCTCATGATGGCGTCAGCCTTCATCCGAATCAGCGTCTGGGGCGCGCTGGCGGTCCACGCAGTCCAGATATTCCAGTGGAAGGGCCTGGAGGAGACCACGGCCGGGTTCATGTTCTCCCTGATGTTTGCCGTGGCCGTCCCCACCACCCTCGCATCGGGGATGCTGGCGCAGCGCTTTCGCTTCCAGTCCATCATGTTCTACTCCGCCCTTGCCGCCTCGGCGGGAATCGCAGCCCTGATTTTCTTGGACGGCATGACGGCCGTTGCCCTGTTCGTACTGGGCACTGCGGCCGGAGAAGGCGGCAACGCCGTCCAGTGGGCGGGGTTGGGCCAGTTCTTCGGGCGTAAGAGCTACGCTACACTGTTCGGCATTATGTCAGCGGCCTTCAACGTGGGGATGTTTCTCACGCCCATATTCGCGGGCTGGATCAGGGACACCCACGATGAGAGTTATATGCTGGTAGTGGTCGCCTTCGCGCCGCTGTACGCGGTGGGAGCCGTGCTATGCCTGTTCCTCAAAAGGCCCCCGTCTCCGCAGGCAAGCCCGCCAGTGCCCAGGGTCAGTTGAAACGGTTCATGGCCGTGTCTATGCCCTCTGTGAGCAGGACCTCCACGGCGTCGGCCACGGCGCCAATGACGGGGGCAATGACTTTCTCCTCGTGCTTCTGGAACGTCCCCAACACGTATTCAACGTAGGAGGTTCCATCGTCCGGCGCGCCAATTCCAACGCGGATTCGGGGGAACTCTTTGGACCCCAACTCGTCTATGATGGAACGGACTCCGTTGTGCCCCCCGTCGCTTCCCGACCTGCGGACGCGTATCGTTCCCAGCGGGAGCGCAATGTCGTCGTAGACCACCAGCAGGTTCTCGGCCGAGGCGGCGAACCGGGTCATGAGGTATTCCACGGCGGCGCCGCTGTCGTTCATGTAGGTGCGGGGCTTCGCCAGCGCTATGTCCGTGTCGGACACACGGCCCTGTCCGATGACGGCCTTGGCCCGGCGGTCACCCAGCTTGATGCCCCACCTGCGGGCCATGTGGTCGACGCACTTAAACCCGATGTTGTGGCGGGTCTTGGTATACGTCAGGCCAGGGTTTCCCAGGCCCACTAGCAGTCTGACAGGGTTCATGGAACGCCCAACGTCTCGTCAAGGCGCCTGAGAGGCGGCCTTTTCCAGCAGTTCCAGGAACCCGTCTTCGTCCAGGATGGTTGTGCCCAACTTTCTAGCGGCTGCCGACTTGGAACCCGGAGAAGCTCCCTCTACGAGGTACCCGGTCTTTCTGGTGACGGACGAGCCGGCGCTTCCGCCAAGCTCTTTAATTCGCCCTTCGGCCTGGGACCGGCTCATGGAGTCCAGAGTTCCCGTCACCACGAAAGAGACTCCATCCAGCGGGAGAGGTCCTACTTCTCCGAGGTCGGGCGTTTCCTGTTCCAGCTTGACTCCCGCCTGCCTCAATTTTTCGATGATCCTGAGGTTGGAGGGATCTCGGAAGTAGTCGACTATGGAGTCGGCGATGACCTTTCCGATGCCGTCAATGGCGATCAGGTCTTCATCGGTCGCCTGCGTCAACTGGTTGAGACTTGAATAGTTCCGGGCCAGCAGATCCGCCGTCTCCGAGCCGACGTGAAGAATCCCCAACGCATAGATGGTCCTGGCAAGGGAGCGGTCCTTGCTCGTCTCGACGTTCCGCACTATCTTGCCTGCCAGGATTTCTCCCATACGGTCCAGCTTGATTAGCTGTTCAACCTGTAAGTCGTAGAGGTCGGCTATGTCGCTGAGAAGCCCTTGGTCGATGAGAATGCGGCACCACTTCTCCCCGAGGCCGTCGATGTCCATGGCTCCCTTGGAAACGAAATGCTTCAACAGCTCGAAGAACTGGGCTGGGCAGGCGGAGTTGGGGCACCGGTGCATGGCCTCGGTTTCTGGTTTGACCACCTGGGAGCCGCACACGGGGCACTCCTCTGGCATGGAGAAGACCTGCTCCTCGCCGGTGCGCCTGTCCACGACAGGCCCCACGATTTGGGGAATCACTTCCCCCGCCCGCTCGACTATAACCCAGTCGCCCTTCCGGATGTCTTTTCTGCGGATGTCCTCTTCATTGTGGAGGTTGGCTAGTTTAACCACGGCGCCGGACACATTCACCGGCTCCAGCATCGCGAATGGGTTGAGACTGCCGGTCCGTCCCACATTGATGCCGACGTCCAGTAGCCTTGTAACCGCCTGCTCCGCCGGGAACTTGTAGGCTATGGCCCAGCGGGGCTCCCGACCTACGAACCCCAAGGCCTCCTGCTGGGCCAGTGAATTCACCTTTACTACAATCCCGTCGGCCTGGTAGGGGAGGTCGTGCCGTCTTTCCAGCCAGCCTGCGTAGAGGTCTTCCACCTCCTCCAGATTGGTGCAGAGGCGGTTTTCGGGGTTGATGCGAAAGCCCATCACCCTCAGGCTGGACAGAGCTTCCCAGTGAGTGTCAGGCATGTCCCCGTTCTCGTAATAGCCCAGGGAGTAAACGTAGATGTCCAGGTTACGGGTGGCGGTAACGCGGGAGTCAAGCTGTCTCAGAGAACCCGCCGCCGTGTTTCTGGGATTGGCGTACGTCGGCTCGCCTCGTTCCATGCGGTCGCGGTTCAGCGCTTCGAAGTCGGCCTTGGGGAAGTAGACCTCCCCGCGTGCTTCCAGCGCCGGCGGCGGGCTTCCTTGCAGTCTGAGGGGAATGCTCTTTACGGTCCGCAGGTTTTCGGTGACGTCTTCGCCACGGTAGCCGTCACCCCTGGTCGCGCCTGTCTCCAGGACTCCGTTACGGTAGGTAAGGGAAACGGCGAGGCCGTCGATTTTCAGCTCACACACCATCTGAATCGGGGCCCCTTCGAGCAGGTTCATAACTCTGCGATGCCACGCCGCCAACTCCTGGAAGTTGAATGCGTTGGCCAGACTCAGCATGGGCAGGGTGTGCTCCACCTGGTTGAACCCTTCCAGAGGCGGCGCTCCAACCCTCCGGGTTGGGGAATCGGCGGCTGCCAAGTCGGGGTGAGCAGCCTCCAGCTCTTGAAGTTCCCGCATGAGGGTGTCGTACTGGCCGTCGGCGATTACGGGATCGTCGAGAGCGTAATAGCGGTAGGCGTGGAAGTTGATTTCCTTCCTTAGCTCTTCAAGCCGTTGGACTGTTTTGGCGTCTGTGCTGCTCATGTCGTGTGGTCTATACAAACTCGCGCCTGGGGAGGGATATATCCATTTCCCTGCTTAGTTCGGCGCCCACCAAAAAGTATACCAGCTACCCAGCTTGTGATAGACCCCTCCAGGCCGTACAATGGTGGACATCCGGCGGATTTAGTGCATCAAGGGGCTGCAAATGCGAGTGGTTGACGCCATTGCGGAAATCCTGAAGCTGGAGCAGATCGAATGGCTTCCCAGCTATCCCACCACCACTGTGATAGAGGCGGCGGCCGCATCGGGGATTCGCCCTGTCGTGTGCCGTCAGGAGCGGGTGGGAGTCGGCATCGCCGATGGGTACGCCCGCGTTAAGAACGGCTCGCCCGTCGGAGCGTTCGCCATGCAGTACGGCCCCGGCGCCGAGAACGCATTCGCAGGGGTGGCTACTGCCTTCTCCGACTCGGTCCCGGTGTTGCTGCTGCCCCTCGGCCATCCCAGAAACAGGCAAGGGGTGTTCCCTTACTTCTCGTCCATGAAGGCATACGACACTGTGACGAAATATTCCGAGTCCATCAGTGTCGCCAACAGCGTGGCCGATGTGATGAGGCGCGCTTTTTCGGCCCTGAAAATGGGGCGGAAGGGGCCGGTCTTGGTGGAAATTCCCGCCGACGTGGCTGGAGAAGAGGTGGACGAGTCCGTCGTCCAGGCTTACCGTCCCGGAAAGGCCTCCTTGGCGGCCCCCGACTCCAGGGACGTGGACCAGGCGGCGGCGGCGTTGCTGGCGGCCCAGACGCCCGTCATAGTCGCCGGACAGGGCGTATTGTACGCTGGCGCCACAGAGGACCTGGTGGCCCTGGCCGAAGCGCTGCAGGCGCCGGTCATGACCACCCTGGAGGGGAAGAGCGCCTTCCCAGAGAACCACCCTCTCTCCCTAGGCACCGGCGCGGGCTCCGTTGCAGGCCCGGTTGTCCATTTCATGACCAAGGCCGACGTAGTATTGGGCATAGGGACCAGCTTTACCCGCCACGGCATGAACATGACCATCCCGGCGGCGGGCAAGGTGATGATTCAGGCCACCAACGACCCTCGGGACATCCACAAAGACTACTTCATCGACCACCCGATAATCGGCGACGCCAAGCTGGTGGCCCAGAGCCTCTTGGAAGCCGTCAAGGACCGTCTGGGCGGAAAGACCAGGGACGGGTCGGTCGCCGCAGAAATCGAGCAGGCTCGCACGGAGTGGCTCGGACAGTGGATGCCCAAGCTCACCTCCGACGAGGTCCCCATAACTCCCTACAGGGTCATCTGGGAACTGATGCAGAACCTGGACCCGGCCTCTGCCATAGTGACCCATGACTCAGGCAGCCCAAGAGACCAGATGGTCCCCTTCTACAGAGCAACGGCTCCCAGGAGCTATCTGGGGTGGGGCAAGTCCCACGGCCTTGGCACGGGGCTGGGATTGACGATAGGAGCCAAGATGGCCGCCCCTGACAAGATGGCCATCAACTGGATGGGCGACGCGGCCTTTGGGATGGTGGGGCTGGACTTCGAGACAGCCGTCAGATGCGGCCTGCCCATAACGACCATAGTCTCCAACAATTCATCCATGGCCATCGAGATCAACCAGATGGCCGTGTCCCACGAGCTGTACGGCACTCGCAACGTGGGAGGCGCATACGCGGACATGGGCCGAGCTATGGGGGGATACGCCGAACGAGTCACCGACCCCTCCGAGGTCGGCCCGGCCATACTCAGGGCTCGTGAGGCCAACCTGGAAGGCAAAGCCGCCCTCTTGGAGATAATCACGTCGGAGGAGACCGCCTTCTCCCATCGTCGACCCTTCGGATAAGTCCATCTAAAGGCGATTGCGCGGAAGAAGACATGGACTACAACCCGGCAAGATACCAGTTCGGCGCCCTGTCCAGCATCCTGGCGGAGGCTTTTGGAGAGCCGGGCAAGCGGACCTTCCGCCTGAAGATGGAGTCGGGCGTCTCGCCAAACGTTGCATCGGCTTCCGTATGGCTTGAGAAGCAGCAACTCCACCAGCTGGCGACTTATATTCAGGAAATTGCGACACCGCACAGCAGCTCCGGAGGTTCCAACCCGCCCCCGGAGCCGCCCTGGTCCGAGGGGTCCGCCTCCGTCGAGTTCAAGGTGGGAAAGCTGGCCCTCGGCCACGACCGGGAGAGCAACTGCTTCCTGCTGGTGGCCTACGACGTGGAGGACGACGACTCGGAGACGGCCACTTTGAGCTTCTGGATTACCATGGACCAGGGCCGGGAGCTGTCCAAAGAATCCCTCGAAGTCTGTGCGGCTGGCCGGCCTGAATGTTTCCTGTGCGGTCAACCCATCGACCCGGAAGGGCATATGTGCCCACGGGCCAATGGACATGCCCCAATACCGGGGTAGGTCCTGGGGCCCAGGGTCGGCGACGTCAAAGCTCCCATGCCGGTGAACAACGACCCCATTAGCACGGACGAGGAGGCCTATCGCCTCCTCCTCAACGGCGAGATGTCAGACCCCCAGCTTACGCCCCTCGGCTCCAACTATACGTTCCTGGTGAACGTGTCCGACGGAGACAAGGCGTGCAAGGCCATATACAAGCCCAAGGACGGGGAGGCTCCCTTATGGGACTTCCCCAGCGGCACCCTCTATAAGAGGGAGTACGCAGCTTATCTGCTGAGCAGAATCCTTGGTTGGGACTTCATTCCATTGACCCTGGTCAGGGACGGCCCGTACGGAGTCGGCTCGCTCCAACTTTGCATCGACCACCACCCCAGGGCCAACTACTACTACATACGGGAGAAGTCGCCGGAAGACCTGCGGATGATTGCCCTGTACGATTTGGTGACCAACAACGCGGACCGCAAGGCGTCCCACTGCATCCTCGATTCTGGGGGCAAGGTGTGGGGGATCGACCACGGCCTCACTTTTCACTGGGTGCCGAAGTTGCGCACCGTGATATGGGACTTCGGATGGCAGCCCATCCCCAAGAAGCTTCTGGGTGACCTGAAGGAGTTCCTCCCTGCGCTGGAAAACCGCACGGGGCGCGTACCCGACCTGGAAGATATGGTCTTTCCTGAGGAGATGGAGGCGCTGAATGCC
Source organism: Dehalococcoidia bacterium (assembly GCA_965224415.1). Classification (GTDB taxonomy): domain Bacteria; phylum Chloroflexota; class Dehalococcoidia; order Lucifugimonadales; family JAGWBF01; genus DAOUJI01. The sequence continues at coordinate 149,271 of CBDCZB010000005.1, read as the reverse complement.
AGAGTCCATCAAATCCTGGAGATAGGTGTGTACCCCGGCTTGGGTCCCCGCCCCTACACTTTCTAGGGCCTCTTGCAAAGCCTCTTCCCCAACGAGAGGTTTCTGCACAACCTCCGTAATACCGGCGCAAGCCGGTATATAGGGTCTTCTCTAAAGTGGGGCCCCGGTCTTGATCCGAACCCTTTCCCCTTGTGAGAGGGTTGTGCAAACGTTTCATCAAAGGGGAAGAATGAGATGTGGCTTGACCTGTTGCAAGCCCGTCCCACCGCGATACGGCGTCGTCTATTTCAGTGATAGTGACGATAAGTACAGTCACGGCCTTGGCATCTGCAACGTTCTTCGTGTAGAATAAGTTATGCGTGACGTAACGGGTAATTCAAGCGCCTGTGCCAATGATACTAAACTATCGGGACAAGCGTACCAGAGACTTTGCTGAAGGGAAGCGAGTCAATGCCTTTTCAGGGATTGAACGGGCTGCCCGCCTGAAGCTTGACCGATTAGAGGCGGCATCTTCACTTAAGGACCTTGCCGGATTGCCCGGCAATCGCTTTCACGCCTTGGCGGGGGACCGAGAGGGCCGCTACAGCATCCGCATCAATGACCAATGGGGCATCTGCTTCCAGTGGCCGCAGGACTACCCGGGACCGTCGGACGTAGAGATCGTCGATTATCACTAGGGAGCATGGGAGGGACAACCATGACCATACCAGCGATACATCCGGGGGAACACCTTGCCGAAGAGTTGAAGGAACTTAATATGAGCGCCGCCGATCTCGCACGCCAAATCCAAGCGCCCACTAACCGCATCACCCAGATTCTCAACAGGCAACGTGCTATCACGGCTGACACGGCCCTCCGATTGGGCCACTTTTTCGACACCAGCGCCGAGTTTTGGCTCAATCTTCAGAAGCTCTATGAACTAAGGATTGCGGAGCAAAAGGCTGGCAAAGAAATCAGCGCTTTGCCCAGGCTCAAGGACCGAGAGGCGTCGCCCGCTTAAAGCCAAGAGCTTGGTCCAGGGCTTGCCTGCCATCGCTACGGCAGAGGACGCTGCTGTTGTTGCCTAAACCTCAGCATGGCTGTAAACTTCTGCCCCGTACCGCTCAATCGTCACACTCCTAGTAGAGGGAACGTCTGGAGACCTCTTCCACAGAAGCCGACGTCCAATTCCCCTCGGAGCCCATGGGCTTCTTCATACGGCTTTTCGCCCTGGCCACGGACCTGCTGATTCTCTTTGCGTTCTACGCTCTGCTTGACTTTCTGTTTGTCCGTATTGTCGTCATAGCAATCGCATTGTTCGCTCAAGCCGCTTATTTCACCCTCTTCACTGCCCTGAGAGGCCAGACCCCCGGCAAGATGGTCTTCAGGATTGAGGTGGTCACTACGGACGGCGGCAAGATGGGGATGGCCCAGGCGGCAATCAGAGAGGTTATGGGTAAGGTGGTCGCCTTCTCGGTGTGGCCCTTGCTGCTTGGCCATTTCTTCTGCCTGTTCGACGACCACAAGCAGAGCTGGTTCGACAAGATGGTCGGGACCTATGTGATAAAGCGGACCTGACGCCTTGGGCAGTGTGGGAACAACTCCCAGCGGCTTGGCTGAAGGTGTGGAGGCTGTTAGGCCGACGGGTCAGGCGGCTCCGGGTCCACAGGAGGCGGGGATTCAGGCGGAGGTTGGGGCTCGGAGGGGTATACGTACCTGGCCCTGAACCTGCTTAACGCGTCCTGAAGCAATCCCCCGAACTGCTCCGGGTCACGGGGTTGGATGAAGTGGCGGCGGCCCCTGTCCGTGACAATCATCAACCTCATGCCGAAGGGCAGATTGATTGCCTCGAATCCTGCGACTTCATGGAAACCCAGGTCTCTGGTGCGTGGACGTCCATAGATGATTTGCAGCCTGTCCTCGAAGATTACATATTGGGTAGGCGTCGTTAACCATGCGAACCCCCCGAACGCGATTCCCATGATAATGAGGATAGGCTCGAAGCCGCTGAGCACTCCGACCACGACTACGCCAATGGACAGGATAAGCGTAAAATTGAAGGACGCCTTGTGCCGGTCAGTGTGTATGGGCGGTGACTGGTACATGGCAACATTGTAGCACGACGGCAAGAGATTTGCAGTTGGTTTGGACCTGCCCTTCTCTTCTTTTGCACTGGGTTCTGGGCGTCCGCCGGTCGTCCCTACAGCAGGCTCAGGACGATGCTTCGACAAGCTCAGCATGAGCGGGGGACCCGCCAATCACGGTCATCCCACAATCCCCGAAATCCCAGTACAACGGCGGCTCCCAAGTTTGGCGGCGCTGTCCCCGTAAAGGTATAATCCTGCCGCCCCGACCATATCGACGCCCCAAACCGATGAACGGACCGAGAAGCCAAAAGCAAATCAGGCTCACGGTGTTCGACAACGAACCCGAGGCCCAACTGGCTGCCACCCGCCTGCGGGAAGAGGACATCGCCTGCGTTGTGCGGTCGTTGGGCGCCGGGCCGGGGCTGGGGGTGGGCATCTTCAACGTGCCTCACGCCCTCTACGTCTATGAGGAGGACGTGGTGCGCGCCTGCGACGTGTTGGACCTGCCTCCCGCCGAGGTTCTCGAACGCCAACAGAGCGCCAACAGGCCCATTTCGACGACACTGGTCATACTCTTGATTATCACGGCCGGAGCGTTGTTGTTCGGGATAATTGAGCTGCTGGTCAACCGCATCCTGCGCTGAACCTAGTCCGCAGGGCGCACGTCGCTCTCCACGTCCAGGCCCGGGTGTCCACCGAATATCAGCCACGGGCTGAAGGACTCCACGAAAGCCTTTGCGTCGTCCATGCTGGCAAAGCCCTTCTGAGCGCGGCCTGGGTCATAGGTGTTGGTCTTGGCCAGCGCATCGAAACCCCGCGGGGTTTCCCGCACTGCGCCCACCTCCATCTCGCTCCCGTCCTCCGCAGCCAGCATCAGCTGTTGACCTTTCCTACGTTCCTTCCAGTACAGTTGCATCTGTCGGGCCTCCTATGTGTTGGCGTCTTGTCGTGTCATGAGCAGGCCGCTGTTATAGCCGGCTCATCCGCTCCATGTACAGGCGGGGATAGTCGGTCACCACGGCGTCGACACCCCACTTCGCTGGCGCTTCCATGTCTTCCTCCGTCTCCAGGTCCCAAACCGCTACGGCCCGGCCGCCTGCCTGGTGGCGCCGCACAGTTGGCCCGTCGATGGAACCCTGGGCGGGCGCGTACCAGTGCGGGTCAGTAAGGGGACTCATCCACCTCCGGCGCAATGGCAGGGGTTGTCTGGCCGAGTAGATGCAGCCCCGCACTATCCGAGAGTCCAGCAACCTTAGGCAGAGCAAGACTATGGGATTGAAGCTGGCTACCAGGGTGCACTCCCAGCGGCGATAAGTCCCGACCAGCTCCGCCACACGCCTCGTCAGTGGCCACGTGGAAGGCCCCCAGGCCTTTATCTCCACATATATCAGAAAGTCGTCCGGCAGTTCTCTGAACACCTCGTCCAGAGAAGGCGGCTTTTCTCCGGCGCATTCAGAGCTGAACCAGGCGCCAGCATCCAGTTCTCGCAGTTGGTCCATAGTGTGGGCGCCCACAAACCCGGAGCCGTCGGTGGTTCGCTCTAAGCGGCGGTCGTGGATTACGACGGCCTCTTTGTCGCGGGTCAGGCGCACGTCCAACTCAACCCCGTCGCATCCTGTTTCCAGGGCGTGTCTGAACGCAGCCAAGGTGTTTTCCGGAGCGGCGCCCGCCCCTCCTCGGTGGGCTATAACCAGGGGGCATTCCAGGGCGCCAGGTGCGATTCTCCATCCGCTTGCAGGCATCGGGTTCAAGTATCCCATGCGTGTGTGGAGACGGCAATGCCGCCCAACCATTTAAGTTTGCCCCCGGATAGGCTAACATAGCGCCGAAGACTTATGGCAGCCAACGACACAGTTATCGTAGGCGGAGGAATCGCAGGCGTCTCCGCCGCTTATTATCTGGCCCGCAAGGGAGTTAAGGTCACCGTAATCGAAGCCGATGCGGTGGCCGCTTGCGCGTCCGGTTACGCCGCTGGAATCCTCAATCCCCTTAACGGCCACGGCATCCCAACCTCCATGGAACCACTAGCCGTGGAGGGCCTCCGCCGAACCGTGGCTCTGGCGAAAGAGCTTGAGGCGGAGACCGGAGTAGAGAACCATTTAAGTCCCACGACCTGCATGTGGGTGGCGATGAACGACGCTGAGGCGTCGGAATTCGAGTGGCTCTACAAGCTGGCTGGACGCCTAGACGGTTTCGATCCCGTCTGGCTCGACTCGTCAGAGGTCCGTTCCCTGGAGCCTGACCTGTCCTCCAACATCGTCAAGGCCCTCCACGTAGACGGCGGTTGGCTGATCGACTCCTACGAATACACTCTGGGCATAGCGACGGCCGCCGAGAAACTTGGTGTGGAAATCCGGCAGGGCCGTGTGGTGGGAATCCAGGCGGCCGGAGGGCGGGTCGAATCGGTCCTCCTGGAAGACGGCCGGTTGGAGTGCGGTTCCGTCATCTTTGCTATGGGGCCTTGGATGAGCGCAGCTGCTGAATGGCTGGGGGTCGAAATCCCTGTGACGCCCCTGAAGGGCCAGATACTGAGGCTGGAGGCCGCGAAAGGTCCTGTCCGCACGGTATACGGTTCAGGAGGCGACTACATATCCGCCAAGTGGGACGGGCTGGTGTGGATTGGCACCACGGAGGAAGAAGTGGGCTTCTTCGACGAGCCGACTGCGGAGGCCCGCGAGGGAATCTTTAAGGGAGCCTTGAAGATGATGCCCAGCCTGTCGTCCGCGACGGTGCAGCTTCAGACTGCCTGCTTCAGGCCTGTATCTGGGGATGGGCTTCCCATCATAGGACGGGCCCCGGGTTGGGAGAACGTGGTCTTAGCCACCGGCGCCGGGCGCAAGGGGATACTTCTTGGCGCGTCTATGGGCTCCGCCGCCGCCGCCCTGGTCTCTGACGGCGCTACGTCGCTCCCCGTCGCTCCGTTCGACCCTGCCCGTTTCACCGGAAGCTGACGCGCTCTGACAGGCGGTGCAGGCGCTTGGCCGGACTATCAAACGACTGTTCGTGCATGGGGCTGGGCGACCGCCGGTCGCCCCTACAAGAGCCGGTCGCCCCTACAAGAGCATGAGGCCCGGGATCGTCATGTCCCAGTCGCGGCGCTGAGGTACTCCACGCTGTCGCGGAAGTTGTCGAAGACCTCTTCTTGAGGCGGTATCTCCAGGACGGCCAGCCCTTGGTATCCCTTCGCCTCCAACGTCTTTAGAAGCCTGGAGTAGTCCAGGTCCCCTTCGCCCACCGACGGGTAGGCTTCTCCGCCGCGGGTCTGCTTGAAGTGCATCATGAAGATATAGTCGTCGGGCGCCTCCTCCAGTTCCGCTACCGGGTCACTGTCGGGGTCGGTCCTCAGGCTGTTGATTGGGTCCAGGCACAGACCGAAATAGGCCGCTTCTTCCGGGCTGAGGGACTTTCTGACCTCTTGCACCAATAAGGTCATGGAGCGGATGGGCTGGGGGCCGTTTTCCAGAAACAGCATGACGCCTTGGCTCGCGGCCTCTTTGACCAGCGCTGCCACTCCAAGGGCCGTCTCGGGTATGTCCTCCGGCCGCTCCCAGAATCCCTCGGCCCGTTTGGTGTCCACCAGACGCAGCCGGGGCGTGACGGGGTTGACCCGTTTGGCCGTCTCCAGACAGGCCTGGAACACCGGCTCCTTAGGGTCCTGCTCCCGACTTAGGCAGGGATAGCCCGCGGCCAGGTTGAAGGACATGGTGGGGAAAGTGCGCGACAGCCGCTCCAGCCCGGCTATGTCAGGCCGCCAGTCGTCTCCGCCGCCCTGCTCATACTGGCCTAGAAACGTTTGCCGCAGCTCGATGTGGGACGCCCCGCGGTTCCGCACTCGCTCGACCATCCGGGCCATGTCGGTGTGGGGAATGTGCTCTTTCCATGAGTTGGTGATGGCTCCTATGATCACCGTGGACCCCCCTTCAGGAATTTCTTGCCCTAGTTTCCATCATAAGCCTTTTCCCGCCCGCCGTCAGCCCGTCCCCACCCCGGTTCTCAACACCCGGCCAGCCATGACCACGTCGAACGGAGCCCTGTCGTCTGATAGTCGCAATTTGGTCGCATAATTATATTAGGGATCCTCCACGCTCCATGCCGATTGCCCGCATGTCTCGCAAAGTCTGAACAGTTACTGCTTTCTGCACCCGTATACGCCTTGGGGCAAGTCTGTTACAATAGCGGTTGCGCGCTCATTGACGCGCCAAGGTTTCGCACAGCAACGGACCATCAGACCCCGGCACTCTCGGCTGTTCGCCCCGCGCTGAATCATCTGTGTCACCTCTGTATGCCAAGGAGTCTGTTTCCGTATGCCTGTCGAATCTCTGCCCAGTCGCCAAATTCGGTCTACTCGCACTCAGCGCCGCCAAGCCGTTTGCTCTGATTGCGGCGCGTCTACGACCGTCCCCTTCCGGCCAAGCCCGGACAGACCAACGTACTGCCGCCCATGCTTCAACGCCCGTCGTAATGGCCTCTCATCCACCGTCAAAACACCGGTGGGCGAGTCCTTTACTGAAAATGGACCCCTGGTAGATGACGCCTCCGCCTCGGTGTTTTCTGAAATGCCTTTGAAGGCCGCCACGAGGGCGGCGATTTCCCGGATGAACATATCGAAAGCCACACCAATTCAAGACCAAGCCATCCCTAATCTCCTGGCGGGACGGGACCTGATAGCACAGGCTCCCACAGGATCCGGAAAGACGCTGGCGTTTGCCGCGCCCCTGATCGAGCAGTGCGACTCGTCGCTTCGTCAAATCCAGGCGCTTGTGTTGACGCCCACCCGCGAGCTGGCCATTCAGGTGGCCGGGGTCATAGAGGCCCTGGCTTCATCACAGCGGTTGCGTGTGACGTTACTCTACGGCGGCAGGTCGTTAAAGCCGGAGTATACCGCGTTGAAGACCGGGGCCCAAATCATCGTTGGTACACCTGGCCGCACCCTGGACCATCTACGACAGGGCACTCTAGACCTGCGATCAGTGCGGTTCCTAGTGCTGGATGAAGCAGACGAAATGTTGGACCAGGGTTTTGCCCACGATGTGGACGCTATCCTTAGTCGAACGCCCCCCGGACGGCAAACGGCGCTCTTCTCTGCAACCATGCCTGACTGGGTGGAGAAGACCGCAACAAAGCACCTACGCCACCCTGTAACTGTGGCATTGAACCCGAACCTGCAGGAGTCGCACGCTGTGGAACACTTGGTCTACACCATCGAGAAGAGCGACAAGATGGAAGCTCTTCAAACGCTGTTGGACCAGCGGGATGGCGCTCCGGTCCTCGTTTTTGGTAAGACCAAGCACGGCGTCAAGAAACTGGCAAGACAACTCGATTCGTTGGGATATCCGGTTGGGGGGCTCCAAGGCAACCTCAGTCAAAACGCACGTGAACGTGTGTTGATGGACTTCCGTTCCGGCGTCGCGTCGATATTGATAGCAACGAATGTCGCCGCCAGAGGCTTGGACGTTGAGGGCATTGGCCAGGTCATTAACTACGACCTGCCCGACTCAGAACTGCTGTTCACGCACCGTGTCGGACGGACTGGCCGCATGGGCCGCTCCGGTGAGGCCGTAACGTTCATCACGCTGGAGGAAGAGGGGAAATGGCGTGAGATCGAGCGAGGCTTAGGCCGCCGGTTCACTCGCAAGCGATGGACCGCCGCTAGTAAGGCAATGGAGCCGCGCGCGCGAGTCTCGTAGCAGGCCGCTCTCCGGCAGGCCTTTGATGCTGAGTCATAGGCCGGTGGGTGTCAGGAATATCCGGTCCATTTCACACCGTTCTTCAATAGTGACATGCTTGTATCGAATTCCCATGACAACACCTTAACAAAGTGTTGCCCTTCGTTCGTGAGTTTAGGATATCCAGGGCGTCAGTTGAAGCGCCGGGAGACGCCCTCTCCCCAACCCTCTCCCAGAGGGAGAGGGCGTTTTGAAAAGGTCTCCAGAGTGGGAAGGTCGCGGTGAGAGTGAACGTGACGTCGCCAGGGAAGAAGCGGCGTCAATGCGAAATAGCGACCATTTACTGAGAAACCAACATTCGGCTGCCCAAGGTCTCGTAGATGGGGCCGTCGGGTGTGAGGGTGCTTTGAATCAGGTGGACGCGGTCTACGGTCCACTCTGGGGACTCCTTCAGCTTGAAGCTTTCCAGAACCTTCCCTATGTCCTGTTGTCCGGCCGGCAGCACTCCGTTTCGGACTCTGCCTAGGGTCAGGTGAGGGTTGAAGCGGCGGGTCTCTATGTCCAGACCGAGGACGGAGTGCATCTCCTCGTCAATGGAGGTCTGGAGGATTTTCATCCGGTCCATGTCTCCTGAAAGCCCCACCCAGATCACCTTTGGCCCTCGGGTGCTGGGGAAAGCCCCCGTCCCGGACAGCCGGACCGTGAAGGGCGCTGAGCCGACGCAAGCCCGGTCCAGGCCCTCCATGACGCTATCAACGGACTCAGGCTCGATCTCTCCCAGGAACTTGAGCGTGGCGTGGATTCCCTTTGGCTCCACCCACCTTACCCCAGTGACCCGTTTGCGTTTCAGGTCCTGGATGACCGAGCCGAGCGCCCTCCTGGCGGCTGTTGGGACACCTACAGCAATAAATGCGCGCACCATCAGACTCGCTCCTCCATCCCCAGCAGGCGACGCGCATTGCCGCCTAGAATTGCGGCTTGGTCGGCGTCGGGAAGCCCAGACTCCCGCACCTGATCCAGTGTTCGAAAGGGCTTAAGCAATGGGAAATCTGTGCCGAATAGGATGCGTCCGGCTCCGCAAATTTCGGTGACCCTTTGGAATACATCGGGACTATACAGGAAAGGCGAGGCGGAGGTGTCGTAGTAGACGTTCCTCAACTCCTCTCGCACCTCCGGCATCAAGGTATAGAAGGGAAGTCCTCCCCCCCAGTGTGCGAATACAATGGTGTTGTTAGGGAAATTCTTGGCCAGAGCGTACAGCTTTTCTGGAGTGGTGTGTCCTTTGCCGGGGTACAGGTGGCCGACTGGCTCGGAAGCGTGGCTGAGCACAATCAGCCCCCGCTGGATGGCCATGTCCATGATGGGAGCCATGGTATCATGGTCGGCGATGTCGAATCCTTGGGTGTCGGGATGCAGCTCACCGACGCCCCGTAGCCCCGCATTCACACAGCGGTCCAACTCCTCCAGCGCTTCCTCTCCCCATGCGGGACTCACCGACGCCAAGCCAGTAAACCGCCCCGGATGTTTCAAGACGGACTCTATGAAGCAGTCGTTGGCCTTCTGAGCAACCGCCCGGTCCGACCAGCCCACTCCCATTATCACCGAATGTTCGATTTCTGCGTCGTCCATAGCACCGATAAGCTCATCGACCGAGGCCATCCTGGCTGCGGGGTTGCCGTAAAGCTCCGCAAACGTGGCGTCCCGCTTTGCCAACTCTTCTCGACGCTCGGAAAAGGAGGGAGGGAAGACGTGGGTGTGGAAATCTATGACCATCTAATCTGATTATATTCGGAGCGCTGGCCGGATGCTAGACAGCCTCCAAGGCCGTTGCTATAATCGGGCCTGCCGCAACAGGACGAGAGGGGGCCTGTGTGAACTCGCCTACGGGACGCGAATCTACAGAGACCTCGGAAAACGGTGCCGAGGTCTTTTCTTCTGCCGGATTGGGCGCCGGACAGCGAACCGCCGAAATCGACGAACTGAAGTCCGTGGTCAAAGAGCTTCGCCGGGACATCATCGACATTATATTCGAGGCGGGAAGCGGGCATCCCGGAGGGTCTCTGTCCGAGATAGAGATACTTTCCACCCTTTACTTCAAAGTGATGCGCTACGACCCCCAGAACCCCTCATGGAAGGACAGGGACCGCTTCATCCTCAGCAAAGGCCATGCCTGCCCCGGTTTCTACGCGGTGTTGAGCCGAGCCGGGTTCTTCCCCCGCGAGGAGCTTTGGACCTTCCGTAAGATCAACAGCCGCATACAGGGCCATGCTTCCATTGTGACGCCGGGGGTGGAGATGAGCTCCGGCTCCCTGGGCATGGGGCTCTCATTTGCGGTAGGCGCCGCCCTTGCGGGCCGAATGGACAAGGCCGGCTACAGGGTCTACGCCCTCCTTGGAGACGGCGAATGCGACGAGGGCCAAGTGTGGGAAGCCGCTATGGCCGCTGCCCACTACAAGTTGGACAACCTGACCGCCATCATTGACAGAAACCGCATACAAAACGACCGGTTCACCGACCAAGTCATGGAGCTTGAACCCCTGCCGGACAAGTGGAGGGCCTTCGGGTGGAACACTCTTGAGGCGGACGGCCACGACATCTCACAGTTATTGAACGCTATAGACGAGGCCAAGGCGACTAAGGGCAGGCCCACCATGATCATCGCCCACACTGTGAAGGGGAAGGGTGTGAGCTTCATGGAGAACAACCCCGACTTCCACGGCAAGGCGCCCAACAAGGACGAGTACGCCCTGGCCATGGAAGAGTTGGCCTAGAGGAGGCGTCGGGATGGCGACAACTGCCCCAGCAGCGTCCACCAGAGAAGCCTACGGAAGGACTCTCTTGGACTTGGGGGCCACTAACGAGAACATCGTCGTCCTCGGGGGCGACCTGAACGTATCCACCTTTGTGCACCTGTTCAGAGACGCCTACCCCGAAAGGTTCTTCGACTTCGGGCCAGCCGAGCAGAACATAATGAGTGTAGCGGCGGGGCTGGCTTCCTCAGGAAAGACTCCCTTCGTCAGCACCTTCGCAGTGTTCGGCACGGGCCGTCCCTTCGACCAGATAAGGGTTGGAATCGCCCAGCCTCACCTGAATGTCAAGATAGTCTGCACCCATTCGGGGATCATCACCGGCGAAGACGGCATGTCGGCCCACAGCATCGAGGACCTGTCCCTCATGTGCTCCCTACCGGGCATGACGGTGCTCACGCCTTCCGACGCCCCTGAGACCGTTGCGGCGGTCAAGGCGGCGGCCAGCATGAAGGGGCCCGTGTACATCAGGTTATATCGCTCCGCCACTCCGGTATTGCATCCCGAGGGATGCGACTTCACCATCGGGAAGGCTGAAACGGTCAAAGACGGGACTGACGTTACTATAGTTTCCACCGGAGCGGTGCTCCACTCGGTTGTCGAGGCGTCGGTGGCGCTGGCAGGGGAGGGAATCAACTGCCGGGTTGTGAACATGGCTACCCTGAAGCCGGCGGATGAGGAGACCTTGATCAAGGCCGCGGCCGAAACCGGCGCGGTGGTCACTGTAGAGGAGCATTACCTCCACGGAGGTCTGGGAAGCATAGTGGCCGGAACGCTGGGCCGCAACAGGCCGGTCCCTATCGAAATGGTGGGGTTGGAGAAGTACGCCGAGTCGGGCAAGCCGGACCAACTGCTGGAAAAGCACGGCCTGACCGCCGCCGCCATAGCCCAGGCCGCCAGGACCGCCGTCTCGCGGAAGTAACCCCCGCCCGGCTAGCTTTCGGCCGGGCCGCCGTTTACCGCGTTGCTCCCGGCTTCCCCGAAGTCGCTGTCGCTGAAGACTCCCGTCTCCCGCCCCTGGTAGACGTGGACTATAAACTCCTCGCGGTGCACTCCGACCACGTCAATCAGGTCGTCGTCGATGTCGTCGATAAGCTCCTGGATGTCCTCTTGAGTGAAGCTCTCCAGAACGCAAAGGGTCGCGTGGACCACGCTGGTTGTATAGTGCAGGTCTATCCTTCCCACGGACTGGCCGCTGGACAGTATGTCATAGGCCTCGGAGTGGGGGGTCCTGCAGTCGCGCTCGAAGTAGTAGTCGGCCATCACATACCTCTATCAATCTGAAGAGCTTCCGGCTAGGAACGCACCTGGCCGTTCCCAGTAATTATCCACTTGTAAGAGGTCATCTCCCTCAGGCCGAGGGGGCCGCGCGCATGGAACTTCTGGGTGCTTATTCCCACCTCAGCGCCGAGACCCAACGCCGACCCGTCCGTGAAGCGGGTGCTGGCGTTGACGTAGACCGCAGCAGCGTCCACCTCGTCCAGGAACCTGGCAGCGGCTGAATAGTCCTCGGAGATGATGGCCTCGGAGTGGCCCGACCCGTAGGTTTGTATGTGTTCCAGGGCCTCGTCGAGGGAGTCCACCACCTTCACGGCAGCGGTGAGCGACAGGAACTCCCGTCCCCAGTCTTCCTCCTGGGCCGGCGCCAGGTTTAGGTCCGGCTCCGCCCCAAGGATGCTCATGGTCCGACCGTCGCCGTGTATCTCGACTCCGGCCTTGGCCCATTCCCTGGCGATGCGGGGCAAGTAGGCCGGCGCCATTGAAGAGTGGACCAGCAGCGAGTCCAAGGCGTTGCAAACGGTGGGGCGCTGGACCTTGGCGTTAAACGCAATGTCCACTGCTTTGTCTAGGTCCGCCGTACCGTCTACGTAGGTGTGGCACACCCCAACGCCTCCGGCCACCACAGGCATGGCCGCTTCCTGGGCCACGAACCGTATCAGGTCCGGCCCGCCTCGGGGAACGAACAAGTCAATATATTCCTTCATCTTCAACAGCCCACTCGCCAAAGCCCGGTCCGGGTCGTCGATGAACTGCATGCAGTCGGCTGGTAGACCGACCTGTGACAGGGAGTCCCTGACTATGCCGGCCAGAATAGAGTTGGTGTGGATGGCCTCTTTCCCGCCCCGGAGTATGCATGCATTGCCGGACTTCAGGCACAGGGCCGATATGTCGATAGTTACGTTGGGACGGCTTTCGTAGATGGACCCCACTACTCCCAACGGCACCCGTTTTCTGCCGGCCAAGAGTCCGTTGGGCAGGGTGCGCATGTCGAAGACCTCGCCTACGGGGTCGGGGAGTGAGGCTACGTTCCTCACGTCCCGCGCCATCCCTTCGATTCGCTGGGGGTTGAGCATAAGACGGTCCAGCATGGCCTCGGAGAGGCGCGGCTGAGCCTCGGCGTAGTCCCGCTCGTTGGCCGAAATGATGCTTTCCTGACGGTCGATGAGCAGGTCGGCCGTTTTGAGGAGCAATGCGTTCTTGGTTTCCGTGGATGCTCTGGCCAGGACGCGGCCAGCCGCCCTGGCCGCTTTCCCTTTCTCGATTAAAGCGTCTGCTGTTACAGTCATAGGATTGCCTCTACCAAGGTGTAAACGCCAGCCACTGAAGCCGACGGTTTCCGGCCGTCCTGGCAACGTCTCGTCGGTATAATAGAATGATAACAGATTGCAGGCCATATTGAATTAGGCCGAACAGAGTTTGCGAACGTTGATCGAAGACCACATACAGACGGCCAGGGACTTCCTGGCCGCGGCGGAGCGTGAATTCGACGCAGGCGACGAGCTCCAGGGTTCAGAGAAGCTATGGGGAGCCGCTTCTCACGCTGTGATGGCGGCGGCCATTCGGCGAGGCTGGAATTCGGGAAGCCATCGCGCCTTGAAAGAAGCCGTCAACAGGCTAGCGGTTGAATTCAACGACGAATCTTTGCGGCTCAGGTTCGGAGTGGCAGAGAAGTTTCACATCAACTTCTATCACGGGGCTATGGAGCAATTTGAGATAGACGACGACCGCCCCGTCGTCCGTGAGTTCGTGGAACGGTTGTTGAGCCTGGAGAGCGTAAACGGCCAGGGGAGCTGAACCTAGCCGCCCAACGCACGGCGCCCCACACCGCCCTCTCCGCTACAGAATCACCAGGTTGTTTCTGTGGACCACTTCCGCGCCGTAATGGTAGCCGAGGACCTCCTGAATCCTGTCCGACCGGATGCCCTTGATTCTTTCCACGTCCGCCGAGCCGTAGTTGGTAATGCCGCAGGCGACCCTGGCGGGACTTGGCCCTCCGGTTGGCGTGACGATGTAAACGGTGTCGCCCCTTTGGAAGTCTCCCTCGACCCCGCTGACGCCTGCGGGGAGCAGACTCCTACTCTGGTCCCTGAGGGCGGCGGCGGCTCCCGTGTCCACTACGATTTCGCCCTTGTTGGCCAACCCGCTGAGCATCCAGCGCTTTCTGCTCTCCATACGGTTGGCGGTGGGGGCAAAATAGGTGCCCAGCCCCTCGCCCCTGGCGATTCGCACAACGGGTTCCTGCGTCCGTCCGTTGCATATCACCGTGGGGATGCCAGCCGAGGTCACCAGCTTGGCTGCGTCCAGCTTGGTCGGCATGCCGCCCCTAGCGTATGTGTTCCGGTGGAAGCCCGCCAAGGCAAGGACAGTGTCATCTACCCTTTCCACCCGTTCGATGAGCTTGGCTTCGGGGTCCGTTCGAGGGTCGGCGGTGTAGAGACCGTCGATGTCCGTCAGAATGATGAGGAGGTCGGCGTCGACCAGGCTGGTGATCAGGGCTGACAGGCGGTCGTTGTCGCCGAACACCTCCCCTATCTCGTCGGGGGCCACCACGTCGTTTTCGTTGAAGATGGGCGTCACGCCCGCTTCTAGAAGGGCCAGGGCGGTGTTCCTGACGTTGAGGTAGCCTTGCCGGTTGGCCAAGTCGTTCCAGGTGAGCAGGGCTTGGGCGACAACCATGTCGTGCTCGTCGAAAAGGCGCTGGTACACCTCCATCAACCGGCTTTGGCCCACCGCTGCCAGCGCTTGTCGGAAGGGGATGTCCCGCCGCTCCTCACTCCTGCGGAGAGCGTGTCTGCCGGCGGCGACGGCCCCAGACGTTACCAGCAGGACCTCCGTCCCCGCTTTGTGCAGGACGGCCAGCTGACTGACTAGCCTCTCCATGGTTTGCGTGTCAAGCTGTTGTTCCGGCCCGGTGAGGATGCCGGTGCCCGCTTTCACCACGATCCTGGGATAGAGAAAGGCCCCCTCGTTGTCGGCCTCTTGTTCGGTCGAGACGGGGCCTGCGTCTTCGCTGTCGAGGTCTTTATTCCGAGGGTTAGGGGAAGAAGGGCGTTGGCGGGCGCCCATAAGATGCGGGCCTCCTTGAGAGTTGTACGACGGCGGCAAAAGGGACTTGGAAAATTATAGCATGGAGAGTATGAGCCGACAGTTGGGCAAGCGCGGATTGTAAAATGATTCACAAAGGATAGGCCCTATGTTACAATTGGCGCCCGATAGAGGTCTCAGGCGCAAGGAGGCTTTCGGAGCCAGGCCGTTGGAGCCGGAATCGCAAATGGTTCGCGCAGTATTCTTCGACTTCTACAACACGTTGGTCCACTTCTTCCCCCCGCTGGATGAAATCCAGCAGGCTTCGAGTCGGGAGTTGGGCATCAACGTTGCTAAAGAGAACATTCGCCGGGGTTACTGGTACGCCGACGAGTATATGAACAAGGAAAACGGCCTCCGGCACATCAGCGACCGCACAAAAGAAGAACGGGACCAGTTTTTTATCGAATACGAACGCATCCTCCTGGCCGGGGCCGGAGTGGAGGTTTCTCCGTGTCTGGCTTCCCAGATATGGAACCTTGCTATCGGTGTGCCAAAGGAATTCGTTCTGTTCGATGACGTGGTTCCAGCCTTTGAGTCAATCAAGGTCCGCGGCCTGACCATCGGAGTCATCTCCAACCTGCGCAACGTTGAACAGACTTTGACACAGTTGGGCCTAAACGAGTACGTCAGCTT
This sequence comes from Dehalococcoidia bacterium, assembly GCA_965224415.1. Lineage (GTDB taxonomy): Bacteria > Chloroflexota > Dehalococcoidia > Lucifugimonadales > JAGWBF01 > DAOUJI01. Next base: position 133,731 of record CBDCZB010000005.1, on the reverse strand, counting down.
CTCCGTCTCGTCAGAAAAAGAGGCGCCTGCCAAACCGCATCCCCCCATTTTCCAAGAGGCGTTGGAAAAGGCGGGAGTCGCTCCTTCCGAGGCCCTCCACGTAGGGGACCAGTACCAGTCCGACGTTCAGGGCGCCACGGCGGCTGGAATAGGAGCTGTGTTGCTGGACAGGGACGGCTGGTACGATAAGGTTACGGATGTACCCCGCATATCGTCGCTTCCCGAATTGAACAATCTGTTGTAACCGGGTATTGGTCGGCCCGCCTACCCGCCAGTCAGCTCCGCCAGTTGGGAGCCGAACTCCTTAAGCCGCTCCAACGTTTCTTTTAGCGTCTGACGCCAATGCTCGTCAGGACCTGTAAGTCGTACATGTATCTGCTGGTTGCCTACACGAGTCTGGGCGCCCAAGGCCTTTTCCAATGCCAGCCGGGCTCCTCCTACGCTCTCTCTGAGGGCCAAGGTCACGGAATCGCCCGACTGAGTGATTGACTCGACTCCAGCCTCACCGGCAAGAATCTTCAAGTCCACCAGGTACAGCAGATTCTCAGCGGCGTCGGCCAGCGGCCCGAACCTGTCCTTCATCTCCTCTTTCAGGTCTTCCACCTCTTGCCGGTCGGTCATGCGGGTGAGTTTCTGGTATACGCCCAGTCTGGTGGGCAAGTGGGGGACGTAAGCCTCTTCGATGTGAGCCGACAACGTCAGGCTGACTCGGGCCGGGGGAGGAATTTCTTGCTTGGGGGAGCCGTTGCTGTTGCCTTTAAGTTCGGTGACAGCCTCATTGAGAAGTTGCGTGTAGAGTTCGAACCCCACAGCGTGAATCTGGCCGCTCTGCTCGGCGCCCAGGATGTTTCCGGCGCCTCTGATTTCCAGGTCCCGCATAGCGACCCTGAAACCCGCTCCCAACTCTGACGCCTCCAGTATCGCCTTGAGCCGTTTCGATGCGGCCTCGGTGATTTTGCGCCCCCTGGGGATGAGCAGATAGGAGTATGCCCTGTTGGCGCCCCGTCCAACCCGTCCACGCAGCTGGTAAAGCTGGGAGAGGCCGAACCTGTCGGCCCGGTCGATTATCAGTGTGTTGGCGTTGGGCAGGTCCAAGCCAGACTCGATGATGGTGGTGCACACCAATACGTCTACGTTGCCGTCGGAGAAGTCGGCCATTACCTCCTCCAGGTCATCTTCGGCCATGCGGCCGTGGCCCACGGCTATCCGAGCCTGGGGCACGAGCCTCGCCAGCTCCGCTGCAGTGCGCCGGATGGTCTTGACCCGGTTGTGGAGGAAGAAGACTTGGCCTCCCCGCTCCAACTCCCTGGTCACCGCCTCTTTGACCAGGTCGTCGCTGTATTCGCTGACGTAGGTCTTGACCGGCAACCGCTCCTCAGGAGGAGTCTCCATTGCGCTCATGTCCCGGATTCCAGACAACCCCATGTAGAGGGTCCTGGGGATGGGGGTTGCGCTAAGCGTGAGAACGTCGACTTCCCTGCGCATCCTCTTGAGACGTTCTTTGTGGGCCACTCCAAAGCGTTGCTCCTCGTCTACCACGACCAACCCCAGGTCCTTGAACTCGACATCTTTTTGCAAAAGTCTGTGGGTGCCAATGACGATGTCCACGGAGCCGGTTTTCAGACCGTCGATCACCTCCTGCTGTTCCGATTTGGTACGGAAGCGGCTGAGGACTTCAACCGTTATCGGGAAGGGGGTGAGCCTCTCCTTGAACGTGGCGTAGTGCTGCTGGGCCAATACGGTAGTGGGCACCAGGATACCGGTCTGTAGACCTTCCGTGGCGGTCTTGAAGGCGGCTCTCAAGGCCACTTCAGTCTTTCCATAGCCAACGTCCCCGCATACAAGTCTATCCATGGGCCTGGACTCTTCCATGTCCGCCTTAACTTCCCTGATTGTCCGTTCCTGGTCGGCGGTCTCCTCGTAGGGGAAGGCGTCCTCCAGCTCTTGCTGCCACGGGGTGTCTCCGCCGAAAGAGGTGCCCTGCACCACCTGACGGGACGCATAGAGGTTGAGAAGCTCCTTGGCCAGCTCTCTGGTTGAATTCTTGACCCGCTCTTTGACCCGGCTCCATTCGGCGGTTCCCAGCCGAGTCGGATTAGGTTTCTGGTCCCCCGGGGCGGCGTAGGGAGCTACCCGGTCCAGATGTTCGGTGGGCACATAGAGCTTGTCGCCCTCGGCGTACTCTAGAGCCAGGTACTCCCTCTCGTCGTTTCCCTGGTCCATCCGAACAGTTCCCGTGAAAAGCGCGACTCCGTGGTCCACGTGGACGACGTACTCCCCAGGAGTGAGTTCCACCGACTGGTGTCCTCGATGGACCGGAGTTCGCCTGCGTCTGCGTCTCTCCTTGGAGACGCCGAAGATTTCCGAGTCAGTGAATACGGTAAGGTCGCCGTCGTCGAGGGGCAGAGTCCAACCTTCCACGAGGGCGCCGGAGACCAAAGTCAGGCTCCCGGGCCTCGGCGGCGCATCGAGGTCGGAAGACACCGAGGAGCTCAAGCCCTCGTCGCCGAGGGACTCGGAGAGGCGGCGGGCGTTTCGGCTTACGATGGCGATACGCTTTCCTCCAGCTAGAGCAGACTTTACCTCCTCCGCGAACTCACCCTGCCGCCCGAAGTAAGACGGCGCCGGACGGAAGTCCAGTCCGTCGTCGTTCGATGTCCAATTGTCCAAGGAAAGGGTGGCGCCGGACCGGTCCCCGGGGAATAGGCTGTCCCAGTCAGCTTGAGGCGATGGAAAGTTGACTGGAAGCTCGCGGCGTCTTGTCCGGGCGGCTCGAAACTCTTCCGTCCTAAGCCCGATGGACTCGGCTTCCGACTCGACAGCGGTCTTCCCGTCGATTACGAGCATGGTTTCCGGAGGGAGATGGTCCAGCAGCGTGGAATTGTTGAGGAAGCCGTTGTACAGCGGCAGCTCATCCACCTCCAGCCCTGAAAAGATGGACGTAAGCTCCTCCTGGAACCGCTCTACGACCGAGGGGGTGCAACCGTCATAGCCCAGGGTGGCGATGAGGTCTGAGACGCGTTCCCTGTCGGCCAGGGACGGCAAAGTCTCCTTGGCTGGAATGACGGTCACCGATTCAACCCTGCGCACCGAACGCTGGGAAACGGGGTCGAATAGGCGGATACTGTCTATCCGCTCTCCCCACAACTCCAGGCGGGCGGGCAATGGAGAGGCAGGAGAATAGATGTCCAGAATTCCGCCTCTGTGGCTGAAGACGCCCGGGATTTCGACGGTGCTTTCCCGCCGGTATCCCAGTTCCACCCACCGCATCAGAAGCTCGCCCAGCCGTATCTCCTGTCCCACCGCCAGCGAGTGGCGGGCGGAACTGAATGACTCCGGGTCGAGGGTCTTTTGCAGTAGGGCTGCGACGGACGCCACGACAATGGGGTATTCTCCGCCGGACTCGACGGCCCGGTGAAGTTCGGACAGCGCCGCCAAGCGTTGGTTGTTGGCGTCGGCGTCGGCCACAAGGCGTTCGAAGGGCAGCACGTCTGGTTCGGGAAAGAGGCGGACCGGGGCGTCTTCACCAAGATACAGGAGGAGGTTGTCGTGGAATTTCCTGGCCTCGTCGGGCCGGGGCGCCAAAACCAGGATGGGCCTGGGGTAATGACGCCAGAGCGTCGCTGTAACCAGAGGTCGGGCAGCCTCAGGGGTCTCCAATAGGAATTGGGCCTGCTCCTGGCCGAGGGCCTGGGCAAGCCTGTGGCAGACCGGGTGATCCCGGAATAGGTTTAGAAGTCCTGTAAGACTCATTTAGTCCGGTAAGAGGTTCCTTGTATATTCCAGAGCAAATGAGCCTGGGTGTCAAGCGCTTAGGCGGGCTAGTTGGTTCCACTCAGAACGCGTCGTGGTACAATCCCAAAGTCAGACCAAGGCGCTGCCAGGGCATGACGGAGAGGGTCGGATGCGGATACCTGGACACAAACGGGGCAACTCACCCGACGAATGCGGCATTCGTGCCGGAAGGTTTGCGGAAGCGGTCAGAGACGACATTGCCCTGGCATGGAGCATGCTCTCACGGGAATCGAGAGGTGTGCGCCAAGGCGTATGGGGCACACAGCACGAAGTTGACATGCAAGTCGTCTACAAGGCCGCCCACAACGTGAACCATCCCATGTTTGCGCTGATGATGGAGGACTTCCGAGAGGCTGTGCTCAAGATGTGGCCCCTGGAAGACCTGACCGACCTCGGTGTAGCCCCCACGAGCTACATCGACGATTCTCATGCCTTTGCATTCCTGCCCTTTGGCGTCAAAGACGACCAACAGGTTGTCCAAAGCCGCAGACCCATGTCCGGCCTAATTATTCCCATGCTTCTCGAAGACGGGGATTGGGTGGTGGACCTGCCCAGCTGGCGTTTCGCTTGGGCCTAAGCTTCCAAGCTTAACAACACTCAGTCTGGCGCTCCCGGCAGCCCCTCGCAGGCTATCCCGTCTTTGTCACCGTCCAAACGGTGACGGTCTTCGTCCGGTCCACCAGCCGCTTCAAAGAAGTCCTGGGCCGCTCTCCACGTGTCGAAGTCGCCGCAGTTCCGGTCTTCTCCCGCCGGGTCATATTGAGGCTTGCCTGCGCTGGGAGACGTTGCCGTGGGACCTGGTGTAGCAGTCGAAACGGGCGTTGGTGAAGAAGTGGGCGTAGGTTCCACAGTCGGAGTTGGCGTGGGTGTGGACGTGGCGGCTGGCTCAAGCGTGGGTGAGGATGTTGGTCTGAGTGTGGGTGCCGGAGTAGATGTGCGAATTGGAGTGGGATCCGTTGGATGCACAGACGCCGAAGACAGGGTCGGCCCGGATGCCGGTTTGTTGTCAGGGGCCTGAGGCGTCAAAGTCGCTTCCCGTGTTGGAGTTGCAGTCGGAGTCGTAATGGCCGTCGGTTCGGTCTTGCGCATTGGAGTGAGATTTGGGGCAGGCGTCGGCGCCGTAGCATCTGTGGAAGGCGGAGTGTGGGTCGGTTCCAGGAGAGGTGTAGAGTCTGAGGCGAATTGCTCGGCGGGCGTGGATGTGTCGACGTCCATGGAGCCGCAGGCTGCCAGAAAGACCAATGCCGCCAAGACCCAAGCGGGCGGTCCTGGCCTCAGGCGGAGTAACAGACTCTCACTGGTCATTTAAGTTCTGCGAGCTTGGCGCCGGAAGGCGCCGTAACCACCGTGCCCGTGCCGCGTCTACCGTGCCGCGTCTATTATGAGGTGTCCGCCGACACCTGTTCTGATTCGACGGAGGCGCTGGATGCGTTTCTGCGGCGCTTCCACAACTCCCTGCCTATGAATGCGCACCCGCCTACGGCAATTACGCTCAGCCAACTGATGGACCTGTCCAGGGCTACGACGGAAAAGGCAGCCGTTTCTGTGGATATATTGTCGCCCAACAGCAACAGGCTTGTGACGCCCCACTCTACGGCGCCAAGACCTCCGGGAGTGATGGGCGCCAGGGTCAGCATAGCGTTGGCCAAGGTGACGAATATCACCAGGGGCACGCCCAGGGGGAGGTCCAGGGCTTCGGTCACCAGCATCAAACGTCCCATCTCGGAAGCCCACCCCAGCAGACCCAGGGCCGTGGCCAGGTGGAGTCTTCCGAAGCTGGCCATTGTTCCATCGTTGAATAGGCGGTAGGGGCCTTGCAGCCTACTGGGCAGTATGTTGAGCAAACGTTCCCTGAAGAAACCCATGCTGGCCAGGATTCCCCCGATGAGTGCCGCCATCAGGCCCGCCAGACCGACGAAAACCCAGGAAGTGCCAGTGCCCGTGGCCACCAGTATGGCCGTGGCCAACAACAGCAGCGCCAGGACCAGAATCATGTCCAGAAAGCGTTCGGCCACAATAGTTCCGATAGTGTGAGGGAAGCCGGAGCCAGTGTCTTCAGAATATGCGTGGGCCCGGAAAGCGTCTCCCAAGCGGAACCAGGTTACCGAGTTCACAAACCATCCCAACAGAAGCAGAAGTCCGCAGTGAAGCGCGGCGGGCTTCTGCGGGTTTTCGCTGCTCTGAGCATTCTCTAGGAGCAGCTTCCATCGGGCTCCTCGGAATAAGAAAGTCGTGTAGTGCACTGCGATTGCGCCTACGAAAAGAACCAAGTCACTGGACTTTAGGCTGTCCCAGGTGGTGTCAAGGTCGATGTCAAAACGGGTTACCAGGAATAGAATGAAAGCTCCTGCTACAGCAAAGGAGACCAGGGCCGCCGGCGACAATAGACGACGGGTCAGGCTTACGGGCTGGCGGTTGGGTTGGAACAGGGGCATGTCGTATAGGGACTTAGAGAGGGCGTTTTCCGGGTATCCCGGGCCTACGGGGATATTTCTCAGGAGTTGGGCGGAGCTTGTCAATGACTACCAGGACCCTGTCGTCGTCCAGTCCGGGCGCTTCCACAGGCAGGATTTCCTTGAGTCGGCCCCCCAAAAGGTCGATGGCGTGAGAGGCGTCTTCCACTTCCTGCCGTATGTCACCCTTCTTCATGGCGATGGTCACGCCTCCCAACCGGCAAAAGGGGAGGCACAACTCCGAAATGACCCGGAGGGAGGCGACCCCACGGCTGACGGCCGCATCGAAGGTTTCCCTGTGGACTGGATCACGGGCTGCAATCTCGGCCCTCTGTGTGCATATCTCCACGTCGTCCGCTCCCAGGACTTCCACTATGTGGGATATAAAGGCGCTCTTTTTGCCGGACGACTCCACGGCGGTGACGTGGAGTCCGGGATATGCCAGCTTCAGGGGCAGGCCTGGAAAACCGGCGCCCGATCCCACGTCCACCAGGCGTCCGGACGCCTTAGCTGCATCGCTGAGCGCCGCCGAAACAGTGAGAGAGTCCAGGAAATGCCTAGACTCCACTTCTCGGCAGTCAGTAATGGCGGTCAAGTTGACGCGGGAGTTCCACTCCACCAGCTGGCGGTGGTAGGTCTTGAATTGACTCGCCGTGACAGGGGAGAGGTCCAACCCAAGGCGGCTGAACCCAATTTCAAGCGTTTCCATATCTGCGTTCCGTGTGGATTATAGCATTGGGGGACAAGTCGGCTAGTTGTTTTCGTTCAAGTGGGCAATCCGGTGTCCGGTTTTGTTGACACTGCATTTGAACGAGGGATACAATTCCTAGTTGGGGATAACATGGCTTATGCAATATTAAAAACCGGCGGAAAACAATACCGGGTCCGTCCCGGCGACGTCATTGACGTGGACAAGCTTCCGGTCGAGCCGGGGTCGTCCATTGAATTGGGAGACGTCTTGGCCGTGTCCAAGGACGACGGGATTGTCCTGGGCAGTCCGGTGGTGGCCAACGCTTCCGTGCTGGCCAACGTTCAAGACCAGATCAAGGACGACAAGATCATCGTCTTCAAGTACAAGCGCAAGGTGCGCTACAGGGTCAAGCGGGGCCATAGGCAGCCGTACACCAGGATCGCCATCACGGCTATCATGCTGGACGGCGAAGACGTGGGCTCCCAAGCGCTGGTCGATTTGGTCGTGCCTGCGGATGTTGAGCCCGAACAGCCTGTGGACGAGGCCGATGCCGTAGAGGAGTCGGTCGACGAGTCCGAGGAGCTGGATGCGGAAGGCGAGGCCGCCGAAGACGAAACGGCTGAGGACCAGGATGTAGAAGAAGACGCAGGGGGAGCCTCCGACGAGGCTGACGGCGAAGAGGAGAGCGGCAATGGCTCATAAGAAAGCCGGAGGAAGCTCGCGAAACGGCCGGGACAGCAAGCCCAAGATGCTGGGCGTAAAGCTCTACGATGGGCAAGCGGCCAGAGGTGGATCCATCATCGTCCGGCAGCGAGGCACGCGAATCAGACCCGGCCGCAACGTCGGGCTTGGTCGGGACTTTACGCTGTACTCGCTCATCGACGGCCGGGTGAAGTTCGAATGGGACACCAAGGACCGCAAACGGGCCAGCGTGTATCCCGTCGCCTAGTCCCCATCAGAGAAGGAATATGAAAAAGGAAATCCACCCAAATTTCGAAGCCGCAACAGTCACCTGCTCATGCGGCAATGTGTTTCAGACGGCGGCCACCAAGGGAAGCCTGAGAGTTGAGATTTGCAGCCGTTGCCACCCCTTCTACACGGGACAGCAGCGCGTCGTGGACACTGAGGGCCGCATCGAAAGGCTGAGGCGCCGCTTCAAGATAGAGTAGGCCGCCCGACCCTCGCTAGGGCGGGAGCGGGGCGTGAAGCTCCGGGGCGGACGGCGTCCTTTTAATCTTCAGGAGACCAACTTGTCTCAGCAGCCATTCTTCTACGGCGGCCAGGCGGTGATCGAAGGCGTCATGATTCGGGGCCGTCGGCACTACAGCCTTGCCGTAAGGCGCACCGACGGGCAGATAGAGACCCTGTCCGAACCTCTAAGCCAGATATACACCGGAAAACTGCGGCGGGTCCCCCTCATTCGAGGCATCCTGGTCCTCATCGAAACCTTGAGCCTGGGAATCAAGGCCCTGAACAAGTCGGCCAGCATCGCCGTAGAGGACCAGACCCAGGGCCAAGAAGAAGTCTCCAAATGGATGATGGCCGTAGTAATCGCTTTCTCTCTGGCCCTTGGAATCGGTTTCTTCTTCCTGACGCCCCTTTTCGCGACCCGCCCCCTGGAAAATGTGCTGTCGTCCGACCCACTGGTCAACCTTATCGAAGGGGTGATTCGCCTAGCCCTGCTGGTGGGATACATCGGGCTGATAGGGCTTATGCCCGACATACGCCGGGTCTTTGCGTACCACGGCGCCGAGCACATGGCGGTCCACACTCATGAGGCGGGGCTGCCGCTGGACGTGGAACACGTGCGCCGATTCCCCACCGCCCATCCTAGGTGCGGAACAGCATTCCTTCTCACCGTGGCGGTGGTGGCCATTGTAGTGTTCGCCTTTCTGGGAAGAGAACCTCTTTGGTGGCTGATCGCCTCGCGGGTGGTGTTCATCCCAGTCATAGCCGCCCTGAGCTACGAGGTCATTCGGTTCAGCGGCGCCCATCAGAGCAATCCGATTACGCAGTTGTTCGCCATACCCGGGCTGACCTTGCAGAGGCTTACTACACGCCAGCCTGACGACAGCCAGATAGAGGTTGCCATTCTGGCGATGGACACGGCTTTAGCAGCCGACGAGGGTCGCCCTGCGCCGGTTTCGGAAGTGTACGGCGGCGCCGGGGAAGAGGCTCCGGCCTAAGCGAGGGTCCGTTAGGCCATTTACCCTCACCCCAACCCTCTCCGAGACGGAGAGGGGGATTTTAGCAAAGGTTTCTCCAGCGAAGCGACGCCAAAGTGGGCGTAAGGTCAGCTCTTCTGAGCTAGGTACTCCTTCACCATTTCCAACGCTGCATCGGCCGTCCGGTCCCGGTTCCCGTTGCGGTCGTCGTCCCAACGCAACTCCCTGGATGCCTCGTAACCGTCGGCGGCGGATAGGCCGACGTAGAACAGGCCCACTGGGTAGCCGGGCCTGCCGGGACCAGGCCCTGCGACTCCCGTGGTCGAGACCCCGATGTCGGCTTCCATGAGTCTCCAAGCTCTCTCGGCCATCGCCACAGCGGTCTTGGGGCTGACCGAACCCTCGGTGTCCATGAGCTCCTGGGAGACTCCCAGTACTTTGGTCTTGGAGCCGCCGGTGTAGGCGATTACACCTCCCAGGAAATACTTGGAACTGCCGGGCACGCTGATTATCTTTGATCCCACCAGCCCGCCGGTGCACGCCTCGGCCACGGCAATCTTGAGTCCCTTTTCCGCCAGCTGCTGTCCCACTTCTTCCTGAAGCGACGCCATAGTTGCACCTCCCTAGCAAACGCAGTTGTTTTAAGTCCCTGGTTATGCGTAGAACCCGTCGAGCACCCGCTGGGCCGCAGGATAGTCCCTCGCCCCGCCTTTCAGTATGGGCGGCACAAGATAAATTCGATTGACCCCGTTCTCCGTGAAGGCGTGGAGCAGTTCCAGGGCCATCTCCGAGCCGTCCCTGCCCTTCTCCAATTCCTCCTTCACGTTCTCGGGCACACCTGAAAATACCACGCCTCCCGGCGTCATGACCTGAAGCCCGAAAAACACGGGGACTTCCACGTCATGATCGGCGGCCTCTCGGTAAGCGGCGTAGAAAGAGTCTATCTCGGCTACGCTGAAAACGGGCTGGGTAATGAAGAACTGGGCCCCGGCTTGGACTTTGCGGTGGGCCAATGCGGTTTCTGCTTGGACGCCCCGCCCCAGATCGATGGAGGCTCCGATGCACAGGTCGGTAGGGGCCCTGAGCTGTGATCCCCTGAAATCCACCCCTTGATTGAGCGCCGCCGCGCCCTTTATCAAATCCGTGGGCAAGTAGTCGTCCACAGGCCTGACACGCTCCAGGTCACGCCCGGTGAAGTCGTCCCCCTTCACCGCCACCACGTTTTCCAGCCCCAACATCTGGGCGCCCAGCAGGTGGGTCTGCAAGGCCAATCTGTTCATATCACGTGTGGCTAGGTTGAAGACTGTCTCTTTCCCTGTACGAGCCTTTATAGCGGATGCCAGCATGGCCGAGTCCACCCGCACGGCCTTGCCGGGATTGTAGGCCACGCACAGGAAGTCGGCGCTCAACTCCGCCGCCCGCTGGACTACGTTCCAGTCGGCAAACCTGGGCGGCGAGAAGTCGCAGATGAACACTGGCCGGTCGCCCCGGCTGGCTGCTAGGTCGGTGACTTTCATGAGTTGCCTTGGAAGCGGCGCCCAGTCTGGCGGAGTGGATTAGGAATCTTAGCATGGCCCCAGCCGCCCTGTCAGCCGCGCTCCTTTACTCCCATAGCCTCATGCCATATACTTGAGCGGCCCCCTTGAGACGAAACATGGAGACTTTGCGCATAGGACATAGCCCCGACGCCGACGACGCCTTCATGTTCTATGCCTTTGCGGCGGGCAAGGTGACCATCGACGGCTTCCAGGTCGAACAGGTGCTGGAAGACATCGAGTCCCTCAACAAGCGGGCGTTTCAAGGCGAGCTGGAGGTGACGGCCATCTCCGCGGCCTCTTACCCCCTAGTCTCCGACCAGTATCGCATCATGGTGTGCGGTTCATCCATAGGACGAAACTACGGCCCCATTCTCTTGGGGAAAGGCGACGGCGGCCCTGGCAGCGTCGCCGACCTGGAAGGTAAGAGAATCGGTATCCCAGGCCCCTACACCACCGCCTATCTTCTTCTCAGAATATATATCGAATGGCCTTTCGAGCCAGTGTTCCTCAACTTCGACGCTGTGGGAGACGCCGTCAAGTCGGGCGAGGTGGACGCCGGTCTCATCATCCACGAGGGGCAGATAACCTGGCAGTCCCAGGGGTTCTCCAACTTGATGGACCTGGGAGTCGAATGGGGCAAAGACACCGGGCTGCCCATACCTCTGGGCATCGACGTGGTCCACAGGCGGCTGGGAGAGGACGCCAGCCTGCGCGTCACTGAGGGTTTCGCCGCCTCCATCAAGTACGCGCTGGACCACGAAGACGACGCGGTGGACTATTCCCTGCCCTTTGGCCGGGGCATCGACAGGGAGACCTGCCGCCGTTTCGTCAAGATGTACGTAAATGAGGACACCCTCAACATGGGGCAGGAGGGCGTGCAAGCCCTCCAGACGATGTACTCCAAGGCCCAGGAACGCGGGATCATCCCGGAGGTCCCTACTATGGACATCCTGGGCGCCATAGCGTGAGAAGGGGGACGTAAAATGGACAAGGTTCGTATGGCAATCGTGGGTTGTGGGCGCATATCCAACATGAATGTGCCAGGCTACCTCCAGGACCCCAATTGCGAGGTGTACGCTATCTGCGATCCCCTGACGGACAGGGCGTCGGACCAGGCCCGCAAATGGGGCATCGAGCCAAGGATATACCCCAGCTTCGATCAGGTGCTCAACGACCCCAACATAGATGCCATTGAGTTGCTGACTCCCATATACATGCACGCCGACCAGGTCGTAGCAGCCCTGGAAGCGGGCAAGCATGTTTCCTGCCAGAAGCCCATGTGCAACTCTGTCGCCGAGGCCGACCGTATCATCGCCGCCGCCGAAAAGGCCAACACCTACTACCGGGTTACGGAGAACTTTTTCTTCTACCCCCCCATTGAAAAGGCCAAGGAGCTTATCGACGAAGGCGCCATCGGCGAGCCTTCACTTGTGCGAATACATACGACGAGGGGAGGCTCCGTCTTGAACTCCAAGCTGCCCCCCGACCACAATCCCCTGGCGTGGAAGAAGGACCCGTCCCTGGCGGCGGGCGGTATGTTGTTCGACGACGGTGTCCACAAACTAGCCACGGCCATAAAGTGGATTGGCGAAATCGAGACGGTGCAGGGAATCGTCCGGAAGCCGCCGGAAACTGAGGCCGCTCGCGACTGGCACATGGAAGCTCCCATAGCCGCCATCTGGAAGTACAAAGACCGAGAGTGCCTGGGAATCCTGGACGAGAACTTCGGCGGCGAAATGGCCATCCGGAGCACGTTCGGCCGATCAGACAACTACTTTGAAATCCACGGCTCCAAGGGGGCCATACACGTGACCCGGTGCACGGGGGAGATCATGGACCTGCCGCCGGTGCTCCTGGTCACCGGCTCCGAGACCATCCCCTACGACGTGCCCCACATCTGGTCCGAAGGCTTCGACAGGTCAGCCAAGCACTTCGTCAACTCCATTCTGTCGGGCACACAGCCTGACCTGGAAGCCCATTTCGCCAAGAAGACGGTGCAGACAGCCCTCGCCATCTACCGCGCCGCAGAAACCGGCCAGGCCGTGGACGTGGACTCCTACGTGGACTAGGGGGTGCAGTTCTACCCGCCATTACTACGAAAGCAATCTCCTGGCATACCGGGCTAGACACTTTCGTAAAGTCTGTCTTTCCGAACTTTAGTGAGGAATCTACAGTGGTTGTTGGGGAGAGCCCTTGGGCCATCCAAGCGACGCCCCTTCAAGTAGAGTCTTGTACTTCCCCCTGAAAACCGGGATTCGGGCATGGCTCTTAGATTCCTCGCTCCGCTCGGAATGACAGGGGTGGGGACACATGCTCCGCCGGAGTTGTGAACGACTGAAGCGATGGCCTACCAGCGTTTGACGATGCCGTAGAGGGTGTTGCGCTGGACGGGGGTGAAGCCAGCGTCTCGGATGATGTGGCAGACCTCGTCTACCGTCGTACGGTTGTAGAAGCCCGCCTCCTGCATCACGTTCTCGTCAAAGAGGGTGCCGCCGAAGTCGTCCCCTCCGAAATGTAGGGCGACCTGCCCCGTTTTCTTGCCCTCTGAGAACCATGACGCCTGGATGTGGGGGAAGTTGTCCAGGTAGATGCGGGAGACAGCCATGATGCGTAAATAGGCGTTGGGGCCCGCTTCCTGCTTCACCCGTTTGCCCAGGGCGGTGTTGTCCTTCTTGTAGCTCCAAGGAATGAAGGCGGTGAAGCCGCCGTTCTCGTCCTGGACCTGACGTATGTGGTCCAAGTGCTCGACGACGTCCTCGTCCTCCTCCAGGTGGCCGTACATCATCGTGGCCGTGGTCTTGTAGCCCAGCTTGTGGGCCTCGCTGTGGACCAGGGTCCAGTCGTCCACCTTTCCCTTGGGGAAGAGGCGGCTGATTTTGTGTTTCACCCGGTTGGACAGAATCTCGGAGCCGCCGCCTGGGATGGTCTGGAGCCCGGCGTCTTTAAGCTGGGCAAGAACGTCGTGGACCGACAGGCCCGACACCTCGGACATCTTCATGATTTCCGGCGCCGAGAAGAAGTGGGGATGGATGTCCGGGTACCTGCGGCGGGACTCGCTGACCAGGTCCAGGTAGTATTGGAAGGGAAGCTTGGGGTTCAGCCCTCCCTGCATCAGGACGGTGGTTACGCCCTGGCCCCGGGCCTGCCCCAGCATCTCCATGACCTCGTCCACAGAGTGAGTGTAGGCGTCGTCGTCCCGCTCGGTGCGGTAGAAGGCGCAGAAGGTGCAGTAGGCGTCGCAAACGTTCGTGTAGTTGAGGTTGGTGTCCACGACGAAGGTGACGTCGTCTTGGGGGTTGTGGCGTCGCCTTACGGTCTGGGCCAAGGGGGCCAAGTCGAGGATATTGGCCTCCCGCATCAAGAAGAGAGCCTCGTCGTTAGTGATGCGGTCCGCAGCCTCGACTTTTGCCCTAACAGTGTCCAGAACGTCCGAGGCCATTGCTAGTCCAGGTTGTCCACGATCTCCCGGAATAGCCGGATGGCCTTCTGCTCGCCAACTCCGGCCCAGTAGCGGATGCCCTGGTAGTAGTCGACTATCTCCTTGTTGCTCATGCGCACGTCTTCCCGCGTCTGGGCGATGACGTACATGTGCTCAAGGCCCTCGTCCACGCAGGTGTAGAGCACGTTCTCCAGGTAGTTGGCCCGCTTTTCCGGCATTTCCTTGGAGACGACCCACACGGCGAACACGAAGGGCATCCTGTGCCACTTGAACCACTCCTCGCCCAGGTCGTAGCGGTACGGGTAGCCTGGCACACCGTAGCGGCGTCTCAGGGCCTCGTCCCCTATCAGGAGAAAAGCGTCGTTCTCGTCCTTCAGGCCCACGTACTTGTCGGGCTTTACGTTGAACCGTTCCTTGAATAAGGCTTGGAGGAGCTTAATCGACGTGGATGTGTCTGGTATGACGCCGATGGCGGCGCCGCTCAATTCCTCTATGGGGACTTTGGAGTAAAAGAGAATGCTGCGGGACTTGTCCAGGGTGGCGATGCAGAACTGGCCCAGCCTGTTGAACTGGTCTTCCAGGCGGAAATAGTCCACCAGGGGCATGGGGCCCGCGTCGATGTCGCCCCGTTCTGCGGCCTTGGTCAGCTCGCTGGGAACGAAACTATGGAGCTCTATGTCGTTCCGGATCATCTGGTAGTAGAAGGGCTCCGAGTTTAGATAGGGGATTCTGCCGACTTTAATTACGTCCATACACCTGCACCACATTGTAGAGTGCGTCCCGCTCCACCGGAGTCTTTCCCGCTTCCCGGATGAGTTGGACCACCCTGTCTCTGGCTAACCCGCCGGGACTCTCGGCCTTGGCCGCATGGGCTATGCGCTCCTTGCCGATGGTCCCGTCCATGTCGCTGGCGCCGAAATGCAGCCCCACCGATGCTGTCTGCTCAGTGATCATCACCCAGTAAGACTTTATGTGGGGGAAGTTGTCCAGCATCAGCCTGGCGGCTGCGATGGTTTTAAGGTCTTCTATGGCCGAGGCTTGCCGTGCCACCAGGTTGGTGTCGCCCACCTGGTATTCCAGGGGAATGAAGGCCAGGAAGCCGCCTGTGTCGTCCTGTAGCTCACGGAGACGCATGAAGTGGTCGACCCGCTCTTCGTAGGTCTCGATGTGGCCGTAGAGAAGGGTGGCGTTGGAACGTATGCCCATGTTGTGGGCAACCCGGTGAATCTCTATCCAGCGGTCGGGGTGGTTCTTGCCGGGGTAGAGAATCTTACCCACCCGCGACGAGAACACTTCGGCTCCTCCGCCGGGCATGGAGCTTAGTCCAGCCTCTTTGAGCCGGGCCAGGGATTCCTCTGGGTCCACCTTCCAGCGTCTCCTGAAATACTCGATTTCGGCTGCTGTGAAGGCCTTTATCTGGACGTGGGGATGCTGTTGGTGGATGGAGGAAACTATCTCCACGTACTTCTCGAAAGGCCAGTCGGGGTGGTGGCCTCCCACCATGTGGACCTCGCGGGTGTCCTCGTCCACGTGGTCCAGGATTTCCTCCATGGACATCTCGTAGGCGTCGGGGTCGCCCTTCTTCTTGGCGAAGTCGCAGAACTTGCAGCTAAGGACGCAGATGTTGGTGGGGTTCAGGTGCCGGTTGAGGACGAAATATACTCGGTCGCCCTCCCGCTGGCTCTTGACGTGGTCGGCCATTCTTCCCACAGCCGGCAGGTCCGTCGTCTCGAATAGGCGCACTCCGTCGTCCATGGAAAGGCGCTGCCCAGCAAGTGTCTTCTCCCATATCGGGACCAAGGACGCATCCTGGAAAGCTATACCTTCTACTACCTTCACGCTGCTTCCTTGAAATGGCTCTGTATCGAACCGTCGACAAACGGGCTGGCAGAGGCCCCACGTAAGGCTATTTCCACCCATGTTGCCAGGCAGAGTGGACGCCCGCTTTCAATATGGGATTTTAGGGTGAAGCCCCTATGGTGTCAAGGTAAACACCTGTGGCCCGGTGAGTTGTCCGGCAGTCGCCGGGAACAAATTATCCTCCGCGTCCGTCTAGGTTGGCATCACCTGAAATCGGGAGGGGGACATGAGAGTCGTACTTGGGATGTTCAAGAAGCAAGCATGGAATGCGTCGCTGAAAAGCCTGATGCTTGGGGCGCTGCTCCTGGGAGCCGTTGGGCTGCTGTCTGTGGGCTGCGGACAGGACGAAGGACCCGCAACGCAGCCCCCTCCAGGAGAGTCGTCCACAAAAGAATCGGCAGGCGGGGACACAGTGAACAATAGGGGCGTCCCGACGCCGGAGTCCCGTTTAGACCCCACGCCCAGGCCTGTCCAGACCAGAGATTCAGTCCAGGTCCGGCAGATTCCGCCCACAGCGATGGCTATGGCCACTATCTATCCGACACCCGCCCCAGAACCTATGCAGTACAGTGGAGCCACTGCTATGCCGGTCCCCACGGGGACTCCGGCGCCTGCCGCCCCGCGCGATGCAGCGTTGCTCAGAATTAGGTTGACGAGTGCACAAAGCGGCCAGCTGGCGGACCCGGATGGCGAGCCATATCCTCTGGGAGCCGGGGGGACGGACACCGTCAACGACGCAGCCTATGACCTGGTCTTCTTCAAGCATTACGGGGTCAATCCCTTCATCGACACGGAAGACGATCGCTTTTCCACCTTCGCCATGGACGTCGACACAGCCTCCTACACAGTGGCGCGCCGTTTCATCATGGACGGGAATCTGCCCTTGCCTGAGGCCGTGAGGGTCGAGGAATTCGTTAATTACTTCGACCACGGGTACGAACCCCCGGAGGAGGAGGCGTTCGCTATACACATCGAAGGGTCGCCCTCTCCCTTCGGAGGTCCCAACCATTTGCTGATGCGGGTGGGTCTCAAGGGCAAGATGATCCCCGCCGACGAGCGCAAAGACGCCACCCTGATATTCGTGATAGACGTCTCCGGCTCCATGAACCGCGGGGACCGTCTGGGCCTCGTCAAACGCTCCCTCGAACTGCTGGTGGGGCAGCTCCGTCCCCAAGACAAGGTCGGAGTCGTAATATACGGTTCCCGGGGCCATGTCTTGCTGGAACCCACCGCAGGCTCGAACACCGAGACGATTATGGGCGCAATCAACGCGTTGCGGTCCGAAGGCTCAACAAACGCCGCCGAGGGGCTGGAACTGGGCTACCGCATGGCTGAGGGAGAACTCCACCCCGACAGGATAACCCGTGTGATGCTGTTGTCCGACGGCGTGGCCAACGTGGGCGACACCGGCCCGGACTCTATCCTGAAACTCATCAAGAACGAGGTCGAGGAAGGCGTCACCCTTTCGACGGTTGGGTTCGGCATGGGCAACTACAACGACATACTCATGGAGCAGCTGGCCAACGACGGCAACGGCGCCTACGCCTACGTTGACACCTTGAAAGAAGCCAAGAGAATCTTCGTTGAGAACCTGACCGGAACTCTTCAGGTCATTGCGCTGGACTCCAAGGTGCAGGTGGACTTCAATCCCGACGTAGTGAGTCGGTACCGTCTGCTGGGGTACGAAAACCGGCGAGTGGACGACGAAGACTTCCGCAACGATCAGGTGGACGCCGGAGAGGTGGGCGCGGGCCACAGCGTCACGGCCCTGTACGAGGTGAAGCTGCGTGAGGAGGCCCAGGGACAGATGGCCGAGGTGTTCGTCAGGTACGAGGACCCCGACAGCAGAAACGTCATCGAACTGAGCCGTGCCTTCAACACCGACCAGATGGCTGGCAGTTTCGAGCAGTCCGCCCCGACTTTCCGGTTGGCCGCCGTAGCCGCAGAGCTCGCCGAGATTCTCCGGGAGAGCTACTGGGCCCAGGACGGAAGCCTGGTGACCCTGGCGCAGACCGCCGCCGATGTCCACCGGCTTTTCCCCGGGGACGCCGACGTGGCTGAGCTTGTGCGGCTGATTGAACAGGCGTCGGGTTTGTGGACGCGCGGATAGTCCTAAGAAGCCGATCCCAGAAAGGAAAGGATGGCAGCCTCCGGCCTGCCAAGCCGCCTTGACCCTGGATAACGCCTAAAATAAGATTGGGCCTGTCTCCAGTCCCTCCCAAATGCCGTTCGGGAGGGACTGGAAGCTGTTTGTTAAGGTTGCCCGTGAGAACCGACCCGTGTTCCCGGCGCCAAGAGCATGCTCCCGTTGCCGTATCCGACAGGTCCGGCTCCTGGCATTGCTACAACTGCGTCATCGTAGACCACCAGACCAGGGCCCAGAACCTGGCCTACCGGATGCTGGGAGACTGGGCCGCCGCTGAAGACGCCGTGCAGGAAGCTTTCTTGTCGGGGTACAGGGCATTCGGTAAGTTCCGGGGGGAGAACCTCACGGCATGGTTGATGCGCATCGTCTCCAACGCGTGCAAGGATATGCTCAGGTCCAGGCGCGCCCGCCCCACGTTGTCCGTGGACGCGCCGCTTCCCGATGCTGACCCTGACCTGCCTCCTCCCGAACTGCCCTCAGGCGGAGAGTCACCGGACGACTATGCCGTCAGGGAAGAGCTAAGCAGGGCCATACAATCGGCCCTGATGAGCTTGCCTGAAGAACGCAGGCTGACAGCCGTTCTCATCGACATACAGGGTTACAGCTACGAAGAAGCGGCCCGCATCACCAATGTCAACGTCGGGACAGTGAAATCGCGGCTGGCGAGGGCCAGAGCGGGAATCCGAGACCGTCTCCGGCAAGACCCGGAACTTTTACCGGACAGGTTCCGTCAGGATAATTAGAGAGCCATGTGGATATTCAAAAAGAAACCTAAGCATATCTCCCTGGAGGGCTTGTCCGAATATCTGGACGGCGGCCTGAGCGACGCCGACATACGGAAGGTTGAGGACCACCTCCGGACGTGTGAGTCCTGTACTGAAGAGTTGGATTCCCTGAGAAACGCAGTAGGTCTGCTTCGACAGACTCCCGTCATCCCGACGCGACGGGACTTCACGTTCGTGGAGGCGCCGGAGTCCGCACTGAAGGCTCGGGAGCCGATAGCCGCCGTCGGGTTCCCGGGGTTCCGCGTCCCAGTCTGGGCCTACGGCGCTGCGGCTTCAGTGGCGGTGGTCGCCTTCGCCATTACTCTTTCAATCGACTTGACACGCGGTCCGGAGAACGGAGATGGGACCGTGCTGGTGTCCGAGGAAGGCGGAGAGTTTTTCGCAACAACTCTGGCCGATCCAGAAGACTTGCCCACAGGCATTCCGATGCCGCCCAGCGCGACTCTGGCTCCGCGACCGACGACCTACGCCGTCACTCCCGCGCCTACCCCCACAACGATGCCTCAAATGGCGCCGACGTCGGTTCCAACACCAGTTGTAATGGAGATGGCCGAGCCTACACCGCAGCCGACATCTACCCCTCAGCCTGAAATGGCCTTTTCAACGGAGAAAGGCGTAGACAAAGCCTCTGAAAGAGATTCCGCCCTTGCTCAAATAGCACAAGCTACGTCCGTCGTAAAGATTCCGCCGCCCACCGGCGCCCCGACGCAGACTTCTGCACCGGCGGCTATGCGAGACCCCCAGACAACCGCCCCCACGCCTAGACCAAAGGCCACTCCCGCTCAAGAGCCAACCGCCACTCCTTTGCCAATGTTGGCTGAGCCCACGGCCACCCCCGAACCCCGGGAAACGCCGACTCGTCAGGCTTCACCCACTCCTACGCCGACGCCCAAGCCGCGGCCCACATCTATCCCGGCGCCCCCGGCCGTCCTGGAAGACCCCGGCGCCGACGACTCCTTAGCGGTAAAGAGAGAGATAGACGATGGGGCAGCCGGAGAATCGGCCGACATCACGACTGAGCGTATTGCTCGTATGCGGGAGTCCTTGGGGACGGACCGGGGAATCTCGGTCTGGTGGATTATAGAAGGGGCTCTCGCGGCGTTGGTCGTGGCTCTAGTCATAGTCCTCGCTCTTAAACTGCGCGCCCGCCGTAGGAGAGCGCCCTAAAGGCGGGGCCGACGGGAACAAATCGTATGGCGGTTACGTCTTAACTTCTGAACCACTTAGGAGGTGAACAATGAACAGACTGTGGACTTACATGAAAAGGAACATTCTCGTAACGGCGCTGGCGGGAATGTTGGCGTTGTTTCTTGCAGCCAGCGCATGCAACTCCTCTGACACGGACACCCAACCGCCCCAAGACAACTCGGCTCAGATTACACGCATTGAGGAGCGGGTGGACCAAGCCCTCAGCATGTTGGAAGGTTCCACCAAGACATCCGACAGTGCTCAGTCCGGCATCTGGGTGACAGGCATGGGCCAGGTCACGTCAGTGCCCGACATCGCCACGCTGAACGGGGGCGTGGAAGCGGTAGCCGAGGCCGTCGCCGAAGCCCGCAGCAAGGCAGCCGAAGCCATGGACGCCATGATGGAAGCGTTGGCCTCCCTGGGAGTGGAAGACCGGGACATCCAGACTACCAGCTTTAACATCTACCCCGAATACCAATACGACCGGGAAAAAGACAAGAGTGAGCTTGTCGGCTACCGGGTCAACAACCAAATCGCGGTGACAATCAGGGACCTGGAGCAGGTGGGAGCCGCCATCGACGACATGGTGGAGGCGGGAGGCGACCTCGCCCGCTTCAACGGAATTCGTTTCGGGCTGGATGACCCCAAGCCCTTGGAAACCGAGGCCCGAAAGTTGGCCGTCGAGGATATGATCGCCAAGGCCTCGGAGTTGGCTGAAAACGCGGGAGTCAGCGTGGGCGACCTCGTCTACATCAGCGAGTCCTTCGGCGCCTCGGCTAGAACCTTCGACTTGGCGGAGAGCGCCGCATCGATGAGGGTCATGTTGGCTTATGATGCGGTGGACACGCCCATCAGCGGCGGTGAGCTCGGCGTGACCATAACGGTGCAGGGCGTGTTTAACTTGGAATAGGACCTCGCGGCTGACCCGACGCTCCGAGAATCCTCCGCGCCGGGCCAACTTGACTAGACCGGAAGGCTATGCAAAACTCGCCCCACCATTAAAAACGGTGGGGCGAGCGGTGCTAAAGTAAGGCAAGTGAGGGTGGGAAGTGCTGCTGAGTGACCGGAGCATCCGGGAAGCAATCGAGGCCGGGCGGATCATCATAGACCCCTGGGACGAAAGCCTGCTTCAACCTGCCAGCGTCGATCTCCGCCTCGGCTCCAAGATGCGGGTGTTCCGTAACTCCAGGGTCCCCTACATAGACGTGAAGCAGGAGTTGCCGGAACTGACCGAGGAGGTGGAGATTCACGAAGACACTCCCTTCTACCTCCATCCCCATGAGTTCGCCCTGGGTGTAATAGAAGAACGCATCTGCCTCCCCGACGACATAGCCGCCAGGCTGGACGGCAAGAGTTCCCTGGGTAGGCTGGGCCTGCTGGTCCACTCCACCGCGGGCTGGGTGGACCCCGGATGGAGGGGCAACTTGACCCTGGAGCTCAGCAACGTGTCAGGTTCGCCAATAACCCTGTACGCGGGCATGAGAGTCTCCCAAATCTCCTTTATGGAGCTGTCCACGCCCGCCGAAAAACCCTACGGTTCCGGAGCGTTGGACAGCAAATACCAGGACCAGGGAGAACCCGTGCCGAGTCAATACTTTCGCAACTACCGTGCCGGGCGGGACTTTCGGGGCGGGTGATTATCGCTAATCGGATATTGGCCATCCGGCTATATCCCTTGACATTAGATAAAACAAGGGGAGAAAATTGAAATAGGCCCCAGCGAGCAGGGCGGCTGCCCGGACGGAGCCAACCCTTGTATGAACGGGACAAACCAATACCCGTCGCGCCTTCCCTCCCCACTCGAACCCGCACGTCGAATAAACGACGGTCCAGCTTTCGACGAATAACGTCCGGTTTGAATTTCCTTCCTTAACATGACCGCGTCCAACCATTACATGAAGCGTGCTTTAGAGTTGGCGCGGGAAGCCCTCGGCAAGACCAGCCCCAATCCGGCGGTAGGCGCAGTAGTGGTCAAAGACGGACGCGTCATCGGAGAGGGGCACACGCAGCCCCCCGGCCAGGCCCACGCCGAAGTGGTCGCCCTGCGGGAAGCAGGCCCCGACGCCGCTGGAGCCGCATTGTACGTCACGATGGAGCCCTGCTCGATTTTCGGAAGGACTCCTCCCTGCACCGACGCCGTGATAAGCGCGGGGATATCCAAGGTCCACGTGGCTTCCAAGGACCCCAATCCCAGGGTCAACGGGCAGGGAATCTCCCTTCTCGAATCGGCCGGGGTAAGTGTGGAGACCGGGGAGGAAGCCAAAACGGCGGAACGCCTCTACGAGGCATTCAAGAAGCACATCAACACCGGGCTTCCCTACGTCACCGCCAAGTTCGCCATGAGCCTGGACGGCAAGATTGCGAGCCGCACAGGCCACTCGAAATGGGTCACTGGCCCCAAGTCCCGGGAGCGTGTGCAAGAGATTCGACGCGTCTCCGACGCGGTGATGGTGGGGGTGAACACCGTCGTCAAGGACGACCCCAAGCTGACGGCCAGAGACGGCACGGGACTCCCCCTGGAACGGCAACCCCTCAGGGTTGTGGTGGACAGCTCGGGTCGCACCCCTACAAGCTCAGCGCTCCTGAAGGAACCCGGCAGGACTCTGATAGCCGGCTCCAAGATGGACTCGGAAACGGCGCGGGCCCTGGAGTCTGCCGGTGCCGAGACGGTCTGTTTCCCCAACGCCGAAACGGGGAGGGTGGACCTCCCGTCCCTCATGGCTCATCTTGGCTCAATCGGGGTCGTTAGCCTGATGGTAGAGGGAGGCGGGACGCTGATGGGGTCCCTGCTTGATGAGGGATTGCTGGACAAGGTGTACGCTTTCATAGCCCCCGTTATAGTGGGAGGAGAAGGCGCCCAGACTCCCGTGGGAGGCAGGGGAGCGGAAACCATGTACGAGGCCCTGAGGCTCCGGGACGTCACTGTGGAAACTATCGACGACGACGTGCTGGTGGTAGGGTATCCCGACAGGTCCAGCAAGAAAGACTAGGGAACGCTGCATGTTTACCGGAATTGTTGAAGAGGTTGGCAAGGTCATATCGCTGACCGACGCCCAGGTTCAGGATGGAAGCTTCCGCCTGACGGTGGGCGCCGCCAAGGTCCTGGACGGACTCCGCCTGGGGGACAGCGTATCCGTCAACGGGGCCTGTCTGACGGCGGTGGACATCACACCCGACGGCTTTAGCGTGGACCTGGCTCCCGAAACCCTGAGGCGCACGAACCTCGGTTCCCTGGACGAGGGTATGGGGCTGAACCTGGAACGGGCGCTCTCTTTCTCAGACAGGCTGGGAGGACACGTGGTGCAGGGCCACGTAGACAACCGGGGGCGGATAAGTTCCATCAAGCCGGAAGGCGACTGCATCCTCATGCGGTTCCGAGTCCCCAAGCGCCTCAGCCCTTATCTGGTGGAGAAGGGATTTATCGCGGTTGACGGTATAAGCCTTACCGTGGTAAAAAGGGGGGCCACTTACTTTAGTGTATCTCTTATCCCGTTCACCTTGGACAATACGGCTTTCAGGGAGAAGCGAGTAGGCGATCAGGTCAACCTGGAGGTAGACATACTGGCAAAGTACGTCGAAAGCCTGCTCAAGAGCGGAGACCGTTGATCCAACCCAAATCTCCGGGAGATAACGTGTAATGGCTCTGTCCAGCATTGAAGAGGCCCTGGATGACATACGTCAGGGCAAGTTCCTCATAGTCGTAGACGACGAGAAGCGGGAGAACGAGGGCGACCTCGTTATGGCCGCCGAAACCGTCACTCCCGACGCCGTCAACTTTATGGTCACCGAGGCCCGGGGCCTGCTGTGCATGCCCGTCCTGGGTGAGAGGCTGGACCAGCTCAACATGCCCCTGATGGTTGACGGCCACAACAGCGCCAGGCATGGAACGGCCTTCACCGTATCCGTGGACTACAACCTAGGCACCACCACCGGCATCTCCGCCTCCGACCGCGCCAAGACAATCCTGGCCATGATAGACCCGGACGCCAAGCCCGAGGACTTTGCCCGACCGGGCCACATCTTCCCCCTCCGCTACCAGAACGGCGGGGTGCTGGTGCGCCCCGGCCACACCGAGTCCATCGTAGACCTGGCCGAAATAGCCGGAATGTACCCCTCCGGGGTGGTGTGCGAAATCATGAACCCCGACGGAACCATGTCCCGCATGTCGGAGTTGGAAAAGTTTTCCGAACTTCACGGCATAAAGATAATTACCATCGCACAAATCATCGCCTACCGGCGCAGGCACGAAAGGCTGATCGATAAGATAGCCGAGGCCCGCCTGCCCACCGAATACGGCGACTTTGAGGTACAGTCCTACACCAGCCGCATAGACAACGGAGAGCATGTCGCCTTGGTGCTGGGCGAATGGGGGCCAGACGAGCCCATTTCAGTCCGAATCCACAGTGAGTGCCTCACAGGCGACGTATTCGGAAGCATCCGCTGCGACTGCGGAGACCAGAGAAAGCTGGCCCTGGAGATAATAGGCCAGGAGGGCAAGGGCGTCTTCCTCTACATGCGTCAAGAAGGGCGGGGAATCGGCCTCCACAACAAAATCAAGGCCTATCACCTCCAGGACAACGGCATGGACACGGTGGAAGCCAACGAAATGCTGGGCTTCGAGTCAGACCACCGTCACTATGGAATCGCCGCGCAGATACTGTCTGACCTGAACGTTAAGAAAATCCGGTTGCTGACCAACAATCCCCGTAAGATCGTCGGGCTGCTGGGCTACGACTTCGAGATAGTCGAACAGAGGGCCATCGAGACCGAGGTCAACGAGGAAAACCGCCACTACAAGCAGACCAAGCGGAACAAGCTGGGCCACACCCTTTGGCACTGCTGAGACCCCTGCCGGTCGAGCCGCCGTCCCCTAATCCCCGTCGTGCTTGCCCATAGTCGAGCGCAGATACGCCTGAATGAAGCCGTCGATGTCTCCATCCAGCGCCGCGTCCGCGTTGGTGGTCTGATGGTCCGTCCGGTGGTCTTTGACTAGCTTGTAGGGGTGGAGGACGTAGCTCCGTATCTGGCTTCCCCACTCGGTGGCCAGACGTTCTCCCCTTATCAGAGCCAGTTCCTGTGCCCGCTCCTCCATCCTCTTCTTCAGAAGCCGGGCCATCAGAATTCGCATGGCGAACTCCCGGTTCTGGTGCTGGGAGCGCTCGTTCTGGCACGCCACCACAATGCCGGACGGGAGATGAGTCAGGCGAACGGCGGAGGCCACCTTCTGGACGTTCTGTCCCCCTGGACCGCTCGACCTGAAGAAGTCCATCTTAAGGTCGTCCGGCTTTATCTCCACTTCCTGTTCGTCGTCGGCGACGGGCATCGTTTCCACCTGAGCAAAGGAAGTATGCCGCAGGTGGTTGGCATCAAAGGGAGAGAGGCGCACCAGCCTGTGTACGCCCTTCTCCGCCTTGAGGTAGCCGTAAGCGTACTTGCCTCCAACCTCCAGAGTGGCGCTCTTTATGCCGGCTTCCTCGCCGTAGGACGTGTCCAGGACCTGAGCTGTCCGCCCCTGGTTTTCCGCCCACCGGAGATACATGCGCAGAAGCATCTCGGCCCAGTCCTGGGATTCGGTCCCCCCAGCTCCTGAATGGACGGTGACGATGGCCGTCCGGTCGTCGTAGGGGCCGGACAGGGTGAGCAGGAACTCCTCACGCTCCAACTCCACTGAAAGCTCCTCGTATTCGCTGCGCAGTTGTTCTTCCAGGGAGTCGTCGCCCTCTTGGATAGCCAACTCCACCAGTTCCAGCAACGAACCGGCGCTCTTCTCCAGCCCACGCCAGGTTTCGACGGTGTCTTTCAACCTGGCCAGACGCTGCATTATTCTTTGGGCCTCTTGGTGGGCGTCCCAGAACGAGGCGGCTCCGGCTTCCTTCTCCAGCCGGTCTATTTCTATCTCTTTGGAGGGGACGTCAAAGACGGTCCAAGGCTCCCGCTATGCGCTTGGCCATCTCGATAAGCTCAGACCTCAGGTCCTGCATTCGTAGCTCCTTATGTCCGCGCGGCCAGTTTAGGCGGCCTGCCCGCGGCGGCGTTATGTGCGTTCCTGGTTGTTTCAGGCAACCGGACACCTTTGCAGGCGGCCAGCGTCCAGTCAACGGCAGAGTCCAACTCTATCATGTGTCCCACCGATACGAACACTGGACTCACCCCTGTCCTGGTCCTCACGGCCATCCCTATGATTTCTCCCTTGTGCAGCAGGGGTGCCTTGGAACCCCGCTCCCGGCCCAACTCGCCGTATTCGCCGACCAGTATGGACTTGGCGCAGCCAATGGTGGGGGTCTGGGCGGCCAGGCCGATATGGCAGGCGATGCCGAACCGCCTAGGGTGGGCCGTCCCGTGGCCGTCCACGATTATCAAATCGGGTTTAACGCTCAAGCCCTCCAAAGCCATCGCCAGTGCTGGAGTTTCTCTGAAGGAGAGCAGCCCGGGCGTGTAGGGCATCGACGGGAACGTCCTCGCCACCGAGACGTCCACCGGCTCCAGGTCAGGGAACGACAGCGCCACGGCGGCGCCGGTGACAACGCCATCCCGGTCGGGAGCCGACATGTCGAGACCGACCACATAGCGGACGTCGCCCGGGAGCGGGCGGCCCAAGGCGGAAACCTGTGGGGCCAGCCGCTTTTGTATCTCGCGCGCTTCGGCGGGTGTAACGTCCCATGAATGGAGGGTGCACAGTTCCATGCCGCAATTATAGCGCCCGCTCTAGAGGCCCATATGCAGGTCTACGACCCTGGATAGAGCGGCGACGACCAACGCGCTCCGTATCTCTCCCTCCAGGACCGCCTGCTTGACGCGGTCCAGGGGAATGGTCTCGATTCGGATGTCCTCGCCTTGGCTGGGGTGGGGGTCGTGGGTCTGAGTGCATCCTCGGGCCAGCCAATGGTGGACGAGGTTGTTGTGCACGGCCGGGTTGGGTTCGTGGGCGCCCAGGTACACCCAATCGGACGACGTATACCCCGTCTCCTCCAGAAGCTCCCTTTGGGCCGCTTGCCGGTGGTCCTCGCCCTCCATCACCGACCCTCCGGGTATCTCCAACGTCACTTCGCCCGTCCCAAACCTGTACTGTCGCACCAACACCAGTTCCTCGTAGGGTGTCACGGCCACTACACTGCACCAGTGGGGACTCTCCAGCACGACGGCTCGCCGTTCCACCGAGTTGCGCGGATTGACAACCTGGTCGAAGCGGACTTGAAACAGGGGCATCTCCGGGCCAGGCTCACTGCTCAGAACACGCCAGGGAACAGGTCCAGGCCGACTGTCGAGGTCGGGGGCGGACTGGCTTTCACTGCTCACGGTGC
This sequence comes from Dehalococcoidia bacterium, assembly GCA_965224415.1. Taxonomy (GTDB): domain Bacteria; phylum Chloroflexota; class Dehalococcoidia; order Lucifugimonadales; family JAGWBF01; genus DAOUJI01. Next base: position 106,370 of record CBDCZB010000005.1, on the reverse strand, counting down.
CAATCCTCAGATGGCCGGAAGTCCACTACCATTAGCTCCATGATGGGAGTGTTCCCGACCCGTTCTGCGCCGACGGTATAGACCACGTCCACCCTGGACGTGTCAGCCTCCCACTTATCGGCTTGGCGGAAGGCCAGGGCGTCCCAGACAACCCGGCCCTCCTTCAGCCGTAGCTTCATGTGCTGGCCCTGGGCGCCCATAGTGCGTACGCGGGCGGCTTCCAGGTTGCGGGTCAGGAATGTAGGCGCCCGATTGTCCACCCCGAAGGGCCCCAGGTCCTGCACCCATTGGAAGGCGGCGCCGGGAATGCTGGACACCGGCGCCTCGGCGTCTATGTACAGGGGCGCCGCTCCGTCGATCCGTCCAGAGGCTCCGTCGGAGACAAGGCCCAGCCTGAACTCAAGTTGGGCCATGTTGAAGGACGGCATCACGAATCCGGCGGCCTGCCCGTGGCCTCCGTACCGCGTGAACAGGTCTGCGCAGGGCTTCACCGCCTCGTTGAGGATATTGTATCCGGGAACGCTTCTGGCGCTGGCCCGTACCACGTCTCCTATCTGGGAGACGACTATGGCGGGTCGGGAGAACTCGTCCACAAGCCTGCTTGCCACCAGCCCGGCTATGCCAGGCGCAACCCAATCCCCGCCGGCCAATATCACCGGGGGCAGGTCCGGCTTGCTTAGAGTCTGTTCTTTGGCCCTGGCATAGGAGTCCAGGGTCATCTGCTGTCGCTCCCGGTTCAGTTTCTCCAGGTGGGAAGCGAGGCTGGCGGCTTCATCCGCGGAACTGGTCACGAGGAGATTGTAGGCCAGGGAGGCGTGGTCCAGCCGCCCGGCTGCGTTGAGCCGTGGAGCTATCATGAAGGCGATGCCCTCGGCGTCCAGGCTATTGGGGTTGATTCTGGCCTGCTTGTAAAGCGCTTGGAGCCCGGGTCGCCGGGTGGCCTGAAGCCGTTTCAGGCCCTCTTTCACGAAACGCCTGTTCTCACCGACCAGAGGCACCAGGTCCGCAACCGTGCTCAACGCCACCAGTTCCAGAAGGTCGCGGTTCCAGTCTCGACCCAGGTCGTTGTACAGGGCCTCCATGAGCTTGAAGGCCAGGCCCGCCCCGGAAAGCTCCGTGAAGGGATACTCCGAGCCCTCCAGCTTGGGGTCGATAATGGCGATGGCCGGGGGAATCCTGTCAGGAGGCAGGTGGTGGTCCGTGACAATCACGTCCATTCCGAGTTCGCCGGCCAGGACTATCTCATCCAGGGAAGTGACGCCGCAGTCGACCGTGATGATAAGGGACACGCCCGCCTGTTTCAGGGCCATGACAGCTTCCGCGTTGAGGCCGTGTCCTTCGTCCTCCCGGTGGGGGATGTAGGGCGCCACCGTAGCCCCGAGCTCCTCCAGTCCCTGGGCGGCTACAGCCGTTCCGGTAACCCCGTCCACGTCGAAATCTCCGAAAACGCCGATGGACTCACCGGATGTCAGGGCTTTGCGGAGTCTGGCGACGGCGGGTCCCATACCGGGTAGAAGAGCCGGATCATGGAAGGCCGGGTTCATGTAGTCGCCCAGGGATTCCTCGGAGTGGATGCCACGGTTGGCGAGGAGCTGCACTACAAGAGGGGGCAGGTGGGAGAGGCCGTTGGGTGTGTCGGAAACGGGAGGCTGGACCTTCCACACCTTGCGTCCATCCCCGTTGGCGTTCATCCGGCTGAAGCCGTTCTAGCTCCGGTCCGCCTCTCCGAAGATGAGGACCGAATTATGGCCCCCAAAGCCGAAGGAGTTGCTCATTGCGTAGCGTATTCGCGCTTCACGGGCCTTGTTGGCCGTGTAGTCCAGGTCGCAGTTGGGGTCCTGGTCGTCCAGGTTGATGGTGGGAGGTATCACTCCGTCGCGGATGGCCATGATGGATGCCGCCGCTTCCAGGGCGCCCCCGGCGCCCAGCAGATGGCCCGTCATGGACTTAGTGGAGCTTATGGGAGTCCGGTGGGCGTCCTCGCCCAGGGCCAGCTTGATGGCAAGGGTTTCCTGCTTGTCGTTCAGAGGAGTGGACGTGCCGTGGGCGTTGATGTAGCCTATCTCTTCAGGCGCCAGTCCTGCCCTTTCGATGGCGGTCTTCATGGCCTTGGCGGCGCTGACGCCGTCGGGATGGGGTTCAGTCAGGTGGAAGGCGTCGGAGGTGGCGGCGTAGCTGACCAGTTCCGCCAGCGGCTCCGCCCCCCGCTTTTCCATGTTCTCCTCGCTCTCGAGGACCAGGATGGCTGCGCCCTCTCCCATTACGAAGCCGTCCCGTGCCGTGTCAAAGGGGCGACTGGCCTTCTGCGGCTCCTCGTTGCGCTTCGACAGTGCGTGGAGCGAATTGAATCCTGCAACTGCTATGGGGCATATCGGAGCTTCAGCGCCGCCCGCAAGGACCACGTCGGAGTCTCCCCGGCGTATCATCTCCCACGCCTGCCCAATCCCGTCAGCGCCACTGGAGCATGAGGACACGGCACAGAAGTTGTGACCCATGGCCCCGGACAGCATGGAAACCTGGGCCGACCCCATGTCGGCCAGCATCATGGGCACCAGAAAGGGAGACACTCGTCGCGGGCCCTTCTCCTTCAGCGTCTCCACCTGTTGGGACAGGGTGATGACGCCGCCAATCCCGCTGCCCACGATTGAGGAGAGGCGATAGGGGTCCATCTCGTCGGGCTTGAGCCGGGCCTGGGCCATAGCCTGGGCGGAGGCGACTGCTGCGAACTGGGCGAACCGGTCCATCCGGCGCGCCTCTTTCTTCTCCAAATAGTCGGTGGGTTCGAACCCCTTCACCTCAGCGGCGAACCGGGTCTCGAATCCCTCCGGGTCGAAGGCCGTTATGGAGTCCACGCCTGACACGGCGCCTACCAAGCTATCCCAAGAGGTCGAAAGGTCCAGTCCCAGAGGGCTAATGACTCCGATGCCTGTTACGAATACTCTAGTCGCCAACCACACACCTTCCAGTTGAGTCCTGTCGTCGTAAAGACAGTCGGGCCTATGCGGTCTCCCGTTTGAACTCGGACAACCTCGTCATGGCCTCGCTCACCTCGTTGATGCGGACCGAGATGTTGTCGCCTATTTCCCGCCCCGTCTGGGCGATTTGGATTCTATACCTGCCTAGGGCTTCGCTGGCCTCGTTGATGCGCTGAGAAATCACGTCCGGTAGGTCCCGGCCCGTTTCCGACAGCTGGATGCGGTACTTGGCCAGGGTCTCGCTCACCTCGTTCATCCTGGTGGATACGGCCTCCGGCAGCTCCTTGGACGAGTCCGAAAGCGTACGCAGCGCCTCGCTGAATTCCCCGATGCGGAGTGAAACGATTCCGCTCAACTCGCGTCCGGCCGACTGGCGTTTGGACTTGGGGGACTTTATGAGTCGGAATATCCTCTCGTACAGCTTGTCTATCGGATTCAGCTTTGAGTGGTACCGATTGAAGAGGTCTCTGGACTCTTCCAGCGACCAGCGTTCGTCCTGGTGGACGAACTGGCGTCCGGTGTAGAGCTCGTAGGGCCTCATGCCGTACTCTGCGGGCACGTTGCCGCGCTCATCGGTGGGCAGCGGGTTCCCCTTGGCGTCCAAGGGCACCAGCGAGTCCCAGTTGGACGTGGCGGGCAGCGGGGTCAGTAGATTGGCCGTCTGGTACCTGCTCACCTTCGTGATCCAGTCGGCCATGTCCATGATTCCCTGCTCCGTGTCGTAGGGAAGCCCGATAATGGTCATCGCCACCAGCGTGAACCCCATCTTGTTCAACTGAGCCAGGTCCTTGTGCACCTGGCCAGGCTCCTGACGCTTCCGCACCAGCTTCAAGTTCTCGGCGTTGTCGGACTCCACACCCACGTAGAGCATTCGGATGCCGGCTTCGTACATGGCGTCGGCCAGCTCGGGGTCCTGGCCTATCTCGGCCCTTGTCTGGCAAATCATGTACATGTCGTCGGTGTGGCCGTTCCAGTTCTCCAGCCGGGCCAGACGTTCGTCTCGGTACTTCACGGCCCTGAGGGGAGGCGGGTGGAGGTCGTCGGAGATGAAGACGCTGAACCTTCCGTCCCTGGCGGTGTGGATAAGGCCGTCGGAGGCCAGCTGCCTGAGTTGGCGCAGCCGCTTGATCTCAGTCTCCCTGTTGATCAGGCGGTATCCCAGGAACTGTTGGATCACCTGGCAATAGGTGCATTTTTCCGTGCATCCGCGGACGGTTTCCAGCACTCCGCCCGCCATAGGCATCTGGGGGGTGAGGTCTCTTATTGCCCTGAAGTCGGGCAGCGAGATGAAGTCCGGGTCTATGACCCCCTTTCGGGGAGTCTGTATGACCTGTCCGTCCCGGACAAAGGATATCCCGGGTATCTTCCTGAGCGTAGTGATGGGCACGGGGCCCTTGTGCTCCAGGAGCATGTCGCAAAGGGCGCCGATGATGTCCTCCCCCTCGCGATTGACGATGATGTCAAAGCGCCCCTCCCTGATGGCTTCCTCGGGCAGTGGGCTCATCTGGGGGCCGCCGCCTATGGTGATCAACTCGGGATGGAACTGCTTGGCAAGTTTGCCGATTTCATAGCCGCGGGGCGCTTCATTTATCAGGGCGGTGATCATGAGGATGTCGACGCCGTCCAGGTCCTTGTCCGGGTCCATGGGGCCGCTGCGGTCCTCGAACCATATCTCTGTGTCGTACAGGAAGGGGCCCTTCCATTGCTTTAGCGCGGCGGAGAGAAAGAGCATGCCCTGCCGTGGGATGGCCACGAACTCGAAATTGCCGCCCTGTGAGCTGGGTTGGACAAGAACCACTCTTTTGAACTTAGACTTCATCTTGTCTCCACCTAGCGACTTTCACTAAATTATTGTCCTGCCGTTGGCTGCCTGTCAGGTTGCATCTGGTTCGGCAGCCAGATTTTGCCCATGCTATCTGTTGAATTATACATGACAGTCAATGGGAATAGATACAGGAACCCGCAACAACCGAGAACTGCATTCTTAGCCAGAAAGCCGGGAGGTTGTCTATACGGGAAAGCCAACCATCTCTAGGCGAGCCGCCGCCGGTTGCGGGCCACAATGGCGTAAGCCCTGGAGCCGAGCGCGCCCATACCCGGCAGCCAGAACACCAGGGCGAGAGGCCACAATACAGGCGCCCTCAGGGCTATGCGCCTGACGGCGTCGAACCCCTTCCCCAGTTCCCCTGGGAGGTCCAACCTGCCAAAATTTACCGACAACCAACGATGCTCGCCGCGTTGTGCGGCTGTTATAATGCACGGACTATGACTCAGCCTCCGATGGAAAGAATGCGATGGCGAGATAATCCCGATGCAGTCGAATTGGGGTTCGACCACTATCTGGCCTTGATTGAAAGGAGATTGAGAGGAGAGGACATCTCCCTTGTACAAGGTCTGAGGAGTTTCTATCGTGGGGAACTAAGCATAGACCTGCGAGAAGCCCAGGCTAGGGGCTTGATGCACAGAGAAAGGTCCGTTTTCATCGACTACGTTAAGGGACTCTCGGATGTCTCGTTCCTCCCTAACATTGAGCACTGGGAATCCCAAGGCTTGGATATCTTCTTGGAATGGCGGGACAACTTCTACAAGATTAGGGATATGGAGGCAGTAGACCTTGACATTGGAGAAGAGGACAGCCCGGTCGAATTGGCATTCCTCGGAAGCGATGAACTGCCACGGAGACGGAATGCCAAGGACAGTCGAGTAATTCGGGATTCGGCTTTGGGCAGATTTCTCAAAGGTCTATACAGTCATCAATGCCAGATTTGCCGATTCACGTTTACCATACCCGGCAAACACCGGTATGCCGAAACGCATCATATCAGGCCGTTGGGTGGGGGACATAGGGGGATCGACAAAGAGACAAACATGATAGTCCTATGCCCAAACCACCATTCCATGATGGATTTCGGGGCCATAGCCATTCATCCTGACAAGCTAACGGTGATCGCACCAACCGAGACATATCCAGAACATCAACAACCGTTGCAGTTGGCTAACCATCCAATCGACAAGGACTTCTTGCGATACCACCTAGATAGAGTCTTCGGCAAGGTGTGATCTGTCTGGGAAGGCATCCGCGCTCCGTCAGAAAAAGTGACCCGACAATAGTTGCATCCAGACTCCAATGCGAACTTCACGACGCTGAAACGTTGTCTGCCGAGCTATCGGTGACGTGTCTGCTGTCGCGTGCCTCAGCTATCACGCTTCCCAGCGTGTCACTATAAGCCAACAGATTTGGGATTGCCGCTAACCGACGGTAGGCCAATTCCCTGTATTCGGCGGATATTTCATATCCCACAAACCTACGTCCGGTCTGCAGAGCCGCGATGGCAGTAGAGCCACTGCCCATGAAAGGGTCGAGGACCACCTCGCCGGAATAGGTGTAAAGCTCGATACAGCGACGAGGCAGTTCCACCGGGAAGGGCGCGGGGTGGCCCACCCGACGGGCCGAATCGGCAGGGAACTTCCAAACGCTGCGGGTGTATTCCAGAAAATCGTCCCGGCTTATGGTGGACTTACGGCCACCCATCTTGGGCCGGTGCCAGGTTTCCTTTGACAGGGCCAGAATATACTCATGGACATCCCGCAGGGTTGGGTTGGAGGCGGACTTCCAACTACCCCAAGCGGTGGAAGAGCCTGCACTGGACCCCTTGTCCCAGATGATTTCGCCTCGCATCAGGAATCCCAGTTCCAGGAGGTCTTCGATGATGTAACGGTGCATCGGTAGGTAAGGGCGACGGCCCAGGTTGGCAATGTTAAAGCACAGGCGTCCCCCGGGGACAAGAGCCCGGTAGACTTCCCGCAGTGCTCGCCGGAGGAAGTCCCTGTATTCTTCGAGAGTCAGGTTTGCGTCATATTCCTTGCCCACATTATAGGGAGGGGAGGTGACCATAAGGTGGACGCTGCAGTCGGGCAGAGCGTCCATTGCCTCGGCGGAATGCGGGAAAATTGTGTTGACTGCTGTCGGGGGGAGGGCATTTTCTACGTACTCAACACTGCGGGTCCCCGCTGCCCCTTCATAAATGCGTCCGGCGTAGAACCGCGCCGAATCATGGCCGCTTCGGCCCGGGGAACCAAAGGAGGTGGACTCTGTTTTGCCCCCTTTTTTGCTGGGGGTGAATTTGTACGTAGGCAAAACGCGCGGGATTATCGCGCTGACCGGAAGAATCCGCAAGAGCAAAGAGACAGGAATCCGGCCGACCCAATAAATCCATTGGATCAGACCAGTGTGGGACGCTCAAATGCAGAGAAAAGCTTTAGAAAACTGGCAACTATGTTGCCTACGATGGTAGACTGTCCCTAACCGAGCCGCCGCCGGTTGCGGGCGACAATGGCGTAAGCCCTGGAGCCGAGCGCTCCCATACCTGGCAGCCATAACACCAGGGCGAGAGGCCACAATACAGGCGCCCTCAAGGCTATGCGTCTGATGGCGTCGAATCCGCTGTACACGCCCGATGGAGTTTCCAAGTGCATTGCCCGGTCCAGGTCGTCGCTGGAAACGCCTGCGGGCTGGCTCCCTGACCGTATCGGAACCCAGCCAACTTCTCCCAGCACACCCGCCCGCGAAACCAGGCTGACTCCGCCTGAGCAAAGGCGGCAGTCAGCGTCGTAGTAGACCTTGGCGCCCATTCTAAAGTCTCACCGTTGTGGAAGATGGGGAGCTAAAGCGCGATTCTGGCCCGCTCTTCAAGCTCGGCCAGCGCCGCATCTCCCTTGGTGTTGTCCATCCAAAGCACCACATGGTCGGCTCCAGCGTTTTCCAGAGCCTTGATGTCGTCCCTCGTCCCAAACGCACCTGGCCGCCCCATGGCGTATATCTTGATGGATGAAGGGTCGCGGCCCGCCTCTTTGGCCTTTTCATCCAAGCGGCGCCTGCCGTCCTCGATTGGCCCAGGGTTGGTCAGGACGGGCAGCCAGCCGTCGCCTACCCGCACGATGCGCCTGAAAATAATCTCGGAGTTGGCAGGGGAAAGTCCGCCGCCGAATACTATGGGGGGATGGGGCTTCTGCGTGGGCTTCGGGAAGACTTTCACCGCGGGGAAGTCGTAGAACTCACCGTGGTATTCGGATTCGTCTTTGGTCCAGATTTCCTTGAGAGCCCTGATGTTGTCCACCGACTGCGGTCCCTTGCGTTCATAGTTGCCGCCCAGAAGCTCCAGCTCTTCTTTGAGCCAGCCAACTCCCAGTCCGACTATGACGCGGCCTCCCGACAGATTGTCCAGGGTGGCCACCTGCTTGCTCATGAGCAGAGGGTTGTGCTCCGGCAGGATGCAAATCGCCGTCCCCAGGAGGATGCTGCTGGTTGTTCCGGAAGCCCGCGCCAGGGTGTTCCAGGGGTCAGCCATCCAGTAGTACCCATCGGGAATCACGCCGCTGTGGTCGCCGGGGTAGGGGGTGGACGTCGTCACGGGAATCACAGGATGTTCAGGTACCCAGAAGGAGGCGAACCCCAACTCTTCGGCCCGCTTGGCCAGCACGGCCACGTCCATGGATGCCGCTGTGTCCAGTACGAATACGCCTACGGGGATTGCCATCGCTCACCTCCAGGTAGCCAGGTGACTTGGGTTTCTACATTACGCTCTGGGCGATATGCTCAAGCTCTATCAGGGCGTCGTCGTCCTCGTAGGGGCTCTGGAGCCAGAAGACCACCTCGTCGGCTCCTGCCTCCTCCAGTTGCTTTACCTCGTCTCTAGTCCTGAAGGCCCGGCCGCGTGTCATGACGTAGATGGGAATGGAGGCCGGGTCCCTGCCAGCCTCCGCGGCCAGTCGCGTCAGAGACTCCTTCCCCCGCCGCACTTGCTCGATCTCATATACAACCGGCACCCAGCCGTCGGCCCAATTGACGATGCGCTTGAAAACCCGGTCCGCCAACCTACCCAGACCGCCGCCGATGAATATGGGTGGGTGAGGCGTCTGGACGGGCTTGGGATGGACTTTTACGGGCGGGAAGTTATAGAAGCGGCCGTGAAACTCCGGCTCGTCTTCGCTCCAGATAGTTTTCAGCGCCTGGACGTGCTCCCTCAGTTGGGCGTAGCGGTTCTGGAAGTCCCCGCCCATGGCTGCGTACTCCTCAGGGGACCAGCCCGTGCCTATGCCCACCAGCCGCCGCCCTCCCGATAGACGGTCCAGAGTGGCCAGGCTTTTCGACGTGAGCAGCGGGTTCCGCTCGGCGGCCAGCAGTATGCCGGTGCCCAGCTTGATGGTGGACGTCGCGCCTGACGCCCGGGCGAGGGAAATCACGGGGTCGGAGATCTGGTAGAAGGACTCGGGGAACTCGGCGGTGGTCGAGCCGCTGGGTCCTTTGGATGGGTTCACGGGCAGGACGGTGTGCTCCGGAATCCAGAAGGAACTGAAGCCCAATTCTTCAGCCCTCTTGGCCAGAGTTGCCGGGTCCATGTTTCGGGCTGAGTCAAATACGAATATTCCGAATCTCATGCCGTCGTCTGGCTCCGTTAGTAGCGTTGTAGCAGTTCTATGCGGACGTTGTCGGGACCCCTCACAAAGGCAATCTTGGCTCCGCTGGGCGCCATGCGTGGTCCTTCGGTTATCTCCACGCCTCTGGAAGTCATCTGGGCCAGTGTGGCGTCCAGGTCTTCGACCCTGAGGCCGAAGTGGTCCAGCCCGTAGTGGGGGTCACGGGGCTCTTCGATTTCCCGGCCGTCGGGGAGCTTGCCCGCCACGAATATCATCAGTCCGTCCATGTCGATGTCCACGCGGTCGGGCTGGTTGTCGGCCTGGGGAGTGCGCACAACACTGGCGTCGAACTTGTCCCTGTACCATTCGGCGGTCGCCTCGGGATTGGGACTCCGTAGATGTATGTGGTCGTAGACGAAGGCAGGCATGAAGGACCTCCTGAAATCGGGTCGATTACGCACGATGTGAACGGGCGGCGGCAGACCTAGCCAGTCACGGGCGTATGGTATCACGCCCCCCACAAGGGGACAACCTGAGCACAGGCGCGGGTAGACGGTCCCATACTACTGTCATTCTGAGGAGCGTAGCGACGAAGAATCTAAAATCCTTGCCACTAACCGTCCCGCCCATAGAGCGCTAGGTCCTTACCGGAGGACTATAGATTCTTCACTCCGCTCCGCCCGCTCCGTTCAGAATGACAGGAAAAGACCCCGGTCCTGAGGCCAGTGCATCTAAAACCAAACCGGCTGGGAAACCTCTTCATCATCCTCTACGGTATCGGGCGCGGGTAGACGGCCCCTTGGCCCTGTATTATGATAGGCGGTGGTCTTCCGAACCCACAACACGTCCATGCCCAGGAGGCGTTTATGAAAGTGTCCAGAATTCCTGAAGTGCCCGAGTCCGACGGCAACAGCCCTCTGATGATTGGCGGAAACGTCACACGCCAGGCCATCACGCCCGACGTGGAGAGCTTCAACTGCGCCATCGTTAACTTCTCAAAAGGGGCCAGGAACAAGTTCCACGCCCACAGCGGCGATCAGGTGCTGATCATCACTTCAGGCATCGGTATAGTGGCCACCGACGACGAGCAGGTTGAAGTCAGGCTTGGGGACGTGATACACATCCCCGCCGGAGAGAAGCACTGGCACGGCGCCAGAGCTGAGTCTGCCATGGCCCACATTACCGTCACTGCCAAGGACAGCCAGACCGAGACCCTAGAATAAGTCGTAGCTAGCAGCCCTCACCCCGACCCTCTCCCAGGGGAGAGGTGGTACTCGAACGTCGTCAAATGGGGAAGGGGCCAGGCAAGGATGCCTTCACAGCCATGAATGGCCCAGCCAAGGGCAAAGTGGCCGTCGCTATGAGCGGCGGCGTTGACTCATCAGTTGCAGCCCTGCTCCTCAAGGAGCAGGGCTATGACATCGTGGGCGTCACTATGAAGCTGTACGACGTGGACTTGGACACCCTTCCTGAGTATTACAAGGGCTGTTGCACCATCGACGACGTGGAGGACGCCCGCCGGGTCTGCGCCAGGCTTGGGGCGCCCCACTACGTCTTCAACCTGCAACGGGAGTTTCAGGCTTTCGTCATAGACTACTTCTGCCGGGAGTACCAGCGGGGCATGACCCCCCACCCGTGCATCGCCTGCAACGACCGCATCAAGTTCAGCTTCCTATACGACCGCGCCCGCGTTCTTGGGGCGGACTACGTGGCCACGGGGCATTACGCGCGCATAGAACCCGGGCCGGAGGGCTTCCGACTGCTGCGGGGTATGGACCGATCCAAGGACCAGTCATACGTGTTGTACGGGATGGGGCAGAAGGAATTGGGCCACACTCTGATGCCGGTGGGCGGTTACGCCAAAGATGAAATCAGAAACGCCGCGCTGGAGGCTGGCTTTCCCAACGCCGAGAAGCCCGACAGCCAGGATATATGCTTCATACCGTCGGGAGACTACAGGCAGTTCCTGAAGGAACGCGTGACTCCACGGCCCGGAGCTATTGTGAACGCCGGAGGCGCTATTCTGGGGAGCCATGAGGGCATGGAGTTCTTCACCGTGGGACAGAGGCGTGGGCTGGGCATCTCCACAAAGACTCCCCAGTACGTGGTAGCCATCGACAACGAGTCCGGCAACGTGGTGGTCGGCCCGGAGGAGCAGCTCTACAGCCGTACCCTTGTCGCCTCGGACGTCAACTACGTTTCAGGACGCCCGCCGGAGGCGGCCTCCGAGGTGACCGTGAAGATACGATACAAGTCGCCGGAAGCGGCGGCGATTCTCCACCCGGACGGCGACAGGGCCACGGTGGAGTTCCAGAGTCCCCAACGGGCTGTCACACCCGGGCAGGCGATGGTGATTTACCAGGGAGATGAGGTCTTGGGCGGGGGACGCATCGAGTCCGCTCGGATTCCCGCCGGGACTGCCGGCTCGTAGGCCCTTAGAGACTGCTTCAATAACACCGGATAAACCGTGCGGAGGGGAGGCGGTGGCGCCCTCGTTCGACCTGGAGAGCAAGTTCTACGCCCAGGGCTTTCCCCTGGTGGCGGGAGTGGATGAAGCGGGCCGAGGGCCGTTGGCCGGCCCTGTGGTGGCCGGAGCCGTCATATTCCCAGGAAGTCTCTTTTCCTCACCACACTCCAACGGCCAACCTGACCGCGCCTGGCTGGACAAGGTGGACGACTCAAAGGCCTTGAGCCACCGCCAAAGGCTGGAGGCCCTGGAGCATATACGCGAACATGCCCTTGCCTTGGGCGTCGGTCTGGCCACTGCCCAGGAGATAGACGCCTATGGGATAGTTCCCGCGACAAAGAAGGCTATGCAGAGCGCGCTGGACAGCTTAGATGTCGCCCCGTCCCACCTCCTCATCGACCACGTCCAGCTTAAGGCCCCCGGCATACCTTTCTATTCCCTGCCCCACGGCGACAGCGTCAGCTATTCCATCGCGGCGGCGTCTATATTGGCCAAGGTCACCCGGGATCGGATGATGTCGGAGGCGGACGCCATATACCCCGGATACGGCTTTGCATCCCATAAAGGCTATGGGACGGCGGAGCACCGGCGCAGGCTTTCGGAACTGGGACCATGCACTATCCACCGCCGTACGTTCGCTCCTGTGCGGCTGATTCCCGACGGAGAGGCGTCAGGTGCCCACGCCCAGGACTAGATTAGGGAACAGGGGCGAGGAGATTGCCCGGAGACATCTGCTGGGGCTGGGGTGGTGCATCCTGGCAACCAATTACAGGTCCAAGTGGGGCGAGGTGGACATCGTCGCCCAGGAGGGCGACCAACTGGTGTTTGTGGAGGTAAGGACCCGCCAAAGCGATGATAAGTTCGGCGGGCCGAAAGAGTCCGTCACCCACAAGAAAAAGGAACGGCTGCAGGCTACGGCGGAAACCTATATTCAAGGGCTGGAAGAGCCGCCTACCGGGTGGAGAATCGACCTGATAGCTGTGGTTCTGGCTCACGGCGAACCTCCCCAGGTCGAGCACGTAATCCACGCGATTGAGCTCGACTGACCACCACAGGGTGCTTTACTCACCGAATAGCTCCATAGCTAGGATATCTTGGTCGATTCCCAAGTAGGCCGACACATCTCCCAGGATGTCGTTTAATGTCCCAACCCTTAGGGTGTTATGACTGGGAACGGTAACGTGGTGTTCATAACCGCTGTAAACGCTTGTAAGTCTCATATGGCTCCCTCGTTGCCGCACTAAAGTGTAACCATAGTGTCGGCGCAGCAAGGCTGCCAACTCTGGTCCGGAGAGGTTGCGAGGCAACCTCACACTGCAATGACCTCATCCCTGACTAAATGGATGTGTATCAGTTGAGGCGTATCCCCTTCGTCGAAGTGGCACAATACGGCATCTCGCAGCATGGACTTCAGATGCTCCCAGTCATTCCCCTCGGTAAAGATGCTGTGGCCCAGGGCACGGGCTTCGTAACCGCCCTCGGGGGATTCCTTCACTTGGAAGGTTATTTCTGATTCAGCCATTACTAGTCTCCGCGTATATTGGAACTAGATTCTATCACAACGACCGTGGGGTCACGCCGCCAGATCCCACTTTGGCCTTGACCCACCCAAGGGTGGTTGTATTATGCTCAAGCTGGCCTGTGCTAGAATGGGCTTCAGCCGACAGGAGCGACACATCCCCATGCCCCTTTATGAGTACCGCTGTGACGACTGCTTGCACAGGTCTACAATACTTGTCCGGAGCATATCCAACCCCTCGACGCCCTCGTGCCTTCACTGCGGCGGAGACAACCTGTCGAGGCTCATATCCAAGTTCTCCTTCAAGCGGTCCTGGGGTGGCAGCCTGAACTGGATGCCTGATTCCGGGCCTCCCGACGACCCTGCAGGGGGCGACCCTGCGGCAGGAGCCGAGTGGATGGGGGACATGAGGCGTGAGATGGGCGGTCATGTGTCCTCCGAGTTCAATGAGACTCTGGGCGCCATTGAGCGGGAAGCGGGCCATTCCCACAGCCACGGCGAGTAGCGTTATGCCTATCTACGAGTACCGGTGTCAGGACTGCAACAGGAAATCATCTTTCTTCGTGCGCTCCGTCAACTCGGAAGTGAACGCCGTTTGCGAACATTGCCAGAGCGAACAGATGTCAAGGACTATATCCAGGGTGGCCTACCACAGGTCCATCGCGGACATCCATGAACGCTCCGGTGGCCCGCCTGGTCTGGGAGACTCCGGGCTGGACTACTACAGTGACCCGCGAAACATTGGACGGGGTGTGGAGGAGTCCTTTGAGAGGTTCGGTGTGGATATGCCCGACAGCGTGAGGGAGACCATCGACGCGGCTCGTGACGGTCATGCCCCAGAGGGCCTAGACCTGTGACTCTACCCGGATCCGACGAGGCAAAGGCGGTACGGGCTGAGCTCACTGCCAGGCTCTACGGCCTATACGTCATTATCGACCCGGAGGTGACCGGGGGGCGTGACGCTGCGGAGGTGGCGGAAGCCGCTCTGAAGGGTGGAACCCGCATCATCCAACTCCGTGATAAGGTTCGGGAGAAGGGCGCCATAGTGTCCCTGGCCCGACGGCTGAAGGAGTTGTGCGTAAGGCACGAAGCTCTCCTCATCATCAACGACCACCCCGATGTGGCCGTGGTATCAGAGGCCGACGGGGTGCACGTGGGTCAGGGGGACATGTCAGTCGCCGACGTACGGTCTGTTCTGAGGCCCAATCAGATCGTTGGCCGCTCCAACCACACCGTCGAAGAGTCGGCGGAATCGGAACGGATGGGCGCCGACCATGTGGCATTGGGCAACGTTTACCCCACCGAGACGAAAGCCAGCATCAGACGACGGGTGCCCACGGGGACCGGCGTCATATCCACTCTCAAGTCCACGGTAAATGCGCCTGTGGTGGCCATTGGGGGAATCAATGAGGACAACATCGGGCCGGTGGTGGAGGCGGGCGCCGATGCAATATGCGTCGCCAGCGCCGTCGGTCTGGCCCCGGCCCCCGAAGACGCCGCCCGGCGGCTAGTGGACCTTATCCTGGGCGCAGGAGGAAGGGCATGACCGACGCATCATACTACGACCGTCTGGGCCCCGTCAGAGATGCTGCGCTCGAGGAGTTTACCGCCAAACATCAGGCCAGAGAGGATGGGCTGCGCATCTCCCGGGAGGTGATTCGTCTCTCCGCCAATTCCATCAGGGCGACCCACCGGCTGGACTTCGATCAAGCCCTGGAGCTTCTGGGACAGGCTGAACAGCGTCACCTGGAATCCAAAGGCATCCTGGACGAATGGCCCGAAATATATCATGCCGGGTTCCTGTCCGACGCCCGAAAGGAGTTCACCGAGGCTAACATAACCGTGGCGCTCATAGCGGGACGCCCGGTGCCCACCCCTGAATCTCTCGGCGTGGAAATGGCTCCTTACCTGAACGGTATGGGCGAGGTGATTGGGGAGTTGAGGCGGTTCATCCTGGACTCGCTGCGCAAGAACGATACGTCGCGGTGTGAAGAGCTGCTCCAGACTATGGACGAGATATACAACCTGCTGGTGACGGTGGACTTCCCCGAAGGGGTCACCGGAGGTCTCCGCCGGACCACAGACGCAATGCGGGCAATCCTGGAACGAACCAGAGGTGACCTCACCATGGCCCTGAGGCAGCGAGACTTAGAGCAGAAGCTCGCCGCACTGGAGAGAACCGCCTCCGACAGTGCGTGAAACGGACCGGAGCTGTTTACCGCTGAGGCTTATCGCTCCGCTAGGGCACCACGTGAATAGTTTCGGGTCCGGTGCCTTTGGCTATCACACGGCCTATGACTGCGGTGTCGTTCACTCCGGCGGCGTTTAGCTCTTGCAGGAGCTGGTCCGACTTGGCGGCGGGAAGCGAAATGAGCAGCCCGCCTGAGGTCTGTGCGTCACAAAGAAGCAGCTTTTCAGCATCGGAAGTGGCGTCGTCCCAACGGATCTTGCCTTCCATGCTGTCTAGGTTGCGGTGAGTGCCGCCTGGCGCTATTCCTTGTTCTAACAGCTCCCGTGTGCCGAGTATGACTGGGACCGCCGACGCCTCCAACACTGCTGTTGCTCCGCTGCCCCTCATCATGGAGTCGAGATGGCCTATCAGCCCAAATCCTGTGACGTCTGTGCAGGCGTTGACCCCCACCTTGACCATCGTTTCCGATGCAGCCCGGTTGAGGGCGCTCATCACGGCTACGGCCCTCGAGACCGTCTGCTCGTCGGCCACGCCTTGTTTCCCGGCCGTGGTGATGATGCCCGTGCCGATGGGTTTGGTCAACACGAGGGCATCTCCGGGCTTGGCCCCGGCGTTCGTGATTTGGCTGCCCGGCTCGACCAACCCCACGACAGCAAGGCCGTACTTGGGTTCGGCGTCGTCCACGGTATGGCCGCCCACGATGAGGCAGCCCGCTTCCTGGGCCTTGGTGTACCCGCCCTTGAGGATGTCACCCAGGATTTCCTTAGGCTGGTCGACGGGAAAGCCGACGATGTTCAGCCCCAATATAGGCCTGCCGCCCATGGCGTAGACGTCGCTGAGGGAATTGGCCACGGCGATGGCCCCATAACTGAAAGGATCGTCGACTATGGGAGGGAAGAAATCCACCGTGAGCACCAGGGCTTTGTCGTCCCCGATGCGGTAGACTCCGGCGTCGTCACCTGTCTCCGTCCCCACCAGCAAGTTCGGGTCGGCCATTACGGGCAATTGTTGCAGAACCTGGACCAGGTCTGATGGGCTGAACTTGGCGGCTCAACCGGCGCAGTGGGCCAGGGACGTGAGCTTAAGCTCGGTCATGACTCTCCTGTTCGCCAGGATAGAGGGCTTAGACCGTTATTATACCCCGCCGCCCGTCGGCTTGACACCCATTGGGGCTGATAGTAGCCTAATGGCTGCCTTACTTCAGGAGCCGATATGTCCCAACCCTCAGCCCTGTCCCACATACGAGTTTGCGACTTTACGGGCCAGTTGGCCGGCGCCGGTGCCACCCGCATCATGGCTATATTTGGCGCCCAGGTCATACGCATCGAGGACCGGGTAGGCCAGGGCACGTGGGACGTGCTCAGGGGAGGCCCGCCCTATCCTGACGAGCGCAGAGGCATAGAGCTGGGAGGGGCCTTCAACAACCACAACGTGGAGAAGCTGGGCGTCACCATCAACATGCGCCTTCCAGAGGGAAGGGAGCTTGCCCGGCAGCTCATCTCAGTAAGCGACGTGGTGGCGGAGAATTTCAGCGCTGGAGTCATGGAGCGTTGGGGCCTCACCTACCACGAGATGCGCTCTATCAAACCCGACATCATATACGTTTCCAACAGCGGGTGCGGCCACGAGGGCCCATACCGCACCTACAAGACCTTCGGTCCGGTGGTGCAGGCACTGTCCGGCCTGACATTCCAATCGGCCCTGCCGGACATGCCTCCCGCAGGTTGGGGCTACTCGTATATGGACCACGGCGGCGCCTACGCCATGTGCATCGCCATACTGATGGCCCTCTACCACCGGAACGCCACTGGCGAGGGGCAGCGGGTGGACATGTCATGCACCGACGCGGCTGCGGCCATGAACGGACCGGGTCTGTTGGACTACACGGTCAACGGGCGGCCCATGCGCAGGCCCGGACAGCCCAACAGCAATCGGAACGAGTTCCCTCCAATGGCCCCCCACGGCATATACAAGTGCGCTGGCGACGACCGCTGGGTGGCTATTTCGGTGAGGTCCGACTCGGACTGGGCCGCTATGTGTGACGCCGTGGGACATCCTGAGTGGCTGGCGGATCCGCGGTTCACGACGCTGGAGTCCAGGATGGAACGCCAGGACGAATTGGACGGGATTGTGGAGGGCTGGACAGTCTCAAAGACCCCCAAAGAGGCAATGGACATTCTCCAAGCGGCTGGTGTGCCCGCCGCCGCAGTGCAATGGCCAGAGGAACGCATTGACAAGGACGCCAATACCGCGGCCTGGGGCCTGTGGCCCACGGTGACCCATCCCCAGATGGGGGAGGTCAGGGTTGACGGCATACCGGTCAAGATGTCCAAGGCCCCGACCAATTTCGAGCACGGCGCTCCCGTGCTGGGCCAGCACAACGAGCTGGTGGTGGGGGACATACTGGGCGCCGGTCCCGACGGCGTGAAGTCCCTGGAAGACATGGGAGCCATTTGATGGCCTCAGTGCGCGGACCAATGACCGGGCTGAGGGTCTTGGAGGTGGGCCAGGAATTGGGCGCCTGGTGCGCCAAGCTGCTCGGCGACATGGGGGCCGAGGTGACCAAGCTGGAGTCTCTAGAGGGAGACCGCACCCGCACGTATCCTCCATTCCACAAGGGTGAAGTTGCCGGGGATAAGAGCCTCTTTTACTGGTACTACAACACCAACAAAAAGTCCGTAACCCTCGACATCGAGTCGGACAGAGGTAAGGACGTATTCAAAGCATTGGTGGAGAGGACCGATGTTCTGGTGGATGCCCTTCCGGCCGAAACTTTGGACAATCTAGGCGTCGGCTATGGCGAACTGAGCGCGTCCAATCCCACGCTTATAATGGCTTCTATAACCCCCTTTGGTCAGAAGGGCCCGTACAACGAGTACGCCATGACAGACATGACCGGCCTGGCCTTTGGCGGCCCGGTCTGGAGCACCGGCTACGACGACCACTCCCTCCCTCCGATTCGGGGCGGAGGCAACCAATGGGCCCACACCGGAGGCAACTGGGCTGCGATGGCAATACTGATGGCTCTCCTGCAACGCCAACAGACCGGTGAGGGCCAGTTCATCGACGTGAACATGCACGCCGCAATGAACGTGATGACCGAAGGCGGCTCCTACAACTGGCTTGTCAATCAGGGCACTGTTCAGAGGCAGACGGGACGCCATTCTTCGGTTACCCCCACCCCACAGGCCCAGGTCAAGTGCCAGGATGGGACCTACGTGAACACAGGCAACATGGCCCGCTCCGAGGAGCAGTGGATACAGCTGGCGGCTTGGCTCCAAGATGAAGGCGTGGTGGAGGACATCGAACCCTACCTGGTCCCTCCCACGCGGGAGGAAGTCACTTCCGGCGCTCCCAAGGCCAGGCAGCACCGGGAATTCTTCGCCAACGCCGTAGCCAAGCTGGCCCAGAACACGAACGGGTACGACCTGTTCCAGAAAGCCCAGTCCATCGGGCTGCAATGGGGCATTATCTACTCACCGGAGGAGATGATCGAGGATGCCCACTTCAACGCCCGTGGGTTCGTGGTGAACGTGGAACACCCCGAGGTCGGCGGGACCTACAGGTACCCCGGCGCCCCTTACTCCTTCTCCGACGCCAAGTGGTCCGTCCGCCGCAGGGCGCCCCTGCTGGGAGAGGACACCGAAAACGTGCTGGTCGGCGAGCTTGGCCTAACCAAGCAGGAACTCGACGCGCTGAAGCAAGAGGGCGTGGTGTAGGGGGTCAACCAGCTGCTTGCTGGATCTGTTTGTCGCTACGTTGGCGGCGCACCTCCCCAAGGAGGCTGTTCGCCCATCTTCATCTTGACAGTTCTTGACGCCCTGACTCCGTAGGCCCATAATGGAAGGGTTCTAGGAGGAGTATAGCCGGTGGTTGAACGAAGAGAGAAATTCTCCAGTCAGGCCTCCCCGGAGTTGCTGCAAGGAATGCGTGAGATTGCCCACAAGAGTGGCCGCCACTTCCAAGCGGTGTTGGAAGACGCCATGCGGGACTATATTGCGAGCAAAACCCAGGAAAACGTCCGGCCCGAGGTGATGGCCCACTACAGGGCCAGCGTCGGGAGAAATCGCCGACTCTACGAATTGCTGGCCGAATGACCCGTGACTTTCCTACAATTCAGGAAGCCATAGCCATACATGACGCCCTGATCAGGGAATTCGGCGGCGCTCCTGGCCTCCGTGACGAAGGCGCCCTAGTCTCTGCGCTAATGCGCCCCCAGCTTGGTTACTATGATGGTCTCATCGAGGAAGCGGCCGCCCTCATGGAGAGCCTCGCGATGAACCATCCCTTTGTGGACGGAAACAAGCGAGTTGCTTTTGGCGTAACCGAAGCCTTCTTGGGGCTGAACGGCCATTTCATCGACTGCGACAGCGACGCGACTTACGAGTTCTTCATGGGTCTGTTCGAGACGAACTCGTTCCGATTCGCACAACTGCGTTTGTGGCTTGAGGAGCACGTCAAACCCCTGTCGAGGTTCGAGTAAGCCCGATACTCCTGACACAAAAACAACGTCAGGGGGTACATCACGGTTCTTCTGGGCTTGGCTCCTCGTCACTGCTTCCCGTTTCCTCCACGATCTTAGCCAGGGTTTCTACGATCATCCTGGGCCTGTCCTTGTATTCAGGGGTGGGCCACCACTCGTAGTCGAAACTGCGCAGCACCTTGCCGTCGAGGCTGCACCTCAGGTCGGGGGCCGTCACCTCATAGCCAAGACGGCGGGTGGCCTCGTCAGCGAGAAAGTCCAACTTGTCGTCGGGAAAATCCAGGATTACGAGAAAACCTCCCTGGCGTCCCGAGTCGTCCTGGACTCTCACCCGGACCACCGGTCCCGACCGGTCCACCTCGATGACTTCGTACGGAGCAGGCCGACGTTGATGGTCGGGCCAGCCCACATAGACCCTGTCTCCGACTTCCCACATGCCGTTTCCCCCTATTGACTCCACTATATCAAACTGAAGCTCTTACCAACCAACCAAGCGGGTATGCTAGACTACTTGCGCGATGGACTACTCGAAAATCGCTCCAATGATGAGCCAGCTATGGTCTCCCATAGCGGTGGTGACCTCGTCGTGGCAGGGTAGAGACAACGGACAGATATGCGTCTCCATCGGCGGGGCGTCCATTGTCCCCGACAAGCCGCGGGTTGTGGTTCAGATACACAAGACCAACTTCAGCCACGGCCTGGTCTACGGTAGCGGAGCCATGGCCCTCAACTTCCCCGAAAGCCGGCAGTTCGGCGTGATAAAGGACTTCGGACTGGTTTCCGGCAGGGACACGGACAAGATGGATGGCGTTGTTTACTATCACGGCGAATCGGGAAGCCCGATAATAAAGGACTGCTGGGGGTTCCTGGACTGCCAAGTGGTAAACGCAATGGACGGTGGAGACCTTACCTGCTTTCTGGCCGACGTGGTGGATGGAGGAATACTTAACCCTGGGCAGCCTATGTGGTGGTACAGGGTCAGGAAAATCATCCCGAGCGAGTGGATGGAGGAGTGGGACCGGAAAATCAAAGGCGAGATCGCCATCTCCAGAGACCGGATGGATAAGATAGACCTGATGCCTTGGAGGAGCGCGGGACGTTGAACATGGACCCGGATATACAGGCGACAGTCCAACAGGTCCATGACTCGCCGTACTCTGGGGTGCTGGCGGCGACAGGAGCCGGGACAAAGGCCCTGGCCTGGTTGTTCGGAGTAGCCGGGGCCTCCCGAACGGTGTTGGAAGCCTCGGTGCCCTATTCAGCCCCATCGATGGAAAGCTTCATAGGACGGTTGCCTTCCCAGGCTGTGTCCAAGGCCACGGCGTTGGACATGGCCGAGGCTGCTTACTTTAGAGCCTTGGGAATGCAACCGGACAATGAACGGCTGTTTGGGCTCGGCTGCACTGCCACCATTGCCACAGACCGGACTAAACGGGGAGAACACCGGTGCTGGGTCGCCACACGGGACACGTCAGGCTTCT
Source organism: Dehalococcoidia bacterium (assembly GCA_965224415.1). Classification (GTDB taxonomy): domain Bacteria; phylum Chloroflexota; class Dehalococcoidia; order Lucifugimonadales; family JAGWBF01; genus DAOUJI01. Next base: position 84,837 of record CBDCZB010000005.1, on the reverse strand, counting down.
CGACTTACGGACTGACTCTGGTAAAAGGAGCCCGGGACAGGGACGCTGAAGAGGAAGTGATCAGTCGGCTGCTGCTCCATGCCTTGGCTGGGGTGTGCGGACTGCCCCACGGAGTCGCTCTGGGCCTCTTGGACAGCGAGCACTTGGAGCAGTCCACGGAGCGGGGCGTCTTGGCGCCTTTGCTCGCCGCAGACCCGGAAGTGGACCGTCTGCTCCTCAAGACCGACGGGAGTCTGTCGTCTATCGAAAAGGTCACCGGGGGAGTCTTTCCCGGAGCGTTCAATCCTCTCCACGACGGCCATAGGAAGATGGCCGCGGCGGCCTCCGTCATGCTGGGCGGGCCCATCACCTTCGAGCTTTCGGTCATCAACGTGGACAAGCCGCCCTTGGAGGAATTGGAGATTTACCGGCGTCTGACCCAGTTCAGGGGCAAGTGGCCAATTGCGCTGACCAAGGCTCCCCGCTTCAGGATGAAGGCCCGTCTGTTCCCCGGATGCACGTTCATAGTGGGCTGGGACACGGCAATCCGCTTGGTGGATCCCGTGTATTACGAAAACGACGAAAGCGAAATACACCGGGCACTGGAAGAGATGGCGGACCTGGGATGCAGTTTCCTCGTGGCTGGAAGGAAGCATGGGGAGTCTTTCAGGACACTGGCGGACGTGGAAGCACCGTCCGAGGCGGCCCACCTGTTCCGTGAAATCCCGGAGTCCCTCTTCAGGGCAGACCTGTCATCAACCGAAATCCGCGCCAAGGGTTCGGGCTAGGCTGGGATACGACCCTCCGCTATTCCGGCGAGTGGGCCGCTACCGAATCCAGCCTCTGGGAAAGTCGGTCTCCCACGGTCTCCAAGTCGTATTGGCTTTGAAGTCCAATCCAGAACTCGGCTGAATTTCCAAAAAAGCGAGAAAACAGCAGCGCAGTCTCCGCCGTAATCGACCGCTGCCCGTGAACGATAGCGTGAATTCGGCGTGGGTCGACATCGATGGACTTGGCCAGCCTATATTGGGTGATGTTCATAGGGATGAGAAACTCCTCGTTAAGGACCTCTCCGGGATGGATAGCTGGCAATCGGTCCCCGCTTCGGGTCATCTTCTTAGCCATAGCAATACCTCCTCCCGATCCTGGACTTAATGATAGTCCACTATCTCCACTTGGTGGGCGTCTCCCTCTCTCCAAATAAAGCAGATACGCCATTGACGGTTGATGCGAATACCGTATTGGCCATTTCGGTCTCCGGAGAGCGCTTCCAGTCTGTTGCCGGGAGGAACGCTCAAGTCAATTAGGTCCTCAGCGTTGTTCAAAACCATCAGTTTTCGCTGTGCGCCCCGCTGAACATCCTCAGGCAGTTTGGTGATACGCCGTCGTTCGGCGACTGACTCGGTGTCCTTGTCCCGATAGCTCCTGATTACAAATCTATGATAGTGTAGTACGCTATTAGCGTCAACCGTTACGACTGTTTAGTAAAAACCTGTTCTAAATGAATACCTAGCGTCGAACCTCTAGGAGTGGCAGAATACACTGGAAGCGTATTCGAGCACGTATAACACCACTCTGCAACCGCTGAAATTCCTAACTGAGGACGCCATGGACCAAGATAGGACCGAAACTTGTCAACGTAGGATTAAGATGTGGTTGGGTTTTACAGACCTGACTGAAGAACGAACTGAATATCTTAGCAACCACGAAAACGTCCTTCGGGATTTGCACGGTTCGTTCACGGACGATTGGGACGTGGCTTTAGCTGTGGCGGTGCAGGCTGTGTACTCCGACCAATACCAACCAGATGTCTTTCTTCAGTTCCAAGAAGAAGGCACGGACCATGTCAACCGACTCGTCATAGAGACCGAGGAGTTTCGACCGAGCCTGAAGATTACGCCAGAGGGGACTCCTGCTCGGTACTACATGAACCGACAGAACCCACGATGGAGCACGTATGTTTACAGCCGAATAGCCTTGGCCGTATTGATGAGCCGCACCGACCCCGACCATGCAATCGAACTGTATGAAACCGTTTCGAGTCTGTTTTCGACGGTCTCGTACGATCGTATCGTCGTGGAACCGTTCTGGCTTGCTCCGGATCTTGTACAGAGACGATTGGCGGTTCTTTATGAAAGAGTCGGGGAATATGAAAAGGCGCTGAACCTCTTGTTGCCGTCTAGCTCGGAAATAGGGTGGAAGCCATCCCATACGGAGCAGTTTCGGCCTATTATCCGAAGCTTTTACGGCTGGTTGATGCGACTCGTGGACTCAAGCGGAATCGCCGAGGTGAAAAGGTTCATCGACTTGGCCTACAGGCTAGGGCCTGTTCACACTATTGGGTTGAATATGATATCATTGGAGGATGGAACTTACAGAAGCTCAATACGAACGAATAGCTCCTTGTCTGCCGGTGCAACGCGGCAACGTGAGCATGTCGAACCTCCAAGTCCTCAACGCAATTCTGTACGTCGCCGAGCATGGTTGCAAGTGGCGGGGCTTGCCTCCGAGGTTTGGCTCCTGGCACACAGTCTATACCCGCATGAACCGCTGGTCCAAAAACGGAGTCCTCAATCGGGTGTTCGAACACCTTCAACGAGAGCAGATAGTGCGCATCAATATCGAGGCGGTTTCGGTGGACAGCACGATTGTCAAGGTGCATCCCGATGGCACGGGCGCGTTAAAAAAAACGGACCGCAGTCCATCGGCAAGTCCCGGGGAGGATGGACCACCAAGATTCATATGGTTGCCGCAGATGCTCGAACGGCTCTGATGTTCTTCCTCTCCGCCGGACAAGCCCACGACGCGCCTGAAGGACGCAAGCTGCTCAACCGTCTTGGGCCACAGCGAGAGAACTTGTCTATAGTGATGGATCGTGCATACGAGGGCAACGAGACACGCCAACTCGCATTGGCGCTGGGATTCACTCCCGTCGTTCCGCCGTCCTCGACACGGGTCTCCCCATGGACGTACGACATGGAGATGTACAAGAGACGCAACGAAGTTGAGCGCTTGTTCCGGCGATTGAAGGGCTTTCGCCGTATCTTCTCTCGCTTCGAGAAGCTGGATGTGCTCTTCCTAGGCTTCATCCTACTCACTCTTATAGTCGATGCGTTGCGTTAGTGTGAACAAGCCCTAGTCCAGAAGGTAGATGGGATTGACCAAGAGGAACGGGAACAACTGAGTGACTGTCCGCCTGACACGCGTCAATACTGGGCGTGGCATTACGGCTATGCCTTAGGGCATCTTATGGTTCATAGGCCATCGATCAAGGCATCATTGCTCGACGAGCTTGACGCCAACGAATGGGCCGAAGGTTGGGCCGCCGGAGGTGTGTTGTTCGACGCGCAACCAGAATCTTGGGATGAGCATCGCCAAGTCGCCTTGCGTTTCTACCACTCAGCTGATATCGAATACGGTCAGGGATTCGGCTTCACGTTTCTTGGACAAAGCAAACCCTTTGATGCAAGACAACCGCCTCACCTCTCCGCCCAAAGTGACCTTTATTGGGCGATGAGGGTTGGATACGCCGATGCCCATATTGAGGGAGGCGATGAGCGGCGACCCACGTTGTCTGGCATAGCTGACGCGGTAGAACGGGTGGGGACGATAGTCTCGATGACGGCCCACCATACTCTGAGAACTGAATATCAGATGGACCGGCACTGGGAAGCTCTTGAGAAGGGTTTGCCTCCCACGCAGGAATACTGGCGACTAGAGTTGCAAAGAGTTTTGAGTCAAGTATGGGAGCAACTGCCGGCGCCAACGGTACAGCATTTGATAGATGCAATGGACAAAGGAAACCGGAAAGACCCTGACGCACAACGGGTTGACACAGCCAAAGCAGTCGAATCCCTATTAGAGAAAATCTTGAAACCTAAACTAGTAGGTCTCCGAATAGAGACGCAAACTAGAAAGGAAACCAAGACATTCCATGTGGCTGGTCAGTATTCAATATCCTTGATGAAGTGGTCGGGGATACTGGCAACGGCTAACCCTGGTCAATCGAATGAACCTGCTGGAGCGGTCTTAGCTAAATCCTTTCCCGGCCTTAATTTGCAAGCCGTGAGTGCTCTTGCACACGATTTGGACAGGATACGAAAGCTCAGGGGCAGTGCCGCCCATTACTCATCCGAATCCGAGAGTGGCAAGCTTCAGAAGTCTACAGAGCTTTGGGACCTCGTTGTAGGCGGGGTGGGTCGTGATGGGTTCCTGGCGAGATTCTGCTTTGCGTTCGGGCTGGCCGAACCTGGTCCGACTCGAAAAGGAACGGAAGATGAGGCTTCCATATAGTCCAACCGCCCCGCCTTTGAGGAGACTCAGGCTGACCAGACTCTAAGAGTTGACTCAAAGATGATACCCATACGACTCCAGCCGTTCCCGCGCCTTACGCCGCTCATCGTCGCTGAAGAGACTTTCCCAAGGTTCTTCCAGAACGAGAGCCTCCACTGATATATCGAGCCGTCCGAGTTCCCAGAGTTTGGTCAACCCCTCTTGGCTTTCAGCAGCGCTCAATAGCCGCTTGACTGCCGCCAACCCGCCGTGCTCGTTGACCATTCGAAGAAAATAGGTCGGGCGATAACCTAGTTCGGCGGCGGCGTGATAGATGCTTACCATCGCTTGATGAAACTCGTCCTCAAGTTTGTTAGTCATAGTGGTTATAAAAGGGCCTTGCCATCCCAATGGCAAGGCCCTTTCCAATTTGCTAAGTAAGCGCCTAGTCCAGCCGGTATATGCGGGCGGCGTTCTTGCCGGCTATCTTCTCCTTCTCCTCTAGAGTGCAGTCGGCCAGGATTTCTTCCAGGATTTGCCTGCTGCGGGGGAAGGTGGACTCAATGTGGGGATAGTCGGATCCCCACATCAGGTTGTCCACGCCTATCTTTTCCCTAAGCTCTATCCCCAGGGCGTCTTCTTGGAACCCCGCGAAGATGTTGTTGCGGAAGAAGTCGCTGGGAAGGGCTGCGTCCTTGAACCTGTGCCAGCCTAGGGCGCCGAAAGGCCGCTGTGTGTAGGTGTAGTCCATGCGCTCGACGAAGTGGGGTATCCAGCCCAGCTCATGCTCCACGGCGCCAACCCACAGATTGGGGTACCGCTCGAAGACTCCGCTGAAGATAATGTCCGATATGGACATGCGCACCCAGAAGTCCAGCTGGGTGAAGAAGGCGGCGGACAGTCCGGTCTCTTGGACAGTGCTCCATTCAGACAGGGGGCCGGGGCGGTTGGTGGCGCTGTGAAGGCCCAGGGGGATTTGCAGGTCCTGGCCCGCCGCCCACAGATATTCGAAGTCCTCGTCGCTGTAGCGTCTCTTCTCGCCCAGGTGCACCGGAATCAATGCTCCGATAAGGCCCATGTTGGCGGCCCGCTCCAACTCCTTGGCCCCAAGTTTGGGGTCGTCCACGTTGATGTTGGCGATGCCCTTCAACCTTGTGGGGTAGGCTTGGCAGAACTCGGCAATCCAGTCGTTGTAAGCGCGGAATATCTCATCCAGCAGGTCGGATGCCATGGGCTTGCAATAGACCAGGAGACCGAACGTGGGGTAGACGATGCTGATGTCCACGCCGTCTATGTCCATGTCTTTGACGTGCTCTTCGGGAATGTACCCTCCGGGCCGCAGGTCTTCCATCTTGTGGGCACGGCCCGTGGCCTCAGGCGTCTCGAATCTCTCGCCGGTTTCGGCGCCCGCCGCCGGATTCAAGATGTGTTGCTCGCCCACGACCCACATGTCTCCGCTGTCGTCTCCGAGATTGATTACCCTCGGTGCCAGGTCCTTGTACTTGGCGGATACCCTGCTGGTCCACAGGTCCCCCGGCTCGAACACGTGGTTGTCGGATGAAATGATGCGATAGTCGGCCATGCTGCCCTCCCTTTCGGTGCCTATCCCGGTGTAAGTACCGCGATGTTGCGGTGATTATGGGTTCACCAAAATCGCGTTGTCAACAACGGGTGGCACAGGGCTGCCGTGCCACGTTGGGAGACCTTTGTAATACCCCCTCTCCCTTGGGAGAGGGTCGGGGTGAGGGTGGCAGGGGTTCCCCCTCATCCCAACCTTTTCCCGCCAGGGGAGAAGGGACGCCCGCCCGCGGCTGCTCGTCTCTCCGGCGAAAGCCGGAGTCCAGGAAACCTTGCAAGAGGGATGCTGCCTTCTGGACTCCGCAGGAAAGCGGCGGCTGGGTTCATGTATAATCTGCTCACAGTACCGCAGGTTGGATGCGGTTGTGACACTATCCTCCGCTGGGGGCTGGAGTCCAGACCATATAGGGAGGCGACGAAATGAAGCTAGGTTTGCAATATGAGATGCAGAGACCTGTCCTCGAACAGAATAAGCTGGTGGAGGAGACCCTGGAGCAGTGCATTTTAGCCGACGAGGTGGGCTTTGACTACCTGTGGTTCGTCGAGCACCACTTCCTGACCACCTTTTCCATGTCTCCCTGCCCCGAAATACTCTACGGCGCTCTGAGCCGCCTGACGAAGCGCATCAGGCTTGGCCTGGGAGTGGTCATACTTCCCTACCACCACCCGGTCCGCGTGGCCGAGCGGGTGGCCTTTCTGGACCATATGTCCGGAGGCAGGGTGGACTTCGGGACGGGCCGTTCGGCTCCTTACGAGCAGACGGGGATGGGAATCGACCCGCGGCAGTCGCGGGAGATGTGGGAAGAGTCCCTGGAGATGATTCCTAAGATATGGGACTCGGAGCTGTTCGAGTGGGAAGGCCGCTACTGGAACGTTCCTCCTAGAGAAGTGCTTCCCAAGCCCTTCCAGCAGCCCCATCCGCCCATCTGGGTCGCGGCTTTGCAGCCATCAACCTATGAGTTGGCCGCCCAGAAGGGGATCGGAGTGTTGGCTTTCGGGGGCTCCGCTCCCGACGTGTTGAAGCCCCATATCGACAAGTACAAGGAGGACATCAAGAAGGCCAATCCAGTGGGTGGACAGGTGACCAACGAGTGGTGCAACGCCACGCTGGGTTTCTGTGGTGAGGACAATAAAGAGGCCCGGGAGACGGCGGTGAACTCCATCAAGACCTTCTTTGGCCCGGGCAGGCCCTACGTCCAGGACCAGGTGGACGTCTACTCCAAGCTGCTGGAGAACTGGGGCGGAATCCCCGATCACCTGAAACTCAATTTCGACCGCTATATCAAGGTGGACGAGAGCCAGATCGAGTCCACCGGCGCGGACCTGTCCGGCGGCACGTCGGTGGCCCACGCTTTGTGGAACCAGCTGGACGCCGACACCCTGTGCGACCGGGGCGTGGTCGTAGGCGGCGACCCGGACAGCTGCATCGCCGCCATCAAGAAGCATGAGGAGGCCGGCGCCGACCAGCTGATGATACTCATTCAGTCGGAGACCATCGCCCACGAGCAGGTGATGGAGTCCATACGGATGTTCGGAAAATACGTTCTGCCTGAGTTCAAGAAGTAGGGGCGACCTTATACCTGAGAAGGTTTTCACTCAGAGTGACCGGCCCGGCTGGCCGAGGGAAGGCCCACCCAGTCCCAGGAGGGCACGATGCTTGCGGGGGCAGTTTGAGATGGAGACGACCGAGTGCTGACTGTATTTGGTTCCGTTGCCGTAGCAGGAATGCTGGTGTTCTACTGGCTTGAGCCCCGGTCCCGCTGGTACACCCTCGGTTTCGCCGGCGGTTCAGCCGCCACCGCCCTTTATAGCGGGCTTATCGAAGCATATCCTATCATGGCCATCGAAGCCGTCTGGACGTTGGCGGCAATTCAACGGTTCCTGAGTAAGCAGCGTGCCCTCATTGGGACCCATACGTAACGGACTCGGACGAAATCGTCAATACTAGTCGGAGGCAGAGCTTGTCGCACTTTGAAGATTATGCCGAAAAGTATCCTAACATACGCATGGAGCGGAGCGAATCGGGGATTCTCCAGATAGCTTTCCACACCAACGGCGACAGCCTGATGTGGGGAGAGGGCCCCCACGGAGACTTCCCCAAGGCCTACGCCGACATCGCCATGGACCCGGACAACCGGGTCGTGATTATGACTGGGACGGGCGAGAACTTCTCCGGCCCCAGGGAAGTGAACAGCGCCCACCGGCGTTGGTCCAACCAGGACTTCGACGTCATATACAACGACGGCAAGCGGCTGTTGATGAACCTGTTGGACATATCCGTGCCCACCATCTCAGCCATCAACGGTCCGGCGTGGCGCCACGGAGAGATGCCGTTGCTGTGCGACATGGTCCTGGCTTCGGAGACGGCACAGTTCCAGGACTCGGGGCATTACGGCGGCAACCTGGTGCCGGGAGACGGCATGCACGTGGTCATGCCCATGCTTATGGGGATGAACCGGGGCCGCTATTTCCTGTTCACTGGCCAGACCCTGGACGCCAACGAGGCTAAGGAGCTGGGGCTGGTCAACGAGGTGCTGCCCAAGGACCAAGTGCTGCCCAGGGCGTGGGAGCTGGCGGAGATGCTGGCGGCCCGGCCAAGGCTGCTGGTCAACTACACCCGTGTGGCGGTGGCGCAAACCATCAAGAAGCAGATGCAGGACCTGCTGGGCTACGGCCTAGTGCTGGAAGGGCTGGCCCAGATGAACGATCCGGGCTAGCGGTAGCCCCGGTGTGGTCCCAGGGGCTCCAGCTTGGCTGTAACCTCTGCGTGGGCGTCGTCGGTGCCTTCCAGGCTGACCTTGGTTCCAGGCTCGGCGAGCTCAGGCCGGACGTAGCCTAAGCCGACGGCTCCGCTTCCATCGGAAAGGGAGACCACGGAGGTCACTAGGCCGACCTGCCGTCCGTTAACCATAAGCTTGGAGCCGAAGTCGACATCGGCGCCGGGCTGGAACCGGAGCGAGACGAAGTTCTTCTGGACTTTCTGGTAAGTGTCCAAGCGGGCGATGACTTCCTGCCCGATGTAGCAACCCTTGGTGAAACTGATGGACCCCAACAGCCCCGTTTCCAGCGGATTGTAGCTCTCGCTCATGTCCACTCCGCCCTCTGGGGCTCCTGCCTGGATTCGTGCGGCGTGGTAGGCTTCTTGTCCGGCGGGTGTGGCGCCCAGAGAGAGCAAACTGCTCCAGACTTCAGCGGCGTCCTCGGCTTGGAATATGACGTCGGCCCGGGGGAGCTGGCCCAGGGTGCGGCGAACGACCTGCACGGAGGCGGCGCCAAGGGCAACACTGGCTATGGAGTCCGGTTCGATGATGTTGTCAGGGAAGGCTTTGGTCAGGAAGTCGGGGAGTTGGGGACCTATGAGGGAGGCCATGCCGGTCGAGTGGGTCACGTCGTCCAACTCGATGTCTTCGATGATGGTGTACTTGTCAATCCACTCTATAACCCGTGGAGAGGTCTGGGGGCTGGTCAGAAGGAGGAAGCCATCACCGGAGTTGTATAGCCATATCAGGTCGAGAATCCGGCCCTTGTCGGTGGTGAGGACGGTGTGGGCGCCCCGGCCGGGTTCCAGGATTTCGACCTCGTTGGTGGAGATGCGGTTGAGCAGGTCCAGAACGTCAGGACCCTCAGCCTTGATGCGTCCGACGTGGGACATGTCGAGTACACCGGTTCCCTGGGTCAGTGCGGTTAGCTCGGCCTCTACGTCGCCGAAGGACGCCGGAAGCTCCCACCCGAACTCGGACTCGAACAAGGCGCCAGAGTCCAGTGTGGCTTGGTGCAGCGGCGTCTTCGGTGTAGTGGTCGTCATGGTTTCTTAGATGCCCTCACCATAGCCCTCTCTCAGAGGGAGAGGGGGATAAGGAAATGTTGGTTTCTGGATTCCGGCTTTCGCCGGAATGACGGTCATGTGAACGTCTTATCGGGGGGCCAGGAAGTCTTTCCCGCTATACGCCGAAGGAGTTGCCGCAGCCGCAGCTTTTGGCTGCGTTGGGGTTTTCGAAGACGAAGCCCTTACCGTTCAGCCCGTCGGAAAAGTCCAGGGTGGTCCCGGCTATGTAGATGTAGCTCTTCTTGTCTATGAAGACTCTGACGCCGTTGTTGTCCACGACCTTGACCTCCGGGTCAGGGTCCTTCTCGATGCTGAGTGTGTATAGCAGTCCCGAGCAGCCGCCGCCTTTGACTCCCACCTTGACGTAGAAATCGTCTTCCAGCCCTTCCTTCTGGGCGAAGCGCGTCAGCATCTTGGATGCTTTGTCGGTTATCCCGATGGTAAGGGTGCCGTCTTCTGCAACCGATGTCATTGCCGCCTCCTGATCCTCCGCGGGCCGTTAGTCTGATTATACTCGCTTTACAGGCCCACTAGTCAACTCACTGGGGTGCAATGTGAAACTCAAAGCAACGTTGGATTCAGGCTAGGTGAATTCAGGCGCCCGGAAAATGGAGGAGGCGATGTTCATAGCGGCCCTGGCCGGCATGACTCCGACGTATAGCGAAAGATGGATGAACATCTCCATGAGTTCTGTCCTTGTGACGCCGACTCTAAGAGATGCCTCGATGGTGCGGCGAATCACGTTGTCGTAGCGCCCCTGTGCGACGGTCGAGGCCAGGGTGCATATGGCCCGGCTCTTGATATCCAGGCCGGGGCGCGTCCAAATCGACCCCCAGTAGTATTCGGTCATCAACTTGTCCAACTCCTTTTCCTCAGGAGTCGGCTCTGTGGTGTGGTATCCGAACACGTCGGGCATCAGTTCTGAGTGGCGTTCGAATCCCATGCGGTAGCGTTCTTCCAACGAGATGCTGCTGTCGTACACCTCGGTGGGCTTGTACTGTATCCCGCGCTCTTCAAACACTTCTTTGGCGATGGCCAGGCCCCGGTGTCCGGCGGGGATTCCAGCGTTGAAAGAGGCCATCATCAGGACTTCCACGATTTCGTCGGGGCTCACTCCCACGTCCAGGCCGACGCGGATGGAGGACCTCACCTGGGTGTCGGTGCGTTGGGCAGCCATGGCCGACAGGGTGATCATCGCTCGATATTTGGGGTCCAGGCCCTCCCGGGTCCACACAGTCCCGTATAGGAACTCGGTGGTTATCTTGTACATGTCAGGGGCCAGCTCGTAGGCTGAAGGAAGGGAGCCTTCAAATGACCGGCCTGCCCCTCCCGCCAGAAGGGAACGGACCTCTTTGCCCTTTTGGAAACGTTCATCGGAAGTGGTCAATGTTCGGTTAGCCTCCAGTCTGTGGGTTGCTTCGTTCAAAATAACATAAAATGTCATTCGGCCCAAGACATCCAAGTCGTGGGGCTGGTGCGGGACGTGGCGGGCGGTTCGACAAGTTCACCGGCGACCTGGGGTGGGCTTGGGGCGCTTGTTAAAGGGTGGATGATTCGATCTCGAAGATCTTGACCCAGTACTCCCCGGTATGGAGATGGTCCACAGACCTGGAAGCCTCGGTCCTGGGTTGGCTTCTGTCGTATTCCCGCAGCGCGTCCAGGTTGTCCCACACCGTGATGGACATTCCCTCGTCAGGGTTCTCAGTGCTGCGCAGCAGTTGGCGGCCCTTGAAGCCCTGGAGGTCTTTGGTGATGCGGTCGGCGGCGTCATTGTAGTAGGAGACGTACTCTCCCCAAGCTCCCCGCTTGAGCCTTCCCCAAATCATGCGAACGTACATATCGACCTCCTCTCAAGAATATCGCCAACCTGTCGGCTCCAGTTCCCTATATTATAATAACGATATTGAATATTCACAAGAAGAGGTGCATTAGAAGGCCCCAAGCCCATCTCAGAGGGCTTGGGGCCTGAATTGTGGGGTTCCAGAACCGAGATTAGTCTGCCGCGGCGGGGGCGGTTACGGCGCCGGCGAACTTGGGCATCACCTGGGCGGCGAACCTCTCCATCTGCTCGACGATGACGTGCTGCTTGGCGCCGACGGGCTGTCCTACCATGACAGTTTCAAGGCCAGGGTAGGCGGCTTCGACGGTTTTCAACGACTCAAGGATGTCTTCAGGGGTCCCGGCGAGGAACCCGCCGCCCTTGACGGCGCCTTCGATGTCAGGCAACTCTGCCGTGGGAGCTCGTTTGGGGTCCGACATGATTTCGACCTGCTCGTCGGACAGGCTTCTAACCAGGCGCAGGGGGCCGAACATCTTGAGGTTCTCCTGGTAGAGCTTGCGGCCCTCTTCTATAGCCTTTTCCCTGGAGTCGTCCATGTAGAACTGGTAGCCGATGGCCAGGTCTTCCCCAAGCTTGGCGTCGGTGCGTCCGGCGCGCACGAGAGCGTCCCTCCATGACTCCACCACCTGGCTGACGGCTCCGCCCTCGGCCACTCCGCCGCCGATGATGCCCTTGATGCCATGCTTGGCCATGAAGTCCAGGGCGCGCCGGCTGGCCCCCTGTATCGGCTGCCATGTCTCGACGGGCAGAGTCTTGGGCCTGGGGACCAGCGTTATCTTTTCCAAAGTGTACCCGCGGTAGGGAGTGACGGGCGGGGGTATCTCGTAATACTTGCCCCTGTGGGAGAAGGACTCTTCATTGAAGGCTTTGAAGATGATTTCCACCTGCTCCTCGAAGAGGTCCCTGTTGCCGGGTTGGTCCCGGAGGGGGGCGTCGAAGGTTTCCACCTCTCTGGTGTGGTAGCCACGGCCTACACCGAACGTGACCCTGCCGCCCGTTAAGTAGTCGGCGGTGGCAAAGTCCTCGGCCAGCCTAAGTGGGTGCCACATGGGGGCGATGTTGAAGCCGCACCCGATCCGGATGTGGTCTGTTACGTGAGCCAGGTGGACGGCCAGCATGAGCAGGTTCGGGATGCACTCGTATCCCTCGGGTTGGAAATGGTGCTCGGCCATCCAGAAGGTGTGGAAGCCGTTGCTGTCCAGGGTCTTGGCTATGGCTTCGGCCTTGTCGAAAACGGTCAGGAGGTGGTCGTTGGTGAACCGACGGTCGTTCACTGCCGTACCGGCGTATCCGATGTCGTCCATGTCCACGTGGCCTGCGTATAGGCTGTCGAACTTGGTAATCATGGGGCTGCTCCTACAAAAAGTGTGTGGGGTTAGCCCAATTGTAGAGAGCCGCCAATTTAGTGTCAATTTGACGAATTGCTGAAAGAAAACGGCGCCGGTGCGAACACCGGCGCCGTCTATCTTGCGGGACACGCACTTGCTGGGTTATTCGACCTTTCCCGGCAGGCGGTCAGGGAATTCCAAGCCCACGACTTGCACGTTGATTTCCTTGGTCACCAGGCCGCAAAACTCCAGTAAGCGGCGGGCCACGTTCTGCCTGGCTTGGACAACTAGGGAGGGGATGGAGTGGCCGTAAAAGGCGCGGATTTCTATGTCCACTATTGCCTCGCGCTGCCCTGCTTCCACCGTCACTCCCCGGGCGTGGTGGTCCACCACGCCCAGCAGTTCTCCGACGTTCCTTCGTATAGATGTGGTCCCTAACGAGAAGATTCCATCCACTTCCCTGCAAGCAACGCCGGCAATGGCCGCGATTACTTCATCGTCGATGGATGTCTCGCCGTTGACCATTATCTCGGATATTGTCTCCAGTTCGGCAAGCTTGGTCTCCATCTCCTGGTCTATAACATTCTTTAACATGACAATTGCTCCTTGATTGTTAATCTGGTGGGTTGAGGTTGATCGCCGGGCCTACCGGACCCGGCTTGGTACAGAGTCGCTGAACTCGAGGGCTGCTACCCGCACGTTGATCTCCTTGGCAATAAGGCCGCATATCTTCAAGACTCTGTCGGCCACGTTCTGTCTGAGGTTGGTCACCACGTGGGGTATGCTGACTCCGTAGTAGACCCTGATGGTTAGGTCGAGAATGGCCTCTCTCTGTCCAGCCTCCACGGTGACGCCCCGGGCACGCCTGTTGGCGCCGGAGAGCCGTTCGGACAACACACGGCCTATGGAACTGGTGCCCACGTCGGCCACCCCGTCGACCTCTTTAGCGGCAAACCCGGCCACCGCCGCAATCACCTCATCGTAGATGTTGGTCGAACCTTCCACGGGAATGGAGGTGATTTTGCTGATCTCGTCCATCCTGGGGAGCATTTCGAGGTCTCGGACCGTCAGGTCGCTCATCACGAGCGCCGAGTGCGCCGAGTCTACCGTCCGTTGGGTGTTCTGCTGTGCAGTCATGTCAATTCCTCCTTGCTGATTTAGGGTTTGTTCAAAGTTGGGATTCGTCATAAACTCACCTAACCAATGAACATTGACCGAACTGTTGTACAGGCGAGAAGACTCGGGACGGCTCCGGCGGGACCTTCCGGTTCCCAATTGCTTTGGAATATACCGTATCCTGCTGTTATTATGTCTGCTAGCCTATGTTTATATAATACACCATATTACTATATTCATGCAAGGGTCTCGAACGATCACGCGAAAAGCAGGGTTCTCGATTGTGGTCGGAAGGAGTGTTATGGGGCTGGGACTGTGCATCGCGGGATGCGGAAAGTACGCCTACACCGTCTCCAGGGCCATCCAGGGGATGGATGGATTGGACCTGTTCTACGCATCACGCGACCTGGACCGGGCGCGTTACTATTGCGACAGGTTTCGAGGAAAGGGTTTCTTTGGCAGCTATGAAGATGCGGCGGAGGATCTCAGAGTGGAGGCTATGTACTTTGTGACTCCACATCATTTGCACAAGGACCACGCGATTCTGGCGGCCAGACATTCCAAGCATATCCTGATGGAGAAACCTATCGCTCGGACGCTGGAGGAAGCGGGAGCTATGAGCGACGCCGCCACAGACGCCGGCGTGAAGTTTATGGTGGCGGAGAATGCGCGGTTCATTCCGTCGGTGAGGAAGTGCAAAGATCTATTGGACAGTGGGGCTGTCGGCCGGCCGAGATTCATCCAGGCGCAAACGGAGGAGGACCAGCGGGCCGACGATTGGCGGAACAGCCTGGAAATGAACGGCGGCGGTGTCCTCATCGACGGCGGCATTCATGTTGTCGACAACCTGGTCCACATGGGAGGAATGCCGTCCAGGGTCTACGCCAGAATTCTTCCCAGCGTATCCCTTGAAATGGATGGGGAAGACGGTATGGCAGTCACTGTTGACTTTGCGGATGGGGCGACAGGCTTGATTAACTTCTCCACCGGCAACACGGTTAGCTCCAGAAAGGCGGAGATAGTCATCACGGGCGTCCAGGGCCGGATCAGCGTCAACATACTCCGGGGGAGGGTCACGTTGGAGGACTCGACGGGGGCAACCGAGTTCCAGTTCGACGCTGCGGACATGGGCTGGCGAGACATGTTCACCGAGTTTGCCGATTGCATTCTGGAAAACAGGGAACCAGGCTTTTCCATTGAGGATGCGGCCCGAGATCTGCGGGTCGTCCTGGCCGCATATGAATCCGCCGGCAAGGGAGCGCCGGTGGACCTCGCATAGAAAAGGGAGTAGATGTCTGATTACTGACATCAGGGGGTGGCGGAAGGACCGGAGATGTTCTATATAATAGCCCGAACAGTGCGGAAAGGCGGGAGGAACGATGACAACGGAGCGAGAGAAGTCCCTGGACATCGCCATAGCGCAAATCGAGCGCCAGTACGGCAAAGGCTCCATCATGCGTCTGGGCGCGGGGGGCGACAAGCTGGCCACCGAGGTGATTTCCACGGGCTGCCTGTCCCTGGACATGGCGTTGGGAGTGGGCGGAATTCCCAAGGGCAGGGTCTCAGAGATATTCGGGACTGAGTCGGCGGGCAAGTCCACCCTGGCGCTGCACATCATGGCGTCAACCCAGGCAACGGGCGGGACTGCCGCCTACATCGACGTGGAGCACGCGTTGGACCCGTCCTATGCAGTCAACTGCGGCGTCAAGATTGAAGACCTCCTCATTGCCCAGCCCGACAGCGCCGAGCAGGCTTTGGAGATAACGGAGTACCTGGTGCGCAGCGGCGCCGTGGACACGGTCATCGTGGACAGCGTGGCGGCTCTGGTGCCCAAGTCGGAGCTGGAAGGGGACATGGGAGACACCCACGTGGGTCTGCAGGCCAGGCTCATGTCCCAGGCGCTGCGAAAGCTGACCGCCGCTATACACCACTCCAAGACGGCGGTGGTGTTCATCAACCAGCTTCGGGAGAAGGTGGGAGTGATTTACGGCAGCCCCGAGGTGACCCCAGGGGGCAGGGCGTTGAAGTTCTACAGTTCCGTGCGCATAGACCTGAGGCGGGCCGAGTCCATCAAGCAGGGCACAGAGGTGGTGGGCAGCAGGGTGCGCGCCCGCATCGTGAAGAACAAGGTTGCTCCGCCCTTTAAGACCGTCGAGTTCGACATCATGTTCAACCACGGCATCAGCAAGATGGGCGACCTGCTGGACCTGGGAGTGACCAAAGACATCGTCAAGAAGGCGGGCGCCTTCTACTCCTTTGGCGAAGTAAAACTGGGTCAGGGCCGCGAGAACTCCAAAGAGTTTCTTGAGCAGAACCCTGAGGTGGCCGCTCGGATTGAAGCCCTGGTCCGTGGGGACGACAAACCCTTGGATCTCGAACCTGTGACGGTCAGCGAACCGAAGCTGAATGGAGCCGCGAAGCTCTAGGGGGTTGCAGGCTAGCGGACCCTGTTTACGGCAACATATCCGGCCAGGCCGCCGAATATCAGAAGGAAAAGCCACTCGCTGACTGAGTCAGGCTTGGACATCACGATGACTACGATGATCGCCGCCGCCGTGCCGGCGCCGGCGATCAGGGCCAAGGTCTGGCCACGCTTCCGGTTCGCGGAGCGGCTGACCGCCTCACCTATCACGTACCCCGCCGCGAAGGACACCAGCCAGGAGAGAAAGGGCACCGCCAGGTTGTCCCGAATGAGCCACCAGATGAATCCTACGACAACGCCGGAAATAAGCCCTGCCAATAGTGCCTTGCCGGCGTAAGAGGGTTGCACGTCGTAGGTGGGGAGCGTGGTGACTCTGGCGCAGTCGGGACAGCGGGCTCCCACTGGAGTGGGTATCATGCATCGGGGGCAGATAGAGGTCGAGCACCGCCCGCAGGCAAGCCCGGTTTCAATGGCGGGATGGCGGGCGCATCGGGCCAGTCCGGCGGCGTCGCCGGCTTCGTGCTCACGCCGGAAGGGTTCGTCGGGCTGATAGTCGGTCAAGGTTGCTCCTGTCTCCGATCTGACGTGCCACGCTCCAGCCAGTCCTCTCGCCGGGCCACGTCCCTGTCCCTGAACAACCTGTTGAAATAGACCTCACGCAGAGGCACTCCGCTGGTCGGAGGGTTCCAGTTGGAGGTCAGGCGCTTTAACGTCACTAACCCCAATAGTCCCACACAGAACCAAGTAACCGCAAGTGGCTCGCCCAGCAAAACGCTCCACACAGGCAACAACAGCAGGGATATGTATACCCATACCCCCGAGCTCCTGGTTATGAACCATCCGGCCAGTCCGATTCCCGAGAAGAGAATCAGCAACTGACACCATTCGTTGAGTCCCAGGACGAACAACGCCCCCAATGCCACGGCTATGCCTCTGCCCCCGGTGAATTTCAGGTAAAGGGACCAATTATTGCCTGCTATGGCGGCCAGGGGCAGCCCCGTCAACAGAATGGACGAACGTTCCAAGTCGAGAACGTAGATGCCAATCCACAAGGGAGAGCCTCCCTTTGCGAATAGCTCGAAGAGGCCCAGGGGAATCAACCAGCGTCCGCCCACGCTCTCGAAGAGGTTCGAGCCGCCGACGTTGCCGCTGCCGAAGCTGCGTATGTCGATGCCTTTTACAACACGGGCAATGACGTAGGCGGTGGGAACGGAACCTATGAGAAGAGCGTAGACGTAAAGGGCCGCCAGTTCCACGAGGGTCTCTAGCCCTTCCGGGCGTGTCTCTTGAGCTGTTCGACCGTTTCCGTGGGCGGTCCGCTGGCGCCGGGCAGGTATTCGGTGCGGTCAGGGATGGCGTGGTAGTCGGTGCCTCCGCAGGCAACCAGTCCGAACCGGTCGGCCACCCGGGCCAATTCCTCGATCTGCTCACGGGAAAACTTGGCGTAGTGGACTTCGATCCCAACCAGACCGGCGTCCTTTAAGTCTGCGACGTAGTTTAGGTAGTCGTCCACGTATATGGGATGGGCCATGACCGGTACGCCTCCCCAGGACTTGATCAGGTCTATGGCGTCGGTTGGACTGAGTTTTGCCCTTTCGGTGTATGCCGGAGAGTTGCGCCCGATGTACTTTTCGAACGCGTCATCGGTGTCCCTTACCCAGCCGCCCTCGACCAGGGCCTGTGCGACGTGGGGGCGTCCTATTGCGGCCTCTCCCGCCAACTCTTGCACCCTCTCCCAGGTGATTCCCATTCCCATCTCCCGGAGCCTTTCGACCATTCTGCGGCCCCGGTCCTGCCTGCCCTGGCGGAACTGTGTCAGGGTCTCCTGCACCTTCGGGTCCTGGTGGCGAATGTAGTATCCCAGGATGTGTATCTCGTTGCCCGGGACGTCTGCGCTCAGTTCGATGCCGGGTATGACCGTCAAGTCAGGATGCTTCCGGGCGGCCTCGAAGGCTTCCGGGAGTCCCTCGGTGGAGTCGTGGTCGGTGATTGCGATGACCTTGAGACCTTGCCCGGCGGCCAGGTCCACCAGTTCAGTGGGCGTAAGGCGCCCGTCGGAGGCCGTGGTGTGGAGGTGAAGGTCTACAAGAGCCATGTTTAGGGCAGGACCCGGTCAATGCGCTGAATGTCAACGGCTCGTCCGTCGGCGTCAAGGTCCACCAGCACGGAGTTGAACTGGACCGGACCCTGGGGAACGCTAAAGCGTTTGGGCATCTGGGTCAGGAATCCCTCCAACACCGCCTGCACGTCGGTGCCGATGACGGAATTCTGAGGCCCCACCATGCCAACGTCCGAGACGTACGCGGTGCCCTGGGGGAATATGCGCGGGTCTGCGGTGGGCACGTGGGTATGGGTGCCAAAAACTGCGCTGACCCTGCCGTCCAAGTACCAGGCCATGGCTTGCTTCTCTGAAGTTGCCTCCGCATGGAAGTCCACCACGATGGCCATCTCGTCGCCGTTGGAGCCGATTTCACGCAGAATTTGGTCGGCGGTGCGGAACGGGCAGTCCAGAGGACTCATGAAGACACGGCCCATCAGGTTCACCACCGCCGTGTTGCCCAGCTTGACGTATCCGCGGCCCGGCACGCCGGGCGGGTAGTTGGCCGGTCTGATGAGGGCAGGCTCTTCGTCAATGTAGGGGACCACTTCTTTCTGCTTCCAGATGTGGTTCCCGGAGGTGATTACGTCCACTCCCGCCGCCAGCAGGTCGTGGGCCGTCTCTGGCGTCACTCCGAATCCGCCGGCGCTGTTCTCCCCGTTGGCGACCACCATGTCGAGGTCGTATTCTTGCCGCAGGCCGGGCAGGACGGCCTGGACCGCTTTCCGGCCCGGTTTGCCAACCACATCGCCTATCATCAATATCCGCAAGGTCTTGTCCTTCCAGTCCAGTGATTTAGATTAACACTCGGCGCCGCCCCTCGCCAACTGGAACAACCAGGTTGTCGTGAAGGGAGACGTTTCGGGACGTCCAGAGCCTGATTGCCAATATAACATCGGGCCTGGCGCCCGTCATTGACGCCAGGCCCGATATGGTCTCACCGTATTCATCCCGCACTAGCGGGCATATTCTATGGAACGGGTTTCCCTGATGACCGTCACCTTTATCTGGCCGGGGAAAATCAGGTCGTTGGTTATTTTATTGGCTACGTCCCGTGCCAGCATGGTGGCTGCGTAGTCGTCCATATGGTCGGGCTTGACCATCACCCTGACCTCACGGCCGGCCTGGATGGCGTAGGCCTTTTCCACGCCGCTGAAGCTGGTGGCCGCCTCTTCCAGTTCGGCCAGGCGCTTAACGTAGTGTTCAGCGCTTTCCTTACGGGCCCCTGGGCGAGCGGCGCTGACTGCGTCGGCGGAGGCCACCAGGAACGCTTCCACGGAGCCGCGCTCTTCGTCGTGGTGCTCCATGATGGCCCGGTAGACCTCCGGGTGTATGCCGAACTTGCGGGCGATTTCCGCTCCAATTTCGGCGTGGGGTCCGGACACTTCGTGGGTGAGCGCCTTGCCGATGTCGTGGAGGAGCCCTCCGGCCTTGGCGACTTCGATGTTAGCGCCTATCTCTCCCGCCAGCATTCCGGCGATGTGGGACACCTCGACGGAATGGAGCAGGACGTTCTCACCATAGCTGTACCGGAATTTCAACCTTCCCAACAGCTTTACCAGTTCGGGGTTCAGGCCAGCCACTGCAGAGTCTAGTGTGGCCTTCTCTCCCTCTCTCTGGATAGTCTCCTCGATTTCCTTTTGGGCCCTGCCGACCATGTCTTCGATGCGGGCGGGCTGAATCCGGCCGTCCTGCACCAGGTTGGTGAGGGCGATGCGGGCAGTCTCCCTTCGAATGGGGTCGAAGCAGGATATGGTCACGATTTCCGGCGTGTCGTCGATGATCACGTCCACGCCGGTGAGGGACTCCAACATTTTGATGTTGCGGCCCTCTCGTCCTATGAGCCTGCCCTTCATGTCGTCGCTGGGCAGGGGCACCACGGACGTTGTGTGGGTTGACACCACATCGGACGCCAACCTGTGTATGGCCAACGTCACGACCTTGCGGGCTGTTTGGTCCGAATCTTCTTTCCTCTCGCGGTCCAACTCCCAATACTTCTTAGCCAACTCATGCTTCATCTCGTCTTCGGTCTTCCTAAGAAGCATCTCCTTGGCGTCGGCAAAGGAGAGTCGGGCGATATCTTCAAGCTGCTTAAGTTGCTGGGCCTTTACCGCATTTATCTCTTCCTTGGAGCTTTCCAGGTCCGATTGGACTTTAACAAGCCCATTTTCCCTTTCATCCAGAGATTGGGCCTTCTTCTCCAGGTTCTCTTCCCTCTGACTGTGGCGGCGTTCCTGGTGCTGAATCTCCTTGCGTCGGTCACGCAGTTCGTTTTCAGCGGTCGAGCGTATCTTCACGGACTCCTCGCGGGCGTCCAGGAGCATCTGTCTCTTCTGCTCCTCCGCCTCTGCGAGGACTTTTTCAGCCTCCTCCGCAGCTAGCTTTACTCGGCTTCCAGCGCCCACCAGGTCGGCAAGGAACTTGAATGGGTTCAATTCAGTTCACCTTTTCCTTTCCGCACCAGGCGTTGTGCAACGAGGGGCACTCTGCTACCCCTTGTAGCACATATTAGCGAGGCCGCAATATAGTGTCAAGCTCTTAATACTGGGTATCAATGCCAGTCCCGTTTCTTGACAAGCCCATACGCCAAGTCTAGACTGTCTGCAATGCGCCTGGAAGATGACCTTTTTCGCCTCTGTACGCGCCCCTTCTAAGAGCGGGTGCGCCGCAGCAATGGAGGCATTCGCCTGCATCAAACTGGAGTAAACGCCTTTTCCCCTTTTCCGACAGGAGGATAACGTGAGCAGTGGAGTCAGCAACCCCAACGTAGCGTCACAGCAAGAGATTCATAAGAGCAGCATGGAGCTGGCCGGGAAGTCCGTCGGAATCATTCCCTACATCGAGCAGGAGACGGTCAACCTGGAAGAAGAAATCAAGGCGTTCCGCGCCGGGGAGCGTGAGGTCACCCAGTTCATGCCCTTCAGGCTCAGGCAGGGCGTTTACGGGCAGCGTCAGCCGGAGGCCCAGATGATCAGGGTGAAAATCCCGGGTGGAATACTGACGCCTGAGGCTATGGATGTCCTGGGCCAGTTGGCCGAAGAGTATGCTCCTCTGGCAAAGGGCCATGTGACCACAAGGGAGAACTTCCAGTTCCACCACATACCCCTGGAACGCACTCCCGACGCTATCCGCCTTATTGGAACGGTGGGCCTCAGCACACGTGAAGCCTGCGGGAACACCGTCCGGAACGTGGTCGGTGACCCGTTGGCCGGAGTATGCCCAGACGAGGTGTTCGACCCGACGCCTCACCTGGCGGCCTATGTGAGGTACGCCGTCAGACATCCCGTGACCCAGAACTTCCCCAGGAAGTTCAAGACTTCGTTCACTGGATGCGCCGACCATGACGCGGTGGCCGGCGCCATCCACGATCTGTCGTTCATAGCCCAGGAGCGTGAGGAGGACGGAGTTTCCAAGCGGGGCTTCAAGGTGATGGTGGGAGGGGGCACCTCAATCATGCCCAGGCTCGGCCACATACTGTACGAGTTCGTGCCTGAAGAGGACTATCTGAGGGTGGCGGAGGCGTTATGGAGGATATTCGACAGGTCCGACATGCTCCGCAAGAACCGGATGATGGCTCGGATTAAGGTGCTGATAGACCGCATCGGCTTCGACGCCTTCAAAGAGATGGTGGAGGAGGAACTGAAGGGCATCGGGCCCATTGACCCCAAGCCCCTCATGAATCTGGACGAGATACACAAAGAGGTCCCGCCTGCAACGTCTTCGTCGCGTAACGGCGACGAACAGGAGTATCCTCCCGAGTTCCTGTTCTGGAAGAACACCAACACGACAGGCCAGAAGCAGGAAGGTTACTTCATAGCCTACGTGAAGCTGCCGCTGGGTGACATATATGTGAACCAGTTCAGGGCGCTTGCCGACATCACCCGCAAGTACACTGGCGGCAGGGCCAGGACGACCCAGGAGCAGAACCTGGCGTTCCGCTGGGTGCCGGAGGCGCACCTGTACGACGTGTGGAAGGGGTTGAAGGAAATTGGGCTGGCGGGCGCAGAAGCCCACACTATCACCGACGTGGTCTCCTGCCCCGGCACCGACAGCTGCAAGCTGGGCATCACGTCCTCGATGGGCCTTGGGGAGGCCATACGTACGGAGTTGGAGTCACTGAACGGCCATCTGGACGATCCGTTGGTGAAGAAGATGCACATCAAGATGAGCGGTTGTCCCAACGGGTGCGGCCTCCACCACATCGCCCACATCGGCTTCCACGGAGCGGCTTTGAAAGGGCCGGGCGGCGTTCAGCTTCCGGCTTATGAGCTGTTCCTGGGCGGATACTACGGAGAGAAGACCGTAGAAGAGGCCCGAATAGGCCAGAGGCTCCCGGGCGTTAAGGTGCCCGCCAAGAAGGCGCCGGAGCTGGTCAAGGACGTGGTGGCCTACTACAAAGGCAACCGCAACGACGGCGAGGAGTTCATAGATTTCTTGGACCGGGTGGGGCTGGAGCCTTTCGCGGAGATCGCCGCTCCCTACCGGGAAGTGGGTCCTCTGGGACCGGACACCCAGGACCTCTACATGGACTGGAAAAAGGAGGAGCTGTACAAGCTCGAACGGGGTGAAGGGGAGTGCGCCGTCTAGCTTCCCATGGGAACGAGTAGAAAGAAGGCCCTGGAGTACGCCGATGAAATCATTGCCGTGCCTAAGGCCCACGTTCGTGTAACTCTGCGACAGACCAAACAGGGAGTCACCCTTCTCCACGAGGGCCGCGCCCTGACACGATGCCACCTCACCCGCAGCGGCATGGCTGCGGCCCGCTGCATGGCAGAAGCCTTAGGAGTGGGTGTGCCGGCCTTGGGAGAGTCCGTTGAGGCGCGGGTGTCTACGGGAGTCCTGTGGAGGGCCGTCTCCATCTCATGCCTGGACATGAGGAAAGCCGAGTCTCACGTCATACTGGAAAGGCTTCTGGAAGAGGCGTCTATGCAGAGAGGTTCGGGGAGTGACGCCAACTAAGCGCCTACCGCCTATCTGGGCTGCTAGCTTCTAAGCCATCGACGGAGGCGTTCCAGGAGGGAGTCCTGCTCGTCAACGGTGCGGCCTCGCCATTTCTTCTGATACCGCTGCGCCCCGGGCCTTACGAAGAAGAGTGCGTAGGCTATTACGAACAGGACCAGTCCGGCGATCACCAACTGGAGCACGTAGCCGATTCCGGTTGCTCCCAGTATCATTGCTACGACGAGCAGCGCAAAGCTGACCAGCATCAGCTTCCCAGCCGATATCTTAAGTCCCCGGCCGCCTGTCAGCTTGTGGATAGGGCCGGGATGGTCGCTTTCAGCGGCCTTTGGCTCTTGCCTTGGGGACCGGTCCTTAGGCAAGACCTCCTCGGCCTGCTTGAGGATTTCCTCGATCTCCCTTTCGAACTTGCTGGACATCAGCTCTCCCGAATGATGCTCCCCCGAGAGGTCTTCTGGACTGCTGTCAGGCCGTGTCCCAGTAGGTCGAATCCCTGCGTATGGTTACGCTTGTTGCACGGCGGGTGTAAACCGAGACGACGCCCGCTCGCTCGATGATTTCACTATATCAGAAGGCAAAATACCCGTCTAGACTTGGATTCAAGCAGGGTGCATTCCCGGAGGCCTCGTGCTGTAGTTCAGGGAGAGACAGTCTATTCCGTTGGCGTCAAGACTCCGATGAAGGGAAGGTTCCTGTACCGCTCCAGGTAGTCCAGCCCGTACCCCACAACGAACTCGTCGGGGATTTCGAACCCCACGTACTCCAACGGGACGTCGACCAGCCGCCTGACCTTTTTGTCCAAGAGGGTGCACACTTTGATTGAGGCGGGATCCCGAGTGTTTATGTAGTTCAGAAGGTAGTTCAACGTCATGCCGGTGTCCACTATGTCTTCCACCATGAGGACGTGCTTGCCCTTGATGTCTCCGTCCAGGTCTTTAGTGATTTTGACGCCTTCTTCGTCGACCCCGAATCTGGAAATGGACATGGTCTCCACGGATAAAGGCAGGGATATGCAGCGCATCAAGTCGGCCATGAAACACATGACGCCCTTAAGGACCCCCACCAGCACGGGTTGAGAGCCTGCGTAGTCCCGGGAAATTTGACGCCCCAACTCCCGTACCCGGTTCTGGACCTGCTCGGCGTCGAAGAGCGCCCGGTCTATTGCTTGGACCTCCTCTTGTGCCAGCGGGCCGTAGCCGAACTTGGCCAGAATGCGGTGATAGTCGCGCTTGTAGAGGAGCTTGACGTTGACTTCCGGGTATAGTTCCCTGAGAGTGCGGAGCTTGCGGTTCTTCGCGGTCACCAGCTTCTGACGCAGGGTGGTCAACTCGACGTACAGGTCCAAGTCGGGCAGGTAGAAGTCGGGGGTGAACATTTCCTGCATCCGGTCGCCTTCCCACTTGAGGGCGAAGGAGCGGGGCTCGTAGTCCCAACGTACGCCGTAGAAGTCCAGGATGCGGGCGAACTCGGCCTCGCTGGGATGGGCGAACCGTACAGGGTTTTTGGGACAGGCGTCGCTGGGCGACTTCAGCTGCACCGCGACCGAATCGACGTCTGCGCTGCTGGGGGTTGTCTCGTCGTGAGGCGTCTTAGCCAAACGATATCCTTGTCTGGACTACCGAGCTGGTTACGACTATACAACGAAGGGATTTGGCTGAGCAATGGCGTGGGCGGCGCGTTTCTATGAACCGGTAAGCTCCTTGCCTTGGCCTGCGTGATGCTGGTAAAATGCCTCCGCTCGCGGTTCTTCCGGGCAGCACATTGATGGTCGGGACACGGTAAAGGAGATTAGACCTTGGGCAAAATCAGAACTGCGATTATCGGAGTGGGCAACTGCGCTTCCTCCCTTGTGCAGGGCGTGAACAAGTACCGCAACCTCTCCGATAACGGGAATGTCCCGGGAATAATGCACGCCGACGTTGGTGGCTACGCCATTGACGACCTGGAATTCGTTGCCGCCTTTGACGTGGACGTGAACAAGGTGGGCAAGGACCTCTCCGAGGCTATCTTTACCGAACCCAACAACACAATAAAGTTCCACGACGTGCCCAACATCGGCGTCACCGTCGAGAGAGGCATGACCCATGACGGCATCGGAAAGTACGTGGAACACCTCGTACAGAAGAGCCCAGGCGCCACCTCAGACATCGTCAACATTCTCCGGGAACGGGAGTGCGACGTGGTCATCAACTTCCTGCCGGTGGGCAGTGAAATGGCGACCAAGTGGTACGTAGAGCAGGTGCTGGCAGCCGGATGCGGGCTGGTCAACTGCATTCCGGTCTTCATCGCCCGAGAGTCCTACTGGCAAAAGCGCTTCAAGGACGCGGGTCTTCCCGTCGTGGGAGATGACGTGAAGTCCCAGTTGGGCGCCACCATCACCCACCGGGTGTTGACCCGCCTGTTCGAGGACCGGGGTGTGAAGCTGAGCAGGACCTACCAGCTCAACTTCGGCGGGAACACCGACTTCCTGAACATGCTGGAACGGGAACGTCTGGTGTCCAAGAAAATATCGAAGACCAACTCCGTCGCCTCCCAGCTGGACTACGACATCGAGCCGGACAACATCCACATCGGCCCCAGCGACCACGTGCCCTGGCTGGGAGACAGGAAATGGTGCTACATCCGCATGGAGGGAGAGAACTTCGGCGGCGCTCCCTTGAACATCGAGATCAAGCTTGAGGTGTGGGACAGCCCCAACTCCGCCGGAGTGGTGGTCGACGCGGTCCGCTGCGTCAAGCTGGCCATGGACAGAGGCATGAGCGGCGCCGTCATCGCTCCTTCCTCCTACTTCATGAAGTCTCCTCCTGTGCAGTACACTGACGATAAGGCCCGGGAGATGGTGGAGGCCTTTATCGAGGGCCGGGAGGCCTAGAAAGGCCCGCCCTGGCGGGCCGGTCAGCTGATTCCATCGCATGGACGTCAATGCATGAAAATCGGTCTGGCATCCCCTTACGACATCACGTGGCCGGGCGGAGTCACCGTCCATATATCCAGGCTCGCTGACCGGCTGCAGGCCGAAGGCCACGAAGTAAAAATCCTGGCCCCCCACTCTCCCTCCAGGGAATTGCCTGTAGAGTGCGAAGTGATTCCACTGGGAAGGTCCGTTCCCGTCCCCGCCGGAGGCTCCGTAGCCCGGCTGTCCCTTTCCCTGTGGTTGGACCACAAGGTGAAAGACGTCTTGAGCCGAGAGGCTTTCGACCTGGTGCATATACACGAACCGCTCATGCCCGTGCTGTCCCTCACTGTGCTGAGGCACTCCAACGCCGTCAACATAGGGACGTTTCACGCGGTGCACGGCAAGTTCCGCAACTACGGCTGGTCCTATCCTATACTGAGGCGCTGGTTCAAGCGTTTGGACGGTTGCATCGCCGTCTCCCCTGCCGCCAGGGAGTACGTCGAGAGGTTCTTCCGGGCCGACTACGAAATCATCCCCAACGGAATAGACGTGGAGAACTTTTCCACTCCCAAGGAACCCATACCCAATCTGAACGACGGGAAGACCAACATCCTGTTTGTGGGCCGCATGGAGAAGCGCAAGGGGTTCAGATACTTGTTGGAGGCCTACGGGAAGCTCAAGTGGGAGAATCCAAACATCAGGCTGGTGGTGGTGGGGCCCGGCAGCCCGGATAGGGACTGCTACCGCATTATGAGCGAGCGGAACTTGCAGGACGTGGTTTTCGCAGGCACAGTTTCGTACGAAGACTTGCCCCGCTACTACCAGAGTGCCCATATCTGCTGCGCCCCGGCCACGGGCAGGGAGAGCTTCGGCATAGTGCTCCTGGAGGCCATGGCCTCCGGTAAACCCGTGGTCGCCACCAACATCATGGGCTACGCTGCAGTCGTTGAGCACGGCCGTCAAGGGCTTCTGGCGCCTCCCAAGGACTCAGGCAAACTGGCCGAGGCTTTGGGCTTCCTCATCAACGACCCCAAGCTGAGGGACCAGATGGGAGCCGCCGGACGGGAGAAAGCGGTCCAATACTCGTGGGACCTTGTGGCCAGGCAAATCATGGGATACTACGACCAGGTGATGGAAAGGGCCTATGGCCTTTCCAGGCCGAGAGCAATTTAGGTCCGCTGTTCTCCGTTACGTGGAGACCCCCGGAGCCAGGGCGCTGGACCGGCTGGGTCTCACTCCCAACATCATTACGCTGATTGGGTTTCTCGTCGCCCTTGGAGCGGCCGCGCTGGTGGGAGCAGGGTTTCTGTGGATCGGGGGACTGGTTTTCCTGGCGGGGGCCCTGCTGGACCTTATGGACGGAGCCCTGGCCCGGTACACCCAGAAAGAGTCCCGATTCGGCGCCCTCCTGGACTCCGTTTTCGACCGGCTGGGGGAGGCGGCTCTCTTCGTGGGCATCGCCGTCTACGGTCTGCTGGAGAACCTGGGAGAGGGCCGTACCCTCTTCCTTATGACAGGGGTCATGTCGGCCCTCATAACATCCCAGATGGTCAGTTATCTCCGCGCCCGGGGCGAGGGACTGGGCATTTTTACCAAAGCTGGGCTGATGACCCGCCCCGAGCGGGTGGTCCTCTACTCCCTGGGGCTGATTCTCGGCCTGAGGACCCTGGAGGTCATACTCATCATAGTGGCCGCAGTGTCCTTCCTGACCCTCCTGCAGCGTCTCTACGTTGTGGGGCGCGGCCTGTCAGCCGAGGACTCCGATGGCAACACTGTCGGAAACGACGCTCCTGACTAAACGGCCTAGGCCGGAAAGTTTGGACTAGGGCCTGTTCACACTAACGCAACGCATCGACTATAAGAGTGAGTAGGATGAAGCCTAGGAAGAGCACATCCAGCTTCTCGAAGCGAGAGAAGATACGGCGAAAGCCCTTCAATCGCCGGAACAAGCGCTCAACTTCGTTGCGTCTCTTGTACATCTCCATGTCGTACGTCCATGGGGAGAACCGTGTCGAGGACGGCGGAACGACGGGAGTGAATCCCAGCGCCAATGCGAGTTGGCGTGTCTCGTTGCCCTCGTATGCACGATCCATCACTATAGACAAGTTCTCTCGCTGTGGCCCAAGACGGTTGAGCAGCTTGCGTCCTTCAGGCGCGTCGTGGGCTTGTCCGGCGGAGAGGGAGAACATCAGAGCCGTTCGAGCATCTGCGGCAACCATATGAATCTTGGTGGTCCATCCTCCCCGGGACTTGCCGATGGACTGCGGTCCGTTTTTTTTAACGCGCCCGTGCCATCGGGATGCACCTTGACAATCGTGCTGTCCACCGAAACCGCCTCGATATTGATGCGCACTATCTGCTCTCGTTGAAGGTGTTCGAACACCCGATTGAGGACTCCGTTTTTGGACCAGCGGTTCATGCGGGTATAGACTGTGTGCCAGGAGCCAAACCTCGGAGGCAAGCCCCGCCACTTGCAACCATGCTCGGCGACGTACAGAATTGCGTTGAGGACTTGGAGGTTCGACATGCTCACGTTGCCGCGTTGCACCGGCAGACAAGGAGCTATTCGTTCGTATTGAGCTTCTGTAAGTTCCATCCTCCAATGATATCATATTCAACCCAATAGTGTGAACAGGCCCTAGTTGGGAAGGACCGCGACCGAGCGGATTTCCCCAAACTCCTTCTTCAACTTTCGCCACGAGTCTCCGCCGTCCTCACTCACGTACACATAGCCGAAGAGGCTGACAGCCACTACGACGTCGGGCAACTCAGCGTGGCTACCCAGCCAGTAAATGACCGAGTTGGGTTCCACAGGCAGTTCCGCCGCTTCCCAACTTTGACCGCCGTCTTTGCTCCGCTGGACTGCGCCGGTCACGCCGGGAATGAAGTCGCCGTTGCCCACGAACACCACGTCAGGGTTGTCCCGCTTGATGAGCACGCCGCGGCAGTACGAACGGGCGTCATCATCATTGAACTTGGGGAAGTAGTGGTAGTCCCAACTCTCGCCCTCGTCCTTGCTTGTGGCGATTCCGAAGGGGCTGGTGGCGTACACTGCGGATTCGGGACCGGCCCTCAGTGCCATGCCGTGAACATCTCCGTGAAAGGGGTCAGGGCCCAAATCGGGCAGGTGCAACCAGGAATCGCCGTGGTCCAAGCTCTTGTATACCCCGTCCACTTCAATCCCGGCCCAGACGGTGCGGTTGTCTCGCGGGTCGACGATAATGTTGGTGGTGCGGGGAGTCCCGATGGGACAGTCCATGTTGACTCCCATGTTCATCTTGGTCCACGTCTTCCCGTCGTCCGTAGACCGGAACCCCTCCGGCCTGGTGCCGGCGAAAATAGTGTTGGGGTCTACGGGGTCCACGGCCACCGACCATATCTGAAGACCTTCCATGGGCGATTCCAACTTTTCCCAGGTGCCGCCGTTGTCCTCGCTCCGGAATATGCCTACGTCAGAGCCGGCGAGGGCACGATGGGGGTTGTCCGGGTAGACCCCTATAGTCCTTACTATGCCTTCCGTCGGAATCGGCTGCCTGATTTTGGCCCAGGTCTCACCACAATCGGAACTGACCCCAAGCCCCTGGCCCACGGTCCCAATGAGTATGGAATAGTCTCTTGCCATGACTGTACCTCCCTGGACTAAAGATGCGCGGCTCATGGTAGGAGCAGGGACATAATAGACCAAGCAGGCGTAATTTACCACCGGCTCCGGCTTGAACCATTGCCACCGACGGGCAGCCATGACGACGACAATGTGTTAGACCGGGTCAACCACGAGGAACTTGTCCTAATAACGCCTAGCCCGACGAAACAGGTTCAAACACCCGGACGGAGTTGGACAAGGCGATGGGGAAGTTGATATGGTAGAAACCTCTATTTCACTTCTACCCTAAAGGAGGCCCGGTGAGCCTCAACATCAAGAACGAAGAGACGTGCCGGCTGGCCAGCGAGTTGGCTCAACTTACCGGCGAGACCATGACAGGCGCTATCACGGTCGCGCTCAAGGAACGTCTGGAGCGCGAGAAACGTGAGCGCAGTGTCGAGGCTCGTCTCAAAGAGATGCGGGCAATCGCGGAGCGTTGCGCTAAATTGCTGCGCAACGGTCCGTCGGCTGTCGAGCACGGTGACTTCCTCTATGACGAGCGTGGTCTTCCCAGGTGATTGTCGACACGTCAGCCGTCCTGGCAGTCCTGTTTAGAGAGTCGGACGCCGAGCGTTATGACACAGCGATAGCAGAAGTTTCACGTTGCCGTATGTCGATGGCGAACCTCCTGGAGGCGGCCATCGTCGTCGAAAGCCGCAGCGGCGCCGCGGCCGGAAATGAGCTTGATGCCTTCCTGGATGCAGCGGGGATTGAGTTGGAGCCAGTCACCCTCGACCATGTGCGGGCTGCTCGCAGAGCTTGGAGACGTTTCGGCAAGGGCAATCACCCAGCGGGACTGAACCTCGGCGACTGCTTCGCCTACGCCTTGGCGGAAGTTTCCGGCGAGCCCCTTCTGTTCAAAGGCGGCGACTTCGAGCTTACCGACATCGAGGCCGCCTGACAAGATGCACAATGAGGCCAAACCCGACGTGGGCGGGAAGTCCAAATCGACGGTTTTTGTAGTCGCCGGTCCTACAGATTCTCCTTCAAACTGAAACTCTCTGCCTACAAATGGACTTGGTTGACACGTTTTCACGGCTATGCTATATTTTCCACTGCGGAATCTTGCGTTCCGCCGTTATTCTTTTTGGAGGATAGAGCGAATAGCCCGCGACTATAGAGTAAACGAAAGAATCCGAGCGCCGGAAGTCATGGTGATCGCCGATGACGGCGAGCAAGTCGGGGTAATGACCGTTCCTCAAGCCCTGACTCTGGCAAGAGGGCGTGGGTTGGACCTGGTGGAAGTGCAGCCCAACGGAGACCCCCCTGTGTGCCGGATTCTGGACTACGGGAGGCTCCGATACCTCTCCTCCAAAAAAGAACGGGAAGCCAAGAAAGCCCACAAAAATACGCCCTTCAAAGAAGTCAGGTTCAGGACCCGGATCGGAAACCATGACTTCGAATCGAAGCTGCGCAAGGTCAAGGAGTTCATCGACGATGGCTCGAAGGTGAAAGTGGCCGTCGTCTTTCGCGGCAGGGAAGTCACTCACCGGGACCTGGGAGTGGCCCTGCTGAAAAGGGTGGCCGACGACGTGGAGGAGGTGGCCAGGGTTGAAGGGCCGCCATCTCTCGAAGGAAGGTTTCTGTCCGTAGTCCTGGCCCCGGGGGCCAAGAAAATCAAGAAAGAGACGACCAACGGGACTGATGCCCAAACAGAAAACGCACAAGGGAGCTAGCGCCCGCTTCTACGTAACCGGCTCCGGCAAGCTGATGCGCCGGAAGCGGATGAGTAGCCACCTTCGCAGAAAGAAACCCAAGAAAGTCCGCCGACAGTTCGCAGGAAAGCTGCCCCTGGACAAGGCCGACGCCCCTCGAATCCAGAAGCTTCTGCCCTACAGCGGCTAGACGCGCCCGCAGGAGTACACCGTGGCAAGAGTCAAACGCGGAGTCACCAAACGACGCCGCCACAAGAAAATCCTGGCCCTGGCCCGCGGCTACCGAGGCTCCTCGAGCCGCAACTACAAGTGGGCCAAAGAAGCCGTCATACATGCATGGAGCCACGCCTACCGCCACCGCAGAGAACGGAAGGGCGACTTCCGGCGGCTCTGGATACTCAGAATAAACGCCGCCGCTCGGCAAGCCGGAATCACCTATCACCAGTTCATGCACGGACTGCGCGTCGCCAACATGGAGATCAACCGGAAGATGTTGGCCGACCTGGCCGTCAGGGATCCCAAGGCTTTCGACGACTTGGTTGTAGTTGCCAAGGCCAATATCTAGCCGAGCTCAATATCGCCAATGCTTAAAGGCCCCCTACACAAGGGGGCCTTTTTCTTACGACGGCTCTTCCATCAGGATGCGTAGGTCGTTGACCACGTCGCCTGGGTCGAGGAAGAGGTTGTTAAACAACACACGCCTGACGCCCGAAGCGTCTATCAGGAAGATGGGGGCCGTGTGGCCCACCAGGTAGCCGGAGTCCGACGACGTCAGCGTCTCCTCGTCCAGGGCATGTTCGTACCCCTCAGGGTGCTCATGAGGACCGTACCGGTAGACTGCATCCCCATCCGTGTTCTTGCCTGGGTCGGAGTCGACCTCCGTAACCACCGGAGCCAGCCAATACTGGCTCCAGATGGGGCTCAGCTCCTCCTCCGAGCCAATCAAGTAACGCCACCGCCCCTCCATGCCCATGTACCGAGTATACTCCCGCACCCGTTCCATGGTGTCCCCCAGGGGGTCCACCGATATGGTCAGGAAGTTGACCCTATCGACCTCTCCTGGAGCGAGCAACATGTGGGCCTGCTGAAGATTGGCCGTGACCAGGGGGCATACGTCGGGGCAGTTGGTGTAGAGGAATGTCAGCAGGACCACCTCGCCGCGGAAGTCCAATAGAGACACGGACTCTCCGGTGTGGTCAATGAGCGTGAACTCTGGAGCCTGTTCCGGGTTGAGCTCTGTTCCGTGGAACTCGTCGGAGGGTGCGCCGGAGCAAGCCCCAAGAAACAAGAAAACCAAAGCCGGAGCGCTTACGGCTCTGATTGCGGCGCCGAATTTCATTACAGTCGGGCTATCGTCTAGAAGCCGCCAACAGGGCTGCCACGGACGGGATTCCCAAGACCAGGGCCATGCCGATTATGATCGCTCCCCAAACTCCTGATCCTGTCTCATTCAACACTATGAATATGATTCCTATGCCGCCGCCCCAGGCGATTATGACTAGAGCGGCCAATATGGGTAGGACCATTGCTAGAGACGGCCGTTTTAGAGCGGGCGACAGGAGGTCGGCGATTTCCGACATCTGTCTTTGCACAGCTTCCAACGGGGGAAGGATCATATCCAGAATCGGTCGGTGCATCGCCGCCAGCAACGGGACCCCTAGAACCAGGGCCATGCCGATGATGATGGCTCCCCAAACTCCGGCTCCTGTCTCATTCAAGACTATGAATATGACCCCTATGCCGCCGCCCCATACGATTATCACTATAGCGGCCAACAGAGGCAGAGCCATTGCCAAAGGCGGTCGTTGCATTGCTCTCTTCTTCACTCCCTTACGAGTTTACAAAGCTACGAATTCAGCGTCCAAAAGATACCACATACGGCCTTATGTTTCCACAGCAACAGCTAGGAAACAACACCTACGTTCATCGCCCCCCGCCGGTGACGGTGGGGTGGTTGGAGGCGTCTTCCTGGTTGGCCCATATCAGGAATATGACGGCGAGGGCGCCAACAAAGAAGAGGCCGCCGGGCACCCACATGATGATGCCGCCTATCTGTTGGTCCGACACCACCGACGTACCCCATATTCTCGGAGCCTCGGCGTACCATTCGTATATGCCGGCATCGCTGAAAGTAATCAGCGCGCCGAGGATGGTCGGGATCGTGGGCTGGGCTATTAGGTAAACCATCTGGAGCAGGTATGAAGGCCGGGGAAGCTCCGACATGCGGCTCATGATGGGCCACCAGAGGAGGATGCCTCCTCCTATAAATAGGATATGCTCCAGTATGTGTATCCCTCTGTCCCTCAGCGCCCCGTCGTACAGGGCGGGCACATGCCACAGGGCAAATATGAAGTTGAAGATGAGGAAGGCGGGAATCGGACGTGTGATGAAGCGCAGTACTGGCAGTATCTTTCGGCCCCTGATCAGAGGCCGTATCAGCCAAGGCGGGGCGCCGGCCAGCAAGAGCGGCGGCGAGACCAGGGTCAACAGCAGATGCTGGACCATGTGGGCCGAGAAGAGGTATTTGTCTCCCAGCTCGTGGATGGGCGACAGCAAGGCCACAAAGAGGACCAGGACCCCAGTGAGAAACAGGGCCACTTCTCCCGAACCCGCAGCCTCGGCCCCCTGGAAGCGTTTCCTCAGCGGGCCTACGCCGAGAAGGTAAAGGGCCGTGAATGTCAGAAGGCCTATAACAACGCTGGGGTGGGCGTGCCATTCCGTCCAGGAAAATTGGACCTCAGTAGGCAACAACGTACCCTTAACAGCTTCCGGCTAATGGATCGAACTGCGGCCGTGCCGGAGACTCAGGGAAGCCTAGGTGCGGGTGGAAGAAGGGTCGGTCCAACGTGGGTCGCCCAGGTCAATGGAGGCGGAAGCAAGGCCATTTGGCTCTTCTCTGATGATGGAACCGTGGCCTCCTCCTGCATCCGGCGGATTGGCTTTGGACGAGAGCACCTGGAATAGGGACAGCAGCGCGACGGTAATGATCAACGCGAGCAGCACACCGCCGATGAAGACGGTCGAGAAGAGGCGGTGATCAAACTTAAGGTGCATGTAGAACAGTATCACGAGGGCGAACTTTGCTATCGACAGGATGAGGAATATGGGCAGGAA
Organism: Dehalococcoidia bacterium; assembly: GCA_965224415.1. Lineage (GTDB taxonomy): Bacteria > Chloroflexota > Dehalococcoidia > Lucifugimonadales > JAGWBF01 > DAOUJI01. Next base: position 50,111 of record CBDCZB010000005.1, on the reverse strand, counting down.
GGCCGGTTCCAGCACGTCGATGTAAAACACACCGACCTCGATGCCGGTGAGCGCCGCCAGAAGAAAGGCGATCTTAACATAGGTGCCAGGAGTGGGGTGCTCCCCGTGCCCTGCCTGTTGATTCGCGTTAGGACTGTGAGCCATGCCGGTCCCTCATGACGTACTAAGTTACTCCTACTCCGATTAGATAGACCACCGCGAAGATGACAATCCAGACGATGTCAACAAAGTGCCAATACAGGGCCGCCAGGTCCACGCTCAGGGCCTGTCGGTCGGTCAGTTCCCGCTGGGCTTTCTTCCCTCCCCACAGGGAGTATCCCAAGATCGACAACAGCCATATCACCCCAACAGTCACGTGGGCGCCGTGGAATCCGGTCAATGTGAAGAAGGTCGTACCGAACAGGTTGGTCTTTGGGGTCAGGCCGTATTTCGCTTCGTACTCCGCCACCCCGTTCATGCAAGCTTCGTCCGGATGGAGGGGAATCTTGTCGGCTTGCACTGGGCACTCGACGACCTGATGGTGGTTGGCGAATTCGTAGAACTCGAAGGTCTGGAAGGCAAGGAAAGTCGCTCCCAACAGAGCGGTCGAAAGGAGCCATACCCGGAAGGCCCTCATGTCCCCCCGGTTGATGGAGGCGTAAGCCAGCACCATCGACATGCTGGACATCAGCAAGACGAAGGTGCTTACGGAGGTGGTGGGTATGTCGAACACGTCTATGGGGTAAGGCCCCACTATGCTCTGGCCCCGGTATATCAGGTAGGTGGCTATCAGGCTGCCGAAGAACAAACAGTCGGAGCCCAGGAAGAGCCACATGAGCATCTTCCTGTTGTTTAGACCGGTGGTAGTGTCTTCCACCACCGCATGGTGTCCGTGCTGTTCCTGCAACTATGCGCTCCCCATCTGACTATTCTCTGCTACTCGTCGGGTTCTTCCGGCTCTGACGCCGGTTCGAAAGACCAGGCGTACACGGCCACCATGGCCAGGAACATTCCAATCGCGCCCAAGGCCCAGGTTGTCGCCTCTTGAAAGATGGCGCCGTAGGCCGCGACAGTCATGCCTCCAGCTACCATGAAAGGCCAGTAGGAGAGGCCCGGCATGTGAATCCCGTGACCTCCGTCGTGTCCATCGCCATGCCCTTCGGAATGGTGGTCGTGGTCGTCCGCGTCAGGGGAACCTCCCGCCACAGGCTCAAGACCTTCCTGGTGGTTCCCAGCTCCGTACTTCTCCTCCCAGAAGGCGTCACGGGAGTGCACCGTGGGAATCTCTTTGAAGTTGTAGTGGGGCGGCGGCGAGGATATGGACCATTCCAGGGTCCTGGCGTCCCAGGGGTCATTGGGGGCTTTCTCGCCCTTCCTCAAGCTGCGGAACGCGTTGTGTATGAAGATGAGGGTCGAGGAAGCCATCAGAAATGCGCCGACGGTGGCCAGCAGGTTCAGGTTGTCCCATCCCATGCCCTCGGCGTAGGTGTATATGCGCCGTGGCATTCCGTCCATGCCTAGGTTGTGCATTGGGAAGAATGTCAGGTTCATTCCCAGGAGCATCACCCAGAAATGGAGCTTGCCCAGACCTTCGCTAAGCATCGTGCCCGTGAACTTGGGCCACCAATAGTAGATTCCGCCGAACAGGGCCCAAATGGCGCCACCAAAGAGCACGTAGTGGATGTGGGCCACTACGAAGTAGGTGTCCTGCTGCTGATTGTCCGATGGAGCGGAGGAGTGCATGATTCCGCTCAGTCCGCCCACGATGAACAGAATAATGAACCCTATAGCGAATAGCATGGGCGTGGTGAACTTGATTTGGCCTCCCCACATGGTGGCAATCCAGTTGAAGATTTTCACGCCTGTGGGAATGGCGATGATCATGGTGCTAATAGCAAAGGCGGCGGAGGCGTAAGGCCCCAGCCCCACCGTGAACATGTGGTGGCTCCAGACGCCCCATCCCAGGAATCCGATGATCACGCCCGAAAGCACCACCACAGGATAGCCGAAGAGGGGCTTACGGGAGAACGTTGGGATGATTTCCGTCACTATCCCCATAGCGGGCAGGATGAGTATATAGACCTCAGGATGTCCGAACACCCAGAAGATATGCTGCCACAGAATGGGGTCTCCGTTGGCCACGGGGTCGAAGAAGTTGAACCCGAAGTTCCGGTCCATGTAGAGCTCTATAAGCCCCACGGTGATGATCGGCATTGCAAGCATGATGAGCAGAGAGGTGACCAGCGTCATCCACACGAACACTGGCATGCGCATCAGGCTCATTCCGGGCGCCCGCATGTTTACGATGGTCACAATGAAGTTGAACGCTGCTATCATCGAGGCGGTTCCAAGCGTTCCAAGCCCCACGGTGTAGAAGTCCATGCTGTTGCCCAGGGTGTACGGCTCCTCGGTGAGGTTGGCGTAAGCGAACCATCCGGTGTCCGGCGAAATGCCGCCCGCAAGCCAACCTGAATTCAGAACGATGCCGCCGCCAAGGAACAGCCAGTAGGAGAGGGCGTTCATCCTGGGGAACGCCACGTCCCTAGCCCCGATCATCAGGGGTATCATGTAGTTGAAGAAGGCGGCGCCCATCGGCATGATGGCCAGGAATATCATGCTCAGCGCGTGCATTGTGAACAGCTGGCTGAAAATCTCTGGGCTGACAAGGTCCTGCTGCGGCCCGGACAGTTGGACTCTCATGATCAGGGCTTCGATCCCGGCCAGCAGGAAGAATATGAAGGCCGTCACACCGTAGAGGATTCCTATCCTCTTATGGTCGACGGTAGTGATCCAACCCCATACACCCTCGTAGGAGGTGGGTCTCCTTAGAGCGCCGCTTATGGTTTCAGTCAAGGTCACCATAGCACTCCTCTAATTGCCGCACCGGGTAAAAACAATAATCATTTTATCGCACTAAATCACCGCTGGTTAAGCAGGTACTCGGCCAGCGCCAGGATTTCGTTGGGCTGCATTTCCAGGTCGGGATTGTTGTAAACGTCGGCCAACTGTCCCATCCGGTTTCCGGGTTTGACCTCAGTAGGGTCTGTGAGCCAGCGAATCAGGTTCTCGCGGTTCAGGTTAAGCGCTCCCGCCGCCAGAATCTCCCTGGTGCCCAGGTTGGTCAGGTTAGGGCCAGGGAACTGGGCGGCCCCGCTCTCGAAGCTGGTCTGACGAGCTTGACGGACTGCCTCAACCCCGGCTCCCGCTATGTCGTGGCACAGCAGGCATCCCTTGTCGGCGAAAAGAGCCTTCCCCTTGTCAGCCAGTTCAGAGGACTGTTCCGGGCCGTCTGCAAGGGCGTGATACTGCTCCACCCAGGCGTCGAACCCCTCCTGGGTGTCCACTATGACTCTGAACTTCATGTGCGCATGGGCCACGCCACAGAATTCGGCGCATTGGCCGTACAACGTCTGGGGGAAAGGCTCGTCGAAGGTCGACGAATCGGCTTGAAGCCAAAGGCCGTTATCGTTGTTGGGGACGACGTCTACCTTGCCGCCCAGCTTGGGAATCCAGAAGCTGTGGATCACGTCGCCCGATAGGAGGTTGAATTGGACTTTCCGGTCGACGGGAATATGCAGTTGGTTGGCGGTGACGACGCCCTGCTCCGGGTACTCGAACTCGAACCACCATTGGTGGCCGATAACGTTGACCTCCAGGGCGTTTTCTTCGGGCGCCGGCTTTTCGGAGATGTCGAACAGGACTATCACGGTGGGAACCGCGATGATCGCCAGCACGATGACCGGGAAGATGGTCCAAGTGATCTCCAAGCCGGTGTGGCCGTGGGTCTGCTTGGGCATCTCTGTCTGCCCGGGTCTGCTCCTGTAGCGAACCATGGCATAGAGAAGGGCGCCGACCACCACGACGAAGACGGCTACGGCAGCCCAGAAGATGAGGTAGAAGAGGTCAGCCTGCTGTTGGGCGACGGGGCCCTTGGCGTCAAAGGTGGACTGGGCGTTTTCCGGGGTGCAGGCTAGAAGGGCAAGCGTTCCAAGAACCAGCGCCAGCCCGATTGCTGTCTTGGGCCGGAACCCGAATCCTTTTCTGAACAGTCCCAGGGAACGCTGTAGGCTAAGCTTGAACGTTTCCATGTAACGATGCTGGAGCACTATATCAACAGGAGCTTCCGACATTCAAGGGGCGTTGCACCGCCGCCCGGACCACAAAATGAGCTAGTGAAATTTCTCACAGATTCACCATGCTGTCAACCATTACAAATACGAAAACCAACCCAAGGTACAGGAGCGAATAGAGATACAGCCGTTTGGAACCCGGCACCCTTCCATCGGAAGCCGGCTTGGCGACAGCCATCTTCCATGACAGATACACGAACACGGCGCCCGCTGCCGCTGCGCCGCCCAGATATATCCATCCAAGCGCATCCGTCGTGAAGTAGAACGCCAGGCTTAAGGCGACGGTCGCCAGAGTGTACAGCAGGATCCCTCTCTGAGTGGCGGACGTTCCCTTAACGACGGGCAGCATGGGGATTCCAGCTTTGCTGTAGTCCTCTTTCATCAGGAGGGCCAGGGCCCAGAAGTGGGGCGGAGTCCACAGGAAGATGATGCCAAACAGGAAAGCCGCCGGGGCATCGAGTCCGCCGGTCACCGCCGCCCATCCGGCCAGGGGCGGCACAGCTCCGGCGGCCCCGCCGATGACTATGTTCTGGGGAGTGGTGCGCTTCAGCCACCAGGTGTAGACGAACACGTAGAACAGGGCGCCGGCAAGGGTCAGCGCGGCGCTTAGAAGGTTGACCCCCACGGCCAGCAGTATGAAGGCGAATACGTTAAGAGCCACCCCGAAAACCAGGGCGGACGTTGGGCTTATCCGGCGGCCGGGAAGGGGCCTCTGCCGCGTGCGGCTCATGATGTAGTCGATGTCCCGGTCCATGTACTGGTTGATGGCTCCGGCGCCTCCCGCGGCAGCCGCTCCCGCCACTACCAGAAAAAGGGCTACGTCCAGAGGCGGCGGTCCCCCCGCAGCCAGGAACATGGCCGACACCGCCGTCACAAGAAGCAGGAGCACGATGGGCGGCTTGGTCAGGGCGACGTAGTCCGACACGGTAGCCCAAATTGCCGTCCAAATAGTGGACTGGCCTGCGACGGGGCGCAGTATGAAGTTGGCCTTAAGCATCAGCCGTCCTCGGGGCCTCATCCAGAGGTCCCGCGACGGCGCCGTAGGCCATCGCCACCAGTCCCAACCACATGAGGGTAGCAATTGCTAAATGGGTCAGTCGCAAACTTAACGGGAAGCCTTCCCATACAATTCCTGCTCCCAGGAGTATCTGCACGAGGAATGCCGCTGCGGTGAACGCAGCGCCATAGCCTAGCGCTGGGTTTTCGGACCGCCGGTTCCATGCCGCCGCAACCACTCCGACTATTGCCAAACCGGCTACTAGGGCGACAAAACGATGTCCCATGTGTATGGAAGGCAACAGGCCATGGGGAAGGCCATTGCAGAGAGGCCATGACTCCCCGCAAGCAGTGGCCGCCCCGGATACTGTAACGTAGGAACCGCTGAGGATCAGGCCATAGTTCAGCAGCGCCGTTGCCAAAACCGCCAGTACGAACTTGTCGCCGACTATGCCTCGGGACGCCCCGCCGGGCTGCGGCCCCCCCAGGGCCACGAGCGCCACTATGACATAGCACGCTATCAAGGCCTCGGCGGTCGCCAGGTGGGCCAGCACAAGTTCGCCAGGCAGCTCCCGCAGCACTGTGAACCCGCCCAACAACCCCTGCCCCACCAGCAGCACGACCCCCAAAGCGGCGGGAACGGACATCCACCGGACATGCCTCCACTTCACCCATACTATGACGGAGGTGGCCACGGCCAGGACTCCGACGACGCTGGCCAGCAGCCGGTGGGAGTATTCTATGAGGGTGGCTTTGTCCGCCGGGGGTATGAGTTGCCCGTGGCACAACGGCCAGTCAGGGCACCCGAGACCGGAGTCGGTGAGTCTCACGACCCCGCCCAGGACCACTAGGCCGAAAGTGGCCGCTACGGTGGTCACTGCCAGCGTCTTGAAGGGACGGCCCGGCAGCCCTTCCACTGCCACCTGCTCATCAGTGGTTGGCCGGAAAGGCAAAGCGCTGGCGGCATGGGCTACGCGGGGTCTGTGCAACGAAAACAATGGTACGGCGGCCCTGAAGAGAACCCCAGCGGCCCCGGTTTTAAGCTGTTTCAGGTCGGTGATTAGAGGCCTACTTGAGCGGCGTTTAACGGTCTGCCGAAAAGATGCGCCCATTATAGCACGGCCCTTCCACCCATAAAACAAGACCCTGCGGCGCCTGTCCCTCCACGCACATGGGTTCCGTTGGCCCTGAGTCTGTCGAAAGCCCAACTCCCTGTAGTAACATCCCACCAACCGTTCCGGTTGGCGCCTGAGGCGGTCGAAGGGCCGGGCACAAGGAGGAGTCATGTCGCGTACAGGACGAGGGCGGCCCGTTATCATCACAGGGGCTTCTTCAGGCATCGGAATGGCCGCTGCCATCCATCTTGCGCGCAAAGGGTTTCCTACGTTGGCCGCCAGCCGAAGCCTGCCACGCCTCGACCTATTGATGGAGACAGCCAACTCGGAGGGCTTGCCGGTAACACCATACGAGTTGAACCCCAACGACTCCGACTCGGTGAACGATACGGTGGCCCTCATGGAAGAGGAGCACGGGACAATCTTCGGCCTCGTGAACAACGCAGGGTACGGGCTGCGGGGCTGCATGGAGGACTTGAGCATTCAGGAACTCCGGGACCAGTTTGAGACAAATCTGTTCGGCGCTCTGAGAGTGAGCCAGGCGGTGCTTCCCGGCATGAGGAAAGCGGGCGCCGGAAGAATCGTAGACGTCGGGTCCGTGCTGGGGCAGCTTGTAGCGCCCGACATGGGAGCTTATTCGGCGTCCAAGCATGCCCTGAAAGCCATGAACGCGGCCATGAGAATGGAGACGGCTAAGTTCGGAGTCAAGGTCGTCCTGGTCGAGCCGGGACTCTTCCGGTCCAGTTTCAGCGCCAACCAGGTCACTGCCGCCAAGTCGCTGGACCCGGATTTCCCCTACAGAGCCTATGCAGGAGACGCCCAGAAGAACCCCCGTACACAGCATATATGGGGAGGAGACCCGTTCAAAGTGGCCCGCGTGATACACAAGGCCATCACGTCCCGGTGGCCTGCTCCCCGCTACGCCGTGGGGCCTGATGCCCGTCTCGGAGCGTTGGCGGCAAGGTTTGTGCCCGACCGGCTGATTGAATTCCTGACCGTCAAGGCAGTCTCGCCCTAAGAGACCTTTGGTGTAAGTTTCGTCATACAGGCGAATGCCGGTATCTAGGGCCTCTCCAGTACAGGCTTTCGTGGATGAGAGGGCGCCGGCGCTGACGTTCACCCGCTCCACGATCTTGAGATGTTAAGAATTGGTTAAAATTTGAAAAAAGGCCTCTTTGTGGGTTGGTTACAGCGTTGGTGTATGTTATAGTCCGCCAGCTTACAATCAGAACGCCGAAATTTTTCAACAAAAGGGGGAGGGATACGTGTCCGATTCGGAAACCACCATAGAGAGACATGCGCCTGCGACCGAGTTCCAGATTTCATCCAATGGGACCGCCTCACATGAGATGGTCGAGTCTAGAGCAGGCAAAGAAGAGACGCTCCGCGCGGTCAGCGTCGGCGCCCAGTCCATCGACGCCTATGGCCCCATAATTGGCGAAGAGCGGATGGAGGAGCTCAGGCGATTGGCGGAACCCTTGAAAGGAGCTCGCGTTCTCCAGATTAACGCAACTCCCTATGGCGGAGGAGTGGCCGAACTTCTCAGGTCCCAGACGCCCCTTATGAGAAGCCTGGGCATCCAGACAGACTGGAAAGTGATACACGGCGAGGCTCCCTTCTATCAGGTCACCAAGTCGTTCCACAATGCCCTTCAAGGCGCGGACTACGACTTGACCGAATCAATCAAGGACACCTATCTGTCCACCAACGCCAGGAACGCCGACCTCATAGACGGTGACTACGACTATATAATCGTCCATGACCCTCAACCGGCGGCCGTGCGCGCCATACACGGTGGAAACGGCTCCAAGTGGGTCTGGCGTTGCCACATAGACACCTCCGACCCCCATGCGGGCGTGTGGAACTTCCTGCAACCCTACGTGGAGCAGTACGATGCGATGGTCTTCACCATGGACCAGTACGTCTCGCCGGGGCTGGACCGCTCCAAGGTCATGCTCGCGCCCCCTGCCATCGATCCCCTCAGCCCAAAGAACTTCAGCTTGACCGAGGACTTCTGCAAGCGCATCGTCAGCTGGGTCGGAGTGGACACTACGCGCCCGCTTATCACCCAGGTGTCGCGGTTCGACCCCTGGAAAGACCCTATGGGAGTGGTGGAGGTGTACCGTTCACTGCGTCCCCGGGTTCCCGGCTTGCAGTTAGCCATGCTGGGGCACCTGGCCATGGACGACCCACAGGGTTGGGAGATTTTCGGCCAGGTGCAGGCCGAGGTCGAGGGAGACCCAAACGTCCACCTCTTCACCAACTACACGGCGGCCAGCAGCATCGAGGTCAACGCCTTCCAGTCTTTCTCCGACGTCATCATCCAGAAGTCGCTGAGGGAGGGTTTCGGACTGGTGGTCTCCGAAGCCATGTGGAAGGGCAGCCCGGTGGTGGCCGGAAGGGCCGGAGGAATCCCGCTTCAAATGGAAGACGGGGAGTCGGGCTACTTGGTGGACAGTACGGAAGAGTGTGCTGAGAAAGTCCTATACCTGCTGGAAAACCCCCAGGAAGCGAAGCGAATCGGCGACAACGGTCATAAGTTCGTCCGGGACAACAACCTGATGCCCCGCCTCATCGCCCAGGAACTGGAGCTTCTGAACTCGCTCTAGGGACAATGGGAGGGCGCCCGTGCCTGACCTCCTGGCCTTGCCAGGCCTGTAGCCCCGTGCTACCATTCTGATCTGATGGGTGTTCCATCATTTCCCATTCCTTCACACCCCGACGGCACAGAACCCTAACGTCAAGCCACTGGCATCGACGATATCGTCAACACGGAGGACCGGTGACAGCCCCAAGCGTTCCCATCGTCTACTCCATTGAGGGTTGAAGCGTCAGTGATAAGCTGCGTGAGTCGTGGACTCGCCAGGGGATCGTGTACGAGGAACGGCGCGTAGACCTGGAGCAGAAGTGGCTGGACGAGTTGCTGGAGTTCTCCGACGTCTCCCCCACCATCGTCTACCCTGACGGACGCATAGAAATTGGGTTCGAAGGCGAAGCGGGTTGAGCCCTTGCGTAGGGCGGCGTGACCGCCCGGCGCTTGATGGGACACACTTGCGGCAACCCGCCGGTTGTATAGGAGGCTAGTCCAATGACAGACCGCACCAGCGTCGTGACTTCGGAGAGGTTTGACAGCGGCTACAACTACGAGGAGTACGTGGACCAGGTGGTCAAAGTAAACAAAGACTGGTTCACGCAGCTTTACGACGACTTCCAGATAGACCCGGAGGACGCCAGTTTCTTCAAAGAAGTCTCGGCTAGACCCGATGGCCCGGCCAAGATGATGGTCATAGGCGAAGACTGGTGCCCCGACGTATATAGGGGGATGCCCACCGTAGCCCGCATCGCCGAGGCCGGAGGCATGGATATGCGCATCTTCCCAAGAGACTCCCACAAGGACATCATGGCCGAATTTCTCAAGGACGGCCTCTATGAGTCCATCCCCGCGGTGGTGTTCTACACCAGCGGCCACGACTACATCTGCCATTGGATTGAGCGCCCAGAACTGGCCGACAAGGAGATGGCCGAGACAAACCGCCAGATCAAGGAAGAGATGCCCGAGGCAACGGACGTTCAGCAGCGGGCGGCGGCAAGGCCTCGGAACCAGGAGAGGTTCCCAGTGTGGCAGAGAGAGTCGGTCAAGGAGATCAGAGAACTGCTGGCCGAAAAGCTGGGCCTATAGGGGCCCATCACCCAACGGCTTTGCTCTGGAATAGAGTTTCCGTCTCCTCATCCGAGTATCCAAGCTCCCCTAGAATGTCCCGCGTGTGCTCTCCCAGGAGGGGATGGTACTGGCGTTCGGGCGTTGCAGGAGTCCCGAAGAATTTGACGGGCGCTCCAAAGCTTTTCACCGTGCCGGCCGCCGGGTGCTGGACCTCGGCTATCAGGTCGTTCTCCCACACGTCAACGTCGTCGAACATGTCGGCGTAGTCCCTCACCGGAACGACCCATTGGCCGTTGTCTCTGAGTGTGCTGACCCATTCATCCTGGTCTCGCGTTATGAATATGTCTTCAAGGAGCGAGGTCAGTTCTTCCCGGTTCTCTCTCCTGCGATGCTGGTTGTCGAACCTTGGGTCGGTGAGCAGGTCCGGACGTTCTACAGCCGCGCAGAAGCCCACCCAGTCCCTGTCGCGGTAGTTGGATAGGGCGATTTCCTTGCCATCTCTACACGTCCAGAGGCCGTAGGGCGGGGGAAGGTAGGACCTCATGCCACGCTTCACGGGGAGGTCGTAGGTCCCAAGGTAGTGCCCTATGGTGGCCGGTTGGAGGGCCAGAGAACCTGCCAGCAACGAGGTGCTCAGCTCCTGCCCTTCTCCGGTGCGGTCCCGGTTGTACAGAGCGCTCACCACTCCGAACGCCATGAGCATCCCCGCCGCCGAGTCCCCCAGCATGGTGCCGATGGGCGTGTTGGCCCGGTCGGGATACCCGCTCAGACTGAGAATTCCGCTCATCGCCTGCACCTGCATGTCCTGGCCCGGCAGGTCTTTGTAGGGGCCTTCGTCGCCGAATCCGGTGATGGCCCCGTATACAAGCCTCGGATTCACCTTCTTCAAGTCGCTGTAGTCCAGGGCCAGGTTGGCCATGGTGTTGCGGCGCAAGTTGTGGAGGAACACGTCGGAAGCCTCCACCAACTTGTACATGACGCCCTTTCCCTCTTCCTTGGCCAGGTCAAGGCACATGCTCCGCTTGCTCCGGTTCCTGGACAGGAACGTATACGACACGTTCCCCACCTTGGAGAATGGGGCCCCTTCCCTCGACCTGTCTCCCTTGCCTATGGCCTCCACCTTAACCACGTCAGCGCCCAGGTCACCCAACAGCTGGGTGCAAAGGGGTGTGGAAAGCATGTGGGCGACCTCTATGACCTTCACGCCATGAAGGGGACCGCAAGACATGGACTACGCTCCTAATCGGTATTGTGTGCCCGATTTTAGCACACGCGGGCGTATGAGTGGCGCGGCCCACCTTGATAAGCCCTGCGTCGCTACGGAGCTTGAGAGAGCGCAAGGCTATAGTGGGCCCGATCAATTGCGGCGGGGGCCATCGCCGCCACCACAATCACAAGCTCGGCCAGGTCTTCCAGGCGGGACACGTTCAGACTTCCCCGGTTGGCATCGTCCAGGTCTATCTTGGTGACTTTGGCGTCGGCGCCTATCTCAATGGCATATACGGCGAAGCTCTGGGGGACCCTGTTGTCCGTCAATACGAACCCTTCGGCCTCCCAACCGTTGTCGCCCTGCGCTCCGTCGTCATAGAACCCAATCTGGGGCACAGACACATCATCGACGCATAGCCCGATGCCATTCAAGGCGGCGTCGGTGACGTAGTGGAACCGGAGAAGGACCTGTTTCCCGGCATAGGCCCCTAGGTCAACGGTTTCGTCGAGCCACCGGCCGCTGAAGCCGGTGTACCCGGGTCCAAAACTGTTCCCCACAGGATTGGCGGGAGAGGTACCGGGCGCCTCGATGATGTCCCAGGTCTTGCCGTTATCGGTTGAGACCTGGAGGTACCCATAGTCCCAGCCTTCCTCTATCCCGAACCACACACGGTATTCTAACGTCGCCTCATCCACACCGGATAAATCGAGTCGCCGGGTCAAGGTGGAGCTGATAGAGTCTCCCCGGTTGCTCCACCAGCAACTGACCTCAGGGTCGTTGACGGCCAGAAGGGAAGCGTGCCGTTCGCCCTCGAAATCTATCGTTACGTCACCACGGGTAATGTCCACCGCAAAATACTCGGCGGCGTATTGGGGCAGGCTCGACTCGAACGCCTCGTAGTCGTTGATGCGCCGGGGTCTCGGCGGATCGAATTCGTCTTGCGGGTAGCCGTACTTGCCATCGGCCAGGTCCAGGTAATTGGCAACAGTCCAGTCTCCGAATATCTCGTCGAAGGTCTCCGTATACCCTAGGTCCGTGAGATAAGCGTTTATGCCGTCGATTCCGTCCAGGGGCTGCGTCATTAGGGGCCGCAGGTCTCCTTGGGAATAGTGGGAAGCAAAGTACCGGAAGAACAGGTACCCGGCGGCGTAGTATACCGTCCTACCTCCGGACACCGGCCAGTTGACCAGCGAGGCGGTGGGATTGCCCAGCAGAGCCGGTTGATGTCCCGTATGGAAGCCCGCTTCCTGAGCAGCGTACTCCGCCAACCCTTCAGCGACCCACGTCTCCTCCGACGGGTCTGCGTTCCACAGGACGGCGTGGTGCAGCTCGTGGGCCAGTACACCCGAGTGTCCCCTGGAACCCACTGGGATGGAGCCGGAGATATAGACCATTTCCCTCTGGTTGCTGAACTGGTGCACAAACGTCGGGTATTCGTCCATGGAGCTGTAGTAGCCGCCCAGCCCAGGTATGTTGGCGGTGAGTATGGTTATCCTGGGGTCGTTGTCCACTCCCGGGACCCACTCGGTACCGAATGCGGAAGTGATTTTCGGGTAGGTTGACTCTTCGAACTCCCTGGCCGCCCGCTCCAGGTCTTCATCCGAGACGCCCAGACGGCTCTCCACGTACCAGTAGGCGTGGTCGGACACCAGCCTCAGGGTGGCGTCTATGCTGAAGACGTCTTTTGAAATAGCGTCAGTAAGCCAGAAAGAGTCCACTCTTCCTTGCTCCAGACTTACCAGATCGGGGTTGACCACTCGAGGCATTTCTTCGCCGATCTTGAACAACGACCGAGCCAGCTCGTACAGGTCACGCTCAGGAGGAATGGGCAAGGGGTCGAACGAAGGCGCCGCTAAGGTCGGTTCCGGGTTTCGCTCCGCAGCAATCGACGGCGCGGCGGTCGGAGACAGCGACGCCGTGGGCGTTTGCGCACCGGTCGGCGATGCGGTAGGCGGGACCGCCGCCGTAGGAGTCCGTTTCTCTGACTCGGAGGTTGGTGTTGGGGTTGAAGTCGAGGACCTGCCGGTTTCGCAGCCAACCAGCAGAATTGAGGCTGCAACAACCAACAACAGGACGAGATTTCGGGTGGTATATCCCCACGAAGGGAGGAGCATTCTACCCACTGGACAGCGTTTGTTTGGAGTAAACTTCAGAGGTTGTCTCCGTCTGATTCTTGGAGAGGTGCATCGGAGGCGCCGATGAATTTGGTCTATCGGATATGCTCGGAAAGTATATACCGAAACCCGTTAAGGTATTGTAAAGACATTAAGTGGTTACGACCGTCCCTCAAGCCAAGGCTTCTAATGGAACCTACGACGGGAGACTCGCTCTATGGTTTACCAGATGGCCTCCACGTCCATCGGCGACACGCTGATGGAGTACTATCTGAAGCTGTATGACCACTACGGCCCACAAGGGTGGTGGCCCGGTGATGGCCCGCTGGAGACCATCGTCGGAGCCATCCTGACCCAGTTCACTTCCTGGCGGAACGTGGAGCGGGCTCTGGACAACCTGAAAAGCGCCGGCGCCATGTCCGTCGAGGCGCTGCGGGACATTCCCACGGACGAGCTGGCCTTGCTGATAAGGCCGTCGGGGGCTTTCAACCAGAAGGCCCGGCGGCTCAAGGCGTTCGTGGACCGCCTCTGGGACGCCCACGACGGATATCTGGAGGCCATGCTCTCCCAGGAACCGGAAGCTCTCCGCCAAGAGCTTCTTTCGGTCCACGGAATCGGCCCCGAGACTGCCGACGACATCATGCTCTACGCAGCGGAGCAACCTTATTTCGTCATCGACTCCTACACCAGACGCGTCCTTGAGCGTTGGGGCGTACATCCTGACAAACCGACGTACGATGCGTATCAACGCATTTTCCATGACAACCTGCCCCGCGACGCCCGCCTCTACAACGAGTATCACGCATTGTTCGACCGCCACGCCAAGGAGCTATGCAAAACCCGCCCCGCCTGCGCCCAATGTTTCCTCAAAGAGACGTGCCCCGCAGGCTGGCGGAACCATACAGGACGACCGCACAAAGTGAAATAGAAGACTGCCTCAGGCGTTGGATGGAGAAATCCAGGGCTAAGGGTCGTGGAAACGGTTCTACAACATGGTCCCACCGCATCAGTTCGCAGACGGGGCGACGCTGGCCGTGCATATCGAACATGCACACCCGGAACCGTAGGTCTCCCTACGACCGTTTTATATCTACTGTACCGGTTCGCCGCCTTTACTTTACAGGCCGCCCGCCTTAGAATAGAAACATCGGGCCTAAGGGCAACGGGCCTGTTCGGCTGCCGAGTCGACGAATAATGAGAAACAGCTTCATATATCTGCTCATTATCATCGCTGTCATTGCGATATTTTTCACCATGCTGGGAGGATTCGGCGGCACTCCCGAGATGGACTTCTCGCAGGTGTTGGAACTGGCCAAGCAGGAACAGATACAGAAGATAGAAGTGGACGGAGAGAAGCTCACCGTCACTCAGGGCGCAGAGAAGTTCAACAGCCGCATAGGCAAGAACACAGACATCCTGGAAGTTCTTCGCAGCGAAGGTGTGAAGACCGGGCCAGGCGGAGTTGAAATCAAGTTCAAAAGCGGCGGAGGCCTTGGGAATGTCTTTGGCATATTCCTCAATTTCCTGCCCCTCATATTCTTTGGCGCCCTGATCATCTTCATGATGCGCCAGGCCCAGGGCTCAAACAACCAGACCATGAGCTTCGGCCGCAGTAGGGCGCGTATGTTCATGGTGAACCGCCCCACGGTGACTTTCGCCGACGTCGCGGGGGTCGAGGAAGCCAAGGCCGAGCTTCAAGAAGTGGTGGAGTTCCTCAAGTTCCCCGAGAGGTTCCTTGCTCTTGGGGCCCGGATACCCAAGGGCGTTCTTCTCGTTGGACAGCCTGGCACAGGCAAGACCCTGCTTGCCAGGGCCGTTGCGGGAGAGGCGGGAGTCCCCTTCTTCTCCATCAGCGGTTCCGAGTTCGTAGAGATGTTCGTAGGGGTCGGCGCCGCTAGAGTCAGGGACTTGTTTGAGCAGGCCAAGCGCAACGCTCCCTGCATCGTGTTCGTCGATGAGATAGACGCGGTGGGCCGTCACAGGGGAGCAGGTCTCGGCGGAGGCCACGACGAACGTGAGCAAACACTCAACCAGATTCTCGTGGAGATGGACGGCTTCGACACCAACACTAACATCATCATAGTGGCGGCCACCAACAGGCCAGACATTCTGGACCCGGCTCTCCTACGGCCCGGGCGGTTTGACAGGCGCGTGGTGCTGGACCTTCCAGACTTGAACGGGCGGGTTGCCATTCTCAAGGTGCACAGCGGCGGCAAACCGCTGGCGCTGGACCTCAGCCTTGAAACACTGGGCAAACAGACGCCCGGCTTCAGCGGCGCCGACCTGGCCAACTTGGTCAATGAAGCGGCCCTGCTGACTGCCCGGCGAAACAAGAAGCTCATCGGCATGTCGGAGTTCGGGGAGGCCATCGACCGGGTGGTAGCCGGACCGGAGAGAAGAAGCCGCCTCATCAGTGACCGCGAGCGGGAGATGACAGCCTTCCATGAAGCGGGCCACGCCCTTGTCGCGTGGAAGTTGCCTCACGCAGACCCGGTGCACAAGATATCCATTGTCGCTCGAGGGAGCATGGGAGGCTACACCAGGTTGGTCCCCGAAGAGGACCGGTTCCTCTGGACCAGGAACCAGTTCGAAGACATGCTGGCCACAGCCCTCGGAGGCCGAATCGCCGAGGAACTCACCTTCGACGAAGTGACCACTGGCGCAAGCAACGACTTGGAGAACGCCACCAAGATATCCCTACGGATGGTCAAACAGTACGGCATGAGCCCCAGCCTGGGGCCCAGGACCTTCGGCCGCAGGGAAGAGTTGGTGTTCCTGGGGCGGGAGATACACGAAGAGCGGGACTACAGCGACAAGGTCGCCGAGGAAATCGACCAGGAGGTCCAGCGGCTGATACAGCAGGCCTATGATTGCGCCAAGGACATACTGGTCAACAACACGGAAAAGCTGAGCGAGGTGGCCGCCTACCTGATTGAGCACGAATCGGTAGAGGGGGACGCCCTGAAGAGGCTGTTCGACGGTCTCGACGCCAGGCCTGCGGCGCCGGAGTTCCAGCCGGCGCCCATCATCCCTCCAACCGCCCGGACTATCCCGTTGCCGGGCTCGCCGCTGCCCAACCCCACCATGCCCAGCCAGCAGGAAGCCAACCCCGCTGACCTGAACGACCCCTCCGCATAGGCGAAGCAGCAAACAACCGGACTACTCCTCGGCCCTTTCCTCCCCATCGGACTCGATGGGAAGCTGCCTGAAGTACACGCCCCACCGTTGCATGATTTCCTTGACCCGGGTGTCTTCCAACGCCACGATTTCTCTCAGACAACCCGCAAGGGCATGGGCGGGCATCAGGTCCTGAGAGCATACCCAGCTCTTTTCGGAGGGGACCACGTACAGCAGCCCGCTTTGGTGCATGCAACTCATCTGGACCCGGCTCATTCCTTCGCCCGTCTTCGCAATCAACCCGTAGTCGGCCACGTTTTCCTCCCGGAGGCGCTTGCTCTAACCCATACATTATAGCCCACTCGAACGCCAGAGGCGCTCCCGCCGGACGCAGGTTCGTACAATCGACGAATTCTCATACCCGTTCCATATCCAACTTCGACCTTCTCATGTTAGAATCCTGTTTGCGGTTTCGGGTCCGGCGTTGTGGGACCTGATCCGCCGAGATAAAAATGCAGCAACCACCAAGAAGAGGCGAGCCTGAAATCGACCTGGAGCAGATTCTGGGCCGCATCAACGACTTTTTCAAAGGGCTTGGAGGCCGCTTTGGAGGGGGCGGACGAGGGGTCCGGGACGGCGACCGGGCCATCACGATAATAACCTTCATCATTCTGGGGATTGCCCTTATTCTCTGGTTGTCCACCGGCATCTACCAAGTCGACGCGGGCGAGCAGGGAGTGCTCCGCACCTTTGGACAGGTCACAAGCACCACAACACCGGGTCTGCATTGGCACTGGCCTGCGCCCATAGGAACGAGAAGCGTCGACTCCATCGAGCAGACACGCTCCATGGAGTTGGGCTTTTCGCAGAGAGGAGACGTCACTCGCGCCGTGACCGAAGAGGCCCAGATGATTGCCGGAGACCTGAACATCGTCGACGTGCAGCTGGTGGTCCAATACCGCATACGCGACCTGACGGCTTTCCTCTTTAACGTAGCCGACCCAGGAGAAGGCCAGCCCAACAGGCTCGAGGACATCGCGCCGGGCCGCCCCGAGGGACGCACCCTCAAGGACGCCACGGAAGCCGCTCTGCGTCTCGTCGTAGGTCAGCGTCCCATCGATGACGTGCTCACCGAAAACAGAGAAGTAGTGCAGGCCGAAACGGAATCACGCCTACAGCGGATCCTGGACATCTACGAGACGGGAATCCAAGTCATAGCAGTCAGGCTCCAGGAAGTCAAGCCTCCGGAAGAAGTGAGGGACGCCTTTGACGACGTGCTGCGGGCCCGCCAGGACAAGGAGACGGCTATCAACCAGGCCACAGCCGTAGAGCGGGACATCCTTCCCCGGGCCCGTGGAAACGCAGAAAGAATAGTGCAGGGCGCAGAAGCCTTCAGACGAGAGCGAATAGCCGCCGCTGAAGGTCAAGCAGGGCGATTCCTGGCCATTCTGGCCGAGTACGAGAAGGCCCAGGACGTGACACGACAACGCCTGTATTTGGAAGCTATGGAGGAGATTCTACCAGGCATCACCAAGTTCATCGTGGACCCGGACGTTGAAGGAGCCATCATTCTAAACGCCGGCGGAAACGTCGTAACATCGGGTGGAAGCTCCATAGTCCCCGTCCCGCAGATTCAGCCGCAGCCTACGGCGGCCCCATAGTCATGAAAACAGCAATTATTGCATTAGTTGTCGTGATACTGCTGGGCATCTTTGGGCCTCAGATCCTCTACACAGTGGACGAGACCCAGATAACCGTCGTCAGACGTTTCGGAGACATCAAGGCCGTGAACCTCAACCCTGGCATTCAGGTCAAGGCTCCGTTCATCGACTCAGTGACCAAGATGGACAAGAGACTTCTCAGAGTGGACATACCCGAAGCGACCCTTCCCGACGTGGAGCTTCAATTCCTGGTCATCGACGCCTACGTCAGATACAAGGTACGTAGGACGGAAGCGGACGCCATCAAGTTCTTCGAGAAGACCCGCGGCGGCAATCTCCAAATCGCCGAGGAACGCATCGAGCGGATCGTGGTGTCGGCGCTCCGTGAAGAGGTGGCCAAACGTCAGCGGCAGGAAATCATAGGTGGAAGAATCCAGATTGGCGAGGACGGCCAGCAGGAGGTCGTCGCCACCGAGACACGTCAGGAGATATTGGACGCAGTGGTGAAATCCGCCGTCCAGGCCACATCTCCCGGGGTTGAGGGAGATGACGAAAATGACCTTGGCATAGAAATAGTGGATGTCCGCATGAAGCGGGCAGACTTTCCGGACGCCACAATCGAGAATATCTTCACCAGGATGGAGACAGAGCGTGAACTGATCTCGGCCGGGCTCAGGGCAGAAGGAGCGGAAGATGCGGCGAAGATTACAGCCGCCGCCGAACGCGACAGGACCATCATCCTGGCCGAGGCCGAACGGTCGGCCAACCTGACTCGCGGTGAAGGCGAGGCAAAGGCCATCGAAATATTCGCGGACGCCCTTCAAGAAAACCCAGAGTTCTACGCGTTCCAGCGCAGCCTGGAAGCCTATAAAGAGTTCCTGTCCACCAACGCGACGGTTATTCTCGGGTCCGACTCCGAGCTGTTTGAGTTCTTGCAGGACACCGACTTCATCCCCGTTGAACTGCCTGTGTCAGTCGTGGACGTCATAGAAAGGCTTCAGGGCAATCTTTGGACTGTAGGCGGTGTGGAAGTCACCCTTGCAGGCTCCACTACCATCAGCTCCGACGTGAGACCGGAAGTCGGGCTGTCCGTGTTCGTTGAAGGCAATTCCGACGAGGCACGCGGATTGGTGGCCTCGGACGTGCTTGTCGGGTCCAAGGGAATCGTGGATGACATTTCGCTGTCCAGTCTGATCGTGAACCAGCAGCGAGTTGTTGTAAATGAACATACGGACGTGAGGGCCAAGCCCAGGGTCATAGCCACGGTCTACGTTGAGGGAGTGTCTGAGGGGGGGGCGTTGACCGCCGCCCTCATCACCGAAGGTCTCGCAGGCGCCGTCGAGGTCGCCACCGACAACCTCTGGACCATTGGGGGCACGGACGTTGCCATTGGTCCCGCCACCGATATACGCTCCGGGGCCTCCGGTGTGGGGACCTTGGTGGTGGCGTCGGTGGAGAGGTTGCCCGACGACAGGTTCAGAGCGATCAGAATCGCACCAGCCGAGTCGCCTTCCGAAGGTGAGCCTACCCGAATCGTCGGAATCCCCACGTCCATCGTGCAAGAATGGACTGTTCGAGGAACTGAGGGTCGAGTCATAGTGGACGAAAACGCCGATGTGCAGTTAGGGGCCGATCAGACGGGTCTGACTGTGCTCATCGGCTACGAAATAGACGCCGACGGTTCTCTGCTAGCCCGAACAATCCGGGTGCAGTAGTCCGGCTCTGGGTCCTGCCTCGTAGGACTTCCCCCAACCGCCGTGCGGCGCCCAACTACAACATATTCTGGCATTGTCCCTGCTTAACCGTTTCTTCAGAGTCAATGTGATATATTGAAAACAGGTCACGGCCATTCCTAGGGAGGTCGCCGGTCCCTTGTTTTCCAAATTCAGAATCAGTTGGTCCATACTCCTCTTGGCAGTCGTTGCGGCCCTAGTGATTGCCGCAGGTTGCGTGTCGGTCCGGTTTGGCAAGTCCGACGACGAAACGGCCCCTACCCCCGAAGTCGGCGCCAGCTCGGGAATTGAGGGGCTGCCGCCGGAGTTCGACATACTTGCCGAGGTCTGGACACATCTGCAAGAGGGACACCTGCGGGGCCGAGAACTGGACGCAGAACTGTTGAGCCAGGGGGCCGCCCGCGGGATTATCGAGGCGCTGGACGATCCCCATGCGGCCTACCTGACCCCGGAGCAGCAGGAGCAGGAGTCGCAGGACCTTAGGGGCGAGTTCGAGGGAATAGGCGCCCACGTCGGCATGAGAGACGGGCGCATCACCATCATAGCCCCCATCGCCGACACTCCCGCCGACAAAGCCGGACTCAAGCCAGGTGACATACTGACTTCCATAAACGGGGAAAGCGCCGAGGGTCTGTCCATCATGGAGGCCGTAGGGCGGATTAGAGGACCTAAAGGGGAAGCCGTGGAACTGGGCGTCTTCCGCCCGTCTAGGGGCGAGCCTCTAACGGTGACTATCGTCAGGGACGTAATCCTAGTGGACAGCGTGAGCTTGAGGATGCTGGTGGGGCGGATAGCCCATCTCCGGATAACCTCCTTCACAGACAGCACCAACCAGGAGGCGGTTGAGGCCATCGAAACCCTGCACAGGCTCGGCGCCAGTGGAATTATATTGGACCTTCGGAACAACCCCGGAGGGCTGCTCAGGACCGTCGTGGACGTCACCAGCCAGTTCGTCGACGAAGGGATCGCCCTCTACGAGGTGGACGGCCAAGGGAAGAGGAATGACTGGCCTCTAAAGAAAGGGGGCCTTGCCAAGGACATCCCCATGGTGGTGCTGGTAAACGAGTACAGCGCCAGCGGCAGCGAGGTCCTGGCCGGGGCCATTCGGGACAACGACCGAGCCCCAATCATCGGCGTAGTCACCTTCGGCAAGGGCAGCGTCAACACCCTCCGTAGGCTGTCCGACGGGTCGGGCATATTCTTCACCATCGCCCATTGGCATACTCCCTCCGGGACTCTCATCGAGGGCGACGGCCTGGAGCCTGACATCGTAGTTGAGCAGACGGAGGACAGCGACGACGACCTCCAGTTGGACCGGGCCATTGAAGAGTTGGAGATTCTGGTACAGGCCGTTGAATAGCAAGAAGGTTGATAACCACCGCACGATAACCCAGAACCGGAAAGCGTTCCACGACTACAACATCCTGGAACGCGTGGAGGCTGGGGTGGTCCTTACCGGCGCCGAGATCAAGTCCATCCGGGCCGGGCGGGTTAACATTGGCGGCGCCTACGTCAAGCCGGACAAGGGCGAGCTATGGCTCGTCAACTGCCACGTAGCCCAGTACCAGGACGCTGCCTTCAACAACCACGACCCTCTCAGGCCGCGGAAACTGCTGCTTCATAAGGAGCAGGTAAAGGAATGGGCGGCAGCGGTGTCTCAGAAGGGGCACACCATAGTCCCACTGCGCCTCTATATCAGGAACCACGTGGCCAAGGTGGAATTGGGACTGGCCCGGGGAAAACGACAGTACGACAAGCGGCGCGCCATCATCGACCGGGACAGAGATAGGGAAGCCCAGCGGGCCGTCAGGCGCAGCGTCTAAAAGCCGTTTAACGCTTGAAGTGAGGGATGATCTCGGTCGCGGCTATTTCCATCTGGCGCGGCCGGTCGGCATGTCTTGAAGCCCAGCTAAACAGGAAATGCCTTGCTCCGGCGTCCACGTACTCCTGTATCCGCTCTATGCACTGCTCCACAGTTCCCAACACGCAGTATGAGCCGACGATGTTCAGGAAGTCGCCGGAATAGGTGTAACCTGCAGCCAAGGTCCTGGCTGCCTCTACCGCAGCTTCCTCCTTGCTGTCGCCGATGCAGATAAACTGGAAGTTGGTCCACTGGAATTCTGTCAGGTCCCTGCCTGCCTCTTCCGCAAATGCGTGTATCTTGTCCACGCTGTCGCGGTAGCGTTCGGGGCTGTACAGGTACGGGAACCAGCCCTCCGCGTATTTGACGGCCCTCCGCATGGCTGCGTCGCGCCGTCCGGCCACCCAGATGGGTGGGTGGGGCTCCTGGGCCGGACCCGGCACGATGGTCACGTCGTTCAGATTGTAGTAGCGCCCCTCAAAGCTGACGTGCTCTTCAGTCCAAAGCCTGCGAAGTGACTCCAGGCATTCGTCAGCCCGTCGGCCCCGCTGGCTGGCCTTAATCCCCGCCGCTTCGAACTCCACCGGGTACTCGCCGCCCACTCCTACACCCAGGATGAGCCTCCCGCCCGACGCAATGTCCAGGGTGTTGGTGAATTTGGCGAGCATAGTAGGGTGGTAGAAGGGTATCAACAGGACGGACGGCACGATTTTTATGCTTGAGGTGGCGCCGGCGGCCACAGCCAGAAGGGGCAGATTGGCGCTGGAAGGGCCGGGAGGATTTCCACGCATGAAGTGCTCTCCGGCGCCCACATACTCGTAGCCCAGGGACTCCAGCAGGGTGGCTTCGGCCACGGCGGATTCTATCCCAAGGCCCAAAGTCGCGCCGAAGTGTATGTCGGGGTTGGTCATTGGTCTCTCCAAGCCGGTTAGTGTGGACCCGGAGCAAGCCGAGCCTTCAGGACGGTTGGGTCATTGTTGCGCCTGGCCGGAATGGGGTCAAGAGGTGTCAGGCGGCGTCAGGGCCGGAATTCGGTCCTGATTTGGGTAGGACTATGCTAAACGAGGCCCCCTCACCTACCTGGCTGTCCAGTGTAATACGACCCTCGTGGGCCTCCACCAGACGGCGGGCGATGGTCAGTCCCAAGCCGGTGCCGCCGGTGGCTCTGGATCGGGACCTGTCCACTCGATAGAACCTCTCGAACACTTGCGGAATCTGGTCTTCAGGGATTCCAGGACCCGTGTCCGATACTCGAACTTCAACCTCGTCTCCCGACGTTGACACGCTGACAGTTACCATACCGCCTTCGGGCGTGTAGTTCACGGCGTTGGTCAGCAAATTGCGGACCGCCTGCGCCAGCCGCCCTGGGTCTCCACGGAGAGGCGCCGAGTCGGGCAGGTCCGACACGATGGTCACGCCCGCTTCCTCAGCCTTCAGCTCGTGTGCCGCTATCTCCTTCCGACTCAGGTCTGCCAGGTCGCAGGCTTGGAAGTCCAGGCCAAGCTGCCCAGACTCCGCCAGGGCCAGCTCTTGAAGGTCCTCGATAAGCCTGGTTAGAACCCCGACCTCTTCGTGCATGGTGTCGATGGTCGTTGCGTCGGGTGTCACTAGTCCGTCTTTGATGGCCTCCATGTATCCTCTGAGGTTGGACAGTGGGGTGCGCAGTTCGTGGGCCACGTCGGCCACCATGTTCCGGCGGACTGTCTCGGCGGCGGCCAATTCCTGTGCCATGGAGTTGAAGGCGCCAGCCAGTTCTCCCACCTCATCCTTTGATTTTACATCCACCCTTTGGGAGAAGTCGCCCCTGGCCAGGTCGCGCGCCGCCCTGGCCAGAGATTCCACTGGCGCCAGGATGCGACGGGACAGGAAAAAGGTGACGATGACGGCGGCGACGCCAGCCAGGATTCCACTCCATATCAGAAAGCGGTTGATGGAAGGCAGGCTGCTCTCCTCGGCTGCGGCGGCCGGGTCGCCAGGCAGCGTGACGGGGTTTATCAGCATGGTCCCCACCTGGCCCGACGGACCCCTGACCACCAGGCTGCGTTCGCTTTCCACCGGAGAGTCCATGAAACGGCCCAGGGTCGAGTTGGTCAGTGCGGAGTCGGCCACTATGATGCCCCGCACGTCCACTACGATTACTCTCTGAGAGTAGAGCTGCCCCACCTGCTGGAGCATCTGGCTTACTCCGCTCCAGCCTCTGCTCCGGGAATACTCTTGCGCCAGCATTACCTGGAGCTGCTCCGAACGCTGCTCCTCGGCTCGGGTCTCATGGGCTTTTATCTCGGCGCTGGCGGCGCGGCTCACCACCAACGCAGCCATGCCGAGGCTGACTCCACTGACTAGGAAGAAGCTGATAAGAAGACGCCACCGGATGCTATGCAGCAAGGGTCAGCCCTCGAACTTATAACCCATGCCGTAGACGGTCTTGATATATTGGGGCTTGTTGACTTGTGGTTCGATTTTGCGTCGGATGTTGAGGATGTGCACGTCCACAGTTCGTTCCATGCCCTCGTAATCGTAACCCAAGGCACGGTCCACCAGCGCGCTGCGCGTGAATAGCCTGCCCGGCTCTCTAGCCATCAGGGCCAGAATTCTGAACTCGGTGGGCGTGAGATGGACTTCCTCCTCCTTAGCCATGACGCTGTGGCGTTGAAGGTCAATAGTCAGACCGTCGAAGCTTAGATGGGAAGGGCCAGTGAAAAGACCGTCATCGGTGGTCCTGCGGAGGACTGCTTTCACCCGCGCCGCCAATTCCCTGGGACTGAAAGGCTTGGTGACGTAATCGTCTGCGCCCAGGTCCAATCCCTCCAGCTTGTCCTGCTCCGTGGACATGGCCGTGAGCATGATGATAGGCACGTCCATTTCCTTGCGGATGACACGGCATACGTCCAGACCGTTGATTTCGGGCAACATCAGGTCCAACACCACAAGGTCCGGGTCTTCTTCGCGGGCGAGGTCCAATCCCGCAACACCGTCATGGGCCAACGAAACCCGGTGGCCGTCCCGTTCCAAGTAGATGCGGACCAAGTCAGCGGTCTTGTGGTCGTCCTCCACCACCAGGATATGGCGTTGATTGCCGGGCATCGTCATCTCCTCGCCGAAACCGTAAGAAACATCGACGTGTTCCCTTAACATTGTATCTCACCGACCTTAAAGGAAATGTTAAGACGGGCGCAGCCTTTGGCCTGTCGCTGGAGGTGTTGGGATTGACACCTTCTTAAAGCCGCTCCTATACTCGACTCCGCGCTTCGATGCGTACAAGCCGCCCATCTTTAAGAGAAACTTCCCCCATGGAACATCCTTCACGCCCGGAACCCCGTTTCAGTTGGTTCATTCCCATCGACGGCGACGGGATCCGGCTGGGAACTCTCAAAGCCGAACGTCCCCCGACTTTCGACTACCTGAAGAAGGTCGTTCTGACGGCTGAAGAAGAGGGGTTCTACTCGCTCCTGATTCCCACCCGGTTCGCCAACGGCCTCTTCCACGAGTCGGCTCCCCTGGCCGAGACCTGGACCACCTCCACGGCTCTGGCCGCAGTGACCAGCCGTATTCGCTTTCTCGTGGCCGTACGTCCCGGCTTCGTATCGGTGGGCCTTTTTGCCCAGATGGCGGCGGCTTTCCACCAGATATCCGGAGGACGACTTGACATAAACATCGTCCCAGGCGGCATCCAGAACGACATGGAGCGGCTGGGGGAGGAGTCGGACCACGACACCAAGTACGACCGGGCGAGGAGTTCATCGCCGCCTGCCGCCTGTTGTGGTCCCAGCCCGGCCCGGTGAGCTTCCAGGGCCGTTTCTACAAGCTGGAGGGCGCCTACTGTGAACCCAGACCTCAGGGAGAGCAGCCCAAGTTCTACCTGGGGGGCGTATCGGGGTCAGCCCTGGAACTGGCCGGGCGGCAAGCCGACGTCCACCTGGGTTGGATAGAGCCCGTGGAGGCCACGGCCAAACGGATCGCCGACAGCCGCAACAGCTTCCTGCAACATGGGCGCGCCCCGTCCTTTGGACTGCGCACCCACCTGGTAGTCCGGGACACTGAAGCCGAGGCCTGGGACGCCGCCGACGATCTCATCGCCCATGCCGACCCGGAGGTCAAAGCGCAGCGCCAGGCCGCAATCGCAGGCACGCCCATGGTGGGCCAGCGCGCCCAGGCCCAGGCTGTCCCCGACCACCGCGTTGCCGCTCATCTGTGGAACGGGCTGTCCGAGGTGCGCGTGAACTGCGGCACAGCCATCGTAGGCGACCCTGACCAAGCGGCTAAAGAGCTGGTCAAGTACTGGGAACTGGGCATTGACGAGTTCATCCTGTCGGGTTTTCCTCACGTAGAGGAGTGCCTCCGGGCGGCCTCTGACGTAATCCCGTTGGTCAGGCGGAGCGTCTCCAAGGTCCTGGCGGTATAGCTTTACAGTCATGCAAGACTCAGCTCTGTCCGACATTAAAGTCCTGGACTTCTCCCATCACATAGCCGGACCCTATTGCACGAAGCTCCTGGCCGATTACGGAGCGGACGTCATAAAAGTGGAACGTCCGGGAAGCGGAGACCGCAGCCGCAGCCTGGGCCCCTTCCCCGAGGACATCCCCCACCCCGAAAAGAGCGGCCTCTTCCTGCATCTGAACACCAACAAGCGCAGCGTCACCCTGGACCTCAAGACCGACGCCGGAGTGGCCATCGCACTGAAACTGGCAGAGCAGGTCGATATAGTCGTAGAAAGCTTCAAGCCCGGGGCTATCGAGCGGTTTGGGCTGGGCTACGACACGTTGCGTACACTCAAGCCGGACCTGGTGCTCACCTCGGTGTCCAACTTCGGCCAGACAGGCCCGTATCGGGACTGGAAGGCTTCCGAGGCGGTTCTCTACGGAATGGGCGGTGACATGTACTCCACAGGCGTGGCTGAAAAGGAGCCCATCAAGCTAGGAGGCTACGTTGGCATGTACCAGGCAGGAGCCGTCGCCGCTTACGCCACTATGGCGGCGCTGTTCGCCGCTCGTCTGCAGGGTGTGGGAGAACACGTCGACATCTCCATATTCGAGACGCAGTTGGGCTCCATAGACCGGCGCACCAGCAACCTTGTCGGGCACGTCTACACTAGAGAAATCGCCCTGAGGCTCCCTATGGGAGCCTCAGGCGCCACTTCCCAGGCTTATCCCTGCGCCGACGGCTACCTTGAGGCGACCGTAGCCAGGGGCTACGTGCAGCGGGTAATTGGAATGCTCAGGCCCCTTGGATACTTTCAGGAGCCCAAGTGGGACAACGCAGATACATACGGCAGCCCGGAACTGCAAGTCGAGGCCGAGGCCCAATTCCTAGACTGGTGTTTGCAGCGGACCAAGATGGAGGCTTGGCAGACCACCCAGTCCCACAAGGTGCTTTCAGCGCCCCTCAACTCCATCGGCGACGCCTCCGAAGACCCCAGTCTCAATGAACGGGGCGCTTTCCAGGACGTGGACCACCCCCAGGCAGGCGCCCTGAAATATGCTGCCAGACCCTTCATATTGCCGGAGTCTCCCTGGTCGGTGCGCACGCCGCCTCCGTTGCTGGGCCAGCACACCGCCGAAGTCCTGGGCGGCCTGGGCTACACCGACGACGACATTGTGACTCTACGACGGCAGGGAGTCGTGTAGGGCCTATGCTTCCCCTTGAAGGAATACGGGTGCTGGACATGACGGTGGTCTGGGCTGGGCCTTACTGCACGGCCCTGCTGGCCGCCCTGGGCGCAGAGGTTATCCGCTTGGAGACCACCAAGACCTTCGTCCCTCTGACCCGCGGCATCATGGCTCGGCCTGCCAAACACCAAATCGAGCGACTGATGCTGTTTCAGGGAGGGCTGCCCGACCGGGAGCCGGGTCAGCGTCCCTGGAACCGCTACCCCATTTTCAATGCCCATTCCAGCAACAAGCTGAGCATGACCGTGAATCTTAAGACGCCGGAAGGTCTGGAAATACTCAAGCGGCTTGTGAGCAAGTCCGACGTTCTGGTCGAGAACAATGTGACCGAGACCATGGGCAAGCTGGGCATCTCATATGAGATGCTCAAAGAACAGAAGAACGACTTCATCATGCTGCGCATGCCCGCCTACGGAAGCACGGGCCCCTACAGCAACTACCGGGCTTTTGGCGTCCACATCGAGGGCGTCATAGGCCACAGCGTGATGCGGGGTTACACCGACATGGACCCCTCCTCCAATACTGCAGTGTACGTGGCGGACGCCGCAGGTGGAGCCCAGGGCGCCTTCGCTGTCCTGGCCGCTCTCAACTACAGACGGCGGACGGGTAAAGGTCAGCTGGCGGAGTTGTCGTTGACAGAAAGCGCCCTCCCATACTTTGGGGAGATGTTCATGGACTACTTCATGAACAACCGCAATCCGGAGCGTTTGGGCAACCGGCATCCCTATGCTGTGCAAGGCTGCTATCCATGTAAAGGCGAGGACCGGTGGCTGAACATCACCATCTTCAATGACGAGGAATGGGACGCCTTCTGCGAAGTCCTGGGAGACCCGCCGTGGGCAAAGGACGACAAGTACTCAGGAGTTGTCGAACGCCGCCGCAACCAGGACGACCTTGACCCCCGCATCGCCGAGTGGAGTCTGGGAATGGACAACATGGATGCCGCGAGGCTCCTCCAGGAAGCCGGGGTCCCAGCCGGGCCAGTGATGGACCAGAGAGACGCCGTAAACGACCCCCACGCCAACGAGCGCGGCTTTTTCGAGGAGATTTACCAGGAGGACTGCGGCGTCCACAAATACCCGGGCGCTCCCTTCCGCTTCTCCAACACTGACACGTCCATCAGGCGCGGGCCGGTGCGCCTAGGCGAGGACAACGAATACGTCTACAGGACGGTGATGGGCTACTCGGAAGAGGAGTACGCAGACTTCGTGCGCCAGGGGCACATCGGGACCGAATACGATCCGGGAGTCTAGACAGGCGCTTGCCCTAACCGATAGGGCCGTCTCGGAACATATCCAGGCTCATGGCTTGACCAGGGTTGGGTCTCCCCTCCGACTCCCCTAGCCGGATTATCTCCGCGTGAACCGAGTCCTTTGTGATTTCCAGCAACCCCACTGTGCCCAGCCTCAGTTCCTTCTGCCGGGGAAAACTGGGACTGCCGCTGTTCATCAGCATCACGTTTTCTTCGCGAAGTTCGAGCCGCTCGTAGTGAGTGTGGCCGCTGATCATGATGTCGACGGATGTGCGAAACGTCTTCTGCAGAAGTTCCACGGGCCGCTCTTCGGGAGTCAAGTCGTGAATCATCCCGATGCGCCAGCCCTCTACGTCCAGAATCTGTATTTCCTTGTGGCGGTGGTCGGGGATAGGGTCGTTGTTGCCGGTTGAGCATAGGACAGGGGCGAACTGCTCGCACCAGTCCAGCACGCTGTTGCCCGTCAGGTCGCCGCTGTGAAGAATCAGGTCCACGTTGGAGAGAAACTCTGCGGGCGCAGGCCCCAGAGCGTCGAGAGTTCTGGCCAGCGCCGGCAGGTGAGTGTCCGTAATAACCCCGATGCGCATTCCGTCCAGCCTACAGGCGACAGATGGGCAAGTCAATGAGTTGAATGGGCTGGAGGGAAGTGCAAAACCTCCCCTGACCCTGTAAGCCGATAGTTCCCCTGCGCAACTCTGCTGGTTTGACGTAAGGCAAGAGTCTCTGTAAGGTAAGGTCACTCTACCACGAGTCGGATTATCTACGATGCGAGACATGGGCAAGGAATGGGCCTATTGTGCCCTCTTGCGGCTCGCATCGGGAGCGGGTGACTTGTGGTAGAGAAGCCAATTCCTTGCCGCAAGGGGTCTCCCGATGGAAGAGCTCGGTGTTGTCCTGATTATCGTGGCCTTGCTCTACTTCGTGCCCACTGCTGTCGCGGTGGTTAGGCAAAAACGAAACGCTGGAGCCATTGCAGCCTTGAATCTCTTTCTAGGATGGGTTCTGATTGGCTGGGTCGTGGCTCTCGGGTGGGCGCTGGCATACGAGGAGCCGTTGAGACGGCGCGGCTCACCAGAACGGTCGAAAGTGTGCCCGAGGTGCCAGTCGTATGTCGACATCGGCTATCGGAAGTGCCACTGCGGATACGACTTCGACCAGGCTGTACGTTAGGTAACAGGCTGAAATGGGAGTGATATACTGGCTCCATAAATGAGAAACCCCCGCTGGCAGGCGGGGGCGTGTGTCTCGGAGAAAGGGGTGACTCTCATCCCGATCTTACGACCTCAGTTGAGCTGCGTCAAGTCTCCGGGCACGAGGAAGGAGACTGGCATGGTACAAAGGGATGACGATGAGTTTTACCACGGGGACTTCTTGAGCTTCCTAGATGACCTCAGCAAGCCGTGGCCTTATAGCAGCCCGAGCACATGGGTCTTGCTTGACGTTCTAGCGATCACGGTTTCTCAACTAGACCTCATACCTACGGAGCAGCGAACGACAGCGAAGTTTATGGAAGGGTTTCAGATTCTAATGGCGGCGAGATGGCAACAGGCAGCTCGGGCACCCAATAGTGATGATCTAAAGTCCCTGATAGTACACCTTCAAAGAAATATAGTGAGTTACCGTCACCAATTTCTGCAAGACTCAGGTCGACCGGCTCCGGATTGCACATTGGACCCTCCTTGTCGATTCCACTAATTCTACACATTACGCCACTGGCCTGACCATCCATCGCATCAGTCCCTCCTCCCCGACCCGTAGGTGCACGAGAGCCGTCGCCTGGAAAGCCAGCGAGGACATCATGGCGTGGAGCTTGATCTGGCGCAGGCCCCGGACGCAGTGACGTTCCAGCCGGCGAGACTCCTTCATGGACTTGAAGACCCGCTCGATCGCCTGACGCTTGGCGTAGAGGTTCTTCCACTCGGGCCCCTCGCGCCGCATCACGCCAAAGAGCCGGATGTCCTGGGAAGGGTCCTCCCAGACCTCGGTGTCGCAGTGGTGAACCCCGCCTCGCATGGTCCCAGCCAGGTGACAGCCCTGAGGTCGGCATCTGTACAGCCGTTTGCCCTGCTGGTCGCTCCGGACGTACTCCATGGGAACCTGTCCGAGACAGGTGGGGATTCCCTCGTGCGTGTAGACGTTATTGGCGTCTTTCTGTCGCCGCCTGATCAGGATGATCGGCAGGATTTGCTTCCCATATAGGAATTCATGATTAGTCGCCGAGTCGTAGCCCTTGTCAGCGATAACGGCTCGCGGGCTGAACCAGAAGTGCAGGGACTCGGCATGATCGATTACCCCTGGGAGCTCCGGAGAGTCGTTGCGTTTCCCGGTCGTGACCTTGTGGGCCAGGGGTACGCCATAGTTGGCGTCCACGACCATGTGGACCTTGTAGCCGTGATGCCACTCTTTGCCGCCAGTCTTGGCCTGGGCGCTGTTCTTGGCCGTCCAGGACGCCTCAGGATCGCTGACGCGCTTCCGGTTCGGGTTGCAGTGGCTCCGGACCGTGGTGGAGTCCACGGCTACCTCTGTGCCTAGGTCGGGGAGCATCGCCTTGACCTCGCCCGTGAGCTTGGCGAAGACGGCCTCCACGAGGTCAGGATGTCGTGAGAGACGTTGGATGAATCGGTTGAAGGTCGTGCGGTGGGGAAGTCCCTTGAAACCGCAGAGGGTGCGGAAATCATCGTCGTCTGCAAGGCGCCGGATGAGGGCATTCGTGTGGGGCAGATTGAGGATGAAGGAGCCGACGTAGGCTCGCCAGAGGGCCTTGAGCGGATACCCCTGCCGCCCGGTGGGGCGGTAATCCTGGAGGCGGGCCAGAAGGGCGGCATCGTCCAGACTGGAGAAAACTGCCGCCAGCTCGCTATGACAGGAATCTTGCGGAACCTGACCGCAGGTGTTACGGTTAAGGTAGGCCACGAGGGAAACTACGACTTTCCTAGTGGTTGGGGCCATCGGCATGCAGACCGGTGGTCCCGTTCTTTTTGTGCCTACATTATAGCTGAATACGCACAGAAGTTCTAGTCGTAAGCGTCAGTTTTGCACTTCCCTCAAGTGTTTTGCACTTGCCTCTGGGCTAGTGTCGCCGACGTTGCGGCACCCAACACCCACCCACATAAATTGACGCCTGAAGGCTCCTATGCTAACTTGTGTCCGTTCCATCTCGCCTACCGAAAGGAGACGCTATGCCTCAGCGTAGAGAGGCCGCCGTCGTAGGCATCAACGAGTACTCGCTCCGTGTCGCCCCCGACGTCAGCTCGCTCCAGATCAAAGCCCACTCCGCGGCCAAAGCCCTGGAGGACGCCGGGCTTTCCTGGGGAGACGTGGACGCCGTATACGACACCGGCGGAGACCAGTCCATCGGCGGCCTTGGCATTTCCGAATACTTCGGCATGAAGCCCAGGGTTATCGACACCACCTATGTCGGCGGAAGTTCCTTCGAGTTCCTGGCCAACCATGCAGCCCTGAGCATCGCTGCGGGCAGGGCAAACGTGGCCCTCATCACCTACGGCTCAACAGCCCACTCCAACCGCCGGGCCATCGGAACCGCCGGGGCCACTGGCGTGGGGGAGCCTACCCCGTTCAACAATATGGAGGACCCCTGGGGACTGACGCTCATCGCCAACTACGCGATGGTCAAGGCCCGCCACATGCACCAGTACGGCACCACCGACGAGCAGTTCGCCAACATTTCCGTGGCGACCCGCCGACACGCCATGCGCAACCCGGAGGCCGTGAAGGCAATGACCGACCTGGCCTTCGTGGGGATCAACGAAATTACGCCCCAGGACGTGATAGACTCCCGGCTCATCGCCTACCCCCTACACCTGCTGGAATGCTGCATGGTGTCCGACGGTGGCGGCGCCGTGGTGATTGCCTCCAAGGAGGCCGCAGCCAACACCCGCAAGAAGCCGGCCTGGATTATCGGGACCGGCGAGGCCACCAAGTACCGGGAGAACGGCGGAGACATCACGGTGAGTGCTGGCGGCCAGTCGGGACCGATGGCTTTTGCCGACGCCGGAGTTTCCCCCTCCGAGATAGACATCCTCATGGCCTACGACTCTTTCAGCATAACCGTCATGTGCATGATCGAGGACCTGGGCTTCTGCACGAAGGGTGAGGGCGGAGTGTTCGTCAGCGATGGACGCCTCAACTTCGACGACCCACGGAAACCCGCCATCAACACTGACGGGGGCGGCCTCTCCTCCAACCACCCGGGCCAGAGGGGAATCTTCCTGCTCATCGAGGCGGTGCGGCAGCTCCGGGGCGAGTCAACATCCCAGATTCAGGACCCCAAGCTGGCATGCGCTGTGGGCAACGGTGGGCAGCTAGGCTCCCGCCACGCCACGGGAGTCACCATCTTAGCCGCCGACTAAGCATAGACCCACGCAAGGAGAGATTCGAATTGCCTCCACTTAGACCACAACCCCGTTTCCCCGAGCCGGACACGGAACCCTTCTGGGAAGCCACAAAGCGACACGAGCTCGCTTACCAGGACTGCAATCAGTGCAGCGAGGTCGTATTCTATCCCCGGTCTCACTGCACCAAGTGCGGCTCAACGGACCTGAAATGGAACGTCTCCAAGGGTGAGGGCCAGGTATACACCTTCTCCGTCGTGATGCAGAGCCGCCACCCGGCCTTCAAGGACATGGGCGCTTATGCGATAGCGTACGTGGACCTGGACGAAGGGTTCCGCATCATGTCCAACATCGTGGGCGTAGAAGACCCCACAAAGGGCATCCAGTGCGGCATGAGGGTCAAGGTGAAGTGGGAAGACCAGGGCGAGGGAGAGGTCTCCCTGCCCCTGTTCGAGCCCGCCTAGGACGGATATGCTGTGAGCAGCTACCAGTTCGTCCAGTACGAAACGCGGGACCGCATCGCCTTCATCACGATAAACAGGCCCGACAGGCTGAACGCTCTTGGCAACGCCGTCGCAGGCGAGCTTACCGACGCCTTTCTCCAATACCGGGAGGACGACTACTCGTGGGTGGCCATCGTCACGGGAGCCGGTGACCGGGCCTTCAGCGCCGGGCACGACCTGAAGGATTCGGTGGAGATGGACAAAGCCAACCCTGGCGTGGTCCACAAGACCAATGCTCCACTCCTCTACGAGACCATGCTGGAGACCTTCAAGCCCCTCATAGCCGCCGTCCACGGCCACTGCCTGGGCAGCGGCGCGGAAGTGGCCCTGTGCTGCGACATCCGCATCGCCGCCGACAACACCCGCTACGCTTTCCCGGAGGCCAGCAGAGGGCTGGGCGCGCGCCTCAGCTCGGTCATGCTGTCCCGGCGCCTTCCCCACGCAATCGCCAACGAGATGCTCTTTACCGCCGAACCCTATGACCTGCAAGAGTTGAAGCGATACGGGCTAATCAACCAAATCGTCCCAAGAGAGCAACTGATGGACGCCGCCGTCGAGATGGCGGAACGCGTTATGAAGTGCGCCCCCCTTTCGGTCAGGAGAACCAAGGAGAACTCCTACAAGGGGGCAGGCCTCACCATACGCGACGCCATGCTTCTAAACGTCGGCCCTGACGTTTATGCCAGCGAAGACCGGGCGGAGGGCGCAAGAGCCTTCGTCGAAAAGCGGCCTCCCGTCTGGAAGGGCCGCTGATGCCGGAGCAGGCCCTCCAGGATATGGTTGTAATCGACTTGACTCAGGGGTTCGGCGGCCCCTATGCTACGGCCTTTTTTGCCGGACTGGGCGCCGAGGTAATCAAAGTCGAGCCTCCGGGGCAGGGCGACTGCACCCGGTCGCTGGGGCCCTTTCCCAACGACGAGCCTCACCCCGAAAAGAGCGGGGCCTTTCTGTACCTCAACATGGGCAAGAAGGGCGTCACGCTTGAATTTGATACGGCCACTGGCCAGAAAATCCTCCGAGAGCTGGTCAAGCAAGCCGACTTTCTCATAGAGACCTTCGCGCCCGGCACGATGGAGGCTTGGGGGCTTAGCTACGAGGAGCTTGCGGAGTTGAACCCTGCCCTCGTGATGACCTCCCTCACTCCATACGGCCAGACGGGGCCTCATAGGGACTGGCTGGACACTGACCTGATTGGGTTGGCCACGGCGGCCAACATCCACCACTTGGGAGACGCGGACAGGGAACCTGTGAAGACAGGAGGCTGGATGAGCCGCTACCACACCGGCTGCCAGACCTTTGTGGCGTCTATGGTGGCGCTGGCCTACAGAGACGTTTCGGGAGAAGGGCAGCACGTAGACGTATCAGTGCAGGAATGTCTCGCATCCCTGACGGAAGTGGGCTTCTCCAACTACCTCTACGACGGGACCCTTCCCGCCAGGGCCAACCGCTCAGGCCACGGCTGGTATATTGGCGATTTCGGGTCGTTCCCCACCAAGGACGGCTCCATCAACGTAGCCCTGCCCATCGCCAACCTGACTTCGTGGAACAGGCTTCTGGGCCTCATGCAGGACCCCGACCTGGAAGACCCCCGCTTTGCGACTCCCGAGGGCAGAGTCGCCCACGAGCAAGACATCAGGCTTCTCTTCAGCCGCTGGACCTCGGCCCGCACCAAGGCCGAGGCATACGACGAGGCCCAGCAGAGTCGCCTCCCATTCGGCTTCAACGCCACGGCAGCCGACCTGGCCGCCTCAGTCCACCTGAAGGAGCGGGGATACTGGGTGGAGGCCGACCATCCAGAGGCCGGGCCTCTCACCTATCCTGGCGCTCCCTTCATCATGAGCGAGACTCCCTGGCAGCCCGGCAGGGCGCCACTGTTGGGTGAGCACAACGTTGAGGTCTACTGTGGCCGCTTGGGATACTCGAAAGAGGACTTGGTCAAGCTGAGAAACGCAGGGGTCATCTAGGATAAGGACGGGGAACCAATGCCGGCAAAGCCGCTGGAAGGCATACGGGTCATCGACTGTTCCCAGATATGGGCTGGACCCTTCGCGACCAAGGCGATGGGCGACATGGGAGCCCAGGTGATAAAGGTCGAGTCGGCCCGTCGCGTGGACAACACCCGCCGCTATGGTTCCCTCCCTGGAGGAGAACGGGGAGAACGCCCCTACAACCGGCGCGGCGCATTCAACTCGCGCAACCGCTCCAAGATGGGCGTGACGCTGGACCTGACTACGGAGCAGGGAAAGAATGTCTTCAAGCGGCTTGTAGCCATAGGGGACGTGGTAGTCGAAAACTTCTCTGCCAGGGTCATGCCGGGCCTGGGGCTGGGCTACCATAGTCTCAGGGAGGTCAAGGACGACATAATCATGCTCTCCCTGCCCGCGTTCGGCGCCACGGGCCCCCACAAGGACTACCTGGGCCAGGGATCGAATCTCTCTCCAATGTCGGGCCTGGTGGGAATTTCGGGGTACGAGGACCGGGGTCCCCAGTACATCGGGGCCTACACCGACCCCGTCGGCGGATTGAGCGGCCTCGGCGCCGTTCTGGCGGCCCTCCACCACCGGAGACGCACCGGCAAGGGCCAGTACATCGACCTCGCCCAGCAGGAAGCGGCTATCAGGTTCTTTGGCGAAACGATAATGGACTACTCCATGAACGGACGGGTCCAGTCTCAGAGGGGCAACAAGCACGTCTTCCGAGCGCCCCACAACTGCTACCCTTGCCGTGGAGACGATAAGTGGGTGGCCATAGCCGTAGGGAACGATACACAGTGGGAAGTGCTCTGCCGGGTGGCGGGCCATGAAGAGTGGGCCGCAGACCTGCGTTTCGCCGACTCTCTTAGCCGTTGGAAGAACCAGGCAGAGCTGGACCCGCTCATATCGGATTGGACCAAAGACCTGGACCACATCGACGTGGCCAAACAGCTACAAGAAGCGGGAGTTCCGGCCGGCCAAGTCGCGTCGGTGGCTGAGCTGGGCGCTGATCCACAACTGAAAGCGCGCGAGTTCCTAGTCGACGTTACTCATCCAGAGGCCGGAACTTTCCCGATGCTGGGCCGGTTCTGGGAACTCAGCAAGACCCCCGGTGGCGTGTCCAGCCCAGCGCCTCTGCTCGGGCAGCACAACGACTACGTGTTCAGGGAACTGCTGGGGCTTTCTGAGGACGAGTTTGCGGCGATGGAGGCGGAGGGCGTCACGTCCAACGTGCCGCGGGAATAGGCGGCTGGGCTAGCGTCCGGCTTTTTCGGCAGCGCGGGAGACGGCGTTGACCACAGCATTGTAGTCGTTGGGCAACTCGATGGGCTTGAAAGCCAGCTTGGGGTCCACTCCGGCCAACAGGCCTTCATGGTAGCCCCTCTTGAAGTCCACGAACTTTAGCCCCGTGGCTGTCGACACCACGATGGTTCGCTCGTTGGGACCGATTTCGCCCCGCTCCGCCAACTTTATGAGCGCCGCCAGGGCCACTCCTGTGTGGGGACAGGTGAAGAGTCCCGTTGTGTCCGCCAGCGCCGAGGCGTGGGCCAACTCGTCCTCGGTGGCCTGCTCCACCACGCCGTCGAACTGCTTCAGAATCCGTATAGCCTTGGACACGTTCACCGGGTTGCCGATTTGGATGGCGTTGGCCGCTGTGGGTTGGGCCACGACGGGGTTGTACTCCTCGAACCCTGTGAGGTAGCTCAGGTACAAGGGATTGGCGTTGGCCGCCTGCGCGCATACGATTCGGGGCAGCCTGTCTATCAGCCCCAGGTCCCGCAACATAAGGAACCCCATGCCTATCGCCGCTGTGTTCCCCAGGTTGCCGCCGGGGATGATTACCCAGTCGGGGACCTCCCAATCGAACTGCTGCACCATCTCCACTGAGATGGTCTTCTGCCCTTCGATGCGCAGCGAGTTCATGGAGTTGGCCAGGTAGAACCTACGGTCTTCGCTGAGCTTCTGCACGATGGCCATGCAGCCGTCGAAGTCGGTGTCCAGGGCCAGGGTGATGGCTCCGTTGGCGATGGGTTGGATAAGCTGGGCGGGCGAGACCTTGTCTCTGGGAAGGATGACCACCGCCGGAATTCCGGCGGCGGCGCAATAAGCCGACACCGACGACGAAGTGTCTCCGGTGGAGGCGCAAATCACCGCCTCCACGTCCGCCCCCCGGCTGATGAGTTCCTTTACCGCCGACACCAGGACCGTCACGCCGAGGTCCTTGAACGAGCCTGAGTGGGAGCTTCCGCACTGCTTGACCCACAGGTCCTCCAGGCCCAGCGCATGGCCAAACCGTTCGGCCCAGAAGAGGTTGGTGCCTCCCTCATATATGGAGACTACGTTGTTGTCGTCGAGGCCCGGGTAGACCCACTCCTTCTTGCCCCAGACGCCGCTGCCATAGGGGAACTTGGTCCTCATATAGCGGTCGTCGAAGAGGGTCTTCCACTCTTGGGGACTGCGCTGGCGAAGCTTCTCAAGGTCGTGGGCGACTTCCAGCAGACCCTGACAATGGGGACAGCGATAGATGATCTCCGTCAGACGGTAACGTCCGGGGCATCCGAGGCTGCATTGAAACCAGGAGTCGAATTCCATGAATAACTGTCCCGGGCCGCTAGGCAGGCTTGGCGAGGGCTTGGCCGTTCCTCACGAGCCAGTATTCGAAGCTGTCCGAAAGGGCCATCCAACTCGCCTCGATGATGTTCTCCGAGGCCCCCACCGTGCTCCAGTGGCGGTGGCCGTCGGTGGAGTCGATTAAGACCCTTACGACGCCCTCGGTCCCCTGCTCCTGCTCTACGACCCGCACTTTGTAGTCAATTAGCCGCACCGCCTCCAGGTTGGGGTAGAACCGGAGCAGCGCCTTCCTCAAGGCGTGGTCGAGGGCGTTGACGGGCCCGACTCCGTCGGCGGCGGTGTGCATCACTTCGTCGCCCACCTTCACCTTGAGCATGACCTGGGCCTTTATATCGCCGTGGCTGTTGACGTTGCCGCGGCCTTCGATCATGGTCATGAAGTCCACCAGTTGGAAGGGAGGCGTGAAGTCCGGAGACATCCTCCTGACCAGCAACTCGAAGGAGGCCTCCGCCCCCTCGTACTGGAAGCCCTTGCTCTCCAGAAGTTTGACTTCTTCGAGGAGCCGCCGGGCCGTTTGCTGGTCAACCTCGACACCCATGCCCAACTCTTTGATCTTATACAGGATGTTGCTTCTGCCGGACAGTTCCGAGACCAGGACCCGCTTCGCGTTGCCCACGGTGTGGGGGTCGATGTGCTGATAGCTATGGTCAACCTTGGCCACTGCCTGAGCATGGAGGCCGCCCTTGTGGGCGAAGGCGCTCACTCCTACGTAGGGGTGGGCCGAAAGGTGGGGCATGTTGGCCACCTCGGCGACATACTTGCTCACTTCAGTCAGAGACTCCAGCTGCTCGTCGGTGACGCAGTCGAAGCCCAACTTGGCCTTCAGGTTCGCGACAATGGACAGCAGGTTGGCGTTGCCGCACCGTTCGCCGTACCCGTTGATGGTTCCCTGGACCTGTGTCACCCCCGCCTCAATCGCGGCCAAAGCTCCCGCCACGGCTGTATCAGAGTCGTTGTGGGTGTGTATGCCCAGGACCACCGGGGCCTGCCCTGAGCCTGTCGAACGGGTAGTCTCCCTCACCCTGCCGACGATGCGTACGATCTCGCTGGGGAGCGTGCCTCCGTTGGTGTCGCACAGCACCACCGACTCGGCCCCGGCTTCCACAGCAGAGTTGACCACCGCCATCGCGTAAGGCTCGTTGGCTTTGTAGCCGTCGAAGAAGTGCTCGGCGTCGAAGAAGACCCGCTTGCCCTGCTCTGCCAGGTAGGATATGGAGTCCCGCACCATCGCCAGGTTTTCCTCTAGGGACGTGTTGAGTATCTCGTGGACGTGCAGGTCCCAAGACTTTCCCACCAGGGTTACCACTGACGTGCCGGCGTCCAGTAATGCCCGGAGGTTGTCGTCCTGGTCTGGGGTTATGTTGGCCTTACGGGTAGCGCCAAAGGCGGTTAGGACAGCGTTGCTCAGCTTCAGGTTGTGGGCCTGCTCGAAAAACTCGGCGTCCTTGGGGTTGGAACCTGGCCAACCCCCTTCGATGTAGTGGATTCCCAACTCGTCAAGCTTGTGAGCTATGCCCAGCTTGTCGTCAACGGACAGGGAGATGCCCTCGTACTGGGCGCCGTCCCTTAAGGTGGTGTCGTATAGTTCGATGGTGGGCGGCATTTCGACCTCTGGCTAGTTGGAAGCGCCGTTTCCGGCCTGATTACGACCTATTCTAGCGCTCCCACGCCTATACGCCAAGGGAATCCGCTAGCGGGTCTAAGCCGCTTGCCTGCGGGCAGCCATATAGCGGGCGTCACATCAAGTTTGAGCATAGGAACTCGGATTAGGCGCGTGACGGCGTATAATGGGAGCAGGCAAACCGGAGTGGCACGATGAATACGATTGAAGCCGAAACATTTCAGGAACGATGTATGGCCCTGTTGGACGGGCTAGCCGCCGACGGGTTAA
The DNA here is from genome assembly GCA_965224415.1 of Dehalococcoidia bacterium. Taxonomy (GTDB): domain Bacteria; phylum Chloroflexota; class Dehalococcoidia; order Lucifugimonadales; family JAGWBF01; genus DAOUJI01. The sequence continues at coordinate 10,266 of CBDCZB010000005.1, read as the reverse complement.
TCATAACCAAGGACGGCAAGCCTATCGCCAGGGTCGTGCCCTACGACTCAGGCAGCGCCGACCTAATTGGCAGTCTTCGGCACAAGGTCAAGATTCAGGGCGACATCCTTGCAACCGGCCTCCGCTGGAACTTGGACACCTGGACCTCGCCACCTTAACATCGGCTTTCCAAGGACCGCCGCGCGTGGTCGTAGAGGCTGTCCGCTATGGCCGTGATTTCCGACGCCATTGTGAGCCGTGCCCGCCATTCGAGCGGTATGGCTTCTACTCCGTAATAGGCCCCTGCGATCTGGCCGTAGATTGCGGCGGTGGTGTCAGCGTCGTCCCCTAGGTTGGCGGCCATAAGGGCGCCTTCACGGAAGTCTTTCAGTGGGTGGTCTTAATTAGCGGAGGGCTGCCGAGGAACTGCCGAGGTCCCGTCGCTGATGGTTAACGAGAGTCCAATTTGGCTTGGACGTTGTTTGATAATTTAATAGTTGATTTGACAAAGAATGATATGGCAAGTAAAATATCCAACATGGCACCCGAATCCGAAGAACAAGTACACGGTGGACTCGGTTATTGGGTAGGCAGCCTGGCATCGTCGATGCGAAAGGGGTTGGGGCAGGAGCTGGCGCCGTTCGACGTTAGCCCTGTCCAGTGGGCTATCCTCGAGATGTGCTACAGGAGGGAAGCGAACACTCTGACTGGTCTGTCACGAGTCATTCCGATTGATGCCGCAGCCATAAGTCGGCAGGTGGCCAAATTGGTGGCGAAAGGACTCATCCGAAGGCGGCGCCAGTCTCGGGACCGCCGCTTAGTGAGGCTGGACTTGACGGAAGCGGGGAGGAGCCTGGTGCCGGAGTTGGCCAAGTGTGTACAGGCCAATAACGCCAAATTTCTGGCAGGCATCTCAGAGGAAGAGCAAGAGGTCATGATTCTAACGGTAGAGCGAATGCTGAGGAACGCCCAAACCGCCGTACACAGGGAGGAAGAAACTGACTGCCAGTGAATGCGGATGACCGTCCGAGTCCTTGGCCCAAGGCACGAATACAACACCGACAACAGCCAATTCAGATAGGAGCGCTGAAGATGACGAACCAAACAAAGCGAGACCCAGCTACCGATCATTTGCTAACCCCGGAGAACGCTGCCCTCATTCTGATCGACTTTCAGCCGTCCCTGATCGATGGGACCAAGTCCATCGACCGCCGGGTCCTGCTAAATAACGTGGCCGCCCTCACCAAAGCGGCGACAATGTTCGACTTACCGATCGTCCTTTCCACCATAGGTGTCGGCGCGGGTTATCAGGGAGACACCGTTGAGGAGCTCCGGAAGCTGCTGCCGGACGTTATAGCCATCGACCGTAAGGCAGTCAACGCCTGGGAAGAAGAGGCGTTCCGCTCTGCCGTTGAGGCCACTGGCCGCAGGAAGCTGATCATTGCCGCGTTGTGGACCGAAGTCTGCCTAGTACTGAACCAAATCAGGATTGGCAGGGATAGAGGCGATGGAGTTTGCGTCTGGCGTCTTGGGCAGTGAACCGCCAGTTAATGGTAGCTCCTATCGCGTTCCGCTCTGACACGCAGGCGCTGACGGCTCTTTCCAGGCTGTCCTCATCTCCGTTGCGTCCGCGCAGGCAGGCCCGGGCCAGCACGCTGAACTCGATCTCCGCCATATTCAGCCAGCTTCCGTGCTTGGGAGTGTGGTGCAACTCCAGCCGCTTGGCGATGCGCCGGGCCTCGGCCGCCGGGAAAGTCTCGTAAAGCGAGGCCATCCGATGCGTGTTCAGATTGTCGAGAACCAGCCGAATCACCGGGACATCGGGGTAGGCCTCATCCACCAGCCACCGCATCTGCTGAGCGAAGTCCTGCATGGTGCGTTGCCGGGTTATCGCCACGTGGCGCCAGCCCCGGCGAGGCTCACAGGTGAGGAACAGGTTGCGCGTCCCTCCCCGCTGGTATTTGTAGTCCTCACGCCTCGGCCTCCCAGGCTTTGCCGGCAGCGGTTCCCTCACGTCGGCCAGCAACTGGGTGGAGGTCTCGTCAAAGCAGACCACCGGCCTCTGCGGATCGTAGGGCTCGGCGTAGAGATCCAGCACGTCCTCCATGGCCGCCACGAACTCTCCACCTACCTTGGGGATGCACCATTGTTTCTTGAGCCACGGCTTGAGCGTGTTTTTTTTAGCCGCAGGCGGACCGTCTCGGGAGATAAAGACTCCACCAATCCCAACTCCACCACCTTGCCCGCCAGGGCCCGCATGGTCCAGTGGTCATGACCGTCGGGCACCGGGCTGCAGGCCAAGGCTATCAGGTGGGCCTCCACCCTTTCATCCACCTTTCTGGGCCGGTTGACCTGGTTATGGTGCCTCAGCACCTCGTCCAGTCCTTCCTCGGCATACCGCCGCTTGGTGCGGAACACGGTCCGCTCCGACACGTCCAGTGCGGTGGCCACCTGGGGGGCGGTCCAGCCCTCATCTATCTTGATCAGGATGCGGGCCCGGGTAATCGCCTGTGCGGAACTCCTCCCAGCCCTGATCATCTTCCTGAGCCGTCCCTTTTCCTGTGTTGCCAGCCGGACTCCGTACTTCTCCTGCACCATGACCACCTCACATCCCACAACCCTTCGTCTATCCCCAAGGTAGCATCCTGTCTGGGCTCACGTACTAACTGACAATGCCAGATTGGCCGAATACTAGTGTTCCCTGCTCTGGACCTTCTGATGGACGGGTACGACGTGTATGCGGTCTCCGACGCTTCCGGTGGGACCAGCGTGGATGCTCATGAGCGCGCTATGCAGCGGATGGTCCAGGCTGGGGCAGCGCCGGTTACCTGGGAGGCGGTTATGGCCGAATTGGCCCGGCTGTACAAAGGTGATTTTGTGGGGCGCTTCGTGCAAATCATGAACGAGCACTTGCCCGGCAGCGCCTAGCCTCCGCGGAAGCTCGACCATCAAGGAACCGATCCGCGATCGGTGAGCCGCCTGAAACTGGGCCACTCAGCAAACGGGAGACGGTGTCGAATGGCGATAGCTCGGCGGCGAACGCCGACAGCACAGGCGGCGTTGCCAAGAGTGTTCTGCTTGTAATGCGTTCGTGGGCATCTAGTCTCTCAACCGGGACACCACGTTTTCCAAGAGCCGGATTTTTGGTATACTCCCTGCGGCTTCTTGCAAACCCTGGACGTGCGGTGCAAATTGACACGTCAAGGACAGGTAATTATCATGCAAGGGCCGCACCGGTTCCGGGCGGCGTCCCTCGATCGGATGTCCTTACCGGAGAATGCCCACGCCCGCTTAAGAGGAGGTGAACCCTTGCGAGACTTCGAGTTCAAATCCGCAAGAACTGTGGACGAAGCTGTAGCTTTGATGGCAGAGAAGGGCGGCCAAGCCCGCGCTCTGGCCGGAGGGACCGACTTGTTGGTCCAGTTGCGTGTCGGGCGCAGAAGCGCCGAGCTTGTAGTGGATGTCAAAGACATACCCGATGCGAACGCATTGGACTACAACCCGGAGAGCGGTCTTACCGTAGGCGCCGCCACTCCCTGCTACCGCATATACCAGGATGACACGGTGAACAGGTTGTACCCGGGCCTGATAGACGCCGCCGCTATGATCGGAGGCATCCAGATACAGGGCCGGGCCAGCATCGGCGGCAATCTGTGCAACGCGGCGCCCAGCGCAGACGCCATTCCGCCCCTGATTATGCTGGGAGCCGTGGCCGTGGTCGTCGGACCCAATGGCACACGGGAAATAGCCGTGGAAGACTTCTGCACCGCGCCAGGCCAGAACACGCTTAATGACGGCGAGATACTGGTGTCTATCAAGATGCCGACTCCCGCCGGCAACGCAGGGGCCCACTACCTGCGGTTCATACCCCGGAACGAAATGGACATCGCCATAGCCGGAGTGGGCTCGTCGGTGGTGTTGGACTCGGACAAGAAGACCATAACGTCAGCCAGGGTCGCCCTGGCGTCAGTGGCCCCCACGCCCCTCTTCGTCAAGGAGGCGGGCGACGCCCTGGTGGGCAAGGAAGCCAGCGACGCCAGCTTTGAGGCCGCTGCGGAAGCGGCAATGGAAGCGGCTAAACCCATCAACGACATGCGGGGCACCATCAAACAACGTAAGCACCTCGTGGGAGTGTTGACCCGTCGCACCCTCAGGGGCGCCGTAGACCGAGCTAAGGAGGCTTAGGATGGCCGGAAAGATACACATCCAGACCAGGATAAACGGCGAAGACGTAGACTTCCTGTGCGAGGCCCGGCAAAGCCTCCTGGAAGTCCTTAGGGATGTTCTAGGCATGACCGGCACCAAAGAAGGGTGCAACGACGGCAACTGTGGCGCCTGCACTGTCATGTGGGACGATCGCATCGTAACTTCATGCCTTGTGCTGGCCGTCGAAGCCCAGGGCAAGGACATCACCACCATCGAAGGCATAGCCAGTGTGGACGGCCTGCACCCAGTGCAGACCGCCTTCCTGGAAAACGCTGCGCTCCAGTGCGGCATCTGCACGCCCGGCTTCATCGTGGCCTCCAAGGCCCTGCTCGACTCTGAGCCGGACCCGGACGAAGGTCGGATACGCCACTGGCTGGCCGGAAACCTTTGCCGCTGCACGGGCTACGACAAGATAATCCGTGCGGTGATGGACGCGCGCGACAAGATTAAAGCTGGAAGCTAGCCTGCCCTCAGCCAAACCTCCTTCCCATTGACGGGGAAGATTGAGATGGGGGTGGACGGGGCCAGTGAGGGTAAAGGCGAGTGAGTAAGTTTCATCGACGGGATGACATAAGCGATAGGATATGGGAGGTCTGTCTGAACCGACAGGCCTCCTCTGTCATAGTAGGGAATCTGGATTCCGGCATCCGCCGGAAAGACAGGAAAGTGAGGCGGTAATGACTTCTAACATTGTGCTCTCAAACACCGAGTATAGGGTGGTGGGCAGCAGGCCCATTCGCCACGACGGGACCGACAAGGTTACCGGCAGGGCCAGGTATGGGGCGGACATCAGCCTCCCGGACCTGATCCACGCCAAGGTGCTCAGGAGCCCCCACGCTCACGCCCGCATCAAGGCCATAGACTATTCCAAGGCCCTCGCGATGCCCGGCGTACGGGCGGTGGTGACCTCAAAGGACCTTCCCCAGCCTTCCGGCAAGGTCGTGGACCTGGGAGAAGGCGCCATGCATAATCCCCTGTTCCTGAGCAACAACTGTCTGGCCAAAGACAAGGTCCTCTACAAAGGCCATGCTGTGGCGGCCGTGGCGGCGTCCAGCGCCCATGAAGCCGAGGAGGCCCTGTCGGCCATCGAGGTCGAGTATGAAGTCCTGCCGTCTGTGGTGGACGTCATCAGCGCTATGGCTGAGGGCGCGCCCATACTCCACGAGAAGCTGGCCAACCTGAACAACCCGGCCCTGCGCATGGGCGGGTATCGTGACGACGACGGCTCCGACGCCACCAACGTGGCCAACGATTTCGAATACGAAATTGGCGACGTTGAGCAGGGGTTCAAGGAAGCCGACATTGTGGTGGAAAGGGAGTTCGACACCGCCTCGGTGCACCAGGGTTATATCGAGCCGCAGACTACCACAGTCCACTGGGGCGCTGACGACAACCTGACTGTCTGGTGTTCAACCCAGGGACACTTCGCAGTGCGCGAGCAAACTGCACAACTGCTAAACATCCCCGTGTCCAAGGTCAAGGTCATCCCCATGGAGATTGGCGGAGGATTCGGAGGCAAGACCCTGGTATACCTGGAGCCTGTTGCGGCGACTCTTTCCAAAAAGACGGGCCACCCGGTCAAGATAACGATGAACCGGACGGAAGTGTTCGAGGGAACCGGGCCAACCTCCGGCGGATACATGAAGGTCAAGTTGGGAGTCACCAAACAGGGCAAAATCATCGCCGCTGACTCCTACCTGGCCTATGAGGCTGGCGCGTTCCCCGGCTCACCTGTAGGGATCGGGGCGATGTGCATCTACGCCATGTACGACATCCCCAACGCCCGGGTCCACGGAGCCGACGTGCTGTTGAACAAACCCAAGACGGCCGCCTACCGCGCTCCCGGCTCTCCGGCTGCGGCGTTCGCCATGGAATCGGTGGTAGACGAGATATGCGAACAGCTCGGCATGGACAAGCTGGAGTTCAGGACCCTTAACGGCTCCAAGCAAGGCACCCGCTGGGTGACCGGCCCCCAATTCGGAAGAATCGGGTTCCTGGAGATGGTGGAAGCCGCCAAGGAGCATGACCACTACAAGTCCAAGCTGGAAGGCCCCAATCGGGGCCGGGGAATAGCCACAGGTTTCTGGTTCAACGGGACTGGCCCCGCCAGCGCCACGGCCAGCGTTAACGCCGACGGCACCGTCAGCTTGGTCGAAGGGTCCCCTGATATCGGCGGCAGCCGGGCGGTAGCGGCCATGCACGTGGCCGAGGTCCTGGGAATAGGGGCGGAAGACGTCAAGCCCCAGGTTGGGGACACTGACACTGTCGGGTTCACATCCACCACCGGAGGCAGCGGCGTCGCCTTCAAGACCGGCTGGGCCTGCTATGAGGCCGCCCTGGACGTGAAACGCCAGATGATAGAGCGTGCAGCCAAAATCTGGGACGTGTCCACGGATGACGTGGAATACTCGGACTCCGACGGGCTCATTTCCCACAAGTCGGACTCGGAACTGAAGCTTACCTTCAGCCAGTTGTCGGCCCGGCTCAACGCCACGGGAGGTCCCATCGTCGGGCGGGCGAACGTGTCACCACGCAGGGTCGGAAACGCTTTCGCGTTGCACATAGTCGACGTGGAGGTGGACCCGGACACTGGCAAGGTGGACATCCTCCGCTACACGGCGTTGCAGGACGTTGGTAAGGCTATCCACCCCTCCTATGTAGAGGGCCAGATGCAGGGTGGAGCAGTCCAGGGCATCGGCTGGGCGCTCAACGAAGAGTATTACATGAGCGACAAGGGCGAGCTGATGAACTCCAGCTTCCTGGACTACAGGATGCCCACCAGCCTGGACCTGCCCATGATCGACACGGTCATCGTGGAAGTCCCCAACGACGGACACCCCTATGGTGTACGAGGAGTGGGCGAAGTGCCGATAGTGCCGCCTATGGCTGCACTGTCCAACGCGATCTACGACGCTGTGGGAATCCGGATGAGATCCCTTCCCATGTCCCCTGGTAAGGTGCTGGAGGCCCTCTGGAGCAACGGCGACCCCAACGCATAGTTAACAAAACGCCCCTCGTCACGACGCCGTAGCGCAGTGACGAGGGGTTTCTGTTTATCCGTCATTCCAGCCAAGGCCGGAATCCACATGCGGTTGTTTGCCCATCCGCCCTTGACGGCTGATGAACGCCGCCGGCGGGGCGACCTGGGATCTACTAGCTCGAAAAGTATCGCGTGTGGCTAGTGGGCGCAGCCGCAGGCGCTTCCACAGCCGCCTGCTCCCATGTCCATGCCGCCCATCGGCCCGCATGAGTCGAAGTCCCCCGGCCCCGATCCCGCCACCACCGACGCGAACAGGGAGATGGCCCGCTTGGCTGGTTGGCTGCAGCGCGGGCAATCGGCCCCGGTTTCACTCATGGGTTGCAGCTTGTCGAACTTGTACTCACACGTGGGGCATGCATACTCATAAATCGGCATGACAGTTTCCCTTCAACGTACCTATGTTGTCCAGAATGTAGCCGATAACCCTCCACATAGTCAAGGTTTGTACGGCCGCCTGCTCGGAGTGACTGTCCGGCGCTGGCGGTTGGATTGTAATGACGGGCAATCACGAGTAATATTCAATCGGTAAATACGACGCAAGGTGCCGCGAGTTCACCGCCCAGACGATTCCCTGCCAAAGGAGGGTCTGATGAAGGACAAGATTGAGGTCTTCTGGTTCTCTGAGCAACCCTATGGCCATGTCACCAATGAGGACCTGGAGAAATACGACTCAGGACGCCTGGGCTTCCCCAACACCCATTTCGACCCCCAGAAAGCTGTGGTCCTGTACAACCAATACCACGAGCAGTACGCCCACGCCGACGAGATGGGCTTCGACGGAATCATGTCCAACGAGCACCACTCTTCATACTGGTGCATGAAACCGTCGGTCAACCTTGACGCCGCGGTTATCACCAAGATCACCAAGAGGGGGCGCATCGCTATCCTGGGGAACGTAATCGCCATCAACGACCCCATCAAGATGGCGGAAGAGATAGCGATGTTGGACTGCTATTCCAACGGGCGCATCATATCGGGGTTCGTCCGGGGGACGGCTGTGGAGAGCTTGCAGGGCGGGATCGACCCCACCGAAAACCGTGAGCGGTTCGAGGAAGCCCACGACCTGATTCTCCAGTGCTGGACCCGCCCCGGACCCTTCAGGTACGAGGGAAAATACTTCCACTACCGCACCGTGAACCCCTGGGTGCTGCCCGTGCAAAAGCCCCATCCGGAGGTCTGGTTCCCCGGGTTCTCCAGCCCGGAGAGCGTCGTATGGGCCGCCAGCCACAAGATTCCCTACATGAACCTGGGCTCGCTGCTGCACCACACCCAGTTCCTACGCCAGGTCTACATCGACACCGCCCGAGAGGCCGGTTTCCAGGCGCAGCCCGAACACTTCGGATACCTTCTCAAGGTGTTTGTTGCAGACACTAAGGAAAAAGCCGAAGAGGTGGGCCGACAGTTCATGTGGACCGACGACCACCGCCAGAAAGGTCCCAGGGAACACAACGACCCTCCAGGGTACCAGTCCCGGCAGGCCTTCAGCCTTCAGAAGACTCTCCCTGGAGCCTCTTCTTTCGGCAAGAAGATGAGCTACGAGGAACTTCAAGAGGCGGACAACATCATCGTGGGCACGCCAGACGAGGTCATCAGAAGGCTGAGCAACGTAATTGATAGGCTGAACCCCGGCTACCTGCACATCTACGGCAACGAAGGGGCCATGCCCCACAGCGACGTGATGCGCTCCATCGAGCTGCTGGCCGTGGAGGTCATTCCTGCCCTCCACGAAATACAGCTACAACCCTACGACTAAACTAGTATTCGGCCAATCTGGCATTGTCAGTTAGTACGTGAGCCCAGACAGGATGCTACCTTGGGGATAGACGAAGGGTTGTGGGATGTGAGGTGGTCATGGTGCAGGAGAAGTACGGAGTCCGGCTGGCAACACAGGAAAAGGGACGGCTCAGGAAGATGATCAGGGCTGGGAGGAGTTCCGCACAGGCGATTACCCGGGCCCGCATCCTGATCAAGATAGATGAGGGCTGGACCGCCCCCCAGGTGGCCACCGCACTGGACGTGTCGGAGCGGACCGTGTTCCGCACCAAGCGGCGGTATGCCGAGGAAGGACTGGACGAGGTGCTGAGGCACCATAACCAGGTCAACCGGCCCAGAAAGGTGGATGAAAGGGTGGAGGCCCACCTGATAGCCTTGGCCTGCAGCCCGGTGCCCGACGGTCATGACCACTGGACCATGCGGGCCCTGGCGGGCAAGGTGGTGGAGTTGGGATTGGTGGAGTCTTTATCTCCCGAGACGGTCCGCCTGCGGCTAAAAAAAACACGCTCAAGCCGTGGCTCAAGAAACAATGGTGCATCCCCAAGGTAGGTGGAGAGTTCGTGGCGGCCATGGAGGACGTGCTGGATCTCTACGCCGAGCCCTACGATCCGCAGAGGCCGGTGGTCTGCTTTGACGAGACCTCCACCCAGTTGCTGGCCGACGTGAGGGAACCGCTGCCGGCAAAGCCTGGGAGGCCGAGGCGTGAGGACTACGAATACCAGCGGGGAGGGACGCGCAACCTGTTCCTCACCTGTGAGCCTCGCCGGGGCTGGCGCCACGTGGCGATAACCCGGCAACGCACCATGCAGGACTTCGCTCAGCAGATGCGGTGGCTGGTGGATGAGGCCTACCCCGATGTCCCGGTGATTCGGCTGGTTCTCGACAATCTGAACACGCATCGGATGGCCTCGCTTTACGAGACTTTCCCGGCGGCCGAGGCCCGGCGCATCGCCAAGCGGCTGGAGTTGCACCACACTCCCAAGCACGGAAGCTGGCTGAATATGGCGGAGATCGAGTTCAGCGTGCTGGCCCGGGCCTGCCTGCGCGGACGCAACGGAGATGAGGACAGCCTGGAAAGAGCCGTCAGCGCCTGCGTGTCAGAGCGGAACGCGATAGGAGCTACCATTAACTGGCGGTTCACTGCCCAAGACGCCAGACGCAAACTCCATCGCCTCTATCCCTGCCAATCCTGATTTGGTTCAGTACTAGGCGCCGACCGTTATCTACAACAGAACATGGAGTGAGACATGACCCAGTCGACAGCATTG
>CBDCZB010000004.1:0-1104738 GCA_965224415.1 Dehalococcoidia bacterium | reverse complement strand
CAGCCACCGGCAGTATGTGCTCCTGGGGACTCCCAATTCACCGAGGGCCCTGCGTTTAGGGAGGCCGGATGAAGCCATCTTGTCCAGCGCCTCCGCCTTCTCTGCGCCACTCATCCGCTGATGCCGCCGGCGCCCTGAGGCATTGGTATGGACGTTTTTTTGAGACGATAGACCTCAAGGGACAGATCGGCGACCAACTGCTTTAGCTCCCCGTTCTCCCGCTTGAGCTGATGGACCTCCTGCCGGGTAGCATCTCGCACGCTGTCGCGGGTAAGCCTCTCCTTGCCAGCCTCCATGAACTCCTTGGTCCAGGAGTAGTAGGAGTGAGGCTTGATTCCCTCCCGCCTGCACAGGTCACTCACGGTGGCCTCGCGGCGGAAGCCTTCCAGCACGATACGAATCTTCTCTTCCGGGGTGTACTTGCGCCTAGTAGCAGCCTTAACCGTGCGTACGAAGGACCTGGCCGCCTCTGTACGCTCATCAGCGGCCGTTGTTTTACCTGTTTCTGTCTGGGACATCTTTGGCTCCTCTATCTGAAGCGCTCTACCTCATCCAGGGAGCTGACCCCACCTCAAATCTCTCGGGTTTTTCTACCTCCTCTTGTGTCCCATTTTCGCTGACGGCCTACAGATTCCGTTCTGACGGCAGCCAGGGAGATGCCGGAGCTGAGTTGCCGGCAGTTGGCCGCATGGACCACCGACAACATGGGCTTCTCCGTATCTGAGTCTACGGTCTACCGCATCCTACGCAGGGAGGGGCTGGTGAAGAGACCCGAGATGCGACTGGCCGCGGGTAAGGAGTACCATCGCAAGACCACCGGCCCCCAGCAGATGTGGGCCACCGACGCCTCCTCCTTCAGGGTGGTGGGCTGGGGCTACTACTACCTGGTCACCGTCATGGACGACTACTCACGATTCATCCTGGCCCACAGGCTTCAGAGGGACATGACCTCCGACTCCCTCATAGAAGTGTCCAGGAGGCCGTGGACAGGACCGGCATGGACCAGGTCCCGATAGAAGACAGGACTAGGCTGCTGAGCGACAACGGCCCCGGCTATGTATCCAGGGCCTTCAGGGACTGCCTGGGCATGGTGGGCATCAAGCACATACTGGCAACGCCCTTCCACCCCCAGACCAACGGCAAGCTGGAGCGCTGCCACCAGACCCTCAAGCGAGACGTGAACCAACTGCCGTATGAGATGCCCTCAGACCTGGAGGCGGCCATCGTGGCCTTCGTCAGCTACTACACCGCCGCTATCACAAGGCCCTGGGGAACGTGACGCCCTCAGACGTCCTCAAGGGAAGGCGGCAGGAGATCCTACGACACAGAAAGGAGGTGCAGGCTCAAACAATCCAACGGCGAAGACAGCACAACAAGGCCATCAGGGAGCTTACGAGACCTCAATCCGACCACTGATTTCTCGGGTCTCAGAGTGTCCCAATTTTGCTGGTTGCCAACACTCGATACATTCGTATCTGTGCGTCGCCTACATTTAAATTATCTCCGCAGAGGTCATATCTCGGCCTCTCTGCGGGTCGGCTAGGACGAGGCTGCCCCGCATACGGTATTCAGTATCAGCCGCGTCACCTTGTACGGGTCGCAATTGGCGTTGGGCCGCCTGTCCTCAACATACCCTTTGCCGTCCCGATGGACCTGCCAGGGGATTCGAACGGACGCCCCCCGTCCGACACTCCATACCTGAATTCCCTGTAGGAGCAGGTCTCGTGGAGACCGGTCAAGCGTTCTTCGATTCGATGGCCATAGTTGGCAATGTGCTCTTGGTGGTTGGCCCCGAGGGCCTCAGCGGCGGCCACGCAAGGCTCGTAGCTCCCGCGCATCTGCATGGTCGAGAAGTTACAGTGGGCGCCCGCGCCGTTCCAGTCACCCTGGACTGGTTTGGGGTCGAGTGTTGCGCTGACTCCTCTGCCGTCCTCCCCGATATGGATATCCTCTCCAATGCGGTACAGGAGCCAGCGGGCGATCCATAGCTGGTCGGCTACTTCAGGAGCGCCCACCGGGCCAATCTGGAACTCCCACTGGGCCGGCATTACTTCCCCGTTAATGCCGGCAATCATCAGCCCTGCCCGGAGACAGGCGTCTAAATGGGCTTCTACCACGGGGTGGCCAAAGACCTCGTCCGATCCCACTCCGCAGTAGTACCCGCCCTGCGGCGCAGGAAAGCCGTTGGAAGGCCATCCCAACGGCTTGGTACCGTCGAAGAAAGTGTATTCCTGCTCGATACCGAACCAAGTGTCGAAATCGGCGTATTTTTCCGCCGCGGATGCACACGCCGCCCTGGTGTTGGAGGGGTGAGGCGTCATGTCAGGCAGCAAAACCTCACACATCACCAGCCTATTGCCACCCCCGCGAATCGGGTCCGCGCAGCTGTAAACCGGTCTCAATACACAGTCGGAATCAGCCCCGACGGCCTGGTTCGTGCTTGAGCCGTCGAAACCCCATATCTGGGGTTCCTGCCCATTGGGGATAACATTGCCCTTGGACCGGAGCTTGGACACCGGCTCCGTCCCGTCTATCCAGATGTATTCAGCCTTGTAAAAATCCATTGCACCTTCTTTCACCTAGCCGCCTTCGTGAATTCAGCATGAGCCTGATGATCTGGTTCGCGCCTATATAGAAATATAGACTCACAGGCGCGGGCACTGCAACTTTTTGCCTCCATCTAAATGGAATTGAATTGAAACAAGGACCTTGTCGGAGCCGACCAGGAAGCTGTCTTACTAACGAGGTAGAACAATTATGCCTTTCCTCCGGCGAGTCCCGACCCTGCCGGATGGCCCGCTGGTTGTCGGCCGCCCAAGCAAATGTCGCTGCGCCTGCCTCCGATGGCCGCCTGCTGCACCCAGCGCTTGGCTCCGGAATCCTCGACCTTCAGGTTCAGGCCGTTCCCGTCGGCGTACATGCGGGGGACCGCCGCGGTCCGCAAGAAGGCTGCCGACAGGGCCTGCTGTTTCTTCACGCCCATCCGGCAGCTCCTTGGCCGTATACCAATTTCTACCGGACTATACCGGATCTTCGGTCCTAGCAATACTAGGAGGGACCACAATGAGACTGTATCAGCTACGAAATAACGGGTTTAAAGGTGTCTCCGGTATCGCGGGCTTGTCCGCAGCCGAGATACAAGAGACGGCCGGCTACCCTGGATGCTCGCCCCTTGTCCTTGTGAACGGGTAGGCCTAATTCTTCTTCACCCAGAAGGCGCAGTAGCGCATCGGCTTCGGGTCGCTGAAATAGAGCATTCCACCCAGGTCCCCGCTCCCCTCCGGCTCCACCAGAGAGCACCCGCAGTCCTCCAGGATGCTCAGCAAGCGGTGCTCGTCGTACAGCTGAAACGACCGGTCCACGCCGTCCGCTCCGTAGGCCTGGTCACTGACGGTAGCCACTCCGGAGCCGGTCTTGAACATCAGTTGCAGCGCTCCCCCGGGAGCAAGCACCCTGGCCAGCTCAGGTATCGTCGTAGTTTCGGCGACCTCGGGCGTCAGATGCTGTATCACGGCGTTGCATAGCACGAAATCGAAGAAACCCGACCCAAAGGACAGGGGCTCCCGCAGACCGGCAACGGTGAGCTTGTCCGCTATTTCCGGGTGCAACTCTCTCCCCAGGCTGATGTTCTCCTCAACCGCGTCAATTCCGTAGACATCATACCCCTGCGTGTGCAGCATGTGAACGTCCCGGGCCCCCGCCCCCCACCCTGCGTCCAGGCCGCGTTTCCCCCAGGTCAGCTCGGTAACCCGATTCAGCAGGTCCATGTCTCCCTTCAGCGCCGGATGAGAGGAACCGGTGTACACCGAATGGGTGAACTCGTGAGACAACTGCGAGTATCTCTGGGCGTGCACCTTGTAAAAGTCCAGCGAGTCGAATTGCAAGTGGACACCCTTGACGTGGGCCGGATTCCGTTGCAACGAATTATTATTATTCTTTTGAGTTGGTAGTTTACTAATCGCTCTGGTTTTTGTAAACTCAAACATTATCCTTTAACAAACTTACAAACACCGGGCGCTTTGCTTGATTGCGTTTGCGCTCGCTTGAGATGGCAAAATGAACTCCGCAGAGAGTGGTTTACGTCAGCTTTTCAAGGCTCAAGCGGCGGAGACTCCCAACAACCCGGCAATAGTCTTCGGCGACGAGCAGACATCCTACGTACAACTGGACCAGGCGACGGATTCCTTGGGGGCCTACCTTCAGCGTTGCGGCGTGTCCACCGATGACCCGGTGGGCATATGCATGGAGACCTGCCCGGAGTACATCGTCGCGAGCATCGGAGCATTAAAGGCCGGCGCGGCCTTCATGCCCATTGCCCTCGATCTCCCCGATTCCCTTCTTGGCACATTGCTGTCCGAATCGCAGCCCAAATTGGTCGTCACCAAGGCGCGGCACTTGCCCAGACTGAGCAAATTCTCTGGGCCTCGCCTATTGCCCGTCGACTCCAACCAGTCCTGGAGAGCGCTCTCCCCCGCGAACGCTGAGATTCGCGTCGACGCCGGCGACCTGGCCTTCCTCCCCTACACCTCAGGCACAACAGGACAACCCAAGGGAGTGCTGCAGACCAATGGCGCTCTGATTTCATCCTACCAGGCGAGGTACAGGTTCAGTTCCTACAGCGCCGGGGACAGGGTCGCCTGCAATATCTTCTTTCCCTGGGAGTTCCTCCGGCCACTGTTAAAGGGGGGAACGGTATACGTGATTCCCGATGATGTGGTGTTCGCGCCGCGCGCGCTTACCGGGTTCATAGCAGAACACCGGATTGCCGAGGTCCTCTTCACTCCGTCCCTGGTGCAGGGGGTGTTGAATTCGGCAAGCCCAGAACAGTTGCGCACCCGGCTGTCCTCGCTGCGTGTGGTCTGGCTGAACGGCGAGGTCGTGCCGGCCAGCTTGCTGAAGCTGGCCTTGGACGTTCTACCCGGTTCGGCGCGGGTGTTCAACACCTACAGCATCAGTGAGACCCACGACGTTTGCACCATTGACCTCACGGACTTGTGCCTGGACGGCAGGGATGCGTGCCCTGTAGGTTATGCAATGGACGGAGTGCAGCTCCGGGTGCTCCCGGAGGGGCAGTCCGATCTGGCTTCAACCGGAGTCGGAGAGCTCTTCATCGGCGGTCGCGGACTGGCCCGGGGCTATATGAAGAGGGCCGACCTGGATGCCGACAGGTTCGTCAGATGGAACGGCGAGAGGTATTACGCCACCGGAGACCTGGCCGAGGTTGATGGGCGGGGTCTGACGACGATCATCGGCCGCAATGATTCGATGGTCAAGATCAGGGGCTACACCGTTTACCTGAGCGCCATAGAGGAGACCCTCCGCAAGCACTGTGGCGCGGCGGATGCAGCGGTGTTGGCCGAGAACGAACACGAAGCCAACAAGCGGCTCGTGGCCTACGTCGCCCGGGGGCCGCAGGCGGCGTGGAAGGTCGATGGGAAGAGCGGCACAAGCAGAGACCTGCGTGCTCTGTTGGAACGGCATCTGCCGCTCTACATGGTGCCCAGCCACTTCATGGAACTGGAGACGCTCCCGATAAATCTACAGACAGGCAAACTGGAGCGCAAAGCATTGCCCGCACTGCGGCAAAGGAGACCTGCGGTTGCTCAGCACACCCCGCTGTCCAAGCACGCTAACGCGGGTGAGCGTCGCAGGGCCCTTCGGGAGTTATGGAGCGAAGCACTGGAAGTCGACGGCGACTCATTGGAAGATGACTGGAACTTCTTTGATCTCGGCGGCAACTCCCTGACTGGCCTGGACCTCACCCTGGGCATCGAACAGCTGTTTGGGATTGAACTAAAGGGCACGGAGATCTACGAGTACCCCACCATAAGTGAGCTGGGCGCGTACTTGGAAAATAGAGGGCCGAATATGGAACCGAGAATTTCGCTGGCCGAGGACTCGGTGCTGGGTCCGGAGATTGCACCAGGAGGCGCACCGAGAATAACACGTCTCAGCGAGGCGTCCTCAGTCCTTGTGACGGGAACAACCGGGTTCCTTGGAGCCTTTTTGCTCGACGAACTGCTTCGCGACACGGGACCGGACACCCGGTTCTACTGCCTGGTAAGGGACCGGGACTCAGGACATGGCGAGTCCACCAACCGCGTGCTGGACACCCTGAGGTTTTACGGGCTGGCCGGTCATTCCGCGGGAGGCCGGATTGTCCCGGTGGCTGGAGACCTCACCCAGCCCAGGATGGGACTGGACAATGACGAGTACCGGCGGTTGGCGGAAGAGGTCGACTTGATATTCCATTGCGCGGCCTCGGTCAATTACGCCTACCCTTATTCTGTAGCCAAGCCCCACACCGTCGGCGGGACATTGGAGGTGCTCAAGTTCGCCTGCAGTGGCGCAACAAAACCAATTCAGTACATTTCTTCCAACGGCATCTTCCCCGGAGGAGACGACACCCCCTACCTGGAAAGCAACGAGATAGACGGCTTCATGGACAGAATGGAGGGAGGCTACAACCAGGCCAAATGGGTTTCGGAACGGCTGGTCTGGCAGGCTGTTTCTCGAGGACTGCCGGTATGCATCTTCCGTCCGGGCAACATTGGCCACCACGGCGGTATGGGCACGGTCAACCCGAATGACTTTCTCTCATTGATAATCAAGGCCTGCGCCCGCCTGGGGTGCGCCCCCTTGGCGCCGCAATGGTTCTTTGAGATGACCCCTGTCGACTTTCTGGTAAAGGCCATTACGAAAATCTCCGACGATCCCAGGCACCTGGGCAGGGTATACAACGTGGTGCAGCAGGACCCCGTACCAGCCGATCAGGTTTTTGCATACATGGAGGACCACGGATTCGTGGCGGACCGCGCTCAATTGGGGGACTGGAAATCAAGATTGGAAACGATGGCCAACCGCGATGATGACATGGAGTTGAAAGTTCTGCTCCGGTCCCTGGAGTCAGTCGAGCCGTACCTGTCCGACACCAGCGTCTACGACATCAGCCGGTTCTCCGAAGCATTGTCGGAAATCGGTCTGGCGATGCCCTCAGTCGACGTCGACTACGTGACCAAATTCTTACGGAAGTGATGCTGGCGCATTCGGTCCATCCGAAATGGGTCTCCAGGCCTCCAACGTTTTTATCGTCGGCGGAGTACCTGCGTCCGGTGCCGGGTTGCGGGCAACTCTACCTCACGGTTTACCCAAAGCACAGGTAAGTTAGGAAGCAAATGGGGGTAGTTGGGCCGGAAAAGTCGGCTTGACCTCGGTTTCGAAAGCGCCAAAACAGCGCGGTTACAGTCCTCGGGGAACCCAGGGCGCAAATCGTGGGCGCGAGATTTCTCCGCAATCAGTAGGTCCTGCACCGGGATAATCCCAACACATGTCCGATGTGCTCGACGTAACCGGGACGACTGGGAGGGTGTGGAAGCCTTCCTCGCCCATCTAGGGAAGACTCGAACAGGAGACGCCGTGAACTGTCGTGGCTTGCAGCCGGGCACAAAGTGCACCTTCCGTGGAGTACCGCTCCCTGTTGAAGCGGTCGGTATTGTGGCAACGAGTGTGGTAAGTAGTCTTAATACGGAGCTTATTTGTAGCTAAATATATTGCCCCTATCTCCACCAATGTGCACGGTAGACAGAACTATCTTCGAAACGTGGCTTGGCGGCCTATGAGCCACTGGACCGGCGCGGTCACAACAAATTCGATCCTATTCGGGTGGTCTGCCGTGCTGGTCTGACCTAAGATATGATTGCAATGGGTGACGGAGAGCTATCGTTGGAGAAGGTGGGCACAGTCTTGAAGCTCCGAGAGGGCACTCGTTTTCAGCCGCAGAGGCCGAACCTGTCGAAGCTGATCGTCCTTGCCGTCCTAGCGCCGCTGTTCGCAATCCTGGCCTGCTCCAAGGATGATTCAACACCGGCGGCTCAGCTTTCGACGGAGGCAACAGCCACCGCACAACCGACGGCAACGGCGACTCCTCAAGAAGCCAGCTCGGAGCCCGCTAAGGATGAGCAGCCTTCCGAACCGGCGGCTCAGCTTCCGGCGGAGGCAACGGCCACCGCACAACCGACGGCAACGGCGACTCCTCAAGAAGCCAGCTCGGAGCCCGTTAAGGACGAGCAGCCTTCCGACGTCCAGGGCCTTACCCCGCTCAACGGCGGCCAACGGGTCACAGTGACCTTCAGGGCCATCAGCAGCGGGGAGCATCACACTTGTGGGCTGAGGGAAGACGGCTCTGCGGTGTGCTGGGGCGCTGACGAGTTGGGACGGGCAAGCCCCCCAGAAGGAGTGGCCTTCGCGGCCATCAGCAGCGGGTATGCACACACCTGCGGGCTGCGGGAAGACGGCTCTGCGGTGTGCTGGGCTGATGATGAGGATGGACAGGCAACCCCGCTGGAGGGTGAGACCTTTACGGCCGTCAGCAGCGGGTATGCGCGCACCTGCAGACTGCGGGAAGACGGCTCAGCGGTGTGCTGGGGCGATGATGAGGATGGACAGGCAACCCCGCCGGAGGGTGAGACCTTTACGGCCATCAGCAGCGGGTATGCGCACACCTGCGGGTTGCGGGAAGACGGCTCTGCGGTGTGCTGGGGCTCCAATGAGCACATATTAACGGGCGATGTTGTTGGACAGGCAAGCCCGCCAGAGGGTGAAACCTTCGCGGCCATCAGCAGCGGGTATGCGCGCACCTGCGGACTGCGGGAAGACGGCTCAGCGGTGTGCTGGGGCGATGATGAGGATGGACAGGCAACCCCCGCCGGAGGGTGAGACCTTTACGGCCATCAGTAGCGGGGAAGATCTCACTTGGGGGCTGCGGGAGGACGGCTCAGCGGTGTGCTGGGGCCTTGTCCGACTAGTAATTCATCCGTAGTTCCAGCACTTTCACCGAACCAACCTGCTCCACATACCAGATGGTCAACACCCGGAATGGGATTGACTGTCTGTTCAATTACCGCAACTGTATAATGTGATTGCAATAGCCGTTAGGGACTGGGGCAGGTCACCTATACCTCGAGGACACGGACTTCTACCTTGGGGCACAGGAGACATTCGCGCTCTTCCACGCCCTTGCCCGTATTCGTCCACTCAGTCCATTCACAGTTAGGGACGAATCCGTCGTCCCGAAACTCTTCAAGAATGTACAACAACGCGTGTTGACGGGTATCAAAGTAGTACTCATGGAACTCCACCAAACTGGACTCTTTATATTAGGACTTCCCAACGAGAAGTCCGCAATACGGTACACTTCGGCCCACCAGTAACCATCCCGTCCCTGCCCAGTGCTGCCGCAGCAGTGGCTGTTCTCCTGCGCGCACCCCAGAACCTCGCCCCGCAGCTCTTCGACAGTTGGACCTATGTCAGAGACGGCGTCTAGTCGTGGAACAGAGAGGCGCCATGGGCGGCGCGACCGTGACCTGTGTGATCCCGCTAGAACGATCGTGAGAGGAGGACCAGGATGTCAGAGGGCCAACGCATAGGGGCGATGATCGTTGACGGGCATTCAATTTTGAGGGTCGTCCTGCAGGTCATGGACCAGTCCGAGGAGTTCGAGGTGGTGGGACAGGCGGCGGATGGCGAGGAGGCGATAGGGTGGCCGCAGATGTGCCACAGTTGTGAAGGTGAAGGACAATACGTTTGCGGCGGCGGCGGGCTTTATCCATACTAAGACTGTATGCTGACGATATTTGCTCCATCTCGCTTTGAGTTACACTACAGACATGCAACAGAGGACTCGATGGACCATCTGCACCCACCGATGAAGAGGAGATTCGCCCCAAGCCTACATGGCAACGCACAGCTATCGTGATGGGGTCGGTTGAATCGGACGGACAACCCCGAGGGTTGTTTCTCGCGCCGTTTGCGGAGCGGGAGGTGCAGCGCCTCAAAGGCAAGCTCCACGTCGAATGCGAAAGCTGGATGGAGTCGAGGCGTCTGCACGACCCTGACGAACTGGCAGCGAGGCTGAATGATCTAGGGGCCTTGGTCCTGGTGATAGAGTTGGACTTCGTATTCCAAGAGGTGTTTGAGGCGGCGCCGAATCTGAAGTTCGTGGGGATTTGCAGAGCCTCCACAAACCACGTCGATATCGAGGCCGCCACTGCCAACGGCGTCGCCGTCGTCAACACTCCTGGGCGGAACGCCCAAGCGGTAGCGGAACACTCGCTTGGGCTGATGCTGGCCCTTGCGAGGCGCATACCGGAGGGCCACAACTACGTTAAGGCCGGTCGATGGCTCAACCCCCTGGCGCCGTACGTGGAGATGCGGGGAGTGGAACTGGCGGGGAAGACGCTGGGCATCGTGGGGCTCGGTGCTATCGGACGACGATTGGCGGAGATGGCGGGAGCAATCGGCATGACGTGCATCGCGTACGACCCCTATGTGGACAGTCCTCCGTCGGGCGTCTGGCTGAATGACCTGGACGAGGTGATGACAGGCTCGGACTTTGTGTCTATTCACGCGCCGCTGACCGTCCAGACCGAGGGCCTGATAGACTCCCGCAAGCTCGCGCTCATGAAGCCGACGGCGTACCTGGTGAACCTCTCCGACGCGAGGATAGTGGACAGGGATGGCCTTGTGACCGTACTCGAAAGCAGGAAGATCGCGGGGGCCGCGCTCGATGTCTTCGAGTCTCATCCCATCGTTCCCGATCACCCGTTGCTGCCGCTCGACAACGTGATTCTAACGCCCCACGTGGGCGGAGCGACGGATGAGACTATCGAGCGGTATTCCAAGATGATGGCCGCCGATATTTTGCGCTTCCTGGATCGCAAGAGGCCGTTGAATCTGGTCAACCCCGCCGTTTGGGAAGCACAGTGAGCGACAGGGCCATTGTCGTCGTGGACGCCGGTTCGACCCGGATTCGTTGCTTCTTGTTCGACTCGAACGGTGAGGCAGTCGTTCAGCGCTCCACGGCTTGGAGCTACGTTGCCCCAGACGTGCCTTCACCGTATGCGCGGGAGCTAGACGCGGAGGGTGTCTGGGACTCGACGGCGAGGCTCATAGCAGAGTGCGTCGGCAACAGCAGTGTCGATGCCCAACGGATTGCGGCCATCACGGTCACAAGCCAGCGTCAGGGAGTCGTGTTCCTCGACAGTGAGGACCACGTCCTGTACGCAGGCCCGAACGTAGACCTAAGGGCGGTCTTCGAGGGAGCGGCCATCGACGATGTGATGGGGGACCGAGTCTACGAGGTGACGGGAAGGCTGCCGTCCTTCCTGTTCGCGCCCGCAAAGCTGCGCTGGTTCATGAATCATAAGCCGGATATCTATGACAGGATCGACCGTGTGGTCACGCTGGCGGACTGGTTGCGGTGGAAGCTCTCGGGAGAGCTTGTAAGCGAGCCCACATTGGCAGCCGAGACCGGGCTGCTCGACATTCGCGAGGGACGATGGTGCATGGGGCTGTTTGATGAGCTGGGGGTCCGGCTGGACGGCTCCGTTCCCATCGAGCGGGCGGGCGCCGTGATCGGGAACGTGCGGCGCGAAGCCGCAAACCGCACCGGCATTCCAGAGGGCGTCCCCGTCGTCGTATCACCCGCCGATACTCAATGCGGCCTTCTGGGACTCGGAGTCAGCCACGCGGGACAGGTGGGCATCGTCGCGGGATGGAGCATACCGCTGCTCATGCTCACTGACGTGCCCACGTTCGACAAAGGGCGACGGACTTGGACGAGCTGTTACGTGGAGGAGGGCCTGTGGAGTATCGAGAGCACATGCGGCGATGCGGGCAACTCGTACCGCTGGCTCGCCGATACTATGTGGGCGGGAGAGGTCAGGCCGTTTGACAGCATGGACGCAGCCGCGCATGAGGCGCCGGCTGGATCGGATGGTGTCCTGGCCTACTTGGGAGCTTCCCGAATGGACATGGGAAGGGTCGGTCTGCGGGCAGGCGGGTTCATCTTCCCCGTGCCCATGACCTTCAACGGCATCGGACGCGGGCGCTTGGCAAGGGCGGCCCTTGAGTCCATAGCGTTTGCTGTGCGGGCGAATCTGGAACAGCTGGAATGCGTGAGCGGCATCCCCGTATCCAAAATAGCGTTGGGAGGGGGTATGATAGCCACGTCCTCATGGGTGGAAATGCTGCCCAACGTGCTGGGACGACCGGTGGAAGTGGCCTCGGCCCCGAATGTAACGGCCACGGGTGCGTATGTCACAGCAGCGGCGGCCCTGGGCGGTCTCGATTCGATTCCAGGCGAGGCGGAGGCGAGTGCGACAACGACGACAATCGAGCCGGGACCCGTCGAATCGGCAGAGTACGACGCCCACTACAGACGCTGGACCGAAATGGCCGAACACCTGGAATCGGCCGGAATATAGGACCCTGCAATGAGCATGGACGCAG
This sequence comes from Dehalococcoidia bacterium, assembly GCA_965224415.1. GTDB lineage: Bacteria > Chloroflexota > Dehalococcoidia > Lucifugimonadales > JAGWBF01 > DAOUJI01. The sequence goes on along the minus strand of CBDCZB010000004.1, from coordinate 1,092,450 downwards.
CGAAGAGGCGGGTCGCCGAGGTCGCCAGGAAGATGGCCGAACTCGGCCTCGTATCCGGGACGAGCGGCAACGTGAGCGCACGGCTGCCCGACGCTCTATTCGCGATCACGCCGATGGGCAGGAGTTACGAAGGGATGTCGGCGGACGACATCGTCGTTGTGGACGGCGACCTGTATCCTGTCGAGGGGGACCTGATCCCGTCATCCGAGTCCCTGCTGCACGTCGCCATCTACGAAGCACGCCCAGACGTCGGGGGCATCGTCCACACCCACGCGGTGTATTCAAGCGCCGTCGCAGTGGCAGGCCTGGGGATACCGCCTATTGTGGATGAGATGGTGGTGGCCCTAGGGGGAGAGGTGAGGGTGTCCGACTACGCCCCCCCGGCCTCGGAGGAGCTGGCCGAACGTGTATGCGCGGCCCTGGGGAATCGCGACGCCGCGCTCATCCGAAATCACGGGGCTGTCGCAGTGGGGGCAACCCCTGAAGCCGCGCTGGATGCGTCGATACTGACCGAGCGGGCCGCCAAGATATTCGTCATGTCATCCATTTTGGGACGTCCCACCGCCCTGCCAGACGAGGTGGCGGAGTCCGAGGCCGCCATATTCGAGATGCGAAGGGCTTCCCGCCGCGAGAGAATGCGCTAGACTCATAGCAACCGACTCTAAACTGTCGAGGACTGGCACATGGTATCCGTACCTGGATTTCTCCTTCGCCGCTTGTACGTGAAGGGCAGCTTGAAGAAAACCGCGGGAGGCTTCGAGTTCGAGCTCAGGAACAGCTTGGGCTCCGGCTACGCACAAAAGGTGTGGCCGTTGAAGCTCGACGGCGAAGAGATTCCGGCCGAGCGGAGCCACTTCATTATCGAGGGCCAGGAGACCCCCTTCAGCGCCGTATCCCCCGACAACACCTTCACATTAGAAGTCAACAAGACGATCACCATCTGGACCGACGGCGGACCTCTGGAACCGGGAGTGCACACTGTAGAGATGGGGTTCGACGTTCCGGGGATGGGCACCTTGAGGTTCGATTTCATCGACGAAGTTGCGGACAGGTGAGAACCCATACCGCATTGCGGTGACCGGGGCTTGGGGGTCCGGCGGGACGCCGCTGATTCGTTGCCTTGTCGGGCGTGAGAACGCCCTGAGAGGCTTGTAAGTCTCCAACAATCTCCCTAATTCCCATCCTGTACAACCCACACCGAGTTGTTCAGAGGTTCCCTAACTCGACTCCGATTGCCGCCAACTATTTCGCACCAACCAACCCAAGCCCACGACAGCCTCCTTAGTCGCGCGGAAAAGCGTTAGCGGCTCCCGCGCCGCCCGCATTGTTGGTCGTTGATGTGTCGGAGCGCCTTGTGACTACCGCGCGGCCCCTTCGAGGCGGACCCACGGTCAGGGTCCCGTGTACAACTCCGTGTCCGGGTGGAACTGGAACCATCCGAACCAGAACGACATGTGCGTGGGTATCCGCGCGAGCTTCTCCGACTCGTCTGCCGTGTTGACCAGAAACTCCTCGGTCACTTGCCATGTCCCACCGTCGGCGTCCGCTATCACGGATGGGATGGCAAGGTGATCGCCGCCGTCGTTCGGCGCCAGCTTGAACGACCTGTCGCCGCGGTAATAGGCCCTCGCGCCCTGGCTTGCGCCCGACCCAAGCACCAATATCTCCTCGCCTCCCACCGCGTCGTTCACTATCCGGCTCTCCCGCAGCGCTGCGGAGGAGTAGGCCTTGTAGCTGTCGTTCAGCTGGACCCCTAGCACGACATCCTTTGTTTCAAGCCGGTCGTCCCGGTAAGGGACCGGGAACATCGTCTCAGGCGCGTTGAAGTAGGCGTAGTAGATCGCCTGCGGGTCCTCCTCAGCCGCGTAGAATTCGGCGGGATACAGACCCGTCTGCTGGTCCAGGACAGTCGTGTCGGGATGAAGCTCCAGCCACTCCTCCCACGTCGTGAGGAGGACCGGGAAGAAGTCGAGCTTTATCCCCGAGTCCCACAACGGCCCTATCACAGGCTCGCCTGTGAGATGGTTCCAGAGCGAGTTGGTCAGCCGGTCGTACATTACCTTGTTGCTGCGATACAACATCCCCGACGTGCCGAAGGTGGTTGGCTCTCCGTTGATCTTGGCGGAATACACGATTCCGGTGCCGCAAAGCGTTCAATAGGCCAGTGCGATGGGTTCGCCTCCCAAAACGTCGTTGGCCATCTCGTGGGCGTTCACGATGCGGAGCGGGTAAGCCCTGTGCTCTCCGTTGATGGACACGCCGAAGACCCGGTCGCTCGGCTGCAGGTAGTCCTGTTCGCTCGCCGGAAGGATAGGGGCGTTCTGAAGGTCCGGGATCCCGTCGGGCCGGACGCCTCCCCACGCGATCTCGGATACGTTTATCCGCGAGCCCTGCGCCGCCGGATCCAGGAACTCGCCGAACCTGGGATCGATCAGGCTCATGAGCTCGCTCTTCCACCGCACGTACCCGTCGGGGGGACGGTACTCGTCGGCGTTCTTGCCCAGCCACTCCATCCACTCGTTCCACGCCCCCGAGACGTCCCCGAACTCCCGGAGTTATCACCGAGAGGGCCGTGTTGGTCTCTATGACCAGATCCCAGTCCCCGAAGAAGCGGAGCATCTCGATCAAGAGCGGGACCATCGACTTGTCGTTGTTGGCGACGGCGAGTGTGATCGCCTCGCGTGTTTCCTCAGGGCTGTGGTCCCGCCCCGAGAAGAGCCTGTACATGTTCTCGTTGGGGTCGTAGTCCGTCGAGGGAGTCGGCGCCTGCGCCGCCGTCGGCTCCTGCGCCGCCGTCGGCTCCGGCAGGGTCGGGGTGACTGCTGCCGTAAGCTCCGGCGTTTCGGTAGGGGTCGGCGCAGCCGTCGCGGTCTGTGTGGATGAAGCCGTCGGTGCGCTCTCACCCGGTCCGGTCGGCTCTCCCGTACCCGAGCAGGCCACGGCGCCAGCCACCATAAACCCGGCCGCCAGCGCTCCGAAATGACGTATGAGCCTACTCACAGGAGTCCTTCCCGCGACATTCCGACCCGTCCTCGATAGTTGTATCACCCCCTATGTTACGCCGACAAGGGCAGGGACGGATTGGAAGCGAGGGCGTGCCGCTTTCTGGACCCGTGCCAATATATCCGAAGGTAAGTTGAGGGCATCGCTGTTCGTGACGCCCTCCTGCTTGGCTGTCTACCAGTATATTTTGTCTAACCAGACCAGTCTCGTTATGCTCTGGCTCTTGGAGCACAACGACCGGTCCGAATACAGCACTGCGTACAGTCCCCTTAGGCCCACCAAGTTGCACCGCATCCAGACAAGGCGTGAAATCGCATTGTTCCGCCTTGGTCGATGAGAGGCCTATAGCTAAAGAACAGTTAGAGCTCGCAGTGCACGGGATGCATATGAGAGTCTCCTTGGACATAATCGGGACGTGGTTCTGCGAAGGTTGACTCTGAGACACAGAACGACTGCATCTTGGCCACTTCCCACATACGCCACCCCAAGGGTCCGCTTGAGCTCTGCCCGGCAGTTTGGAAACCTCGGATGACTTCCTTTCCCGTTGAGGAAGTCCCATGAGCGTGGGGCTCAATCTCGCGTGGGAGTCCATCGTAGTTGAACTCAAGGAGGTGTTTTGACTTAATTGCCTGGCAAATCCGTTGATCCATCATGTCTTCCTCTATCATCTTTGGAGATTCGCAAGGCTGCTGAGACAGCCTTGCGAATTGCCTCGGGGATCTCTTCTTCGGTAACCGTGCGAGCTAGTGCCTCACCTATTTGAGGCTTGGTTACCCGATCATGTAAGCGCCGTGAGAACAGGCTTTCAAGAGCCTGTCCCATTCCGTGTTCACTGCCGCGCACATCGGCTATATCGCTGAGCTGCCATTCTGTATCGTCGTTGAGCGGGAAACGCTCCTTCGCGACTCGTAACCACACTTCATCGTCAAAGGCATCCTCGAATTCCTTTGTGCCAGTGAAGAATCCGTTGGTGCCCTCAGAAAGCTGCATACTTGAGAGCCACTCTTCGTTCATCCTGCCGGGACTACGCCTAGCGTCTTCATCAACAAGAACCACGACCGACCGTTTCAACTGCACTATGAGGACTTCGACTAGGGCCTGTTCACACTAACGCAACGCATCGACTATAAGAGTGAGTAGGATGAAGCCTAGGAAGAGCACATCCAGCTTCTCGAAGCGAGAGAAGATACGGCGAAAGCCCTTCAATCGCCGGAACAAGCGCTCAACTTCGTTGCGTCTCTTGTACATCTCCATGTCGTACGTCCATGGGGAGAACCGTGTCGAGGACGGCGGAACGACGGGAGTGAATCCCAGCGCCAATGCGAGTTGGCGTGTCTCGTTGCCCTCGTATGCACGATCCATCACTATAGACAAGTTCTCTCGCTGTGGCCCAAGACGGTTGAGCAGCTTGCGTCCTTCAGGCGCGTCGTGGGCTTGTCCGGCGGAGAGGGAGAACATCAGAGCCGTTCGAGCATCTGCGGCAACCATATGAATCTTGGTGGTCCATCCTCCCCGGGACTTGCCGATGGACTGCGGTCCGTTTTTTTTAACGCGCCCGTGCCATCGGGATGCACCTTGACAATCGTGCTGTCCACCGAAACCGCCTCGATATTGATGCGCACTATCTGCTCTCGTTGAAGGTGTTCGAACACCCGATTGAGGACTCCGTTTTTGGACCAGCGGTTCATGCGGGTATAGACTGTGTGCCAGGAGCCAAACCTCGGAGGCAAGCCCCGCCACTTGCAACCATGCTCGGCGACGTACAGAATTGCGTTGAGGACTTGGAGGTTCGACATGCTCACGTTGCCGCGTTGCACCGGCAGACAAGGAGCTATTCGTTCGTATTGAGCTTCTGTAAGTTCCATCCTCCAATGATATCATATTCAACCCAATAGTGTGAACAGGCCCTAGTTCAAACACAGTACTGTCTACAGTCCCATTAGGCCCACCACCGCTTACGGTAGATACCGCCGTCTTCGAGATGTGGCTCGGCAGCCTTTCGACGCACCAAGGACTCGCGATTCCTGTAGTATGATAAGCAGGCGCGGGGAAACGAAATGGAGCGTCTCGCCACTGGGGACCAGCCCCTCCTGTCCCTGCTCCTCCCCCTCCGCCATCCGGTAGCCGACGCGAGGTTCGGTGACGATGTGGCTGGGGCTGTCGGCGTTATCCCCAAGCTTGCCGCGCAGCCTCTTCACCACTTCTCGGACCAGCCTTGCCTCGCCGACCCTCTCCTCCGGCCACAACGTCGCGCAGGCTGGCCTGGCAAAGCCGCCACAGGCGCACCCGGAGCGCCTGACTCTCCCGGTCACCCTAGTCTGACCGCACCAAATTACACAAAGGAGGAATCCAATGATACGCGCATTATATAGCCTGTCGGGTACAATTCTGCTCGGCCTGTGTGGCTCCCTCCCGAAGGGACGCGCTTCACCGTCGGGGGTTGGCGAGTTCATCAAGACCGATAGAGCGGGACCGCCACCGAGAGGAGGCATGATCGCTATGTTCGACACCGGGAGCAACAGCAGCCAGGATCGTCGCGGAGATTCCCGAGGACGAGGTGGCGATCACCAACTTCTCGCAGGTCGGGGAGGAAGACGGCGCATAGCGACAGGGGCGCAGGGAGAGGGCCGATGCCGGTGAGCGACGCAGTGTTCAATCAACGCGCAGAGAGGGCGGTATCCGACTACATCAAGCATCACCGAGACGACGCTGCACGCGAGCTGTGCTTCTATCGGTCGATGCCGACCCTCGCGCGGGCGATCCGCCGGGGTGCTCTCGCGCGCACCGCCGACGGTGGCAAGCACCCGCACCAGTGGCGCATCCCTCCTTGCGTGCTTCGTGAGTTCGGGGCCCAGCTCGCGCGCCGGGAGCGGGCCCTGAGCGAAGCTGGGTCCTTCGATGAGTTGCATGAAGCCGTCCGGGGCGTCGGCGTCCCGATTCGCGGCATCGGCGAGCTCGCGGTGTACGACACGGCGCTTCGTATCGGCGCATGGCTCGACATCCGTCCAGCGAGGGTCTACCTGCAACGGGGGACTCGGGAGGGGGCGGAGGCTGTCAAGGTCGACCACCGACGCTCCACCGTCGCCGTCTCCGACCTACCCTCCTCGTTCGCGCGCCTCGCACCGCACGAGATCGAGGACTGCCTCTGCATCTTCAAGGGGCTCCTGTCCGGCAAGCCATCCCCGCAGCCCACCGGCTGCCGATGCAACGGCGGGGGCTGCGCTCGTCGGCTCGCCGGAACGGCGCGAGTACGCTGCTGACGCGCTCTGGCCGGTCGCTCGTGGATGGGGGTTGTAGTCGGTTCTGTTCGTCCGCTCCACCACCGCTTAAGGTAGATTCCGCTATCTTCGAGATGTGGCTCGGCAGCCTGTCGAGGCACCAAGGATTCGCGATTCCTGTAGTGTGACGCGTCGGAGTAGAGGGATGGCAAGAACCTCACGCTGGGCCTATTTTGACGATAGACAGAACCATCTTCGAATTGTGGCTGGGAAGACTGTGAGGGCGTGTTCAACGGTAGCCAGAACGACCGTCGAGACGTGGTCGGCTCTCGCAGGTTCAACAAAGTCTGTTCCTCTGCGATCATGACGGGCGGCCATGCCAGAGCCCCTGACCTTGAGACACGTACCGCAGGCCCAAGTCGCCGTGTGTGATTGCGTTATGACTCACTCTTTGCCCCTCTCACGTGGGCTACAATTTAACAGTTGGGTGCTCTCGGAGTTTGACGGTCACTCTGGCTTATGACTGCGACAGACCGCCTTCTTTGGCCAGCCGTATCTCTCAAAAGTTTTCGACTTGGCTGCCAATAGGGAAGAATGTGGTGCCCCACTCTAGCCCTCCGTAGCCTAGTCGTTCTTCTTTGGGAGTGTAGAGGCTGTAGGCATAGGCTCCACTGGGAGCGATCACGATTCTTGCTCGGACGTTCAATACTTCGTTTTCCTTTGGACGAATAACAACGAACCTTTCCTTCTCAATGGAAGACCGTATCCACTATGTCCCCGAGCCTTCCATAGATGGTAATTGAATAGCGTGTTAGAGGTCCGTGTAGGGGTTGCAGTGGGAGCTGGGAGATGGTTTAGGCTTTGGCTATGTGCACGTCCAAAGACTTTCCTCCTTGTCAACACGACGAGTTGATAGCGCTGGTGGAGCGACTGCAAGAGCAGGTTGCGGGGTTGAAGGCGGCCAATGAAGAGTTGCAGAGGCAACTCGCCGAGTCCCAGCGGGGGGAAAGCGCCAGGCGGCTCCGTTCTCGAAGGGCAAACGAAGCAGCAATCCCAGGCGTCCCGGCCGCAAGCCTGGTACGGGGTTGTTCATCTACCGCAAGCCGCCTTCTCCCGATGAAATCACCGAGCCGATCGTAGAGGTGTCTGTGTCTGTGGAGGTCTGTCCTGGATGCGGAGGCAGACTCGAGGATGAGGGAATGGGAGTTGCCTACGTGACAGACATTCCTCCGATTCGGCGTCCGCAGGTGACGGCGTACCGGGTGCAGATATGCCGGTGCCGGTCCTGCGGCAGGCAGGTCCGAGGCCGCCATCCCGATGTTGCCCCGGACCAGTACGGGGCCAGCGCCCATCGGGTTGGGAGGCGAGTGATGGCGGCGGCTCACGTGCTCCACTACGGGATGGGCGTTCCGGTAAGAAAGGTTCCCACCGTGCTCAGAGCGCTGACCGGAGTGGAAGTGAGTCAGGGAGCGATCAGCCAGGACGCGCTGCGACGTGCCACGGGTGCTGTGGGGGAAGCCTACCACAAGCTGCGGACATCGGTGGGTGTGAGTCGACTCGTCCACACCGATGACACTGGATGGCGCGTGGGGGGTGAGTCCGCCTTTCTGATGGCCTTCGAGACGGATGAGGCTACGGTATATCAGGTCCGTGCTCGTCACCGGAACGAAGAGGTGCGCGAGGTGGTTCCGTCGGACTATGGCGGAGTGATGGTGACGGACCGGGGGCGAAGCTACGATGCTCAGGCTCTGTCCGGGGTGAAGCAACAGAAGTGCCTGGCCCACGTGCTGCGCTCGATCAGCGAGGTGGTCCAGACCAGGACAGGGAGAGGACGCAGCTTCGGCAAGCGTCTGAAGTGTCTTCTCAGAGAAGCGATGGAACTGTGGAGGGCACATCACCGGGGAGAGGCGTCGGACTTTGGTGTGCAGGCCGAGCGGTTGAAGCGAGAGGTGAGATATCATCTCCGCGACCGCCCGATGGCGGATGCGGACAACTACAGGCTGCAGAACGAGCTCGGCTGGCACGACGACCGGGGCAACCTGCTGCGTTTTCTGGACGATCCGAGTATTGAGCCGACCAACAACCGTGCCGAGCGAGCGATCCGCCCGGCAGTGATCGCGCGGAAGGTGTCGCACTGCTCGAAGAGCGTCGAGGGCGCCGATGCCTTCTCCGCCTTCACCAGCGTGATCAGAACTCTGGCCCGCAATGGCGGCGACCGGTCTGTGGTGGATCGGCTCTGCGATGTGTTCAGCGGCGCTCCCCTCCACTCTCCTTCACTCTGAACCTCTCCACAGACTCCACTCCGCTAATCAATTACTCGAAGTCCATTCCCTTTCCCAGTGGCCGAATACACGTGCCATGTACGTACGATCCCTGGAGGAACGTTTCGTACAGAGCCGGGCGAACACTTTGGTCGGCTTCCAGCGCTCCGCGTAGCTTCGTGTGTTCCGACCTTATTCGGTTGAGTTTGGGCACGTCCAAGCTAGTATTCGGCCAATCTGGCATTGTCAGTTAGTACGTGAGCCCAGACAGGATGCTACCTTGGGGATAGACGAAGGGTTGTGGGATGTGAGGTGGTCATGGTGCAGGAGAAGTACGGAGTCCGGCTGGCAACACAGGAAAAGGGACGGCTCAGGAAGATGATCAGGGCTGGGAGGAGTTCCGCACAGGCGATTACCCGGGCCCGCATCCTGATCAAGATAGATGAGGGCTGGACCGCCCCCCAGGTGGCCACCGCACTGGACGTGTCGGAGCGGACCGTGTTCCGCACCAAGCGGCGGTATGCCGAGGAAGGACTGGACGAGGTGCTGAGGCACCATAACCAGGTCAACCGGCCCAGAAAGGTGGATGAAAGGGTGGAGGCCCACCTGATAGCCTTGGCCTGCAGCCCGGTGCCCGACGGTCATGACCACTGGACCATGCGGGCCCTGGCGGGCAAGGTGGTGGAGTTGGGATTGGTGGAGTCTTTATCTCCCGAGACGGTCCGCCTGCGGCTAAAAAAAACACGCTCAAGCCGTGGCTCAAGAAACAATGGTGCATCCCCAAGGTAGGTGGAGAGTTCGTGGCGGCCATGGAGGACGTGCTGGATCTCTACGCCGAGCCCTACGATCCGCAGAGGCCGGTGGTCTGCTTTGACGAGACCTCCACCCAGTTGCTGGCCGACGTGAGGGAACCGCTGCCGGCAAAGCCTGGGAGGCCGAGGCGTGAGGACTACGAATACCAGCGGGGAGGGACGCGCAACCTGTTCCTCACCTGTGAGCCTCGCCGGGGCTGGCGCCACGTGGCGATAACCCGGCAACGCACCATGCAGGACTTCGCTCAGCAGATGCGGTGGCTGGTGGATGAGGCCTACCCCGATGTCCCGGTGATTCGGCTGGTTCTCGACAATCTGAACACGCATCGGATGGCCTCGCTTTACGAGACTTTCCCGGCGGCCGAGGCCCGGCGCATCGCCAAGCGGCTGGAGTTGCACCACACTCCCAAGCACGGAAGCTGGCTGAATATGGCGGAGATCGAGTTCAGCGTGCTGGCCCGGGCCTGCCTGCGCGGACGCAACGGAGATGAGGACAGCCTGGAAAGAGCCGTCAGCGCCTGCGTGTCAGAGCGGAACGCGATAGGAGCTACCATTAACTGGCGGTTCACTGCCCAAGACGCCAGACGCAAACTCCATCGCCTCTATCCCTGCCAATCCTGATTTGGTTCAGTACTAGTGTTGTCAAGAAAGCGCTCGAAATGCTGTGCGAGTTCCATTATCTCCAGCCGCTCCTATGGGGTGAGGTTGCAGTAGTCACTCCGGTGTTACTGAATCCGAAGGTATATAGCCTTGACCCTCCTCGAACTCCCTCGGGAAAGGCTGCACCTGCCCAGTCTCCACTATGCTCGCCGCACAGTGGCTGTGGGGGTGCGGTTGTTGTTCGCTGAAACTGTTCCTGCCTAAGAGCTCGTACCGCAGGTGTTCCAAGGCCCCCTTGATCGCCAGAGCCTTTGCCAGTTGACCGATGTCCTGACGGAGTTCCGGCTTGCTCTCTAGGTATGGTCTCATTAGCACCTCCGCCTCTTCTTCCCACGCCAGGACGATCTTGTTGGCGGTCTTGTCAGCGACCGGCAGGACCGCTCCCCGAACATCCGCTTCATCCTGTCGTCTCATTCGGAAGAGGCTAAGGCGGGACATGATCAGCTGGCACACTTGGTCCTCGAGCATCTCACAACGGCTTCCGAACTCGCCCAATGCGTGCATTAGGTATCCGAACTCGCCCTCCAGGGTTTGGCTCGTCCTGGTCAACTCATCCTTAGTGTTGGGGCATCCTCCATGGTGTTCCATCACGGCTCGCGTCTGTTCGTCGTTCAGACCCGCTGCCCTTGCCCACGCCGCCAGCATGTCAACGGATACCTCTTCCAATGCAGTGGTGATACGGTGATGCAGCCGGTCGCAGACGGAGAGGAGTTCTGATTCCTCACTGGTCAGCCGGGGCTCAATCGCATCCCGGAAGGCCGTTCGATCACGAGCACAGTAGTCGCACGCACAACCTCTCAGGTCATGAGACCCCAGACCGAATCCTTGGTTGTTTCGGCGATACACCCTGCCTCGGGCCTCCCGGTGGGACTCTGCAACGAACTCCGAGGCAACTAGCTTCTCGAAGATGGAAGCCACCGTCTGGGATGCCGGCCAAAGCTCCTTTATCAGGGATGGCGTCCCTAACTCATCGAACATGCTCTCCTGGAATTCGGATGTTTCGCATATCCGACATATCCTGGAGTTGCTGCCGAACATCGTGATTGCGAAATCATGCCCGGGGCAGGTGAACTCCTCCAAGGGTCTCTGTGCCGGCTGCGCTATCGGTTCTCAGGTTTCCGTTCCGTCGTACCGGTTCGATTCGAGCAGTCTCTGGAGGAGGGCGTCTTCGGCGTGCATTCGCTCCGACCAGTAGAGCACCCAGGGTGCGTGCAGCAACTCTTCCTTGCTGAAGATCTGTGAGTCGTCCTTGTTGTCCTGAGGGTCCCGGCGTAGAGATGGGAGGGTTGGAGGCAGTAGGGCCGATTGCAGAGATGGTTGACTTATCGGCCCTCTGGGACTTGACCTCGCGTCTGGATGAACACGGCCCTATGCCCTAGTTCCTGCTTCCCCTCGATAGTGAGGACGGCGTAGCCGTCCAGGTTCAGTCCGAATCTCCACACCAAGCAGTACCCGAAGGGGCTGAAGGGAGAGTTCACCTGCATGGGCACGCCGAAGCAGTCGGCCGGAGTGATGAGGCCTTCGTTCCAGCTCCTGCGCGGTCTTGGATTCCGGGTCTGGGGGTTGCCGCCATACCACCGTTTGATGATGGCATCTCGCTCCGTTTGGTAGTCTCTCGGCATTCTTCTGCTCTAACCTCCGTCCTAGAATCCCCGCCCCGCTCGACCAGGTGGTCATGTCGGTCGCCGACCAGTGACGACGACCAGACTAGGATGCGGTGCCGTTTCGACCTGTCTCGTACACGTTCACGACTTCAGCCCTCCGGCCCTTTCACGTAATCGACCATTTCCTGGTAAGCCTGGTCTCCGGTCAATTGATCCCTCGACTCAAAGCAGAGCTTTGTTGCGAGCTCTACGGCGCTTTCCATAGAAGGCGCCCAGTTCCCCCAGCCTTTCGGCAATCTGACGTTGAGGTGGCCTGAGTTGTACGTAATCGTTACTCTGGTTCCCCGCTCGTCGGTTACGGTGGCATTCTTGTCGTCCGCTGAGACCTCGACAATAAATTCTTCCCCGCTTCGCTTGATCCTACAACTCAACATTTTAGGGATCCTGTCCTTCTTAGAACCGTCCGTTGCTGCCAAACCTGAGCGCCATTCGGTCCCCCAAAGTGGTACGGCACCCCTTTCTCGTCTCACCCACCGCTAGCTCACCTCCCGTGGCAGGTCTCCCTACAACCAATCAGATCGCAGAATCACGTTGGCCTATTCGTCGTCCAGGAGACCGTTGCGGACGGCCCATACCACGAGGCCTTGCCGGGAGCCCACCGCCAATTTTTCCTGGATGCGGTAAATGACGTTGCGGACGGTCGATGCGCTGTTGCCCTGCGCCTTCGCAATGGCCGAGTAAGAGTGACCACTGGCAAACATCGTTAGCGCCTCCCGCTCCCTCTCCGTGAGCGCCTGGGAATTCTGCCCGTTGGTCGGGTGTGACTGGTCGTGCGCCACAGCACACGCCCGCCTGAGGACGGAAAGCGGTATGTGCACCACACCCATCGCCACGTCCCGCACTGCCTCCAGGAGATCCGGGAGACTGGCATCCTTGATGACATACCCCGCAGCTCCAGCCGCCACCGCCGCGATGACCGCATCGTCGTCCGTCGACGCCGTCAACATCAGAACTCGGGTGTCGGGCAAAAGGTCCACGATTTCACGGCAGGCCGCCACCCCGTCCTTACCTGGGATGATCAGGTCCATGATGACAGCGTCCGGTCGCAACTTCTCGGCCAGCAGGACCGCCTCCTCGCCGTCGGAAGCCTGCCCCACGACCTCAAACTGTCCCGAGTTCTCCAGCACCCGCCGCAGGCTGTCACGTACCAAGGGATGGTCGTCCACCACCAACACACGGATCCGGCCATTTTCAGACATATCAAACACCTCCTTGAATTCAGGCCCGTCCGGCCCGGTCATGCGGTCGGGCCTTGGGAAGCACACAGTTCACCGAGGTTCCCGGGGCGGGTCCGCCCGACGTCACGACCAACCGGCCGCCCATCCGCTGCGCCTCCACCTCCATGCCCGCGAACCCCCGTCCCCGCTCCGCGTAGTCGTCGGAAAGCCCCACCCCATCGTCCTCCACCTTGAGGCTGATCCAGTCCCCCTCGAAATCCAACACGAGGCACACGCTGCTGGCATCAGCATGCCTGAAGGCATTGGTCAGAGCGTTGTGCGCAATCGAAAAGAGCCTAGAACGGGTTTCCACGCTCAATTCCGGCTCCTCACCGTACTGTTCCATCCGGGTAGGCACTGACGTGATCCTCTGGAACGTCTCGGTGTGGGCACGTAGGACGGACCCCAGACCCCTTCCTTCAAAGAGGCGTCCGGCGTCGATGGAGCGTCTGAGTTCCCACATCACTGACCGTGCCAGCTGAGAGGTGGCCTCCAGCGTCTCCGAGAGCTCCGCGTTGGAGGTTCCAGCCAGGGTCCGAGCGCTGTCTACTCCCAGGCCAATCATGTAAACGGACTGGGCCGCCGTGTCATGGATCGACTGGGAAAGGTCAATGCGCTCCTGCTGTAGTGCGCGCTCCCCCTCAGTCGCCCTCAACCGGCCAGCCCGCTCGAACCTGGCCACCAGGTTGACCGCCAGCACCACCGCGTACATCGCCACCACCCTCATTGTAAGAACCATGTCGTTCCTGGGCGCCAAGTCGATCCCTTCCCCCACGGTAAGACACACCACCGTGTAGACCAGGGCAACTAAGGTTACCCACACCAGGTTGAGCCTCACCGAAGTGAACAGCACGGCGAACATCGCCAGCAACGGGTAGTACAGCACGTGGGTGAACATGGCGGAGTACCCTCCGGCGGTCCACACCCCGGAGGTCACCAACGCCGCGTCCACGGCGCTCATCACCAGCATCCACCTCCAGGTGAAAGGCCGTTCTGACCGCAGCCGAAGATGGATGAACCCGTTGAAGACGACCAGCAGGCCGGCGATAACCGAATAGGGGACGTACTTGGCCAGCGGGAAGGGGAAAGGCTCTTGGAACAGAATGTACAGGACCAGTGCGGCCACAAGCCAGCGCACCCAGACAGATACGCGGGCTGCGTAGCCCACCTCGTAGGCGCCCGCCCAGTCGGCACGCCAGAACCGGTCCCGGACCAACCTGAAAGGGTGGGTCAGCAGGGTGGGCGCCTGTGAGTAAATTGAAGGGCCCCAGTTCACGATTGCACCTCAAACGTAGCCGGAAGTTGTTGTTCTGACAATGTACCGCGTCAGGGTGCGCGGGCAAAAGGTCAAAGTGGCAGGTGCAGGGCTGCCTTTCTGAACACCCAGCCTGCGATTGTGAACACCCACATACGTATCGCGATTTCAGTCGGAAAAGCCTTATACGAAGCCGAGTCCGGTGTGATTATTTCAAGAAGTCTTGGGAAGGTCCCTCTGTTTCGGACCTGCATGTCAGGCACGAGCGGAAGAAGACCTGGCACAGCGATGGTTCTGTCTACCGTACACGTTGGTGGAGTTAGTGGTGACTGCTCTCTCGACACGCGGTGTTGGAGCGGCGTTGAAGGGTGAGTCGACCGACCCGAACACTTGCAACAGGGAGAAGGGCATGAATACGCGAGCAGGAATCATCATCGGGGTCCTCGCAGCATTGCTGGTGACCGCCGCCGTTGTGACACTAATGCGGTCATCCGGTAGCGTCCAGGCGTCGGTCAACTGCGTCGCTCCGTTGGGCCTCTACGAGGTGGAGTTCGACGACTGCGTGAGGGGGATCGTGAGACACCGGCACGACCTCCAGATCACCACGGATCGGGACGACCAACGAGGCGGGACCGTGACGGTGACCGTCGGCGGTCTCGGCGGCCTGGAGCAGGGCGCTGACCTGCGCGGCTGGACGGTGCAGGAGGCTAGCTTCAGGCTCTACATCTGGGCCGGCTCCAACTACAAAGATCAGGACCAAACTGCCCGTCCAGGGCAACCCGTAGTCACCGAGAGGCGGCTACGTGTCCTACTACGTTGAGGTACTCCTCAGCCCGCCTTCCGGAGCCCTTGGCGCCAGGAGCGTGACTATCTTCGTTTCGGGGAAGAGGTCCCACACCTTCCCAATGCCCGTGCAGCCGACGCCGACGCCGGAACCCACTTCGACGCCGGTGCCGCGGGCCGAGATAGAGTCCCTGCGCGTGATCGACAGAGGACAGAAAAGCCCATCAATCCATCACTATCTGCTGGAATGGACGACAAGCGATGGCCGCGAACCCGACAGATACCGGGTAGCGGCAGTTCAACTGCATGCAGATTGCTCCCGGCACACGTTCTACCACCAGGGGGCCAAGGCCAATTTCCCCAACTGGACGTATTCTGACACTGATTACAAGTCCTACCTGCACGTCGAAGCGGGCGTGGGTATACGTTGGGAGTACCGTGTAACTCCAATATTCCTGACACGGTCTTCTGCGGGGCAAGGCATGGATGCCGGTGAAGAGTCGGATTCCGTGTTCAACCATTCGGCCTGCGGGTCACAGTCGATAGGCAACCCCAACCCGCAGCAGTCTCCGCCTTCCAACAGCCCGGCGACCGGCCAGCCTACGATCAGCGGCACGGCCGAATCGGGCCAGACCCTCACGGCCTTGACGGCCGGCATCGGCGATCCCAATGGCCTCTCCAATGCCCAGTATGAATTCCAGTGGTCCCGCGACGACGGCGTCACCGAGACCGACATCTCGGGCGCCACGTCCTCCACCTACACGGTCCAGGACGGCGACGTCGGGTACCAGCTCTCGGTAACCGTCTCGTTCACAGACGACGACGGAAACCAGGAATCCCTGAAGTCCGAAGAGGCGCGTGTCCAGTCACCCCAGCCTCTGTACGGCGGTTTCGACCAGGACACCGTGCCCGACAACCACGACGGGTCAACCGCCTTCACCTTCCAGATCCACTTCAGCGAGGAGCCTGCACTCAGCTACGTGAACGTCCGCGACCACGTGCTCACCGTCACCGGCGGGACCGTCATCAGCGCCAAACGCACGAAACCGGGAAGCGAGACCCCAAACAAACGCTGGACCATCACCGTAGAACCGTCCGGGAACGGCGACGTAACGGTCGAATTGCCGCCCACCACCGACTGCGAGGACGACGGCGCCATCTGCACCAGCAAGGGCAAGATGCTGTCCAACAACTCCAGCATCACCGTGTCCGGGCCAAATTAACAGGATAACCAGGACCAACAAGACAACCGGTGCGAACAGCAGCAACGTCAAGATGGGCGCCGGGGAGCAATCTGCGGGAACCTGACGGACCCGTTTGGTGAGAATGGAGGAAGGATATGAGACGTGACCGGAAAGACTCTTCCACCGCGCTGCGTGCATTTCCGCTCGCCGTCGCCCTTGTGCTGGCGGCCGGCGGCCTGGCGCATGCCCAGGCGGCCGGCCTGGCCGCGCGCCCACCGGCCTGACCGCGTCGGCGGTCGCCCACGACAGCGTCACCCTCAGTTGGGACGACCCGGGAGACAGCTCTATTACGGGCTACCGCGTCCTCAGGCGAGATGTAGCCAACCAGGATCCCGGTGACTTCAGCACCGTCGAGTTGAACACCGGCAGCGCCGCGACCACGTACACCGACAACAAGGTCAGCGCCCATAAGCGCTACGCCTACCGTGTGAAGGCCATAAACTCCGAGGGACCGGGCGGGCAGTCCAACTACGTAAACGTCGAGACGCCCGCCGCGCCCACCGGTCTGACGGTCTCGTCCGTCTCTCACGACAGCGTGACGCTGACCTGGGACGATCCCGGCGACACCTCGATCACCGGCTACCAGGTGCTCAGGCGTCCCCGCGACGGCGAAGAGTACGAGGACGGAAAGGGCTCAACCACATTCGTCGCCATCGAGAACGACACCGGATCGTCGGCGACATCCTACACCGACGCCTCCGTAACGCCTCGCACCAGGTACGTCTATAGGGTCAAGGCAAAGAACGTCGCCGGACTCGGCCCACGTTCCAGCTATGCCAACACGGAGACCAACCAGGCGCCGACTCCCCAGCCCACACCCGTTCCGACGGCTCCCGCCAGGCCCACTGGGCTGACCGCCGAGGCCGTCGCGCACAACAGCGTGACGCTGACCTGGGACGATCCGGGCGACACCTCGATCACCGGCTACCAGGTGCTCAGGCGTCCCCGCGACGGCGAAGAGTACGAGGACGGAAAGGGCTCAACCACATTCGTCGCCATCGAGAACGACACCGGATCGTCGGCGACGTCCTACACCGACATCTCCGTAACGCCGCACACCAGGTACGTCTATAGGGTCAAGGCAAAGAACGGCGGCGGACTTGGCCCACGCTCCAGCTATGTCAACGTCGAGACGTCCGTCGCTCCCTCAGGAGCGCAGTCCGTCCCGGCCAAGCCCGCGGGCCTGGTGGCGTCCTCGGCGCTGGACAACTCCGTGACCTTCGGGTGGGACGACCCCGGCGACTCCTCAATAACGCACTACAAGGCGCTCCGGCGAGAGGGAGACTCGGGCTCGTTCACGACCATCGAGGAGAACACCGGATCCTCGGACGCCGCCTACACGGACACGACTGTGTCGGCCGAGACCGCGTACGAGTACCGCGTCATCGCCGTGAACGGCAGCGGCGAATCGCCCGAGTCGGACAGCCTGAGCGTTGAAACATTGCCCGCGCCCAGTTTCGGCTTCGTGCTGGTCCCCGAACCGGAACCCGAAGAAGACCCCATCGCCGCCCAACAGATACAGGAGACGGACATTCCTGCGGGCTACGGAACCGTGTTCACCGCCACGATGACGGTGGGGGAACGCACCGTTTCGGGGGATGCTCACGCTGGGTTCTCCACCCAGGGGAACGGCGCCATATCCTCGACCACGTTCTCTATCGCCGGCGTCAACTACGATCTGGAGCGCTTTGAGCAGGTTTTCTCCGGCATAGTTGCCAACGCAGGATTCTGGCTGGACGTTGGCGGGCGGCTGCCGGACGATGCGTTGCTGCTGGTGGACAACGAACGCGTCAGGGTCGGGGTTGGGGCTTACACGGCCGGCGTCCACAAATTTAGTGACCAAACGTTTCCCGATTGGATGAATGGCCAAACTCTGGAGATCCGGATACTGGGTCCCGTGTACGACGAGACAACCAACGACTTCTCCGCCGGGATCGCTTCCCGGGCAACTTCGGGGTCGGCTTGCCCGGAACGGCGTCGATCGACAGACAATTCGACAAAGACTGGTTCAGCTTCACCCTGGAGGCCGGCAAGGTCTATCGCATCGACATGCTGGGGGCGGATACGGGCGACGGCGAATTGCGCGACCCGCATCTGACCGGCCTGTTCGCCGTGTTCGACAGTGACGACAACTATCAGCCGGACGGTGTCATCGACGCCGACGGTGAGAGGGTCAGGCCGCTCTGGCGCGACTGGGACGACGACGAGCTGCACCTGGGATTCAGCTACTACAACGACGACGGCGGGCAGCGCCGCAACGCCCGCATGTTCCTGCGCACGGACCCAAGCGCCATCCTGGGCAGCCCCCAAGGCTATCCCGCCGGCGTTTACTACATCGAAGCCGCGGCGCTGCTCGCCGAAGGCGAGACCGGCGGCAGCTACAGGATGACACTGACCGAGATCACCGACGATGACACCAGCATACGCTCGTTTACAGTCGGCGACACCTTGGCCGGAGAATTGGACTGGCCCGCCGACCAGGACATGTTCTCGGCGGCCGTCGCCAGCGGCACGCGCTACGTGTTCGAGGTCCGCCCCACAGGCTGGTGGGGAGCGCATTGGACCGACAGGTTTGTCGTCCCCGGGATTCGTGTCGTGCAAGAGACTTTGTCAGATCCTATTGATTTGAATCTGAGTACCAACGGGCGCGACCGCGGAATATACCCGTTCAATCCGCCTGGCGAAGGCGCCTTCCTGACCTTCGTGACAGCTCGCGGTGAGACCAGGCAGGACTTCGGCGCCGGACCATACAGCCTGCGGTTGATAGTCGACCGCCAGAGCGAGGAAAAGACCGAGGCGGCCACCGTTACGGTCGGCGGCGCAGCCGTGAACGCCAGCATCGGCTACCGTGGGGACATCGACTGGTTCAAAGTCGACCTGGGCCCGGGGATGGAGACATCCAAGACCTTCCGCGTCGACGTCAGGGGACTCGACACGGACGGCCGGACTCCTGTAGACCCGTTCATCGACCTGGATGGTCCGGCGGAGCGGGGAGACTCACTTGAAAACGCCGATGGCGGAGCAGGGGGCGATGCCAGGGCGTACGTCACGGTGGGCGACGGGGGGCATTCCGCGGGAACGTGGCACATCCGGGTTACTGCCCAGGATGGCGGGGAGGGCGCCTACGAGCTGACGGTTGTCGAAGTTCCCGACACCCTGGTCTGGACCTCTCGTATGTTCCCGACCCACAGTGGCGGAGTTGGCTCCGGTTTCTGCGCCCCGGTCCTCTACGGGAGGTGCGCCGTGGACAGCAGCGTGCCGAGGTATGGACATCTTGACGACACCGGCTTCACGTACGGAGGAGGGGACTACGAGGTCCTCAGTATCCGGTACAGCCGGTCAGCCGCCTCTCTGTGGCTGTACCTGAACGAATTGTTTCCCGAGGCGGATCTGGCGCAGTTGACCCTGACCGTTAACGGAGTCGACTATGCGCTCTCCGTCGCTACCGTCGGCCCGATCCAGAAACGGTATGGCTGGGCCCCCGTTAACGACGAGCTATGGACGGTGGGCAACCTCGCCGACTTCGTTTTGCTCGAAATCAGCAGGACTCCATAGTCCCTTGGAACATCAAGGCAGCCGGCCCCCGAGCCGGCTGCCGTTCCCAAGGCCCCGGCCGTTCGGATCGGACTGACCGCATCCTGGCAGATGCACGACGGCGTCAGGCTCAGTTGGCACGATCAGGGAGACGAAATGTCTGGAGAGCGAGTGACTATCACGGCCCTCGCCAGGGAACTTACAGATCGGCGTGCTTCCGCATCAACGGGAGCCCAAACTTCGACATGGTTTTATTGGAGCTTCGTGACCACTGCAGCTTATTTGGAGTGGGCACGCCAGAACTAGCGAGGGGGGACTTGCTCAGTTGAAGGCAATTTCGGTCTCGGTCAACCGGTTCCTGCTGGCGGCAGCCCTGCTGCTGGCAGGCCTTTGCTTACTTTTCACATCCGCCAATGAAGCGCTCGCGCAGGCGTGTCCGGGCGCGGACGATCCACCCACGCCCACGGAGGTTGCCGTGACGGCGGCGCCGATCGTGGTCGAGTCCACGACGTCGGACTACTTCGTCCTCTACGCGAGCCACGATCTGGACGGGGAGACGGTGTGGTACCCGGTCAAGGTGACCTTGGGAGAGGACGGCACGACGACGCTTGCCGAGAACGTGGCGCCGCTGGCCGTGGAGCGCTACCGGGTAGAGAAGTACAGCATAGCCGACCCGGCTGACGTGGACAGCGACTGCACAGACGACATCACCGAACTGAACAGTATGGGGTCGATGAACCCGGTGAACCCCGGCGTCACCATGGAACTCACCCGCGGCGCCGTGTCCGTTCCCGATCGGGAGACTTTTGAGGCACTCGCCCACCCTGTTTCAGGTGACGTATGGTACTTGAAAGTTGTAATAGCCGACATGGACACTGGCCAGCCCAAGGTCTACTTCCTGAACGCCAGTAACTTCAGCGTACATACTCATTTTCTGGATGACATCGGCGCCGAACTGTCCGGAACTGTCAGAGGTCTGATCGTGTATGACCCGGAACTCCTTGCCCCAGACGGTAGTCGTGGAGCGTTCCGCTACAGGATCTATGTCCCGTATTTTTCCTTCAATGTTCTTGACCTCCCAATTTACCCCTTCAATTTCTTTGCCCGCATCCACACTCTTATCGCGGCCAGCATGCCGTTGCTTGACGACGACCTGTCTCTGTGGATACCAAATCAAACGCTTACCACTATCCAGGCGGACCTGCCGCTGTTCCATGCATCCCGAATCAACCTCTTGTTCGACGAAGACATCAACAACGAAACCAGTTTCGTAGCGCTAATTCCTGGGGAGGGGTACGGCCTGCTGCGGAAGATGGACCCTGACGAGCGCCCCAGCTCTCGTGACGTGGTGATCTACGAGGCCCTGCCCAACGAGTTGCCTCGTGTCGCCGGAATCATCACCACCGTGCCGCAAACGCCGCTGTCCCATGTCAATTTGCGTGCGCTGCAGGACAATGTGCCCAACGCCTTTGTCAGGGATGCCCTCGAGGACGATGCGGTCAGCGACCTCATCGGCTCCTACGTCTACTACGCGGTGACCGAGACCGGATACTCGATCCGCGCTGCCACCCAGGCGGAGGTGGACGCACACTACGCCGCGTCGCGGCCCGCCGAGGCACAGACGCCGGAGCGCGACCTCTCGGTGACCTCCATCACCCCTCTCAGCCAGATCGCCTTCGACGACTGGGACTCCTTCGGCGTCAAGGCGGCCAACGTCGCCGTGCTGAGGACGCTGGGTTTCCCGGAGGGGACCGTCCCAAACGGGTTCGGGGTGCCCTTCTACTTCTATGACGAGTTCATGAAGCACAACGATCTATATGACTACATCGAGGAGATGCTGGAAGACTCAGACTTCCAGTCGGACTACGACACCAAGGCGGACGAGCTCAAGAAGCTGCGCAAGAAGATCAAGAAGGCCGAGACGCCGAACTGGATAGAGACCGCGCTGACCGCGATGCACGCCACCTTCCCGGAGGATACGTCCCTGCGCTACCGGTCCAGCACCAACAACGAGGATCTGCCCAACTTCAACGGCGCCGGACTCTACGACTCCAAGACTCAGCACCCCGAGGAGACGGAGGAGGACGGCATCTCCAAGTCGCTAAAGCAGGTGTATGCCAGCCTGTGGAACTTCCGGGCGTTCATAGAGCGGGACTTCCACCGCATCGACCACATGGCAGCCGCGATGGGGGTCCCGGTGCATCCCAACTACTCCGACGAGCGTGTGAACGGCGTGGCGGTGAGCGTAGACCCGGCCTACGGCACCGAGGGGACCTACTACGTCAACTCGCAGGTCGGCGAGGACCTTGTCACCAATCCGGAGGCGCACTCCGTGCCGGAGGAGGTCCTGTTGTTCCCGGACGGCGCTTACTCCGTCGTTGCTCTGTCCAACCAGGTTCCTGCGGGCCAGCTACTCATGTCCGACGATCAGCTGGGTCAACTGCGACGGCACTCGACCGCGATCCATGAGAGGTTCGCGGAGCTTTACGATGTCGACGAAGGTGAACGGTTCGCGATGGAGGTCGAGTTCAAGATAACCAGCGCCAATGTCCTGTCGATCAAGCAGGCGCGTCCCTGGATATTCGCCGATCCCCCGCCTGCTATCGAGAACGCCCGCATGGGCGACACGGGCCCCGCCCTGACGGCGAGCTTGGATATCGCACCCGCAACTCATGACGGCAATCCCTTCAGTGTCAGGGTCCGGTTCAGCGAGAACCCTGCTGTCAGTTACGAGGATTTCATAGACCACGCGGTATCGGTGACGGGCGGCAGGGTCACGAATGCCCGTCGGGTGGACGGGCGGCAGGACTGGCGGGATTTCCATATCACGCCGGACTCCTATGCGGATGTAACGATAGTCTTGGCCCCCAACATTCCCTGTACGATTCCAGGCGCCATCTGCTCCCTGATCGGGCGGCGACTGTCGACCCGACTCGAACACACTGTGGAGAGTCTACTACCTCGAGTCCCAGACAGACCGACATGGAGGGGGCTCTCACCGGACTCCGTGTCCCTGGGATGGAACGACGCAGCCCGTGCCGATTCCTATGAGGTCCAACTGTTGCAAAACGGCCAGTGGGCAGAGCTGCCGGCCAGCGGCATAGTGATCGCGTTCGACGGTGCCAGCGCTGTCATCAGCGGTCTGTCTGGCGACGATGTCTATTCCTTCCGCGTGCGTGCGGTGAACTCCTACGGAGCTTCTGAGTGGTCGGACCAGCAGGTCAGGTTAGATTGGGAAAGTCAACTCACGCCGGGCCGGAACACCAACCTCTTCCCTGTTGAATCCGGGTATGCCAGATTCGGAAACCTCGGCGGGACCCTGTCCCCTGATGAATTCGTCCTGAACGGTACGACCTACAAGGTCCAGTTCCTGGTGCACTGGAGAGAAAGCCTCTGGCTTGGCACGTCCCCGGAACTGCCGGCGGACTTTACCCTGTTCGTCGGCAACTCCGACTATCGCGGCAGGGAGAGCAAGGTTTCTGATACCACGGTCGCCGATGCGGGATACTGGTGGCCATCGGCGCCCCTTGACTGGTCTGCAGACGACCCTGTGCCGGTGGGCCTGCTCATGCACCCGTGGAACCCGTTGGGGGACCGTCAGAATGCGCCCGTGACCGGACACTTCCGCAACTACCCCCCTGAGCATGACGGGAACGCTGAATTCTCATTCCGTATCTACTTCAGCGAGGGAGTCACCACGACTGCCGACGCGTTGCGGGACCACGTCCTGTCGGTCTCGGGCGGCACGGTGTCCGGTGTCGAGGCCGTGGGCAGCGAGGGCAGGATATGGGCCGTCTCGGTAACTCCTGAATCGCACCACCCGGTTACGGTTGGGATCGAGGCGGACCTGGACTGCCAGTCGTCCGCTGCGATATGTGCTGCGGACGGCAGGCGTCTGTTCAACCGGATGGAGCTGACAGTGCAAGCCGTAGAGAACAGTCCAGCCACAGGAGCCCCCACCATCACAGGGACGGTAGAGGTGGGTGAGATCCTGATAATGGACACGTCGGACATAGCCGACGCCAACGGGTTGACCCGTGAGACCTTCACCTATCAGTGGGTGTCCTACGACGGACACGCCTACACGGACATACCGGGCGCCACGGACTCCACCTATACGCTGCTTCCCACCGACGAGGGCAAGGCCTTCAGGGTTAGGGTATCGTTCAACGACTATGTCGGCTATGAGGAATCGCTAACCAGCGCGCTGGCCCGCTCGGAGCGGCCGTACGGACTGAACGCATCTGAATCGGACGGCGCGGTGACGCTGACGTGGAGGGTTCCTGCGGGCAGGACCGGCTCGACCTTCCAGATACTGCGCAACCGCCCCGAGCTTGGCGAGACCGAGCCCGTGGTGCACGTCAGATTCGCTCAAACGAATGGAGCCACCTACACCGATACGGACGTGGAGCCCGGCGTGTTGTACGTATACCGGGTGAAGGGCGTGGACCCGTTCGGCTACCCCGGCGAGGCGTCCCAGCCGTTCGAGATTCGGACTGAGGACACCGGCGCCGCGCCTGCTCGTCCCAACGTCGTGATCATCCTCGCCGACGACCTGGGCTGGGGCGACATCCAAACGAACAACCCGAACTCGGCCATGACCACCCCACACATCGACGGCATCGCCGCAGCAGGAGCCTACTTCACCGACGCGCACTCGCCGTCGTCCGTGTGCTCGCCAACGCGTTATGGGCTGCTCACCGGGCGCTACGCGTGGCGGTCGTGGCTTGCTCGGGGAACCCTTGGTATCCACGACCGGCCGTTAATTGGGCCCGACCGCCCCACGCTGGGCACGCTGCTCCAGGGTCACGGGTACCGCACCGCGGCGATAGGCAAATGGCACCTTGGCATGGACTTCGCCCGCCTGTCGGATGTGAATGAGGTCACGGATATCAACAGGGGTATCGACTTCGACGCCGAGATCCTGGACGGGCCAACCGATCACGGGTTCGACGAGTTCTTCGGTACCAGCTCCAACCTCAATTGGCGGCCACAAAACTACATCCGCGACAGGCGCTTTCTAGCCAATCCGGACAGAGAAGGCCAGCCCGCTTCCGGGTTCTATGCATTTGAGGATGTCCTTGACCGACTGACCGAGGAGGCTGTCTCCTTCATTGAACGGTCTGCATCGACCGAGGCGCCGTTCTTCCTCTACCTGCCGGTGCATACTCCCCACACGCCGTTGGCGCCGAACGATCAATTCGACGACCTGACCGGCCTCGGTGAATACGCCGACGTCGTGGCACAGCTGGACTGGACGGTCGGCCAGGTGCTCGACGCGCTTGATCGGATCGGCGCGAGCGACGGCACGCTGGTCATATTCACCTCGGACAACGGCTCCTTCATGGGAGGCATTCCCGTTCCAAACCATGCTGATCACGCGTCCAACGGTATATGGCGCGGCGGCAAGTTCCAAATCCACGAGGGCGGCCACCGCGTTCCATTCCTGATGCAATGGCCGGAGCAGATTGAGGCAGGCTCGACCGTGGACGCCACAGTCTCGCTGACCGATCTGTACGCGACCCTGGCCGAAGTCGTGGGGGAAGAGCCGGAACCCGGCGTCGCCCCCGACAGCGTGTCCTTGTTGCCCCTGCTGCGCGGTGAAACCGAGACGCGTGGCGTTGCCGTCGTCCACCACGCCTACGGCGGGATGTTCGCGATCAGGGATGGCCGCTGGAAGCTGGTGTTCGGTGAGGGTACCGGCGGACTTGACAGTAGTCTGTATTTGCCGCCCTCGCTTAGTCCTGCAACCTTCAGCCGTCCCTGGCAGCTCTACGACCTTGAGGAGGACCCCGGGGAACAGAACAATCTTGTCTCAACCCATCCCGAGGAGGTCGAGCGGCTCGAAGCAGCCCTGCACCAGATCCGCTCAGTGGAGGGCGGTACCCTGTCGGGTGATGCCACCCTGCGGTCGCTGCGGATCGCCGGTATCGACATCGGGCCGTTCACCCCCGACATGCGAACCTATGCGGCGACCGTGGTCCAGGGAATCGAGACTGTCCGGGTGACGGCGCACCCAACCGACACGGATGCCCGCGTGGCTATCTCCACGCCCGATGGGCGCCGCTTGTACAGTGCGTTCACATACGGCAGATACCCTCACGGGCAAGCCAACGTAGGGCTCTCCGAGAGTAACACCACAATCATGGTGACCGTCACCGCCCCGGACGGGACCGCAACTGCAGACTATACGGTGACGCTTGCGCGCCCCCCAGGAGCTCCAAAGGGACCGTCGATTTCCGGAACGGCAGAGGTTGGCGAGACACTGATGGTAGACACGTCGGTCATCACCGATCCCGACGGGTTGACCGGCGCCACGTTCACCTACCAATGGGTGTCGTACGACGGAAACGCAGACGCCGATATCCAGGGCGCCACAGACTCCACCTATACCCTGGTTCCGGCCGACGCTGGCAAAGCCTTCAGGGTGAGGGTGTTGTTCACCGACGACGCCGGCAACAGGCACTCGCTGACCAGCGCGCTGGCCCGCTCGGATCGGCCGTACGGACTGAACGCATCAGAGTCGGACGGCGCGGTGGCGCTGACCTGGAGGCTGCCTGTGGGCTGGACCGGCTCAACCTTCCGGATACTGCGCAACCGCCCCGAGCTTGGCGAGACCGAGCCCCTGGTGCACGTCAGATTCGCTCAAACGAATGGAGGCACCTACACCGATACGGACGTGGAGCCCGGCGTGTTGTACGTGTACCAGGTGAAAAAGGTGGACCCCTTCGGCTACCCCGGCGAGGCGTCCCGGCCGTTCGAGATTCGGACCGCGGCCTCCAGCGCTCCGTCCGATACGCCACTGTCACCGGCACGAGGCTCTCGTCCCAACGTCGTGATCATCCTCGCCGACGACCTGGGCTGGGGCGATATTCAGACGAACAACCCCGACTCGGCCATGACCACCCCCCACATCGACAGCATCGCCGCAGCCGGAGCCTACTTCACCGACGCGCACACGCCGTCCTCCGTATGCTCGCCGACGCGATACGGGCTGCTCACCGGGCGCTACTCGTGGCGATCCTGGTTGCGCAAGAGCAGTCTCAACGCCTATGACCGGCCGTTGATCGGCCCGGACCGCCCTACGCTGGGCACGATGCTGCAGGGTCACGGCTACCGTACCGCCGCCATCGGCAAATGGCACCTCGGCATGGAGTTCGTCCGCCTGTCGGATGTGAATGAGGTCACGGAGATCAACGGGGGCATCGACTTCGACGCCGAGATCGTGGACGGCCCACTGGATCACGGGTTCGACGAATTCTTCGGTAGCAACGCCAACCTAAGGAGGCCGCCCTCCGTGTACATCCGCGACAGGCGCTTCGCCGCCAATCCGGACAGGGAAGGCCGGCCCGCTTCCGGTTTCGTGGTGTTCCACGAGAGGCTCGACCGCTATACAGAGGAGGCGGTCGCATTCATCGAGCGCGAGGGGCAGACCGAGGCGCCGTTCTTCCTCTACCTGCCGGTCAAAGCCCCACACAGGCCTCTGGCCCCGAACGCTCGCTTCGACGGTCTGACCGGGCTGGGCGCCTACGCCGACTTCGTGGCGCAACTGGACTGGACGGTCGGGCAGGTACTCGACGCGCTTAATCGAGTCGGCGCCCGCGATGACACGCTCGTCATCTTCACCTCGGACAACGGCTCCACCAAGGGAGGCATTCCCGTTCCCAACCATGCAGACCATCAGCCCAACGGCGGATGGAAAAGCGACAAGGGTTCAATTTATGAGGGCGGCCACCGCGTGCCGCTCCTGATGCAGTGGCCGCGGGCAATCGAAGCGGGCTCGGCCGTTGACGCCACCGTGTCGCTGACCGATCTGTACGCCACCCTGGCCGATATTGTGGGGGAGGAACCGGGACAGGGCGTCGCCCTCGACAGTGTGTCCCTGCTGCTCCTATTGAGTGGCGACGCAGTGACGCGTGGCGTGCCCGTCGTCCACCATTCCGGCCCCGGGATATTCGCGCTGCGGGACGGTCGCTGGAAGCTGGTGATTCACGAACCCAGGGAGCTCTACGACCTGGAGCAGGACCACGGAGAAACAAACAATGTCGCCACGGCCCACCCGGAGGTGGTGGCGCGGATGGAAGCCGCCCTGGAGCGGATCCGCGCCGCGGAGGACGGTACTTTGTCGGCCGATGCCACCCTGAGGTCGCTCAATCTCGCCGGCATTGACATTGGGCCGTTCGACCCCGGCGTGCGGACCTACGCCGCGACTGTGGCCCGGCGCATCATGACCGTCGAAGTGACCGCGATCCCCACCGCGACGGATGCCCTCGTGACGATCTCGGACGCCGACGGGCCTACTGAGCGGGGGCACCACCAGGTGCGGCTGACCGAGTCAGCCACCACCATCACGGTGACCGTCATCGCCCCGGACACGAGCGCTACAACGACCTATATTGTGACTGTCGGGCGCGGATTGAGGATTACCGGCACCCCACAGGCCGGGCAGATCCTAACCGCCGACACCTCCGGCATCACCGACGCCGACGGGCTGAATAACGCGGGCTACAGCTACCAGTGGGTCAGGAACGACGGGAGCGCCGACAGCGACATCGTTGGGGCCACTGGCACGAGCTACCTCCTGGCGGCCGAGGACGAGGGTAAGACCATCAAGATACGCGTAAGCTTCACCGACGACGGGGGCAACGCCGAGACGCGGACCATCGCGGTCACACCCACGATAAGCTATCCGGAAGACGTGGTTGTTTGGAAATCTGAGCTCACCCCGGGCCGGAATACCAACGTATTCCCCCTGGAGTCGGGATACTTGGCCGTCGGAAGCCTCGGAGGAACACTTTCTCCCGATAGCTTCGAGATTGACGGGACAACATACAGAGTCCGTAATCTTATTCACGCGAGCGGGAGTCTCCGGCTGGGCATGGACCGGGAACTGCCGGCGGACTTCACCCTGATCGTTGGCGATTCCGTGTACCTTGGCAGCGAAAGCAAGGTTCCCCCATCCACTGAAGGAGAGGCGTACTGGTGGCCCTCGGCGGCGCCTGACTGGTCTGCAGACGGCCCTGTCCGGGTGGGACTGAACGTCTATTCCGGGGTCGCGCCGGGTGACCGCCAGAAGGCCCCTGTAACCGGGTACTTCAAGGACCATCCCTCTGAGCACGACGGGCACGAGGATGTCTTATTCCACATTGACTTCAGCGAGGAAATCGCCTCGACAGCGGACGCGCTGCGCGACCACGTTCTGTCGGTCTCCGGCGGCACGGTGTCCGGCGTCGAGGCCGTCGGCAGCGAGGGCAGGACATGGGCCGTCTCGGTAACTCCTGGAGGGCACCACGCGGTTACGGTCGTGATCGAGGCGGACCTGGACTGTGCACTCCCCGGGGCTGTTTGTACCGCCGCCGCCAGGCGCCTGTTCAACCGCATGGCCCTGAGGGTGGAGCCGAGGGAGAAGAACCCGGCCTCGGGTTTGCCTACCATCAGCGGGACGGTCGAGCCGCGGCAGACCCTCACAGCGGACACGTCCGGCATTGCCGACGCCGATGGGTTGACCGGTGCGGCCTTCACCTACCAGTGGGTGTCGTACGACGGAAACGCAGACACGGATATCCAGGGCGCGACGGACTCCACCTATACCCTGATAGCGGCTGACGAGGGCAAGGCCTTCAGGGTGAGGGCGTCGTTCACCGACGACGCCGGCAACAAGCAATCGTTGACCAGCGCGCTGGCCCGCTCGGAGCGGCCGTACGGACTGAACGCAACGGAATCGGACGGTGCGGTGACGCTGACCTGGAATCTGCCTGCGGGCTGGACCGGCTCGACCTTCCGGATACTGCGCAACCGTCCCGAGCTTGGCGAGACGGAGCCCCAGATACACGTCCGATACATTCAGACAGCGGCGAACACCGACACCGACACGGACGTGGAGCCTGGCGTGCTGTACGTCTACCGGGTGAAGGGGGTGGACCCCTTCGGCTACACCGGCGAGGCGTCACGTCCGGTTGAAATTCGGACTGAGGAAGCGACGCCGGTTGAGAACAGCCCCCCCACGGGGTTACCTACTATCAGCGGCGCCGCCCAAGTGGACGAGACCGTCACGGTCGGCACGTCCGGCATCGCAGACGCCGACGGACTGACCGGCGCCATCTTCAGCTACCAGTGGCTCGCTGATGGAACGAACATCCGAGACGCAACGGGCTCCAGCTACACCCTGGCGGGTGCCGACAAGGGCAAGGCCATAAAGGTCCGGGTCACCTTCACCGACGACGCAGGCAACGCCGAGACCTTGACCAGCGAGGCCACGGCGTCTGTCGAACCGAGGCCGAACAGCCCCGCCACCGGTAGTCCTACCATCAGTGGCACCGCCGAGGTGACAGAAACCTTGACTGCGGACACGTCCGGCATCGCCGACCCTGACGGGCTAGCCAACGCAGCCTTCCTCTACCAGTGGCTTGCCGACGACGCGGACATATCCGGCGCGACTGGTTCGACCTACACCCTGGCCGATGCCGACGTAGGCAAGACCATCACAGTGCGGGTGAGCTTCACGGACGATGCCGGAAACGGCGAATCCCTGACGAGCGAAACCACGCCGCCGGTCGAATCGCCGCCGAACAGCACGGTGACGGGATCCCTTGCCGTCAGCGGCTCCATCCATGTGGGTGAGACCCTTACGGTCGACACGTCCGGTATCGCCGACGAGGATGGCCTGACCAATGCAGCCTTCAGCTACCGGTGGCTTGCCGACGATGGGATAGTGGAAATGCAAATCGCAGGAGCCACCGACTCTACCTATACGCTGTCTGATGACGACGCTGGGAAGACCATAGTTGTCCGCGTAGCCTTTACCGATGATCGAGGCACCGAGGAGACTCTCACGAGCGCCTCCACGGAGACGGTGACCCATCTCATCTGGTCGTCAATACTGACTGTGGGAAGCGGCGGCGCTCAGTCCGGCTACAGCTTCGCCCAAAGCACTGGGGTGTTGGCTCCCGGCGAGTTCTCCGTTGGTGTCGCTGACTTCATCGTTGGGACGCTTCTGACCGGCAGCGACGGGGCGCTGACCCTCGGCCTCGACCGGGAGCTATCAGGCCCGTTCACGCTCCATGCCGGTACGGTCTCATTCGCCTTTGAGGACGCTCAGCGTTCGGCATCCGAAGGAGGCGCCGAGTACACGTACAGGTGGGACCAGGCGGGACTGGGCTGGTCCGCCGGAGAGAGAGTGAGCCTACGGTTAACCACGCCCGAGCGACCACTCACTGCTGTGGTCGAGGCCGCGCCCGGCTCTCACGACGGGCAGAACGCGTTCACCTTCGAGCTGCGGTTCAGCGAGGAGCCTGGCCTGAGCTACAAGACGCTGCGGGACCACGCGTTCACAGTGACCGGAGGTACGGTGACCAAGACGCTGCGGGACCACGCGTTCACAGTGACCGGAGGTACGGTGACCAAGACGCTGCGGCTGGAACCCGGCAAGAACGTGAGGTGGGAGGTCACGGTCAGGCCGAATTCCAATGCCGACGTGGCCATCACCCTTCCAGTCACCACCGACTGCTCCGACGACGGGGCCATCTGTACTGGGGACGGCAGGATGCTGGCCAACAGCATGGAGTTGAGGGTGCCGGGCGTATCGACGATAGTCGTCGAACCCACACCGCAGCCCGGCAACAGTCCGGCCACAGGCCCACCCTCCATCAGGGGCGCAGCGCGGGTAGGAACGACGCTGAGGGCAAGCCTGTCCGACCTCCAGGATGCTGACGGTCTGAGCGGCGCGACCTTCAGCTACCAGTGGCTCGCAGATGGCACGGAGATACAGGGCGCAACGGACTCGATCTATGTCGTGGACGCTGACAATGTTGGCAAGTCCATCACCGTCAGGGTGAGCTTCACCGACGATGAGGGTTACGAGGAAGCGCTGACCAGCGCGCCAGCGCAGGCCGCTCCCAACAGCCCAGCCACCGGCACTCCCGCCATCATCGGCACGGCTCAGGCTGGACAGACGCTGACAGCGGACACGTCCGGCATTGCCGACGCCGATGGGTTGACCGGCGCCACCTTCACCTACCAGTGGGTGTCGTACGACGGAAACGCAGACGCCGATATCCAGGGCGCCACAGACTCCACCTATACCCTGGTTCCGGCCGACGCTGGCAAAGCCTTCAGGGTGAGGGTGTTGTTCACCGACGACGCCGGCAACAGCCATTCGCTGACCAGCCCGCTGGCCCGCTCAGATCGGCCGTACGGACTGAACGCATCAGAGTCGGACGGCGCGGTGGTACTGACCTGGAGGGTTCCTGTGGGCTGGACCGGCTCCACCTTCCAGATACTGCGCAACCGCCCCGAGCTTGGCGAGACCGAGCCCCCCCCGTGCACGTCAGATTCACCGACACGGCAGCGAATGCCTACACCGATACGGACGTGGAGCCTGGTGTGCTGTACGTCTACCGGGTGAAGGGGGTGGACCCCTTCGGCTACACCGGCGAGGCGTCCCAGCCGTTCGAGATTCGGACTGAGGAAGCGACGCCGGAGAGAGCACCTCCGGCGCCGTTCAACCTGAGGGCCAAGGCCAACGGGGACGGCTCGGTGACGGTGAGTTGGAACGCGCCCGATGACGACAGCATAACCGGCTACCAGGTGCTGCGCCGCCAGCCCGGCGAGGCCGAGTACTTGATGATGGAATCCACGGTGGACACGGGCGACACGGAGACCACCTACACCTACCACGACCTAACGCAGGACGTGCTCCACGCCTTTAGTGTGAGAGCGGTCAACGCGGCCGGTCCAAGCACGTGGTCCAACCTCGACAACGCCGTGCCCCACCAACTCGTACCTCTTGATTTTGGCTTGGGCGCTCCCACCATCTACCTGACGTTCGACGATGGGCCCCGCGAACCGTATACGTCTCAGATGCTGGAAGAATACGGGGCCCGCGTTACATTCTTCGTTATAGGTTCGAGCGCAGCGCTTCATTCCCACACTATCGCGAGGATGGCCGCAGCAGAACACGGTATCGGCAATCACGCATGGCAGCATGAGAGGCTCACAGGACTCTCACGAGAGGATTTCGGGAGCACGGTTGGCCGTGTTCAGGAACAGATCGGCGCGCATGCGACACAATGCCTGCGCCCTCCTTACGGCGATGTCAACGACAACACGCGGACATGGGCTGCGTCCTTGGGGTTGAATCTGACAATGTGGACGCTTAATACGAACGACTACGCGGGCCCTGGTGTCGACAAACTCGTCTCTCGTCTGTCCAAGGCATCGAATGGGTCGGTTGTCTTACTGCATGAACACGGTGGCGGTGGCCGCACGATCGAGGCCGTCAGGATAATGCTCGACCGCTGGGCCAGACAGGGTTATCAGTTCAAGCCGGTCTGCGAGCCTCCGACAGTCCCGGCTGCGCCCTCCAACGAACCTCCCGTAGGAACTCCCACTGTCAGCGGGCCGCCCCAGGTTGGGAAAGTGCTGACTTCGGACACCTCAAGCATAATGGATGGAGACGGCCTGTCCGGCGCATCGTTCTCCAATCAATGGTTCGCCGATAACCAGGAGATAGTCGACGCGACAGACTCGTCCTACCTGATCGCAACTGACCACCAGGGCAAGACGATCAAGGTAGAGGTGAAGTTCGCAGACGACGCGGGAAACATGCAGCAGCTAAGGAGCGTGCCGACGGCCGCAGTCTCCGAGGCTGAGAGGGCATCCGGCTCGCCAGAGGCGCCGCAAGACCTGTCAGTCTCACCGACCAACAGCGCGGGAGAGCTGTCAGTGACCTGGAACGCGCCGGGCAACCAGGGTGGCCCCGAGATAACCGGATATCAGGTGGAATGGAAGCTGTCTTCCGGTCACTGGGGCCGGCAGTCCGATGTCGGGGAATTCCGGACTGTCGGTACATCCCAGAGGATCACCAGCCTGGCGGAAGCATCGCAATATGTCGTACGTGTGCGTGCCATAAGCCAGGAGCTGGAAGGAGCAGCGTCAGCGGAAGTACGGGCCGCCCCGATAGGTCCCTCACCGCTGCTTGCTGAGTTTCAGAACAAGCCGGCCGGTCACATGGGTGTCAGGGCGAAATTCAATATAACCCTCGCCTTCAGCGAGGGCATCGGCGGCAGCTACATACAGCTCCGGGACGGATCGTTGGAAGTGGATGGCGGCATAGTCCTCGAAGGGTCGCGAGTGGACCGGCGCCCGGACTTATGGAGGCTGACCCTTATGCCGCTCGGGAACGGCCACGTGACAATCACGCTACCAGGTGGCAGAGACTGCTCCAAATGGGGCGCCATCTGTGCCGCTGGCGGGAAGAAGCTGTCCAACAGGCTGGAACTCACGGTCCCAGGTCCAGGGAATTCCAATGTTCAGCAGGCGCCTCCGGACAACAGCCCGGCGACCGGCAGGCCCACAATCAGCGGAGCTCCGGAGGCCTGACAGACGCTCAGCGCAGACACGTCGCGGATCACGGACGCTGACGGGCTTAGCAACGTCCAGTACGAATACCAGTGGCTTGCGAGCAGGGACACGGAAATCTCAGGTGCTACTGACTCGACCTACACCCTGGTTGCCGACGACATGGGCAAGGCCATCAGCGTCAGCGTCTCCTTCACCGACGACGCGGGCAATGAAGAGACTCTGACCAGCGCGGCTACGGAGGCGGTGGCGGCCCGGCCCAACTCTCTTGCCACCGGCGCGCCCACCATCAGTGGCACGGCGCAGGTGGGGGAGACGCTGACGGCGAACACATCTGGGGTCGCCGACGCGGACGGGCTTAGCAGCGTCGAGTACGAGTACCAGTGGCTTGCCGACGACGCCGAAATCGCAGGCGCCACCGGCTCGACCTACACCCTGACCGATAGCGAAGAAAGCAAGACAGTCAAGGTGCAGGTTAGCTTCACCGACGACGCGGGCAATGAAGAGACTCTGACCAGCGCGGCAACGGACGCGGTGGCCGGTGCGCAACCCACGGAGCCGCCGGACAAGCCCAGGGGTCTCTCCGCCACGGCGTCGCACAACTCTGTGACCCTCACCTGGGACGACCCCGGCGTCGACAGTATCACCCGCTACGTGATCCTGCGGCGCATTCCCGGGGTCGACCCCCAGGGCCACTTCGATGAGCTGGTGGCGGACACGGGCACGGCCGCCACCACCTACACCGACAACACGGTGGCGGCTGAGACTCGTTACACCTACCGGATCAAGGCGATCAACGGGGCCGGAACGAGCGAACGCTCGCGCTGGTTCCACATCGACACTCCGGCAGCGCCCGTACCCGATAAGCCCACGGGCTTGTCCGCCACGGCGTCGCACGACTCGGTGGCCCTCACGTGGGACGACCCCGGCGACGACTCCATTAACGAGCACGGAACAAGCGAGCGGTCCCGCTGGTTCCACATCGACATCCCGGAGGCCCCGTAGCAGGTATCGAGGACTGCGAACGCGAGGGAACCATCCGCACGAGCGACGGCAAAAAACTGTCCAACGAGTTGGTACTGACCGTCAGCGGTCCGGGCCGGTAGAGGGAACGAAAAAAGCCCGCACATATGGATGAAGCTGGGGAGGCCGCCGGAGCCATTGGGCAAGCAAGCGGCGGCCTCTCCCAGGGCTCCGGGTTGGACCGACTGCGGGCGCTTGCACTCCACACACCGTACCGCCTGGGGTTTCCGGACGGCCCGGACATCGCAGTTGGAGAGAGATTGCAGCCGTCCTGCGGAAGGACCGCCGATTCCATGCCTCGACAGCGTATCCACCACAGCAGAGTGACCTACCAAGTCCCCGACGACTTCCCGGAGCGGCTCAAGGAGGAGTCGGGGCTGACGTGGGCGGAGTTGAACCGGCGTCTCGGCGTCCATCCCTACACCATGAGGCGCTGGGTCCTGGGCCGGGCACGCCCCGGCATGCGGTACATGAGGGCCCTGCTGGCGCTGGCCGACAGCCTGGGTCTCGGCCACATATTCAGAGACTGAGGCCGCCCTGGGCGCAGGGGCCTGCAACGCAAAAGAGGCCGCATACATCGACGTGCCGGGGGAAGGACTGTAAGTCGTCAGCGAAAATGGGACACCTGAGGGGGTAGAAAAACCCGAGAGACTTGAGGTGGGGTCAGCTCCCTGGATGAGGTAGAGTACTTCAGATAGAGGAGCCAAAGATGTCCCAGACAGAAACAGGTAAAGCAACGGCCGCAGATGAACGCACAGAGGCGGCCAGGTCCTTCGTCAGAACGGTTAAGGCCGCTGCTCGGCGCAAGTACACCCCGGAAGAGAAGATTCGTATCGTGTTGGAAGGCTTCCGCCGCGAGGCCACCGTGAGTGACCTGTGCAGGCGGGAGGGAATCAAGCCTCACTCCTACTACTCCTGGACCAAGGAGTTCATGGAGGCTGGCAAGGAGAGGCTTACCCGCGACAGCGTGCGAGATGCTACCCGGCAGGAGGTCCATCAGCTCAAGCGGGAGAACGGGGAGCTAAAGCAGTTGGTCGCCGATCTGTCCCTTGAGGTCTATCGTCTCAAAAAAACGTCCATACCAATGCCTCAGGGCGCCGGCGGCATCAGCGGATGAGTGGCGCAGAGAAGGCGGAGGCGCTGGACAAGATGGCTTCATCCGGCCTCCCTAAACGCAGGGCCCTCGGTGAATTGGGAGTCCCCGGGAGCGCCTACCGCCGGCGGCTGAGACGGAAGGAGCAACAAGGACTTGAGGACAAGGCAGCAGGCGGCAAGCCCCCATGGAAAGACTCACTTCCTGGGAAGTCGACCATATTCTGTCGTCAGCAAGGGAGATGCCGGAGCTGAGCTGCAGGCAGCTGGCAACGTGGGTCGCCGACAATGTGGGCTTCTCGGTATCAGAGTCTACGGTCTACCGCATCCTGCGCGGAGAGGGTTTGGTGAAAAGACCCAAGACACGGTTGGCCGCGAGTAAGGAGCGCCACCACAAGACCACGGATCCCACCAGATGTGGGCTACCGATGCCTCCTACTTCAGGGTGGTGGGTTGGGGCTACTACTGCCTGGTCACCGTGATGGACGACTACTCTCGTTTCATATTGGCTTACAGGCTTCAACGGGACATGACGGCCCAGTCCTTCATCGATGTGGGCCAGGACGCGATGGACAGGACCGGCATGGACCAGGTCCCAATATCAGACCGGACCAAGCTGCTCAGACCGGCCCCGGCTATGTATCAAGAGCCTTCAGGGACTGCCTCGGCATGGTGGGCATCAAGCACATCCTGGCAACGCCCTTCCACCCTCAGACCAACGGCAAGCTGGAGCGGTGCCACCAAACACTTGTGCGGGACGTGAACCAACTGCCGCATGAGGCGCCCTCGGACTTGGAGGCGGCCGTCGTCGCCTTCGTCAGTACACTACCGACGCTGCCACAAAGTCCTGAGAAACGTGACTCCGTCGGACGTACTCAAGGGAAGAGGCAGGAGATCCTACGACGGAGAAGGGAGGTGCAGGCTCAAACAATCCAACGGCGAAGACAGCAGAACAGGGCCCTCAGCGAGCTTATGAGACCTCAACCCGATCCCTGATCTCTCGGGTCTCAGAGTGTGCCATTTTTGCTGGTTGCCAACATATAGAGATTCGAGCCGTTGGGCAACCCTTGGAGAGTTGTCCAAAGACAGGGCTGGAGCGATAGGGTGCGCCATCCAAGCTCTTATATCGGATGCTCGCGACTTACCGGGAACGGCCTCCTGTCCAAGCAGCGAAGCTTCGCTGGGTCCTGCCGTCAAAGCGGTGTGCAGACGTGGCGTTGCCGAATATAACTCCCATTTTCCTGTAGACTTGGCATACCGATTCCGAAAGGCACAGGACTACAACTAGTCCGAAAACGGTACTGTGTCCAGTCCCCTTAGGCCCACCGTTTCCAGCCGTGGCTGACTGTAGTCAATACAGAGAGCCACCTTGGAAATTCTATTGGTAGGCCCTCTTTGGTCTTAGGCGGAAAGCAGTTCTGTGCAGGCGAGGTCTGAGATCGCGGCCTCGAGACGCTGCAATGTGTTGTACAAGTACCTTTTGGCCCGTAGACCATCGAAGTTGCAGTGGCCCCCTGTGACCACCCAGAAGACTAGAACTTCCATCATGGATAGCCGGTAATCATCTAAGCACTCTTCGAACGAGTAGCCGCTCACGCCGCAGCTGATCAGAGTGTTGTGATAGCGTCGTAGGAGACCGACCTCGTGGTCTCGTCGCTGGCCCGGGGAGAACGCTTCGCTGACGAAGGTAGCCACGTCGTAGACCCCCCTGCTGCGCGTACAGAACTCCCAATCGATGACAGTCAGCGGTCCGTAACCTGGCGAATCGGGAAAGAAGCAATTGTCGAGGCGATAGTCGCCATGAACCATGGTGCGGGGATGTCTTGTGAGTGTGGCCTTTATCTTCGGGATATGAACGGCTAGGCGTTCACCAACTAGTCTCAAACCACGCCGCATGCCCTCCTCGCTCTTTTCCACAAAAGATTTCCACGCATCGGCGTAAACTTCCTGGTAATCGCCGGTTTCACCGTCCTTCAGTGGGACCCACTCCAGCCGGTCCAAGCAGGGATTGCCCCACCAAGAGGCATGGAATTTGGCCAACTCGCTCAAGCACAGGCGGGCGTCGGCCAACGAACAACCCGCCACGCTGTCACCTTGCCGGGCCCAGGTCATATCCTCCAACAGCACAACCGTATTCCCGGTCGTTGGGTCTGTATATGAATAGTAGCTCTTAGGAGTCCGCAACGGGCCGCGTCCTGCAAGGTGTTGGTAGAAGCTGACTTCGCGCCGTTGATGTCCCAACCTCTCTGAGAGGTTCTTCAACAAGGGGTCTGCGGAGGGAAGCTTGGCTATGATGCTGCCAGGAAGGGCCGTAGGGTCGCCCTCGTATTGGGGCTCGAGTCGGGCCACCTGGTTCATAAATCCCTTGCCCCCTGTAATGGTCTCCGCCGAGACGCGTATCACGCGGGCGCTCCGTGTGGCATCTTTACTATGCAGCGCGTCGGTCAACCAACGTGGGGTAATCTCTTCGAGGTTTCTGGGGACGCGCAAACTGGTCATGTTAATCCCATAGGCTGGCCCAAGCTCGGTCGCGGACGCAGGGATCTTCGGACTTCATCTTGTTTTCCGCGCGAAAAAGACGCAGTGGTCCATGGGCTTGGGGTCGGTGAAGTACATAACTCCTCCCAGTTTCTCGCCCTCGGCCTGCACTATGCTCAATCCCTGTTGTTCAAGGACGTCAACTAACTCATTCTCACTGTAGAGTTGGAAGGTCCTGTCGGCGCCGTAGTCCTTGTCGTAGACCGTTGCGATTCCCGTTCCCACTTTGAACATCAACTGGAGAACACCCAGGCTGTCGAGAAGTCTGGTGAAGTCCGGCAAGATGACCCCCAATACCAGCTCGGGCTCTATATGCTGGATGACCGCGTTGCACAGGATGAAGTCGAAGGACGCATCCTGATACGGCAGGGGCTTGCGGAGGTCCGCGACGCGAACCCTGCCCGCGATCTCCGGATGAAGCCTCCACGCCTCGGCTATGTTTTCTTCTACCGCGTCCACCCCATAGATATCGTACCCCTTTCCCCAGTACATGAAGACGTCCCTCGCGCCTGCACCGCAGCCGGCATCCAGTCCTCGTGATCCGGGAGGGACTAGCTCTTGCAGCCGGTCCATAAGGTCCCGGTCACTCTTGAGCCCCGGATGCGAGGCTTTGATGTACACAGACTGGAGGAAACTGTGGCTAACTTCGGCGTAACGCTGCGCATTGCGCGAATAGAAAGCCTCGGAAAAGTCTGGTGTCGAATTCATTGGTTTGGACTTCCCTTGTTGCAGTAGGGCAGCGCACTAGAGGCGCAATTCCAGTCGAGGGCTCAGCAAACGCTCAGGGACTTTGGTCTCGCGCATGAACTGCACAAGTAGGCGATGGACCTCTCGGGCGTCGTCGGTGTGGGTTTCTATCACGTTTTCCAACTGACGCGGGTCTGAGGCGAGGTTGTACAACTCCGAAAACCGTTCCTGTGGGCTGTAGAGCAGGGACCACTCGCCCGAAGTTACGGTAGTGACAGGGTGGTCCGAAAGAGTCCGGAGGAGGCTGTCGACGGAATGGACCGGGTCACCGGGGTTGGCGAAGGGGATACTGCTTACCACGTACTCCCGACCCGGAATAGAGGGGTCTCGCATTCCGGGCGCCAGAGACCGGCCCTGGACGTAGGCCGGAATTTCCATCCCCATCAACTCGAGCACCGTGGGCATAACGTCGATGGCCGAGGTGAGGCCCTTGTATACTCCCTGCCCTATTCCCGGTGTGCGAATCAGTAACGGCAGGTGGACGAGTTCCTCGAAGAGGGGAGAGTAGGTCCACTTGGACCCAGACTCACCATAGGCGCGTAGACTCCCGTCGGGGCGTTTGTCCGAGGTCATCTTGCCGAAGAGCCCGCCGTGCTCCCCAAAGTAGAAGCCATGGTCCGTGGTGAAGATGATTGTTGTTTTCTCCATCAAGCCCATGTTTTCCACAGCCCTCAGCAGGAACCCCAGCCACGTGTCCACCATAGTGATCTCGCCACAGTAGGTGGCGTGACCTTTGCGCAGCGTCTCTTCACCGTATCCCGGCACGTCCCGCCAGTTCCCATAGACAGGCAGCACCACCTCTCCATCGTATCCCGGCCAATACAGCTCCGTGTAGTAAGCTGGGGCGTCCCAAGGCTCGTGGGGGTCCCAAGTGTCGACGTAAAGAAAGAAGTCCTCCTTGTAGTGCCGCTCCAGCCACTGCATTGCCGTCATAAAGGTCCGAGGAGCGTTCCGGTCCGATTCGAACCGCCACGCCTCCCGTACGTCCAGAGCCTCGTTGTGGTAGCCGGGCTGAGGGACGAGGGACCACATGGTGTCCTGGCCTCGATTCATGAAGAAGGATTGAAACCCTCGATCGTAGTTCATCCCGTTCCGCAGATAGTACGGGGTGTCAACCGACGCCGCCGTGTGGAAGCCGTGGTCGGCCAGTATCTCCGTTAGGGTGGTTACCCCAGAGGGCAGAGGCTCCCATCCCATGAAGGACATGGTCCAACGTCCCGTGAGATGGTCCGCCCGGGTAGGCATGGTCGGAAATCCGGCGGAGTAGTGTGCGTTGAACCTAACCGATTTGGCAGCCAACGCATCCAGTGAAGGAGTCCTGATGGTCGAATTGCCGTAAGCCCCTATGTGGTCTCGACGAAAGGTATCAGCAACTATCCAGATGACGTTCATTTTGATCGCTCCGACGGCCGCTGTGCTGTAAACAATTATCTTAACATATTGAGGGTAGATTTGTCGAGAACC
Organism: Dehalococcoidia bacterium; assembly: GCA_965224415.1. Lineage (GTDB taxonomy): Bacteria > Chloroflexota > Dehalococcoidia > Lucifugimonadales > JAGWBF01 > DAOUJI01. The sequence continues at coordinate 1,051,577 of CBDCZB010000004.1, read as the reverse complement.
GTATGCCTCATTACGCATCGCAAGCGCAAAACGTCACGGCATAGGCAGACACGCGTCGATGTGGCGGATTCTTGTCTAACGGGGCTGGAGGACAGCAGAAGTAAGGGCAATCGTCCCCGGAGACGGTGAATCGCGTCCAGAAGTCCAATGAGAGTGGTGCATCGCTAGAACGCCACCAACAACTCGAAGACAGTACTGCGTCCAGTCCGGCCCACCACCTCCGGGCTTCAGGGGCTGTATTCGTAACTCCCCGACCGTTGCGGTCATTGTTCTACGGGCCGAGTTCAAGACCGAGGAGTCGGCGAAGCCAAAGCCCACTTCTGCGTCACTGTTCGAGTTGACAGCAGCTAACACTAGCAACAGGGGTAGCTGTCACGGTGCGTTGTGGAAGGTCGATGATGTAGGGAGCGACTGATGCTCGGAGCAGAAGATGGTTACTTCTACTATGTGGCGGCCTCAAGTCCGTTGACCGCGACGCACACGATGTTGTTTGATTTCTCCTCGTACACCATCTGCGTGTTGTCGCCGGACACGCCGTATCCTATTTTTAAGCGCCTAACCACTCTCAGAAACACTTTATTCTGAGGCACCGCTCTGCGTTGACCGAAGGGTTGGATCGTTCTACAATCTTGGCAGATTCCCGGAGGGCGCCTTGGAAAGCCCGTATCGGCAAGCGGGAACCGCCGGTTGCAGAGATATCCCAATTATGGTCCCCGCGTGCGCAGATTTAGACCGAGCAGCCTGAACCCTCATCCCTGTAGACGCTGGCTGCGCTGTCCTAGATCGTAGATTACCGCATTACGCTTTTGGTAGAGGAGGATTCGATGCTGGCGACAACGAGGGAAAAGGAATTCCGCGACAAGATGGCCATCGTCGGCGTCGGCTACAGCCGAAGCCCCGGCGTTCCGGGAGGATTCACCCGCAGGTCCGGGGTTAGTGTACAGACTCTGGCCGTCAGGGCTGCGGTGGACGCCTGCAACGATGCCGGCCTCGATCCAAAGGAATTGGACGGAGCCGTTTGCTACGGGCTGCAAGACACTGTATGGCCCAGGAACTTGCTGACCGCCCTGGGTGTAAAAAACATCAACTGGGACTGCAACCTGGAGGGCGGGGGCAACTGCTCCACCCTGTGCTATACCATGGCGGTCCAAGCGGTACACCACGGCATCTGCAACTATGTGCTGGCCTATCGGGGCATGAACGGACGCACCGGCGTACGTATGGGCCAGTATGGCGGGTGGTCGTCCAACGTCGGATCGGCCCAGAGAGTGGGCGACCGCTGGCAGTTCGTATCCATATACGGGATGGCCGGGGCCCCACACCAGTTCGCGATGAACGCGCGACGCTGGATGGACCTCTACGGCGTCACCAGCGAGGACCTGGCCAGATACTGTGTCCATGCCCGCTCCAACGCCGTCAAGAACCCGCGGGCCATCATGCGCGACCCCATCACCGTAGAGGACCATCAGAGCTCCCGCATGATTGTGGACCCCTACCACATTCTGGACTGCTGCCTGGAAACCGACGTCGCCGGGGCGGTGATCATCACCACCGCTGAGCGGGCCAGGGACCTGAAGAAGCGTCCTGTGCTGGTCTCTGCAGCCATAAAAAATGAAGCGCCCAAGACCGACATCATAGACACGGGCTACCCAGGGATGATGCCCAGGTTGCTGGACGCGGCCGGGATTGAGCTTAAGGACATAGATGTCTACGAGCCTTACGACAACTTCTCGGACACACCAATACGTGCCCTGGAAGAGATGGGATATTGCAAGAGGGGAGAAGGAAAAGACTTCATCAGGGACGGGCGCATAAGCCTGGACGGGGAGCTTCCCATGACCACCCACGGGGGCCTGATGAACGAGGGCTATGTCCACGGCTTCAACAGCGGCATGGAGGCGATCCAGCAGCTTCGTGGGGACGCCGAAGACCTGTGCCCCAACTGGCGTGAGGGCGAACACACCTATGACCGCACCATCTGCCGCCAGGTGCGGGACCCACAGATCGCTCTGTTCAACTCCGAAGGCGGCGTCGGCGGCGTCATCCTTAAGAGAGGTTAGTCCCATCCGCCGACCGCCGGTTCCTGCCCACAGGCGGGGCGCCGAGACCTAACCCTAGTGAGGCTGTCTCAAAATAGCCTCTGTTTCAGAGGTGAGGCCCTGTGACAAGCTCAGGGCGAACGGTTTTAGGTACACTATCCGTTCGTGGTGAGCCGGTCGAGCCATGTCCTTACGGGTTCGTTTGGACTTCTGAGACAGGCCCTACTGGGACGCCATCAAGAATCGTGAGTTAAGGGCCTCCAAGCGCACGGACTGCCCACAAATGAGACAGTGGGTCAACTCTCACCTAGGGCTACGGCGAGACGCCGCAGCGCCTAGCTGGCCTGACCCCGCGCACCCACCAAGGGCTGTTCCAAGCTACTGGTCCCTCGTGAAGATGACGCCCCCGCCTCCGCCCTCCGCCGTGAAGAGGGCCGTCTGTGGATGGCGCACCTGACGACATAAAGTACGGTCATACGTGTGTTCACCCTCACGCCAGTTGGGGCACAAGTCCTCGGCGTCTCCCCGGAGCTGCTGCACCGCCTCCATAGCATTGTTGAAGCCGTGGACGTAGCCCTCATTCATCAGACCGCCGTGGGTGGTCATGGGCAACTCCCCGTCCAGGTTTATCCGCCCGCCCAGAATGAAGTCCTTCCCCTCGCCCCTCTTGCAGTAACCGATCTCCTCCAGGGCACGTATTGGTGTGTCCGAGAAGTTATCGTAAGGCTCGTAGACATCGATGTCCTTCAGCTCCATGCCGGCCGCGTCCAACAGCCTTGGCATCATCTGCGGGAAACCCGTATCAATGATGTCCTCCTTGGGCGCCATGCTCTTGATAGCGGCGGAGACCAATACAGGTCGCTTCTTCAGGTCCCTGGCTCGCTCTGCGGTGGTGATGATTACCGCCCCTGCGACGTCGGTCTCCAGGCAGCAGTCCAGGATGTGGTAGGGGTCCACTATCATCCGGGAGTTCTGATGGTCCTCTACGGTGATAGGGTCACGCATCACGGCCCGGGGGTTCTTGGCGGCGTTGGAGCGGGCGTGGACACAATAGTTGGCCAGATCGCTGCTGGTGACGCCGTACAGATCCATCCAGCGGCGAGCGTTCATAGCGAACTGATGAGGGGCCCCGGCCATCCCATAAGGGGAGATGAACTGCCTTGGACCTCCGACCCTCTGGGCCGACCCGACATTGGAGGTCCACCCGCCCCACTGGCCCATGCGCGGCCCTGTGCGCCCATTCATGCCCCGGTAGGCCAGCACATAGTTGCAGATGCCGTGGTAAACAGCCTGGACCGCCATAATGTAACATATGGAGGATGCGGTGCCTCCACCCTCCAGGTTGCACTCCCAGTTGATGGTTTTAACGCCCAAGCCAGTCAGCAGTGTACGGGGCCATACAGTGTCCTGAAGCCCGTAACACACGGCGCCGTCCAGCTCTTTGGGGTCCAGGCCTGCATCGTTGCAGGCGTCCACCGCGGCCCTGACGGCCAGAGTCTGTACACTAACCCCGGACCTGCGGGTGAAGCCTCCCGGAACGCCGGGGCTTCGGCTGTAGCCGATACCGGCGATGGCCGTCTTGTTCCGGAATTCCTTTTCCCTCGTTGTCGCCAGCATCGAATCCTCCCCTGACAATCTCACAGCCCTAGGTGTGATGAGGTAAGTTTCGGCTAGGGAGGCAAGTCGGCCCGGTTATTCGCTGCGGCGTCTCCAGCGGGGAATGGTGTCCTCCGGAGTCACGTCGTCAAAGACGATCTCCATGGGGATTCCCACCTTCAACTCGGAGTCGTCCATATCCACGGCGTTGCCCATGATCTGGATGTGGGGGGCCTCCTCAAGGGCAACTTGTATCACGTTAAAGGGGGTCAATTCCCTCCACTGGGGCAGGACCGCCTGGTGGATTATCACGTAGGTGTAGAGAGTCCCACGGCCGCTCATCTTCACCCAGTCGACGTTCTCGCCGTAGCACTGGTTGCAGGTGAGTTGGGGCGGCCATCTCATTAGCCCGCAGTCGGAGCACTTAGGAACCCTTAGTTCGTGATTCTTGATAGCGTCCCAGTAGGACTGGGTGTCCGAGTCGGGATGGGGGAGCAGGAACTGGTAATCAGTGGTCATGACTAACCCCTCTTGAAGATGATGCCGCCGCCGCCGCTGACGGCGGTGAACAGGGCGGTATGGGGATCTCGGACCTGGCGGCAAATGGTGCGGTCGTAAGTGTGCTCGCCCTCACGCCAGTTGGGGCACAGGTCTTCGGCGTCCCCACGAAGCTGTTGGATCGCCTCCATGCCGTTGTTGAAGCCGTGGACGTAGCCCTCGTTCATCAGGCCGCCGTGGGTGGTCATGGGAAGCTCTCCGTCCAGGCTTATGCGCCCATCCCGAATGAAGTCCTTCCCCTCGCCCCTCTTGCAGTAGCCGATGTCCTCGACGGCCCGCAGAGGGGAGTCGGAGAAGTTGTCGTAGGGCTCATAGATGTCGATATCCTTCAACTCCATGCCGGCGGCGTCCAGCAGCCTGGGCATCAACTGCGGGAAGCCCGTGTCTATGAGGTCGTTTCTGGGCGTCTGGCTGCTGATGGCGGCGGAGACCAGAACCGGTCGTTTCTTCAGGTTCCTGGCCCGCTCAGCAGTAGTGATGATCACAGCGCCGGCCACATCGGTTTCCAGGCAGCAGTCCAGGATGTGGTAGGGGTCCACAATCATGCGGGAGTTTTGATGGTCCTCTAAGGTGATGGGGTCCCGCATGACGGCCCTGGGGTTCTTGACGGCGTTGGAGCGGGCATGGACGCAATATCTGCCCAGGTCCTCGCTGGTGACGCCGTAAAGGTCCATCCAGCGGCGGGCTTCCAGGGCGAACTGGTGAGGGGCCCCGGCCATCCCGTATATGGATAAGAACTGCCAGCGGTCAGACGCCGGGGGCGCCCCGGCATTAGACGACCACCCGCCCCACTGTCCCATGCGCGGCCCGGTGCGTCCGTTCATGCCTCGGTAGGCCAGCACGTAGTTGCAGATTCCGTGGTGGACCGCCTGGGCTGCATTTAGGTAGCAGGCTGTGGAGCAGTTGCCGCCGCCCTCTATGAGACAGTCCCAGTTGATGTTCTTGACGCTCAGAGCAGTCAGCACGTTCCTGGGCCATACTGTGTCCTGGAGTCCATAGCAAACAGCCCCGTCCAGCTCCTTTGGGTCGAGGCCCGCGTCGTTGCAGGCGTCCAAGGCGGCTCTAACGGCCAGGGTCTGCACAGTCATGCCGGACCTACGGGTGAAACCTCCCGGCACACCGGGGCTTCGGCTGTAGCCGACGCCGACGACAGCGATTTGGTCTCGAAATTCCTTCTCGGTAGTTGTAGCGAACATAGGCCTCCTTTTCACTGGCCGCCGGAGATGTCCATCGGCTTTATGATATCCAGAGGACGACGATCAGTTCCTTTCGGAAGCGCGGACAAATGCCCAATGGGCATCATAGCGGGTCGGTTATCGGTTCCGGGAGACCAATCAGGCACGAGATGACTTGCCTTAGGGCGCCAGGACCCTTCTTGGGTTGGCCACGACTTTAGCAGTCCGGCGCCTCCCAAGTCAACATCGGGCGCTCGCTCGATACACGCGGAACCGAGAGGCTTCGGCCAAGTCGGACTGTGCCTGGCTGTTGTCTGAAGGCCGTCCTACACGAACGTCCCGGGAATCGGGGCAGCATGCCTCACACATCTCCTTCAGGATATGGCAACCGCACCGACTCGGGCCGTTCTTACGCAACATATCTCCGAAAACCGCTACCCATTTCGGTAATAATATTTGATAGGTCAATCTGATTTATTGACAATGTAGCTCTTTCTTGATATTAAACAGTGAGAATCGGTTAAATCCGCATTGGGATGATAATCTGTTCATTGAGCGCCTGACCTAAGCGCCATAGGAGAGTAGAAATGAAACTCCGCGCACCACGGGTGCATATCGTAGCTTTAATCTTGGCTTTGGCTCTGGGGTCCGCAGTATTGGCATGCGGAGACGACGCTACACCGACGTCCCCGCCGGCAACCGCCACCTCCCCGGCGGCCACGGCAACCTCTCCTCCTGCCCCGACTGCGACATCTCCGGCGGCCACCGCGACCTCCGCTGCGCCCACTGCAACCTCCCAGGCGGCGGCTCCCACGGCTGCTCCGACCGAGGTAATGACCAAACCCGGCGAAGTTGACTTCGGGGACATCGGCTACGGCATGCAGGGGTACAGAATAGTGGACTTCGGGGAGCCCAAGTACGGCGGCGTCAGTAAGAACTCCTACTGGACACCGCTTAGGGCCTGGGACCCGCACGGCGGTTTCACCTCACAATCAGGCAATTTCAGCCCTATGTTCAGCAACATGATGCAGTTCAACCCCTTCACATTCGACCGTTTCGATATGTGGGGGGACCTGGCGGAGAGTTGGGAGATGACGGATCCGGCAGGCTTTGAATGGACCTTTGAACTGAAGCCCGATGCGATCTTCTCTGACGGCAGTCCAGTGACCGCTGAAGACGTGGTCTACAGCTTCGATAGGATGTTGGGAAGGACACCAAATCACCCCGACCCCCTATTTGAGGCCTCCAAGAACCTCGACCCCCATTTCGATCATGCCGAAGCTATCGACGCCAGGACAGTCCGGATATTCCTGAACGCCCCTTGGGCCGATTTCATATCCTTCATGGCGGAAGACCACTTTGTAATAGTGCCCAAGGCGCACTACGAGGAGTTGGACGCGAAGACGATGGCCGGCGACGACCAATTCACGTGGGACCAGGGTTGGAAGAATGTCGTGGGTTCCGGCCCGTACAAGCTGTCGGCCGTCCCTTCCAAGGATCAATATAGCTACGAGAAAGTCCCGGGCTACTGGAAGCAAGACCCGGAAGGACGGGACCTCCCGTATCTGGACGGGATGGACTACTTCGTCCTGGCATTTGGAGACGTGGCCTACGGAGCCTGGGCGGCGGAACAGGTCTGGGTCTCGGTGCCCCGGGCCAACGGCGGCATGAGCCGCCCCCTGTTGACTAACCTTCTGGAGGAAGGCAACAACGAGAAGTGGATAGCCTATCGAACGCCCGGGTCCGTCACCGGCCTGGTGGTCAACCCGACCAGGGCTCCGTTTGACAATCCTATCGTACGGAGGGCTATGTTCCTGGCCATGGACCGTCATCTCCTTAACGAGGTGATAGAAGGAAACCTCGCGATATGGGCCAGCACTTGCGGCCCTTCGGGACATCCGCTCTGTATGTCCGCCGAGGATGTGTTGGCGTTGCCCGGATACCGACAGCTCAACGGTGAAAAGCACCCCGACGACATAGCGGAGGCGCGGCGTTTGATGGAATCGGTGGGTTATACGGCCGACAACCCCGCCGAAACCACGTATCCTATCAGAGAGGGATCGCTGGGCGGCACAGCAGCAAGGGATGAGTCTGCCTTGTACCAGGAAATGTTCAAGCCCATCCATCTCAAGATAGATGTCAGAGTGGTGGACACGGCCACCCATAACGAACTCAGGGCCAAGGGGGACTTTGACATGCTGGGCGTCGGGCTTGCATCGGCCAGCACTATAGTGTCACCCGACGCATACCTGTACGGCACCTACCAGGTGAGCCCCAATGCCTTTGGATGGGAATACGACCGCCAGGAAGAGCTGATCAAGCTCATCAACGAGCAGTCCGCCATATCTGATTTCGATGAACGGAAGAAGGTGCTCCAGCAGATAGAAGATATAACCATGAGAGAAGACAGCTTCTGGATACCTTCCTTCGGCAGAGCATACAGTACGGTGTTCAACGCGGAGAAGATTGCCGGCATGATGCCGACCCAGGGGCAGGTCACCGAGACCAAGTATGAGGCGATCTGGTTGGTCAACCCGTAAGGCAGGCAGCGAAGACTCGGGAAGGGCCAGGGGCGTATGTCCCTGGCCCTTCACTTTGTTTACGGTGAACCGCCTAGGCTAACAGCGCCCAGTCCGTTTACTTTACACAATTGCTCGCGAATGGAGCCGGGCGACCACCGGTCGCCCCTACGACAGACACAAGCCCCAACTCATGTCTTTCCGGCGGAGGCCGGAATCCGGAGGCGCCATACTAGGCTCCGGCCTGCGCCGGAGCGACGACAGTGAATCCAGGCGCTACCCGTCCGCTTTAACTGACCGCTCCCAGTTGTCCGCCGAAGCTAAGCCCCGGCCCTGAGGCATAACTTGGCTATCCAACGGTTGGGCGGGCGGATGCGACATTTATTCGCGGCTGCCCCGTAACCTGGGGTCCCAGGTGTCCCGGAGCGCATCGCCGAGTATGTTAAAGGCGAACACCACCAAGCCGATGGCCATCGCTGGGAATATCACCAGGGTTGGAGCGTTTTTCACGAAACGGAAGGTCTGTCCGGCCATCATTCCGCCCCAGGAGGGCTCCTCCGGAGGCGCTCCCAGGCCCAGGAAGCTGAGGGAGGTCTCAATAATGATGGCGGCGCCCAGAGAGATAGAGGCCATGATGATGACGAGAGCCATACAATTGGGGACGATGTGCTTTAGGATCAACCTCCCGTACCCGACGCCCACGGCCCTGGCTGCCAGGACATAGTCCATACCACTAATGGAGAGGGCTTGAGCGCGAACCGCGCGAGTGGTTGGAGGTATCATGGTAATGGTTATGGCCGCAATCACGTTCTCGAGAGAGGCGCCCATGGTGGCCATAATGGCCATGGCCAGGATGATGCTGGGAAAGGCCATGAGGGCGTCAATGACACGCTGGAGCGCCAGGTCCAGGATTCCGCCTCTTGTGGCGCTGACGACCCCCAAAAAAGTGCCTATGGTAACCCCGGCTAGGGTCGACACCAGACTGACGTAGAGGGTGATGCGCGCCCCATAAATCAGGCGGCTCAGAACGTCGCGGCCAACCTGGTCTCCCCCGGCCAGGTATCCCTCCGTACCGACGCCGGCGAACACAGCCTTCCGGTTGATCTGGTAAGGGTCGGCTGGAGCGAGAAGGGGAGCAAACGCAGCCATAAGAATCAGCAGAATAATGATGGCGGCTGCCACTGCACCGAGGGGCTGGTGTACCGTGAAAGACGCCAAACGGCGCCTGGCGTCGGAAAGCCTGCCCCCGAAACCTCGGCGCACAACGTCAACGGGTTCCGCCCTTAACAACGCGCCCTCGCTATTTGCCCCACGCTAGCCTCCCCCTGCAAGGTCTCACCGGTAGCGGATTCTGGGGTCAATCACCGGATAGATAAGGTCCACGATGAGGTTCACCATCAGGATTATGCCAATCATGGTCATAACAACAGCCTGGACTATGTTGTAGTCCCTTGTAGTGATGGACCCGAGGAGCAGGCGACCCACTCCGGGCAGCTGAAATATTTCCTCGATAATGACCGTCCCGCCGACCAGAACAGAGAACTGGAATGAGGCCAGGGTAAACACCGGCAATATGGCGTTCTGCAGGGCGTGTCGATACACCACCGCCCGTGCTCCCAGCCCTTTGGCACGGGCGGTGCGTACATAGTCTTCCCGCAGGACCTCCAACATGCTTGATCTGGTGATTCGGGCCGTGTAGCCGATGCGGGTAAACGAAAGGGCGATGATTGGGAACGCCAGTTGCTTGAGATTGGTCAACGGCTCATCCCAGATGTGCCGGTAACCTATGGGTGGGAGCCATTCGAAAAACCTGACGAGAATGAAGACGATCATTATGGCTACAACGAACAATGGGACGGTGACTCCTGTGATCGCTATCAGCCTTCCGACGTAATCGATCCAGGTGTTTTGATTAACAGCGGAAATGACTCCCAGAGGAATGGCCAGAACCGTGCTTAACACCAAGGAGACGATTGCGAGCTCCAACGTCAGGGGCAGGCGGTGTGCCATCGTCTGGTTTATGCTGGTGTCGTCAAACAGGGACTTGCCGAGGTCGCCCCTGAGCAAGCTGAAAGCCCAGTCACCGTATTGCACAAGCAATGGCCGGTCGGTGCCCAACTTAGCTCGGATGAGCTTCAGGTCTTCTTCGGTGTAATCGGCTGTCCCTGTGGGGCCTTCTAGTCTTGCGGCGGCCGGGTCGCCGGGAACAATGCGCAGCATGAGAAAGGCAATGATCGAGACAAGCACAATGGTGGGAACCGTTGCGAGGAGCCGTTTAACCAGGTACGCGGTCATCTGGCAGGCTACACCAGTTTAGTTAGCGGCATCGGCAGACCAGGGCATGTCGAGAAGGGAACCCTGTTCCAGGCCCACGCACACCACTCGGAAGATGCGCAACTATAGCAGGCCATTTAATTGAGTGTCAAGAAATCGAATTGAGTCATAAATATCATTACGGAAAATGGCATCGCCGTCTCGGAGACCATCTTCCCGTTGATGGCCTCACCCAGGCTCAGAATCACTTCTCTCTCTTATGGGGCAAGGTGATTCAGGCTCAAGACCTGGGTGACATGCGTCCCAGCAACGCCTAGTATTCGGCCAATCTGGCATTGTCAGTTAGTACGTGAGCCCAGACAGGATGCTACCTTGGGGATAGACGAAGGGTTGTGGGATGTGAGGTGGTCATGGTGCAGGAGAAGTACGGAGTCCGGCTGGCAACACAGGAAAAGGGACGGCTCAGGAAGATGATCAGGGCTGGGAGGAGTTCCGCACAGGCGATTACCCGGGCCCGCATCCTGATCAAGATAGATGAGGGCTGGACCGCCCCCCAGGTGGCCACCGCACTGGACGTGTCGGAGCGGACCGTGTTCCGCACCAAGCGGCGGTATGCCGAGGAAGGACTGGACGAGGTGCTGAGGCACCATAACCAGGTCAACCGGCCCAGAAAGGTGGATGAAAGGGTGGAGGCCCACCTGATAGCCTTGGCCTGCAGCCCGGTGCCCGACGGTCATGACCACTGGACCATGCGGGCCCTGGCGGGCAAGGTGGTGGAGTTGGGATTGGTGGAGTCTTTATCTCCCGAGACGGTCCGCCTGCGGCTAAAAAAAACACGCTCAAGCCGTGGCTCAAGAAACAATGGTGCATCCCCAAGGTAGGTGGAGAGTTCGTGGCGGCCATGGAGGACGTGCTGGATCTCTACGCCGAGCCCTACGATCCGCAGAGGCCGGTGGTCTGCTTTGACGAGACCTCCACCCAGTTGCTGGCCGACGTGAGGGAACCGCTGCCGGCAAAGCCTGGGAGGCCGAGGCGTGAGGACTACGAATACCAGCGGGGAGGGACGCGCAACCTGTTCCTCACCTGTGAGCCTCGCCGGGGCTGGCGCCACGTGGCGATAACCCGGCAACGCACCATGCAGGACTTCGCTCAGCAGATGCGGTGGCTGGTGGATGAGGCCTACCCCGATGTCCCGGTGATTCGGCTGGTTCTCGACAATCTGAACACGCATCGGATGGCCTCGCTTTACGAGACTTTCCCGGCGGCCGAGGCCCGGCGCATCGCCAAGCGGCTGGAGTTGCACCACACTCCCAAGCACGGAAGCTGGCTGAATATGGCGGAGATCGAGTTCAGCGTGCTGGCCCGGGCCTGCCTGCGCGGACGCAACGGAGATGAGGACAGCCTGGAAAGAGCCGTCAGCGCCTGCGTGTCAGAGCGGAACGCGATAGGAGCTACCATTAACTGGCGGTTCACTGCCCAAGACGCCAGACGCAAACTCCATCGCCTCTATCCCTGCCAATCCTGATTTGGTTCAGTACTAGGTGATGTGCAAGCTCCCCTCTGGAGGCAACATGGCTCTGACACGAATTTATCTCACTCAGAGCGGCTCCCTGTCCAGTCGCTGTGTTGACGATTGTCAACACTGAATGTTAAGCTTCTCGGAATCAGCCCGGCACGAGTGACCGGCAGGCGTCCGGCTTCCGAGCCGGGCCGTCTTAGTTTCTTAGAGGGCTGAAAGTCAGGGCCCTCGCTTCATCTTGATAGAGTGGTATTGAGCCGGGTAAGCGCCAGCCTTGTTTACCAGGGAAGCCTGATGCATTTTTATGTGATAAAGCGGCTTCTAGCCTTCATCCCCACCATAATTTTGGTCTCCTTGATAGCCTTTATCATGCTCCGGATCGTGCCTGGAGACCCGGCGGTGGCGAGAATGCGGGGCCCCACCGGTGAGGCCGACTATACCGAGGAAGATCTCCATATCCAGCGTCAGAAGATGGGCACCGACCGACACTTGACCGTCCAGTATTTTACCTGGGCAGGCGGGTTGCTCCGCGGGGACATGGGCAAATCTCTTAACGATGACAGTGAGATCCGCCAGGCTATATGGAAGCGTCTACCCATTAGCGCTGAGCTGGCCATAGGAGCTATCGTATTCAGCATGGTCTTCGCCATACCACTGGGCGTCCTCTCCGCCGTAAAACAAAACACGTGGATAGATTACGTCGGGAGGGCAGTGGCCATCATGGGGGTGAGCATACCCCTGTTCGTGTTTGCCATTCTGGTGATTTTTCTACTGGTGGTGGTGTTCGAATGGCTTCCACCTCCAGGGTTCGCTAATCTATGGGAAGACCCGTGGACAAATATAAAGCAGATGTTCTTTCCCATTTTGGCTCTCTCCTTTACTCGAATCGGTTACATGGCGCGTATCACACGCTCCGGCATGTTAGAGGTGCTCCGCGAGGACTATGTGCGCACCGCTAGGGCAAAGGGCCTAAGCGAAAACCTGGTGGTGGCCCGGCATGCCCTGCGGAACGCCATGCTGCCGGTGGTGACCCTGGCGGCCTTTCAGTTCGCGGTGTTGATAGGCGGCACGGTTATCATAGAGGGCATCTTCCGGCTAAACGGCATGGGACAGCTTCTCCTCAGTTCCATCGGGAACAGGGACTACACCACTACTCAGGCTATCATCATGACCATGATCGGCGGGATTCTGCTCATCAACCTCTTCGTGGACCTCCTGTACGGAGCGCTGGACCCGCGAATTCGGTATTCATAATGGACAAAATCAAGCCTTTATATGCCTACTAGGAGGGCTGGGTGTCGGTAGCAGGAATCGAAGCTCGCAGCGCCGACCTGGGACGAAAACTCAGAGTGGCATGGGTCTTGCGGGCCTCAAGGGATTTCGCTGTCCGACAGCCCCTGGGGGCGATAGGTCTGGTCATAATCCTGTTCCTGGTCGCAGTGGCCGTATTCGCCCCGGTGTTGGCGCCTGCCGACCCACTTAAACCCAATGCACGGGGTGTCTTCGCCGAATGGGGATCGGGAGAGGGGGGACTTTTTATACTGGGGGGCGACCAGCTGGGCCGAGACGTGCTAAGCCGGCTTATCTACGGAGCCCGCATCTCCATGTACGTCAGCGTGGTTGCCACGTTAGTCGGAATCTTAACCGGCACAATGTTGGGGATAATCAGCGCCGTATCGGGTGGTAAGGTTGACATGGTTATCCAGCGGATAGTTGATTCTTTCATGGCCTTCCCCTCCCTCATCCTGGCTCTAGCCATCGTGGCCACCATGGGCAACTCGCTGGAGAACGTCATCATCGCCATCAGCTTCACCATTATCGCGCCAACGGCCCGGGCCTTACGCGCTCAGGCCTTGGGCATCGTTCCCATGGACTATGTGATGGCGGCCAGGGCTATCGGCAGTGGGTACTGGCGCATCCTCTTCCGGCACGTCATGCCCAACTGCATCTCCTTGGCCATCATTCTGTTCTCCATTACCCTGGGAGCCGCCATCGTCATAGAAAGCTCTCTAAGCTTCCTGGGCCTGGGGGCTTCAGCGGAAGAGTCAACCTGGGGTGGAATGATGAGTCGCCAAACGTATCGGTACCTGAGGGTGGCTCCCAGCCTGGTGTGGCTGCCCGCTCTCGCAATAGGCTTAGTGGTGTTCGCATTTAATATGTTGGGCGACGCCCTACGAGACATGTGGGACCCGAGACTTCGCGGCAGCCGATAGCAGCCGCGACCACCCCTAAGCCACGGAAGCCGTCCAACGCCGCGGAGGAACGGACCTGAGACCTCAGCCGTGTCCGCCGACGCTGGAGAGGGTCTTACACGCAACTCTCCCACAACGGCAAAGCTCTTGGCCAACCGCAGCGGCCAGCTAGGTAGATGGACATCTCGGCGAAGCTGGAGGCCCTGCCGTTTCAACCACTAGCTGCGTGAGGGACCGGATTTAGCTGATGCCGTAGGTACTGGCCGCGTTGTCGTAGAGGATCTTGCGCTTCTCCTCGTCGGTGCAGGGCTCCAGTAGCCTCTCGGCTATCTCCCGGGACTTGGGGAAGGTGCCTTCGTCGTGGGGGTAGTCGACGCCGAACTGGATATTGTCCACGCCGATCAAGTCCCGCAGCCTTATTGTCAGCGGGTCCTCCTGGAAGCCCACGAAACAGTTCGAGTACCAGAAATCGCTGGGAAGCATGCCGTCCGGGAACTTGTAGCGTCCCTGCCGGGTTGATTGTAGGAACCGGTCGGTCCATGTGTAGTCCATGCGCTCTAGGAAGTGGGGTATCCAGGCGACTTCGTGTTCGATTACGCCTACCTTTAGCTTGGGGTGCCGCTCGAACACTCCGGCGAAGATCATGTCGGTGAGGTTCATCCGGGGGTAGTGGTCGACATTCGCCAGAAAAGCTGCAGTTACGGGGTCCGGGCCCAGGAACTCGTTTTCGGGCGAGGGGCGGTTGCATCCGATGTGGAACACCACGGGCATCTGCAGGTCCTGGCAGGCTGCCCAGAAGGGCTCGTACATGGGGTTGCTGTACCTCATTCCCGGACCGGGACCTTCGGGTATCATGCACCCCACGAATCCCATATTCTTACATCGCTCCAGTTCCACCACCGCGTCTTCCACGAGCTCGGGATTGAGCAGGGCAGTTGCATAGAGCCTGTCGGGGTGAGCGCCGCAATACTCGCCAATCCAGTCGTTCCAGGTCTTATGGATTTCGTGCAGGAGGACTTGGTCGGTGACTTTGTAAAGGTGCAACCCGATGGTCGAATAGATTATGGTCTTGTCAATGCCGTCGATGTCCATGTCCTTGATCCGTTCATCGGGGTCATAGGCTCCAGGGCGGAGGTGTTCCTCCCTGACTCGTGTCAGGCCTATCTCCTTCCGTACCTCAGGGTCCTTCTCATACCTTCTGCCGGGATGAGTGCCGGGTGAAAGCCTCTGCAGTATTAGCGTGTCGTCACACACCCACATATCCGAGTCTTCACCGTGGACCAGGTGGGGAGCCCGGTCGCGGTACTGGGCGGGCATCCTGGTCACCCACAGGTCCGAGCGCTCAAAGGTATGGTCGTCTTGAGACAGTATCTTGTAGCCTTCCAGAGCCATGTTCGCCCTCCTTGTAACGGGTCTCTTCCGCAGCCTTAACCCTATTTTACGACAGGATTCCTCGGATAAGATAGTCTACGCTTCCGTCGAGATTAGCGCTACAACTTGAAGGGGTCAACTCCCGTCCCCAATCACAATTGTCATTCTGAACGGAGCGGAGCGGAGTGAAGAATCTAAGGGCGCTGTTGGGAGCTGCGCCGCCATTCCGTGACCGACCCTGCCGTTGGGGTGGTCCATTCCTCGACGGCCCGGAGTATGTGCAAGGATTCTTAGATTCTTCGTCGCTGCGCTCCTCAGAATGACAACAAAGGGGGCGACCCTTGCATTTCTCACAAAGACTGAACAGTTATCCCCGTATCTTGGAGAGCCGGGTCTGGTCCCCAGGCAACGACAGGCGCCGGAGAGGCGATAAGCCTCCGGCTTCCGCCGCACCTTCTCGGCGGCAGACTGCTGGGACTCCTGGCCCATGTCCCTCCTTAGTCTTCGCCGGTGATAACCGACAGCGGAGGCTCTCCGGCCAAGACCCGTCTTATGTTGCCGAAGATGAACTCATATTGCCGCTGCTGGCTCTCAATAGTGGCTCCCGAATGGGGCGTAATAACCACGTTGTCCAGGTCGAACAAGGGGTTGTCGGGAGAAGGGGGCTCGGGGTCGGTGACGTCCAGGGCGGCTCCGGCGATGACCTTGTCCACCAGGGCCCTATATAACGCCGGTTCGTCGACCACGTCGCCCCGGCACGTGTTGATGAGATAGGCCGTCGGCATCATCATCTCCAGTTCCCGCTGTCCGATCAGCTTTCGCGTCCTCGACGTAAGGGCTACGTGCAGGGTCACGAAATCCGATTGCCGCAGGACTGCCTCAAAAGACGCCGGTTCCGCCTTGAGCTCCTCCTGGACCTCACTGGGGACCTCCATTGAGTCGTAGTAGATTGTCCTGGTGTCAAAGCCCCTGAGCAGCCTGGCTACGTTCTTGCCTATGCGCCCGAGTCCTATGATTCCGACTGTTCTGCCGGTGATTTCTATCCCCGGCGGCCTCGACAGTCCCTCGTTCCAACGACGCTCCTTGTGTACATTGTGCCACTGGTTCATCAGGTTCCGGCAAGCTCCTATCATCAGACCGATGGTTTTTTCGGCCATGGCGTTGGCGTTCGCCCCGCCATTGTCCGCCACTGGTATTCCCAGTTCGGCGAAGAGCTTGAGGTCCAGGAGGTCGTTGCCGGCGCTTCCGGACTGAATCAGTTTTACGCTGGGGCAGCTTCTGAGGAACCCGAAATCAACACCCTCGTTGGGGGTCACCAAAACCTGGACGCCTTCAAACAGCCGGATTTTCTCATCGTCAGGGAGTTCGGCGTCCACCACAAAGGCATCCAAATCAGGCGGGGCCTGGGACACAAACCTGGGTCCGGAGGCCCTTCCGAAACGGGGGCCGGCAAGGAAAGCTACTTTGGGCCTGGCTGTGGCCATAACTCCTCCCACTGGACCGGGGAACAGGAAACAAGAGGACCCCTGTTCCCTACCCGTTGTTCCGTTTTCCTATAAGGCGCCGCGAGGCACGGGAACGCCGGGGACTTTGAGCTGGATGCGGCCTATGGTGCCCATACCTGTGTAATACAAGGTTTTCCAGTCGTCTTGTCCGAAGCCGATGTTGACCGTCTGGTCCCTCCAGGGAAGGATCTTTAGAATCTCAGGGTGCACGGGTTCGCGGACCCATATGATGCCCAGGTGTTCGCCCGAGGGTGCCACCACCCAGATTCCCCCCGGACCGGCCATGTACACGTTGCCTTCCATGTCCGTCTTCATTCCGTCGAACACCCCGGGCGGGGCCGTCGGTTCCAGCTGGTACAGCATTCGCTGAGAAGGCAGGCTCAGACAGCCATTGGCCTGAACGTCGAAGGCCCATAACTGCCGGTTCCTGGCGTGGACGAGGTAAAGTATCTTTTCATCCGGGGAGAAGGTCAGGCCGTTGGGCGAGGTAAAGTCCCGTATAAGCAATGTGATGTCTCCCAGGTCCGGTGAGACACGGAACACACCGCTGAAGTCCAGGTCGTGTCCGGGGGCGGGGGCCCCGGGGTCGGTGAAGTATGTTGATCCATCCGATGTTACGACCACGTCGTTGGGGCGATTGAGCCTCATGCCCATATACTTATTAGCGATTACCGTGACGCTGCCGTCGTGTTCGACCCGGGTCACACGGCGCAGTCCCTGCTCACAGGCAACCAACCTCCCTTGGGCGTCCCTGGTGAGACCGTTGGCGAAGTTGGTGGGCTCGCGGAACACCGAAAATTCCTCGCCCTCCACCCATTTCATCGTACGGCTGTGACCGATGTCGCTCCACACGAGGAAACCGCCCTCTTTCCACCACACCGGACCCTCGCCGGGGTTGGGGAAGATGCCGCCGTGGGCGCGGGAGTCATCCTCAGGCGAGGCCTCGGGCCCGAAGCCGTAGGGCAGCATTTCGTACTCTGGATTCGCGGATACGACGCGCTCGAATGCTGGCGAAACTTGCTCTATCTCTATCTTCATAACGTCCTTCTCTCCTGGGACCTCCTATTCCAGATTGTAGGCCCTGGCAGCGTTGCCCCAGAGAATCTTGTCCGTTTCTTCCTCAGTGCAATCCGCCAGCAGCCTGGCCACTATCTCCTGGGACTTGGGGAAGGTGCCCTCGTCGTGAGGGTAGTCGGCGCCAAACTGGAGGTTATCCACGCCGATAATATCCCGGAGGCGGACGGTCAGGGCGTCTTCCTGGAATCCCACGAAGCAATTTTGATACCAGAAGTCGCTGGGAAGCATGTCGTTCTTGAATTTTTGCCGGTTGCGGCGGGCCGAACCGGTGCGCTGGGTGTAGGTGTAGTCGATGCGCTCCAGGAAGTGGGGCACCCAGGCTGTCTCGTGCTCGATGACTCCCACCCGGAGCTTGGGGAAGCGCTCAAATACAAAGGCGAAGATCATGTCGCTGAGGGACATGCGTGGGAAGTGGTCGACGTTGGCCAGGAAGGAGCTGGAGAGGGTCTTAGTGTCCATGAACTCGTTCTCGGGCGCAGGTCGGTTGCAGCCGATGTGGAAGCTCAAAGGCATCTCCAATTCCTCACATGCCGCCCAGAATGGGTCGTACATAGGGAGGTTGTACCGCTTGCCCGGGCTTGGACCCTCTGGAATCAAGGCTCCCACCAGCCCCATCTTTTTGCACCGGTAAAGCTCCGAGACCGCTGCTTCCGTGTCTTCGACGCTGATAAAGGCGATTCCGAACAGCCGGTCGGGGACCGCGCTGCAATATTCGGCGATCCAGTCATTGTAGGCCCTGTACAGCTCTGTCAGGTACTGGTCATCGTCCACCTTGTTCAGGTGCATGGCGATCGTCGAGTAGACGATGCTCTTGTCAATGCCGTCGATCTCCATGTCCTTCAGCCGCTCTATCGGATCGTAGCCCCCCGGGCGGAGATGTTCCCGCCGTATACGGGTAGCGGAGATCTCATCCCGTACTTCGGGGTCGGGCTCGTATCTCCTGCCGGGATGAGTGCCGGAGGAGAGGCCCGCCACCCTGAGGTCTCCGACCCACCAGAAGTCTCCGTCGTCGTTTTGCACCAGACGGGGGATCTTGTCTCCGTACTTCGGGTCCATCCGGTTGAGCCACAAGTCCCAGGGTTCGTGAGTGTGATCGTCCGAGGACAGTATCCTACGCCTTTCCATTACTGCACCTCCTTAGGGGCTCGTTAGTCCGCGTGTTGCCTCTACCTCAGGAGCGTTCCACCTTTTCATCGGCCTCCTGGTAGTCGTCCCAGGTCCAGGGGGGCTCTCCCTCGGCCAGCTGGAAGTTGACGCCGCAAGCGTCCTCGGGATCGACGTCGAAGCGTATGTAACCCTTCGGACTTTTGACAATGGCATCCCTTCTTATCTTGGACCCTTTGTCTCTCATCTCATCGAACAGGTTTTCGATGCCGTCGACTGCATAGGCCACATGGCTGATGCCGGGTCCATTTTCCTTCAGCTCCCGGGCCAGCCCGGAATCTCCCACGGGCGATATAAAGTCCATTAGCGTTTCGCCGACCTTATACGCGATGTAGTCGAAGCGGGTCTGGGTCTCGGACCGCCCCTCCAATGTGGGCAACATCCCGAAGTTCTTCTCAAGGTACGCCCGCATCTGTTTGACGTCATGAACGCGATGGGTTACATGGTGAACTTTCAAGAACGCCATACCGCAGTGTCTCCTTTCCCAATGATTTGGTGATTATGCTCTGAGCGCATGGGCGTGTCAAACTCCATGCGCGGTCTTGGAGACATAAATAGGCTTGGGGAGCCCAGAAGCGGGCTCCCCAAGTGCGTGGAACCTATCTTTGCAGTCCGGGGCCTTTACGGGTTGTTCAGCCAGAGTTGCTCCATCTTGGTCTCCAGATACCCCGTCTGAGTGGGCATCTGGCCGCTTACTACGTCGGAGTTAAATATCTGCCCCCAAGCCTTGACGTAGTCTATGATCCAGTGGCTGTCTATGGTCATCGTGATCAACTCGATCTTCCGCAGTATCGCCCGCCTCTCGGCCACGTCTATAGCGGCGCTCTGCTGTTTGACAAGCTCCCGCAGGTCTCCCTCCGGCCCTACGTAAGTCCAGTTGTAGGGGTTCTTGGGCACGTCAAACTGGTAGTATTGGTTCAGGTAGTTGTCAGGCGTGGTCATGCCCCCGGTGCCGGAGACGATGATGTCGTAGTCTCCGCTGCTCTCCGCGGGTACGAAGGCTTCCCTCTCCAGCGTGACCAGTTTGACATCTATGTTCAAGTTCCGCTTCATCTGGTCCTTGAATATGATCGCCGTCTCCTGCGAACCCCCGATCTGGGTGGTGCTGGATAGTATGGTCGTGCTAAAGCCGTCGGGGTATCCGGCTTCCGCCAGGAGCTGCTTGGCCTCTTCAATGTCCCTGGGATCCTTTGTTATCCCGTCGTCCAGGTACCGATGCCCGGGCAGAGAACTGAGCTCCTCTATGCTCATGCACAGAGGTCCCGGAGCGCCGCAGGTGGTCCCCCGTGTCCCCAAGCCCGACCAGATCAGCTGGTGCAGTTCCTCCCGGTCCAGGGCCCGCATAATGGCCTGACGCACCAGTATGTTGTCAAAAGGCTCCTTTGAGACGTTGAGAGTGTAGCCGGTGGGGCAGCAGGGGACGCCGTAGGATATGATGCTGCCGTCGCTACGCTCCACCAACTCCTTCAACTGACCAATCGCCATGCCTCCGTTGGTGCGGGTGGAGGTGGCTACGACCTGCGCGACTTCCCAGGCCGCCTGGGCGGCGGTCCGGTCGTTGATGGTGTAATAGGTCATGCCGTCCAAATAGGGGAGTCCCCTGCCGTCGGGGTCCTGCTTCCAGTAGTTAGGGTTCTTCTCCCAGTTTTGTGTCACGTCGTCAGGCACGTCGGCTACCATGAACGGCCCTGACCCCATCATGTTCTTCCAACCGTTGTCCCAGGTGTACACATCCTCACCGCCGGCCATCCGGGCATCCAGGTCCTCATAGTGCGCCTTGGGCACGGTGAGGATCAGGTCGTTGGCCATGAAGAGGAGGAAGTCGGCCCAGGGCGCGTTCAGGGTGATCCTGAAGGTAAGGGGGTCGACGACTTCCGAGCTCTCGTAGTGGGGCCTGATGAAGTTCTTGAACTCGTTGCCCAGGTCCGGGTGGTTGGGCGTTAAGCCCAAGGCCCGCTGGAAGCTATAGTGCACGTCTTCAGCTGTCACCGGCGTGCCGTCCCGGAAAGTGGCGTGGGGCTTGATCTTGAAGGACCAGACCGTCCCGTCGTCGTTTTCCTGTTTCCAACTCTCTGCCAAGTCGCCCCAAATGTCGAACCGGTCAAAGGTCCAGGGGTTTAGCTGGAGCAGACTGTTGTAGGGCGGGCTGAAGACCGAGGACCTGGCGCTGAATATGGGGTGCGGGTCCCAGCGCTGGACTTTGGACCAGTACTGGACGCCCAGTTCGCCGCCGTAGACGGGCTCACCGAACTCCTGGATGGCCTTGCCGACCATTCCATATCCGATGGCTCCCTCGGCCACCGAAGCCCGGCCTACCGGCCTGGCGGTGGCCGTCGCCGCCGGAATGTCGGTGGCGGAGGGAGCCGCGGTGGTGGCGGTGGGCGGAGGCGCCGTAGTAGCGGTGGGTGTGGGTGTAGCGTCCTCGCCGCAAGCAACTGCTGCCAGTAACACCAGCAACAACGGAAGTCCCAACAACCACGTAGCTCGAAGCGACCTTCGATATTTCATGCGTTTCCCCCTTATGATTCACAAAAGACGTACGCGGGGCACTCTAGCGTATACCGTAGGGCTTGTTATAAACCTTGTCAATAGTTTGTAACGTACTTGTTTTCCTTATTAGCGACGGTATCCATCACTGAGCACAGAGATGCTTTGACAGGGACCCGGGAGGGACTTCTCCCCAGCCGTTGGCGGTTGCGCCAGAGGTCGTGGAATGATACCGTGCGGCATGTAAAATGTTGGGCTTTTCGGCGCCGCGAAAATCAAAACTCTAGTGGAGGTGAGCCATGCCAGGCAAGGGGTCTTTGAAGCAGAAAATACGTAATGGCGAGACTGTAATCGGGACTTCTCCCGGGAGAAATGCGGACCGGGGCAGACTTGAAGCTTTGCTCAACCACTATCCCTACGACTTTTTCACAGTAGATATGCAACACACTGCACTGAACGAAGTGGCGTTGAGCGAGCTTTGCCAGATCGCTGCCGACCTGGAAACGCCCGTCCAGTTGCGGACCAGGCATCCCCGCCAGGCATACTTAATCGGCTCAATCGTCGACTGGGGTCTGGGCGGGGTCGAAGTTCCCCAGATCGACACCGTCGCAACGGTCAGAGAGGCGTTGGACTCCTTCTACTATCCGCCGACAGGCGGTCAGAGAGGCTGGGGCGGCGTGAAATATTCCGTGGGCTTCACTGGAGGCGACGGACAGCCCCATTCCAGCCAGACCAAAGCCGACTACTCCGAGTATTGGGCTAACACCGGCGTGCTCATGTTGCAAGTGGAGTCCGTCGAGTCCGTCGTCAATGCCCGTCAGCTCTGCCTGCCGGGCGTGGACTGCCTGTCCTGGGGAGCCCACCCAGATTCCAACGACCTGGCCTTCAGCCGTGAGCAGCACCCCGAATTCCCACTGAAGACCGACCTAGAGTGCCTGGCCTACGTCATAGATCTGCTGAAGGACACTCACGTAAAGGTGTGCATGAGGAGCGGTGCCCGCGAGAATAGGGACATGTACCTGAAGATGGGATGCACCGTGCTCATGGAGACCGCTGGGGTGTAGGGTCCGGTACATGCTAGTCTACGTCCGTTATCAGGCCCAGTAGCGGTTGCCCGAACAGGGCCTGGGGGAAGATAGCGTCATCAGACTTCGGTCTCTGCTGTCCACCTAGTTTGGAGGAGCGCTATCTCATTGGCGGCGCCGGGCGTAGCGGGCGATGCGAGGTTCAGTGCCCTCCGGCAGCGTGCCGTTGAGGTCATCCGTGACCTTGCCCGTCGCCTCTGGGGCGGCGATGACCAGTGCCGCCTTCTCTGAGCCCGCCGATCGGTTCTACTGAGACCGCGTCGTTCGCGGCGCCTACCCATCAGGCAACCACCGGTCCGTTGCGTGCCATGCCGAGGACGTCGACATGGGCGAACCCAACAAAACGCATGGGCGCCATGGGCGAAAGCTGGCTGCGGCTCCGACTCTCCAAAAACCGAGAGCCAAGGGGAGCCACCCGCCACACACGTATAGGCACTGCTATACTAGGAGGCACTGATGTCCCTCTCCCCTCGAGAAACGGCCGAGTTACCACAAGCTCTCGCGGGAGTGCGTGTTGTTGATTTCACCTGGGTGAGGGCAGGCCCATGGGCCACCCGCTGGCTGGGAGCTTTGGGCGCCGAGGTGATCAAGGTCGAGTGGCCCGACAGCGAGAGGGGTAGGGGCGAAGGAATAGCGACGCCCCCGGGAGTGGAGACCGGTCTGAACACTTCGGGGAACTTCAACGATACTAACTGTAACAAGCTGGGCATCACCCTGAACCTGCGCAGTCCAAAGGGCCTCGACCTGATAAAGCGTCTCATCTCCATCTCGGACGTGGTCATCGAGAACTTCAGCGCTCGGGTGCTGGGGAGTTGGGGTCTGGGCTACGATGAACTGCTCAAGCTGAATCCCGCCATCGTCTACGTATCCCAGACGGGGTTTGGCAATACGGGGCGTCATAGCCACCACACAACGTTCGGCCCCATCGCCCAGGCCTTTTCGGGGCTGACCTACCAGTCTGGATTGCCCGGACAGCCTCCCGCAGGCTGGGGCTGGTCCTACCTGGACGACACCGGGGGCATGTACATGGCCATGGCCGCCATGACCGCACTCTACCACCGCAACATTACCGGCCTGGGACAGCACGTGGACCTTTCCCAGATGATCGCCGGGGCAACCCTGAACGGACCTTCACTGCTGGATGCCACTGTAAACGCCCGCCCATCACGGCGAGAGGGATACCCTCCTGGCAACCGTACCCAATGGCCAGGCACCCTGGTAGTTAACAACTTCCGCGGCCGCGCTGCCGCTCCCCACAACGCCTATCGCACCAAAGGGGGTGGATACAACGACTGGTGCGCCATCGC
Organism: Dehalococcoidia bacterium; assembly: GCA_965224415.1. Classification (GTDB taxonomy): domain Bacteria; phylum Chloroflexota; class Dehalococcoidia; order Lucifugimonadales; family JAGWBF01; genus DAOUJI01. The sequence goes on along the minus strand of CBDCZB010000004.1, from coordinate 1,027,709 downwards.
CTGCTTCTCCGACGAGGATTGGAGGCGTCTGGTGGATGTGATGGACTCTCCTGCGTGGGCCACTAGATCGGAGTACTCCTCACTAGCCGGACGGCTCCGGCGGCAGGAGGAGCTGGACTGGGGAATTCAAGAATGGGCCTTGACGTTGGAGAAGTACGATCTGATGGAGCGCTGCCAGGCCGCGGGGGTGGGCGCCATCCCGGTTCAGAGCACTGAGGACCGGGTGGAGCACGATCCCCAGCTCCGCCACAGGGAGATGTACACGGAGCTGGACCATCCGGTGCTGGGACTTCGCAAGTTCCAGAACGCACCATTCAAACTTTCCGAGACCCCGGCGTTCCACTATCTGCCCGGCCCCTTGATCGGGCAGCACAACAAGGAGGTCTTTGAGGGTTTCCTGGAGCTGAGCCATGAGGAGTTGGTGGAAGGGTACGAGGACGGCACCTTTTGGCCCAAGACCAGGGAGCGCTACGCCTACATTGAGGAGATGCTGCAGGAAGGTCCCGTTCCCGCCGGAGAAGGGCACAGGCTGTCCCGCCAAAATAGGGGATCAAGAGTACCGGAGGGAACCGTGTTGGAGACGTCCGGACACACCGCAAGTGGGCCTCTGTCCGGCCTCAGGGTACTGGAGCTGGCTGACGAGAAGGGGGAGTTCTGCGGCAAGCTGATGGCGGACCTGGGGGCTGACGTCATCAAGATCGAGCCTCCCGGCGGAGGTTCGAGCCGGACCCTGGGGCCCTTCCTGGATGACGTTCCTAACAGAGAGCAAAGTATCTCCTTCTGGCACTACAACACCTCCAAGCGAGGGATCACCCTCAATCTGGAAACGTCGGACGGGCGAAGCCTCTTCCGACGCCTGGCCTCCAACGCAGACGTTATCCTGGAGACTTTGAGACCGGGGTACCTGCCATCCCTCGGACTGGGATACGAGGATCTGAAAGAGCTGAACCCCCGGTTGATCTTCTGCTCCCTGACTCCCTTTGGCCAGACAGGGCCATGGCGGGACTACGTCACCAGCGACCTGCTTCACCTAGCTGTCGGAGGCCAGATGGCGTGCTGCGGTTACGACGAGGAGGACCTACCGGGCGCCCCCCCGATAGCGGGAGGAGGCGGGCAGGCCTGGCACATAGGATGCCACTATGCCAACATGGCCATCGTGGCAGCTCTGATGTACCGGACCGAAACGGGGCGAGGGCAGTACATCGATGCCTCCATTCATGACTCCTGCGCCCTCACCACCGAGTTCCATGTGGCTAACTACATATACACCGGCGCGGTCCCCCTCCGGCAGACAGGACGTCACGCCTCTGTCACGCGCCGTCCCCAGTCTCAGTTCCTCTGTAAGGATGGCAAATATATGCACGCCTCCGTCGGCCAGCTTAGCCCTCGGCAAATAGGAGCGCTGGCTGAGTGGATGGACACCTATGGCCTAGCTGGAGATCTGCAAGACCCCAGCTACCAGGACCCCAAGGTGGTCCGGGAGAAGGTCTCGTACATCGGTGACCTGTTGACGCAGTTTGCCGCCAACCTCACCGCAGAGGAGTTGGCCTACGGGGGCCAGGAGAGGGGTTTCGGTTGGGGATTGGTCCGGACTCCCGAAGACCTGCTAGAGGACGGCCACCTGGAGGACCGGGGCTTCTGGGTCGAGGTGGAGCATCCGGAGCTGGGGCGCAGCTTCAAGTATCCCGGGCCTGCAGGCATATACAACGGCTCTCCCTGGAGGATCCGCCGCCGGGCGCCACTGATCGGGGAAGACAACGTAGAAGTCTACTGTGGCGAGCTGGGGCTTCAGCCGTCTGAGCTGGCGGTCCTCGCGGAGTCCAAGGTCGTTTAGACTTCTATCGGGTGCCGTTCCAGAGGATGTCCAGGATAGTCCCTGGAGACATTGAGAGCTGCTTCAATTTGACACCCACGGCCCTGTATATGGCGTTGGCCACATCAGCCATGGGAGGCGCCACTGGCGCCTCTCCCACTCCTCGGGCTCCGAAGGGATGTCCGGAGTTCGCCACCTCTACGATCCCTAGCCGGGGGTGGTGCTCCACACGGTGAAGTCGCCGTCCAAGGGCATGGGACCGCCGGAGACGGCGATCTCCGGCTTTACCCCCGTGACCTGTCGCGTGCCCGCCCGTCCCTGCAACTGCTGGATGCAGTCCGTGTGCATCCAGAAACGGCTTCGGCCGCTCCCGATGTTGCCACCGCTGGGGGAAACGGGGTTCGGCCCTTCGATGCTGATGTCCGTCTGGTAGAAGTCTAACGCCTCTCCAAACTTGATGCCTCTGTAGCCCAGACCTTCTATGTGGAACTGGTGGAACAGGGAGAAGCCGTCATACATGTTCTCGAAGGAGAGATCGGCTGCGGTGATCCCAGCGCCCTCATAGATTTTCCTGGCCGATCTGGCGGTGTCGGCCTCGACCTCGTCCAGGGTTGGAGTGAGGCTCCTGGGCTTGGTCCTGCTCGACGCATGGTTCAGGATGTAGACGGGCTTCTGCTTCATGTCCTTGGCCCGTTCAGCGGTGGTGAAGAGGTAGGCGGCGCTTGCCATGACCGGTATGTCGTTATCGAAGAGGTTCGCCGGTTTGGCTATCCACCGGGCGGCCAGGTAGTCCTCCACCGTCAATTGCTCAGGCCGGTGCTGGGCCCAATACCCTTCCGGGAACAACAGTCCGTTCCTTCTTGAGTTCACGATAAAGGGGGCCATCATGTCGTGGGTCTTGCCATACTTCCGGCAATACTCGGCGAACTGCAGGGCCGTCCCATAGGACGCCGGAGTACCCCAGAGACGGCTAATCCCGCTAGTCCCGGGGATGTCGTCCCCAGAGTTGGGCCCTCCCTGGTAGTATCGGCCTTCCATGTTGTGCCAGCCCTTGAGCACCAGGCAGGTCTGAGCGAGACCAGCGCCCACAGCCTGGGCGCCAAGGACGACGGCTTGGGACATACAACCGTAGGGTGGCACCCGACCGTACATGGTGAATTTGACATTCACCAGCTCCGGCATGTTCTTCAAGAGCCACTCAGCACTCAGCTTGGCGATACCGTCCAAGGGGTCGCTAGTGGGATTGAAGGCGTTGATCACTTCCATGGGGAAGGGCTGGCCTTCCGGCCAGTGAGCCCCCGTAGCGGTCCCTGGGTCAAGGACCAAACCGTCGACCTCGTCCGGCGAGACGCCTGCGTCCTCTATAGCTCTCCTGAGGGCCAGGATGCTGTTTGCACCCACGCTGGTCTCGGGTTTCCAGTCCCAGCGCCGGGCAGTGGGAGAGTGCCCAACACCGACGGCCGCCACCTTCCCTCTGTGTTCCCATAACCCCGTTCCCTCTGCTGTCCGGTACATGGAAATTGGAGCATGCTGGGTGGTCATTGGTCATTCCTTTCTACGAGCCTTAGTCCACAAGGACGTGGGTGTCTAGCTAACTACCCGCCACTCGGGGACCTTTTGGCCGTTTGCTGTCGCTTCGAACAGGACCTCCACACTGGCCCCCAACGGCACGTCGTCCACCGGAGTTCCCGGGAGGTGAGAGTACATCTGGATACTCGGGTCTTCGTCCAACATAACTACTGCGACGTTGAAGGGTTGATCGTCCTGAAGCAGTCTGACAGGGCAGTCGTACACCACCCCGTAGTTGTATATCTTGCCCCGCCCACTCATCTGCTTCCACTCCAGGTTGTCTCCCGATCCACATTGGTCGCACGCCGGCACCGGGGGGTGCAGGAGCCTGTCGCAGGCTTTACAGTTCTGGATAACCAGTCGCCCCTGGTTGGCGGCGTCCCAGAAGGGCTTGGTCAGCTCATCGGGCGCCACACCCTGCTTTACCATATCTCCCCTCTCCTTTTGTTAGTTTCCAGCGGACTCGAAAACGAGGAGCTTTACCAGGTCAACAATACAGTCCGTCTTAACCGGATCCCGGATTACACGATCCCTGTGGCGACGCTGGCGATCGAAACATCACAGCAGATAAAGGAACGAACCATCGACAACTCACCCAGCGCCCTGGCTTGCCCTGGGCTTATACTATACTACATCCTACTTCCAGCGAGGTAGAGCGTCATCGATCTACTGGGCGAGCACCCTGGCTCGCCAAAAATTTGTGCCTAACCCACAATACATGGTATCTCTATGGGCGGGACGGTCTCGTTCCTTCTCGTTGGCGCAGCCCAACCCTTCATCAAGCCTAAATGGGAGGAGCAAGGCCTTTAAGGTAGGCCATTCGGTAACCCGCCCGTGGCTGAAACACGGGGAGCCACCAGTGGAAGTCAAGGTGCCCGAAGAGCTGGTAACGGGGTTCCTGGCATCGCCAGAGGCCTGTTTACGGCCGATCGTGCATGCCCAGAGATAGGCGATGGGCGTACCTCCGTCTGAGTTTCTAGAATAGAGATCAGCCAACTCCTCCTCAACCTTCGACCTAATCTCAGCGCCCACTTGCCGAAGCTCGTGGACCAAGCCAGGACCTTAACGGGGGATGTCTTCCAGCATTACCTTGAGAATCAGGCAGGCGACGGGGTTTGAGGTCGCTGGCGAAGGTCTCGCAACCCAGTCGAAGCGTTGGGCACCGATGCCATCGAGGAGCTCTCTGACGACGCCCTCCTGTTCTTCGACTGCCTGACGGAAGATGAGCTGGGGTGCTACTTAGGAATTCGCTGTCGCACCGTACGTGGGTTCGTAGTGCCACGCCCGCCCACAGAGCGGAGCACGCCGGACAGCAAGTCTCATCCCTTGCGTCATGTCCCAAGCGTCGACACATTCGATCCCGGGACGACTTCGCGAAGGTCATCGAGGACGCCTTGCGGGTCTTCGACTGCCGTCCGACGTGTTGCAGCCAGGGTGATCAACAGCGGCCCGTATCCGACCGCGAACGCCGGAGCAACCGAGAGATGCCCGGGGCATCCTATGTCTCACCGTCACCCTGGACGCCCGGGAGCAGGTCGAAACACGCATTGGTTTTTTCGTATGGGACCAGAGGGATGCGTAAAGATTCAGGGAAACAACCAACGTTGTCTTGTGTGTCGCAATTTCTCAAGACCGGAGGCGAATACGTGCATGAAACGGGCATCGATATCCATTTTAGATCAGTTCATTGACATGAATATTTGACGGACTTACACTTTACGGTAATCAAGTTGCTCATGTCGTTGGATTGGGCAAGTTGAAATCGTCACAACTCGTCGTTGGAGGCAATCGTATGGCTGAGTTTGATGTAGTTATCCGTGGTGGGACCGTAGTCGACGGCACAGGCATTCCCCGCATCCGCGCCGACGTTGGGATCAAGGATGGGCGGGTGGCCATGATCAGCGGCCGCATAACCGCTGGCGGCGCGAGGGAGTTGGATGCCAGCGGCTGCATTGTGGCTCCTGGGGCAGTAGACCTGCATACGCACTACGACGCTCAGTTGAACTGGGACCCCTACGCGTCCCTATCCGGGTGGTTTGGGGTAACCTCGCTGACCGTTGGACAATGCGGCTTCGGGTTTGCGCCGACGCGGCCCGAGGACCGGGACCTGAACATGCGTATGATGAACCGCATCGAGGCGATACCCCTGGAGTCTATGCGCCAAGGGATGCGCTGGGACTGGGAGACGTTCCCTGAATACATGGACAGCCTTGACCGCCAGGGCCTGGGGGTAAACGTTGGTGCCCTGGTGCCCTTCTCGCCGTTGCGCGGCTACGTCTTGGGGATGATACCGGCCCGGGAACGTACCTCCGTCACGGAGTCCGAACTAAACCAGATGAAACAGATCCTGCACGAATCCATGAAGGCCGGGGCGTTCGGGTTCTCCGCTGACAAGAACCTGGAGGACCGGCCGGAGGACGGCAGTTGGTTGCCCAGTCATGTGGCCTCTCCTGAGGAGTTCTACGCCCTATCCCAGGTTCTTGGCGAGTTCGGCGTGGGGCACCTGGGATGGACCATCGGCATCTCCGACGATCGGGCAGGCCAGCGGGAAATGTTGGCGGAAATGGTCCGGATGAGCGGACGCCCGTTGCACGTAGTCCTGGGAGACGATGAAGGCTACGAGTGGTTGAAAAAAGTCCGGGAAGAAGAGGGCCTCCCCATCCTGGCACAACACGGTTCGGTGCCGACTGTCTCCGAGTTCAAGCTCTCCGAATACAATTTGTTCGACTACATGCCCAACTGGGTTCAGCCGCTGGTTGGCTCCAAAGAGGAGCGGATCGCCAAGCTGTCTGAGGAAGGCGTCCGCGAAGGCATGAAGCGCGACGTTTTAGACCGCCCACACCCCAGGACTGACTGGGCCCGATTGCAAGTGGTGGAAGTAGCCCTGGAGCGTAACCTCAAGTACGAGGGACTGTCCATCGCCGACATCGCTGAAGCCGAAGGCAAGCACCCGCTGGACGCCTTTGTGGACCTTGCCCTGGACGAGGACCTGGAAACCGAGTTCGCTCACCCGGCAGGAGGGCAAGCCGACGATGTCCAGGCCGAAAGGCTGCTCAACCCCTATGTCCACATCTCATTGTCCGACGGAGGCGCTCACACCAGATTCCTGATCATCAGTGTGTGGCCCGTCTATTTCCTGGCACACTGGGTCCGGGACCGGGGCATAATGACCCTGGAACAGGCCCACTATAAAATGAGTGCTCTGCCAGCCTGGTTCTCCGGCATGAAGAACCGTGGTACGTTGCGCGTCGGCGATTGGGCCGATGTCATGGTCTACAACTTGGACGAGCTGGGGCTGCTGTACGATAAGCCACAGTTCGCGACGGACTTCCCCGGCGGTGAGAAGCGGTTGGTGCAAAAGCCCACCGGGATCCGCTACATCCTGGTCAACGGCGCCGTCACCTTCGTGGAAAACGAATGCACCGGGGCGCTGCCCGGCCAGCTGCTGCGCAGCTATGACATGGTAGGGTAGCTCTACCCGGCGGTTGTTCTGGTCAATGGCCCCGCCCCGGAATTGGGTTTCCGGGGCGGGGTTTACTTTTCCAGGTCGCCCTGCAGGACCCCGGTCTGATTAAGAGCCATTGCTCAGATCTGTTCAGTAGGGGACTTGGCGGGCTATTCGTCAGGCGCCAGGGCGATCAAGCGGTTGTCTTGTAGAGTAACCAGGAACGCCTTCATGCGGAAGTCGGGTCGGTTGGCGCAAACGCCTTCGCCTTTTTCGTACTGCCAACCGTGCCCATCGCAGACGAACAACTCGTCCCCCTCGTCCATAATCTCCCCGCCTTGATGCGGGCATATCGTCGACAACAGCTTGTATCCGTCACGTCCTCGCACAAGAAAATACGAAGCGCCGCCTACTTTCACTAAAGCAGGAAAGGCAGCAAACGAAGATTCCTCTCCCAGGTCCACTCTAACCTTCTTGGACCGGGCTGATCCGCTAACCTGGCGGAGGGAAACGGTCCCTTTTCTACGTTCTGTGCTCATTGCGATTTTCCTTACCTTTGTTATGAAGCTTTGACCATAAGGAGTGGTCCCAGTATAACAAATCACAGAGTTGGGAAAGAGTGGGGCACGGGCGCATCAAGCAGCAATCGCGGCTGAGAGAGTGTGGTTGTAGTCCCTTTCTCCGTGACGAGAAGGTCAGGACAAGGGAAATCTTCCGCATGCGGCATGTTTGCCCTTCCTGTACTATGGCCCCTGACCTCTGCTGCCGCTCGGTTTCCTCTGCGCGTGTCGAACACAGTGGCGCCCTAGGGATGTAAGTTGAATGTTAAGCGTCACCACAGGAGGGCGAGTCGTTGATGGGTGTCGGTATCGGCCTACTATCACACGGGCGCTTTGTGCCGGGATGACGCCGTCTTGTATTGGCGATGACGCTAACCAAGACTCCCCATATATTAAGTAAGGTGAAGCGTAAGGACACAGAGGGCAAGAGATAGCTGGAAAGGGACGCTGTCTACAGTCCCTTCCGGCTCACTGCATCCACATGCCGCCGCATCTTGGATGCCAGCGCTTCAGCCCTGCCTCTATCCGCAATGGCTGTGTCGACTTAGCCGTAGGCTGTCGTATGCGGCCTTGTGCTGTCCAATCGCTCAACGATATACTCCTCTCCGTTTAATCCCTGTTGACTAGGAGAAACATGCCCCCGCCAGACTACATCGAGGCAGCCAAGACCGCTGACGTTGCGCCCGGCGAGAAAAAGGTCGTGGTTGTTGAAGGCGAGCGGTACGTCCTTGTGAACTTGGAGGATGAGTTCGCCGCCATACTGGATGAGTGCGGCCATGCAACCGGCTTACTGTCCAAGGGGAAGTTGGAAGGGGATGTAATCGTTTGCCCCCGCCACTTTGCCCGCTACGACTTACGCACCGGCGCTTTGGTGGACGGCCCCTTGGCCGATGACGTGCCCGTCTGTGAGGTCCTAGTGGAGGAAGGGACGGTTTACCTGAAACCGCCGGCCGAGCTCGGCTCGCCAAAGTCCAACTGGCGGTACAGGTAGACCGCATACCACATATCCTCGGATGTTCCTCCGGTGTAATAGGACGACACAGGACATCTACCACTCTACGTACACTTGGCCGAAGGCCCCAAGGACGCAATCGAACAAGCCCGGACCTCCCGATGACATGGTCGAACACAACCTTATTCTGAATGAGGAATCAGGGGGATTTGGCAGGGTGCTGGTTCAGGCTACGGAATGGGGCACACGGGAACAGGCGCGCACTCCTACGAGCTGATAGCCTGCTACGTAATGCCTCGATTTCAAGGGTCGCTTACGAGCCTGGAAGATTCAGCCGCTTGGACGGTTAAGAAAGGTCCCGAGCTCCTCAGCCTTGCCGCTAAAGCGGTCGAAAGAGCCACGGACGACTACCTGGTGGGCAAGGCTCATAGCTGAGTAAGATATTTGATGCTATATTCGAACCCGTTGTCGGCGCCGCTTGTCCGGCGCCCAGGGTGCCCTTAGGAAACGAACTGCATGGCGACCATCGAAGAACGCTACGTCCAGAAATTCGCCAAGGTGACCTGCCCCCAGTCTTTGTACCCCTCGATATGTTAGTCCGACAAGTACGGGAACGGGGTCGGCAGACATGAGGGTGTCAGGCAGTGGGCGAGAACGTGCATGGAGCCGCTGAGATGTCACCGATGCGCCGCCGGCGGAGGCGGTCATGACAGCAAATGCATCTAGCCGCGGACAAATCGGCTCGAGGATCGTGGAATCCCCAGATCGGTCCGACACCGCGAACCGCCGGGCCATAACACACACAGTGAGGCTACGAGAAGGACGCGGGCGATTTTGACTCACCCGAACAGGAAGCCCTCGCACTTCAGCGTACGGGTGAGTCAGGGCTTGACTGTGGACAACGTCTACCGCGCCAAAGCACCCAAAGAAACCTCCTGCATCCGCCTGATTTCCTCGTCGCTCAGGTATGCCCACAACCTCAGCCCGTCGTCGCCGATTTCAGCGTATTCGCTGGGCGTCATTATCGTTAGGTCGTAGGAGTCGGGGTTGATCAGCGCCACGTAGTGCTGGTGTTCCCTGGCGAAGTCAACGACGCAGCTAAGGGACTCTTCGCTCAGGCCGCCGCGTTGTGAGTCTGTGATAAACAGGAAGATTTCGAGGTAGCCCACCGGCGTGATGCATTCGGCCACTGACTCCGATGCCTCGACGCCCGTGTGCATCTGATTCGACGACTGTGGAAGCAGCGCTGTCAGATGGACCCACATACAAAGGCTCAGGGGCAATTCGAGTGGATGTGCTCATGGGACTGGTTGGACCACGACGGCCGCATATGGGACTATGTCCGCAAAGGTCAACCTATGTCGGCCCCAAGTGCGGCCCCTACCCGGTGTAGGGAGTTGAACTGGCATTTTACTGAAGCGAGCGGTTAATGAGCTCTGAGATTTCGACCCATCCCAATGATGGGCGGCCTCTAGTCCATGTCGAGACAACGAAGCTGCAAATGTCTCCTTTGGGAATTTCCCCGACACGGCGAAGAATCGCATGGCCACCCAGCCTACGGGACGCGACAAAGGCCCCGCACGTCGCTCCAGTTAGGGCACAGATTCTGACGGCGCCGATGGCCCGAAGCCGTTTGACGATGTGAAAGCTCAGCGCTACCGTCTTGGCCAATGCTTCATTGGCTCCGTTGGTTCGTTTTTAGCCCTGAGGCGCCTTGACTTCCCCAGGCGAGAGGAAGGCGCCGGGAAAGCCTGTCAGTCAGACAGAGGAAGAGGCAGCGTGACATGACGTCAGCCTCAGATAGCCTAACGCACCGTTCGGTCAACAAGTGGGTTGGCCTCGTCGCAGCGTCGACGGGGATTTTTCTCGGCAGCCTGGACATCACGGTAAATGTAGCTCTTCCCAATATCACCAGCAGCTTTGGCGCCGACGTTCAGACCGTTCAATGGATAATCATATTCTACGTTGGCAGCAGCGCCGGGCTTCAGATCAGCCTGGGCAGCGCCGCAGATGCCTATGGACTGAAGCGTTTCTTCATCATCGGCCTCGTTGTGTACACCCTGGCCGTGCTGCTGATAAGCCTTGCGCCCCTGTTGCAGATAGTGTTTGGGCTGCGTGTGCTCCAAGCGGTGGGAAATGGACTCCTGATGGCCTGTGCACCCGCTTTGGTCACGAGCATGTTTCCACGCGAGGAGCGCGGCAAGGCGCTCGGTTTGATGGCCGGGCTCGGCACATTGGGAATGTTGGTCGGGACCCTGGCTGGAGGAGTGTTGGTGGACAGCTTTGGCTGGCGGGCCATCTTTGCCGCGAGGGTCCCGCTCGGCGTCTGTGCTATCGCTTTGTCGCTCGTAGCCCTGACTGAACGAGCGTCACCTGAGAGCCAGCGGGGGTTTGACCTTAAGGGGGCATTCACTCTGTTCACTGGGCTGGTGTCGTTCATTCTGTTCCTTACACTTGGCGGAAGACTCGGATGGACGTCCCCTGTGGCGCTGACGCTGGCGCTGCTGTCACTGGGGTCCCTTGTAGCGTTCGTGTATGTAGAAGGCCGTGCGCGCCTTCCTGTGTTGAACGTCGGGCTGCTTAGACATCGTGTTCTTGCTCCAGCGTTCGTCTCCGCCTACCTGATATCTATGAGTTCGTTTGTCAACTGGTTCATACTTCCTTTCTTCGTCAGCGACGTTATGGGCGCCAACGCCAAGACTTGGGGCATGTTGATGATGCTGATGCCGCTCACTATAGCCGTCTCCGCTCCATTGGGCGGCTGGATTTCCGACCGGGCCCCGCCTGCCTACGTGAGCACTGTTGCCGCGGTCATGACGGCGGCAACGGTCTTCAGCTACACGATGCTGGATGAAGGAGCAACGGTGTTTGACGTGGAGTGGAGAAGCGCAGCCATGGGGATCAGCATGGGTCTGCATCAAGCCTCCAACGCCAATCTGGTCATGGGCGCCGTGCCGTCGAACAGGCTGGGTACGGGCGGAGCCATCATGACGCTGTCGCGGAGCATGGGTAGCGTGTCGAGTGTGGGGATACTGAGCGCTCTGCTCGCGTCCCGCCAGGAGTGGCACGTCCCAGTCCTGGCGGGGCTGGGTGTGGTCGGGTACCAGGGCGACCTACAGGCGTTCATACTTGCCTTCCAGGACACCTATCTTGTCGCGGCGCTGGTCGGCGCGGCCGCGGCGGTGGCGTCGGTCACGTACTGGCCTCGTTTTCTTCGATGACAGACGGGACGACTTCGCCGCCTGGATATGCCCACTCCGTTGTGTCGCTCCTATATCCTAACTATTAGACTGCGGTGCAAATGGGCCCATTATCGGCCAATCGTTGGCAATGAAGTTGGGACGAGTGGCCGCGGAGACGAACGCGGCATTAGGCCAACCGCAATCTCGATTGTGGTATTGTGTAACCTATGCTGAGCCCATGATGCGATGAGGTCCAGGAGGCGGTTTGGCGGCTGCATCATCTCAGACCCCCCGGTACGAGGCGCACGAGAACCCTCCCCTGCTCACGTCTCTGGGACTCGCTGCCCAGTTCAGCCTGATGGCCACGGCGACCCTGCTGGTGACGCCGGTGATAGTAGCCAACGAATCGGGAAGGGACGACTCCTACCTGGTGTGGATGGTCTTCGCCTCGCTGGTGGTCGTCGGGGTTTCCACGCTTGTCCAGGTGCGGGGAATCGGCCCCATCGGAGCCGGGGCTGTCCTGCCCATGTTTACGGCGGCCGTCTCCATTCCCTTTTGCATTACGGCGGTGACAGACGGGGGCCCGGCGACGCTGACCACGCTGGTGTTGGTGGCGGCCGTGGCCCAGCTTGTCATCTCCAAGTGGCTGTTCATACTAAGGCGGATCGTGACCCCGACCGTGGGCGGCATCGTGATAATGATATTGTCTATCACGTTGGCTTCCGTCGTATTTGCCCTGCTGGACGATGCGTCACACGAGGAGCCTACGAAGGCGCCGTTGACGGCCCTGGTCACCCTGGTTGTCGTCGCGGCCCTTGCTCTCCGGGGCGCCCCCTTGTTGCGTCTATGGGGGCCGGTGATAGGAATAATCGTCGGTTCCTCGGTCGCTGCCGGATTGGGAATATTCGACGTTGACAGGATATTGGAGGCGCCTTGGGTCGGGTTGCCTGGGTCAGCGCCTGGGTTGGGATTCGATTTCGGCTTGTCGTTCTGGACGCTGGTTCCGGCTTTCTTGTTCTTGGGTGTGATTTTCCCAATTCAGGCGAACGGGGAAGCCATTGCCCTGCAACGTGTCTCATGGCGGGAAAGCAGGGCCGTGGACTTTCGGCAAGTGCAAGGCGCGATGGCCGGCGGCGGCATTAGTAATCTCATGGCTGGCCGGCGCCGTCCCCAACATAATAAACGCGGGCATCGTATCCTTTACGCAGACCACCGGCGTCGCTTCCCGCAGCGTGGGTTACTGCATAGGCTTCATCTTCATAGCACTGGCGTTTCTGCCCAAGGTGTCGGCGTTGTTCAGTTCTATTCCGGGCCCGGTCATGACGGGATACCTTCTTCTGGTGACCGGGACATTGTTCGTAGACGGCGCTCGGACGGTTATACAGACCGAACAAAACAGGGAGAAAGTCATAGTCGGTGGGGTGTGCTTCTGGATCGGAGCCGCTTTCCAGTTCGGGCTGTTCTCGCTGCCGGACCTTGGGCCCGTCTGGGGAGCGCTGTTCAAGAGCGGCATAACAACCGGAGGATTCGCCGCAATCGCAATGATACTGTACTTGGAGTTCACCAACCCGCGCCGAATGCGTTTTCAGTCTCGGCTTGACATTGAGGTCTTGCCAGAACTCAACCAGTTCCTCCACAAGTTCGCCGACCGCAGGGGTTGGGATGCCGCCATGAAGGACCGGCTCAGCGCAGTGGCGGAGGAAACCCTCCTGACCCTGGCCCCGCTGGACCTCGAGGGGCTGTTAGATGACAAGGAAGAAGAGGAAGCCCCCGAAGAGATGCGGCGGTTGGTGGTAGTGGCGTCCAGCGACGGGCCTATTGCGGACTTGGAGTTCATCGGCGGAGCAGGAAACGAGGCGAACATCGAGGATCGGCTCCGTCAACTTCAGCAGCACGACTCGGAAACGCCGGTGGAAAGAGAAATGTCGCTTCGGCTGCTGCGGAGCTACGCCTCGTCTGTGCGGCATCAACAGTTCCACGGCACTGACATCATCACGGTTCGAGTAACCCATCCAAGCGCCCGGTAAGGGGCCGCTTCGCTTAGTCCTTCGTCAGCCCGTTTCAGTGACAAGCCCGGGACGCATCCGTCCCAGCCGTCGACGGCGAAACCCCGGAAATTGCTCACACATTATTCTACTAATTGTTGACAGTCCGTAAATGATAGTGTAGTCTATCATTCAGAATTAATTAGCACTAAGTTCAATAGTTGGCAAAGCATAGCTACTAGATTAGTCAGGGATTTCTAAAACGGATAACCTATGGTGAGGAGTTGAAGACATGCTGAAGAGAGTCCTTGCTTTGCTGGCCATACCCATCCTTCTTACGGCCTTAGCAGCCTGTGGGGGCGATGGCGGCGACGGCGACCTTAAGGAGAAGGTCGTCGAGAACTATGCAGCCGGCGCACATTCGTCGTACGTTCGGAGCCTCACTTCCGCGAGAGCTTTGGACGCAGCGATCGACAATTTCCTGGCAGGGCCTTCCCAGCCGCGCTTGGACGCCGCGAAGAGGGCGTGGCTTCGGGCCCGAGACGACTACGGAGTCACGGAGATATACCGCTTCTACGAAGGTCCCATCGACAACGAAGAGAACGGGCCTGAAGGACTCATCAACGCATGGCCTTTGGATGAAGCGTACATAGACTACGTTGACGGAGACTCCGACGCCGGCATCATTAACAGGCCTGGGGAGTTTCCAAACATTGACGCTGCGCTGTTGGTTTCCCTCAATGAAGAGGGTGGGGAAGAGAACGTTTCCACAGGATGGCACGCCATAGAGTTTCTGCTCTGGGGACAGGACCTCAACACTGACGGTCCGGGCTACAGGCCCATCGAAGACTACACGACCAACCTCAACGCTGACCGTCGCTCCACTTATCTCGCAGTGTCGTCGGACCTTTTGCTGACTCACCTTCAACAGATGGTGGACGCATGGGCGCCCGGCGCCAACAACTATCGCGCCCAGTTCGTGGCTAAGGACTCCGACGAAGCCATCACCGACATCATCACCGGCATTGGGGAAATGAGCAGAGGTGAGTTGGCGGGGGAGCGTATGGCCGTGGCCTACGAGGAACGTTCTCAAGAAGACGAACACTCCTGCTTCGCTGACAACACAAACGCTGACATCATAGCCAATGCGTTGGGCGTTCAGCGGGTGTACCTAGGGCAGTATGGAGACGTGTCCGGGCCGGGCATCAAAGACTTGATTGCGGCGGAAGACGAGGAACTGGCCCAAACCCTGACGGATGAGATCAACAGGTCTGTCATACTCGCCAGGTCCATTCCTGCTCCGTTCGACAGCCTGCTGACACAGGGTTTGCCAGATGGAGATCCTGGCCGTCGAGCAGTGTTGGACACTATCGTTGCTCTGGAAAACCAGACTGACACGATTGTCAACGCCGCCAAAGAAGTGGGGATTACAATCGACGTCAGCTAACAATATATGCGCCTTTGCGATTTCCTAGGTCAGCAATGGAAACGACCGCTGGCGGCGGCCATTCCGCTAGCGGTCGTGCTCTTAACCATAGCGGCTTGCGGGGACGACGCCGACATAGATTTGAGCGTCGTGTATGACACCATGCTGGGAGGAGACACGACGGCCTTCAGTTCAGGGACTAACGCCTTCGAACTGTCAGCCCGCAACTTGACGAATGATCTGCGCCGGACCTTCGAAATCGGCGACAGCTTCTTCACCCAGAACTGGGTAACGGCTCCCGCCTCCACAGAAGCAAGAGACGGCCTCGGCCCCACGTTCAACGCTCTGTCCTGCTCGTCTTGCCATAGCCATGACGGCAGGGCGAAGCCTCCCGACAGTCCCAGCGACCCGGAGCGAGGACTGCTGCTCCGGTTGAGCGTCCCCAGCGCCGTCGGTGACCCCACGTACGGCGGTCAGTTGCAGGACCGGTCAATCCTGGATGTGCCTGTTGAAGGACGCATCGTCATAGCCTACGAGGAAGTGCAAGGCCAATATCCCGACGGCACGACGTATTCCCTTCGCCAACCGGTCTACACCGCTGAAGACCTCGCGTTCGGTCCGCTTCATCCCGACGTCCAAATTTCGCCGCGCATAGCGCCGGCTGTCATCGGGATGGGGTTGTTGGAGGCGATTCCGGAGGAACGCATCCTGGCTCTAGCAGACCCCGCCGACGCCGACGGCGACGGGATTTCCGGGCGGCCAAACTACGTATTGGAAGTACGGAGCGGCGAGCTGGCTCTGGGCCGATTCGGGTGGAAGGCAAACCAGCCCACTGTCGAGCAGCAAGCCGCAGGAGCTTTTCTCGGGGACATTGGCATCACGTCGAGTCTGTTCCCTGATGAGAATTGCTCGCCGAGCCAAAAGGCGTGCTTGAGGGCGCCCAATGGGGGAGAGCCGGAAATCCCGGACAGCCGCCTCGAAAAGGTGACTATTTACGTGCAAACTCTGGCGGTGCCCGCCATGCGCAATGCGGAAGACCAATCTGTGCGACAGGGAGCGCGGGTATTTGTACAGACCCAATGTTCGGTGTGTCACACTCCCCGGCATAAAACGGGAGTGACCCACCCAGTTGAGCCCCTGCGGGACCAGGTAATCTTTCCCTACACCGACCTCTTGCTGCATGATATGGGTCCGGGACTAGCCGACAATCGTCCCGATGGGCAGGCGTCAGGGTCGGAATGGCGAACGCCGCCGCTCTGGGGCATCGGCTTGGTTGAAACTGTGAACGGACACACCATGTTCCTTCACGACGGACGCGCCCGCAGCATAGAGGAAGCCATCCTTTGGCACGATGGCGAGGGGGAAGAATCACGACGGCTCTTCATGGGCCTGACGTTGGAAGAACGGGAAGCGCTAATCAAATTCTTGGAGTCGCTCTAGCATGTGGCCCCAGATTGCACGCATAGCCCCTGTGTTCACTTGCCTCGCGATATCGATGACGTCTTGCACGTCCGACGCTCCTTCGGACCAGGAGGTCTTGATAAGCCTCACCGACGAAGTCGTTGTCCCAGCCTATCAGGCCGTGGCGAGTGACATGGCTTGGCTGGACCATGAAGTGAAGAAGCTGTGTGAGACACCGAGCGACGCATCGCTGGAGGACGCTAGACAAGCATGGCGTACGGCCCGCGAGTCCTGGACGAGATCAGAGGCCATGTGGTTCGGCCCAGTAATGGACCGACGCTCCCTCAGCCTTGTCGATTGGTCTCCGACCGACGCCTCCGGTGTCGACTCACTGCTTGCTGAGCAGAAGCCCATCACGGCTGAGGCAGTCCGCAATACGCTGTCATCCAACCGTCGCGGGTTCGGCGCTATAGAGCACATACTGTTTGACGATGACGCCCTTGGTAAACTCGGTCAATCCGCCTCTCGCTGCCCATACCTTACCGGATTGACAACCGTTCCAAGGGAAGAAACGGAAGCTATTCTGTCTGAGTGGGTAGACGGAACGGACAGCCGCTCCGCATACCGCGATTTCTTCACGAACCGGTCCAACACGGCGTTGATCCCCAACGACGCCGTGGCCGAGGTAGTGCGGACGCAGGTTTTTCTGATTCGGACCATTGTGGACATGCGATTGGCCTCGGCCTTGGGACTAAGAGACGGCGGCCCCGATTTGTCGGAGATTCCTGGATACGCAGGGGACAATGGTCTGCCAGACATCCGCCACGAGGTCCAGGGCATGAAGGCGGTGTATGAGGGGTCCGGGCAAGGCGGTCTTGGTCTCTCGGACTTAGTCCGACCTTTATCTGAAGAGACCGACCAACGCCTGCGCGAGCAATTCGACTCCGCAATCAAGGCTATCGACTCGGTTCAAGGCCCCCTGCGCGTTGCTATAGCTGAACGGCCTGCCCAAGTCCAGGCCGTCTACGACCGGCTTGCGGATGTGCAGCGCACAATCTCCACTGAGGTGGTCAGCTTGCTGGGGGTGTCGGTGGGGTTCACGGACACCGACGGCGATAGCTTGCGGTAGGGGCTCTCGATGTCTTCTACCATTGCCCCGCCCGCGCGGCAATCAGGCATGGGCCTTACCAGGAAAAAGCCCTTCAGCCTTGCCAACAAAGTCATCCATGCCGGGGCTGAGCCTGTTTCACCCGCGTCGGCGGCAGCATTCCGCATCATATTCGGACTCCTCGGCGTTGCTGCAGTGGTCCGCTTCGCCGCCAACGGCTGGATTTCCGAACTGTACATTGAACCTGCCCACCACTTCAGCTACTACGGGTTCGGGTGGGTCCAAGCATGGCCGGGTTGGGGCATGCACCTACATTTCGCGTTCCTCGGCCTTGCCAGCCTCTGTGTTGCGTTGGGGTACCGATGGCGGCTGTCCATCGCCGCGTTCTTTCTGCTCTTTACCTACGTCGAGCTAATCGACAAAACTACTTATCTCAACCATTACTACTTCGTTAGCCTTATCAGCTTGCTGATGATTTTCCTACCTCTAAGCCGAATGGCGTCCCTGGACTCTCCGAGGCCTTCAGAAGAGAGAGGCGGTGCGACCATATCCAGGGCTGTGGTGTGGGCGCTACGGGCCCAGGTCGGACTGGTCTACGTATTTGCGGGAATCGCCAAGCTGAATCCCGATTGGCTGTTCCACGCCGAGCCATTGCGCATCTGGCTCTACAACAGTTCCGACACACCGCTCATCGGATCGTTGGTAAGGGAGTCGTGGACGCCATATCTAATGAGCTGGGCGGGGGCGTGCTTCGACTTGACCATTATAGGATGGCTGCTTTGGAAAAGGACCCGCCTCTATGCCTACGCCGTGCTCGTGCTGTTCCACGTAACAACCGCAATTTTGTTCCCACCTATCGGCATGTTCCCCTGGATAATGATCGGGGCTGCCCTGGTGTTCTTCGAACCTGACTGGCCCATCCGTCTTATGCGCCGCTTTCGCAGGCCAACCGGCAGTCCTGAGTCCACTTCCTTTTCCGCATCCAACGCGGGACAGCAGGGTCTGTCGTGGCCCGTACGTGTAGCCATAGTCCTGGGAGCAGCATTCCTGGCCGTGCAAGTATTGATGCCTTTGAGGCACCTGGCGTACCCGGGCAACGTCCGCTGGACGGAGGAAGGCTACCGGTTCTCTTGGAGAGTGCTGGTCACTGAAAAAACCGGCCTGGTAAAGTTCCGCGTAGCCAGTCAAGGCAATGACTACGAACGGCTGGTCTATCCGGACGAGTATTTTACGCCTGTTCAAGTGGAGCGCATGGCTTATCAGCCGGACATGATTCTCGCCGCGGCTCACATCATCCGAGACGACTTCATCGAGAGGGGACATAAAGAAGTTGAAGTCCGAGCGGACGCGTATGTCAGCTATAATGGACGGCCAGCGGCCCGCTTGATAGACCCGGAAGCTGACCTCGCCCGCGTCGCCTGCGGGATTGGCCCCAAGCCTTGGATTCTGCCCCACCGCCAACATAGGGAGAGTTAACGCTATGCAGGCTTCAAGTCGACCAAAAGATTCAACGGCCCGGAAAGCGGGCGCGCTTCTGCTGCTCACAGCGGTGGCCACTGTGGTGTCGGTCATGGCCCGGATTTCCGCCGACGCCGACCAGGAAACCCTTACGGAATCCCTGGCCGCCATTGCGGAAAGCAGGTGGTTCTATGCGATCGGAGGCGCAGCAAGGTTGGCCTCAGGAGTCACGTTGTTGGCTGCGGCTTGTTTCCTGCTGCGGACGTGGATTATTCGAGAGCGGCTGGCTACGCCCATTGTCCCAGTGCTGCTGGGCGTGTCGGGTGTTGTGACTGGCTTGTCGGGTGTGTGCGCCGTCGTGCTGGCGGCGTCGGCGCCCGAGGCGCCAGGAGCTGTCATTTCAGGGTCGACTGAGACGATTCACTATCTCCGTTGGCTGACCGGAAAGATCGGGTTCACAGCGGCAGGTCTCGCCCTGATAGGCGCCGCCCGTTATCAGTGGAAGGCGGGCGGCGGTTTGAAGCTGATCTCGCCCGCGTCAGCCGTCATCGGCGTAGCGATGTTGTTCATCTGGGTCGACGCTGCAACCGTCATCCACCCGATTAGCGGAGCCGCGTTCTTTGTGTGGCTGGCGGTCGTCGGGGTGTTGCTTGCTACGGGCCGGGTGGAACGGCGCTTTGCCGCCACGCACAGCTCACCCTCTGGAGGCTAGCGGCAGCTGAAGGAGGCTCCCATTCCTAAGGGCTGTGGTCGGGTACAGTGGGGATAACGCTTCCTTCTGGGAGCAATCGGTATTCAACCACAGTTTGCTCTTCTACAAGAGTTCTTGCTCCCTGGTCGTCAATCTCGTAAAGAGAATACTTGTAAAGTAGTGGAGCCTCTTCTACCAGTTCCATCCTCGAAACCATTGACTGCTGGGCGCCTTCGTCTGGGCCTCCCTGAGACGTGCGTGACCGTTCATATATCAGGCTCTCCCTTTGGTGAAGGCTCCCCCTCCCCTTGAATTCAATATCTGGACCCTGGAGTGTCAGCAGGCCATCCCAATATGTGTTCACTGTGCTCTCCAAACTACCCCAGAGGTTCCCGATCATATCGACCGACCAGCCAGTTCCAACGTCAGTATAAACCAAGGATCCGTCGCTAAGGAGCGTGTACCCCAACAGCTCACCTTCAAGGCTTCGCATTGTTGCCACGACCGTTTCAGTTGATCCATCTTCGCCTGCTCTCAGCCATTCTTCCAGTATGACCCTATCGGGATAATAATAGCCGGGCCCTAGCCTGCCCTTTCGGAAGTCGTCATATTTGAAGTAGAGAGGCCGTCCTTCACGTATGCCGTCCAACAATGATTGTTTGTCCGCCTGTATGGAGGCTACGAGCTCAGCGGCGGTGGCTGGGTCGCTCCCAGTCCAATACGAAACTCCTATCCAAGCGGCGGCGCCAAGAGCGAGAATTAGAACTCCGGCTATCGCGGTTCGGGCAGCGTTCATAATCAAGTTTACTCTATCCAGTTCTCCGGTGCGTCAAGCCGCCGATCAAGTCGCCGACCACCTATGGCGGTGCGGCCAAGTGGACGCTATCGGCGCCTATATTCATTGACCCCTAGACCGCCTTTTGACTACAATCCGTCCGATTGATTCGGAATATTCTCTAAAGCTGCGAAAGGCACAGGAACATTATGAAGCATCGGTTAGCTACGGGGATCGTTGTCGTAATAGCCTCCGTGGCGTTGGCGCTTGGTTTGGGAGCTTGTGGCGGCGACCCGGATCCCACCGACACCCCTGTGCCTACCGCAACGACAGCTCCTACCTCCACTCCATCTCCTACTAACACTCCTGTTCCTCCCGCCACGACACCTCCGACCGCTGGCGAGACTAAAGAGCCGGCCGCCACGGAACCCGCGGCCATGTCCGACGAGGAAAAAGCGTTGGCCGAATACGCCGCCGAACATGCAAACGGGCCTGGCGCAATATTTGTAGGCGACCCTACGCAGTTGCTTGGACCGCCGCCTCACCCTGGCCTGATGTTCGAGACGCCGGAGTTTTTGTACACCCAGATATTCCAGATGTCTCTGTTCGGCGCGCCTGAGTTGCGCCTCGACAGCCACATGTTCATCTACACCAGCGACTACTACCAGGACCTGTTGGAGAAGGCCAAGCTGACCAACCCAACCGAGCTTACGTCGTCCGGCGAGAACATAGAGATTCAGCACGCCTGCATAACTCGCACCCTCCCCACGTGCGTGATGATTCAAGCCTACTGGGCTCCCAACCTGGCCGAGCGGACCAACGGCCAGGTGAAACTATCCGTCGTCTCCTTCCCCGAGCTGGGGCTGGATGGACCGGACACTCTGGACCAGGTCGGAGATGGAACGCTGGACATGGCGAATATATACGCAGGCTACGTTGCGGGAGCGCTGCCGCCCCTCGAGATACAGGCGATGTGGGGCATATCCACAGATTGGGAGACATCATATTCGATTCTGACGGCGGTAGCCGAGGACGTGGACCAGATTATTCTCGAAGCCACTGACGGCAGCCACGTGTTGAACCGGAACTGGTTCGCAGGTTCCGACCAGTGGTTCTTCGGGAACAAGCCGCTTCAGACAGTTGCAGACTTCAAGGATGCAAAGATTAGGTCCCACGGGGCCGCGATGTCGGACTTCATTAACGGGATGGGAGGTGAGCCTGTATTCCTGGGGCCGGGCCAGTCGTACGTCGCTTTGGAACTGCACAATATAGACTTTGCAACGCAGGGAGTGCTGCTGGCGATACCCGAACGGTTGTATGAAGTGGCTGACTACATGGTCGGGGCGGTAATTGGCTTCGGGTACACAAACAACGTAATCAACAAGGACGTTTGGGACGAGATACCGGAGGACCTGCAGCAAATCATTATCGAAGAAGGCGCCAAAACCGAACTTGAAGCGCTGCGTCTCGCTCCCTTCCTTAATGTCGTTCCAGTCCAAATCAACCAGCAATTTGGGCTTGAGATCGTTCCCTTCTCCCCAGAGATAGCCGAACACATTCAGACCGTGGTGCTGGCTGAACACGTAATACCCGGCTGGCTGAAACGCCTTGGATACCCCGGAAAAAACGACGCGATCGTCAATGCGTTCAACGAGGAAATCAGCGCATACACAGGGATATCGATCAACGAGGACGGGTCTCTAAGCGAGGTTCCCATCACCAAGGGCCCGCGCTCCAGGTGATTGCCTGTGGGTGTCGCCGGGACCTGAGTGAGTTGAGTCAGGTCTCTAAGGATGTTCGTAAAGCCAACGGTCAGGTTGAGAGGCTCCCGAAGTCTCGACAAAGGCGTGTTGGAGAATGTCCGGATTAGCCTTGAGCTTCTATTAGTGAAAGCGCCTCAGTGACGATGACATCCACAAGCTCGTCAGCCTACACCGGACGCAAGACTGCGGCTCTATATGCGTTGTTGGGGTTCCGGGCGGCCGCTCGCAGAGTTGACCGTCTATATTTGTTTCTTGGGTATGTCTGTGGCCTTCAGTTGCTGCTCCTGGGCTTTTTCATCACTTACCAGGCGATAGCCCGACAACTGGATTGGGTCCACGCCCCAGCCGGAGACGTGATGAGCGGGTACGTACTGGCGATGGCCGCCACCTGGGCTTTCGCCTACACGCTTCGGTCAGACGCCCACGTGCGAATCGACGTGATGCTGCCACGGATGAGCCCCGGAATCAGAGCGATTGCCGACTGGGTTGCTTTGGCCGGCGTGTGCTTTCTGTCGGTAATCACGTCCTGGAAGCTATGGGACAAGGTAATCGACGATTACCAGAAGGGTGTAGTGGTCAACGACTATCCCTGGGTTCCGGTGTTCATCCCCAAGATTGTAGTAGCCATTGGATTCAGTTTGCTGGTTATCGCCTCGGTGCAGATGATGACTTCCTTAGTCGCCGAGAAATGGCTGCCGCGCATACACAAGGCCATGGGCGGGGACGAAATCGAATAACGGGCTGGCGTCATGAGGGATGGGGCGTCCTCTCGCGCCCCGGAGGTTAAGGCTTGGTCCTTGGCATTGCATTCGGTTTAATGTCGGCCTTCTTTACGGCGGGCATGTATGTCGCCGGAGCTCTGGGCTGTCTATCCCTCATAATCATGTTCTTTTTCTCCGCGCGTGCGCCGTGGAGCATCATGGACAACATAGCCTGGGACCGGAACACCAACTTCATCCTGGTCGCCATTCCTCTATTCATACTGATGGGAGAGTTGATGAACCGGTCGGGAATGGGAGAGCGGATGTATTCCGTCATTTCTCGCTGGATATGGTTCCTGCCAGGAGGCCTGATTCACACCAACATCCTGTCCTGCGCCATATTCGCCGCCTGTTCCGGCTCCAGTGTAGCCACCTCCGCCACCATCAGCCGTACGTCGCTGCCAGCCTTCCGGCAGCGGAACTACTCGGAACGCATGGTAATTGGCTCACTGGCGGCGGGAGGCACGCTGGGCATCCTGATCCCCCCCAGCATCAGCCTGATTCTCTACGGTGTTTTGGCGGAGGAGTCCATTGGGCGCCTCTACATGGCCGGGCTCTTCCCCGGCATCCTGCTGGCGTTGTCGTTCATGGTGATGATCGCCGTCACGGCGATATTCTGGCGCGGCATGGCGCCTAGGGAACAAGGAGAGAGTTTCACCAGCTGGGAAGGCTGGAAGCTCAGGCTGACTGGGGCCGTCCAACTGATGCCTGTCGGGGCATTGATATTCCTCGTGTTGGTGTCCATATACCTGGGATGGGCCGCTCCCAGCGAAGCGGCTGCTTTCGGTGTGACAGGCGCCTTCGTCTTGACGATTCTATTGAACTCGGGTGAACTGCTGACTCCCATGTTCGGGCGCCTGTGGAGGAGCGCCGGGCTGATGTACTTC
This sequence comes from Dehalococcoidia bacterium, assembly GCA_965224415.1. Classification (GTDB taxonomy): domain Bacteria; phylum Chloroflexota; class Dehalococcoidia; order Lucifugimonadales; family JAGWBF01; genus DAOUJI01. The sequence continues at coordinate 1,003,933 of CBDCZB010000004.1, read as the reverse complement.
ACGGCCGCAAGCGCTCAGGAAACTCTGGAGGCGGGCCGGATGCCCTTCGGTGAGGCGGTCAGGGCAGTGGTTCAGCGCAACGGCCGAATTGTGCTGGACTCGGTTATCTCAACGGTGCGGACAACGGGAATGATATTCCTGATTCTAATGGCCGCGTTCACGTTGAGCTACGCTTTCGCACGGTTGGGCATCTCTCAAGACATTGCCGACGTTATCGTAGGCTGGAACCTGACTGATTGGCAGCTCGTCCTGGCGTTGGTCGTGTTCTATCTCGTTCTGGGCACCTTTATGGAAAGCTTCGCCATGATGGTGACCACCGTTCCCATTCTGCTTCCCACGTTATCGCAGGCTGGCGTCGACCTAGTCTGGTTCGGCGTCATCATAGTGCTGTTGGTTGAAGCGGCCCTTATCAGTCCGCCAGAGGGCATCAACCTGTACGTCTTGCATGGGGTGCGTCAGGACGTGGATCGGGAAGAAGCGGCGAGGACGAATACCCCAATGCGGCAAAGCACCATTTCAGACGTATGGATTGGCGTGCTGCCCTTTATGGGCTGCATGGCCGTAACCACGGCCTTGGTGCTGGCGTTCCCGGAGATTGCGCTCTGGCTGCCGGGTGTGCTCTTCGACAGGTGATCGAGTTTAGGCCCGGCAGTCCGGCCTTGAAAGCTGTCCTCAGACTCCCTTGACGCCCCAGCTGTTGACGTAAGGCATAGTTGGTCCGTATAGTTGACTCCGTACATTCGTGTATCCACAAGGAGGGAGAATATGGCGCGGCTGGATGTACGGCTGGACGCCGAACGGCGTAGGCGATTGGATGAGATCGTCGAGGAAAGCGGAACGCCGATCTCCGAGGTCGTGCGCCGTCTGATTGATGACGCCTATGAGCGTGTGGCGCTGGAACGTCGGAAAGGGGCCGTTGCACGGTTGATCAGTCTGGAAGTCGAGGACCCGCCTGACGCCGATGAGCTCTGCCGAGAATTGGAGGCGGCGCATGAGCCGGGCGGTCTTCATTGACGCCAATGTGCCCATCTATGCCGCTGGCAGGGACCATCCCAACAAGGAGTGGTGCGCTCGGGTGCTCGTGATGACCGCGGAGCATCCGCTGGCGTTTGTCACAGACGCAGAGGTCCTTCAGGAACTTCTGCATCGCTACGTTGCCTCAGGGAGATGGGCCTTGGGCAGAGAGGTCCTCAGGGAATTCGCCGAGGTGATGCGAGGTCGTATCGAACCCGTATATCCGGAGGATATCAACGAGGCGGCGAGGCTGGCGGACTTGCATCAGGGGGTAAGCGCCCGGGACCTTGTCCACGCGGCGGTGATGCACCGCTTGGGAGCCGACCGGATCGTTTCCGTAGATGCTGACTTTGACCGTCTGCCGGGGTTAAACCGGCTGGACCCTTCCGACGTAGAGTTATGGGCAGACTTCATACTGGCGGGTTAGGAACGCCAGACCAACCATCGGCTGTAGACGGCGATTGCGACTCAGGACTGGGGCTTGCGGGCGATTCCTTCGCCGAATGCGATGGCTCCACAGGCGCCCTGGCGGTTCTTCCACTGGTCTAGCCCTTGGCGGGCCGTGTCGAATTGCTCCTGGGTGGCCAGCCCGTATTTTACAGCCGCGGCTATTACTTCGGGCAAAAAGAACCAGTCCACTATAAAGCCATAGACGAAGGCGACGTCCTCGTCGGATCCAAAGAAGTCGAAGGAGCCGCTCGTCTGAATGTCCGAAAACCCGGCTTCAAGGAACTTGTGCTTTAGTTCTTTTCCCATCTTTGGATGTCCTCCGTTGGCGGCCAGAAGGTTTGAAAACAATTCCCATCCGGCGTCTGTGCCATCGGAGGACGGCTCCAGGAACGAGGAGGCGACAATCGTTTCGCGGCTGGCCACTATGCCGCCTGGCTTCAAGACCCGCTTCACCTCTGCCAAAGCCGCCTGGGTGTCGGGTATGTGCATTAAAACGGCGTGGCAGTGGGCGGCGTCGAAAGAGTTGTCTTCGAAAGGAAGTTCGAGCACGGAGCCGATGTTGAACGTCACGTTGGTGTGACCTCCAGCCTCGGCGGCAGACCGGGCCAGGTTAATTTGCGACTCCGCCATGTCAATGCCGTGCACCTCCCCCGGTTCCACAGCCTTGGCCAGACCGACCGTAATCGTCCCGGGTCCGCAGCCAAAGTCGAGCAGCCCAGGCTTCAAGTGGGGCAGCAGATGTTTGGCATGGGTCTCGGCGCTCCGTCTATTGAGAAGCTGCCGGAACTCCTCGCTGTAGCCCATCGTGTAGCTGGACGTAGATGACGCGTGGCCAGTCATCGTCGGCTCTCCCTTCTCGTGCCGCTCGTATGCTATCGTCTAGGTTGCGCGTCGGATTGGGTTGCGTCGCTCTACTTTTAATTATAGTTGATGATGGTTGATTGTTGGAGAAGGGCAGCCGGACCGACGGCTGCCCTGGACCGCTTGGACGGGGAGCTTTCGTTCCGCCTAAGCTAAACCGGTCACCCCAGCCATCCGTAGGATATTATGCAGCGATCCACTCACGCCAAGGAGACCCCAAATTGTCGTTCGCTTTCGGCTTGATGAAAGCAGTCCAACGGACAGTGTGGATTGGCCTGTCATGTTTGATGGTGGCAATCCTGCTTTCTGGGTGTGACGACAACGCGACACCCACGCCGACACCCGAACCTACCGCCACCCCGACCCTGGCGCCGACAGCTACACCGACGGTGCAGCCGACGCCCACGCCTCTTCTGGATGCTCGTCCCGGGGCTGCAGGGTTGGGCGATCCCCTCTTCCCTGGTCTGGGCAACGGAGGTTACGACGTTGTCCGCTACACCGTCACCCTGGACATAGACGTAGAAGCCAACACGATTTCGGCCCACGCTCAAATCGAAGCCGAGGCAACCCAGGACCTCGCCACATTCAATTTAGACTTTCGCGGTTTGACGGTGACCGCGGTCGAAGTGGACAGCCAGCCAGCCGAACACTCCCGCTCAGGTTCCGAGATGAAAATAAGACCGGCAGCGCCCATCCCTAAAGGAACGGCCTTCAATGCTATGGTGTCATACGAGGGCCATCCGTTCCCTAGCCATGTTCCGGGGACCAATGTGCTGATTGGCTGGATCAAGTATGAGACTGGGATAATTGCCTATGGTGAACCCTGGGGAGCGTCCCATTGGTTCCCGGTCAACGAGCATCCGTCGGACAAAGCCTTGTATAACTTCATCGTGACGGTACCCGAACCCTACGAGGTGGAGTCGAACGGTGAACTCATCGAGACGATGGACCACGGCGAGACCGTAACCTATGTATGGGAAAGCGCCCATGAGATGGCCAGCTACCTGGCGTTTCTGGCCATAGCCCAGTTTGACGATGTTGTCAGGGAAAGCCCGGGTGGAATATCTGTGGTTGACTCTGTGGAGGAATCGATAGGGGAAGACGCAAGGAGGGGCTTGGATAACACTCCTTTGATCATCGATTATTTTAGCGAGGTGTTCGGGCCGTATCCGTTTGATTCCTCAGGAGCCGTTGTGGTCGACGTGACGTTCCTGACGGGTCGTAGTGTAGTGCCGGCGCTGGAAACCCAACCCAGACCACTCTACGGAGTCAGGATACTGGAGGAGGTCGGCGACAGAGTTGTAGCCCACGAGTTGGCCCATCAATGGTTTGGAAACCTGCTTACACCCATGTCTTGGCGAGACGTGTGGTTAAACGAAGGATTCGCTGTCTATGCCGAGTGGCTGTGGGAAGACCACAAGTCCGGAGGAGGAGTGTTCGATTCATTCTGGGAAGAGATGTGGCGTCCTAACTATGGCCCTCCGGCCGACCCCGATTCCCGCAACCTTTTCAGCGGAGCCGTCTATGACCGAGGAGCGATGGCCCTCCACGCATTGCGTGGGGAAGTCGGCGACGACATGTTTTTCAGGACGCTGCGAGAGTATGTGTCCCGCTATGCCGGAGGCAACGTAACCACTGAGGACTTTATCGCCGTGGCAGAGGAGGTTGCGGGCAAAGACTTGGGCAGCCTGTTCGATTCCTGGCTCTATGACGAAACGACGCCGGACCCGCCGGAGCAGTAGCCCCCCGGCTATCGGGGAAGGGCATCCCTTAGGACCTCTACGAGATGCCTGGCCTTCCTGCCCGTAGCGTGCTCTATCTGCTGTCGGCAGGACACTCCCATAACCGCCACCTCCCAATCGGGGCCCTTGGACTCCACAGCCGGGAACAGAGTCTGCCTTCCCACGGCCATGGACACGTCGTAGTGTTCCTTCTCGTATCCGAATGACCCGGCCATACCGCAGCAGCCGGAGTTGACTTCCTGGACCTCATACCCCGGAGCAAGCCGGAGGGCGGCCATTGCGTTGGCGGTGCCCGTTAGGGCTTTCTGGTGGCAGTGGCCGTGGAACAACACCTTCTTGCTCAGGTCGCCGAAGTCCAGTTCCAGGCGCCCCTCTGACTTCAACCCTGCAAGGAAATCGTCTATTAGGAAGCTGTTGGCGGCCACCGCGTCGGCCTTGTCGTCGGTCAGCAGGTCGGGACATTCGTCCTTGAGAGTCAGCAGGCAACTGGGCTCACAGCCGACGATGGGAATGCCGTCTCGCGCGTAGGGGTAGAGCAAGTCCACGTTTCGCCGGGCGTTGTCCTTTGCCTTGGATAGAAGTCCCTTGGAAATCATCGGCCTCCCGCAACACACGGGGTTGGCCGGGATGACATTGAATCCCGCCGCTTCCAGAATCTCCACCGCAGCTATGCCCACGCCCGGGTAGTTGTAGTCCATGAACGTGTCATTGAACAGGACGACGCTGCCGTTTCGGCCGTCTGTGTTGGGTCGGCGAGACTTGGCCCACGCGGGGAACGTCTTGGAAGCCAGTCTGGGGAGGGACCTGTTGGGGTGCACTCCCATGAGCTTGCTGAGAATCAAGCGGCTGAGAGGGAACCCGGACGCCAGGTTGACCAAGGGGGCTATGCGCGATCCCAGGCGGCTCAACGTATTGATGTTTGCGAACGCCCTGGTGCGCAGAGAAATCCCGTGGGAGCGGTTGTAGTGGTCTAGGAACTCGTACTTCATCTTGGCCATGTCCACGCCCGTCTGGCACTCGGCCTTGCAGCCCTTGCACTCAAGGCACAGGTCCATTGCCTCGTAGAGCCGTTTGCTGTCCAACCCATGCTGGGGCAGAGCCCCGGACAGGACGCCCCGCAGCAGGTTGGCCCTGCCACGGGTGGAGTGTTCTTCTTCTCTCGTCACCATGTACGAGGGGCACATGGTTCCTGTCGCCTTGCGGCAGGCGCCCATGCCGTTGCACATCTCGGCGGCGGCGGCGTAGCCAAAGTCCTTGGAGAAGTCCAGCGTCGTTTCGGGCTGAGCGGCCTTGTACTCGGGGCTGATGCGGAGGTTTTCGGTCATGGGCGGGCAGTCTACGATTTTCCCGGGGTTCATGACGTTGTGGGGGTCGAACGCCTGCTTCACTTCGCGAAAAGCCTGGTACAGCTGGCTTCCGAACATCTTCTCGTTCCAGACACCGCGTACAATGCCGTCCCCGTGCTCTCCGCTGAGAGAGCCTCCAAACTCAAGCGTTAGATCACTGATTTCACTAGCCAGGGACACCATCTTGTCTGTCCCGTCAGAAGTTTTAAGGTTGACCAAGGGGCGGACGTGGAGGCATCCAACGCTGGCGTGGCCGTAATAGGCGGCCTCGGTGTCGTGAGCCTTGACGATTTCGTCGAACCGCTTGATGAACGCCCCCAACTTCTGAGGGTCCACCGCCGTGTCCTCGACGTAGGCCAGGGGTTTCGAGTCTCCTCTTGCGCTCATCAGCAGACCTAAGCCGGAGCTTCTCAACGCCCACACCTTGGCCTGTTCCGAGGGTTCGAGGATGTTCAGGCAGGTGTACCCCAATCCCTTCCTGGCCATGTCGGAGCGGAGGTCGCTCAGCTTCGAGACGACTTCTTCCTCGGACTCACCTGTGAGTTCGACAACCAGAAGGGCATCCGGGGAGCCTTCCACGAAGTCCATCAGACGGGCCGAACCCAGGGACTCGCGGCAGCGGTCCAATATCATCCGGCCTATCATCTCCACGGCGGCGGGGTTGTGCCTCAGAATCTCCCATGTGGCGTCGCACGCCTCCACTACGTCATCGAAATGGACGACGGCGAGACCCTTATGGTGTGGCACGGGCACCAGGTTCACTTTTGCCTCGGTGACCACGCACAGGGTTCCCTCGGACCCCACGATCATCCGGGACATGTTCACCTGAGCGCCGGGATCGATAAAATCATCCAGGTTATATCCACTGACCCGGCGCATGATTTGGGGGTATCGAGCCAGGACCTCGTCCCGGTTTTCCCGTCCGATGCGCAGCACATCCCGGTATAGACTAGATTCCAGACTGTCTCCGGAGAGCTTGGACTCCAGTTCCCCCTGGTCTAAGGGCCTGAAATGGGCCTGGCTTCCGTCGGAGAGTATGGTGCGGAGTTCCATGATATGGTCTATGGTCTTGCCGTAGACCACCGAATGGGAGCCGCAGGTGTTGTTTCCGATGCCTCCGCCCACGCAAGCCCTGTTGGACGTCGTGGGGTCGGGAGCGTACTTCAAGCCGAAGGGCGCGGCGATGCGGTTCAACTCATCCAGGACGATTCCTGGCTCAACCCTGGCCCAGCCCTCTTCCTCGTTGAGAGCGATGACTCGGCTCATGTACTTGGTGAAGTCCATTACGATGGCGTGGTTCACCGTCTGCCCCGCCAGGCTTGTGCCGCCGCACCTGGGCAATACGGGCGTCTTGTGCTGGGAGGCCACTTCCATGACCGCCAGCACGTCCTCCACGTTTCGGGGAACCACCACTCCCACAGGGTCCATCTGATACATGGACGCGTCGGTGCTGTAGAGGTAGCGGGAGAAGGGATCGAACCGGACTTCGCCGGAGACCCGTTTACGAAGCTCGTTCGCCAGCTCTTGACGGTCGGCGACTCGGGCCCGGGTAGCTTGGTTTGAAGGTTGTCCGGATGAGGCCATCCCTGCTTCCTTTGGTAGGCTGTGTCCTACTTTAGCCGATGCTGCCCCTGGCTTCAACGTGCCGGGGGATGCCGAGCCCTCATTCGAGCTTGTCATAACGGTGCGCTGGCGCCAGCGTCGTGATATTCTAAGGGGCGCATGATGGACCAAGAGAAATACTGTCCCAGGTGCGCTCATGCCCTGGAATGGAAAGAGACCCAAGGGAAAGAGCGCCCTGTATGCCCAAGCTGCGGGAAGGTCGTTTACTATGACCCCAAGGTGACCGCCGTGGCGGTGGTCGAACAGGGCGGAAATGTCCTGTTCATCAGACGGACTTTAGAGCCGGGCATGGGACTCTGGAGCCTGCCGGGAGGCTACGTGGACAGGGGCGAGGAAGTGGGCCGCGCCGCGGAGCGGGAGGTAATGGAGGAAACCGGGCTTGAGGTGCACGTCGAAGGCGTGGTGGGTGTTTACTCGCAAGCAGGCCATCCCGTGATTCTGGTGGTCTATGATTCCGTCATTGTAGGCGGCGTACTCACGCCTGGGGAAGAAGCCTCCGACGCCCGGTTCTTCAGCGTGGAAGACCTCCCTGAATTGGCTTTCGAAAGGGATGCGACAGTCCTCGAGGACTGGAAAAGTCATCGAGAACAAGCCGTTAAGTCAAGCTCCATTCGTTGACAGTTGCCCCCTGTCCTTTAATAATGTTGCGGGCCCCATTCGAGGGTCTGAGGAGGCGTCTCAGCAATGGCCTCTAACATAGGATTCATTGGTCTTGGAATCATGGGAAAGCCCATGGCCCGCAACTTGATGAAGGCGGGCCATTCCCTCGTTGTCCACAACCGGAACACTGAGCCGGTCGAGGAGTTGGCGGCTGAAGGAGCTTCTAGGGCTTCCACTTCCGCTGAGGCGGCGTCGCGGGCCGACATCGTGATCACCATGCTGCCGGACTCCGCCGACTCGGAAGATGTGATTCTGGGCAAGGACGGCGTCCTCGAGGGAGCCAGGCAGGGCTCGGTCATAATAGACATGAGTTCCATAGCTCCCTTGGTGTCAATCAAGATAGCCGCCGAGGCCGAAAAAGCGGGTGTGGACATGCTGGACGCCCCGGTCAGCGGCGGCGAACCAAGAGCCGTCGACGGCACTCTGGCCATTATGGTGGGGGGCAAGGAAGAGACGTTCGAGCGTTGCAAACCGCTCCTGGAGTGCATGGGCACTTCCATCGTGCGAGTGGGGCAGGTGGGGGCAGGCAATACGGTGAAGCTGGCGAACCAGATTATCGTAGCGGCCAACATCGAGGCCCTTGGAGAAGCGTTGGTATTGGCGAAGAAGGCCGGAATCGACCCGGACCTGGTCTTCAACGCCATACGGGGAGGCCTGGCTGGAAGCGCGGTCATGGAGGCCAAAGCACCGTTGATTATGAACGGCGCCTTCGACCCGGGGTTTCGAATCAGGCTCCATCAGAAGGACCTTCACAACGCCTTGCTGACCGGCAAAGACCTGGGAGTCCCGCTTCCTGTGACCGGTCTGGTGCAGCAGATGCTGGGCGCTCTTATCAACAAAGGGCTTGGCGAAAAGGACCATTCGGCCATAGCGACTTTCCTGGAAGACCTGGCGGGGGTTGAGGCCAGAAACGCGTCCACCCTGGAAGGTTAATGAATGAAAATCCACGAATACCAGGCGAAAGAGATTTTCGCCCGCTACGGCATCCCCATACCCAGGGGAGAGGTCGTTTCGTCCCCTGAAGAGGCCGCCGAAGCCGCTCGGCGATTGGGTGGACGGGTCGTTGTAAAAGCCCAGGTCCACGCCGGAGGGCGCGGCAAAGGCGGCGGAATAAGGATCGTGAACGGCCCCGAAGAGGCCAAGGCTGCGGCGGCAGACCTTATCGGACAACGTCTCGTGACGCCCCAAACGGGCCCCGACGGGGTTCCTGTGGAAAAGCTGCTGGTAGAGGAGGCGGAGACTCTGGTGACGGAGTTCTATCTGTCCGTCACCGTGGACCGGAACTTCCGCGGCCCGGTTTTCATCGCCAGTGCTTTTGGCGGCATGGACATTGAGCAAGTGGCCGCGGAGACCCCTTCTAAGATACACACCGAGGGCGTGGACCCGTTGGTGGGACTCCAGCCCTTCCAGGGGCGCCGCATTTGCCGATTTTTGGAACTGCCCCGGCCCCAGTTCAGGACAGCCGTGCAAATCATGGAGGACCTCTACCGTGTTTTCACAGAGAACGACTGTTCCCTAGTGGAGGTCAATCCCCTGGCGGTGAATTCCGAGGGCCGAATCTTCGCGCTGGACGCAAAGATAAACCTGGAAGACGACGCATTGGCCCGCCATCCAAAGCTCAGAGGGTTGAGGGACCCCAACCAGGAAGACCCCTTGGAAGCCCAGGCGCAGGAACACCAAATCTCCTACGTCAAGCTGGACGGAGATGTGGCCTGCCTGGTGAACGGCGCCGGATTGGCCATGGCCACCATGGACGTGGTCAGGACTGCGGGGGGCCGCCCTGCCAACTTCCTGGACGTAGGAGGAGGCGCCAGCGAGGAGAAGGTCGCCCAGGCGTTGGGAATAATGCTCTCCGACCCCCAGGTGAAGTCGGTCCTGGTGAACATATTCGGGGGCATTCTCCACTGCGACCTGGCCGCGAGAGGAATCGTGCAGGGCTACCGCGACGCCAGTGCCGACCTGCCTCTGCTGGTGCGTATGTTGGGCACTAACGTGGAGGAGGGAAAGGCGATACTCAAGGAGTCGGGCCTCAACGTCACCTTCGCCGAAACCCTGGCGGAGTTGGCCGACTGTATACGGGATGCGTTGTCAACCCCAAATTCCCCGGGCGGGAGAGGCGCCGGGGCGTGAGCATACTGATTGGGGACAACACCCGCGCCATCGTCCAGGGAATAACCGGCAACGAAGGCAGCTACCACGCCAGCGCCTGCCTCGAATACGGCACTAACATTGTCGCCGGAGTAACCCCCGGAAGGGGAGGGCAGCTCTTCGAAGACAAAATTCCAGTATTCAACTCAGTTGAGAGGGCCGTGAGGGAGGAACAGGCCGACACGTCAATGATCTTCGTGCCGGCCATGTTCGCCACTGACGCCATTCTGGAAGCTGCCGACGGCGGAATAAAGCTGGTTATCTGCATAACTGAGGGCATGACTGCCCTGGATATGGTGAAGGTCCTCCGCTACCTGGACAGGCGCGGGGTCATCCTCATTGGCCCGAACTGCCCAGGCGTGATTTCTCCGGGCGAACGGTGCAAGCTGGGCATTATGCCCGCTTCCATACACACTCCGGGCAGGGTTGGGGTGGTTTCCAGGAGCGGCACGCTTACCTATGAGGCCGTGTCCCAGCTCACGGCATTGGGAATGGGGCAGTCAACCTGCGTCGGAATAGGCGGCGACCCTCTTGTCGGCTCAAGTTTCGTGGATGTCCTCAAGCTGTTCAACGACGACCCGGAAACCGACGCCGTGGCGCTGATTGGAGAGATAGGCGGGACCATGGAACAGGAAGCCGCCGAATATATCGCCGACCACTTCAACAAGCCGGTGGCTGCGCTGGTGGCCGGAGTCACCGCCCCTCCGGGAAAGAGGATGGGCCACGCTGGAGCCATCATCACTGGGGAGGCGGCCACTGCCGCCGCCAAGATACGAGCTTTCGAAGAGGCGGGCGCCGCCATCATCCCCTCCCCTGCCGCCATAGGCGCAACCGTGAAGCAAATCCTGCCCATTCCGTAGGCGTCAGGACGCGCCCGACTTTCCCCGGTACCCCAGAGAATGCACTTTCTTGACGCCCTTCCACAGTTTGCTCTTGATTTTCATTGATATCTCAGTTCAACATACAGGAATAGAGTGACCCTGAATCAATCGCTTAGGGGGAGTGCGCGACGTTGGCAGTAACGGGGTTGAGAATTGGATTTTTCCTTGCCCCCCAATTCCAACGCTCTGTAAGCGATAAGCAACTTTTTGAGTGTGGTAGCAGTGGCAGTAAAAAAGTCTATATTTGGCAGCAATGGCGAAAAACGGGGATTCGAGTCCATTGAGTCCATGTTGGGAGAGGAATACAGGTTACTCCCTCAATTTCCCTTCTCAGCGTTATTCGAACCAGATGACACCGTGAAGACCTCAAACGACTTTTTCTATAAGACGAGCATCGATTATGTGCTTTGCACCAAGCGGGGCAACCCCCTTCTTGCCATTGACTTCGATGGCTTGGGCAAAGGTTTCAGCACTGGTGTGCAGTACGTTGAAGTTTGTAAAACGAGCGACCAATACCGCAAGTGGAAGTTCGACTATAAACTTCAGTATGCGATGAAGAACTTCTTCCCTTACTATGTTGTAGCGTCAGAAGAATTCGAGGAACTAGACCTAGACATCAACTTAACTATTGTGGATGGGCTCATAGGGAGGGAGCTTTTCAAAAGGGACATCCGCGAGCGTATCCAATCCTCACTTGACGCAAACTCGGATGCCATTGCGGGACTGAATCCTACACAACAAGAACAATACATTCAGCAACTGGTGGCCGTAACAGAGATCGAATCTGAATTAGAAAACGACCCGATTGTCCGCAAGACGGCCGAAGTAAAGTGCAGCATTTCTGCTTTGGGGGGATGGTCGGGTGCGTCTAGATTCGATTGGGTTGATGACAGCAAGCTTACAAATCTAGGACATGAGACCAAAAACACACCGGGTAAAGTCAAAAGAGTTGGATGTGAATATAAACTGCGGGAGACTCCTGTCGGAGACGTGTCGGCTATCGCATGGATGAGAAACCTTGGAGATTACTGGATAGTCCACAACATCGCCGAACTTTTGGTTTCGACCAAACTCTTGCGCCTTGTGAAAAAGACACCCAAAAGTCGATGGGTAGCTAGCCGTCCTGCTGAACGAGTGCTAAGCGATACCGAACTAGCCGCGTTCCTTGACCACGCACTAGGCCAATCCTATAATGAATAGCCGCAACTCTAGGCCATAGGACTCGACGGATTTGGCTCCCGGTCAAACGGACTCTTCCATACAAGTCTCACCAGAGCTCATAGAGCAGCTAAGCGCACAGGCCATCCAGGAATTGGAGCAATCGGAAGACCTCGATTCCCTGGAGCAATGGCGCTTGTCTTACCTGGGCCGCAGAGGGAGCTTGACCAATCTACTCAGAGGTCTGGGGTCCTTGCCCTCCGAGGAGCGCGCAAGCGTTGGGGCGCTGGCGAACCGGACCAAGCAGAAGTTGGAAGGAGAGCTGACCAACCGGCAGCAGGAGCTTGAGGCGGCACGCCTGGAGGGACTGGCCGAATCGGAACGCATCGACATCACGCTTCCCGGACGGCCCGTACGTGTGGGCCGCCTGCACCCCTCGACGCAGATGCTACGAGAGATATGCGACGCCTTCGTTGGGATGGGATTCGGCGTGGTCGAGGGGCCTGAGGTCGAATGGGACCATTACAACTTCCAGCTGCTGAACATACCAACTGATCACCCGGCAAGGGATATGTGGAGCACCATTTGGGTTGATTCCCCCAACGAAACGGGCGAGTACGACATGCTGCTCCGTACCCACACCTCACCCATGCAGGCGCGGGTCATGGAGCGTATGAAGCCGCCCATACGGGTAATCGTGCCCGGCAAGGTCTATCGGTACGAGGCCACTGACGCCACTCACGAATGGCATTTCTTCCAGGTGGAGGGGTTGGCGGTGGATGAAGGGATAACCTTCGCGGACCTGAAAGGGACCCTCTACGAGTTGGCCCGCCGGATATTCGGCTCCGAACGGAAAGTGCGTTTCCGTTGCGACTACTTCCCCTTCGTCGAGCCGGGTGTGGACATGTCCATAGACTGCTTTGCCTGCGATGGAAGCGGAAACGGATGCCGGATATGCAGAGACACCGGTTGGATTGAGATAATGGGAGCCGGCATGGTGCACCCCAAGGTATTGGAAGGAGTGGGCTACGACCCGCAAGTGTACACTGGCTTCGCCTTCGGTCTGGGAGTGGAACGCATCGCAATGCTGAAGTACGGCATCAACGACATACGTCTCTTCTACTCCAACGACCTGCGCTTTCTGAAGCAGTTTTAGTGTGTCCCTGGCCCACGGGCTTAAGTGTTGAGCAACCGAAACGGGAATAACGATAGGAGGCAGATTCGATGACCCAGAGCTTTATTACCAGGCTGCAAGACCGCATATCGGCCAGGAGCTTGCTGACGCACCCCTTTTACGTCGATTGGCAGGAGGGCAAGCTGACGTTGGAAGACCTGCGCGTCTACGCCGCCCAGTACTACCGCATAGAGGCCGCTTTCCCCAGGTTCCTCAGCGCAATCCATGCCAACTGCCCAGAACCCCAGGTCAGGCAGGGAATCTTGAGCAACCTGTGGGATGAGGAGCACGGCGAGAACAATCACCGGGCCCAGTGGCTGGACTTTTGTCGCGGGCTGGGCATGACCGAGGAGGAAGTCCTTGTCTCGTCCATTCACCCGAACACGCAGCGGCTTCTGGATGTCTACACGGGCATCTGCTCCAGCGGCTCGTTCCAGGAGGGGCTGGCAGCCATCTACGCTTACGAGCAGCAGACGCCCCAGGTGGCGGCGGAGAAGGCGTCTGGCCTCAGGGACCTGTACGGAATCACTGACGAGGCGGCGCTGGCCTTCTTCGATGTCCACTCGACTCTGGACATAGAGCACTCCAGGCAGGAAGAAGAGGGCATCGCCAACCACACCGCAACCGCCGACGAGGCGAGGGTGGAAGCCGCCCTGGAAGCCGGTCTCGAAGCCTGGTGGGGCTTCCTCGACGGAGTCAACGAACTGCGGCCAGTGGGCGCGGCCCGATAAAGATTTCGTGACGCACGCCCCATGAGGGTTCCCTTATCCTGGCTTAAGGACTACGTCGACGTCGATGCGTCGGTTGACGGACTGGCGCATCGGCTCACTATGGCCGGAATCGAGGTGGGGGAAGTTGTTTCCGTTGGAGACTGGGACGAGTGTTACGTGGGCCTGGTGACCGGCGTGGCGCCCCATCCCAACGCTGATAGGCTAACCCTCTGTACCGTAGACCGGGGAGAGGAAGTGGCGCAGGTGGTCTGCGGCGCTCCCAACGTCGCCCAAGGGCAGAAAATAGCCTATGCGAAGATCGGCGCCAGGCTGTTCAACAGCCACTCCGGCAAGATGGAAGAGCTAAAGGCGGCGAAGATTCGCGGCGTGGTCTCCGAGGGAATGATATGCTCCCAACTGGAGTTGGGCATGGGCGACGACCACACCGGGATATTGGTCCTGCCGGAAGAAGCTCCCGTAGGCATGAGCCTGGGCGACTATCTGGGCGACCAGATTCTTGTTCTGGAGTTGACGCCCAACCGCTCTGACTGTCTTTCGATGTTGGGGGTGGCCCGCGAGACGGCGGCCCTCACCGGTGCTTCCGTCAGAGAACCGGACATTGCATACCCGGAAGACGGAGATACCATAGAGTCCCTGGCCTCTGTAGAAATCGCAGACCCCGACCTGTGCAGCCGGTACACGGCCGCCCTTATCCACGGGGTTAAGTTGGGACCCTCTCCCGGCTGGATACAGGAGCGTCTGGAGAAGGCCGGCATGAGGCCGGTCAACAACATAGTTGACATAAGCAACTACGTAATGCTTGAGTTCAATCAGCCCCTTCACGCCTTCGACTTCAACACCCTGAAGGAAGGCAAGGTGGTTGTCCGTCGTGCCCGACCGGGTGAGATGCTGACAACCTTGGACGGGGAAGAGAGGAAACTCTTGACCGACATGCTTCTGATCGCCGACTCCCAGAACGGAATAGGACTGGCTGGTGTCATCGGAGGCGAGAACACCGAAATCAGCGAGTCGACTGATACGGTCTTCCTGGAGTCCGCCTGCTTCGACGCCTCCAACAACCGCCGAACGGCCCAGGCGCTCCAGATTTCCAGCGAGGCGTCGCAGAGATTCGAGAAGGGACTAAGGCCGCAATTGGCGCCAATTGCTCTCCGGAGAGCCGTCAAGCTCATCCTGGAAATAGCTGGAGGGAAAGCCGCCAAGGGAATCATAGACGTCTTTCCCGACGGGGACGGCTCCTCCCTGCCAACGGTCCCGCTGACCCTGGCGCGAATCCGCAAGGTCCTGGGTGTGGACATTCCCATCGAGCGAGTCAGGAGCGTGCTTACGTCTCTGGGGATGACGATTGTCGGCGACGACGCAGGAGAAGGTTCGCTGACCGTTGAGGCCCCCTATTGGCGCACCGACCTGGAAATTGAAGAGGACTTGATTGAGGAGTTGGCCCGGATCATCGGCTACGACGAGACGCCCACCGCCATGTTGTCCACACCCATACCCCACAGGGAGCCTGAGACGGCCCTGGAGTTCAAGGACAGGCTGAAGGACTTGTTGGCGGCCTTCGGGATGCAGGAAGTCATCAACTACCCTGTCTGTGCACTGGAAGACCTGGAAGCAGCGAGGGTTAGCACAGGAGGCCCTGCGCTCAAGCTGGCCAACCCTATGAGCTCTCGTGAACAGCACATGCGCACCAGCCTGCTTCCCGGACTGTTGTCCACACTGGCCGCGAACCAAGCCAGGGAGACGGGGCCCGTGGCGATTTTCGAACTAGGTCGAGTCTATCTCGACCAAGGCCGACGGTTGCCCGACGAACGGGAGATGGTGGCGGGTCTTATGGCTGGCCCTCGTTGGGACATTCATTGGACCGGCGGAGAGGGCGCCCTGGACTTCTACGACGTAAAAGGCCTTGCGGGGGCGGCGCTGGAGAGATTGGGCGTCAACGTCTCCTATAACCCATGCTCCGACCCCTCCATGCATCCGGCAAGGTCAGCCAAACTGGAGTCCAACGGGACTGAGATTGGAGTAGTTGGCGAGATACATCCGGCGGTCGTCGAGTCCTTCGGGTCGCAGAGGAAGCCGGTGGCCGCCTTCATACTGGACGTGGAAGCCCTTATCAATGCCGCCTCAGGCGCCGGACGCTCCTACCAGCCCTTCGGCAGATTTCCCGCGGCCGTGAGGGACTTGGCGCTGTTGATACCGGAAGATGTGCCGGCAGATCGAGTGAGCGCTTTAATACAACACCATAGGCTTGTGGCCGACGTGAAGCTTTTCGACGTGTATTTGGGGGAGAACATCCCCGGCGGTAAGCGTTCCCTGGCATATCACATACAGTTCCAAGCGATGGACCGGACTCTCAACTCCGACGAGGTCAGCAAGGCTTTCGATTCGCTGGTGTTACGGCTTGGCAGAGAACTGGGAGCCGAGCTAAGGGAATAGTCGTTGACGCCGAGCAGAGACAGGGAAGAGCTAGTGGAAGACCTGGTTAGGCAGGTCGTGCAAGACTTGGAACCATACGACCCGGAAACGGTGATATTGTACGGCTCTTTCGCCAGGGGCGATTGGGACGAATATAGCGACCTGGACCTGATTTTAATCAAGGAGACCGAGGAAAGGTTCATCGACAGGGCCATAGAGCCGCAAGAGTACATTACATTCCCCCGCAAATGCGATATATTCGTATACACTCCCGATGAGTTCGAGTCGCTGAAAGCTGAGGGCCGTCCTTTCATAGATATTGTGCTGGAACATGGACGGGTAATTTATGAAAAACCCCGCTGAGTCCCGCGTCCGGTGGCTTGCACAGGCTGAGCATCAACTTGATGTCGCCAAAGGTCTCCTCTACCTTGAGTTCTGGGCCGACGCGTGCTTCAATGCGGAGCAGACGGGGCAAATGGCGTTGAAGGCGTTTCTGTTCGGGGTTGGGCGCCGCTACGTCCATATACACTCCATCGAGGCGTTGTTGGAGGAGTGTGGCAAATTCGAGGAGTCCTTTCTAGAATTATTGGGTCAGGGGAGGGCATTGGATCGGTTCTACCTTCAGACTCGTTACCCCGACGTGTTGGCGGCCCCCGCCGTTCCTTTCAAGTCGTTCGGTGAAGAGGACGCCGTGCGGGCTTATAAGGATGCGTCGGACATAGTGGATATGGTGAAGTCAAAGCCGGGCGGGCCCTAACCTGGCCGGAGCGTAGGACTATGACGACGGGACACACCCACACACACGAACCCAGAAGAGGCCATCGGCACGCCGACATGCTCAGCGTGGAGGAAGCCTTTGAGAGAATCATGTCCTACTTCAGCCCTCTTGATCCGGAAGACGTCCCCATCCTTCAAGCCCTGGGACAGACGCTGGCCGAGGACGTGACTGCGCCCTTGCAGATTCCGCCCCTGGATAATTCAGCCATGGACGGGTATGCGCTGAAGCACGCCGACATCGAGGGCGCCGATGCCGACTCTCCGCGAGAGCTTAAAGTAATAGGTATGGTTGCCGCGGGGGACGTGCCAATCTCCCCGGTGGAACCGGGAACAGCGATTCGCATCATGACGGGCGCCCCAGTGCCCCAGGGTTCCGATACGGTGGTGCCCTTCGAGGATACCGATGAGGTTGAAAGGGAACGACAAGGTCTTGGTCTCGATAGGATCAACATAAAGGTGGAGCTTCCTCTAGGGGCAAACGTCCGTCCCGCGGGTGAAGACGTCAAGAAGGGCGCTCTCGTGCTGGAAAAGGGGACTGTCGTCCGGCCTGCGGAAATAGGGGTGTTGGCGTCTCTTGGGAAGGTGACTGTCCGAGTGGTGAGGCGCCCGGTCGTGGCAGTGCTGTCCACCGGGAACGAGCTCCTCTCCCCCGGAGACCCCCAACAGGCGGGCAAGATATACGACAGCAACAACTACAGCCTAACCTCCTCGATTATAAAATATGGGGGCATCCCCAAGATGCTGGGTATCGCCCGCGACAATCTGGACGACCTCAACGACAAGATTTCCCAGGGCGCAGACTCCGATTTGCTAATCACATCCGCCGGAGTCTCCAAAGGCGACTACGACATCGTGAAGGACGTGCTTAACCACCGAGGGGAAATCAACTTCTGGTCGGTGCGCATGCGCCCGGCCAAGCCGCTGGCCTTCGGGTTGATAGAAGGCGCCGGTGGACGGCGAGTCCCCCACCTGGGATTGCCCGGCAACCCGGTAAGCGCCATGGTGGCGTTCGAGGAGTTTGCACGCCCTGCCATCTTGAAGATGCTGGGCAAGAGCCGCTTCGACAAACCCACCGTAGAGGCGGTGTTGGAAGGGCCTATACACAACTATGACGAAAGGCGGGTGTTCGCACGGGTGGAGGTGACGAACCGAGACGGCGCCTACTATGCGAATCCCACGGGTCCGCAAGGGTCCAATATTCTGACCTCCATGTCCAAGGCCAACGGGCTGGCGATATGCCCTGAGGACGTGCCAGTAATGAAGGCCGGGGAACGGGTCAAGGTCAAAATGCTCGATTGGAGTGAAGAGGTGTCTAGTTGACCGTATCTACAGAAGTCGAGGGCCAGATGCCGGAGCAGGAGCCTCAAGAAGACCGGATGCCCGAGTACGTGGTGGACGAAGGCAAACTCCAGGCGCACAGCAGGTCGCTTTTGGTGATGCTGCTCAGCCGCCGTTGCCCGGAGTGTGAAGAAAAGGCGGATGAAAAGGGAGGGTCCACCCCGACGATCCAACAGCAGATTCGGCAACTCTCATCCCACTGCTCAAAGCAAGACGGTTTCATAAGCCCCGAAATGCCCATGCAGGAAATAATCTTCCGTCACATACTGAGCGGCGGCAACAAACCGGTCAGCCTCGAGAAGCTCTTCCACGTGGTGACGCAAGACTTCTTCACTCCCGTCAATCCACGCAACATTTCGATGCTGGCCCTCAGCAAGGTGCTGGACTCCGACGTATACTACGGGTTCACCCGAGGCGGGTAACACAACGGAACGTCGGCGCCGTCTACTCCAGTCCTAAGGCCTGGAACACCTGTAGGAATTGTGCCGGGTTGCCCGGCTGATACCACGGTATGGCAAGCGTTACCGCGCCTTCGGAGTCAATCACGAACACCGCACGCTGGCTTCGCTTACCGTCCTCCGCCACCACGCCGTAGAGCCGGGCAACGCTGAGGTCCAGGTCGGAAGCCAATGGGAAGGGAAGCCCTCCAAGCCGTTCGATCGCGTTGAGGTGGGACTCCAGGCTGTCGGCGCTGAGTCCCAGCACCTGTGCTCCCAACTCGGCCAATGTCTCGTGCTCCTCTTTGAAAGACGCCAGTTCCTGAGCGCAGCTTGGGGTGTTGTACTCAGTGTAAAAGGCCAGCACCACCGGCCCTGAGGCCAGGGCTTGCTCTAGACTGAAGTCTCCCTGAGTCGTTGGGACGCTAAAGGCCGGAGCGGTCTGCCCCTCTTCCGGTGAAGTCATGGAATGTTCCTGATGGTGGTAGGTTGCGCTGGAGGATTATAGCAAAGGGCTGGTGTAGTGGGCGCAGCTTCCGGTTGCGTCGGGGCTGGCTTGATGTTAGGTTGTTGTTCCATGGGCACGCTTTGGGCAAGGACTTCTACGTTCGACTCAGTTCAGGTGGGCGACGACATGCCCATCCTCATCAAAGATCTGTTTCCCGAGGCGATCGAACCCGGGTCTCCGGCGTTTATGGGATTCGCCAGGGAACTGCTGGTAAAGGGACTTCCGCCTGAAAGGGTCCATGCTGAGGGGAGCAGCGTCGAGTTGGTCTTCTCCACACTGGTCGAGACAACCGATACGCTGACCTTCTCGGGCCGTGTGTCCGGCAAGAGGGTGGGTGCAGGCGTCGGGTTTATAGACTGCGAAGTCCAGGGAGTCAACCAGGCAAATGAAACGGTGGCCCAGCTCCGGGCTGCCGTCCGGTTTGATCCGCCTTCAAGCTAGTTTCGAGCGAGCAGCGTCTGGAACTCCAACGTTTCCAGGTCTCGTCCGGCTCTGAGGCATGCCACTGCGTACTCGGAAGCCATCCGTGCAAACCCGGAATACTCCAGGACATGGCTTCCCACGACCACCGTCGGAATCGGCCCTTCCAGGTCTACCCGCAGGGCGCTCTGGTCTTCACGGTCGAGGTCCAGCCTTATGGCAACGCCGCTTAGCTGCTCGATCTTGTCTTTGATTTTGTCAAGGAACTCCAGGTCATCCATACGTCAGGGCCGCCGGTCTAGCCTCCGTAGAACCAGCCGGTGTCCCACATCTCCATAGGCTTATCGTCCCGCCGTTCTTGAGCGTCCACTACTTCTCCGACGAACACCGAGTGGTCCCCGTTCTCGACGCTGCCCACCACGTTGCATTCGAAATAGCAATAGACCTCATCCAGTACCGGCGCCCCAGTAGCGCCGGCGACAAAGGCGTGGCCATTGATCAGGTTGCCCTCAACCTTGCTGGGCCGGAAGAAGTCCTCCGCTATCTGCTTCTGGTCGGCGGACAGCACGTTGACTGAGAAGGAGTTGGACTTCTTCACCGTCTCATGGAGTCCGCTGTCGGTCTTCACGCCCATCATTATCAGCGGAGGCGAGAAGGACGCCTGGGACAACCAGTTGACCGTGCCTGCCGAGGAGTCTCCATCGGCGGTTGAGCCGACGACGTACATGCCGTAGCTGATCTGCCTGAGCACCTTCTTCTTAACGTCCTGGTCCATTCAACACCTCCCGTTTATTACGTCAGAGCCGTAGGCTCCATACCGCCTCTCCCTCTGGGATAGGGCGGGGGTGAGGGTCGTTCAAGCATGCTTCAACAGGACTTCGGCCACCTGTTCCGGGCGTTCAAGAATAACCTCATGACAAGCATCCAGTTCTCTTTCTATCTCAACTCTTGACAATTTCTGGGCCATCCGTTGTTGGAGAGGGCTGGGAACAAGTCTGTCCCTCCAAAGGGGCACGTAACTGATGGGGAAATTGAAGTTGAGGTCTCCGAGTTGCTGGCGGGCCGAAAGCATGGCCGACGGTATTGTCCTGTACCAGCCGGAGGCGAGGACGCTGTCGAACTTGGTCATTCCGTTGCAGTAGATGTTGTCTATGACCGGCCTGGCCAGCTTGATTTCTTTCTTGCTGGCCCCCGTGGGCTTCCGGGACATGATTTTGAACATCATCCTCGTCGCCTGCGGCAGGGAGTCCAAGACGCTCTTTCCGTGGTCGGGAACCAGTCCGGCCAGCAGGATGACCCTGCGCGGCGGAGTCTCCAGCATGGATGCGGCGTGGAGCACGTACCCCGCCGACAGGCCGTGTCCGACCATTATCAGGTCCCGGAGCTCCCGGTCCTTCACCGGGTCCAGGATGGCTTTTATGAAGTCGTCGGCTGTGTAGGGCCCGGAGCCGTTCATTTCCACGGAGTTGTGGCCCGGCAGGTCGGGCGTAACGATTTCACCGGCCTTGCGTTGGGCGTAGAGTCTGGGCGGGTATTGTTGAGGAGCCGTCAACTGCCCCCAAACGCGGCCCCACCACCACGAACCGTGTCCAGCGTCGGGAATAAGCAGGAAGTCAGCCATCAACAGTTAGTATACAATCGACAACGTTGAGGCGCCAGTTTTTCCGCTGACACGTCGGCAAACGGGATGGCAAGCTCGTGGAATCTGAGCGGTTTCTTGCCTGCCATTTTGGCCGCCCTGGATTTCTGGACTGTCAGGCTGTTGAACCATATAATCAGACTCAAACATCCGTATCCGATGTTTCCTCACCTCAGGACAAGCGTGTGAGGACGAACGAGGGAGGTCAGATGAGCAACGGCAACCTGCGCATTGGAATCGTGGGAGCGGGAAACAATATGCGGGTAAGGCATGTACCCGGGTTCCGGGCCGTCGACGGCGTGGATATAGTGAGCGTCTGCAACCGGAGCAGGGAGTCCAGCGAACGTGCGGCGGCGGAGTTCGAGATACCCGTCGTCTACGACAACTGGATAGACCTGGTGGAAGCCGACGACACGGACGCCATCTGCATAGGCACCTGGCCTTATATGCACTGCCAGATGACCTTGGCGGCCCTGGAAAACGAAAAGCACGTTCTATGTGAAGCCCGCATGGCCATGAATTCCGAGGAAGCCAAGATGATGCTGGAGGCGTCCCGACTGAAACCCCACCTGGTTACGCAAATCGTTCCGTCGCCTCTGAGCTTCAAGGTGGACGCCACTCTTCAGGGGCTGGTGGCCGACGGCTACCTGGGCGACCTGTTGGCCATCGAGGTCCAGGTCAAAACGCCCGATTTCATTGACAGAGACAGCCCCCTCCATTGGCGCCACGACCGGAATCTGAGCGGGTACAACATCCTTTCTATGGGCATATGGTACGAGGCTATGATGCGCTGGGTCGGTCCCGCCACCAGGGTGATGGCCATGACGAAAGTGAACGTGGACCGACGGAAGGACGAAACGGGAGAGCTCCGGTTCATCACCGTGCCGGACCACGTGGACATTCTGTGCGACATGGCCTGCGGCGCCCAGGCCCACATGCGCTTCAGCACCGTGACGGGGCTGGCCACTCCCCCGGAGGTGTGGATATACGGCAGTGAAGGCACTGTGAGATTGGAGGGGCCTCCGGCCCTGAAGGTCTACGGCGCCAGACGCGGGCAGTCGACGTTGGCCGAAATTCCCGTCACCCCGGACAAGGAATACTCCTGGAGGGTGGAAGAGGAGTTCGCCAGCGCGATTCGAGGCGCCGAAAAGATTACCCGCACTCCCTTCGACGTGGGCGTTCAGTACATGGAGTTCACCGAGGCGGTATACCGCAGCTCACAGACAGGGCAGGCGGTGGCGCTGCCTTTGTAAGACCTGGGACCATCCATATTTTACGTTTGATATGGACTTGAAAAAGGCGGATAATGTTGCCCGGTCACGTGTGATTCGGCAGATCAGCGTGGGTGTGGCGGTCGTAGCTGCTACGCTTCTGATTGCCGCCGTTGCTGCCTGTGAAAGCCAAAGGATGGACAGGCCTGCCGAAACTGGGACGCCTCTGGAGAATGATGTTCCAACAACCCGACCAGTTGAGCCATTTTCAGGGATAGATACGCCAGGAGTTAGCTTGAACCGAATAGCCTATGTGGGCAACGACGGCAACCTGTTTACCGTCAACCCCGACGGCACCGATGTATCCAAGCTGACCAATACGGACCTGCGTGTTGGACCGGCCGGACCCGTGCTGGCCCAGACGGTCCAGACCCAGCTCTTCTACGCCTGGCCCACCTGGTCTCCAGACAGCGCCAAGATAGCAGCCTCTCTGGTCGTGGTCAGCGGCGGCGACGTCCGTCTATCGGTGGAAGTCATTGACGTAACCGACGGCGAGTCTATCCGTGTATACACCAATGAACCCAATACGGCGTCCATCGCGAGGGGCGCTCCCCACTATCTCTACTGGGCGCCGGACAGCGCCAAAGTGACGTTCCTGGCCGCTGAGCCCACCGCGCTGACGCTGTTTGCAGCCCACGCCGACGGTTCCACTCCTGCTGCGGGCGTGCTTTCTGGGAGTCCTCTGTACTACTCCTTCAGCGCGGAGGGGGAAGTCGTGGTCTTCCATCTGGGGGAGGAACTGTTGCGGTCGTCGTATGTTCAAGGAGAGATAAGCCCCCCGGAGAACATAGGCGCCGCTGGGTTTGGATTCAAGACCCCGGCGTTGTCTCCCGACGGAAGCCGCGTCGCATACGCCGCCCGAGACGCGGCGTCGGGTTCCCAGGCCCTTTTCCTAGGAGACCCGAAGGCGCCCGTGGACCAGGCCAAGGCTGTCGCCGACTTGGGTCCCTCCTCGGCGGTGGTGTGGTCCCCCGCCGGGGCGCATCTTGCGGCGGCGGAGAGCCTTGCCGCCACGAGCCAGATATACGACCGGATGATTCTCGTCAGCAGCGACGGCGCGGTCGCCAGGATAGTGGTTAGCGAGCCCTTTCTATCCTTCTTCTGGTCTCCCACTGGAGACAAAATTGTATACGTGGCGTTCGACCAGATAGACCAGACCTTCACGTGGAAATATGTGGAAGTGGACGGAGGCGACCCTGTCAAGATGGTAGAGTTCGTTCCGTCGGTGGACTTTCTGACCCTCTTGACTTTCTTCGACCAATATGGGTTGTCCAACTCTATATGGTCGCCGGATGGGACACAAATCCTGTTCAGCGGAACGACGGATGCGGGAGGAGTGCGCAGGAACGGGTCTTCACCCAACGTGGACCACGTGTACGTAATCGACGTGAAAGAAGGCTCTGTGCCCCGTGAGATTGCCGCCTCCCCGTTGGCCGTCTGGTCATGGAGATAGATAAGGAGACGAACGTGTTCAAGCCTTTCCGTCTCCCGTTGTCAATTGTTGTATTGATAATGGGTTTCCTATTTCTGGCTGCCGCGTGCGAAACGGAGGCCACGCCCACCGACACTCCAGTCCCCACGCCAACCCCTGAGTTGACGTTGGAGGACTTGTTGGTCAGCGTAAGGGAGAAGTTGTCCTCAATGTCGACGGCCAGGTTCCAAATGATTGACGAATTGGAATCCGGCTCCAAGTTTTTTGGAAACACCTTGAAGAGCATCGAAGGAGACATCAAGTCTCCCGACAGCTTCAGAATGCTGGTGGACGTAGTGGCTCCCGGTTTTGGGTTTGTACAGATCGAAATGATGGCCATCGGAGACCAGGCCTTCATGAAATTCGCGAAGGATGCACCCTGGGCGCCTCTGCCTCTGGATCAGGTCCCCTTCAACTTCGGAGGGATTGGTACGACTTTGAGCGACTTGGTGCCTGTCATCAAAGACTTGTCCATTGCAGGCACAGAGACCTTGGAGGGCGCTGTGGCGATCCGCTTGGATGGCACTGTAACTTCCGAGGATTTGTTGAGCCTCTTTACGTCAGCGGATCCCGGTTATGCCGTCACATTGAGTTTTTGGGTCGACGAGGCCGACCATACGTTGCGACAGATAAGGATAGCGGGGCAAATTTTCGATGACGACGCACCGGAGACGACTCGTTTGCTGACCATAGGCAACATCAACGCTCCGGTTGACATTCAACTTCCGGACACAGCCTCTGGGCGGTGAGCGCCGCAACGTCGAGCTTCGCCTCTCTTAGGTCATCCCCAACGGTTGTTCTGGGGATTCTCTGCTTGGGGGTTTTTTCCACCGCATTAGACCAGACCGTTGTGGTCGCCGCGCTCCCCAGCGTAATGGTTGACGTCGAGATTCCTCTTACGGAACTGGACAAGGCGGCATGGATAGTAACTGCGTATTTGGTGGGGTATACGGTGGCCATGCCATTGGCCGGGCGGCTGTCCGACGTCTACGGCAGGGTCAGAATGTTTCAGGCGGCGCTGGTCCTGTTTTCCATTGGGTCGGCGTTGGTGGCGGTCGCCCCGGACTTCTCCTGGATAGTATCCGCCAGGGTGCTCCAAGCCATAGGCGGGGGCGCCACTGTGCCCATCGGGCTTGCGATGGCCGTAGGAGCGGTATCCCCGGAGAAAAGAGGCATAGCGCTGGGCTTGGTGGCGGCCTCGGCCGAGGCGGGGTCTGTATTAGGCCCCCTCTACGGAGGAGGCATCATCGAGTGGATTGGTTGGCGGTGGATATTCTGGCTGGACATTCCCCAGAGCTTCATTCTAATTGCGCTTCTGTTCATCTTGACGAATCGACCCAACCCTGCTGGAAAAATGGACTACGCCGGAGCTCTTGCCCTTGGAGGGGCGCTTACGGTCCTGACCCTGGCGCTGTCCCAGAGAAGCATCTTTTCAGGAGAGTCAATCATCCCCTATCTGATGGCCTCTTTGGGGGTCGCTCTGGTAGTCGTTTTGATTGTAGTGGAGAGACGGGCTGTCCAACCGCTGTTGGCGTCTTTCTTGTACAGTTCCAGGGCGTTTGTATCGTCCAACATTACCCAATTCATGGTGGGAGTAGCGCTTATTATTGCCCTGGTTTCCGTGCCTCTTATGGCCGCCACGGTCATGGAGAAAAATGCATGGAACAGCGCCCTGCACCTGGTCCGACTCACCGCCGCTATACCTGTGGGGGCCGTGGTGGGAGGCTACATTCTGCGCTGGACAGGGGTCAGGGCAGTGTGCATAACAGGTCTAGGATTCATGGGGGTGGGTCTGCTGCTTATGAGCGGTTGGGGTACGGAGGTGAAGGAAATCAGGCTGTCCGTGCCATTGGCCTTAGCAGGTCTTGGGTTTGGTCTGGTCATCCCTCCCATTAATGTGTGCGCTCTTAGCGCATCTCCCAGTCATTATTGGGGGGCTGCCGCCTCATTGGTTACTGCATCGAGAATGGTGGGTATGGCGTTGGGGTTGGCGGCCTTGTCTGCCTGGGGCATAGAGCATTTTTATAGCCTTACATCCGAACTCACAATAGTAGACGAAACCTTTCGGGATGAGCAAATCAAAGCTGGGGTCACAGTGTTCCAGGACATGTTTACAATTATCGGCATTTTGTCTCTGGTTGCAATTCTGCCGGCGCTGCTGATGCGGACGGAAGAGGTGGAAGAAACGGAGGGACTGGAGGTTGGAAGGTTTGCCTGAAGTCTTTTCCGCAAATCGGGCTGTCGCAGAAGCCGCCTAGATGGGGAGCAACAACTGATTGACAACCAAAAAGGGCCTAAGTACACTTGTGCCCTATATAGAGGGCCGCGCCGACATCGGGGAGTTCCACATGCTAGGTTATGGAGTTCCTTGCGGTCAGCGGCGGGAGATGGGATAGGGAAACAGTCTGGCAAGCAAGGGCGGAGACATGGAGGAGCCGGAACTTCCGACTCAAACGGGACGCCATGGTCTCCGTCTTTCGTTATATGTAGGGATGGGTAATTGAACTGGCGACGCGCACTGGTCCTCAAACTGGTAACCGGCTTAGACAGACGGTTGCAGGTCAACGGCGGCACTGCAGGGGCGTTGATCAGCGACCGAGTTGACCGTAGATTCGACATGGCCGTCGACTACCTGACGTGGAAGAAGGCCGTCAACTTCATCAAAATAGAGACTCAACTCAGGTTCGGTACGAAGAAGGTGTCGGGTTATCCCTACGAATGGGAGTTGGACACCACCAACATCTGCCAGCTTAAATGCCCCCTGTGCCACACCGGTCTCGGCACGGTCAATCGCGACAAGGGCGTCATGCACTTTGACCTGTACAAGAAGGTCATCGACGAGATAAAGGACTACTGCATGTGGCTCAGCCTTTACAGCTGGGGCGAGCCATTCTTGAACAAAGAGATAGACAAGTTCATCAGGTACGCCCACGACTCCCATATAGGCACGGTTACCAGCTCCAATTTGAACAAGCCCCTGAACCCTGAGATGGCCGAACGTCTCGTGGACTCCGGCTTGGACTCACTAATAGTTTCTCTCGATGGCACTACTCAAGAGGTCTACGAGGTCTACCGCGTCGGAGGACATCTGGGCCGGGTGTTGGACAACATCAAGCTGATATCGGACACCAAGGCTAGGATGGGCGTCAAGACACCCCACGTAGAGTGGCAGTTCATCGTAATGAAACAGAACGAACACCAGATTCCGGAAGCCAGACGGATGGCTGCCGAGTTGGGCGTAGACGACATCGTCTTCAAGAAGGTGGACTTCCCCCACGGAGAAGACGATCCCGAGTTGGCCGAGAAGTGGCTTCCGGTGAACTCCCGGGTGTTCACCAGGGACAACCCCTTCGACAAGCCCTACAAGGAAAACGGCGCGCGCTGCTGGAGGTTGTGGCGCAGCGGAGTCGTTAATTGGGACGGGGGATACGCGCCCTGCTGCTACCTCACCGACGCCGCCGACGACTTCGGGAGCGTAAAGACCAGCTCCATCAAGGAAATATGGAACAACCAGGACTACGTGACTGCCAGGGGACTGTTCCAGGAAAACTTTGAGCCCCAGAAATACGTCGGGTGCATGGACTGCAACGTTTACCAGGAGAGCAAAGCCGCCCAAAAGCGGGGTATGCTCCAGTTTGAGAGGTCCAACGGACACAAGCCCGCTGCGGCGGTCCCAATGGTCGACGACCGGGTGATAGCCCGGGCCGAGGTGAAGGCAGGCGTCGATGAAAGAACGTAGGCCATTGCTGGAACGGTTCAAAGACGAAACCGGCCCCTACCGTTTGACACGGGAAATCGGCCTGGTGTTGGGCTCCTATTTTGTCTACATGTTCATACGGAAGTTCCTGACCCCCAATATCGAGGCCATGTCCTTCGAGAACGCCGTGAAGGTCGTGGACTTCGAGATGGCTGTGGGCATCTTCAAAGAGGCGGCCTGGCAGGCATGGGTCTTGGACAACGCCAAGGGCGTAGCTATCTTTATGAATTGGGCCTATGTTCTCACCTTCGGGCCCCTCATAGGCGCGTCCGCGGTCCTCTTCTATGTATTCGACCGCAAGAAGTACCTCTACTACCGAAACGTGGTGTTCATAAGCTTCGTCCTGGCCCTCCTCGGTTTTGCCCTCTATCCCTTGGCGCCGCCGCGGTTCATACCTGAATACGGGATCATAGATTCGATTCGCAACCTGGGGCCGGCCTGGTGGGTGGGACATTCCTGGTACGGGAGTAGGGACACGGCGGTCTACTTCAACGTATTCGCGGCCATGCCCAGCCTCCATTTTGGCTGGACAGTGATGTTCGGCATCATGTTCCTGGGCACCAGGTCCAAACTCTTGAAGGCATTTGGGGTTCTTTACCCGACGCTGACCTTCTTTGCCATAGTCCTGACCGGCAACCACTACATGGTGGACGCATTCGGCGGCGCTGCCGTAGCCATTCTTTCCCTATCGACTCACTGGGCATTGATGAAGATCAGGGCCCACTACCAAAGCTCCTCTGTTCCCATCAGACGGTATCCCGAACGGGTGTATGCTTCAGTCAGCGGCTACGTTCTAGGGCTGAAAGCTCAGCCCCGAAGGGAGCTGGCATCGGTTGAAACCCGGGGAGGGGATATGAAGTCTACCATCACCTTGGCCTGGCGGCGTTCTAAACTTAAGGCCAAGGTAGACAGCTTCCTGGGGAAACGTTACAACGAGGCGGGGAACTACCGCGGCTAGCCGTCCCACTCAGGCGAATCGGGCGGAACCACGCCCTTGGCTCTCAAATGCGCCGTCTCAGCCTCGCTATAACCCAGCTCTCGCAGGACCTCATTGGTGTGCTCCCCCAGCAGCGGCGCACGCCTCCTAATTGATCCGGGGGTCTCCGATAGACGGACCGGGACATTGAACATGTCCACGCGCCCCACGTCAGGATGGTGGACGGAGGCGAACATGTTGTTTTCAGTCATCTGGGGATGGTCGAAGACTTCGTTCCTCTCCAGGATGGGCATGGAGGGCACGTCGTAGGCCCGGAACGTCTCCAGCCACTCCTCGCGTGTGCGGGTCGAGACAATGCCGTCAATCAAAGAATATAGCTCTTCGCTGTTTTGGGCGCGGGACTCGTTGTTTCCGTAGCGAGCATCATCTATAAGATGCTCCAACTCCAGGGCCCGGCATAGTTGGTGGAACTGGCCAGTGTTCAGCACCACCAAGATGACGTATCGACCGTCAGAGCACCGGTAAGGGGAGTACAGCGCCTGTTTCGAGAAGTCGGTCTCCTCTGTGTTGGGCGATTCGGTTTCGACGCGCACCATGTCCACGGATTGCATGGCCAGCGCCATATGGAGCAACGACGATTCCACCTTCTGGCCTCGTCCCGTTTTTTGCCTGGCCAAGAGGGCCAGCGCGACGCCGTAGGCCATGCCCATTGGAAGTGAGCAGTCCGCAGCCCATATGCCGCTCGAAGTGGGCGTGCCGTCGGGCGCTCGGCGTTTGGTAAGGAGGCCGGACAACGCTTGGAACAGCAGGTCATAGCCCCGGTACTGGGCATAGGGGCCTTGCTTGCCGTAAGCTGCCAGTTCAGCGTATATCAGTCCGGGGTTCAACCGGCTCAACGTATCGTAGTCGTATCCCAACTTGGCTTCGACCCCCGGACGGAAGTTGTGAATGAACACGTCGCTGGACTTTATCATGCGGTGCACCACTTCCCGGCCTTCGACGGAGGCTATGTCCAAGGCCACGCCCCTCTTGTTACGGTTCACGACCTGGAATGCACGGCTTTCGCCGTTGGCCATGGGAGGTTGAGTCAGGACGGTCCTGGCGTCGTCGCCCCAGAGAGGCTCGATTTTCACTACGTCGGCGCCTTGGTCCGCCAAGTACATGCCCAACCCGGGACCAGCCCAAACCTGGGATATTTCCACAACCTTGATCCCGTCCAGAGCCTGCATGAATCGCTCCTTGATGTAGGACTGGCTTGGACTTTATTTCCGTCCGCATTAGAATGATAGCATGGCTCAGGACTCCGTAATTGAAACCTCCAATAAGAACACCCTTCCCGGCAATATGAAGGGCCCAGCGCAGGACAGACCCGCGACCTTCTTCATTGAGACCCAGGGATGCAAACTTAACCAGGCCGACAGCGAGGTCCTGGCCAGAAGGTTCGTTCAAGCCGGGTATACGGAAGCCGGTGGCAGAGATGAAGCGGACGTACGGGTCATAAACAGCTGCACCGTCACCCACACGGCCGACAAGAAAGCGCGCCAGGCCACCCGCGCGGCACTGCGTTCCAACGGCTCGTCACTGGTTGTGCTAACCGGCTGCTTTGCGGAAAGAGCGCCAGAGGATGCGGCGAATCTGGGAGAGAACCTTCTGGTGGTGTCCAACAGGGACAAGGACATACTCGTACAACAGGTCGTCGATTCAGGGCCCGGACTTGCAGCGCCCAAGAGGCCTTCCATTCCCCAGCCCTTACTTTATCAACGACCCCGTGCGATGGTGAAGATACAGGAAGGGTGCGACCAGGTGTGCGCCTACTGCATCGTACCCAAGGTCAGAGGGCGGGAAAGAAGCATCCCTCCGCATGTGATACTCGAACAGGTCAGACGGAGAGTGGAGGAAGGGCGCAAGGAGGTCGTTCTTACAGGCACCCAGTTGGGCACGTACGGGTTTGATCTGGAACCGGGGACCGATTTGACCAGCCTGGTCAGATCGTTGCTGGACTGTTCGGGAGTCGAGCGGCTGCGTGTCTCGTCTCTCCAGCCTCAGGAGATGACGCCGGCCTTGCTCAGCCTTTGGAAGGACCCCAGGCTCTGCCCTCACTTCCATTTGCCCCTTCAGAGCGGTTCCGACGCTGTGCTCAAGCGCATGAGACGTCGCTACACGACTGAGCAATACGCGGAAAGCGTCCGAATGATCAGAGACAGCGTGGACAACGTTTCCATTACCGCTGATGTCATCGTGGGCTTCCCAGGAGAAGGCGACACCGAGTTCTCCCAGACTCTGGATTTGGCGGAAAGATTGGAGTTGGCGTCCATTCACGCCTTCCCCTACTCCACCAGGCCGGGAACCACCGCCGCATATTTGAAGCCGAAGGTGGACGAGGTCGTGAAAAAAGGGCGTATGGCCAGCATCCTGGAGCTTTCCAGAAAACTAGAACGAGCTTTTAAAGAAAAGTCGTTGGGTTCTGTCAGGCCCGTTCTCTGGGAACGTGCGGCATCAGGTCTGGGCGGTCCGGTATTGACAGGGCTTACCGACAACTATCTGAGGGTAAGCGCTGGGGCCGACTGGGACATGGTGGGACGCATAACCCCTGCCCGCCTATTGTCCTTGGATGGCGACCGGATTTCAGCCGACCTTGTATAAGAGCGATGCGGCGCGTCCCGGGATGTGTCGGGAGACGCCGCATCTATGTGAGAAACAGCCTGCTCAGTTGTGGAAGTAGTGGCGGCTACAGGTCCACAGGTCGGAAGCAGGCATGGCTGCCGATGCGCTCCAGGTATCCGGCTTTCTGGTCATGACCGTGGCTGAAGACCAACAGCCAGCCATCCTTTTCCGCTTGGGCGAGCAATTCCCTCTTCTGCTCCAGGGTGTGTTCCGGGAACTGGTCGAAGGCGGAAATGGCGCCCAAGTCCAGGTGATAGGGTGTCGGCACCAGGTCGCCCATGAAGACTATGCGTTCTCCTCCGTGATGGAGAAGAGCCATTTGGTGGCCCTTGGAATGGCCGTCGGTGACCTTGACCGACAGGCCTGGGAATATCTGCTCATCGCCGTCGATAAGTTCTAGCTGACCTCGCTCTTGTATGGGATAGAAGTCCTCCTCCCGATGGATGTCGGAGCAGCGCTCGTTGGGGCTGGCGGCTTCGTCCCAGCACGCACGTTGTACAATGTACTTTGCCTTGCTGAAGGTGGGCACAAGGTTTCCTGAGCGGTCTTGGCGGGTGCATCCGCCACTGTGGTCGAAATGAAGATGGGAGAGAATGACTACGTCGATGTCCTTGGGATAGACCTCCAGGGCCCTGAGTTCCTTGGTCAACCTTGATGGGACTAGGCCGTAGGTCTCCTTCTCGTTGTCCAGCTCTTTGGAGCCTACGCCTGTGTCGATGAGCACCCATTTCCCGCTTATCCTGATGAGTGCACAGTTTAGACCGAGGGTCATACGGTTGCGCCTATCGGTGGAGACCTTGTCCTCCCAAGCGGTCTTGGGGACCCTCCCGAACATGCTGCCGCCGTCGAATTTGATGATTCCGTCGCTGATAAGCCGGACTGAAGTAGGTTCAGTCCGTACCGATGGGACTAACGACCTGAACGATGGTGTCACCGGGCTGGCCGGTGTTGTCATGGTTGTCACTTCAGCGCCTCCAGGGATTTATTGGTGAAAAGCAACGCCAGCTGTTGCTTTTGGGCGGATGTTTTCTTGTCCAATCAATTTTTAGACCATCCTCCTTTCCCGGCGCCGGGAAAGCCGGGTGCGAAGATTGGCTGCCAGGATGTGGCTCGACCAATCCTAGGGAGGAGATGATTCCCTGAGGATTGAATGTTTTGACTTAGACGATTCTTATACTTTGACAAAATCTCTATCCGCAAAATGGCTTAGGTTCAATTTCTAGATGGAAACACGATCACCCGGTCGGATGGGCACCTGTTAAAGCGATTATAAAAACATAAACGGCAGTATAAGTCAAGGGGGCGGCGGAGTCAATTTGCAGTTGGATTTAAGATTAGTTTAAAATTCGGGCAATACTTGCTCTGATGTTCTTGCCCGATTGCCCCGAGGCCGGGGAGATGATGAGGAACCGAATCAGGTGACGCCAAAGCATTTGCTGTCCCATCTGAGGGAGTTGATACCGCTTCTATCTGAGGAGCGGCTGGGCCTTTTCCTCGATATGGACGGCACTTTGTCTGAGATTGTCGAACGATCGGAGGACGCCAGAGTCAGCCGGAACGTGGCTGGGTCGCTGCAAGTCCTGGCTGTGAGACTTGCCCTCGTAGCTGTCGTTACCGGCAGGGCCTCCGATGTGGCAGAATCGACTGTCGGTGTCCCCGGCCTGGTCTACGCGGGTAACCACGGGCTGGAGCGCAGGGAGAACGGCCTGACACGGCTGGCGCCTGAAGCGGAAACTCACCGGGAACGCCTTAGC
Source organism: Dehalococcoidia bacterium (assembly GCA_965224415.1). Classification (GTDB taxonomy): domain Bacteria; phylum Chloroflexota; class Dehalococcoidia; order Lucifugimonadales; family JAGWBF01; genus DAOUJI01. The sequence goes on along the minus strand of CBDCZB010000004.1, from coordinate 970,763 downwards.
CGTCTGTTCTACGACTTGGCCAAGCGTTTTTCCACCGGCGGTTTCATGATGGAAGACAAGGGAGGTTCCTTTGCGGTCCACTACCGCCACACCGCTGACCCCGAGGCTTCCCGGTTAGAGTTATTGGGCACGCTGGGCTCTCTGGCGGGAGACTCAGTAAAGCTGGTCATGGGCAAGATGGTCGTCAATGTGCTGCCCCCGGTGGTCCTGTCGAAAGGCACGGCGTTGGCCGAGCTAGCCAGGGAGAGGCGGCTGACGGCCCTCATTTCCATGGGAGACGACGTAACCGACGTGGACGCCTTCAGGAGCGCAAGGGAACTGTCCGAGGCCGGGACGGTAAAGGCGGTGTGTGTGGCTGTCGTGGGCGGAGGAGCGCCGGACGAATTGGTCGCCCTGGCCGACTATACGGTGGAAAACGTGGCGGAAGTGGAGGAGTTCCTTAGCTGGTTGGCGCGGGAGACAGATCCATGACCGCACCGATGTCGTCCAATTGGCTGTATATCCAATGGATGATGTCCTCGTCAGAAATTATCTGAACGAGGGAGTTGGTTCGCTGCTCTCGCTCCTCGGCTGTCATGGTGATGGCCTGGTGCAGCGCCTGCATGGTGCCTTCGATGTCCGATGGCGCCACCGCCAAGGCCCCTGGCGCCAATTGCTTGAATGCGCCGGTGGTCTCCGACAGCACTAGGACCCCTGAGTTCTGGTTGACCACGGGCCCCTCTTTGGCCACCAGGTTCATGCCGTCGAAAACCGAGTTGACCAGCATTACGTCGTATAGTTTCATCCCGGCTATGGCTTGTGTGTAGTTGTTTTCTATGAAGGTCACTATGGGCGTCCAGTCTTCGGAACCGTGGGTGACGTTGATGTCCTTGACCACTTCCTCGATGTCGTTCATATAGCGCTGGTACTGGCGGATGTGAGTCCTGGAAGGCACCAGGAACGCCATGAAGGTGACCTTGCCCTTGAGTTCGGGGTACTTGGACAGAAGCAGACCATAGGCCTTGAACCCCCGGACAACGTTTTTGCTGGGCTCTGCCCTGTCCACTCGGACAATGGTTGTTTCGTTGAGCATCGGTTCCAGCTTGCGCTCGTATTCCAATGCTCTGGGAGAGTTGGCGATTCGGCGAATTTCGTCGACGTTTATGGATATGGGATAGGCGCGCACCTTGATTTGGCGGCCGTCATAGAAGAGAGAACGGTCGGTGTAGTCTATCTTGGCGTCTGGTAAGAACTCTTCACAGGTGTCCAGGAAGTTGCGGACGTCGTGGGTAGTCTGAAATCCAACTATGTCCGACCCGCAAAGCCCGGTGCAGATGCCTCTGATGATGTACGACGGCAGAAGCTGCCAGTATCTGGGCGACGGCCAAGGAATGTGGGTGAAGTGGTGGATGATGGCGTCGGGTCTGCCCTGACGCACGTACTCCGGCGCTAGGTAGAGATGGTAATCGTGGACCATCACGACGGGCGGGTCCCGGCTGGCCTCGGTTTCCGCTATGATCTCTTTCGCAAAGGCCCGGTTCACTTCGACGTAACCGTTGTGCCAGGCGTCGTGCACGTTGGAGTCCAAATTGGGATTGTATGGAGAGTTCCACATGTAGTGCTGGAGGAACCAAACCAGGGGATTGCAAAAGATGTTGTAGTACTTGTGGTAGACCCTCCGGGGAGTCACCACGTATCGCAGATAGATGCGGTGCGATGGTATGGGTGACCTGACCGGGCCGCCGCCTCCGCTTTCTGAGACCTTCCGGTCGCCTTCGCCGGTGGCGCTCGCCACCCAGGTAAAGTCCACCATCTGAGCCAGCGAGTTGAGAGCGGTGACAACGCCGCCGCTGCCTCTGCGGGCTTCGGTGCGTCCGTCCGGGGTGAGATGGTGTTCAACCGGGCCGCGGTTGCTGGCTAGGATGAGCTTGCGGTTCGCCAGAACCTTATCACATAGATCCCTTAGCTGGTCTAAACGAGACTGCTCCGGATCTAACGGCATAACCCTTCCAATCCATACCGCCGGCACACAAGGCGGAGGCGAGGGAAAATCGAACGAGGAGGATGGCCCGACATTAGCATGTAGGGTATGGTGTGTCAAGAAACGGACACTGCCCTGCGGGCGCCTCCTCGGTTGACGGCGTCAAACGACCCTCCGTCGAATGGCAGCGGCGGGCGACGGCCTCTGAAAACATGACGCCCGTTCCTTATTTGGCAACGAGGAATAAGCGGGCAGCCTCAATAGGTCTAAGCGATTGGTCTGACATTCGCATCAGAAAGGTTGGATGTATAATGTCTTACATGGTTCACGCGTCCTATCCAGAGAATTGCAGAACTTAGGAATAGCTTATGACCGTTATTAGAGCTTTGTCGTGGAATGTGAACGGTCTGCGGGCCGTGGAGAAGAAAGGCTTTCTGGACTGGCTGCACGACGAGTCCCCCGACATCCTCTGTCTCCAGGAGACCAAGTCCAGGGAAGAGCAGCTTTCCGAGCGGCTCCGCAACGCTGAGGGCTACCAAGTCTACTTCTCCTCCCACGAGGAACGCAAAGGCTACTCAGGGGTGGCGCTTTACACCAAGGAACAACCCAGGGACGTGAGGACAGGGTTCGGCGTCCCCAGGTTCGACAACGAGGGACGGATAGTCATCGCCGACTACGACGCCTTCACTCTGTTCGGGATATACTTCCCCAACGGTCAGTCTTCCAAGGAGCGGCTGGACTACAAGATGGACTTCTACGACGCTTTCCTGGACTACGCCGACGGGTTGAAGTCACAGGGTCGGAACATCGTGGTCTGCGGAGACGTGAATACCGCTCACACAGAGATAGACCTGGCCAGGCCCAAGCAGAACCAGAACACTTCAGGCTTTCTACCCCAGGAACGGGAGTGGATGGACAAGTTCGAGGCCCACGGGTACGTGGACACGTTCCGCATGTTCAACTCGGAGCCCGGCAACTACTCCTACTGGGACTCGTTTACCAAGGCCCGCGAAAGGAACGTTGGCTGGAGAATCGACTACTTCTTCGTCAACCAGGAATTCAAGGCCAACGTGGAGTCGGCCTTCATTCTCCCGGAAGTCATGGGCTCGGACCATTGCCCCGTGGGAGTGGAGCTGAAGGTCTGACCCTTACTTGGTCCTCCCGATGACGGGCCTCACTCCCGGATGGCCACCTGGACTTCGTCGTTTTCGACTCTAACCGAATAAGTGCGTATAGGCAGGGTGGCTGGTAGAGTCGTGGCGGCGCCTGTGGTCACGTCGAAGAGCGCCCCGTGGCGAGGGCAAGCCAGGAATTTGTCCTCCAGGGAGCCGAATCCCAGCATACCCCCGTCGTGGCTGCACGCGTCCACCACGCCATAAATTTGTCCGCCCACGTTGCAAAGGACGATCTCATCCCTGCGCGTGGGCTTGACCTTCAAGGTCTGGCCGGGAGGAATATCCGCCAGCCGCGCCACCGTGACGTATCGTTCCGTTGGTTGAGTCAAAGGAAGGCCCCCTTTAGGTTGGCTGGTCTGTTCTAGTGGTCCGGGGCGACACGCCCCGAAGCGAACAGCCACATTCGCGCTATTTCCGGTCCGATGAACCGGAAGGTCTTTCGCAGCTCCTTCTGGAGGCGCGCCAGCTCCTCTCCCTCCAGCACTTCGTAGTACCAGCGGCAGAAGGAACCGTGCTCCCGCTGGATGCCTTGAATAGTCTGGGCGTTGGAGACGCAGGCTTCGACTTTCTTCCGGTTGCGGATGATGGACGGGTCGAGAAGCGCCCGGTCAACGTCGTCAGGCGACATCGCGGCGACCAGAGGGATGCGCCAGCCGTGGAAGACAGCGCGGAAGGCGTCGCGGCGGGCCAGAATCATGCGCCAGCTCAGGCCGGCCTGAAAGACCTGGAGGCTCATGATTTCGAAAAGGGCGTCGTCGTCGGCCAACCGCTTTCCCCAGACCTCGGCTGCATACCACTCCATGAGAGGGTCTCCCCGGGCCCACTCCGGTACTTCTCGAACTTGGTCGTCAGGCATGGCTATTCCTCGTCAGATGTTTTCGGCGGGCCTGGCAGCGTCTAACGGCGGCGGTATTCGTCCCCGCAGTCGCCTATCCGGCTGAACAGGTCTCGCGACTTGCCGGTTACGGACTGGATAAGACCCCGGTCTTCCTGGTCCAACTCCACGTCGAAAGTCCGCAAATTGTCTTGCAGATTGTCTGACAGCCCCAGGCGGACTCCGATAATAACCCCGGCCACCGCCGGTTTATCCAGAATTGAGGCGACCGCGACGTTTGCTATGCTGACGCCGTGCTTGTCGGCGATGGTCTTCAGAGCGCCCAGCAGTTCCTGGAACAGTTCCCAGCCGCCCCACAGGCCGATCATCTGCTTGTACTTGCCAAGGCTGGCTGTGTTCAGTTCGGACCTCGACGGATCGGGCCTTCCCAGCCACTTCTCCGAGATCAGGCCGCCACAGAGCACGCCGTAGGCCAGCAGCCCGATGCCCTGGGAGAGGCAATAGGGGACCATCTCTTTTTCGGGCCTGAGGTCCACCAGCGAGTATTGGACCTGGTTTGAAACTACGGGAGTCCGTTCGTGGATGATGCGGGTGTGCTCTGTGTCGAAGTTGGTCAGGGCCAAGGTGCGTATCTTGCCGTCGGCTTGGAGGTCGGCCATGTGGCCCATGGCGTCGAGGTATGCGTCGTCGTCGTAGTCCCACCAGTGGAACTGGAGCATGTCGAGGCGGTCGACCCCCATCCTTTTCAGGGAGCGGTCTATGTTCTGTTCGACCCAGGACCGGGTCATGGCCGCCGGCGCCGGCACCCACTTGGTGAAGGCTTGGACGTTCTCCAGGGCCTCGCTGCCGTAGTCGGAAGCCAACCTGCTCCTGAAGGCGCGGATAAAGTCCTCGGCGGGGCCGTAGTGGTCCGCCAGGTCCCAGGTGGTTAGGCCGCTCCGGTGATGCTCCAGCATCCGTTCCACGGCCCTCTGAGGGTCGATGGGGCCGTGGGCGCCGGACACCTGCCACATGCCGTTGAGCATCCGGCATATCTGTATTGGCTCCGCCCCAGCGATGCCCTGTCCCAACCATCCGATGCTTTGAGGACCCAGGTCTGCGGGCACAGGCTAACTCTTCTTGGCGTCGGAGAGACGCGCGGGGACGGGAAGCACGTTGGGGTCCATTGGAATTTCAATGATGCTTGGGCCTTCGCCGCTGGCCGCTTCCTTGAACGCGTCCCCAATGTCTTCGGGATTCTCCACGTAGTAGCCCCTGGCGCCGAACGCCTCCGCATACTTGTCGAAGCGCGGATTGCCTATGTCGGCTCCGACGTAGCGTCCGAAGGCGTGGTGCTGGAAGGCCTTCTCCGACCCCCAGATGCCGTTGTTCATAACTATGGTCACGACGTTGAGGTTGTGGCGCACCAGAGTTTCCAGTTCCTGTCCGTTGAAGAGGAAGCCGCCGTCCCCGTTGATGCTCACAACCGTGGCGTCTGGCCTGGCGAACTTTGCGCCTATAGCTTCTGGGAAGCTGAATCCCAATCCGGCCAGGTCCAGGTTGTTTATGAGAGTGCGCTGCTTGCGATAGACCAGGCCGTCCAAGCCGTAGTTGGAGTTGAGGCCGGAGTCGAGAGCGACGATGGCGTCCTCCGGCATGACCTTGCGGAGTTCGTAGTAAATCCGGTCGGGGTGCATGGGTGTTCCATCCAGCTTGCCGTGGTCGTCGAGCCTCTGGAGCCGCTTCTGGGCCAAGTCCCTAACCTCCCGGTCCCACTGCTCGTTCCGGGGTTGCTCGGCCGCTCGCACCAGTTCCAAGATTTGACCGGAGACGGCCTTGGCGTCTCCTTCGATTCCCACGGCCACCGGGTAGTTGCGGCCAATTTCGTTGGGGTCTATCTCTATCTGGACAATCTTGGTGTCCTTCTGGATGAACCTGTTGTCGTAGTAGGACGTGCTGTGGCTCAAGCGGGTGCCCACGGCCAGGAGAAGGTCGGCGTTTCGTATGGCCTCTACAGCCTCGGGCGTGGGGAGCCGTCCCAGGTGGCCCAGGAAAGCAGGATGGGTGTTCGGCACGGCGTCGCACCGTCCGTAAGAGGTCATCAGCCCCGCGCCGAGAACGTCGGCCAGGTCGGTGATTTCCTGGGACGCCAGGCTCCACTGCACGCCTCCACCGGCCATGATGATGGGCCGTTCAGCGGACAGCAGCAGCCGGGCGGCCTCCTCCACCAAGCTCCGGTCTCCTTGGACTCGTGTCTGACCTGTGCGGTAAGTGTGGGGAGCCGCAAGGTCAACGTCGATTTCCGTCTGGACCATCAGGTCTCTTGGAATGTCCACGAGCACCGGCCCCATCTTCCCGGAGGTGGCCACGCGGAAGGCGTGGCGGATCATTTCCGGGATGCGCTCGGATTTGTTGACCTGGAACGAAGCCTTGGTGATGGGACGGAACAACGACACCTGGTCGAACTCCTGTATGGCTCCCCGGTTCTGATGCTCCCGGTCGGGGGCGGGGGCCAGCACAACGACCGGCGAGTGGCCCACGTACGCTGCCGCCACCCCGAAGGTGAGGTTAAGAATCCCAGGTCCGTTGGTGGCGATGCAAACTCCGGCGTTCCCGGTAGCGCGAGCGTATCCGTCGGCCATGAGAGCGGCGCCCTGCTCGTGGCGCACACCGACGAATTGTATGTCGGTCTTGTCATATAGGGCGTCCAGCACGTCCAGGAATGCGGCGCCGACTATGCCGAAAATGTGGCCCACCTTTTCCTGTCGGAGGGTCTCGATGATTGCCTCACCGACGTTCATACGGGGCATGACGCCACCTCCATTATCCTCATTGGCATTGTTTCGAACGGGGCCGAATGGTTAGGTTGGATTCAGGCAGCCACCGCATATGGACCGGAAGCCGGTGCGCCTGGGTGGAAAGCATGCCATAGTTTATCATATACTTGGAATAAGCTTCTGGGAGCAGTGGATGGATGATTTGAGCGCCTGGCGCCACACGAAGGAGGGCCCTTAGGTGGCTGAAGAATTCAGCTCAATTGTCGCGCTTCAGGTGGGCGATATAGCTCTGGACTATAAACTGCGCTCTACTGAAGGGAAATCGGTGAGCGTCAGGGAATCTGCAGCTTCTCACGAGGCGCTGGTGCTTGTGTTCCTGAGAGGGCTCCGCTGACCTTTTTGCCGCCGGCAGATCCGACAGTTGTCGGAAAGGCGCTGGGAATTTGGCGCTTTGGGCGCCGAAATCATAGCGGTGTCGAGGGACCCACTCGATAAGGCCACGGATTTCTTGCTGAGGCGGGAGGTTCCCTTCACGTGCCTTATCGATCCGGACCATGGCATGTTCGACGCTTACGGCGTGCCATCCACGCTCATATCCCTGGGGCAAAGGCCGGCTACCTTCATAATGGATTCTCAGGGATGTGTCGCATATACTGACGTTGGACGGCAGCAATGGGACATCCCTACAGTGGACAGCCTGTTGGACGTATGCCGCCGTTTGAGCGGTCACGCATATAACGGGCCTGAAAAGCCTTGATTTCCATCGGCGAAAGCGTCACCTTCATAGTAGGCATTTCGGGGAAGGCGCTCGGCTTTATCGAATGCGAAAGACCAAGATAATAGCCACCACAGGTCCCTCCACTCGCGGCGTGGGAGTGTTGGAGAGCCTTGTCGAGGCGGGCGTCGACTGCTATCGGTTGAACTTCTCGCACGGGACGTTCGAAGAACATGCGGGCGTGATAGAAGCTGTTCGCCAACTTTCCGAAAAGCACGGGAAACCTGTGGCCGTCCTGCAGGACCTGGGGGGCATAAAACTCAGGCTGGGCAGGATGGAAGAGCCGGTCCAGCTTACCCCCGGAGAAGAGGTCAGCCTGGTCCCGTGGGAAAGCTCCTCCGACGCCGGGGCGCTGCCCTTCCCCGAACCTGAAATCCTGGCCCGGCTTCAACCGGGGAACAGGGTGTTCATCTCTGATGGAACGGTGTGTCTGGAAGTCCTGACCGCGAGTCAGGATGAGGTTAGGACCCGCGTCCTGAACTCATCCGGCATGCTCGCCTCATACAAGGGCGTGAACTTGCCGGGAGTCACCATAGACGAGCCGGTGCTCACTGACGAGGACAAAGAGGCCCTCCGGTTCGGTGTGGAACATGGGGTGGACTGGGTTGCTGTGTCATTCGTCAGGTCAGTGGACGACATACGGTACGCCAAGGAATTCCTGGCGAGCATAGGCTCCGAGGCTTCCGTGATGGCCAAGCTGGAGCGAGGCGAGGGCGTCGAAAATATCGACCGCATACTCGAAGAAGTGGACGGTGTGATGGTCGCCCGAGGCGACCTGGGAGTGGAAATCCCCATGGAGCGGGTTCCGTTAGTTCAGAAAGAGGTGGTGGCTAAAGCGAACGAGGCGGCCAAAGTCTCCGTCATAGCGACCCAGATGCTGCGTTCCATGGTTATTTCCCCCACCCCAACCCGGGCGGAGATATCCGACATAACAAACGCAGTCCTGGACGGATGCGACGCCATTCTGCTGTCTGATGAGACCTCCGTTGGACAGTTTCCTGTGGAGGTCGTGCAGGTCGCTGACGCCACCATCGTGGAGGCGGAGACCGTGTACCCATACTATAGGGGTTTGAACTCCTCGACGCGGGCCCAGGGCCGGACTCAAAGCATTGCAGCGGCTGCGGCTGGGTTGGTGAGAGACCTCAAGGCAAAGCCCGTAGTGATCACCAGCAGCGGCACGGCGGCTTTCGCCCTCTCCAGGAGCCGGCCGGAGTTCGACATCACTGTCTTCTCCCATGACGAGGCCGTGCTCCGGCGAGTGGCCCTTGGCTGGGGACTGGCGCCCAAGGGCGTTGTGCCGCCTGAAAGGGACCTGGCCAAGCTGGTGGCCGCGCTGATAGATAGTGCGTTGAGCGCCGGAATGGTGTCTAGAACCGATCTGGTCACCATAGTCCACGGATTCCTCCCTGGAGTCTCAGGGACCACCAACACGGTGCAGGTTGTGGACATGAGGGAGTTCCTGTCCCTGACGGAATGACCGATGGTTCTCCCTCACCCCAACCCTCTCCCAGAAGGAGAGGGGGCATGCTCTCCGGTCATTCCGGCGGAGGCCGGAATCCAGAGTGGCCGGATTCTGCGCCAGCTGCCTTCACCCAGAAAGAGCGGGTTGGGCCAAGTTTCAATGACGGTGAGAAGGCGGCCCCTGGCCTAGGGTTGAATACTTCCGAGGCTCGCATTATTCTTTCCATGCCCGGACCGGCCCCTAATCGGCGTCCGGAGACCTACGACAGGGAGGGACTGACCGATATGCCAAGTTTCACAGAAACCATCACAGTGAATGGTCAAGACATGGAGATTTATTCCGCAATTCCCGAAGGCTCAGGTCCTTTCCCCGCGGTGGTTGTGGCGCACCACGGCTCCGGGGCCGACAACTTCAGCAAAGCGATGACCGACAGGTTGGCCGAAGCCGGATACGTGGCCGTCTGCCCGAACCTGTTCCACCGGATTACTCCCGAAATGTTGGCCGACGGGTCCCGGTCCATCAGCCACATGAGCGACCCTGATATCATCGCTGACCTGGACGCCACGGTGGCCTTCCTCAGGAGCGCATCTGCCGTTCAAGGCGACCGCATAGGGGTCACCGGATTTTGCATGGGCGGGCGCATCAGCTATCTGGCAGCGGCTGCCACCGACCATTTCGCGGCCTCGGCGCCCTACTATGGCGGCAATACCATGGTCGTCTGGGGCCGGGGTGAAAAAAGCCCCTTCGACATGTCCGACGGAATCAACTGCCCGATTCTGTTCCATTTCGGGGAGGTTGACGGGAATCCCTCCCAGGACGACATGAAGAAGATGGATGCGGAGTTGACCCGCCTCGGCAAAGACCATGAGTTCCACACCTACGCAGGGGCTGACCACGGCTTCATGGACTTCACTGGCCAGAGGCATAACCAGGCCGCATCCGAGACTTCGTGGGAACGCACCCTCGCCTTCTTCGCCGCCCACTTGAAGGACTAGCAGGCCACTCGCCTTTGCGACAAAGCTCGGCCAGTGGCGAGCTTTGTCGCACCGTCTGAGAGCATGTCCGACGACATTCAAGTCCGCGTCACCCATGTCCCTGACGGCGACGGAATAGATGGGGTTCAGGCGTCCGGCGGCATGGTCAGGATACGCCTGCACGGAATCGACGCACCGGAGTTGGGGCAGCGCAACTCGCTGAACAGCCGCAATTACCTGCGCTACCTCGTACGCATGACGTGCAACGGGCGGGTCAGGGTGGAACGGATGGGCGTCGACCAATACAGCCGAATAATTGGGGTTGTGTATCCCACCCGGGAAAGCGGCAACAGGGAGGAATTCCCCGTATCGCTGAACGAGCTGATGGTTGAAGCAGGCTTGGCCTATTCAACCGACGAGGACTACGATGATACAGAAGGCGAGGCCCAAGACCGAGGACTTGGCGTATGGAAGGACTCGCCTAAAGGCCAGTTTCGTCCCTGGAATTACCGGGACTTGCAACGGAACGCAGGTGTCCCGAGCCCCCGACGGTACCAGGGAGCATGGCATCGGCGTCGAAGAACGTCTGCCGGGTGGGGGTGTCTGATTTACTTGGCGGCTGTGGCCTTGGGTATAGCGCTCGCGGCGCAGACATAGGCAAACGAATATGGAGTTCAGACAGGGACTTCTCTGCACATTTAGGCGTACGGGACGCTATGCTATAATCTGTCGGGCTTTTTGCCACGCCACTAGTATGACCGTTGGCCCAATCGATCTATAGACGTGGAAGAAATACGTTTTTCCCTAGAGTCCGATCTGGACTTCGACACCGTCAAGGCCCTGATGATGACCGTCACGGGTGTGTGTGCCGCGTTCATCGCCATAGGGTCCCTGATGCTCGTCACCGTCGTCTACCGGAAGCTGAGCGGATGGTGGACCGGTCGCACCCAACCGCCCGACGCACCTCAGACATATGGCGCCGGACCCGCAGGTCGTGATCAAGCCGCCTCCGACAGCGACGCCCAGATGGCCGCCGCCATAGGGACGGCGGTAGCTCTGGCTATGGGCAGCGGGACTGCGGCGTCCCCCCGTGCCGACCAGGGAGACGCCGGTCCTGTCATCAGAGGCTGGCGGAGCGTCGGACGCTGGCCACAGATTCACCCTGGAAGCGCGTGGCGTAGGCCTGAGGGCGGGCGAGGCCGGGAGAGGCGTTAAGTGGACGTAGTCACCGACTTCATCAACGCCTCGGGTTTCGCCAACATCACCTGGCAGAACGTTCTCCTCATGATCCTGGGGTTCGCATTCATGGCCTCGGCCATCATCAAAGGCATGGAGCCTTACGTTCTTTTGCCGATTGGGTTGGGCATCGTGCTGGGCAACCTGCCTCTCACCGGGCTGACGGATGTTCCGACGGCCGTATTCGGCGCTGAACATACTCAGGAGGCGGGCCTTCTGGGAGTATTCTTCCATTTCACTCTGTCCCACTGGAACATACTTCCCCCGTTGATATTCCTAGGTGTGGGGGCTATGACCGATTTTGGGCCTATAATCGCCAACCCCAAGACCATGCTCTTGGGAGCGGCGGCCCAACTTGGCATATTCGCTGCTTTCTGGATAGCCTTGCTCATCGGATTTTTCACGGCCCCGGACCTTTTCAGCCTGAAAGAAGCCGCCGCCATCGGAATTATCGGAGGGGCCGACGGTCCGACCACCATATTTGCATCGGCAAAGCTGGCGCCGGACCTCCTGGGGATAACGGGAGTGGTCGCCTACTCCTATATGGCGTCGGTGGTTTTCATCCAGCCCCCGATAATGAAGCTGTTGACCACCGAGAAGGAGCGGGCCATCGAGATGAGGAGTCCAAGGGAGGTATCCCGTCTGGAGAAGCTGTTTTTCCCGTCCACCGCCATGGTCCTCATCGTCCTGTTCGTTCCGGAATCGGCCGCGCTCATAGCCATGTTCATGATTGGCAACCTCTTCTCCGAAAGCGGTGTGGTGCCAAGGCTCTGGGAGGCGGCGTCGAACGCCATCTTGAACATAGCGACCATATTCCTGATGATCACCATTGGAGCTCAGTTGGACGCGGACACGGTGTTTGAGGTCAAGACCGTTGCTATTTTGGCCCTGGGCATAACGGCGTTCTCCGCGGGTACGGCCGGGGGGTTGCTGTTCGCCAAGTTAATGAACCTGGTCTTCAAAGAGAAGGTCAATCCGCTGATAGGGTCGGCTGGGGTTTCCGCGGTGCCCATGGCGGCGCGCATATCCCATGTGGTTGGGCAGCGGGCCAATCCGCGAACTTTCCTGCTCCCCCACGCCATGGCCCCTAACGTGGCGGGAGTCATAGGCTCGGCCATCGTCGCCGGTATATTCATCTCAGTCCTGGACTAGAGGTCGTCCGGGGGTTCAGGCTGCGATGGTTCGAACTCCGTAGGCCGAAATGTTGCGGTCGCCGGTTATGATGGTCAACCCCTCCGCCTGGGCTTGGGCTACCAGCATCCGGTCGAAAGGGTCCCGGTGGTGAAGCGGAAGCTGGCCTGCCTGCTCCGCGTGAAACAGGGTGATAGGAAGTTGGGTAAAGCCTTCGCGCTCGACCACTGAGGTCATGTTTTCGGGGGTGATGATCTTTCCCAAAGAGCGTTTGATGGACATCTCCCAAACGCTGACGGCGCTGACAAATACGTCGTTCTTCGAGTCGGCAATGAACTCCCGCGCATGCGCCCTTAATTCGGGACGGTTTCCTAACCACCATAGGAGGGCGTGGGTGTCCAGCAGCAGGCGCAGAGCTATTCTCCCTCACCTTCGAACGCCGAGATAACCTCTGCAGGAGTCTCATCGAAATCAGGGGCCATCCAAATTTGCCCTTCCAAGGCTCCAGGTTTGCGTTCTTTCCCGACGGCTTGGTAGGGCGTTAAGCGCAGGTATGGTTTCCCCGCTTTTGCGATTACTATCTCTTGTCCTTGCCAGGCCAACTCAGCTAGCCGGGACAGCTGGGATTTCGCCTCGTGCATATTTACCTGCATCTTACCCCTCGTATCGTATGAGCTAGACTAAGTCTAGTTTATATGTTCCATGCTGTCAAACTGGCGAGGGCTTTCACATCGTTATGCCATGAAACAGGGCGGCAGTCCCGGCAATACGTTGCTTTTTGATAGGGATCTCGATTGACAATCCTAGGGCGCTTTCCCTAGACTCCTGCCCGATGGAAGAGCTATTCGGCGTCTCGATGGACACCCTCATGATCGTCATGTTGGCCATCTTCTGCGCCATCATGGCGGTAGTGGTGATCATGGCCTGGCGCAACAAGGTCATGCTCAAGCTGGGGCTGCGCAACATTCCCAGGCGCAAGGGCCAGACGGCGCTAATCATCGTGGGGTCCATGCTTAGCGCGGTTATAGTAGCCGCCGCCTTCGGCACCGGCGACACCATCAGCTTCTCCATACGAAGCGGCGCTCTGGACAGCCTGGGCGCCGTGGACGAGGTAGTCACCGCCGTCCGAACCGACGAGGACTTCGGCAGCATAGCGCCGCCCTACTTCCCGGACGAGCAGTTCGATCGTTTGGCTGAACGCCTGAGGGGTTCAAATGACGTGGACGGACTCGTGCCGTACATCACTGAGATACTGCCAACGTTCAACGTGAACACTTCCTTGAGTCAGGGCCAGACCAACCTGGTTGCCCCAGACCCAGCTCACATGGAAGGTTTCGCTCTCTTGCGGCTCGACTCAGGACAGTCTGCGCCCCTGGAGAACGTCGGTCCAGGGCAGGTTTACATAAACGAAGAGGGCGCCGACGAGCTCAACGCTGAACCTGGGCACACGCTGCATATTTTCGTCGGTGATGAGCCGATGGAAACGATGGTCATCGGAATCGTGGAGAACGGCGGTTTAGCCGGCATAGAACCCACGATCATGATGCCCCTGTCCCATGCGCAGGAGCTGCTGGGCAGGCAAGGTCAGATAAACACCATCTCCATATCCAACACAGGAGACGCCCGGCAAGGGGAACTCCTCAGCGACAGTGTGTCGGAGACCGTTCGGACCTTCTATGCCGACGGGGAAGCGATAATTCAGCTTCTGTCCATCCTCAGCCGGCCGGAGTTCGTGGAACAGTTGTCCCTTCAGCGAGATAGCCTATCGGGTGACCTGCGGGCGGACGTGGACGTCCTGATTGAAGAGCTTTCCAGACCGGAACTCCTCGCTTCGTCCGATCCTCCTCTAGAGCTGGTGCGAGTCCTGACGGACGACGATGTCGCCGACGTGGTGCGCAACGCAGCCTCCTCCGTAGGCGGGCCCGAAGAAGGAGAAGCTCTAGCCCGGGAAGTTGACACGATTCTCTCAAACACCGCCGGTTTTAACGTGTTTGAAGTCAAGCGCATCTTTCTCGAGCTGGCTGACCAGGCCGGAAGCTCGGTGACGACCTTGTTCGTCATGTTCGGACTTTTCTCCGTCATCGTAGGCACCCTTCTTATCTTCCTCATATTCGTGATGCTTTCCGCGGCTCGTCGGACTGAGATGGGCATGGTGCGGGCTGTCGGAGGCAAGCGCAGCCATCTGGTCCAGATGTTCGTCTTTGAAGGAACCGCCTACGACCTGGCTGCGTCGGCGATAGGGGTAACAGTGGGCTTGTTGGTGTCTATGGCTTTGGTGGCGGTGCTAAATTTCCTGTTTGGGAAGATTGACGTCGATTTCAGTTTCACCTACCACATCGAGCCTAGAAGCGTCATCGTGGCCTACTGCCTGGGGATGATCATAGTGTTCGCAACCGCATCGGTGTCGGCGTATCGGGTCAGCCGCATGAACATCGTGGAGGCAGTGCGCGGGCTGCCTGAAACGACAAGCATTTCAGCGGGCTTGCCGTTCGTCCGACGGTTGATGTACATACCCCAGGCCATGTTCCAGCCGCTCCGCTATCTGGTGCAGGCTGCAATGGACCTGCGAGCGGCCAGGTACAGCCGTTTCTGGCTGGCTCTGGGAGGAGCGGTGGTCTGGATGCCCGTGTTTTCTCCGCTATGGTGGGTGGGACTGGCGGTGGCAATATTCCGGTTCGCTTATCCATACCTGGTTCGTGGTTGGCTAACCATCCTTATGGGAGTTGTTCTCTACTACATAGGCGTTCATGTGTCGAAACAAGTGGCTCCCTTCACGATTGGCGTGTCATTGATGGTCATCGGCGTGGGCTTGATGCTCAGGACCGGAGTCCTGCGGCGCCCGTCGTGGGCTGTCGTAATCGGGGCAATTACGACAGCGGGCGGCAGCGCCATAGCGGTCCACGGCATAGTCAAACCTGATGTTTTGTCCATCGTATTGGGGGTTGTCCTTGCTCTGGTCGGCGCAGCCATGGTCCGGTCCGTCATGTCGACCTCCATCTCCGAACGCAGTGACCTGACGACTCGCCTGTCATTCACGTTCATCGGTGTCATGCTGCTGGCCTTTTGGATATTGCCCTTCGACACCATGGACCCCATCACCGGCGAGCTTAACAGCAACTTTGAGATGTTTGTCGTGTCGGGAGTCATAATGGTGGCGGCGGCAGTGTGGACGGTGATGTACAACGCCGACCTGATTACCTCGGCGCTCACCTCCACGACCTCCAAGTTAGGGCGTTTCCGACCGGTGTTGATTACCGCTGTCGCCTATCCCATGAGCGCCAAGTTCAGGACCGGGCTCACTCTGGCCATGTTTTCGCTGGTGGTGTTCACCATGATAGTGATGTCCATGGTCATAGAGGCTTTTGGGAACACTTTCGCCGACCCTGAGAGGGTCTTGGGAGGCTGGGACATAGAGGGCGGCGTGGCTTTTGCCAGTCCCATATCCGACATCGACGGGGCCATCCTGGAAGCGCCCGGCCTCTCGCTGGGAGAGTTCGAGGCTATTGGAGGCTATGTAAGCGCCCCCGTGGAAGTGCGGCAAGTGGACTCGCGGGATTCCCGCTGGGCGGACTATGTCGTCCATGCGGTAGACGATGGATTCCTGGAGGGGTCGGGCTACGAGTTCCGCATTCTGGCAGAGGGATACGGCCCCGCCAAAGAGTCGGTGTGGCAGTCTCTAAGAGACGATCCGACCCTGGCCGTGCTGGACGCGGCGACCCTCCCCGACCAGGAACAGGAGGGTTTCGATAGCGCAGGCAACTTCACGGTGTCGGGAGTCTCCACGTTTGACGATTCCATGCAGCCGTTTGACATCGACGTCAGAGTTGCCAGGACCGACCAACACATCAGCTACACTGTCATAGCGATCCTGGACAACGTGGCGGACTTTAGAGGAATTATAGTCCCCAAGTCGGGCATTGACAGCGTGTCGCCCGTTCCGGTCCCGGTGGTCTCATACCGCTTCAAGGCAGCTGAAGGAGTCGACGTTGGCTCCGCCGCGGACAGGCTGGAAGCCGCGTTCGTGGCCAACGGCATGGAGGCGCGGGCGTTGGAGGAGGAATTGGAGGACCAGGTCGCCTTCATATCTTCCTTCTACGACCTTCTCATTGGGTACATGGGGCTGGGAATCGTGGTTGGTGTGGCCGGTTTGGGCGTCATCAGCATGAGGGCCGTTGTGGAACGTCGGCAGCAGATAGGAGTCCTCAGGGCCATTGGTTACCGCCAGTGGATGATCCAACTCAGCTTCTTACTGGAGTCGTCATTCATCGCTCTGGCGGGGGTAGGGATCGGCATTGCGCTGGGGAGTGTAGTGTCATACAACATTGTCGATGCCATAGGTGACGAGATAGAGGGGATAAGGTTCGGGATTCCCTGGTTGCAAATCGTCATCATTATAGCCGTGACCTATTTGTTCTCGATGCTAACGACTTGGTGGCCCGCGAGACAGGCCTCCAATACGCCTCCGGCCGAAGCGCTGCGCTACGAATAGAACGGTCTAAGCCAACAGCTTATAGGCACCGGTCCGCTTCTCTGGATATGTGCTCACGCAGGTCGGGAGTCAGCAGCGGCATCAACCCGACTTTCGCGTTCTCGAACACCCGGTGCGGTTGTGAGGTGGCGGGAATCAGTATGGTGACCCGAGGGTCTGCCAGTATCCAGGCCATAACGGCCTGCGCCCATGTCTCGATGCCGTGTCCGGCCAGCGGCGCCAGGTCGGGCGTTCGCTTGAGGCCGCGAGTGAGACGGCCCACTCCCAGAGGTTCCATGACGATGACGCCGATGCCCATCTCATGGGCCAGGGGCAATATGACGCTCTCGCATTTTCGCTCCATCACGTTGTAGGGAATCTGGATAGTGTCCACTCTGCCCGTTCGCATAATTGAGGCCATTTCGCCGTAGGACGACGTGGCGTAATGAGTGATTCCGATTTGACCTATTCGGCCTTCCGCTTTCAGCGACTCCAGGTAGGGCAGGTGTGTTCGCCAGTCCAGCAGATTGTGTATCTGCAATACTTCGATGTAATCGGTCCGGAGGAGACCGAAGGACTGGGCAATCTGGTTGCGTCCGGCCGAGGCTCCGCTGCACCAGACCTTCGTGGCGAACTGGAACTGGTCCCTGCGGCCGTCGGTGACTTGGCCGATTACGGATTCGCTGTGGCCGTACATGGGAGATGTGTCCAGGAAGATGGAACCGGCGGCGATGCAGTGGTCTACGATGGTGCGGCGGACAGCCAGGTCGCTATCGCTGTCCACATCGAAGGC
Source organism: Dehalococcoidia bacterium (assembly GCA_965224415.1). Classification (GTDB taxonomy): domain Bacteria; phylum Chloroflexota; class Dehalococcoidia; order Lucifugimonadales; family JAGWBF01; genus DAOUJI01. The sequence goes on along the minus strand of CBDCZB010000004.1, from coordinate 953,198 downwards.
CCGTGCGGTCCCGAGGCCGATTACCGGGACCTCGAGGCTGCCCAGCTTCCGCTTCTCCATGCCGCGCCCGCCTCGTCCTAGACGGGAGGCCGACGCTTGTACCAACCGGCGTGCCGCTCATAGGTGTGGGCGGCCCGCAGGATGTCCGGCTCAGCAAAGGGTTTTCCGGCGATTTGCATTCCCACGGGCAGGCCCTTCTGCGTGAACCCGCAGGGCACGGAAATGGCCGGCAGACCGGTAAAGTTGTATGGCGCCGTGAAGCTGGGGTCCCGGGCCGTAGTGGCTGGGTCATAGCCCTGAAACGGAGCCGCGGGCTGGGTCATGGTGGGAGAGACCAGAACGTCCACCTTCTCCAGAGCCTGGGCAAACTCCCTCTTGGCCACCTGGCGAATCTTGGTCGCTTGCAGGTAGTCGTACGCAGAGAACAATCCGCCAGTCCGGAACCTCACCCGGGCCTGTTGTCCGTAGTCGCCGGGCCGATTCCGAAGATTGTCGGCATGGAACGAGTAGGCTTCGGTCAGCATTATGACCGAGTTAGCTGAGCGCACATATTCCAGGCTGGGGATGGTCACTTCTTCCACCCTGGCGCCCAGAAATTCCAGCTCTTTCACCGCCGTCTCTACGACGGCTTGGACTTCAGGGTCTACGCCGGGGCGGGGGTCGAAGAAGAAATGGCGCGGCATTCCCACGACCAGCCCTGAGATGTCCTCCCGTAAAGCCTCAGAGTATTCCGACGTGGGCGCTGTGGACGACGCGGGGTCCTTGGGGTCGTGTCCGGCAATCGCCTGGAGCATCAGCGCCGAGTCTTCCACCGTCCAGGTCAGGGGCCCGCAGTGGTCCTGGCTCCAGCTTAGGGTCACTACCCCAGCCCTGCTTACCCGGCCATAGCTGGCTTTAAGTCCCACTACGCCGCAGTAGGAGGCTGGGCCCCGGATGGAGCCGCCGGTGCAAGAGCCCAAGGCTCCCATGCACTGCCCGGAGGCCACCGCCGAGCCGGAACCGCTGCTGGAGCCGCCGGGGATGTGCTCCAGGTTCCAGGGGTTGCGGGCCAGGGCGAATTGGGTGGTGGGATCGGGGCCGCCTAGGGCGAATTCATACATGGACAGCTTGCCCAGGAGTATTGCGCCCGCTTCCCGGAACCTGGCTATCACCGTGGAGTCCTCAGTTGGAACTCTGTCGGCGTAAACCCGCGACCCCGCAGTGGTTCTAACTCCGGCGGTGTCGTACAGGTCCTTATGGGCCATGGGGATTCCGTGGAGCGGGCCGCGGTAGGCGCCTTGTCGAATCTCCGCCTCGGCGATGCGCGCTTCCTCCAGGGCCTGCTCTGCCAAAATCGTGATGTATGAGTGGAGGCGTCCATCCGTCTTCTCGATGCGGTCGAGGAAGGCCTGGGTGAGCTCCACGGGAGAGAGTTTTCCTGAGCTAATCAGGTCTGCCGCCTCGCGGATGGTCAGGTAATGCAGTTCTTGGGTCATGCCTACAGTCTCTTTCTCCGTGCGCTAGTCGGGCCTGAAAATGTGGACAGGCTCTTCGTGGTGCAGGTCGATGGAGTGGAGTATCCCCAGGTGAGCGAGGTAGAGCTTGTAGATGGGCATAAGCTCTGGGACGTCTTCAGGCCCCAGACTGAGGCCCGCCTCGTTGGCCATTCTCAGCAGGTCCTCTTCGGTCACGGAATCGGGTGACATATAGGCTGGCTTGTCGGTCACGTCACGCCCCCGAACAATGGAATAACAGTATTCCAAGGGAAAGCGGCCCGTTTGTCAAGGGCTAGATGTGGTTGGCGGCGCTATCGTTGACCCCTTAAGACCCTCCGCCTATAATTCGGGCCTGCTGAAAGAGCCGACTGACGGGAGGTGTGCCTTGGCCCGAATACCAATAGCTACCCATGAGACGATGCCTGAGGACCAGAGAGCAGTCTACGACGCCTTTGCGGAGAGCAGGGGCGGAGTGCCTCCCACCTCCCCATTCGCGCTTCTGTGCCACATCCCAGAAATGGCTAGGCGACTGGAGGACCTGCGGCAATATCTCCGGAACGAACCGAGCCTGGCCCAGGACCTCCAAGAGCTGGCGATGATTGTCACCGCACGGGAGAACGACTGCCTGTATATCTGGAACGCTCACGCAGCCGCCGCACGCGGGGCTGGTATACGGGACGACATCGTGGACAACTTGAGAGACAAGAACGAACTCACCGACCTTACCGCAGAGCAGACGTTGGTGGTGAACCTGGCCAGGGAGTTCTTCCGCACCCGCAAGGTCAGCCAGGAGACCTTTGAAGCGGGCATGTCCTTGCTGGGGCTGAGAGGGTTTATGACCCTGGTGAACCTGATGGGGACCTACGCCGTGCTGGCCATCAACATGAACACATGGGACCTGGAACTTCCGCCCGGAGCTACTGAACAGGCGCTGCCTGTGTAGTGTTCCGAAGGGCGCCTGATTACTCCGACTTGAGTTCGGCCAGGATGCGCTTCAGGATTTGTTCGTCGTCGCGTGTCTTGGTTTCCATGGAGAAGGAGACGCTGTCCAGCAGCTCGCCGTAGCGTTCCTTTATCTGGCCCGCGATGTCCTCGTAGTCCCCCATTATGGCGAAGGTGTCCAGCATCTCGTCGCTCACCTGGCCGGGCATGTCGTCCCATTCTCCCCGCAACGACATCTCGTGAAGCCTCTGGCCTATCTCCTCGAAACCGTGCGCCTCCAGCACCGGGAAGTAGGTGCGGGTGGAGGAGTAGAAGGAAATTTGGCGCTTTACACCCTGCCGCTTGGCGTCTACGTCGGCCTGGCTTGGGCCGGTAATGATGAAGCCTCCTCCGCTGATCCGGACGTCTTTTAGTTCCTTTCCGGCCTTCTTGGCCCCGCTCTCCACGTTGGGCACGATGAACTCGTTGAGGTAGCGCTTCGAGTTGAGGCTGTGGAGCATCAGGCCATCGCACACTTCACCGGCCACTCGGCAATTGAAACCGTTGACCGCTCCGATGTATACCCTGGGGTCTGCAAATTCGCTGGGTCCAGGGCTGAAGAAGGGGGTCATCAGGCTAAAGTTGTAGAACTCGCCGTGGTAGTCCAGCTTGCCGCCGTTCTGCCAGTTGTCCCATATCGCTTTCACTGACTCTACGTATTCCTTCAACCGCTTGCCAGGAGAGCGCCACGACTCGACGGAGAAACGGCGCAGGTTGTGACCCTTCACCTGGGTGCCAATACCCAGCTGGAACCTGCCATCGGAGAAGTCGTGCAGGTCCCTGGACGCATACGCCGTCACCATAGGCGACCGGGGGAAGGCGATGGCGACCCTGGTCTCCAGCGTCACCAGTTCCGTTGCGGCGGCGGCCAACATCAGGGGCAGAAAGGGGTCGTGGGCCGTCTCCGGAGACGACAGACCGTCGTAGCCTATGTCCTCCGCCCACTTGGCCTCCTCGGCCACGCCCTTCATGTTTTCGGTGTGGAGTCTGTAGATAACCCTCATCTCGGCCTCCCGACCTTAGCGTATGTCTTAGCAGTGGGATTATATACCAAAGCCGCAACGCCACACTGTCCAAAACAGGTTGAACGGATGGCAACCAGTGACATCGGCCTTTTGGCGGAAGAGGACAGCGTGGAGTAAAATAGCCGGTATGCCTCACCAGACCGAACCGAGCGCCAACAATGCCCTTGGAACCATCCTCCAAGGGAAGTTGTTCGCCAGCGAAGTGCGCTCCGAACACACTCAGGTCATCCAGAACCAACCTGGCCTGCAACCCGATATCTTGATTACAGCTCAGGACCGTTCTCCGGTGGTAATAGAAGCAGAGTACATGCCCGCCTACACAGTGGAAGGAGAAGCTAGGTCCCGTCTGGGCTTGGCTGTAACAGGGCATTCCCGCCCCATCGAGGCGGTAGTCGCTCTGCGCTACCCTGAGGAGGTTGGTGACGCAGACGATCTGTCCGTAGTGCTGCGCAACTCTCGGCTGTCTTATTGCGTACTTACGGTGGAGAAGTATAGCGGGACTCCGATCCAGGAAATTCAAAACGTCGCCCGCTTCCCTGAATCAGGATGGCTGGAAGGTTCCGTTGAGGACCTCGCGGACATTATACGCTTGGTGTCAGTGCCCCAGCTTGCTGTGGACAGGGCGGCAGACGCTTTGGAGAGAGGCATCGAGCGGGCGGCTGTGATGTTAGACGAGTTGGACCAATCGCAGTCCGGGGTCACAGCATCCATCGCCCGCCTGCTTGGCATGGTCAATGTGCCGCAGACCCGCCGCATGGCTGGCGCCATTATCGCCAATGCTCTGGTGTTTCACGAGCGGATCGCCGGAATGCACGACGGAGTAAAACCGCCTAGACAGGTGTGTGGCCCGGACGTAGCCAATCCACAGGATGATACGTTGGCAGCGTGGGGCGAAATACTGGGCGTAAACTATTGGCCTATCTTCGCCATTGGCAAGGACATCCTCACACAGCTTCCGTCGGGCGCCGCCGCCAACATTCTGAGGACGTTGCAATACACCGTCGGAGAGGTGAATGCCGCCGGCATCACCAGTGCCCACGACCTGACCGGGCGCATCTTTCAGCGTCTCATCGCTGACCGCAAATACTTGGCCACGTTCTACACCCTCCCGGCCTCGGCCGCGCTTCTGGCGAGGCTGGCCGTGGCGAAGATGGAGAACATTGATTGGTCGGACCCCAAAGCCATCGGGAATCTGCGCATAGGCGACTTCGCCTGTGGAACAGGCGCCTTGCTTGCGGCGGTCTACGAACAGATAGCGGCCCTTCACGAGGGCGTCGGAGGCGACCCAGCCGGACTGCATCAGGTGATGATGGAAGACGCTTTCTTCGGCTGTGACGTAATGCCCTCGGCAATCCACATCACAGGCTCAACCTTGTCGGGTGTCCAGCCGTCCGTGAAATTCTTCCGCTCCCGACTTTACACCCTCCCCTATGGCCGCCAACAAGACGGCAGTGTCTCCATTGGCTCTCTGGAGTTGTTGCAGTCATCAGCGACAGGGGCATTGTTCAACACCAGTGACCCTGCCTTGCGCACCAGCAGCATAGGAGAGGAGACCGCCGCCTACGTAATTGCAGACGTCCCTGACAAGGGTTTCGACCTCGTGATAATGAACCCGCCGTTCACCCGAGCCACGAACCACGGTGGCGTCCATACCGATATAACGAACCCGGCCTTTGCAGCTTATGACGCCACTCCTGCTGACCAGACGGCGATGGGCGAGCGCATTAACCAACTAGGAAAGGACACCTGCTACCACGGCAACGCTGGCATGGCCTCAGCTTTCGCTGCCCTGGCGGACCGCAAGCTCAAGCCCGGTGGTGTCCTAGCACTGGTTTTGCCCTTGGTTGCCACCGCCGGTTTATCCTGGAGAGGCCTTAGGCAGATGTTAGCCCATCATTACACAGATTTGACAGTGCTTAGCATCGCTCGTGAACATATCAGTGATATGTCATTCTCGGCAGATACTGGCTTAGGAGAATGCCTGATCATCGCCCGCAAACTCAAAAGACCTGGGAGTCCACCGCAAAGGGGGAATTTCATATCTCTAAAGAGTCGTCCGCAAGGGTTAGCTCCCGCGAGAGAAATAGGGAAAAACATCGTAGAAGGCGATCACATCCGGCAGATCGAGGACGGGCCATACGGCGGCACTTCTTTGGTAGTCGGTAGTGAGTTAGCAGGTGAAATGATGACCGCACCATGTCAACTGAGTGGGCATGTTTGGGGTGCGGTGCGCCTTTCGGATTATTCCCTGGCTCAAACAGCGTATGCTTTGGAACAATCCAGGTTGTGGCTTCCTGGCAGCCCTGCAGCCATAGAATTAGACGTGGACGTACTCAGCTCGATCGGCGAACTTGGGCTGGTCCATCGAGACATCAACGGCCCTCCACCGCGTGGAGCGTTTAACAAGGCAGCACCCAGCCCTACCGCTACATACCCCGCTCTATGGAACCATGACGCAAAGCGGGAATCTAGAATGGTGTGCATTCCCGACGCCTCGTTGCAGGTGCGCCCAGGTATGGAAGCTAAGGCAGATGAGGCTTGGGCTACTGCTATCCGGGCGCACCTAAACATTGAGCTTCGGTTCAATTCCCAACCGCTAGGGGTCGCATTCACCGATTTTGTAAGTTTAGGCGGACGCGCTTGGCCAAACGTAAAATTTGATGTCGCCTCGTTTGATTATGCCTTCAATATATGGGGTAACAGCACATTGGGCATGCTTCTATATTGGTGGCATTCAAGCCGCCAAGATGCAGGACGCGGACAGACCACCATCCGATCCGCTGAATCCCTGCCCGTTCTGGACTTCAGGGCCTTGAGCGAGGAGCAGTTGGTCACAGCACAGGAGATATTTGAGGAGTTCAGGGCCAAGGAGCTAATGCTTGCTTACCTGGCCGACGCCGACCCCAACCGTGCTTTGCTCGACAGGCGCGTGGTCTGCGATCTGCTGGGTTTGGACGAAAGCGTCTATGAAGGTGTGCGGCGGCTGGCTGCCAAGTGGTGTGCGGAACCCTCGGTCCACGGAGGCAAGGCCCGGCCCAAAGATGCACAGCTGGTCATTTGACTAACCACCTACACGACGCCGTGGCAGACGCCTTAGATGGCGTTGAGGCCGCCGTCCACTGGGAAGTCTATGCCCGTGATGTAGGACGATTCGTCCGAGGCCAGGAAGAGGGCTACCCATGCCGCCTCGTCCCGTGTGCCGGGCCGCCTCATGGGTATGGACGAAACCGGGAACATCTCCTGGGTTGTCTTAGCAGAGGTGGTGTCTGAGGTGGTCATGGGAGGCATCCTGGCCGGGTGAAGGCAGTTTGCCCGGATGTTCTCCGGCCCGTGCCTGGAGGCAATGGCCTTCGTGTACAGCCGCAGGGCGCCCTTGGAAGCGTGGTACCCAGGGTGGCTGCCGGGCGAACCGTCCAGAGCAAAGCGGGAGCCGCAATTGACTACCGAGCCTCCGCCTGCCTCTTTCATTTTGGGGTAGCAGTATTTGAAGCCTAGGAACGGGCCCTTGGCGTTGATCGCCATGTAGCGGTCCCAACCGTCGGAGTCGTAGTGGTCTTGGTATATGGTGCCGCTGAGTCCTGCGAACTGGACTAGGACGTTGAGCTTGCGGTAACGGCGGACGACCTCATCTACGGCGCGCTTCCAGTCCTCCTCGCTGGCCACGTCCATGTGGACGAAAAACGCGTCGCCCCCCGCCTCGCTGATTTGCTTCTCCACGCTGCGTCCGCCGTCCTCCAGCCTGTCGGATATGGCAACCTTGCAGCCTTCTTTCGCGAACAGGACGCAAGCGGCGGCTCCCATTCCGTTGCCGCCGCCTGTTATTATCGCCACTTTGCCGTCGAGTCTGCCCATTGCTTGCTCCTGTCAGGACTACTGGCAGGTGTACCCGCCGTCGACGGGTATCTCCGCTCCGGTGACGTAGGAGGCCTCGTCGGAGGCCAGGAACAGCACGGCGGATGCAACCTCATCCGTGCGCCCGTTCCTACGGAGAGGAATCCTGGCTTGCCAGATGGCGTCCTGAGACCAGTACCACTCTTTGTCGCCGGAGACCATCGGGGGCATCCTGCCCGGGTGTATGGAGTTGCAGCGTATGTTGTCTGGTCCGTACCGAGCCGCCGCCGCTTTGGTGAAGAGCCTCACCGCTCCTTTTGACGCATGGTAGGCGGGGTGGCCCGACGGGGACCCGACAAGGCCGTATATGGACGAGATGTTGACGATGGAACCGCCTCCGACGTCCCGCATTTTGGGCACTACGGTCTTGGTGCCCAGGAACACGCCTTTGGCGTTCACGTCACTGATCTTCTCCCAGCCGTCGAGGCTGTTGAAGTCCGTCACCGAAGTTGATGACAGACCGGCGTTGTTGACCAGAATGTCCAGCCGCCCATGGTTGGCGACTGTGTCGTCCACGACTTTCTGCCAGTTCTCCTCGTTGGTCACGTCCAGGCGCATGAACGTCGCGACCCCGCCGGCCTCGTTTATTTCGGCTTCCAGCTTCTGGCCCTCTTCGCCTGCGATGTCGGCAATAATGACCCTGGCGCCCTCGTTGGCGAACATCCGGCATTCCATGGCGCCCTGACCGTTGGCGCCTCCCGTGACTATGGCGACCTTCCCGTCCAATCTACCCATATCTTGCTGCCTCCGCTTTCGATCTGTTCACCCTCACCCCAACCCTCTCCCAGAGGGAGAGGGGGTTTTGGGGGACTTGCGGCGATTATACGGCGGTGAACCCTCCGTCCACCAGCAATTCCAATCCAGTGATGTATGAGGCCTCGTCAGACGCCAGGAAGAGGACGGCATAGCCCACTTCCTCCACCCGACCCATCCTGCCCAGCGGGACCATGGTCAGACGTTCGTTCAGCTCATCCTGCTGGGCCTCGTACCGGCCGGACGTCATGGGGGGCATCCGGCCCGTGTGGACCGAGTTCACCCGTATATTGTCTCTACCCAGGCGCGCCGCCATGGCCTTGGTGAAAAGACGCACGGCTCCCTTGGAGCTGTTGTAGGCAGGATGGCCCAAAGTCGAGCCGGTGATGCCTGCGATGGAGGAAATGTTGACTATCGAGCCTCCTCCGGCCTCTTTCATCTTCGGGACCGAGTGTTTCACGCCGAGGAACGGCCCTTTGGCGTTGATAGCCATAAAAACGTCCCATTCGTTGGAACCCATCGTGTCGTCGAAAGCGAAACTGCTTATGCCAGCGTTGTTCACCAGGACGTTGAGCTTGCCGTATGCAGCCACCACCTGGTCAATCACCGATTTCCAAGCCTCTTCGTCGGTGACGTCCAATCCGTGAAAGGCAGCGTCTCCTCCCGATCTCCTTATGCCTTCCACCACGGCCATGCCGTCGTCTTCACGGATATCGGTCACAGCCACCTTGGCCCCTTCCCGGGCCAGAAGCTCGGCTTCACAGGCGCCCATGCCGTTGCCCGCGCCCGTGATGATGGCCACCTTGCCGTCCATTCTTCCCATAAGTCCCTCCGTCGTATGTGCCGGGGATGACCGGCCCAATTATAGCGGCGCTGGAGCCGTATTGCCCACCCTGGAGGCTAGTCGTGGGCGGGAAAGGCGAAGTCGTCCTCGAACATGTCGTAATGGGACTCGCCCATGCCCAGGCTCCGGTAGGTCTCCCTGGCGGCGGCGTTGTTGCGGTCCACGTAGAGCCGGACCCCGCATACGTCGGGCTTGGCCCTGGCGGTGTCGATAATCCAGCGGTGCATCGCCGAGTAGACTCCCATCCTGCGCCGCTCAGGTCTCACGTAGACGCTCTGAATCCACCAGAACCAGCCGTTGCGCCAATCGCTCCACTCGTAGGTAACGAGCAGCGACCCGACGGGCGAGCCGTCCGCTTCCGACACCAGGTAGAAGCCCCGTTCAGAGGAATCAAAGACCGCCCTGGTCCCCTGCCTTAGGAGTTCCATGTCTAAGGTCTTGCCCTCGGTCTCCAGGGCCATTGACGCGTTGAAGCTGACGAGGGCTTCCAGGTCGTCCAGAGACGCGGGCCTGACGTCGGGAGTCATGGCGCCGGGGGCGTCAGCCCTGTCCGCTGGCCTGGGTGTTGGAAAGAACGATGTGCTTGAGCCACTGGGGTGACGGCTTGGGGAAGTCGTCTCGGAAGTGGGCGCCCCGGCTCTCCTCCCGGATAAGCGCCGACTGGGAGATCAGATGTCCCAGTAGAGTCAGGTTGGCCAGTTCGTGGCTGACGCGGTCTGTGGGTTCCCTCTGGCTCTGGGTCCATCCGGAGAGGGAAGTGACCGCTTGGCTGAGCCCGTCACGATTGCGCACCATTCCCACCAGGCTGCCCATCAGCTCTTGGACGCCCTGCAGCGTTGGCTCCTTAGCGCCGGGAGCCGAATCAGAGGAATCCGACAGAGCGACGGTCATCTCCGCCCTCGTGGTCCTGTCGCGGTCACGGAGAGAAGGAGCCTCCAGGCTTCTTTGGACCACGCGCCTGGCGAATACTGAGGTGTCCAGCAGGGAGTTGCTGGCTAAGCGGTTGGCCCCGTGGACGCCGGTGCACGCGACCTCCCCCGCCGCAAAGAGCCGGTCGATGGTGGTCTCTCCCCACACGTTGGTCTTCACGCCTCCCATCATGTAGTGGGCCGCCGGAGCCACCGGTATGGGGGATACGGTGATGTCCAGGTCATGGTCGAGGCAGAACCTGAATATGGTGGGGAAGCGGTTGCGCACCGCTTCCGCCGGGAGGTGGGTTACGTCCAGGAGCACGTGGTCCGCTCCAATGCGTCCCATCTCGTTGAATATAGCCCTGGCCACGATGTCCCTGGGGGCTAGTTCGGCCATAGGATGGTGGTCCTTCAAGAAGGGCTGGCCCTCCGCGTTCCGCAGGATGGCTCCCTCGCCTCTCATGGCCTCGGATATGAGAAAAGTGGGGACTCCGTCCATGCGCAGGGCCGTCGGATGGAACTGGTAGAACTCCATGTCCATCACCTGGGCGCCGGCGCGGAATGCCAGGGCTACACCGTCCCCTGTGGCGACTTCCGGGTTGGTGGTGTTGTTGTAGACGCGGCCTCCTCCTCCGGTTGCCACTACAACAAATCGGCCTTCAAAGACGTCCTTGCGACCGGTATGGGTGTCCAGCGCCTCGACTCCCTGGGCCTGGCCCTTTTCCACGTTGATGCTGGTGGCCAGGGAGTATTCCAGGACCTCGATCCCTGCGTCCCTGACCGCCTGGGCGAGGGTAAGCTCGATGTGCTGTCCGGTGGCGTCGCCTCCGGCATGGAGAACTCGGGCTACGCTGTGGGCGCCCTCTTTGGCCAGGGATATTTCGGCGTGGATGGTGTCGAAGGGCACCCCTCGCTGAATCAGGTCGGCGATGCGGCCCGGCCCTTCGGTGGTGAGCGCCCTCACGGCCTCGGTGTCGCAGAGACCGGCTCCGGCTGCCAGGGTGTCCTGCATGTGCAGATCCGGGGAATCCTGGTCTCCCACGGCGGCGGCGATGCCCCCCTGGGCGTACCGGGTGTTGCAGTCGTCGATTTTCCCCTTGGTGAGAATGACCACAGAGCCGTGTTCCCTGGCAAGCAGGGCTGTGTTCAGGCCGGCTATCCCGCTGCCCAGGATGATGTAATCGTAGCTCTGAGCCAAAGGACCCCCTGTAGCCGATGCCGCTTTGATTAGTCAGGAAGGGACTGCGGCATTCCCCGGGGACTGGTTTAGGGCATTCTATTGACGCGGAATATAGGTGTCAAACCTGGGGCGGGGATGTCGGAGTCCATCCTTCGTTCTGGCGGAGACCTGAAACCAGCACGTTCGGGTCTCCAAGGACTATTGACTACGCAAGTTTGAGAAAGATCTGTGAGGAGTCTTGCCCGAAACTATGCAGCAAAATTTGAGTATTGCGGATTATCGCACTAGAGGAGAGGTTCGCTTCTAGTGTGATGTCCGTGCTGGGTAAAAGAATGGGGCTCTTGAACGGATTTCCACCCTGATGTTTCCCGTCGACACTTAATATGTACCGTTTGGAATTTTTGCCTACGCCAGATTTGATTAGGCAATTTTCTTTGGTTAGTGAACCCGAACGGTGCAGCCACAGAGCCGTTTCAACCAGAATTCGAATCCATTTTGCTGGGGTTAGGACTACCTGCTGACCGTCAGGTAACATGATGGCCGTGGGGGCAGGGCAACCGGTGGTTTCGAAGTTCCCGTTGAGGGGTGTCCAATCCGGTGACGGAGGCTGAGGCGAGGGCGGATCGGGATCTACTGGCGTCGGGTCTACAATTACTACTGGGGCAACTACCGGGTCAATAGCAGTGTCGAAAACGCCGTCAGCCATGCTTCGCCGCCATAGGCTCAGGAATTTTAGGGCGCACTTTGCGGCATCGTCCGTGGCAATGGAAGCTTTCATCACAGACTTTTGTGCTGTGATGTCGTACACCTCCCAAGTGTCGCCGTTGGTCGAGGCGCAATAGCGGACGTTGGCGTTGTTCTCGATGTTCTCGCTAACTGCGTAGCCGACCGTCTGTGTGATGGGAGTGTCTTTTACCGAAAGTCTCTTGGCCTCTACGAAGATAACGACCGTTTTCGCATTGCTGCCCAATAAGGCGTAGTCTGCCCAACCACCGGGTCCCTTGGGTTCGATTTGAACGATAGCTGGATCGGAAAGGGAACTATATACATAGCTAGCCGTGAATGTCAATCCAGTCGTCACGGTACCGCACATACCCTAAGATAGCCGACGGGTCTACCAGTGGGACATTCGGCCTGATGCTGAACTGCCGCGCAGACCCTGGCACGTCGCGTATGATGGTGAACTGGCTCCCGTGCGGCTGCCAGGTGAAACAGTGCTCTCCCGTCACCTTGTTGCGTCCTTCCAGATTGTTGTTTCGGTTGAAGGCCCACCCATAGTCGTCAGGCACGAATCGCTGTGCTTCACCCTCGAACAGGACGAACTCCCGAACGTCTATGTTCCGCACCAGCACGGCAATGCGTAGGTCCTCGTGTTCGTCCATCCCCTCATTGACGCGCTTGTTCCAGATCGCCAATACAGCATGGCCCGTCGCGTCGGGATTAGCGTGCGGGTTCTCGATGCCAAGGGAGTAGTCCGGCGAGTTGCGCCCCGATATGAGCCGGACCCGGCGTTGAGTAAATGGTCGCGATGCGTTGACGGTCTTCACAGACCACGCGCACCCGTTCCATTCCACGTCCGAGAGGCCAATGGGCCTTGAGCGGTGTACGCCGCCCACAGCCCGAGCAAACACCGTCCCGAAGTCCTCCCCGCTGATGTCGCCATGCCCAATCGCGAGCCGGTGAACAATCTGCTTGCCGAGCTCTATCAAGACGGCATCGGGGATTTGCCCGAGTGGGTAAGGCCCTCTACCGCGAGGCTCGCTGCCCCGCAACCGCGGTTCTGTCAAGGATGCTCACCATTCCTTCAATCACAGCTTGCACCATCGGGACGGGTACGGCATTCCCCGCCTGCTTTCGCGTCTGAGCGTCGTTGCAAACGATGCGCCATTCATCGGGGAACCCCTGGAGCCGCAGCATCTCCCGCGAGGTCAACCGGCGCTTCCCGTCCACCAGCAGGTAGTTGTGTGACGCTCCAGCCCGAAGTGCGCACGACCACGGATGGCTCGATACGTTCCCGCCCTTGTTCTCGTGCCAGATCATCGGCGAGCCCTCGGCGGTATGCTGCCGGTGTCGCTTCTCCCTGATTGCGTCCGACACGAAGGTCTTGGGATTTGGCTTATCCTCCAGCACGTCCGCCAGCGGATGCATGGGGGCCGCCTCTTCGGGCCAGGGAAAGGCCAGATGGGGCAACGTCGCAACGATGATAGTCCGCTCCCGCTTATGGGGCAACCCGAAGTCCCAGGCATTCAGAACGCGCCAGTCCACGGTGTATTGCATGGCCTCCAGGTCGTCGAGGATACGACGGAGTACCCGCCCCCTGTCGGCAGTCGATAGCTGCTTGACGTTCTCCAGGATGATGCCCTGGGGCCGCCGTGCGCGTATAAAGCGTAACGTCTCGAAGAACAGCCCGCCGCGTGGGTCGGCGAATCCACGTTGACTCCCAATGATGCTGAACGGCTGACAGGGGAACCCAGCTAGCAACAGGTCGAAGTCGGGCACATCGTCCATGCGAACGGCTGTGATATCCCCTTCGGGATGCAAATCGAAGTTGGCGGCATAGGCTTTGCGGGCATCCTTGTCAATATCGCAAGCGAACACCACGTCCAGTCCTGCGTTCCTGGCGGCAACATGAAACCCGCCAATCCCGCAGAACAAATCCGCACAGCGTAGTCGTCCATGAACGTCTCCGAGTGGCGGAGCTAGTAGCGCGTCAACCATCTCGTCGAAGCGACCATAGAGTGCCGTCATGCTATCAACTCCTGGTACGTCAACCTCCGCCCGACCATCCCGTCTATCGTCGAGGCCAAGGTCCAGATGTTGTTGTCTATACCCTCGCTTTGCCGGTATGCGAATTCGTCCGCGTAGCGGTGGAGGTGCTTGGTACTCATGTAGTGGTAGGTGCCTATGTATCCCCGCTTGAGCAAAGCCCAGAACGACTCTATGCCATTGGTGTGGGCCATCCCGCGTACGTACTCGCCTGCACTGTGGGCCACGCTCTCGTGGGTGTAGCCCCGAAGCCCGGCATAGGCAGGATGGGAGTCACTGTAGACGGTCGAACCCCGCTTGACGTTCTCGACGATGGCAGACTGAAGGTGCACCCTGTCAGTTTCAGGGATTGGGAATGCGCGCACAGCCCCGTTCTCCCGCTGTCGGATGCCCATGACGGCCTGCTTGCCGACTGGCCCGCGACCTAGGTGCTCCCGCTTACTCTCGTGCTTATTGCGCTCCTTGCCGCCGATGTAAGCCTCGTCCACTTCGACCTCGCCGCCGAACAGCCCGCCCCGGTGGGCCATCGCTGCCCGAATGCGGTGATTCAGGAACCATGCTGTCTTCTGAGTGACTCCAAGCTCACGGGCCATTTGGGGACTCGACACCCCTTTACGGGCAGTGTGGAGCATGTAGATCGCCATGAGCCACTTGTGGAGCGGCACCTTACTATCGGCCAAGACGGTACCCGTCCGAACACTGAAATGCCTCCGGCAGTCTCGGCAACGGTAGGGCATGGGTTGGCCGTTCTCAATCGCCGACGTGGACAGAGAGCCGCAATGTGGGCAGTAAGGCTCGCTCCCCCAGCGTCGCAACTCGAAGAAGGCTGTCGCCGCGTCCTCGTCTGGGAACTGCTGTAAGAACTCGTAGATGCTGGTCGATGCGTTCATGGTGCGCTCCTTCATGCACCTATTCTACATCATCCAGTGTGGCTAGTCAAGTATATAGTTCCCATCGGAAACGTCCCAGCCCAAAGCGCACAGCAGGGGGTCTATCAGAGTTACCCGGGTGCGGCTCTCGTAGTTCTCGATGTCGCTTCTGTGGTCTTTGACACGCTGTTTTAGCGTTTCGATCGTCTGCACCAAGTCATCCAGCATAACGGCATCCTCCTGGCTAGTATTCGGCCAATCTGGCATTGTCAGTTAGTACGTGAGCCCAGACAGGATGCTACCTTGGGGATAGACGAAGGGTTGTGGGATGTGAGGTGGTCATGGTGCAGGAGAAGTACGGAGTCCGGCTGGCAACACAGGAAAAGGGACGGCTCAGGAAGATGATCAGGGCTGGGAGGAGTTCCGCACAGGCGATTACCCGGGCCCGCATCCTGATCAAGATAGATGAGGGCTGGACCGCCCCCCAGGTGGCCACCGCACTGGACGTGTCGGAGCGGACCGTGTTCCGCACCAAGCGGCGGTATGCCGAGGAAGGACTGGACGAGGTGCTGAGGCACCATAACCAGGTCAACCGGCCCAGAAAGGTGGATGAAAGGGTGGAGGCCCACCTGATAGCCTTGGCCTGCAGCCCGGTGCCCGACGGTCATGACCACTGGACCATGCGGGCCCTGGCGGGCAAGGTGGTGGAGTTGGGATTGGTGGAGTCTTTATCTCCCGAGACGGTCCGCCTGCGGCTAAAAAAAACACGCTCAAGCCGTGGCTCAAGAAACAATGGTGCATCCCCAAGGTAGGTGGAGAGTTCGTGGCGGCCATGGAGGACGTGCTGGATCTCTACGCCGAGCCCTACGATCCGCAGAGGCCGGTGGTCTGCTTTGACGAGACCTCCACCCAGTTGCTGGCCGACGTGAGGGAACCGCTGCCGGCAAAGCCTGGGAGGCCGAGGCGTGAGGACTACGAATACCAGCGGGGAGGGACGCGCAACCTGTTCCTCACCTGTGAGCCTCGCCGGGGCTGGCGCCACGTGGCGATAACCCGGCAACGCACCATGCAGGACTTCGCTCAGCAGATGCGGTGGCTGGTGGATGAGGCCTACCCCGATGTCCCGGTGATTCGGCTGGTTCTCGACAATCTGAACACGCATCGGATGGCCTCGCTTTACGAGACTTTCCCGGCGGCCGAGGCCCGGCGCATCGCCAAGCGGCTGGAGTTGCACCACACTCCCAAGCACGGAAGCTGGCTGAATATGGCGGAGATCGAGTTCAGCGTGCTGGCCCGGGCCTGCCTGCGCGGACGCAACGGAGATGAGGACAGCCTGGAAAGAGCCGTCAGCGCCTGCGTGTCAGAGCGGAACGCGATAGGAGCTACCATTAACTGGCGGTTCACTGCCCAAGACGCCAGACGCAAACTCCATCGCCTCTATCCCTGCCAATCCTGATTTGGTTCAGTACTAGGAGCGTCAAGGTTATTCTACGCTATGCCCAGCCCTGGACGCTATCCGAGATGACTAGCGCAGGTTACGGCGATGCTGGCTCTAGCTGGCGGGGGGGCCTACCAGGATGTCGTCGCCGTCCACTTTGACCTGGTAGACGGTTATAGGTTCCTCGGCGGGCGGCGTCTGAGGCTGGCCCGTGGTCAAGTCGAACATGGCCCCGTGGAGGGGACATTCCAACTCCGACCCTTCCAGTTCGCCTTCAGAAAGAGAGGCGTAAGCATGGGAACAGGTGTCGTCTATTGCGTGGACCGTGCCGTTGACGTTCACCAAGAGGATAATTTCGCTTCCCAGCTCCACGACCTTCATCTTGCCGGGAAGCACCTCGCCGGTCTGCGCCGCTTTTACGAAATCTTCGGGCATTGGTTGCTCCTTGTCGTTTATAGTTAAGTTAGTCGGTCCCGTGGGCGTCGGGCGCCATTATAAACGTTGACTCTAAGGGCCTGCCAGCGCTTGTCCGCAAGCCTGTGAGACCCGGTGCAGCGCCTCGTCCACACCGCGGTCGTCCACGTGGCGGTTGAGCACCATCCTGACCCGGTTGTCGCCCGGATAGGATACAAGCACGCCAGCCTCAGCGAGGCGGCCGACCAGCGCTTGGGCAGCGCCCAGGCTTGGCTCCACTTGGGCGAATACTATATTCGTGGGGAACATGTCCGGGTCAACGGACAGGCCCTTCACGTTGGCCAGACCCTCGGCCAGCCTGCGGGTGTGGACGTGGTCCTCGGCCAGCCTGTCAATCATCGTGTCGAGGGCCACGATGCCAGCCGCTGCCAGGACTCCGGCCTGCCGCATCCCGCCGCCTATCATCTTGCGCCACTTTCTGGCCCTGTCTACGAACTCCCGGCTGCCGCAAATCAGGGAACCCACGGGGGCGCTCAGCCCCTTGGAAAGGCAAAAGGACACGTCGTCCACGTCCTCCACAAGGGAGCTGGCAGGCGCTTCCAGGGCAACCGAGGCGTTGAATATGCGGGCGCCGTCCAGATGCACCGGGACTCCGTGGGAGTGAGCCACGTCGGCCAGCGACTTGGTCAGGGCCGCGTCCAGGACTCCGCCGTTGCAGCGGTTGTGGGTGTTCTCCAGGCATACCAGCCCGGTGGGCGGGTACTGGATGTTGCCGCCGGTTCGGATTATGTCGTCGAGGGTCTGGGGGTCTATACGGCCCATGTCGTCGTTGGGGACTGTGCGGACTTGGGCGGCGGCCAGGGTCGCCGCTCCCGCCACCTCGTTCCACATCATGTGGGCCTCGGAGCCCATTACAATCTCATCCCCTCTGCGACAGTGGGTGAGGGCGGCAATCAAGTTGCTCATGGTGCCGCTGGCCGTGAAAAGGGCGGCTTCCTTGCCCATCAGTCTCGCCGCCATCTCTTCCAGCTTGTTCATGGAAGGGTCCTCGCCGTATACGTCGTCGCCCACCTCCGCCGATGCCATGGCTCGGCGCATTTCCTCGGTGGGATGAGTTATGGTGTCGCTTCTGAGGTCTATGACTTTATTCGACATGGTCTATGCGCCCTGTCTTTAGGTTTATGGGGCAAAGATATACGCGGCGTCTACCGCTGGGACATTCTATATCCACGCCTGGACTTCTTGTCAAACACTTGGGCTGCTCCTAAGATGGGCTATGAGGAGCGTATGCGCCAGACAGCCATAGGATTCAAAAGCAAGGGTCTGATGCTGGAAGGAGTCCTAGCGTCGCCTTCGGGTGACCAAGGCCCGTTCCCTGGAGTCGTCGTAGGACACGGCCATCCTCACTTGGGTGGGACCATGGAGAGTCCGTTGGTCCTGAACGCCACCGCCAAGTTGGTGGAGGCGGGCTTCGCCGCCTTCAGGTTCAACTTCAGAGGCGTTGGCGAGAGCGAGGGAGAGTTCACCAATGGAACAGCCGAACCACAGGACATGAAAGCGGCCCTGGAGTTTGTGGGGAGACTTCCCGGAGTGGATCGAAATTGGATTGCCGTTGTAGGGTATTCCTTCGGGGCATCCATGGCGGCTGTCGCTGCTCCGAAAGTGAAGCGGGTCAAGGCGGCCGTTCTAGCGTCGCCTCCGCCATCCGTTTTCACGTCGGCGGGTTCGTGGCGGCGGATTCCCTTGTTGATAATAGCCGGGTCAAAGGACAAGCTTTCGCCCGTCGATGGAATCGAAAGCCGGATCGCGGGCTTTGGCCCCGAAACCCAGCTCAGCGTCATCGACGGCGCGGACCACTCCTGGGAGGGTTACGAATCCCTCCAGGCGGAAGCTGTAGCCACGTTCCTGGCTGCCCACCTATAAGCTCTACTATCGATCAACAGATGGACCACGTAGAACAAGTAGAACAAGAGAAAAAAGTCTCCTGGCCCGAACGCACCTCTTGGTGGAACGACCCCATTCTTCTGCTTCCCCTCGCCCTGGCGTTCGGTCTGGACCAGGTGACCAAGGCCATCGTCCGGGCCTACCTGTTCCTGGGTGAATCCGTTCCCAGAGACGGGCTGTTTAGAATAACCCACACCAGCAACACGGGCAGCGCCTTTGGCCTCTTCCCCGACCAGACCATGTTCTTGATAATCGCCTCCCTGGTGGGCATAGGGGTGTTGCTTATTGTGTACAAGAAGCAACCCTTCTCCGGCTTTCCTTTGCGCCTGAGCTTGGGGATGCAGCTGGGAGGCGCTGCTGGGAACCTGTTTGACAGGGTGCGCATGGGCGAGGTGACGGACTTCATAGACATCGGACCCTGGCCTGTGTTCAACATCGCCGACTCTTCCATAGTGATCGGGATATTTGTCCTGGGGTACCTTTTCCTGACCACCAGCAAAGCGGCCGAGAGGACGAGAGTTGACCTGACGGAAGCCCTGAACTTGCATGGTCCGGTAACCGCCCTTGACCCGGATGAGACCGCCAACGAACCTTGCCTCGTGTGCGGGGCCGCTATGGTGGACGTGCTAGGAGGCTGGCGTTGCACGAACTGCGGCGTCAGGGAGTGGATGGAAGAGGAGTGAAGACCAGGGACTTTGTCGTGGAGAAACCGCCCTCTGGGGACCGAGAACGCCTGGACGCCTACATCGCCCAGGAATTGGCCCGGGAAATGCCCGAGTTGACCCGTTCCCGCATCCGCAAGCTGATAGACCAAGGCCACGTGCTCCGCAACGGCACCTTGCCCAAAGCCGGAGCAAAAGTCCATGCCGGAGACCGGCTGCGGGTGACCATTCCGCCGCCCCAGGCTGTTGACCTGGCCGCCGAGGACATCCCGCTGGACGTGGTGTACCAGGATGACGCTCTCATGGTGGTGGATAAACCAGCTGGTCTCACCGTCCATCCGGCGCCCGGCCATCCGGCTCATACACTGGTGAACGCTTTGCTGTCGTTGTGCGGCGACCTCAAGGGCATCGGAGGCGAGGTGCGTCCGGGAATAGTCCACAGGCTGGACAAGGACACGTCGGGCCTCATGGCAGTCGCCAAGACAGACCAGGCGCATCGGAGCCTGACGGACCAGTTCCGGGATCGTATCGTGGTGAAGGGATATACAGCCCTGGTGCATGGCGCCATAGAGCCGCCACAAGGGGAAGTCTCGGCTCCCATAGGCAGAGACACTCGTAACAGAAAACGCATGGCCGTGGTCTCGGATGGGAGGGAAGCGTTTACCGCTTATCGTACGGTGGAGCGGATAGACGTCGGTGAGGAGAGGTTTTCCCTGATTGAAGTCCTGCCTAAAACCGGGAGAACGCACCAGATACGGGTCCACCTTGCTCACTTGGGCGCTCCTCTGGTGGGGGACAGGGTGTACGGAGGCGCCAAAGCCAAATGGCCCCAAGCGGCCCGCCACTTGCTGCATGCCCATGCCCTGGGGTTCCATCACCCTTCCCACGCTGGCTGGGTGGAGTTCACGTCGGACATTCCCGCCGATTTCGAGGCGGTTCTGGCTGACCTACGGGCGTCCGCTCATGCTAAAATCCACATCGTGTCCTGAAGGTGCCTCTAGGTTAACTTGATTCCCTAATGCAGACAGATGTTTAGAGTTGGATAAGGTACGAGTCAGATACGCCCCCAGCCCTACCGGAGATCCCCACGTAGGCAATCTCCGCACCGCCCTATTCAACTGGCTTCTGGCCAGGCGGGACGGCGGCGCTTTCGTTTTGAGAGTGGAAGACACCGACCAGGACCGCCAGCAGGAAGGCTCGCTGGACAAGATACTAGAATCTCTCAGGTGGTTGGGGTTGGACTGGGATGAGGGACCTGAGGTCGGCGGCAGCTACGGCCCATACTTCCAGTCGGAGCGGCTTGAGCTGTACCAGGCGGAGTCGGAGAGGCTGATGGAGAACGGAGCCGCTTACCGCTGCTATTGCAGCGTGGAAGAGTTGGCCCGGCGGCGTAAGGAGCAGCAGCAGGCAGGTTTAAGGGGAGGCTACAACGGCGCCTGCAGAGAGCTGACCGACGCCCAGCGGAAGTCCTACGAATCAGAAGGAACTACCTGGGTAGTACGCTTCGCAATGCCACAGAGCGGAGAGACACAAGTCGATGACCTGGTCAGGGGCCGCGTCTCCTGGAACAACGACACCCAGGAAGACTTCGTCATCATCAAGTCGGACGGCTTTCCCACGTATCACCTGGCCAGCGTCGTGGACGATCACGCAATGGACATCACCCACGTGATGCGGGCCGAGGAGTGGCTGCCCAGCGTTCCCAGGCACGTCCGATTGTATGAGTCCCTGGGATACGAGCCGCCCCTGTTCGCCCACCTGCCCATGATTCACGGCCCGGACCACTCCAAGCTGTCCAAGCGTCACGGGGCAGCGTCATTGTTGGAATACCGCGACATGGGCTACCTGCCCCATGCCATGATTAACTTCATGGCCCTTCTCGGCTGGGCCCTGGACGACAAGACGGACCTGATGTCCATGCAGACGCTGACGAAAAACTTCTCCATCGACCGAATCAATAAGTCGGCTGCCATATTCGACATGGAACGGCTGCAGTGGATGAACGGCCATTACATCCGGGAAATGGATGTGTCTGACCTGACCGACCAGATGGTCCCTTTCGTCGAGAAGGAGTTGGGCCCAGTGGACCGGGGACTTCTGTCCAGGGTGGCTCCGCTGGTTCAGGAACGGATGAAGCAGTTGGACGAGGCCCCCTACAGGGTGGCCTACTTCTTCAAGGACGTGGAGTACGAGGAGGGCGAGTTCGAGCGGTCTCTGGGATTTGAAGGAGTGGAGCACGCCCTGGAGAGCGCCTGCAAGCTGATCGGTTCGATGGACTCGTACACCGCTGCCGCCTTGGAGACGGAGTTGCGGGCCCTCGGAGAAGAGCTTGGACTGTCCGGGCGCCGGTTCTTTGGCGCCCTGAGAGCGGCGCTTACCGGACGAAAAGCCACGCCTCCCCTGTTCGACACGATGGAGGTTCTAGGCCGGGACACCTGTGTCCGGCGCATCGACTCCGCTTTGGAGCTTTTGAAAGAGGCCAGGACTTCCGCTTCAGCCGGAGCTGCCAGCCCAACCGGCGAGTGAGCCTGCTATGACTACCGACCACGCCGACTACACTGACTTCATCCGGCACATGATAGCCGACGACCTGGAGTCCGGGGTCGGCGATGGCAGGGTCGTCACCCGGTTCCCGCCGGAGCCCAACGGCTACCTCCACATCGGCCACGCCAAGTCCATCTGCCTGAACTTTGGCATTGCCGCGGAAATCCCCGGAGCAAGGTGCAATCTCCGTTTCGACGACACCAACCCCACCAAGGAGGACGAGGAATACACGGAGGCGATACAGAAGGACGTGCGGTGGCTGGGGTTCGACTGGGGCGAGCGCGTGTACTACGCCTCCGATTACTTCGACCGGCTGCACGAGATGGCCGTCCTGCTCATCAAAGAAAGCAAGGCCTACGTGGACAGCCTTAGCCAGGACGAGATTCGAGAATATCGGGGCACCTTGACCGAGCCGGGAATCGACAGCCCCCATCGCACCAGGTCCGTCGAGGAAAACCTAGACCTGTTCCACAGGATGAGCAAGGGCGAGTTCAGCGAAGGCGCTCACGTGCTCAGGGCCAAGATAGACATGATCTCCCCTAACCTGAACATGAGGGACCCGGTGTTGTACCGGATCTTGAAGGTCCCTCACGAGCGGTCGGGTGACAAGTGGGTCGTGTATCCAATGTACGACTACGCCCATCCCGTGTCCGACGCTTTGGAACATGTCACCCATTCGCTGTGCACACTGGAGTTCGAGGACCACCGACCCTTGTACGACTGGGTTGTCGAAAACCTGCCCCTTCCCAGCCGTCCCCGTCAGACGGAGTTCGCCCGTCTTAACCTTAGCTACACGGTAATGAGCAAACGGCGGCTGCTCGAATTGGTGGAAGGGGGCCACGTCTCAGGCTGGGACGACCCACGAATGCCCACCATTGCGGGGCTGCGGCGCAGGGGGTATACGCCCGAGTCCATCCGGGACTTTTGCCGCAAAGTAGGGGTGGCGAGGCGGGACAACGTAATAGACATTGCCCTGCTGGAACACTCGGTGCGGGAAGATTTGAACGCAAGAGCGCCTCGTCGCATGGCCGTGCTGCGTCCGCTCAAGCTGGTCATAGAAAACTACCCTGAGGGCCAGGTGGAGGAGTTGGAGGCGGTCAACAACCCTGAAGACCCCGACGCCGGCGTAAGAAAGGTCCTCTTCTCCAAAACGGTCTACATCGAGCGGGACGACTTCATGATGGACCCGCCCAAAAACTTCTACAGGTTCGCGCTGGGACGCGAGGTGCGTCTACAACACGCTTATCTGGTCACCTGCACCGACGTGGTGACGAACCCGGCGACGGGAGAGCCTACGGAGCTGAGGTGCACCTATGACCCAGAGTCCAGGGGCGGCTCCAGCCCCGACGGGCGCAAGGTGAGGGGCACGTCGCACTGGGTATCGGCGGAACATTCGCTGGAAGCGGAAGTGCGTCTCTACGACCGCCTTTTCATGGAGGCTGACCCAGGAAGGGACGGCAGGGACTTCAGAGAAGACCTGAACCCTGCGTCGGTTGAGGTATTGTCCGGGTGCAGGCTGGAAGCGTCCCTGGGTGAGGCCCACGACGGCGACAGGTTCCAGTTCCTACGTCAGGGCTACTTCTGCATGGACCCGGACTCCGCACCCGGCAAGCCGGTCTTCAGCCGCACTGTAGCGCTGCGCGACTCCTGGGCCAGGTCCCAAGGCCGGGGCGCCTAGCGCATCTCCGCGCGTAGACCCTCGCCAGGCCTCCACAACTCCTCTTCACTTTCCAGGAGTCGTCGCTACACCTCTTTTCTTTGGATAAGCTTGATGTGATGGTGCCTCCTAACCTAGACGAAACCCTGGACGGCGGGATTCGCGGATATGACGCAAACGTTGACGGAACAATGGACAGGGACGAAGCCATTGTGGCTGTGTCGGACTACTTTAACGAAGCTATTGGCAGGGACGAGGCGATAGAGTTAGTCAGGCTCTACTTCTCGTCGTAGGATAAGGGCAGCCCACCTTAAACTGCGCTCCGACCGGGGGTGGGGAAAGCTGGTCTCATTCCCCCTCATCCCAACCTTCTCCCGCCAGGTAAGAAGGAGAAATTGACACCCAGCCGGACATACAAGACGGGCGATTTGGGCGCCCGATTTTGCTTGCGCTCACATATGGCCTGTGGTAACATCCCATCGGATTTCCACCCACCCTCAATATTCTCATTATTCGACGATGCTCGACGATTATTTCAGGCAGTACGGGCTGGTTTTCATACTGGCCGTGGTTGCCTTCATCGTCCCCGCCAGCATGCTGCTGGCCTCCTCGTTGTTCGCCCGCCTCCGTCTCCGCCCGCAGAAGCCCGACCCCGTCAAGCTGGACGTGTACGAGTGCGGGATGCAGACCATCGGCGGCCGCTGGGGGCAGTTCAACTTCCGCTACTACATGTACGCCCTGCTCTTCGTCATATTCGACGTGGAAGTCATCTTCATCTTTCCCTGGGCGGTGAAGTTCAACAAGCTGGGAGTGTTCGCCCTGGCGGAGATGGGCGTCTTTATCCTGATACTGTTAGTCGGATGGGTCTACGCATGGCGTAAGCAAGACCTGGAGTGGAGGTAAGGAATGAGCACTCCGACCCTAGGAGAAGGCGATGGCCCTCTCTACACCCGTACAGGCCCCTTAGACCTGGACGAGGGCAGGACCGTCGAGAACATGCGGCGGACTCACCTGGACCCCTACCCGGACCCCCTCATCAACGTGCCGGACGACTTGGACCGCAACGTCATGATCACCTCGGTGGATGCGCTGCTCAACTGGGGCCGCAAGTCGGCGTTGTGGCCGGTGGCCTTCGGGTTGGCCTGCTGCGCCTTCGAGATGA
The DNA here is from genome assembly GCA_965224415.1 of Dehalococcoidia bacterium. Lineage (GTDB taxonomy): Bacteria > Chloroflexota > Dehalococcoidia > Lucifugimonadales > JAGWBF01 > DAOUJI01. The sequence goes on along the minus strand of CBDCZB010000004.1, from coordinate 928,682 downwards.
TGGCTACAGCGATGGGCAGGTTCGACATAGCACGGTTCGGCATGGAGGTGTTCAGGGCGACCCCGCGCCAGGCTGACCTGATGATTGTGGCCGGGACCGTGACGTGGAAGATGGCCCCCGCCATACGTCGCATCTACGACCAGATGGGCGAGCCCAAGTGGGTCATATCGATGGGCGTGTGCGCCACCAGCGGCGGCCCCTACTACTCCAACTACAGCGTGGTGCCGGGAGTCAACCACATAGTTCCCGTGGACGTCTACGTGCCGGGGTGCCCTCCTAGGCCCGACGCATTGCTGTACGGGATAATGCAGCTCCACGAGAAGATCAAGCGGTACAGCATCAAGGGACAGCCGGCAGGGGACAGATGACCGAACACGTCACGGGCAGCGAGTTGGCCCAACGTCTGGCGGACAAGCTGCCAGGAGCGGTCGTGGAAGTGGGCGACACAGCGGTGTGGGTTGAGCCTGAACGGATCGTTGACGTAATGAAATTCCTCAAGGAAGAGCCGGGCCTTGAGTTCAATTTCCTCAACGCCATTTCCGCCGTTGACTACGTCGACCATTTCGAGGCTCTGTACCACATCACCTCGTTGACCCACAACCGCAGCGCGGTGGTCAAGGCCAGGGTATACGGGCGCGACGAGCCGTCCATCCCGTCCGTTTATTACGTTTGGCAGGGAGCGGACTACCAGGAACGGGAGATTTGGGACCTGATGGGAATACGCTTCCCCGGGCACCCCAACCACAAACGGATAATGCTCTGGGAAGGGTTCCCCGGGCATCCGTTGCGCAAGGACTTTCAGGACGTGGTGGAGTATTAGCGGCATGGCCATAAGGACTGAGCCGGTAACCGTCAACATAGGGCCCCAGCACCCCTCAACCCACGGGGTCTTTCGCCTGCGCGTCACCTTCGACGGCGAGGTGATATTGGACGTGGAACCTGTGTTCGGGTATCTCCACAGGGGGTCGGAAAAGCTGGCCGAGGAGCGCAACTACGTCCAGGTGATTACACTGACGGACCGCCTCGACTACGTGGCATCCATGACCAACAACCAGGCCTACTGCATCGCTGTTGAGAAACTCATGGACATTGAGGTCCCGGAACGGGGCCAGTACCTCAGGGTGATCGCCGCCGAGCTCCAGAGAATCGCCAGTCACCTGGTCGCCACAGGGTTCTTCCTCCAAGACCTGGGCGCGTTGGGGACTCCTCTGATGTACTGCTTCCGTGAACGGGAACGCATCCTAGACCTGTTCGAGATGCTGTGCGGGGCGCGCATCACTGTGAGCTTCATGAGACCGGGCGGTGTGTTTGCCGACGCGCCCGATGACTTCTGGCCTGCGCTCAACAATTTCCTGGCAGAGATGCCGGGGTATATCTCGGAGCTGGAACAGCTTCTCATCGAGAACGAGATAATCCTGATCAGGACACGGGGAGTGGGCACACTGAGCCTGGACCACGTCATCAACTGTTCAGCCAGCGGGCCGGTCATGCGGGGCAGCGGACTCGCCTGGGACTGGCGCAAGGCCGAACCCTACGACGTATACGACAGGATGGACTTCGATGTTCCCGTGGGTGAGAACGGCGACAACCTGGACCGGTTCTGGGTTCGGATGCAGGAGATGCGCCAAAGTCTGCGCATCGTCGACCAGTGCGTCGAACAGATACAACCAGGCCCGGTGAGGACCCAACTCCCACTGGTGCTCAGGGCGCCGGAAGGCGTCGAGGCTTACGGTCGGGTGGAAGGTCCCAAGGGAGAGTTGGGGTTCTATCTGGTGAGCGACGGAGGAATCTCCCCTTACAGGTGCAAGATACGTTCACCTTCTCTCCTCAACCTGACAGTAATCCAGGAACTGCTGGTGGGTTGGAAGCTGGCGGATATGATCGTTTCCCTGGGCAGCATAGACATCAACATGGGTGAAGTCGATCGATGAACTGCCAGATAGAGCCTGGGAGCATCCTGTATGACAGCGTCCTCTTCCGGCTGATATACAACGGTTTCGGAGAGTTCTTTCCGTCCTACCTGTGCGCCCTGGACTACTTCCTGTCCGGCTTCATCATTATCCTAATTCTGGTCAACGGGGTCCTCTTGGGCGCCGCGGTGTTGGTGTGGGGCGAGAGGCGCCTGATGGGCCGTGTCCAGAACCGGCGAGGCCCCAATCGGTGGGGGCCGTTCGGTCTGCTCCAGCCCATTGCGGACCTCCTCAAGCTCCTCACCAAAGAGGACTTGATTCCAGCCACGGCGGACAGGCTCGCCTTCACCGCAGTTCCGATACTGATGGTGTTCCCGATGCTGCTGTCCCTGGCCGTGATCCCGATAGCCTGGAAGACATCCCTGGCCGACCTGAACGTGGGAGTGCTCTACGTGCTGGCCATCGGCTCACTGACCACCCTTGGTATTTTCACTGGCGGCTGGGCTTCCGGCAACCGCTACGCCATGTTCGGCGCCATGCGGGGAGTGGCCATGCTCATCAGCTACGAAGTGCCGGTGGTGCTCTCACTGGTGGCCATTGTGCTGCTGTCCGGTTCCATGGCCATGTCGGACATCGTGTCGGCCCAGAGCATCCCGTTCATGGTCGTGCAGCCGCTGGGACTAATGGTGTTCGTCATCGGGATTTCAGCAGAGTTGAACCGCAGCCCCTTCGACATCGTGGAGGCGGAGTCCGAGCTTATCGCCGGGTTCCACACCGAGTACAGCGGCATCAAGTTCATGCTGATACAGACGGCCGAATTCGGTGGAGTGCTGGTCGCCTCTGCCATAATGGCCACCATATTCCTGGGCGGGTGGTCGGGCCCCTTCTTCTCGGAGCAGTTGGGAGCGGTCTGGTTCCTGCTGAAGATGGTCTTCTTTGTGTTGATGTTTGAATGGGTGAGGTTCACGCTGCCCAGGCTGCGCATAGACCAGATCATGTCGGTGGCGTGGAAGTTCCTGTTCCCGCTGGCCCTCCTCAACATAGCCATACTCACGGCGGAAGTCTACTTCCTGCAGGCATGGGAGCACGCTCCCAGCCAGGGAGAACTGACGCGGGGCGAACTGGGAATAATGACAGGGATAAACATGGTTGTGGCGGTGGCCGCCGTTTACGGATTCGGACGGTCCGTACGCCAGAAGATTGCCCCGCCGGTGCGCACCGCCAGGGTTGTGCCGACGCGGGCGTCTCTGGCAGGCGAAAGCCAGGGCGCCGCATATTCGTCCACAGGGGAGGCCGACTAAAGTGTATGGTTTCGGTATAGCTAAGGGACTGGCCGTGATCTTCAAGAACCTGTTTCGGAAGCCCACCACCGTTCAGTACCCCGAGGAGCGTGTCAAGCAGCACCCGCGCTTCAGGGGCGAGGAATTCACCTGGTACGAGGAGCGATGCACAGGGTGCGCCTCATGCGCGAAATACTGTCCGCTGGGGATAATCCGTATCGTCACCAACCCGTCGAAGTCCGCTATGCAGGAAGGGGACAAATACTCGCTGGAAGTGTTCGACATAGACATTGGAAGATGCATGTTCTGCGGCCTGTGTGTCGAGGCCTGCCCCTACGACGCACTTTTCATGGGAAGCGGCTTCGAACGGGGCAGGTATCAGCGCAGCGACCTGGTGATAAACATCGACGAACTCCACCACGCCGAGAAGAGACCCAGCGCCTGGTTCAGGCCCCAGCTTGAGGAGCAGAACTACAACCCCCACGAAGGCCAAGCCAAGGACTGGCAGGAAGTCGGACGGGAGCGGTGGAAGTGGCACGAGTTCCAAAAAGCGGGCGCCCAGTTTGAACCGGAAGCCTCCGACGACCAGTCTCCGTCTCGGGAGGATGCAGGCTAGATGGTTTTCCAGGAGGCTATCTTCTGGCTCCTGGCGGCGACCAGCGTTGTCGGCGCCCTGGGAGTAGTCCTCTTGAAAGACGTATTCAGGGCGGCCTTGCTGCTTGTATTGGTGTTCATTGGTGTCGCTGGCTCCTTCGTCCTCATGAACGCCGAGTTCCTGGCCGTGGTGCAGGTGCTGATTTACGGCGGCGCCGTGGCCATCCTCATCATATTCGCCATCATGCTTACGAGGGAAGTCCAACAGGGCAACCTTCCCAACCGGCTGCAGATTGGCGCCGTCGCGTTGCCTGCGCTGCTGCTGGCGGCCCTGGTTTTCGCGGCGTTGGACACCGACTGGAACTTGCTGAATGACAGTCCGCCCGACGTCGTGGAGCGGGTGGAGATGGTGCAGACCAACACGGTGGCCGGGCTTCCCGACGAGGCCCGGGAAGCCGTCGGACCCTCGGCTGACCGTTCGGGCATCGGCGAGTTGTTGATAAACGACTTCGTGCTGCCCTTCGAGGTGGCGTCGGCGCTGCTTCTGGCGGCAATAGTCGGGGCCCTGGCCCTGGTGCGAGAGAGGGACAGTGGGACTTAGCCTGGAGCATTTCCTTATCCTCTCAGCCGTGCTGTTCGCCATCGGCTTCTACGGTGTAATGGCCCGGCGGAACGTCATCACCGTGCTGATGTCGCTGGAGTTGATGTTCAACGCCGTCAACATAGCGTTGGTGGCCTTTGCCAAGTACACCCTGCCTGTGGGGTTCGATGAGCAAATAGGCAGGCTTCTCACCGGTCAGATATTCGCCATTTTCATCATTACGGTGGCCGCGGCTGAAGTTGGCCTGGGGTTGGGCATCGTGATAGCCCTGTACCGGAACCGGGAGACCGTGGACCTTAGCGAAGTGAATCTGTTGAAGAGGTAGAGCAGCCCTCTCCACTCCGTTAAGGAGAGGGAAACGTCATGTGGGTAGAATTCAAAAAAGCGCCGAATCTCATGGCCGCCCAGATGTGGAAAGAGGTCTTCGAAGGAGAAGGTCTCCCCATCCGGATTCTGCCGGAAGGGGATATTTTGGACTGGGGCGAGCGTGTGCCCTTCCGAATCATGGTGCCAAAGGGCAGGGAACACGTCGCCGAAGAGATACTGAGGAAGCTATAGGATGATCTCGGAAGCCCTCATCTGGACCATCTTCCTGCTCCCTCTCGGAGCCTTCGTCTTCATATCTCTGGTGGTGCGGCCTTTCTTCAACCGCTACAAGGAGTCGGCCGGCCTCCTTACCGTTCTGTCCATAGGCGTCGCCTTGGCCCTATCGTCCTGGACTCTGCAATCGGTGATCACTCAAGGCGAGCTCTCGTTTGCGCCGCAGGAATGGCTGGCCATAGGCCCTGTGGACGTTAGCCTTGGCCTTATCGTGGACCCTCTCACGGCCATAATGCTGGTGGTGGCCACCGGCGTAAGCCTGATGGTGCAGATTTACTCCATCGGCTACATGAAAGGCGACCTCGGCTACGCCCGCTACTTCGCCATCATGAACCTCTTCACCGCGTCTATGGTAGGGCTGGTGATGGCCAGCAACATTGTCCAGATGTACGTATTCTGGGAGCTGGTGGGCGTCTGCTCATACCTGCTCATCGGGTTCTGGTTCACCAGACCGGCTGCGGCTGCAGCGGCTAAGAAAGCATTCATAGTCACCCGGATAGGGGACTTCGGGTTCCTTCTGGCCATTCTTTACATATTCTACGCGGGCGGTTCGCTGGACATCGGGGACATCAACTCGTTGGAGGGACTGCCTGAAGGACTTGCCTTGACATGGGTGGCTGCCGGGATATTCGCCGGCGCCGTCGGAAAGTCGGCCCAGTTCCCCCTCCACGTGTGGCTTCCCGACGCAATGGAGGGCCCCACGCCCGTCAGTGCCCTGATACACGCTGCGACCATGGTGGCGGCGGGCGTGTTCCTGGTGGCCCGCTTCTTCCCGTTGTTCGAACACTCCGCCGACGCCATGAGCATGGTTGCCATAGTCGGCGCCTTCACAGCCCTATTTGCAGCCACGATGGGTATGGCGTCCTACGACATCAAGCGCGTCATGGCCTTTTCCACTGTGAGCCAGCTTGGGTACATGATTGCCGCGCTGGGAATCGGAGCCTACGGCGTAGCCATATTCCATCTCTTCAACCACGCTTTCTTCAAAGCTCTGCTCTTCATGGGTGCAGGCAGCGTCAACCACGCCACCGGCACCTTCGACATGCGGTACATGGGCGGGCTCAGGAAGGCCATGCCGTGGACCTACTGGACGGTGTTGATCGCATCACTGAGCTTGTCGGGGATATTTCCCTTTGCCGGGTTCTGGAGCAAGGACGAGATACTGATACACGCATGGCGTGGAGGCGGTTCCGTTGACACTGTGGTCTTCTGGCTTTTGATAGTGGCCGCCTTCCTCACCGCGTTGTACACCTTCCGCATGGTGTACATGACCTTCCACGGAGAGTTTAGAGGAGGCGTGGAACGGGAGATGGAAGACCGCGGCGAAGCGCCGGAGCATGGCGGACACGGAGTGCATCTCGCCGAATCGCCGGTGACGATGGTGGCTCCGATGGTCCTTCTGGCGGCAGCGGCTCTGACATCAGGCTACCTTGCGAATCCCCTGGGCTTCGCGGGAGGTTTCCTGGGGATAGACCATCATTGGTTCTCATCTTTCATGCTCCTCCCGGGGGAGCATATACAGTCCTTTAGTATTGGAATGGCGGTCGTGTCGGTCCTTGTGGCCGTTGGAGGCATACTGATAGCGACCGTCATCTATCTGACACCCAGAGTGTCCCTCGACACCGTGGGAAGGCCATTCCTAGCCGTGCGCCAGCTGCTGTTCCAACGTTACTACATGGACGACCTGTACGAACGTCATATCATCTACCAGGTCTTCTACAGGGGAATTGGAGCGACGTTGGACTGGTTTGACCGGCGCATAGTGGACAACGTAGCTGAGTTCGTCGGCTGGTCCTCCAGGAACGTGGGCCGGGCGGTGGCCGTGGTGCAAACGGGACAGGTCCAAGGCTACGCCCTGGCAATAACAGTGGGCATATTCCTGATTGTGATAGCTTTCGTGGCGGTGAACGCCGGATAGATTATGGACGGCTTCAACGGACTGTTAACTGCGACTGTGTTCCTGCCGCTGGCCGGGGCGCTGGTGATTGCCGCCTTTGTCAAGAAAGACAGCTGGGTGCGGTGGGCGGCGGCGTTGATTGCCTTGGTCGAGTTGGCCTTGGCCATCGACGTCGTAGCCCGGTTCAGCCTCGGGGCGGGCGCCGAGCGCTTCCAGCTTATAGATAAGTTCGGCTGGTTTGGAATGGACTCGGTGTTCAATAACACCACGTTCTCAGCCAACTACTTCCTGGGTGTGGACGGGCTCAGCGCTCCTCTAATCTTGCTTACCGGACTGCTGGGCTTCTGCGCGATTCTCGGCTCGTGGAACGTAAGGCACCGGGTCAGGGAGTATTTCGTTTGGCTGCTGGTCCTCCAAACCGCAGTCATGGGAGTGTTCGCTTCCCTGGACTTCATCCTCTTCTTCCTCTTCTGGGAGCTGGAGTTGCTCCCGATGTTCATGCTTATCTCCATCTGGGGATCGGGCCGCAAAGAATACTCGGCCATGAAGTTCCTGATATTCACCATATTGGGAAGCGCCTTCATGCTGGTGTCCATACTGGCCGTGATACTGGGCACAGGCGTTTCGGACATGGCGGCATTGTCCACGATGGGCATCAGCGGAGTTGCGGCCAAGACCTTCATGCCTATTTCTATGGTGTTCTGGTTCTTCGTGGTGGCTTTCGCTATAAAGCTACCCGTGTGGCCGGTGCACACATGGCTTCCCGACGCCCACACCGACGCCCCCACCGCGGTAAGCGTGATGCTGGCCGGTGTGCTGCTGAAGATGGGGGGATACGGTCTGATTCGCATCAGCGTGGGCATGTTCCCTGAGATTGGCCACGCTGACGCCTATGCCTGGTCTTTGGCGGTACTGGCTGTCATAAGCATCCTGTACGGCGCCATTGTCACGATAAGGCAAACGGACCTGAAACGTCTTATTGCATATAGCTCGGTGAGCCACATGGGGCTGGTGATGCTGGGCGTCGCCGTGGGCTTGAAGGGCGGAGCGGACTCCACTGTGGCGTTGGCAGGGGCGTCCATGCAGATGTTCGCCCACGGCGCCATTACTGGCTTGTTGTTCCTGGTGGTGGGCCTGATATACGACAAGGCCCATACGCGGTATATACCGGACCTTGGCGGTCTGTCGTCCAGGATGCCCTTTGTCGGAGCCGTGTTCTTGATTGCCGGCCTGGCGTCACTAGGACTGCCCGGCATGAGCGGTTTCGTGGCCGAGCTTCTGGTCTTCCTGGGTTCCTTTGGAGAATTCCCCTGGCCTACCGCACTGGCCGCTTTCGGGATAGTGCTGGCTGCGGGTTACATCCTGTGGATGATCGAGCGGGTAATGTTCGGCGGCGAGAGGGAGCGTTTCGCTGGCATCACAGACGCCAGCCTCGTGGAGGCGATACCCCTGGGAGTGCTGACCGTTTCCATAATCGTGGTGGGGTTCTACCCGGCTTTCATCACCGACTTCTTTTACTTCGGAATCAACCAGATGCCCCGGTTCGCCGGGGTGTTGGGAGCTGTAGTGCCGTGACGGCTGAAGACGTCCGTCTACTGTCTCCTGAGATAGCCCTGGCAGGGATTGGCCTTATGGTCATTCTGCTGGACCTGGTGGTCAGCCGGAAGGGACTCCTGGCCATATTCACCTTCCTTGGTCTACTGGTTCCTGTAGGACTTGCCGCTTGGCTTTGGGCTGATGTGAGCAACGAACCTTCCAAGCAGTTGGAGGCAATCTTCAACCTGACGGGCTCCGGGGCCTCTCTGGTGGTGGACCAGTTCGCCTTGTTCTTCAAGTTCCTGGTGCTAGCCATAGTGGCGCTGATAGTGTTGGCGTCCACGGACTACGTCTCCAAGATGTCCCGGTTCCAAGGCGAATATTACGGCCTCATTTTGCTGTCGGCCACGGGCATGATGCTGCTGGCGGCGGCCAGAGAGCTCATCGCTATATACGTGTCGTTAGAGCTGACCGCGCTGCCGCTGGCGGCTCTGGTGGGTTTCCTGATGAACGCCCGTTCCGGGGAAGCAAGTATGAAGTTCTTCATCCTGAACGGAGTCAGCTCCGCGCTGCTTCTCTACGGGATGGCCTTGGTGTTCGGCTTTACGGGCAGCACCTATTTGACGGACATCGGCGACAAATTGGCCCAGACCGTCGGCTCCGGCGCCGCACTGGGAGACAACTTCGCGCTGCTGCTCGGCGTCGTGCTCATAATCGCCGGGTTTGGGTTCAAGATATCCAGCGTTCCCTTCCAGATGTGGGCGCCGGATGTATACGAGGGCGGTCCAACCACCGTGGTTGCCTTCCTGTCTGTGGCCAGCAAGGCGGCGGGCTTTGCGGTGTTGCTGCGGGTCTTCTATACAGGTTTCGATGTGTTCCAGTCCGACTGGGGAATCCTGTTTGCCGGACTGGCCGCTGCCTCGATGACCATAGGCAACGTGGTGGCTATAGCCCAAAGCAACATAAAACGGCTCATGGGTTACAGCACCATTGCCCACGCGGGATACCTGTTGGTGGGGCTGGCTGCCGTGACCGCCAACTCGGATGGTGGGGCCAGCCTGGGACCCAGTTCGATGCTCTTCTATCTGGGGGCGTATGCGGCAACTAACTTGACCGCGTTCTTCGCTATCATCGCCATCTCCAACAAAGTCCAGAGCGACGAGATAGCCGACTTTGCCGGAGCCAGTCGACGGTCGCCGTATGTGGCCCTCGCCCTTGCTCTTGCGTTGGTGGCCCTTATAGGGGTGCCTCCCACAGGAGTGTTCATAGCCAAGTTGTACATATTCAACGCTGCGATAGAGGCGGGCTTGTTGTGGCTGGCCATCGTCGGCGTGATAAACAGCGTGGTCTCCGCCTACTACTACCTGAAAATCGTCCGCGTGATGTATCTGGAGCCGCCTGCCGATGAAGAGAAGGCGCCGTCGTCGCCCGCGTTTCGCCTGGGGATCGGACTGGCTGCACTGCTAGTTCTATTCATGGGAATTGTGCCTGGACCGGTGTTGAAGGTGGCCGAAATCGCTGCAGAAGCCCTCCCGAGAGCAACGTCTCTCGTCGTTTTCTCCCCGTAGGTCCATGTCGATCACTGCCTCCAAGCCGACTTTCGGGCTGTTTGACTCCCCTGGGGGCTGGCGCTAGACTCGCTGTGCTCAACATGGACTCGCCCACCCCAATTTTCGTCTTCCGTCAGGCTCCGCTGAAAGGCGCCTCTTTCCAACAATGAAACCTGACATCATCGGCGTTGTCTTCAATCACCGCAGCGCTCCGGCGAAAAAACTCGCTCACGAAATGGTCAAGCGGTTTAATCTGTCGGACCGCTCGTGGACGATTTCCACTCTGGACATCGACGCCGCTCCCTCGGAACTCCGTAGGACGGACATGGTCATCACGGTAGGAGGAGACGGAACCATAATCAGGGCGGCTCGCCTTACAGTCCCCCTGGGAATCCCGATACTGGGCATCAACATGGGCCGCCTGGGTTTTATGACCGAACTCCAAGGCGACGAAGCTATGGGACGGTTGCCCGATTACCTGGAGGGCGCCGGCAGGATAGAAGAACGCTCGATGGTGCGGGTAGACTTCATACCGCCTGAAAAGGGCGAGGACAGGCCCCACAGACCCATCGACGGATTCAACTACCACGCCCTGAACGACGTGGTTGTGGGGAGGGGTGGGGTTGCTCGGCTGGTCACTATCAAGGCCTACATTGACGGAGCCCACCTGACCGATTTCCGCTCCGATGCGGTGATGGTGGCGACGGCTACCGGCAGCACTGGATACAACCTGTCTGTAGGAGGCCCAATGCTTTGGCCCACCGCCGGGGTGATGATTCTGAAGGCGGTGGCGCCCCATGTCGGAATTGCCCCGGCGCTCGTCCTTCCCCCCACTGCCGTGGTTGACCTGACAATAGAAACTGACCACGAGGCAACCCTTAGCGTGGACGGGTACGTGGATTTGGAACTGGCCCAGGGAGACGGCATAAGAGTCCAGAGGAGCCCCAACAAGACTAAGTTCCTGCGCGCGCTTCCGCCCAACGCTTTCTACCAGAGTCTGACCCAGAGGTTGGGTTTCGGGGGTGGGCAGAGCAGCACCAGGGCCATACAATACTGACAATGACTGCCAACGAAGAAAATCAGGAAACCACCATAGAGAGCCGCATGGCTTACGAGGGCAAGATTCTCAACGTGAGAGTCGACCAAGTCCGCATGGCCAACGGAAGAATCGCCACGCGCGAAGTGGTGGAGCACGCGCCGGTGGTGTGCGTAGCGCCGGTGGACAACGACGGAAACGTGCTCATGGTGCGCCAGTACCGGAAGCCCGCCGAGGACACGTTGATGGAGTGTCCCGCGGGAGGCATGGACCCCGGTGAGTCCCCGGAAGAAGCCGCCCTCAGAGAACTGCAGGAAGAGACTGGCTTTACAGCAGGTAAACTGGAGAAGCTGGCGACTTTCTGGGCCACACCCGGGTTCTGTGACGAGAAGATGCACTCCTTCCTGGCGTCAGAGCTTGCCCCGGGAGACCCGGCCCACCAACCCGACCATGACGAGGAAATCGAAAGCCTCTCCTGGGTCCCCTTGTCCCAGGTCCCCGAACTTATACGAGACGGCAAGATATGCGACGCCAAGAGCATCGCGTCCTTGATGTTGGCACACCACCTGTTAAAGGTGGACGATTAGGTTCTTGGGCTTGGTTGAGCGTGGTATAATGTGGGCGCATTTTCGCCGGGCGCCGGCTATACATCCCCGGCGCGGATACGCCCGCTCGATACGAAATAGAGGTGATTGAAACGTGCTAGAGCATGACGTTCTCGTGGTCGGCGGAGGTCTCGCTGGCCTCAGAGCCGCCTTGGCCGCCCAGGAAGCCGGGGCCAACGTTGGCATGATCTCCAAGGTCTATCCGGTGCGAAGCCACTCCAACGCAGCTCAGGGCGGCATAAACGCAGCCCTGACGGACCGGGGCGACGAATGGGAAGAACACGCCTTCGACACCATCAAGGGCAGTGACTATCTCGGTGACCAGGACGCCATCGAAATCATGTGCAGAGAGGCCGGAGACGCCCTCATCCAACTGGAACACATGGGCGTCATCTTCAACCGGGACGATGAAGGACGGCTGGGAACGCGGGCCTTCGGTGGCCAGAGGCGCGCCAGGACCTTCTTCGTCGCTGACTTCACGGGCCAAGCGATGCTTCACGTGCTTCACGAGCAAATCATGAGGTCCGAAGTGACCTCCTACGAGGAGTGGTTCGTCACCAGCCTGATTCTCGACGACGGCGAGTGCTCCGGCGTGGTTGCCATGGAAATCAGGACAGGCCGCATCTACGTCATCAAAGCCAAGACAGTCATCCTGGCGACGGGAGGCCTGGGCCGAGTCTTCGAACCCAGCACCAACGCCCTTATCGTGACCGGCGACGGCATGGCCCTGGCTTACAAGGCCGGAGTCCCCCTCATGGACATGGAAATGGTCCAGTACCACCCCACCACCCTCAAGGGCAGCGGAGTCCTTATCACCGAGGGCGCCAGGGGAGAGGGGGCCTACTTGCTCAACAGCGAGGGGGACCGTTTCATGGAGAGGTACGCTCCCAGCATGATGGAGCTGGCCTCCAGGGACGTGGTCTCCCGCTCCGAGTCCACCGAAATAGCCGCGGGGCGCGGCATTGACGGCTGCGTCCTGCTGGACTGCACCCACCTGGGTGAGCAGCTCATCAAGGAGCGGCTCTCCCAGATATACGACATAGGACTGGACTTAGTGGGCATCGACATTACAAAAGAACCCATCCCAATACAGCCTGGGATGCACTATCACATGGGCGGCATTAAGACCGACGTGGATGGCCAGACCCGGATCCCTGGCATCTACGCCGCTGGCGAATGCGCCAACGTAAGCGTTCACGGAGGCAACCGCCTGGGAGCCAATTCGCTTCTGGACACGGTGATTTTCGGACGAAGGTCGGGAGTCCACGCCTCAGAAGTCGCGAAGAACAAGGACTATAAGCCCGTCAATGTGGAAGCCTTGGTGGAGAATGAAGAGAAGAGGCTCCAGGCCATACTCGACCGCCCCGCAAACGGCGACCGGGTGGCGTCCATAAGGTTGGGCATGGGCACAGTGATGAATGACTACCTGGGAGTCTTCCGGGACGAGGAAGGCATGAAGACGGCGCTGGAGGCCCTAGGGCCCCTTAAAGAACGCTATGAAACTGTCCCAGTGGAGAACAAAGGCCGCACGTTCAACACCGACCTGATATTCGAGTTGGAACTCGGCTTCATGCTGGACTGCGCCGAGACCATCGTAATCAGCGGCATAGAGCGCAAGGAGAGCCGCGGCGCCCACTCCCGCACCGATTACACCACGCGGGACGACGAGAACTGGCTAAAGCACACCTTAGTGAGCTACTCGGAAGACGGACCGCAGTTTTCCACACTGCCGGTTGTCATAACACAATGGACCCCGGAGGAGAGAAAGTACTGATGCAGATAACCGTCAAGGTCAAGCGCTACGACCCCGAATCAGAAAACCCAGCGCCCTATTGGTCCGACTACCAGGTGGAAATAGACCAGTTCACGACCGTTCTGGACGCCCTTATCACCATCCGTGAAGACATGGACGGCACCTTGTCACTGCGGTGTTCCTGCCGGAGCGCCATCTGCGGCTCCTGCGCCATGCGCATCAACGGACACGCGGGCTTGGCCTGCAAGACGCGAGCTTCGGCAATCTGCGAAGAGGGCGGTGAGATAGTCATCGAACCGGTCGGAGTTATGCCGGTCGTCAAGGACCTGGTTGTGGACATGACTCCCTTCTGGGACAAGGTCAAGTCGGTGGAGCCCTGGCTCCAACCGGAAGGCCCGGAACCAGAGGCCGAGTACATAGCCCCCAATGAGGACATGCTGCATCTTGCAGGCGTGATGAACTGCATTATGTGTGGAGCATGCGTCTCCGACTGCACAGTCCTGGAGGTCGACCCGGAATTCGCAGGCCCGGCGGCTCTGGCCAAGGCTTACAGGTTTGTGGGAGACCCCAGGGATGACGCCGACGACCACCGGCTGGAAGGGCTCAGCGAGGCCACGGGAATCTGGGACTGCACGCGGTGCTACGAATGCGTCGAGGTGTGTCCCAAGGGCGTTGCTCCCATGGACCGTATCATGGTCATGAGAGACAAGGCTATGGAGCTGGGCTACACCAACAACACAGGAGCGCGCCACACAGACGCCTTCACCGAATTGGTCAGTCACAGCGGCTCACTGGACGAAAAACTTCTGCCCCTCAAGACGTGGGGGTTGCTTAACCTGCCGGCTCTTATTAGCTTCGCGCCGGTCGGACTGATGGCCCTCAGAAGGCGCAAGATGCCGCCCATATTCCACAAGAGCATCCCGAACGTCCAGAACGTCAGGAACATCTTCAAGAAGCTGAACAAGTAGGCGCCCAAACTACTTCACGATCCGAGGTTGATGACATATGCCTAAGTACGCTTTCTTCCCAGGCTGCGTCTCCAGGGGCGGATGCCCCGAGCTCTACCCGGCGGCCAAGCTGGTCTGCCAAAAGCTGGGCATAGAGCTTGAAGAAATGACCGGGGCCTCATGCACCGGCGCCGGGGTGCTACAGGAGAAGAACGAGTTCCTGGGAGACGTGTTGAACGCCCGGACTTTTGCCATGGCAGAGAAGATGGAGTTGCCCATCATGGTGATTTGCTCCACCTGCCAAGGCGTTATGAGTCAGGCCAACAAGAGGCTCAAGGACAGTCCCGAATATCTGGCAAAGGTCAATGTCGAACTTGAGCCGGAGGGCCTGGAATACAAGGGAACCGCGCAACCTAAGCACCTGCTCTGGGTCATGCTGGAGGACATTGGACTGGAAGCGATAAAGCAGCGCGTCACCAGTCCCCTCCGTCACCTGAAGGTGGCCCCCTTCTACGGCTGCTACATCATCCGCCCGTCGGACGCCCTGGGATTCGATGAGAACCCGGAGCGCCAGACCTCCCTGGAAGCGGTCATCGAAGCGCTGGGAGGCGAGGTGGTGGACTTCAAAGGAAAGAGTCGATGCTGCGGTTTCCCCATCCTAACCATCAACGAGCGGAATTCCGTGGCAATGGTGGGCAACCACACGTCGGAAGCGGTAGACCAGGGGGCGGACGCCATGGTCACGCCATGCCCTCTCTGCCACCTGAACTTAGACGGGTACCAACCCAAGGCCATGACCCAGACCCAGCGAAAAATCGACCTGCCCATCATTCATCTACCCCAGCTGATTGGTCTGGCCATGGGCTTTTTCCCCAGCGAGATGGGCCTCCAGAGGCACATCATCTCCCCGAAGTCGGTTGTAGAGAAGATCGGGGGCGTTTGGTAGCTCAACGCCACCAAGGGACGTAAGGCGCTTCCAGGTCTGGTCACGTAAGGGGCAGCGGCGGTTGCCACCATTTGCTGGTGTCATTGACGTGGATTGAGTCTACCCACTTCACCCACTCGAAGCCGCGCTTCCCGGGCGCAACCAGTCTGACGGGAAAGCCGTGGCCGTGGGAGACGGGGTCGCCGCCGACGTGGGTGGCAAGCAGGAGTCCATCGGCCTCTTTCATTGAGAATTTCCGTTGGTAGCCCGTGACGGAGCGCACCGTAACGCTGCCGGCGCCTGACTCCACCCCGGCAGATTCCAGCACATCCCGTAAAGGCGCCCCCTCCCACTCCTGGGTTGAGTGCCATCCGCCGGTGCAGTCCAGAGTGCAGGTGAGCTTGTCATAGCGGTCTCCGAGGTCCGACAAGTCAAGGTCCAGTTCCTGTCCCACCAGCCCCGACACCTTAAGCCGCCATGTATCCTCGTCGACGGGAGCCGGGTTGTCATTGAGCCAGGATGTGGTGGGAAAGCCGTTGCCAGTAAAGCTGCCCCGTTCATGAGAGCCGGTGAAACGTCGGTCCTCTCCTGGAAGCTCGAAGGTCTGGGCTACTAGCTCCCCCGTGCGCCACAGGGCCAGTCCTACCAGACTTAGCCCGGCCAACCTCATGAACGATCTCCGTTCGACCCAGAACCGGGGACGCAGGCTGTAGGAATGTTTGAAGACGTGCCAGACTACGAACGGCGCAAGGAAGAGCGACAAGTATATGTGCCAGCTTAGCCCGCTTAGGCCGTTGTAGGCGAAGTAACCTCCGTGGCTCCAGACCACGCCCAACACGAGAGCCGCCAGCAGTGTTAGGAGCATGGCGATGGAACCGAGGTACAGCGCGGGTCTGCGCCTCCATCCACGCAGGTCGGTCAGCGGCGCCAGGACGTTGCGGCCCTTCCAGATGAGCAGCGCCACGACGGCAAACCCTGAGATGCGGTGTGTGATGGTGGCGGACGCCCAGTCGGGAGAGCCTCCCAACAACCCGAAGAAGCCGCTAAGAAGTGAAAGGCCGCCGAGAATCAGTATGAAGACGTTGGCCCAGGGGTGCGCCATTCCGCAGTCCTAAGAAGGTGAGTACAGCCTACTATACGCCCGATCCGTGGGGACGGTTCTACTCGAACAGCTCTCGGACGGCAACTTGGAAGCCTGGGACCAAGTCTCCGCCGGTCAGAGACTCGGCTTCGGTGAGGACTTGTGGTGCTTGGCGAGGTGCGTATACGGTCGCGGTGCGGTCGTCAGGGTCCAGGACCCATACCACGGACGTTCCCGCTGCGAGCCACTGCTCCGCCTTTTCACGGACTTCTCTGTTGGAATCGCCGGGGGACTTGACCTCTACCGCCAGGTCGGGGGCCAGTTCCAGGAAGCTGGCAGGCACGTCGCCAGTGGGCAGCGTGTCATAAGACACGAACGAAACGTCGGGCGCCAGCACGGTGTCTGGGTTTCGGCTGAGGATGAAACCTGTCCCTGGGGCGAACACATGGCCGAGGTTGCAGTTTTTCGCGTGTAGACCTACGAGAAAGCCGATGTTCGAGGTGACGACGCCATGTCTGGCGCCTTCAAACGGCATCTCGTACAGCTCCCCTTTCACAAGCTCGAGGCGTCGGTCAAGCGTTGGGAGACGGAACAGTTCCTCCGCAGTAAACGACTTCTTTCTTACACGCACCGGGACGAGATTCCCTTAACCCTTCAACCGTTGTACCGCTTTGCGGAACGCTTCCAGTGTAGCGTCAATTTCATGCTCATGGGCCAGGGAAACGTACATCTTCTCCGGCCACCCTTTGAGCAGCCCCTGGTCCAGCAAGAGTCGGGTGAATTCGACCATCTTCCCGGCGTCGGCTTTGAGGGTGTCGCGGTAGTCGTTTACAGGTTGGTCGGTGAACATGAAGCCAAAGATGGGCGCCTCGCCGGATACGACAACTGGTGTCTCAGCCTCGGAGAAGACCTGCGCGATCCCTTCTTTCAATCGAGCCCCAAGGGAGTGCAGCTTGTCGTAGGCACCTTCCTTTCTGAGCTCTGCAAGGGTTGCCAGGCCAGCGGCGGCCGCCACTGGGTTGCCGTTGAGGGTGCCTATTTGAGGCACAAAAGAGCCGGTCTCCTGGGCCGATGGGTCGAAGGCTGACATCAGCTCTTCCCGTCCAGCCACGATGGCCAAGGGATAGCCGCCGCCGACTATCTTGCCCATGGTGCACAGGTCGGGAATGACGCCGTAGTATTCCTGCGCCCCTCCGTAGGCCAACCTGAACCCGGTGACCACCTCGTCGAAAATCAGCGGTATCCCATAGTGGGAGGTGACGTCCCTCAGCTGTTGGAGGAACCTAGGGGCAGGAGGAATTACTCGCTGTTGGGGTTCGACTATGACCGCCGCCAACTCGTCGTGGTTCTTCTCGATGATAGCGGCTACGGTGTCTATGTCGTTGTAGGGAGCTATGAGCACCGTGTCCGCAACTGCGGCTGGTATTCCGGCCGAGTTGGGGACGGGCTCTGGGAAGTCTCTTAGTTGGGTAGCCGGGTGGTTCAGGCTCATCAGCGCGTAGTCGCTGGTGCCGTGGAAGCCGCCCTCGAACTTGAGTATCTTGTCCCGCCGGCGGTGGGCCCGTGCAATGCGCATGGCCTGGAAGCAGGCGTCGGTGCCGCTGGTAGTGAACCGTACCTGGTCGGCGCACGGAACGGCACTGACGATTTCCTCGGCCAGAAGAATGGCTTTTTCGTTGACCGCGAAAAAGGTGCTGCCCCCTTCAACGGCCTCCACGACAGCTTCCACGACGCTGGGATGGGAATGGCCTAAGACAAGAGGGCCGGAGCCCATCAGGTAGTCGATGTACTCATTGCCGGCAGCATCCCACACCCGCGATCCCTTGCCTCTGGTGAGGACCAGGACTCTTTCGGCGTCCAGAATGGGGTTGCCCATGTTGGAGCCGGGAAAAATTCGGGAAGCCTTAGCCAGCAGCTCGGCTTCCCGGTTGGGGTTGTATGTCATTGTAGGATCTCGCTGGGGAAGGAACGTAACGTTGGAAGGCCTTAGCCTTCCGCATCCGCCTTTTCCATGACTTCTATCAGCTCTTTGACGCTGGCGGCGGACTTCTCCAGGGCGGCTTTCTCGTCGGGCGTGAGGCTGATTTCGATGATTTGCTCCATGCCGGACGCTCCCAGCTTCACCGGCACGCCCACATAGAGGCCCTTGATGCCGTATTCTCCGTCCAGGTACACGCAGCAAGGCAGGATGCGCTTTTTGTCCAGCAGCACGGCCTCGGCCATCTGCACGATAGCCGCTGACGGGGCGTAGAAAGCACTCCCCTGCTTCAGCAGCGCGACGATTTCTCCGCCGCCCTGCCTGGTGCGTTGCACCAACGACTCGATGCGTTCGGCGGACAGCAGCTCAGATATGGGGATGCCGCCCACGGTGGTATACCGCACCAAGGGGACCATGTCGTCGCCGTGGCTTCCGAGGACGTAGGCTTGGATGTCCTCGACGGACACGTCCAATTCCTGGGCAATGAACGTGCGGAACCGGGAAGTGTCGAGGATGCCAGCCATACCGAACACCCGCTCCCGTGGGAAGCCGCTGATGTTGTAGGCGTGCTGGACCATGGCGTCCAGGGGGTTGGTCACAACAATCAGGATGGCGTTGGGAGAATGTTTGACCACCTCCTCGGTCACTGAGCCTATGATTTTCATGTTGGTGAACAGCAGGTCATCGCGGCTCATTCCAGGGCGCCGAGCTATGCCGGCGGTGATAATCACCAGGTCAGAGTCAGCGGTTGCTTCATATCCGTTGCTGCCCGTAATCAGCGCGTCGGTCCCCAACACGGGGCCGGACTCAAGCATGTCCAGCGCTTTTCCCTGGGGCATGTCTTCCACCACGTCCACGAGGACCACGTCGGCGTATCCCAGGGCGTGAATTCTCTCCGCGGTGGTGGCGCCGACGTTTCCGGCGCCCACGACCGTCACTTTTTTGCGCATTGATCAGTCTCCTGTCGGCTTTATCGTGTGTTAGGCGGGTCTAGGCGTAGACGTACTCTTCCCAACGCGCGTCGAGGCTGGAGTCGGCCACAGTGGACATGATGTACTCGCCGAACTCTTTGCCAGTGGAGCCCGTGTCACGGCCTGTCATGGTGATTTTTCGCTCGTACTGGCCGCAGACGTCCAGAGCTTTGTGGAGTTTGCTTCCCTCGGCATCGAACCCGATGTGTTCCAGCAACATAGCGCCTGCCCGCATCATGGAGCTGGGGTCGGCGAACTGGGCACGGTTCTCCCTGACCATGCGGGGAGCGGAACCGTGGATGGCCTCGAACATGGCGTAACGCTTGCCCACGTTGGCGCTTCCGGCGGTGCCGACGCCGCCCTGTATCTGGGCCGCCTCGTCGGTGAGGATGTCTCCGTACAGGTTGGGCAGCGCCAGCACCTGGAACTGCTTCTGGCGGGCCGGGTTGATTAGGGCGGCGGTCATGATGTCGATGTACCAGCCCTCCCATGTGATGCCGGGGTAGTTCTCGGCAACCTTCCGAGCGATGTCCAGGAATTTGCCGTCGGTGGTCTTTACGATGTTGGCCTTGGTGACTATGGTGACGTTGTCCTTGCCGTTCCGTTTGGCGTGGGCGAAGGCGGCCTCGATGATACGTTCCGAACCCTGGCTGGTGATGACGCGGAAGTCGATTCCCAGGTCGTCGGTGACGTTGATGCCCTGGCTGCCCACTGCGTACAGGTCTTCGGTGTTCTCGCGGAAGAAGGTCCAGTCGATTCCCTGGGCGGGAATGCGCACCGGGCGGACGTTGGCGAAGAGGTCCAGCTCTTTCCGCATCGCGACGTTGGCCGACTCGATGTTGGGCCAGCCGTCTCCCCTCTCGGGCGTGTGGGTTGGTCCCTTCAGAGTGACGTGGCAGTCTCTGATTTCGGCCAGCACGTCGTCGGGGATGGCCTTGAGCTTCTCGGCCCGGTTTTCGATGGTCAAACCTTCGAGCACTCGGAACTCGACTCTGCCGCTGGCGACGGAGTCTTGCAGGAGGTGTTCCAACACGGTCTGGGACTCGGCGGCGATGTAGGGTCCGATTCCGTCTCCGCCCAGCATTCCGATGATGATGGGGCTTACTCCGCTGTAGTCGATCCAGTCCGGCTCCGCCTTCAGGCGTTCGACACGCTCAAGCTGCTGTTCGAGTACGACGCCGAAATGTTCCTTGGCCTGTTCAATAGCCTGCTTGTCAGCCATGAGTTCCTCCAAAGGTGTGGTGTGGAATCCTCTGTTAATTCCCTCTCCCTCTGGGAGAGGGTTGGGGTGAGGGCAACCGCCGCTCAAAAACCTGCCCAATTATACATCCAAAGAGAGGGCGTGGGTAGGCTGGGACCATTGAGGAGTTCTTCCGCCTTTGACACAGGGGGTACGAAACGGTAAGTGGCCGCATCAGGCAAGAAACGATGCCGCAACTACTCCAGCGACAACCAGTCCCGCAACTGCTACGACGGTTGTGCAGCCTTGGGCCTTGGGGACAGTCGCGCGAAACTTCTCGGCGACCTTTGGGTCAGGCCGTATCCCTCGTACTTTAAGGACGCTTTCGGGGTTGTTCCAATCGGTTACAGAGCCTAAAGTAGAGAACGTGACGCTTCCTCCGTTGAAATGCCATAGCTCGTATCCCGTACCGTATCGGATGGCGGTGGGATCTTTGAGTGCGCTAATGGAACGGGGAGTCCCTTGCAACCTTGCGACATCGTGTTTATGGAACCCTATAGAAAACATTGCTGCTCGGGAAGAGACCGTAGGTCCTGGCACCAGCCGAACTTTCAAGTCTCTGCGAGAATTGTTCCAGCCTTCGACCTTATCTCCCCTGAACACGACTCTGCTGGAGAGCAGGTCGTTCCCGTAATGCCATGTCTCTGTGCCAATAGGATCCTTAATTTTACTAGTTGGTTGACCTTGTACTCGTTTTACGTTGCGCTTGGTCGATCCGAGGGTAAAAAAGTCCCTTCCGGTCCACTCAGGATCGTTATCTGGCCATCTCTGCTGGGCGTTAATGGAACCGTCCTGGTTATCCCATGCTGTGACTCGGCCAGTGGAAATGGAAAACTCAACGAAGCCTCCTGGGAAATGCCAAACTTCCCGACGTGGTTTCACACGTTTCAGGTCATCATTTCCATCGTATTCGTAATTATGTTCGACATATACGTTATATGGAGTTCCTTGAACTCTTACGACATCATCTTTGTGGGAGTCAATGGAGAAAAGTTCGGAAGTCGTGACGTTAGGTCCTGGAACCATCCGTACTATTAATCCGCCACGATTTAGCCACCCTTGAACTCGGCTTGCTTTGTTGAATCTGATTACTCCACCGGAGTCACTGAGCCCGTAGCTCCACCACTCTCCTTCACGGCCATAGTCTGCGTCGGAACCAGTTTTGCCCGGCGGACCTTGTATTCGGGCCACGTCTTCTTTGCTGGAGCCGATGGTGATGTACTCGAGGTCGCTTTGTTTGGTCCTCCGCCGAGGACGTGGTTTTGGCGTGACTGTTTCGGGGGTTTCGCCCGCCGCCTCAGCGGACGGCACGTTCCTAGGCGCTTCGCGGCTTTGGTCGTAGGCAGCCCGCTTTTCGGTATCGCCCAAGACAGCGTAAGCTTGACTGACTGCGGCCAATTTCTCGGCTGTTTCTGGCGACGGGTCTGCAGCGGGGTG
The DNA here is from genome assembly GCA_965224415.1 of Dehalococcoidia bacterium. Lineage (GTDB taxonomy): Bacteria > Chloroflexota > Dehalococcoidia > Lucifugimonadales > JAGWBF01 > DAOUJI01. Next base: position 906,741 of record CBDCZB010000004.1, on the reverse strand, counting down.
GTAGATGGACGCCAACCGTTGGTACGCCGCGTCGATAACGTCCTGGTGAGCGGAGGGGTGAAGTTGCAGGATTTCGTAGAGGTCTTCAGTTTCGGCCACGGACAGCCCCTCATCGTGGGATTGGGCACTCGTCATTATAGCAAAGCGACGAGTTACTCAGCCCATTGTTTACGTTATCTTCGTAACAACTGAATTGTGGTATCAGGGGGAAAATCTGTGGCCAGGGTTTATGGATCGGAGTTGATGCCCTTGACTATAGAGAAGAATTCGGAGACAAGACCATGACGCCGTGTCATTCGCGAACAACTAACATCGGGTTTTGACAATTTCCTTGAACTTGTCACGAACACGGCGTTTTTCGAACGGGCCTAAGTCCCCACCTATCCTGTCTCCTCCCACTGACAGCAACCTCTTATCATATTCCGGAGGAATCCATTGGGGATTTTGGGAAAACGTCTCAGCTAGCTGCGTGATTTCATTGTTGCCAATTGAATTGACTATCTCGGCGGCAACCTGATCAAGAATTTCGCCGAGGTCGTCTCCGTTGCCGCTGGCACCGGCCTTCACCGAAGACTCCTCTGAGTCTGGCTCTATCCGGTTCTTGACTGAAAGGATTTCTTCGATATCCTCTTTGTTCCATTCTGTCGTAGTGTCAGCTTCATGAATCAGAAGTCGTGACTGATTTCCTCTGCTTGGTACGATTCCAACCAAATGCACCCTAACTCCAAAACTCTGCGCGATCTGTACCCCCACCCTGAGGTCTTCATCGCCCGAAAGCAGAACTGCATCTGATATGGCGTCGTTACGAGCGAGTTCGATAAGGTCCGTAACAATCAGGGAGTCAACGCCTTTTTGCTGCCCAGCGGTGACAGCTCCGAGCCGTACCTTGACGTTATCGGTGCCAGCTAAGCCTTGCTGTTCTTGCGAAAGCTGTCCCCGCAATAACCCGTCATACCAATAAATCCGAAGCAACGGTGCGTCATGAGTCTTTTCTTTGGCAGTGGCTTTCAGCTTAGCAATAGTTTCTGGACGTTTCAGCAACATGTTCTCACGGTTCTGTGCAGAGCCGGTGAGGGCAATGGCTCCTCCCATGTACAAATAGCCCGCGTCGACTAAAATAGCAACATTCAACATGCTGTAGCCTCAATAAAGCAAAAAATAAAAGGGCCCCCGCAGAGGCCCTTACGTATCCCGGCTATCCAACTCTATTACTATCGGGATAGCCCGAGGGATTTTAATCTATCTCAAGGGAGAGAGATTGTCAATATTTCTTAGTCAGTGTACGGTGTCTTTTACTGTTCAGGCGGATTACTTCCCTAGTCCTCCAGTTGCCTTGCCAGGGCTTCGGGGTCGGTGACGGGGAGTTGGCAGACATAGTTCTGGCACACATAGGCGGTGGGCTTGCCGTCGACCAGACCGCGGCCCTCAAGCAGGGGCGTTGAGGCGGAGTCGCCGCTGTAGGCCGCTTCAGGAAAGACGCCGGCTAAGACCTTGTTTGGGAGGCAACCGCTGTGGACGGTGCGGAGCAACGCTTTGGTCGACGGGTCGTCTAAGTCGCCGACGATGGCTATCTCCTTGGGGGTGGACAGGTAGAAGTCCAGGGCGCACAGCCAATGGCCCATGCCGTTGGGAGCGCGTATCAGGTATTGGCGCATGGCCCTGAGGGCCGACGAAGCTCGGCGGGAGTATTCGCCGTCTCCCGTGAACACCGACAGCCGCAGCAGCATGTCCACGGCCACTGAGCTTCCGCAGGGAGTAGCGTTGTCGAATACGTCCCTGGGGCGCACCACCAGGTCTTCGTGGTCCCGGCCCGTGTCGTAGAACCCGTTCTCCGTCTGCTCCCAGAACAGGTCTATCATGCCGTCGGCCAGCCGTTGTGCCTCGTTCAGCCAGCGGTCGTCGAAAGTCGCCTCATACAGGTATAGGAGGCCGTCGGCCAGATAGGCGTAGTCCTCCAGGTATCCGTTCAGGTGGGCCTTGCCGTCCTTGTAAGTGCGGAGCAGACGCCCCTCGCTGACAAGCTCGCGCAGCAGAAACTCGGCGCAGTCTACAGCCGCTTGCCTGTAGTCGTCCCGTTCCAGGATGGACGCGGCCTCGGCGAAGCTGCGGAGCGTCATGCCGTTCCATGCCGTCAGGGCCTTGTCGTCCCGCCCGGGGTGGATGCGTCTTTCCCTGGCCTCCATGAGCTTGCCTTTGGCCGACGAGACAGCCCCGGCAAGCGCCTCCGGGCTTATGCTCGCTTCAGCGGCGTAGGACTCGGCTCCCTGAGGGACGTTGAGGATGTTGCGTCCCTCGAAGTTTCCCTTCTCGGAAACTCCCCAATAGCCGCTTATCAGGTCGGCGTCCTTCTCTCCCAGGATCAGCGCCAGTTCGTCTTTGCTCCAGACGAAGAACTTGCCCTCCTCACCTTCGCTGTCGGCGTCCTGGCTGGAGTAGAAGCCTCCGGCGGGGTCCCGCATCTCCCTTATCACGTAGTCCAGGGTTTCCTCGGCGATGCGCCGGTAAAACTCGTTCCGAGTAGCCTGGAAAAGGTGCAAGAACAGCCTGACCAAAAGTGCGTTGTCGTACAGCATCTTCTCAAAGTGGGGCACCAGCCAATAAGAGTCTGTGGAGTAGCGGTGAAATCCTCCTCCTATCTGGTCGTAGATGCCCCCAGTGGCCATCCGAGAAGTGGCCAACTCGACCATCTCCAGGGCCCGGGGACTGTTGGTGAGCTTGTGGTATCGGAGGATAAACTCGTAGGTCATTGGCTGGGGGAACTTGGGGGCTGACCCGAATCCGCCGTTCTGGAAGTCGTAGTTGGAGACCAGGTTTTGGAATGCCTGGTGGAGCACGTCGGGACTCAAAGGTTCCTGGGCACGGGGGACTTCCGCCATGCGCCGCACCTGTTCGAGAAGCTGCTGTGTCGCTTGTATCACGTCGCCCCGCTTGTTCCTGTAGGCGTCGGCCATTGCCGACAAAAGCCGAGGGAAAGAAACGATGCCTCTGTTGTCGTCGGGGGGGAAATAGGTGCCGCCATAGAAGGGTCTGCCGTCGGGGGTGAGGAACACGGTGAGGGGCCATCCGCCGCTCCCGGTCAAGGCCTGGACTGCATTCATATAGATGTTATCTATATCAGGCCGCTCCTCCCGGTCCACCTTGATGGAGACGAAGTTGTCGTTCATCATGCCGGCGATTCGCTCGTCCTCGAAGGACTCCCGCTCCATGACATGGCACCAGTGGCAGGCGGAATAGCCGATGCTGAGAAGGATGGGCTTGTCCTCGGTCTGTGCCTTATCGAGAGCTTCCTGGCCCCACGGGCGCCAATCCACGGGGTTGTGGGCATGTTGGAGAAGGTATGGGCTGGTCTCGTTGATCAAGCGATTAGGCATCGTCCCTCCCGGCGGCTGTATGGCCCTATTGTCTCCGATAACCGCTTGGGGCGCCAGACGGGGTGGGCGCCACGGTGCCGGGGGTCTGATATAATGGCCCAAAACGTTGGGGGCCGGTTGTCCTGTGGCCCGTGTATCCTCTGGAATGGAGGTTGGCATGAAGCTGGCGTCTGCAGTATCTGACCTGGACGACATGGAGTCGGCGTTGGACCAGTGTGTCCAATCCGTTATGGAAGGGATTGGGGACTTGGAAGTCCACTTGGTAGCGGTGTTCCTTTCGGAGCATTTTTCGATGGCCTACGGCGAGCTTTCCAACATGATTAGAAGCAGGATGGGCTCGGTCAGGATATTCGGATGCTCCGCCGGAGGAGTGATAGGCGGCGGACGTGAAGTGGAGCACAGGCCCGGCCTTTCGATTACCGTCGCCAACATGCCCGACGTGGAGATGACTCCGTTTCACTTGGAGGACTCGGACCTGCCCGACTTGGACGCCGCGCCGGATGAGTGGGAAAAGGCCCTGAAAGTGTCATCTGAGGCGGACCCCAAGTTCCTCCTGTTGGCGGACCCGTTCAGCTTCGCGTCCGGCAACCTGTTGGCTGGCATGGACTACGCTTATCCCAACAGCGTTAAGATTGGCGGGTTGGCCAGCGGCGGACGCACTCAAGGTGACAACGCTCTGTTCTTGGGCGACGAAGTGTTCAGGTCCGGTGTCATTGGCGTCGCCCTCTCGGGGAACGTGGTGGTGGACACTATCGTGGCCCAGGGATGTCGCCCCGTGGGTTCTCTTATGTCGGTGACCAAAAGCGACAAGAACATCCTGAGAGAGTTGGACGAACGCCCCCCGCTGGAAGTCGTGAGAGAGATGTTCCAGTCGGCCTCGCAACGCGACCAGGAGTTGATGCAGACTTCCCTGTTCCTGGGCATCCTGATGGATGACTTCGTAGACAACCCGCAGCACGGCGACTTCCTGGTGCGCAACATTATCGGCATGGACGGGCGGACCGGCGCTATGGCCATAGGAGAATTGCTCCATGAGGGTCAGAGAGTCCAGTTCCACCTTCGGGATGCCATTACCTCGTCGGAGGACTTGGCGAACCTCTTGAACCGGTACGACGCGGGTAGCCGCAGTGAAGGGGCGTTGCTGTTCTCCTGCCTGGGCCGGGGCGAGCACCTCTATGGTCAGCCTGACCACGACACCAATATGTTCCGGGACAAGCTGGGGCCTTTGCCCTTGGGCGGTTTCTTCTGCAACGGAGAGATAGGCCCGGTGAGCGGCTCCACTTTCCTCCACGGCTATACCAGCTCCTTCGGCATATTCAGGCCCCTCGACGGACCGTAGACCTGGGCGGCTCATGCCCGGCAACGTCGTCAAGGCGGGGATGCCCGCGTCCCTCACAGGGCAGTTCGCCAGCCAGGGCGTCCAGGCCCTCAGGGGAGCCCAGGCATGGGTTGAGGACTGCAATGCAAGTGGAGGTCTGACCGTCGCAGGCGCTACGCGTCCGGTCGAGTTGGTCTGGTACGACGACGAGAGCTCCACCGCGACGGCCTCAGAAGTCACCCGGAGGCTCATCACCCAGGACGCGGTTGACCTGCTGTTTGGCCCATACGCCAGCTCCCTAAGCTTGGCGGCAGCCCCCGTTGCAGAGGAGCTGCGCCGGGTCCTGTGGTGCCACGGAGGCGCCTCCGACGATATATATGGTAAAGGATACAAGTGGGTCGTCGGAGTCCTCACGCCCGCCAGCCGCTACCTTGAAGGGGTCATAGACATCGCCAGGGAAGCGGACGCCTCCGCCTCCAGACTGGCTGTGATAGCATCCCAGCGAGGCTCCTTCCCGAGGGCCGTGGTGCAGGGCGCCGTGGACTACGCTCAGTCCATGGGGTTCGAGGTGTGTTTCGATGCCCGATACACGCCCCCTTTCCAAGAGTCCGCTCTGGATTTCGACAGACTCCAGGGCTCTGTGCCCGACGTTGTCATCGGCGTAGGCAGGATTCAAGACGACCTGGAGCTGGCGCGCATGCTGGCCCGGTCCGGCCTGGAATGCGGAGCCGTAGGTGTGGTGGTAGCCGGGGTGGCCGAGTTCGCTCAGGAGTTGGGAGAGGCCGTTGAGGGGTACATGGGCCCCAGCCAGTGGGAACCGGCTGCGGTTTACCAACCGGACTACGGCCCTACAGTTGAAATCCTTGGATCAAGACACTCAATGTTCTTGCCCGGCGGCGGAGACTACGCGATGGCCCAAGCGTACGCATCTGGGCTGATAGCCCAGCGTTGCGTCGAAGAAACAGGTTCGTTGGACAACGGAATTCTACGGGCCCACGCATCTGCTCTGGACTTCAGGACGTTCTATGGCCGGTTCAAGATTGACGCCGAAACGGGCCGTCAGGTGGGAAGGTCGGTCGTGATAGTCCAATGGCAGCAAGGGAAGAAAGCTGTGGTCTGGCCACCTGAGCTGCGTCAGGCGGACCCAGTGTATCCCGTGCGGCTGACCTCCCCTTAGGCGGAGGCTAGTCCTCGGGAGTAACCAGGGACTCTGGCTCCTGGCCTGACAACATCCGTTGGATGTTCTCCATTGCGAAAGCCGTGGCGCGCACCTCGCTCTCCTGGGTGTTGCCCGCCATGTGAGGCGTAACGACCACGTTGTCCAGCCCAAACAGCGGGTTGTCCACCGGGGTGGGTTCCTGTTCGAGGACATCCAGTCCGGCGGCTGTGATGACTCCGGTGGTAAGAGCCTCGTACAGGGCGGCCTCGTCCACTACCGGGCCTCGGCAAGTGTTGATGAGATAGGCCGTGGGCTTCATCAGACCCAGCTCCCGTGTGCTTATCATGCCTGTGGTCTGACGGTTCAACGGCACATGGACGCTCACAATGTCCGACTCTCTCAGCAGCTGGTCGAAAGCCATGGGACGGACGTTCAACTCCCGTTCCGTCTCGGCTGGGATTGGGGCAATGTCGTAGTAAACGGTGTCGGTGTCGAAAGCGGTGAGACGCTTGGCGACCTGCTTGCCGATGTGACCCAGTCCGACTATGCCCACGGTCTTGCCGGTGAGTTCAGTTATCGGACCCGCCATGCTCTGCCGCCACTTTCCTTCCTTTACCGTATTGTGCCAATGGGCCATAGTGTGTCGTCCCACGGACATCATCAGCGTCAGGGCGTGTTCGGCAACGGAGATGGCGTTGGCCCCGCCGTTGTTGGCCACCAGCACGCCCATCTCGCCCGCCGCTTTCACGTCTATCCGGTCGTAGCCTGCGCTGATGGTCTGCACCAGCTTGACCGAGGGGCATCCCCTTAGGATGTTCAAGGAAAAGGTGTTTGGTGTAATGATGAGCGCCACGGCGCCTGCGCACTCCCTGATTTGTTCTTCCTCGGGTAGATTCGCATCCACGACGACGAAGTCGATTTCGGGCGGAGCCGCGTGGGCCATCGTTTCCGCCCTTGACTTGTACGCGGGAATCGCTTGGAAAACGACTTTTGATTGCTGTGCGGCCATAGCTCGCTCCTGATTGTTGGGATAGCCTATTTCCGGAACATGTTCTTGACCTTGTCGACGAATGACTTGGAGTTGACTCCTGACAGGAACTTCTCCCAGTTCTGCTCGGCGGTGGCCGACCTCTTGAGGTCTTTGTTCCTCTTCTCCATGACCTCCAGGACGTGCTTGTCCTCGCCCTTGTCGAGCCAGAAGCCGTGTTCCTGATCGCAGTAGTCCATCTCCACTTCGTAGTAGCGGTACCTGAACCATTTCATGTGGTCCTTGCAGTGGGGGCAGAGAAGGTCAGAGCCGTGTGACCAGGTCATCAGGCTGCCCTTGGGGACATCGTCGGCGACGGTGTCTTCCAGCTCGCCCAGTTCATGATGCTCAAGCCATATCCCTTCACACTGGGAGCACCTGTCCACTTCGAGACCTTTGTGTTTTTCCACAGTCAACTCAACGTCGCAACGCGGGCAGTCCATACCGCTCCTTTCACCCTGTGCCAGACTTGCAGTGTAGACGCGGGCCAATCGGCGGTCAATCCCCACCTCGGTCTCGGGGTGGTGTCCTTACCTTTACACATACACACATGGGCTGCTGTAGTGACGGATGGGCGGCGCTGGGATATAATTAGCAGCCGTGAAATCCTTGTTTTCGAAATTTGCAGCCACAGCGCTGCTCATTGGGGCGCTAAGCGCCATTGCTGCTGTATCCGCTTGCGGCGGCGAAGACCCAACTTTCACGCCGACCACTGCGCCAACATCGACCCCGACACCTCAACCAACCGCAACCCCGACCGCCGAACCTGAGGAAAGTAGGAACATCATAGTGACAGCCACGATAAACACCAACAAGGGCGCCATAGTAGTTGAGCTTTTCGATGACCAGACTCCCGTCACCGTGGGAAACTTCGTAAAGCTGTCCAACGACGGCTTCTACAACGGGGTCATATTCCACCGGGTTATCAAGGACTTTATGATTCAGGGTGGAGACCCCACCGGGACCGGCACGGGCGGGCCGGGATACCAGTTCCAGGACGAAATCGTTTCAGGGCTGGCGTTCGACAAGGCCGGACTGCTGGCTATGGCCAACTCTGGCCCGAACACTAACGGCTCCCAGTTCTTCATTACCACCGTGCCCACTCCCTGGCTCAACGGTAAACACACCATCTTTGGCGAGGTGACCGAAGGCCAGGATATTGTCCTAGCCATATCAGAAGCGGCGGCGGGCGCTCGTGACAAGCCCATCGACGACGTGGTGATCGAGAGCATCGTCATCGAAGAGACTGCAGAGTAGGAAACGGCGATGGGACAGACGCCTCTTGACACCCTGACTGAAGAGCTTCGATGGGTTGCGGAGAGGCTGTTGGGCAAGGAGCGGGCTGAGGTTTTGGACCCTGCCCTCGTGGACATGGCAAGCAGTGTGAACGCGGTCATGGCCAATCCGCCCAGCGCCGAGGAAGAGCCCGCCTTCTTCCTGTGACAAAGGCGCATTCCACTCGATCCCGGATGGAGGGAATATGACGGAACTCCACCGCCTGGGGTTGGCCGAATCGGGCCGTGCTATACGTGAAGGGGCCGCAAGCTCCTACAGGCTCGTGGAGGCCTTGCTGGAGCGTATCGAGCGCCTGGAACCTGAACTTACAGCATGGGTGACCATCGACCGTGAAGGCTCCCTCGCGGCAGCGTCGGCTTTGGACAAGGAACTGGAAAGCTCCGGTTCCAGGGGACCTCTTCATGGAGTCCCCGTTGGGCTGAAAGACATCTTCTACACCAAAGACCTGAAGACCACCGCCTGCTCCCCTATATACCAGGACTTCACGCCGTCATACGACGCCACCTGTGTCGCACGGCTTAGGGAAGCTGGCATGGTGGTTCTGGGCAAGACTGTAACGACGGAGTTCGCCACGTCGGACCCGTCCCCGACCCACAACCCGTGGAGCGTGGAACACACACCGGGCGGCTCCAGCAGCGGTTCGGCGGCGGCTGTGGCTGCGAGGATGTGCGCCGGCGCCCTGGGTTCCCAGACAGGCGGCTCGACCTGCCGTCCCGCAGCCTACAACGGAGTGGTGGGCCTCAAGCCGTCCTATGGACGCATCAGCCGCCACGGGGTCATACCGGTGAGCTGGTCCCTGGACACCGTGGGGATACTGGTGCGGTCGGTGGAGGACTCGGCGCTACTGCTTCAGGCCATGAGCGGGCACGACCCGTCAGACCCGGGCTCGTCTACGGCGCCCGTGGAGGACTACGTCACGGGTCTGGACCACTCTCCTGATAAGCCAAGGCTGGGTCTGCTACGGGAGTTTTTCATGGAAGTGTGCTATCCAGAGGTGCACGAGCACACCGAGTCAGTGGTCCAAGCCCTGGAAGACGCCGGAGCCATCGTGGAGGAAGTGGAGCTTCCAGAAAGCTTCGAGACCTGTTTCCCAAGCCACAATATCGTGATGAACGTGGAGTGCGCCGCCTTCCACGAAGCCAATTACAAAGTGCGGCCCGACGACTTCGGCCCCAAGCTCAGGGCGAATATAGAGACGGGCATGCTGGTCCCGGCTGTCCACTACGTCCAATCCCAGCGGCACCGGAGGCGTCTCAGCGTTGACCTGAACTCCCTGGCGGCCCGCTATGACGCACTGATAATGCCCTCGACGCCGACGCCTGCCCCTCGGGACCTGAACACAACCGGAGACCCGGTGTTCCAACGCCCTTGGACGTCTGCGGGCCTGCCGACGGTCAGCCTGCCCTCGGGACTCAGCGATTCAGGGCTTCCGCTGGGAGTGCAGCTTGCGGGAACCCGTTTCGGGGAACCGAAACTGCTGGCGGTCGCCCGATGGTGCGAGAGAGTCATAGGGTTTGACTTGGAGCCGCCTGTTTGAGTTTGTGGGCCGGAGGCCTGGAAACTACGGCGATGACGCCTTTTTAGGGAGACATTATGCTGATGCCGCCGTCGATGGCCCAGGTCTGACCCGTCACGTAGTCTCCGGCGGGGGACGCCAGGTAAATGGCCAGGTATCCCACCTCCTTCAGTTCGCCCAGACGACCCAGCAACACCGTGTCCCTGGCTTGCTCCTGCCGCTGCAGGTAGGCGTCCTCGGAAAGCTGGTCCTTGTCGGGGAAGCGGCCCGGAGCGATGGCGTTGACCCGGACGTTGTAGGGTGCCCATTCCTGGGCGATACACTCGGTGAATCGCATGAGTCCGGCTTTGGCGGCGTCGTAGGCGGAACGCCGCGCCATGCCTCGGAAGGAGGCCCAACCGGAGATGTTTATCACCGAACCCTGACGCCTTTCCAGGAAATGGGGGCCGAACGCGCGGCAGCCCTGGAACGCCTCGGTCAGGTTAAGGTCGATGATGCGATGCCAGTCTTCCTCCGACATGGCGGGCGGGCCTCCGTCGGGCAGCGGGGCTACCGGAGCCTGAATGGCGTCACCGACGCAGTTGACCAGCACGTCGAGATGGCCGAATTCGGACAACACCTGCTCTGCCAGCAGGTCCATGTCTGCGGCCTTGGTGGCGTCGCCGTGGAAGGCCAAGCCCTGCTGACCCATCGCCCTGATTTCCTCGGCTACTGCGTTGGCCCCGACGGGCGTTAGTCCAGTCACTGCCACGTCGGCCCCGGCCTCCCCAAAGGCCAGCGCAATGCCCTTGCCGATGCCTCGTCCCGCACCTACACACAGGACCTTCTTGCCCGCAACGTCGAAAACCGGAAGGCTCATGTCAGCACTCCTTATCCAATCTGTACCGAATTGACCGGAAGTGTAGAGTAGCCAGCCAGGCCGGGCAAGGGGCACGTGGTGGATGCGGAGACGGTTGAGGTTCTCGTGAATAGCTTGGCGAAAGCTGGTTTAGTCGTTATCCAGAGGATGTAGTAGCGGCAGCTCTAATTGCCAACCGCCGGGAACGGGTCCAGTTCGCTCGCCCTGGCTTGAGACTCTCGAATGGAAATGTCTCTCTTGGTTTTGTCGCCCCAGAGGCTTTTGACATACGTCAATACGGCGATGATTTCTTCGTGACTTAAGAGGTCTCCAAAGGCAGGCATCCCGCTCTTGAAGTTAGGGACGTTCGGGATCTCTAGTGATTTCCCTCCCTGGCTCACGATTTGGTACAAAAGCCCGTCCCCGTGATGCCACGTATGGCCGTCTCCGTTGAGGGGAGGAGGAGGTAAGGTGCCATCTTCCTTTGGGACGTGCCAGTTCTCCTGACCCTGGCCGTCAACACCGTGGCAGGCGGCGCAGGTGGACGCGAATATCTGCTGGCCGGTGCCCGTCGCTCCGGTTTCATCCGATTGAGACGAGCATGCCAAGGCCCCGATAAGGGCCATAGCCAAAGTTAGTGACGCGATGCCACGATCAGTGACTCTTATGGCGATAGGGCGGAAGGGAATGAGGAGCATCGTAATATGGATGCGGTGCTGGGTGTCGCGTGGACAGTGAATGGAGTTCAACGATTATACAGCATATGCGAAAAGTTATGGACATGTTATCCAAACCCGACAGGACTGGATGAAAGTGTAGTTTAGTCAGCGAGGCTAGGCATAAAGGGCGACAATCGCAGGTTTCCCGTGAACAGGAATTGAGTTCAATGTCTGGCTGTGAGACGTCGTCCTGCCTCAATATCGCGGAGCATCGTTTCTATGTCGGCGGTTGGAAACCGGTGGCTCGACGCCTCAATGATAGCACGCAGCTTGGCGTCGACCGTTTCTTGTAAGTCGTCTAGGGTCTTGCACAGCGCCTGACGTACCCACTCCGCAATACTCATGCGTTGGCTACGAGCGGCGGCTTGAATTTCAGAGTATTCTTCCTCATCCAGGAGGACTTGAAGTCGTTTGGGCATGTCTACAATCAAACGAAGTAAGATGCGAATATGGAATGATTATACCGGAATAGGTTAATCTGACGGCGATTGACTAAGCTTAGAAAATCATACCACTTCTGCGTTTTGCCTCGTTGCCTCCATTGATATTTGCCGATCTGCAATTCTGTTATATTGTCGAAGGCACTTACGATAGCGTTTTGTTTTGCATTATTATAGGATGCCCAGACTTTTGGATGCAGGAACCAATTCTCACAGAAATATATTAGTTCGGCTGATACAGCTTCTTCGAGCTCTTCCCCATTTACTTCGGCAAAATGCTTGAAATAATCTTCAGCTGAACTACCCTTCACCCAACTAGCTAAGACCATGTGCTCGTTCGCTTGGGGAACAACGGTGAACCCCCAACAACTGTTTGGTTCGAGACCAGTGACCTCATGCACATCATTTCTAGAAAATTCGTATCCTGTTTCCTCATCAAATCCGATGATAGATCCACCCCCTGCACAGGAGCCTGTGATTATCGGGCGGTCAGTTTTTACACGCCTAACTAAGTGTACTACCGGACACGGGCTACTGGGACCGACGGTTGTATTTATGCATGGTTTTATACGTTGTATTAAGTCATTCAGTGCCCTTAGTCTATAGCTAGGATGGTTTGGTAAAGGACCTGGAACTAGCTGGCTACGTTCCAGCGGGATAGTCGCTCTCTGTGTTCTTAAAAGTTGCCATACCTCTCGAATGACTGCGCGATAAAAGAGCAGATTACGGATGTGCGGGTTATCAAAATCCATGGGCGTTGTGTCAACAGGCTTAAATTCATCATCGTGCTTTCGACAAACGAATGTGCCCGTCGATGCGCGAAGTATCCCATCAGGGATAAAACCTAAGTGAAGGCGCGAACGTCCCACTTCATCTCTTTCGGTTCTAGTTCTCGGCCGCATCACTTGGCCATTGTCCTGTAGTTTTGCCAAGATTGATCGCGAAACCGAATGGGCTTGTATCACTTGCTCAGTACAACCTTTTGTAAACAAGCAATCGCTAGAGGTTCCTCTCCGCAGTAGGTCTAACCTGTCATGAAGTCTTTTGTTGTGTTCTGGAATTGAGTTCTGCACCATGGTTTCCTTTAGCTAGTCCACACTTCACATTTCTGGGGAAGATTTGCCTAAGGCCCGGTGATGGCTCCCATGACGCGATGATATAGCCAGCGACGTGACTAGTACTGAACCAAATCAGGATTGGCAGGGATAGAGGCGATGGAGTTTGCGTCTGGCGTCTTGGGCAGTGAACCGCCAGTTAATGGTAGCTCCTATCGCGTTCCGCTCTGACACGCAGGCGCTGACGGCTCTTTCCAGGCTGTCCTCATCTCCGTTGCGTCCGCGCAGGCAGGCCCGGGCCAGCACGCTGAACTCGATCTCCGCCATATTCAGCCAGCTTCCGTGCTTGGGAGTGTGGTGCAACTCCAGCCGCTTGGCGATGCGCCGGGCCTCGGCCGCCGGGAAAGTCTCGTAAAGCGAGGCCATCCGATGCGTGTTCAGATTGTCGAGAACCAGCCGAATCACCGGGACATCGGGGTAGGCCTCATCCACCAGCCACCGCATCTGCTGAGCGAAGTCCTGCATGGTGCGTTGCCGGGTTATCGCCACGTGGCGCCAGCCCCGGCGAGGCTCACAGGTGAGGAACAGGTTGCGCGTCCCTCCCCGCTGGTATTCGTAGTCCTCACGCCTCGGCCTCCCAGGCTTTGCCGGCAGCGGTTCCCTCACGTCGGCCAGCAACTGGGTGGAGGTCTCGTCAAAGCAGACCACCGGCCTCTGCGGATCGTAGGGCTCGGCGTAGAGATCCAGCACGTCCTCCATGGCCGCCACGAACTCTCCACCTACCTTGGGGATGCACCATTGTTTCTTGAGCCACGGCTTGAGCGTGTTTTTTTTAGCCGCAGGCGGACCGTCTCGGGAGATAAAGACTCCACCAATCCCAACTCCACCACCTTGCCCGCCAGGGCCCGCATGGTCCAGTGGTCATGACCGTCGGGCACCGGGCTGCAGGCCAAGGCTATCAGGTGGGCCTCCACCCTTTCATCCACCTTTCTGGGCCGGTTGACCTGGTTATGGTGCCTCAGCACCTCGTCCAGTCCTTCCTCGGCATACCGCCGCTTGGTGCGGAACACGGTCCGCTCCGACACGTCCAGTGCGGTGGCCACCTGGGGGGCGGTCCAGCCCTCATCTATCTTGATCAGGATGCGGGCCCGGGTAATCGCCTGTGCGGAACTCCTCCCAGCCCTGATCATCTTCCTGAGCCGTCCCTTTTCCTGTGTTGCCAGCCGGACTCCGTACTTCTCCTGCACCATGACCACCTCACATCCCACAACCCTTCGTCTATCCCCAAGGTAGCATCCTGTCTGGGCTCACGTACTAACTGACAATGCCAGATTGGCCGAATACTAGGGATAGGGCGGAAGCGAAGGAAGAGCATCGAAATTTGTGTACGCTGCTGGGTGCCGTGTCGACTGTGGATGGAGTTCAACGATTATACAGCATATACGGAACGCTGCGGGCCTATGATCCAAACCGGTCAGGATTGGGTGGCAGAGTAGTTTAGCGAACCAAGCCGGCCAAGGGGCGTGGCATAAGCTTTTCGGTCACAGACGGGTATTCTGAGAGTGTGGTTGACATATCAATTTATGTGTCCTATTATCATTGTAATATATTAATATTAATGAGATAAATATATGAAAATAAAAGATTTACAAAAAGATATTGAAGAAAGTCTCGCTAGCCTACCCGCATCATCTTTGCCGCCTCAACTAGAGGCGTTAAGGCACCTATCCGCTGGGGGTTTCAATCCACAGGTGAGCTTTCGGAGGGTTCAGGACAATAGAAAGTTGCGGGAAGACGCGGCGGCGAGCTATTTCGATCCGGCAAGTTACGAAGTTGTCATTAGCTTTGTTCCTTTTCCTGAACTCCAACCCGAATCCGAGGTGGATGTCTTGGAGGGTACGACCACACCATTTGATCCCGATGATGCGATTGTTCAACTGATTGACGAACTAAAAAAAGCCGAAGCGACAAGGCCGTTTGTCGGACTGAAGTGGTTTCGCGACCAGTTTCTCCCCGAAAAAGAATACAGCTGGGCTCGAGATCCGATGACCAGCGGCTCACTGTTGCGGAGGGCTACAGAACAAGGGCTGGTTCTGACTAGCCAGGTGCCCAACGCATACCAACCTCTGCATCCGGTTACAGCGATTCGAGTCAATCGAAGCCATCCTAGATTTCAGACTAATATTCTCAAACAAGGCCCAAGTTTCAAACCATTCCCCATTTCAGGCGGTTCAGTATCGGAAACTATACTCAACGATAGGCGCTAACCAGCGATGGCGAGTCACTTTCTCGACACCAGCGCACTGGTTAAGATCTACATTCAAGAAGAAGGCTCCTTGAAGATGCTCCGATTGGTTGAATCTCAGGATGCTGCACAATTCATCATACTGGACGTTGCCCTGGTTGAGTTCCGTTCGGCGATCAGAAGACGGGAGAGGCAGGGCGACATTCGGGCGCCTGACGCGGATCGGGTCCTCAAGCAGATTGAAGAGAACGCATCATCGTTCTATCTCATGCAGCCTTCAAACTCGGCAGTGATGGAGGAAGCGTCCCGTTTGCTTGATTCGCATCCTCTCAAAGCCTACGACGCGATTCAACTTGCAGGGTGTCTAGTGGCTCGGACCGGCGTCGTGCCTCCATTATATTTTGTCTGTGCGGACGATCGTCTGTGTGAAGCCGCCGCCTATGAGGGCTTGAATGTGATAAATCCTCTGAACCCCACGTGACTCGCCCTCCGCCTTTGACGCGCTTTGGCGCCTGGGGTAATATACGGGCGGGCGTCGACTTGAGCGGCGTCGCGGTCGAAGAAGGGGGAATCGCCAGCCTTGAAAGCAATTTACCTAGAACAGACGGGCGACCTCAGCAACGTGAAATACGGCGACCGACCGGACCCCGAAGCCGGGCCGGGCGAGGTCGTCATAAGGGTGCGGGCGTCCGCCCTCAACCACGCAGACCTTTACATAATAAATGGGCGGACCAACACCCGTAACCTGCCCAGGATATTCGGCCTCGACATGGCCGGAGAGGTAGCCCAGGTCAGCCCGACCGTCGACTGGCTCAAGGAGGGCGACAGGGTCCTCATTGACAACCGGGTCAAGTGTCACACCTGTGACCGCTGCCGCGCCGGCATCGACCAGTATTGCCCCAACCAGATGCGGCTAGGGTCCGACATCGACGGAGGCCACGCCCAATACTGCGTCGTCCCTGCCGTCAACGCCCACGTAATCCCCGACTGTATGGGGTTCGACGAGGCGGCGTCCTTCCCTGTGGCAACCCATACGTCGTGGCATTGCCTCATCGAGCGAGGCAAGCTGGAGCCGTGGGACGACATCCTCATCCACGCGGCGGGCAGCGGAGTCGGCTCGACGGCCATTGCCATCGCCAAGCACGTGGGCGCACGGGTCATCACCACGGCAGGAAGCGACTGGAAACTGGACAAGGCCAAGGAGATGGGCGCAGACCTCGGCATCAACTACAACACAACCCCCAACTTCAGCAAGGTTGTAAGAGACTTCACCGACGGCCAGGGAGTGGACATAGTTTTCGACAGTGTGGGCGCCGACGTTTGGGACGAGAGCCTGGCCTGCATCAAGCCGGGAGGACGCCTGGTCATCACCGGCACTCACTCCGGGGCCAACTACGCACTCAACCTCTCCCAGCTGAGCGGCACACCCTTGTCGCTCCTGGGCAGCGGCGGACGCAGCAAGCGCAGCTTTGGCGACATGATGAGGGTAATAAGAACGGGCGGCATTCGGGGCGTGGTTGGCAAGACCTTCCCCCTGGAGGATGCGGCGGAAGCCTACCGCACCATGGAGAGCCGCGACTTTTTCGGCAAGCTGGTATTGCAGACCCCGTAGACAAGCCCTACTAGAGACCAATCTTACGAGGCTTAGGAGGAAGCCATGAAGTTTGCACGTTACCTGGCCCACGGAGACGTAGCCTATGGAGTGGTGGACGGCGACACCGTTCGCGAGATAACCACAACGCCCTTTGAGCAATACGAGGTCACAGACCATACCCACGGTTTGTCCGAGGTGAAGCTACTTACTCCCACGGTGCCGTCCAAGATACTGGCGGTGGGCCTCAACTACTACAGCCATCTGGGAGACAGGTCCACCCCAACTCAGCCCCTTATCTTCCTCAAGACCCCGTCGTCTCTTGCGGCCCAAGGCGACTCCATCATCAGGCCCAGGGACGCGGAAACCGTGGAGGAGGAAGGCGAACTGGTTGTGATCATCGGCAAGAGGGCGCGGAACGTACCCAAGGAGCAGGCCTTGGAGTATGTGCTGGGCTACTCGTGCGGCAACGACGTGAGCGCCCGTGAATGGCAGCGGGGCGACGGGCAATGGTGGAGGGCCAAGTCCTCTGACACCTTCTCTCCTGTGGGGCCCATCATGTCCGACGAGATAGATCCGTTCGATGCCATGCTCACCGCTCGCATCAACGGGAAAGAGGTCCAGGCCGAGAGCACGTCCGGAATGGTGTTCGACCTGCCTACCATCATCGAGTGGACATCTCGCAGAATGACCCTGGAGCCTGGTGACATGATCTTCATGGGCACGTCGGGCAAGCCAGCCGGCCTCCACCACGGAGACACGGTGGAAATCGATGTGCCAGGGATCGGCGTCCTGTCCAACCCCGTCGTTTCTGAAGAGTAGCCCGGCCTATGGCCTCCTCAAGAGGAGACATGCTGGTAAAGGGAGGGCTTCTGGTCTCCGGCCAGGGAATATCCCGTGGCGACGTGTTGGTTTCGGGAGAGCAGATTGCCCAAGTCGGGCCGGACCTGTCGGGCGTCGAGGCTTCTCGGACCATAGACGCCGCTGGCCGCTATGTGTTGCCGGGAGCCGTTGATGCCCATTGCCATCCCGTCTACTCCGACAGGATGGACCAGTACACGGTTACCGCCGCCTACGGGGGCATAACCACCGTCATCGCATTTGTGGGCAATGTTGCTGGGTGGGGCTTTAACGGCTACACCACCGACCTGGTCAAAGGGTTCATAGAAGAGGGAGAACGCATCTCCCACCTGGACTTCTCAGTCCACGGGACCTACACAGCCGCCGACGAGGACATCCTCGACAGGTCCATCCCGGAGCTTATGAAGCTTGGGGTCATCTCATTCAAGATGTTCCTGGCCTACAAACGCCGGGGCATGGCCATCACCGAGGACGGACTTCTCAAGACTATGGACCTGGCGGCCGCCGAGGGTGGGCTGCCCATGGTCCACTGCGAAAACGCCTGCTGCATCGACTACCTGGTGGACAGCCACCTGGAACAGGGAAAGACGAGTCCTGAATATTATCCTCCTTCTCAACCCACCATCCTGGAGGCGGAGGGACTCTACAGGTCCTCCACTTTTTCGCAGGTGGCTGGTTCGCCTCTTTATTCAGTGCACCTGAGCGCCAAGGAGTCCATCCCGCTTGTGCATGAGTTCAGGAACAGGGGCGTGCAGCTGTTCACCGAGACCTGCCCCCACTATCTGGCCCTGACGGACGACGAGATGTCCCGCCGGGGGCCGCTGGCTAAAGTAGGCCCGCCGCTGCGAAAGGCCCGGGACATGGAGGCCCTGTGGCAGGCGCTGGCTGACGGAACGATAAACGTTGTCGCCAGCGACTCCGGAGGACGCACCATGGCACAGAAGATGGTGGGAGGCGACAATATCTTCGACGCGCCCCACGGACTCAATACAATTGAGTTCATGATGCCGGTGGTCTGGACGCTCGGTGTGAACACGGGCCGAATTTCTCTTGCCAGGCTTGTGCAGGTCTTCTGCGAGAACCCGGCCAAGATATTCGGACTTTACCCCAAGAAGGGAGTCCTGCAGCCTGGCGCCGACGCCGACCTGGTGATCTGGGACCCGGCGAGAGAGCACACGGTGGACGGTCAGCACGGGAACACCGACCACTCTGCTTTCGACGGGTTCGAGCTTCTGGGCATGCCGGAACTCACTATGCAACGGGGTCGTGTGGTGATGGAAAAAGGGGAGTTTGTTGGGACACCTGGAGCAGGAGGATTCCTTCCCGGAGACCCTAACCTGGCGGCCTACTCTCCAACCGGCTATAAGGTAACGTAAGAGAGGGCGATTATGCGAATATGCTCATTCCTGCCCAGCGCCACTGAGATGGTCTACGCCCTGGGACTTGGCGACAGCCTGCACGGGGTCTCCCACGAATGTGACTACCCGCCTCAGGCCCAACAGGTCAGACAGATAGTCACCAGCATCTTCCAGGACGGCGACTATTCCAGCAGTGAAATCCACGCCATCGTGGCCGAGAGGCTCCGAGAAGAAAAGGGCATCTACGACATTGACGAAGAAGCCCTCATGGAGATACAGCCCGACCTCCTCCTCAGCCAGGAGTTATGCGCAGAGTGAGCGATTACCGCGCGGCAGGTTGCCGACGCAACGGTGAAACTGGAAAACCAGCCTCGGATCATCTCCCTGGACCCTACGTGCATAGAGGATGTGTTCAGCAACATCCGCACGGTGGGACGAGCTGCGGGAGTCGAGGCGACTGCGGAGCGCTACGTAGAGTCGTTGGACCGGAGGGTACAGCGGGTCAAGAGTATAGCGGCGCTAGCCGACCATCGTCCGAAAGTTGCCTGCATCGAGTGGTTCGATCCCGTCATGGTCGCGGGCCACTGGGTGCCTCAGATGGTCGAGATGGCGGGCGGGCAGGACTGCCTGGGGGACAAGGACAAGCCAACCTTCACCATTGCATGGGACAAGGTGGTGGAACAGCAGCCCGACGTCATCATGCTCTGCCCCTGCGGTTTTGACTTGCCTCGCACCTTGCAGGAAGCTCCCAGGTTAAAGGAGAGGCCGGATTGGGACTCCATTCCAGCCGTCCGCGATGGGCGGGTGTTTGCGGTGGACGGCAGCGCCTATTTCAACCGCTCCGGTCCCCGCCTAATAAACGGACTGGAGATATTGGCAGAGATAATACACCCGGAGCTCTTCTCAGGCATGGTGCCCCAGGGCGGCGCGTCCCGGATTTGGCGTTAGTCCGGGTCGCCACCTACAGAGACGCCGTGGCATGAATGGCAACGTTGAAGACCAGGGGTGGCGACGCGCCTAGTTGAGCCTAGGGCCTTGGTAGGGGTTGCGCTTGAGGAGCGCTTCGCGGATGCGTTCCATGGCGCCCTCCAGCAGGGGCATCTCGTACTTCAAGCGCTCTCCGGCGGTGGGAATCTCCAAGAGCCGTTGCTTTGCGATGCGGGGAAGGTCGAGATAGTGGGCGATGGTGTAGCTGAGGGACATAGAGTCGGCAGGCACAGGAGCGCTCACGAGCCAACCACCTTGAAGGCTGGATATCAGCTGGATATAGTTACCGAACAGTTCCGCCGCCTGCGGATAGGCTTCTTCCTTGCCTTCTGACAGGTCTTCACCCAAGTATTCGACACTTCCCTTCATGTAAGGGATATCCTCGATAACTTCGAGAAGTCTGAAGCGCCTGTCGCCCGTGGTGGAGATGTTCATGCGGCCCTCTTCGTAATGCTCCACCTCGTCTATGCGGGCGGTAACGCCCACGTTGTAGACCGCGGCGGGGCCGCCAACCTCCGGCCCCTCTTTAATCAGGATCACCCCGAACGGCTCTTCCCTGTCCAGGCATTCCCCAATCATCAGCTTGTACCGCTCCTCGAATATGCGTAGAGGCAACGGCATCCCTGGGAACAGGATGGTGTTTAGAGGGAATAAGCGCAACTCTTCCACGTCAACCCCTGACCAAACCCCTGATGGACACTTGAGCAATGTAGTGGAAAGTATATTACGGCCTGTATCGACCCGCAAGGTGAGGCGGCTGTGGTAAAATCCGTCCAGCTTCCAGAGGTATGCAATGTCTAACTTAACGTCTGGAGACATGGCCAGCATCCGAGAACGGCTAGTGGAGGACCGTAGGGACTTCCACCGCAACCCGGAGCTTGCCTTTCAGGAACACCGCACCGCCGGGGTGGTCGCCGAGCGGCTGGACAGCCTCGGCTGGAACGTGCGCACCGGAGTGGGAGAGACCGGCGTTCTGGGTCAATTGGAGGGCTCGGGCGGAGGCCCTACCGTTCTGATTCGTGTAGATATGGACGGTCTGCCTGTGCAGGAGCCCATGGACCGCCCTTACTCATCGCAAGTGGAAGGCTTGATGCACGCCTGCGGCCACGACGGGCACATGGCCGTGGGACTGGCGGTGGCCGACCTGCTCAGCCAGCGCCGCAATCACTTGAAAGGCAACGTGAAGCTTGCCTTTCAGCCAGCCGAGGAGATAGCCAGCGGCGCCCAGAAGATGATTGACGACGGGGCCATGAGGAATCCCAAAGTGGACCGGACCCTCAGCTTCCATCTTTGGAGTGGACTGCCGGTCGGCCAGGTGACTGCCCAGCCGGGGCCCATATTCTCCAGCGCCGACGGGATACGCTTGACAATTAAGGGAAAAGGCGGGCATGGCGGAATGCCCCATCTCTCCGTGGACCCCATCCTCATTTCGGCCCACGTCATCACGGCCCTCCAGACCATTCTCAGCCGGGAAATCGCTCCCACTCAGACCGGGGTGCTGGGGTTTGGCACCATACAGGGAGGCACGGCTTTCAACGTAGTATCAGACAAAGTGGAGCTTGCCGGAACGATAAGGACTCTGGACGACTCGGTCAGGGACTACATACTTCGGCGGGTGGAGGAAATATCGTCCCAGGTGGCCCAGGCCATGAGAGGCGAGTGTGAGTTCACCCACGTTGTAGGTGTGCCGCCCGTGGTCAACGACGAAGAAGTCTCCAAGCTGGTGACAGACGTGGCCCAGACTGTGGTAGGGCCTGAGAATGTGGTGACCATAACTCCCCTCCAATTGGGGGAGGACGTCACCTTATTCTTGAGACAGGCTCCCGGCTGCTTCTTCCTGGTCGGTTGCGGCAACGCAGCAAAGGGAATCACAGCCTCTCACCACAGCGCCGAGTTCGACATAGATGAGGACTCCCTTCCCATCGCCGCACAGATCATGACCGAAGCCACGCTGCGGTACGTGGCCTAAGGCGCATCGGGGTGAGGGAAGGACGATGGACAGCCTTCCCCTTGGGAATTATATACTTGACTTCCCCAGGGGAGGATAAGTTGTTCATCCGTTGCTATTTGAAACTAGAACACTTGTGGAACCGTATGGAGCAGTCTATCGGACACGTGTTAGAAAAGCTCCACCTCCAATGCCTCCTAGGAATCCCAAGGAAATCTTGACTATATCACTGAGCAACATTCCTTGCTCATAGTGCAACAAGATAAAAGGGAAAACAAGCACCGCAGGGAGAATAACGAGCAACGCCAGCAACAACATAAAAATACGTTGCCCAATTCTGTCGTGACGTTCATTTTCATCCATCTCGCACAGCTCCCTCTAACAGTCTCCTCTATAGTTGTTCACTAGGTTCCAGAACTCTTGGGACAACGTGCCCATTAGGTTCTAGCGAGAATACACCAATGGGCTTTTCTCTGAGTCCCCATAAGCCCTGACCGTATGGCGTAAAGTCCTTGGAAAACCTGCTCATCAATGCACCAAGAGTATTGACAGGCACTTTCCCTCTAACAGTGATGCCTCTTTCCTCCAATAGTTCCAACAACTGCTCTCTATGCACTGGGCGTCCACGTTCTGTCAAGACTTCAATGGCCGCTTGGCGTACTTCTTCAACGGATGCACCTTGTGGGCGTGGAACCATGTCATCATGCACGACCAACAACCGTTCGATAGCCTCTAAGTCGGACTGAGCGTTTTGCAATCGCTCTAATATGTCTTGTTTCATTTCTAGCAACATCTTTTTCCGGTCTACTTGGCTCACCATATTTCTGCCCCTCCATTTCTTGTGCAAGCGTATATCCCCTTGACCGCACATTGTCTCCATCTAATCTAAAGTGGTGCCGGGGGCGGGGTTCGAACCCGCACGGACTTGGTAGTCCAAAGCTTTTCGAGGGCCTTATGTCTGCCAGTTCCATCACCCCGGCTTGATAGTAATAGGCGAGGCCGACACCTATGGGGTGCTGTTACACCTTGTAGGCTTAATTGCTTTATCCGGGCGCGCCAGCCGGCCTCGCCTGTACATTGTAAACTGACACTGTGGCTTCCTGCAACGCGGTGAGGACTTTATAGCGGAACAGGCAACGGGAAATCCAGCGTTTTGAACTCCATGCGGAGACAGCCATGACCACAACCAATTACATCACTAAGACGGACTTAGATGAAGCCGTCGAGAATATACACGGCTATGTTGACACCGCTGTAGATACTTTGACCAAGGAAATGGACACTCAATTCACAGACTTGCGGGGGCACATGGACAAACGGTTTGAGGACGTCTTACAAGCCATTAAGGACATCCGGCAGGACATCAAGGAACATAGTCATGGCTGACAAGGAACCCAAGGTGGACTTCAAAGTCCTGGACGAAGCAATCAAGAAAGTGCTGGCCTACCGGCCCAAGAAGAAACCGCAGGCTAGCCCACCAACTCCCGGTACGCCAGCCGCTTCCCGATAGCTCCCAACACCACAGCGTCGATGCGCTTCACCGTCGGTATCTTGACGTTGCCCTCGTTGAGCCTAAAGGCAAACTCCGTTACGTAGCGGGCCAGGTGCTTCACTGACACGTGGTGATACGTTCCGTTTAGGCCTCGCTTTAGAACACTCCAAAAGCTTTCTATCCCGTTGGTGTGCGCCATGCCATTCACATACTCTTTCGCGCTGTGCTTGACCGTCCAATGGCTCCGGTGAGGCATGCTCCGGTAAGGCGCGAATTCGTCCGTGTAGACCACTGCCCCAACTTCGGTTGTGTCCTCTATAAAAGCGTGCAACTCTTTGCGGTCAGTGAATGCGGTGGGCTTCGCCACCACACGTCCGCTTTCCCTATCCCTGACGCCCACAATGGGA
Organism: Dehalococcoidia bacterium; assembly: GCA_965224415.1. GTDB lineage: Bacteria > Chloroflexota > Dehalococcoidia > Lucifugimonadales > JAGWBF01 > DAOUJI01. The sequence continues at coordinate 883,113 of CBDCZB010000004.1, read as the reverse complement.
GTCTTGCCGACGTGACCGCGACTCCCCTTAATCTGCTTGCGGGCGTGTTTGTTCTTTTCTAGTCCGCCGATGTAGGTTTCGTCAATTTCCACAGAGCCGCCAAAGGGTTCGGCTTCCACGTTGCAAGCTTCCCTCAAGCGGTGAAGCATAAACCAGGTGGCCTTTTGGGTAAGTCCCAACTCCTTGGAAAGTTGGAGGCTGCTGACGCCCTTGCGGGCCGTCTGCAAGATATATATGGCGTAGAGCCACTTGTCCATTGGTATGTGGGAACGCTCGAACACCGTACCCGTCCGTACCGTGAACTTCCGGCGGCAATCCTTGCACTGGTGGTATTGGCGGTCCTTCAACCGGGTGATGCGCTCACCCGCACAATGTGGGCAAACCACGCCGTCAGGCCAACGCAGAGCTTCAATGTGCTGTATGGCCGACCATTCGTCTGGGAACGATTTGAAGAACTCGTATGCGCTGATTGTGTTGCCGTCGGTGTGTGTCATTGCCTTGCTCCCCAGATGGTATAATTACATTGTACAGCCTTTATTTTGGGAAGTCAAGTATATAATCCCTTCCCCTTGGCGGCAAACCGGAGTAAAATGTAATATACGTTACGGAACACGCAGGGCGTGCCCCCTGGATCAACAGGCAGCTTTGCGACAGGAGGAAGAACATGGCTCAAGGACTCGAAGGGTATAAGATACTGTCAGCGGATGACCATACATTCGAACGATCGGACCTGTGGGTCACCCGGCTGCCCAAGAACCTCCAGGACAGGGCGCCCCGGTTGAGGAGCCTGGACGACTTGGACATGTGGTACTACGGAGACTTTGCCCTGGTGCCTCTGTCCCCTGGCACCCATCCCGGACGGCGCTACGAAGAAGACCCGGCGGTCCGGGCTGAGATCGGGAAGACGCGCACCCGTGAAGAGCACCTCCGCCCAGGGGCCTACGACCCTGACGAAAGGGTCAAGGACCTGGACATAGACGGAATAGACAAGGCCATACACTACTCGACCCTGGGGCTCCACCTTTACAGGATCGAGGACCGGGAGTTCCTTCACGAGCTCCACAAGGTCTACAACGATTGGCTTGCCGAGTACTGTTCGGCCCACCCCGACCGGCTCTACGGCATCGCCCTGATCAACCCGGAGCTGCCCGACAAGGCGATTGAGGAGTTGGAGCGGTGTAAGAAGATGGGCTTGGTGGGAGCGCTGGTCCCCGTGTGGCCAAGTCCCGGCATGAGGTACAACCATGAGATGTACGAGCCGTTCTGGGCCGCCTGCCAGGACCTTCAGATTCCCGTTTCATTCCACATCGGCTGCAACAGGCCCGGACCTGAAAACGAGTTCATGGACTTCAGCAAGTTGACTCCGTCCTGGCTTAGCAACGTGGACTTCTGGCCGCGGCTGTCATTGGGAGACATGATCTTCGCTGGTGTGTTTGAGCGTTACCCGGGGCTTCAGGTGGGAGTCATCGAACATGAGGTGTCGTGGATACCCCACTTCCTGGAGCGCATCGACTACACCTACACCGACAGGCTCACCATGTGCCCCGTTCGGTTCAAGAACGACGCGATGCCCAGCGACTTCTGGAAAAACAACTGTTTCGTGGGTTTCCAGCAGGACCCCCACACCATGAGGCTCAGGGACGTCATCGGCGTGGACAACATCCAGTTCGGGGCCGACTATCCCCACGACGAGGGGACCTTCCCCATGTCTCGGCAGGTGGCCGAAGAGGTGCTCGCGGGATGCACCGATGAGGAGAAACAGAAGATAGTCTGGGACAACGCAGCCCGGACGTACGGCATCAGCTAGACTGACAGCGGCGGATATGCCGCCGAGTTGCCGCCAACAAACATGGGCGCCTCGTCTGAGGCGCCCATGTTCTTGTTTCCAGACTTGCCGTGGGGCGTCTACGTGTCCTCAAATGACACCGGACTTCGTCAGTCTTCCATGCGGACGGTGTTTTTCAGAGTCCCGATACCGCCTATGGACACCTCGACCACGTCATTGGGCTTGATGGGAGCGTTGTCGCCGCGAGAACCGGAGAAGACCAAGTCTCCGGGCTGGAGAGTCACTTGTTGGCTGATGTAGCTGATGATGGATGCAAAGTCGTGGACCATGTCGCTGGTGCATGAGCTTTGGACGTTTTCACCGTTGATTTTTACGTTCACGTCTAAGTTCAGCGGAGACGCCTCGGTCTCTATCCAGGGCCCCACCGGAGCGAAAGTGTCGGAGCCCTTAGCCCGCCATAGGTGGCGGTCGCCCCACTGCCATTGGCGTTCGCTGACATCGTTGCCGCAGGTGAAGCCCAAAACATAGCGCAGCGCTTTCTCTTTGCTGATGCGACGGCAGAGTTTGCTTATCACAGCGACGGCTTCCCCTTCAGCATGGACCTCTCCAGTGGAGTCCTTGGGAAGCACGATGAAGTCGTCGGGTCCGATGAGGGAGTTGCGGCCCTTTTGCCAGGGCTGCGGGCAATCGGATGGTTGGAGTTGGGGGTCGTCGTATCCGTTGTCGTGGGCGAAGTTGGGGCCAGGGCACCATATCTGTCGGGGATTCGTGGGGGAGAGGAGCTTCACGTCCGCTAGGTTGAAGCGGTTGTCGGTAACGCGGAACTTGTTGTATATGATTCCACGAATCTCGAGGATTTCATCGCCTTCCACCACACCGTAGGCGGACAGCCTCCCCTTTTTGAACCTGGCGATTCGCATTCCCGCCCCTCCCGACTGCTACCCAATGCGGGAAATTTTATAGGGATGGGGAGACCGCCGCAAGGGGCCGTCAGGCGTGGATACAATATTGGATTACGGATTCTCCCGGCCTCCTGTCATTAGCGTCTAGTCCTCCAGGTTTGACAAAGGATATGGCCGTCTGTATCGTTTGGATAGCTTGTAGGCACACCTGAGAAGTGGTCCCTCAAGAAGGGTCGGGTTCCATAAGGTACACCCGACTCAGAGAGCCGCCCAGAGATTTTTGGTGGAACTTATGGCGACGGACAAGAGCGCATTCGGGACGATCACACCGGAGGGCATCCAACGGCTCCGGGGCCGTTTAGGGGTTTACTACCACGGCGTCCGCCACGTAGGGGAAATATCCGCCGACTCCATTAGGACCTTCGGGATGGGTCTGGGAGAGCGCAACCCATTGTACCTGGACCCCGACTACGGACGCTCCACCCATTATGGCAACATGATCGCCTTCCCCATGTACCTGTGGACCATCCGCTCCACCACGGCAGCCAACATGGGGGGATTGCCGGGCGTTCACACCTTCTACGGCGGCAGCGAGTGGGAGTATTACCGGCCCATTAAGCCGGGCGACGTGATAAGCGCGTCGTATCGGCCCTACAGTGTTGTGGAAAAGCCCACCAGCAACTACGCCGGCCACGTGGTGATCCAGTCGGCCCAGACGCTGTACGTCAACGGCAGAGGGGATGCCATGGCCAAGGGGAGGGCGTGGAGCGTCAGGACCGAGCGGCGCGCCGCCAGGGAGAGGGACGTCTACAAGGGCGTGGAGAAACCCCGGTACTCCGACGAGGACCTGCAGGATATTTGGGACGCATACGACAAGGAACAGATAAGGGGCGCCGAGCCCAGGCATTGGGAGGACGTGACGGAAGGAGAAGTCCTGCCTCCCCTGGTGCGGGGCCCTCTCAGAGTTGTTGACATAATATTCGGCGCCGGGCGGTTCGACGCCTTCAACATGGGCGCCGGAGGCAGTCCCGGCGGCTCCCACTACCACCGGTGGCAATCATTCAAGAAACACGCCGCCTTTGCCGAGCCTGACCCGGAAACGGGCGTGCCCGACCATCCGCACCGAGGCCACTGGGAAGACACTATGGCCAAGATAATCGCACTGCCTGGCATCTATGACCTGGGTCCCCAAAGGGGGTCGTGGCTGGCACAGATAGTGACCAACTGGATGGGTGACCAGGGCTTTCTGCGCAAGTATTACAACGAGTTGCGCCGTTTCAACATCGAAGGCGACACCACCTGGGTGGAGGGCAAAGTCACCCGCAAGTGGATTGAGGACGGCCGCCGCATGGTGGAGTGTGAGACCCGTTGCAACAACCAGCGCGGCGACAACACCGGCACGGCTCGGCTGGAGGTCGAGCTGCTATCCCGGTCCCAGGTGAGCTAGAGGGCACCCGCAAGCCAATGGACTGCCTAGGTAAGCACAGGCGGCCCTATTGAACCCCTTCAGGCGGGGGCCCGTCTTCTACGGATGGGTCATCGTCGCCTCCATGTTCCTGGTCAACTACTCCACCATGGCCACGGGAACGCTGAACTTTGGCCCCTTCGTCGTGCCTATGGGTGAGGGGCTGGACATGAGCAGGGCCGATTTCGGGTGGGCTCAAACCACCCGAAACCTGACAGCTGGTTTGTCTGCCCTGATGGTCGGGCGCCTTCTGGACCGTTACGGCTCCAGACTGTTCATAGTCGCAGCGGCGGCTGTTATCGGCCTGTGCCTGCTGGCCATCTCGCAAGTCAACGAGGCCTGGCAGTTCTTCGTGCTGTTCGGCGTCATCGGAGTGACCGGCGTCACGGCTCCCAACAGCCTCGTAACGTCGGTTCCAGTGGCCAAGTGGTTCGTCAGGCTCAGGGGGCGCGCCCTTGCGTTGTCCACCCTCGGCCTGGGCGTCGGCGGAGTGACCCTGGTGCCCTTGACCCAGTTCCTCATCGATGAGGAGGGATGGCGGGCTGCGTGGGGGATTATGGCCATCGCTTTCATGGTCATCTGCATCCCCGTGGCGGCCCTGTTTTTGCGCCGCCAGCCGGAGGACATGGGGCTGGAGGTGGACGGAGGCCCGAGGTCGGCTGGCTCGAGGCCGATCAGCAACACATCCGCTGCCAGGAGAATCGCTGCCTCTGAAGAGGATGCCTGGACGCTGGCCGATGCGAGACGTGAGTCCACCCTATGGAAGCTGATGGTGGTGTTCGCGCTCCATGGACTGGCCCAGGGCGGAGCCAGCGTACACCGGTTCCCCTTCTGGACAGAGCGGGGCATCGACGCCCAGACGGTCTCATTTGCCTTCTCCGTGGACGCAGCCGGAGCGACGGCAATGATTCTCCTGTCCGGCTGGTTGGTGGAGCGGTTTCCCGTCAGGTTTCTTGGGGTGGGCGCTTTCATAGGTTTCGCCTCGTCCACGACCCTGATGGTGTTCGGCACACAGGAGTTGCACATGTTCGCGTCGACTCTCATATTCGGCTCGTCTGTAGGCGCGTTCATGATTGTGCCGACCTACATGATGGCGGAATACTACGGCAGGGCCTTTCTCGGGGCCATACGCGGCGTTGTGCTTCCGGTGACTCTGCTGACCGCCGGAGCGGGGGCTCCTCTGGTTGGGTACATGAGAGACATCACCGGGGACTACGGGTCGTCATGGTGGATGATCCTTGGACTGTACGGCGCTGCCGCATTGCTTATGACGACAGTTCGGCCTCCCAAGGCTAAAACAAGGGTCGTCACTGCCAGAGCGGGGGGCTAGCGTTCAAGCTGCCTTCCCTTTATTATCCAAAGGCTAAGAAGACATGGCGGTCTGGTAGGAGCGGCATGGCGCGGAAGGCATTCGATGGGATTACTGTTCTGGAGTTCGCGGGTTTCATAGCGGGCCCCTTCTGCTCCAAGCTCTTGGGTGACATGGGGGCACGGGTTGTCAAAGTGGAATCGCCCGGATTCGGAGACCCGGCCAGGCATTTTGGACCCTTTCCCGATGACGCGCCTGATCCCGAAAAAAGCGGGCTGTTTCTGTACCTGAACACCAACAAGGAAAGCGTTACCCTCGACATATCCACCGCCACGGGACGGGAACTCTTCCTCCGGCTGGCCGAATCAGCGGACCTGTTAGTGGAAGACCGTCCGCCTGGTCCGGCGGAGGAGTCAATGGAGTCTATGGGGCTGGGCTACGATGTCCTGCAAGAGAGAAATCCGGCCTTGGTCCACCTGTCCATCACTCCGTTTGGTCTGACCGGCCCCAAATCGCACTGGAAGGCCCGCCACGTAAACACTTTTCACGCCTCGGGCGAGGGCTACACTCTGCCCGGCGGCCTGGGGTACACCATGAACCCGGACAGGGCGCCCGTGGCAGCCGGGGTGCATCTGGGGGATTACGACACCGGCCAGATGGCTGCCTCGGCGGCCATAGCAGCCCTATACGCCAGAGAGTTTCAGGGAATCGGGCAGCGGATTGAAGTTTCCAGCCAGGAATCCACTATGGCTCTTAACCGTCTGACCCACACCCTGTATCTGGGCAATGGACGCCTGGTGGACCGCTCCAGGACTTACGAATACGGCGGCATATACGCCTGCAAAGACGGCTACGTCATCCTGTACCCAAGGGAAGACCGTCAATGGAGGGTCCTGGTGGAAATCATGGGGAGGCCCGAGCTGGCCGACGACGAGCGATACATCACCCGCGCTGACCGAATACGCCACGGGGACGAGGTGAACCGTATCATAGGGGAGTGGGCCGCTGAATTGACCAAAGGGGAGGTCTACTACAAGGCGGCGCCCAGCGGATGCCCCGCGGCATATTTTGCCACGGCTGAGGACGTGCTGAGGTCGCCCCAATTGGCCGACAGAGGCTTCTTCGTGGAGGTGGACCACCCGGAGACCGGCGCCTTGACCTACCCCTCCCGCCCCTACAGGTTCCCCAAGACTCCGTGGGCGGTGGATATCCCTGCGCCCCTCCTCGGCCAACACAACCGGGACGTCTACTGCGGCCTGCTGGGCATGGAGGAAACGGAGCTTTCAGACTTGGCCAGGGGAGGCGGGATATGACTCCAGGCGCTTTAGCGGGAGTGCGCGTCCTTGACTTTACCAGCCTGCTGGCCGGTCCGTTTGCCACCCTGTTCCTGGGGTTTCTGGAAGCGGAGATAATCAAGGTGGAAAGCAGGATGCAGGTCGACGGAGCCAGGAGGCCTCCCTATTCTTACGACGACCCCGAAAACTCTCCGGTGTTCAACACACTGAACCTGAACAAGCAAAGCGTCCAGCTTAACCTCAAGGAGCCTGAAGCCGTGGATCTGGCGTTGCAGATAGCCTCCGTCAGCGACGCCGTGGTGGAGAACATGCGCCCCGGAGTGATGGCTCGGTTGGGCCTCAGCTATGACAGGCTCAGAGAAGTCAACCCGACTCTGGTCATGGTGTCCATCTCCAACGGAGGCGCCACAGGGCCGGAAAGCGCCTTCCCCGGATACGCCAACGTATTCAACTCCATGAGCGGTTTGGGACATTTGACCGGTTATCCAGACGCCCCTCCCACTGAGCTTCGTGACAGCATTGACGCACGGGTGGCGTCCACAGCGTGCCTGGCGCTCCTTATGGGACTTTTCCATCGGCTGCGGACGGGCGAGGGCCAGTTCATCGACCTGTCCTCCAGGGAGTCCATAATTGTGTATACCGGAGAGGCCCTGATGGACTATGCAATGAATGGCAGGGTCTCCCAGAGCCAGGGCAACCGGGAGACAGGCGCCGCGCCTCAGGGATGTTATCCATGCAAAGGCGACGACGCTTGGGTGACCATCTCGGCGGCTAGCCAAGAAGAGTGGCGCGCTCTGTGCGGCGCTACGGGGTGTATTGAGTGGCTGACGGACCCCCGGTTCGCTGACCCCGTCTCACGCCACCGCAACCATGACACCTTGGACGAATTGATTGCCGAGTGGACATCGGCACAGTCTGCGAATGAGGCGGCGGCAACTCTTCAGAAGGCCGGGGTCTGTGCGGCTCCGTCCATGAGCAGCCGCGACCTGGTCGCGGACGACCACCTGAGCGGCAGAGGAACGTGGGCTTCCATACAGCATCCTTTCATGGGGCCTCAGACTGTGCAAGGGCCGCCCTGGAAGTTCAGTGGAACTCCGGCGTCTATCCGGTCGCCAGGGCCTATGATGGGTCAACATAACGCAGACGTGCTGGTTGAATTGCTGGGAACGACGAAGTCTCAGGTGGACCAATGGCAGGAACGCCGGGTGGTCTACTGAAGCCACTCCGGTGAGTTTCTGTGATAAAATGCCAGCGCAAACTCAGGAGGATCAAGAATGGGCGACTACTTCCCTTGCATCACCGACGCGCAGGCTGACCTGATTCGCAACGCCAAGGTTTTCTTCGTAGCTACGGCGGACCCGGACATGACCGAAGGCCCGGACGGACAGGGGGCCATCAACCTGTCGCCCAAGGGCGGCGTGCCCATCCATATTCTGGATCCCAACCGGGTGGCTTACTTGGACTACAAAGGCAGCGGCAACGAAACGGTGAGACATTCCCAATCGGGAAGCCCTATAACCCTGATGGTCTGCTCTTTTGACGCTGGCGACGCGGCCATAGTCCGCCTTTACGGAAGGGCGGCGTCTACTCCGGTGGACGACTCTCCAGTCGCGGCTCGGCTGCTGGAATGTCCCGCAGAAGGGCTTCACTCCAAACCCCGGCAGGTGGTGGAAATAGTCGTCGAAAAAACATCCACCAGCTGCGGTTACGGTGTTCCGGTAATGGACTACGTCCTAGACCGGGATGCTGTCAGAAGAGGCCGCCGCTACAAAGAGGCCCCCGGAGATTAGCTTCCCCTCGACCCAGCCCTCTCCCTCCGGGAGAAGGCGTATGAGTGTCCCTTCCCCTTTGGGGGAAGGTTAGGATGGGGTACGTTACGGAATGTCCACAAGCCACCGCATAGACAACAACGGCTGGAAGGTCCACTGCCTCGAATGGAAGTCGCAGTGTGGAGACGACGCTCCGACTTTCGTTCTACTCCATCCTTCCAGCTTCTGCGCCGACATCTGGGGACCTGCCGCCGAAATCATGTCCAGAGAGGTCAGGTGCATCTCTATGGACCTCCGGGGGCACGGGCATAGCAGCAATCCCACGGAACCCTTTTCCTGGGATGACTTGGCCAGCGACCTGGTTGCCTTATTGGACGGATTCGACCTGAAAGACTGTCTGGTGGTGGGCCACTCCAGGGGCGGCGGGGTCAGCTTGTTGGGGTCATATGAACGGCAGGACCGGGTCAAAGCGTTGATGGTCATCGAGCCTAACCTCATCGACCGGAAGAACCCGGGCGCCCACGAACGGAGCCGGATGCTGGCCGACAGGGCCCGCAATCGCAGGGCTGTGTACCCGGACCGCCAGTCCGTCTACGAACGATACAGGGAACGGCCCGTGCTGGCGCCATGGAGCGAGGAGTCCCTGTGGGCCTACGTCTACGGTGGTTTCCACGACAGGGACGACGGACAGGTGGAACTGGCCTGCCCGCCGGAGGTGGAAGCGCTCTACTACCTTATAGAGACTCCTGACGACGTGTGGGACCGGATGGCCGGGCTGAACATGCCGGTCACGCTGGTGGCGGCGGAGCAGAGCGATCGATTCCGGTTGGAGAATCCGACCACACAGCAATTTCTGAACACAGTCCCCGGCGTCAAGGTAAAGACCATCCCCGGCGGTCATTTCGTGGTGCAGGAAGACCCCACCCGCATCGCCGAGCTGGTCCTGGACTATGCCCGGCAGACGGGCGTGCTTTAACCTGGCGGGCGTCGGACTCAGGGACAAGGAGCACTAAGGTGCCCGCAGTTCAGGAGAAGTTGTAGAGACGGGCGCAGTTGTCCCACAAGACCTTGCGCTTTGCATCGGTCGACAAGTCCATTGTGAGAAAAGTTTCCACGGCGTGGGGATACTGGCCGTCCCCATGCGGATAGTCGGTGGAGAAAACTACCGTGTCTCTGTAACCCAGGTCTTCCAGGTGTTTGGCCGGCCATTCGCCGGGATCCATGTTGACGAAACACTGCTCCTTGAAGTGTTCACTGGGAGGCTTCTTAAGCTCTGGCTGGCGGTATCCCTGTGCCTCGTAGTGTTCGTCCAACCTCCACATCAACCAGGGCGCCCAGGAGCAGTTCGCCTCCAAGAAGCCGACTTTCAACTCTGGGAACCGGGCCAGAACTCCTCCTCCGCAAAAGCTCACGGCCGCCAGCATCATCTCCATGGGATGGCTGCATGCATGTATCAACATGTTGGAACCCAAGCTGCTGCCAACCTGATTTATATATGGTGGGTTTGCCCCTTCGTGGAGGCCCACGGGAATCTGCATACGCTGGCACTCCGCCCATAATGGATCATAGTAGGAGTCATGCCAGTTGCGGCCGTTGACGACGTTCGGGCGCATAAAGATGCACCTGAAGCCCAGCTCTTCCACACAACGCCGAGTCTCGGACACGGCATCCTCGACGTCAAAGGGCGGAATCATCGCGGCCCCATAGAGCCGGTCGGGGCCTCCCTGACAGAATTCGTACAGCCAGTTGTTGTAAGCCCGGGAGATGGCCAAAGCCAAAGCAGGGTCCATTCTGTCGATGGCCAGCACGGTCAGCCCGCGGCTGGGGAAGAGGACGGCTATGTCGATGCCTTCGGTGTCCATGGCCCGCAACTGGGAAGCGGGGTCCCATCCGTTTTCCTCTCCATCGGCGTATATGGCGTCCTGTTTTCTCCTCTCCTGTTCAACCCTCTCTTGGACCTGAGGATTGGGTGCAGGCTGAGCCCTGCCGGGCAGCAGCGGGGCTCCGAACTGGATGTTGACCCCGTCCAGAGTTATTCCCATATCTCTACGATGCCGGTTCAGTCCGACGGGGGCGCGTTTTTCGAACTTCGGGTCTATGTACCGCTGCCACAGGTCTGGCGGCTCGAATATGTGCATGTCGGAATCCATCACTTTGAACCCATTATTGGCCATATCCTGCCCCTCTAGGTGTGTATATTACCTGCACGACCCGTCCGTGCCTGATTGGGCGATTGTATTGAGGCGCAAAATGGTTGTCAACGAACACTGGACGGGGAGGAAACACGACTGCTTTTTGGACTATGTCGGTCCGGGACTTACGCCAACGACCAGCGCGGGTTAGGAAGCTGAAGCCGTTGCCGTCGCCGGGTCGTGCGTCGCCGGGTCCACGTTGAACAGGCGGGCGGCGTTGTCCCAGAGCAGCTTCCGCTTGTCGTCGTCACTGAGGCCTGACAGGCTCCGGTCAAACACCTCGGCGGAGTTGGGCCATGTCCCCTCGTGGTGGGGGTAGTCGTCGCCCCAGAGGATGCTGTCCATCCCTATGTATTCCCGCATCTGCAGACCGGGTTCGTCGTCCATCCACATGACGTGGCCCTGACGCCGGAAATAGTCCGAAGGCAGCATCGGGAGCTTGGGTCTGACCCACATGTGGTGCTTGTGGTAGCCCTCGTCCATCAGGTGCAGGATGCCTGGGAGCCAGCTCATCTGGGACTCGATGAGGGCGAACTTTATCTTTGGGAAGCGTTCAAGGATGCCCGATGAGCACAGCTGGAGCACGGGCTCTGAGCAGATGGTTATGGCCCGCACATAGTTGATTATGGCGCCTCCGTCTCCCCGCGCAGTCCTGGGGTCGATGCCCACTCCGGCATGGAAGAGCACCGGCAGCCCAATCTCCTCAATGGTGGCCCACAGCGGATCGTATATGCTGCTCCCGGCGTAGGGTTGGCCCTCTATCCAGGACGGCATGAACAGGGCCTTGAATTTCCCGGTCTCGGCGATTCTGACCAACTCCGCCCTGGCCCGGACAACGTCCTTGGGCGGCAGGAGGGCCGACAATACGAAATCGTCGGGCATACGGGCCAGGTCGGTCTCCAGTATCCAATCGTTGTAGACGCGGGCGATGGCCAACTGGAACTCGCCGTCGTTGGTGGCCAGCAGGCTGAACGCCCGGTTGGGATAGCAGACCGACAGGTCCACACCGTCCTTGCGTAAGTCTTCCCGGCGGGTCTCTCCCACAAAACCGCCGGCTTGGTCGCGGGCGGCGTCAAGGCCCTCCACCGGCGGCTTCTTGAGCCTGGAGGGTGCGTGTCCCTCGGTCATGCGCCATTTGACGCCGTCGACGTCAACTTCGTGAGGCAGCCTGGGCTTGAACCGATCTTCGATACGCTCGTGGTAGAGGTCCACCGGCTCGAACACGTGGCTGTCGCACGAAAACACCTTATAGTTCTGGTACACGCATTCCTCCAGGCGTATTCGCTTCGGGCGGTTGCCCCTAAGCGCCGTTCTCCTTCTTTTCCAGGGCGTCTAGGACGGCTCCCGGGGAGATGGGCAGCCTGTATATAGGGGTTCCAATGGCGTTCTTCACTGCCAACGCCAGGGCTGGCAGTGGGGGTATGATGGGTATCTCGCCCACGCCTCGTATGCCGTACGGGTGCCTGGGGTTGGGCACCTCTATTATCTCGGCGTCAATCATGGGCACGTCCAGGGACGTGGGCATCCGGTAGTCCAGGAAACTGGAGTTGGACATGGCCCCGTCCTCGTTGTAGACGTATTCCTCATTCAGCGCCCAGCCTATGCCCTGGACTGTGCCTCCCTGCACCTGCCCTTCCACGTAGCTGGGGTGGATGGACGTTCCGGCGTCGCAGAAGGCAGTGAACCTCAATATGTCTATCTTGCCCGTCTCCGGGTCCACCTCCACGTCTACTATGTTGCCGCCAAAGGTTGACCCTACTCCCGTCGACGTGGCGGAGGCAGAAGCCGTGATAGGGCCGCCGGTGCGCATCAGCTGGCCGGAAAGTTGCTTGAAGGTGAAGGTGTCGTTGGGGTTCTTGACGCAGGTGAAAACGCCGTCCTTGAACTCAACGTCTTCGGGCTGGACCTCCCATACCAGGGCGGCGCGGGACGCCATCTGACTTATCACGTCTTCCGCTGCGCGGATGGTAGCTAGGCCGGTGTCGAAGGTGGTGTGGCTGCCGCCGGTGGGTTCGGTGAAGGCAATGGAGTTGGTGTCCACGATCGTGGGCTGAACGTCTTCGGCCATTATTCCCAGCACCTCGGCGGCCTGCATGGCCATGGCCGCGCGGCTTCCGCCTATGTCCACCGCTCCAGTCACCAAGTTGATGGTGCCGTTGTTGTTGACGTGGATGGTCGCGGAGGACGCGTTGCCGCTGTTGAACCTGTGTCCGAAAGCGATGCCTCTGCCCTGGTTGGGCCCTTCCAGAGGCGCGGAGTAGTGGGGATGGGCTATCATAGCCTCCATCACCTCTTTGCATCCGATTCGTGGGTGAGGCACGTTGTTGGGCATCCGGTCTCCCTCGACCACCGTGTTCTTCAGCCGCAGCTCCATGGAGTCCACTCCCAGCTTTTCGGCGATTTCGTCCATGACGATTTCCACGGCGAAAGCGGCCTGGGGCTGGCCGGGGGCGCGGTAGGCCTGGACCTTCTGCTTGTTGACCACAACGTCGTAACCGTTCACCATCAGGTTGTCCATCTTGTAGGGACCCAGGCCGGTCAGGGCGCCGCCTCCCACGGGCGAGCCGGGGAAAGCTCCAGACTCGAAATACAGGTCCAGCTCTCCGGCGGTTATCTTGCCGGACTTGGTGACGCCTATCTTGCAGCGCATCCGTGAAGCGGAGGTGGGCCCGGAACCTTCGAAGACCTCCGAGCGGCTCATGACCATCTTGACCGGCTTGCCGCTCTTCCGGGACAGAATCACAGCCACCGGGTCCAGGTAGGCCACCAGCTTGGCGCCGAACCCTCCACCGATTTCCATAGGGATGACTTTCACAGTGGACTCAGGAACAGCGAGGATGGCGGCGGTCAGCGATCGTATTGCGAAGGTCCCCTGGGTGGAGGTCCAGACGGTTATCTGGCCGTCGGAGGACCAGGATGCCGTTGAGGTGTGGGGTTCGATGTAGCCTTGGTGGACGGTCTGGGTTTCCAGCTCCCTCTCCACGATCAGATCGGCCTCTTTGAAGCCCTGTTCCGGCTCTCCCCGTACGAACTGTAGGTGTCCGGCCAAGTTGCTCTTCGTGCCGGTGTCGTCGCCGCGGCCAAACCGGTCCACCCGGAAACGGGTGGTCATGTCATCATGCAGAAGGGGCGCGTCGTCGGCCAGGGCCTGGTTGATGCTCAGAACGGGCTTGAGGACCTCGTATTCGACCTCGATGAGTTCCAACGCTTCTTCGGCGTCGTGGGGGCTGGAGGCAGCGACGGCGGCGATGGCGTGTCCTTTGTACAGCGCCTTGTCGTGGGCCAGGACGTTTTCTGCCATCATCCGGGGATTGCCTTGCAGCTCGGCAAAGTCGATTACCTTGTCTTCGATGATTGGGAAGTCGGCGGCGGTGCAAACGGCCCGGACTCCGGGGTGCGCCTCCGCCTTGCTGGTGTCGATGGACTTGATGCGGGCATGGCCGTGGGGGCTGCGCAGGACTTTGGCGTGGAGCATCCCCGGCAGGTTGATGTCGGCGCCGTAGCGTGCGTTGCCCGTCACCTTGTCCACGCCGTCGTGGCGGATGGGTCTGGTCCCTACGACTTTGTATTCACTTTCGGGTTTCTTGTCAGCCGTCGTGGTCATCACTCCTCCTGTTGTATGTGTAGAATCCAGCGGGGGCACCGTTTATATGAAGCCTGCCCCGATGATTGCTCCGGCTATCACGGCCCAACCCGCAAACGATGCGACCATGAGCATAGTGATCCGGTTTTCCATGCCTTCCAAACGTCTGTCGATGCCTTCCAAACGTCTGTCGATGCCGTCGAAACGTCTGTCCATGGCATCCAAGCGTCCGTCCATGGAGTCCAAACGTCTATCCATGGTGTCCAAGCGCCCGTCTATGCTGCCCAAGCGTCTGTCTACTTGTTCATAAACCGTTTCGAGTCTCGTGACCCGCTCAGCTTCAGTTGTCATCGTTCTCCTCAGACCGCTCTATGGGCAGGCCCATTTCCTTCCAGCCGTTGATGCCTTCCGTCATGTAGCTTACATTGGTGTACCCCATCTCCCTGAGTGTCTTCGCTGCCAGCGAAGATCGGCCTGCGCCCCCTCAATGGCAGACGATGCGGACGTTCTTGTCGGGCAGCCGTTCCTCGGCCAGCCCCTCGAGCCTGCCGCGGGCCAAGTTCACCGCGTCTGGGATGTGAAAAGCGTTCCACTCGTCCTTTTCCCTGACGTCGAGGACCACGATGTCCTCCCCGTTCTCACGGGCAGCGTGGACTTCCCGCGCCGACGTGCTGGGCATCTCCGCCTGCGCCTTCCGAACCATTTCCCGCCCTGCGGACATCGGGTCTCCTTTTAATAGGCTTGATAGGCCTAAGTTCGGCTAACGCAAGTGTAGTAATACACCTTGCCCAGTGTCAACGTGGGTTGTGGCAGACTGGGGTTCGAACGGGGCGCTCCGAAAGGCGAGGGTGATAGGCGGCCTCAGTCAAGTCTATCTCAGCGGACGCCTGAAAATGGCTCTTCTCCCGAGAATGAATCTTACGAAATACGGGTGTATATGAAGAGTCTATTGACACAAACCCAATTAGATAAGATTATTGAAGTGTTCTTCTTCCATCTATCCAAAGGCAATAGTCGGTCTGAGGCTGTACGAGAGCGGAGAAAGGAGCCACATGCCAGAATATGACATTATCATCAAGGGAGGAATGGTTGTTGACGGGACCAGGGCGCCTCGTTATAGAAGCGACCTCGGCATCAAGGACGGAAAAATTGCCAAGATAGGCGGACTGAAGGGAGCCGGCGCCGCCACGGTCCTGGACGCTTCAGGCCTAATTGTCGCCCCCGGTTTTGTAGACCTTCACACCCACTACGACGCTCAGGTCCAGTGGGACCCCTATTGCACCCTATCCGGCTGGCACGGGGTTACCTCCGTGGCCATCGGCAACTGCGGCTTTGGATTCGCTCCGTGCGAACCCGAATATCGGGATAGGGCAATGCTTTCACTCACTCGCAACGAGGCGATACCCCTTAAGGCTATGCAGGAGGGAATGTTGTGGGACTGGGTGACGTTCCCTGAGTTCCTGGACAGTTTGGACCGCATCCCCAAGGGAGTGAATCTCCTGAGCTACGTGCCGCTGACGCCCTTGTACGGCTGGGTCATGGGATGGGACGAAGCCAAGAAGAGGCGGCCCACACAGGCGGAGCTAAAGGAGATGTGCAGGCTGGTGCACGAGGGAATGGACGCTGGGGCCTGCGGCTGGAGCGCCCAGGTCTCGGGGCCGGATTCCAACCAGCGAGACTACGACGGGACTCCGATGATTACCGACATGATGAGCCGCGAGGAAATCCTCGCCTTCGCACAGGTCTTAGGGGAGCGGGATGAGGGCTACATCGAGTTGACTTACCGGGAGCCTACCGAAGGGCGCGAACCCATACCGGAGCTTACCCTCCAGCTCTTTGAGGAAGTGGCCGAGGTAAGCGGCCGGCCAATCATTTACCAGGTGGTAATGCCCAATGTGTCCGATCCGGGGATACACCGGCAGAGGCTTGACTGGCTGGCGGACTGTGCTCGCAGGGGCCTCAGAGTGTATGGCCAAGGGATGACCACCCGCGGCGGCTTCGACCTGACGTTTGAGGACTGGAACCTGTTCGACGGGAGTGCCGCATGGCGAGATGTGACCCTGGGGACGCCAGCCGAGCGTAAAGAGAAGATGCAGGACCCAGAACACAGGAGGAAACTGCGCGAGGATTGGGACTCGGGGGGACGACCTCACGGGGCTGTCCAGCGTGGGTCTGTGGCGGGTTTGGTCGTCCAGAAAGTGGGCGATCAGAAATTTGCGGACTACATTGGGCGGTCGGTCCCACAGATTGCACAGATGGAAGGCAAGCACCTCATCGACGCATTGTTGGACTTGGTGGTGGCCGACGATCTTCAGACTGAGTTCCACGCCGCGGGGGACCGTGACAATTCTGAATACACAGCGGAGATAATGAACGACCCCCACGTGATCCCCGGGCTGTCCGATGGCGGGGCGCATGTCAAGTTCATGACCTTCGGAAGCTTCCCCACAGATGCCCTGGCCTGGATGGTGAGGGATGAAAAACTGGTGAGCCTGGAGGAGGCCCACTATAAGTTGAGTTACCTGCCTGCTTTCTTCGGCGGGTTCAAGGACAGAGGAGTTATTCGCGAGGGCGCCGCAGCAGACCTGGTGGTGTACGACCTGGAGAACCTGAAGCTGCTGCCCCCAGAGGTTGCCAGAGACCTGCCTGGAGATGAGTGGCGCAGGATTCAAAAAGCATCCGGGTATCGCTGGATTATGGTGAATGGTCAGGTGACCTTCGAGGATGGCGAACCAACCGGAGCGCTGTCAGGCGAGCTGCTTCGCTATGGCAAGGGGGCCTAAAGCTGAGATGACCAAGGCCTGACGGGCTGAATCTGAGGTGAATAGCCCCCGTTAGCCGTATGGCTATGGACGAGCCTGAAAGGGACTCCCAACCGGGGCAGATGACGGTCGGAGATAGGTGAGCTCTATTCTGATGGGGTTCCTATTAGGATGTCGCCGCCCTCTATCTTGATCGGATAGACTGTGAGCGCTTCCATGGCTGGGGGAGTTATGACCTCGCCAGTCCTGACGTCGAAGGTTGCCCCGTGGAGCGGGCACGCGACCTCGTGTTCGTACAGCAGTCCGCGGGACAGCATCCCATCCTCGTGGGTGCATGCTCCGTTGACGGCGTAGATCCGGCCATCATAATTGCATAGCAGTATCCGCTCGCCAGCGATTCTCACCAGTTTCATTTGACCGGGTTTTAGGTCCCCGACCTCTGCCGCCTTCACAAACTCCTGGGGCATGGTCCCTCCTTCATCGCACCGGGCATCTCAACGGGGTCATTCGATACCCCGCCAGCCCTCGGGGAACGGCTCCGGCAATCCCGTTCCCATTTCTCGTTGGGCTCACCGCTTTGGTTTTCATTGTAAATTGTTTGGGGACGGTTGACGAATAGATGGCGTTGACCCGCTCTTCCTGCGGGGCTATCATTCCTGAGAATCGGGAGAATATGGCTGACGGGCAGCAGCACAGAGGACGCCGCAATGAGCTATGAGTTCTTTATCGTGGAGACGTCCGACCACGTTTCCACCGTGACCTTGAACAGGCCGGATAGGCTGAACGCTCTCAGCCATGCCATGACCACAGAGTTCCACGTCGTCCTGGACGGCATCGAGGCCCAGTTCCCCGACGTGCGCTCGATCATCATCACTGGCACGGGAAGGGGCTTCTGCTCCGGGGCCGACGTGGTGGAACAGCGGGCGTCATTGGACGGAGGCGGAGAGCAGCCTCCTCCGGGCCGGATTCATGCTCCAAGAACCGTGAGCATAACGGCGCTTGCGCCCCGGCTTCGCAGTCTGCCTCAGGCGACCATAGCCGCAGTCAACGGAGTGGCTGCGGGAGCAGGCCTGGCGCTGGCCCTGGCCTGCGACATACGTGTCGCCTCAGAGACTGCCCGGTTTTCTTCCATATTCATCAAGCGCTCACTGATGCCCGACACCGCCGCCTCGTACACTCTTCCTCAGTTGGTGGGTTTCGGAGTGGCTGCCGAGATGACTCTCACGGGCCGGATGTATGGAGCGGCTTGGGCCAAGGACAAAGGGCTGGTCAATGACGTTGTGCCGGAAGACGGGTTGATGGAAGAGGCAATGTCTCTGGCGTCGGAGATCGCCTCTAATCCTCCTCTGGCAGTGCGGGCCGCCAAAGAGCTTATGTACAAGCTAGACGTTGACCTGCAGGGCGTGATCGAACGTGAGATGAACGCGAACCTGCCGCTGCGCCACACCGAGGACAGACTGGAAGCCGCAACGTCCTTCCTTGAGAAGCGGCCCCCGGAGTATAAAGGACGGTAGAGGTTCTCGGATCGGCAGCACGGGTGGCCTATATTGCAGACCAGACCCGCTTACGGTTGAGCAGACGGCTTCCCGATGATAGAATCCGTTGCGAAGCATAGTTCGCCTATTGTCGCCTTTGTGTACAAACACGTCTGTAGGCGGTAAGAGGCGCAGTTCCCTAGAGACACCGAGAAACAGAGGAGAGACATGACAAAGCAAGGAGTGGTCCCCGACCAGTTGACCCAGGGTTTCTGGGACGCCGCCAACGAAGGGCGGCTGGCCATCCAGAACTGTACTACATGCAACAGGCTCCAATTCCCGGCTCAGGCGGCCTGCGACGAGTGCGGGTCAGGAGACTCCCTGGAGTGGAAACAGGTGAGCGGCCAGGGCAAGATATACAACTACGGGGTAGTCCACGATTGCCCCATCGCTCTGCTCAAAGAGGACTTGCCGTTCAACCTGGCGGTGATCATGTTGGATGACGATTCCGAGATCCTGATGTATTCCCATCTCCCGGGGATCCCAGTCGACCAGGTCCCGGTGGGGGCTGCCGTTGAGGTCATCTTCGAGGCCACTGCAAACGGCCAGATGGTCCCTGAGTGGAAGGTCGCGGGCTAGAGCCGCCCGACGTTTAAGACAGGTAAGTACAAAAGTTGGCTGATTCAGAAAGGAGAGAACAATGACTACCCAGACTCCTCACGCATCGATGTACAGGGTTGACGAGGGATTAGGGGTATGGGCACACAAAGGCAAGGTGGCGGCGGTAGGCATAGGCCACTCTCCCACCGCACGTCGCTGGGACGAGGAACCGGAGACCAGCGTGGGTGCCTGGAGCATCCTGGCCCTCAGGAGAGCAATGGAGGACGCCGGCGTCACACCAGACCAAGTTGACGGCATGGTGGTGGTCCCGGAGACTACCACGGGGGCGCACTGGGAACAGGGCAAGCCCATACCAGAAAAGACGCTCAATGCCTTCAATCAGACCAATGACCCCTTGGACGGAATTGCCAAGCTCAGCGCCGAGTGGTTATTGAAGAACATGCCGGAGCTGACCAACGTCAATTTCACGATGCACGCATCAGCGTGCATGTCTCACGCCCTGGTAGTAGCAGCTCAAGCAGTGGGCAGCGGCATGGCCAACACCTGCCTGGTGTTGAAGGGTTGGCATAATTTGGAGGGCCGGTACAACCACGGAGGCGTCAGCGCCCAGGACTCGGTTACTGGGACATTCGCTACGGCGACGGGCCGGACGCTCTGGGGAGCGCCGGGCTGCTACGCCACCGCCCTCCAGTTCGCCGAGTACTGCCGCAAATATGGGAAGAGCCATGAGATGATGGCCCCGTTCATGCGGAACTCCAGGCGGAACGGTCTGCTGTTCCCAGAGGGATACTGGGCCCAACACCGGCCCGAGGAACTGACAGTGGAAGACTACCTGAGCGCCCGGTGGATTGCCAAACCAGCGAACCTTTTCGACAACGACATACCCATCATGGCTTCTGCGGCCTACTTGTTTACAACGGCCGAGCGGGCCAAGGACATGAAGCAGAAGCCCGTGTACATCCTCAACCACGTGTCCAGCAAGGCTAAGCCCAGGAGCATTCTTCCCAGTCTCGATGAAGTGGAGGCGGAAACCGCCAAAACGGGACGGAGACTCTACGAGGGCGCCGGAATCACCGCCAGCGACCTGTCTTTCGAGAACATGTACGACGGATTTACTCTGTTCCACCAGTTCCACGTGGAAGGCTTGGGATACCGGGGCATGAAGTTTGGCGACGCGCTGGACTTCTACCAGACTGACATCAGCATCGAAGGGCCCAACCCTATTCTGCCGAGCGGCGGCAACATTGGCGGAGGCCGGAGCCGGTTCTGGATGCACACCGACAGTATGCAACAGATACAGGGACGAGCGGGGGCCAGACAGCTCACGGGGGTGAAGCCGGAGGTGGGAATATCCGGTGGCCCGATGCCGTTGGGTGGCAACTTCACAGTGTGGAGCGCCAATCCTGGCTAGCCGACGCGGCGCTTCGTTAGCTCTAACTTTCTCGCATGAATAGAAGGCGTTGTCCCGCCGATAGGTCCGTCAGTCCTTGGACTGATGAGCAGGCTCGGCGGGGCTGGCCGATACCCTAAAGAGAGGAACCTGCCTGGTGATATTGATAAGTTTCGACATAGACGGCACCCTGGAGGTGGGCGACCCTCCCGGAATACTGACTATGGACATGGTGAGGATGGTCCGAGACAAAGGGTTCTTGATAGGTAGTTGTTCGGACCGGCCGGTCAGCATTCAGAGAGCCATTTGGGAGAGCCACAACATCCCGGTGGACTTTGCCGTGACAAAGCACATGCTTCCCGACGTTAAGGCTAAGTTCGAGGCCGACGTCTACTACCATATCGGCGACAGGGAAGACTTGGACAAGAAGTATGCACTAGAGGCGGGCTTCGAGTTCCTCTGGCCGAACGAAGCCGCTGAGATGCCCTGGTTCGTGTCAGACGTCAACGCCGGGGCATCGTAAGTCCTTCATCTCTCCTAAAACGTTACTATCTGCATGGGGGAACCGGGGCTCTTATTGAGCCTACAGCGTCCCAATGATAGAATCCCTTTTGCAGCATTTTTCGTCCCCTTGCTGCGCTCACCTTCCCCAGTAGCTCAGTGGTAGAGCGGGCGGCTGTTAACCGCTAGGTCGTAGGTTCGAATCCTACCTGGGGAGCCAATCCTCCTAACACTAAGTACTTCGGCCGTTGCGGTTAACCCATTGCCAGCCGGGATTGGTGCCGTATGCTCGATCCCGACCTGCTGCCCGTTGAATTCGATCCTCCTGATGAAGGCGCCGAGGAAGGCCTTGCACTGAAGGAACGAGGCGCTCTGGAGTAGATTTCTTAGGTCCTCCACGTAATGCTCAATCGCTAAGCTGTCCAAGGGAGTATCGGCTGCCTGGGTCATTTTGTCCAAGGCCTCATCCCTCTTTTCATTCAGATCCCGCTGCTGGGCTCTCAGTTCTCTCAGCCGAGGCGCCAAGTCATCGATATTCACCTTCTCACTCTCCAAGGCCGTATACAGGCGGGCCAGCTTCTGATCCACCGACCTCGCTTCCCGATCCAGGCGATCAAGCTGCTCTACCGCACGGCGCTTGTTCACCCGCATCTCTTCATTGGTCATGTCCACCAACTCTCTTAGATTCTCCTCGGTCAGTATGTTTTGCTTGATCCGGTCGAGCACGAACGCCTCTAGTTTCTTGGCGTTTATCGCGGGGGCATCGCACGCTGACACACCCTTCATGAGTCGGCTGTTGCACCTGTAATAGAGATATTTGCCTGACTTACCATTGGCACCGATAGCAGTCGAGCCGCACTGTGCGCAGTGGGTGAGACCGCTCAAGAGGTACTGGCTTGAAACCGTCATGGGGTGTTTCACCGATGGACGCCGTGCTGTCAGCATCCCTTGCACCTGGGCGAACACCTGCTTGTCCACGAGAGGGGTGTGACAGTTAGGGACACGAATCACCTCCGAAGCCTCCCTCTTCTGTCTTTTGCCAAAGCTCTTAATGTACCTGTTCCAGATGATGGTCCCGACATAGGCTTCATTCCTCAGCATATGGTCGATGCCGGTGGCGGCGAAGTGCTTACCCGTGCGCGTCCGCAATCCTTCAGCGTTTTCGCTATCTCCCGCGCTCCCTGCCCGTGGGCTGCTAAGTCAAACACCCTAGTCACGATCGGTGCTTCCCTGTCATCCAAAGTCAATTTCGACTTCGTGGTCGCACCATTTGAGGTGGGTGAGCGTTTGTAGCCGAAGGGCGTCATGCCGCCGTTACGGAATCCCCGAGACGCATTCTCCTTCATCCCTCGAATAGTGTCCTGGGACAGATTGGCTGAGTAGAACTCGTCAAGCACCTCGATGATGCCCTCCAGCAACAACCCCACTGGGCTTTCATCAACCTGCTCGTTCATGGAAACGACCGAAATGTTTCTGCTCTTTAGCAGAGACTTGTAGATGACTGAATCCTACCTGTTCCGTGCGAATCTCGATAGCTTCCAGACCAAGACGGAGTCGAAGGGCTTCACTCTATTCTTGGCAGATGCGATCATGTCCTTGAAAGCAGGGCGATTGGCTGATCTCGCGCTCTCAGCCTCGTCGACATACTCAGCTACTACGTCCCATCCGCAGCCCAGTGCGTACTTTTTGAGGACCTTGAGCTGAGCGAGGATCGACAGATCCTTATCCGCTTGCCGTTCAGAAGAAACGCGGGCGTAGATTGCAACTCTCATCGGGCTGTCATCCTTCTTCTTCATGCTGCTCTTCCTTTTCTATCCGGCTGCGACACGTTGGTCGTCATGCAGTCACTCGAAGTCACCTCGACTGCGACGGAGAGGTGGACGTCCTGCCTGTCGCTGGAGACTCTCGCGTAGAGAGCTGCGGCGGTTGGGCTTTGTCGTTCGGTCATGTAGAATTGCTCCTTCTGTCTGTGTCCTGTCAAAGGGCGTATGGAGCGATGGTCTGGTCCGGCTCGTGTGAATGTCAACGGGCTGGTGTCAGATGTCCCGGCGAGCTTGGGTCTATGCGGGTGTTTGGCAGTGGGGTACAGCGCTTCCTGATGGAAGCAGGTCGCACACTACGGAGAACCAATATGATAGACGTTACCTAGTTCGAGCCCAGTTCGGTCGGCCGTCAATCACTTCACGCTGGTCTATCTCCTTTGCGGCCGTAGGGACTTGCTTGAGAACGACAGCGCCCAGGAAGTGCGGGCTTGTCTTCTGCTCCGCTTCGACTCCGTTATTGCCCGAACGTTCGAGTTCCTCGAGGTAGTTTTCTGCTAGGTTGCGGACATCTTGCCAGAGCGGCTCCCATTGATCGTCCTGGGACCAAACGTAGGGACGCTGAAAGGGCGGAATGGTGTAGCGCACGTCTTTCTGGAAGAGGTCTTTAGGAGTGAGAATATCAGTGTGCATCAGGACCTCCTGTATATTTGTGGACTTCCATAGCGTCCAACATCCCCTCTGCCTCTATTCATTCACCAGGACGTCGATCGTGGCGCCAAGCGCACGGGCGATGCGGGCCAAGGCCGAGGTCGATCCCGGTTTTCGCCCACGCTCAATCTCGGAGAGGTAGCCCACAGCAATGCCTGTTTTCTCGGACAATTCCCTCAGGGTGATGCCTTGGTGGTTCCGAAACGCTAAGATGGGACCCTTCCCCCGCATAATGTCGAGAGCGACCTCGTGGGGAACACGCACGCCGTCGTCCGCGTTCTGGGCGGCCAGCATGTCCTCAAGTTGGCTGTTGCGCTCGATGAGAGCGTCGTACTCCTTCCGGGTCATGGTGATGGTCTCTTCGCTAGTCATAGGCCTCCCTCCTGTGTCGTACTCTTAGGACAACTAGGGTCGACGGCTCGCCGAGTTGAGTGGTGAAGATGACGCGGTGGTGGCCGACTCTCAACCGCTGGTAGTCGCTGCCAGTCAGTGCGGTCACTTGTCTGGCAAGCGATGCGGGGTTCTCAGCATACTGCTCAATCTTCGCGATGATCCGCTCGCTGTCCCGTGCGGCGAGGCGGCGCATATCCCTAATCGCCCGTGTCCCCCATTCGATGTGCATTCCCTCATTCACACTCCCCAGTTTCTCAGTTAGAGAACAGGCCGTCAAGAGTGAACGCCTTGCGCTGGAACCAGCACATCTCTGAATCTGGCTGCCCAGCGCCGCCGGTGCAGGCAAGCCCTCTACGTGACACCCACTGCCCCTTTCTGGCCCACTACGTCATATTATTCGGACCACTTCTAGAGGGCAGGTCAAGATAATCAAATACAAGGACAGCCTCAGCTGCGAGAGTGGACAAAACGCCGGTGGGGTTTGCGGACGTGATGGGAACGGGCCTGAAGCCGCGACGCCGGTTCCCGTGAGCCGCTCAGTCTGCGTCCTCGCCCTCAGCAGGCCGCTCCGGCACAGCCCCGGACCGGGACGTCTGACGCCGTAGGTGAGCACGGACGACCATTCCGGCAAGCATGCGCAGCCCATGCCGGACCGTCTCCCACTGCTTGGGGGTGTAGGACGACATCAGATCGGCCAGCGAGGCTTCCGGGGCGTCCACCACGGACTTCTTTTGAGGACGTCCACGCCACCGGGCGCCCGGAACGAGAAGCGGAAACAGCCAACCCAGAGGGTCCGGGCGAAGCCGCTTGAAGCCATTCACTTCGAGGGCCTTTCGCACCCGCCGGCGGACGCGTCTCAAGGTCGTGCGCCCCTCGTTGACCAGAATGGAGATGGAGATGTAGTCGGGGCCGACCCGGACCTTCCTGCCTGGCCAGTGCCGGGAGAGGCGCAGCAGGACCAGCCTCCTCGACGGGGTAGGCGTTTTGACCCGGACAACGAGGCGTCGAAGACGCCTCCGGGGGCCTTTCGGTTCATCGGTGTAGCGCGAACTCATGGCTTTTTGGTCTCCTTACAGGGAAGGGAGCGTGAGCCAGTTCCGACGCTCCCGTCCGTTGGTGGTTATTCATTGCCCCGGAAGGACCGTGGGCCGGTTCCCAGTCGGCGGCAAGCCCTAGCAGCCCGTCCGAGAAACACGGTTGGCGAGTGCTTGGGGGTATGATGGGCCCAGCCCAGTAGCGGGGAGTCGTTGATGAGCAAAACCTACCTTCCCTACGAACCCGACCAGCAGTTGCTGTTGCGAGCGGCGTTGCAGGAGTGGCTGCCTGACGACCATCTGGCCTACTTCATATCCGACGTGGTGGACCAGTTGGACATGTCGAAGGTCACCGCTCGCTACGAGCGGGAACGGCGTGGCGGGCCGCCGTATCATCCACGGATGATGGTCAAGGTGTTGCTCTACGGCTACTGCGTGGGGGTGGCGTCCTCACGCCGCATCGCCCAGCGTCTCCACGAGGACATCGCCTTCAGGGTGTTGGCGGCGAACAACACACCGGACTTCCGGACCATCTCCGACTTTCGCAAGGATAATCTGGATGCGCTGTCGGGCCTGTTCGTACAGGTACTGGCGTTGTGCCAGCAGTCGGGACTGGTGAAGCTGGGGCACGTGGCGCTGGACGGCACGAAGGTCAAGGCCAACGCATCGAAGCATAAGGCGATGAGTTGCCAACGGATGAAGGAGAAGGCAGCGCAGTTGTTGCGACAGGCCCAGGCAGCGGATGATGAGGAAGACCGGCGGTACGGCAAAGACAAGCGTGGAGATGAGTTGCCTCAGGAGTTGGCCTTTCGAGAGGGTCGGTTGGAGAATATACGGGAAGCCATGGCGGCGCTGGAAGCCGAGGCGCAGGCGGCTGGCGAACAGGCCGAGGCCGAAGGCGGTAAGCGCCCGGGGGCGCCCGACGACAAGGCCCAGCGCAACTTCACCGATGCCGAGTCGCGCATCATCCCCGCACCTGGAGGAAAGGACTTCCTGCAAGCGTACAACTGTCAGGCGGTGGTGGACAGCGCTCACCAGGTGATCGTGGCGGCGCGGGCCACCAACCAGACTTCGGATAAGCAACAGGCTGCGGCGATGATGGAGGAGACCATCGACAACGTCGGTGCAGTCCCCAGGGAAGTATCCGCCGATGCTGGCTACTACTCGGCAAAGGCAGTCGCCGAGCTCTATGCTCTGGGTGTGGACCCGTTCGTCGCGCCGGAGCAGACCCGCCACGGCCGGGTTGTGCCGCCCGAGCCCCGAGGTCGCATACCCAGCCATCTGTCTCCCAGGGACCGGATGCGACGGAAGTTACAGACCAAGCGGGGGCGGCAGCGCTACGCTTTGCGGATGCAAACTGTGGAGCCGGCATTCGGCCAGATCAAGCAGGGCCGGGGATTCCGGCAGTTCCTGCTGCGGGGACTGGAGAAGGTGAACGGCGAATGGTCGCTGATCTGCACCGGCCACAACCTGCTCAAACTGTTCCGCTCTGGGGTCAATCTGCACAGGAAAGCACGGGTCGATGGGCCAGCCCAACGCATCAGGAACTTTGCCGAGGTAGTTGAGCACGGCGCTATTCGCAAACCTATCTGGGGGCCGGCCGGGGCAACCGGCAAAATTAGTTGTCGCGATCCATTGTCGCTGACCCGCAAGCGCCGTCAGATAATCCTCGGACGGGCTGCTAGTGACCTGTGTTGTTGTACAGCGAAAATGTCCACCGTGGAGGATTCGACCCGATCATTTAAACCGCTTCTGCTTTGTACGCTTGTATCCATACTAATTGTTCTTCCTTCAGAAGGCTCTATAAAGACCGCAAGGTACGAATGCCTAACTTCCTCTTTGTGATGGGGTCACCTAGGTTCAGGATCATCTTTTTGGCTTCAGGCGCAAGTTGAAGCAGGCTCAGTACCTGGGTGACGTGGGCCCTTGTGACTCCCATCTGGCGGGCGAGTTCCGCTCTCGAGGCAGCTCCACCGGACTCTAGGCGGCACTGCCAGTCTAACGCCAACGCTACTGGATTGCGCCTAAGATAAAAGGTTGTTTTGGGTTGGGTGTGCTGATACGTTGGGTCTTGGTACTCGAACCAGGCCCAGACGAAAGTACGTAGTGTTGGGCGCGTTGGGGAGCCACTTCTTACCTATGAAATAAAGCCAAATTAGTACCCGACACTACTTTGGCTTTTTGTGGTTCTAATGTTGCTTCCTCACGTCGACCGGCACCTCACCTTGAAGGAGGTCGAAACCCTGACGCTGCTTTTCGTGAGAGAGGAATCGCCCACCTCGACCCTGGAGCAACAGCGGTTGATTACCAGGCAGTTGCCGGACTCCCCGTTGGTGGTCTATCCTGGGCTGGATTACAGCATCAACGTAATCCACCCGGAGCGGTGCACCCAACAGGTACGAGAGTTTGTCGCTTCGCGGGCCCTTTAAGGAGGGAATTATGTCCTACTACATGTATGTTGCTGTGCAAGAGGACAACAAAGTATCGGTCTTTACCGTGGACCCCCAAACCGGAGGTCTTACGCATCAAGACGACGTGCCCGTGCCCGGCGGACCCTTTACCCTAGCGATCAGTCACGACCGCAATTATCTGTATGCCGGCTGCCGGGAACCCGCTCAGTTAATCAGTTTCCGGATTGACCAGTCCAGCGGAGGCCTCACGCAGACGGGGGCGGTGCCGTTGGAGGCAAGTCCGGCCTACGTATCCACGGACCGCAGGGACAGGTTCGTGCTGTCGGCCTATTACCATGACGCGCGTGTGGGGGTGCACCCCATAGGGGATGACGGGTCGGTGGAAGGGCCGCCCGTCGAATGGCTGGAAACGGCGAGAGGGGCCCACGCGATGGAGACCGACCCGACCAACAGCTACGCTTTCGTCCCCCACATAGCCGGAAACGGCCCCAATGCCATCTGGCAATTCAAGTTCGACGAGAACACGGGCCACATTACCCCCAACTCGCCCGCCACAGTGGAACCGGAAGAATTCTTGGGGCCTCGCCACTTTTGCTTTCATCCTTCCCTGGACGTCCTCTACTTCTCCAACGAGCAGGGGTGCAGCGTGAGCGGATACCGGCTGGACACCGCCGCGGGAACGCTGTCGCTCTTCCAGACCATAACCACTTTGCCGCCAGAGGGCTTCACGGAGCGGAACACCTGCTCGCAGATCCAGGTCACGAGGTCGGGGAGGTTCCTGTATGCGCCAAACAGGGGACATAACAGCATCGCTTGTTTCTTGGTGGACACTGCCACTGGAGAGTTGACTGCCAACGGCATCGTTCCCTCCGAAGCCATACCCAACGCCCTATGCCTGGGACCAGGGGACCGGTTCATCTACTCCGCTGGCCATGAATCTGGCCAAATGGCCACCTTTAGCGTCAACCCGGATTCGGGGGAGTTGACCCGGGTGGGGACAACTCCATTGGGAAACAATCCAGGATGGATATCGATTGTGGAGTTGCTGCGGTAACTTACGACACCGGCACAGAAGGCGTACGCCGCCAACCTCAGAATTGCCCCCAAAGGGCGACGTAGGACCTGACTTCTACGGTGATCGGGCACGCGATCCAGAGCTTCTCGCAACCTCATCATCCCCACCTCCCCACCAAACTTGATGATAGATAGAACCACCTTCGAGATGTGGCTCGTTCTGGCAGGCGAACCAAACTCCGGCACTGCAAGATCACAACGAGAGCGGCATGGGTGGCCTTGCCGCCCATGTCCGCAGTACCACGTCTTCCAGCAGCGTCAAAGTTCGTAGTACAGTCCACTACGGCCCACCACTTCCGGGCAATCTCAATAACCACGCGCCTGTTCCTGCACGTACTTCCTGCGGATAGTATGATAGTTTGGGTAAAACGATATGCTATTTGTATCCGACATCAGCAAAGTCTACTCAAACAGGACCCTGTTCAGTGGGCTCACACTGAGCATAGCCGCCGGGGACCGTATTGCACTGGTAGGCCCAAACGGCTCCGGGAAGACCACGCTCATGGATATCCTGGCAGGCGAGACCGCCCCGGAAACTGGGAGCATATCCAAGCGGCGCAACGTTACTATGGGCTATCTCAAGCAGGAACCAGCGTCGTTTACCGACAATCCTCTGCTTGAAGAGGTGTTGGACGCCCGCTCCGAGGTGAACGCCCTCGTCGTCAAGATTTCCGACGCACAGGAAGCGCTGTCATCGGAGACCGACCCCTTGCGCCAAGGCTATCTGCTGGACCGCCTCAGCAAGCTTGACTTGGCTTTGGAGGCCGCTGGTGGAGACGACAGTGAGCACGAGGCCAAGGCGATCCTCTCAGGCCTTGGCTTTAAGCAGGGTGACTTTCTCCGGCCAATGAGTGAGTTCAGCGGTGGTTGGGTCATGCGGGCAGGCCTGGCCAGAATTCTGTTCAAGAAGCCCAATCTCTTGCTCCTTGACGAGCCAACCAACCACCTGGACCTTGATGCAAACTTGTGGTTTGAGAAATACCTGGCCAATTTTCAAGGCGGCGCGCTCGTCACATCTCACGATCGCGCTTTTCTGAATCAGACCGCAACCAAGGTTCTTGCCATAGAGCCGGATGAGGTGGCGCTTCACACGGGCAACTATCACGATTACCTCGTTGCACGCGAGAGCACACTTCAGAACAAGCGGGCAGCCTCCGCCAGGCAGCAGCGCGAGATAGATAAGCAAATGCGCTTTGTGGAACAGTTTCGCTCCAAGGCAACGAAGGCCAGCCAGGTGCAAAGCCGTTTGAAGCAACTCGAGAAAATACAGATCATCAAGTTGCCAAGGGCCACTAGGAAGGTACGCTACTCCTTCCCGGAGCCCCCGCGTAGCGGTTCCGAGGTCATAAAACTGACCAATGTAAGCAAGTCCTACGGCGATATCGTGGTCTACCGAGGCATGAACCTGACGCTTTCGCGCGGCGACCGTGTTGCACTGGTCGGACCGAACGGGGCCGGGAAGACCACCATGTTGAAGATACTTGCAGGCGTCGTCTCGGTTGATGAGGGGGAAAGAAAGACCGGCCACAACGTCGTTACTACGTATTACGCCCAGCACGTGCTTGAACTCCTCAACCCGAACAATACACTCATTGAGGAATTGCAGCAGTCCGCGCCAACGGAGTCGGAGCAGAACCTGCGCACGACCCTCGGCGGCTTTCTGTTCAGCGGCGACGATGTGCGCAAGCCTATTTCCGTGCTGTCCGGCGGTGAAAAGGCCCGGGTGGCCCTGGCTAAGCTGCTCCTTCAGCCAACCAACCTGCTCCTCATGGATGAGCCGACCAATCACCTTGACATCGTTTCCAGGGAAATTCTCGCAGACGCCCTTGGCGATTATCACGGCACTATCTGTTTCATTACCCACGACCGCACTCTAATACGTCAGGTTGCAAACAAGATTGTAGAGATAGACGGCGGCCGGCCCACGGTTTTCCCCGGAGACTACGACAGTTATCTCTACCGAAAGCAGACTGAGACCGATAAGAGGAGCGCCAACGCAAGGGCCAATGGGACCGCCCGAGATGGTGCAAAACGAGGCCAGGCTATGAGCCGCTCCGGTCAGCCGACCGGCGCCGAGGAGCGGCAGCGCCGGTCGCTTACAATAGAGGCCCGCAGACTCGCGATGCAGATAGAGAATATCAATGTCTCCCTGGTTGACCACGAGACCCGCATTGCGGAATTGGAGGCCATGTTCTCCAGCCCCGACCTGTTTGACGAGCCCACTCAGATTGTCTCTTCAGGAGAGCAGTACCGTGTGCTCAAAGAGGAGGTGCAGTCCCTCTGGGATGAGTGGGAGAGGTTGGCGTTGGAGGCGGAGAACGTCGACAGCAAGCTGACGGCCCTGAAGGCCGGCTAGACCCGTCAAGGGGTGTCAACGCCAGGTCAAAATGCCCGTGTGTGTACACCACGTCGCTGTTTGGGGATATGAGCAACGTCTCACGGCTGTCTCAATCTAAAGTCACGGTAGTTTGAAAAAGCGCATGCCTGACGAAGCTGTGGCCCCTGCCGGATGTTCCGTCGGTTATACTATTCTTCGACATCTGCATCCGTGGGAAGCCTTGTCCGTTCTCGCATCTTCCCAGTTCCCTTTTCCGAGAGTGCCTCACGGCAAAGGAGGTCGAAGATGAGGCCTTCTGTAACCCTCCAGGACATTCAGCAGGCCCGGAACGCCATCGCTCATTTGGCGCTCAGAACGCCCATGTTGCCCGCGCACTCTCTGGGCCGTTTGGCGGGGTGTGAGCTCCTCCTAAAGGCAGAGAACCTACAGAGAGCGGGCTCCTTCAAGGTCCGGGGCGCCGCCAACAAGATCGCTGTCTTGAGTCCAGACCAAAGGGCCAGGGGCGTAATTGCCGCAAGCGCCGGCAACCACGCCCAAGGAGTTGCCTTGGCGGCCGCCAATCTTGGCATACCCTGCACCATCGTAATGCCCACGGGCGCTTCCCTCCCCAAGGTGGAGGCGACCCGGGGCTACGGCGCAACGGTGATCCTCCAAGGCGATGACTTCGACCAGGCCCAGAGACACGCCCGGCGCATCATGCGGGAAAACGGCATGACCTTCATCCCCGCCTTCGACGACCCGGCGATTGTAGCAGGGCAGGGGACCATTGGCCTGGAGATGCTTGAGCAGGCGGAGAACCTGGACACGGTTGTAGTACCCGTGGGAGGGGGAGGCTTGATATCGGGCATCGGCCTGGCCATAAAGGAGACCGCACCCGGAGTCAGGGTGATAGGAGTGCAGGCCAAGGCAGCCACCGCCGTTGTCGACTCGTACAAGGCCAACCGGCGCATCACCGTCAAGGGACAGGCCACTGTGGCCGATGGCATTGCCGTGGGAACGCCGGGCAGGATCACCCTTCCGCTGGTTTCACGCTACATCGACGATATGGTCGTAGTCGAGGAGGACGAGATCACGCAGGCCATGATGCTGCTCCTGGAGAGAGGCAAGCTGCTGGTGGAAGGGGCCGGTGCGGTTGGACTTGCCGCCGTGTTGGGAGGCAGGATCCAGGTCGCTGGCGAGAGGGTGGCAGTAGTGCTTAGCGGTGGGAACGTGGACGCTCACCTGATTGCGCGGGTGGTGGAGCACGGCCTCGCCCACGCTGGCCGCTACGTCGTGCTGCGCGTCACGTTGGAGGACCGTCCCGGTCAGCTGAACCGTCTGCTAAACATCGTATCCAGCTCCGAAGCGAATGTGCTGGACATAGGCCATCTCAGGCATGCCCCATCGGTGCACATGGGCCAAGTAGAGATCCAGCTTACTCTGGAGACTAGGAACTATGCTCACACCGTGGAGGTATGGGAACGGCTGCGCAACGCGGGGTACGCGCCCTATGAGAGTGAGCCGGCTGACGACCTTCCCTCGTACTCGGAGGGTGCGTCGGCTCCGTAGGACTGGGTCTCTAGTCCATAATCTATCGCCCCCCTGCTCTTCTACCATCGCAGAGAGAAGGTAGAGAAATGGTTGGGGCAGGTATGAACCGGGTAGAGGAGTAACAGGTTATCTATGAACATAGGTGACATGTAAAAGGCGGGGTAGGGGTCTCTTGAAAAAGCAGATGTTCGTGGGAAAGTGGGTTATCAGTGAGGCCGACTCGTCGCCGTCGCTGGGGAATTGTCAGCATCCCGCGAGGTTGGCCCAACTTACCGCCCACTAGTAGTCAGTCAACTTTGGAATCAAAAGGGTAAAGCCGGTGAAGTTTGGTCCGGGCGTCCTGGGTGTTGAACCTCCAGTGGATGGTGGCTTGGGCGGCGTTGCGTTCCTTAACCAGGGCCTGGACTTCCCGCCGGAGCGTCTCCTCGTCGGGGAGTCGCTGCTTCAAGCAGGATCGGGATAGTACGCTGAACTCGATTTCCGCCATGTTCAACCAACTCCCGTGCTTGGGGGTGTAGTGGAACTCCAGCCGCTTGGCAATCCGCCGGGCCTCTGCCGCCGGGAACGTCTCGTACAGGGACGCCGGACGGTGCGTGTTCAGGTTGTCCATGACCACCCTCACCACCGGC
Organism: Dehalococcoidia bacterium; assembly: GCA_965224415.1. GTDB lineage: Bacteria > Chloroflexota > Dehalococcoidia > Lucifugimonadales > JAGWBF01 > DAOUJI01. The sequence goes on along the minus strand of CBDCZB010000004.1, from coordinate 850,183 downwards.
GTCTCCGGGTAAGCTTCGTCCACCAGCCAACGCATCTGATGGGCGAAGTCCTCCATGGTGCGCCGCCGGGTCACCGCCACGTGACGCCAGCCCGCCAGCGGCTCACAGGCCAGGAACAGGTTGCGGACGCCCTCCCTCCGGTGCTCGTAGTCCTGCCGAAGCGGAATTCCGGGCCGGGTCGGCAGAGATGGCCGCGTCTCGGCCAACAACTGGGTCGATGTCTCGTAAAAGCAGACCACCGGCCGTCGGTGGTCATAGGGTTCGGCATAGAGGTCCAGCAGGTCCTCCATGTTGGCCACGAACTCCGCGCTCACCTTGGTAATGCGCGATTCCCTCTTCTGCCAGGGCTTGAGAGCGTTTTTTTGAGACGCTTGCGCACCCCTTCGTGAGACATGGAGGAGGCCAACTTCAACTCCACCACCTTGCCAGCCAGCAGGCGCAGGGTCCAGTGGTCATGCCCTGCCGGCGGCGGGCTGCAGGCCAGGGCGATCAAGTGGGCCTCGCCCCGGTCGTCCAGCTTCCGGCGCCGGTTGGCCTGGGGACGGTCCTTCAGAACCCCGGACAACCCTTCTTCGGTAAAGCGCCGCTTGACCCGGTACACTGTGCCCAGGGCCACATCCAGGGCTTCAGCCACTTGGGGAGCAGGCCAACCGTCGTCGCTCTTGAGGAGAATCCGGGCCCTGGCGGTGATTCGGGCCGGGTGTTTCCCAACCCGAATCAGACGCTGGAGTTCTTCTCGTTGTTCCAGCGCCAGCCGCACCGAATGCTTGTCCCTGACCATCACCGCCACCCCCGCCAACAACACTTCCCACAAGGCAGGATAGCCTAATTGTCCGTTTTCTTAAACAAATGCTAAAACCAAGTTGACTGAGTACTAGGTATATAAGTCCCTAAAATATACGCTATAGCCGTACTCCGGGCAATCGCGGCGTAGGTTCCACCTTGTCCGTCCGTGAATTGCGTACAACTTCGAAAAGTCGCGAGCCAGAGTTGCACCTTTACTGTGCTACACATATACTGTGAATCACAGAAACTGTGAGGACACTGGCATGAAGAATATCACCGTATCCGTTGATGAGGAAACGCACCGCCGGGCTCGCATCCGAGCGGCGGAGCTCGGCACATCGGTGTCGGCGTTGGTGCGCGACTATCTGAGAAGCCTGATCACCGATGGCGCCAACGGAGCATCAGCTGAAGAGGAGGAGTCGGAGACGGCGCTTGAACGTCAAGTCAGGCTGATGAACGAGGTCTTTGAAGATATCCGAAAAAACAACAGCGGATTCAAGGCGTCTGACAATTTGCCTCGGGAAGCCCTGTACGATCGAGAAGCGGCCCGAAGGGAAATGTTGGGCCATGGACGTCGAGAAAGCCCAGACCAATAATCTGCAGGTGGAGACGGCTCGTTAATGCCGGATTCAACTGCTGAACGAGAGCATCAAGGAAATCACCGGGAAAGGCCACCGACAGGGAATGGGCGACAACGTCCCCTCGGAGGGTCTGTACAACTGCAATGCGCTTTGTTGACACCAACGTCCTAATATACGCTGTTAGCCCCATCCCTGAAGATGCGGAAAAACGCCGCACGGCGCAAAGTCTGTTACAAGAGCCAGACCTAACCATATCAACGCAGGTTCTCCAAGAGTTCTACCATCAGTCAACTCGCTCTAGCCGTCCAGGGTCGATAACCCACGAACAAGCCTTGCGCTTTATCGAGTCTATAACCAGATTCCCAGTCCTGCCCGTTACCGTAGAGTTGTTCCGAGATGCTGTGTCAATCAGCCAACGCTTCGGGTTGTCCTATTGGGACGGCGCTATTCTTGCCGCTGCGCGCTCCACTGGCTGCGACGCCGTGTACTCGGAAGACCTGAGCGTCGAGCAGGACTACGACGGTCTCCGGGTCATTAACCCGTTCGCGTTTCTGCAGCGTCCCGCGTAACGCCGTCCGCCTGGCCTCCTTGGGTAAGCTTCTGGACAACTTATCGATGCTGGACTATAGTTTTAGCTCTTCCCCACCCCGGACTCCCGATATTGATTTGAGCGAGGTGCAGCGTTGAAAGCGGCAAGATTGGCTGGATTCAAACGGTTCGAATTCGTAGAGACGCCGGCGCCCACCCCAGAGGAAGGCGAGTGTCTCATCAAAATGGAGAAGGTTTCCATCTGCGGCAGTGACATCCACAACGTCTACGTCCGCGAACGCCCGGAAGAGGAGTACCCTCAGACCATCGGCGCGCCCAACCACGAGTGTGCGGGCGTCGTGGTGGAAAGCCGAACTGACGAAATCAAAGAAGGGCAGCGCGTTATCGTACTCCCGTCAGGGCGGGGCGGTCTGGTGGAGTATATGACCTCCAAGCCGGGCAGGATGATACCCGTGCCCGACCACGGGCCCTTGGACGAATGGGTGATGTGCCAACACTCCGGGACCGTCCTCTACTCCGTGCAGCAGATGGGCAACGTTCTAGGCAAGAGAGTTGTGGTCCTGGGTCAGGGCGGCATCGGGCTGAGCTTTGCCATGATAACGGCAAGGCAAGGCGCCAAGGACGTGATAGCGTCGGACCCCGTAGACTTCCGCTTGGAAATGTCGCAAAAACTGTCCGGCGCCTATACGGTCAACCCGGACAGGGAGAACATCGTCGAAGCTGTCCAGGAACTCACGGAAGGGGAAGGCGCCGACATAGTCGTGGATGCGGCTGGCACCCACGAGGCCTTCAACGACTGCTTCCGGTTGGTGAAGAAGTTCGGCAAAGTCATTATCTTTGCCTCGCAGGACGACAACCATGTGCTGCTGGAAGACCATATGCAGTTGCTTACCAAGCAGCCCACCATCATACCCACCGTTGGGGGAGCCAGTGGAGACCCCCTCACTCACATCAAAGAAATGGTCCGGCTCAGGGAGAGGGGATGGATTGACCCTGGGCAGTTCGTGACCCACAGGATGGGCTTTGACGACGTGCAGCAGGCCTACGATATGTACGAACAGAGGGCGGACAACATAATCAAAGTGGTCATGAGCATTTAGGGTGACGGAGCTGGGCGGACATGTGCCGCAATCCTGGCTCCTAACGACCGACATAGGGAGGCGATTGTGCCCATTGAGAAGCTGTCACCGGAACTTGACCGCATCATATCCCACGACGAGGACATCGAGGTGTTGGGCCGGGGATACGGTCCCCACGACCCCACCGTGGACTCGCGAAAGTTCGACATCCACCCATGTGCGGAAGGCCCCGTTTGGATGCACGAGCAGGGTTGCCTTGTGTTCACCGACATCACCAACAACCGGCGTATGAAGTGGTCACCGGGAGAGGGAGTGACCCTCCACGACGAGCCAAGCGAATACGCCAACGGGCTGACCCGGGACCAGCAGGGGCGCATCGTGGCCTGCGAGCAATATCTCAGGAGGGTGGCGCGGCTTGAGCCGGAAGGCCCCAAGACCGTCATCGCCAGCCGATATCGGGGCGTCCGCTTCAACCGGCCCAACGACGTGGTGGTCAAGTCCGACGGAAGCATCTACTTCACCGACCCCGGAGCTCCCCGTCCAGGATGCGACCTTGACTTTGCCGGCGTCTATCGAGTCTCGCCTGACCTCGGGGAAGTGACTCTGCTGGTCAAGGATTTCGTCACCCCCAACGGGCTGACCTTTTCGCCGGATGAGAAGATTCTCTACGTGGACGACACTCTGCGGCATCACATCAGAGCTTTCGACGTCCAGGCCAACGGCATGTTGAACCTGCACTCTGATAGGGTCTTTTGCGACATGAGAGGCGAAAGACCGGGGATGCCCGACGGCATGAAGGTGGACGTTGAAGGCAACGTCTACTGCACGGGGTCAGGGGGAGTCTGGATTATCGACCCGTCGGGAAAGCATCTGGGCACGGTTCTGACCAACGAGCAGCAGACCACCAACTGCGCCTTCGGAGGCGACGACTGGCGCACGCTCTTCTATACCACCTTCGACGTGTTGGGAAGCATCAGGGTAAACATACCCGGCGTCCCTGTGCCTTCACCGAAACCGGCCTGAAGAGCAGTGGTTCAGCATGGCTTTACCGGACCTTAACGGAAAGCGGCGAACCCGTCGGGGATTTGGACCTCTATCAGTTTAAGCTTGTCAGCCTTGACTGCCGAGTCCAACTCATTCGTCAGCCGGTCCAGCGACTCCACCTTTACACCTTCGAACCCGTAGGACTCGAACAGCTTGACGAAGTCAGGGTTGACCAGATCGGTCCCGATGTACCTCCCACTGAAGTTGTTCTGCTGGTACTGCTTCAACACGCCCCAGGCGTTGTCGTTGAACATCAGAACGATGGGGTTGAGTCCGTATTGAGACGCGGTTGCCAGTTCCTGGAGGTTGTACTGGAAGCCTCCGTCTCCCGTGACACATATCACCGGCGCGTCGGGTCTGGCGGCCTTGGCTCCTAAGGCGGCGGGGAAGGCATAGCCCAGCCCGACCCATCCGTGAGGGTAAATGAAGGTGCGGGGCTGGTAGGCGGCGAAAGCCCTTGTTGCCCGGCTGGTGGGCACTGTGGGGTCCCAGACGGTTATGGCGTCCCTGGGCAGCGCCTCTCGAATGGCCTCCAACGTTCGCACCTCGTTGGGCCACTGCTCGGCAAGTCCGGAGTCGATCCTGCCCTTGAGTTCCTGGCATTCCTTTCGATAACCGTCGGCGACGTGGAATCCGCCTGAGCCGACGGCCTCCAATATCTGGACCACGGTTTGTTGAGGGTTGGCGGCAATGGCTACGGCGGCCGGATAGTTTCGTCCTATAGCCTCGTCGTCCATCAGTACGTGGACGAGATTGGCGGGCATCTTGAGGCCCACTCCCACCGTGGACCTGTAAGGAAGAACGGACCCCACAACCAGCGCCGCGTCACATCCAGCGATGAACTCCTGGACCGGGTTGACGCCCCAGATGCGTCCTCCCAAGGCAGGCCCTAAAGAGAGAGGATGCTCTTCCGGAAACGCGCCCTTGCCCCCGTCGGCGGTTACAACCGGAGCGCCCATAGCTTCGGCCAGGCGTATGACCTCCTGAGTCCCGCCGTGGTGTTGCACCTCCTCGCCCACGACAATGACGGGCCGTTTCGCCGCCTTGAGCATGTCCGCGGCCTGGGCTATCTCCGCTTCGTATCCGTGGGGCGGTTTCGCGGCCAGGGGAGGCACGATTTCCACGTCGGATTCCATTCCCAGGACGTCTGTCGCCAGCTCCAACTCTATGGGCCGGGGCCGTCGTTCACGGAAGCGCCGGAAAGCCTCGTGGACTGCGTATGGTATACCATCCACTTCCGTTATCAGAGAGGTCCAGTCGGTGACGGACTGGAACATCTCAACCTGGTCCTTGGGTTCGTGGGTGGCGCCCCGGCGGGAGTTTATGAACTCCCTCTCGACGTTGGTAGTGATTTGGAGGATGGGGCAGGCGGAGTGGTAGGCCTCGCCCATAGCGCCCATGGAGTCGGCGGCCCCTGGCCCCGTGCTGGTTATCAGCACGCCCGGTTTGCCGCTGACACGGGAGTAGCCGTCGGCCATAAAGCCACAGCCCAGCTCCATGCGGCCTCCGATATAGCGGAAGGAGTCCTCTTGGTCGAACAAGGCGTCGTACAGGTCCAGGTTGTGCACCGATATAATGCCGAACAGGGTGTCGACGCCGTGGGCCTTCAGGGACTCCAGAACGGCTTTTCCTCCGGTCATTTTGGCCATAACTAACCTCCGGGCGAGTGTAGTGTCCGGCCGTCTATCGGCCTAGATGAAGTTTAGAGGAGAAGCGACACGGGGTTCTCAAGGCAGCGCTTGACTTCCATCAGGAACTGGGCGGCCTCGGCTCCGTCGGCCACCCGGTGGTCGGTGGAGAGGGTGGCTTTCATGATTTGCGCCGCCTTTATCTCCCCTTCTCTCACCACGGGCTGTTCCTTGACGGCGCCCACGGCCAGCACTGCGGAGTTGGGCGGGAAGATGATGGCCGTGAAGCTGTCCACGTCGAACATGCCCAGGTTGCTCACCGCGAAGGTGCCTCCCGTGTACTCCTCAGCCCTGAGGGCGCCTCCGTGGGCCCGGTCAATCAGGTCACGGCTTGCGACGGCTATTTCCGCCAGCGACTTGTCCTGGCACTGGCTGACCGCGGGCACAATCAGGCCCTGCTCCAAAGCGACGGCGATGCCCACGTTAATGTCCCCATGCACCTGGAGAGAGTCTCCTTCGAAGGACGAGTTGAACTTTGGGTGTTTTGCCAGGGCCAGCGTCGATGCCTTTACTATCAGGTCGTTGACGCTGACGCGAACGCCTTCTCCTAGGGCTTCGTTCAACTCCCGGCGCAGCGACATGGCCCTGGTCATGTCTATTTCGGAGGTTACATAAAAGTGGGGTGCCTGGGTCATGCTCTGCACGGTAACCCCGGCAATGGCCTTCCTCATGCGGGAAAGCTCCACTCGCTCTCCCGGCCTGGGCTGGTGCGGGACAGCCGCAGGAATAGCGACTGGAGACGTAGGAGTGAAGTTGCGTACATCCTCCTCTTGGATGCGACCGTTCGGTCCTGTGCCCGTCACTAAGGCGAGGTCTACGCCCAGTTCCATCGCGAGGCGGCGCGCAATGGGAGTGGCCGCCACTCTTCCGGTCTGGGCAGCAGACATCTGGGCATCGGGGGCGGCTACGGTGGCCTGAGCGACGGGAGGGGCCGGTTCAGCGGCTTCCGCAGTGCCCTCCTGTGGAGTTTCTATGGTCAGACTCTCAAGGGGAGGGACTTCTTCGCCTGGAGCGGTGATGACTGCGATGAGGTCGCCGACGGGTATGGAGGCGCCTTCTTCGGCTAGGATCTTACCGAGTACGCCGGAAGCGTAGGCCTCCATTTCAACGGTGGCCTTGTCGGTCTCGATTTCGGCGATGACCTCGCCTCGGGCTACCTGTTCGCCCTCTTTCTTGCGCCAACGGACGACAATGCCCTCTTTCATGTCGTAGCCCATGGACGGCATGGCAACTACCGTGGCCAAACTAACCTCCTTGGCCGCGCTCTTTGGAGTTGCAGTCCCAGACGGACAACACGCTAGCCCGCCACTATCGATCTGACGGCGGCTGCCACTTTGTCCCCGTTGGGAATGGCGGCCTGCTCCAAAGGCCGTGAGTATGGCATGGGCGCTTCTTCACCGGCCACCCTGCCGATGGGAGCGTCCAGGTAATCGAAAGCTTGCTCTTGTATGGAAGCAGCCACCTCCGCCGCAAAACCTCCGGTCTTCCACGTTTCTTCCACCACGACCGCTCTGTGTGTCTTCTTCACAGACTCCACGACCGTTTCCATGTCCAGCGGCCTCAAGCAGCGCAGATCAATCACCTCGGCGTCGATTCCCTCTTGGGCCAACTTCTCGGCCGCTTCCAATGCCATGTGCACCATGCGCGAGTAGGATACGATAGTCACGTCGCTGCCTGGCCTTTTCACATCGGCCTTGCCCAGGGGTATCTTGTAATGTTCGCCCGGGACGGGGCCCCTCGTGCTGTACAGGAGGATGTGCTCCACGAAGAGCACCGGGTCCACCTCATCCCGGCACGAACGGAACAGCCCTAGAATGTCGTGGGGAGTGGAGGGTACGACCACTTTCAGACCTGGCACCGCCGCGTACCACCCCTCGAAGCATTGGGAGTGGGTGGCTGCGACCTGGGCGCCTCCTCCGGTGACCGTGCGCACGATGAGGGGCACCGAAAGCTGGCCCCCGGACATGTATCGCATCTTGGCCGCGTGGTTGACTATCTGGTCCATGGCCAGGAGGGTGAAGTTGATGGTCATGATTTCCATGATGGGCTTCATGCCCCCCATGGCGGCGCCGACTCCCGCTCCCACTATCACCGACTCCGACAGCGGTGCGTCACGGACGCGTTCGGGGCCGAACTCTTCCGTGAACCCCTTGGTGACGGCGTAGGCCCCGCCGTAGGGGCCGATGTCCTCGCCGGCGATGAAGGTGAGGGGGTCCTCGTTGAGGGCTTCCCTCAGGGCTGTGCTTACGGCTTCTCTGTAGGTGATTTCAGGCATCCCTGTCTCCTCAGAGGGTCTAGCTTCCGTATATGTCCTTGAACAATTCCGATGGGTCCGGGAAAGGGCTGGCGGCTGCGAAGTCTACGGCGTCCTCGATGGCTTTCAGGTTGGCGGCGTCAATCTCCGCCAGCTCCGCATCGTCTGCAATCCCCTGGTCCATCAGCTTCTGCCTATAGGAATAGAGAGGGTCGCGAGCCAGCCATTCCTCCACCTCGGAGCTGAGGCGGTAGGCGGCGGGGTCGGCGATGGAGTGCCCCCGGAACCTGTAGGTCTGGGCCTCAATGAATATGGGTCCGCCGCCGCCTGACACGTACTCCACGGCGTCCTTCATGGATTCTCTGACCTCTAGAACGTCCATGCCGTTGATCCGTCGTCCGGGCATCTTGTAGGCGTCGGCGAGCTTGTAGATGTCGGCGGCCAGGGCGAACGTCTCCCAGACCGAGGCGCCCATGCCGTATTGGTTGTTCTCGCAGAAGTATATGACGGGCAGCTTCCTGATGGCGACGAGGTTCATGGACTCATGGAACTCGCCTTCGTTCAAGGCGCCGTCTCCCAGGAAGCACAAAGCCAGCCTGTCCTCACCTTTGAGCTTCGCGGCCAGCCCAAGCCCGGCGGCCACGGGCATCTGGCCCCCCACTATGGCGTAGCCGCCCATGAAGTTCTTGGAGACGTCAAAGAGGTGCATGGAGCCTCCCTTGCCCTTGCTGCACCCGGTGGCCTTTCCGAAAAGCTCCGCCATAGCGACTCCTGGTTCCATGCCCCTGGCCAGGGCGTGGCCGTGGTCCCGGTAGTGGGTCAGGACCCAGTCCTGGGGTCTCAGAGCGGACAAAGCTCCCACGGCTATGGCCTCCTCGCCTATGTAGAGGTGAAGGAAGCCCGCTATGTTGCCCTGCATGTACTGTCGTTGGCACTCTTCCTCGAAGATGCGGATGAGCCCCATCTGGCGGTAAAGGTCCGTCAGCTGGGCCTTGCTAAGTTTCTCCTCTACCTGCATCTGCGACCTCTTTTCTGGATCGGCGCCTAGATGTGGACGGCCTTACCATCTGCGGCCAGGGCGGCCTCTTTGAGCGTCTCCGACAGGGTTGGGTGGGAGTGGACCATCCAGCCCATTTCCTGGGTTGTCCCCTCGAGCATCTTGGTCATCGACAACTCGGCTAGAAGCTCCGTAACCTCAGGGCCTATCATGTGCCCGCCTAACAGCTCGCCGTATTTCTTGTCCACAACCAGCTTGACGAACCCCGTGTATTCTCCAGCCGACACGGCCTTGCCGCTGGCCTGGAAGGGGAACTTGCCCACTTTGACGTCGAACCCTTCGGCTGTGGCTTGCTCCTCCGTCAGTCCGAAGCTGGCGACTTGGGGATTGCAGTAGGTCGCTCTAGGCATATAGGTGTAGTCCAAGGGTGGGGACTCTTCTCCGGCGATGGTCTCGGCGGCCAGCGCTCCCTGGGCCGAGGCGACGTGGGCCAGGGCCAGTTTTCCGGTCACGTCTCCGATGGCGTATATCCCGGGCACGTTGGTGGCCATGCTTCCATCCACCTGAATGAAGCCATTGTCCACAGCGACGCCCAGCGAGTCCAGCCCCAACCCCTCTACGTTGGCTTGGATTCCGATGGCGACCAGCACCTTTTCGCTCATCAACTCTTTGGCGCCGTCGGGAGTGTCTACCGACAGCTTGGCTCGTCCGTCCACTGGGGTCATGCCGGACACCAGGGACCCCAACATGAAACTCACGCCGGAGTTTCCCAAGGCGTCTTCCAGTGCCGCGCTGATTTCGGCGTCCTCGTTGGGCAACGCCCTCGGAAGCGCCTCGACGACGGTGACTTTTACCCCGTATGCGTTGTAGAGGTAGGCGAACTCCATTCCCACGGCACCCGCTCCCACAATGGCGACCGATTCGGGAAGCTGGCGAGCTTCCAAGGCGTGGCGACTGTCCAGCACCAATTCTCCGTCCACGGGAAGCGATGGGATGGTGCGCGGCCGGGCGCCTGACGCCACGATGACGTTCCTGGTCTTTAGAGTTTGCCCATCCGGGGACACGTCGACGGTGTTGGCGTCGCGGAGGACGGCCTCTCCCTTTACGTGCTCGACTTTGTTCTTGCGCAAGAGGAAGCCTATGCCGCGGGTCATTCGCTGTACGACGAGGCGGCTTCTGTCGAAGGCTTTCGAGTAGTCCACCTTCAGGTTGTCGAAATAAAATCCAAAGTCCTCTGCCTTATGTAGAAGGGAGAGGACTTCAGCGTTTTTCAGGAGGGCTTTGCTGGGAATGCAGCCCCAGTTGAGGCATACGCCTCCCAACTCATCTCTCTCGACCACTGCGGTCTTGAGACCCAGTTGGGCGGCCCTGATTGCGGCGACGTAGCCTCCGGGACCCGCCCCGATTACGACTACGTCATAATATTCTTCATCCATCGGCGCCCTTTGCCCGGTGTATAAGCCTCGGCTGTCCATAGCAGCCGCTTGGGTCAAGATTATACAGAAGCGGCTATGCGCCCCACAAGGCGGCTATATTTGTTGCCATGTGATTTCCCTGAGTTCTGGCTGTCGGCGGGCGTTTCTCATAGCTATCGGAACCGCTTCTTGTTGCCCGTCGTGTCTAAACCCTGCTATTATTGATGCAGGCTTGGGGCGCCGTCTTGAAGGGCCGGCCGCCCTGTAGCCGTGTCAAAGGAGGAAGTCATGAGGATCGGCGGGCTCGGGTTGCCTGAGATTGGCATCATCGTGGTCGTGTTGCTCCTGATATTCGGGGCGACTCGACTGCCCAAGATAGGCTCTTCTCTGGGCCACAGCATGAGAGCCTTCAAGGACGCCATCACGGGCCACGACCAGCCGGAGCCCGATCCCGACGAAGCAAAAACCAAGGTCAAGTCGGCTCCCAACGACCCCGACTAACCCGAAACAATCCACAGACACAGCCGCCCGGCCTCCACAGGCGCGGGCGGTTTTCTTTTGCCCAGAGCCGGTGACAAACACCTAATGAGCTAATTCAAACGACGTTGGTATAATGACCAACTGTCAGATGCCTGTGGTTGTAGCCTCCGTAAAGTGAGGGTCCTATGCCATCCACGATCGAATGGACGGATGAAACCTGGAACCCGGTGACCGGGTGCAGCAGAGTGTCTCCTGGTTGCGACCACTGCTACATGTTTGCTCTATACCCTCGTCTGAGGGCAATGGGAGTACATGGTTATGAAACGGCTCCTGATGATGTCCGACTTTTGCCTGAGCGATTGATGGCGCCGTTGTCTTGGAAAAAACCGCGTCATGTCTTCGTGAATAGCATGGCCGATGTGTTCCACCCGGACGTCCCTTTCAGCTTCATAGATGACATGTTCTCAGTGATGAATGAGGCCGCATCCACGCATGGCCACGTGTTCCAAGTCTTGACTAAGAGACCTGGCCGTGCTGTGGCTTGGTGGCAAAGGAGCGGACAGAGCGTTCTGAATGGTTGGCCGCCCAACGTGTGGATTGGGACTTCAGTCGAAAGCCAGAAATACGCTCCCAGACTAACTGTGCTGGCTCGTCTTCCCGCGTCGATACGGTTCGTGTCCGCTGAGCCGTTGCTGGAACGGATCGACTTGAGTCCGTGGCTTTCAGCTGGGTCATTGCAGTGGGTAATAGTCGGTGGGGAAAGCGGGCCGGGCGCAAGGGGCATGGATCTGGACTGGGCGCGCGATCTGCTTAGCCAATCGACCCACGCGGGTGTGCCGTTTTTCCTGAAACAGCTTGGCGGGGTGAGAAAAAAACGTGGCGGTGATGCCGCCATCATAGACGGCGTTCGATGGCGCCAAATGCCGGTCGGAGTTTAATAAGTTCCGTGGCCCAAATGTCTTTCGGCGGACAATGGACGCTGGAAAAATTGGAAATACTCAGGCGATATCTGGACGCCTACACCACTGCGTTGAAGAACACTCAGTTTCGTTTGATTTACGTTGATGCATTTGCTGGAGAAGGGTCATTCCATCTGCCTTCAGGGTACGGATACGACGACTATGATGACTTCCGAGAGTTGCATAACGGGTCGCCAAGAATCGCTTTAGGAATACACGACAAACCCTTCGACCAACTCGTATTCGTCGAAAAGGACCGAGGTCGCTCAGATTCACTGGAGCAGTTGAGGACGGAATATCCGAAGCGAGACATCTCCGTGAGAAACGAAGACGCCAATCCGGCGTTGGTTGAGTTCTGTGGCGAGTTACATGCTCTAGATTGTGCAGTTGTGTTCTTGGACCCGTTTGCGACTGAGGTTTCCTGGGAAACCATGGAAACGCTGGCTTGGACTGAAAGGGTTGATTGCTGGATATTGTTCCCGTTAATGGCTATTTCCCGGATGATGCCCAGAGGTAGTGAGCCATCTCCACAATTAGCAAGCCGATTAGACAGGATCTTCGGAGGCCGTCAATACTGGGAAACCATGTATAGCCCTTCTCCACAGCTGTCTTTCTTCGACGAGGAACCTAGGCAAGAAAGACGGTCTGGCGTCGAGCAGATAGCCGGTCTATATCGAGACCGACTGAAATCCGTGTTCGTTGAAATCGCTCCTACCAGTCGGGCGTTTACAAACTCCAAAAACTCCCCAATGTTCGAGCTGTTTTTTGCCGCCAGTAATCAACGAGGGGCTCCTATCGCTATAGACATAGCGGACCACATCCTAAGAAACTGGTGACAGAGCAACGTTCGAGCAAGGGCAGAGATGTCCCGGCCCTTATGATCCCGCGGGTTCCGGGGCAGGCTCGCGGCCCCTGGCTGCAAACTTGGCCAGAAGGATGCCCCCCTCGTAGAGGAGAATTAAGGGCGCCGCCACCAGAGACTGGCTGATGGGATCGATGGTGGGCGTGATGAAGGCGCCTATGATGAACGCCACGACAATCCAATGGCGCCGCCATCTGGCGAAACCTTTGGCCGAGACTATTCCAAGCTTTGCCAGCAGGAACATCACGAAGGGCGTCTCGAACACTACGCCCATCCAGAACAGCAGCCTCACTACGATGCTCACCGAGTTGGATATGCGGATCTGCGGTGTGGCCAGGTCTGTTCCCCATCCGATGAGAAAATCGATAGCCCGGGGAATCAGCACGTAGTACGCGAAGACTGCGCCTCCCGCAAAGGCAAGCGCGGCCCCAGGAATGAAGGAGAACAGGTACCGGCGTTCCCTGGGCGTCAAACCAGGGGCGACGAACAGGATTATCTGGTACAGCACCATCGGGAAGGCGCCCACCAGGCCCGCCACGAAGGACACCTTGAGAGTGACGCCCAACGTCTCGGTCAACTCCGTAGAGATCAGGCCGGCCTCGCCTCCCGTGGCAGCTTCCAACCCCACCGGCTCCAGCAGCGCCTCGATTATCTGCTGGTGAAAACTGAAGGCCACGATGGTAGTAATCACCACCGTTGCACCGGATATGAGGACCCTTTTGCGGAGGTCTCGAAAGTGCGCAGTCAGGGACTGTTCTTGGTCCCTCAACGCTCCTCCTCAGCCTCCGAGTCCTTGGCGGCTTGTCTGGCGGGTGCGCCGTCTTCGGCGCCGGTCTGACGGTTAGAAGGGGGCTCTTGGTTTATGTTCCGTTCCTCTTCCTCGGCCATTCTGGAAAGGTCGGTGAATGCGCGACGCACCTCCCCGAACACTTTGCCTACGGTTCGGGCCATTCCGATGGTCTTCCCTGGCCCCAGCACCACCAGGGCAACGGCCATGACCACCAGAAGCTCGAAGGGCCCCATTCCGAAAAAGTTCAATGCATCACTCTACCGGGCAATTTGCGCATTCCGGCGGACGCTCCACCGTGTGAGGCGGCAACCCCGCTTTGACCAGCATGTCCGCCAGCAGGCAGGTGGGCAGCCCCATGACGTTATTGTAACAGCCTTCCAAAAGAGAAGCTGGGCGGAAGTGTTGGTCTTGTATGGCATAGCCGCCCGCCTTGTCCATCGGCTCTCCTGAGAGGACGTAGGCCTCCATCTCCGCATCGGAGTATTCCCGCATCACGACTCGGCTGCGTTTGCTGGAAACCGCTTCACCATTTGGCCCTACGACGGCCACTCCGGTGTAAACCTCGTGATCCCGGCCCCTCAACGCCGTCAGCATGGAGCGGGCGTCGTCCGAACTTCCGGGTTTGCCAAGAATCCGGTCGTCCAGAACCACCACACTGTCGGCCCCGATTACGACTCTGTCGCACTGGTCGCCGTGAACGCTTCGGGCCTTTGCCAGAGCCAGCCGCTCCACTAAGTGAGACGGTGACTCCCCGGGCAGAGCGTCCTCGTTGACGGAGGGACACGCAACGTCAAAAGCTTTCCCCATTCGCCTCATAAGCTCCCTGCGGCGTGGGGACGTGGATGCGAGGACGGGGACAAGGTTCACGGCCGGCTCGTTGGGTTGTGGCGCCGAGTCTCGGAGGGCCAGCACGGCCACACATTCCACGTGGTGGGTCTGGGGGAACATATCCACGGGCTGGACTGACTCCAGCTGGAAAGGCCCTTGGCACAGAGCCGCCAAGTCTCTGCTCAACGTGGCGGGTTCGCAAGAAACGTAGACAATACGGCGGGGTTTGAGGTCAGTGAGGGCATCCAGTACCCTGGGATGGCAGCCGGCCCTTGGCGGGTCCAGGACCACGCCGTCCGGCGGGTGAGACATCCCGCCGAGGACATCCTCCGTCTTGGCTTGGACCAACTCTATGTTGTCCACTCCTCCGATATTGCTCTCGGCGTCTTTAATGGCCGACGCCGATTCCTCGATGGCGATGACTCTGCGGCAGCGGTCAGCCACAAGTACGGCAAAGGCGGCGACGCCAGCGTAGGCGTCCACCACCGTCTCTTGTCCGGTGAGCCGCAGGCCGTCTCTCACAAGACGGGCAAGAGCTTCCGCCTGCTTGGGGTTCACCTGGAAGAATGAAGAGGCTGCGACCCGGAATCTGCGGCCCTCTATGATGTCGGTGTAGTGCGGCTGGCCCGATTCAACCTCGATGTCCGGGTTCTTCAGCCGGGGCTGTATCAGGTAGTCGCCCGACTCCATCCCGTACCTGATGGACAGTTGAGAGGTCTCGGCAGCCTTGCGCTGCAGGTGGGCCAGCGTTTGGTTGATCCAAGGCTGCATCAACATGCAGCTTGTTACCGGAATAAATCGCCTGCTCTCACGGTTGACAAAACCAAGCTCTCCCCACTTTCGCCCGACGGTGAAACGGGCGTGGTTCCGGTAGTCGAACTCCTCCGGCGAGGCCAATGTGGGCGCGACCGGAGCTTCCGGCAGACCGACCTGGGCGAGGGCCGCTATCACCGCTTCTCGCTTAATCTCTAGCTGGCGACGGTACTCGACGTGCTGCCACTGGCACCCGGTGCAAGGGCCGAAGTAGGGACAAGGCGGAAGTCTCCGGTCAGGGGACTCAGTTAGGGTCTGCATCACCTGGGCTGCAACCCTCCCTTTCCGGTCTCGGATAATTTCGACGACAGCTTCCTCTCCTGGGATTCCTCCTAGGACGTGGAGATCCTCGCCGTCTAAGTGGGCTATCGTATCTCCCGAATCGCCCCAGCGTATCAGGTCTACGGTGAGCCGTTGGCCTATGCGGTTGGTCTTGGTCATGGGCTTGCTCCGGCGCTCACTATAAACCCAACCGTGCGAAAGCGCCAAGGCAGCGGGACCCCGGTAGGTTGACCCAAACAAGGGGGGCGTATACACTTGACCTTGTACCCAATCCACCTTGAGGTGAGTACGGCGTCAGCGTTCCAAAGGAACGTCCACCTACGAAGGAGACATAGATGGCTGGACCTGTTGCAGTGACCGATGCGGACTTTGATGAAAAGGTCGTGAAGTCCGAGTTGCCCGTTCTGGTGGACTTCTGGGCTGACTGGTGCATGCCCTGCAAGATGGTCGCGCCCATAGTCGACGAATTGTCCAACGAATACGACGGCAAAGTGGAATTCGCCAAAGTGGACGTGGACTCCAACCCCCGGACCGCTATGGCATACGGTATACGCAGCATACCGACTTTGCTGTTGTTCAAAGACGGACAGCCGGTGGATCAAATCGTAGGCGCCGTGCCCAAGGGGACCCTGCAGAAGAAGATAGATTCGGCGCTGGGATAGGCTGTCCCAACGTCGGCCTCGCTCTCGGCAATGGGAGTGGATGGGGCCCGGTGGCTCTTGCGGACTTCAAATCCGTTGTGCCTCGTTAGCACGGGGTAGGTGGGTTCGACTCCCTCCCACTCCCGCCATAATTCGGGTCGGCATCGAAGGCGCCAACATCGATGCTGAATCTGGGTTGTCGATCAAGTCGCCCTGGTTCTTTATGGCGCTTGCCATAGGCGTTACGGGCGGGTTCCATCTATTGAGCTGTCACCGCACTCATTCGGATGACGTCTTGGCGCCGGAGGTCGGGTCGGGGCTTCCGAGTCAGAGGCGACTAATCTGTGGAATCGCTCTCTCTGGAGCGGTCTTTGTCGGTTCAGTCAGCAGCAGGTGAGCTGCCCTCAATGCGGATCTGTGGCTCTTGCTTGGGAGGTATGGGGACTTCCCACGAGAGTTCGAGGCGGAGGCTGTTTTTCCCTTCCCCAAGCCTTGATTCAGCGGCAATCTCCAGCTTGATTTCCCCTACGACGGTCAGCCCTATGCTTTCCGACCCCGCTGAAAGCTGTAAATGGCCGCTCCTGATGTGTTTAGCCAGCTGCTCCAAATAGTCCGCGGTTAGCGGCTGGTCACACCTTGTCGAGAACTTAAAGGCCTGGTCTTCTATCGGCATTTTTACACTCCCTTACGATTCGCATCCCGCATCATGTTCTCATTGGGCAGCGGACCGGTTTACCAAGCGGAGGCGCCACTGGTGATTCTCTATTTACTATTTTCCAGCAGACCTCAATTGAAAACACTCCATGCTACGAGGTTAGTCTATGCCAAGACCGGAGCAGGTTCAATCCAATAAGCGGACGTGTCCACCCCAAGATTTCCTTAAAAAGCCCCACGACTGTTTCGGTTAGAGATCCCCATGCTCTGGACACTTGGCTTCACCCTCGGATACAATTGTTCCCCACAAGCCCTTAAGGTCACGCATGACAGATTCCACAGACACAGTACGTATAGACATAGCGCCGGATGTTGGGCGGGCCGTACCTTCAGACGGCCAGGCGCCGCCCATGTCCACCCCGGCAATTGAATCCAACGGCGCAGGGGGCCGCTATACGGGCGAAGACGACTACATTGCCCTCAAGCGTATCGTAACGGAACGAGGGCTGCTGGACCGGCAGTACGGGTACTACGCCTTCAAGATTCCCCTAACCCTGGCCATCCTCGGCGCAAGCGTGGTCATCCTCATCATTGCCGACGCTCTCTGGATTCATCTCCTCAACGCCGTTTTCATGGCCTTTGCCTTCGGCCAGCTGGGGTTGCTGGCCCACGACTCCGGCCATCGTCAGATGTTCAAGTCTCCAGTAAAAAACGACGCCGTCTCGCTGATGGTCGGGATTCTCATCGGGCTGGACCGCAGCTGGTGGATGGACAAGCACAACCGCCACCACGCCAGTCCCAACAACGTAGACACCGACTTCGACGTGAACCTGCCCATCATAGCCTTCACCGAGGAGCAGTCCCTGAGCAAGACGGGGATCGCCAGGTGGATAGTGCGATACCAGGCTTTCCTGTTCTTCCCGCTGCTTCTGGTAGAGGCATACAGCATACGGGCCGACAGCGGCCAGTACATCTTGCGGGGCAAGAACGTCAAGTACCTGTTTCTGGAAGCCCTGCTGGTCTTCGGCCACCTGCCCGTGTACTGCTACCTAGTCTTCTGGCACATCGGAGGAATGGACAGCCTCTACTTCTTCCTGCTGCACCAGGGGCTTCTTGGCGTGTACCTGGGGTCCATTTTCGCCACCAACCACAAGGGCATGTTGATGGTGGACAAGAACACCAAGCTGGACTTTTTCCGCAGACAGGTGCTCACCACCCGTAACGTGACCGGCAGCGTGGTCAACGACTTTGTGTACGGCGGCCTCAACTACCAGATTGAGCACCACCTCTTCCCCAACATGCCCCGCAACAAGTTCAAGGAAGCCCAGGGAGTGATTCGGGACTTCTGCAACAGCCGATCCGTCGAGTTCTACGAAACGGGCGTGGTCCGCTCCTACCGGGAGATACTGGGGTTCCTGCACGAGGCCAGCGCCCCCCTCCGCCGCCGCGGTTAGCATCGTTCTGGGCGTGCCCAATGACGCAAGCGGGACTCCGGTAAGGAGGCTCCATGAAGTACGCAGTAATAGTAGAAAAGGGACTGACGAGTTACGGTGCGTATGTCCCCGACCTTCCAGGGTGCGTAGCAGTGGCGGAGACCCGGGAAGAAACGGAAGAGTTGATCCGACAGGCTGTCATCTATCACCTTGAGATGCTACGGGAAAGCGGCGACCCTATCCCTGAACCCCAATCCCAAACCATCCTGGTGGATGTCTAGGCCACACTGCATTCTTCCGGTACCAACGGACGGCCTATGGATCTAGCAGACCGAGGCCTGATTGAAAGCCCCTTACACACTACCCCGTGGGCTTGAACTTGAACATGGTCACCTCTTCGGTGACCTCCTCGAAGGTGATTTCCAGGGGCATGTCCAGCACGAGGGCTTCAGGCGTCTGGTCGACGCCGGTGAGGTTGGTCATCATGCGAGGCCCCTCGTCCAGTTCCACAACGGCAATGGCGTAAGGCGTTTCTTCCTGGAAGCCGGGCGCCGGGCGGTGGCTTATGACGTAGCTGTAGAGCTTGCCCTTGCCGCTCAACTCCTCCCAGGTCAATGTTCGGCCCCAGCAGTGGGGGCATATGGCCCTGGGGTAGTAGTGGAGCTGGTTGCAGTCGCCGCAGCGCGGCAGCGTCAGCTTTCCCTCTTTGCAGCCTTGCCAGAAGGCTTCTGTTTCAGGTGTGGCTTTGGGAAGCGGCTTTTGCGGTGTCGTCATTGGGTTTCTCCTATCGAGGTTGACGGCATGGGAAGTTGGTGACTAAAGGATTCCGGCGCAAGTTACGGCACCTCAACGCCAAGAATGGCAGTCCCAGAGGCGGCGAACATTCCGCCCGGCCCATGCACTACGGCTGTCTTGGCGCCCTCCACCTGGCGGTCTCCGCCCTGGCTCCGGAGCTGGCGTACGGCCTCCAGTATGATGAACATCCCGTACATCCCCGGGTGGGTGTAGGAGAGGCCGCCGCCGTTGGTGTTCATCGGGAACTCTCCGCCGGGAGCGGTCCTCTGGCCCGAAACGAATCTACCGCCCTCACCTCTGGGGCAGAACCCCAGCGCCTCGATGGCAAAGATGGGGGTGTGGACGAAGGCGTCGTAAAACTCCACGACATCAATGTCCTCGTGCTTTACGCCTGCCATGTCGAAAGCCCGTTGGCCCGATGTCTCGAAGGCGTGGGACCAGGTGAAGTCGGGCATCTGTCCTATGCTCCAGTGGCTTAGGGCCTCTCCCGTCCCCAGCAGATAGACTGGCTTCTGCTTCAAGTCCTTGGCCCGGTCGGCGGTGGTGAGTATGACTGATCCTGCAGCGTCGGTGACCAGGCAGCACATGGGCAAGGTGAGGGGGTAGCATATCATCCGGGCGCTGAGCACGTCGTCGACGGTCTGGGGTTCCCGCATTATGGCCCTGGGATTGAGGCTGGCCCATTTTCGGGTGGCCACTGCCACCTCGGCCAGGTTCTCCAGAGTGGTTCCCGTCTCCTTCATGTACCTGAGGATGGGCATCGAGAACAGAGTAGGAGGGCCAAGGGCTCCGAAGGGCTGCTCGAACTGGCCTGCGGGCGTGGATGGGTCCACGGGGGCGCGGGGTTCTCCGATGCGGCTGCGTCCGCTCTGGCCGTGGCTGATGAGGGCGTAGTCGCACATTCCATGTTCAAGGGCCAACATGGCGTGCTCCATCATAATCACGAAGGAGCAGCCTCCCACAGTCGTGCCGTCGACATACCGGGGCCTCATGCCCAGGTATTCGGCCAGGACAGCGGCGTTGGTGCCGGCCGTGAAGAGGCCGTCAATGTCGCTCTTTTTCAGGCCGGCGTCGTGCATGGCGTTCACCGCGCCTTCGGCGTGGAGTTGCAAGACCGACTTGTTGGGCTGGACGCCGTTTTCGTCGGCTTCATCAGCGCCGACGATGGCTACTTTGCCCCGAAGTTCCTTATATGACATTGCCGCCCCCTATAAATCTAATCCCGCGTTGACCCTACTGGCGGGGCAGTCCCAAGCCCCTGGTGGCTATGATGTTCCGCTGTATCTCGCCCGTTCCGCCGGCGATGTTCGCACCGAATTGGTTGAGATACGCCCTGGAGAGGCTGCCCCGGAGCTTAACCCACTTGGAGTTCTTCCATAGCTGCCCGTACTGGCCCAGGATTTCCATGCCTGTGTTGGCCACCTTCTGCTGCAACTCTGAGCCGAATACCTTGGACATCGACGCCTCGTAGTTGGGCACCTGGCCCTGGCCCTGCATCCAGGCGACTCTGTAGGCAATCCATCGGGAGGCCTGTATCTCGACGGCCAGGTTCACGAGCTTGTTTCGGACGACTTTATTCTGCGAAAGAGGCTTGCCGTTGTAGTTGGTCTCCCTGGCGTACTCCACCAGGCGCTCCAGGTTCCTTCTGCCGTTCGAAGAGTAGTGGACTCCGGCCCGCTCGAAGTCCAGAGCCACCGCCATTGTGTACCAGCCCCGGTCCTGCTCTCCGATGAGGTTCTTCTTGGGCACCCGGACGTTGTCAAAGTAGACTTGGTTGAACTCATGTTCGCCGGTCATCTTTATGACGGGCCGGACGGTGATTCCGGGGGTCGTCATGTCCACCATCATCAGGCTTATACCCCGGTGCTTGGGAGCGTCGGGGTTGGTCCTGACGGCTATCCAGCCCCAGTCGGCGATGTGGGCGCCTGAGTTCCATATCTTGGACCCGTTGATTACGTATTCGTCGCCATCTTCGGTGGCCGAGGTTATCAGTCCGGCCAGGTCGGAGCCGGTCTCCGGTTCGCTGTACAGCGTGGTCCAATACTTCTCTGCTCTGGTGATCGGGGGCAGGTGTTCCTTCTTTTGCTCCTCGGTGCCGAATCGTATGATGGTCGGCCCAATCCAGGCCACGGCCCCTCCGCCAACATCGGTGCCGGGAGAACCGTGATAGGCCACCTCGTCACTGTATATGGCCTGTTCGATGTAGGACCTGCTCTGGCCTCCGTACTCGATGGGCCAGTGCATAGTGAGCCATCCCTTTGCGGACAGCTTCTTGGCCATGTTGTGGGCAAACTCCCGGGTGTCGGCATGGTACATGGCCCCGGAATCCATAGGCTCGAAGTCGGCAGGCAGCGTTTCTTTGAAGAAGTCCTTTATCTCCTGGCGAAAGGCTTCTTGCTCCGGGGTGAACTCCATGTGCATAGGCTCCTCCGGCGGGACACTTGGCTAATAGGCTAGCGACAAGTCTATGGCCTGGAACGCAGGCGGTCAACTTTCCCCACAAGAGCCCTCTCTCCGCCGCGGCGGGACTGGATTCAGGCCTGCGCCGGAAAGACGGAGTTGGGTGTAAAGTGGGCTTGCCTCATCCCCACAGGCGGGAGAAGGTTAGGATGAGGGGGAGAAGGGGCTAACGCCGGGGCAGCCCCAGGCCCCTGGTGGCCATAATGTTCCGCTGGATTTCTCCGGTGCCTCCGGCTATGTTGAAGGAAAAGGCGTTTAGGTAGGTATGGGCGAAGGAACCGGAGAGTCTGGCCCACTTGGAACCCTTCCACAGCTGTCCGTACTGGCCCAGAATCTCCATGCCTGTGTTGGCCAGCCTAATCTGGAGCTCCGAACCGTAGACCTTGGCCATCGAGGCTTCGTAGTTGGGGACCATGCCTTCACCCTGCATCCAGGCCACCCTGTAAGAGAGCCAGCGGGAGACCTCCACGTCGATGGCCGCGTCCGCCAGCTTGTTCCGCACGACCTTGTTCTGGGACAGTGGTTGGCCGCCGTGGGTGGTTTCTTGGGCGTATTGCACCAGCGTCTCCAGGTTCCTTCTGGCCACTGCGGGGAAGTATACGCCTGACCGTTCGAAGTCCAGCGCCACGGCCATGGTGTACCAGCCCTGGTCCAGCTCGCCCACGAGGTTGCTCTTGGGGACACGGACGTTGTCAAAGAAGACCTGGTTGAACTCGTGGTCGCCTGTCATCTTGATGACGGGCCGGACGGTGACGCCGGGAGTCTTCATGTCCACCATCATTAGGCTGATGCCCCGGTGCTTGGGCGCGTCGGGGTCGGTCCGGGCCGCAAGCCAGCCCCAGTCGGCGATGTGTGCGCCGGAGTTCCAAATCTTGGAGCCGTTCACCACGAAGTCGTCCCCGTCCTGGATGGCGCTGGTCTGAAGGCTGGCCAGGTCGGAGCCGGCCTCGGGTTCGCTGTACAAGGTGCACCAGTACCGTTCGGCCCTGGTTATGGGCGGCAGGTGCTCCTTCTTCTGCTCTTCAGTGCCGTAGCGTATGAGGGTTGGGCCTATCCAACCCACGGCTCCCGCTCCCAGGTCCGTTCCTGGAACGCCCATGTAGGAGACCTCGTCGCTGTATATGGCCTGCTCTACGTGGGATCTGCCCTGGCCGCCATACTCCACAGGCCAGTGCATGGTGAGCCAGCCATTTTCCGCCAGCTTCTTTGCCATGAGGGCGGTGAACTCGCGATGGTCGGGGTGGTACATGCCGCCCAGCTCCATAGGCTCCCAGGCGCTGGGCAAAACCTCATTGAAGAAGTCAAGTATTTCCTGGCGGAAGGCTTCCTGCTCATCCGTGAACTTCATTTGCATGAGACACGCTCCTGGGCGTCGCTGGGCATGGCGCTAAGTCTATTCAGCGAAGCCGTGGCGGTCAATGAGGGGAATATTGAAGAGGGGAGCGGACATTCCGCTCCCTCTCTGTATGCCAGTATTACGGCTGGAGGTTAGTCTCTGGGCAGGCCCAGACCCCTGCGGGCGATGATGTTGCGCTGGATTTCCGACGTGCCGGCGCCGATGGTGGCGGAGTACTGGTCCAACGCGGCTCTGGAGAAGGTTCCGTTGAGCCGCGCCCACTTTGAGTCCTTCCACAGGGGGCCGTACTGGCCCAGTATCTCGAGGCCGCGGTTGGCGAGGCGCTGCTGGAGCTCCGAGCCGTACACCTTGGACATGGAGGCCTCGTAGTTGGGGACAAGGCCCTGGCCTTGCATCCAGCCCACCCTGTAGGACAGCCACCGGGACACCTGAATCTCGATGGCGGTGTCCACCAGCTTGTTGCGCACGATGGGGTCTTTGGCCAGCGGTTCGCCCTTATGGGTGGTCTCCCGCGTGTACTGCACCAAGTTCTCCAGGTTCCTCTTTCCCACTGCGGAGTAGGAAATCCCCGACCGCTCGAAGTCCAGCGCCACGGCCAGGGTGTACCAGCCCCGGTTCAGCTCACCCACCAGGTTCTTCTTGGGGATGCGGACGTTGTCGAAGTAGACCTGGTTGAACTCATGGTCTCCGGTCATTTTTATGACCGGGCGGACGGTGATGCCTGGACTCTTCATGTCCACCAGCATCAGGCTGATGCCCCGGTGCTTGGGGGCGTCAGGGTCGGTGCGGGCGGCCAGCCAGCCCCAGTCGGCGATGTGGGCTCCGGAGGTCCATATCTTGGAACCGTTGACCACGAAATCGTCGCCGTCCTCCACGGCGCTGGTTTGCAAGCCCGCCAAGTCCGAACCCGTCTCAGGCTCGCTGTAGAAGGTGCACCAGTACCTCTCGGCCCTAGTGATGGGGGGCAGGTGCTCCTCCTTCTGTTCGTCAGTGCCGTAGAGAATAAGGGTGGGTCCCACCCACGCCACGGCTCCGGCTCCCAGGTCGGTGCCGGGCACGCCGTTGTAGGCGATTTCTTCCCGGTAAATCATCTGCTCAACGTGGGAGCGTCCCTGGCCGCCGTACTCCAACGGCCAGTGCATGGTCAGCCAACCCTTGTTGGCCAGCTTGGTGGCCATGTTCCGGCTGAAGTCGAACTTGTCCTTGTGGTGGTGTTCGCCCTGCTCCATGGGTTCCCAGTTGGTGGGCAACTCCTGCTTCAGGAAATCAAGGATTTCCTGGCGGAAAGCGTTCTGTTCCTTGGTGAATTGCAACTCCATTCGGCAGCCTCCTTCTTTTCCACCCTCACCACAACCCTCTCCCTTTGGGAGAGGGGGCTGTTATGCTGGATTTCACGTTGAACGGGCTATTTGTCGGCCCGTTTCCAGAGGGGAAGGGTAACTTCCTCCTCAGTGTGGTCCTCGAAGTAGACCTCCACGGGCATCCCGATGTATATGTCATCGTAGTCGGCGTCCACGATGTTGCCAACCATCCGGACGTTCCCCGCGTCGGGGATTTCCACCAGAGCCACGTTGTAGGGCACCCGCTCCCGGAGGGCGGGGTGCACCGGGTACTCGCTGTTCATGTAACTGTACACCACTCCCTTGCCGCTGGTTTTCACCCATTCGTAATTGAAGGAGTGGCATGCATAGCAAATTATCTCCGGAGTGTGTTGGAAGTTCTTGCAGTCCGAGCATTGCTGGACCACTAGCTCGTGGCGCCTGCAGGCTTCCCAGAAGCCGGCGTCGGCGCTGTCGGGAATCCAACCGGGAAGAGGCATTCCTTCCGGAAGGTAGTAGTCGGCCATCATTTACCTCCGCACTATCAAAGAGCTGAGGGGTGAGACTCCCGGGCCGCTGGCTACGAAGGATATCTCCGCGCCTTCCACCTGGGCCGTGGAAGTTCCGCGCACCTGTCTCACCGCTTCAGTGATGATTTCGAATCCATGGGTGTAGGCTTCGGCAAGATTACCGCCGCTGGTGTTTATGGGGAGCTCTCCGTCGGGCCATTCAACGCGGCCTCCCTCGACGAAAGGCCCGCCTTCGCCCTTTTCGCAGAACCCGTAGTCCTCTATGGACATTAGCACCAAGGGCGTGAAGTTCTCGTAGAACTGGGCCACGTCCACGTCCTTTGGCTCGACTCCGGCCATTCCCCAGAGGGCGTCAGAGAGAGCGTCGTGGTTGGAGTGGACCATGCTGCGGTTCATAGCGCCGGCGCCGTATCGAAAGCCGCTGCCCTGGGCGGCGGCCATGAGGTAAGCTGGCGTCTGTTTCACGTCCTTGGCCCGCTCGGCCGTTGTCAGAATCACGGCGGCGGCGCCGTCAGTCTCCTGGCAGCAGTCGAACAGATGGAGAGGTTGGGCGATCCAGCGGGAGGCGTGGTACGCCTCCATCGTCAACGGCCTGCCGTACATGACGGCGCGGGGGTTCGTCTGTGCGTGCTTGTAGGATGCCAGCGCTATTGCACCAAGCTGGTCTTGGGTTGTTCCATAATCGTGCATGTGGCGTTGGGCCTGCATCGCCGCCAGCGTTTGCCCGGCGGACATGCATCCGAAGGGCGCCTGGTAGGCGGCGAGGTCCATCACCCTGGACTGGCGGGCCGCAAGGGCCTGACCGAAACGTCCGAACTGACCCTGGGCCAGTCCTCTGTAGGCCACTACGTACTTGGCGTACCCTGCGACGAGGGCAGCCGCTGCGTTGCCTACGGCTCCCGAACCGCCGCCGCCGCCGCCGCCCCAGAACATGGTGTTGAAGCCCACCTTGGGCGACCCCAGCGCGGTGGATATGCGGATTGGGTCGTTGCGGTCGTTCGCGTAAGAGGCGAAGCCGTCTATCTCACGAGGATCGATTCCGGCGTCCTCTGCGGCGGCCATGATGGCCTGAAGACACAGGTGGAACTCGCCGTAGGGGCTTTGGCCCCTCTTGTAGTAGTCACTTTCGCCGATCCCGACGATGGCGACCTTGCCGTTGATGGTATTCTCCGCCATATAGCTTGACCTCCTGAAATAAGACCGATGGCTTCTAGGATTTTACGGGCAGGGTCACCAGCGCGTAAGTGGGAGTGGTGATTCCTTCCCGCTGGTTCTCGGCCCAGAGTTCGCATTCCAAAAAATGCTCACCGTTCTCTTCGTATTTCCTGGTCACCTTTCCCTTTAGGGCCATGACGTCGCCCGGACGGTTCATCCTGCGCATTTCCATCCGGAACTTGCGCAGCATCCCCTGATCTCCGATCCAGGTGCAAATCAGCCGGTTGAAGCAGCCCTGCATGAACCCGGTGTTGACGAACACGTCGGGGTGACCTCCGTTTTGGGCAAAGGGCACGTCGTAGTGGACCTCATAGAAGTCCTGGGAGCCGCTGACCTGCTTGACGATGCGGTTAGGGTCGATCTCCAGGGCATAGCCTGGGATTTCGTCTCCCTCGTTCACGTCGTCCCAGTAGACTTGTTCGTTGGTCATGTCTATTCTCCCGCCTCGGCTATCTGCTCCGGCGTCCGGTGGCGGAGGCCCAGGTTGGTCATCTTTGCCACGAGGTCTCCGTCCTGGTTGTATATGAGGGTCTCTATCTTGGTCCAGAAAGCCTTGGCGTCCAACCGGATGGGCTTGATGTAAATTTCGGCGATGCGCCGCTTGTAGGATATTCTGTCTCCTGCCACGATGGGCTTATAGAACTCCAACTCGCGGGTGAGATTGATGTTCCGTTCGCCCGGAGTGACCACCCTGGGGAGGGCCGACGCAGGCTTGGAGGACGGGGGCCACAGGTTGTCCTTGACGAAATACTCCACCATGGTCGGAGGGCATACGGCGTCGCGGTATCCTGCGGCGCGGGCGTATTCCGGGTCCATGAAGAGCGGGTTGGGGTCTTCGGTCATGTGGCAGTAGCGCCGCATGGAGTCGTATTCCACGGGGTAGGGGTAATGCGAGAGTTCCGTTTCGGCGCCTATGAGTTCCTGGGCTTCTTCCAGGAACCCCTCTGGGGTTTTCGGCATGGCACAACCTGGCAATGATTGAAAAAGGTAAGGGGCCGCTCTGCGAATTGGCATTATATAGCGGCCCCTTCCAAGCGTCAACCTAAGCTGCCCTGGGCTATTCGTAGGGCTTTAACTTGATTTCTTTGAGGGCGGGTATGACCTCGGTCCCGATAAGCTGGAGTGATCGCATCACCTTGTCGTGGGGCATGTCCCCTTCGTTGCCGTAGCATATCAGGTAGCCCGGAGCCAGCCCTTCCAGAATCTCCGTCAGCTTCTTAGTCACTGTGTCCGGGTTTCCGACCACTATGCTGTTGGCTTCCTGGAGGTCGTCGTAGGTGCGGTACTGCTGTCCAAACCGGGTGCCGACCCCTGCTGGAATCTGCCGGACCACTGCTGTGTCGGCCCTAGAACGGTATCCTGGAGGGTCGTTGTGCTCCTGGGGACCCTTGAAGCGGTGGTCAGCGTTCCACATGAAGGTCTTTCCGATTTCGTAGGCTTCTTCGTCCGTGTCGGCGCAGACGACCATGACGTTGCCGCCAAAGTTCCCGGGGCCGGGAACGTAGCCAGCTTCCTTGGCCGTGTCGATGTATATCTCCTTCAACCACTCGGTCTGACCCTTGATGACCTGTAGGTTCAGGTAGGGGTAGCCGTGCTCGGCGGCCCAGATGACGCTGGAGGGGCTGCCGGTGCCGGGGAACCAGATGTCCGGGTGGGGCTTTTGCATGGGAAGCACCCAGGGGTTGACCATCCGGCGGTGGTAGTATTCGCCTTCAAAGCGGAAGGGGCCGGGCTGAGTCCAGCACTTGAGAATCAGGTCGTGGGCCTCTTCAAACCGCCCGCGGTTCTCGGTGGGAGAGTTGCCCGACTGGATTGTCTCGATGGCGCTGCCCCGGACGAAGCCGGAAATGATGCGGCCGCCGGAGTAGCAGTCCAACATGGCGATCTCTTCCGCCAGCTTCACAGGGTCGTTCAGGCCTATGACGTTGCCGAGCAGGGCAATCTTTACGTTCTTGGTCACCTTGGTGAGGACGGCGCCGTCCAGGTTTATCGCCGGCTTCATGCACCAGTAGGCGGTGTGGTGCTCGTTGGACATGATGCCGTCGAATCCCACCTCATCCACGAGGGCGTACTGTTCGTGGTACTGGTTGTAGAGGACGTGGGCCTTCTCCGGGTCGAAGTAGGTGTTGGGGAACATCATCCGCGTTCCCTGAAACTTCTCCAGGTCCTCTTCCCTAACATATCCGTTGGGCTGCTCGGTGAAGAAGTAGACTTCAACCTTGTCAACAGGCCGTTGTAGCTGATCAACCATGCTTTTCTCCTTGTTAAACCTCGATTGGGGGAACGAGTCGGGCACAGTATACCAGAATGAACAAGAGGTGGGGAATCCCCGACGGTCAGGGATATTTTCGCTGGACGCGAAGCGATTTTACGCGCCCAGAGTCACACTCATGGATACGATATCGGGCCTGGAGACAAAAATCGGATGGCCACATGGTTCGCAGTTGGTCTCGAACCGAATTACGTCATCACGAATCCACAGAGACTTGTTGAACAATGCCCTTATGCCTATGGAAGATTTTGCCGAGATTAAACAATCAGTTTAGCGTCGCTCGGCCGGGCCTTGCCGCCGTGGACTCACGGTTCGGCGCACCACTTGGCGGCCAGCCGCCTGACGCCTTCATAGACGCTTTCATCGAAACCCAGCAGGTCGCAGACCACCCGGCGGTCGAGCAGAGCACGGTTGGGGTCGGCATCGGTCAGGTAGGCGGGCATCAGTTCCTTGTCCCGGAACTCCTCGAATATCTCCCTGGCCGTCGCTAACTGTTCGTCGCTCAAGGCGCGAAGGTCCAACACGGGCAGGGATTCGGCTGAGCGGATGGTCATTCCAGCCTTACTCGATTGCTGCCGGCTGGCGTGCCACCAGTAGCTCAGGAGCCCTAACGTGCTGTTTCCCCATATCATAAAGGCGTACTCGAATCTGTCGTCGCTGAAAATCACGTTGGGCCATACTCGGCCACCTATAGACCTTAGTTCAGTAAATGCAATAGCGAGAGTCTGTGAACCGAAAGTGAAATCACGGTTGATATGGATGCGGCTGGCGGTAGTCCAGACCTCGGCGGACTTGGCCTCCATTCCGGGCCTGACCAACAATTGAGAGTCAGGGGCACAGACCATTCGCGTTTCATTCTTGGCGTCGTGGTTCCACAGTGCGGGATAGGTGGCGGTGGGGCTGGGCGGCGCCTTGGTGAAGGGACCTTTGTGGGCAGAGCTAATGAATAACTGAGAATCCAGTCCCCGCTGCCCGACCTGGCTCAACTGCGCTACAGGCATGGCATGGGCTACCGGTTCCGCAGGCAGCCAAAGCTTTCCGGAATACAGCGAATACGCGGTCTGGGCTACTGAGGCGTCCCGAATTCGGGCGGCGCTCCATCCGGCGTCGTACCTGTCGATGGGAGCGTCCAGCAACTCTCCTGCCAAGGCGTCTCCGCTATAGATGGGTATGCCTCCATAAGGCCCGTCTTCCAAGCGACGTGTTTCCACGGCAGACAGAAAGGCCTTTGAAAGTTCTTGAGCATCGGCAAAATTTGACGGCCTGTCTTGTAAAGAAACGAAGTTCCCGCGGTAGACAGGCTTTTCAGTCGGGCCTATTTTGCGGCCTATGATAAGACACTCTGCCATACCGGTGTCCGATGAAAAGGACATGTCGTGTCCATTGGCCGCGATGCTTACAATCGTAACGTCGTTATATTGTGTGGCAATAAGTTCCCTGAACCTCGACCACGAAGCTCCGTTGATTGCCGTGAAGGGCAGCACCAACGCGATAACGCCGTTGGGGCGTAGTTTCTTGTCGGCGAGGGCCGCGAATACAGAACTCTCCCCGGCATGGCCGTGGTAACAAGTGTCCGCGGCAAGCTGCTTAAGACGATTCGCCATTCTGGACTGGTCTTCTTCAGTGGTATCAAAGGCGGCAAAAGCGGCATTTAGAATCCCCTCGTCGGCATCCCTGTGTTTGGTGTTGCTGGTGAACGGAGGGTTCATTATCACCAGGTCGAAGCCCTCGTCGGGAACGTCTGCGATGACGTAGGCGGCGGTCTCCTCACCGATGCTGCTGGTGCGTAAGGCAGGGTCGCTGCTGTTGAACAAGACCCCCGTCGCCGAGGACTGCAACAGCTCCAGAGAGCCGACGGAGACGCTGAGGTCCCGCTGTCGTCCGTAGGGAAGGGTGTAGAGCCGGGATCGAAAGAATTGTACTGCCGGCTGGCCCCCCGACAGGGTTGAGCCTGTGATGTGGATTGCCGAGGGCATCACATCGCAGCCGAAGAGCGCCTCTTCCATCATCACCTGATGCAGTTTCGCCGGGTCGCCTCCGGCGCGTTCGTAGAGGGTGGCTATCTGCTCGTAGACTGCGGCAAGAAGGGCGCCTGTGCCGCACGCGAAGTCGGCAATCCGCAGCTTGCCTATGGCCTCTGCGTCGCTCCAGTCCACACCCTTGATTTTGGACACCGCCAGCCGGGCCAGCAGCGCAGCCGAGGCGGGCAGGGTGTAGAAGGTGGCCAAATACTTGCGGTCAGCGATGAGCCGCTGGAAGATGCGTCCGGTCAGGTCGTGGGCGTTGTTGATGCCTGCCGCGTTCACTTCACCAACCGTGTACTGAACTGTCCTAAGGATGTTGGCGGCGCTGGCCGCCGGAAGCTGTTGGAGAATGTCCTTGCCGATGGCGAAAATGGGCCAGTAGTTGACTTCCAGGATTTCGGTCCATGCAACCAGTGTCTCGTTCTGGGGATTGGCGACGTCAGGCCCACACACCATCCGCGGCGGTTTTATTCCCTCGTGCATTCCGGCGATGCGCTCGTGAAACACAAGGGCGTTGGCAATGATGGCGCCGGCCATGCGGCGGGTCTGGGGCACGTTGCCCATACCCAACAGTCGAGCGATCGCGGCGGTGACGCCGGGCCGCGACTTGGCCAACTCGTCCAGCTCCACCGCCGCCCGTTCAATGCCGCCCTCCAAGGCGTCAGCCGCCCTGTCCACAGCCAGTTGGGGGATAGACACCAGGCGGATGATGTCGGCCAGGTCAACTACAGTACCTTCGAGCCACCCCGACTCGGGAAACCGTGCAATGCTTTGGATTTCCGGCGTCGGGGTCCGACTGTACTTGTCTACCGTAAAAACGCAGTAGGAGAGACGGGCGCTGTTGAGGGCGGCCTGGAGGTCGTCGGCGTCGCTGACTTCCTCTGGGTAGCGTAGGGCGATGGTTCCCTCTATGGAACGGGGATGGACCGTGACGGACAGGCCTAGGCGGGACTTGGCTTCCGCCTCCGCTGTATGGGCAGGCATGTATTCCGCTTCTATCACAACTGGTGAACGGCCCTGAGCCGTAATCAGGATGTCGGGTTGGAGACCGGGCCGTCCGCTGATGACCTGGGTGTTCTCCGACCTCACGTCCCAGGCCGGGAGGATGGGCCGCATCAAGTCGGCGAGGTCGTTGTTGGCGCTAGTACTGAACCAAATCAGGATTGGCAGGGATAGAGGCGATGGAGTTTGCGTCTGGCGTCTTGGGCAGTGAACCGCCAGTTAATGGTAGCTCCTATCGCGTTCCGCTCTGACACGCAGGCGCTGACGGCTCTTTCCAGGCTGTCCTCATCTCCGTTGCGTCCGCGCAGGCAGGCCCGGGCCAGCACGCTGAACTCGATCTCCGCCATATTCAGCCAGCTTCCGTGCTTGGGAGTGTGGTGCAACTCCAGCCGCTTGGCGATGCGCCGGGCCTCGGCCGCCGGGAAAGTCTCGTAAAGCGAGGCCATCCGATGCGTGTTCAGATTGTCGAGAACCAGCCGAATCACCGGGACATCGGGGTAGGCCTCATCCACCAGCCACCGCATCTGCTGAGCGAAGTCCTGCATGGTGCGTTGCCGGGTTATCGCCACGTGGCGCCAGCCCCGGCGAGGCTCACAGGTGAGGAACAGGTTGCGCGTCCCTCCCCGCTGGTATTTGTAGTCCTCACGCCTCGGCCTCCCAGGCTTTGCCGGCAGCGGTTCCCTCACGTCGGCCAGCAACTGGGTGGAGGTCTCGTCAAAGCAGACCACCGGCCTCTGCGGATCGTAGGGCTCGGCGTAGAGATCCAGCA
This sequence comes from Dehalococcoidia bacterium, assembly GCA_965224415.1. GTDB lineage: Bacteria > Chloroflexota > Dehalococcoidia > Lucifugimonadales > JAGWBF01 > DAOUJI01. Next base: position 818,305 of record CBDCZB010000004.1, on the reverse strand, counting down.
CGTCCTCCATGGCCGCCACGAACTCTCCACCTACCTTGGGGATGCACCATTGTTTCTTGAGCCACGGCTTGAGCGTGTTTTTTTTAGCCGCAGGCGGACCGTCTCGGGAGATAAAGACTCCACCAATCCCAACTCCACCACCTTGCCCGCCAGGGCCCGCATGGTCCAGTGGTCATGACCGTCGGGCACCGGGCTGCAGGCCAAGGCTATCAGGTGGGCCTCCACCCTTTCATCCACCTTTCTGGGCCGGTTGACCTGGTTATGGTGCCTCAGCACCTCGTCCAGTCCTTCCTCGGCATACCGCCGCTTGGTGCGGAACACGGTCCGCTCCGACACGTCCAGTGCGGTGGCCACCTGGGGGGCGGTCCAGCCCTCATCTATCTTGATCAGGATGCGGGCCCGGGTAATCGCCTGTGCGGAACTCCTCCCAGCCCTGATCATCTTCCTGAGCCGTCCCTTTTCCTGTGTTGCCAGCCGGACTCCGTACTTCTCCTGCACCATGACCACCTCACATCCCACAACCCTTCGTCTATCCCCAAGGTAGCATCCTGTCTGGGCTCACGTACTAACTGACAATGCCAGATTGGCCGAATACTAGGTTCTGTGTGGCGGGGCATGGGGGGATTATATCCCACGCCACCCGCCCTGCCAAAAGGCAGGTGTCACTCGCCAGCGTCAATTTCGGGATGCGCCCGGCGCCCGCTATTCGTAGGGTTGGAGCTTGATTTCCGTAAAGACGGGGATAGCTTTAGCACTGTGCAGATTGCGCGGAAGCCTCACAGTGCAAAGACTTCGTCTCGTACGAAGTGAAGGCGAATCAACGCGGGTCGTTCCATCGTCGCGTCGAAGTAGCAATCGACGGCTTCCCTGACGTTTTGACGAAGTTCCTCGATTGTTTCGCCGCCAGTGTGGATGCCGTACCCAAGCGCACTGGCCGAGTATCCGCCGTCGTTTTCGTCTTCGATGACCTCGAAGATGACTTCCGAACTCTTGGCGGTCATCGTTGCATTCTCCTCTATGTAAGGCGCCAGGTGCCCCATAGCCGCTCCCCTCCGGCGGGCTTGGAGACGAGGCGGCGGTTCGGATGCGGGCCCCAGCTATTCGTAGGGTTGGAGCTTGATCTCCTTGAGGGCGGGGATGACTTCCGTGCCTATAAGCTGGACGGAGCGCACGACGTCCTCGTGGGGCATGTCTCCTTCCAGTCCATAGATGGAAACGTACCCGGGGTTCACGCCGTCTATCAGGTCGGCCAGCTTGGCGATACAGGTGTCGGGGTTGCCGACCACTATGCTGCCCCATTCCTGGAGGCTTTCATAGGTCTTGCGCTGCCCGCCGTACCTCAAGCCTGCTCCACCGGGTTGAGCCCTCAGCACCTCTATGCCCGCCCGCGACCGGTATCCCGGCGGGTCGTTGTGCTCCTGGGGTCCCTTGAACATGTGCACGTCGTTCCACATGTACGCCCGGCCTATCTCGTGGGCCTTCTCGTCGGTGTCGGCGCAGAAGACCTTCACGTTGCCGCCGAAGTTGCCGGGGCCGGGTGTGTAGCCTGCTTCCTTGGCCGTTTGGATGTAAAGCTCCTTCAGCCACTCGGTCTGTCCCCGGATTATCTGGAGGTTCATGTAGGGGTAACCGTGCTCAGCGGCCCATACAACGCTCTCAGGACTTGCCGTGCCGGGGAACCAGATGTCCGGGTGGGGCTTCTGCATGGGGAGCACCCAGGGGTTTATCATCCTCCGGTCATAGTGCTTGCCTTCGAAGCGGAAGGGGCCGGGCTCGGTCCAACACTTCAGGATCAAGTCGTGGGCCTCTTCGAACCTGTCCCGGTTCTCGGCGGGGGTGAGGCCCGACTGGAGGGTCTCCGTCGCGCTTCCCCGGACGAACCCCGATATGATGCGGCCGCCGGAGTAGCAGTCCAGCATTGCTATCTCCTCGGCCAACCTCACAGGGTCGTTCAGCCCGATGACGTTGCCCAGCAGGGCTATTTTCACGTTCTTGGTGACCTTGGCGATGACGGCCCCGTCCAGGTTGATGGACGGCTTCATGCACCAGTAGGCCATGTGGTGTTCGTTGGTCATGATGCCGTCGAACCCCACCTCGTCCACCAGGGCGTAAATCTCGTGGTATTGGTTGTAGAGTTGGTGGGCCTTCTCTGGATCGAAATAGGTGTTGGGGAACTCCATGCGGGTGGCCGTGAATTTCTCCAGGTCCTCGTTTTTGACGTACCCGTTCGGCTGCTCGGTGAAGAAGAAGACCTCCACCTGGTCGGTGGGGCGCTTTAGTTGGTCTACCATCGGATTCCCCCCTGGTTCAGTATTTTGTTGCCGTGAGTCCTGAGACCGGCATTTTGGTGGAAGTATAACAAAAGGAACGGGAAATATCAGCGCCGGAATGGACATAACTTCCGTTGACCCGCACACACTTGTCGTATAATCTCCTCCGAACCCTATATCTAAGGACTTGGACGGGCAGTATGGGCAGATTAGACGGGAAAGCGGCCATAGTCTCCGGCGGCGCCAGGGGACTAGGCGAGATAATCACCCGCGTCTTGGCGTTGGAAGGCGCAGCGGTGGCCTTCGGAGGCCGCAGGCTCGATGAAGTCTCCCAGGGACTGGAAGCGGAGCTTAAAGAGCAGGGCAGCCGCGCGCTCAACGTCCGGCTTGACGTTGCTCAAGCCCACGACTGGAAAGCTGCCGTGGAAGCGGCTGAAGCGGCGTTCGGGCGGGTGGACGTGCTGGTGAACAATGCGGGTGTGGGCGGCAGGTCCGAAATAGACAACATGCCGGAAGAGCTGTGGGACACCATCATGAACACCAAGGTGAAGGGCGCCTTCCTGGGCCTCAAAAACTGCCTGCCGGCCATGAGAAGAGCGGGGCGCGGCTCGGTCATAAACATAGGCTCGATAACCGGGCTAATCGCGCGCGCCTACGCCTCCGCGGCCTACAGCGCCGCCAACGCCGGTCTGGCCAGTTTCAGTAAGCAGATCGCTGTGAACCACGCCAGGGAGTCCATACGCAGCAACATCATCCACGCAGGCTCCCTGCACAACGAGAGGTGGCTTGCGTCGGTGGCTGGCGATGAAGAAGCCTTGAGGTTCAGGCTCGGGAAAATCCCGATGGAGCGGCTGGGCGGCATGGACGAGATAGCCGCCTGCGTAGTCTTCCTGGCCTCCGAGGAGTCCGCCTACGTCACCGGGGCAGACCTGGTAGTCGACGGCGGCGCCGTCGCCTGGTAGCCGGGGGTGTCAGCCTCCGTCCGACCTTAACGATTGTAGTTGGTTGGGTCGGCAACGGCGTCGTAGTCGTCCTGATCGAGCCAGTGGCACCAGATGTTCGAACCGGGTATAGACAGTCGCCGGGGCATATGAGAACCGCTCCACGCCGCGACTGCCACATGGCGAACTTCCGCATATCGATTAAGCGTGAACTCGAGCGCAGGCAACAAATCAGTGTCCGTTGACATTATTACGCCTATGTCGTAGCCGCCATCCACTGCCATAGATACGAAGTCAATAGCCAAGGCAACGTCTATCCCCTTTTCTTGTGCTCTTTCGTCAGGCCAGCCCGGTGGATACCTGAGTTGCCTGTGCACTACAATCGCTCCGTCCGTTTCCCATTTGGCGCATTGCTTCATGTGGGCGGCGTATGTTGTAGGGTCTTTTTCCGGATCCGGGCGTCCTGTGTACGCTCTTACGCCTGTCAGATGACATACACTCTGGTTCGGGCCGCCTCGCGACTCTATGAACTTGCCGAGTTTAACTGGATCGAATTGTCCGTCGGTTGCAGGCCCCTGGTTACGGAAGAACCTACCCCTGGCGCCTCTGTAGGTGTTTTGTGCGTCTATGAACAATACGAGTCTCAGAGAAGTGTCCATAGGCACAGTTCGTAATCAGTGACAAAATAACAACCCCGCCAATCAACCTGCCATTACGACAAGTGGACGACGGGGAGCATTGATGTAACCGTAAACGTCCGGACTCCACTTGTCAATTCATGCTCCGGAACCTGTTCGCCAGTCCGGAAAATATGTGTGTCAAGCTATCCTTGGATGCAAAGCTGCTCTCCGGGTTATCGATATTGGGGTTGTGACAACATCAGATGGACAAAGAACCCCAATTTGTGTTAGCGCTAAGGGTAACGTTGTTTGCAACCGCGTGTATGGTGGATTGGAGGTGATGGGATGGCGGAGTTTCATAACGCTGATTGGTGGAATGCTGAACTCAAGCGCATGCTTGAGGAGCAGAGGCCCGAAGACCTCTATCTCGATTATAAAGATAAGGCGAGCCTACTGCCTAACCGCAGGAGCGGCGGTGGCGTTGACAAACAGAAAAGGGCGGAGGACATAAGCAAGGACGTGTCATCGTTCCTGAACTCTGACGGGGGGGTGTTGGTGTATGGTGTGCCTGAAACCACCGATCCAAACATGACCGGTGGCGCCCCGATTCCAGGCGGTCCTGATGTTGGGTTTCAGCGAGGAGAAATCGACAAAGAAACCGTAGAAAACCTGATTACAAGCAACATCCAACCAAGGCCTGGCCCCGACCTGTTTCGAGTTTCGGAAGTTCCCTACGATGGCCGGGTTGTATTTGTTGTTGAGGTAGCAGTTGGGATTGGAGATGTCTGGCAAGGGAGAGACAAGAGGTACTATAAACGGTTCAACTATAAGGCTGAGCCGATGGAACATTACGAAATCAATCTAGCCAGGAACCGCAACGTAGGACCAGATTTGAAGTTGGTGGTCGGGCTCAATGACCGGTGGGAAACGACCTATTCGGGTCTAGACATTGGATCTCTAGTTGCACCCATTTATATGGGAATCCAGAATACTTCGAATTCGGTGGAGGAATCAGCGTTAATTGAATTGTTCTGGTTTCCCAAGGATCAGGAACCTTCAAGCCCATTCGGTCTCAAGGGGAACCGTCAAGTTAGGTGGTACGACAAAGAATGGCGACAGGAAGGCAAAACGTTGGTTGCAAACTCTCAACTTTCCTGGAACCCGTGGAATCCTGAATTAGGTGGAACATACGAGCCAATTTACAAAACTACAGAGCCGTTTCTCGTCGCCAAGTTCGATTTTGGCTTGGGAAGGAATGGCTTGGTTGTTGATGAGGCCACGAATGGACCGTACCCACACAGGAATAAATTATTTGGACGTTGTTTCTGGAGAATCCAGGCACCTAATATGATGCCGAAACATGGCGAGATCCAAATACAGAATCGATATCCATTTAACACCGACGTTCTTCATATAGATGAATTAGGGACGAGTTTCGAGATAACGTAGCCCTCACCCCAGCCCTCTCCCAGGGGAGAGGGGGGTATCCCCCGTCTTTCCGGCGCAGGCCGGAATCCAGAGGAGCCCTTCCTCCGTTAGTGATGAGCTAGGGCCTGTTCACACTATTGGGTTGAATATGATATCATTGGAGGATGGAACTTACAGAAGCTCAATACGAACGAATAGCTCCTTGTCTGCCGGTGCAACGCGGCAACGTGAGCATGTCGAACCTCCAAGTCCTCAACGCAATTCTGTACGTCGCCGAGCATGGTTGCAAGTGGCGGGGCTTGCCTCCGAGGTTTGGCTCCTGGCACACAGTCTATACCCGCATGAACCGCTGGTCCAAAAACGGAGTCCTCAATCGGGTGTTCGAACACCTTCAACGAGAGCAGATAGTGCGCATCAATATCGAGGCGGTTTCGGTGGACAGCACGATTGTCAAGGTGCATCCCGATGGCACGGGCGCGTTAAAAAAAACGGACCGCAGTCCATCGGCAAGTCCCGGGGAGGATGGACCACCAAGATTCATATGGTTGCCGCAGATGCTCGAACGGCTCTGATGTTCTCCCTCTCCGCCGGACAAGCCCACGACGCGCCTGAAGGACGCAAGCTGCTCAACCGTCTTGGGCCACAGCGAGAGAACTTGTCTATAGTGATGGATCGTGCATACGAGGGCAACGAGACACGCCAACTCGCATTGGCGCTGGGATTCACTCCCGTCGTTCCGCCGTCCTCGACACGGGTCTCCCCATGGACGTACGACATGGAGATGTACAAGAGACGCAACGAAGTTGAGCGCTTGTTCCGGCGATTGAAGGGCTTTCGCCGTATCTTCTCTCGCTTCGAGAAGCTGGATGTGCTCTTCCTAGGCTTCATCCTACTCACTCTTATAGTCGATGCGTTGCGTTAGTGTGAACAGACCCTAGTCCGCAGGGTTGGTTGGAACGGCCCGTTGACACCCTGATTCCGTGCGTACATAATCCGAAATATATGGCCTCAAGGGGGTCGCTATGAACGTTCAAGTGTTCACCCAACCTGGCTGATTCAGCTGCCGGACGCTGGAAGCGTTCCTCACTTCCAACGGCGTGGAATTCCAGAACCATGACGTGCTCAACGACGAGGCGTCCAGGGAATTCCTCAAGGGCCGCGGCATAAAGGCCCTTCCGGTCACCATCGTCGACGACGAAAAGGTGGTCATCGGCTACTACCCCAAGAAGCTCGTAGAGGTCTTGGAGCTTGAAACCGTTGTGGACCTGTCTTCGTCCGCCCAGTGGCTGGCCGAGAAGTACGAAGCCATTCTGGGCGCCGCCTCCAGGACCGCGGGGCAGCTCATGCCCGTCGAGTTGGACGAAGCTCCCGCGTGGCGGCCCAGGACACTCCGGGAGCTCCTGTTGCATATCATCTCCTTCCCGGAGCTGGCGTGGCGGGCCCACGAGCATGGTAGCATGAGCAAAGAAGACATGGAGGCTTCCCACGAAAAGACCTCGCAAATCAAATCCCCAAAGCAAATCTCTGAATACGGCTGCGAGGTGAGCGAAAACGTGACGGGGTTCCTGAAGAGCGGGAACACGGCAGGATTCGAGTGGGTGGTCCCCGCCCACTACGGGGGCGAGGTGACTGTGCTGGAACTGCTTCACATAATCCTCCGGCACTCCACCCATCACCTTAAGCAGGTTTACCACATCATGGAGACGGACCTGAAGATCAAGCCGGAAAAGCCCGCGTCTGCTGCGGACTTCGAGGGTATATCCACCCCGGAAGAGCTGATATAGCCCGTCTCACGCAATGAACGACCAGTCCAACCCAACCCAGACCACTGTCGGCGCATGGGACGCCGACCTCTACGACTCCAAGCACGCTTTCGTTTCGGAGTATGGGCTGGAGTTGGTGGAGATGTTGGCCCCGCAGCCCGGCGAGCGCATCCTGGACCTGGGATGCGGCACTGGGCGGTTGGCCAACGAGATCTCCAAGGCAGGCGCCCAGGCGGTCGGCGTGGACATCGACCCTTCCATGATAGAGCGGGCAAGAGTCGCCTATCCAGACGTGGAGTTTGTGGTGGCCGACGCCGCCCGTTTCACGTGCAGTGAGCCCTTCGACGCCGTCTTCTCCAACGCCGCCATCCACTGGGTGAAGGACACGCACGGAGTCATGGCCACCCTGGGCGACGTCCTGAAGCCTGGGGGACGCCTGGTGGTGGAGTTGGGCGGCAAGGGGAACATCGCTGCCATCATCAGAGCGGTGGACCAGGCCCTGGACGCGGTGGGGCATGCCCGCCCCGGACAGGGCCTGCCCTGGTACTTCCCCAGCGTTGCCGACTTCACGTCGCGGCTGGAGGAGAGATGCATAGTCACGGGCTATGCGGCCCTTTTCGACCGCCCCACTCCGTTGGAAGACGGGCCCAATGGGATGCGCCACTGGATGTCCATGTTTGGGGCCGAGCTTCTGGTGCATCTGCCTGACGAGTTACGGGAGCGGGTGGTTTCAGAGGTCGAATCTCGGCTCAGGCCGGTGATGTTCCATGACGGCCTTTGGACCGCCGACTACCGCCGTCTCAGAGTTACGGCGTACAAAGACCAATAAGCGCAGGAGCCGCCGCTAAGGGAGGCAAACATGATTAAGTCATTCTCTACTCTATATGCAGGCCATGTGCTGGAAGGGGACAACGTCGGCTTAGACGGCACTCCGGCCAACGACCGCCGCTATTCCAACGAGCGGCTTATTCAGGTCTTCGACATGGCGAAGAGGACGGCCCAGGTCACTGAGGAGCTGGGCTACGACGTTCTGTGGATGGCCGAGCACCACTTCCAGCGGGAGGGGTACGAGTGCATTCCCAACCTGCTGATGCTCAACGTCTGGCTGGCTCAACACACCACTAAGATAAAGTTGGGTTGCGCGTTCAACATCCTTCCCATGTGGCACCCCATCCGCCTGGCCGAGGACTTCGCCATGGCCGACGTGCTTACCGATGGCAGGGTAATATTCGGCGTGGGCCGCGGCTACCACACCCGGGAGGTGGAGACCTTCGGCGCACCCATGCTGGACGCCGACGCCAACCGGGACCTGTTCGAAGAGCAGCTGGAAGTGATATTGACCGCTTTCAACAACGACTCCTTTTCCCACCAGGGAAAGAACTACACGCTGCCTCCGGAGGTTCCTTACAGGGGCTACCAGCTAAAGGAGCTTACCCTGGTGCCCAGGCCCATCAACACTCCAGTGGAAATGTGGCAGCCGGTGGTCAGCGGGTCTCCCAGAGGTTTGGATTTCATGGCCAAGCACGGCATCAAGGGGATAATTGCCGGCACTGCCATAGACCACGTGGACGGATGGATTCACGAGTACCAGAAGGCCAACGCCAAGTATGGGCGGGAGACCGATCTGGGTGAGGGCCTGGCGCTGGGAATATGGTGCCAGGTGGACGACAGCTACGAGAGAGCAAAGGACCGGCTGAGGCCTCTGTTCGAGGAACACGTGAAGTTCGCGGCGCCCCTGGGAATGCTCCGGTACAGCGACGAACAGATGGAAGCCGTGGGTCCCTCTGGGGCCGCCCGCCATATTGCCGCAAGCAGCGACTTTGAAGATGTTCTGAAGACCCGGGCCTGGTTCTGTGGCAGCCCCGAGGACACTATCGCCTATCTCAAGGAAGTGGAGGACAAGTACCCGGGGCTGGACCAGATAATGATAGCCTGTCCCATGGGGACCACGATGGAGCAGTTCCACGAGCAGGCGGCCCGCATCTCCAAAGAGGTTATGCCCGCCTTCCCCGGCGTGGGGCGGGCCCAGTGAGGCTGCGGCCGTTCTTCGCTCTCGATGCCCGAATACTGGAAACTCCGGGAGAATGTGGTAAAATATGGATTCCTGCCGAGGTGGTGGAATTGGTAGACACGCCATCTTGAGGGGGTGGTAGGCGTAAGCCTGTGTGGGTTCAAATCCCGCCCTCGGCACCATTTCGGTTAAGGACAGGGCGACGTAGCCAAGTGGTTAAGGCGGAGGTCTGCAAAACCTCTATTCGGCGGTTCGAATCCGCCCGTCGCCTCCAATTTTTCGCAGACAAAAGCGTAGGAACTCATTCCTGCGCTTGTTTTTTCTCTGAGCAGGGATGCCGAGGTGGCGGAACGGCAGACGCGGCGGACTTAAAATCCGCTGCCCGCGAGGGCGTGTGGGTTCGAGTCCCTCCCTCGGCACCAAGAAACCTGCCTTAGGCTGGGCAGCCGACAGCGGGCTTTTTCTTTGCTGGGCGCCGGAGGCCTATACAGCTGGGACTTCTGAGCGGGCGCGGTTCTCCAGACGCGGCGGAGCAGAGTTGATTCCGCTCACGTTGATGTTGGAGACAAGGACCATAGACTCGCCCTCTCTTCCACTTTCTCTTCGGTGTGCTCTTTCGAAGCTTATCGGCACTCGATAGTCAGCGACCCCTGCTGGTAGCCGAATAGCTGCACCAAGTCGTAACATAGCTTGACCATTGTTGCGGCGGTAAGGTCGACTTCTGCGTAGATGCCGGAATTTCGGATTCCCTTGGGAATCCGCAAATCGGATGGCGTTTGGGAGAAATGGTAAGGCCATTTTGCTCCGTGCCTTTGACTGCGAGGGATCGTCAGCACCTTGTCAAAGTCTCGTGGGTGAAGTTCGTTAATCAGGCCTGAGAATTGGATGAGAACGTCATTCCAAGAGTTGGTCCGCCGGTGGCTTTCCAGAAAAGTGAAAGATATTGGACGGGTGCTCTTGCCGTCTATAGGTTGCGGTTGCCTAATGGTTGTGACGGTTGATGGACCACCACGCGCGGTAGTTGGCGGGGAATGTCTGTGTGGAATGGCCGGAGGCTTCCGGGAAGGTTGTTCCGACGAAAGCTGAAGGTCAGGCAACGCGCCGACGCGCCGTGACAGAAATTGTTCGACCAACTCTCTTTCAGGCATAAACCCGCAAATGCGCTCAGTAGTCTCCGAGACTAAGTCAACCAAGATTTCATCGGGCGTTTCGACGATTTGATTCCAGGCTTCGATGATGGCTTTGCCGGCAATCTCGGCTCGCTGCTGCGACTGCACTAAGTCCTCGGCGTCGCTGACCGCCCGGCCGCTAGTTACCTTTTCCTGGGAAAGGTGCGCCATGAACCGTCGTTCAACGATGTCGGGTTCTTGGGATTCAAGGTCGATGGTCAAGAACCGTCTTTGTTCCCAACTTCCCGGCTGCAAGGGCAGATAGAGCCACCAGGTCCGCCCATTGGTCAATGCGGCCAGCTTTACCCCTTCCTGAAAGCAGTACTCCAGCAACTGCTGCTGGTGTCCTTCCAGACTTTCGTTAGGCCGTTTCACCTCTATGAATACGGCGTTGGGTGAACCCGGCATTAGTGCGTAATCGACACGGCGGTTCCCAACCGTATATTCAGGTACAACCTGCGAAAGGTCGAAGGGGTTCCACCCGGCAAGACTGAGAATTCTGAGCACGACGCCCTGTTTGGTGGCGGATTCGTCCAGGCTGAGCAGGGATACAGTGTTTTTGATTTGCTCAACCGCTTGGGCTATCGTCTCGGCCATGCGTTGGCGCCTCCTAGACAAAGAAAAAGCGTAGCACCGTTCGTTGTCGGTTGCGCCGATTATACTACTAGAATGCAGTATTCTGGGTTTTGCGCACCGTAGCGGCGCGTGACAACGCGTTATGCCAAAGAGCCGGCTTCTTACCTGGCCGCCTGCCAGATCAGGGCCTGGGTGCTTTGGCCTAAACCATATTGACGAGACGCGCTAGACGGCAGGGACTTCTGAGCGGGCGCGGTTCTCCAGACGCGGCGGAGCAGAGTTGATTCCGCTCACGTTGATGTTGGAGACGAGGACCATAGACTCGCCCTCTCTACGCATGTCCATGCTTACGGACTCCTCGTCCACTTCCAGGTAACGGGAGACGACCTCCAGGAAGTCTCGTTTCATCGACTCGAGGTAGCCCGATGAGATTCCTACACGGTCCAGGACCAGGATCATGCGCAGCCGCTGCCGGGCCGAGTCCTTCGACTTCTCGTGGCGCTGCAACGCCCAACGGAGAAGGTCCATCATGACAGGTCTCCGTGGTATCCGTTTCGTCCGTTGCTGCCGTTGCCGTTTTTGGAGAATATCTTCATGACCTTTCCGAAGAGCCCGGGGGCGGCTTCAAGCTCCAGGAAGGGAGGCTCCTCTCCCTCAATCCGGGCGGCGACGCGTCTGTAGGCCTCTCCCGAGAGGGACTTCTTGTTGTGCACCACGGGCAGCCCCTTGTTGGTAGACACGATGATTCCGTCGTCATCGGGGACCATTCCGATGAGCTTCACGGAGAGCAGGTCAAGGATGTCTTCGTGGTCCATCATGTCCCCTTCCTTGACCATGCCGGGACGAATACGATTGATCACCAGGTCGGGTGTGGGCAGTTCGGCGGCTTCCAGCAGGCCGATGACCCGGTCGGCGTCCCTAATCGCCGACACTTCCGGAGTGGTGACCACGATGGCTCGGTCCGCCGCGATTATTGCGTTTTGGAATCCCTGTTCGATGCCGGCGGGGCAGTCGATGAGGATGTATTCGAACCTCTCCTTCAGGTCGTTCACCAATTCCTTCATATGTTCAGGCTTCAGGGCGGACTTGTCCCTGGTCTGGGCGGCGGGAATTAGATAGAGCTCATTGGTGTGCTTGTCCCTGACCAACGCCTGGTTCAGCCTGCATCGGCCTTCCACCACGTCGACCAGGTCGTACACGATGCGGTTCTCCAGCCCCAGCACTACGTCCAGGTTCCGCAGTCCGATGTCCGTGTCCACCACTGCAACGCTCCGGCCTCTGAGGGCCAGCGCCGCGCCAAGGTTGGCGGTGGCCGTGGTCTTGCCAACTCCACCTTTGCCTGAAGTCACCACAATGGTCGTGCCGCTCATATCCCCTCCCTACCCTGAGTTCTTTCGACGCCAGCTTGTAAATGGTTCGACCGCGATGGAAGCCCGGCCTTTGACATAAGCTATCTCGGCGGTCTTCGTACGAGACTTGGACTTTCCCTTTTTGGGTTCTTCCGTCCTGACGTGGTTTCCTATCCTGAGCAACAGCGGTTCCAGGGTCGCCGCGACTATTACAGAGGAGGACGCGCCGACATCGTTGAATCCTGCGTGGGCCGCTCCTCGCAGAGCGCCCGCCACCACGATGTCCCCGGCCGCCGTAAGCTCGGCGCCCGGGTTCACGTCTCCCAGGACTATGAGGTCTCCGTCGTGGCTCACGGCCAGCCCGGACCGGCAAGTTGACTTGATGACCAGCGGTTCCGGTTTAGCTGGTTTCGAATCTTCCGTGTCAGAGTGGACTTTCGAGCTGGGTTCTTGAGGAGCGAACAGGAAAGCGTCTCGCGAGTCCTGGCTGTGTCCGTTCAGTCCCAGGTTTACGGTAACGCCCACTCCCTCCGAAAGGGCCGACTCAAGCGACGCAGCGTCGCCTAACTCGAACCTGGATATGGGAATGTGATGCTCGCCCTCGATGACGTCCCGTATCATTCTCAGGTCGTCGAGGTTTGTCGCCCTGGCTCCCACGTTCACTGCAACAGGGAAGCCCTTGAACCATCCAGAACTGCCGGACAGATGCTGGCGCAGGGAATCGACTAGAACATGGCAATCGACCTTGTCGTCCAAGGTGAAGTCGATGTTCCAGCCTCTCCCGTTCACCCTCACTAAGATCGGGTCTATCACAGCCCCATCACGCGCCCCATATCCGATCGTCCCGTTCCTCACTTCCTCCCAGTCTCGCCGCCATCCAACGGGCCGTCATATGCCCCATTTTCCAAAGCTAACAATGTTACAATCCCCATTCAATAACAGTCTTGACGAGTTTCAGGGATTTTTCGTTCAAGGCTGACAATCTCTATGACTGTCAGTCCCCCCGAAGTCCGGACAAAGGGACGGCCAGCTTTGAGAAAGGAACTGAGAGCATGGAAATTTCATTGGAGATGCAATCAGGCGCCGACGGGACCGTTCTGGAGGGAGTGTTGGGGCTGCCGGACCACGGGGTTGGTCCGTTTCCGGGGGTCGTGGTGTGTCACCCTCATCCTCTTCATGGCGGCGACATGAACAACAACGTGGTGCGGGCCGTCTACTACGGCCTCATGGAAAGGGGCGTAGCCGCTTTGCGGTTCAACTTTCGCGGTGTGGGTAGAAGCGGAGGAAGCCATACTGCGGGAGAGATGGAACCGCAGGACGCCCTAGCCGCTCTGAACGAACTTGGAAGCGCCGACAAGGTCGACCCGGACCGGCTGGGAATGGCCGGATACTCCTTTGGGTCGGGTGTGCTGCTGGGGAACTTCAGTCTATATGAGGGAGCGAAAGCCTTTGCGTTGGTGTCGCCTGGCATAAGACATCTGGACTCTCCCACGGTCGCGTCGGACCAACGCCCCAAGATATTTATATCCGGCTCCCAGGACCACGCCGCTCCCGAAGAGGAGCTAAGGAGCAAAGCTGGCGATTTGGGGCCTGACGTCAGCTGCGAAATAGTCCCCGGCGTAGACCACTTCTGGGCAGGCCGGGAAAGGGAAGCGTCTCGGCTGGCGGCGGAATTCTTCCTAAAGAACCTCAGCGTCTAGGCTGCCCGCCTTACCATCCTATGGCATAGGTGTCCCGTCGGGGGTCGGCGCCGGCGGCCATCCCGCCGGATTCGGGGTCCCTACGAGTCACGATGGCCCCGGTGCCCGACGCGTTCACCTCGGTGACTTTATGTCCCCGCTTCTCTAGTTCGGTCCGCACGTCGGCAGGCGTGCCCTTCTCCACGTTGAGTTGTCCGGGCAGGTACACTCTGGGGTAGAAGGAGTTAATCAGCGTCTGAGTCGCAAAACGCGGCGCTTCCACGGCCTCCTGTGGGTCCATGCCGAACACCAGGGAGTTCAGAATAAGTTGCAGGTTTGCCTGGGCCTGGGCGTCGCCTCCAGGGCATCCCGCGGTTAGAAAAGGGACTCCGTTCTTGGCCACGAGGTAGTTGACCAGGGTCGTGCGGGGCCGTTTCCTGCCTTCCAGGCCGTTGGGATGGCCTCGTTCCAGGACGAACATCTCGCTTCTTGTGCTAAGGGCGCAGCCGATTTCCGGGAAGTACACCGACTTGCCCCAGACTCCGCCGCTGGGTGTCGCCGCCACCATGTTGCCGTCCCTATCGATGACGGCAAAGTGGGTTGTTCCTTGTTCGTCGTCTTTGGACGCCGTTCCACCGGCAGGAATCGCGACGGGGCGGCTTGCCCCGTTGCTGGAAAGGGCGGAGAACCTCCACGGGTCTCCCGGCTCGGGCATCTCCGGCATTGCGATGGCGCCGTCTATTAGAGCGGCGCGGGCCTTGGCGTATTCTTTGGACAGCAGCCCGTCTATGGGAACGGTTGAGAACTTCGGATCGCCGTAGAATTTTTCCCTATCGGCGAAAGCAAGCTTTAACGCCTCGGTGACTGTGTGGATGTAGTCGGCGGAGTTGTGGCCCATGGACTTCAGGTCGAAGCCCTCCAGGATGTTCAGGGCCTGGAGCAGCACGGCTCCCTGCGTCCACGTGGGCTGGCCAAACACCTCGAATCCCATAAAGTCGGTCTTGAGGGGTTCATCAAAGCCGGCTTGGTATGACGCCATGTCCTCGGCGCTGAAGAGTCCCCCGACGCGCTGGGCGCACTGGACGATGGTCTCTGATATCGGGCCCTTGTAGAAGGCTTCCCTGGCCGCTGCGATTCCGTCGGTCCTGGAGCCTGACGCCGCTCGTTCCGCCTCTATGAGCGCCTGGAGAGTGGCCGCAAGCTGAGGCTGACGTAATGGTTGTCCCACAGCGGGCGCATCTCCGTCCTGGTAGAAAACGTCCAGCCCGCCTGGCGGATAGAGGCGGAACTGGTCCAGGGTCGCGGTTGACATGAGACTTTCGCGGAGTCGTTCGTACATTGGCATGCCCCGCTGGGCGTACTCGAGGGCGGGCTCCAGGGTCTCTGACAGCGTTTTCGTGCCGTAGGTTTCAAGCATCAGCAGCAAGGCATCTACGATTCCAGGGATGGTGAAAGACAGTTCTGCGTTGGGGCCGGGGCCGGTGGGAATCTTGTCCAGCCCCTTGCTTTCGAATAGGTCTATATTGGCCTTCCCGGGTGCGACGCCTTGGCCGCTTAGCGCCCTCACTCGTCCCGTGGCCGCATGGTAGACCATGAAAGTTCCCTCGGAGCACAGCGTATAAGACGCCGCGGGTTCCACGACGGCAGCCGCAAACCCGGCGGCCACGGCGGCGTCGAATGCGTTGCCGCCGCTCAGGAGCATTCGGGCGGCGGACATGGACGTAAGGCAATGTCCGGAAGAGACGACTCCCTGAGAACCCAATACTACGGGACGGCTGGACTGGGCCGGTTTCCGGCCCGCGTGGTCGGCCTCCATAACGTCGATGGGGTTGCTTTTGTTGGAACTTTGGCTGACCATCGTGAGCCTCCAAGCAAGGGGTTTGTGGCAATTCTACGGACGGCGGACGTACGGGTCAAATGGCGACGCCCTACAGCCGGGGCTGGGTCAGTCCGCTGAGATCGACGGCGCTGGGGCGGTTGGGCGTTTGACCTTGCCGCGATATCCAGACAGGCGCTCTTTCAAGCTGGTGACGGTCAAAACGACGACGAACAAGAGCGCCGACAGCAGCACGATGCTCGCCCCGGAAGACACGTCTATGAACCAGCTGATATATATTCCCGCCAGTCCGCATGCCGCCCCTATTCCCGTCGAAAGCAAGATCATGCTCCTGAAGCTGTTCGTCAACAGGCGGGCCACCACCGGAGGTATGACTATTGCGGCCGCTATGAGCGTTACGCCCAGCACCTGCATGGAAACCACTATCGTGGCGGCGAGCACCAGGGAGAACATGGTGTCCACCCAGGCTGTGGGCACGCCGTAGTAGGACGCCACGTCCTGGTCGAAGGTCGAGAACAGAAAGAGTTTGTATCCTAAAAACACAATGACCAGCGTGGCGGCTGTGACGACGGCGATTGCCATCAGGTCCCCCTGGGACACTCCGACAATGTCGCCGAACAGGGCGGCTTCGAAGTCTCGTGTGAAGGTCTTATATCTGCTGATTAGAGCTATGCCAAGAGCGAAACTGGCGGTGGTGATGATGCCTATGGCTGCGTCGGCGCCTATCTGCCTCTTTCTCGTGGCCAGAGTGATGAGCAGAGCCGACAGGAACCCCCAGATAATCGCGCCCGCAAGAAAGCTGAAGGACAAGACGTAGCTGACTACGGCGCCTCCGAACACGGCGTGGGAGAGTCCGTGCCCGATATAGGACATCCGGCGCAACACTATGTAGACGCCCATCAAGCCGCACAACCCCCCGACAAGGGTCGCGGAAATCAGACCGCGAACGAAGAAGTCGTACTGGAAGGGTTCAAGCATTTGGGCCGCCGGGTCTCTGGTCCAAACTTATAGTGTCTCTAGAATGGGGATGGTCTCTGTCCTCAGGGCTTCCCCGTCTGTGTTCGTGGGGCACGTGGCGCTCTACGTCCACGCCGCTCCGGCCCGCGTCGGCTCCGCCGAAGTGGGGGCGTTCTCCCACCAGCGTCATTCCTTGGTATTGGATGACGGGCATCTCGGCGCCGTAGGTCATCTTGAAGGTGGCGGGAGTGAACACTTGGGACGGCGGCCCCTCGGCCACCAGCCTGCCGTTGATGCACACGACCCAGGGCAGATGAGCGGCCACCGCGTTTATCTCGTGGGTGGTCATGACGATGGTGACTCCGTGGTGGTTCAGCTCGTGGAGCAGGTGCATCACGTCGTCCCTGGTCTTGATGTCCACCCCGGCCGTCGGCTCGTCCATCAGCAGAAGTCTGGGGCTGCTTACCAGGGCACGGGCCAGAAAGACCCGCTGCTGTTGGCCCCCGGACAGGTCTCGTATGTGGCGGTCAGCCAGGTCGGCTATGCTCAGGCGCTCCAGCATCTCCAGGGCCAGGTTCTTCTCCCTTTTGTTGAACCAGGGGAACGGCGCGTTCTCCATGGTCCGGCCCATCATCACCGCTTCCCGGACCGTGACAGGGAAGTTCCAGTCGATGGTCTCAAGCTGGGGCACGTAACCCACCTTGGGCCGTTTTCGGGAGGTCGAAGCGCCTTCGACTGTGACTTCACCTCCGTATACGTCCACGGCCCCGAGGATGGCGCGCAGCAGGGTCGTCTTGCCGGAGCCGCTGGGACCCAGCAGCCCTACAAAGTCTCCGGCCATGACGCTGATGTTCACGTCGCTCAGGACGGCATGGCCGTCATATCCGCAGGTCAAGTCCGTCATCTCGACTATGGGCGGACCGTCTCTATGAGCCTCAGTTATAGGGTGAAGCATTGTGCGTTGCTATTGCGGGTATACGGCCCCGCTCTCTCCTTCAAAGACTGGTCCCGTATCGAAATCCTCCAGAGCCTCGACGCTTCCTCCGAGGGCGGACACCATTATGCGCACGTCCTCGGCCATCAGACCCATGTACGTGTGCATGGAATCTCCGGGTTCTCCAGGAAGGTCGTCGTCCCGGAGCCGGTCAATGAACTGGGCTCCGCCCTCTTTGGCTATCTGCTCCATCACAGGACTGGGGAATACCGCGGAACCGAATATGGCCGGGACTCCGGCGGCCCTGACTTGGTCGATCAACCTCGCGACCTCCCTGGCGGATGGCTCGGTGAAGTCGGAGGGCTGGACGGCGCCGATGATTTCCAGGCCGTACCTGGGGCCAAAGAAAGGGAAAGAGTCGTGGTAGGTCAGGAGTTTTCGGTTCCGAGGGGGGATGGTCTCCACGGCTTCCATGATTCTTCGTTCCAGGTCCTCAATGCGCTCCTTGAGCTTACCATAATTAGCGGTGTAGTAATCGGCGTTGGCTGTGTCAAGCGACGCCAGCTCGTCCTTGATTAACTCGGCGTATCGCAGAGCCAGGTGAGGAGCCGTCCAGAGATGGGGGTTGGGATGGCCTTCGGACTCCGGGAAGGAGAAGTCATAGACCCACTCGTCGGTGGCAATGGCCTTGTCACCCAATGTCAGAACTACGGCGCCGGGTTTCTTGTTGGCGCGGGCCATCTCTATGGTGGGTTCTTCCAGGAACAGCCCGTTGGCGACAATCAGGTCCGCATCCGCCAGAAGCTTGGCCGTCGACGGAGCCGGATGGTAGGTATGGGAGTTGGCCCCTTCGGGAACGATTCCCTCCAGCTTTATACGAGGCCCGCCGATGTTTTCCACCAGGCTGGTGATGGGAGACACCGTGGCCGCCACCGTCAGGACGCGGGCTTCTGCGGGGTCTTCCGTCGGAGAGGCGGTCGAGGAGGAGCCGCCGCCGCAAGCGGCAACCAAGACGAGCGCCAATGCCCCGGCGGCTGTTAACCGACTTGCGGCTGACAAGCTGATAGAATTTTCCTTGAGGAAATTATGGGTCATAGGTGTCATATGCGAACGTTTGCAGCAACAACGCATAGTATCACCTTCCAATTGTCGGCGCAACGGTTGGAATCCAAACTTGTTCGTGCCTGTCAGCGGTCAGCGGCTAGAGTTGACTGGGTATGGGGCCTAATCTATAATCTTGGCGGTCGAGCGGGAGTCCGCTGAACGATGTTCACCTAAAGTTTTCATTCATACGGAAGCACACTTTGACGCTGCCTCGTCCCCTTGAAGGAATCAGAATAGTTGACTTCACCTGGGTGCGCGCCGGGCCTTGGGCCAACAGGTGGCTTGGCGCCTTTGGGGCTGAGGTTCTGAAAATCGAATGGCCCCTTAACATGGACTCCCTCAGGGGCAACCGCCACTCCATTCCCCCCGGCGTCGAGCCCGGCCCGAACTCCGCCGGATTCTTCGCTGACACCAACGCCAACAAGCTGTCTGTCACCCTGAACACACGTTCAGACAAGGGCAAGGAGCTTATCAGGAAGTTGATTTCCAAGTCTGACGTGGTGATGGAGAACTTCAGCTCCACCGTCATGCACAGGTGGGGCCTGCACTACGAAGGGCTGAAAGAAATCAAGGAAGACATCATATATGTTTCCATGGCCGGGTTGGGGCATACGGGCCGCAACAACAGCTATGGGACCATGGGGCCGTCGGCCCAGGCGCTCTCCGGGCTCACTTACTTGTCCGGGCTTCCCGACGCGCCTCCGGCGGGATGGGGTTGGTCCTATATGGACGACACCGGTGGCATGTACGGAGCAATTTGCGTCCTGACAGCCTTGGAACACCGGAACAAGACCGGGAAGGGTCAGCACGTGGACCTGTCCCAGATGATTACGGGAATTACCCTTACTGGAGCCGCTTTCCTGGACAAGACCGTGAACGGCAGACCCTCAAAGAGGGAAGGTTATCCCCCGGGGAACAGGGCCGTTTGGCCCGGCGCTCCGCTGCTGAACAACTACCGCGGGCCTGTGGCTGTCCCGCACAACGCGTACCGCACCAAGGGCGGAGGTTACAACGACTGGTGCACCATCGTTTGCGGCTCCGACGACGAGTGGGAGCGGCTGGTGGGGTTGATGGGCAGCCCTGATTGGGCCGCAAACGGCAAGTTCTCCACCCTCCAAGGTCGGTTGGACCACCAGGAGGAGTTGGACGCCCACATCGAGCAGTGGACGCTGACCCTTGAGAAGTACGAGTTGGCCGACAAGTGCCAGGCCAGCGGAGTGACGGCCATGCCCGTCCAGAGCAACGGGGACCGGGTGGACAACGACCCTCAACTGAGGTCTCATGGGTTCATCAACGAGATTCCCCACGCGGTGATAGGGACGGGAAAATACCAAAACGCACCCTTCAAGATGTCCAAGTCCGACGTGTCAGTCCATGCCACGGCGCCGCTCATAGGAGAACACACCAGGCAGGTTGCAGAGGAGATTCTGGGCATGACCGCCGACGAGGTGCGGGAAGGGTTCGACGACGGCACTTTCTGGCCTCTGGAGATGGAAAAACAACCCTATATCGAGGCGTCCCTGACATGACCGATTCTGAGCAGTCCGGGCCCTTGACCGGGCTACGAGTCCTCGAACTTTCCGACGAGAAGGGCCAATGGTGCGGCAAGCTGATGGCCGACCTGGGGGCGGACGTCATAAAGATAGAGCCGCCCGGAGGGCAAAATACCAGGCGTGTCGGCCCGTTCCTGGACGACGTGGCCCATCCAGAAAGAAGCCTCTACTTCTGGCACTACAACACTTCCAAGCGGGGCGTCACCCTGAACTTGGAAACGGCTGATGGACGGGAGCTGTTCAAGCGGCTGGCGTCTACGGCGGACGTGGTCCTGGAGACTTTCCGTCCGGGGCGGATGGCCTCGTGGGGCCTCGCCTACGAGGATCTGGCGGCAGCAAATCCCAGGCTCATAGTGTGTTCCATCACCTCGTTTGGGCAGACCGGCCCCTGGAAGGACTACTCGTCAACGGACTTGACCCACCTGGCGGCGGGCGGGCAGATGGCTTCCTGCGGCTACGACGAAGATGACGTGCCCGACGCTCCGCCCATAGCCCCGGGCGGAGGCAACTCATACCACATCGGCTGCCATTACGCCTACATGGGCATAATGCTGGCGCTGTTCCAACGCCACGCCACCGGGGAGGGCCAATACATAGACGCTTCCATACACGACGCCTGCGCCCTCACGACGGAGGCGGCTGTTGACGTGTATCTATACTCGGGAAGAGGCGCCATACGGCAGACGGGCAGACACGCCCAGCCCGTGGTGACGCCTAAGTTTATGATCCCCAACAGCGACGGCGGCTGGATAAACACCACCCGCTCCAGGCTGAATCCCGCCAGACTCCGTAACCTGGCCGAGTGGATGGAAGAGCGAGGGATGGCCGACGACTTGCTGGACGAACAGTACAGCGCCCAGCAGGGGATAACCGCAAATGAGGCCCACGTCAACGACCTCATCGAGCGGTTCATCAGCAGCCTGCCCTCCGATGAAGCCTATCACGGCAGCCAGAAGATGGGGTTGCCCTGGGGTTCGATACGGACGATGGATGAAATCGCCGAGGACGGTCACCTGGAAGACCGCGGGTTCTACATCGACGTCGAGCATCCCGAACTTGGCAGGAGTTTCACTTACCCAGGCCCGGCTGCCATATACAACGGGTCCCCCTGGCAAATCTCTAGAAGGGCTCCCCTTATCGGCGAGCATAACGTCGAGGTCTACTGCGGCGAGCTTGGATTGACCAAGAACCGCTTGGCCATGCTGGCGGAGTCAGGAATAGTCTGAACACCTAACACGGAGGCGTTGAAATGACCACATCCGAGTCCGTTGAAACGACCACACCCAGGTCCCTGGAAGGCATACGAATCGTTGACTTCACCTGGGTCCGCGCCGGACCGATAGCCACCCGGTGGCTGGGAACCCTGGGTGCCGAGGTCATCAAGGTCGAATGGCCCTTGAACATGGACATCCTGCGGAGCAACCGGTTTACGGCGGCTCCAGGAATGGTTCCCGGCCCCAACACTATTGGCCAGTTCAACGACACCAACGCCAACAAGCTGGGCATCACGGTCAACACCCGCACCGACAAGGGGTTGGACCTCATAAGGAGGCTCATCTCCACATCAGATGTGGTCATCGAAAACTTCAGCTCCCGGATAATGCAGCGCTGGAACCTGGGTTATGAGCAGCTGAAGGAGTTAAAGGAAGACATCATATACGTGTCCATGGCCGGGTTCGGGCACACAGGGCGCGACCACTATTACGGCACTATGGGGCCCGCAGCCCAGGCGTTGTCAGGCCTTACCTTCCAGTCCGGCCTGCCCGGAGAGCAGCCAGCCGGATGGGGGTGGTCGTACCTGGACGACACCGGCGGCATGTATGGCGCCATGACTGTACTGACGGCTCTCCACCACCGGAGAAACACCGGCAAGGGCCAGCACGTGGACCTGTCCCAGATGATCACAGGAATCACTCTGACGGGGTCCGCTTTCCTGGACAAATCAGTCAACAGCCGCACGGCCCGCCGAGAAGGCTACCCACCCGGCAACCGTGCAGTCTGGCCGGGTACAGAGCTTGTCAGCAGCTATCGCGGCCCCACCGTGGCACCCCACAACTCCTACCCCACCAAGGGAGGCGAATACAACGGTTGGGCCGTTATTGTCTGTTTCTCCGATGAGGAGTGGAAGTCACTGGTGGACCTCATGGGCAACCCCGAATGGGCCCAAGCTGACAAGTACCAGACCATAAAAGGCCGCATTGACTCCCAGGAAGAGATGGACGCCGAGATAGCAAAGTGGACCCGGACGATGGGCAAGTATGAGTTGATGGAGAAGTGCCAGGCGGCCGGTGTCAGGGCCATGCCGGTGCAAAGCTCCCAGGACCGGGTGGAGAACGACCCCCAGATACAGTCAAGGGACTACTTCATGGAGCTTGAACACCCGTTGATGGGCGTCAGAAAGTTCCAGATGCCTCCCTTCAGGCTGTCCAAGAGTCCGGGCAAGGTCTACAGGCCGTCGCCCCTTATAGGCCAGCACAACCGCGAAGTCTTCTCCGGGATGTTGGGGCTGAGCCACGACGAGCTTGCGGCGGGTTACGAGGACGGAACTTTCTGGCCTCCGACTATGGAGAAGTACGACTACATCGAAGAAATAATTAAGACCCCGCTTGGCGCTCCGAATGCCGAGCCGCCCAAACCCGCGGACCCCAGGGCGTCCGGTGAACCCGAGCAGCATGGGCCTTTTCACGGACTCCGTGTGCTGGAGCTTGCGGACGTAAAGGGCCAATGGTGCGGCAAGCTTATGGCGGACCTGGGCGCCGACGTTGTGAAGATAGAGCCGCCCGGCGGCGAGGCCACACGGACCTTGGGACCCTACTACGAAGACCTGCCCGACCGGGAAAGAAGCCTTTCCTTCTGGCACTACAACACGTCCAAAAGAGGCGTCACCTTGAGCATCGACACTGCGGACGGGCGTGAGCTGTTCAAGAATATGGCGGCCAAGGCGGACATAATATTGGAGACTTTCGAGCCGGGCTACATGGCGGAGAGAGGGCTGGGCTACGACGAGCTTTCAAAGTCAAACCCCGGACTCATCATGTGCTCGCTGACCGACTTTGGCCAGAAAGGTCCCTGGGTCGGCTACAAGATGTCCGACCTGCTGCACCTGGCGGCGGGGGGCCAGATGGCCTCTTGCGGCTACGACGCCGAGGACGTGCCCGACGCATCGCCGATGGCTCCAGACGGCGGCAACGCCTATCACATGGGCGGGCACTTTGCTTACATCGGGATTATGGCCGCTCTGTCCCTCCGTGACGTAACCGGAGAAGGGCAATACATCGACTCGTCGGTGCATGAAGCCTGCTGTCTTACCACGGAGTCCGCGGTCCCCACCTATCTCTATACTGGACTTGTGGTGGAACGCCACACGGGGCGCCACGCCGCTGTCGGCCCGTCTGAAAATATTCAGATTCAGACCCAGGACGGCGGATACGTGAACACCACCCGTTCCGGGACGAACCTGAACCCCAGGCGCCTCAATAGCCTGGCGGAGTGGATGAACGAGCATGACATGGCAGGCGACCTCTTGGACGAGAAGTTCCAGACACAGCAGGCCATCGAGGAAGGCCGGGAACACATCACCCGGATGATTGAGAGCTTCTTTGCCGTGCTGCCTCTGGACGACGCCTGGCGCGGAGGCCAGGAGCGGGACTTCCCCTGGGGCGCCATCAGGACCATGGACGAGCTGATGGAGGACCCTCACTTAGAGGACAGGGGGTTCTACGTGGACGTGAAACACCCCGAATTGGGCAAGTCCTTCGTCTATCCCGGCGGCGCCGCCATCTATAACGGCTCCCCGTGGGACATATCGAGAAGGGCGCCTCTCATCGGTGAGCACAACGTGGAGATTCTGTGCGGCGAGTTGGGCCTGAGCAAGGCCGAGCTCTCGGCCCTAGCCGAGGCCGGAGTGGTCTAGCCCGGCCCGCTATACCCGTTGATGTCAAGCGCGTTGGCCTGGGACTGACGCCGGCTCCGAACGCCTTGCTGATCTGAGATCTCTGTTCAGGTTGGCTCTGTTCTTGAGCGCCAAGCGTCGCTTGCCGTATTATTGAACCATGCTTCTCACTATCTCCACTACGCACAACCCAGCCACCGACCTGGGCTTCCTGGTCCACAAGAACCCGGATCGAGTACAGTCGTATGCGCTCTCCTTTGGGAAGGCCGTTGTCTTCTACCCTGAAGCTGAGAGTGGCCGTTGCACCGTAGCTCTGCTCTTGGATATCGATCCTATAGGCCTTGTGCGCCCCAAGCCGGGTTCGCCTGGCTCCAGCGGTCGACTGGAGCAGTATGTCAACGACCGCCCCTACGTCGCGTCATCACACTTGAGCGTGGCGATCGCCTCCGTATTCGGCGATGCGCTAAGGGGCAGAAGCAGGGAGCGGCCAGACCTAGCGGAGCAGGCGATCCCCCTCGAGGCGCAAATCCAAGTAGCGCCCTCTAGGGAAGGAGCGGACCTAGTCCACAAACTGTTCGAGCCCCTTGGCTATACCGTCGATGTCCAGGAAATCCCACTGGACGGGCGATTTCCCGAGTGGGGCGCTAGCCCCTACTTCAGCCTCCGTCTCGCGTCCGAATCTCGGCTCCGGGATCTGCTTACGCACCTGTATGTGCTTCTGCCCGTGTTAGACGACGAAAAGCACTACTGGGTCGGCGACGACGAGGTGGCCAAGCTGTTGCGTTTCGGAGAGGGTTGGTTGAGCAGCCATCCACAGCGAGACCTGATTTCGAATCGTTACCTGAAGCATCAGCGGAGCCTTGCGCGGCAAGCGCTGGCCCAACTGCTTGACTCTGGTGTGGCTGATCCCGGCGCCGCTTCAGCAGGGCACGAGCGAGAGGAGGAACAACTCGAAGCGCCATTGCGATTGGGTGAGCAACGAATAGAGGCAGTGCTGGCCGCGCTTCGAGCGCTTGGCGCAACCCGGGTGCTCGACCTCGGTTGTGGCGAAGGAAGACTGATAGGCGAGCTGCTCAAAGAGCCTGCTATTCGTTCTGTAACCGGCCTCGATGCTTCACACCGAGCGTTGGACTCGGCGCACAGGCGTTTGCACCTCGACGCCATGCCTACTAACCAACGGGAGCGCATCACCCTGTTACACGGGTCGCTAACCTACATGGACAAACGACTGTCCGGCTATGACGCAGCGATAGCTATGGAGGTAATCGAGCATATAGACATCCCACGTCTTGACGCATTTGAGGAAGTCGTGTTCGGAGCCGCTAAGCCCAGCGCGGCGCTCATCACGACCCCCAACGCAGAGTACAACACGCTTTTCGACGGGCTGCCCACTGGAACGTTCAGGCATAACGACCATCGATTCGAGTGGACGCGGGAACAATTCCAGGACTGGTCGCGCCAAGTCGCGAACCGACGCAAGT
This sequence comes from Dehalococcoidia bacterium, assembly GCA_965224415.1. Lineage (GTDB taxonomy): Bacteria > Chloroflexota > Dehalococcoidia > Lucifugimonadales > JAGWBF01 > DAOUJI01. Next base: position 792,741 of record CBDCZB010000004.1, on the reverse strand, counting down.
ACAATGTTCGTTTCCACGACATCGGCCCTGAGCACGCGACTTACGGAGCGCCGACTCAGATGGGTGTCTTCACCCGATGAATATCGCCATTCCGGAGCTGTGTCTTGTGGTCCTCATTGGTGCGTCGGGGTCGGGGAAGTCCACCTTCGCTGCCAGGCGCTTCAAACCCACAGAGGTGGTGTCGTCGGACGACTGTCGAGCGATGGTGGCAGACGACGCCAATGACCAGGGTGCAACGTCCGACGCCTTTGCAGTGCTTAATTTCATTACGGCTGCACGGCTGCGGACTGGACGCCTCACCGTCATTGATGCAACTAGCGTACAGCCAGAAGCGCGCAAGACTTTGGTCGGACTCGCTAGGGAACATGACTGTCTGCCGGTTGCTATAGCGCTGAACATCCCAGAGGCGTTATGCCTTGCCCGCAACAAAGAACGTCCAGAGCGGTCATTTGGCCCGCACGTTGTGCGTCGTCAGTCAGAACAGCTCAGACGGTCCCTGCGCGGGTTGAAACGCGAGGGCTTCCGGTATGTGTTCGTGCTCAACTCTCCCGAAGAGGTTGAAGGGGCCTCCGTTGAGCGAGTGCCCCTGTGGGTCAACTTACGGAACGAGCATGGGCCGTTCGACATCATCGGCGACGTGCACGGGTGTTTCGATGAACTCGTCACTCTCTTGAAACGCCTTGGGTACAGGTTTGAGACCCGTGCTGACGCCGCCGGCGGAACCGACTTTTCCGTAACGCATCCGCAAGGGCGCAAGGCCGTATTCGTTGGCGACCTCGTGGACCGTGGCCCGGGTGTCGCCAAGGTACTCAGACTGGTTATGTCCATGGCAGTGGACGGCGCAGCTCTTTGTGTCGCGGGCAATCACGAATCCAAGCTCGTCCGCAAGCTCCAGGGCAGGAACGTCCAAGTATCCCACGGACTGGCGGAATCACTGGCGCAATTGGATATAGAGTCCCCAGAGTTTCGACAGCAGGTTGCAACGTTTCTAGACGGGCTGATAAGCCACTACGTGCTTGACGGCGGGGACTTGGTAGTGGCTCACGCAGGGCTGAAGGCAGAATACCAAGGCCGAGCCTCCGCGCGAGTTCGGGACTTCTGTCAATACGGCGAGACCACTGGAGAGACGGACGAGTTCGGTCTCCCGGTGCGCGCCAACTGGGCAAGCAGCTATCGTGGTCGGGCAATGGTGGTCTACGGTCACACCCCAGTTGTGGAGCCCGCCTGGCTCAACCGTACAATAAATATCGACACGGGTTGTGTGTTCGGCGGCAAGCTGACCGCGCTGCGGTACCCAGAGAGAGAGCTTGTGTCGGTTTCAGCAGAACGGGTCTACTATGAACCGGTGAAGCCGCTGGCCGAGGCCGTCCAGCTTGAAGAACCGGAGGCCCGCGCAACGCACCTGCTTGACATCGATGACGTGCTCGGAAAACGTATCGTGGAGACGCGGTTGAGGGGCAATATCACGGTGCGAGAGGAGAACGCGACGGCGGCCCTAGAGGTTATGAGCCGTTTTGCCCTTGATCCCCGTTGGTTGGTGTATCTTCCGCCCACTATATCCCCCTGTGACACATCCAAACTCCCCGACATCCTTGAACATCCAACAGAGGTGTTCACCTACTACCGTGACAACGGTGTGTCCAGCGTGGTCTGTGAGGAAAAGCACATGGGTTCGCGAGCTGTCGTAGTGGTGGGACGAGACGCCGCAGCCATTGAGCGACGCTTCGGCATCACGGGTGAAGGCATTGGCGCCTGCTATACGAGGACGGGAAGAAGGTTCTTTGAAGACCGCTCTCTTGAGACGCAGTTTCTGGAGCGTGTCTGTGCGGCGGTTACGACAGTCAGCCTTTGGGAGGAGTTGGGAACCGACTGGATTGCGCTGGACTGTGAACTCATGCCTTGGTCTCTAAAGGCCCAGGAGCTGCTCCGGGAGCAGTACGCGGCGGTGGGGGCAGCAGCGCGGAGGGACCTCTCCTCCGCGAAAACGCTCCTACAACAGACGATGGCCCGTGGCATCGACACTGGTGAAATGCTGCAGCGAGTCGATGAGCGGCTGCGCCTCGCGCAGCTTTACAGTGACTCATATGCCCGGTACTGTTGGCCAGTGAATTCCCTTGCTGATATTCGCCTGGCGCCTTTCCACCTGCTGGCTAGCGAGGGCAACGTGCACACCGATAAGGACCATCTGTGGCATATGAATGTGGCTGGTCGCTTGTCCCAAGCTGACCCGGGGTTATTCCAAGCCACCGAGCATAAGGTGGTGCACCTGGGCGCCTCGGAAGAGATTGAGGCCATAAGCTGGTGGGACGAGCTGACAAAAATGGGCGGCGAAGGCATGGTCGTCAAACCGATGGACTTTATCGCAACCGGCAGGCGAGGCCTGGTTCAGCCGGCTATGAAGTGCCGCGGCTCCGAGTACCTGCGCATCATCTACGGTCCGGAGTACACCTTGCCGGAGAACATAGAACGCCTGCGGGATAGAGGTCTCTCCGCAAAGAGGTCACTTGCGCTTCGGGAGTTTGCATTGGGCATAGAGGGACTACAGCGTTTTGTCGACCGCGAACCTCTCTACCGAGTGCATATGTGTGCCTTCGCTGTACTGGCTCTCGAAAGCGAGCCGGTCGACCCGCGGCTATGAAACACACCTCCGGGAGTAAGCGCCCAGGAAAACCGGTGGCCAACAGAAGACTTCTTCTAGGCTGACACTGCCGATCTGTCTAGGTCCACCGTCCACGAGAACCCTAGTCTCAGGTCCGGAGGCTGCGGCTTCCAACTCCGATTTGTCCGACAGGACTATGTTGCTGAGTCTGAGAGGCTCGCAGGACTACCCACGATTCAAAGATGGTTCTGTCTACCGTCAAGTCAGCGCCCGCCGCTTCCATGTCGACTAATGCGAAGGGAGCGCCTCTAGAGGCGCTCCCTCTTACATCAACTGAAGTCAGTCCGGCTTACTCGCCGTTCAGGTCCCAAAGGTGGCCCAGTGCGTCGTCCACGTAGACGAAGTGGAACCCGGCTTTGTTGGCGTAGTGAAGGTCCATGTCCGTGTCGCCTATATGATAATACTCTTCAGCCGGGAACCGCTCCATTACATCAGGGAGCGTGTGCTTTAAGGCAATGAAGTCCACTTCTATCTCGGCCTGTTCCCACAGGTACTTCTGGTTGGCCAGGGTCCGGTCCGAGCAGCTTCCGATGATGTGGCCCAGGGCCTTCACCATGCGCACCATGTCAAGGGTCACGACTCCCGGAGGGTCGCCCACTTCAAGGGTACCGTCTATGTCGAAGCTGATGAGCTTGGGCAGGTTCGGACTGTCGTCGGTCATAAGGAGATCTCCCGCAATGTTTCTGTCGCCGCCTCTATAGTGTTGTCGATGTCTTCGCCGGTGTGGGCAGTTGATACGAACCCCGCCTCGAATTGTGACGGGGCCAGGTAGACGCCCTTCTCCAACATTCCGTGGAAGAACGCGGCGTATGTTTTGGTGTCTGACGCTTCAGCGTCGGCCAGGCCGTTGACTGGGCCGGGATTGAAGAAAGAGGTCATCATGGAGCCGATGCGGTTGACGGACACGGCCCTTCCTGATTCCCGTGCGCCCTCAGCCAGCCCGTCCGCCAATCGCGCCGCATTGGATTCGAGCTGGTCGTACACACCCGGCTCCTTCAGAGCCGTCAGCGTGGCCATTCCCGCGGCCACGGCGATAGGGTTCCCGGACAGAGTTCCGGCTTGGTACATGGGCCCCACGGGCGCCGCCATGTCCATCACGTCCGCCCGGCCTCCGTAGGCTCCTACAGGCAGCCCTCCGCCGATGATCTTGCCCAGGCAGGTGATGTCGGCATGGACGCCGTATCGCTCCTGGGCGCCGCCGTAGGCTATTCGGAAACCCGTGATAACCTCGTCGAATATCAGGAGCGCGCCGTTGTCGGTGGCGGCCCTGCGCAGACCTTCCAGGAACCCTTCCATCGGAGGGACCACGCCCATGTTTCCGGCCACCGGTTCGACGATAACGGCCGCTATCTGGTCTGGATATCCCTCGAAGAGCCTCTTGACCGACGCAAGGTCGTTGTACTCAGCCACCAGGGTCTGCTGGGCGTATGACTCGGGGACTCCGGCGCTGGTGGGAATGCCCAGGTCCAACGCTCCCGAACCCGCCTTTACTAGAAGGCCGTCGGCATGGCCGTGATAGCACCCGGCGAACTTGATTATCTTGTCCCTCCCAGTGAAGGCGCGGGTGAGCCTCAAGGCGCTCATGCACGCCTCGGTGCCAGAGTTGACCAGGCGAACCCGCTCGATGGACTCGAAAGCGTCGCAAACCAACTGGGCTAGCTCGACCTCTCCCGCCGTGGGAGCGCCGAAGCTTGTCCCTTTTTCTGCCGCCGCCTTGACGGCCTCCACGACCGTGGGGTGAGCGTGGCCGAGCGCCAGAGGCCCCCACGAGCCAAGGTAGTCTATGTATTCGTTTCCGTCTTCATCCCAGACCCGGCTGCCGGAGCCGCGCACCATAAACCTGGGGGTTCCTCCCACTGATCTGAACGCTCTGACCGGACTGTTGACTCCGCCGGGGATTAGCCCCCGGGAGCGGTTGAAGAGGTCTTCAGAGCGGGATGGACCCAAAGGAGCTTCCTAGGCGTCCTCTGGGGGATTCTCTTCAGAGAGGAAGTCTACTCCGAACACGTCCCTGACAGTGCGCACCCGCTCCGGGTCGGCTGTGTATCTGAGGTATCGGGTGGGGGCATGGAGCAGTTTGTTGACTATGGCTCTGGTCATGGCTTCCATGTCCTTGACGTCCGGGGCGCTGAGAGCCGGGTCCATGCGGCGGATAAGCTTCTCAAGCTCGCGCGCGCGGATGTCTTCCGCCATGCGGCGGATGGCCGTGATCGTGGGGACAGTCTGAAGGGTGTTCAGGGCCTTGTCGAACCGACGCACTTCATCGGACACGATTTCCTCGGCCTTGGCAGCTTCCTGTTCCTTCTCCAACCTGTTGGAGTCGGAGATGTTTCGGAGGTCGTCCACGTCGTAGACAAGAACGTTGTTGAAGAGGGCGCATTCCGGGTCTACGTCCCTGGGCACGGCAATGTCTATCAGGTAGAGCGGTTTATCGGGGCGGTCGGTCATGGCCTCATAGACCATCTGGGCGTCGATGACGTAGCCGGGAGCGTCGGTGGACGTGATGATGATGTCTACGTCTTTCAGCGCTTCAGGAATCATCTCGAACGCTATGGCGTGGCCGGACAAGGCTTCGGCCAACTCCACGCCGCGCTGGAAGGTGCGGTTGGCCACCGCCACCTCTTCGACACCGGAGTTCTTCAGGGCTCGGGCCGCAAGCTCCCCAGCCTCTCCGGCTCCCACCACCATGACCTTCAGTTGGCTCAGGTCGCTACGGAGGTTCCTGGCCAGGTCCACGCATACACGGCTTATGCTGAGGGCGTTTCTGCTTATGCCGGTCTGGGTCCTGACCTTCTTCCCCACCCGGAGGGCTTGGTGGAAGAGGCGGGACAGCTGTTGCGGAACGGCGTCCGACTGGACCGACGCTCCAAAGGCGTCCCTGACCTGGCCGAGGATTTCGCCCTCGCCCAGGATCATCGAGTCAAGCCCGGAGGCGACCCGGAACAGGTGGTGGACACAGTCTACGGACCGGTAGCTGTACAGGTATCGCTCTATCTCAGTAATGGAGACGCCAAATTGGTCCGTGAGGAATTCCTCGATGGACTCGTCAATGTTGGGTTCCGTTCCCTGGGCGTATATCTCGGAACGGTTGCACGTGCAAAGAAGCACGCCGCCGCCGAAGGCGTCGTTCATGGCTTTGAGGGCGTCAGGGAGTTGGGTCTTGGGGACGGCCAACTTCTCCCGCACTTCGATGGGAGCGGTGCGGTGGTTAAGACCCACTACAAGGAAGTCCAAGGCGTCTCCTGTACCAGTGGGAACAACCTGTGCGTTCGGGCGGACGAGAAATGTGTCGGTTGGGCGTAAGGCATTGTCGAACGGTTAAATCCAAGTCAGGGTATAACACAGGCGAGTCGTGGAAGTCAATCGGATTCTACGTTAGAGAGGCAGGCCGGGACCGCCTTCTGGGTTCAGTTGACGCAGAACCTAGTCCTCCAGCCGAAAAGAGGCCCGGCGCTGAACCCGGTAGGGGCGACCGGCCGGTCGCCCTACCAATGATTGTTCAAAAGTCGGCGAAGCCAGTTGTCCTCGTTCTTAACTAGGCGCTATAAATGCCTCGATGGCCTGGGCCAGCTCCGCCGGTTTGTGGTAGCCGATGTCGTGGATGGTGTCCGGAATCCATTCGAAACGGCAGTCTGCAATGGCGGACTGGGCGGCTTCCGCCATGCTCATGCGGAGGGCGGTAAACTCCGGATTGGCGGTGGCCCTGGGGCCGGCAGCGACCACCAAGGTGGGGCATTTCACCCGGTCGAACCAGGTCGATGAGGGTTCTTCCCACATCGCGTCCAGTATCTGGGCGTGGGTGGAAGGCTTGAGGATGTCCGTTACTTGCCCGTCTTCCCCAATGCGCACCATGGACATGATGATTTCTTCCATGCGGTCGTTCCAGCAGTCCCTCAGGTGGTACTGCACCTTGGCCAGATATTCTTCGCGGGTCCCTCCCACGTTGCGGGGGCGGAGCCGCTGACGGAAGGCGTCGTAGTTTGCGCCCGGCCATTTCCGCCAGTCGGAATATCCTCCGTCTATCATGCACAGCTTGGCCGTTCTCTCCGGGTGGAGGGCCGCCATCGCCAGAGCCACGAATGCTCCCCAAGAATGGCCTAGGACTATGGCCTTTTGGTAGCCGAGATGGTCCAGCAGCGCTACGGCGTCGCGGGTGAGGGTCCTCCAGTCGTAACCGGTTTCCGGTTGGTCCGTCTCACCGTGGCCCCTCTGGTCCGGGGCTACACAGTAGTACGAATCTGCCAGGTAAGGCAGAACGATGTCATACCACTTTCCGGAGGACGCCAGGCCGTGGAGGCAAAGCACGACTGTGTCGTCGTACTCCGACGGATGGGCGTCGGGACGGTCCCAGTCCAGGTACTTCATGCTTATTTGCGAGGTCTGGAGCCGTTTGGCTTGAGGTGCGCCGGTGTGCATGGATTCTCTTCTCCTGAACTGTACGCCGACTATGGGTTGCTGTTGAGAACGAAGGTCTAAGGAGCCGTTGGTAGCGGACTGTTAAAGGTGGAATCAAGTTCGCGGCGTGCTCAAAGATACTAACGGCCCTCGCTTGATGTCAAGGCGAAAACCTACGTCCGAATATTCCCAGTAGACCCTGGGCCCTTGCGGTCCAGGTAGGTTGTATGGGTTGTCCGCCGCCTGTATCCTAGGTGAAACTTGGTTCTGGACACACAATGTATGGACTAATCCTTGCTGGAGGCCGGGGCGAACGGCTCCGGCCACTGACCGACTCTCTTCCCAAGCCAATGGTCCCGCTGAACGGGAAGCCCTTGCTTTGGCACCAAGTCCAATGGATGAAGGACGCTGGAGTGACCGACGTGGTGTTCCTGGCGGGATACAGGCATGAGGCCGTCATGGACTATTTCGGCGACGGCTCAGACCACGGATTCAACGCCCACTACAGCATAGAAGACAGCCCGCTAGGCACGGGAGGCGCTGTCAAGAAGGGCATGTCCCTTGTGCCTGAAACCGAAGAGTCCCTGTTCGTCACAAATGGTGACATAGTCACCGCTGAGCAGTTCTCGGCGGTCATGGACAGGCATCGCAAACGTCTTCTCCTCAACCCGGACCACGCCGCCACGGTAATGGTTGTCCCCTTCGTCAGTCCGTACGGGATTGTGGAAGTGAACACCGAAGACCTGATTGGCGGTTTCCGCGAGAAGGCCAAGCTGCCCCACTGGATCAACGCCGGGATATACGTTTTCTCCAGGGCCATTCAGGGGAGCCTCCCCGACGTGGGAGCCCACGAGGATTCGACCTTTCCCGAATTGGCCCGGGCGGGTCTGCTGGGGGCGTTCAGATCGACCGCTTTCTGGCGGAGTGTGGACTCGCACAAGGACCTCCGGGAGGCGGAGGCCTTTCTGAGCGGGACTGACGCGGGCTAGGCTATCGCCGGAACGCTCTGGCCCGCCGTGTAGACTGACGGGGAACCGCCGGAATATACGGTGACCTGACCGCCTCCGATGACCGTCCACTCTCCTGCGGATATAGAGCACCCGGTCATGGAATCTATTCCAACGATGGTCAAACCGTCAGGAGTCTCCGTGCTCCCCGTTTCGTCCTTGTCGGCCCTTTCGTGGTGAGGGAACACCGCCACGTTGGGGACCAACCCAAGGCCGCCGGCCCAACTTCCCGTTCGGGGCGACTTTAGCTGGGACCCAAGCACCATCGCTCCGGCGCTGGAACCGACCACCGTGAGGTCTTCCCTTATGCCGGTTATGATGCGGTGGAGCAGAGTGGAGCCGCGCAGGGCCGCAAGGAGGATGTCAGGGCTGCCGCCCGCAAAGTAGAGCACAGATGCGCCTCGCAAACGGTTCACGTATTGCGGGTCGCTTGCCTGACGCCCATCCCGAATCATCAAGGCTTCAGCCTGCGCCCCAAGCGACGAGAAATACTCGACGCCGTTGTCGGCGGCTTTCTGCACTCCACCCACTGCGGCCGTGGGCACAACTATCACCCGAGGACTGTCCTTGCCTGTCGAGGCTAGGATGTTCCGGTCCATTTCCTCGCAACCGCTTCGGAACTCGTCTCCTCCCATGAGTACAATCGCACCAGCCATCGAAACACCTCACGTTAGGAACTCGGCCAAAATGGCGTTGAAGGCGTCAGGGTTGTCTTCGAACACCATGTGGCCGGACTTGGGGACCTCTATGCACCTGGCATTGGGCATGTCTTTAACCATACGGGCGGCGACCTCCGGGGAGAGTATGTCGCTCTCCTCTCCTCGTACGATGAGGGTGGGGCACGACATCGCGGCCAGCTTAGGCCACAGGTCCACGTCCGGGGCGCCTCCGCCCCTGCGCCTGTTGTCCCTTATGGCCACGTCGTAACGCCACACGGTTTTTCCGGGGGCGCCGTCGGGCCCAGCGGGGAGCTGCTTTGTGGCGTATCTCATGCGCCTTTGCATGGTCTCTTCTGAAGAATGCTTGTTCTGGGGCCGCGCATATTCCATAACGGCCTCGAAAGACTCGAACTCCTCGGGGGCCTCCTCCACTTCCCTCTGTATGCGGGCCAGTCCCTTGGGGTCAGAGACGGGGCCTATGTCCACCAGGACGAGCTTTTCGACCTTTTCCGGGAATCGGGAAACGAATTCCATGCTGTTTCTGCCGCCCATGGAGTGGCCGATGATCTCGAACTTGCCGATGCCTAGGGCGTCGGCGAAAGCTTTGACGTCCTCGGCGTAGGCGCCCATGGAATAGTCCCCATCGGGCGCCCAGTCGCTGTCTCCCCTTCCGCGCTGGTCCAGGGCCAGAACACGCCGCCGATTGCACAGCACGGCGGACACGTCGTCCCAGGAGTGGGCGTGGCCCCGAAAGCCGTGCAGCAGAATGACTGGCGGGTCGTTGGGCGACCCCCATTCCAGATAGTGGGAATTGATTCCGTTGGCTCGCACCGTCTTGTCTATGGGTTGAGTCTGTATCGCCAAGCTCACCTCTATGGAGAATTGATTCGCCTTATTCTAGTCCAAAACCCGATTGCAATCCACTGGTCAACAGTGTCATCGAGGCAGTGACAAAAGCGGCTCGGAAAAGGTTCAATTGTGTGAAAGGCCATGCGGCGGTGAACTGCAATACAATCGCCGTGACCTAACCGGATGTATAATTCCTAATGTGACAGGCGACGACCCTGTGGGTCGCGCCTTGGAACAAGGAGAAGCAATGACATCCAATGGCGTCTCCGCACACTACGGCACGCTGATAAGAGACCTGCCCACGGGCGAACGCCCGAGGGAGCGGCTGAGGGACCACGGTCCGAGCCATCTTAGCAACGCCGAGCTCATCGCCATTCTGCTTCGTACGGGAGTCGCCGGAGAGAACGTTCTCAACCTATCGGTACGGCTTCTCGCCGAATACGACGGTCTTGCGGGGCTGGCCCGGGGAGACTACCGGGAACTGTGCTCTGTAAAGGGGCTAAGCGACGCCAAAGTCTGCCAGCTTCTAGCCGCCCTGGAACTGGGCCGACGCCTAGTTTCATTGCATCCGGAGGACAGGGCCGTAATTTCCGGTCCGGAAGACGTGTCGAATCTCCTGCTGGCCGACATGGGTCAGTTGGAGCAGGAACACTTGAAGGTCCTGCTCTTGGATTCCAAAAACCGCGTTCTAGGAATAAACCAGGTCTACATCGGCACTGTGAATTCGGCTGTGGTGCGGCCTGCGGACGTGTTCAAGCCGGCGGTCAGGGCAAACGCAGTTTCGATTATTGCTGTCCATAACCATCCGTCGGGCGACCCCACGCCCAGCCCGGAAGACGCCTCCATCACCGCACAGCTCAGGGAGGCCGGCGATACGCTGGGAGTCGAGCTGCTGGACCACGTGGTCTTGGGCGGCGCCTCTTACGTGAGCCTGAAAAATCGTGGACTGGGGTTCTGAGCCATGCCATGCCTTTATGTGGCCGCAACTCCCATCGGGAATCTGGAGGACATAACTCTGCGCGCCCTCCGAGCGTTGGAAGAATCGGGTCTGATCGCCGCCGAGGACACGAGGACTACGGCAAGGCTTCTGCGGCATTACGGGATCGAAACCCCCCTGGTGAGCTTCAACGAGCACAACCAGAAATCCCGCACCCCTGAAATCCTGGCAAGGCTGGCAACGGAAGACGTTGCTCTCGTCACCGACGCTGGAATGCCGGGCATCAGCGACCCAGGGCTTTATCTGGTCGAGGCGGCGCGGGGCCAGGGAGCGGACGTCGTGCCGATTCCCGGACCGTCCGCGGTAACCGCCGCTGTAGCCGCTTCCGGCATCCCCAGCAGGTCCTTCCTGTTCCTGGGTTTCCTGCCCCGTCGAAGGGCTGATAGGAGACGCGCCCTGGAAGCCGTTTCAGGGGAAGAACATGCCCTGGTAATGTTCGAGGCGCCCCACCGCTTGAAGGCGTCCCTGGAGGACATGCTGGACTGTCTAGGAGACCGTGAGATGGCCGTCTGCCGTGAGATGACCAAATTCCACGAGGAAATATTTCGAGGAACGGTTTCGCAGGCGGTGGCCCATTTCAGCGAACCCAGAGGAGAGATGACCGTGGTGATCGCTCCGCCTGCCCAAGTTGAAGACGCCGTTGACGACGGCCAAATCAAGGAGCGGTTGTCCGTCCTGAAAGCTGAAGGTTTGCGGGCGCGGGAAGCGGTTGCCAAGGTCGCGGCCAGTTTGGGAGCGTCCAAGAACCAGGTGTATCGGGTCTGGCTGGAACTCAGCGGGTGAAACAGACCGTTCGGGGTCGAACGTTGTGCGCTCTTGAACCCTTGAGGCGGCGGGTCTACAATTAGAGTGCAATAGATGGAATTAGATTTCGGGCGGCACAGATACGGTAGTTGGATTTAACGGCGCCGGACGGCACTGGCGCCGTGTTGTCGTGGAACGTCGATGACCGAGCCGGTCCGGTTAGTACCCATATTCGATAGAGAAAAGGACTCTCCCTGACGTGTCCCAAAGAATTCTCGTAGCGGTTGCATGGCCTTACGCCAACGGTCCGCTTCATCTTGGGCACCTTGCCGGGTGCTACTTGCCCGCCGACATTTTCGCTCGCTATCACCGCATGAAGGGGAACGACGTGCTCATGGTCTCCGGCGGGGACCAGCACGGCACGCCAATCACTCTCCGGGCCGATGAAGAAGGAAAGAGCCCCCGGGAAATCGTAGACCGTTACCAAGCCGAGTTCCTGGACTCGTGGGAGAAGATGGGCATCACCTTCGACCTCTTCACCAGCACAGGGACCGAGAACCACCGTCAGGTCGTCCACGACATCTTCTTAACCCTGCAGAACAAGGGCTACATCTACACCGACGTGATGCAGCTCCCCTACTGTCCCACCTGCTCCAGATTTCTGCCGGACCGGTACGTAGAGGGAACGTGTCCCCACTGCAGCGCCGCCAACGCCAGGGGAGACCAGTGTGACAATTGCGGCCGCACCCTGGACCCCCAGGACCTGGTGGAGCCAGGTTGCCGCATCTGCCGCTCTACTCCGGAATTCACTTATTCCAAGCATTTCTTCCTGCGGCTCAGCGACTTCCAGGAACCTCTCTTGGAATGGGTCCGGAAGCAGGACCACTGGAGGCCCAACGTACTGAACTTCACCCGTGCCTACCTTCAGGACGGACTCCGGGACAGGGCCATATCCAGGGACCTGGAATGGGGGGTCCCCATTCCCGTCGAGGGCTACGACGAGAAACGGATCTACGTCTGGTTTGAGGCGGTGATTGGCTATCTGTCAGCTTCCAAAGAATGGAGCCAGCGCAGCGGTCAGTCCGAAAAATGGAGGGACTTCTGGACAGACCCCGAAGCCAAGTCCTACTATTTCATTGGCAAGGACAATATCCCGTTTCACTCAATAATCTGGCCCGCCATGCTTATGGGCTACGGCGGCCTGAACCTTCCCTACGACATTCCCGCCAACGAGTTCCTGAGCCTGGAAAACCGCCAGTTCTCCACCAGCCGCAACTGGGCGGTCTGGCTGCCCGACTATTTGGAACGGCATCCGCCGGACCCGCTCCGGTATTACCTGTCCATCAACATGCCGGAAACGGGCGATTCCGACTTCTCATGGTCGGAATACCTGCGCAGGAACAACGAAGAACTGGTGGCCACCTACGGAAACCTTGTAAACAGGGTGCTGCGTTTAGTAGAGAGAAACTTCGACGGCGCCATACCTCAGCCTTCAGAATTAGACCCAGCCAGCCGGAAGATGCTGGACGCGGCCAAAGAGGCAATGAACGCGGTGGACCAGAGTCTCAGCGTTTGCCGCTTCCGCCAGGCCATAACTCAGGCCATGGGACTGGCGCACGAGGCCAACAGGTACCTGGACGGCAAGGCCCCCTGGGCCGCGGTCAGGACCGACCTGCAAGACGCCGCCCTCTCCTTGTGGACGGCTGTCAGTGTGATAAACTGCCTCAAAGTTCTGTTCAATCCCTTCCTGCCGTTCACGTCGCAGAAGCTGCATGAGATGCTGGGAATGGAAGGAAGTGTGGAGGCTCAGGGGTGGGTGTGGGAGGACACCACGACATTCACCCCTCCCGGACAGCTTCTGAAGGAGCCGCAGCCGCTGTTCACAAAGCTGGACGATTCGGTGATCGAGCAGGAGACATCCCGGTTGGGAGAAAAAACCGCATAAATGGGTGAAATGCTTAAAGGTCTGGACGCCCGCACACAGGAGATATACGAACCTGTCATCGGCAAGCTTCTGGACGTGGAATCTCGTTTGCGTAACCTTGGGCAGGCGGAGAGCCCTTACCTGACCAGCCTTTTAGACTACGTGCTCCAGGCTGGCGGCAAGAGGGTGCGGCCCGCGATCACGCTGTTGGCGTCCATGTTCCATCCCCATGACCACGACAACCCGGTCACTATGGCGGCGGCGGTGGAGCTTCTCCACATCGCCACGCTGATACACGACGATACGGTGGACAATTCGGCGCTGCGCCGCGGCAGAGCAACCGTGAGCGACCGTTGGGGCAAGGACGTGGCGGTGTTGATAGGCGATTACGTGTTCGCCACGTCCGCCACTTTCGTGTGCGACACCAACAACATACGGGTGATCCGGCGTTTTTCAGAGACAATCATGGAGCTGTCCAGCGGCGAGCTGCTGGAGTATTTCAACACAAAGAATTGGAAACAGAAGACCGAGGACTACAGCGACCGCATCTACCGGAAGACCTCCTCGCTGTTCCGGACCTCGGGGGAGACGGGAGCGCTGCTCTCCGGAGCGCCTGAGGAGACCGCCCAGGCCCTGGACACCTACGGCTATAACCTGGGGATGGCGTTCCAGGTGGTGGACGACATTTTGGACGTGGAGGGTGACGCCAGCCAGATAGGCAAGCCCGTGGGGAACGACCTTCTCCAAGGAGTGTTGACGCTCCCAGGCATCATGCTCTTGGAGCGTTTCCCTGACTCCAACCCAATTGAGGAACTGTTCAGGTCCGAAAACAACGGCAACGGCGAGCGTCTACGGGAAGCGGTGGAGATGATTCAGAACTCTGACATCATAGACGACTGCTACGGCGTGGCCCGGGGCTATTGCAGCGCAGCCCGCGAAGCTTTGGCCGGTTTGCCCGGCAACCCGGCTAGGGACTCGCTGGAAGAGCTGACGCGATACGTCATGGAACGCAACCGCTAACTCTCCCAGACAGTCTCGCCCCCCACGATAGTCTTCAAGACACGGATGTCCTTGATGGCATCCTCCTCTACGCTGGTGGGGTCTTTGTCCAACAGGACCAGGTCTGCCAGCTTGCCCACCGCAATGGAGCCGGTGTCGTTTTCGGCGAAGGACGCGTAAGCTCCGGCCAGAGTGTGCATTTTCAGGGCTTCCCATACGCCTACGCGCTGATCTCCGCCGAGGACTTCTCCCTCCCTAGTCTTGCGGGTGACGGCGCAGTATAGGGAAACGAGTGGGTCCGGGTCAGTCACGGGCGCGTCAGAACCCGCCGCCACGCGGACCCCCGACGACCTCAGCGTACCTGCAGGGTAAAGGTGAGGCGTCATATCTGGCGCTGTCGTTCGGATGTAACGGCCCCCGTTTTCGTATATGAACCCCGGATTGGTCACGACCGCGGCTCCGCTGTTCCGCACCAGGTCGATGATGTGTGGGGGCGCTTCGGCGCAATGCTCGATTCGGTTGCGGAGGCGGTGTTGAGGGAATTTTTCCCGTGCTTCAATAAGAGTCTTTGCGACGGCTTCAATGACCTCGTGCTCAATGGCGTGGAAAGCCGTCTGCCGGCCTTCGTAGTGCGCCTGAAAGATAAGCTGCCGTAGCTCCTCTATGGGCGGTTGGAGGGCGCCGGTGGTCAGAGTTACCATCGCCTTGCTTGCCCCTAAGTTAAGTCGGCGGTCCAAACCGCTGGACGCTGTGTACGCCTCCATTTCGGCTTCAATCTCCTCTAGATGGGACACTCCGGGCATCAAGGTCAATCTCGGCATGGGCCTGCCGGAATAGACAGCCCGCCTGAAGAGTCTCCATCGCTCGGCGCCGTTGTTGGGGCCTGCGTCATGGACCGACGTAACTCCTCTTGACAGGAGCAGAAACGCCGCGTCCTCCAGCGCGCTGATAGCCTCCTGGGGCGAGGGCTTGGGCATATAGGGCCGTACATGACCGGCCATCTCCAGCAGCAGTCCTGTAGGAACACCCGACTCGTCTCTCGCGATGACGCCGTCGGGAGGGTCGGGCGTGTCGGCGCCTATACCGACCAACTCAAGGGCCCGGCTGTTCAGCGTCATTGCATGGCCCGATTGATGGTCAAGCCGCACGGGGCGGTCAGGCGCCGCAGCGTCCAGGTCCCAGCGTGTCGGGTGGCGTTTTTCGGCCAGGTGGAATTCCTGATAACCGCGCGCCCTGATCCATTCATTGTCCGGCGTGGGTACGGCCCTCGCTCGTATGGCGTTTTGTATGTCCAGAATCGACTCCACAGCAGTTGGGCGGCAGTCAACGCTACGCAGGCTGTGGCCGAGGGCCATAAGATGGCAATGGGCGTCTATGAAGCCTGGAGCCAGGGTCATGCCCTGGCAGTCGATGATTCTTGTGGACAAGCCGGTCCAGCGTGACGCATCGGATTGAGGCCCGATGGCGCTGATGCGGCCGTTGCGGACTCCTAAGAAACCAGCGTCAGAGGAGCCGCCGGAGCCGCGAAACCGGAGGACTCGGGCGTTGGTCAGAAGAAGGTCCGGAGGCTCGTTGGAAGCCATGCTGACTCAGGAGTTCTGGCCCACTTCTATGAACACCTTGACGGCGTGCCAGACGAACAACTCGGGGGTCATTCCGAGCTCTCGTGCAGAGTCCCGTACTTGGGCTGCCATAGGCCCGGTGAGCGCAGAGAATACAGGTCCGTCGCTGTCGGTCATCCACGACACGAGGTTGCATACCGTGTTCCAGTCCCACTGGACCAACGCCTCGTCCCCTTGTGAGGTGGACCGGTGCACCGTAAGTCGGCCGTCGAGAATCTGGGCCCATTCTGTATGGGAATCAGTGCGGGTGATTTCAAATGATGAAGCAGCCAAGCGTCACCTCAATGCGGGACTGCCTATATAATAGCGCCCTATGTCTCCTCCTAATCCGGTTTCGCCGGCCAATGTCAGGCTTGTAGTGTTCGACTGGGACCAGACCTTGCTGAACGGCTGGGCGTTGCACCTGAAGGCTGTGGCCCACGCGGCCCGGTCTACCAAACAGCCCGTTCCTCCGGAAGACCTAATCGTCGACCGTTACTACTCGATGCCCTTCTTTGAACATCTGGAGAGTTTGTTGCCAATAGGCACGATCGAGGCTGTCAGGGTTTACATCGAGTTTTACGATCGGAACGTCGCGAGGATGTCCAAGTTATATGACGGAGCGGCGGCGGCGTTGCAGGCCCTTAAGGAATCCGGTTTATCACTTGGTCTATTGTCGGACAAACGGAAGGAGTACGGCGCTCCGGAGTTGAACAGATCGGAAGTTGAAGGCTTGTTCGATACAGGCTTGTTTATGGAAGACGGCAGGCCAAACAAACCTGATCCCCAAGGGCTGGGAATGGTGTGCTCCGGGCTAAGCATTTTGCCGCACCAGACGTTATACGTTGGGGACAGTTGGGTAGACGTGAGATGCGCCGACAGCCTTGGAGCCGCCAGCGGCGCCGCGTTATGGGGAAGCTTGGCTGCTGAAAAGTTGTTGGCCGAGAACCCTGACTATACTTTCCCCCAAATCAGTGATTTGGTCGATCTGTTGACATAACGACCACCTGCGGATGTGGTTCTTGCCGGGAAACAAAAACACGGCGACGGCTGACGGTTTTATCCAGCGGCGGGGTTGCTCAGGCCCAGTAGAGCGGACGCCGCATCGTGCTGGTCGTCGGCGTGGTAGGAGCTGCGTACCAGGGGGCCTGAAGCCACGTGCTTGAACCCCATAGCCTCGCCCAACACTCGAAGTTTGTCGAACTCTTCAGGTGTGTAAAAGCGATGGATTGCAACGTGGTTTTTCGACGGGCGGAGGTATTGGCCGATGGTGAGCAAGTCGCATCCGACGGACCTCAGGTCCGCCATGGTTTCTGTAACCTCGTCCCATTCTTCACCCATGCCGACTATGATGCCCGATTTGGTGGGCATGTTCGGGTCCAGGTCCTTCACCCGGGCCAGCAGGTCTATCGAACGGCGGTAGTCGCCCTTGGGTCGGACTTTAGGGAAAATGCGGCGAGCCGATTCGATGTTGTGGTTCAGGACTGCCGGACGCGCCTCCACCGTGGTTTTGAGGGCGGGCAGTGAGCCGTTGTAGTCGGGGATTAGCGTCTCGACCCTGCATTCGGGCGCCAGCTTGCGTATCTTCCTGATGCACATAGCGAATATAAGGGAACCGCCGTCAGGCAAGTCGTCCCGGTTCACGGAAGTTATGACGCAATACCGCAGCCCCATTTTCTGGACGGTCCTGGAGAGGCGGTCTGGTTCTGCCATGTCCAGCCCGGTGGGTCTTCCGGTTGTCACGGCGCAGTAGTGGCACCGCCGCGTGCAAATATCGCCCAGTATCATGAAGGTGGCGGAGCGCCTTTCCCAGCACTCGCCGATGTTGGGGCAACGGGCCTCCTCGCACACCGTGTGCAGTTCCGACTCCCGGAGCAGGTTCTTGAGCCGTATGTATTCCGGCCCGCCTGGCATTCGGACCTTCATCCACGGCGGCAGACGCCGGGGCGGGTTTCCCCGCCCGGAGTCCGACGTGTGGAGAGGCAGGTCGGTCGAATGGGGTGCGCCCGTCATCTGCGAGGCTCCCAGCTAAAGAATCGTATGGCCAGTATAAGCCCTACGACACCCCATGCGCCCATTATGCCCAGGTGGACCCACTCAAACCCGGCCCCGGTTTCAAAGGGGTTGAAGGCCGTCTGGAGCGCCAGGGAAAAGTGCCTTACGGGAAATATGTTGGCGAACATGCCCAACCAGTCCGGGGCGTTGTCCATGGGAATGAATATGTCGGATATGAACATCAAGGGCAGGATCGTGCCGTTGACCACCGCCGGAGACGCGTCGGCGTTGGGAACGGCCCCGGTGATGGCCAAGCCAAGGATGGAGAATACGGCTGCACCAACCGCCACCGTGACGATGAAGGCAGGCATGGTGTTGGTGGGCACATCCACTCCGTAGAAGAGAACTCCGAATCCTGTCACCAGAGCCACAAGCAGCAATGCGATGAGACAAGCGTGGGCGAACCGGCCGAACATGAATGCCCAACTGGGCAGCGGGGTGCCTCGAGTGCGTTTCAGAAGTCCCAGGTCTCTTGAGAAAGAAATGCCTATGGCGATGTAGGTGTAGCACGCGCTGATGACCGACAGAGCCGCGATGCTGGGGACATAGAAAGTTGACGTGGTGGTTGTTCCGCCCGGAACAGTGAACTCGCGGCTGCCGAATATGAGGTTGAAAATCACTAGGAACATCAGCGGGAAGGCCACCGTGAAGAAGGCGGCGGGAGGGTTGCGCCAGAAGGCCCGGTTCTGATATCGCACCTCCCTTAGCGCGAGCACGAAGGAGTTCATTCCGTGCTCTTCTCTGCGTCCATGCCCGGAACAAGCTCCAGGTACACGTCCTCCAGCGACGGGCGGGAGACGGTCAGGTCTTCCAATTCCACATCTTGGGCAATGGCCCATCCGGTCAGGCGGTGGAGTGTAGCCGTGGGAGTGGACGTTCGTATGCTCACCAGTCCATCGGTTGGGGCCGCGATAGCGCCGAATTCATCGGGGAGCGGAGGCGATTCGGGCGGCGGTCGGAAGGATATGGCGGTGGCTTTTCCGATGCTGGTCAAGTCTTGGGGAGACCCCTGGGCGGCTATCTGGCCCTGGACTATGATCGCAACCTTGTCCGCCAGGTTCTCCGCCTCGTCCAGGTAGTGGGTCGTCAAGAAAACCGTCTTGTCCAGCGAACGCAGGTTCCTGATCATTGCCCAGGCTTCCCGACGCGCCACGGGGTCGAAGCCGGTTGTTGGCTCATCCAGAAAAAGCAGTTCCGGGTCCCCAATCAGCCCGATGGCTACGTCCAGCCTCCTCTGCAATCCGCCGGATAGCTTTCCGGCCTTGGTGTTCTTGTGTTCAACCAGGCCCACTAGCTCCAGGGTCTCGTCCACTGGCCGAGGATGAGGATAGTAGCCGCCAAAAACCTCCAGAGTTTCCTTTACGGTCAGGTAGGGTTCCACGCTGGTTGTCTGCAAAACTATTCCGATTCGACTTAAGAAGTCCTTATCGCTGTCGGCAGGGTCGTACCCTAGCACAGTGACTTCCCCGGAGTCTCTCCGCCTGTGCCCTTCCAGTATCTCGACGGTAGTGGTCTTGCCGGCGCCGTTAGGCCCCAGGAAAGCAAAGACCTGGCCCCGGGACACTTCCAAGTCTATTCCTCGGACAGCCGCCACCGAACCGTAGGACTTGTACAGCCCCCGAACGACCACGGCCAGGTCATTCACTGTCGGGCGTCCGTCCGGCCACTATATCGACACCCGGCGGGGCGGGATTCGGCGTTTTTCGGCGGTTATGATGGCGTCGATGACAGCGACGGCTTCAGACAACCCCCCGTCCTTGTTTACGACCTTGTAATCAAAGGAGGCCATTTGCTCCATCTCTTCCTCGACGATGGCGGTCCGCAGGTCCATGTCGGCCTCAGTCTCGGTGGCCCGGTGTCTGAGGCGGGACTTAAGTTCGTCCAGAGAAGCGGGGACCATGAAGATAGACACAGCCTGCGGAGCTATCTTCCGAATGGTGGCGGCGCCCTGCACGTCCACTTTGACTATGACATCGAGGCCATTGGCCAGGGCGTCCCTCACTGGACCCTTGGGCACCCCGTACCAGTTACCGTAGACTTGGGCGTATTCCAGGAGCTCTCCGGATTTTACGTGCTCGGCAAAGGAGTCGGCGTCCAGGAATACGTACGGCTCTCCCTGCTCCTCGCCCGGGCGCATAGACCTTGTGGTGGCTGTTGCGGCGAAATGCCACGGGCGTTGCATCCTCTGGAGCTGGTGAAGCGCAGCGTCTTTTCCTACGCCGGAAGGGCCGGACAGCACTATCAACAGGGGCGGGGCGGAAGATTCGCCACCGGAGTCGACCTTGTGGGTCATCCCGCCTCCGCCGGAATATCTCCCAGGGAGGAGAGGTGGTCCCAAAACTGCGGGTACGAAACGCCTGTAGACTCGGAACCGTCTATGGTCGTCTCACCGTCGGCCAACATCCCCGCAACGGCCAGAGACATGGCAATTCTGTGGTCGTTGTAGCTTTGGCAGGGCGCTCCGGTCAGTTTTCCCGTGCCGTGAATCACCATGCCGTCGGGAAGCTCCTCTATTCGCGCTCCAAGACGCGACAACTCCCGGACCATCGTGGCGATCCTGTCCGACTCCTTGTGCCTTAGCTCCTCGGCGTCGGTGATGCGCGTTACACCGTCAGCGAAACAGGCCGCCACAGCTAGAGCCGGCAACTCGTCTATCATCCGAGGGACGGTGTCTCCGCCGACGTGGACGCCCTTCAGTTGACTGGATTGCACCACCAGGTCGGCCACTGGCTCTCCGCCTTCTGTCCGTGGGTTCAAATAGTCGATGTCGGCGCCCATTTCCTCCAGCACGTCCAGAATGCCGTTTCGGGTGGGATTGATCCCCACTCCCCGAACGGAAACTCTGGCGTCCGGGTGGCAGGCCCCTGCCGCCAGCCAGAAAGCGGCTGAGCTTATGTCTCCAGGCACGGAAACGTCCACGGCCGTAAGCGACGCAGGCGTCACACGTATCGAGAGACCGTCTTCTTCTATGGAAGCGCCCATGGCGCTGAGCATGCGCTCGGTGTGGTCCCTTGACCGGGCGGGCTGGTGTATCAGTGTCTCTCCGTCGGCGTAGATGGCTGCGAGGATTATTGCTGACTTGACCTGGCCGCTGGCCACAGGCATTGAGTATTCAATGCCCTTGAGGGAACCCCCTCGTATGGCCAGGGGGGCCAGTGTGTTTCCGTTCCTGCCCGAAATGGCCGCCCCCATTTGGGACAAAGGTGTGACGACCCGTCCCATAGGGCGCGTTCTGAGGGAGCCGTCCCCTGTCAGTATGGAGAAGATAGGCTGGCCTGCGAGGAGCCCTGAAAGCAACCTCATGGAAGTGCCGCTGTTGCCGGCGTCCAAGATGTCCGTAGACTCCTGGAGCAATCCTCCGGAGCCGTGGACGGTGACCTGTCCCTCGGACGACTCGAACTCGACTCCGAGGCTGCTCATGCAGCCCATGGTCGAAACCACGTCCTGCCCAAAAGAAAGGCCCGCGATTGTAGCGGACCCGCTCGCAAGAGCGTTGAACATCAACGCCCTGTGGGAGACGGACTTGTCGCCGGGTATGTCGACTGCGCCACGCAGGGTCCGTGGCCGACGCAGCGCCTGCCTGGCCAATGACCTCTACCTCCTCCGCTTGTCGTCGTCGGAAGCGCGTTCTCCGGTGATGCTCCGTCCAAACATCTTTTTTTGGGCCGAGGGGTCTCCCGTGAACATTCTCCCCATAGATTCCATAGCTGAGGGGGCGCGCTCTCTGTTCGCGTGGAACCGCATCTCCGGGCTGACGGCTCCGGCCATCCACCGGGCCCTCTCGTGGGCCGCCTTATAGAACAGGTCCTTGAGGGCGGCGTCTTTGTCTTCATGCTCCATCAGGATTTGGCGGACTTCATAGAGATGCCCGATGAAAGAGTCAATCCACGACACGACTCCCTCACGGTTGCTGAGGACTGAGTCGCTAGTGGCCTGGGGGTCCAAAGCCGCAGGCTTGGTCATCTCTCTGTACTGATGGGAGGCCACCTGGGCTATGTCGTCCCAGGACGGGCTCTGGGACGTGCAGCTGACCAAGGCCACTCCAAGCAGGGTTGGAAGCTGGTCGACGGCGCCGACGAAGGAGTCGTGCTCCGCCAGGTCTATGTAGTAGGGCTTTCCTCCGATGGTGCGGATCAGGTCGGTGAGGGTCTGAACGTGGCGCTGGGAGGCCTTTCGACTGGGGATGATGCAATAGGGGCGGTTGTTGAAGACATCGCCCCTGGCCGCCTCCGGCCCGGAGCCGTCTGCGCCGATAATGGGGTCTCCTCCTACAAAGTTGACGGTTGAGGGGAGGATTTCCTCCGCCCATTCGAGCACGATCCCCTTGGAACTGCCCGTGTCCGTCACAAGGCATCCCGGTTCCAACGACGGCCCGACGATTTGCATGACCTCTTTTATAGCCATAACTGGAGTGGCTATGACCACAACCTGGGCGCCGTGAACGGCGCCCACCAGGGAGCTTGAGACCCTGTCCACCGCTCCCATGTCTTTTGCCTTGTTTGCGTGCCGGCGCTCCAAGTCACTGCCGACGATCTCCAGGTCCCTCACCTTGGCCTGCTTTATGGCCAGACCCAGGGAGGCGCCGACCATTCCAGTCCCTATGATAGCGAGTCTTGACATTAGCCTCCTCCGTGTTGGCCCGCCGTGCGGCCTGTCCGTAGCTCTTCGTAGTCGTCGTCATCGTCGTTATCGTCGTGGTCTTCGGCATGGGAGCCGCCCATGGGGAGCAAAGCCCCCGCCCTGCCCTGGGGCTTGCGCTGCCTTCGCGAAAGGCCTTGCAGACGTTCCTTGCATTGCTTGAGCGCTGTCTTGGACATGGATCCTGCGTCCACCACGATTCCGTCCACTCCGATGTCCCGCAGTCCCTCGAGCTCGGCTGGCGAGAGGTCTCCGGACAGCTCGACAAGCAGGTATTTGTTGAAGCAGCCCCTGACGGAGCCTATGGTGAGCAGGTTGTCCATGGTCAAGGGCGGCTTGACCGAGTCCAGCGACAGCAGCACGGCTCCGACGGGCAGGTCGTCTATGACTTGAAGGAGCCTCTCATCCATGTCGGAGCTGATGCACAGGATGCGTCCCTCTTCATCGTCGACCTTGTCGTTGTCGTTGTCCGAGAGCGCTTCCAGGAAGGCTTTATCGGAACTGAAGGCGAGAAAATCGCATCCCTTCTCCCTGGAGGCCGCCACCTGCTCGGTCGTGACCTCCTCCAGCTTCAAACCCCAGGGCACGCCCTTCAGGGAATCGGTGACCTTCCCCGAGTCGTCCGCCGGGACGCCGTCCAGGACGGCGCCGTCGAACCCCGCCTCCGATAGAGCGGAGGCGGTCGACGCCGCCTTGGCCTTGCCGATTCTGCCCACCAAGACCATCGGCGGGGTCTTCTCGGCCCGCACGGCCGCCCCGAAACCCATTTGAGTCACGGGTCCTTTGCTGATTCTGTCAAGCCTGTCGAGGAGCTTGCTCATCTATTCCTTTCTGCATGTAAAGGCTATTCTGGTTTCCGGCGGCCTTTCGGTGAGCCGCATCATATATGATAACATCCCGGCTGTCGGGGTTCCAATGCGGCCTAATGCACAAGAGGTCCGCAATTGGTCCTCGTGATATGATTCAATGGCAGCTAAGTGCAGACTAACGGCGGAGGTATAGGGTGGCGGAAAGCCAGATAGGCGTACTAATTGACTTTGAAAACGTTGGGCTGAATTCGATACAGTCTCTGTTCGACCAGCTTTCCGACGTGGGAAGGATAATCGTAAAACGGGCCTACGGAGACTGGTCCAAGGCCCAGAACGTGAGCGACCAACTGTTGTCGTTGGGAATCGAAGCGCGCCAGGTCTTCCGCAGCGCCGGTTCAGGCAAGAATGCGGCGGACATTTCCCTGGCCATAGACGCTATCGACATGATGCACCGGAACCCTGGACTGGACACCTATGTCATTGTGTCTTCCGACACTGACTTCGTTCCCCTGGTGTCCACTCTAAGGGGGGCGGGCAAGACGGTCATAGGGGCCGGTCACATTGGCGTAGTGTCTCGAGCGTTGGTGAATTCCTGCGATAGATACCTGTCCTTGTCAGACGGGAAGAAGGCCGTCATCGACACGTCGGCCCTGAAACAAGAAACCGACTCGTTGGTGGTGCGGGCGATGGAGGCGTCTCTGGACGATCACGGCCAGGTGGTTGCGGCCAAGCTGCACAACACCATGCTGCGCATGGACCCCAGCTTCGACTACAAAACCCTGGGCCACCGGAGCTTCAGCGGGTTTCTCAACGGCTCATCTCAGGTCGAAGTGCACCGCTCCCGGGGAAGAGGCGGCGACGTGTTTGTCGAGCTGACGACGGCGACCTCCGGGGCCTCGCTGCAGGACGCTTCAGGCAATGGCATCGGACGCGATCAAGAGGAAAAGATAGACGAGGCTTGGTCGCAGGTCCCCGGCGAGAGCATCGCCGGGTCCAAGGCTGCGTCGGAGGCCGCCAAGGCGCTGGGCGTCTCCAAACTCAGTTCCTCGCGTTACAAGAGTCTCCAAGGACTGCTGAACGCCAGCGAACGGCTCCGGTCACGTTGGACCAGGGTGAAGAACTCGATTCTGAGGAACTAGCGCCCGCCGGTCAGGTGTTTGGCGGCCTGCAGGGCCAGGTAGTACCCATAAACGCCCACTCCGTAGACGCACGCCTTGGAGACGGGAAGAAAGCTGGACGAGACTCCCCTGGAGGCCGGGTTGGAGGCGTGCACCTCTATTACCGGGTAGCCCACCTGGGTCACGGCGCTGGTGATGGCGCCGCCCGCTGTTGTGTAACCGGCGGGGTTTATGAGCGCCGCGTCCACGCCGTTGTCGTGGGCTTCGTAGAGGGCGTTCACTACCTCTCCGGCGATGTTGGAGTGGAACAACTCCACCTCCATGCCGAGTTCTCCGGCGTAGCCCCGGATTTTGTCGTTTATTTGCTCCAGCGTGTCCGGTCCGAATATTTCTACCTGGGCCTTACCCCGCATGTTCATTCCCGCCCCGTGAATCACAAGCGCTCTGGTCATAGAGTCCTCCGCAGCCAGGCCGGTTTTCGGCCCAGTATAGCATTTATCCTGTGCTAAACTTGGGGGAAATTGACTTTGACGACGGCGGCGTATCGTGAGCCGAAACATTCGCATAAACCTGATACTTTCCTCCATATCCCAGGTCTTTGGGTGCTATTCATGCGCCACCCGGCTGAGGTATGGAGACTTCGAGTGTCCCCATTGCGGTCTTGACCAGGAGGACCATCTGAGGGCGTGGGCGGAGGCGCTGCTGGACCGGCTCGACGCGGAAGAGCCTCGGGACGGCCCATGAACCTCAGGGCCGCCTACGAGAATTCGGCCTTTTCCTGCTTCCGCTACCGGGAGTACAGCCTCTTCTGGGTCGGCGCCGCCTTTTCCAACATAGGGATGTGGTCCCTCATTGCAGGCCGCCTATGGCTCATGCACGACATGACCGAATCAGCGGCCAAGGTCGGCCTTGTCACCACCGCCGGTCTCGGGCCGGTGCTGGTGTTTTCTGTGTGGGGCGGCGTGCTGGCCGACAGGGTGAACCGGCTTAAGCTGCTGCGAACGACGAGAGGAATGTTTGCAGCGTTGGCGTTCGTAACGGGCGCTCTGATAAGCGCCGACCTCATCGAGCCGTGGCACCTAATCGCCATATCTCTGGCTACCGGCGTCCTGTTGTCGATAGACATCCCCTCCCGCTCGGCTATGGTCCCTTCCCTTGTGCCCAGGGAGCAGTTGGCGGGGGCAGTCGCTCTTTATTCTATGGTGTTCGGGGGCGCGGCCATTGTCGGTCCCATACTGCTGGGCCCCCTGACCAATTTGTGGGGCATAGAGAGCGTCTTCTACCTGATCGGAGCTTCATACGTTTTCACGGTGGGCGCCCTGTGCCTGATGGCCCCGGAAGGCCACAAGCCCAAGGCCCGGGAGGAGTCTCCGGTCCAGAGTCTCTTGCGAGGCATTCAGTACATCAGCCGCAGACGCGTGATCGCGGGGGTCATCGGCCTGGGCCTGGTGGTGAGCATGTTCGGCGCTGCGTTTCAGAATCTCATGCCGGAGCTGGCCGACAAGGTCATTACAGGGGGAATCGACACGTACAGCCGCCTGCTGCTGGCTGCGGGCGTCGGAGGCCTCGCCATGACCGGCGTGGTGGCGGCGATGGGCGCCCGGGCCCGCCCTGCCAGACAGCTCTTCATTGGTGGGATAGGCTACGGCGCGGGGCTTCTAGTGCTCTCCCAGGTCACCGGGTTTGCATGGGCTGCGGCCACGGTGGGGGCAATAGGGGCCTTCCACGTGGCGTTTCAAATCATGAGCGTAACCATGCTGCAAAGCCTGGCCGACGACGAATACCGTGGCAGGGTTATGAGCGTCCACATGATCACATGGGGATCCACGGCCCTGGGAGCGTACTTGATGGGCGAAATAGGAGAAAGGCAAGGCGTCGCGGCTGCCTTTGGACTCAGCGGGGCGATCATACTGTCGTGTACGATGATCGTCGGCCTGCTTTTGCTGGGACGCCGCCGCATACGGAGAACGTCGGTGGGCGCTTCCGAGGCTGGAGAGGCGGCTCCAGTCCGCACTTCCGGCTGACCGTGGCTGTTCTTGACTGGTGCATTGGCCCTCAGTACAATCCCATCGTTTCCTGTGAGTCTGTGTGCTTTCCTATCTCAAGGCTCAGAGACTATTCAACCTGTCAAAGTGAATTCATGGAATCCGATCAGCGCAGACTTTCGTAAAACCACTTGTAGGGGGAGAACATGCCGAGAGCAGCATTGGACCTGACTAATCCCGAACACCTGGCTCTGGTGGGAGGCCAGTGGCGGTTCGGACCCGGCCTGGTGCCGGGCGAGCCCAACCAGGGCCTGGTGGCCTTGCTGGAGAACAGTCCGGCCCGTCTCCCGGACTACGACGACTCGTCGTGGGAAGTCATTGACGACATAGGCCAATGGAGGTCAAGCCGCCTGACCTTCGGATGGTACAGGACCAAACTGGTCATACCGGAACAGGTGAACGGCAGGGACACCAGAGGCGCCCGTTCCTACTTCGAGACGTGCATCGACGACTACGGCGAAGTGTGGGTGAACGGTGAGATAGACCTGGTGAGGGGATCGGTGCAGGGTTTCAACATCCCTCAGCGAGTCCCGCTGGCCGTCGAGACGGAACCCGGCTCCGAATTCACTATAGCCATGCTGGCCATCAACGGCCCCCTGGCTAGGCCTGGTGGAGCGATCTTTGTGCGCTATGCAACCCTGGCCTTGGAATGGCGGGGCGAAGGATACTAAAGGACAGCCGTGACAAAGATCATTCTTCTACTGGCTGGCGCCCTTCTGCTGGCGGCCTTGGCCGCCTGCGGCGGAGGAGTGGATGAGCCTGCTCCGACGGCTACGCAGCCCCCGCCGCCAACCGCTACGACCGTTCCCTCAGATGGGGAGCCGGCCGAGCCTACGGCGACCACGGCGGCTGAACCAACTCCGGCGCCGAGCCTCAAGGTGGGTTACGAAGTCGGGGAGATGGCCCCCGACTTTGAATTGACCACCATCGACGGGGAGATGGTGTCGCTGTCGGACTTTCGCGGGGACAGCCCCGTCCTGCTCTATTTCTATGCAACCTGGTGACCTCACTGCCGCGCCGAGTTACGGACGCTGCAGGAACTAGGGTCTGTTCACACTAACGCAACGCATCGACTATAAGAGTGAGTAGGATGAAGCCTAGGAAGAGCACATCCAGCTTCTCGAAGCGAGAGAAGATACGGCGAAAGCCCTTCAATCGCCGGAACAAGCGCTCAACTTCGTTGCGTCTCTTGTACATCTCCATGTCGTACGTCCATGGGGAGAACCGTGTCGAGGACGGCGGAACGACGGGAGTGAATCCCAGCGCCAATGCGAGTTGGCGTGTCTCGTTGCCCTCGTATGCACGATCCATCACTATAGACAAGTTCTCTCGCTGTGGCCCAAGACGGTTGAGCAGCTTGCGTCCTTCAGGCGCGTCGTGGGCTTGTCCGGCGGAGAGGGAGAACATCAGAGCCGTTCGAGCATCTGCGGCAACCATATGAATCTTGGTGGTCCATCCTCCCCGGGACTTGCCGATGGACTGCGGTCCGTTTTTTTTAACGCGCCCGTGCCATCGGGATGCACCTTGACAATCGTGCTGTCCACCGAAACCGCCTCGATATTGATGCGCACTATCTGCTCTCGTTGAAGGTGTTCGAACACCCGATTGAGGACTCCGTTTTTGGACCAGCGGTTCATGCGGGTATAGACTGTGTGCCAGGAGCCAAACCTCGGAGGCAAGCCCCGCCACTTGCAACCATGCTCGGCGACGTACAGAATTGCGTTGAGGACTTGGAGGTTCGACATGCTCACGTTGCCGCGTTGCACCGGCAGACAAGGAGCTATTCGTTCGTATTGAGCTTCTGTAAGTTCCATCCTCCAATGATATCATATTCAACCCAATAGTGTGAACAGGCCCTAACCGACGAATCCGATGAAGTGAAGGTCATCGCCATTGGCACCGACCCTTCCGAATCTGCGGATAAGGTGCGCTCCTACCGGGACGCCCAGGGCTTTGTTTATCGTATGGCCGCCGCCCGCACGGACATCGTTCGCTCCTACAACATCACTACCCAGTCATCCAAAGTAGGGGTCGACAGGAACGGGGTAGTCCAGGTCCGGTCGGGCCCGGGCACCCGC
The DNA here is from genome assembly GCA_965224415.1 of Dehalococcoidia bacterium. Classification (GTDB taxonomy): domain Bacteria; phylum Chloroflexota; class Dehalococcoidia; order Lucifugimonadales; family JAGWBF01; genus DAOUJI01. The sequence continues at coordinate 764,164 of CBDCZB010000004.1, read as the reverse complement.
GGGGACGACTGGTGGTCGGACGCCTTTAGTACACTTACGGAACAGCCGGCAGCCTCCACGGCGCCGAGTGGGGCGCAGGGACCGAAGTCGGAACCCGGGCCGACACAGAAGGCGGCGTCTCTGCCTGTAAGCCCACCTTCCACGCCTATTGTCGTACGCACCACGGATCCGGATCCCGCGCCGACCGATGCTGCCACCTCTGCCCCGACCATCAGGGATCCCACGGTCACTGCTGCGCCGGATGCCACCCCCACACCCCCGCCGACGAACACCTCGCCGCCGCCTCCCACCAACACTGCTCCACCACCGCCTACCGCCACGCCTCTTCCCACTGCAACGCCTGTCCCTCCGCCCACGCCCACCGAGGGCCCGAGCCTGAAGGTCGGCTATAACGTAGGGGAGATGGCGCCAGACTTCGAGTTGACCACCATCGACGGAGAGACGTTGTCCCTGTCGGACTTTCGCGGGAGCAGTCCCGTCCTGCTCTACTTCTATGCAACCTGGTGACCCCACTGCCGCGCCGAGTTACGGACGCTGCAGGGACTAACCACTCAATCCGATGAGGTGAAGGTAATCGCCATCGGGACAGACCCTAATGAATCTGAGGGCGATGTCCGTTCCTACAGGGACCGCGAGGGCCTCAGCTACCGCATAGCCGTCGCGCGGCCGGACATTGTCAGCACATACAGAATCACGGCTCAGTCCTCCAAAGTCGGCGTGGACAAGAACGGGGTTGTCCAGGTCCGCTCTATCTATGGACGTCAGGGCGCAGACTGGTGGCAGGACACGTTTAACACTCTCACCCAATAGGTTCCCCCCCACCCCTACCCGACTGGCCAAAATCAAGGACCCCCATCCGTAAGATACAAGAAGCACGGAAAACTCACGTGCTCGTGGGCGGTCGACTTGAATGCAGCCGGATCGACAATGCGGGTCGACGAACGGGGATGCCGCTTGGTTCGGTATGGCCGGTTTGAGTCTTGCAAGGTGAGATGAAATGATCTTGGACCACAGCCTAGTACTACAGCCGCGGAATAAGAGGAGGTAGAATTAAGGGAATCGAGCGGCGATGAGGTGTGGTGATGGTGGCGTATGGGGATGAAGTCGAGGTGCGGGGCGGTAGCTTGTTGTGAGTACTCATTTTGGCTTGCGGGACATCGCCCCTCTGGGTGCGGGTATCGAAGTGGTCGACGAAAACGACCCGGCTGTAACCCCACGTTTCATTGCTATCGAAGCTTCCTCCATGGTAGAAGCCACTAGCATCATCAGGAAGTACCACGACTACAGGATGTGGCACCAACTTCAGGAAATCGGTTCCTACCCTGAGGTGATGTCCACAGATGACCGTGGCAATCTCGCCGAGACAATTCAGAAGCTCTGCCGATATAACGACGACGAATCCGGGTTTGGTGCGGGTGTTGAGTCGGTTACCCTGACCTTCCCGAAGGCTGTCCAGTCAAAGGTTACTGCGCAATTGTCCAGGTTTCCTCCTAGTCTATCCTTCGTGCTTGGCTCGCCCTTAACAGGTTCCAGTCGATCGATTCATGTTGAAGGTCGGGCAGGGACCAGGTCTGTCCCGGTACTGGAACAACCGCTTGATATCGAGGTATCAGATAGAAGCCTATTCGTTTGCTTGAACAATCCTGCAAAGCCAGGATGGGTGGTGGTTGCGCCCGGCAACAAACCTCCAATGTCGTTCAAACATAATCTGAGGGTAGTGGGCACGAATGACATTTCCGAGAAAACGGCTTGGGATCAGGTATGTTCATGGCTCAAGTCCCGCGGGTCTACCGTCTCCGCAAGACCGTACCCGGAAGGCCAGAACAGTTTCCCGGACTTCAGGGCATGGATCGACGGCTACGAAGTCGATGTAGAAATGACGTCGGTGCCGGACATGACGGACTGGACCCTTAAAGGAACTTTTCGCAAGCTTGAGGAGCGAATTAGTGAGATTGCCAAGCTACCTGGGCAGACTAGGGGCGAGGTAATTGATCAGTTCCTCCGCAAGTGCTCCGACAAACGCCAGCGTGTGGAAAGCGAGACAACTGGAGGCCAGCGGCGGCCATGCATGCTGGTGATGTCCAACTGGTCTGCCCATGCATTGGCCGGTGAGTCCAGTCGTTTTGGTAGGGAACTTTCGTTTTTCGATGTCGTAATGCTGATTGAGTTCGATGAGGTTCACCGTATTTACCCTAGGTGAGGTCTGTTCTGGCTTCGAGACCCGACCAACCCGTTGTAGGTTACGCCAACCAGCGTCGTGGCATCTGCGAAATCCGTTACGGGACCGACGGCTCCGTCGTCTGCTGGGGCGATGACATGTACGGCCGAGGCACGCCGCTAGAAGGAGAGTTCTCCTCGGTCAGCGTCGGGAGCCAACACACCTGCGGGATAAGGACTGGCGGCTCCGTGGTATGTTGGGGTTCCCAGGCTCGCGGGTTGACCGCGACGGGCAACTGACCCAGAAAAGAACGCCTCACCTCAGATGGAACCGACGTCCTAGCGCAATGATGGCGTCGCGACGGTGCTTACGTCCTGCTCGGCTCTGGGGTTCTCCGGGCGGGCGGTGTCGAATACAGCACCAGCGCTGCGGCTACAGACACGGATATGGCGAAGATCAGGAAGGGTGTGTAGTAGCTGTTCTGGAAATCCCACATGAACCCGGCTATCACCGGACCACAGGCCTGTCCGGATATCTGGACAGGCAGTGTAACCCCCCGGATGCTGCCAAGGTGGCGTCGTCCATAGTAGTCGGCCCAGGCGATGCGCAGCAGAGTGTGGAGTCCGCCCACACCCGCCCCAAGGAGGCTGGCCGAGGCTACGCCCGCCGCCAGTGTGCTGCTATAGGCCGTGCCCAGCGCGCCCAGTCCGACAACCAACCCCGTCGCGGACAGCAAAAACCGGACCGGTATGCGCTTCGACGAGTAGGCCCAGAAGAGGCCGCCAGGCACCTGGGAGAATGCAAATGCGCTGACCGTGCCTGCCGCTCCCTCTGCGCTTATGCCTCTTTGCAAATAGTGTCCGGCCTGGTGGAGGCTCACCCCGGCCTGCACCATGAACCCCGCCGCCGAAAAGGCCGCTAGGGACCAGAAAGCCCTAGTGTAGAGTGCCTGCTTCAGGGTATATTCCGGTTCCGCTCCGACCCGCGTAGGACTCGTCGTGGCGGCGGGCGAGTGGCTCTGATCGGTGGCATCAGGTTCCAGGTCCGGCTCGATGCCCATGTCCTCGGGACGGCGGGCCACCAGCAGCAGAGCCGGAGCCACGGCTATGGACAACGTGTACGCCCCCAGCACCCACCACGCCGTCTGCCAGTCATATCCCTGGATCAGCAGCTGGGCCACGAAGGGCATGATGGTCAGACCGGTGCCGTGGGTCACTCCCAACCACCCGAGGACGGCTACTCTTCGCCGGATGAACCAGTTGCTGAGGGACGTGGACGGCCCCAGTTCCAGTGGGCTGGCAAAGGCCATGCGCCCGGGTATGTAGAGGCCGTAGAACGCCGCGGGGTGGGATATCATCGACAGCCCTATGGCGCAGCCGCCGGTGATGACTCCCCCGGCCGCCACCACTATCGCAGAACCGTACCGGTCCACCCACCATCCCACCAGAGGCGATATGCCCACGGCCATCACTCCGCCCAGGCTTACCGCTCCGGCGAATTGGCCACGGGACCAGCCCAGCTCTTCCGTCATGGGCACCATGAATACGGCAAGGGTGGCCACGGCCATCATGGGCCGGGATGAGTAGCTGACCAAGCCCATGACACCAAACACCACCCAGCCATAGTAAAAAGGCAGGGACTTGGCGAGACGGATGCGCCAGTCGGAAATCAACAAGGAGCGCGGAGCTCCCATTTTAACGAGTGGTTGTCAGGTATGGAAACACGGACCAATTCCAGGCTCCCCTTTAGGATTCCGTGGAATTATAACTTAACGGTGCTTCGGCTAGGCGGGCGCTTGGGCCCGGAAAACATGAGCCTGAAGGCTGGACCACACTTACCGGGAATGAGTCCTAAGGCTGGAGTTGTGGGAATCCTACCGCACTGTGTGAGAATGCCAACCCGCCCAGAACCGCTTCCGGCGGCGGAATAACGATATGAAGAGGGGGTTGGTCCAAACCAGAATTTTCCACAAGGGCCACTTGTCGAAGCGACGGCTGGACGGTTGCACACGGGGATTCCGTATAAACCGGACGGAGCCATCGGTTCTCTTTGCGTACCTCTTCAGGCTCCAGTAGAAGTCAACGTCTTCACCGATCCACGCTTTTTCGTCGTAGCCTCCGACTTGTTCGAAGACGTTCTTGCGGCAGAACTGGGTGGCGCCTTGGGCCATGCCCGAAAGGCGGCCTAGGAGCCGCGAGGCGCGCAGGTAAAGCCTCACGGAAAGGCGTTTGGGCCGATAGTCCACGTCCACGCCGCCACCGACACACGCCGGATCGCTCATCGCCTCGTGAATAGCGGCTAGAAGTGGATCCGGCATGTTCACGTCGGCGTCGACAAAGACGAGCACGTCTCCGTCGGCATGGCGCGCGCCGGTGTTCCGAGCTCGTGCGATGCCTTGGACCGGTTCGAGGACCACCGTGGCGCCCTTGGCGCGGGCGACGGCGGCGGTGCTGTCTGTGCTGTTGTTGTCGACTACGATGGTTTCGACATCAACGTCAGAGGCACTGCGTAACTTAGCCTCCGCCGCCTGAATCGAATCCAGGGTTGGCCCGACGTAGGCCTCTTCGTTGAAGGCTGGAACGATAATAGTGAGTTTCACAGTAGGTTAGGACCCCGGGACGGGTTAACTCAAAGTCAACGATTGCCTAAACCCAGCCGGGAATCCAATAGAGTGCCGCTGTATCGAGACCGGATGCCTACTGCTTGGCCTCCATCTGGGCGAGGATGTCTCGTATCTCGGTCAGGAGGCTGGCGACTCCACCGGGCACAGCGGAGGAGGCTGACTCCTCGGTGGTTTCCGCCGCCAACACCTTCTGCCTCTGGAGCAGGACTGCGTTGCGAAATTCCGCTGCGTTGATGACTCCCACCAGGTCACCACCACTTCCAGTAGTTCTCCCCTGGCCTGCGGTCTCCACCTTCAAGCTGCGCAGCCCGTAGTGGCGCATCAAGGGGTCGTCGTGCAGCCGCAGGTCGGTGATGCGGTTGAGGGGGATGGTGGACTCGGAGCGGAAGAATACGCCCTTGCGTATCTCCAGCGCCTGGGCGGTCAGCCGTCCGGACATGCGCCGGTGGAATTCCAAGCCATACCATCCGCTGAACAACAGCCAGAGGGGGATTAGCAGTATGCCCACGACCGATACTAGAAGGATGAGGGTGACGACCCAACGGAAGTAAGGGGCGACATTAGTGTCGAATTGGGCCTCGAGCAATACCTCGCCGGTCACGGCGTCTTCGCTGTTGCTGCCCCGGTCTTGGGCCATGTCGTTGCATCCAGTTTAGCCCGGCCAGTGCGTATGGTGTCTTGGCTGGCGGCTCGGCAGTCATTATAGCGGTAAGACCTAAGGCTGTCCCTGGTAGATGAGGGTTTGGGGTTTGAAGGCCGCCCAGGCAAACCAGAAGTGGTTGGCGTGGACTATCGGGGTCAGGCTTGTGCCGGACAACGGGCCGCTGATCGCCTCTCCCACAATGTTCCAGACGCTGCCGGTCTGCTCGTCCACAATGTCGTCGCCCATCGCCTTGAAAGTGAGGACCTCTCCGTCGACGCTGGGGTCGAACACCCCGGTGGCTCCCACGTCTCTAGAAAAGGCTATGACTCCGCTGTCAACGGCGGACTTTGTCCCAGGCTGGAAGAGGACGACCAAAGCACTGCTGCCTTGGGAGTAGTTGACTGCGCGTTCCTGTTCTAAGAGGGAGAATGGAAAGGCTACGTCGACTCCGTTCACCGTTACAGCGGCGACTCTCTCCTTAGGCTGTAGCCTGCCGTCAAGCTTACCGTCGTACAAGAAGGGGGGACGGTCAATCTTGTCATAGCCGCCGTAGGGATTGGAGCCGTAGTCCCTGGTGTAGCCTGTGTCCCTGGACAGGACGTCGCCGTCAGGATAGGCCGATTTGAAGCTTTCGTAGGAGATGATGGAAGCGGGAAGCATGGCCAGCGTCCGGCCTGTAAGTTCCCCTACGATGGCCTCTCCGGTGAACTGCTGCCACCACGACTCCGTCTGTCTGTCCCACATTATCAAGTCGCTGTTTCGGAGGTTTCCCGATGTTCCGAAGTCATACACCACGCCGTCCAGCCGCCGGTCAAAAGCCACCGCGGAGTTGCACAATGGGCAGAAGGTCACGGACACCGGAGTTCCGCCGAGAGAATCGTTGACTATCTCGTGCCATATAAGCACTTGAAGGGGATAGGCCCTGGCGGCTCCGCCGATTTCCAGGGCAATGACCGGCTCTTGAGGGTCGATCCATGTGTCGGCGTTTAGAAAGTCAGTGAAGACCGGACGGTCGATGGGAGGGATTCGGTCCCTGCCTTGGATGCCCACGGTGATTTCATCGTACGGAACGCTGTGCTTGCTGAAGTCGGTGGCCCATCCCCTAGTAGAGAAACTGGCCGCGTCCAGTTCTTCCCGAAAATCCGGGTCCTGTGCAAAAAGGTTCCTGGTGGGCCTGGGGTCCATCGTCGGCTCAGTGGATGGAGCGTCGGCTTCGCCGCCGCAAGCTGCGGCGAGAATGGCCAGCGCAAACAAGACTCCCGCGGCGATAAACGCTGTCCTTGGCGCCATCGGGCGGTTCCCGTTCAGCGGTTCCGGCCTTCCGCGAAAGGTCATTCAGGGAGTCCGCAGGCTTAGACGCCCAGAAGCGAGCGGCCCAGGGTCAGCCAGTAGAATACGATGTACATGCCCGCCACGACCATCAACACCGCGCTTACGGGCTGCACCCAGGGGAGGACCTTTCTGAGGGCGCCCACCATCGCCTCTTTGAATATGGCAATGCCGATGGTGCACACGATGATGACCACTCCCATGCCCACACCGTATAAGGCCATCTGCCCCAGCGCTGAGGGCACGTCCGATACAGTTAGGCTCGTGCCCACCACCGCCAGGAATATTGGCAGCGTGCAGCTTAGGGATGCGATGCCGTAGCTGAGGCCGAAGAGGAAGTAGCCCTTTATGCTGACCTGGTTCGGGTTGCCTATCTTGGACGCCGCCTGGGTGGCGAAATTGGAGTAGAACTTGCCTCCCGATAGCATCCAAGCCCCGAGGCACACAAGCAGGCCTCCAACGATGAGTCCTATCCAGGGCAGGGCGTCCCTGACGAGTTCACCCCCGCCACCGATTATGAGTCCGATGGCTCCGAACAGCAGCAGGAATCCCGCGGAGACCGTCAGCCCTACCAGCAGCGCCTTCGCTATTGTCTTGGCGTTGTACCATAACGAGCTCCAGAATTCTAATTCGTATTGGGCGCCGTGTTGCCGAACTCGCGACCCAGTTAAAGCTAGAACTAAGATCGTATTGCCGACGGTGACCACACTGTAGATGATTCTCAGTGCGATGTGCACATCCTCACGGAACCATTGCCATAGAAGAACTTGGCCGGCGACGACAAAAATGAGGAAGCTAAGCGCTGCACCCGACCTTATCATCCACAAGTGAGCTGGAGATATGATGTCAGTCGCATCTATGGGACCGTCTATACCTACCGAATCCGAGGGCAAGTTAGAGCGTTGCAATGCAAACTTCCGGGTCTCCTGTCCCTCGTTTGTGCCCAGATACAGGCTCAGGTAAGCCGGAAGCATTGCGAAACCGCACGGGTTCACCGCCGCCACCATTCCGGCTGCAAAAGCGAATCCGAATCTCGCTGGGGCGATATCTCCCAGCTTGGTGGTAGAGTTTCCGGACAGCTTTTCGACGAACCCGTTGATGCCGCCGACACCGCTCTCCCCACCCACTATCATTCCTCCCACGACGGCCACAGCCAGGGCGACCCCTCCCATTAACAGAGGGACTATGTAGCTTTTGAAAGGCTTGTCTTTGAACAAGCCCTGCATCAAGCGGGCGTTTCCTAGCATCGACAACATCTCACACTTGTCCTTTGCCCCATGGAATAAGCTGACCTATTGTATTCCCACCCGTTCCCAGCGCCAACCGATATGGACGAGTCCCTTGCCCAACATCTTCGGCGCTGTCACTAGTTAATACGACTTATTGCGATGCTCGGCTTTATGGACGCTCGGCTGATTCAGGCTCGGTTGAAGTTGACATAAATGGGCCGTAGGCTGGTGGACACGTTAAACTGCGGGTTGTAGTATCGAAACAGCCACGGACTCCGCTCCCTTTTGAACGGGTCACCGTCGAGATATGGAACACTACGACGTACTGGTTATAGGTTCAGGACCGGCCGGTCACGGCGCGGCGATTCAGGCTGCAAAACTTAACATGCGGGTCGCCGTAGTGGAGAAGACCCAGGCGTTGGGAGGAGCGTCGGTAAACACGGGAGCCATTCCCAGCAAGGCCTTGAGAGAGGCGGTGCTGCACCTGACCGGATTCAGGCAGCGGGGAGTCTACGGAGTAAGCTACAAAGTCAAGGAAGACATATCCATCCAGGACCTGACGTTCCGTTGCGACCACGTCGTCGAGAACGAGATACAGGTGCTGCGGAGCCAGTTCAATCGCAACCGGGTCGCTATGTATGAAGGAAAGGCCAGGCTGACTTCACCTAACGAAGTGGAGATTGACGGTCCGGTAGAAGGCCCGGTAGACCGCACGACGGTCTGCGCAGACAAGATAATCATTGCGGTCGGAAGCACGCCGGCGAGGTCCTCCAAAATCCCAGTCGATGGGCGTTCGGTTATAGACTCGGACCACGTCTACAACCTGGAGTCGATCCCCCGGACCGTCACGATAGTCGGGGCGGGCGCCATAGGCATGGAGTACGCCGCCATATTTGCCACACTCGGCGTTGAGGCTACGGTAGTCGATAAGCGGCGAGACATTTTGGAGTTTCTGGACAGGGAGATTCTCGAAGCGCTCCTGTACCACCTCCGCCAGCATGGGGTCATATTCCGGCTGGGCGAAGAGGTCACCCACGTTGAGGCAGACTCCTCGACGGTGACCGCTTACACGGAGAGCAACAAACGCATCGTGTCGGAAGTGCTGTTATATACCGTGGGACGCAACGGCGCCACCGAGGGACTGGGACTGGAAGCCGTGGGTCTCGAGGCCGATTCCAGGGGACGCATTCCCGTGAACGACTTCTACCAGACGGAAGTCCCCCACATATATGCCGTCGGCGACGTGGTCGGATTTCCCGCGCTGTCGTCCACGTCGATGGAACAGGGCAGGATTGCGGCTTGCCACGCCCTGGGAATCGAGCTTTGCCAAATGGCAGACACCATCCCCTATGCTCTTTTCACCATCCCGGAAATATCGATGGTGGGGGGCACCGAGGAACAGTTGACCCGTCAGAACGTGCCCTATGAGGTGGGGTTGGCCCGTTACAGGGAGACGGCCAGAGGCCAGATCCTCAACGACCCGGTGGGAACGTTGAAGCTCTTGGTGCACAGTGAGACTCGCAAGATACTGGGGGTTCACATAATAGGAGAAGGAGCCTCAGAGCTTGTCCACATAGGCCAAGCGATTGTGGGTCTCGGCGGCACCCTGGACTTTCTCATCAACAACACGTTTAACTACCCGACCTTGGCCGAGTGCTATCGGATAGCAGCTCTGGACGTCTTCAACAAGCTGGAGTCCCGTTGATGACTCACGCTAGCGGCGGAATAACTCAGAGGTCGCTGTCCATCGAGACCCTCACACGCGGTCTGGGCGGCCATATCGAGCAGGTGCGTGATGGACTCACGGGTCTTGAGAAGGCCCGCACGATTCGTCGAATGTGGGACCGTGACCATACGGTATGGAAACCTGATCCGACGGAAATCTCCAACCGCCTCGGTTGGCTTACTGTTCCCCAGGAGATGACCCGCAAGCTGACTGAGCTGAAGGCCTTCGCCGCAGACGCCGCAGGCTCATTCGACCACGTGGTCCTGCTGGGCATGGGAGGCAGCAGCCTGGGGCCAGAGGCTCTGAGCCGGTCACTGGGCCACGCCGCAGGTTATCCCAAGCTCATCGTCCTTGACTCGACCGTGCCCTCTTCCATTCGGCGGACAGAGGAGTCGATAGACCCGGCGCGGACCTTATTCGTAGTGTCGTCCAAGTCCGGCGGCACCATAGAAACCATGTCCCTCTATGCATACTTCAGGGAACTGGCGGTAAAACGGTTAGGGGACGCCAAGGCGGGCGCCTCTTTCGTGGCCGTCACCGACCCAGGGACTTCTCTGGAATTGCTTACCAATGAGCGGGGATTCCGGAAGGTCTTTTTGAACCCGCCGGACATTGGAGGCCGCTATTCCGTGCTGTCCAACTTCGGCATGGTCCCGGCGGCTCTGGCGGGAATGGATGTTGAGAAACTCCTGGAGTCTGCTGTAAAGACAGCGGCAGTATGCGGCCCCGACGTCCCCTTGGAGCACAATCCCGCTGCATGGTTGGGAGCGGCTATGGGAGCATTGGCCCTCGGTGGACGGGACAAGATTACCCTTGTGCCCTCCACGGGGATAGAGAGCATCGGACTGTGGATAGAGCAGCTGGCAGCCGAAAGCACAGGCAAAGAGGGGAAGGGAATCATACCCGTGGCGGGAGAGCCCCTGTTGGGGCCGGAAGCATACGGCGGCGACAGGCTGTTCGTACACCTGCGTCTGGCCAGCGACGACAACCATGATACAGACATGGCGCTTAAGGCCCTTGAATCCGACGGACATCCGGTCCTCAGACTGGAATTGAACGATGTGCACGACTTTGGAGGCCAGTTCTACCTATGGGAGACGGCCGTGGCTATAGCCGGGTCCATTCTGAAGATAAACCCCTTCGACCAACCTGACGTACAGTCCGCCAAGGACATGACGGACCGCATCATCAAGCAATGGCAGTCCACCGAACTCCTCCCTGAGATGGACTCAGAATTCTGCTGGGAAACGTTGGAGAGCCTGGGTAACGGGGATTACCTCGCTCTTCTTGCCTATGCGGATCGAACACCGGAGATGGACCAAGCCGTCGCAAAACTGAGGGAAGCTGTCATGAGGAGATTCAGGAGGGCAACCACCTTCGGATACGGACCGCGATACCTTCATTCAACTGGCCAGCTGCACAAGGGAGGCCCGAATTCGGGCGTCTTCATTCTCACGCCTCCTGATACGGTGCCCGACCTGCCCATTCCCGGCTCCCCATACACCTTCGGTACGCTGGCGTCCGCCCAGGCGTTGGGCGACATGAGCGCCCTCACGGCGGCCAACCGCAGGATGACTCACACCGGCCCCGGATACGCCGGAGTCGACTCCCTGCTGGAGTCGACTCGTCGGCTGGAAGAGACGGCGTGAAGCCACGGCCCTTGACTTGGCAGAAGCTGGTTCGGGGCATAGCCGGATTTTTCTTAATCTCCAGTGAGGCCTGCGCTCGTTGATAAAAGCCTTCATATTCGACATGGACGGCACCCTCATCGACTCCGAGAGGCTCTACGAGGGGGTCTATGCCGACTTGATCGCCCAGCTAAGCTCGGCGCCCGTGGACCGGAGGCGAATCACGAACGAGTACGTCAAGTACATCGGCAAGCCCAGGGAAGCCATTTGTCGGGGCTTCGTGGAGTATTTCGGCCTGGAAGACGCCTGTGGGAAGCTTATGCTCCGTTACGGCGTGGACGAGCCTTGGCAGGCGTTGGAAGCCATGAGGGTCAACATGTACCAGGATATGATTTCGGACCCACAGTTCGTTGTGGACAACAGCATTGCCCACAACGTGGACCTGGCCAGGTGGGCCGCCGCCCAGGGACAGCGGCTCGCGCTGGCCACATCCTCCTTTTCCCATGAAGCGGCGCAAATATTGGAGGCTCTCGACCTGCATGGGAGAATGGAACTCGTGTTGGGGGTGGAGAACGTCAGCCGGCCCAAACCCGATCCTGAGATATATTTGCGCGCGGCTGAAGGGTTGGGACTGGAGCCGCGTGAGTGCCTGGCGGTGGAGGACTCGGCCATCGGGGCGACGGCGGCCCTTGCCGCCGGAATGTGGGTCTTAGTGACTCCGACGGAATGGACTCGTCCGGGTCTAAGCGACGTGGCTGGTCTCCGCACCGACTGGGTAGTGTTGGAGCCGTCTCAAGTCAGAATCACGGCCCAGAAAATCATTGACCGGGCAAGCGGTGACGGCTAGGTACAGGCCCGTTCTGGCAATACGTTGAGTTGTTTTACGGAGGAGCAATGGAGCTTGGCATGATTGGGCTGGGGCGAATGGGGGCCAATATGGCCCAGCGTCTCCTTGCCGGAGGTCATCGGGTGGCAGTCTACGACATAAGCGCCGACGCGGTGGAAGCCAGCCGAGGGCATGGCGCAGTCGCCGCCTCGTCCCTGTCGGGGTTGTTGCAGGAACTCACGGCGCCGAGGGCAGTATGGATAATGGCTCCGGCGGGGGACGCGACCGAGGCCACCATCGATCAGTTGGCGGAACTGATGTCTCCCGGCGACATAATCATCGACGGCGGCAACGCCAACTACAAGGACACCCTCCGCAGGGCCAAAAAGTTGGCGGAGCGTTCAATACGTTTCGTGGACGTGGGCACAAGCGGGGGCATATGGGGCCTCACGGAAGGATACAGCCTGATGGTCGGCTGCGATGAAGAGACGTTCGAAAGACTCGAACCCATCTTTCAAACCCTGGCTCCCGGCCCCGACCGGGGCTACGGCCGTGTAGGACCCAGCGGGGCGGGGCATTTCGTAAAGATGGTTCACAACGGTGTCGAATACGGCTTGATGCAGGCCTACGCGGAAGGATTCGAGCTTCTTCAGGCTAAGAGAGACTTTGGGTTGGACATCGCCCAGATATCCCGCATATGGAGCCACGGAAGCGTGGTGCGGTCCTGGCTGTTGGAGCTGACGTCCCGTGCCTTGGTAGAGAACCCTGTGATGGAGGGCATCCAGTCCTACGTAGAGGACTCGGGAGAGGGGCGCTGGACAGTGCAGGAATCGGTGGACCTGGGCGTCCCCCTACCCGTCATCACCGCTTCTTTGCAGGCCAGGTTCCGCTCCCGTCAGGACCAACCCTTTGCAGGCAAGTTGCTGGCGGCCATGCGCCGACAGTTCGGAGGGCACGCGGTGAAGAGTTCCGATTAGCCGTGTGTCCCATACGTGCAACGGTTGCCCTAGTCGCCCCGACGCCTTGACCATACGGGTATAATAATTTTACTCCCTGAACCTGTCGGGCGCTTCAAAGCGGGCCACGCTGCCGCTTGGAAGTCTTAATGCTGATTTGGAGGAGCGGAGATGATAACCAGGTTCGGCAGTCTTTATGCCGGCAACATAGACATGGAGGACATAGGCCTCGACGGCACGCCGGCGAATGACCGGTGGTATTCCGATTCGAGGTTGGCTGGAGTCTTCGAAAAGTCTGAAAAGATGATCAGACTCATGGACGACTTGGGGTACGACACCTTTTGGGCCGCCGAACACCATTTTCAGAGGGAAGGCTATGAGTGCATCCCCAACCTGCTGATGCTTTACGTCCACATGGCCCAGGTCACCAAACAAATCAAGTTCGGCTGTGGATTCAACATAAACCCGATGTGGCACCCGTTGAGGCTCGCCGAGGACTACGCCACCGCCGACCACCTGACCGATGGCCGGATCATCTTCGGAGTGGGCCGCGGATACCACAGCCGGGAGGTTGAGACATTCGGTTCGCCCATACTGGACCAGCAGGCCAACCGTGAGCTTTTCGAGGAGCAGGTCGAGGTGCTTTTCAAGGCCTTCAATGAGAAGTCCTTTTCCCACCACGGAAAGCATTACGACCTTCCGCCCGACGTGCCCTACAGGGGCTACGACCTCAAGGAGATTACCCTGGTGCCCAGGCCAAAGCGCCTGCCCGTGGAGTGCTACCAGCCCGTAGTAAGCGCCAGCCAAAGAGCCATGGACTTCATGGTGAAACACGGCATCAAAGGGATTGTCGGTGGCGGGGCCGCCATTGGTGGAGCGTCCGATGACGTGGTCGACCGGTGGCGGGCCACTTTGGCCAACGCCGGTATAGAAACCGAGCGGGGAGGCCGCCTGATCATCAGCTTCTCCATCTTCATGGCCAACTCCAGAGAACAAGCCATGGACCAGGGACGGAAGATATTCCAGGAAAACATGAAGATGTTCGGGCCCTTGGGATTCGTGGCGGGGTTGACCCCGGAGCAGATAGCCGCGATGGGAGACCGGCGCAGGGCGCCGACGGCGGGACTGCCTACTATAGAGGATGCCGTGGAACAGGGGCAGTGGATTATCGGCCCGCCGGACCAGATCATTGAAGAGATAGAGAGCATACAGAAGAGGTTCCCGGGGCTGGAGGAGCTGAACATAGGCGTGACCAGCATGGGGTCGCCCCTGTCCTTGTCCCTGGAGCAACTGGAGTGGTTCGGAAAAGACGTCATGCCCCACTTCAAGAACCAGGCAAAGGCCAGCTAAAGGGCGGTCGAGGACGTTCCTTGACCTGATTTTCGGGATGGAAATGCAATGGCGCCCGCCCGCCAAGACGGTGGGGGCATGTTGTTGGAATTGTTAGAAAGGTAGTCTGGAGGTATACCAAAATGGAATTCGGCGTATCTATATTTTGTCAGAACTTCAACGATTGGGGCAGGTTTCTGGAGGGGGGGTTCGACAGGAGTCCCAACGAGCCCGACGGCCAGATGTACTTCGAAGATTTGGCCCTTGCCGACCTCGTGGAACCCCTGGGGTACGATTCGCTCTGGACCGTCGAGCACCACTTCACCCCCTACACGATGGTGCCCAATGCGCTCCAATTGCTGACCTGGTTCGCCGCCCGTACCGAGAAGGTGGCGCTAGGGACTATGGTCGTGGTGCTCCCTTGGCACCAGCCGGTGCGAGTCGCCGAGCAGTTCTCCATGCTGGACTGCATGACTCAGGGCCGGCGGATGATTCTAGGTTTCGGTCGAGGCGCCGCCCGCAGGGAATATGACCCGTTCGGCGTGTCCATGAGCGAGGCCACGGACAGGTTCGTAGAAGCGCACGAGGTAGTCAGGAAAGCCCTGACCCAGGAGCGTTTCTCCTACGACGGAAAGTATTACCAATACCCCGAGATGAGCATAAGGCCCCGGCCCAGGTCCAAGGACTTCGGCAGGCTGACGTACGTTGCGGCACAGAGCGAGGCGTCGGTGCGCAGGGCCGCCGAGATGGACATGGGAATGCTCATCATCCCCCAGAAGACTTGGGAAGAATACGCCAACGACGTCGCCTACTTCAACAGCAGGCGTCGAGAGTTGGGCCTGGGCTACATGCCTCCCATATCCGGATGTTTCATCTACTGCGCCGAGACGGAGGAAGAGGCCCGAGAAGGGGCGCGCGTGTACATGCCCAACATGTCCTACACGTCCACCGTCCACTACGAGGCCGACGACCCCGATCACTTCAAGACCATCACCGGATACGACCACTACCGCGAGCGGGCCGAATTGTTGCTGCAAAAGACCCGCGAGCAACATGCCGAATCAGGCGGGCAGGAGAACTACACTCGCACCCAAATCTGGGGCACCCCGGAGCAGTGCCTTGAAAAAATCAGGAATGTCATCGACAACACCAGCCCTTCCGAGATGTTCGGCGTCTTCCGGTTTGGCGGCATACCGATAGACAAGGCTGAGAAGAGCATGCGCCTCTTCGCCAAGGAAGTGCTCCCGGAAATCCAGAAAATGTCGGCCTCGACGCCTGAACTGGTCTCCGTCTAGGGCATCAGCTCCCTAGCTTTTCAAGAAAGGACCACCTGAAGAGCCGGCCCGGCGGTTTAGGCCGCCGGGCCGGGCTTCTTTGCTTGACTCCCCGCCGCCCCCTTCATACAATCGGCCCGCCGGAGGTTCCCCTGTCCGGCATTTCCCCAAAGGAGGCGAATCGTGATTATCCGTGTGTATTCGGGAGACGACGGTGAGTCCCACTACGAAGAGATCGCTGTGCCGGCCACTGAGTTCGGCCCCCAGAGCGTCAAGCTCCAGCCGGACGGCGAGATGGTCTTCCACGTCGTTCCGGAAGGCCGGTGGATGGACTTCCACACGGCGTCTAGACGCCAGTTCGTCATCACCCTGTTCGGCGAAGTGGAAATCGGCTTTGCCGACGGCTCCATCGTCACCCTGAAGAAAGGCGACATAATGCTGGCCGAGGACAGGACGGGCCGGGGCCACACCGCCAAAATCGTCAACGGACCCCGGGCGATGGTGTCCATCCCCATCAGAGACGACGACCCCATTTAGGAATCTGACGAGGACGTATATGACACGCCAAGTAAACGGCTTAGGAGGCGGACATGATCACAGGCAAGGATATTCTTCTCACGGAAGCAAATGACCACATATTCACGATGACCATCAACCGGGAGGAGAGGCGAAACGCCATGAGCCAGGAGTTTATGGACCGCCTAGCCCAGGAATGGGAGCGGTTCAACGAGGACGAGGACCTATGGGTGGCCATATTGACGGGCCGCGGCGACATATCCTTCTCATCCGGGCATGACATGAAGGAGGACGTGGAGGGCGACGTCCGGGGAGGCGCCTTCCGCAGCCACAAGCGCTACGCCCCCCGTAAACCCCACCCCACCATACCCACCTGGAAGCCCACCATCGCCGCCATAAACGGGTACTGCCTCGCGGGAGGCTGGTCGTTGGCCCAGAACTGCGACATACGAATCGCCGCCGAACACGCCACATTCGGCCTTCCTGAAGTTAAATGGAACCTGTCGGCGGGTTTCGGGGCCCGGCTGGAATACCAGATATCCATCGGGGTGGTCTGCGAGATGCTGATGTGGGGACGCAACATCGACGCGAAGAGGGCCTACGAAATAGGTTTCGTAAACAAGGTCGTGCCGGGCGCCAAGCTGATGGATGAGTGCATGGAGTGGGCTGAGTACATGTGCACTCTCGGACAGCCCTCGGTCAGGGCGCATAAGGAGCTGATATACAGGGGTCGGGACATTGCCAGCTACGAGATGGACTCTCTCAGTAAGGACCTCTTCTACTGGTTCCCGGCCAAGCCTGGGGTGTACATAGACGCGACGGAAGGCCCCAAAGCGTTCCTGGAGAAGAAGGACCCGGAGTTCGACAGGAGCGTAAACACATAGCCGTCTTAAACGGGCGGCGGGCTACGCAAATGCGGGGATTACGTACTCTCCGAACATTTTGACCGACTTGTAAGCGACCTCGTTGGGCATGGGTCCGATTCGGTGGTTGGCGCTGAAGATGTCGTAGCCTATGTGCTTCTGCTGCTCTTCCAGCTTTCTGACCACCGTGTCGGGGCTGCCGACTATGGCAAGGCCGTGGTCCAGCCAGAAGTCGAGGGACGCCGTCATCTCCCTGAATACCCGCCCTAGCTCCTGAAAAGTTTCGGTGTCATTTCTCCGGTTATATCCCTTTCGGGTCGCGGCCACGGCCTGTGTCTGTAGGAAATGTGGGTATGCCAACGCCACCCTGGCTTCCTCGCGTGCGATGGCGTCGGTTTCGGCGACATGTACGGCACGCATCAGGAAGGTCTTGGGCATTGGGCCTTCGTGGTTTGATTCTCTCCACACCTTCCGATAATAGTCGAACTTGTCGGCGATGACCGAGTCTACGTCCAGGTTCTGAGCGGCATTGTAGTTGTTCTTGGCGGCGTATTCTATGGTCTCGGGGCTGTGGCAGCCCACCCAGACAGGTGGGTGAGGCTTCTGGTAGGGCTTGGGGACCGGCAGGGCCTCGTCCAGCTGCCAGTGGCGGCCCTCGTATGTCACCGAGTCCTCGGTCCACGCCTTGATTATTATTTCCAAGGCCTCGTAGGCCATTTCGGTCCGGTGTTGGTAGGGAAGGCCCCACCGGGAAAACTCATGCTCTGAGCTACCCCGCCCCGTACCGAATTCCAGCCTGCCCGCGGAAAGCTGGTCCAATAGGGCGGCGTCCTGCGCCAGACGTATAGGATTGTGGTAGGGGAGCAGGTTGACCATGGTGCCGAGACGTATCTTGTTGGTCTGCTGCGCCACCGCGGCCAGGTATACGCAGGGCGCCGTCACGTGGCCGATGGTTGTGTTCTGGTGCTCGATGACGTGGTAGTACTCGTACCCAAGGACCTCAGCCAGTTCCACTTCGCGTATGCGGCTCCGATAAACGTCTCCGGGACTGGGCCACTTGGAGATCTCTTGCGCCTCGAAACCGTCCCATAGTCCGAACTTGAGTTTGCTCATACAATGTTCCTCAGAGGGAGACCTTTGCTTAACCCCCTCTCCCATCGGGAGAGGGTTTGGGTGAGGGCGTTTCCCCATTTTGGAGGAAACCCTGGATAGCGGTTTTCGCCGGTATGAGGCAGGTTATTCAAAGGTCTTCAGATTGGTGGACACAATATACCATGACATGAACGATTTGAGTGCATCCCACGGCGCAGGGAGCCGCACGGCCCGCAAAAAGTCTGGGCAGTCTTCTACGGCTCCAAAATGGCATTATTCCCAAATGGCATTATAATAGGCGAGAGGGAAGGAGACGTTGGATTGACTTCTCGGACTGTCCTGATAGTAGACGACGAAGAGAATCTCACTGAGGCCATCAAGTACAACCTGGAGCAAGAAGGTTTCCAGGTGTCGACCGCCGCTGACGGTGAACGGGGACTTGCAATGGCCCGGGAATTCGACCCCGATCTGATCATCTTGGATATCATGCTGCCCAGCGTAGACGGGTTGGAGGTGTGCAGGACTCTCCGCCGACGCAGCGACGTACCCATTCTCATGCTCACGGCCAAGGCTGAGGAGATAGACCGGGTCGTGGGGCTGGAACTGGGCGCCGACGACTACGTGGTCAAGCCCTTCAGCATGAGGGAGCTGGTGGCCAGGGCGAAGGCTATGCTGAGACGTGCCCCTTCACGGCACTCCGAAAGCGCCCAGGTGTTGGTTGACGGCGACCTCGAGCTGAATCTGACCAGCCATGAGGTCACTCTCAGGGATGTGTCCCTGGAACTGAAGCCGCGGGAGTTTGACCTGCTGGCCCTTCTAATGCAGAGCCGCAGCCGCATATACACCAGGAACCAGATACTGGACCAGGTGTGGGGGTACGATTTCGTGGGAGACATGCGCACGGTGGACGTTCACGTCCGCTGGCTGCGGGAGAAGATCGAGGACGACCCAGGCAGCCCCAAAAGAATTGTCACCGTCAGGGGCGTCGGGTACCGTTTCCAGGGATAATGTTTCCCAGGTCTCTTCAGTGGCGGCTGGGGTTGGCCAATGCTGTGCTGGCCCTTTCCGTGATGGTCGGCGCGAGCGTCGCCGTGGTCTTGCTGGTAAGAAGGTCCGAACCTAATGCTGAGTTGGGACCGGTAATCATCACCGCAGCCGTCGCCACCATCGCGGCAACGGTCGCTGCCCTCGCCATTGGATATTTCCTCTCCCGGCGCACTTCCCGTTCCGTCAGGTCAGTCACGGAAGGCGCAAGGCGACTTTCGGGGGGTGACTTGGGGCACAGAGTCGAGTCCCTGACACAGGATGAAACTCTGGACTTGGCTGACGCCTTCAACAACATGGCCGCTACGCTCCGCAGGACAATCCAAAACCTGTCATCCGAGAGGAACAAGCTGTCGGCTATTCTGGAAACTATGGCTGACGGAGTCGTCATGATAGGGCCGGAGGGAGGCGTCGAACTGGTCAACCAGGTGGCGCGTGAGCTTCTGGAGGTCGATCGCAAAGATGTGCTGGGACGGAGCTTCATGGAGTTGGCCCGCGACCATGAATTGCACAGGCTTGTCTCTAGATCGTTAGAAACCAACGCACTCCAATTCGGAGAGGTGGAGCACCGGCCCCGGCGATTCGTCAGCGCGATAGCCATACCTCTTGGTGACGACACCGGCAGGTCCGGGGCCATTCTTACGCTCCACGACCTTACCCGTGTCCGGAGGCTCGACACAACCCGGCGGGAGTTCGTCAGCAACGTGTCCCACGAACTTCGCAACCCCCTTGCCTCCATCAAAGCCGCGGTGGAGACCTTGCAGAACGGGGCGGTCTCTGAACCCGACACGGCCCACAACTTCCTCCAGCGCATCGAGGGAGATTTGGAGAGAATGATCAACATGGCCGACGAGCTCCTTGAGCTGTCCAGGCTGGAGAGCGGCCAGGCGCCCTTTCACCTGTATCCGATTCAAATGCCTCCTCTCCTAAGAGAAGTCCAGGACAACATGAAGGAGGCCGCTCTGCTCCGGGGCGTCGCCATAACTGTGGAGACCCCGGAATCGCTGCCTCCCGCGATCGGCGACGGGGAGAAGATCAGGCAGGTCCTGGTGAACCTGGTCCACAATGCACTGAAGTTCACGCCCAGCGGCGGGGCCGTCAGCTTGTGGGCGGCGCCCTCCGGCGACAACTTAACGGTGGAGGTGCGAGACACCGGCGTTGGCATATCGCCTGAGCATCTTCCCCACGTTTTCGAGCGGTTCTATAAGGTTGACCGCTCCCGGAGAGATGAGGGCACGGGATTGGGTCTTGCCATTGTCAAGCACATCGTGCAGCTTCACGGGGGCGACGTAGACGTAAAAAGTGAGGAGCGGTCCGGCTCCACCTTCAGCTTCACCATACCCCGCGCCGACTGATTTGGGTCCCGACATCGGATTGACAGAACCCATAAATCCCGATTATTTTTGATGCACATCCCGCCGGGGAGGGGAACATGATAAAGACCATCCACGACAACGAGTTTGCCCAGGACGTTATAGCCGACCCGTATTGGTACTACGGCATGATGCGCGAGGAAGACCCGGTCCATTGGAACGAGAAGTACGAGGTGTGGGACATTACCCGCCACGACGACCTCGTGTGGGTGACTCGCCACCACGAGCTTTTTTCGTCGGCGGTGTTCAAGAATGATCCCAAGCCCCCGTACCCGGAGATATACGAATCGGACAACTCGCTGTATGACTTCGCCAAGGAATACCAGGGTGACCAGTTCATCCAGCATGATAGGCCGGCCCACTTCGACATGCGCAAAATCGTCCACGGCTACTTCACGCCCAAGGCTATGGAACTTTGGCGCCCTCTGGTGCAGAGCGCCATAAAAGAGCTTCTGGACGAGGTCGAAAGCAAGGGGAGCATGGAGGTGATGAGGGACTTCGCCACTCCTCTTCCCGTGCTGGTCATCGCCCAGATGATGGGCGTCCCCCATGAGGACAGGCCAGCCATTCGGGCCATCGCTGAAAATCTGCTCAACCTGTTCCGAGGAGAGCCGGACCGGATGCGCTACGTTGTGGACGGCATGAAGTCCATGGTCGAGTACGTGTCCCCGCTGGTGGATGAGCGCATAGAGAATCCGGGCGACGACTTCATATCGGTTTTGGCGAGCGGCGAGAAAGCGGGCGCCTTCACCAGGCATCAGGTGCTGGTCAACTGTTCGCTGTTGCTGTTGGCGGGGCACGAGACCACCATCAACCTGCTCTGCAACGGGACCAAGGCTTTTCTAGAAAACAGGGACCAGTGGGACCTGTTCCAGCAGGACCCTGCGGAAATGACAGTAAGGGCCACCGAAGAGTGCCTGCGGTACGACCCTCCCGTTAAGTCCATAACCCGCATCGCCTCGGAAGACGTCGAGATGCGGGACAAGGTACTCAAGACCAACGAGCGAATACGCTGGTTCATATCCTCGGCCAACCGGGACCCCAACATGTTCGAAGAGCCGGACCGATTCGACATAACGCGCCACCCAAACAGGCACGTCGCTTTCGGATCGGGCATCCACCACTGCCTGGGAGCCACTCTGGCAAGGCTGGAAGGGCAGGAGGCGTTCAAAGCGTTGGTGGAACGGTTCCCCAAGATGACCCTGGACCCTGTCGAGTACGAGTACCAGCCCAGTATAGTCTTCCGCTCGCTCAAGCAGCTGCCCGTGGCGCTCAACTAGCTCCGTTTCACGTCGGAGCCGGGGAAGAAACAGGCGGACCGCCGTCGACGACGAGATGTTCTCGCCTGAGGCAATGGCTGGTCCATTGCTGAGCCTCACCGCAGGCGAGGTGGAGCGCCACCCCGACATCAGCGAAAGGTCGTTGAGGAACCTCCCAGTGTAAATCAACTGGCGTTTCATCGCCCACGGATAGGATTTCCACCGTCCGAGCGGGAATGCCCACTTACCGTTGGCGGAGTATGGGAAGCCTCCAGAAGGCCAGGCCCACGGCGCCCACCCCGGCCAGCGACATGCTCAACAAGGCGACCTGCGGCCCCAAAGCCTCTGCCAACGTCCCCGCGATGAGCAGCCCCGGAATGGCGGTCCCGATGCCAAGGGCAACCGCTCCCATAGCTCTTCCTCGCATTTCAGGGGGCGCCGCCTGGAGAGTGATGGACGATTGCATGTTGGCGAACCCCGACATGCCTATCCCCACGATCAGCAGCAGGAAGAAGGACAATATATAGATGTTTGAAGTTGCGAAAACCGATACCCCCATCAGCATTACCATGGCCCCCAGAGCGAACACGGCACCCGGTCTTCTGACTCCCCGGGTCGCGATGAGCATAGTGCCCGAAAAGGAGCCGATTCCAACGGCGGCGAACAGTATGCCGAACCCCAGCTCCCCGACGTTGAGGGTCTCCTTGGCGATAACAGGCACCATCTGCATAAAGGGGAACCCGAAGAAGTTGAGGCAGATGGTCACTATGACGACGGCCCACAGCGTTTGGTTGGAACGTACGGCCTTCAAGCTCTCCACGACCTGCTCGGCTACTCCCACCGACCTCCTCTCTGTCGTGCGGGAATATGGGGCCTTGACGGTCGAGAGAAACACAAATCCGACCGCCGATGCGGTGCACATGAAGAGAAACGCTCCTTGATATCCGGTGACGCCAATCATAGCCCCGGCAAGGATGGGCCCCAGCATGTTGCATCCGGTGGCTGCGGCCGAGTCCAACGCTATGGCGTTGACCACCCGCGAGTCGGTGAATAGGTCCGAGTAGAAGGACCTCCTGGAAGAAAAGTCCACTGTCGAAGCCACTCCCGTGATGAACATGGCCGGAAAGATGTGCCATGCCTCAATGGCGTCAATGAAGACCAAGATGGTCAAAACTACGGCGACCGCCAGGTTGACCAGCTGGAAGCCTCCCATGAGAAACTTCTTGGAGAAGCGGTCAGCCAGGCTGCCGGCCACCATCCCCAGCAAAAGCATGGGGGCCAACCGGCTCACCCCCACCAGGGTCACCATCAGCGGAGACTCCGTCTTCTCCAGGACGAACCACGACGCGGTCGTGATTTCCATCATTCGATAGAGATAGAACAGCCATGCAGCAGGGTATAGACGTCGGAACGACGGGTGGTACAGGGCTTGAAAAGTGCGTATCCGGGGGCGCCCGGCCGGAGTTTGGATGGAATAGCGGTCTGCCATGGGAGCGACGCCTAGTATACCCCAGAGGCTGAGCCTAGGGTATGTCATGGCGCCTACGGCATTCGGCAAAAATGTGACACGACGGCTGCCAGAACAAGCCCGTCGTCTACGCCGTGTTGGTTTTCGTTCGGGCTCCCATATTCTTTTCGAGCGGGTCCCCAATGACCATTGGAGGCAGACCCCCGACTTCCCGGAACTCCAGATGAACATCGTTGCCGAGCCCGCAACCAAGCTGGCCATGTTGCTGGCTGAAGAAATCCACATGGCCCAGCTTCCGCCCGACTTGGAGAAGACGGCCGTCGACCAGGGATACCGGGTCATCTCCTCCGAGATTCCCATGATCAACCACTACACCTTGTTCGGAGGGAACTTCCACCCTGAACCGAATGCGGGGCGGAAGGGAACTCAGCCTGACCTTCCCTATTCAGACATGCTGCATGACTCCACAAAGGTGCCCTGGGTTGACGTCAGAATCCGGGAAGCGCTCAACCGAGCGGTCAACCGCGACGAGCTTCAAGCCACCATCCTGGGCGGCAAGGGCGAGCGCATGATGGTGAACCCCTATCACCGGACTCTTCCCGGCTGGAACGACGAGTGGGAGGAGAGGTTCGACGAGATGTACGGGTACGACCCGGAGCGAGCCAAGGAGCTCATCGCCGAGGTCGAGGCGGAGCTGGGCGGGCCTATAGACTGGTCCAACATGGAGTTCCTGCTCACCATACTGCCCGAGGCCCCTCACGTAATCAACGTGGGCCAGGCGGTCCTGGGCTACTGGCAGGAAATCGGAGTGGATATACCGTCGAGAACGGATGAGTTCGCCAACTTTGTCGCGCACATCATTGACGGAAGCATGGGCGGAGTCGCCTGGACCGACGGCACCAAGCGTTGGGAAGAGCCGTCCATGATAGGAATCTTCTATTACAGTGGACGAACCCTGCTGAGCAGGTGCTGCCACTTCTTCGAGAGCGAGTGAGTGGACGACCTGTACGAGCAGCTCATCCCCGAGTTGGACCTTGATGAGAGGGACAGGCTCCTGCGAGAGGCGGGCAATTACCTCTTCGACAGCTACGCCACCGTTCCTCTGTTCTCCCTGCCGATGGACTTCACAATCGACCCCAACGTCATCGAGGACCACATCTCCTCCGGCATTTGGGGCATACGTGACCTGGAGTACGCCGTCGCGGTGAAAAAATAGGCCGACACAGGGAAACCTTATACCGGACCGGGGACGCTAATCATAGTCGAGGCGCATCAGCCACATGAATCCGCCCTAAGACGCCTTTAGGACGGTGACCTGACAAAGCCATGCAACGCTACATCTTTATACGGTTGGCCCAGGGCGTCTTCGTACTGTTCATCATATCCATCATCGTCTTTATCCTGACCAGGGCTTCCGGAGACCCGACCAATCTCATCATCCCCATTGAGGCCGACCCCAGAGAAAGAGAAGCCTGAGAGAGCAGTGGGGCCTCAACGACCCGATAGTCATCCAATATTGGACGTACCTGACCAACGCCCTTCAGGGAGATTTCGGAGACTCCACCAAGTTCCCCGGCCAGAACATCATGCGTCTCGTGGCGGACCGGCTCCTCGCCTCGTTCCAACTGGTTGGGACTGCGTTGTTCATAGCGACGGTCATCGCCGTGGGTCTGGGGGTGTTGACAGCGGTCAGGAAGGACACCCCGTGGGACTACGGCGGCAAGACTTTTGCCTTTCTGGGCCAGTCGGCTCCCACCTTCTGGACCGGCATAATGCTTATATGGATATTCGCAGTAGAGCTTGACTGGTTCCCAACGTCGGGCAAGAGCGGCATCAAGCACATGGTCCTTCCGGTCATCACGCTGGGCGCTTTCCAGGTGGCGGCGATCATGCGGCTGGTGCGGTCCTCCATGTTGGACACCCTGGACAGCGAATACGTCAAGATGGCAAGGCTGAAAGGGTTGCCGGAGTGGAGGGTGCTCTGGAAGCACTGTCTGCGGAACGCTGCCATAGCTCCTCTGACCTACTTCGGAATAACCGCCGGCATTCTGCTGACCGGGTCTGTCATAGTGGAGAATATATTTGCGTGGCCGGGAGTGGGGCAGCTGGTGGTTTCCGGGGCCGTAGGAAGAGACTTCAAGCTCGTGCAGGGCTCCGTGTTGATTATTTCGGTCGGCTTCATTCTTCTCAATCTTATCGTTGACGTCCTTTACGCCTACGTCGATCCGCGAATCAGGTACAGCTAGCGTCAGGTTATCTCCTTATGACGACCATTGCAGCAAGAACGGCATGGGTCCCAATACTTATGATAGTCGATGGGTATCGCCGACTGCGGAGATACCCGGTGATACCCATATTCTTCCTTCTGACCGTGCTGGTCCTTCCCGCCGCTTTGGCCGACATAGTCGCTCCCCACGACCCGATAAAGAACGACCTGAAATTCAGGGAACAGCCTCCGGCGTGGACAGGAGGCGGCAGATTCACCACAAAAACCGTGGTCGAACGTGGTCAAGAAAAGGACCATACAACTCAAATAGCCATCGACAAGGCCCAGAGGTTGACCTCCGGGGGAGGAATAGGACAGGTCCCTGGCCTGAAAACGGGCCTCCTGTTTTCAACGGGCCCAGAAGTGCAGGAACAGCTGGACTTGGAAGTCGTACCTCCGGCTCTTGCCCAGGAGTTCGCATCCAATGGCGTGACCCTGTCCGGGGACACCGAGGTCATTGTTGAGTCCAAGGGCAGAAGGTGGGTCTTGTACGACGAGTCCCGACAGACCCGGCACACAGTCAGAATTCAAGAAGGTGCAGCCAACGTATACGAAGGCGGGTTCCTGGTAGGCGACCATATACAAGTAGTCTATTCCGTAAAGGGTGATTGGGCTTACCCATTCGGGCGGGACCAACTGGGCAGGGGCCTGCTGACCCGGATGATTCACGGGGCTAGAGTTTCGTTGCTTATCTCCCTGGCGGTCATATCCATCGCCGGGGTAATCGGCACATTGCTGGGAGTCATCGCCGGGTATTACGGCGGGGCGGTGGACTACGTGATTTCCCGGCTTATCGACATAGCGATGGCTTTGCCTCCCATCCTGGTCGCTCTGGTGCTGGTGATAGTGGTGGGACAGGGCATGGGAGTGTTGATTGCCATCATCGTCGGCTTTCTGTGGTCTCAGTATGCGAGGCTGGTCCGCGGTGAGACGTTGAGCATCGTCCAGCAAGACTATGTGGCCAGGGCCAGGGTGGCCGGAGCTCCGGGCTGGCGAATCATGGCGCGGCACGTGCTGCCCAACGTATTCAACAGCCTCATCATCATTGCTACACTTCAGATCGGGTACGTGATTATCATCGAGTCGTCGCTGAGCTTCCTGGGCCTGGGCATCCCGCCCCCGACGCCGTCGTGGGGGTCCATAGTGGCCGACGGCAAAGACCTGATAATCAAAACGGGGTGGTGGGTGTCGCTCTTCCCTGGCTTGGCCATAGCTCTCACCGTGCTTTCGGTGAACCTGCTCGGAGACTGGCTTCGCGACAAGCTGGACCCCAAGCTGCGGCAGGTCTAACAGGAATGTCCTGGGCTCTGGGGCTGGCTCTACATCCAACGGGCACGTCAAAAGTCGAGGCCGTAGGTCGATTGGTTGACAAGTTGAATCGCATTGGATTACTTTATACCCCGATTGCGGATTGCGTATTGCGTTTAACGTAGAGCATACGCCGAATATGAGAGCCGACGGGACGGGGCGGAATTTCTGTTCCCCGTGGGCGCTCCACAATATGAGTTACCTGACCAAGTACGCTATTGGAGGGAGCAATGAAGATTACCTCTATGTTATGCAGTCCCAAGTTTCTGGCTGTCTTCCCCCTTATTCTAGCGCTGCTCTTAGGTGTGGCATGTGGGGGAGACGCAGCGACGCCTCCGGCGGCGACGGTGGCTCCGACCTCCACGCCCCAGCCCACGGCTACACCTCAGCCCACCCTAGACTTCGCAGCGCTGGCTCAACAGTTCGGCAGTCAAGTACAGAGAGATATTGCAAGCCAGATTGCAGGCATCGAATTCCCAGAAGGGTTGACTGCAGAGGACGTACAGTCCATTGTGGCCGCGGCAATCTCCAATATCCCCGAGGGCCTAACCCCTGAGGATGTACAGGCTATAGTGACCCAGGCAATATCTGCAATCCCCGAGGGTCTGACGGCTGAACAGATGGAAGCGGCAATCAAGTCAGCCGTTGACGCGGGCGTACGGCGGGCGGTGTCCGAGGCTGTGGCCCAGATACCTCCCACGGCCACTCCCGCGCCTACACAACCACCCGCTGCTATGACGCTCGTGGAGACCCGGCTGGCGGCTGCCACCGAGATGGATGTGGAGTCCAACGACCCGATCCGGTCAAACTCTCAAAACTCACCCCAGGTCGTTCACATGTATGAAGCCCTGGTGGGTTTCGGCTTCGAAGGGGAGCTGCTGCCCATGCTGGCCGAGTCCTGGGATGTCGACTCGACGGCGACGGAGTGGACCTTCAAACTCCGCAAGGGTGTCCCGTTCCACAGGAAAGCAACCGACCAGGATGACGGCGAGTTCAGCGCCGAAGACGTGGAAGCTACGCTGTTGCATGGGACTCAGCCTGAGTTGCTGTCGTCCCGGGCAGACTTGTGGCAGGCAGTACACGATAACATGAGGATAGTGAACGACTACGAGGTGACGTTTGTGCTGGATGAGCCCCAGATCGACTTTGATTGGCTCCTGAGTCAGCGCAACGAACTGTTGATGCTGAGCAAGGCCCACTTGGATGCTGAGGGCCAGGAAGGTGTGGAGGCCAGTCCCGTCGGTACGGGACCCTACCAGTTCGTGGAGCGGGCTTCAGGTTCCTATATCCTCCACGTACGAGTACCGTACAAGCACTGGCGGGTGACACCCGACTTCCCCCAGGTCCAGATTTTCAGCGTCAAGGAAGTTTCCACCAGGCAGGCCATGCTCTTGGCCGGGCAGATTCACCTCACCCAGCTAACTCCAGACTTGGAGCGAGCTGCCATCGCCAACGGCATGGTTACCATCGCCTCCAACCTTCCACAACAGAACCCCTACGTGATTTTCGGCGGCCAATACTATCCCGAGCTTGTGGGCAAGAGGACGGGGGCTTTCCCAGACCTGCCCTTCTCTGACGTGTTCCACCCGGCAACGGAAGTCCCGTGGGTGAACAAGAAGGTACGCGAGGCGTTGAACAAGGCTGTGGACCGCAAGACCATCATTGAAACCATCTTTGACGGGAAGGCTGTCATAAACTATAACTTCCCCTTCCATCCAGCCCTGAATAATGGCCGCGGTTGGAACCCGGAGTGGGAGGAGCGCTGGGAGGAGAAGTACGGGTACGACCCGGAGCGCGCCAAGGAGTTGTTGAAGGAAGCCGAGGCGGAGATCGGCCAACCCCTGGACTGGTCCAAAGTGCAATTCAGGATCGCCATCCAGGCGGAAATGCCCCAGGCAACAGACTTGACCCTGGCCATATACAACTACTGGAAGGCCATCGGCGTACCGGTGGAATCGGAGGCCATGGATGACGCCAGTCGCGGTCCGCACCATAGGGCAGCGTCATGGGGCGGCGTAACAATAATGATCGACGGTGGCTTTCGACCAGAACCCACTTTCCTGCTGATATATCTCAACAGCGGAAGAACGTTAAGAAACGTGTGCTGCCAGTTCTTTGAGAACGCGGAAGTTGATACCCTTTATGAGGAACTATCAACAACATTTGACCTGGACGAGCGGCACGAGATATTGAAGAAGATCGGCGACGTTGTCTTCAACGAATATGGGATCATGGGCCTAGTCTCCCTCCCCATCGTCTTTACGGCAAACCCCAACGTTGTGGCCGACTACAAAACGTCGGGTATACTGGGGATCAGAGACTTGGAATATGTCAAGGCAGTGAAGAATTAAGTCGGAGTAGGCGGCCCGGGGAAGGACCAAGGAATCACGCAGGACGCCACGGGTCGCCCAAGGCCTTAAGGGAACTAGGGTCTAGGACAAGCCATATGATGGGGCTAGCCGGTCCTCCTGGCAGCGAGGGGGTCCGTCTGGCCCGTCATGGCTATCTCCAGCCCTCACCATGATGACCATCAACCTACAGAAGAGGCGTTGACCCGCCGCCAAATAGGACATGCAACGTTACATCTTGATCCGGCTGATTCAGGGCGCATTTGTCGTCTGGGCCGTCGTCACCTTCGTCTTTGTTCTGAGCCGCCTCTCGGGAGACCCGATAGAGCTGATGGTGCCCCTAGAGACAGCTCCCGAAGTGGTCGAGGCTATACAGGAGCACTGGGGGCTGAACGATTCGCTCCTCCACCAGTACTGGAACTTCGTGAGCAATGCCGCACAGGGGAAGTTCGGCAAGTCCTTTAAATGGCCCGCGGAAGACATCATGGACCTGATAAAGGCCAGGCTGGTATCCTCTCTGCAGTTGACTTTGACAGCCCTGGTTCTGGCCTCGGTAGTGGCGGTGGCGCTAGGGGTGTTGACAGCGATCAAAAAGGACACACCATGGGACTACGTCGGGAAGAGTTTCGCCTTTCTGGGCCAGTCGGCGCCCAGCTTCTGGACGGCCATAATGCTAATGTGGCTCTTTGGAGTGGAGTTGAAATGGCTTCCTACAGCAGGGAAAGGCGGGATCGAACACATGGTCTTGCCAGTTGCCACCTTGAGTGCGTTCCAGGTGGCGGCGATGATGCGGCTGGTACGCTCCTCCATGCTGGATACCCTGGACAGTGAATACGTGAAGTTGGCCCGCATAAAAGGGTTGCCAGAGTGGAAGGTGCTGTGGAAACACTGTCTCCGCAATGCCGCCATCGCTCCCCTCACCTACTTCGGTCTCACAGCTGGAGTGCTGCTCACCGGCTCGGTGATAGTGGAGACTGTTTTCGCCTGGCCCGGGATAGGGCTGCTGATAATCAGCTCAATCAATGGAAGAGACTTCCAAGTGGTGCAAGCTGTAACGCTGGTCTTCTCTGTAGGTTTCATCTTGTTGACCCTCATCGTTGATATCATTTATGCCTTCGTCGACCCCCGCATTCGTTATGTATAAATCCGGAGGGGATTTCCTGAGGACTTGGCCCTGGTATGGCTGATATAGCTGTAAGACGCCGTTGGTCCACGCTGTCGATGGCGGGCGCCGGTGTACGTGCAGTGCGCCGGTATCCCATTATACCCGTTATTGTTCTGATAATAGTTCTCATTATCCCCGCCGCCTTTGCCGGCCTAATCGCGCCCCATGACCCACTTGAGCAAGACCTGCGCAATCGCTTGGCGCCGCCGGCCTGGATGGGCGGCAACCTGGTCACCAAGACGGTGGTTGAGAGGGTTGAGAGGGGGGGAGACACGACGACCCAGATCCCTCTTGCCAGCGCCAGACAGCTAAGGGAGGGCACTGGCATCAATCAGGTGCCCAACTTGAAGCAGGATCTCGAAATTGGCGATGAGATACAGATTGTAAGTACCGTAGGAGGCAAGTGGACAAATCCCTTGGGCACTGACAAGCTGGGCAGAGACCTTCTCAGCCGCATACTTCACGGCGCCAGGGTTTCTCTGATCGTGTCGCTGACAGTGATCGGGCTTTCCGGATTGATAGGGACCACCCTAGGACTCATGGCTGGATTTTTCGGCGGCCGCGTGGACTACGTGATATCCCGGCTTATAGATCTGGTTATCGCTATGCCTGCGATCCTGGTAGCCCTCGTGCTAGTGAGCGTTTTCCAGCCTGGCCTGCCGGTTCTGATAGGGGTGATAGTGGGCTCCCTCTGGGCTGATTATGCGCGCATGGTGCGGGGAGAAGCTTTGAGTCTCACACAGCAAGACTTTGTGGCCAGAGCCAAGGTGGCAGGATGCTCCAATGCGCGAATTATGGTCAACTACGTTCTGCCCAATTTATTCAATAGCCTGGTCGTGCTGGGCACCTTGCAGGTTGGCTATGTCATCATCATCGAATCCTCGCTCAGCTTCCTTGGCCTTGGCATTCCACCCCCCGAGCCAACCTGGGGCAACACAGTTGCCGAAGGAAGGGACATCATCATCCAGACGGCCTGGTGGGTTTCCCTCTTCCCCGGCCTCGCCATCGTGCTCACGGTGCTGTCCATGAACCTGCTCGGGGACTGGCTGCGGGACACGTTGGACCCCAAGCTACGCCAGTTGTAAGATGTATACCACCTCATCATCAGTAGGCCTATGCCCAGGTCTCCGTCGTCAAGGTAGGTACCTAGCCTGCCGACGGTTCTTTCCAATTCAGGCAAGCACGGAGCTAAAAGTTCCCGACGACTACAATTGGATGGATTAGGAACGAGATGGGGACTAGACAAATTTCGGACCCCGAGGCGTATAACGTCTGGAGTCCCCCGGCGACATGGGAATGGAGGACCACCCGCGTCAAGAAGGCCTTGGGGGAGGGGAAGTGTGCCACTACCCTATACGGGGTGGGCGCCCCAGAGATGGTGGACTTCATGGGGCAGTTCGGATTCGAGGGGATATGGCTTGAGATGGAGCATACTCCCCCTGTCCTGTCCGTAACCGACATAGCTAATATGTCCAGGGCCCGCGATCTTTGGGGCATAAGCTCTGTAGTCCGTGTGCCCAATGATCCCTGGGTGATCCAACGTGTACTCGGCTCGGGTGCCGACGTCGTGGCCGTGCCCCACGTCAGGACCAAGGAAGCGGCGGAAGCAGAGGTCAGGGCGCCACGCACCCCGCGGCGCCCTGAAGTCCCCGCCGAAAGGCCCGCCGTGATTTATAGGCCCGGAACCTTGGTGGTCGTATAGTTTATGCAACGCTATATTTTGATCCGGCTGCTCCAGGGCGTTTTCCTCGTAATCGTCATAACCTCCATCGTCTTTATCCTGACACGCCTGTCGGGAGACCCCATAGAGTTGATGGTGCCCCTGGAAACCCCCGACGAGGTCATCGAGTCCCTCCGAGAGCATTGGGGACTGGATAAGCCCTGGCACATTCAGTACTGGAACTTCATGTCCAACGCCGCCCAGGGCAACTTCGGACGGTCGTTCAAGTGGCCTGGCGAAGAGGACGTCATGGGTTTGATCAGGACCCGGCTGGTCGCCTCTCTCCAGATTACTTTAACCGCCCTTATGGTGGCTTCGGCCATCGCCATGGTCCTGGGAGTGCTGACTGCGGTCAAGAGAGACACTCCTTGGGACTACGGCGGCAAGTTCTTCGCCCTTTTGGGCCAGTCGGCGCCCAGTTTCTGGACGGCTATTATGCTTATCTGGGTCTTTGGAGTAGAACTGGGATGGCTTCCCGTTGCGGGGAGAGGTCAGGGGGAAGGGCTGGCTAGAGTGGAAGACGAGTTGAAACATATGGTCCTGCCGGTGGCCACTTTGAGCGCCTTTCAAGTGGCGGCCATGATGCGGCTGGTCCGCTCCTCTATGCTGGACACGCTGGACAGCGAGTACGTGAAGTTGGCCCGCATTAAAGGAATTCCGGAATGGAAGGTGCTGTGGAAGCATTGTCTCCGAAACGCCGCCATCACGCCCCTCACCTACTTCGGCCTCACGGCCGGGGTGCTGATGACAGGCTCCGTGATAGTTGAAACCGTATTCGCCTGGCCGGGCGTCGGGCTGTTGATGATCAATTCCATCCAAGCACGGGACATACAGGTGGTGCAGGCCACCACCTTGGTCTTTGCCGTAATAATCATCCTGCTCAATCTAATAGTCGATATCGTATACGCCGTTGTCGATCCTCGAATCCGTTACGGGAGCGGGTAGGGTAGGAGTCCTTTCCGGAATGGCAAACTTACCGGTCCGCCGTCAATTAACGTTACCAGGGGTTAGGCTCGGTCTTGGAGTCTTCCGACGATACCCTGTATTCCCCGTGATCGTTCTGGCGTTGGTCCTAATCATTCCCGCCGCCTTCACCGGTCTGATTGCGCCCCACGACCCCCTGGAGCAGAACCTGTTCAATCGCCTGGCGCCGCCTGCATGGATGGGCCAAAAGGTGCTAACCAAGACTGTCGTGGAGCGGGTGGAAAACCGCGAAGACCGCCAGACGCAGATTCCCCTTGCCAGCGCCAGGCAGTTGACCGAGGGCACGGCTGTGGGGCAGGTCCTCGACTTCAAGCCCGACCTCGCCATAGGCGACCAAATACAGATAGTGGATAGAGTGGGCGGCGATTGGGCCTATCCGTTTGGCACGGACGGCCTTGGCAGGGATTTGCTTAGCCGCATGATTTACGGCGCTCGGATATCGCTGATCATATCCCTGATAGTTATTGCCTGTTCCGGAGCCATCGGCGTCACACTTGGGCTTATGGCCGGATTCTTGGGCGGTTGGGTTGACTACATCATATCCAGGCTCATAGACATGGTCATCGCTCTGCCCGCAATCCTGGTGGCCCTGGTGTTGGTGGTGGTCTTCCAGCCGGGAATGACCATTCTGATTTCCGTGGTAGTGGGTTCACTGTGGGCCCAGTACGCGCGGCTAGTGCGAGGAGAGGCCTTGAGCCTCACCCACCACGACTTCGTGGCCAGGGCCAGAGTCGCGGGGTGCTCTGACGTGCGGATCATGGCCAGGTACATCCTGCCCAACATCTTCAACAGCCTGGTTGTGTTGGCCACATTGCAGGTCGGCTACGTCATCATAATCGAGTCTTCACTCAGCTTCCTGGGATTGGGGATCCCGGAGCCGGACCCGACGTGGGG
The DNA here is from genome assembly GCA_965224415.1 of Dehalococcoidia bacterium. Lineage (GTDB taxonomy): Bacteria > Chloroflexota > Dehalococcoidia > Lucifugimonadales > JAGWBF01 > DAOUJI01. Next base: position 730,143 of record CBDCZB010000004.1, on the reverse strand, counting down.
GAACATAGTCTCCGACGGGCGGGACCTCATCATTCGGACCGCTTGGTGGGTTTCCCTATTTCCAGGATTGGCTATAGTGTTGACTGTGCTGTCTATGAACCTGCTGGGCGACTGGCTCCGGGACAAGCTGGACCCCAGGTTGCGGCAGATATAGACGAGCGGGTTTCCAGACCCCAATAGACGCCCGATAGACCCCCAATAGATGAAGGAGGGAGACTCATGACCACGCAAGGCGCATCGGACCCGGAAGTCTTCAATGTATGGAGCCCCCCGCCCGTACGGGAATGGCGAGTCAACAGGCTCAAGAAGGCTTTGCAAGAAGGCCAGTGCGGCACCACTCTGTACGGATTAGGCACACCTGAGATGGTGGACTACATGGGACAATTCGGTTTCGAGGGGATATGGATGGAGTGGGAGCACACGCCGCCTGTGTTGTCCCTGAAGGACCTTGGGAACATGTCCAGGGCCTGCGATCTTTGGGGGATTAGCTCCGTTGTTCGCGTCCCCAACGACCCGTGGATAATCCAGCGGGTGCTGGATGCGGGCTGTGACGGCGTGGCTGTGCCCCACGTTAGGACCAAGGAAGCGGCCGAGGCGGTGGTCAGGTCGGTCAAATACGGCCCCATCGGAAGGCGCGGCGACTACCTGGGGCGCCAAGGTGTGGGCGTAGCCGACGCGCGCACGAAGTCCAACGAACAGACCACGGTCATATTGTTCATCGAAGAGGTTGAGGGGATAAAGAACTTCGACGAGATTCTCACCGTGGAGCACGTGGATGCCTTCTTCATAGGGGCTGGCGACCTGTCACAAGACATGGGAATGGCCGGCCAGCGTTATCATCCAGACGTGCAGAAGATTGTCGACGATTGCATAGCCAAGTGCGTGGCTGCAGGCAAGGTGGCCGGATGCCTGGTCAACGACGAAGACGTGGAAGACTACATAGAAAAGGGAGCCAGGTACTTCCAGATGGGCTGGCAGTCGTGGGTGGCTCGCGGAGCGCTGGAGTACGTGGCCAAGGTGAAGCGCAAGATGGGCGAGCAGTAAACTGCCCTTCCCAGAGGCGGATCAACGAACGATTGGTTGCAAGGGGTCGGCTCCACAATGAGCTGGCCCCTTCTCCGTTTCTAGACTCCGACAAAAGACACTGCTACGATGACATCGGGCGGAAGTGTCGTATCATCCCTATCTCAACTCTCTTCTGCAAGAGGGACCGAGTACAGTCAGTCTTCATCGGCCAATCTCCGTCATCCCAGCGGAGGCCAGGACCCAGGACGGCTCCGTGGGGTAGACTGCAATGTCGTTGAGCGTGCGCTGTTTCATAGTGTTCGACAGCTACCGAATCGGCACAGTTAAGTTGACAAGGCAATCAAGTAGGCGTACTTTATATTGCGATTGATATCGGGTGTATCCACGGCGATTGCGAGTTGGCGGGGAGCGTGGCCCAACCCGGGACATAGACCTCCTCCCCACCGATGCTCCGTGATGGCAGTGCGTTAAACGCGTGGTATTTATTGTTGGAGGGAGTAATGACGATTCGGTCTATGTTCCGGGCCCCCATGGGGATAATGGTCCTGTCTCTGGCGCTGGTGTTTCTAATAGCAGGCGCTTGCGGGGGCGGGGATGAGCCGGCTCCGACCTCCACTACGGCTCCGGTCGCCACCACGGTTCCCACAGCTACGACAGCTCCTGCCGCCACGGAGGCTCCAGAAGCCACAGAAGCCCCTGCTGCAACTACGGCTCCTGTGGCCACTGCGGCTGCCACGCCGACATCCGCCCCTGCCCCGACGGAGGCTCCTGCCATGATGGGCAAGATGGGCGGCGTCGTTCCCATGCACATGAACGTCGGGCCGGAGACCGTATTCGTTCTGGGCCCGGGCACCACTTACGGTGTACAGCTCCACCTCGCCGGTCTCGTGAGTCAGGTTGTGGAGTACGATCCCCTCACCGAAGACCCACTTGACTTAAGAGAGGACCTCGCTGAAAGCTGGGAGATTTCGGAAGACGGCCGCATCTACACCTTCAACATTCGCGAGGGCGTAACGTTCCATAACGGCGACCCTCTGATCATGGACGACATTTTGTTCAGCCTTACGGCCAAGATTGCCCCGGATCTCAGTGACGTAGCCCTAGTGCGGGAAGAGACTAACGGGGTTGCTTCCGGCGACGGCCAGAAACTGCTGCCCTACTTCGAGAACTACAATGAGGACATTGTGGCCCTGGATGAAAACACCCTGCAATTCAGGCTCAGCAGGCCCGGGCCGTTCTTCCTCAACCTATTCGGTAGGAATGTGTTCCCCATCATGCAAAAGAAGTACGCCGAGGAAGGGCAGTTGCACAAGTTCGCCTTCCCCGAAACTCTCAATGGCACGGGGCCCTACAAGTTGGACAGGTTCGAGAGGGACGTAGCTACTCACTGGGAAAGGAACGACGACTACTGGAGGGAAAACACGCCGTGGCTTGACGGCGTTTCCCAGTTCATCATTATTGACAAAGGCACGATAGCAGCGGCTTACAAGACGCGCCAAGTCCTAATGACCACCACTATCAACGCAGGCCTTTCCATCACCGAGGCCAAGCAACTGGAAGAAGAGTTGGCAGACCAGGCGATCGTCCACTACGCCGGCCCTTCCTGGGTGACTGGCTTTATCATGAATGCAGACAGGGAACCCTGGAACACCCCCGAGGCCCGGCGAGCTCTGCACTTGGTCGTCCACCGGCAGCCCATGATACAAATTCTAAGCGGCGGGGCGTACAAGTTAGGCACTCCCCTTCCCTGCGGCTACACATGGAGCTTCGACTGCGAGCTGGTTGCGGATATGCCAGGATACCGAGAGTTGAACGGCGAAAAACATCCTGACGACATCGCTGAAGCCCAGAGGATTTTCCAGGGGCTTGGCCTTGGCCCAGGCAGCGAACTCAGCATAGGCTGTCAAAAGGTTGTCGACTACTGTGAGGAAGCGCTGATGATGCAGCAGCAATTGAGGGAATACCTTGGCTGGGAGGTGACCGTCAACGCAGTCGAGTTCAACGTGGGGAACACCCAGATGGACCAACGAGACTACGAGATCTTCATGATAGCCCAGAGCGCCAGCCCGCCCATCCCCGACGTATCAGTCGGGAATTACTCAGCTGGAAACAGAGACCACACCACTCGAACCGGAGTCTATAACGAGGAGGCCGATAAACTGTGGGCCGAGCTTGCATCGACGTCTGACATCGCCAGGCAGCGTGAGCTGGCCTTGATGGCCAACAACCTGCTCGTGGAGGACAGCTCTCACCCCAATCTGTGGTACGTTCAGCAGGCCTTTATCGTCGACAACGTGATACAGGGCCTCCAGGTCCCAGGTGTTCTGAGCACATACACCAAGTGGGACCATATCTGGTGCGATCCCGCGTGCAACTAAGTCCTGGACAGTAGCGCCGGGGAGGGCAGTCCCCGTTTTAACAGGCGGCTGCCAAAAGCTCACCTAGAACCAAGGAAACACCCCCTGGGCCCCGTTCGATGAGGGGTCTAGGGGGTTTCTTTGTGGCAGCGGCATGAACGGATGACGTTGTCTCTATACTTTGGATGGTATACTAAAATTGTAAAGGCAGACTCAGCGGGGCTCACAAGTCGCTTCACGAACCCGGCACGATTGATGCTGTCGCGACTACGTTTTGTCCCAATGGATTCAGGCCATCTGCCATCGGAGCCAGCGTCAAGATATATCAGGCCGAGTGCGTCGGGCAAATCTGTTGGTGGTGGCCCTTCGGTTCTCCTGGCTACCGAGAAGAACGAGATAAGGTTTCTGTGAAAGCCGTCGCCGATGGTCCTTGTGAGAATGGCACTTACAAGTCCGACAGCAGCCATTGGATGTTAGCTAACGGCGTCTACTACAGCAAACACAGACAAGTCATCCAGGACGGGACCAATTGTTGACCCTCCTCTAGAACCTGACACACTAAGCAGTCCCTCATCAGTCCCTCTCTGGTGAGGGACTGCTACGTAAGGACAGACACGATGGTAATGCCTGACCCCAACAAGATACGTATCAGTCGGGAGATTCTCTCCGACGGCCCTGGCTACAAAGCCATTGACGGAGCGTTCTCGATGCACGGAACCGAGATAACCACCAAGATGCATATGGGTAAGGTAGTCGAGACGGTTTACGTTCCTACGTCGTCTGAGTGGGAGCCACCAGCCTACCTCATGGGCAAGTGGTGGAGACTAGTCAACGAAGCCGGTAACATCGTGGGACTGAAAGCTCTCATCCCTCCACCAGAGAGACGACACTTGTATGGGAGGAGTCGCGACCAGTTTGCCAGGATTCATGAACGCTGGGTACGTACTCACCTCGTGGAACAACTAACTATGTCACTGAGAATCGCTATGCTGGGAAGAATCCTCGGGCCACTCTGGAAGGTCTGTTGAAACCGTAGCAACTACTGAGCATACTGGTGTTAACCACAGCAACTGGCATCGTCCTGTTTTCATAGCAGGCTTCTGGAATTAAGGACGTGGAGCGATATGCTCCCCCATGGCTGCTGGTTGTCGGTTGCTGTGGTTGTAACCCGCGATCCTTATCCCGTGGGGGAGCACCGGTGTACAGCCACAACCACCTTTGGTTACCGATAGTGGTGACCATTCTGCTGACGGGATGCACAACCAACGTGACACCCACTCCGAACCTCTCGCTGACATTCACCGTAACCACAAACGACATGCGTACCTCTCTAGCTAGAGGCAGAGAAGAGGCTACTCGAACCACCGGAAGGCCAACACCGACTCCAAGACCGACCTATACTCCTTCGCCGACGTCTAAGCCTTCTCTAGGTGCTGTTGGCTGTCGCTGGTGGACTGTCGTAATAGAAGACCCCTCTGGTGGAAGCCGAGTGGAGCCGGACGTGATACCCCATCTCCCGGAGCCGATATTGCTGGAGAACGTCGAGAAGATGGCGATTCTCTACGACAAGTATTTCAGCAAGGCTGACGAACCAGAACTCGAAGCCAGAAGCTACGCTCTTTGGGCAGTAGCTTACGAAGCGGTGGAAGACCTGACGGTCACTGCGGCTATCCACCTAGCTGACGCCTGTGACCACTACGGCTACAAGCCACCCTTCTAAGATGGGTGATTGAATGGGGAACACCCCGTTAAGGCTGGGAATCGGACCGAGTGTCTAGCTGCTGCCTCGGAGCCGCGGGTCCAATACGTCACGCAGTGCGTCACCCAGCAGGTTCCAGGAGTACACTACGATGGCTATCGCCAGCCCGGGAAAGACCGCCAGCCAGGGGCCAACGCCGACATACTTCTTGGTGGCCCCATTGAGCATGCTGCCCCACGACGGGACTTCAGGTCCGGCGCCCACTCCCAGGAAGCTGAGGGACGCCTCCGCAATGATGGCTATGGCCATGTTGAAGGTGACGGCTACGATCCAGATGGCCACCACGTTGGGGGCCATGTGGCGCAGTATGATGCGTGCGGTCCCGGCCCCGACGGCCCTGGCGGCGAGGACGTAGTCCATTTCCTTGATGGCCAGTCCTTGAGAGCGCACGATCCTTATAGTGATGGGAATGAATAATATGGTCAGCGCAAGGATCACCTTGTTGATGGGGTCCTCCAGAAGAGGCAATTCGGTTGTGGCCAACGCCGCCATCAGCGCTATGGCCAGGACCAGATACGGGAAGGCTATCATGGCGTCTACCAACCTCTGCACCAGCAAGTCGGCTACTCCTCCATAATAGGCGCTGGCCAGCCCGATCAGCATTCCTATGGTGCAGCCGGCAAAGGCGCTAATCAGCCCGACTCGCAGGGATATCCTGGATCCCGTAACGAGCCTGCTGAACACGTCTCTGCCCAGTTCATCGCCTCCGAACAGCATTTCGCTGCTGGGAGAGGCGTAGGGGGCCGTGTAGTCGATTATATAGGGGTCTTGGGTCCGTATCTGAGGGGCGAATATCGCAACGATTATCAGGAGAATGGCAACCGCGGCTCCAACCGCACCGAGGGGTTTCGTTCTGGCAAAATGAAAGATGTAGCGCCAGACCTGAAGTTTTGGACGGAGGCCGTCCAGGCTCCGCCCTCGCAACGCCTCTTGGGCTTCAATTTGCTCATTCATCGCATATCAACGCCTCGTACTCTCCGCCATCAGGCGTACCTGATTCGCGGGTTAAGCCACGCGTAGAGTACGTCCACTATCAGGTTCAGCGCCAGGATCAACACAGTGATGATTATTACGATGGCCTGGACTTGAGGATAGTCCCGCGTTTGAATGGCGTTTATCAGGAGACTTCCCATTCCCGGTATGTTGAAGATTTTCTCAATAATCACGGTTCCGCCCATGAGGGTTCCGAACTGAATGCCGGAGACGGTAATGACGGGCAGCATAGCGTTCTTCAAAGTGTGGCGCCAGATGACGGCTCGGTCCGTAAGCCCTTTGGCCCGGGCAGTGCGGATGTAGTCTTCCCGGAACACCTCCAGGGTGGCTGAGCGGGTTAACCGAGCTATGTAGGCCATGTTGCTCATGGCCAGGACTAAGGCTGGAAAGATAATCTGTTGAAGATTTTTAAGAGGGTCTTTCCACAAGTCGGTGTAGTCTAAGGGAGGCAGCCAATTGAAATAGTTCGAGAGGAAATAGACTACTAAGACCCCAATCCAGAAATTCGGCAAAGCGATGCCGCCGATGGTTAACATACGCCCAGCATAGTCCGGCCACGTGTCCTGGTTGACGGCCGACAGCACCCCCAGTGGGACGGCCACTACGCCCGAAATCAACAGGGCGACCACCGTCAACTCGAGGGTGATAGGGAACTTCTGCTTCACGTCGGTCCACACTGGAGTCTCGAAGGTGAACGAGTCCCCGAAGTCGAGTTGCACCACACCCCAAAGCCACTTCCCGTACTGGGTGATCAGGGGAACGTCGGTGCCCAGCTTGGACCGCATCCTCGCCAGGTCATCATTGGTGTACTCCTGAAGCCCCCCGAATCCCGCTAGCTTGTTGATTGCAGGGTCTCCGGGAACCAGCCGCAGGATTATAAAGACCAGCGTGACGACAAGGAACGCTGTGGGAATAAAGAGGAGGACCCGTTTCAGTATGTAGCCCTGCATCTCGCGTCACCGTCCAGAGGTCTGCCGGGCTAGGCCGTGGCCTGGGCCCGCTTCCGGTAGTCTTCCTGGGCTCTCTCGTTGGCTTTATCCCGCATGGAGATGAAATCCGGGGCGCGTTCCTGGGACCACCGGTTCGAAGTCTCGAGCCCTACGAGGCCATTCTGAAACTGGGGCGCAACGTATCTGGCTATCAGTTCGTAGCTGTTAAGTATCCTCTGCCTGGGGGCCCAGTCGATGCCCTGGACAAGCAGGCCGCCAAACCCTCCGCTCCGTTCGTCCAGATGATGGATCATGCGAATGCAGTCGTCGGGACTGCCCACAATCCACGAACCCGATTCGGACATTTCCTCTACGATCCTGTCGATGGGCGTGTCGCCTATCTGGAGGGTGAGCGTATGCTCCAGGTACTCTCTCTGGTAGATTCCGGCGGTGGAACGGATGTCATCAAAAGCCTGCTGCCGGGTTTCCGCCACGTGCACCGGCATCACCATCCGCCAGTTCTCGCGCCGCACCGTTTGTCCGTGCCGGGCAGCGGACTCCTCCGCTATGCCCCATTGGTAGGAGAGGTCGGTGTCCTGGTCTATGCTCATGGACAGGACCGACGTCCCATGCTTCCCTGCCAACGCAACCCCGGCGGGAGAATGTATCGACGACACCGCGATGGGGGGATGAGGACGCTGGTAGGGGCGGACCTGCAGATGGGCGTCCTGTAGCTTGAACCAATCGCTTTCATGGCTGATGGGCTCCGTTTCGGTGAACAGCCGGATGAGAACACCTAGGGCCTCTTCCATCCTCGCTCTCTGAACGGTGGTGTCAATGCCCATCATGTATGCGTCGGCGTTGAGGCCTCCCGGGCCTACGCCGATCATCAATCGGCCCCGGGTAATGTGGTCGAGAAGCACGAGCCTGTTTGCCGCCATCAGGGGGTGATGGTAGGGAAGGCTCAGCACGCCCGTGCCCAGTTTGATTGACTTGGTCCGGTCGGCCAGAGCGGCAATGAAGACCTCCGGGGAGGAGATGGTTTCCCAGCCTCCGCTGTGGTGTTCACCGATATACGCCTCATCGAAAGCCAGGTCGTCCAGCCACTGGACCAACTCCAGGTCCCTCTGGAAGGCCACGGTGGGATTGTCGTTCATAGGATGGTAGGGTCCAAGGAAGATTCCGAACTTCATTCTTTCAGGAAGCGCCATAACGATACTCTCCTCTCTAATGGACAGGTTCGTCCTCGCGTGGCCGGCAGTGTGAAATCGACGCCATTATAGAGCAATGCAATCGGGCCGCACAATCGAATGATCCGGTCCGCCGCACTTGACGTTCAACCTTGTGGCGTAACGGGGCTGGCCAGGTGAAATTCAGACAGCGGACCGGAAGTTGATGCAACGTCTTGGAGTATGCTATCGTCCCTCACACCCCCGCGCGCCGCGCCCGCACCGGGCTGCCGTGCGTGATTCCAGGGATGCCTCGACAAAGGAGGCGAGAATGTCCATCCAACGTGTTTCTCCCGAGCTAGACCGTCTTCTGGATCCCGAACAAGAGGTTGAGGAGTTGAGCTCAGGATACCAGCTGGCCGAGGGCCCCCTATGGCTTCAAGAGGAAAGCTGCCTCCTGTTTAGCGATGTACGAGGCGATCGCCGCATGAAGTGGATGCCCGAAGGGGGTGTCACGGAATTCCACAAACCCACCAATGAGGCTAATGGCCTCACTCGTGATACACACGGCCGCCTGATAGCATGTGAACACGCCAGCCGGAGGGTCACCCGACTAGAGCCCGCTGGCGACGTCACCGTTGTTGCCAACAGATACAAGAGCGCCCGGTTGAACCGGCCCAACGACGTGGCGGTCAAGTCCGACGGGAGCATCTACTTCACCGACCCAAACAGGGGCGTGCCGCCGGAAGAACTCGAAATGGACTGCTCCGGGGTATATCGAGTGTCGGCGGACCTAGGGAACATTACTTTGCTCGTGGGTGACTTCATTTACCCTAACGGACTGGCGTTTTCCCCTGATGAGAAAGTCCTCTATATCGTAGAGACCTGGGGACGGCGCCTCCGAGCTTTCAACGTGAACAACTTGGGGTTGCTGGACCTGGAGACTGAACGGGTCCTTCAGACGTTCGAGAGCGACCTGCCTGGAGTCCCTGACGGTATAAAGGTGGACGTGCAGGGCAATCTATACTGCGTCGGACCTGGCGGCGTCTGGGTTCTCGATTCGTCCGGCAAGCATCTGGGCACCATTGTAACGGGAGGCCAGACCACCAACTGCGGCTGGGGCGGTGATGATTGGAAGACCCTCTTCATTACCACTCCACGGGCCCTTTTCCGAATACAGGTTAATGTCCCCGGCGTCAGCTTGCCCAACGCCTAGTCCCCAATTGGACCGAACCCCAACCGAGACTAATTGACAGGTTCGGCGCCTTTGCGACGCTCGTAATCCGACCGCACATTTGAGAATGTTCGAGAATTACCGAATCGCGTTGTCAGGTTGACAAGGTAGTCAAGTTGGCGTAATTTATAGCCCAATTGCTATTCGTTCCACATATAGCCACTGAGAGTTAACGGGGAGCGTCGCCCAACCGTGGAGTAGAACCCTCTCCCCACCGACGCTCCATAATAAGCCTACCGGCGGTCCATGGCAGTAACGCGTTAAGTGTGCCACGTTTAATGGAGGGAGCAATGACGATACAGTCTATTTTCCGGAATCCCCTGGGGACCATGACCCTGGTTCTGGCGTTGGTGTTTCTAATAGCAGGAGCCTGCGGAGGCGACGGAGCGACACCACCGCCACCTGCCACGAACACCCCGTCTCCGACCTCCACGCCTCAGCCCACTCCGACGCCGGTTGACTTCGAGGCTCTGACTCAGAGCATCCGAGGCATCGTAGACGATGGGATTAAGGGCATCGACATCCCTGAAGGCCTATCCTCGGAGGATGTGCAGGCCATAGTGTCCTCTGCAATCGCCAACATCCCCGAGGGACTGTCCGCTGAGGAGGTGCAGTCCATTGTGGCCCAGGCCATTTCCGAGATTCCGGAGGGCCTGACCGTCGAACAGGTGGAAGCGGCGATACGGACCGCTGTTGACGAAGGCGTCCAGCGGGCGGTGTCCGAGGCCGTGGCCCAGATACCTCCCACGGCCACTCCCGAGCCAACGCCAGACGAATCCATGATGATGATGAGTCCCGTCGTAGAGAGGCTGTTGGTCGCCACCGACATAAACGTAGAGTCCAACGACCCGACTCGCTCGTCGTCGTTCAATCAGCCCCAATACGTTCACATGTACGAGGCGCTGGTGCGGTACGATGAGTTGGGACAAATGGAGCCAATGCTGGCCGAGTCCTGGGAGGCCAGCGCCGACAAGATGACCTGGACATTCAATCTGCGCCAGGGAGTCAAGTTCCACAAGGACTTTGGTGAGTTCAGCAGCGCAGACCTGGTGGAGACGCTGGTACATGAGGCTCGGGATGAGTCTCAGTCGACACGGAAGGCTCTGTGGAACAACCAGGTAATCCCGAACCTGGAAGTAGTAGACGACCATACTGTGATATTCCACCTGGCGGAGCCCACCATCAACTTTGATTGGATACTGAGCAACCGGAACACCACCTACGTATTTAGCAAGGACCACCTGGACGTCGGGGGAGACGCCGCTGTGGCGACCAGTCCCGTAGGCACAGGCCCCTATCAATATGTGGTGCGGGAGTCCGGCGCCTATGTCCTCCACGAACGAACACCCTACGAACACTGGAGGGTGAACCCGGACTTCGACGAGGTGCAAATTTTCAACGTCAAAGAGGCCGCCACCCGGATGGCCGAGCTCCTATCCGGTCAGATCCACATGACCCTGTTGCCGCCGGACTTGGAGCGCACTGCCGTCGCCGGCGGGATGATTTCCATTCCTTCCAAGATTCCGCACTCGAACCCCTACCTGCTCTACGGCGGGACCTTCTATCCCGATAAGTTTGTGGGCAAGAGGACAGGAGCTTTTCCAGACCTGCCCTTCTCTGACACATTCCACCCGGCGACTGAGGTGCCCTGGATCAATAAGAAAGTCAGAGAGGCTCTGAACCGGGCCGTGGACCGACAGACAATCTTGAAAACGATACTGGGCGGCAAAGGTGAGCTGGCCTACGTGCATCCCTTCCACCCCACCATCCGCGGGTGGAACCCTGAGTGGGAAGAGCGGTTCGAGGAGAAGTACGGCTACGACCCAGAACGGGCCAAAGAACTTCTGAAGGAAGCCGAGGCGGAAATCGGACAGCCATTGGACTGGTCCAAGGTGTTGTTCCTGATAGGTTTACAGCCTAACTTCCCGCAGGGTCCTGAGGTCGCACAAGCCATCTTCAACTACTGGAAGGAAATCGGCATACCGGTCGACGATGGAACGGAAGTCAGGGAGCACGCCAGCTACAACGCGGCCTTCAGGACTGCGTCTTGGGGAGGCGTGGCCTGGATGGACAACGCTGGCCGATGGGAGGAGCCGAGCAACGCCCAGATATATCTCTACAGCGGGCGAGAACTGGTCAACTTCTGCTGCCAGTTCTTCGAGAATGACACCATCGACACCCTCTACGAGGAGCTGTCAACGGTGACGGACCTGGACAGGAGGCACGAGATTCTTCAGGATATGGGAGACGTAGTGTTTGAAGAGTATGCGTTCATGCCCCTGTTCCACCTGCCCACCCTGTTCACCGTGGACCCCACCGTCGTGGAGGACCACATAACTTCCGGCGTGTGGGGAATCAGAGACCTGGAATACACGGTCGCAGTCAAGAATTAGCCCGAAAACTAAACGGCGCTCCATTACGAGGGCGGGCATCGGGTCGCAAAGGCCGAATGCCCGCCCTCGATGCTGTTATTTGCGTTGACCTGTTGACAGTTTGAGATGTGCGATGGGGAAGGCATAGGAATGCAAATAGTGGGTGGGTTGGACTCGAAACTGTGGCAGGTCGAAGGCGAGGGCGCCCGCTGGCGGCTTAGTCGTAGAGGTGGCAGGCCACGTTGTGGCCATTGCCCATGTCCTTGAGGACAGGGACGTCTACTGAGCACCTATCGAAGGCCATTGGGCACCTGGGGTTGAAGCGGCAGCCTGAGGGGGGATTGATGGGAGAGGGCACCTCGCCCTCCAGGACGATTTCTTCCCGGACGGTGTCGGGGTGGGACGGCAGAGCTGCCGAGAATAAGGCCTTGGTGTAGGGGTGCAACGGTTCCTGGTAGAGCTCCTCGGTGGGACCGTGCTCCACGATTTTCCCCAGGTACATCACAGCGGTGACGTGGGCCATGTACCTCACGGTGGCCAGGTTGTGGGCCACCAGGAGGTAGGCCACCCCCGTCTCCTTCTGCAGGTCCACCAGCAGATTCATCACCTGGGCCCTGATGGACACGTCCAGCGCCGACACCGGCTCGTCCAGGATTATCAGTTTGGGATAAGAAGCCAGGGCTGAGGCGACCGCCACCCGCTGACGCTGCCCTCCGCTGAATTCGTGGGGGTACAGGTTGGCCTGCTCGCTATGAAGGCCGACCTGATCCAGCACCTCGGCGACCCGCCTGACCTTCTCATCCTGTGAGACTTTGCGGTTCACCACTAGGGCTTCGGCTACGATGTCCTTGACCTTCATCCTGGGGCTGAGTGACGACCAGGGGTCCTGGAACACGGCCTGCACCTCAGTGCGGAAATCCTTGAGCTCCTGGCCTTTGAAGCCCTGGATGTCTTGTCCCTCCAGCAAAATGCGCCCTTCAGTCGGCGTCTCCAGCTTCAGCATTAGCTTGGCAGTCGTGGTCTTGCCACAGCCGGACTCTCCCACCAGTCCCAACGTCTCCCCGTGTCCGATGGAAAAGCTGATGCCGTCCACCGCCTGGACGTGGCCGATGGTCTTCATGAACACCAAGCCGCGGGTCACCGGGAAGTGCTTCTTGAGGTCCTCGACTCGAATAAGGTCTTCTTGTTGCATGTCTATTCGCCGGTTGGTTCTTCCCAGGAAGGATGGAGCATCCAACAGTTGGCAGTGTGGTCATCGGAGACGAGGTGTGACTGCGGGTATTCGTCATGACAGCGTTGCTGGGCGTATATGCAGCGGGGGGCGAACCTGCACCCCGGCGGCAGGTCGTACAACGCAGGAGGTTGTCCTTCAATGGAGAAGAGCCTCTCGGTTCGTTCCATCTGGGGCACCGAGGCTATGAGGGCCTGGGTGTAGGGGTGGCTTGGTTTGTTGAACAGGTCCCTGACGTCAGCGCTCTCGACTATGCGGCCCGCATACATCACGGCCACGCGGTCGCACATCCGGGCCACGATGCCGAAGTCGTGGGTGATGAAGATGATGGCGAGACCGGTTTCCGCCTGTATGTCTTTGAGGAGACGCAGGTACTGGAGCTGGATGGTCACGTCTAGGGCCGTAGTGGGTTCGTCGGCTATGATCACCTTGGGGTAGGAGGACAGTCCGATGGCGCCCACCACACGCTGCTTCATGCCGCCGCTCATCTGGTGGGGGTAGTCGTCCATACGGCGTTCTGGAGCGGCGATCTTCACGCCTCTGAGCGCCTCCACCGCCTGGTTCACCATGCTCTTGTGGGAGCCGCCCTGGCGGTTGTGTGTCCTCAGCGCCTCCACCAGTTGATTGCCGATGGTGAACACGGGGTTCAGGGATGTTTGGGGGTCCTGAAGAATCATTGAGATGCGCCGCCCGCGGACTTCCCGCATCTCCTTCTCCGTCTTCTCCAGGAGGTTCTCCCCTTCCAGCAGCACCTCGCCGTCAACGATTCGCGCCGCCGGTCTGGGAATAAGTCTCAGGATCGACAAGGCGGTCATTGACTTGCCGCAGCCGGACTCGCCGACTATGCCCAGCGTCTCCCCTTCGGACACGGAGAAGGTGATTCCGTCAACGGCTTTGGCGATGCCGCGGCGGTTGAAGAAATATGTGTGGAGGTTGTTGACCTCCAGCAAAGGCTTTTTTGTGTCTTGTGCCATATCTACGGCGGCTTAACCGCCAACTCCGTCGCCTATTATAGCGGCTAATTTGGGAAGTGTCTTTAGCCAGGGGATGGAGCCGACGGTGGGATTCGAACCCACGGCCTGCGGTTTACGAAACCGCTGCTCTACCACTGAGCTACGTCGGCGGCTAGTTAGTTAAATGTAGCGTCTTTTTAGGACGTTCACAACACTTTGTCAAATACCAAGCATATCCATCCGCCTCCAACACTCGAAAGGTTCATCCCAGTGGAGTAAGGTGGACCAATTTACCAGACACCAAATTGTCGATATAATAAAGGCATTGAGTACGAGTGGGACGAAGCCATAAGGAAGCTCTAATCATGCAAAGCACGGAGTTGCTTTCGAGGCCGTTTATCATTTTGATTGGGACACTGCGCTCCTTCGACAGAATGAAAGGCACGGTGAACTTCGTACCATAGCATATGGCCGAATCAATGGACGGCTCCACGTCCTTGTGTTTACGGAGCGTGGCGACGTTATACGAATCATCAGTCTGCGCAGGGCCAATCAGCGAGAAGAGGAAGTTCATGCCCAAACGACCTGATATAACTGGTATGACGTTTGACGAGATTGCCGCAAAATACGGCGAAGAAGCCGCAATCCAGGCCGGCATCGCCGCCGACCCGGATACGTTCGAGCTAGACGAAGAGTGGTTCAAACAGGCTCGACCGGCCAGTGAAGTCGTCCCACACGTTGTTGAGAGCTTTCATCGAACGAGGGGCAGGCAGAAAGCTCCAACTAAGAAACTTCTCTCCATCCGACTCGATTCGGACCTGGCAGACCATTTCCGACAGAGTGGGAAGGGATGGCAGACACGGCTCAACGACACGTTGCGACGGGCGGTATTTGGACCCTAATGCACCTAGCTCGATTCCCGAAGTGTCCTGTCAGAAGCTGGCTGGACTAATCCACCGAGGTTATCAGGGACTCCGGTTGTTCTCCGGCCAGGGAGCGCTTGACGTTCCCGTAGCAGAAGGCCACGCTGCGTGCTGAACTCTCCCTGCTGCCCGCGGCCGAATGGGGGGTGATGATGACGTTGGGCAGGTCGAACAGGGGGTTGTCGGGCGGCGTAGGCTCCTCTTCCAGCACGTCCAGACCGGCGCCCGCTATCCTCCCGTCCTTCAGGGTCTCATAGAGGGCTTGCTCGTCCACCACGCCGCCGCGGCAGGTGTTGATTAGGTAGGCCGAGGGCTTCATCATTCCCAGTTCTCTCGCTCCCACCAGCTTGCGGGTCCTGGAGCTCAGGGGGACGTGGAGGGACACGATGTCCGACAGCCGGAACACTTCGTCGAACGCGACTGGACGGGCCTGCAACTGCGCCTGACGCTCGGCGGACACTTCTGCCACGTCGTAGAAGATTGTGTCCACGTCAAAGCCCCGGAGCAGTCTGGCCACGTTGCCGCCGATGGGTCCCAGACCCACCAGACCAACCGTCTTGCCGGTGATTTCCATGTTGACGCGGGGCGTCACCGCCGACCGCCACTTGCGCTCCACCGTGGTGCTGTTCCACATGCTCATCATGTTTCGGCATATCGATACCATCAGCCCGATGGTGTGCTCGGCAACGGTGATGGCGTTTGAGCCGCCGTTGCTGGCCACCGGTATCCCTATTTCGGCCAATTTCCGCAGGTCCAGCAAATCGTTGCCTGCGCTGAAGGACTGGATGAGTTTGATGGACGGGCATGATCGGAGAAACTCGAAGTCGTAGGGTTCGGACAACAACATCAGGGCCTCAACGTCCTTGCAAAGGCCGATCTTCTCCTGGTCGGATAGGGCGTAGTCGATGATGAAGGCCTCGATGTCGTCCGGCGCGCCTTCTATAAACCTGGGTCCGGCCGTACGCCCATACATCGGGCCTGCCAAAAAGGCTACTTTAGGTTTGCTTGAAGTCATGCCAACCTCCCTGTCCTGAGATGGTTCGGGGCCGTTTTCGCGATTATGGTATCCCCCTTAATGGATGTCAAATTAGAAGAATTGCCAGGGAGTTACAACAGCGTCTGCCTGGCGAACTTTTCCATTTCTTCGGCCACGACGTCAGTGGGTGTGCCGGGGACGTCTGAACCGGGCATGAGCACCACAACCCGGTCCGTTCCCGCCTCCTCGTAGGTCTTCAGGGTCTCCCGGTCGGGCATAGGATAGTCGAAACGGTGACCGCCCAGGGAAATCATGATCTCTATGCTTTTGGGGTCGCGCCCGGCCTTCAGGGCAAGCTCGTCCAGCTTTGTCCGACCCTCGCGGACGGTCTCAGGCCTGCATCGGCTGGCGTGCCAGCCGTCTCCATAGTCCACGATGCGCTGGAAAATCCGCTCAGCCCTGCCGCCCAGGATAATAGGAGGGTGGGGCTTCTGGTAGGGTTTCGGATAGCACCAGAAGGGCGGGAAGTCATAGTGTCTGCCGTGAAACTCCGAGACGTCGGTGGTCCAGATGT
This sequence comes from Dehalococcoidia bacterium, assembly GCA_965224415.1. Classification (GTDB taxonomy): domain Bacteria; phylum Chloroflexota; class Dehalococcoidia; order Lucifugimonadales; family JAGWBF01; genus DAOUJI01. The sequence goes on along the minus strand of CBDCZB010000004.1, from coordinate 713,647 downwards.
TCTTCATGGCCATGATGGCCTCTTTGGTCTGGCCCCACCGCCGGTCAAAGTTTCCTCCCATGATTTCCACTTCTTCCCGGAAGATGCCTGAGCCTATGCCGAACAGGAACCTTCCCTTGGACAGCTGGTCCAGGGTGGCCACCTCCTTTGCGGTGTGAACGGGGTGTCTTTCGGGAACGAGGCAGATGGCCGTGCCCAGCCCCAGCGTCGTGGTCACGGCCCCGGCTTGGGCCAAGGCCACGAAGGGGTCCATCATGTGCCCTATCCATTGGGGGACGGTCCCGTCGGGAGAGCCGCGCCATCCGGGCCAGGGTCGGCGTTCCGCGGCCTCTCCCGGTTCCAGGTTGTACTTCTTGAGGACCTCGTCGGTGATTCCAACGGAACCGGTCCACGGCGTGGGTCCCTTAACGTATTCGGGGTCGGCGACGGCGGTGGGCATCACGGGATGCTCCCCGAACCATATCGACTCGAATCCCAGGGACTCGCCCAGCTTTGCCAGTGGCGTTACGTCTACGGGTGCATCTACCACGTATGGAGGTGAAAAGGCGATTTTCATAGCTGCTCCTTCTCAGTATTCCGGCTTCTTTGTCTCCTCAATCTCCAGCATTGCTTGAAGAAGGCGACTATCTCCCCGGCGCCGAACTTGGACTTACCCTGCGTACGGTCTACGAATACGATGGGGACTTCCTCCACACTGACGCCCCGGTTTCGGGCCAGCACGTCCAGCAGGAACTTGAACCCCCGAGGGTCAAGGTGTGGCATGGTCGCGGCCATCAAGTCCCGCCTAAAAGCCGCGTAGCCCGACGTGAGGTCTCTGACAGGCAGCCCGACCACAGTTCTGCCCAACGCTGACGCCAGCTTGCTGCCCCAACACCGGTGTATGGGCCAATTCTCCGTGCCTCCATATTTTACATAACGGGAGCCTATGGCTATTGGCGCCTTGGACAAGGCTTCCAGCAGTCGAGGGATGTCTTGAGGGCGGTGAGAGAGGTCTGCGTCCATCATCACCCAGCAGTCTCCCTTAGCCGCCCGAAACCCGTCGGCCAAGGCGCTGGCCAGCCCCAGCTTGGCAGGCCTGCTGACAAGCCGCACCCGGTCGTCCTTCTCGGCCAGACCGGCCACCTCCTCGGACGTGCCGTCGGGCGAGTTGTCGTCCACGACAATCAGTTCGAAGTCCCACGCCGGTTCCAGGGCCTCGCGGACAGCCCGGTACAAGGGTCCTATATTGGGCCGCTCGTTGTATGTGGCCGTTACGACGGATACGGAAATAAGATGCTTAGACACGGGAATCCTTGCCACTGCCCTAGGGGTCGTATAAGATATTAGCACATTGGGCCGCCTTGGCTTCACGCCTTTGGCTGACTGTGAATTAGGCGTGAAAATGGCGGTATAAAGACAATATTAAGGGGGATTTCATGGCCCAGACCGTCGGACCCGACCTCACTAGAGACCTGGCTAAATTCTACTCGGAACTCAGCTATGAAGACCTGTCGCCGGAAACCGTGGACTCGGCGAAGTACTTCTGCCTGGACTACCTCGCTATGGCCCTCCGGGGCGCGGTCAGCGATTCCTCCGAGGTGATGCAGCGGGGCGTGGACATCCTCAGCGGCCCAGGAAACGGCGTGGTGGCAGGAACGTCCAAGAAGGTGTTGCCCCAGTACGCCGCCCTGGCCAATGGGTGCGCCGCCCACAGCCTGGAGATGGACGACACGGCCAACGACGCCTCCATGCACCCCGGAGCCGTGGCATATCCCGCCGCGTTCGCCTGTGGCGACATGACTCCGGTAAGCGGTCGGGACCTCATCGCCGCCGTTACGGCTGGATATGATCTGATGGTGCGGCTCGGCTACGCTTTGGACCCTCGCAAGCACTACGGCCGGGGCTTCCATCCCACGGGCACCTGCGGCACATTCGGAGCGGCGCTCATAGGCGCCCATCTCTACAAGCTGGACGCCCTTCACACCGCGTGGTCCATGGGAATAGCGGGCAGCCAGGCGGCTGGTTCCCACCAATACCTGGCCGACGGCGCTTGGACCAAGCGGATGCACCCCGGCTGGGCGGCCCACAACGGCGTGGTGGCAGCTACATTGGCCAAAGAGGGCTACACGGGCCCTATGGAGATACTGGAGGGCAAGAGCGGGTTCCTCCACGCCTACTCCGACGACGTGGACCACAACGACGTGTCCGACGGCCTGGGGGACTGGTATTACATAGACAAGACCAGCATCAAGCCCCATTCCTGCTGCCGCTACAACCAGGGACCCATCGACGGCATACTGGAGCTGGTCGCTGACCACGGCCTGACTACCTCGGACGTGGAGAGGATAAGGGTGGGGATGTTGGAAGCCGGAATGGACATTGTGGCCAACCCTGTGGACTACAAGAAAAACCCCAAGACCCTGGTGGACGCCCAGTTCTCCATGCCCTTCAGCGCCGCGGTGGCCTTAACCCACGGTAAGGTTTCCCTGAACGAATACACCCAGGAGATGCTGGACGACCCGGGCATAAAGGACTTGATGGCCCGCACCGAGTGTGTGGAAGACCCGGCTCTTGAAGTGGACTACCCCAGCAAATGGCCCTCCTGGGTAGAGATAGACACCAAGGACGGACGCACGGTGCGTTCGGACGTGGAATACCCTAAGGGAGACCCGCAGAACCCCCTTAGTTGGGACGAGTTGAAAGACAAGTTCCGCACGTTGACCCAGACGGTCATTTCTTCCGAGCGACAAGAGGAAATCATCAAAGTCGTCGAGTCCCTGGAAAGCGTGGACGACATCCGCGTCTTGTCCAATCTGACCGCAGTGTAGGCCCCGGTGTCGAAAGCGGGGGGTCCCCTAGGCGGAATTCGGGTCCTGGACCTGTCCCAGGCCCTGGCTGGGCCTATGTCAACCAGGCTTCTGGCTGACCTGGGCGCCCAGGTCATAAAAGTGGAGCCGCCCAGGACGGGAGAGGCCTCCAGGGGCATGGGCACCACCTTCACCAAGGGTGAGAGCCACTACTACATGACCTTCAACCGGAACAAGGAGGGCCTCACCCTGGACCTGCGCTCCGAGCGCGGTCGGGCTGTCTTCTACGATCTGGTGCGCATCTCCGACGTGGTGCTGGACAACTTCCGTCCGGGCGTCACAGAGCGTCTGGGAGTCGATTACGAGACAGTCCGCAAGATCAACCCGACCATCGTCTGCTGCTCCGTTTCCGGGTTCGGGAGAGACGGCCCGTACCGGGACCGCCCGGCTTTCGACTCGGTGGTGCAGGCCCTGTCGGGCGCCATGAGCGTCACCGGAGAGCCTGGAGGAGACCCCGCCGTGATGGGCTTCGCCGTGACGGACATCGGAGGCGGCTACGGCGCCGCGGTGGGCGTATTGTCGGCGCTGCTGGCCCGTGAACGCACCGGAGAGGGCCAACGCCTGGACCTCAGCCTGCTGGATATTCTATTGACCTTCCAAGGGCACTTGTCGGAGACGTACTTGGGCGGCGGAAGGGTGCCCACGGCGGGCGGCTCGGTCCAGTCCGCCAACCTACCCAACGGCGCCTTCAAGACCAGCGACGGGAAGTACGTGCAGATTCACTGCGCGACACAGAAGTTCTACGAGGAGCTTGCCAGGCAGTTGGCCGTTCTGGTAGACGGGTGCCAACATCTCGTCGATGACGATAGGTTCATCACTCTGGCAGGCAGACAGAAGAACTGGCCGGAGCTAAAACTGGCCCTGGAGAAGGCGTTCGTAACCAGGCCGCAGCAGGAATGGATAGACCTGCTAGGGGACGTGGCGCCCATCGCTCCAGTGAATGACATCGCTGACGCCTTTGCCGACGCCCAGGTCGTCCACAGGAACATGCTGGTGGAGGCCGAACACCCGGTGGTGGGTACCTACAAGATGCCCGGAAACCCTATCAAGTTCGTTGGCCGCAACGACGGCGCCGAAGAGTTCCGGCCCGCCCCAACCCTCGGACAGCACAACCGAGAAGCGCTGACGGGGCTTCTGGGCTACTCTGAAGACGACGTAACCCAACTAGAGACGGATGGCGTGATATAGCCTGAAACGTTTCCATCTGCAGCGGAGGAGCTATGCCTGTCTACGAATATTACTGCGAGCCTTGCGACGTGAAGTTCGACAAGATGCGTCCCATGTCCCAGAGGAACGAACCCATCGAGTGCCCCGACTGTGGCGCCTCAACGGGCGAACGCCAGGTGGAGATGTTCGGGTTCAAGTACGAGGGCCACTACTACATGGGCAGCGCTAAAGAGCGGCACACCGAGTATCACGACTAGCCGGGGAAATCATGCCCATCTACGAATACGTCTGCGCTGAGTGTGGCTCGAAGTTTGAGTCCATGCGGCCGGTGTCCCGTATGGATGAGCCTGCCGAATGCCCGACGTGCGGCGGCGCTGGTGAGCGCCAGCTGTCAGCGTTTGCGTTCAAGGACGGCCGTTACGGGGGATTCTTCAAGGCCGGCAAACCCACGGCGCAACCCGGCTCCGACAAGCCCGACGCGTCCTAACCACACCTAACGGCCCTAGCCGTCCTTGGGCTGGTTCCCGGCGGCCAGGCAGGACATGCAAGAGCAGAGGCTTCTTAGCAGCTCGTAGGTGTAGAGTCCGGTGTAGTGGGTGTCGCTCCACAGGAACTCCACGGCATAGGCGCCGATCATCATGTGGTCTACGGCCATGACGTTTTTGGACACGGAGTCCGGGTCCAGAAGGGGGCGTCCAGTCATTTCCTCGACGCAATGAGCGCAGGGGCACGCAAGGCGCAGCAGCCGGTTGGGATAGACGCTCCTGTGGCCGTCGCTCCAATCTATGCGAATCCCCTGACCTGCTTTGCCGCCCAGGTCTATGTTCTCCGGCGTAGGCGTAGGCATAAGAAACCTCTAACAACTTTGGAATATTGATGGTTCAGGACGCTGAGGTCCTGGATTCCCGCACCTGGGACAGCAGCTTGGCGCATGCGTAGACCGACCTGGTGTGGGGCATGGTCACGTCCAGCATCTCGCCCAGTTCCACTACCGATCCTACTAAGGCGCCTATCTCCATGGGGCGGCCCGCCTCCAGGTCCTGGAGCATGGAAGTCTTGTGGGCGCCCACCTTCTCGGCTCCGGCCATTCTCCGGTCGATGGACACCGGCATCTTGACCCCGAGGGCCTCCGCCACTGCGTCGGCCTCCTGCATGACGCACCGGGCCAGTTGAGCGGCGTCCGGGTGAATGGCCATCTCCTCCAGCGTTGCACCAGTCAAAGCGCTGACCGGGTTGAACACCAGATTCCCCAGCAGCTTTACCCATAGCTCGTTTCGGATGTCCTTGCGGACGCGGCATTTGAACCCCGCTCCACTGAAAGCGGCCGCCAGGTCCTGAGTGCGGGCGGTCTCAGAGCCGTCTGGTTCACCCAGCGTGAGCCTGTCCCCTTCGACGTGCCTGATCACTCCCGGTTCTGACACCACCGTGGCTGGGTAGACTATGCAGCCTATGACGCGTCGGGGGTCTATGGCCGCCGAAACGACTCCGCCGGGGTCAACGCTCTCCAACCGCATCCCCTCCCACTCAGGCCCCATGCCGTGGAAATACCACCAGGGTATGCCGTTCTGGGTCGATACGATGGCCGTATCAGCGCCCAACAACGGTTCCAGGATACGGGCCACTTCCTTCAGGCCGTGGGCCTTCACCGTCAAGATTACATAATCGACGCAACCGATTTCTGTGGGGTCGCCCGTGGCGTTGGGATGGACGGTGAAATCCTCGTCGGACCCGGTCACCCTGACGCCGTTGGACTGCATCGCGGCCAGGTGGGGGCCGCGAGCTATGAGGTGGACATCCTGGCCGGATCGGTGAAGCTTGGCCCCGATGTAGGCTCCAATGGCCCCGGCCCCTACTATGGCGAACTTCATGGGAAAGGCCCTGTGAGGAGTTCCAGCGTCACTGGCTAGGCGCTGGCGGCTACGGCCTCAGCCACCAGCCTTCTCTGGACTTTGCCTGTAGCGGTGCGTGGAATCTCCTGGACGATGTGTATGGTCCTAGGGCACTTGAAGGCCGCCAGATGCGCTCTACAGTGGGAAACAAGTTCCGCCTGGGTGGCCTCTCCGCTGAGGACCACAGCCGCTGAGGGCTCCTCGCCGTGCACGTCGTGGGGAATTCCGAAAGCCACGGCCTCGGCCACCGCCGGGTGGGTGAGCAGGACCTCGTCGATTTCGATGGGAGCGATCTTCTCGCCGCTCCGGTTGATCAGCTCCTTGATTCGGCCCACCAACTTGAGATAACCGTCGGAGTCTATCACGCCCTCATCTCCGGTCCTGAACCAACCGTTGGTGAAGGAAGAGGCGTTGGCCTCAGGGTTGTCCTCGTAGCCATCAATGACGTTGGTGCCCTGGATGACGACTTCGCCCTGAGACCCTTCGGACAGCAGGTTGCCCTCCTCATCCATGATGGATACGGAAACGCCCGTTCCACGGCCTACAGAGCCTGGAACGCGCTTCTCGTCAGGCAGCGGATTGGAGGCCATCTGATGGGCGGCCTCGGTCATCCCATAGGCCTCGAGGACTGGAGTCCCGAAATGATCCTCCATCTCCAGCATGGTTGACGGGGACAGGGCCGAGCTGCAGGAACGGATGAACCGGAGGCCGCTCCCACCAGCCGGAATCTCCGACCGGGACCTGGACTTGGCCCGGTTCAGCAGCGTCTGGTGCATGGAGGGCACCGCCGAATACCACGTGACTCCGTAGTCCTCTACGAGCTTCCAGAATCCGAGGGCGTTGAACCTGGGGGGAATCACTATAGTCCCGCCGGTGAACAGGGTGGCGAGAGTGGACGCCACCAGACCATGGACGTGAAACAGGGGCATGACGCACAGTGATACGTCTCCGGCTCCAAGCTGGTAGGTCTCGGCTACGTTGCTCACGGAGACGGTCAGGTTCCTGTGGGACAAGGGAACCCGCTTGGGTCGGCTTGTGGTTCCGGAGGTGTGGAGCACCAGGGCTACGTCGTCAGGTTTCGGACGTATGCGGGAGGAGCGCCCTGGTTCAAGCTCTCTCAGACTGACCTTGCCCGCTTCGTCCGTCTCTATGGTCAGCTGGATTGTAGACTCAGGGGCGGCCCGCCTTGCCTCCTCGCCGCCGTCAGCCGGGGTTATCAGGGCGCGGGCTCCGGTGTCCTCCATGTAGAAGCGGAACTCGTCTTCTTTGTAGGCTGGATTCAATGGAGCTGCGGTGGCGATTGATGAGACCGCAAGGAAAGACACAATTGTCTCCAGCCTGTTGGGCAAAGCGATGGCTACGCGGTCACCCTTTCCCAGTCCGATGGAGTCCAACTGCTCAGTCAGGCCATACACCTGTTTCCTGAGGTCTGCATAAGTGAGGGTTGGACCCTCGGGGACTGTAATCGCCGGAGAATGGGTCCTACCCCTGTCCAGCAGGTCCACCAACGTTGCCGCCGCTTCGTATGACATGACCGCTCCTCAAGGGACCGAAATCTAGGCCCAGAATATCCAGCGGTGTCGGTGGTGTCAACCGGAGTAAACGCCCGTCAGACAGTCGAGATCGATGTTGCCTGACCGTATCCTGCCCAAAACCTCTGAGTAGAACCTGTGCTCTGTCTGCAAGACCCGGTGGGCAAGGGTGTCTGCGGTGTCGTCCCTCAACACAGGAACCTGTACCTGGGCGACTATGGGCCCCTGGTCGTATTCCTCGTCAACCAGGTGGACTGTGACGCCCGTTATGGAATCGCCGGACTTTATCACGGACTCGTGGACCCTCATGCCGTACATTCCCCGGCCTCCATATCTTGGAAGCAGGGCTGGGTGTACGTTCAGAATTCTCCTGCGGTAGGCGCCGAGGACGGCCGGGCCTAGCTTCTTCATGTATCCGGCCAGCGCCACCAGGTTCACGTCATGCTCTCTCAGGACATGGAGAATGGCCAAGTCCAGCTCCTCGGGGTCCGGGTGGGCGCTGCGGCTGAGGTGGAAAGCGGGAATCCCCTCCTTAGCGGCACGCTCTAGGGCACGGGAGTCGGAGTTGTTGGAGACCACGACGGCGACCCGGGCGTCAAGGGCGCCAGATTTAGTGGAATCTACGATGGCCTGCAAGTTGGACCCTCCGTGGGAGGCGAGGAGTCCCAGGCGCATCTCGTCGGGAGCGTCCAGTGAACTCATCCGGCGCAGCCTTCATACCAATGTCGTTCGATTGTTAGATGGCTTGTTCGCCCCGTTCGTGGTGTGCCAGTCGAACCGCCCTTCGACAAGCTCATGCCGAACGGAGGGAGGGCTTCCCTGGATTCCGGCCTCCGCCGGAATGACGGGGACATGGCCCTGGCCTGGTGTAGGGGCGACCGGCCGGTCGCCTGTACCCAACTACAAACAACCAGTTGGAAGCCATCGGAGACGCCGTTGCGAGACACCCGGCGGCCCTGGATTCCGGCACAGGCCGGAATGGCGGGTATGGATCCCGGTTGCCTACTCTTCATCTCAACTTTCCAGTACCAGACGGTAAGGGGTAGGAGCTGCCAGCCGGCATAGTAAAAACCCTGCCCTTATTTCCCCGACTCGCGTTTACTAAACGGTCGGAGCGTCGTATTCTTGGTTTCCATTATATTACCCCCAGGAGACATGAGGGTGAAAATAGGCGTCTGCGTGCATTACATAATTACATTTATATCGGATGCAGTCAGGTAGACATAAGACACGCAGTAGGGGTTCAAAGGGGAAGCTGAACGGATTACATAATGGATTACATTTTTACATTCCTATGGAGCATGGCTCCTGTTTGCGAGCTTCGCTGTGCAATACCGCTGGCCGTGGAGTCTTACACTATTCCTCTTGTAGGGGTGCAGGGATATGGCCTCCCCTGGTTCGCGGTACTGCCTATCGCTGTGTTGGGGAACATTGTCCCAGGAATATTCTGGCTGCTGGCGCTGCCGAGGATAGGACGGGTCCTGACCAGCTTTCGAAATCCCATAGGTTCGCTTTTGATATGGAGGAGCCGCAGGCTTCGGGAGAGCCATTCCGAGAGGTTCGAGCGTTACGGTCCACTGGCCCTGACCGCGCTTGTGGCCGTGCCGTTGCCGCTTACCGGCGTGTGGACCGGATGCCTTGCGGCTTGGGCTTTCGACATGCCTTTCAGACGCGCTTTTCCCCCTATAGCGTTGGGAGCAATCATCGCAGGAATTGTCGTAACTGGCCTTACAAGCGTTGGAATTGCGGTGTCCGACCTGCTATAATCCGCTTGAAATCAGGGTGTTCTATAAAAGTCTTAAATTTGTTTAAAAATATTTATGTAACTATTGACGCCCTGTTACACACGGCGCTACTCTCTACATCAGGCGCCCAAACTGCCCCCAAATTACCAAGGAGGTTGAAATGGCCCGGAAGACCAAGTTGATGTTAAGGGTTGAGGGGGACCACCAGAGACCTCTGGAAAAGCTGCTTCCTGAGATGGTGAATGAAAAAGGGCTTTCACTTACAGCTCAAGACCTGGGCGTAAGCAAGGCGACTCTCGGGTATTGGCTGCTCAAGCTGGGGATAAATGTAAGGCGAGTTGCGTTGGCCCCGGGCGAGACCCTGGAGGTGAAGCGCGTCAGTTGACGTAGCCCGGCTCTCGGATTCAATGGTTTGACACCTTAAAATACGACACCTTAGAATCAAATGGGATCAAATTAACATGCGGCCCTCCGGGGCCAATTGTTTTGTATGCGAGGGAACGCCTGTGAAGAAAAGGATGCTCATCATCATGGCCCTGTTCAGCGCGGCGGCGCTGATCGCGGCGGCGTGCGGCGGCGGCGAACCTGAACCCACCGCCACCAGGGCGCCCACCCAGACCCCAACCCCCGTTTCGGGAGGTCAGGCCACTCCGCCTGACCAGGAAACAACTCAGGCCCCGACCGGAGGCCCGGTCAGCCTGTCCATAAGCGTACAGGGAGACGAGTTGAAATACACAGAGGGGTCTTTCACAGTCGCCGCCGGCTCCCAGGTGACCCTGACGCTGGACAACGTTTCCACCACGCAGCAGCACAACTGGGCATTGGTAGAGGCGGGCTCCAAGGACGACATAACGAACTTAGGTGCTGCAGCGGGCCCTGACAAAGGATGGATACCTGACGACCCGAGGATCCTGGCCAACACTAATCTGCTGGACCCGGGCAATTCCGAGTCAATCAACTTCGAAGCGCCCGCTTCGGGATCGTACCAGTTCGTTTGCACCTTCCCCGGACACAACCCCACCATGTTCGGAGACTTCGTCGTCCAGTAGACCGGCATGATTTAGGCGTATGGAAAAGGCCCGGAACGCCGTTCCGGGCCTAGTTTTTTGCCTTGGAGTCCTATCTAGGCTCCGGCGTTGACGCTGTATGGGGCGGCCATTATACTACTGCCACTCTACGAGGGGCGGGATGGGAATGAGAGTATCGTGTTTACAAGAGAACCTTAACAGGGGTCTCGCAACGGTGGGCAGGGCGGTGGCTACTCGCACAACCCTCCCCATCACGCAAAACGTCCTTATCGCCACAGACCAGTCGATGCTGAAGCTGTCGGCGACCAACCTGGAAATAGCCATAACAACCTGGATTGGGGCCATGGTCGAGGACGAGGGGTCCATCACCGTTCCGGCCAGACTTCTCACTGAGCTTGTAAGCTCCTTACCGTCGGACCGCATCGACCTGAATGCTACGACGGCGCCCAAGAGCCTGCACCTCAGTTGCATGAGGTCCCAGGCCCACATAAACGGGACTGACGTCGGCGACTTTCCTCCTATACCCACCGTTGAGGAGGGTGTTGGAGCCAAGCTTGATCCCCAGTCCCTTAGGACAGCCGTCAACCATGTGGTCTTCGCAGCGGCCACCGAGGAGTCCAGGCCGGTCTTGACAGGAGTGAAGCTGGAGTTGGAAGGTTCCAGGTTCACGATGGCGGCGGCGGACGGTTTCAGGTTGGCCGTGCACCACGGAGACCTGTTGGAGCCCATAGAAGACCCGATCAACCTGATTCTTCCCGCGCGGACCCTCAACGAGGTCAACAGGCTGCTGGGCGACCAGACGGACCCCATCGAGATGGTTATGACTCCGGCTAGGGGGCAGGTCCTCTTCAAGCTGGACGGCGCGGAGCTAGTGTCCCAGCTGATTCAGGGCACTTTCCCGAACTATTCCCAGCTTATACCGCAGAACTACAACACCCGGGCGGTGTTCGACTTGCAGACCTTCCTTCGTGCCGCCCGCACCACCTCCATTTTCGCCAGAGACGGCAGCGGAATCATCAAGTTGCAGATGTCGCCGTTGGACGGCGAAACCGAGCCCTCCGGCGAAGAGGGGGCGCCCGGCAAGGTGGTCATTTCCGCCAGAGCCGAGGAACTGGGCGACAATGAAGACGAAGTGGACATGCTTATTTCTGGGGGCGAGTCGAAAATCGCCTTCAACAGCAAGTACCTTCTGGACGTGCTGCAAGTGCTGGAACGGGGCAAGATGGCCCTGGAGACTACGTCGCCGTCAAGTCCTGGGGTGTTCAAGCCGGTGGACTCGGACGACTACGTCCACGTGGTCATGCCCATGTTCGTCCAGTGGTAGCCGCACTCGGCGCTGCTATAGTCGGGTCCCCACCCACGTTCCAATTTCCCCACTAACGGGGGAACGCGCGGTCAGCGTCAAGGCAACGGAGGGAGAATAAGACTACTCCGCCTGATGCTCACAGCTGAACTGCCAGTTGATCCCGAATTTGTCGGTGCAAGAACCGAAATAGGCTCCCCAGAACATGTCCTTGAGGGGCATAGTCACTACGCCGCCTTCGGACATCTTGGCGAATAGCTCCTCCGTCTCTTCCTTGGTCGTGGATGAGTACGAAATCGAGAAGTTGTTGCCAAACTGAGTCGGGCCGAATTGGTCCGGGGTGTCGCTCCCCATAAGAATGCTGGACCCGATTGGGTAAGACACGTGCATCACGTCGTCCAACTCTTCCTCTGGGATGCCCATGTCAGGGGGGCCGTTCTTGAAGGTTTCGAATATCTGGAACTCTCCCCCGAAGACGGATTTGTAGAATTCGAATGCCTCCCGGCAATTCCCTTTGAAGTTTAGATATATGTTGAGTGTCATCGATGTCTCCTGTAGCTTTCTTTAGGCTCGCCGCTTCGGAGTTTGGTGAGTATAGCAAGGCGACACGCCAGTCCATAGGGCGTGATGACATAAAATGACATAAAGAAGAGACCCGCTAGTACTGAACCAAATCAGGATTGGCAGGGATAGAGGCGATGGAGTTTGCGTCTGGCGTCTTGGGCAGTGAACCGCCAGTTAATGGTAGCTCCTATCGCGTTCCGCTCTGACACGCAGGCGCTGACGGCTCTTTCCAGGCTGTCCTCATCTCCGTTGCGTCCGCGCAGGCAGGCCCGGGCCAGCACGCTGAACTCGATCTCCGCCATATTCAGCCAGCTTCCGTGCTTGGGAGTGTGGTGCAACTCCAGCCGCTTGGCGATGCGCCGGGCCTCGGCCGCCGGGAAAGTCTCGTAAAGCGAGGCCATCCGATGCGTGTTCAGATTGTCGAGAACCAGCCGAATCACCGGGACATCGGGGTAGGCCTCATCCACCAGCCACCGCATCTGCTGAGCGAAGTCCTGCATGGTGCGTTGCCGGGTTATCGCCACGTGGCGCCAGCCCCGGCGAGGCTCACAGGTGAGGAACAGGTTGCGCGTCCCTCCCCGCTGGTATTCGTAGTCCTCACGCCTCGGCCTCCCAGGCTTTGCCGGCAGCGGTTCCCTCACGTCGGCCAGCAACTGGGTGGAGGTCTCGTCAAAGCAGACCACCGGCCTCTGCGGATCGTAGGGCTCGGCGTAGAGATCCAGCACGTCCTCCATGGCCGCCACGAACTCTCCACCTACCTTGGGGATGCACCATTGTTTCTTGAGCCACGGCTTGAGCGTGTTTTTTTTAGCCGCAGGCGGACCGTCTCGGGAGATAAAGACTCCACCAATCCCAACTCCACCACCTTGCCCGCCAGGGCCCGCATGGTCCAGTGGTCATGACCGTCGGGCACCGGGCTGCAGGCCAAGGCTATCAGGTGGGCCTCCACCCTTTCATCCACCTTTCTGGGCCGGTTGACCTGGTTATGGTGCCTCAGCACCTCGTCCAGTCCTTCCTCGGCATACCGCCGCTTGGTGCGGAACACGGTCCGCTCCGACACGTCCAGTGCGGTGGCCACCTGGGGGGCGGTCCAGCCCTCATCTATCTTGATCAGGATGCGGGCCCGGGTAATCGCCTGTGCGGAACTCCTCCCAGCCCTGATCATCTTCCTGAGCCGTCCCTTTTCCTGTGTTGCCAGCCGGACTCCGTACTTCTCCTGCACCATGACCACCTCACATCCCACAACCCTTCGTCTATCCCCAAGGTAGCATCCTGTCTGGGCTCACGTACTAACTGACAATGCCAGATTGGCCGAATACTAGGTCCGAGCGGGTCTCTCAACTTTCGTTCGTGTCGCCGCCGGTTAGACCGCCGTCCAGCCTCCATCCACCACCAGCTCGGCGCCGGTTATGTAGGAGGAGTCGTCGGAGGCCAGGAAGAGAGCGACGTTGGCCGCTTCCTCTCTGGTGCCCGCCCGCCTGAGGGGTATGGCCTTCATCGCTTCTTCGTTGCGCTCCCAGTACGGTCCGGGGTCGCCGGTCGTCATGGGAGGCATGCGGCCGGGGTGGATGGAGTTCACCCGTATGTTGTCCACTCCCAACCGTGCGGCCATGGCCTTGGTGTAGAGGCGGAGGGCGGCCTTGGAAGCGTTGTATCCAGGGTGGCCGTGTGCCGTTCCCACCAGGCCGTTGATGGACGATACGTTTACGATTGATCCGCCGCCCTGTTCCTTGAGCTTCGGGACGCAGTACTTCGTGCCCAGGAAGGGGCCCTTAGCGTTTATCAACATGTACTGGTCCCAGGCGTCGCCGTCGAAGTCGTCCTTGTAAATTGTCGAACTTATGCCGGCGAAGTTGACTAGGATGTCCAGCTTGCCGTACTTGGAGACCATCGCGTTCACGGCGTTCTGCCACGAGTCTTCACTGGTAACGTCGAGAGTGAGGTAGACGGCTTCCCCGCCAGCCTCGTTGATCTCCGCCTCCATCTGTTGGCCGAGTTCTTGGTTGCGGTCTCCGATGCCGACCTTGCAGCCCTCTTTAGCGAACAGGCGGCAGGTTGCGGCGCCCATTCCAGCCGCGCCGCCGGTTACTATGGCCACCCTTCCGTCAAGTCTGCCCATGTGAGCCTCCTATGAATTAGGGTTTCGGCCCCCATTATCCGTTGCTGGTATTCGGCGGTCAACCAGAGTGTGGAGCGCCGTCAATTCGCCCCCAGATCGCCGTAGCCTAGCCCGTTCGTGGTGAGCCCGTCGAACCACCCACGCACTGGCTCGCTGGACGGCGATAGGCCGCCACCGAATAAGAGTCCTGCTATAATGCGAAACTACAGGACTGCCCGATCAACTTATCGACGGAGTCACATCATGAGCTTCAAAGCCAAGCCCCTGCGTTCCGTGCTGTTCGTGCCCGGCAACAAAGAAGACTGGATGCGGAAGGCCCCGAAATACGGCGCCGACGCGCTGATACTGGACTTGGAAGACTCGGTGCCCCTCCAGGAGAAGGCCGAGGCCAGGGCCTTGGTCGGGAAGATGCTGAAGGAGCTGGGAGCCGCTGGACAGACCCTCTTCGTTCGAGTAAACGAACTCAGCACTGGAATGACCGCCGACGACATCGAGGCCATCGCCTGCAACGAGCTGTATGGCGTCATCCTGCCCAAGGTGACGGGCCCAGCCGACGTTGTGGAGGCCGACGTTCTGTTGAAGCTCTTCGAAAGCCGGGCCGGCTCTCAGGTGGGCAAGACCTTCATAGACCCCTCGCTTGAGACGGCCGATGGACTAAGGCAAGCCTACGACGTAGCTAAGGCCTCTCCCAGAGTCGCCCACATGGGCGCCAGCGGGGGCAGAGGCGGCGATACATCCCGCGCTCTGGGGTACCAGTGGACGCCCGGAGGCATGGAGACGCTTTTTATACGCTCCAAGGTGCTTTTGGACTCGCGGGCCGCAGGAGTGGCGTATCCCATCACCGGCGGCTGGTTCGACATACAAGACCTGGACGGCTTGCGCGGCCACGCCCAGCGAGCCAAAGAGATCGGCTACGTGGGAATGCACCTGATTCACCCCTACCATGTCCCGGTAGTCAATGAGGTGTTTACTCCCAGCGCCGATGAGATAGCCGAATGGCAGGGTCTGGTACAGGCAATGGAGGAGCAGCGTGCCCAGGGCGGCGCCGCCGTCACCTACAAGGGGAACATGGTGGACATAGCCCACGAACAGACGGCCCGCGCCATGCTGGACTTGGCCCGGGCGTTGGGACTGGTCAGCTAGAATGGCGTCAAGGCCTGAGAGCGTTTGGTCCGCTGAAATAGGGGCTCTGAGTTCCGGCGTCCTGGACGGGGTCCGGTTATACGACGAGTTGGCCTACCTCTGGCCCATCATCAGCCCCTCGGAGGACTACGCCGAGGAAGCCCTGCATTGGCGTCGCGCCATCCGGGAAAAACTGGGCGACGGGCGGCATAGTGTCCTGGAATTAGGCGTTGGGGGCGGGCACAACCTTTCCCATCTCACTGCCGACTTCCAAGCGACGGCTGTGGACATCTCGCCGCGTATGCTGGACCACTCCCGTCGCTTGAACCCCGGCGTGGAGCATCACCTGGGCGACATGAGGTCGGTGCGGCTCGGCCGGAAGTTCGACGCCGTTCTGGTACATGACGCCATTGCCTACATGTTGACGGAAGACGACCTGCGGGCCGTATTCACCACCGCAAGGGTTCATCTGAGGCCGGGCGGACTGCTGTTGACGGCGCCAGACCTCGTGCGGGACACCTTCAAGGCCGGGAAGGTGCTGCGATGGCCTGCTCGCCCTCCTCGACGCCCCGGCGACCCAGTGGTGAGCATCGAGGAACGCCTGAACGACTCCGACCCATCGGATACCGTCGTCGAAAGCCTGTTCGTATACACCATCACCGAGGGAGGCGTTCAGAGGGTGGAGTGCGACCTCCACCGCAGCGGGCTGTTTTTCATCGCCACGTGGAACGCATTGATACGGGAAGCCGGGTTCGTTGTAGACGTGCTCTCACTGCCGGGAGATGGGGACGGCTGCGGGGAGCATTTGTTTCGAGGTGTGCTGCACCCGCCCTTGGCTTAGTCCGAGGTCCCGGCGGTTGGCTGTAACGATTGCTGAGGCGGCCCCTTGCCCTCTGCCGGACCGGAGGGGGAAATTGAGCGTCTCGTGTAGCGGCGTTTTTTCCTTGGGCGGCCCCGTCGGGGCTCGTGCTCCTTGGCATATTCTTGGACGGCGATGCGTGGGATTAGGTATACGCCGCCGATTTTGACTCCGGATATCTTGCCCTCGCGGGTCAGGCGGGACACGGCTGACGGAGTGATTCCAAGGATAGTCGCCGCCTCGGATGACGATATATGGTCAAACCGAAGCTTAAGCAATTCCATATAGGAAATTGGCATAGCAAAGACATATTAACGCCTGGGTAGTCGGAGGCCCAACGAGATTGGGGACGGATTGTGGGCTATTCGTTGGACGTGTCGGGGGCCATGCCGGAGTAGAAGCTCTTGAACACTCCCGCCAGTTCGGTCAGACGCTTCTGGACCCGACAGTTGACCGTCCCCTCGGGATAACCTGACTCGGGAATTCGCTCTCCAGCTTCGATGCCCGTGAGCGCTTCGATGCCCTCGTCTATGGTCTTTACGGCGTAGATGTGGAAATCGCCTCTCTGTATGGAGTCGACCACGTCCTCTCGAAGCATCAGGTTCTTCACGTTCTGGTGGGGAACGATCACTCCCTGCTCCCCGGTGAGCCCCTTCATGCGGCACAGGGCGAAGAACCCCTCAACCTTTTCGTTCACGCCGCCGATGGGCTGTATCTCGCCTCTCTGGTTGACGGAACCGGTGACGGCGATGCCCTGGGCAATGGGGACGTCGGCAAGGCTGGACAGGATGGCGTAAAGCTCCGTGGAGGACGCGCTGTCGCCGTCCACTCCCTCGTAGGACTGCTCGAAAGACAGGCTGGCGGACAGGGCGAGGGGCATGTCCTGGGCGAATTTGGAACCCAGATAGCCGCTCAGAATCAAGACTCCCTTGTCGTGGATGCGCCCGCTGAGCTGAGCTTCCCGCTCGATGTTGATGACGCCGCTTCTTCCGGCGTAGGTCCGGGCCGTGATTCGCGACGGCCTTCCGAAGCTGAAGTCGCCCAGGTCGTAAACGGCCAGCCCGTTGACCTGACCTACGACTTCTCCCGACAGGTCGACCATGATGGTCCCGTCCGAGATCAGCTCCCTTAATCGCTCCTCCATCAAATTCAGCCTGTGCATCTTGCGGTCTATGGCCGTCTTCACGTGGGCGCCGGATACCCTATCCGCTCCGTCCTGCCGGGCCCAATAGTCCGACTCTATCAGCAGGTCTTTGACCAGCCCGAACCTGGTCGAGAGCTTGGTCTGGTCAGCCGCCAGACGCGCCCCGAACTCTACGATTCGGGCTGCTCCGGTGCGGTCGCAGTGGAGCAACCCCTCATCATGACAGGCGCTGTGAATGAAGGAGCAGTAGTCGGCCACGCTTTCATCGGACAGGTCAATTTGGGAGTCGAACTCGGCCTTGACCTTGAACATCTCCCGGAAGTCGTCCCGGTCGTAGGTGGAGAGGGTACGGTAGACGGTTTCGTCGCCCGTCACCACCACCTTGCCGTCCCAGGGGATCGAATCGGGCCTGAGACCTTGGGGCGTCATCATGCCGGCCTGGACGGCCGGGTCTTCCAGGCGCGCCTCCCTGTTCCGAATGACCCGTTTCAGTCCTTCCCAGACTCCTGGGTTCATCATGAGGTCTCTGGCGTTCAGGACCAGGTATCCGCCGTTGGCTCTATGGACCGCACCGGGTTTGAGCATGGTGTGGTCGCTGAAGTAGGCTCCCATGAAAGCCCGCCGGTCGATGGAGCCGAACAGGTTCACCCAGTTGGGGTTGGATTCAATGACGATGGGCGCCTGGTCCTTTGCAGAGTTGTCCACCATCACGTTGACTCTGAAGGCGATGTAGGGGTCTCCCTGGTTCGGCGGCGGTTGCGAAAAGGTCTGGCTTGCCTCGCCTCGGTTCTGTGGGTCCTCCTCGGAAAACAGCCCGAGGTTCCCCAGGCTGTATGCCTTCAATCCCGCCAAGAACACCGCCACGTCCTCCGAGCCCACGAACTCCCTGCCCAGCGGCCTGAACAGCTCTCCCAGGGACGACTCGCCCACTTCCCGGTCGAGGGCGGCGACCTTTTCCTGGGTGTCCTTATCGATTGCCCGGATGCTTTCCATCCGGTCCTGGACTTCCTGCATCAGGCGGACGCGGGTCTCTTCTATGGACGTCCTAACTGCTTGGTCCAGACTACGAAACTGCTCCGGGGAAATGGGCTGGCCATCGGCTGAGATAGGGAACAGGTTCGCTCCCGTTGGGGTGATTCGGAGCGCAAAGCTGGAGCCGTGGGCCTTCTCTTCCAGTTCTCTGATTTCCTGCTGATGCCTGGCTCTGCCCTGCTCCTCCAGTTGCTTTCGCCGCTCGGTGTACTCCTCGCTGTTGAACGCTTTGGGAAGTTCCTCCCTGAGGGCCTTGAGCAGGTCGTCCATGGCTTGGGACAAACTTTTTCCGGCGCCTGGGGTGAGGCGCAGGATTCTGGGGCAGTCGGGTTCTTCGAAGTTGTTTACATAACACCAGTCCGACAGGGAAGAGATGACTCCCTGGTCGCGTCTTTGCTGGGTCATGGATTCCAGGTGGGCTTTGATGGCCGACGTTCTACCGGTGCCCGTAAGCCCGGTGACGAAGATGTTGTATCCCGGCTTGTCCAGCTCAAGGCCGAACTTGATGGCGCCCAAGGCCCTGTCCTGCCCTATGATGTTCTGGAGGGGTGAGAGTTCGTCGGTGAACTCGAAGTCCATGTCCGCAGTGTCGCACTGCCAACACAGGTTGTCCGGGGAGACCTCGTATTTCTTAGCCCTGGAGTTGCGGTTCATTCTCAACTCTCCGTCGCTGCAGGCAAACCCCTACGTCGTTTGCCGTCCGCTAGAGCGGTCCTGAAATGTATGAATGTCCGCGAAACATTATCTCAAGCTGCGGCTTGTGTTGCGTAGATGGAAAAGGCGGAATGCCCCGAATTCCCGGTCGCTTGGTTAGATGCCCACGATTTTGATGGTGGAGTGGGCCTTGTACCGGCGGTTGATGTTCACCAACAGGGGCGTAAGGTTTTCAACGTACCTGGAGTTGGCCAGCGCGCCTCCGTCAACGGGACGCAGCCCTGGAATTTTGGTCACCAGCTCCATGACCTTCTCTTTGGCGCCCCTGTCGTCGGAGCACACTATGACGTCGCCCTCCATGGTCTTGGGAGCTTCCATGAGGTCCACGGCGCTGGCGTTCTGGAAGGCGGCTACGACCTTGGCTCCGGGCAGGATTTGCTGGGCCTCCAACGCCGCCGAGCCGTCCTCCACGTCGAGCGCCCTGGCCCTGCCGTCGCTGAATTCCATCGGGGCCACCGTGTTGACGACGATTTTCTCTCCGATTTCGGCGGACAGCGCTTCCAGCGTCGGACGCTGGCCCTCGTATGGAGTGGTCACGAAGACTATGTCGGCTTGCTGGGCTGCGGCGGCGTTGACGTCCCCTGTGATGGATGCGTCGGGGGCCTGCTCCAGAAGAGACTGGGCCGCGTCCTGGGCCCTCTCCTGGTTCCTGGAACCTATAACCACCGACTCACCGGCCAGGGCGAGCCTCAGCGCCAGTCCCTTTCCTTCAGGTCCGGTGCCGCCTATGAAGGCCAACATATCTCTCCTCCGGGTCTTTTTGGCTGATAGCTCCGGCCCTGATCGTATGTCAGCGGAGCTTTCTCATACTATACCGGCGGCCCAACGTTTTAGGAAGAGCCTGTGTTTTCTACACGGTTTCGAACGTCGCGGCGGTTCCTTGGGGGTAAAAGAATGTGTGAGCATGGTCTGTGCCTCCTTGAAGTCGGCGTCAGGCGTTGGTGTACAATACTGGGCATGGAACCGTTGCGGCGGCTTAGAGGAATGCGTGACCAGGACCACCGTTCTTGGCTGGAGTTGGCCAAGGCCCAAGAGCGGTTGAGGGACTTCTTTTCCCTCCACGGCTACCGTGTCCTGGACACGCCTATGCTGGAGCCGACGGGACTGTTTCTCCGGAAATCTGGGGGCGACGTTGCCTCCCAGCTTTACAGTTTCTCGGACCCTGGCGGCGTGCAGGTGAGCCTCCGTCCCGAGTTCACGGCCTCCATCATCAGGCGCCACGTTCAAAACGACGGCGGGCAAAACGACTGCTCCGACGTCCATCCCGCCAGGGTGCAGTATGCCGGTCCGGTGTTCAGATATTCGCCGACATCCCACAATTCTGATGACTCCCAGTCGGTACAGCCGCTCCGCCAGTTTACCCAGGTGGGGGTAGAGTTGTTGGACGCCCCAGGACCCAAAGCCGACGCGGAGATAATGGCCCTGAGTTGGAACGCGTTGCGAGAACTGGGAATATCGGGACACCGGCTGGTCATAGGAGACCTGGGGCTGCTGACGGGGATACTTGAATCATTGGACCTGTCAGAGAGGGCGTCGTCCGCCGTCCTGAGGGGACTGTCGTCCGGAGGTTCCATTGACGACTTCATCAAAAGTCTTTCGGACCAGCCAGGTGACGGGCGTATGGCCGCCTCTCTGGCAGGGATGAACGACGAAGAAGCTGGGGAGATGCTGGGGGGCCTTCTCGAATGGACCGGGGCAGGTTCCCTGGGCCAGAGGCAACCCCACGAGGTCGTAGACCGCTTGCTCCAGAAGTTCAGAGGTTCCGACGACCCCGGGGCTGTGAGCCGGGCCGCAGAGCTGGTGGGGAGCCTGTCGGGCGTCAGGGGAAGCCCTGACGAAGCGCTGCCCCAGGCCAGACAGATCGTCGGGTCCAACAGGGCCGGCGTAGTTGCGTTGGATAAGTTGGAAGAGGCGGTGAGTTGGTTGTCAGTGCAGATTGAGCCGAACGCCGTGACGCTGGACTTCGGTCTGGTCCGAGAGCTGGCATACTACACCGACGTGGTTTTTGAAATCAGGTCGGCCTCCGGAGAAGGCCTTCTGGGCGGAGGAGGCCGCTATGACGGGCTGGCGCGGGCGTTGGGAAGCGGCAGAGATATCCCGGCCATGGGGTTTGCATACACTTCGGAGTCCCTGTTGGAATCCCTGGCCTTAGAAAGCGCACCGTCGTCGCCAGCCCCTGAAAGCGTCTTGGTGACCTCCGAGGACGGAGACGGATACCGGCATGCGCTGGCCGAGGCCAGGCTCTTGCGAGATCAGGGAATCAACGTGGAGTTGGACCTGTCGGAGTCCTCTCTGGAACATTGCCTGGCCCATGCTAGAGTCGCAGGGTTGGACAGGGTAGTAGTCGTAGACTCCGAAGGGAATTCGGAGTCCCACCGGGCGTGACGCGGAGCGCCGGCGCCGTTTCAGGATAGAAGAGCAATTTGGGTTCTGATAAGACAATGACTGACGGTTTGAAGAGTCTGGACAATTCGGGGTCATCGGCGCCGGCCGAGGGCGTCCTCAGGCTGGGTCTGCCCAGTGACGGAGACCTGTACCAGCCTACTTTGGCATATTTGGAAGACTGCGGCCTTGCCGTGGACAGGCCCAACTCGCGACGCTACACGGGAGCCATCCCCACTCTGCCAGGCGTTTCGGTGATATTTCAACGTACTGCCGATATAGCCCAGAAGGTCGAGGAGGGCAGCGTCGACCTCGGCATCACGGGTCTTGATCGGTTCAAGGAGTATCAACGGGACGATTCCGATGTGATTCTCCTGATAGAGGGCCTGGGCTACGGCCAGTGCGACCTCGTGGTGGCCGCGCCTGAGTCCTGGCTGGACGTGGAGTCGTTGGAGGACCTGGCAGACCTGTCCGTGGAGTTCCGTAGTCTGGGCAGGCAGCTCCGCATAGCAACCAAGTATCCCCGCATCGTGGGCAGGTTCCTCACTGCCAGGGCCGTCAGCTACTTCACCCTGGTGCAGGCCAGCGGCACGCTGGAAGCCGCGCCCGCGGCCGGATATGCCGACCTCATCGCCGACCTGAGCGCCAGCGGGGCCACCTTGAGGGAAAACAGGCTCAAGGCGTTGGATGGCGGCGTTGTGCTGAACTCCGAGGCCTGCTTAATCGGGAACAGGAAGTCTCTGGAGAGCTCCGCAGAGGCCCTGTCCCTGGCGAGGTCCATTCTGGAGATGGCGGAAGGACGCCGGAGGGCCGGGTCCCTGTACCGCATCACTGCCAACGTAAGAGGTGCGTCTGCTGAGGCCGTCGGCGCGTCGGTACTGACCAAGCCCGATCTAGCCGGACTTCTAGGCCCCACAGTGTCCAGGGTTTATAATGTGGACGCCGAAGACTGGTATGCGGTCACTCTGGTTGTTTCCAAAGACAGGCTGCTTGAGACCGTGGACCATTTGAGAAGCTCAGGAGGCAGGGACATCTCCACGTCGCAGGTCAACTATCTATTCAAAGAGCGCAGCACTGCTTATCAGAACCTGCTGGACTCGCTTGCGTCCATGTCCAACGGGGCCCGGGGGTCTGATGCCTAACCTGCCGACTCATCTTTCCCTGGCCAGCAGGACAGCAGACAATCTGGCAGACCCGGAAATCATGGCCCACATGGGCAGTTTCCTGCTTGGCTCCACTTCTCCCGACATCCGCATAATGACCAAGTCCAAGAGGGACGACACCCACTTCGCGCCTCTGGACTTTGAGGACGTGGGTTCGGGCATTAGAGGTCTGTTCGACGCCCATCCCGGTTTGGGACGTTCCGAGAACCTGTCCGGGCCTACCAAAGCCTTTTTGGCCGGATACTTCACCCACCTCGTCGCCGACGAGACCTGGATCGTGGAGATTTACCGCAATTACTTCCACAACGGAGCTTCCTTCGGCGACGAGGTCAGGGCCAACCTGTGGGACCGCGCCGCCCAGTTGGAAATGGACAGGGTTGCCCGGTTGGAGATGGACGACTTCCACGACGCCAGGGCCATGCTGCTCGGCTCGGAGGTTGACGTAGCCATAGGCTTCATCAACGAGGAGACGCTGCGGGAGTGGAGCGAGTGGGTCAGCAAGTTCACGGAGTGGGAGTTCACTTGGGAGCGGCTAAGATTCGCCGCCAAGCGCCTCTACCAGGACGGAGAGCACGCGACGCAGATAGTAGAAGAATTCCTGGAGGACGTGGAAACCGGACTGGAGGAGGTCTACAGCGTGGCGCCCCGTGAACAGATACACTTCTTTCAAGACAAGGCGGTAAGAGCCGCTTCACGGTTTATTAGGGAGCACATTCTTGGAACTTAGAGTCATCAGAGGTTTGGCACAGGCGAAAACCGAACGCTATCGGGTGGACCCGGCTGACTTGGGCTCGCTTCCCGATGAGGTCTGGGACAGGACCGAGTCCGTTTTCGGTGAACGCCTGACGCCGGAGCAGTCGGTCAGGCGCATTCTGCAAGACGTGGAGTCCCAGGGCGACGAGGCGGTCAGGAGATACGGCAAGCTGCTCGACGGATTCGAGACGGAATCGTTAGAGGTCACAGCCGCCGAGATAGACCGCGCCCGGGCACAGCTGTCCCCGGAGCTTCTCCAAGCCTTGGAGCTTGCCGCCAACCGGGTGGAACACTTCCACCAGGCGACAATGCGTAAGAGTTGGGTTGACCTTGGCAGCGGCCTGGGAGAGCTTGTGACGCCCATAGAACGGGTCGGCATATACGCGCCGGGCGGCACTGCGGCCTACCCTTCCACCGTGATTATGACAGCCGTTCCCGCCCGCGTGGCTGGGGTGAATGAGACAATCTTGGCGTCGCCGCCCCAAAGAGGCGGAGACCTCAATCCGGCGGTGCTGGCCGCGGCCTCCATCTCCGGCGTGGACCGGGTTTTCAGGATTGGGGGTGTGCAGGCCATCGGTGCCCTGGCGTACGGCACTGAATCCGTGCCGAAGGTGGACAAGATATGCGGCCCAGGGAACATCTTCGTCACCCTGGCAAAGAAGATGGTATTCGGAGGAGTGGACATCGACGGCCTGTTTGGCCCAACGGAAACGGTGGTCATTGCCGACGAGACGGCCAGCCCGGAATTGTGCGCTGCCGACCTCCTGGCCCAGGCGGAGCACGACACCCTCGCCGCTCCCATACTGGTGACCACTTCCCTGGCTCTGATTGGCGAGGTGGAGGGGGAACTGGAGCGTCAGCTGACGCTGCTGGACCGCAGCGAGATGGCGGGAGCCTCGATGGAACAGCGGGGCAAGGTCATCCTGGTGGACACTCTGGACGAAGCGATAGACCTGGCCAACCACATCGCCCCTGAGCATCTCTGCCTGATGATAGACCGTCCCTGGGACTGGGCGGGCAAGGTTAAGCACGCGGGCGGCCTCTTCCTGGGGTCCTTCTCCCCCGAAGTGATGGGAGACTACATAGCCGGTCCCAGCCATGTTATGCCCACGGGAGGGAGCGCCAGGTTTTCCTCTGCCCTGAGCGTGCACCACTTCCTGCGGACTGTGCCAGTGGTGGGCCTCAAACCTGAAACCTATCCTGAACTGGCGGCGGCGGCCACGACCATAGCCAACGCCGAGGGCCTGACGGGGCACGCCAGGGCCGTCCAAGCCAGGCTTGGCTACCTGGACAAGCTGGGCCGGGAGGCTAAGTGACCGTGCCCGACAACCTCGACCTAGTGTTGCCCCACCTGCGCAGCTTCCAGGCGTACCAGGGAGTGGACCCTATGGAGGCGCTCGCCGAAAAGGCCGGAGTGGCTCCAGACAAAATCATCAAGCTGAACGGCAACGAGAACCCCTACGGCCATTCTATAAGGGTCGCTGAGGCCATTGCCGCGTACCCCCATTACAACCTGTACCCTGACCCCGGCCAGAAGCGGCTGCGTGAGGCCCTCTCAAATTATCTGGACGTGGACCCGGACCGCATCGTCGCGGGCAACGGAAGCGACGAGATCATTGACTTGATTATGAGGATGTACGTGGGCCCGGGCGACAAAATCATCGACCCCAATCCGACTTTCGGCATGTATTCGGTCTGCGCGAAAATATGCGGCGGAGAGGTCGTCACTGTTGCCAGGGACGAGTCTTTCGAGATAGACATCGAGCAGACCAAGGTGGCTATAGACGGGCGCACCAAGGCCATCTTTACCGCCTCTCCCAACAATCCCACAGGGAACGTTGCGCCTGTCTGGCAGGTCAAGGAGCTGTTGGAGGCTGGAATACTGGTCGTCGTGGACGAGACCTACTACGAGTTCTGCGGAGAGACGGCGCTGCCTCTGCTGGACGAGTATCCGAATCTCATTGTCCTGCGCACGTTCAGCAAATGGGCAGGCCTCGCCGGTCTGCGAATAGGTTTCGGCATCATGGACCCCGAAGTGGCGAGCCTGATGATGGGGGTCAAGCCTCCCTACAATGTGAACCTTGCCGCCGAGGTCGCTCTGCTGGCTTCGTTGGATGACCTTGACACCCTGCAGGGCCGCGTCAGGAGCATCGTCGCCGAGCGGGAGCGATTGATGACCGCGTTGAAAGCCATACCGGGCATCGAGCCCTGTCCCTCCAAGGCGAACTTCATCCTGTTCCGAACGCCGGAAGGCAGAGGAAGGGAAGTGTTCGAGAGCTTGTCCAGCAAGGGGATTTTCCTTCGCTACTTCTCGACCGAACGACTGAAGGACTACGTCAGAACGAGCGTCGGGCTGCCCCACGAGAACGACGCGGTCATTCAGGGGCTTAAGGACATCTTCGGCGTAGGCAAGGAGTAGGCATTGGAGCCTCGTCAGGCGAAGCTCGAACGGAGCACCAAAGAGACCAGCATATCCCTGTCGTTGAACATCGACGGCCAGGGCGAATACGACGTCAAAACGGGCAATGGCATGTTGGACCACCTGATAGCTCAGCTTTCCCGCCACGGCCTGATTGACATAACGCTTCACGCCCAAGGCGACCTGGAGACTGGATGGCATCACCTGGTGGAAGACACTGGGCTGACGCTGGGCAGAGCGTTCCGTGAAGCGCTGGGTGATGGGACGGGCATACGCCGTATGGGTCACGCCTACGTGCCCCTGGACGAAACACTGGCATTCGTGGCGGTGGACCTGAGCGGGCGCCCTTATTCAGTCGTCGACTTGGACCTGGACAAGCAGATGGCCGAGACTCTGCCTGGCGACCTGGTGGAGCATCTGTTGGAGAGCTTTGCCACGGAGGCCCGGATAAACCTTCACGCCAAGGTCCTTGCGGGCGTCAACGGCCACCACAAGGCTGAGGCTACGTTCAAGGCCCTGGCCAAGGCGCTGAGAGCGGCAGCCGAACCCGACCCGCGTGCTCCGGGAGCCGTTCCCAGCACTAAGGGAACAATCAGCGGCTGACGCTGGAACTGCAGGGGATTCCCCTGCCCACGGCCAGCGTTTCCGGGCTTAGCCGGTTTCCCCGGTAGGAGTAGTAGAAGTCCTCTATGCGCCTTTCGTCCACGCCGCTGAAGAGGTCGACTATCGTCCACGCTGAGAGGCCCACCATGCCATCGTCAATCTTGGAGTATGGGCGGAGCAGGCCCCACTTGTCGAAATCGTCCAGGTCTTCCGCCAGCGACTCAAGGCGTTCCACGTTCGCAGCGTCAGCGAGGTTATAGCTGATTACGACCTGGCCGTGTTCCAGATTATGGACCATGCGTTCATCGGGAAGCTCGTTTTCATATACGCCGCACGCCGCCCACCGGGGCCAGTGCTTCCCTGAGCTTGGCGGCGTAGAGGCGTACTCGACGGATATTCCCTCTCCGACGTGGCCGTCCCCTTCATCAGGGGACTCGACGCCTATTCCCTCTACGTAGTCGATTCGGCCCATGCGTGTTGCGAGGGAAGTCGGTGTGGGCGTCGACTTCGGTCCGCTTGTGGCGGCAGGTATTGTGGGAGTGGAAACAGTGGGACTTGGATCTGAGCCTCCGCACGCCCCTCCAATGACCAACGTCAAGAGGGACAGGCATACGGCTACTCCAAGAAGCCACAGTGGAGATTGCATAAGAGATGCTTGAGTCTTCATGGGGGAACGGATCGGGTGAGCCGTCGGGTCCGCTAGGGGCCTTCGGCCCCCAGGTCTTCAAGTTCGAAGGAGTATTGCTCTATGACCGGGTTGGCCAGCAGTTTGCCGCACATCTCGTCTACCGCGCGTTGGGCTGTGTCCCGGTCCTCTCCGTCCAGCTTCACCTCCAGGTATTTTCCCACCTTTACGCTTTCGACGCCGTCGAATCCCAGGGTCTTCAGACTGCTTTGTACGGTCAGCCCCTGAGGGTCGTTAACAGTGGGTTTCAAGGAGACGTATATGCGGGCTATGAACATCCGGCTAACTGCCCATGGTGGATCCGCAAGGTATTCCCCTGCCGATGCTCTGGGTCTCGTTGCTGAACCTGTTGCGGTAGTACTCGTCATAGAATCGTGTGATGCGCTCCTCGTCCACGCCGTCCATCACGTCAATCACGGTCCAGGCTGACATTCCGACCTTCCCCTCGGCGAGCTTGGAGTAGGGACGGAGGATTCCCCAAAAGTCGAATTCCTCCAATTCCTTGGTTAGAGCTACAAGCTGGGCGACGTCGTCAGGGTTCGGGAGATTATAGCTGATGACAATCTGGCCGTGCTCCAGGTTGTGGACTATGCGCTCGTCGGGCAGCTCGTTGGTGTAGACTCCACAATCCGCCCACTGGGGCCAATGGTTGCCAGAGTGGGGCGGAACGGTGGTGTACACCACTGACGTGGGCTCGTTAACGTGAACGGCGCCCTCGTCCGCGTAGATTGTGCCAATGCCTTCCTCTGGTTTAGTGGGGCCTCCGGCGGACGACCCCGCCCTACCGCCGGCGGGGAAAGAGGTCAGGCCGAAGCTGAGTATCACCAGAGCGGCGATGAGGCCCGCCGACGCCAGATACACCCACCGTCGCATTCGACGCCAAACCCTGGGCCTTATCCCCAGCTTCTGGACGGTTCTAGTCCCGAAACCTGGCGGCGCCTGTTCCTGGGCCTTGCTCCTTTGGCTCCTCGCCGGACCTCCCCTAGGGCGGCGGCGTCTTCTCGATTCCGGCAATCTGGGTGTCTCCTAATTTAATTGGCAGCCAAGTCCTGGCCTGTCAGCCTGCGATAGGCCTCCAGGTACCGGCGGCTGGTGTGTTCTACTACGTCGTCGGGCAAGTTGGGGGCCGGAGGCTCATGGTCCCAGCCTTGGGCGTCCAACCAGTCCCTGACGAACTGCTTGTCGAAGTTGGGCAGTGACTTCCCGGGCACGTAGCCCTGGGCGTCCCAAAACCTGGACGAGTCTGGCGTCAGCAGCTCGTCGATTAGGATGAGCTCACCGTCGAGGATGCCGAACTCCATCTTGGTGTCCACCAGGATTATTCCCCTCTCCCTGGCGTAGTCGTGGGCGTGATTGTAGACGGCCAAACTCAGGGCTTCCAGCCGGTCCGCCGTCTCCTTTCCCACCATGTCGGCCACTTCCTGGCGGCTCATGTTCTCGTCGTGGCCCTCTTCGGCCTTGGTAGTGGGGGTGAAAATGGCTTCCGGGAGGACGGCTCCTTCCACCATTCCTTCAGGCAGCTTGTCGCCCCAGACCGTGCCCTGCCTGCGGTATTCGGACCAGGCCGATCCGGCCAGGTATCCCCTGACGATGCACTCGACGTCGATTCGTTTGGCCCGCTTGACAATCATGGCCTGCCGAGCGATTTCCGGGTCCAGGTCCACAAGGATTCCAGTGTCTGAGCCAACACTTGCGACGGCTGCAGGGTCGTCCGCCATCCCGACAAGGTGGTTGTCCACTACGGACTTAGTGCGATGAAACCAGAAGTCCGAAATGCGGGACAGCACCAGGCCCTTGTTTGGTATGCCGTTGGGCAGCACCACGTCAAAGGCGGAAATCCTGTCAGTGGCGACCATAAGCATCAGCCCGTCGCCCAGGTCGAACGTATCCCGCACTTTTCCCCGATAGAGCCTGTTGGGAAGCTCCGCCTCTATGATCATCGCTGCTCCTCCACCGCCTGGCCAGCCCCGACTTTTTGGGCCGCCAGTCCCACACGCTGAAAGGTCTCGTCCACGTACCTCAGATAGTATCCATAGTCGAAAATGTCCGCCAGTTCTTCGGGTGAAAGCCGGGAGGCCACCTCCGGGTCGGCCTTGACCAGCTGTCGGAAGTCCAGCCCCTCGTCCCAGCTTGGCATGGCGTGCCTCTGCACTATCGCATAGGCCTTTTCCCTGGGAAGCCCCTTTTCGATGAGGGCCAGCATGGTCCGCTGGCTGAAGAGCAGCCCGCGGGCGCTCTCCATGTTCTCCAGCATCCGCTCCGGGTGGACTCTCAGGCCTTTGACCACTCCGGTGAAGAGGTCGAGTATGTAGTCCAGAGCCAGGCAGGAGTCCGGGATTATCAGACGTTCGGCGGACGAGTGGCTGATGTCCCTCTCGTGCCAGAGGGCGACATTTTCCAGGGCTGTCACGCTGTGGCCCCGAATGAGGCGGGCCAGGCCGCACACTCGCTCGGAAAGCTCCGGGTTGCGCTTGTGGGGCATGGACGACGAGCCTGTCTGACCTTCACCAAACGGTTCCTCGGCCTCCCGCACCTCGGTGCGCTGGAGAGAGCGGACTTCGGTTGCGAACTTCTCCAGGGACGCCGCTATAAGAGCCAATGTGGTGATGAAGTGGGCATGACGGTCCCGTTGGATGATCTGGCTGGATACAGGGGCCGTGTTAAGGCCCAGGCGTGCGCAGACCTTTTCTTCCACGTCCGGCGGTATGGTCGCGTGGGTCCCCACGGCGCCCGATATTTTGCCCACTCTGATTGATTCGATGGCCTGGTCCAGCCTTTCGCTGTGGCGCCGCACTTCGTCCCACCATAGGGCCAGCTTGAGACCGAAGGTTATGGGTTCCGCGTGGACTCCGTGGGTGCGCCCCATCATCGGAGTGTCTTTGTGAGCCAATGCCTGGGTCCTAACGGCTTCCGAGAGGGACTCCAGGTCTTCCTTCAATATCTGCCCGGCCTCCACCATCTGCATGCTCAGTGCCGTGTCCAGCATGTCGCTGGAGGTCATGCCCAAATGGAGCCAGCGGCCCTCGTCCCCAAGACCCTCCGTCACCGACTGTAGGAAGGCGGTCACGTCGTGGCGTGTCCTCTCGAATATCTCTTCCATGCGGCTATGGTTATAGCGCGCGCCCCGGAGTGCTTCCATGTCCTCCAGTGGTATTACACCGGCTTCCGTCCACGCCTCGCAGACGGCAAGCTCCACCTGCATCCACTTGCCGTACTTGTTCTCGTCGGACCATACGGCCTTCATTCTTGGCCGGGAGTATCTTTCTATCATCGCGCCTCTCCCTCCCCACAAGGGCCTTGTCGAGTCATCCCGGCGTCCATTGCGGCCTGAATGGCGTCGGCAACGTCCTTGAAGTCCTCGAATTCGGCGTGTAGGAGGCCCTTGTCTTTGCAGACCTCGGCTAGGAGGCTTCTTGCGAACACGAAGTCGGCTATCGACGCAGGGCAATAGTCGGACACGCCGTCTCCGACGTAAATGACGCTATGACCCATCCGCTTGTAGGCATTGACCACCGAGCACTTGCACGTTCCCCATCGGCTGCACGTCTCCCGGTTGGACGCTCCGGTCCCGTCCCAGCAATGGGGGTAGTCGAAATCGATGCCGTCGACGGAGAAGGAAGTAGAGGCGGAGTAGCGGGGTATGTGGCCGAGCTCCTCCCTGTCCAGAAGCGCGTCCACGTAGAAGTCCAGCCCCACGGTCACTATGGCCAGGGGTATGTTGTGGGATTGGCAGAGCTGGGATAGCTCTTTGAAATGGGAGCGCAGGGTGGCGTTTTGCCTTACCAGGTCCTGCATCTGTTCCAGATCCATCCCGGCCTTGCGAAAGGACTCCTCCTGGTATTCCCTGAAGCTGATGTCGTTGGACTGGGACTGAGTGCGCAGGTCCTGCCAGGACGTCGCCCCGGGGGACTGACTAAGGATCAGATGAGCCACGTTTTCGACGGCTGTTGTCTCGTCGAAATCGCAAATGACAGCGGGGCGGTGTCCGTTGGTTGTTAGGTATGATGAGGCGCCCGTTTTATCTCTCCCGCTGTCGTTTCCGGTAGTCCTCATAAGCTTCCCTGATTTTATCATATTTCAGGCCCAGAATTGAGGCGGCGAGGAAGGCTGCGTTCCGGGCGCCCCATGAACCCACGGCTACGCAACCGACAGGCACTCCCGGAGGCATCTGGGCTATGGCCATCAAGGCGTCTATTCCCTTGAGTTCGCTGGTGGCCAGGGGCACGCCTATGACCGGCTTGGTGGTGTGGGCAGAGACGGCGCCGGGCAGGGCCGCCGCTCCCCCCGCTGCGGCGATGAACACTTCTGTCCCGCGGCTTGGGGCCTCGGTGACGTATTCTCTTAGGCGGTCGGGGTTGCGGTGGGCCGACATCACCCTCAGCTCATGGTCAATTGAGAGGTCCTCCAAGACCTTGGCGGTCTCTTGTGCAAAGGGTTCGTCCGTCGGGCTTCCCATGATGATGCTCACTAGAGGCATTTTACGACCTCCCAAATTCTGGATATAAAATTGCTGCTATTACGACTTTTATAAGCCTATATCAGACCGATAGTGTTCGCCGCGAAACGTGATTCTCCGGGCGTTGTCATAAGCGTGGGTACTGGCTTCCTTAAGGGTTTCTCCCGATCCGACCACCGTCATGACCCGGCCGCCAGTGGTCAAGGTGATGGGGCCGTGAGGTCCGTCCACGGTCTTGGCGCCGCCCTGGAACACCAGGGCGTCATCGTCCACTGCGTCCAGACCCCACACGGGGTAGCCTATCTTGTAGAAGCCGGGATAGCCTCCGGAAGCCTTGACCACGCCAACTGTAGCAGATTCGGCCCATTCCAGTGACAACCGGTCCACTGCGCCTTCGATGCAGGCCAACATAACGTCCACCGGGTCGGTCACCAGCCTGGGCAATATGACCTGAGCCTCCGGGTCTCCCAACCGGCAGTTGAACTCCAACACCTTGGGGCCGTCCTTGGTCAGCATAAGCCCCGCGTAGAGGGCGCCCTGATATGGAATCCCTTCAAGAGCCATGGCCCTCACCACTGGTTCCATTATTTGCCGCCGGACTGTGTCCTCCATATCGGCGTTCCAGAACTTCGGCGGACTGTATGCTCCCATGCCTCCCGTGTTTGGGCCTTGGTCGCCGTCTCCAACCCGCTTATAGTCGCAGGCGGCCGTCAGGGAGGATATGTGCTCGCCGTCGGTGAAGGCGAATACGCTGACCTCCTGTCCCTCAAGCCATTCCTCGAATACAACCACGTCACCGGCTGAGCCGAAGGTGCGGTTGACCATGCACTCGTCCAAGGCGCCGAGGGCCTGGTCTCGGTTCGAACATACGAACACGCCCTTGCCCGCGGCCAGGCCGTCGGCCTTGACCACGACGGGACGCCGGTACTTCATCAAGAAGTTCCGGGCGGCGTTGTATTCGTCGAATATCACGAAATCGGGGCTTGGGATGGAATGGGTCAACATTAGATGCCGGGCAAAGGACTTGCTGGACTCGAGACGGGCCGCGGCCTGAGTGGGGCCGAATATGGGCAGGTTCCTCTGGCGGAAGTGGTCAACGATTCCCGCCGCGAGGGGAGTCTCCGGCCCAACTACCGTGAGATCGATGGCATAGGCCGCTGCTACGTTGGCCATCTCGACAGGATCGTCGGGAACCCCGCCCAAACCAGTGGAATGGGAGACTGTCCCTGGAGCGGAGTACACCTGGTCCACTTTTGGGCTTTTGGACAGAACCCAGGCCAGAGCGTGCTCCCGGGCCCCCGAACCAATGACGAGGACCTTCACCTACCGCCCCTCGGAGGGCGTGTGACCGGACGTGATTCCGATCAGCGGAGGCGCTACTCCCATTCTATGGTACCCGGCGGCTTGCTGGTGATGTCGTAGACCACCCGGTTGACTCCGGGCACCTCGTTGACAATTCGGTTGGAGATTTTGGACAGCACGTCGTAGGGAAGGCGCACCCAGTCGGCCGTCATGGCGTCCTCGCTGCTGACTGCACGTATGGCCACAACGTGGTTGTAGGTGCGGTAGTCTCCCATCACTCCCACGCTCTTGCTGTCCGTAAGCACTGCGAAGCTCTGCCAAAGCTGGTGATACAGGTTTGCGTTCTTGACCTCGTCGATGACGATCCAGTCGCATGCGCGCAGCGTATCCAACTTCTCAGGGGTCACCTCGCCGATGATTCGGATGGCCAGGCCCGGCCCCGGGAAGGGCTGGCGGTTCACCATCTCTTCCGGCAGACCCAAGGCCAACCCTACTTCTCTAACCTCGTCCTTGAAGAGGTAACGAAGGGGTTCCACCAGCTTCAGACGCATGTTTTCAGGCAGCCCGCCGACGTTGTGATGCGTCTTTATGCGTGCTGCGGCGGTGTTCTCGGGGGTCCTGCTCTCAATCACGTCGGGGTAGAGGGTGCCCTGGGCTAGAAACTGGGTGTTCTCTATCTCGTTGGCGGCTTCCTCGAAGACGTGGATGAACTCCTCGCCCACTGTGCGCCGCTTTTGTTCCGGGTCGATGACTCCGGCCAGCTTGTTTACGAACCGGTCTGAGGCGTCGATGTACAGCAGGTTCAGGTCCATGTTCCGCCTGAAGGTGTTGAGCACGCGTTCAGGCTCTTCCAGCCTGAGCAGCCCGTTGTTGACGAATATGCAGGTCAGCTGGCTTCCAACGGCATGGTGGACCAGCGTAGCTGTGACCGCGGAGTCCACACCACCGGACAAGGCGCATATCACCTTACCGTCGCCCACCTGACTCTTGATGGTCTCCACCGACTCCTTAACGAAATTCAGGGGAGTCCAGGACTCTTGGCAGCCGCACACCTTATAGAGGAAGTTCTCTAAGATGGTCTTGCCATTGGGAGTGTGGACCACCTCAGGGTGAAACTGCAGGCCGAATATTCGCGAACCGCTTCCCATAACCGCGATGGGTGAGTTGTCGGTGTAGCCCAGGGGCGAGAAGCCAGGGGGAGCCTCTTCTATCCTGTCCCCGTGGCTCATCCAAACGGGCATGGAGTTGGGCAGGTCGGAGAACAAGGGGGAGTCGGCTACGTTCTGGTGAAGGACTGAGTGGCCGAATTCCTGTTTGAGACCTGGGGCCACTTTGCCTCCCAGTTGGTGCACAAGCACCTGCATCCCGTAGCAAATCCCCAGGACGGGCAGCGATCGGTCATACACCCAGGCGGGGGCCAGCGGAGCGCCTTCGTCGTAGACGCTGGCCGGTCCACCCGAAAGGATCACGCCCTTCGGGTTGATGCCGGCGACCTGTTCCCATTCGGAGTCGGGGCTGACTATCTCGCAGTAGACTTTGAGTTCGCGGACCCGACGGGCAATCAGGCGGCTGTACTGGGAACCGAAATCTACGATTACGACGCCCTCGCCGACGCCTATAGGGGATGACTCCGGGTCGGAAGCGCCGCTTTCCTTGCGGGCGATTTCCAGGTAGGTGGACACTTCCAGGTGGTCGCTGGTGGCTACACGGTGGCTTGAAGCGTTGTCCCTCGCCGCCATACTTCCCTTCCGCCTCCGGACAATTCGACCCAAGATAGCGCCTGTGCTATACTCAGTCAAGGCAGGATTAAACTCGGAACGCGGTTGATTCTCACACATGTCACGGGTCAAGTCCAGAGCGCCGATAACCCTCGTCTATGACGCCTGCTCCGGTCTTTCGGAAGCTGTGGAAACAGGCGTGGAAGTCCTGAAGAACCACGGCGTTGTGGCCTATCCGACGGACACCCTCTACGGCCTTGGCGCCGGCTTCAATGACCTGGAAGCAGTGGAGAGAGTGTTTGACATAAAAGGACGGCCTCGCAACGCCGCCCTGCCGCTCCTCGTGGCCTCCCCGCCTGGAGTGGAGCAGGTGGCCTTAAGGCTGAACCCGAGGGCTGAAATTCTCATGGAAGCCTTCTGGCCCGGCCCCCTTACGCTGGTGGTACTGGCAGGTCCTGACACACCCGATGTTGTGACTGGAGGGCGAGGAACTGTGGCAGTGCGGATGCCCGACCATCCGGTCCCTCAGGAGTTGGTCCGACGCCTTGGATGCCCCATAACCGGCACCAGCGCCAATCCTACGGGCGGCTCTGACCCTGCAACTGTGGAGGACGTTAGAAGAGCGCTGGGAGACCTGGTTGACTGCGTAATCGACGGAGGGCCGGCGCCGATAGGCCAGCCTTCAACCGTCATCGACCTCACCGGAGAACGGCCGCGCTTAATCCGTGCGGGCGCATTGACCGTGGAGGCGATAGAAGATGCGATCGCAGAGTCTGTTGAAGTGGCTTAAGAGTATGGAGGGAGCGGCGTGCGGATAGCCATAGGAAGCGACCACAGGGGATTTGCCCTGAAGCAGTCCCTGATAGACATGATTCGAGAGTTGGGCCACGAACCCGACGACATGGGTTGCTATGACGACGACGCGGTGGACTACCCCGACTATGCGGAAAAGGTCGCCAGAGCAGTGAGTAAGGCGAAGGCCGCCCGCGGTGTGCTGATAT
The DNA here is from genome assembly GCA_965224415.1 of Dehalococcoidia bacterium. GTDB lineage: Bacteria > Chloroflexota > Dehalococcoidia > Lucifugimonadales > JAGWBF01 > DAOUJI01. The sequence goes on along the minus strand of CBDCZB010000004.1, from coordinate 678,101 downwards.
GCGGAACCGGAAACGGCATGAGCATAGCTGCGAACAAGGTGCCTGGAGTCCGTGCGGCGGTGTGCGTTGATGCACTCAGCGCCCGAATGGCCAGGGAGCACAACGACTCCAACGTGGTGTGCATCGGAAGCGGACTTGTGGGAGAATTGTCGGCCATTGAAACGGTCAAAGCGTACTTGGAGGCCGAATTCGAAGGCGGACGCCACTCGCGCCGGGTAGACAAGATCGGCGCCATAGAGTCCGCCAAGAAGAGCGGTTCATAGCGCGACATGGCCAGTCCCCTGGACCTCTTGACACCCGGCCGCCGGGAGCTTCTGGACGAGGAGATAAAGGCGGTCTTCTCCGGCCAAGAAGGACTCCTCCACAACATGTTCCATTACCAGATGGGCTGGATGGACCAGCACGGGAACCCCACAACGGCTTCAATCCGCCACTGCCTGCATCCGATGATGTGCCTGGCAGCGTGCGAGTCCCTATCAGGGGACTTTATGCCCGCCCTTCCCGCAGCGGCTGCCGTGGAGTTGGTGTACAACTTCTCCCTGATACACGAGGACATTCAGTCGGGCAATCCCAACAGAGGCTCTCGCGAGTCGTTGTGGTGGATATGGGGGCCGGGCCAGGCGATAAACGCCGGCGACGGAATGCACGCTATTGCTCGGTTGGCCCTCATGCGCATGGCGGACAACGGCGCCCCCGCGGACCAGACCCTTGCGGCGCTGCGGACGTTGGACAAGTCGTGTCTGGACATGTTTGAGGGGCAGCACCAAGACCTGGTGTTCCAGGAACGGCTGGATGTTGGTGTCGCCTCATACCTAAAGATGGCTGAGTTGAAGGCAGGAGCGCTAACGGGTCTGGCCATGTCCCTGGGAGCTATGTGCGGGGGTGGGTCCAATGAAGGAGTGGCGGCCTTCGGGACATGCGGCGCCCGTTTGGGGACTGCCTGGCAAATCCAGCAGGACGCAGCAGAGTTGTGGTCCGGCGGGACAGGGAGCGTTCCGAGCCACACCTTGAATAAGAAGAAGTTGTTTCCGGTGGTGCTAGTGTTGGAGACGGCGGAGCTTTCCGTCAAGCGGGAGTTGGGGACCCTCTACTTCAAGCGAGTGCTTGAGGCGCCCGACGTCCAGAAAATAGGTGAGATACTCAACGGCCTGTCCGCCAAGGACCGTTGCCAGGAGAAGGTGGAGGAACTTTGCCGCGAAGCTCTGGCGGCGTTGGACGGCATGGAACTCACGGAGTCGGGCCGGGAGCAAGTGGGCCTCATCGCCCAGCATATCCGAGACCTTTGCCGGTGACCGATGGCGAAGAAGACCCTAGATGACATAAATGTAGACGGGAAGACGGTGTTGGTACGGGTGGACTTCAACGTGCCAATAGAGCAGGGCATTGAGTTTCTCCCGCAATACGACCACAGGCTGAGGGCTACTCTCCCCACGCTTCAGCGTCTCCACGGGAGCGGCTGCAAGCTGGTCCTCTGTTCCCACCTCGGTAGACCTAAGGGTCAGGTCGTGGAAGGCCTGAGAATGGGGCCGGTGGCAGAGAGACTTTCCGCGCTGATGGGGCTCCCCGTCAAGTCTCTGGACGACTGTGTAGGAACCGGGGTAGAAGATGCCGTATCAGCTATGTCTCCGGGCGAAATCATCATGCTGGAGAACCTGCGCTTCCATTCGGGCGAGGAAAGCGCCGAACCTGAGTTCGCCAAGTCCCTGGCTGCGTTGGCGGACATTTTCGTCATGGACGCCTTCGCAGTAGCCCACAGGGCCCATGCGTCCGTGGTGGGCGTCCCCCAATATCTGCCCACCGTCGCAGGGGAGCTGGTCAAGGCTGAGTTGGAGAACATGGGGCGAGCGTTGGAAGCTCCCGAACGCCCCTTGGCGGCTCTGATGGGAGGAGCCAAGGTCAGCGATAAAATCATGGTGCTGGAAAATCTGATCGACAAGATAGACCGGCTGTTCATCGGCGGGGGAATGGCCGTGACCTTCCTCAAGGCCCAGGGACGTTCGGTAGGGGCCTCGAGAGTGGAGGAGGACAGGTTGGAGTTCGCCTCCCAAATCCTGGAACGGGCGGGACAGTTGGGCGTGGAGGTCCATCTGCCCTCGGACATGGTGGTGGCCGATGAAGTCTCCGCCGACGCCGGAGGAGTAAAGAACGTGGGAGTGGATGACATCCCAGAGAACAGCTACGCCTTGGATATCGGACAGGTCAGCGCCGTCGAATTCGCCCAGGGACTCAAAGAGTGCGGGACCGTCATCTGGAACGGACCTATGGGAGTGTTCGAGTTCGAGCCCTTCTCCCACGGCACCCGTAAAGTAGGACAGGCGCTTGCCGAGGCTAAAGCCGCAACCATCGTGGGCGGAGGTTCTACAGCAGAAGCCGTCGAGGAAATGGCCATACAGGACAGCATGACCCACGTGTCCACTGGCGGCGGGGCGTCCCTGGAGTTTCTGGAGGGCAAGGAGCTGCCCGGCATCGCGGCCATTCTCGACAAAGACTCTTAAACTGGACCGGTTGGGTCCGACGGCGTAATCGTACGAAGGAGGGCGGATGGTCAACCTGGAGGTCTTGAAGGACTCTTTCCAGACAACCGATTCCAAGATCGTGATGCTGGTGGCCGATGGGCTTGGAGGCCTTCCCCATCCCGACACTAAGCTGTCGGAGTTGGAGACGGCTCGGACTCCCAACTTGGACGCCCTTGCGTCGGAGAGCGCTTGCGGACTGACTGTCCCGGTCATGCCTGGAGTGGCTCCCGGCTCCGGCCCGGGGCATCTCGCTTTGTTCGGGTACGAGCCTACGGAATATCTTATAGGACGCGGCGCCCTTGAGGGTCTGGGAATCGAGGTGGACCTCAGGGAAGGCGACGTGTGCGCCAGAGGCAACTTCTGCACCGTGGACGCCCAGGGGAACCTGGTGGACAGGCGGGCCGGACGCGTCCCCTCCGAAGTGACCATACCCCTCTGCGCCGAGCTGGACAAAATCGAGATGGAAGGCGTCGACCTGCGGGTTTATCCGGTAGAAGGATACCGGTTCGTACTGCATCTCAGGGGAGAGGGACTGAGCGAGTCTGTCTCCGAGACCGACCCACAGCGCATAGGCGTTCCCGACGTTGAGGCGTATGCCCTTGAAGAGAACGCGGAGAAGACAGCCGCTATCGTGCGCAGCTTCGTGTCTCAGGCGCGCAGCGTCCTCAACAATGAGGAGCGCGCAAACATGGTCCTTCTTAGGGGATTCTCGAGCCTTCCACATCTGCCCTCTATGGGCGATGCCTTTAGGCTGAATCCGGCGGCCATCGCCGCGTACCCCATGTACCGTGGGCTGGCCCAAATCGTCGGCATGAAAGTCATTCCTACGGGCAGGACTTTTGGCGACGAGCTGGACACGCTGGAAGAGAACTACGACGGCCACGACTTTTTCTACATCCATTACAAACCGGCGGACGCCGCCGGAGAGGACGGCAACTTCGAGGGCAAGGTGAAGGCCCTGGAGGACCTGGACTCTTACATTCCCCGCCTGCGGGACATGAAGCCCGACGTGCTCATGGTTGCAGGCGACCACTCCACACCGGCCATCATGGCGGCCCACAGCTGGCACCCGGTGCCCTTCTCGCTGTGGTCGGCCTACACGCTGGGAGAAGGTGTGGACGCCTTCTCAGAGCGGGCTTTTGCCAACGGGTCCCTGGGAAGAATGCCCGCCGTCAACGTAATGCTTCTGGGGCTGGCCCACGCGGGCAAGCTGGCTAAATTCGGACCCTAGTTTCTGATTCGGGAGTTTCACCATGCCCGTTCCTTTGGCAGCCGGAAACTGGAAAATGAACACCACCATAGACGAGGCCGTGGCCCTTGCCGAGGCTGTGAAAGAGGCGGTGGATGGAATAACCGGCGTGGACGTACTGGTGTGCCCTCCCTTCGTGTCTCTGGCGTCGGTGGCGGAAGCGTTGGAAGGCAGTAATGTGATGGTCGGCGCCCAGAACATGCACCACCAAGCCAGCGGCGCCTTCACAGGAGAGGTGGCCCCCGGCATGATTGCCGGAATATGCAGGTATGTCATCCTGGGCCACTCGGAGCGGCGCCAGCTTTTCGGAGAGGACGACAGTCTCATTAACCTAAAGGTCAAAGCCGCCGTGGACGCCGGACTGGTCCCCATTCTCTGCGTCGGTGAGACCCTGCAGCAGCGTGAAGACGGGAAAGCCAGTGAGGTAGTCGGGAATCAGGTGAAGGCGGGCCTCGACGGAGTGTCTCCATCGGGAGGGCTGGTCGTGGCCTACGAACCCGTATGGGCCATAGGCACTGGAGTGTCGGCCACGCCTGAAACGGCCTCCGAGATCATGGGCGGCGCCATTCTCAAAACGCTGGAAGACCTGTACGGCGCCCAGACGGCCTCCCAGACTCCGCTTCTCTACGGCGGAAGCGCGAACCCCGACAACATCGACGGTTTCGTAAGCCAGGACGTGATACACGGCGGCTTGGTTGGCGGCGCGAGCCTCCGAGCTGACCAGTTTGCCGCCATAGTGAAAGTCATCGCCGCCGCCAAGTCCGCCTGACCGGCTCGATGGACGAAAGGCTCATAGTCGTCCTGGGGCCCACTGCAACGGGCAAGACAGAACTGGGAATACGCCTGGCTGAAGAGTTCGACGGCGAGATAGTCAGCGCCGACTCGCGGCAGGTCTACCGGTTCATGGACGTGGGCACAGCCAAACCCACCTCCGAGCAACGGGCCAAGACGCCCCACCACCTTATAGACATCCTGTACCCCGACCAGGACTTTGGCCTGGCCGAGTTCCTGCGGTGCGCCCGGCAGAGCATTGCGTCAGTTAGGTCAGAGGGTCGTCTGCCGATAATCGTCGGAGGGACAGGCCAGTATATCTGGGCGTTGCTCGAAAACTGGAAGGTGTCGCGCGTCCCTCCTAATCCTGAACTCCGGAGTGAATTGGAGGAGTTGGCGGCAAAGCAGGGGGCTGAGGCTTTACATAAACTGCTTGAACGGGCAGACCCCGCATCCGCCGGACGCATCGACACGCGCAACACCCGCCGGGTAATCAGGGCATTGGAAATCCATCGCGCCATCGGCGGGACTGACACTGAGACGGAACGTAAAGAGGCCGTCTCAGACAACGCGCTGGTGATTGGACTGACAGCGGAACGCAAACAGCTATACCGTATGATAGACGACAGAGTAGACCGCATGGTGGACGACGGCTTGGCGTCCGAGGCGGCGAATCTAGTGCGAAGAGGCTACTCCTGGGACCTCCCCTCCATGTCCGGCGTTGGCTACAAGGAGATGGGCGTCTATCTGGCTGGACAGATGTCCTTGGAAGCATCGGCGGCACGCATCAAGACCAGGACCCACAGGTTCGCACGCCAACAGTACAACTGGTTCAACCTTGAGGACTCGCGCATACATTGGTTGGACGTGGCGCCGTCAGTGGCTCCCGCGTCGGAGGGGACAGATGGGCGCGGGGGTCACGCGGACGCCGTCGGGAAAGCGATGCTCTTGGCGGACAATTTCTTAAGTCGGACGCGGATGGTACAATAGCGGCGACCCACATATAGACGCCTTGGCGAAGGACAACGCAGTGAAATTCACCAAAATGCAGGGAGCGGGCAACGACTACGTATACGTTGACGCCCGCGACATGGAGCGGGACTGGGCGTCGTTGTCGGTGGCTATGAGCGACCGCCATTTCGGAGTGGGCGGCGACGGCGTGATTGTCATCCAGAACTCTGACGTGGCCCAGCTGAGGATGCGCATCTTCAACGTTGACGGCTCCGAAGGAGAGATGTGCGGCAACGGGATACGTTGTGTGGCCAAGTACGTCATCGACAGGAAGATAGCCCAGCCCTCCACGGAAGGCATCTCCATCGAAACCCTGGCCGGTGTCAGGACTGTGCAGGTCATCAAGGACAGGGGCCAAATCGTCGGAGCGCGCGTGGCAATGGGCGAACCCATCTTCGCTCCTGCGGACGTGCCGGTGGACCTTCCGGCCTCGGTGGGAGGGTCGTCGGACTCGCCCGTGCTGGAGTTCCCTGTTGAGATAGGAGGAGCGGCCCTCAACCTGAGTTTCATTTCAATGGGCAACCCCCACGCCGTGGCGTTCATAGACCAGCCCGTAGAAGAGTTTCCCCTTCACTCCGTCGGGCCACAGGTCGAACACCATTCAATGTTTCCCAACAGGGTGAACTTTGAGATAGTGAACATCCGCAACAAACACTCCCTCGACGCCCGCGTCTGGGAGCGGGGCTCCGGCGAAACCCTGGCTTGCGGCTCCGGGGCCAGCGCAATAGGCGTGGCGTCATACCTCCTGGGGCACACGGAAGAATTTGTTGACATAAAGCTTCCCGGCGGAATGTTGAACATAAGCTGGGCGGGTAGGGGCGACGTCTACATGGAAGGCCCGGCGGTAGAGGTCTTCGAAGGTGAATGGGCGGAGCCTGAATAGCCTTTTATTCATGAATGGAGCAATAGACTAATGACCGCAAAGTTCTCCGAACGTCTGGGAAAGCTGGCGCCCTATCCCTTTGTCGAAATTTCCAGGATATTGGCCGAAAAACGGGCCGCCGGCGAGGACGTGGTCACCTTTGGCATAGGCGACCCCGACATTCCCACGCCGGACAACGTCATAGACAGGCTGATAAGCGCCTCCCACACCCCGGCCAACCACCGCTATCCGGAGTCCGACGGCCTTCCGGAATGCCGGGGCGCCATAGCTACATGGTATCGGAATACCTTCGGAGTCGAAGTGGATGGCGCCACGGAGACGCTGCCCTTAATAGGCGCGAAGGAAGGAATCGGCCACGTGGCCTTCGCTTTCCTCGATCCGGGCGACGTGGCGTTGATTCCCGACCCAGCGTACCCCGTCTACGGTGTGGGCACCATGTTCTCCGGCGCCCAGAGCTACACGATGCCCCTGAAAGAGGAGAATGGATGGCTCCCTGAACTGGACGAGATTCCCTCGGAGGTGGCCAGGGAAGCCAAGATCATGTGGCTGAACTACCCCAACAACCCCACCTCCGGCGTGGCGGACATCGACTACTATAAGAAGGTCGTCGACTTCGCCCGGCAATACGACGTGGCCATTCTCCACGACGCCGCCTACAGCGAGGTCGTCTACGACGGATACAGGGCGGCCAGCTTCCTGGAAGTGGACGGCGCGAAAGAGGTCGGGATGGAGTTCCACTCCCTCTCCAAGTGCTTCAACATGACCGGATGGCGTTTCGGCATGGCAGTGGGAAACGCCGACATGATCAAGGCCCTTTTCCAAATCAAGGCCAACCTGGACTCCGGCATACCCCAAGCCATACAGGAGATGGCGATGGAGGCCCTCACCGGACCCCAGGACGCCATAGCCTCAAACAACGCCATTTACCAGCGGCGCAGGGACAAGCTCTGCGCCGTGCTGAACCGCATCGGGCTCAAGGTGATTCCGCCCAAGGCTTGCCTCTACGTCTGGGCCAAGGTGCCTGAGGGGTACACGTCAGCCGAGTTCGCCGCCCGGCTGCTGGATGAGAAGACCATCGTAGTCACCCCCGGTTCCAGCTATGGCAGGTACGGAGAAGGTTACATAAGATTCTCATTGACTACGCCCGACGAACGCGTCGATGCTGGCGTGGAACGCCTGGCATCTTGGGAAATACCCCCGCCGTCGGGGTCATAGGAGCCCAAGCCGATACCCAGGTCACCCGAATCCACCGGACCTCCCGTCGAACGAGTCGTCCTCGTAGGGATCGAACTCAAGAAGGGTCCTGCGCTGTGGGACCTGCAAGACTCTTTGCGGGAGCTTGAATTTCTGGCCGATACGGCTGGCGTGGAAGTGGTGGGAAGGGTCAGCCAGAGGCTGGACAGGCCGACCCACCATTACCTGGGCTCCGGCAAGCTGGAAGAACTCAAAGACCTGGTCATCACTTCCGAGTCCGACACGGTCGTCTTTGACGACGAACTGACCCCCACCCAGCAGCGCAACCTTGAGAACGCCCTCAGGGCGAAAGTAATCGACCGCACCGCGCTGATTCTGGACATATTCTCCCGCCAGGCGTCCACCAGAGAAGGCCAGCTTCAGGTGGAGCTTGCCCAGCACCAGTACCTGCTGCCGCGCCTCGTAGGCCAGTGGTCCCACCTCGAACGTCTGGGAGGCGGCATAGGCACTCGCGGCCCTGGTGAGACCCAGCTAGAGACGGACCGCCGTCTCATCAGGAGGCGGATTCAACGGCTGGAGCTTGAGCTTCAAAACGTCAGTAAGCGGCGAGAGTCCTACATGAGCCGCAGGAAGCAGGCCCGGCTACCGGTAGTCTCGATGGTGGGATACACCAACGCGGGAAAGAGTTCCCTCTTCAACGCCGTCAGCGGCGGCGGCGTCAAAGTGCAGGACCGACTCTTCTCCACCCTGGACCCGGTGACCCGGCGCATTTACTTTCCCGGCGGGAGGCAAGCTCTGCTCACCGATACGGTGGGCTTCATCCATAAGCTCCCCCCGACGGTGGTCGACGCGTTCCGGGCCACCTTGGAAGAGCTAAGGGAAGCCGACCTACTGCTCCACATCATCGACGTTGCTCAGCCAAAGGCCCCGGAGCAGGCGGAGGTGGTGGAGCAGACCCTCAAGGAGTTGGACCTGGACCACAAGCCCCGGGTCCTCGTGGTGAACAAGATGGACCTGCTAACGGACTCGCCCAACGGCGCCCGGCCGCCGGAAATCCCCGGCGTCGCATCGACCGGGCCAGTCGTGTTGGTGTCGGCCCTCAAGGCGTGGAACCTCGACGGCTTGCTGGAAGAGATAGAGTGCCAGCTTTTGGCCCAGGGAGTGCTGCCTCCGGCGGAATGGCAGTCCACTCCATCGACACCGCACTCCGGCTGAGGCTGGAACCAGGGAAGTCGAAATCTCCGGCGCTTTTCACAGACCTTCCGACTCCTTCCATGTCGACGGCGGAAAACGCCTCTCTCCGTCGATTCCCATTATGTAATTCGGTTCAAAAACAGTTATGTCAGCCAATCCCCAGGCATCATGTCAACATAACATATGTTGTGCGAACCTCCGTCCAGAAAAACGTCCTCCGCCCCGTCGTGGTAGAATTTCCCCAAAAATGGAAGGTGAAAGATGGCCGTGACCCCATTCGAGGTCCAGGTTCCCGACGAAACTTTGGCAGACCTTAAAGACCGGTTGGCCCGGACCCGGTGGCCCGACGAAATCCCCGGCTCGGGTTGGGACTACGGCTCCAACCTGGACTACATTAAAGAATTGGTGGAGTACTGGCGGACTGGGTTCGACTGGCGGGCCCAGGAGGCTTACCTCAACTCGTTCCCTCAGTTCCGGACCGAGGTCGAGGGAATGGGCATCCACTTCTATCACGTCAAGGGAAATGGCCCCAACCCGATTCCCATCATCGTCACTCATGGTTGGCCCAGTTCCATTTTTGAAATACTGAAGCTCATCCCGTTGTTGTCCGACCCCGGAGCCAACGGCGGCGACCCCGCCGACGCCTTCGATGTCATAGTTCCTTCCATGCCGGGCTACGGCTTCTCCGACCAGACCCGGGAGAGGGGCATGAATGTGGCCCGCATCGCGGAACTCTGGAACAAGCTAATGACCGAGAACCTGGGCTATCAGCGTTACGGCGCCCAGGGCGGTGACTGGGGCGCCAACATCACCGTGCGCATGGGTTACGCGTTCCCCGATCAGCTCATTGGCATCCACTCCACCTCCTTGGGCACCGCCGTCCCCTATCTGGGACCCGGTTCTAGGCCCTTGTCCGACGCGGAGAAGGCCCTTCTGGCCCGTCGGGAGGACTGGCAGAGGAACGAAGGCGGGTACGCCCACATCCAGGGCACCAAACCCCAGACGTTGAGCTATGGCCTGAACGACTCCCCCGCCGGGCTTGCGGCGTGGATAGTGGAGAAGTGGCGTACGTGGAGCGACTGCAACGGCGACGTGGAGAGCGTGTACACCAAGGACGAACTCCTTACTAACGTCACCATCTACTGGGTCACTCAGACCATCAACTCGTCGGTGCGCCTCTACTACGAGAACAACTACAACCCCTGGTCCTATGAGCCGGGGACCGGCGTCACCGTTCCCTGCGCCCTGGCCATCTTCCCCAAGGAGATATCCCAACCTCCCAGGGAGTTCGCCGAGCGCCATTTGAACGTGCAGCAATGGACTGAAATGCCCAGCGGAGGCCACTTCGCGGCCATAGAGAAGCCTCAGATGCTGGCAGACGACGTCAAGAACTTCTTCCGGGCATTGCGCTAAGGTTGTTATGTAATCCAGTGCGCACGGAACCATCGACGTTTGTAGGGGCAACCGGCCGGTCGCCCCTACCCCATCCATAACCAGCCATTCAAAAGCCCATTGAGCAGCCCCTTGATCGGATAGGAGCGGGCTCCAAAGGCCGCCCCTTGTCCATACGAAGCCTATCGAATATGATACGCCGAGACCGGGCGCCCATGCCCGCCCTGAGAAATCTTCCCTGAACGGAGGCGCTTTCTATGGCTGACAGACACATTCCGACCGAAGATGAAGTATTGAGCTGGATGCAGAAATACTCGAACTGGGGCCGTTGGGGTCCGGACGACGAATTGGGGACCCTGAATTTTATTACCCCGGCGAAACGGGCCCAGGCGGCGGCGTTGGTGCGTGAAGGGATATCGGTCAGCGCTTCACGGCCCATCATCCCTGAACTCAGTACAGACCTCATGGGGATTCCTCCCATCCATTATATGTCGAACTCCGGCGACACCGCCCCGGAAAAGGGGCCGGGGGGCGCCTCCGACTTTCTCGGGCTGGCGTTCCACGGCTACACCATCACTCACTTGGACAGCCTGTGCCACATGTTCTGGGACGGCAAGATGTACAACGGCAAGCCAGCGTCAATGGTGGGCGTCCAGAAGAAGGCCACTGCCGGAGGCGTGGAGAACGCCAAGGACGGCGTAATCACCCGCGGAGTCCTTCTCGACATCGCAGCGCTCAAGGGCAAGGAATGGCTGGACGCTGGAGAGCCGGTCTATCCCGACGAGCTTGAGGCGGCCGAGGAGGCCGCCGGTGTCAAAGTCGAGGAAGGCGACTGCCTGATGGTCCGCACTGGCTGGTTCAAGAAGCGGATGGTGGAAGGCCCCCACCACAACACCGACCGTCCAGGTCTGCACGCAGCTTGCATTCCATACCTGTACGAACGCGGCGTGTCCATCATCTTCGCCGACGCCGCCCAAGACGTCGGCCCGGCGCCCGAATATCCCATCACGGGCCTGCCTATACACCGCGTGGGCATACCCCACATGGGCCTCTGGCTCATTGACTGCGGCAACTGTGAGGAGGTGGCCGAGGTCGCTAATCGTCTGAACCGCTACGAGTTCATGTTCATAATGGCGCCGCTCAGGTTCAACGGGGCCACGGGTTCGCCCATCAATCCGCTGGCGGTTTTCTAGCGTTATGTTAGCTCCACGCCCGTCTCCGGAGGCAAAGATATGACCGAACGCAAGGCTCCCACCGAAGCTGAAGTTCTGGCCTTCATGGAGTCCTTGTCCAACTGGGGCCGGTGGGGGCCGGACGATGAGCTGGGGACCCTCAATCTGATAACCCCCCAGAAGAAGGCCGCTGCGGCCGCTCTGGTCACCGAGGGGATAGGAGTTAGCTGCGCCCGGCCGATTATCCCGCAGATTGCCTCCGACACAGGCATCGACCGTGTCCCTCCCATGCACTACATGATCAACTCAGGGGAAGCCGCCCCAGCCGTAGGCCCGGGCGGGGTCTCCGACTTCATCGGTCTCTACTTCCACGGCTGGACGATCACCCACCTGGACTCCATCTGCCACCAGTTTTGGGACGGCAAGATGTTCAACGGCAAGAGCGCCAAGGACGTGGGCACCCAGTCCAAGGCCACCGTGGGCGGCATCCAGCTGACCAAGGACGGCATCGTCACCAGGGGTGTTCTGCTGGACGTGACCAAGGTCTGGGGCAAGCCCTGGCTGGAGGCGGGTGAGGCAGTCTTCCCCGATCACCTGGAAGCAGCGGAACAGGCCCAAGGAGTCCGCGTGGAAGAGGGAGACGCCCTGATCGTGCGAATGGGCTGGTACAAGAAGCGGGAAGAGGTGGGACCGCCGCCGGACGCCGGAAGGCCCGGTCTGCATGCAGCCTGTCTCCCCTGGCTGCGAGAACGGGGCGTGTCCTTGATAGTGGCCGACGCGTCCCAGGACGTGCAGCCCAGCGGGTACAGTTTGCGTATACCCATACACACCATCGGTATGGTAGGCATGGGCCTGTGGCTCATTGACGCCGCGAACCTGGAAGAAGTGGCCCCCGTGTGTGAGCGGCTCAATCGATGGGAATTCATGTTCACAGTGGCGCCCCTCAGGTGGGACAAGGCCACCGGGTGCCCCGTCAATCCCCTGGCCATCTTCTAAGGAGGACCTGTATGGCTGACCGTAAGACACCCACTGAAGAAGAACTCATCGGGTATATGACATCCCTGTCCAACTGGGGGCGCTGGGGCGCCGACGACCAGCTGGGGACCCTGAACCTCATTACGCCCGAAAAGCGCGCCCAGGCGGGCAGGTTGATACGGGACGGCGTGAGCGTTAGCTGCGCTCGGCCCATCATTCCGGAAGCGGCAGTGCCCGACGTCACGGGCATCCCGCCCCTCCACTATATGATCAACACAGGTGAAGTCACCCCGGAAAAGGGCAACTGGTACGCTTCCGACTTCCTGGGCATCGCGTTCCACGGGCTTACGGTGACCCACCTGGACAGCCTGTGCCACCAGATTTGGGACGGCCGTATGTACAACGACCGCCCGGCCCGTGAGGTCAACGTCCGTGAGCGGGCCAGCTCCCTCAGCGTTGACAAGGTGAAGGACGGCGTAGTCACACGGGGCGTGCTATTGGACATTGCCAAGCTCAAGGGCAAGGACTATCTGGACCCCGGCGAACCGGTGTTCACCGACGACCTGGAAGCCGCCGAGGAAGCCCAGGGAGTCCGTGTGGAAGAGGGTGACGCATTGTGCCTGCGCTTCGGTTGGTACAAGCGTAGGCTGGAGGAAGGACCAATAGCCGGCGGCGTGAGGCCGGGCCTTCACGCCCAGACGCTGCCCTGGCTGCGTGAACGGGGGGTCTCCATCCTGTTCGCCGACGCCTCTCAGGACGTTCATCCCGCGCCGGAGTACCCCAACGTATCGCCTCCCATCCACAAAGTGGGAATCGTCTACATGGGCCTCTGGCTCATCGACGCCGGAAACTGCGAAGAGTTGGTCCAGGTGTGCGAGCGGCTGGGCAGATGGGAGTTCATGTTCACCGTGGCGCCGCTGGTGTTCAAGAACGCCACCGGCTCCCCGATAAACCCCGTGGCCATATTCTAAGACCGTCAGCGATCTATCGGAGGCCATGTTATGACAACCAGAAAACTCCCCACTGAACAGGAAGTGCAGGGCTACATGAAGTCCCTTAGCAACTGGGGCAGGTGGGGAGACGACGACGAAATAGGCACGCTCAACCTGATTACGGAAGCTAAGAAGGCGGAGGGGGGGGCCCTGGTCAAAGAAGGTGTGTCGGTCAGCTGCTCACGGCTGATCGTGCCTGAGATTGCGCCGGACTTGGGCGCCTTCCGCATTCCTCCGGTCCACTATATGATAGGCAGCGGAGAGGCGGCCCCTGAGAAGGGTTCGGGAGGTGCTTCCGACTTTCTAGCCCTCTACTACCACGGGGTCACCATCACTCACCTGGACTCCATCTGCCACCAGTTCTGGGACGGCCAGATGTATAACGGGCGGCCTGCGGATTCGGTCGGAGTCCAGAAGAAGGCTGCCGAGGGCGGCATCGAGCTGGTGAAGGACGGGGTAGTCACCCGAGGCGTGTTGTTGGACATTGCCAAGCTCAAGGGTAAGGACTGGCTGGAGGCCGGCGAACCCGTCTTCCCCGAGGACCTGGACGCCGCGGAAGCCGCCCAGGGCGTCAAAGTGACCGAGGGCGACGCGCTGATTGTCCGGTTGGGCTGGTACAAGCGTCGTCAGGAGGCGGGGCCTCTCGACACCCCTGACCGGCCCGGTCTGCATGCCGCATGTCTGCCGTGGCTAAAGGAGCGGGGCGTGTCACTGCTGGTAGCGGACGCTTCGCAGGACGTGAGCCCCAGCGGGTACACGAATCCCGGCGGGCCGATTCACGTTGTGGGCATCGTGTTCATGGGACTGTGGCTCATAGACGCTGCCAATTGCGAGCAGCTGACGGAGATGTGCCAGAAGCTGGCCCGTTGGGACTTCATGTTCCTGGTGGCCCCACTAAGGTGGGACAAGGCCACCGGCTCCCCCGTCAACCCCCTGGCCATCTTCTAGCGGACGTCCAGGTATTGTTGCGTCCTGGTTCCTAAGACGATTCTATAGGGACTGGGGGGATCGCCCTCCCCCCGGAGAGGGTTGGGTGAGGTCGTCACCTAAGGTCGGAGGAAACCCTGGATACCGGCCTTCGCCGGTATGACGGTTCGTAAAGGTTCCCATTCCCCCTGCGGGTTCAGCCTACGCTACGAGGCGGAACTTGCGGAGGCTCTTCAGTTCCTGAGGCGGGTTCCTGTGCTGGCCGCGGATGGTGTAGGAAACCTCGCTGACATACAAGTCACCCTGGGAGTCCACAGCGATGCCGTGGGGCGCGATGAACTGGTGGGGCTCTTCCCCCTCTTCAGGGTCACCGAAACGGGAGACCATGTTGCCTTCCAGGTCGTAGATGCTGACCCTGTGCCCCAGGCCGGGAGCGTCATCCACTCCGCCCATGCCGTTGAGCTCGCCCACATAGATGTGGCCGTGGCGCAGCACCATTGCGTCGGGACGGTGGATGTTGTTCCACATGGTCAGGAAGTTCCCCTCGGGGTCGAATAATTGGATGCGGTGGGCTTCGCGGTCCACCACGTATATGCGGTCATCCGCATCGACGGCTATGTTGTGGGGGCGTATGAACTGACCGGCGTCGATACCCGGCTCTCCCCAGGAAAACTTGTACTCGCCCTGAGGCGAGTAGACGTGGATGCGGGAGTTTCCGTACCCGTCGGATATGTAGAAGTCTCCGTTGGCTGGCCTTATGGCGCCGGAGGTGGGTCGGTTGAAGGGTTGGCCGGACCACTTGGGCGCCGGGTTGTCCCTCTCTCCGATCTCCATCAGCTTCTCACCCTCCCGGGTGAATATTTGCACAGTGTGAATGCCGTCGTCAGCGGCGACCACCCGGTCGTCGTCTGAAATATAGAGTCCGTGAGTCCTGTCGCTGAAAAGTCCTTCGCCGAAAGACCTGATGAAATTGCCGTCCCGGTCGAAAACGATGATAGGGTGCTCACCCCTGGTCAACACATAGACGTTATCCTGGGAGTCCACAGCGACTCCTGGACATTCCTGGAAATTCCAACCCTGGGGCAGCTTCTCCCAGTCCGGCACGGGCTCGAAAACGTGGCTTCCTTGGCCGAGTCGCATTGTCATGTCTCAAACGCCTCCGAATCAGCTTTATGTCAAACGGCAGCTTACGCTAAAAGCTCTCGGACACTATACCACGTCGGACGTGAACGCGGCCAAGCGGCGTTCATCAAGAGCCTGTGGGACCAACGGGAAGAGACCGCCCCTAGGGAGGGGCAGGTCTGACTTCGGTTAGCCTTAGAAGCGGAAGTGCTCGGTCTCACCGTTCCGATAATCGTCTGTTTTGGGATTGGAGCTGGACTGAGACAGTGCATAGGATTGAGAGGGTGTCTCCACAGACGGCGCCTCCTCTTCCTCCTCTTCAAATGGAGGCCACTCGATGCGTCGTATTTCGGCGCTCTCAACATGGGTTGCAAAGCTGGGAAGTTCCGCCTGTTCCTTGGCCGCGGTGTCTTCAACGGACTCCACAGCTGGAGCCTGAGCGTGGACTTCGTAGCTGGGGACTTCAGGCGCCTCCCCGGCTTCCTCTTCGTCGACAGGCTCGACAACTTCCGTCACAGTGGCCTCGGCAGAAACTTCAGAGTGCTCACAGTCGTCGTCGTGCTCATGGGCGTCCACGATGGGAGTGTCGTCGGCTTCGTCGGGAGCTTCGACTGTTGGCAGAGTGGCCACTTCCGGATGCGCCATGCCATTCTCCTTGTCGCTCAGCCGCACGCAAACGTTGTTGATGACAAGGGCCTCGACGTTCCGTCCCAGCCATTCGTCGACGAAGTCGATGGTCATGTCGAAGTGGGGCGAGACAGCCTCAAGCCCTTCCTCGGACCCATTGGACAGCATCAGATCGCCATCCTTGATTTCATCGAAGCGGCCGAAGACTTTGGATGCTTGAAGAATCCTTCCTGAATCGGTCACCTTGAACCTCCTTTGGATGAGAAAGAGAAAAATAAAAATACACAGCGATTATAATCGTCGCTGTTTCTATACCCCAAGACGCCCGCATAGGCTCTTATCACATCTTTGAAGCCGAAAAGCCTGTGGAAACGCTCTCGGAATAGAGGGAACCACGGGCAGGAAGAGGCATAAATTGGACACGATGTTGGCTTGGGAGTAATATGGTGCCGAATGGACCTAAAGGAGGACTGGTATGGCAGAGGACATCGGCCTGTTTGAAGCTATCTACTCCCAGAGGGCTCTCCGGTATTTCAAGCCCGACCCAGTGGATGACAGCCTGATTTGGAAGGTCTTGGACGCCGGAATTAGAGCTCCAAGCGGCAGCAACTCCCAAGGTTGGGGATTCGTGGTCATCAGAGACCCTGAACAGCGTAGGAAGATCGGGGAATATTCCCGGCAGCACCCCATCACTCCGCCGCCGAACCTCAACAAATCCGAGACGATTATGTACCGGGGCGCCTTACACTTGGCTGAGCACATGGAAGACGTTCCGGCCTACATTCTCGTGTGCCAGCAGACCAAAGCCGGCGCGGGTCCTGCCGGTTCGTCTATATACCCCACAGTGCAAAACATACTTCTGGCGGCCCGCGGTCTTGGTCTGGCCAGCGCGTTCGTGACACGCCAAAAGTCCTTTGAAGAGGAGTTGAAGCGGGACCTGGGGATGCCCGACGACTGGGAGACGATATGCCTTCTCCCGTTGGGTTATCCCGACGGCGTAAAATACGGTCCCAACAATCGGCGGCCTGTGGAAGAGGTAACTCACTTTGACAAGTGGGGAGCGCAGTCTTCGTAGGCCATTCGCTGAATTCGAGTAATACAACTTAGTCGTTAAGGAGGCAGCGGCAATGAAATTTGGAGTATCCGTTTTTGCACAGAATTACACGGACTGGGACCGATACCTATCGAAAGACTTCTCCAAGCCTCCCATTCAACAGGACCATGAAATCTTCCAGGAAGACCTGGAGTTGGCCGACTTGTCGGAAAGCTTGGGATATGACGCCATCTGGGCCACCGAACACCATTTCACACCCTACGAGTTGATGCCCGACGCCCTCCAGTTCCTGACCTACTTCGCCGGAAGGACCGAGAAGGTGGGCATGGCTACTATGGTGGTGGTGCTGCCGTGGCACGATCCTATACGGGTCGCCGAGCAGATTGCCATGCTGGACGTGATGCTCAAGGGGCGTCCCATTACGTTGGGGTTCGGCAGGGGCGCCGCCAGAGTGGAGTTCGAGACCTTCAACATCCCCATGTCCGAATCCAGGGAGCGCTTCAAGGAAGCCCAGGAGATCATAACCCTTGCCCTGAGCCAGGAACGGTTCTCCTACGATGGGAACATCTTCAAGATTCCCGAGATGAGCATACGGCCTCAGCCGTTGTCCAAAGACCTGCCTGAACGGATATACATCTCGTCCATCACCAACGCGAGCATCGAGGCCGCCGCCGAGTCGGGCGCCGGGCTCATGATCATTCCCCAAAAGGCATGGGAAGACCACATCAAAGACCTGGACTTCTACAACTCCACGCGCATCGAAAAGGGACTGCAGCCGCGGAACCCTGCCGTGGGCTGTTTCATGTACTGCGCGGAGACCGAAGCCGAAGTCGAGCAGGGCGTCAAAGAGTTCATGCCCAACATGAACTGGACGGCCACCAGGCACTATGAGTTCGACGAGGCGAGCCATTTCCGGGCCACTAAGGGATACGAGGTGTACGCCGACGCTGCAGAGAGAATCAACAGGGGCGACCCCAGGGCCCATCAGGACGACACCCAGGTCATCGGCACCCCTGAGCAGTGCTTGGCGAAGCTGCGCAGAATCCAGGAGTACGTCAAGCCCATCGAGATGTTCGGCATGTCCCGGTTCGGAGGCATGCCCGCCGAGAAAGCCAGAAAGAGCCTTGAGCTTTTCGCCAAAGAGGTGCTGCCGGCCCTCCACGAGGACCCGGTGCTGGACCCCATAACTGGGGTTCCCAAGACCTAGAAGGTGAATTGATTCCGGAATGAGAAGGCGCCTGCTGCAAAGCAGGCGCTTTTCATTGATTCCGGAATGAGAAGAGTCTGGGACGCATCACAGTATAGTTATGACAACTAACCTGTGACCCGGAAAACGTCCCAAGCCGCCGCTACGACGCTTTATACGCCAAAGGTATAGAATAGGGGCCTGATGGCTCAGCTGGTTCAGCAAATACTGGGATTCCGCCGTACAGGCGGTGTTTTCTACGGCTGGTGGCTGGTCGGCGTATCGGGTGTCTTCCTGGCTATAGTCATCGCTCCTTACTTCGAAGCGCTGAGCCTTTGGAACGTAGCGTTACAGAACGAATTCGGATGGACCGTAACCCAACTCAACCTGGCTTGGATATTCGCCCGGATGGAAGGCGGCTTGATGGGGCCGGTGGAGGGGTGGTTGACCTCCAAATGGGGCGCCCGGCGCATGGTGCTGATAGGGATGTCCATCATGGGAACCGGGTGGATACTCTTCAGCTTTACTGATAACCTCTGGTTCTTCTATTTATCTTACATCCTGATATCCACGGGAATAGGGGTTGGCGCATGGCTCGCCATCATGACAACCATCAACCACTGGTTCGTGCGAAAACGATCCATGGCCATGGGAATTTCCAGCGTCATCACGAGGATGATGGCGATTCCGATTCTTTTCGGCCTTGCTTGGGCGATAGATCCGGACGAAGCCAATTCCTGGAGGGAAACTGCCAGGGTGATCGGCGTCGTGTTGTTGCTGATAACAGCTCCTATGTATTTCTTCATCAAGAACCGGCCTGAGGACGTCGGCGAGCAGCCCGACGTCCATTACGCCGGTGCAAGTCAAGACGTCGGGGCTGGTCCTACGTCGTCAGGTCCTGGGTTGATGCCTGGGGAACCGTCCTTCACGGTCCGCCAAGCATTGAGGACGAGCACGTTCTGGTACCTTGCGTTGGGCCACGCCCTGACCACGGCGCTTGTCGTGACCATCGTCGCTAACCTTACCCTCATATTTAAGGACTACGAAGCCAGTGATGGACTTACAACTCAGTTGGCGGCGAGGGTGATAATCACCTATCTGGTGGTCTGGACCGTTTTTCAAATCGTCGGGGGATACCTGGGGGACCGGCTTCCCAAGAACGTGATAATATTCGTGGCGACGATTATCATGGGCTGCTCGGCTCTCGCCATTACCAGGACTCACACGGCGGAAATGGCCTTCGTTTTTGCGGTGCTGTTCGGCCTTGGCAATGGACTGAGAGGTCCCTTGGTCACAGCTATACGCGGCGATTATTTTGGTCGAAAGTCGTTCCCGGTGATTCTAGGTCTCTCGATGATGTTTATGAGCGTGACGTTAATCGCGGCCCCTCTGCTAACGGCCCGGTATAGGGACCAGGTGGGTGAAGGAGGGTTTATTCTTCCCTTAGAGGTTTTGATAGGCATCACGCTATTTGGGGGATTCCTATTCTTGATGGCCAGGAGGCCCCCCGCTCCGAACCCGGAGTCGAACGTCAGGAACATTCCGGGGGAGCTACAGCCTGAGGGGCCTGACCGCGACGGGTGGGAGCGTTGAAAGAAGTCCTACTGGTGATGGGCGGCGGCGCCGGAGGGGCGCTCGCCCGCTACGGCGTCAACGTTCTCTTCACGGAACTCAAGTGGTCTCCCATCGGAGCCACCATGACGGTCAACATTGTCGGCAGCTTTGCTCTGGGGATTCTCTTTGCCAAGGCGTTTAACCGGAGCAATTTCAACCTCGACGTGCTGCTTCTCCTCTCAGTTGGATTCCTGGGGAGCTTCACCACCTTCTCCACCCTGATGTGGGCGACGTTTGATTTGGGCAGAGACGGCTCGGCATCTATGGCTGTTATGAACGTAGCGGTGAGCTTAGCGGCGGGACTGGCTGCGGTGGGACTGGGTTACGTCGTCGGCCGCCAAATTTAAGACCGGCTGCCCACATCAATAGGCAGCCGGTCCTAGCTTCTCCTCGGGGTTGTTGATAGAGCCTCAGTTCCAGGTAATGTGAAGGCCCTTTGCCGTGCGGTTGTTGATGTGCGGGTGGTACTCCACGTTCTCGTCCAATAGCTCCATACGGGGGAACCGTTCGGCCAGAGCCAAGAAGGCTTCCTGGCCTTCGAGACGGGCCAGGTAGGCGCCCAGGCAGTGGTGCACTCCAGAGCCAAAGGCGACGTGGGGATTCGGGTAGCGGTCAATGTCAAACGTGTCGGGATCAGGGAACATCTTCGGGTCCCGGTTGGCCGAGGCAATCATCCAAATCAACCGGTCGTATTCTTTGATTTCCTTCCCGCCGAACTCCACGTCCTGGGCGGCGATTCGCTCAATTCCCTTTATTGGTGAGTCATAACGGAGACATTCTTCCGTCGCCCGAACAGTCTTCTCAGAGGAATTCTCCCTGAACAGGTCCCACTGTTCAGGGTGGCGGATGAACGCCAGGGCGCCGTTGCATATCAGGTTGATGGTCGTCTCGTGCCCTGCCAGCAGCAGAAGCATGGAGTTGGTGAGGACCTCTTCCCTGTTTATTATGCCCGCTTTCTCACCCTGGCATAGCAGCGAGAGAAGGTCGTCACCGGGGTTCTTCAACCGCTCGTCCGCAAAGGGGTTTAAGTAACTGCTCAATTCCTTACGTGCGTTGAACGTGGACTTGGCGCGGTTTTCCGAGGGAGTGGCCACGTCCAGGAGCCGCTTGGCCATCTCACGGAGGAAGGGACGGTCCTCCGCTGGCATGCCCATGAGCTCTGATATGACCAGAAGCGGAAGGGGAGTGGCGAAGTCCTTCATCATCTCCATCTGGCCGTTTTCTTCGGCTTGGTCCAGCAGGAACTTGATGGCGTCTTTTATCATAGGGCGCCACTTTTCCATGGACTTAGGCGTGAAGTAACCGTGTATAACGCGGCGCACCTCGGTGTGTCTGGGCGGGTCTTTTTGAATCACCTGATTTGTCTGGCTTCGCCGGATAGCCGCATACATTTCCTTTTGGTCCTCGGGAATGGGAGGGTACGGCTCGCGGCGGTCTCGGCGCCGGACCTCTGAGGAGAAGAACTCCGGATGCCTGGCGATCCAGGTGAGGTCCTTGTAATTGGTCATGACCCATACTTCATGCTTAGTGTTCCAGTATACGGGTTCCTCTTCCCTGAGCCTTCTGTAATAGGCGTATGGATCAGCTGTGACCTCTGCACCGAATAGGTCTTCATCGATTGCAGTAACCATATATTCAGTCCCTTTTCGATAGAGCAGTTTTTGGGGATTCCCCTATCCAAACAGCGTCAAGATAGGCGGTCAGTTCCAAGCGATGTGCAGCTCCTTAAGCGAACGTCCGTGTAGATGCGCGTGGTATTCAACGTCGTCAGTCAGCAACTCCAGACGCGGGAACCGCTCGGCTAGGGCGGCAAAGGCTTCCTGTCCTTCAAGACGGGCCAAGTAGGCGCCCAGGCAGTGGTGTATCCCTGATCCAAAGGCCACGTGGGGATTGGGGTATCGGCCTATGTTGAACGTGTCGGGGTCGGGGAACATTCTTGGGTCCCTGTTGGCCGAGGCAATCATCCATATCAGCCGGTCGTTGTACTTGACGGTCTTGCCGCCCAGTTCCAAGTCCTGGGCCGCGATGCGCTCGATTCCCTTCACCGGAGGCTCATAACGGAGACACTCCTCCGTCGCGCGCACCGTCCGTTCGGCGGGGCTCTCCCTCAGCAGGTCCCACTGGTCCGGGTTGCGGGTGAAAGCCAGCGTACCGTTGCATATCAGGTTGATGGTTGTCTCGTGGCCCGCAAGCAGCAGAAGCAGGGCGTTGGAGATGGTCTCTTCCCTGTTGAACGCGCCGGTCCTTTCCCCCTGGCACACCACGGAGAGAAGGTCGTCTCCGGGGTTCTTCACGCGCTCTTCCACGATGGGATCCAGGTACTTTATAAGCTCTTTGTGGGACTCGGCGGCGGTTCTGGCGCGGTCTTTGTTGGGCCGTGCCAGGTCAATGAGCTTCTTGGCCATTTCGCGGATGAACAGCCGGTCCTGCTGGGGCATTCCCATCAGTTGTGCTATGACTAGAAGCGGCAGGGGGATGGCGAACTCGGTCATCACTTCCATCTTGCCCTTAGCCTCTACGTCGTCCAGCAGGTCTTTGATGGCTTCCCTAATCATCGGGCGCCACTGTTCCATGGACGAGGGAGTGAAGTATCCGTGTACCGCCCGCCTCATGGCCGTGTGCTTAGGCGGGTCCTGCTGGATCATCCGAATCGCTTGCTGGTGTTTTACGTACTCGTAGAGCTCCCGGTCCTCTTCTGCGATGGGAGGGAACGGGGGCCGGTGGTCTCGCTGCCGGACTTCGGACGAGAAGAGCTCTGGACGCCTGGCCACCCAAGTGAGGTCCCTGTAGCTGGTGACGACCCATATCTCGTACTTTTCGTTCCAATGGATGGGGTCTTCTTCCCGGAGACGACCGAAGTATGAGTAGGGATCGGCCGTTACGTCAGGGGCGAAAATGTCGTCGTGGATGGCAATGGCCATGGTGCGATCCTTTGCAGGCCGATGGTTTTTGCATTCTATTTATCCCCGACTCCTAGTGTCAAGCGCAGCAACGGCCCTCAAACCCGCTGGTTGGGAGTCGATGCGAGCGATGGAACTGTGTCCGAACCCTGAACCTACGCCATGCTCCTATGCCTGTACTGGAGCGCCTCCGCCACGTGTTCGACCGTTATGATTTCGACGCCCGCCAAGTCCGCGATGGTCCGGGACAACTTTAGCATCTTATGGAAAGCACGAGCCGAGAGGTTCAGTTGGTTCATGGCTTTCTGCAAGAGAGCCTTGGCCTTTTCTTCCGAGGGGCAGAACCTCCAAATATCGGCTGGCCCAATGTCGGAATTGGAAAGGTAGGTGGTGTTGAGGAATCGTTCCAGTTGTAGAGTCCTGGCCGCCTCCACTCTGAGTTGTACCTGCTCCGAGGTTTCTCCTTCGCCGGAGTCCACCAGCTTCTCGTACTCCACCGGCGGCGCCTCAATGAAAATGTCAATTCGGTCCATGAGGGGCCCGCTTATCCTCTTCTGGTAGCGGGACACCATGTGGGAAGAGCATACGCATGGGCGGACCGGGTGGCTGAGGAACCCGCACGGGCAGGGGTTCATGGCGCTCACCAGAGAGAAATTCGCGGGATAGGTGATCGTGCCACCGACCCGGCTGATAGTGACCGTCTTGTCTTCCAATGGCTGGCGCAGAGATTCTAACGCAGGATGGCCAAACTCTGGGAGTTCATCCAGGAACAGGATTCCCCTGTGGCTCAAGGTTATCTCACCAGGCCTGGGAAGACGCCCTCCGCCAACCAGGCCCGCGTTGGATATGGTGTAGTGAGGGGCCCTGAAAGGTCTGTGCTGCATCAGTGGCTTGTCAGGAGGCAACAGTCCAGCGATGCTGTATATTTTGGTCACTTCCAGTGCCTCTTCCAGGGTCATTTTGGGGAGTATGGTGGCCATTGAGCGGGCCAGAAGGGTCTTGCCGCTGCCTGGAGGCCCGGTGAGCATGAGGTTGTGTCCACCGGAGGCAGCGACTTCCAATGCCCGTTTCGCGTGCTCCTGTCCCTTGATGTGGGAGAGGTCGGTCGCACATGAAGAAGCGTCGCCTTGGTCCATGATGGGCTTGGATCCCGGGTGAGGAACGATGGACTCGCCATCCTTCAAATGGGAGAGAAGCTGCCCCAAATTGTTTGTCGGACGCACCGATATGTTGTTGAGAAGGGCGGCTTCGTTCGCGTCTGGAGACGGCACGTAAATGTTACTGAACCCCTGCTCCCTGGCCGCCGAGGTCATGGACAGTATGCCGCTGGTGTGCTTCAGGCTTCCGTCCAACGACAACTCACCGAGAAACAGAGACGAGTCGGGGGTTTCGGGCAGCTGACCGGAGCTCATGAGAATTCCCAGGGCTATTGGCAGGTCGTATGACGGCCCGGCCTTGCGGGTGTCCGCGGGCGCCAGGTTCACCGCAATGCGCCTCATGGGAAACTCGCAGCCCGAGTTTCTAATGGCGGCCCTGACCCTTTCCTTGGCTTCCTGCACCGCGGTATCCGGCAGGCCAACTATGTTGAAGCAAGGCAGGCCTGGAGAGATGTCCACTTCCACTTCCACTATATAGCCGTCAAGCCCCTGGACGGCGCACGTCTTCACCTTACCCAGCATGAAAACTCCCTATTAGATTGTTGCATTCATGCTAGTCAGCCCCTGGGGCTTCAGTCAAAGAGCAAATGTCAGTCTGGTCACCGCTGTCTTGACATCGAGCGTCGCCAATCACATACTGGGCACAATCTCGTAACGTTCCCCGGGCAATTTATTCGAGAGGGCAATCGTATGAAATTCGGAGTGTCGCTTTTCGCACAGAACTTCGCAGACTGGCCCAGGTATCTGGCCAAGGATTTTGACAAGCCACAGGAAGTCCCCGACCACACCGCGGTCCTGGATGACCTGGAGTTAGGCGATATGGTGGAGGACCTGGGGTATGACATGCTCTACTCCGTCGAGCACCATTTCACGCCCTACGAGCTTATCCCTGACGCATTGAAGATGCTCACCTATTTTGCAGGTCGGACTAAGCGAATAGGCTTGGCCAGCATGGTGGTGGTCCTCCCCTGGCACGACCCCATACGCGTGGCCGAGCAGATTGCCATGCTCGACATCATGCTGGAAGGGCGTCCCCTCCAGGTGGGGTTCGGCAGAGGCGCCGGACGGGTGGAATTCGACAGCTTCCGGATACCCATGGGAGAGTCCAGAGACCGGTTCAGGGAAGCCCACGATGTGGTCAAGCTGGCCTTGACGCAGGAGAGATTCTCCTACGACGGCCAATACTTCAAAATACCCGAGATGAGCATCCGACCTCAACCGCAATCCAAGGACCTGGTGGAGCATATGTACAGCGCGGCCAACAGCACGGCCTCAGTGCTGGCCGCGGCCAAGGCCGGGCTGGGCATGATGATAATCCCGCAAAAGGAATGGGAGGACTACCGAGAGGACATGCTGAACTTTAATGCCATGCGAGCCGAAATCGGAATGGCTCCAAGGCAGCCAATAACCGGAGTGTTCGCCTACTGCGCTGCAACGGAGAAGGAAGCGCGGGAGGGCGCCGAGGTCTACATGCCCAACATGTCCTACACCTCCCTGAAGCACTACGAGTCCGACGACCCCGACCACTTCAGGGCGGTGGAGGGCTACGAGCACTATGCGGAACGGGCTGAGGCAATCCAGGCGGGGAAGCGGGGTCAACAAGTCAACCAGAGGAACACGGGTACGCCCGACCAGTGGTCTTCCGGAAGGTCTGGAGAGTACACCCAGACACAGGTTTGGGGCACCCCGGAAATGTGCTTGGAAAAGCTGGACTACATCCGCCGGATGACCAACCCCAAGGAGATGTTCGGCATGATGAAGTTCGGGGGCATGTCCCTGGAGACCGCCAAGAAAAGCGTCTCCCTATTCGCCAATGAGGTCCTGCCGGAGTTGCACAAGGTGCCCGTCGGCTCGCCTGACCAGTTGTAGACACTGGTTTCTCTGGGTTCCGACCGCTGTGACTATTGGCGGATATAGGCCACTTTCTTCGCTTGGAGAGTCAACGCCTCGGCTACCACGTCATCCCGGGTGCGGAACATATCTCCGTTGAGGGGCAGCTTGAAGGCGTACAACAGTCTGTCTATGGCAGCGTTGTAGTTCTCCAGGCCGCCATCGGCGAGAATGTGCTCGACGTATACTCCCCCGGCCGCCAACGCTCTGGCCACCAGCAGGGTCCGGTGGCATTCAAGAGGCTCCTTCTCTGCGCACATGAGAGCGATACGGTGGTCATTGTCGGTGCGCTTTACTAGGTCGAGGGCATCGTTGAACAGGTCTGTGTCGGCCACTCTGTCATACATCACCTGACCGTTTCCGTCGTAGCAGGAAGGGTCAGCCGGTCTGCCGCCCAGTTCCCAGCCCAGATACACGTAAGCTATCCCGGCTTGCTGC
Source organism: Dehalococcoidia bacterium (assembly GCA_965224415.1). GTDB lineage: Bacteria > Chloroflexota > Dehalococcoidia > Lucifugimonadales > JAGWBF01 > DAOUJI01. The sequence continues at coordinate 651,837 of CBDCZB010000004.1, read as the reverse complement.
AGAGTTCCCTCCAGAACGTTCTTGTTGAAGTGGGGAACATAGCGGCTATATGGTGACGAGCGGACGTCCGCCACCTCTTCAACATCATGTTGTTGCAGCAACGCCAGAAATACTTCCAGTGGGTGGTTGGAGTGCCCGACAGTAAACACCGGATACTGTACGCCGCTCAAGTTAAAGCCTTCGTTAGACGCGCTTGCCGGGATAGTCCATGGTCTGGACGGCGACGCCTTGGGCCTTCATATCGGATATCTCGTCCTCGGAGTAGCCGGCATCACGGAGTATCTCTTCGGTGTGCTCGCCCAGCACCGGGGATGGACTCCCCAGCAGGGCGGGCGTTCCCGAAAGTCGGGCGGCGACCCCCAGGTGGTCTACTAGGCCCAAAGCCGGAAGCTCACGGTTCACTATGAGGCCCGCTTGGCGCACATAAGCATCGTGCCTGAATTCAGGAATGCTCAGGTTCTCAATGGCGCTTATGTCTATAGCTTGCAGAGCCTGCAGCCACTCGGATCGGTCTTTTTGGGCGAAGGCAGCCGCCAACTCAGCGGCAAGGGCGGAGTCGTTGTCCGAACGGGTTTCAGCCGTCGAGAACCGTTCGTCCTCCGCCAGATGCGAGAAGTCCCCAAGACCGGTCAACCCCGCCCAGGACGCTTCGTCAACAGCGTGGAGGTAGAGCCACCCGTCCGCGGCCTTGTAGAGGCTCGACAGAGCGGAGCTTCCCCTGGCTTGAAGCCCTTCCGTCTCTTTTCGCTGGTGGCCTTCGTAGTCGAGGAAGAAGGGAGACTGCATGGTGCACGCCGTGTAGGACAAGGCCCCGCTCACTGATTGCCCATCGCCGGTCCTGTTTCGGTGGTAGAGGGCCAGAGCAACGGCGAAGGCTCCCGATATTCCTATCCCGTAGTCGTTTATCGTGTAGTGAATTACGGTGGGCGCCCCATCACGTCCTCCTTGGCGCACCTGTATGCCAGTGGTGGCTTGCGCCAGCTGCTCCCATCCGGCGCGGTCGGTCCATGGACCTCCATAGCCGTAGGTGTTCATGGACGCGTATATGATGTCCGGCCTGCGCTTCTTGATATCCTCGTATCCCATGCCCATGCGCTCCATAGCCCCCGCCCGGTTGTTCTCCACTACCACGTCGGCGTCTTCCAGCAATCTCCAGAAGACCTCCTTGCCCTTCTCCGTCTTGAGGTCCAGCATGAGGCTTCGCTTGGCTCGGTTTACGTCAACGGTTTGAGTTATGTCATATGGCCGCTCCGGGTCGTCTATCTTGATGACCTCCGCCCCGAACTCTGCCAGCGTTCGCCCGCAGGTGGGTCCGGCCAGGATGAGACACAGGTCTAGGACCTTGACCCCCTGGAGTGCGCTCATGATTTCTTCCACAGAGCTTCCGTCGGCTGAATCGTCAGACGAGGTGTTGGAGCTGCCAAGCACCTGGCTGGTGTGCTCCCCTAGGATAGGGGCCCTGCCCTGGACTGCGCCCGGCGTGCCGTGGAGCCGCACCTGCAGGCCGGGTTGCTTCATGCGTCCCAATACTGCGTCGTCCACTTCCACGACTATGCCGGTTGCCTTGGCGTGGTCGTGTTCCAACCACTCGTCCACAGTCCTGCACATGACGCAAGCCCCGCCGGCCCTGCCTATGTCATCCTCCCACTGTTCTGCAGTCCGTTGCCGGAATACGTCTTCGAATCTCTCAAGCCACATCCTGCCTGTGGCGTCGTCCACTTCCTTGCCCAGCAGGCCTGTGGTCTCTTCGATCCACTCTGGATGGCCCGCCTCGTTCAGGAAGCGGTGGAAGAAACGGGCGAACATGCCGTGGTGCTGCACCCACCGCCCGTCCTTGCACTGGTATTGGTGGTTCATGATCCATCTGGCTATCTGGAACTGGTCGAGCTGTTCGGGCCCTGGGATTGCCGACAACCGGCGTCCCATGGCGGCGAATATGGCGCTGTGGAGAGGGACTTCGATGCGTTGGCCCTTGCCGTTCCGGCGGCGGGCGATGAGGGCCATGGTTACTGAGACGGCGCCGATAATTGCGCTAAACGTGCTCGCCGCGGGGACAGGCGTGTAGACCGGGCCGTCGGAATCCCTGGCGGGTTCGTAAAGGCCGGTCGCTGCGCTTACGATGGGTTCCCATCCCTGGCTGTGCCTATGGGGGCTGCCTTCACCGAATCCCGGAAGAGAGCAGTAGACGAGTTTTGGGTTCACTTCCGACAACGCTTCGTACCCGATTCCCAAACGGTCGGCTACGCCGGGCCGGAAATTCTCTATGACTACGTCGGAGTTGGCGGCCAGCGTCCTGGCATGCGTCTGACCTGCTTCCGACTTCAAGTCCAGCGCCACCGACTGCTTACCCCGGTTCCAGGTTGCGAAGGCCGGGTGTTTCCTGGCGGGGTCCCCGTCGGGACGTTCCACCTTGATTACACTGGCGCCCTGGTCCGACAGGAACATGCCCAGCAAAGGTCCGGGTATGTAGTGTCCGAAATCAAGCACTCGAACTCCGTCCAACGCTCCTTTAGCCATCTGTTCCTCCATTTTCTGCCAAGACTGTTTTCTCTTGTGCGCGGACTTCCTGGGTAGGCGTCTCCTAAGGTCTGGTTTCAGGGCGGCGCAGCATCACGGATATGACGGCGCCAACGCCTGCCGCGGCGATGGCCAGAACGTAGGCCCAACCAATGTCGCCCGTGATGTCGGCGATCTCTCCTCCGATGTACGGACCGAGTGCTTGCCCAAAGCCCGCTCCTACTCCCATCAGACCAAATGCAGCCGGGGAGAACTGATGAGGCACGTAGTCTCCGGCGCAAGCTGCGCATATTGTATATGCGGCACGGATAGTGAACCCGACCAGTATAGCTGAAACTATGAAGCCGCCCAGCTCGGTGACTTGCCAAAAAATCACAGTGCCCACGCCGAAGGCCACGAAGGACAAGAGGAATCCCATTCGTCGACCGATGAGGTCCGACGCATAACCCCAGACGATTCCGCTGATGATGGAAAGCACGCCAATGAGCTGGAAGAGCCGCCCGGTCATGTCGAGACTGATTCCGCGCTCTTCGAGGAACACGCCAAAGAAGGTGGTGTATAGACCGATGCTCCATCCTGCGCAAAAAGCCACTGCCGCAACGGTCCAAACGAGCCGGTTCTTGTATACCTCTATAGGCCAATTCCCCAGGCCCCTCTTTGGAACGCTCCTCCCGCCCGGCAGTTCTCTCAAGAAAACCAACGCGACAAGTCCAATAAGACCGGAGATGGCAGCCAGGGCCCACCAGCTGTGTCTCCATCCGTCCACCGGATCACGGTCCACCAACTCAGGTGTCAACGCTCCTATGACTATAAAGCTGACTCCACCCCCTGCAGCCGCCAGACCTGCGGCCACTCCCCTGCGTTCTGTAGAGAACCAGGACGCCAGCATACCCATGACGGGCGTCGTGGCCGCCGAGGAGGCTAAGCCCAGGACGCCGCTGGCGACGACGGCTACCGCAAAGTTTTCCGCAAACCCGATGCCGACCATGGCAAGCGCCCCCATGAACGCCCCGCCCGCGACGATAAACCGTGCGCCGTACCTGGAGGCCAGGGCGCCGAAAACAAATGCGCCGGCCATCAACAGTATTGAGTACGAGGTTAACAGGATGCCAAGCTGGGCGTATGAGAGACTCAGGCTGTCCGTGAGATCGGGACCTGTCACCGCATAGGCGTTGCGGCCCATCTGGGTCACCAAGTTGATGCACACGGCCACCAATAGTATGACCCATGCGTATCCCGAAATAAGACCTGCCGTCGACCTGAGCATGCTGGGACGCATTATACTTGCACAGACGCCGTTTTTCCCAACATGCGGCCGCGGGCTGACTCGCGGCAGAGACGCATGGAACCTGCGTCCTGCCTATGCGATAATGGGATGTTACTGGAATGCCCGGTGGTGTAGTGGTATCACAGGGGACTTTGGATCCTCTGACCCAGGTTCGAATCCTGGCCGGGCAGCCATTTTTGATGCTCGTATAGTCAATATGGGACTGACCGGCGGGCACAGGTTATGCCGGTTTCACATGTAGTTGTTGCCGCACTTATAGAGCTTAGATTTGCCGCCAAAGATTCGTGAATTGGTTTCCGATTTGGAACGAGCGGGGTTTGTTAACCGGGGTGGCCGGGGGAACCATAGAAACTTTGTTCATCCAGATGTCTCCAGGGCTGTTACAATCTCAGGCAATCTCGGTGATGATGCGCAAACCTACCAAGTCCGGGCCGTTAGAGCCGCCATTGAGGAGTCGAGAGATGAAGGAGAGCGCACGGTACGTGAAAATAGTTGACTGGTCCGAGGATGACCAGTGCTATGTGGGCAGCGCGCCGGGTTTGATATACGGCGGGTGTCACGGAGCAGACGAGGAGCAGGTGTTCCAGGAACTCTGCCGGATAGTCGAAGAAGTGATCGAGCTTTACCGGACCGACGGCAGGCCTTTGCCGCCAGCTACCTCTGGACGCGACCTGGCAAATAGGCTGGGGACTTTAGTCTAGGCAGGCTACCTGTACAGCCTGGCATCCAGTTGCGCACTGGTTAGCCCCGAACCCACTGGTCGCCGGTATACCAACCCGCACCAAGACCTCAGTTCTCGCTTCCGGCGAAGTCCTGTATTTGAGATTGGAACGCCCTGGCGAGATGGCAACTATCCTAGCTCCTGGTGCTGCCAGAAAACAATTGATGCAGTGCATCTCGTTCCTTACCGCCCCGTGGGTAGATGTTCCGGTGGGCCTTATCCTTTTCAGCCACCAACCTGAGGGGCAGATTCGACCAAAGGTCTTCATCCTCTTTCAGGACGCATCTGCTGTTGAGGGTGAAATAGGCTATACCGGCAGCGGTCTCGTTGAGGGAAGACCCGGAAATAGGATGACCCTGACGGTCCTCCCAGTGTAGCCTCGGGTTCCTCCGTTCAGGGCGTCGAGGCGACCAAATTCCCATGTCTGCCAGCAGTTGACAAACCTGGTAGTAGTTCATGGCAGTGCGGTCACTTCCTAGGGGTTGATGGGCCTTGAGGAACTCACGCACCTGGCTTATCGTCCTGGCCTTTACGTCCTCTGACTCCTTCCAGGGATACTCCGTCACCTCGGCCTTGGGAGCCAATGCCACCAAGTCCATGGCCGCCTCATACGAGTGCGCTGGCGTGTCGTCGGGCATGACCAGCATCGGAGTTTGGCACGAGCGAGCGAAGTCCCGCGACACACTGTACACGAAGTCCGGCTGGACTCTGTAAAGGTTGTGCAAGTATTGTTCAACCGTCTCCATCGTCACGTCAGGCCGCCGGGAGCATAGCTCGGGGCCCCAGCTATCGCGGCCGCCGTCATACATGGCGTCGGGCGCTTTCTGTACGTGCCCAACCGGCTGGCAGAGCACGGCGGCTTTGACGCGTTCAGGCGCCCGCTCAATGAGCTTGAGCGCAAAAGGACCTCCGATACAGTAGCCAATGAACAAAAACTCCTGAATGCCGAGATGGTCCATCAATCCCAGTTGGTCGTCGGCGAAAGCTCCCCACGGGTCGTTGACCTGGACCGGCCCGCTGGACTCCCCGCCATTCGCGTTGCGCTGGTCCATCGTGATGCAACGGAAGTCGTTCTTGAACTCCTCCATCGCGCTGAACGCCTGACCAGGCCAATTGGTCATCACGGAGTTCAAGCCTCCGCCAGGGGTCGCGAGAAGCGGGAAACCGGAACCAACCTCCTCATAGTGGATGCGCACGTCGCCTTTAGTGTAATACGGCATTGCAGTTTCTCCTTCTTGACCGGAGGTCCAACTCGTTTAGGCAATTGTAACTTGGGAAAGCGGGGTGTCAAGGCAGAAGTCGGCCGTCAATGATAACCCGGCTTGAGCGGCTCCATCGGTGGCGCCGACCGGCTTCAATCGCGCGACGGGGCCGTCTGGACCGAGGTTTCTAAACACTGCCAAGTCTGGCGTGGCGAACCTCTGGACCGGGATTTGTTTGGCTCAGTCTCGCGCCTGCCAGATGTCGTAGGCGGTCTGCATCCCCAGCCAACAACCGTTATAAGTCGGCCAGTCTTCCCATGAATATAGCTTTAGACCCTTCTACTACGGCTTGGCTGTCGCCTCACGAATAAGCCGGAGAGACGTGGAACCCAACAGGAAGGGAAGCGCCGAGTCGATGATCACCCAAAGTAGAGCATCTGCGGTGACGGGGTTCGACCACTCCACTCCGAACCAGTTCCAAAGCAGCGCCAGCAGCAAAGCCCCGGAGAAGTAGAAGGTGAAGTTCGCCTCCAGCCACTCCCGGTTGACCGACTTGTCAGTCATATCGTTACAGACGCAACGCTTCCTGCAGGCCGCGACTATCAGCGCCATGACAACGCCCACCACCATGAGCGGGTCCAGGACTCTCCAAACGGTCAACGCTGTGCCGGTTAGACCGGCGTCGTAGACCTGCGTGGCAAGGAAGTGTCCCGCCACCACCACGGCCAGAGCTATCATGTAGATTCCCGCGACTAGTTTCACAGCGTTCAGCATGGTTCCCTCCTACCAATATCGAATATTCGCTATCTGCGAGCCAAGTTTACAGCGGGAGGCTGGTCGACCATCAACTGGGACCGCTTGACATTTGGCTCTGGGGGCGACGAGGAAATTTGAACCGGGAGCGTCGCAGTCGCAGCGGAAACCTAATTTAAAGGCAGTCAAACGGTCTTGTCTACATGCCTTCGGCTTGTGTCTGTGGGCGTAAGCTGGTAAATTCGAGCCGCCACATTTGGAGAAGAGTACAAGTCGCAGCGCCCACGCGGACCGGAAGGACAACCAGGATTTTCTACCCGTAGGACGAAAACTCATGAAAGAAACCGTAGACTTCTTCTATTTCACAGAGCAACCCTATTCTGTGGTTACGGAAGAGGATCTCAGCCAGTACCCATCGGGTAGGTTGGACTTCCCCAACACCCATTTCGACCCCGAGCTGGGCGTCAAGCTGTACAACCAATACCACGAGCAGTACGCATCGGCAGACCAGGCCGGATTCGACGGAATCATGACCAACGAGCACCATTCGTCCTACTGGTGCATGAAGGCCGCGGTCAACCTTGACGCAGCCGTAATAAGCAAGGTGACCAAAAACGCCAAGATAGCCATTCTGGGCAACGTCATTGCCATTCACGACCCGGTGCGCATGGCTGAAGAACTGGCCATCCTCGACCTATATTCCGGAGGACGCTTGATTTCTGGGTTCGTCCGTGGGTTGGCTGTGGAGAGCCTCCACGGAGGAATCGATCCTACCGAGAACTGGGACCGCTTTCAGGAGGCCCACGACCTGATTATCGAATGCTGGACCAAGCCAGGCCCGTTCAGGTATGAGGGGAAGTATTACCACCACCGCGTGGTCAATCCGTGGGTGGTCCCTGTCCAGAAACCCCATCCGCCAATATGGTTTCCCGGGACCGGCAGCCCCGAAAGCGTCTACTGGGCCGCCAGGAACGGGTATCCCTACATGAACCTGGGCGCCCTTCTCCACATCACCGAGTGGCTGCGTGACACCTACGTGGAAGTAGCCAAGGAGTACGGTTTCCGCGCCGGGCCGGAGCATTTCGGATACTTGATTCGGGTTTTCTGTGCCGACACTGATGAGAAGGCGAAAGAGGTGGGCCGCAATTTCATGTGGACCAGCGCCCACAAGGGCCGTGGGCCCCGGGAGCACAACGACCCTCCCGGTTACCAGACCAGGGAGGCTATGGCCCTGAAAGCCGACCGCCAAGCGATGGGGGGCGGCTTCAACGACCAGGTTGGCTACGAGGACTTGCTTGAACTGGACAACATCATCGTGGGTAGCCCAGACACCGTGATTCGCAAGCTGAGGATGGTCATTGAGCGTCTGAATCCCGGCTACATACACATCTATGGCAACGACGGCCCCATGCCTCAGCAAGACGTGCTGAGGTCGATTGAGTTGCTCGGGGCTGAGGTGATTCCGGCCCTGAAAGAAATCCAGCTCAAGCCCTTCTTGTAGGTGGGAAGTGACGGTCGAGAACATTCCGCTCCCGGTGGGGCGTCGGGCTGAGTCCCCTGATGCTCTGGCTCCCGACGGCTCCGAAATACGCCTGCTGCTGGGCGCCACGGAAGCGGCCTCCAAAGCGTCCTTATGTGAAGTAACACTGGGGGCTGGACAGATATCCCGGCCTGTATGGCACCGTCGAGTGGAAGAGCTCTGGTACGTGTTGGAAGGTTCTGGCAGGGTATGGCGCCGTCCGCCTGACCAAGACCCTGACCAGGTGCAGCCGTTGGAGGTCGGACCCGGGGACTCCCTGACGATTCCGCCTCAGTGGAGTTTCCAGTTTGCAGCGGGGCCGGATGGCTTGAGATTTCTCTGTTTCACTTCACCGCCGTGGCCTGGGGAGGACGAAGCGCAGCCTGCGTCCTATGGAGGCCTGGGCCCACCGACGGTCTAGCTCAGGCGGAAAACCAGCACTATGGCTCCGATGTAGCCAAGTATCATCACAGCGGCGATCGGTTTTGCTCTGAGGATGTGATGCGTTCCACGCGTGAATATCAAGACCGTGCCTGCCGCCATTAGACTGACGGCAGCGACTCCCGCAGCGACGTGTTCCTGCCCTCCACTGGCAACGAGCACACCCCCCCTGTAGAAGGGGTCCGCCACGGCCAAAGCGGCCAGGTTGAAAGCGCAGCTTCCGTATACGTTTCCCACTGCCAGGTCGGGCGATCCCATACGGGTTGCAGCCACCGTGGTCGCCGTCTCCGGCAGTGCGGTAACCACGGCGACCGCTAGAACTCCAAGGAAGCTGGTTGCCAGTCCGGTCTCTTTCGCTATCTGCTCGACGCTGTAGGTCAACGCAGGAGCGGAAACTAGGATGCACAGCGCCGCCGCTCCAAGGAAGGCCCATGCCCATGCTATGGGCCGGTCGTATTCCTGGTTGTCGGAATTGGCGGTCTCCAACGGCCTGTGTACGTAGAGAAGCCGAACGCCAGCCAAGTAGGCCGCCAGTATGATTACGGAGGCCAGTCCCACCTTGAAGACCGAAAGGTCCAGTCCCGATGCGCCGAGGACCACTGTCAAAGCGGTGGTCGACAAAGCCACGCCCGCCAGAAGTTTGTGCTGTGGAGCGAGGGTGCCGAAGAAACGTCCAATCCCAAAGGCAAGGGCTATTGCGGCCATGAAGAACATGTTGACCATGTTCGCGCCGAATATGTTGCCTACTGCCAGTCCGGGCTGGTCCCGCCAGGCAGCCGTTATGTTGGCAATCAGCTCGGGCATGGACGTGGCAGCGGCCAGAAGCATGGTGCCCACCCACAGTTGTCCCCACCCTTTCCGGTCAGCTATTTCGTCGCCGTACTTGGCCAGCACAGACCCGCTGGCAACTACAACCGCAGCGCTGGCAAAGAAGATGAGCAGGGCTATGGCAAGGTCGCTCATGAGCGGACGCTATTATAACTCCCTATCCGAATGGCAGCGCTACAGGGTAGTTTAGCAAGGTAGTCCAGCAGGGTACTTGAGGATTCCAAGCTGACGGCGTATTCTAATGGCAGGTTCGGAACGGAATCAGACTAACTGTCTGCGGCCTATGAGGCTGAGTAAATATGTGGGGGAAGGGTATGAATAAAATCGAAGCTATCATCAGACCCGACCGGCTCAACGCTGTGACCAACGCCCTTGCCGAGGTGGGCCTCGTCGGCCTGAACGTGGTCCATGTCACAGGCCGAGGTGTGCAAAGAGGCGTCATGACCGGCGGACCAAGGGGAACGGGCCGCTACGTGGTGGACATGCTGCCCAAGGTGAAGCTGGAATTGGTGGTCAAGAACGAGGACACCCGTAAGGCCGTGGACACCATCATCGAACACTCCCGGACGGGAGAAATCGGTGACGGCAAGATATTCATAATTGGCGTGGACAATGCCATACGTGTGCGTACGGGTGAAGAGGGAGAGCAGGCCCTTTAGGGTCTATACCCTGCCGGATCGATCGAGTCCAGCGCCGTCGCCTGGCTCAATTTCAGAGAGGACCAATGGAAGTAACGACGCATCAACCTGGAATGTTTAGCTGGGCGGACCTGGCCACGCCGGACGTAGAGGCGTCCAAGAAGTTCTACACGCAACTGTTGGACCTGGACTTCGTGGAAATGCCGATGGGAGAAATGGGCGTCTACGTCATGTTGAACAAGGGCGGCAAGAACGTCTGTGCCATGTTCCAGATGGACGACTCGATGAAGACGCAGACTGGAGGCCACCCCTTCTGGCAAAGCTACTTCACCGTCGACGATGCCGACACTTCCACGGCCAAAGCAAAGGATTTGGGCGGGAACGTTATCATGGGGCCCTTTGACGTCTTCGACTCAGGACGGATGTCTATGTTGCAAGACCCTACGGGCGCCGTTTTCAGTGTATGGCAGCCCAAGGCCCATATAGGCGCCGATTTGTTTGGAGAGCCAGGCGCTCTTGCCTGGAACGAGTTGTATACGACCGACACGGATGCCGCCGCCGCGTTCTATGGGGGTCTCTTTGGTTGGTCGGCTCAAAAGGGTCCTACTCCCGACGGGGGCGAGTATTTCGAATACAAGCTGGGCGACCGGCCAGCCTGCGGCATGTTGGAGATTAAAAAGGAATGGGGAGAAGTTCCCCCCAACGGGTCCATATATTTCGCCGTCGCCGAACTGGACGCCGCGCTGAAGACCGCCAAGGAAATGGGAGCCAGCGAGGTGATGCCTCCAATGGAAGTGCAGGACGTGGGCCGGTTCTGCCTGATAAGGGACCCTCAAAACGCCTACGTGTCCCTTATTCAGATTGACCCCAAGCTGACGGGCTAGGTCAGGCGTGTCGGGCAACGGCGCACTGAGGGTGCGGTCAGTCTGTATTCATGGAGCGGGCGAAGGGATTCGAACCCTCGACTTTCTGCTTGGGAAGCAGACACTCTACCACTGAGTTACGCCCGCTCGCAGTTCTGCTACGTTTGCTCCGTCACAGTCTGTGGGACCATGCCTTGCAATATGCGTTCCAAGGCCATGGTGTGGCTGCAAGTCTGGTGATTTGCGAAGAAGTAGCACGGACAGCTCCAATGGCCGTCCACGTAGCTTACGTCGTAACTGTTGTGGTTCCCTCGAAATGAAGCGCTGAAAGACTGGATGCTGATTCTGTCCCGCTCCTCGGCGTAAATCCGTGCCTTTTCGATCTTACTGACTAGACTTGAGTGCATTCCCGCTCCTTGGATGATGTCCCCTGTCTTTTGCCTGTCTTTTGATTGTAGAGAAACCGGACAGGGCGGTCAATCGGTTTGACTCCTTATAAGGCGGCGGGTTGATGGACTAGGCGGCGCCCTTTCGATATAGTTACACTGATCCGACGGCCCCAGCGCCTGCCTACAAACCTGCCTGCGAGCCTAATAGAGGAGACAATGGACGGAGACCAAATTCGCGCCGTTTTCCTGGAGTTCTTTCAGAACAGGGCGCACACCGTCGTGCCCAGCGCTTCTTTGATACCGGCGGGAGACCCTACGTTGCTTTTCACCAGCGCTGGAATGGTTCCCTTCAAGCCCTACTTCATGGGCGAGACCACGCCGCCAGCCAAGCGCCTCACCTCGGTGCAGAAGAGCTTCCGGACCTCCGACGTGGAAGAGGTCGGAGACCACAAGCACCTGACCTTCTTTGAGATGCTGGGCAATTTCTCTGTCGGCGACTACTTCAAACCGGAAGCGGTGGACTGGTCCTGGGAATTTGTCACACAGCATTTCAAGCTGGACCCGGAACGGCTCTTCGTGACGATATACCTGGACGACGAAGAGGCTTTCAAGCTGTGGAATGAGGGAGTTGGCGTTCCCTCGGAGAGGATTTTCAGGTACGGGGACGAAGACAACTGGTGGGGCCCTGCCGGTATCGAAGGACCTTGCGGTCCCTGCAGCGAGATACATTACGATGGCGGCATCGAGCGGGGCTGCGGGCTGCCCGACTGCCATCCCAACCACGACTGCGAGCGTTTCGTCGAGCTTTGGAACCTGGTCTTCATGCAGTACTACCAGAGCCCGGACGGCTCCCGCACTCCGCTGCCTGCTCCCAGCATCGACACGGGCATGGGTCTGGAGCGGGCTGCGGCCATCCTCCAGGAAAAGAACAGTGTATACGAGACGGATCTTTTGAGGCCGATCCTGGATCGTGCCGTTGAACTGAGCGGACAATCCTATGCCCAAAACTCGGAAACGGACTACGCGCTGCGGGTGGTGGCGGAGCATGCCCGGGCGGTGGCCTTCCTTATCAACGACGGCGTGGTCCCAGGAAACGGAGGCCGGGGCTATGTGCTGAGACGTGTGATCCGCCGGGCCATTCGATATGGGAGGCGTCTGGGGCTGGACCAGGCCTTCTTTGCGCAGATTGCCGATGCTGCCGTTGCCCGCTTCCAGAAAGCCTACCCTGAACTGTCGGCCAACCGCTCCTTTATCCAGCGGGTCGTAAGCCTGGAGGAGGAACGTTTCGCCCAGACCTACGAACGTGGCATGGGCATTCTGGAAGGGCTTGTATCAGCCCACAAAGACGGCGGGACTCTTTCGGGGTCTGACGCCTTCACCTTGTACGACACATACGGGTTCCCTCCAGAGTTGACATCGGAGATTGCCTCTGAAAACGGCCTTGCCGTGGACATGGAGGGGTTCGAGCGGGAGATGGAAGCCCAACGAGAGCGGGGACGTTCGGCCCACGTCTTTATCGGCGGGATGGAGAAGCTGACAGCCTACGAGGACCTGGGCGTCGATGCAGTCCGGTTCGTCGGCTACGAGGAGTTGTCCCAGACCTCCCTTGTCGTGGCGCTGCTGGAAGATGACTCGCCCGTGGGCCATGCCTCTGAGGGGAAGAAAGTGGAGGTCGTGCTCCAGGACACCCCATTCTACCCCGAAGGCGGAGGCCAGGTGGGGGACGCGGGTGTCATCGCCGGCCCCAACGGAACGGTCCGGGTGGAGCACACCCACGCTCCAGTCGCGGGGCTTATAGTCCACCATGGAGTGGTGGAGCGGGGTGACATTTCGCTGGGAGACCGGGTGGAAGCGGTTGTGGAAGCGGGGCTAAGGACTGACGCCGCCCGCAACCACAGCGGCACTCATCTTCTCCACGCAGCCCTACGCCAGACCCTCGGCCCCCACGTGCGTCAAGCTGGCTCTCACGTGGCCCCCGAAAGGCTGCGCTTCGACTATAGCCACGTCGGTCCCCTGTCCAGGGAAGAACAGCTCGACATTCAGTCGATGGTCAACGACAAAATCATGGGGAACCTGCAGGTGAGCGTACGCGAGTCCAGCCTTACCCAGGCAGTCCAGGACGGCGCCCTAGCCTTCTTCGGAGACCGGTATGGGGACGTGGTCAGGGTGGTGGAAATGTCCAGCGGAGGAGACCCCTTCAGCGTGGAGGTGTGCGGCGGCACCCACGTTCACCACACCGGGGAAGTGGGCCCCCTGTTCGTCATCGGAGACTCCGGCATCGGCGGCGGCATGCGCAGAATAGAAGCGGTGACGGGCCGTGCTGCCCATGACCTGTTCGCCGAACGCTCGGCTCTCATCGACTCGCTGGCGGAGAAGTTCCAAACGCCCTCAGCGGACCTGGAAACCAGGTTGGAGAGCTTCCTCCAGGACTGGGACAACCTCCGTAAGAGGCTGGAGTCCCTGGAACGCATGAACCTCAAAGCCGAGGCTGAAGAAGCCCTCCCCAAAGCACAGGACGTTGACGGCGTCAAGGTGCTCGCCGTACGCACCTCCGCGGCAAGCTCCGACGCCATACGAGAGATGGGCGACTGGCTCAGGGACAAGCTGTCCAGCGGAGTGGTCGTGCTGGGTTCCGTCTCCAATGGGCGTCCGACCCTCATGGCGATGGTAACCAAAGACCTGGTTGAGGCGGGACTTCACGCCGGAAACATCGTCAAGGAGGCGGCGCAGGTGATGGGCGGCAGTGGAGGCGGCAGGCCCGACATGGCCCAGGCCGGAGGCAGGGACCCCGACAAGCTGGACGATGCACTCCGGGCGACTCATGAATTGGTACGGAAAGGGCTGGCAAAGTGAGGGTGCTGTGCCTGGACGTGGGCGACCGACGAATCGGGATGGCCCTCAGCGACCCCACAGGGACCCTTGCCCAGCCCATCGGGCACCTTGTGCGGAAGAACCTACGGACCGACACCGCGCGGGTCGCGTATGAAGCCAAATCGGTTGACGCTGAAGTGATACTGGTGGGCATGCCCGTCTCGTTGAACGGGACTCTGGGCCCTCAGGCCTGGAAAGTGTCCAGGTTCATCCAGGAGTTGTCTTCAGGAACCGAGCTCCCCGTAAAGACCCAGGACGAGCGTTTCTCCACCGCCGAGGCCGAACGTCTGATGGTCGAAGCAGGCCGCAGCCCGTCCAGGTCCAAGGGTGACTTGGACGCCGCCTCTGCCGCGGTCATTCTCCAGGAATACCTGGACAATTCCCGCACAGTCTAGAGGGGCAAGTGTTGCCGCTAGGCTCCTTGCCGCCTAGGTTCGCCAAACTTTCAGAGTCGCCGTCTCCCATCCTTGGGTCTTTCGATTATCACCCTGAAACGGCGCAATTGGCCTTGACGATGTCATTCTAAGGAGCTTGCGACGAAGAATCTAAAGAGTGGGCTTGTCTAGAGCGATAGGTTTTAGATTCTTCGCCTCCGGCTCAGAATGACATCTTCCGAGTATCGAAAGACCCTGAACCGGTCCACCAGACTTGACGAAATCAAGAACTTCATTTGACGGACTCAATCGACACGGAAAACTGAGGTACGCGTGGGCGGTCGATTTGGGTCCATTCAAGCCAGGTCGGTAAAGCGGACTCACCAATGAGTGTGTCACGTCGTTCCCGCGTACCCGAACGTATCACCAGGCCCGATGAACGGTTCGATTCTTCTTCACGGGGCCTATTTGACGATAGACAGAACCGTCTTCGAGATGTGGCTGGACAGCCCCTAAGCTCCTGTAGGCCCGTATTATAATCAAAGCTGGTCAGCCTGTCCCGCCCCTGTGTGTGCAGCCTTTCTCGTTGTCTCGCGCTTCCGCAAAATGGTAGAATCGTAGGCGTAGGAAGATGCCTATGAAAGGGGGACGCATGAAGGACGCAGACGCGTCGGCGCTTACGCAGCCCATCAGGCGCACATCTCCACCGAGCCGTCCCGCTGAGGAGACGGCCCGCCTTGGCGACGAGATATACGAGCGGGACATCCGATCGAAGGTCGAGGCCGATCACGTTGGAGAGGTCGTTGCCATCGACGTAGCGAGCGGAAGCTGGGCCATCGGCGAAGACGAGATTGTCGCCACGGACCGTTTGCAGACTCAGCGACCTGACGCTTATGACGTTTGGTGCCTGAGAGTTGGCTACCAGGCGCTATATAGCTTTGGGGGCGGGTCCCTGCGGAGCGCCCAGTGATCCAGGGGGTGGTGAACTCCGCCTACGAAGCCGTGGTACCCCTTACTCTGCAAGGCCCGGAGGGGCAGACGCGGGAGATCGAAGCCGTGATCGACACTGGCTACAACGGCTTCCTGACTCTGCCCCCGGCCTTGGTGGCGGAGTTGGGCCTAGCCTACCGTGACCGAGGCCGGGCTATCTTGGCCGACGGTAGCGAATCCCTTTTCGATACCTATGATGTTACTGTGCTCTGGGACACCCATCTGCGAAATACCAGGGCCAGCGCCGCCGACGCTACTCCTCTCGTAGGGATGCGGTTGCTGGACCGGCACAACCTGAACATCGACGTTGGGAACGGCGGTCACGTCGTCATCCAAGCCAGAGAATAACGTTCATCCTCTCCCCTGCCTGTACCATCAGCACGACGCCCCGCGTCCCGACTGACCGCTCGCTGGCTCGCATTCACCCCGATCAACGCTCTGAGAACAATGTACGCCTCATACTGCACTACAGGGCCCCACCCCGACCCCCTGGCCCATCGCCGCTTCATCGACATGCGGCCTTCCCTTCATGCTCCTGCAACGGGTCTGCGCGGTCCGCTTGATAACCCTCTCGGAGCTACGGCCGCTCTCATCCGAGCCAAATATCCTATGCTGGACGCTCCATGCGGCCAAATATGTGGCCGAGACCCAGAGCTCCATCTGATGCCGCAGATTGGGCCGCACCC
The DNA here is from genome assembly GCA_965224415.1 of Dehalococcoidia bacterium. Taxonomy (GTDB): domain Bacteria; phylum Chloroflexota; class Dehalococcoidia; order Lucifugimonadales; family JAGWBF01; genus DAOUJI01. Next base: position 635,757 of record CBDCZB010000004.1, on the reverse strand, counting down.
CGGCCAACCGCCGCCTGATGGTGAGCGGATAGGTTCCCAGGCGATGGGCCATCTCCGCCCACGTCAGGCCGGACTCCTCCTTGAGCAGCTTCAGCCGCTTGGGAAAGTCATCGGGGAAGACGTAGAGCCTTCTCCTGTAGTGAGTGCGCTGTCTCGGCATGACGTCGCTGGTCTTCTCAGGCTAGTCCATCCGACCACGGATGCCGAGTTGATGCCCATTTATCTTGACGTTGTAGGTCAGCCCGTCGCCGCTGTCATCACTGCCAGGACGGCGCCATCGCCGCTGTAGGCGGTGATGACGTACTCGTAAACGACGCCCTTCTCCACGTCATCGTCGAAGTAGTATGTGCCACCATAATTACGTATCGAGATCAATCCCCCGTCCTTCCGGTCAATGTCATAGTAATGGACCCCGGCAACATCATCCCACTGAAGTATGACCCGGCCTTGGCTTTCGACGTAGAACGCTTGTGCCTGGTAGTCACCAGACTCGGATCCTCCTTCATCGGATTCCGCGGCGCCGTCTGTGACAGCAACGGCCGGTTCTGACCAAGGGCCCCAGCCCTCGGTGTTACGGGCGCGCACCCGCACCGTGTAGGAAGTCCCCTTCGTTACGCTCTGCCCACTCCGGTTCACCACATTGTAGCCGGTCCCGGTGGGCGTAGGCTTCACGTCTGCGTATGCGGAGTCTTCCGCTGAGGTCAACTTGTATTGGATGCCGTAGCCGGTAATGGGGGAAGAACCGACCGCCGGCGCCGTCCAGGTGACCCGGAAGGAGGTCTGCTGCACGTTGATAATCTCCGGCGCCGCCGGTTGGCCCGGCGGGGTGTCCGCCACATCCGTAACCGTGATGGTCACGCCAATGCTGGCCGACAGCCCGCCGCCGTCGGTGGCGGTTACCGTCACCGAGTAGGAAGCCTTACCCTCGTAGTCCAGGGCGCCCTTGGTCTGCAGCTGCCCGGAGGCCGAGTCTATGGCGAAGTGGCCGTCGTCCGCTGTCGTGCCCAGCGTGTAGATGAGCGTGTCCCCGTCATCCGGGTCGGCGGCCTTCACCGGGCTGCCGATGTTGGTGTTGGCGGCGGTGTTCTCCGCCACCGTTAGGGCAACGCTGGCAGCGGCGAAGGCCGGGGCCTCGTTGACGTTGGTTACGTTGATAGTCACCGCGATGCTGGCCGACAGCCCGCCGCCGTCGGTGGCGGTTACGGTCACCGAGTAGGAAGCCTTACCCTCGTAGTCCAACGCGCCCTGGGTCTGCAACTGGCCGGTGGATGAGTCGATGGCGAAATGGCCGTCGTCCGCTGTCGTACCCAGAGTGTAGGTGAGAGTGTCGCCATCGGGGTCGGCGGCCTTCACCGGGCTGCCGATGTTGGTGTTGGCGGCGATATTCTCCGCCACGCTGACCGTCGCGGTGGCGGCGGAGAAGGCCGGGGCCTGGTTGATCGGAGCCGGCGCCGCGCCGACTGTGACGGCAAAGGCCGCATCAGACCAGGGGCCCCAACCCTCCGCGTTACTGGCGCGCACCCGCACCGCGTAGGAAGTCCCACTCGCTACCGTCTGCCCACTCCGGTCCACCACGTTGTAGCCGGTGCCGGTCCCGGTGGGCGTGGGCTTCACGTCAGCGTAGGCGGCGTCTGCCGCCGAGGCCAACTTGTACTGGATGCCGTAGCCGGTAATGGCCGACGAACCCGCCGCTGGCGCGGTCCAGGTGATCCGGAAGGAGGTTTCCTTCACGTTGATAATCTCCGGCGCGGACGGCTGGCCCGGCGGCGTGTCCGCCACGTCGGTGACTATGATGGTGACCTGAATGTCGGTCGTCTGCCCTCCGCCGTCGGTGGCGATCACCGTCACCGAGTAGGAGCTCTTGTCCTCGTAGTCCAGCGCCCCCTTGGTCCGCAGCTGGCCGGTGGCCGAGTCGATGGTGAAGTGACCGGCGTCGCCGCCGCCCAGGCTGTAGGTAAGCGCGTCCCCGGTCTGCGGGTCGGCGCTGCCGAACGGGTCGCCGATGTCCGTGCCTGGGGCGGTGTTCTCCGCCACGGCAACCATGATCCCCTCGGCGCCGATGGCCCGGGCGGAACTCTGGGCCGTGACCTGCAGGGTCGTTTGGGCGTCGAACTCCTGGGAGGTGGCCGTGCCGTCGCCGTCCCAGTCCGCCTTCAGAATCGGGTGCTGGCTGCCGGTCCCGAAGTCCCAGGGGTCGTCGGCTATGCCGTCCCCATCGATGTCCACGTTCCAGTCGGCGTAGATGCCGCTGTAGCCGGTGGGGCTTTGCAGCTCGGCGGTGGTCAGGCCCTCGCCGCGATGCCACTCATAGTAATCGGGGTCCCGGATGCCGCTGACCGGGTGGTCTGAGGCGTCGACATCCCAGTAGCTGTAGGTCTCCGTGCCGAGCGCGCTGTCGCCGACCAGCCCGCCGATGTGCCAGAGGAAATCGGCATTGTAGTTGTTCTCGCCGCCGTCGTAGGTCTCCCGCACCGCCTCCTCCCACTCGGCCTCATTATCAAAATCAGACCGGTCTGGCGGCTGTATCCTGGGGTTGTAGTAGGGATAGCCCTTGATCGGATAGGCCATCGGGCTCACCTTCATGTAGAGGGGATGCCCGCCGGTGGAGTAGCTCGCCTTCACTGTGCCCCAGTTGTTGCCCACCAGGCCGCCCACGCCGTTGGCCTTGAAGGGCTCGTCGAAGTCCCACGGGTCCTGGTTCCCTATGCCGAAATCCAGCTCGCCCCGGGCGTAGCTGGCGATGATATTGCCGAAGTTGGAGCCCACCAGGCCCCCGCTCGCCTGGGGCGCCGACACATCCCCGGTGGCGAAGCTGCCGCGGACCATCGAGTCCGAACCGGCCCAGCCCACCAGGCCGCCGGCGTGGCGGCTGTCCACCAGCGTGCCGAACACGTTGGCGTCGGAGTAGCTCGACTGGATCGTGCTGTCCACACTGAGCTTGCCGAGCAGCCCGCCTATGATTCCGGCGCCGGACACGCTGCCGCTGGAGTAGCTGTCCCGGATGACCGCGTAGGCCTCGCCGGCCAGCGCGCCCACGCGCTCCCCGCCGGTGATCTTCACGTTCACCAGGCCCACCCGGCGGATCTCGATGCGCTTGGTGTAGCGGAACCCCACCCGGGAGAACAGCCCCACCTCATCGCGGTCCGGCCGGTCGATGAACAGGTGGGAGATGGTGTTGCGGTTGCCCTCGAATGTGCCGTAGAAGCGGATGGGGTCCCAGCCCAGGCCGCCGTTCCAGTAGGCGTCGCTGCTGTCGATCACGGCGCCGTCGTCATTGTCGGTGAAGGTATCGGTGTTGAAGTCCAGGTTCTTGTTCAGCTCGTAGCCTTTGCAGGTGGGCTGGTCGGGGGTGCCGGGGTTGCCGTCGTGGTCGGTCAGCTCGCAGCCCATGCCCAGGGCAGGGCCGGGGAAGGCGAGCTCGTAGGCGGCCTTGTGGGCGGCGGTCACGACGCCGCCGACGGTCACGAAGCCGTCGCCTTCCGGGTCATAGCGGATGGCGTTGAGCTGCTCCAGACTGTCCACCTCGATCAGGCCGTCGTCGTCGTCGTCGTAGTCCACGTTGACGGGCGCCGCGCCGGCCTGGCCGCTGGCGGTGGCGCTCCAGGGGCTTTCCCCCTCGCCGTTCTTGGCGCGCACCTCTACGCCGTAGGTGTCCCCGGGGGTCAGGCCGCGGATCCGCGCCCTGGCGTTGGCGCCCCGGTGGTCGTGGTCCTGCCACGCCCCGACGCCGCCGATGGAGACCACTCGGTACCGCACGTCATAGCCGTTCACCGGCGGCCGGCCCGCGCCGGCGCTGGGCGCCGTCCACGTCACCTCCAACCCCAAAGGGGCTGAGGCAACGCCGACGTTGCTTGGCGCCGTCGTGGGCGGCTCGTTCAGGTCGGTAACCTCGATGGTCACCGTGATGGTGTCGTCTATCACGTTGCTATTGTTGTCATCGCGGTCCTTGCTGTCCGTTACCCACAGGGTGACCTGGTAAGAAGCCTTACCCTCATAGTCCAGGGCGCCCTTGGTCTGGAGCTGGCCGGTGGCGGTGTCCAGCTGGAAGTGGCTGGCGTCGGTCCCGCGCAGGCTGTAGGTCAGGGTGTCGCCGGCGTTGACGTCCGCGGCGGCGACCGGGTTGCCGATGTCCTGCCTCGCCGCCGTGTTCTCCGCCACGCTGCGGGTGGCCGTAGCGCCCTCGGTGAAGCTGGGGGCGGTGTTGGCGTACGGGTTGGGCACGCCGGTGGCCGGCAAGCTCCAGGGGCTTTCACCTTCGTGGTTCTTGGCCCGCACCCTCATGCCGTAGGTCTCGCCGGGAGTCAGGTCCCTGATCGTCGCTGAGGTGACACCTCCGCCGACAGGGTGGGCCTGGTCCGTCCAGTCCTCCCATACGTCCGGGCCGGTGGAGATGCGCTTCCGGTACTGTACCTCGTAGGCCGTTACCGGCGGTATGCCCACCATGTCGCTGGCAGGGACAGCCTGCCAGTTGAAATAGAAGAAACCGGCGTCTGGCACCACGTTCAGCTGGTGAGGCGGCAGCGGCGGCTCGTCCACGTCGGTCACGTCGATGGTCACCGTGACGGTGTCCGTCAGCCCGTCCCCGTCGGTGGCTGTCACCGTCACCGAGTAGGAACTCTTACCCTCGTAGTCCAGCGGGTCCTTGGTCTGGAGCTGGCCGCTGGCGGCGACGATGGCGAAGTGGCCGTCGTCCGCCGTCGTACCCAGGCTGTAGGTCAGGGTTTCCCCGACATCCGGGTCGGCGGCGGTGATGGGGTTGCCGATGTTCTGTCCGGCCGCCGTGTTCTCCGCCACGCTGCGGGACCCGGTGGCGGTGGCGAAGGCCGGCGGGAGGTTTGCGGCGGGCGCCGAGCGGGTCTGCCGCCCGAACTCGTAGGCGGTGGGGCGGCCGTCGCCATCGAAGTCCGCCTTCAGCGCCGGGTACTGGCTGGACGTCCCGAAGTCCCACGGGTCGTCCGTGCCGGAGGTGCGGTCGTTGTCGTTGTCGGCGTTATCCACGTCCACGTTCCAGTTGGCGTAGATGTCCCCGCCGCTGCCGTAGGCCGTGGGCGATTGCAGATCGCTGGTCGCCTTGCCCGCGCCGCCGGCGCTGTTGGACTGGCCGGAGGTCGTGGTGTCCCAGTAGCTGTTGGTTACGGAGCCGCTGCCTGACCTATAGCCCACCAGCCCGCCGACGTCGGTCGTGCCGGTCACCGCGCCGGTGGCGTAACTGCCAACGACCGCGCCTCGATTGTAGCCCACCAGCCCGCCGACGTTCTCCGTGGCGGTTACCGCGCCGGTGGCGTAGCTGGCCAGGACGGTGCCAGAGAAAAGCTCGCCCACCAAGCCGCCGGCATTCTGGTAGATCGTCGTAACTCTGGCGGTGGAGTAACTGGCCGCGATTGCCTTGCCTGCAGCGTCGTAGTAACCCACCAACCCACCGATATAGCCAAAGCCGCCACCGGTGCTGACGCTGCCGGTGATGTAGGCGAACCTGATGTCGCCGCGACCGGTCCCCACCAGACCGCCCACGTAGCTCTGCCCGGTGACATTCGCGTCCACCAGGCCGACCATGCGGACTTCGCTGCCCGCGCCGGTGGCGCCAAAGAGCCCCACGTCGTTCGAACCCGAGCGGTTGATGAACAGGTTGGAGATGGTGTGGCCGTTGCCCTTGAAGACGGTGTTGTACCGCGCACCCGAGGAGTCGGCGCCGATGGGCTCCCAGCCCGAGCCGCCGTTCCAGTAGTCGTCGCTGCTGTCAATCACTGCCTCGCCGGAGACATCGGTGGTGGTGTTGGTGTTGAAGTCCAGGTCCGCCGTCAACTCGTAGCCGGTGCAGGTGGCCGGGCAGCCCATACCCGCCGCCGCGTTGGGGAAGGCGGTGGCGTAACCGGCGTTGGTGGAGACGCCGTTTCCGTCCAAGTCCCAGCGCATGGCGTTCAACTGCGCCAGGGTGTTGACGTCGATGAGGTTGTCGTCGTCAGCGTCGTAGTCCACCGGCGCCGCCGCCGAGCGCCCCTGCCGCCCGAACTCGTAGGCGGTGGGGCGGCCGTCGCCGTCGAAGTCCCGCTGCAGCGCTGGATACTGGTTGGCCGTCCCGAAGTCCCACGGGTCGTCCACGTCCACGTTCCACGCGGCGTAGATGCTCGGGCTGGAACCATAGGCCGTCGGTGTCTGCAACCCGGCGGTATTCTTGCTGGCGCCGCCGCCGCTGCTGGCCTGGCCACTCGCAGTCGCGTCCCAATAGGCGTTGGTGATGGTCATGCCGCTGGCCTTGCCAATCAGTCCGCCCAGGTTGCCTCCCCCGGCGGGGGTGGTGGTCGGAGTCCCAGTGGAGTAGCTGGCGACTATGACGGAAGCCCCGCCCCGGCCAACCAGTCCGCCGACGTTGGCGGAGCCGTCCACCGTACCAGTGGCGTAGGCGGCAATGATTCTGGTTTGTTGGGTTATATAACCGACCAGCCCGCCTGCTCTCCCGCCACTCGCATCGACGTTGACGTTGGAGTAGCTCGCCCTGATCACACTACGGGATTTCGCCTCGCCGACCAGTCCGCCTACGTTGGATGTCCCGGCGACATTGCCAGTGACGTAGCTGTCCCTGATTCGGCTGCCGCTGCTGTGGCCCACCAGCGCGCCCACCTTATTCCGCCCCGTCACGTTCACGTCTTCCAGGCCAACCCGGTAAATCCTGGCGCTAATTTGCACAGCGCCGAAGAGTCCGATTTCGTCCGCAGCGCCCCGGTTGATGAACAGGTTGGAGATGGTGTGGCCATTGCCGTTGAAGACGTCGTTGTAGGGGATCGGCTCCCAGCCCGAGCCGGCGTTCCAGTAGGCGTCGCGGCTGTCGATCACCGCCTCGCCGGAGACGTCGGTGGAGGTATCGGTGTTGAAGTCCAGGTCCGTCGTCAGCTCGTAGCCGGTGCAGAAGGGCTGGTCGTCGGTGGTGGGGTTGCCGTCGTGGTCGCCAAGCTTGCAGCCCATGCCCGCCGCCGGGTTGGGGAAGGCGGTCTCGTAGTTGGCCTGGTCGCCCGAGGCCACCGAACCGTCGCCGTTCACGTCCCAGCGGATGGCGTTCAGCTTGGCCAAGCTGTCTACCTCGATCAGGCCGTTGTCGTCCGCGTCGTGGTCCACCTCCGGCGCCACAGGTACGCCGGTGGCCGCGGCGCTGTAGGGGCCAGTCCCCTCGTGGTTCTTGGCCCGCACCTGCACCCCGTAGGTGGTCCCGGCGGTCAGACCGCGGATCTGCGCACTGATGCCGATGCCGGCATGGGAGTGGCCCTGCCACGCTCCCCAGGCGTCGGGGCCGGTGGCGGTGCGCTCCCGGTACTGCACGTCGTAGCCGTTCAGCGGAGGCTTGCCCGCCATCTCGTCGGCGGTGGGCGCCTTCCACTCCACGTCCAACCCGCCAGGGGCGGGCGTCGCGATGACGTCAGTGGGCTCCGCCGTTGGCGCCTCGTCCACGTCGGTCACGTTGATGATCACCGTGACGGTAGAGGTATTCCCGTTGCCGTCGTCCGCGGTCACCGTCACCCGGAAGGAACGCTTCTTCTCGTAGTCCAAGGGGCTCTTGGTCTGCAGCTGGCCGCTGGCAACGACGAGGTCGAAGCGCTTCTGGTTCGCCCCGCCCAGGCTGTAGGTGAGGCTGTCGCCCTCGGGGTCGATGGCGACGACGGACGCGCCAATGTTCGTGCCGGCCGGCGTGTTCTCCGCCACGCTGCGGGTGAACGAGGCGGCCGGGAACACGGGGCCTTCGTTGACGCCGGCGCGTGTCACGCGGATGGTGATGTCGATGCTGTCGTCGCCGTTGCCGGCTATCCCGTCGTTGGTCTGGACCTGCACCTGGTAGACGCTCTTGGTCGAATAGTTCAGCGCGCTCTTGGTCTGCAGCTGGCCGCTGGCGGCGTCGATGGCGAAGTCATTGCGGTCGGTCCCAGCCAGCACATAGCCGATGCCGATAGTGGTGTCGGCGAAGTCGGCGGTCACGGGCGCGCCGATGTCCGTGTTGGCCACCGTGCCCTCATCCACCAACCGGATGGCCGAGTCGCCCTCCTGGAAGGCCGGCGGGACGTGCTTCACCGCATTCGCCGGCCTCCAGGCGCCGCTGCCGGCGCGGTTCCACGCGCGTATCTGGACGTCATACTTGGCGCCGGGAACCAGGCCCCTCACCCTGAGCGACCTCCGCCGGATGTCGTCGTCCACGACCACCCAGTCGGCCGCCATGGCGGAGGGAGCCACCAGCTTCAGCTGGAGCTCGTAGGCGTCGACCGGGCCGCCGGAGGTGGGTGCGGCCCACCGAAAGCGCAGCTCTCTCTCGCCGTACGCTGCTGTCAACCTGCCGATGCCGCCGGGACGCGCCCCTTCACCGTCCACGTTGGTCACCCGGATCGTTAGCTCGACGTCGGCCGATCCTCCCTTGCCGTCGGAAGCTTCGACCTCCAGCTGGTACGAGGATTTCTTTTCGTAATTCAGCGCCCTCTTCGTCTTGATCTGCCCGCTGCCGCTGTCTATGGAGAAGTGGCCCGCGTCGGTCCCCTTCAATGTGTAGGTCAGGTCGTCGCCCTCGGGGTCGATGGCGACGACGGACGCGCCAATGTTCGTGCCGGCCGGCGTGTTCTCCGCCACGCTGCGGGTAGCCGGGGAGACCGGGAAGAAGGGAGGATCGTTGACGCCGGCGCGGGTCACCCGGATGGTGATGTCGATGCTGTCGTCGCCGTTGCCGACTACCCCGTCGTCGGTCTGCGCCTGCACCTGGTAGGCGCTCTTGGTCGAATAGTCCAGCGCGCCCCTCGTCTTGAGCTGGCCGCTGGCGTCGTCGATGGCGAAGTGCGCGGCGTCGGTCCCGCGCAAGACATAGGTCAGGGAGATGGCTGGGTCGGCGAAGTCGGCGGTCAGGAGCGCGCCGAGGTTCGTGTTGGCCGCCGTGCCCTCATCCACGAACCGGTAGCCGGAGCCGCCCTCCTGGAAGGACGGTTGGATGTGCTTCAACACACCCGTTGCTGCCCAGGGAGCGTGGCCGGCGCTGTTCTTACCGCGTATTCTTACTTGATACTTGGCGCCTGGAGTCAGGCCCCGCACTGTGTATTGCTTCCCCGTGATCTGGTCGCTCGCGAGCGTCCAATCGGTCGCCAAGCTACTGGGGGTCACCAGCTTCACCTGGAGTTCGTAGGCGTCGACCGGGCTGCCGGAGGTGGGTGCGCCCCATCTGAAGGCCAGTCCTCGTTCGATGAACCCACGGGTCAATGGGGGGCTGATTGGGCCTGGCCGCGTGACGGTGGGGTCCGTCACTTCGACCACGTTGGTCACGTTGATCGTGACCTCGATGCTGTCCGTCCCCTGAGCGGAGCCGTCGGAGACTTCGACCTCCACCTCGTACGCTTTTTTGCCCTCGTAGTCCAGGGCGCCCTTCGTCTTGAGCTGGCCGGTGGCGCTGTCTATGGCGAAGTGGTCCTTGTCGGTCCCGTCCAGGGTGTAGGTCAGGCTGACGGTGGTGTCGGCGTAGTCGGCGGTCAGTGGCAGGCCGATGTTGATGTTGGCCAGCGTGTTTTCCGCCACGGTGCGCGTGGCCGAGGCGCCCTCCTGGAAGGCCGGCGGGATATGGTGCCGCGTATGGAACTCCAGCCACGGACCGGTCCCGTAGGCGTTCTTCGCGCGGAGCCTGAACCGATACTGGGCCCCAGGGAGCAGGTCCGGCACGGTGATCTGCGTCCCGACGATGTTGCTGTTCACCACCGCGAAGTCGTCCGACGAAGGAGGGATAGTATGCCGCTTCATCTGGACCTCGGAGGCGTCGATGGCGTCGCTCGGGGATCTATACGACCAGGTCAATTGCACCTGCTTTTCCGCGTACGCCACATTGATGGAGGCCACACCGCCGACCAGGCTCACGGTGACCGTGATGGTGGCGTCCACGTTGCTGTCTGCGACGCCGCTGGCGTCCCGCTTATCCATCACGGTTACGTCCACGCTGAAGCGGACCTTCGTGCTCTTGTCCAGCTGCTCCAGGGCCGCCGCGGCGTTCAACTGGCCGGTGGCGGCGTCGATGGTGAAGTAGGCCGCATCCGTCCCGCCCAGCCCGTAGGTCAGCGGGTCGTCGTCGGGGTCGGTGGCGGCGATGGGAGCGCCCACCGCCGCGCCGCTGACGATCGAGGTTGATACGACGCGGCCCGCCGTAGCGCCTTCGGTGAAGGTTGGCGCGCTGTTTACGGCGGGCGCGGAGCGCTTCTGCTGCCCGAACTCGTTGGCGGTGGCACTGCCGTCGCCGTCGAAGTCCGCCTTCAGCGCCGGATACTGGCTCGACGTCCCAAAGTCCCACGGGTCGTCCGCGCCGGCGGCACCGTCGGTGTTCACGTTCCAGGCGGCGTAGATGTCCGACCCGCTGCCGTAGGCCACGGGGGTCTGCAGTTGGGAGGTGGTCTTGGCCGTGCCGCCGGCGCTGTTGGTCTTGCCGGTGGTGACAGTGTCCCAGTAGCTGTTGGTTGCGGAGCCGCCGCTTTCGACGCCCAGCAGCCCGCCGACGTTGGTCGTGCCGGTCAACACGCCGGTGGCGTAGCTGGCGACGATGGAGCCTCTATCGGAGTATCCCACCAGCCCGCCGACGATATGCCTGCCTCTGACCGCGCCGGTTGCGTAACTGGCAACGATGGAGCCTCTATAGGAGTATCCCACCAGCCCGCCAACTTGGTCGCCCGTTGCTGTGACGGCGGCGTTGGAGTAGCTGAGCCTGATTGCAGATTCTGCTACATGGCCTGCCAGCCCGCCGACGTAGGTCCTGCCAGTTACCATGCCGTTGGTGTACGTTGCCCTGACGGGGCCGTTGGCGCTGCCCGTCAGACCGCCCACATAGTCCCTCCCGGTTACATCCACGTCCTCCAGGCCAATCCTGCGGACCTCGCTGTCCGTGTAGGTGGAGTTGAAGAGACCCACATAATCGGTAGACGAGCGGTTGATGAACAGGTTGGAGATGGTGTGGCCGTTGCCCTCGAAGACGGCGTTGTACAGATTAATGCCGCTACCGATGGGGTCCCAGCCCTCGCCGCTGTTCCAGTAGGCGTCCTCGCTGTCGATCACCGCTTCGCCGCCGCTGTCGGTGGCGGTGTCGGTGTTGAAGTCCAGGTCCGCCGTCAGCTCGTAGCCGGTGCAGACGGGCTCGTCGTCGGTGTTGGTGTCGTCGTCGTGGTCGCCAAGCTTGCAGCCCATCCCCGCCGCCGCGTTGGGGAAGACGGTCTGGTAGCTGGGCCCGTTGCCGGAGGACGCCGTCCCATCGCCGTTCAGGTCGTAGCGGATGGCGTCCAGCTGGGCGAGGCTGTCGATCTCGATGAGGCCGTTATCGTTATCGTCGTAATCCACCTCCACTACCGGTGGCGGCAAGGGCATGCCGGGGGCGCCGGTGGCCGGTGCGCTGTAGGGGCCGTCGCCCTCGTCGTTCTTGGCCCGCACCTGCGCCCCGTAGGTGACGCCGGGCGTCAGGCCGCGGATCTGCGCGCTGACGCTTGCGTCCGAGTGGACGTGGCTCTGCCACGCTCCCCATGTGTTGAGGCCGGTGGAGACGCGGTACTGCACGTCGTAGCCGTTCACCGGAGGCTTGCCCGCCATGTCGGAAGCGCTGGGCGCCGTCCACGACACGTCCAACCCCCCAGCGGCAGGATCCGCTTTGACGCTCCCCGGCGCCACCGTCGGCGGCTCGTTCACGTCGGTTACCTCGATGGTGATCGTGATGGTGTCCTGCCCCTGAGGGCTGCCGTCGGAGACTTCGACCTCCACCTCGTACGAATCTTTGTCCTCGTAGTCCAGGGCGCCCTTCGTCTGGAGCTGGCCGGTGGCGCTGTCTATGGCGAAGTGGTCCTTGTCGGTCCCGTCAAGGGTATAGGTCAGGCTGACTGAGGTGTCGGCGTAGTCGGCGGTCAGGAGCGCGCCGATGCTCTGTCCGGCCAGCGTGTTCTCCGCCACGGTGCGCGTGGCCGAGGCGCCCTCCTGGAAGGCCGGCGGGATATGGTACCGCGTATTGATCGACACCCACGGACCGGTCCCGTAGGCGTTCTTCGCGCGGAGCCTTAAGTGATACTTGGCGCCCGGGAGCAGGTTCTCCACCGTGAACTGGGTCCCGACGATGTTGCTCTTCACCACCGCGAAGTCGCCCGGCGGAAGAGGGATCACCCGCTTAATCTGGAGCTCGTAGGCGTCGACGGAGTCGCTCGGGGCGCCCAACGACCAGATCAATTGGAACTGCTTTTCCGCGTACGCCGCCCTCATGGGGGTTATATCGCCGACCAGGCTGACGGTGACCGTGATGGTGGCGTCCACGTTGCTGTCCGCGGCGCCGCTGGCGTCCCGCTGGTCCATCACGGTGACGTCCACGCTGAAGCGGACCTTCGTGTTCTTGTCCAGATGCTCCAGGGCCGCCGCGGCTCTCAGCTGGCCGGTGGCGGCGTCGATGGTGAAGTAGGCCGCATCCGTCCCGCCCAGCCCGTAGGTCAGCGGGTCGGCGTTGGTGTCGGTGGCGGCGATGGGAGCGCCCACCGCCGCGCCGTCGACGATCGAGGTTGATACGACGCGGCCCGCTGTGGCGCCCTCGTCGAAGGTCGGCTCGCTGTTTGCGATGGGCGTTCCGCTGAGGGTGCTGGACCAGCCGCTGTAACCCTCCGCGTTCCTCGTCCGCACCCGCACGTCATAGAGGGAGCCGATGGTCAGGTTGGGGATCCGTGTGCTGGTGTTCGTTCCGCCGTGGGCCCACATGATCCAGTCCGAGGCGCTGTTCAGCTTGTAGCGCACGTCGTAGCGGGTCACCGGGGGCTTGCCCGCCATGGCTGCGGCGTCGGGCGCCAGCCAGGATACGCTCAGGCTCCTCCCTCCCGGCGTCACGCTCAGTCCGGTCGGGGGGCTGGGCGGCTCGTTGATGTCGGTCACGTTGATGGTCACCGTGATGTTGCCGTCGGGGCCGCCGTCGGCGCCACCACCGGCGTTCTTCCCGTCGCTCACGCTGACGATGACCGTGTAGGTGTTCTTGGCGGCCTCGTAGTCCAGCGCGCTCCTGGTCTGGAGCTGCCCGCTGGCGCTGTCGATATCGAAGTGGTTGGCGTCGGTCCCGCCCAGGGTGTAGGTCAGGGTGTCGCCCTCCGGGTCGCTTGCGGCGATGGGCGCGCCGATGTCAACGCCGGCCAGCGTGTTCTCCGCCACGCTGCGGCTGGCCGTGGCGGCCGGGAATTCAGGGGCGTCGTTGACGCTGGAGCGGGTCACCCGGATGGTGACGTCGATTTCGTCGTTGCCGTTGCCGGAGAGCCCGTCATCCGCCACCACCTGCACCTGGTACGTGTCCTTCGTCCCGTGACTCAGCGCGCTCTTCGTCTTCAGCTGGCCGGTGGCGGCGTTGATGGCGAAGTCGGCGGCGTCGGTCCCGGCCAGCCGGTAGGTCAGGGAGACGGCTGGGTCGGCGAAGTCGGCGGTCAGCGGCGCGCCGAGGTCCGTGTTGGCCACTGTGCCCTCTTCCACCACCCGGACAGCGGATTCGCCGTCCTGGAAGGAGGGAGGGATGTGCTTCATCGGGGTCGTCGCCTTCCAGGGGCCAAGGTCGTCCCGGTTCTTCCCGCGTATCACGACTCGGTACTGGGCGCCCGGAATCAGGTTCTCTATTTTGACGGTCCTCACCGTGAGGTCGTCGCGCACGAGGACGAAATCGTGCGCGACGGAGGCGGGCGCCGCCGCCCGCACATAGACCTCGTAGGCCACGACCGGGCCGCCGGTCGTGGGGGCATCCCAGTACATGGTCAGCGCCTTCTCATGGTGCGAAACGCGGACGACGCCGACGTTGCCGGGAGTCCCGTCGGTTACCGTGATGGTTACGGGGATGGAGTTCATCCACCCTTTGTCGTCGGTGGCTTCGACCTCCAGCTGATATGAAACTTTGTTGTCGAAGTCCAGGGGGCTCTTGGTCTTGATCTGGCCGGTGGCGCTGTCTATGTCGAAGTGCGGAGCGTCGATCCCGCCCAGCGTGTAAGTCAGGGTGTCACCCTCCGGGTCGGCCGCGGCGACGGGCGCGCCGATGTTTGTGCCGGCCGGCGTGTTCTCCATCACGCTGCGGGCAGCCGAGGCGGCCGGGAAGAGGGGAGGGTCGTTTCGTCCGGCGCGGGCCACCCGGATGTTTACGACGATGCGTTCGTCGCCGTTGCCGTCTATCCCGTCATCCGCCACCACCACTACCCGGTACTTGCTCTTCGTCGCCTGGCTCAGCGCGCTCTTCGTCTTCAGTTGGCCGGTGGCGCCGTCTATGTCGAAGTCGGCGGCGTCGGTCCCGGCCAGCCGGTAGATCAGGGAGACGGCTGGGTCGGCGAAGTCGGCGGTCAGCGGCGCGCCGATGTTCGTGTCGGCCGCCGTGCCCTCGTCCACGAACCGGAAAGTGGACTCGCCCTCCTGGAAGGACGGATGGATGTGCCTACCAGCCTGCACCGCCCGCCAGTTGCCCAGGAAGCCGCCGTTTTTCCCGCGTATCCGGATCTGATACTTGGCGCCTGGCGTCAGGCCCTCCACTTTGAATTGCCTCGCCTCGATGTCGTCGCCCGCGGGCGTCCAATCGGTGGCCATGGAGGAGGGCGTCTTCAGCCTCACCTGGAGCTCGTAGGTCTCGACCGGGCCGCCGCTCGTGGGGGCACCCCAGGAAATGGTCAGCGCTTTCTCATGATATTGAATGTTGACGGAGCCGACGGCGCCGGGCGTCGCGTCGGTTACGCTGATGACTACGTCGATGGATGCCGTCCCCCCTTTGCCGTCGGAGGCTTCGACCTCCAGCTCATACGAAACTTTATTGTGGAAGTCCAGGGGGCTCTTGGTCCTGAGCTGCCCGGTGGCGGAGTCTATGGCGAAGTCGCTGCCGTCGGTCCCGCCCAGGGTGTAGGTCAGGGCGTCGCCCTCCGGGTCTATTGCGGCGACGGGCGCGCCGATGGCCCTTCCAGCCTGCGTGCCCTCCGCCACGCTCCGTTCAGCCGAGGCGGCCGGGAAGTAGGGAGGGTCGTTGACGCCGGCGCGGGTCACCCGGATGGTTACGAAGATGTCTTCGTTGCCGTTGCCGGCTATCCCGTCATCCGCCACTACCCGCACCTGGTACTGGCTCTTCGTCGCCTGGCTCAGCGCGCTCTTCGTCTTCAGTTGACCGGTGGCGGCGTCGATGGCGAAGTCGCCGCCGTCCGTCCCGCCCAGCTGGTAGGTCAGGGAGATGGATGGGTCGGCGAAGTCGGCGGTCAGCGGCGCGCCGATGTTCGTGTCGGCCGTCGTGCCCTCGTCTATCGACCGGACAGCGGTTTCGCCCTCCTGGAAGGACGGATGGATGTGCCTACCAGCCTGCACCGCCCGCCAGTTGCCCAGGAAGCCGCCGTTTCTCCCGCGTATCCGGATCTGATACTTGGCGCCTGGCGTCAGGCCCTCCACTTTGAATTGCCTCGCCTCGATGTCGTCGCCCGCGGGCGTCCAACCGGTGGCCATGGAGGAGGGCGTCTTCAGCCTCACCTGGAGCTCGTAGGTCTCGACCGGGCCGCCGCTCGTGGGGGCACCCCAGGAAATGGTCATCGCTTTCTCATGATATTGAATGTTGACGGAGCCGACGGCGCCGGGCGTCGCGTCGGTTACGCTGATGACTACGTCGATGGATGCCGTCCCCCCTTTGCCGTCGGAGGCTTCGACCTCCAGCTCATACGAAACTTTATTGTGGAAGTCCAGGGGGCTCTTGGTCCTGAGCTGCCCGGTGGCGGAGTCTATGGCGAAGTCGCTGCCGTCGGTCCCGCCCAGGGTGTAGGTCAGGGCGTCGCCCTCCGGGTCTATTGCGGCGACGGGCGCGCCGATGGCCCTTCCAGCCTGCGTGCCCTCCGCCACGCTCCGTTCAGCCGAGGCGGCCGGGAAGTAGGGAGGGTCGTTGACGCCGGCGTGGGTCACCCGGATGGTTACGAAGATGTCTTCGTTGCCGTTGCCGGCTATCCCGTCATCCGCCACTACCCGCACCTGGTACTGGCTCTTCGTCGCCTGGCTCAGCGCGCTCTTCGTCTTCAGTTGACCGGTGGCGGCGTCGATGGCGAAGTCGCCGCCGTCCGTCCCGCCCAGCTGGTAGGTCAGGGAGATGGATGGGTCGGCGAAGTCGGCGGTCAGCGGCGCGCCGATGTTCGTGTCGGCCGTCGTGCCCTCGTCTATCGACCGGACAGCGGTTTCGCCCTCCTGGAAGGACGGATGGATGTGCCTACCAGCCTGCACCGCCCGCCAGTTGCCCAGGAAGCCGCCGTTTCTCCCGCGTATCCGGATCTGATACTTGGCGCCTGGCGTCAGGCCCTCCACTTTGAATTGCCTCGCCTCGATGTCGTCGCCCGCGGGCGTCCAACCGGTGGCCATGGAGGAGGGCGTCTTCAGCCTCACCTGGAGCTCGTAGGTCTCGACCGGGCCGCCGCTCGTGGGGGCACCCCAGGAAATGGTCATCGCTTTCTCTTGATATCGAATGTCGATGGAGCCGACGGGACCAGGCTTCGCGACGGGGGGCGCCGACCGCCCCTGCCGCCCGAACTCGTAGGCCGTGGGACTGCCGCGGAGGTCGAATTCCGCCTTCAGCGCCGGGTACTGGCTGGCCGTCCCGAAGTCCCACGGGTCGTCCGCGCCGGCGACATCGTCGGTGTTCACGTTCCAGTTGGCGTAGATGTCCGATCCGCTGCCGTAGGCCACGGGCGTTTGCAGCTCGCTGGTGGTCTTGCCCGTGCCCCCACCAGGGCTGTTGGCCTGGCCACTGGTCGCGGTGTCCCAGTAGCTGCTGGTCACCGTGCCGCTGGTTGCCTTGCCCACCAGCCCGCCGAGTTCGCTCGTGCCGGTTACCGCGCCGGTGGCATAGCTGGCGACGATGGAGGTATCTAGGATGACTCCCGCCAGCCCGCCAACGGAGTCTTCGCCAGTTACCGATCCGGTTGCGTAGCTGGCAACGACGGAGCCACCACCGAGGTTTCCCGCCAGCCCGCCAACGTAGTTGCCCGTTGCTGTGACGGCGGCGTTGGAGTAGCTGAGCCTGATTACATAATGTCCTCCAGAGCCTGCCAGCCCGCCCACGGCGTCCCCGCCGGTTACCGTGCCGTTGGTGTACGTTGCCCTGACGGCGCCGGAGGCGCTGCCCGTCAGACCGCCCACAGAGATCTGCCCGGTTACATTCACGTCCTCCAGGCCGACCCTGCGGACCTCGCTGTGCGTACCGCTGGAGCCGAAGAGACCCACGTTGTCGGTGGACGGCCGGTTGATGAGCAGGTTGGAAATGGTGTGGCCGTTGCCCTCGAAGACGGTGTCGTACGGATTCATGAGGTTGCCGATGGGCTCCCAGCCCGCCCCGCCGTTCCAGTAGTCGTCCTGGTCGTCGATCACCGCCTTGCCGAGGACGTCAGAGCCGGTATCGGTGTTGAAGTCCAGGAACATCTCCAGCTCGTAGCCGATGCAGATGGGCCGATCGGCGGTGAGGGGGTCGTTGTCGTGGTCGGCCGGCTCGCAGCCCATCCCCGCCGCCGCGCTGGGGAAGGCGGCGGCGTAGCTGGCCCGGTCAGTGCTCTCATCCACCCAGCCGTCGCCGTCCAGGTCCCAGCGGATGGCGTTCAGCTGGGCCAGGGTGGTGACCTCGATCAGGTTGTCGTTGTCAGTGTCATAGCTCGTCGGCGCCCCGCGCCCCTGCCGCCCGAACTCGTAGGCGGTGGGCCAGTCGTCGCCATCGAAATCCACCTTCAGCGCCGGGTACTGGCTGGCCGTCCCAAAGTCCCACGGGTCGTCCCCGCCCGCGTCGTCGTCCACGTTCACGTTCCAGTCGGCGTAGATGCCCGAGCCGTAGGCCGTGGGCGTTTGCAGCTCGCTCGTCGTCTTGCCCACGCCCAGGCCGCCGCCACTGGTGGTCTGGCCGCTGGTCTCGGTGTCCCAGTAGCTGTTCCTGACGGTGACGAACCTTGCCCAGCCCAGTAGCCCGCCGACGTTGCGCGAGCCACGCACCACGCCGGTGGCATAGCTGGCGACGAGGGAGCCATCACGGAAGTTTCCCAGCAGCCCACCGACGTTAGCCGAGCCGCTGACCGCGCCGGTGGCGTAGCTGGCGACGACGGAGCTATCACTACTGCCGCCCCCTCCCGCCAGCCCGCCAGCCCCGTTGCGCGATCCAGTGACGGCGGCGTTGGAGTAGCTGAGCCTGATGTTGCCACCCAGCGAGTAGCCGATCAACCCGCCTACAAAGTCGGTTCCCATGACGCTTCCGCTGGCGTAGCTGGACCAGATCTCGCCGTAAATGTTGCCGGCCAGGGCGCCCACGTAGCTCATCCCCGTTATGTTGACGCCTTTCAGGCCGACGTTGCCGATCACGCTGGACCCGCTCGTGCGGCCGAACAATCCCACGTAGTCGACGGACGGGCGGGCGATGAACAGGTTGGAGATGGTGTGGCCGTTGCCCTCGAAGACGGTGCTGTAGGAGGTGGCGTCGCCGCCGATGGGCTCCCAGCCCACCCCGCCGTTCCAGTAGTCGTCCTGGTCGTCGATCACCGCCTCGCCGGAGACGTCGGAGCCGGTATCAGTGTTGAAGTCCAGGTCCGCCTCCAGCTCGTAGCCGGTGCAGGTGGGCTCGTCGTCGGTGTTGGTGTCGTCGTCGTGGTCGGTCAGCCTGCAGCCCATGCCCGCCAGCGGGTTGGGGAAGGCGTCGAGGTAGCCGGCCGCGCCGCCCGAGGACGCCGTCCCGTCGCCGTCCAGGTCCCAGCGCAGGGCGTTCAGCTGGGCCAGGCTGCTGACCTCGATCAGGCCGTCATCGTCCGCGTCGTAATCCTCCGTGATCGCCGACCGCTTCTGCCTCCCGAACTCCTGCCAGGTGGACGAGCCGTCGCCGTCGAAGTCCGCCTTCAGGACCGGGTACAGGGTGTCCGTGCCGAAGGCCCACGGGTCGTCCGGGTCGGTGGCCAGGTTGTCATCCCCGTCGGCGTCGTCCACGTCCAGGTTCCAGTTGGCGTAGATGCCCGAGCCGTAGGCCGTGGGCGTTTGCAGCTCGCTGGTCGTCTTGCCCACGCCGTCGCCGCTGGTCACGCCGCTGGTCTCCGTGTCCCAGTAGCTGTTGTTCACGGGGCCGCTGTTCATGCCGACCAAGCCGCCCAGGTCGGCGCCCGCCGGGGTGGCGCTCGAGGAGACGGCGCCGGTCGCGTAGCTGGCGAGGATCGCGCCGTCGTTGGAGCCGGCCAGCCCGCCCACTTCGTTCTCGCCCTCCGCCGCGCCGGTGGCGTAACTGGCGGTGATCGCGCCGAAGCTGGCGTTGGACCCGGCCAGCCCGCCCACCTGGTCCTCGCCGCCCGTCACCGCGCCGTTGGCATAGCTCGCGATGATCGCGCCGCCGTTGGAGCCGACCAGCCCGCCGACCTTGCTGTCGCCGATGCTGGCGCCGCCGTTGTGTCCGGCTGCGCTGACGCTGCCACCGGAGGAGCTGTAGCTCACACTGCCGGCGGTCATATGCCCGACCAGCGCCCCCACGTCGTGCTTGCCCGTCACGTCGACGTTGGTCAACCGCAGGTAGCGAATCTCGGCCGGGCTGGAGGTCTGGGCGAACAGCCCCAGGTAGAGGACCGCCGGGCGGTTGATGAACAGGTTGGCGATGGTGCGCCTGTTGCCCTCGAAGATGGCGCTGAACGGACTGCTGTCGCTGCCGATCGGGTCCCAACCCGCCCCGCCGTTCCAGTACTCGTCCTGGTCGTCAATCACGATGTCGCCGCCGGAGTCGGTGGAGGTGTCGGTGTTGAAGTCCAGGTCCACCGCCAGCTCGTAGCCGATGCAGGTGGGCTCGTCGTCGGTGTTGGTGTCGTCGTCGTGGTCGGTCAGCTCGCAGCCCATGCCCGCCAGCGAGCTGGGGAAGGCGGCCTGGTAGCCGGCCGCGTTGCCTGCGGACGCCGTCCCGTCGCCGTTCAGGTCCCAGCGGATGGCGTTCAGCTGGGCCAGGTTGTTGACCTCGATCAGACCGTCGTTGTCGTCGTCGTAGTCCTGGGTGGGGGGCGAGCGCTTCTGGCGCCCGAACTCCTGCCAGCTGGCCGTGCCGTCGAGGTTGAAGTCCACCTTCAGTGCCGGGTACTGGCTCACCGTGCCGAAGTCCCACGGGTCGTCCGGGTCGGTAGCCAGGTTGTCATCCCCGTCGGCGTCGTCCACGTCCAGGTTCCAGTTGGCGTAGATGCTCGGACTGGAGCCGTAGGCCGTGGGGGACACCAGTTCGCCGGTCGTCTTGCCCGTACCTTTCAGGACGCCGCCGGTGGTCACGCCGCTGGTCACAGTGTCCCAATAGCTGTGAGTCGTCGTGCTCTCGTATGGCGCCTTGCCCACCAGACCGCCGACCTCGCTCTGGCCGGTTACCGCGCCGGTGGCGTAGCTGGCAACGATGTGGCTCTGAACGTGGGATGCCGCCAGACCGCCGACGTCGCTCTGGCCGGTTACTGCGCCAGTGGCATAGCTGGCCAGGAGCCTGGACTGATAAAGGTTCGACACCAGGCCGCCGGCCAAGCCCGCAAAGCCCCCCGTCCCTGTGGTGACATCGGCGTTGGAGTAGCTGAGCCTGACCTCACTCTCCACGACTGAGGCCGCCAACCCGCCAACCCGCCGCTGCCCGTAGACGCTGCCGGTCGTGTAGGAGGACGTGATCTCGCTTTGCCAGGGCATACCGACCAGGCCGGCCACGTCGCTCTGCCCGGTGATGTCGACGCCTTCCAGGCCGACCCTGCGGATCTCGCTGGACGTGCCCGTAGCGCCAAAGAGACCAACGAAGTCCCTGGCGGGCCGGTTGATGAACAGGTTGGAAATGGTGTGGCCGTTGCCCTCGAAGACAGCCGTGTAGCGCTCGTCGTTGCTCATCCCAAAGGAGGCGCCGATCACTTTGGTGTCGTTGCCGATGGGCTCCCAGCCCGCGCCGCTGTTCCAGTAATCGTCGCTGCTGTCAATCACGATGTCGCCGCCGGAGTCGGTGCCGGTATCGGTGTTGAAGTCCAGGTCCGCCGTCAGCTCGTAGCCAACGCAGGTGGGCTCGTCGTCGGTGTTGGTGTCGTCGTCGTGGTCGGTCAGCTCGCAGCCCATGCCCGCCAGCGGGTTGGGGAAGGCGGCTCCGTAGCCGGCCTCGTCGCCCGAGGACGCCGTCCCGTCGCCGTCCAGGTCCCAGCGCAGCGCGTTCAGCTTGACCAGGCTGTCCACGTCGATGAGGCCGTCGTTGTCAGCGTCGTAGTCCACCAGCCCCTGCCCCCCGAACTCGTAAGCGGTGGGCGTGCCGTTGCGATCGAAGTCCGCTTTCAGCAACGGGTACTGGCTGGGCGTGCCGAAGTCCCATGGGTCGTCCCCGCCGGCGTCGTCGTCCACGTTCACGTTCCAGTTGGCGTAGATGCCCGAGCCGTAGGCCGTGGGCGTTTGCAGATCGCTGGTCGTCTTGCCCACGCCGTCGCCGCTGGTCACGCCGCTGGTCTCCGTGTCCCAGTAGCTGTTGGTCACCGTGCCGCTGTTCATGCCGACCAGGCCGCCCAGGTCGCTGCCCGCCGGGGTGGCGCTCGAGGAGACGGCGCCGGTCGCGTAGCTGGCGGTGATCGTGCCGTCGTTGGAGCCGGCCAGGCCGCCCACTTCGTTCTCGCCCTCCGCCGCGCCGCTGGCGTAGCCGGCGGTGATGCTGCCGCTGCTGCTCCCGGCCAGCCCGCCCACCTGGTCCTCGCCGCCCGTCACCGCGCCGTTGGCGTAGCTCGCGATGATCGCGCCGCCGTTGGAGCCCACCAGCCCGCCGGCGTGATCGCCGACGGCGGAGACCGTGGCCGTGGAGTAGCTGTGGCTGACCACCGCCGACGCGCTGGCCGTGGAGCCCACCAGTCCGCCCGCCTTGCTGTCGCCGATGCTGAGGCCGCCGGTGTGTCCCGCCGCCGTGACGCTGCCGTCGGAGGAGCTGTAGCTCACACTGCCCGCGGTCATATGCCCAACCAGCGCCCCCACGTCGTGCCTGCCCGTCACGTTGACGTTGGTCAGCCGCAGGTAGCGAATCTCGGCCGGGCTGTAGGTCGAGGCGAACAGCCCCAGGTAGAGGACCGCCGGGCGGTTGATGAACAGGTTGGCGATCGTGCGCTTGTTGCCCTCGAAGATGGCGCTGAACGGACGGCTGTCGGTACCGATCGGGTCCCAACCCGCCCCGCCGTTCCAGTAGGCGGCGTCGGCGTTGGTAATCTGGTTGTCGGTGTTTTCGTCGAAGTCCAGGTCCGCCGTCAGCTCGTAGCCAATGCAGGTGGGCTGGTCGGCGTTCTTGGGGTCGTTGTCGTGGTCGGTCAGCTCGCAGCCCATGCCCGGCACTGCGTTGGGGAAGGCGGCTTGGTAGCCGGCCGCGTTGCCGGCGGACGCCGTCCCGTTTCCGTCCAGGTCCCAGCGGATGGCGTTCAGCTGAGCCAGGCTGGCGACCTCGATCAGGCCGTCATTGTCCGCGTCATAGTCAGCTCCCACCGAGCGCGGCTGCCGCCCGAACTCCCGCGAGGTGGGGGTGCCGTCGCCGTCGGTGTCGTGCTTCAACGCCGGGAACTGGCTGGAGGTGCCGAAGTCCCAGTGCTCATCGAGCCAATTGCTGTAGGGGTTCTGCACGCCGGACATGGCGCCGTCCATGTCCTCGTCATTGGCGGTGGGCGCCTGCAGCTCGGCGGTGGTTTTGCCAAAGCCTCCCTTGCCGATCGGGTCCGGGAAGCGGCTGAAGTCGTAGTAGATTTGCGAGCCGGAAACACCCGCACGCGCGCCTATCACCCCGCCGATGACCGTTCCGGCCTGGGTGCCGGTCAGGGTGCCGGTGAAATAAACATTGACAATGGCGATGTTGTTCGTGCCCTGACCGACGATCCCGCCCAGGCGCAGGGCTTCGACCCCGGGATTACTGGTGGAGGCGCCGCCGTCCCCGCGGGCGGTCAGGTCGGCGTGAACGTAGCTGCGAAGGATGTGGGCCATGGTTGACAGGTCACGGGGATCGTGGACCTGCGGGGAGGTCATCATCCCCCCGATTCCGCCCACGTCCACCGTGCCGGAGAGCTGGCCGGTGACGTACACCTTGTAGACCTCGCCGTCCAGAGTGCCGGCCACCCCCCCGGTATATCTCCGTCCGGTGATGTCCACGTCCACCAGGCCCACGGATCGGATGTCGCCGCCCCAGCCCACTCTGGCGAACAGACCCACGTAGTCCAGGCCCGGGCGGTTGATGGTCATGTTGTAGATGGCATACCCGTTGCCATGAAAGATGCCGGTATAGGGCTCGGGCAGGACTGGGAGTGCGCCGGTGTACCGCATCCCGATGGGGGCCCAGCCGGCGCCCTCGTGCCAGTGGGCGCCGGCGTGGTCATCGGCATCCACGTCGCCGTCGCCGTCGCCGTCAAAGTCCAGATCCCTGGTCAGCTCATAGCCAATACAGTGGCCCTCGTCGGGAGTGGTGGCGTCGTCGTCGTGGTCGCCGGGCGGGCAACCCAGGACATAGACGGAGTTGGGAAAGGCGCGGGCCATCAGCAGCGGCGACCATTCGCGGGACACTCTGCCGTTGCCGTTCATGTCCCAGCGGATGGCGTGCAGCTGGGCCAGGTTGCTCACCTCGATCAGCCCGTCGTTGTCCACGTCATAGTCCACCAGCGCCGGCCGCCCCTGCCCGCCGAACTCGTAGGCGGTGGGCATGCCGTTGCGGTCGAAGTCCACCTGCAGCGCCGGGTACTGGCTGTTCGTGCCGAAGTGCCACGGGTCGTCCGCACCGGCGGCGCCGTCGGTGTCCACGTTCCAGTTGGCGTAGATGCCGGAGCCGTAGGCCGTGGGCGTTTGCAGGTCGCTGGTGGTCTGGCTCGTGCCGCCGGCGCTGCCGGCCTGGCCGCTGGCTGCGGCGTCCCAATAGCTGTTGGTTACGGAGCCGGTAATTGCCTGAGAGCCCACCAGCCCGCCGACGTCGGTCGTGCCGCTCACCGCGCCGCGGGCGTAGCTGGCAACGAGGTTGCCTGTATTTTGAATGCGTCCCACCAACCCGCCGACGCCGGTCGTGCCGCTCACCGCGCCGCGGGCGTAGCTGGCAACGAGGTTGCCATCGTTCAGCGTGCCCACCAAGCCGCCAGCAATCGGGCCCGTCGCCGTGACTCGGGCGGTGGAGTAACTGGCCGCGATTGCCTTGCCTGCAGCGTCGTAGTAACCCACCAACCCACCGATATAGCCAAAGCCGATGACGCTGCCGGTCGAGTAGGCGAACCTGATGTCGCCGTAGGCGGTTCCCACCAGACCGCCCGTGTATCTATCCCCTGTGATATCCACGGCCACCAGGCCGACTCTGCGGACCTCGCTAGTCGAGCTGGTGCAGCCGAACAGTCCCACGTCGTAGGTGCCCCTCCGGCTGATGAACAGGTTGGAGATCGTGTGGCCGTTGCCCTCGAAGACGGCGTTGTAGCGGCCGTTGACCGTGTCGCTGCCGATGGGCTCCCAGCCCGCCCCGCCGTTCCAGTAGGCGGCGTCGGCGGCGGTGATGGTGTTGCCGTTGTTCTGGTCGAAGTCCAGGTCCACCGTCAACTCATAGCCAACGCAGGTGGGCTGGTCGGCGGTGTCGACGTTGTTGTCGTGGTCGGTCGGCTTGCAGCCCATGCCCGCCTCCGGGTTGGGGAAGGCGGCGGCGTAGCTGGCCCGGTTAGTGCTCTCATCCACCCAGCCGTCGCCGTCCAGGTCCCAGCGGATGGCGTTCAGCTGGGCCAGGGTGGTGATCTCGATCAGGTTGTCGTTGTCAGCGTCGTAGTCGACGATGACCGGCGCGGCGCGGCCCTGCCGCCCGAACTCGTAGGCGCTGGCCCAGTCGTCGCCATCGAAGTCCACCTTCAGCGCCGGGTACTCGCTGTCTGTGCCGAAGTCCCACGGGTCGTCCGCGCCGACGGCGCCACCGGTGTCCACGTTCCAGGTGGCGTAGATGCCGGAGGAGCCGTAGGCCGTGGGCGTTTGCAGATCGCTCGTCGTCTTGCCCTCGCCCAGGCCGCCGCCGCTGGTGGCCTGGCCGCTGGTCTCCGTGTCCCAGTAGCTGGTCTTGACGGTGACGGAGTTTCCATTGCCCAATAGCCCGCCGAGGTTGATCGAGCCACTGACCACGCCGGTGGCGTAGCTGGCGACGAGGGAGCCGCCACTGAAACTTCCCGCCAGCCCGCCGACGATATGCCCGCCTCTGACCGCGCCGGTGGCGTAGCTGGCGATGACGGAGCTGTCACCGTCGAACCTTCCCGCCAGCCCGCCAATATTGCCGTGCGATCCTGTGACGGCGGCGTTGGAGTAGCTGAGCCTGATGTCGCCACCCCGCACCAGGCCCATCAACCCGCCTGTTCCTTGGCTCCCGTTGACGCTTCCGCTGGCGTAGGTGGACCTGATCTCGCTGCCGTCAACTGAGCCGACCAGGGCGCCCACCTGGCGCTGCCCGGTGATATCGACGTCCGTTAGACCGACCCTGCGGATCTCGCTGTCCGTGCCGATGGCGCCGAAGAGACCCACGTCATCGGTGAACTCCCGGTCGATAAACAGGTTGGAGATCGTGTGGCCGTTGCCCTCGAAGATGGCTCCAAAGGGCACGTCCTCGGTGCCGATGGGCTCCCAGCCCACTCCGCCGTTCCAGAAGGCGTCGCTGCTGTCGATCACAGCGCCGTCGGCATTGTCGGTGGAGGTGTTGGTGTTGAAGTCCAGGTCCGCCGTCAGCTCGTAGCCCACGCAGGTGGGCTGGTCGGCGGTGCCGGCGTCGTTGTCGTGGTCGGTCGGCTTGCAGCCCATCCCCGCCGCCGCGTAGGGGAAAGCGGTGGCGTAGTTGGCCTCGTCGTCGGAGGCCACCGAGCCGTCGCCGTCCAGGTCCCAGCGGATGGCGTTCAGCTGGGCGAGGCTGCTGACCTCGATCAGGCCGTCGTCGTTTGTGTCGTAGTCGACGACCGGCGCGGCGCGGCCCTGCGGCCCGAACTCGTAGTCGTTGGCACTGCCGTCGCGGTTGAAGTCTAACAGCAGCGCCGGGTACTGGCTGGCCGTGCCGAAGTCCCACACGGCGGCGTCCCAACCGGAGTAGATGTTCTGGACGCCGTCGGTGGCGTCGTCCATGTCTTCGGTCTTGGAGGTGGGCGCCTGCAACTCGCTGGTGGTCTTGCCCACGCCGCCGCCCGTGGTCACGCCGCTGGTCTCGGTGTCCCAGTAGCTGTTGGTCACCGGGCCGGAGTTTTGTCGAAAGCCCACCAGCCCGTTGGCGTGGACTCTGCCGGTTACCGCGCCGGTGGAGTAGCTCGCAACGACGGAGCTTCTGGGGCCAGCGAGGAATCCCACCAGCCCGCCGACGTTGTTGACCCCGGCTACCGCGCCGCTCGCATAGCTGGCAACGACGGAGCCGGAATTGACGAATCCCGCCAGCCCGCCAACAGAGTTGTGTGCTCCAGTGACGGCGGCGTTGGAGTAGCTGAGCCTGATCTGAGCGCCGATTCCGCTTAAGGCGCCCGCCAACCCACCTATCGACCCCCTCCCCCTGACGCTGCCGGTGGTGTATGCGAACCTGATGTTGCCGCGGGCGTTGCCCACCAGACCACCCAGCTCCTCCCACCCGTCTATATCCACGTCCTCCAGGCCGACCCGGCGGACCACGCTGTTCCTGCCGGTGGCGCCGAAGAGACCCAAGTTATTGGCCTGCCCCCGGCTGATGAACAGGTTGGAGATGGTGTGGCCGTTGCCCTCGAAGACGGCGTTGTAGGGGCCGTTGCGCGTGCCGATGGGAGCCCAGCCCGAGCCGCTGTTCCAGAAGGCGTCTCTGCTGTCGATCACAGCGCCGTCGGCATTGTCGGTCGTGGTGTTGGTGTTGAAGTCCAGGTCCGCCGTCAGCTCGTAGCCGACGCAGGTGGCCGCGCAGCCCATGTCCGCCGCCGCGTTGGGGAAGGCGGCGGTGTAACCGGCGTTGTTGGAGCCGTTTCCGGCCAGGTCCCAGCGGATGGCGTTCAGCTGGGTCAGGCTGCTGACGTCGATCAGGTTGTCGTTGTCAGCGTCGTAGTCGATAATGGCGGGTTGGGCCGCTGCCGGGCCTGCCGAGAAGACGAGGAGCAGAGCCGTCGCGGCCAGCGTCAGCAGCGCGAGACGGCCGCCGCCCCTGGCTGCGCTCACCGGCCAACCCGTCCTGCGCCAAAAAGTCGGGGGGGGGGGGGGATTTAGCGGGCGCGGGCGCAGACGCCCCGTTCAGGCGGGAAGCCCCCGCGTGGATGTGGGTCATGACGTTGGCCACTTTCCAGCCCTCCCGTTCATCGGCAATAATAAATAGTGGCGAGCCTCAAGGCTCCCACTTCCTTTGCGCTACGTTTCTCAGGCGCTCTTCGACAAGAACGAAAACGTAGGTATTATTACACTATATATCATCTCACGGCAATGTCTGACAACAAAAAGACACGACACATACGAGCCTGCCTGCCGCAGAGGACCTCGTGTTTCTTCTGCCCAGTCAACGGAGTTGAACGGTGGCGTTAGCCCGACCTCTTCGACAAGGCCATGCACTGGAGGGAACTCAAAGCGTTTCCCCCTCTCAGCAGCTCACAGATCAAGCCTTCGCGAGAGAACTGACATCTCTCTCCGTTCCCTCGCTGAGATATTCGCCGAAGGGCGTCCAATACCGGCTCAGCCACCCGTCGAGCAACAACCATGTGGAGCTGAGTGTGGGTCGTGAGTAAGGTTGAGCCCCTTAAGGTCAGACTTGACGGTCCGGGCCAGTGGGGGCAACAAAAAGAGCAAGCATATATGGACGGACGGGTGAGGCAAGCGTCCCGACCGGGAGACGGATCGTCCAAGGTCTGAGGCGAACGGAGAATGGGGACGCTTGCGCTCGCATTGGGGAGGGGGTACGGCTGTGCACGGGGAGGACCGGCCAGATGCCGCGACAGCGCACACAGTACAGGAGAAAGACCGACGCCATCCCCGATGCCTTCCCGCAGCGCCTGGTGTGGTTCCAGCATGCGTCCGGTCTGCCGTGGGCAGAGATCGCCCGTCGTCTCGGCGTCGCTCCCCTCACCATAAGGCGCTGGAGGTACAAGGGAGTGCGGCCCAACTACAGGCATCTGAAGGCGCTACATGACCTGGCCAACGACCTGGGCCTCGGCCACCTGTTTATCGACTGAGGCGGCGCCGGGGAAGCGGCCCGTGACCCCAGGCCCTACTGACTAACTCTCGTGGCGCAATCACGGAAGTTAGTCCCCTCTGCACGGCCCGGACACGGGCTAGACCCGCTGAAACGCAGAAAGGCCGCATACATGGCTGGGCAGGGGGAAGCCGTCGCCGTTGCGACGACCTCCCCCCGTTACTGCGGTCAGCGTCCCGCGCCGACCGGCTCTAGGGCCCGGCCCTTAGAACAGCCGCAGCGTCTCCGGCTGCTGTTGCTCCGTCTCTCCCTCGACGTTTGCGGCCAGTGCCGTCTCCCGGCCCTGCCTGTTGCGGCGCCGGGCCGGGGGAGCGGGCCGCTCGTAGGCCGGGTGCTTGGGGGCGTCCTCCCACTTGGCTCTCGCCCTTTCGATCACCGCCGAGACCTCCTGGGTCAGCCCGGACAGGTCAGGGTCATCGAACGACTCGATGTGGGGGTCCGACGAGGGCCGTTGCACCCCGATGGTGGCCCTCCCGCCCTTGATGGACACGACCACCTTCAGGTCCTCGGACGAGCCGGTCTCGTCTCCAACGGCCTGCCCCCCGGCGTCATCGGAATCCTGCGGGTCCTGTGCGGTCTCCTTGTCGGCGTCCTGCTCCCCGGCAACCGCGGCTTCCGTGTCGTCCGCCGCTTCGCCGAAGAGACTCTCGTCGGCGATCCGGGCGTCCGAGCGGGTTGCTTCCGTTCCAACTTCGTCAGGCATGGTCTTCCCCTCCCTTATATGTATGCGCTCGCGTGGACCGGTCGCCCTGCTACGCCGCGAGTCTCGACTTCCTCTTTATCTCGCCCAGGGTCGTCGGCTCCCAGTACAGGTCGCGCTCCACGGCGGGCACGCCGCCGAGCACCGTCGTCTCCGCCAACTCGGTCAGGTCGAAGTACCCCAGCTCCGTTTCAAAGCCCTCGACGAGGCCGAAGCACAGTCCGGTCTCGGCCTGCCACTCGGTGATGTACCAGGTCCAGCCGTTGTAGGGGCTGAACAATTTCACTCTGGCGGCCACGGCGTCGGGGTCGTCCGCGCCGTCATTGGCGTACAGGGGCGGTATCGTGGCCCGATCTCCTTGGTCATGAGCTTGTGCCTGCGGAGCCCGCTGTGGTTGTCCCGCCACATCGTGGTGTTTCCGTTCTTGTCGGACATCGTTTCTCTCCTTATTCCTTCTCTGAGTGTGTTCACGTGCGCTGATCGCCGGGGTGCTACCGCCCCTCGGTGCGTCAGTTCGCCCGGTCTCCCGGGTCGTAGTCGGCCCCCACCAATCGCTCCACCGCTTCCGGCGTGACGTAGGTGGGGCTGACCGTGCCCAGGTCCATGTCCAGGTAGAGGCCCATGAAGGGGCAGGTTCCCGCCGCCATGCGGCGGACCACCTGTAGCGCCAGCGACGCCATCATCTGGTTGATGGTCGGGTCCTGGTCGGTGAGGTCGAGGGCGGCCGCGCAGTCCACGTCCGGCGGTCTGGTCGACACGGCGGTCAGCAGGTCGGGGCGCTGCACCGTGGGCGCGGGGAGCAGGTGGCAGGTCTCACCCGCGAAGGCTTGTTCGTTGCCAAAGTCCCGGTCGGCGACATTGCCGACCAAGACTTGTCCCCAGTTGGTGTCGTTGCCCGCGTCGATGAGCCACCGGCGCGGGTCGCCCGGCAGGGACTCGGCCATCGCCCGCCGTGCGGCGGCGTTGTCGGCGCAGCCGATGATGAGGCTGTCGCCGTAGGCGGGAAGGCCGGGGTAGCGCTGCCCGTTGGGGCGGGAGTCCTCCTCTCGGAAGGCGTAGACCGAGTAGCCGACGGGCCGCCGGTAGGCCCTGGCCAGCCGGTCGGCGAGGGCCTGGCTTTTGAACTTCCCCACGTCCTCGGCGTAGAAATTCTGGCGCAGCAGGTTGTGGGGCTCCACCCGGTCGTGGTCGACCAGGACGATGGTGGCCTGCCTGCCCTGGAAGAGGCGGCAGAGGCCCTCGGCCACGAAGCCGCCGGTCCCGCCGCAGCCGACCACGGTGATCCAAGGGTTGTCCAGCAGGAACGCGCTGTCCAGGTAGTAGGGCATTTGCAGTTACCTCCTTGTCATTCGTTTGGTGTGTCGTGTTCGCCCCTGAGCCGGACGCCCGTGTCCGGGCCGCCGAACACCTGCGACCAGTCCAGCGGGGCGAAGTGGCCGTAGACGCCGACCCGGAGGCTCAGCTCGGGCCGGGGGTCATCGAAGCGTCCCACAACGCCGTAGATGCGGAAGCCCTGCTCGTCCCGGTCGTCGGTGGCCGAGAAGAAGGCGCGGGAGCTTCCGTGGGAGTGGAACTCGGCGACCACGCCCGCAGGGGGCTGGTATGCGAGTCTCGTGCCAGTCCCAGCCTGAGGAGGGACCACCAAACGGTAGCCGTCCCCGTCCCATCGCACGGCGAAGAACCGCTCGGTGTCCGGGGCGTCTTGAAACCAGCGCAGCCCCAGCTCGAACAGGCTTGCCGGGATGGGGCCGTGGGTGAGTTGCACCTTCTCGGTCACGGGAGCGAGCCCCCGCACCGTGCAGGAGGCGACGGTTACCCGCGCCGTCAGGTGAGCGCCCTGGGACTGGACGTAGACGCCCCACGATCCCAGCACGTAGTCATAGCCGATTCCGTGGACTCCCGCCAAGCCGCCGGGGTGGTTGACCAGGTAGCCCACCGGCCCCGGCACGGGGCTAGCGGTAGGCGTAGTCGCGTCTTCCTTCGGAGACCGCGATAGCGTGGGCCACCGTACACTGGGGAACAAGGTCCTCCATCGGGTATTCTGTCTTTCCATCTAACTCCTCCCATAGCGCGATCAGGTTGTCTGGGTGCCTCTTCGAGCGGTCGCGGGTGTCTCCGGTAAGCGAGAAGAAGGACTGGAAGAAGCCTTCCGGTATCAGCCCCACCTCCTCGGGGAACCTGTGGCTTCCGGGACAGACCCGCCCGTCCCTGAAGACGTTGAAGGCCGGGGCCCGGAAGAGATGCTGCTCGGGGTCGGTGGGCCGCTGTGTTGCGGCATACACCCAGGGCGCGCGGCCCGGCGAGCAGACGAAGACCAGCCCCGGCATGGGCAGCCGGAGCCGTGCGGGGGGCTTGAACGCCTCCCGTTGCAGGGCCACCGGCCAGACCTGCGGCGGCCGCCAGAGGGCCACCACCTGCCCGGTCTCGCCCTGGTTCCACCAGACGGCCTCCTGGGGCAGCAGCCCCGAGGAGAACCCCAGGTGCTGGGTGAACACGTTGGCGATCTCGTCCGCCGAGACGGTCCTGACCCAGGCGGAGTCGCTCTCGAAGCCCCGCAGCAAGATGGTCTCCTTGTAGACCTCCAGCTGTATCTGGAGCTCGTCTCTCGGCACGTCCGCCGGTCCCGGCAGGGACCATTGGGTCGTATCGACTGCATCAGTCATGGTTGTTGTCCTCCTGTTCTTGGTCGGGAAGCCGCGCCAGCGTGAAGTCCAGCATCTCGGCGAAGCGGCCGGGGAGGTTCTCCTCCAGCCAGTCGGTCAACCGGCTCACCGAGTCCATGAGGGCGCTGGCCTTGCGCCACTCCTCGGTCCCCTCCTGGATGATGTCGTCGTCCCAGGGGTCGGAGAAGCCGTCGTAATTGCCGTCCTCGTAGGTGTGGTCGAGGAAGAAGTTGCCGGTCTCGGCGAGGATCCAGGAGCAGGCTTGCGCCGCCCCCTCGAACTTCGTCTCTTTGAGCGCGTCGGCGAGGGCGTCCAGGGGTATGCCGCCCTGGGGAATCCTCTCCAATGTCTCTTGCGGGATGCGTTCGGCGGCTGACTCCAGCCAGGCCACCCGTATCCCGTCGGGGCCGTCGTAGTAGGCGTCGGCGGGCTTGACCAGCAGGGCCATGGCCGAGAGCCCCTCGCGGTAGCCGTCCCACATCTCGTGGAGGCCGTCGTAGCCGAAGCCCATCAGGTCGAAGGGGATGCCCTGCCTCAGCCAGGACCACGGAGGTTGTTCCCCCTCCTCCTCCGTCCAGAACTCGATCACCGGCGCGTAGAGGGGGAAGTGCCGCTCCCCGAAGAGATTGGCGAAGCGCTCCACCCTCCCGCGTACCTCGGGGGCCGCCAGCGCCGCCTCCGCCTCCTGGGGGAAGAGGCGGCGCACCAGCCCTACGAACCATGCGTAGTCGTCGGCGTACCCGACCAGCGTGACCAGCTCCCGCAGCGACGGCGGACGCCGCAGGAGCAGTCCCGCCAGGCCGCTCATCAGCGCCGGGGCCGCAGCCGCCATCGCAGCGCCTCCAACAGGCGGCCCGTGGCCGCCGAGTAGTCCTGCGCCTGGACGCAGGCCATCTCCACCTCGCTCTGCCGTGCGGCCGCGGCGTCCAGGTCGAAGGAGCCGTCGGGCCGTGTGAGCTCCGCCGTGAGCTCCAGGATGCTGAGGCCCGTCGGCGGGGTCGCCGCCAGCAGACCGGCTAAGGTCCGGTTGTCCATCGGACTCCCTCCTTTAGTTCTGGGCATTGGGGAAGGCGCCCTTGGTGCCCACCCGCCGCTGGAACTCGTAGATCGTGTCGTCGCCCCGCTTGGTCTCCTTGACCGAGGCGTTGGCTATCTCCCCGTAGAAGTCGGAGAGCGTTGCCTTCACCTGGTCGACGCTCATCTGGGGGTCCGGGTCGGGGAACTCGCGGTCGTCGTATACGAATATCCTTGCCATTGGTTCATCTCCTTCGTGAGTGTTGCTGTTTCGCTGAGTTGCCACGTTCGTGGCGTCCCGTTCAGGACACCGTTTGGGCCTGGAAGGAGGACACCTACGGCCAGGTATCCTCCCCCCGTGCCTTGCGGTCTAGCGTCCCGCGCCGACCGGCTCTTCCTCCCGCTCCTGTTCCACCGCCCACTCGAACAGGGACAGTGACGGAGCCTGGGTCTTGCGGCCCTTCGGCTTCACTGGCTCCTCGGCCATGAACTCCGCCCAGGAGAACAGCGACTGCTGCGGCTCCGGGGCCTCGTCCCCGTATCCAGTACGGGGCAGGCTGTGGTGGCCGTTGCCGTTCCCGTTGACCGGGGCGGGCGCGTGGCCGTTGCCGTTGCCGTGTCGGCCGTTGCCGAGGACCAGCTCCACCGTCGGCCCGATGGCCTCGTGGTGGCCGTTGCCGTTGCCGTTGACGGCCTCCGGCTCGACCTCGACGACCTTCCAGCCGTCGTCCACCAGCAGCTCATCGGCTTCGCTCTCGGCGTTCCTGGCCTTGGCGAAGACCTCCTCCATCGTCTCGGCCTCGTCCTCCTCGTCACCGCTGACGATCTTGCGGGCCAGGGCCATCATCATGTCGTCCCCGTCGTCGCCATAGGCGGCCAGGCCGTCCTCCGGCAGCTCCCCCTCGACGGCGAGGGAGCTCTGCATCTTCTTCGCCACCAGCTTCAGCGCGTCGGCCTGGAGCGTGTTCCGGTAGCTCATGAACACCACCTTCACCGGGCGGGTCTGCCCGATGCGCCACGACCGCCGCGACGCCTGCCGGACGACGTAGACGCTGTAATCCGTTTCGTCCCAGACGATGGTCGGGAAGTCGATGAGGTCGAGGCCGGTCTGCACCAGCCTGGGGTGGCAGATCAGGACGTCGATGCCCTGCTTCACCTTGTCGGCCACCCACGCCTCACGGCGGTTCGGGGCCACTGCGTCGGCCTTCATCACCGCCACCCGGAACCCGTGCCGGGTGAGGATGTCGTCCATCCGCCCGGTGATGTCTCTGGTCCCCGTGTGGGTGACGTAGACCAGCACCCGCCTTCCCTCCAGCCGCTCGGCGGCCACCAGGTCGATGAGCGCCTGCTCCTTCGGGTACAGCTTCTCTTCCGAGAGGGGCGGCACCTGCACTATGACGTCGCCCGTTCGAGGGTCGAAGACCGTCTCCCCCCTGGTGCAGCCGTCGGGGTAGGCGAGAAGGGTTTGCAGGTAGGTTGCAAGCAGCCGCTTCGAGCCGCTCTTGAGCGCGTCCGCCAGCTCCTTGCGCAGCTTCTCGAACACGTGGTTGTAGGCGCTGCGCTGGGAGTAGCACGTGGCGTCCTCCTCCGAGTCCATCGAGGACACGAGGATCTTCTCCTCGTAGTCCGGCAGGCCGGAGGCAACGTCCGCCAGTCTGAGGAAGACGGTGTTGCCGATGATGTGGAACAGCGCCGAGGGCACGAGGCCCGGCCGCTCCCTGATCACCTTGCGGAAGCTGCGGCGCCTGCTGTTGCGCCCGTCCTCCACCGCGTCGTCGTCGGGTTTGCCGACGGTGACCTCCTCGAAGCCGTACCGCTGTATCCAGCGGTGCTCGTCGGACCGCCCGAACTCAGTCCTTATCTCCGGCGAGAACCGGTAGAGGAGGTGGAAGATGGTCGAGGAGTAGCCGCCGAGCAGCGTGCCGGTCAGGCTGAGGGACTTGCCGCAGACGTCGGCGAGGATGCCCGCGGCGATGCCCTGGGCGCTCCCTCGCCCCTTGAACTCGTGGACCTCGTCGCCGATCAGCAGGTCGAAGAAGTCCTTCATCCTGTGCTTGATGTAGTCGGCCAGCGGGTAGCGGGCCGGGCCGGACCTGTCGGCCTGCCACAGCGGGGCGTCGCAGTCGGCGCAGGTGTGCTTCCTGCGGTTCAGGTCGGCGTCCGTGAGGGGCACGCCGTCCTTGTCCACGATCTGCCCGGTGCAGTCGGGGCAGCAGGGGATGCGGAAGGGCTCCCCCGTCTCCTCGTCCCGTAAGAGCCTTCCCTTCGAGACGGCCCACTGCTGTATCACGGCGGGCATCCAGCGGTAGGACAGCTTGGCCTTCTCACGGCTCATCACCGCGAAGAGGGGGCCGGAGCCGACGGAGAGGCGGAGCCGCTCCAGGTCGGTGATGGACTCGACGATGGCGGCGCGGACGCCGGGCACCGTCATCTCCACCTCCCGCTTCCACTTGGGCACCAGGTGGGGCGGGCAGAGCACCAGGATGCGCTTGAAGCCCGCCATGTGCGCCGCCGCCGCGCCGATGAAGGTCTTGCCCGTGCCCATCTCGCCGACGACCGTGGTGCCCCGGTGGGCCTTCAGGGAGAGGGCCGCGCCCCTGATGGCGTCGGCCTGCGCCCCCAGGGGCTTGCGGAGCAGTCTGGGGAGCGTGCCGCCGTTCTCCGAGGGCCGGTAGAGCGGCGGGTAGGACTCGACAACCCTCTTGGCGATGGCGTCCTTGAACGTGTCTATGAAACCTCCGAGGTTCATGTGAGTCGTCCTCCTATTCCGTGGTGGGCCGGAGGACGACGCCGGGAACCTAGACGCACCACGCCCCCGGTGGGGACGTTTGCGTGTCGCGGGTCCCCGGAAACGTCCCCAGGCGGTTGCTTGAACGTGCGAACCCGCGCAGTCGGCGGGCCTCGTGAGTGCGGCTCGGTGCGAGCCGTCTATGCGGCTTTCAGGGTCTCCCTGCGGGCGGTCTCGGCAGCTTTTGCGTCGTCGTAGCAGCGTCCCGTCAGGTGGTATGCCTTCACCGGCGAGGACACGGCCCTGCCGTTCATGTCCAGGTCCACCGAGGCGGTCTGCATGGCCGGTTCGCCGGGGGCGATGGGCTGCCCGCACCGGCAACAGGCTTCGAGCGTCATGGTGGTCTGCATCTTTCGACCTTCCTTTCCTTGATAAGAGGGGTCTTCAGAGTCGTTCCGATAGAGCGAAGGCCCCGCACGTCGAATGAACCAACGGGGCCTCGTTGCGCGGCTCGGGGTGAGCCGTCCGAGCTAGGCGGCGATGTCCTCGATCCGTCCGTCGTCGAGGTCGAGGGCCACGACGGTCGTCGTCAGCTTCTCGCGGTGGACCTCCTTCTCCGGGGCGTCCTCCACCAGCACCATATCCTTCGACGTGCGGCTCTTGACCAGGATGCGCCTGTCGTCGCCTTCGAGCACCAGGTTGTCGAGGAAGCCCGCCGCCACCAGCATCGCCATGTGCCCCCGTCGCAGGGGCATCAGCGGCCGGGTGCGGCTGTCCTTCGCGGGCCACAGGGAGTCGGTTATCTCCGTGCTGGCCCAGAGCCCGGACCGGCGAGCCTCAGCTGCCGCCGAGACCGGATCGACGGTGCGGGTAGTGAACAGGACGTCGCCGCTTGGGGTCGTGGCGGGCGTGTACTCCGGGTGGGAATAGGAGTTGCGTTGGGAGTGCAGCGGCTCTGGCTCCCCCACCGCCCACTCCAGCGCCATGCTCTCGGCTGTGGCGTCGGGAACGGGGTCCGTCTTGCGGTAGCCCATGAGCACCACCTGGTCGAAGACCTCCCGCTCAGGGTCTGGGAAGCCCCAGCAGCGCATACGCCCGTAGTGAGTGGACAGGTAGCGTGCCGAGACCGCGAGGCGCTGCCGGGGCACGATGAAGACCAGCAACCCCGCGTCGGCCAGGTAGCGCGTGCAGTGCGTTAGGAAGGCGTGCTCCGTCCGCTTGTCTTCGGAATCAAAGTCATACGGCGGATTGAGCAGCAGCAGGCCGAAGGCCCCGTTCGCTATCGACGTGGCGAACAGGTCCGAGGCCAGGGTTCGGTGGAGCCGCTTCTCGGCCTCCTCGGCCCTGTCCCGGTGCAACTCCACGCCGTAGGTCTCGATGGACAGGGCGTTGGGCCTGTCCAGGCGTTCGGCCAACCGCTCTAGAGCGTCCCCGGCCCCGCAGCAGGGGTCGAGGACGCGGATGGTCTCCCGGCCCCGGTGGTAGTAGCCGGTGGGAGTGTGGATCAGCTCTGCGATCAGGTCCACCACCCGCTCGGGAGTCGGGTAGTAGCCCCCTTTGGCTTGTGCAGCGAGTCTCATGTCGTTTCTCCTTTCTTGTCTGGTGTCGTGCGCCGCGTCAGGCGGCGATTGCCAGGTCCTTGTGGCGAGTGTCGATGCCGACCACCTCGCCAATAGCCACGTTGCGCTGGTAGCACAGGACCTGGTGCGTCCCGATGCTCTCGGCGCAGGCCGTGCAGAAGGCGGTGACAAGCTCGGCGTGGTTGGCGACGGTCATCCGCCGCACCAGCATCGAGCCGCCGCCCGGCAGTGTGTGGCGGTAGAGCATGACCGAGGGGTCCCGCCGCTCCGCCTCCGTCGCGGGCCGGAAGAAATGGGGCTGCGCCGATCGGCAGAGGTGCTGCGAGCCGTCGTGCTCGCAGTAGCGGCAGGTCTTCCCGTCGGGGGAGAACCGCTGCCAGGCCCCGTGGTTGCGCTGTCCGCGCCGCTTGTTGTTGCGCTTGGCCCGCTTCAGCGTCCTATCCATCGGACGCCTCCCTGGGCAGCGTCAGCCTGCCCGACGCAACGGCGTCGGACAGGTCGTCCCGCAGCTTCTTGGCCTTGGGAGAGCACCGGTAGGCGGAGACGCCCACCGATTGCAGGGGGACTATCTCCTCTTCCTCGATGCCCCGCTCCCAGAGCCAGCCCGCCCAGGAGCCGTGGAGGGGGAGCGGGCTGCGCTTGTCGAGGAACCGGTGATGGAGAGCCGGGGCCTCCTCCTCCGACTGCGCCAGAAGGAGGAAGGAGTCCTTCTCGTAGCCAAACTCCGCGGTCTTCGTATAGACGAGCGCGTGCCAGCCGCCGGACACGGGCAGGCGGGCGATCTTGGTCGTCCAGGTGCCGATGGTCTCGTACGGGATGATGCACCGCTGGTAGCCGCCGTGGAGCGACATGCCGTCGGCGCCCCTGATGATGTGGGCGACGTCGGGCGGCTGCTTGAGCAGCGACGCCCAGATCGCCTTCAGCGCCGTCTGGGAGCCGACCATCGAGACGAACCAGAGGCCGTCCGTCCGGTCGTCGCGGGCGAAGGCGTCGGCGGTGGCGTTGAAGCCGCCTGCGCTTATCGTGAACAGGTCTTCGGGGTCTATAGTGTGAGTCGCGAGCATTGCGACCTCCTTGCGTGTGGGTTGAGAGCGACGCGCTGGGGAGCATGTCCCCCGCGTGAGAGCCGGACGGCGTGGGCCGTCAGGACATGAGGCCCCGTTCCTTGAGGCTGACGGACCGCTCCCCGCCGATGACCACGTGGTCCAGCAGCTCGATGCCCAGGAGCTTGCCCGCCTGTGCCAGCTCCCTGGTGATGGCGGCGTCCTCCGGGCTGGGCGTCGGGTCCTGGCTGGGGTGGTTATGGCAGACGATGATGCTGGGAACGGCCTCCATGACGGCGGGGCGCAGCACCTCGGCCGGCCGGATCATCGACGAGTGTAGGGTAGGCCGCCGGCGAGTTACTCCGGTTGCCCGAAGCACTTTTCCGTCGGCCCCCCTCCGAACCGGACGTGCAGCTTTCACTGCATCCGGCTCTCCAGTGGTTATTTCTGCTTACGCGGTTGCCAACTACCTCCGTGGACGTTCAGGTGGCAGGGACGGCAGACCACAAGGGTCTTGCGCCGTCGGGTCGCCATAATCTGTATCCACAAGGGCTTTTCACCTTGGCCTTTGACGTTCAGGTCGCGTAGGGCGCGGACGTGGTGGACTTGCACGTCCACCGTTGACCCGCACATTTCACATTCGTTCGCTAGGAGCCGTTGGATAAGCTCGCTGCGTTCAAACCTGTACGGCTGGGGCTGCTGGTCTACGAGGACGGCCTGCCTGTTCCGCTTCAGGGGTATGCCACCGAACTGTGCCACCAGTGGGCGTTTCCCCTCGCCCCGCTGGTATTCGACCTTGAGGCAAGCCCGTTCGCCGTGCTCGGTTTGCACGGTGCTCTTGTGGCGGCGGAATATCTTCCGGCGCGTGGACTTGTGCTTGTTCGCAAGGGTCTTGGCCAGCGACTGTCCCATGACCCATTCCAGCCTCTTTAGGTGGGAGACGTTCAGGGCCAGCAGGTAGTACTGCACGACTCCCCGGAATTCCGCTTGATACCTGCTCACGATGCTATAGTCATCATCGTGTATGAGTACGGGGCGGTCTGCCGGTTTGCCGTTGCTCATGTAAGCGCGGCGGTGTTGTTCGATGACTTTGGCGGGAACCCGCAGACCAATTCGGCCATTGACTTTCCGCCGCCCGTTGCGGTCGAGTTTGTCGTTGGCCTGTTGGTTCACGAGTTCGTAGCCGAGGAACCCCGCCGCCTGGCTGGTGGCGTGAGTGATGAGAGTCTTTTCCTTGGATAGCTCCAGCTTGAGCGAGTCGTGCAGGAATGTCTCCAAGGACTCCTTTATCTGCCCGGCTTCGGCCTTTGGCCCGGAGAAGCCCATCACGAAGTCGTCTGCGTAGCGGACGTAGCGAAGCCGCCGGTAGTTGGGGTCGAAGGGGTCACTGGACGGCAGGCGCTGCGCTTCTTGGCGCAATTGTGCCGCTTCAGCGTGATTGCCCTTCTTCCTTGCCTTGACCGCGTGTCTTCTCAGGTTATTCCACGTAAGGTTGACGCTTCGCTTAGTGCCCCGGGTGTGGGCTGGTATGAGCACCGTTTCGACGTACTTGTCCAACCGGTCTAGGTAGACGTTGGCGAGGATCGGGCTGACCACGCCGCCTTGCGGCGTACCGCTGAGCGTGCGGCCATACTTCCAATCCTCCATGTAGCCTGCGTTCAGTAGGTACTTGAGCAAGCGTAGGAATCGGTTGTCGTGGAGCTTCTCTCCGAGCACCGACAGCATGACCTCGTGGTCTATGTTGTCGAAGCACCCCTTGATGTCGCCCTCGACGAACCAGCGGACACCGGTCCAGTGGTTGACCACCTCGCTCAATGCGGTGTGGCACCCCGGTCGGGCCGAAAGCCGTGGGAATGGTCGGAGAACTGCGGTTCGTAGTAGGCTTCCAGAATCATCCGGATGACCTCTTGCAGCAGCTTGTCCGTCCACGTCGGTATGCCCAAGGGACGGGTCTTGCCGTTAGGCTTGGGAATGTTGACCCGTCGCACCGGCGTCCATCGGAACCGCTCGTGACGAAGCTCGTCGATGATGCGGTCGATTTTCGCCAGTGACATACCGTCCACGGTCTCTGCGGTGGTTCCCTTGGTCATCGCTCCCTGGTTTGAGTAGAGACGACCGTAGGCCCGCAGGTAGAGTTCCCGGTTGTACAGTTGCCGATAGATGTCCTCCAGCGGCAATCCTCGCTCTCCGCGATCGCGTATGACGTTCAGTACAGTTTCAGCAGTTCTCATCACGAGTACCTCTCTGTCGTATTCCGTCGAAACCACCTGCCCTCCTTCGCCATGTGCCGGGCTTTCCCCGGCTCGGACTACTACGAGGGCTCCGTTGCCATAGGGGTCTCCCCCCGTAGGCAATCCCGCGTTCCGTTTGACTTCGGGGAGTTGGTTCGGCTACTCTCAACGTGGTGCCATGGGGATGGAACCCAATGGCAAGGCGCGGCCAACCAGAGGAGACCTTATGACGAACAGTGGGGCAAGAGGATTCT
Source organism: Dehalococcoidia bacterium (assembly GCA_965224415.1). Lineage (GTDB taxonomy): Bacteria > Chloroflexota > Dehalococcoidia > Lucifugimonadales > JAGWBF01 > DAOUJI01. The sequence goes on along the minus strand of CBDCZB010000004.1, from coordinate 595,433 downwards.
TGCCCGGTCGCCTAGTCCCTTTAGTTGTCGCAGTTGCGGTAACTGCGCTGGTGGTCTTTGCGGCCTGTTTTCTGGCGTGGTATTACCTCGGTGGGGGTGTGTGGCGCAGCGACGTGGAGGTGGTGAATGCAGTGGATTTAGGTTCCCAGCAGTGGCTCCCGATCCAGGTTGACTCTTGCGTTGGAGCCCCATCCCCACATGTGTTGTCATTGCGGGAGACAGACGACGAGGTACAAGTCGAGGTAGTCGTCTTCTCCACACCGTTTCAAGGCTGTGTACCTGTTCCAGTTAGCGTTGATGTTCCGCTTCGAGCGCCATTGGGAGGTCGGAGCGTCGTGAGTAAGGGGCAGGTCGTGCAGATCGTGGGCGTTACTCCTGTGCCTTCACGATAAGAAGTTTGTGCATGAACGTTGCTGTGATAGGCCACGGATGGTAGCCGTACCTTCCATTTGTGCCCCAGCCGTTTTCCCAAGTGGCTCTTGGGCCGTATTTCCCCTTCAGTGAATTCGACATAGGACGTTCTAGCGCGACTTAGGTGCCCCGTTCGTTCCCTTAATTGACCGCATGGGTCAGTGTCCACTCATCGGAGGTACACTGGTCACATCAACAGGCCAGTGCAATGAGTGGCGCCGGGTTACAAGCGTTCTACCGGCGGGTGAGGGCAAACACCGACTGGGAACTGGGGTTCAGGCAGTCTAGCTTTCACCGTATCGCGCGGGCCTTGCGGAACCGGCCTTACAACGCTTTCAGACCGTAGCCGCTTTACCGACATGCTATTGTCCCCCTAAGCTTTCGCTGTGAGGTGGGTCGGTTGGCCCAGGGACTTCCTCCGAGTCTCTCCCGATTGAGTCGGGTATCCTATGCCGCGTTACGCGGCGCACTCACGTTGCCCTGGTAGACGACCCGCTGGCCGACGACCAGGTTCTTGGTGTTCAGGAGCAGCACCCGGAGCTGCTCCTGGGCCAGGCCGGACATCTCCGGCCCCAGCAGCTTCCGCACGTCTTCGGGGCAGCCGATGGAGGGCGGGTCCTCCGGGCCTTCCGGCCTCGTCGCCACGTCGTAGCGGACCGCCAACTCCCCCAGCAGGCTCAGGTTGATGCGGAGCGCGTTCAGCAGAACAGCGTCCTTGGTGAAAGTCTTCTTCCTGGTCATGTCGGCCTCCTTCGCTATCGGTTAGAACAAGACAGCGGGGCCGCCCCCTTTAGGTGAGAGCGGCCCCGTGGTTGCGCCTTCGGGAAGGCGTCACTCTGCGGTTGTGGGACTAGAAGGGAGAGGCGCCGACCGGCTGCTCGATGTCCGCGGCGTCGCCGGTGCCGTTCCCGTTGTGGGAGTCGAGGAACACGACCTCGGAGGCGTGAATCTCGGTGCGGTGGCGGCGCTGGCCGTCGTCGCCCTCCCAGGAGTTCTGGACGAGGCGGCCCGCGACGTAGATGCGCTGGCCCGTCCCGACGTACTGGTTCACGGCCTCCGCAGTGGCGCCCCAGACCACGATGTTGTGCCAATCCGTCTCGTTCTCGGCGTCCTTGCGGTAGCGGTCGGTCGCCAGCCGCAGCTTGGTGACGGCGGCGCCGCCGGGGGTGTACTGCATCTCCGGATCCGTTCCGACCCTGCCCAAAAGCTCGACTTTGTTGATGGTGCGTGACATGTGATTCTCCTTGTGTGTGTGGTAGCGCGGTGTCCCCCGCGCCCGTCTTGAATGAGAGCGAGGCCGCTCCCGATAGAGGGAAGACGGCCCCGTCCTGCGCTCCCAACAGGGGAAGCGTCTAGGTGTTCACCCGCACGTACTCCGACTCGCTCTCCGTGACGATCTCGGCCCGGACCTCCGGGTCGAGCGCCTCGTTGAGCCTCCGGTGGTTCACGGAGTACCTGGTCGAGCTGACGAGGGTGACCGTCCGGCCCCCCACCGTCGCCTTGGAGTCCCCCTGCCGGCGCATCCACGCCTTCAGGGTGTCCAGCGCGGCGCGCTTGGCCTTCTCAGGCTCCTTGATGGATTCCTGAGCCTCTGCGTAGGCCGCCACCGCGTCCCGTGCCTCTTCGTCGCTCACCTCCTCTGTCTCTGTCTCGTTCTCCGTCTCTTCGCTCGCTTCCGCCGTTCCCGGCAGGCAGACCGCCAGGAAGGGGCAGCTTCGGCACTGCCAGCTGGTTGCGGAGAAGTCCCGCTCCGGCAGCGCGTCGGGGTCAGGCCCGCTACGTACGTGGTGAGCGGCAAGCTCACCGAGCCACTCGCTGGCGTCCTGCAAGGCCCTCTCCAGCCGGTGGGCGGGAATCCGCTCCCAGTCCCAGGTGCGAGCCCCCGTGTCCATCGTGGCGATGACCGCATCGCGCAGGTCGCCGAACTCACCGAGCGAGTAGAGGGCGGCCTGGGCCACCGACGCCGGGTGGCTGCGCTCGGCTCCCAGCGTCTGCCAGCGCTTGAACGCCTCCGGTCCCCGCGTCTTGATCTCGACGACCATTGGGTCGCCGTAGGCGGGACCCTGCGGCTCTCCCTCGAAGAGAAAGAGCTGGGGCGCAGCCGCTTGGTCTCCCTCTATCGGCATCCGCACCGTGCCGTCCGGGTGTCCCGTGACCATCAGGCTGGGGCCGATGCGCACCGCCACCTGCTTTGGGTCCTGGGGGTCGGGGGCATCGACCTTCCAGCCCGCCCGCTCCATCGCCCGCACCACCACCGGCTCCAGGGCGTTGCCCGCCTCCATCGCCGTCAGCGAGTCCTCACTGGGAGGATTCGTGGGCTCGTAGCCCGTTGCGGCGTACCAGAGGGCGCGGCGGCAGCCCAGGGCTGACGATGCCCGCACCTCCAGGTTGCCGTCTGCGTCGAACCGCGCCGCAGGGCGGGAGAAGACCTCCGCCCTCTCGTCAATCGTCGTTACCATCGTCGCCTCCTTCCTGTAAGTGAGAAGCGGGGCCGCCCGTGAAGGAGACAGCCCCGCCTCGATGCTGGTGTCCGTGCGGCTCATGCGGCCGCTTTCAATTCCTCCGCCTGCGCCGCCTCTCGCTCCTCCCTGGCCCTGAGATGGGCCTTGAGGATGTGGGCGATGCCGTCGCCGAGTCCGAGCACCGCAACGCTCTTGCCGTCCGGCATCGTGTTGAAGAACGGCTGCATCTCGGCTATCCCCTGGCACTGGTCAATCACCTCTTCGAGGGGCGTGCCGCGCCGCAGGTGCAGGGAGATCAACCGGCAGGCCAGCTCGGTGACGCCGTGCTGGAAGCTGCCTCCCTTCCCCAGCCAGCCGAAGACCTCGAAGGGCTCGCCGTCCTCGTCCGTCGAGACGGTGACGTAGAGGTTGCCGAACTCCGTCTGGAGCTTGGTCGTTGTGCTGGGCAGGGTGCAGGGCCTGGGCCGTGTAGTCGCGGTCATGGCCTGCACCCCTTTCCCCGGCAGAGCGGGAGCGTCCGGCTGCACTCGACGGCCTCCATCCTCCCGTAGGCCCGCACCATCTCGGCGTCGCCCACGAAGGACTCGGCCTCAATGCGGGTGTCGAACCGCCCGAAGGGGTCCGTGCAGAGTCCGCCGGTGAAGGCGATTGCGTGGTAGTGGATGCCCGGCGGGCAGTCCCGGAGGTACGGGAGGGCCGGGGCGTAGCGGTCGAAGTAGCCCGCGACCTTCAGGGCCATCTCCCGGTCCCGTCCGTCGCCGAGTCCCAGGAGCGTCCTGACGATGGGCTCCTCGCAGTCCTCCTCGGCGAAGGTGGGCGTGAACATGGCGGACCGGACGCAGGCGGGGATGTCGGCCCACCGCTCGCGGCTGAGCTTCAGCCCGCCGTGGCTGGGCGTCCAGACTCGCCAGACGCCCTCGGCCAGCTCCTCGATGTCCTGTGTCCAACCCCAGGGTGTGCTTACCAAGGTCTCAGTCGTTGTCATGGCTCGTAGCCTCCTTGTCCTGTAATGAAGGAGCGGGGCAGCCCCGAAGGAGACGGCCCCGCTCTCGATACCGAACCCGATTGCCCGGCAGACTAGGCGGCCCCGTATCACGTACGGGGCAGGCTCTGGGTCTGCTGCATCTGCCGGAGCTTGTTGGCGGCGGCCTCCACCAGCGGCCCGAGCTCGGCGGCCGTCAGGTCGTCGATGCTCTTTCCGGTCCTGTCCACGACGGCGCTCCGCACCTGGTCCTCGTCGAGGCCCTGCTCGGTGGTGATCTCGAAGAGCCGCTTGCGCAGCTTCCCGGCCTGCGCCTCGACGCGGTCGTTGGCCTGGTTCTGGCCGGAGTTGCCGTTGGCCTGGGCGGGGACCCGCTCCGGGCGCTGCTGGCCGCTCGCCGGAGGCTGGTCGCCGTAGAAGCCGTTCCCGAACTGGACGCCGAAGCTGCGGAAGGCCCGCTTCAAGCCGTCGGTCACGGCGCCCTTCATGGCCGTGTCATGGCCGTCCAGGGTGTCCTCGGCCACAGGGTGGACGCCGAGGTCGGTGCGGGGCAGAGCGCCCGCCACGGTGACGCGCACCGGCGCGCTGTAGCCGAGCGAGACCTTCACCTCGCCCGTCTGGGTATCGACGGTCTCGATCCGGCGGAGGGTGACGTTCTCGACCAGCTCGTAGCCCCACCCGCCGAATCCGAAGATGAGGTTGGCCTGGTCGATGACGACGTGGCCTTCGAGGTAGTCGTAGGACTTGCCGCCGCGCCCCTGGCGCCGGGAGACGATGGCGGGGTCGATGGGCTGCCCCAGCGCCTGCGTGACGGCGGGCGGGAGCCCGTCCCAGAGCAGCTCGTGCTCGCTGACGATTGCGGCGTCTGGCTTGTGCCCGTTGCCGTTGACGTGGACGAGGCCGTTGCCCGTCCCATTGCCGTTGTGTCCGTTGTTGTTGCCGTTCTTGTTGAACATTTCGTGTCTCCTTCTTGTCTGTGGTGTTGTGTCCTGTAGCGAATGACCGATGGGCGGATTCCCCTACGGGAAGCCGTGGGCGGGCGAAGCCCGTCGTGCATTGGGCATAGGTCCTCCTTGGTTGTCAGAGTGGGAACAGGTGGGGTGGGAAGCCCGCTGGGAAACGGCGGGGAGCCGCTAGCGGGCGGAGCGGGCCGCCTGTGAGAGCAGGCGAAGGAAGGCGGCCTGTCCGTAGGGAAGGGCCGCAAGCTCGGCCACGTCGCCGACGCCTGCGGGGAGGGCGACGACGGCGGCTCTGCGCCCGAGCAGGGTCAGAAGCCGCTCCGTCGCCTCGCAGCCCGCGTCGTCTGCATCGAAGGCGAGGAAGACGCGGGGGCAGCCCCGGAGGGCCGAGGCGACCCGCTCAACACCCTGGGTGCCCAGGGCGACGGCGGCGGGGAGTCCCCATCCGGTAAGAGCGAGCCAGTCGAAGACCCCCTCGGCGACCATCGCCCAGGGCGGCGCAGGGCCGAGACGCGCAAGCCCAAGCACCGGCTTGGGGCCGGGCGGGGCCTGGAAGCGGGGCGTCCGGTCGGGGTCTATGGCCCGCCCGACGAGCCAGCGGACGAGGCCGCCGGAGGCGTCGGGTACGACGACCATGCCGGCGAACCGCTCCGCGCCCCGCTCCATGAACAGCCCGGAGTCCACGATGCGCTTCTCGGAGAAGCCGAGGGACTCCAGGGCCAGCCGCAGCCCGCCGCCCGGCGCATAGCCGAGACTGAGGCGGGCTGCGGCGACCGGGCCGACGCCCCGCGAGGCCAGGTATCCCCGCGCTTCTGAAGAACGCCGGAGTTGTCCGGCGTAGAAGCGCGCCGCCGCCGTGAGCAGGGCGGGGTCGCGGGGAGGCAGCGCGGCGGACGGGGGACGCCGCGTTCCGGCTGGACGAGTGGCGGCCCTGGGCGCAAGCCCTGGGCTGCCGTCCAGCCGCGCGATGGCCTCGGGCAGGCTCAGGCCCTCGGCCCGCTGGATGAAGTCCAGCACGTCGCCGCCGAGGCCGCACCCGAAGCAGTAGAACCGCTCCGAGTCGCCGTACACCGTGAAGCTGCCCTCCACCTCGTCGTGAAAGGGGCAGACGCCCTGGCGGACCCTTCCACGACCGCGCAGCCGCACCCCTGCGGCCTCCACCGTGTCGCCCAGGGGGCGCCGGGCCTTCAGCGTCGGGATGTCCACCATGGCCGTGACCATCACGCACCTCCGGTCAGGGGCCGCAGGCCCCGGAGGCTGCGCCCCGAGACGACCTTGCCGGGCCGCCAGCGCATCCCCAGGACCGCAGCGACCTCCAGCGTCCCGCCGTCGCCGGTGGGCACCAGCGCGGCGGCCCGGCCCGTGCCCTGGCTGTAGACCAGGGCGCCGCGGCCGCCGAACCGCCGCTTCACCAGCTGCGTCCACTCGGAGAAGGCCCACCGAGCCTCCTTCGTCTCCGCCTGCTCCGCGTCCACGCCGGCGAGGACCGCCAGCGCGCCGTCCACGTCTCCCGCCTGCCGGAGACGCCGCGCCTCGTGGACGCTCTTGGCCACGCTCGGTATTTCCGTCGCCGATGCCGTCTCCAGCTCCTGCTCCTTGAATCCCATCGCCGCCATGAGCTGGTCGACCAGCTCTTCGAGGCTGCGCCGGGGCCTGTCCACCGTGTCCATCGACCGAGTTCCAGTTGCCAGTGTTGCCGTCGTCATCGTGCACCTCCTTAGTGCCTGTGATTTGTGGCCCTGCCGATTGCGCCCGCTTGCGGGCAAAGAAGAAGGGCCGCCCCCGGATGGGAGACGGCCCTTTGCGTTGAGTTGGGTTGTGAGGGAGCCGGAGGCCCCGTCGTCAGCGGCGACGGACCCTCCCTACCGGACGCCGGGGCATGAACCGCCGGAGCAGCAGCGCCCCGATGCCCAGCCCGACGAGGTTCAGGAAGAAGAGCTCTATGTCCAGAGTCAGCAGCGGCGCCGCGACGACCAGGGCGACCGCCCCAGCCACCATGACCCGCTTCCGCTTCCACCACGGCTGCTCCCCAGGGGCCTTGACCGGGGTGTCTTGCACCTGTGCGTAGGCCGTCCAGATGGGCAGCCCGATGAGCGCCTCCAGCTCGGTGATCACGACGCCGGCCGAGCAGCCCCCGGTGTGGCACTCGACCTCGATGCCGTTGCCGTCCGGTCGCTGCCGAAACGCCAGCCCGTCCGACTTGCCGCCGTGACAGATGGCCGTCGTCGTCCAGAACCAGCCCCGCTCGAAGCTGACCCGGCGCCCCAGCAGGTTCGCTATCCGCATTGCGCTCGGTCCCGTGTACTGTTCCGTCCTGTCCTGTGTCCGTGATTCGTCCATGCCTATGTACCTCCTTGCTGATTGGTATGCCGTTGCCGTTGAACCCGTGACTCCGTGCCGAAGACGCACTCCGCCCACGGTCGAATGCCGAACGCGGAAGACGGAGTGGGGTGAAAGAAGACGCAGCTCGGCCCAGGGTGGATACCGTCCGAGTTGAGGGAAAGCTGCGAAACGTGAAGCGGCCAGCCTGCTTCTCAGTCGCAGACCGGCGCGTGTCGAAGCTGCGGCCCTAGCTGTGTGTCAGCCGTGCCGCAGGCATGTTGAATCGGTCGGGGCGAAAGACGCACTCCGACCGACTGGGCGAGGACGAGGCGCAGAAGGCGCTCCATCCTCAGAGTCCAGCGGGAGAAGCGATCAACTCCAACCACCGGACGGGTGCCCGACGGGAGAAGGACTTACGTCAAACTCCAACCGACGGACGTGGACCGAGGACGAAGGACCTACGTCAAACTTCGTCGTTTCGGCCCGTGCTGCTTGCGGAGAGCTACGTCAAATCCACAGCGGCAGCATTTCCCTCGTGGGAGACCTTTCAGAGAGCGAATCATCCGTCAGGTCGGACCCGGGCAACAGGGATCGCGCCCCCAGGTTTCTATGGTCTGAAACCTTGGTTGAAAGCCAAACAGTGCCAACATTATTACCGCACCAGAGCCCCGATGTGAAGGCTTTCGGGCCGTTCACGCCAACATCGTTCACAAAACTTCACGGAAGTTCACTGGAAGCCGGAGGGGCAACCCGGCGGGTTACTTCCACAAGAGTCCCACGGTCAGCGTGTTCAGAAGCTCACGCTTTCTCAGTGCTCTCCGCGTGTCGGAGAGCGCTGTCCTGCGCCAGTTGACCTGCCCGTTGCGGTCGAAGCCCCGCAGCGGAAACGTCGCTGGGGGAAGCGTCAGCCCGTGCTCTTCCAACAGCGTCAACTCCAACGCCAGGAACCGCTCCTCCGTCGTCAGCCAGGACAGGCTCTTTCCCTCGTCGGGATGCGTCGCCTTCAGCTCCCGCCACTCGACGATCAGAGGCCAGACCTCTCCGAACAGGTCCTCGTCGTCCTCGGCAGGCTCCAACGTTACGAGGTCAGGGTACTCCCGCCTGAGCGAAGACCTCTTCCTGGGCTGCGGGCCGGCGCCGTTCGGCTTCGCCCCGTCCTGTCCACCCCGTCCCGTCTCAAGACTCGCCAGCATCTTCTCCACCTTGCGAAAGCCCTGGGCCACCTCCTCACGAACGGCCCTGTCCCTGTCTTCGCTGGCCCTGTTGTTCGCCCGCATCTCCTTGCCCTGCTCCTCGACGACGCCCTCCAAGTCCTCCAGACGGTCGGCCAGCTTGTCGTTGCGGTCCCGCTGCTCGGCGGCCGCTGAGCCCACCCCCGACTGGAGCGCCTTCTCCAGCGCCCCCCGGATGCGCCGCGTCAGCACACCCTCGTCGAGGCTGGCGTCCAGGGTCCTGCGGTCCACCCCCAGCATCTCGGCCGTCTTCTTGCGCCCGTTGTCCCGCTCCAGCTCCTGCAACAGCGACATGAGCCGCAGGTGGTGCATGTCCCGCACGCTCCTGCCCTTCTCGACCACGTCCTTCTTCGGCTCCATAAGTCCTCCTCCTTGCACCGGCCCCAGTCCCCGGTTTCGACCAGGGTAAAGGCCCGATTTCTCACGGGCTGCGACATGTGGACCACCTGTAGGGGGAAATGCGGGATTCCGGCCCGATTCCGCCCCTCTCTCATGCGGACCACCTGCACCCCTTTTTGCGGCGAGCGCCCGACCTGGGGACTTAAGTCCAAGTGTTCACAACTTCTGCGCAATTTCGGCCCTATTTGTTCCTGTTTCAGCTTTGCCGTGACCTCGCCGAGCACTTCGCAACAAACTTCGTTTCCCTGTACAGCCCCCATACTGCACGGGAGGGTGTCTTTTGCCTAGAACCGCGAAAGGGGCTACAAACATGTACCCCCTTCCAGGCAGTTTTCACCCTCATTTCGTTTGTCCACACTCTCTTGCGAGTGCCGCGATCCGATGAATCGCGGCGAACGGAAGAGAGGTGAACGAGTTGGCGCTGAAATCGAAAACCCGGTCGTTCAGGCGGCTTATTCCCCTGGCATCCGCGCTGCTTCTGGCGGCGCTGTTGGCCATCCCCGCAAGCAACTTAGCCCTGGCCCAAGCCCCGCCCGGCGATGAGCTGACCCTCGTCAACGCCGACCGGGACTTCGTGGAGCGAAAGGGCGGCGGCGAGTTCGTCGCCCGTCCCATCTTCGACCGGGAGATCGCCGACCTCTTCTACGCCGTCCGCGACGCCGACACCGGCGACTGGATAAGCGCCATGTACCGCGTCAAGGGCGGCGAGAAGAAGCGCTCAGACGGCTGGGAGTACTCGTGGGAGTACCCCGACCTCGACGAACACCCCGACCTCGACCGCGACCGGGCCTACCTGCTGGTGATGCTGGCGGTGGCCGACGGCGGTGAGCGGGGGGACTTCTACGCGGTGGTCCCCATCCACCAGCCGGGGCGCATCTGGGACAAGATTCTGAGCGCCCTCGACCCCGGACGCTGGGCGAGGGCCTTCGCCGGCTGGGTCATCGAGGGAGTCCACGGGACCCTCTGCGGCGTCGTTGAGCGGGCGTCCGGCGAGGACGCCGACAACTGCCGGAGGGATTCCGGCAGATGAGCGACATCCTCACCGGCACCCCTGCGGACCTCACCTACGCCCACGACCTGGTGCGCCAGGCGTGGATGGTCGTCTGGGCCATCACCTCCGGCGCGCTGGTGGTCATCCTCGGCTGGATGGGGCTGAGCTTCATCATGGCCGAGCACCTGGGGACCCGTCAGGCGGGATGGCGGGAGATGGTCCCCCGCCTGGTCCTCGGCCTCGTTGCCGCCGCATCGTCCCTGTGGTGGTGCGCCCTGGTCCTCGACGTGGCCGACGCCGTGTCCGGCTTCATCGCCGTCTCCCTGAACGTCACCGCCGGAGACATGCTCCGCTCGACGCTTCGCACCCTGATGACGGCGGTGGAGGCCGGGAGCGTGGGTATGGCCCTGCTCCTGGCCCTGCTCTACCTGGTCTACGGCTTCTTCGTGCTCTACGTCATCGTGCAGATGGTGCTGCGCCTCGCGTTGATCGACATCCTCCTGGCCCTGGCCCCCATTGCGCTTGGGCTGTGGATTCTGCCCCACACGGCGGGCTGGGGCCGCCACTGGCTGCGCCTCTTCATGACGACGGTGTTCCAGCAGGCCGTCCAGCTCATCGCGTTGGCGCTTGGGTTCGGCTTCCTGAAGGAGTTCGCCGCCATCGCCGCCTTCGAGCCGGTGCAGGACCTGATCTGGAAGCTCCTCATGTCCCTGGCCTTCGTTTACATGGCGACCCGCGTCCCGTCGATGCTCGGCAATCACGGCACCTTCGACTCCTGGCTCTCGATGCTCTACTTCGGCATGAACCTGCCCTCGTCGCTGATGCGCTCGGCCCGGACCATCGGCTTGGTCGCGGGCGGCGCGGCGGGAGGGCCGGGAGGCATGGCGGTGGGAGCGATGGCGGCCAGCGCGGGCGTTTCGGCCGCCGCCAGCGGCCTCAGCTCGGCGGCTTCGATGGCGACCCCATCGGCAGGCGGAGACGGCGGCGGCGAGCCCAGGAGCAGCGGGGAATAACGACCAAGGAACGACAACCCACAGGCGCGGACGAGACCTGCGCCGACCAATACCACGACGGAGGAGGAGCCATGTGCAGGTAGAGGGGAGTCACCGAGGCAAGAAGACGAAGAGATGAACGCCGGGGACGCGATAGAGCCACCGGCGGCAGAGAGGAGACAACGAATGGAAGACCTTACACAGACGATTTCGAACCTGGTAGGCATCCTGCTGGGCGTCGTGGGAGCGGTGGGCGTCGGCTTCTTCATCTACGGCGCGTACCTGTACCTGACGGCATCGGGAGCGCCCCACCAGATGGAGCGGGGCAAGAGCGCAATGATGACCGCCCTAGCGGGCATCGTGCTGGCCCTGGTCGCCTATGGCGTCGTGGAGCTGGTGATGAACGCCGTGGTGGACCCGGCGGTGGACGTCGATCTGCCCGACCCGGCCACCCCAACGCCCACGCCCACCTCATAGGCGCACGTGAGGAAGGAGAACGATAGATGAGAGAACACGAAGTACCGACTCACGTGCAGGCCGAGGACAGGGTGCTGCTGGGCTTCACCTTCCCGCAGGTGGTGGCAGTGACGGCGGTGTGCGCCATCTCCTACGGCGCATACCGCTACGCCCCCGTCGGCCCGTCCGAGGTGCGCATGGCGCTGGCCGCCGACCTTCTGAAGTACCGGCTGGGGGCGCGGCGCTACGCCGGGCAGACTACCCAGCTGGTGCGAAGCGAGCCGCCCGCGCCGGCGCAGCCGGTGAAGACCGGCTCCGACCCCATTCGGCTGATGGTCAGGAAGGCGCGTCTTTCCCAAGCCGCGCAAGAAGACCCGCAAGAGCAAGGAGCGGCGCAACGGACGGATGCGCTGGTTCGGGAAGCGCAGAGGTAAGGACGGTGGCGACCGCCAGCGTCACGACCACCGGCCCGAAACGCTCCAGAGCCGGAACCGGAAGCCCCGCCGAGGCTTCCTCTCATTCGCGGCCCTGGCCGTCCTGGCCGCGGCGGTGATCACCGTCCCCCAGGCGGCCCTGGCCGACGACCACGAGCCCTGGCAGAACGAGATCGCCTTCGAGATCGAGGAGCCTGTCGCCGGGCGGCGGATATTCGTCGAGGGACTGACCGTCTCCGGCGACCGGGCCGCCGTCACATTCCGGGCCGCAACCGCCCTGGAGATCCGGGTGCGGGCCTTCGGCGGACCGGAGGGGAGCTGGCTGCGCTTCTGGGGTTCGGCCAGCCTGGTCGAAGGGGAGCGCATCGACTACTCGCTGCCCCTCCACGGTCCGGCGCCGTCCTTCACCGTGTCCTGGGGGGACGCCCTCGGTCAGGCCGGGGCGCTCACGGTCAAGCACGAGCACATCCCGTACCCCCTGCCGGAGATCGACGGGGAGCTGTGCGACCTGCGCGTGACCTCCCTGGGCTGGACGCCCGGAGCGGTCAGCGGCGTGGTCGAGTCCGAATGCGCCGCCGTCGTTGAGGAGGCCGTCGAGCTTCAGACGGTGGCCGGACACGCCGACGTAACCGAGACGGCGCTCATGAACGCCGAGGTGACGGCAGTCACGGGGACCGTCGCCGCCGCGACCGGCGCGTCCCATGCCAGCGTCCCGTTCGTTCCCAACGGAGAGACCCGCTTTCGGCTGCCCGTCGGAGCGGGCGCAGCCGTCCACGACGTGAGCATCCGGGCCGACCTTGAGGCGGCCCTTCTGATTCCGCTGCCGCCCCTGGTGCAGCTCACCCACCACCCGGCCCGGGTCGAACACGTCACCAAGACCGTCCACCTCCATCGCCCGGGGGACAGCGACTCCGACAGTGAGACGGTGACGGTCACCTGCGAGGACGGCGCCACGTCGTCCGCCACCGCCACGGCCTACGCCTACGTCCCCAGCGTCACCATCGCCAAGGACGTGACGGTGGACGTCCAGCACCTGAAGCAGGTGCGGGCCGAGGTGGTGGAGCGGTCGCCCATCAGCCGAAGCCGCGACGATGCCCTCTCCCTGGCGTCCAGCGTCGGGGCCGACGACCCCTTCGAGGTACTGGTCCTGCCGGAGCCGGAGCCTGAGGACCCGCCCGCCGAGCAGGAGCCCGCCGACGGCATGCGCAGCTGGTTCGAGGCCCTGGGATGGGAGTGGCCCTGGTGAGGCCCGCGATTGCGGTCACCCTGCTGGCCGGGGCTGCGCTGGCGACAACCGGCGCGGCCCCGGCGGAGGAGCAGGAGATGCTCCGCCAGTTCGACCGCGTGCTCACGGCGATGGCCTACGCCGCCTCCGGCCTGTGCGTTTTCGCCATTGTGTGGGCCGGTTTCATTCTGATGGCCGAGGGAGGCGAGGAGCGCGGCGGGGGCCGCGCCAAGACCGCCGTCGTCATGGCGGTGGTCGGCCTCGTCCTGGTGCTGTCGGCCAAGGGCGTCGCCGCCCTCCTGAGCAGCGGCCTTGTGGACTTCCCAACCCCCTAGAGAAAAGGAAGCTAACGAATTGAAGAAGTTGCTTGAACGAATCACGAGACGCGGAGGGGAGACCTCGCAGGGGGAATCCGCCGCTCCGCAAGAGATGCCGGAGGGCGGACTTCCCACGGAGTTGGAACCCAGCGCAACGACGGAGGCCGTGCCGAAGCCGCCGCCCGAGCTGTCCCTGTTCTTCATGCTGTCGCACCTGGACGACGACGGGCCGGTGCGTCTGGACGGGGTGAAGCTCGGCGTCTGCGAGGTGATGGGCCTGGAGCTTGACGAGCCGAAGCTGGGGGCCTTCGCCGGGGCGCTCAACGCCCTCGACTTTCCGGCGCAGCTGCTCATAAGGCAGCACCCGCCCCGCCTTGAAGGGATGCGGGAGAAGCTGAAGGAGGCCCAGCCGGAGGACCTGCCCCCGCAGACGCGAGCGGCCGCCGAGTCCCTCAGGCGGCTGCTCACCGACCTTGAGGCCCGCGACGGCATCCTCGACCGGCGCTTCTACGCCGTGTGCGAGTTCGGGCGCATCGACGACCTGCGCGGCCTGCTGGCCAGGGCCGGGCTCTCCGTCCACCCGCTGAAGGGCAGGCAACTCCGCATGTTCCTGGCGGCAGCCGCCCTTGGCGGATCCCCCACAGAGTTCGACGAGGGGAGCTCCACCGAGGTGGCGGTTGGCCGACGCGACATCCGCGTCGGCGGGAGCCTCGTGCGCTCCCTTCACCTGGGCAAGTGGCCCCGGTCATTGGCCCCCGGCTTCCTCCAGGGGCTGATGGCAGCCGGAGCGCCGATGGACCTGTCCGTCCACGTCGGCCCAATACCGGCGGAGCAGGCGGCGAGGACGCTGGAGTGGCAGAAGGCGCGCTTCGAGTCGGCCCAGTCCCTCTCCTTCAAGCGGGGCCGCACCATGTCCCCGGAGGCGGAGATCGCCCTGGAGGACATCACCCGTCTCCGCGACGAGGTCCAGCGCGGGCGCGAGCGGCTCTTCCACGCCTCCCTGTCTGTGACCCTTCACGCGAAGGACGAGGCGTCGCTGAGGGAGATGACCCAGCGGGCCAAGGCCCACTTCGGCGCCACCCTGGGCAAGCTCGACGACCTGCCCTTCCGGCAGCGCGAGGGCATTCTGTCCACGCTGCCCCTGGCCCTGAACGCCGTGGCCGAGTGGCGCAGCCTGGACACCTCCAGCATCGCCCGGCTCTTCCCCTTCTCCCCGCCCGACCTGGACACCCGCAGCGGCACCCTCTACGGCGTCGACATGCGGGCCTGCTCCCCGGTGGTCTACGACCCCTGGGACGGTACGCACCTGAACGCCAACACCGCCGTCCTCGCACGCTCCGGCAGCGGCAAGTCATTCGCCACCAAGCTGGGCGTGCTGCGCGGCATCACGCGCGGCATCACGGCCTACGTCATCGACCCGGAGGGTGAATACGCGGACATGGCCCGCGCTGCGGGCGGGCGCGTCCTGTCCCCCGGCGTCCCCGGACAGGGCATGAACCCCTTCGTCATCGACAAGGGCGACTCCGAGGAGATGCTCCAGCGCATCGGCAGCCTGCGCCGCCTCATCGAGGTGATGGTCGGCGAGAGCCTCGGCGCGGAGCGGAGAGCATCCCTGGACCACGCCCTGGCTGGCTACTACGCAAAGCCCCGCGAGCGCACCGGCTTCAGGGACTTCTACAAGTATCTGCAAGAGAGCGAGGCGGGAGACCCCGGCCTCGCACGCCTGCTGCGGCCCTTCGCCACCGGCAGCCTCAGACACCTGCTCTCCGACGAGGGCGACGACCTGCTCGGCAACGAGGCTCTGGTGACGGTCTTCGACCTGCGCCTGCTGGAGCCGGAGCTAAGGCCCGCCGCAGCGATGGTCTGCACCGAGACGGTGTGGGCGGCCGCGGCCCAGGACCCCAAACCCCGACTGCTGGTCGTCGACGAGGTGTGGAGCATCATGCAGCACCCCGAGGGCGCGGCCTTCATGGTCAGCATGGCGAAGCGCGCCCGCAAGCACCGGCTGGGGTTGCAGTTCATCACCCAGGACGTGCAGGACCTCCTCTCCGAGGACTCCTCCCGCACCATCACTGGACACTCCGGTCGCGCCCTCCTCCAGAACGCCGCCTTCAAGCTGCTGCTCCAGCAGGACGCCGCCGCCATCAGCGCGGTGGGCGACGCCTTCGACCTGCCCCAGGACCTCCAACGCTGGCTTCTGTCGTGCCCCAGGGGAGACGGGTTGCTGCTGTCGAAGGGCAACCGCTTCCCCGTTCGCATCGAGGCCACCCCGGAGGAGACGGCGGTAATTGAGTGGCGGCCCGGACTCCATTAGAGAAAGGACGAGACCCCCATGAAGCTGAACCCGAAGGAAATCCTCTTTGGAAACGACACCGAGAAGAAGCCCGTCCTGCTGACGGTGACGCCGCCAAGGGCCGGGGAGCGCACCCTGCTGGGCGTGGAGAACATGCTCGGCTCCATCGCGGTGCCGGAGCCCTTCTTCCTGGAGCTGGCGGGGGACATGGACGGCGTCACCCTCATGGCCCGCTGCCTCGACGACGAGGTGGTGCGCGGCCAACTCTCCGCCCACTATCCCCAGGCCCGCATCCAGAGGGTGGACCCGGACGACGATCCCCTGCGCATGGGCGAGGGCGAGCAGGCTTGGAGCATGACCCTGCGGGCCGACGCCCCCGAGTACGTGCCCCTGAGGACCTTCAGGGACGACGACCTGCTCGACCCCGGCTCAGACCCTCTCATCGCCCTGAT
This sequence comes from Dehalococcoidia bacterium, assembly GCA_965224415.1. Lineage (GTDB taxonomy): Bacteria > Chloroflexota > Dehalococcoidia > Lucifugimonadales > JAGWBF01 > DAOUJI01. Next base: position 579,506 of record CBDCZB010000004.1, on the reverse strand, counting down.
GGGCGCTCTCTCCAACATCAACAAGGGTGAGCGCATCGTGGCGCGGCTGATGCTGCGCTCCCTCGGCCCCGACTGGTCGCAGGGACACCTGGACAAGGCCCACAAGCGGCCCGGCATGGAGCCGAGGGAGCCCGCCTACACCTTCCAGACCAAGCCCCTGCAGATGGACGGCATCACGATGGCCGTGCTCGGCCTGGGCGCGCTGGCGGCTCTCAAGGGCTACCTGTGGGTGCAGGACGGCGAGATATGGAAGGCGGCGCTCTTGGGGACGGGCATGGCCCTGGGGCTGGCGGCCGGCGGCTGGGCATGGCACCGCTGGAAGAAGGCCCGCAAGCGCGTCGAGGACCCCATCCTGATACAGGAGAAGGTCTCCCGCATCGCCTTCGACGCCGAGCTTCAGGTCACGGCCATACTGCCCGCCGGGACGCGGCCCCAGCGCGCCGGCGAGCTCCTGGGGCCGGTGGCCGCAGCCTACCGCCACTTCGACAACCCCGCCGGGGCGCGCTTCAAGGTTGGCAAGGTCCGGCCCGCCGCGCCCGACCCGGAGGTGCTGCACCCGGCAGGCCCCGGCCTGTTCGGCAGGCGCAGCGTCCTGGGAGTCCGCGAGGTCGCCTGCCTGTGGCACCCGCCCGGCGCGGGCGACGAGACGCCCCTGGTGGAGCGGTCCGGCGCACGGGCGCTCCTGCCCTCCGCCAAGGGCGTCCGGGGCGGCGCGCTGGTGGGGGACACCACCGCGGGCAAACCCCGGCCCATCCGCTTCCCCGACGACCTGCTCCGGCGGCACCACCTCTACGTCGCACGCACCCGCATGGGCAAGTCCACCCTCATGCACCACATAGTCGCCCACAAGATGCGGGAGAAGGCCGAGGGCAGGGACGGCGACGCCATCGTCGTCATAGACCCCCACGCAGACCTGGTGGCGGGGCTCATGGAGCACGTCCCCGAGTCCCTCATCGACCGGGTGCGGCTCATCGACCTGGCCGACCAGCGGAGGGCGCCGGGCATCAACCTCCTCGACACCCGCATCTTCGCCGACCGCGACCGCACCGCCGACTCGGTGGTGCGCGTGGCGAAGGGCCTCTGGGAGCAGTGGGGGCCGAGGATGCAGTCGATCCTCGAACAGACCGTCAAGACCCTTCACGAGGCCAACGAGCACCCCGAGACGGATGAGGGCAGCCAGCACACCATCCTCGACGGCCTCAAGCTCCTCTCCGACCGGAAGTTCCGGGACGGCGTGCTGAAGAGGGTCGAGGACCCCTACCTCCTTGAATGGTGGGCCAGGGACTTCGGAAGCTGGCACCAGCAGTACCGCGCCGAGGCCCTCGCCCCCGTGCAGACCCGCCTCTCCTACTACGCATCCTCCAAGCGGGCGCGGGCCATCCTCGGCCAGCGGCGCTCCACCATCGACCTGCGGGACACCATCCTGGGCGGCGGCATCCTGCTGGTCTCCACCGCCCAGGGCGCTGTGGGAAGAGACGTGTCCGCCCTGGTGGGAGCGTCCCTCCTCAACCTCGTCGATTCGGTCATCCGCGAGCAGGAGAGCGTCTCACTCAGCCAGCGGCGCGGCGCGCTGGTGGTGGTCGACGAGATGCAGTCGATGCCCGGCGTGGACTACGAGTCGATGCTCAGCGAGCTGGGCAAGTTCGGGGCCAGCTTCGTGCTGGCAACCCAGAGCCTCGCCAAGCTGGACGACCTCTCCCGGACCATGCGGGACACCCTGCTCGCCAACGTCGGCTGCCTTGCCGTATTCCAGGTGGCCGGGAACGACGCAAGGCAGTTGGTGTGGGAGCTGGGCAAGGAGCGGGTGACCGAGGACGACATCACGTCGCTGCCGGTCCACCACTGCTACGTCAGGGCCACCGTCGGCATCGAGCGGATGCCCGCCTTCTCGATGATGGTCAGAAAGCCGGAGGAGGGAGACCCCGCCGTCGCCGCGCAAATCCGCAGGGCGGCCTCTGCATACACCCTGACGGCCCAGGACCTGGAGGACTCAGAGTCCGCCAACCAAAAGAAGGTCCGGGACTTCAAGGACCGCGCCGCCGACCTGGAGACGGACGGCGGGGAGACGGACGACAAGGCCGCCAGTAAGGACGCGGCGGAAGGGGAGGCCGAGCAATGAGACCCGAGGGATGTGAAGCCCAGACCCTCCGAGCCCTGGCGTCGATGCCCCTCCTCGACCGGACGGAGATGGTTGCCGTCACCGGCTGGTCGAAGGCCGCGGTCCACGAGGCCGTCGACAAGCTGGACTCCGGCGGCTTCTGCGCCGCCGTACCCCACGCCACCGCCCTCTTTCCCTCATCGACCCAGAGGTTCCACCTCACCGCCGCCGGGCTGGGGCGGCTCGCCGAGGAGGAGGAGACGTCCCTGGACGAGCTCGTCCGCGACCGCCCCGTATCCGCCCAGTGGCGGCGCAACCTGATGGGGCGGCTCGACTCCCTCGCCGCGATCTACCGGCTGGCGGCCGCCGTCTCCGGCGTCGCATACCCCATCAGCTTCCGGTGGTACAGGGCCTCGACCCTCGACGCCGCCATCGAGCTGCCCGGCGGCCGCACCGTCGGCATCGTCAGGCAGGGGCTCACCGCCGACAGGTCCGCCTTCTCCAACCGGATGTGGAGGCTGCGCCAGGGGCCGCTCCCCGGAGCCGTGATCGTGCTGATGGCCGACGACGTGCGGCTCAGGCACGTCCGCAGGACGCTGGCCGGCGCCCCCGTTCCCTTCTATCTCGCCCTCGAGCGCGAGGCGGTCGCGGCGTCGCCGGACGACCCGGTGTGGAGCCCGCCCGCGGTCAGCGCCTCAGTCGAGCTGCGCTCTGTCCTCGACCGGATAGGGAGGGGAAGCCTCCTTCCCGAGGAGGACGAGCCCCAGATGGTCTCGGTCCCAGCCGACCTCTCCGTCGAGGGTCCGGGGTGGAAGGTCTCCGACTATCTGCTGCCCGCCACCCTCAAGCCCGCCGAGAAGCGCGCCCTCGACCTCATCTCCGACTGGCCCTGGATCGCCCTGACGGACCTGGCCGGAATGATGGCCGTCTCGGTCCCCAGGGCCTCCCAGATCGTCACCCCCCTCGAAGGGTTCCGCCTCGTCACCCGGCCCATCGCCGGGAGCGGGCGCATGGCCCTCACCGACCGGGCCCTGACCCTCCTGGCCCGCAGGGACCGGACGTCCGTGGCCGTCGCGAAGAAGCGGTGGAGCGCCGCTCCACTGTTCCCCGGCACCCCGTTCGTCTGGGACAACGTGACGGGCGCGAGGAGCCGCCAGCTGCTCAGGAACGTCGAGCACACCGCAGCCGTCCACGCCTTCCTTGCGGCCATGACCGTGCAGGCGGGCCTCCTGGAATGGGGGGTCGCCCAGGTCGACCCGCCCCGCAGGGCATCCCGGCACTTCAAGCACGGCGACGGGATGCGCTCGGTCAACCCCGACGCCTTCGGCGTCCTCACAAAGGGCGAGACCACATGGCCCTTCCTGCTGGAGTGGGAGCGGAGGGCCGTGCGGCCGTCGACCATGTCGGAGCGCCTCGCCCCCTATCTGCGCTATTTCTCCTCTCACCGGCCCACCGACGACCACGGCGCCCGGCCCTCCGTCCTCATCGTCTTCGACGACGAGATCGTCCAGACCCACTTCCTGCGCCTGGCGCGGGAAGAGATGCAGGCGAAGGGCGTGACGGTGCCCCTGTGGGTGTCCCACAGGGCCGCCATCGAGCAGATGGGGCCGCTGGGACGCGCATGGCGCGCCCCGGACGACTGGCAGTCGCCCCAGGCCATGCCGCCGCAATGACCAACGACTGACATCGGGGAAGCGGCGCGACGGCTCGCGCTCCCTTCCCCAAAGGGAGAGGAAGAGCCATGCGTTCGCAAGACGACCACAAGAAGAAAGGTCCCCGGAGGCGTGGAGGACGGACCGTTGTCCGGCTCAACACGGCGGCCCTATGGGAACGGCTCACACTGCTGAACCGCTCCCAGAACTGGCTCGCCAGGGAGGTCGGGGTCAGCCCCGGCTACATCTCGATGCTGGTCAACGCGGGGCGCACACCCTCCGGTCGCATTCGCCGCCGGATGCTCAGGGCCCTGGGTTTCGACGACTTCGACCAACTCTTCACTATGGAGGTTAGAGATGACGAACCATAACGATTCGTCCCGTTTCGACGGGACTACGGAACAGATCTTCGACGAGGAACAGGACCTGGCGCTCCAGGCCGCGGTGCTGGCGGAGGACTTCCCCAAGCGCCTCGAAAGGCTGAAGGAGGTCAGCGGCCTCACGTGGGCCGCCTTCGCCAGGGCCATCGGCGTGGACCCCAAGCTGGTCCACCGGTGGCGCAACGGGGTGGAGCCCCGCGGCTGGGCCATGCACGCCCTCTTCCGCTTCGCGGCTCGGATGCCCGGAGGCATGGCGATCCTCGTCACCGAGAGCTTCCAGATGAGCTTCTTCAAGGAGGACAGCTAGACGAGCGGCCCCGCCGGGCGCAGGCGCAACGGCGGCCCAGCCGCAATCCCGTGTCGAGAGGCCAGCGGCCCACCAGACGCCGCTGCGACTACGCAATATGAAAGATACCACCGGAAAGAATGAACAGAACGGACGGCGGAAGCCCCGCAGGGACGCCTTTGAGATAGGCGTCATCAGGGTCTCTTCCAGACCCGCACCCGATGCCCGGAACCGCTTGCGCCGCATCATCACCCTGATGATCAAGCACGCCGCCAGAGACAGGCAGGCCGCGCGCGGCGAGGACACTCCCCCGAGCGACCCGCAAGCTGATGACACCACCGAGGCGGAGGCATGATGCGTTCCCCTCGTTTCACCGTCATCAGCCTGGGCGGGGGCGTCCAGTCCTCCGTCATGGCGCTCATGGCTAACGAGGGGGCATTCGACCGCATCCCCGACTGCGCCATATTCGCCGACACCCGCTGGGAGCCGCCCAGCATCTACGAGCATCTGACGTGGCTGAAAGACCGGCTGAGCTTCCCCCTGTACGTCGTGGACAACGGACGCAGCCTCCGCGAGGATGTGAAGGCCCTCACAAACCACTCGGGCTCACGAAACTACGTGGATATCCCCGTCTACCTGAAGGGACGCGACGGGGAGGGCGACGGCATCGGCAGGCGCCAGTGCACCGACAACTACAAGATACGACCCATACGCCGAAGGATACGCGAGTTGCTGGGTCTGAAACCCCGGCAGCGTGTCCCCTCCGGGACCACCGTCGAGCTGTGGCTCGGCATCTCCACCGACGAGGCCATACGCATGAAGACCTCCCGCGACAGGTGGATGACGAACCGTTACCCTCTCATCGAGGCGGGGATGTCCCGAAGCGACTGCATGAACTGGTGGCAGGAGCGTTACGACAGGCCCCTGGAACGCTCGGCCTGCGTCGCCTGCCCCTTCCAGTCCCGGCAGCGGTGGGTGGAGACCAAGCGCAGGTGGCCGGAGCTCTTCGCCGAGGCGGTGGAGATCGACGCCAGGTTGCGCGACGGGCTGGCCCTGGACAAGACGCCGTACCTGCACTCCCTGCGGATGCCTCTGGCCGAGGCGGTCGCCCTCGATGAGGCGGGCCTGGGAGACGACGGGCAGAGCGACGGGTTCGGGAACGAGTGCTAGGGACACTGTGGAGTGTGAAATGGCGTGTTCGACAGTGTTGATGCACTGATGAAGATGTGTTATGATATACACCATGAGGACGACTATCTCCCTTGATGACCAGCTTGCGAAGCAGGTGCGTCGGGCAGCCGAAGCCCGCGGCATCAGCGTGAGCGCGTTTATTTCCAGAACGTTGGACGATGCTTTGAAGCATCGCGAGACGTCAGAGCCTCCGCCGTTCCGTCTGGTCACCGTGCGCGGCGTTCACCCCCGTCCCGGAGTCGACCTCGACCGGCCCAGGGCGCTCGATGCGCAGGACGACGAGGCCCGGTTCGGGCACGGGAGCCGGTGATTCGGGATGCTGCTTCCAGACGTGAATGTCCTGATATACGCACACATGGAGGACTCCATCCCCGATCACGCAGAGTACGCGGCCTGGCTCACCCGTTTGGCGACGGGACCGGAACCGTTTGCCCTCTCCGTCCTCGTTCTGTCCGGCTTCATTCGCGTCGCAACCAACCCCCGCGTCTTCGACCCGCCATCCACTCTCGACCAGTCCTTCGCGTTCGTGTCCTCGCTGGTGGACCGCCCCACGGCGCGCATCGTGGGTCCCGGCCCCGACCATCTGGACATATTCGAAAGACTGTGCCGCGAGTCCGGAGCCACCGGAAAGCTGGTCGCCGACGCCCAGCACGCGGCGATTGCAGTCGAGCATGGATGCACCATGGTGTCCACCGACTCCGACTTCAACCGATTCCCAGGATTGCGATGGCAGCATCCGCTGCGCCCCGGTGCGCCGTAGCGGGTCATTCGATTCTCCCTGCCGGAGCGAACGATCTGGGTACGGCAGGCCGACAGGCTTGCTTCGGAGCCTCGGCGGACGGATGAGAAACAAAGGAGGCAGTAATGGCGAGAACCGCCAAGTGGAAGACGGAGGCGAACCGGGCGGCCATCTACGCCCGCGTATCGGACAAGAGCCAGGACGGGGAGGACAAGACATCCATCACCGAGCAGACAGGCGACATGGAAGCCTACTGCGAGAGCAAAGGGCTGACCATCACCGCCCGCTACCAGGAGGTGGGCAGGGGCTGGTCGAAGAAGCGACCCGAGTTCCAGCGGATGCTGGCCGACGCCAGAAAGGGACGCTTCGATACCATCGTGTGCTGGAAGTCCGACCGCCTCAGCAGGGGCATGTACCCCGCCGCCGCACTCATGGAGGTCGTCGAGGCCCACCAGATTCGGCTCGAAGCCGTGTTGGATGCCATCGACATGAAGACTTTCGGCCTCATGGCAGCCATCGGCAAGATAGAGCTCGACAACTTCCGGGAGCGGTCCACCATGGGCAAGCGGGGGACTGCCAAGCAGGGACGGGTGCCCACCGGCGGCCTCCCCTACGGTTACCGCATCGGGGACGACGGCAGGCCCGAGGTGGTTGAGGAGCAGGCGGAGGTCGTCCGCCGCATCTTCCGCATGTACGTCGATGAAGGGATGAGGGCCTACTCCATTGCCGTGCGGCTGACCGACGAGGGGGTCCCCACACAGACCGGCAAGCTGATGTGGCTTCAGTCCCGCGTGCACCACATCCTGGGGAATGCCACCTACGCGGGCACCTGGGTCTACGGAAAGTATCGCCATGTCGCCACCGAGGACGGCATGAAGGTCTACGACCAGCCGAGAGACACCTGGATTGAGATTCCGGTCCCGCAGGTGATCGACGATAAGACCTGGGAACGGGCGCAGAAGTTGAAGAAGCAGCGGAGCACGAAGGCCAAGAGGAACACGAAGGTGCTCTACCTGTTGCAGCACCTTCTGAAATGCGGCGAGTGCGGCCGCAACTTCCACACGAGGGCCTCCTGGACAACCACCAGCGTTCGCAAGGGCAAGGCTTACACCTACGACCTGACCACCCCCCGCCGCTACTACATGTGCAACGGGATGCAGGGTATGCGCCTGCGCTGCCGGGAGAATCCCTACATCCGGGCGGAGCAGTTGGAGGAGCCGATATGGAGCGAGGTGAAGCGGGTACTCCAGAACCCCGACCTGATCGTCGCCGGTATCGCCACCCTCGATTCTCAGGAGGGCGGCGAAATGGAGGAGGAGATCGCCCAGGCCGAGCGAGACCTGCGAAGCATCCAGATAGAAGAGGACCGCGCTATCAGGCTGTTCGTGTCGGGAAAGATCACCGAAGCCCAACTCGACCTCCAGCGCAAGTTCATCACCGAGCGGCTTGAGAGCGCCAGGGCGAAGCTGGACGATTACCGTGCTCTGGAGGAGAGTGGAACAGAGAAGCGGCGACTGATGGAGGAGGTCCTCGCCTGGGCGAGAGAGTTCGGTCAGGGCCTGGACGACTTGACCCCCGAGGAGCGTCACGATTATCTCCAGATGCTCGTGGAACAGGTCATCATCGACAGGGACAACAACGTGCACATCACGCTGGCTATACCCATCGACGATGATTCCTCAGACCCTGATTCTCCCGATCCTGAGTCCGCTGAACCTGAGTGCGTGTCAATTGGTTCACAAGAACCTTCAGCATCAGGTTCGTGCTGGACTTTTAGTCAGGCCCTAGTATTCGGCCAATCTGGCATTGTCAGTTAGTACGTGAGCCCAGACAGGATGCTACCTTGGGGATAGACGAAGGGTTGTGGGATGTGAGGTGGTCATGGTGCAGGAGAAGTACGGAGTCCGGCTGGCAACACAGGAAAAGGGACGGCTCAGGAAGATGATCAGGGCTGGGAGGAGTTCCGCACAGGCGATTACCCGGGCCCGCATCCTGATCAAGATAGATGAGGGCTGGACCGCCCCCCAGGTGGCCACCGCACTGGACGTGTCGGAGCGGACCGTGTTCCGCACCAAGCGGCGGTATGCCGAGGAAGGACTGGACGAGGTGCTGAGGCACCATAACCAGGTCAACCGGCCCAGAAAGGTGGATGAAAGGGTGGAGGCCCACCTGATAGCCTTGGCCTGCAGCCCGGTGCCCGACGGTCATGACCACTGGACCATGCGGGCCCTGGCGGGCAAGGTGGTGGAGTTGGGATTGGTGGAGTCTTTATCTCCCGAGACGGTCCGCCTGCGGCTAAAAAAAACACGCTCAAGCCGTGGCTCAAGAAACAATGGTGCATCCCCAAGGTAGGTGGAGAGTTCGTGGCGGCCATGGAGGACGTGCTGGATCTCTACGCCGAGCCCTACGATCCGCAGAGGCCGGTGGTCTGCTTTGACGAGACCTCCACCCAGTTGCTGGCCGACGTGAGGGAACCGCTGCCGGCAAAGCCTGGGAGGCCGAGGCGTGAGGACTACGAATACCAGCGGGGAGGGACGCGCAACCTGTTCCTCACCTGTGAGCCTCGCCGGGGCTGGCGCCACGTGGCGATAACCCGGCAACGCACCATGCAGGACTTCGCTCAGCAGATGCGGTGGCTGGTGGATGAGGCCTACCCCGATGTCCCGGTGATTCGGCTGGTTCTCGACAATCTGAACACGCATCGGATGGCCTCGCTTTACGAGACTTTCCCGGCGGCCGAGGCCCGGCGCATCGCCAAGCGGCTGGAGTTGCACCACACTCCCAAGCACGGAAGCTGGCTGAATATGGCGGAGATCGAGTTCAGCGTGCTGGCCCGGGCCTGCCTGCGCGGACGCAACGGAGATGAGGACAGCCTGGAAAGAGCCGTCAGCGCCTGCGTGTCAGAGCGGAACGCGATAGGAGCTACCATTAACTGGCGGTTCACTGCCCAAGACGCCAGACGCAAACTCCATCGCCTCTATCCCTGCCAATCCTGATTTGGTTCAGTACTAGTGCTGCCCTACTGGGAGAGTTCCTCAGGAGCGGCGACATCATCGTCCAGGTGCCGCTCCTTTCAGAGGAGCGGGTCTATCCCAATGAGCAGGCGCTCATCGACTTGGTGGCCACCGAGCGGGTGGAGAGACGCCGGGCGCGGGCCTACTCCACCCACGCCTGCACCATGGACATCACCGAGAGGATAGACGACTTCATCACCGACACGCGGGAACCGTGTCGGTGATGAAGGCCGAGGCGGTGTCCCGGAGTGGCGAGAGGCGTCGGTGGCCCATAGGGTTAAAGGAGGGCATCGACATGCCTATCTGCTATCTTAGGTTGGTTCAGACCGGCCTCCACCAGATCGACTTCCCGACCCTCTGCTGGTTTGAAACAGATAGGCTCAGGATGGGCGGTGTCGTGCGCCATACCCAACACACGTTAGGAACACCGCTTTTGGTATTCCCGGGTTGTGTTGGCTATTGCGCATGGGGCGCCCGCTCATCCCCCGCGGAAGCCGACATACCAACACATATTTGGGAGTGGCGAAACGGGTGTCTCAGCATTGACACCCATAGCACCTCCGCTATTCGATACGTACGAATCTGTGGACATATGGTGCCAGTCAAGATCAGGAGAGAAGGAAAATTACCCGTACACGCACGACAAGATACGCGACCCTGTTGAGCGTTGTCCTTACCCTGGCCCTTACGGCAGCGCTCGCGGCCTGCGGCTCTGATGAGCCGTCCGGCGTGACAGGCCTCGACCGGACCGCGTCCACCCCAACGGAGACGCCGGCCTCCCCCACACAGACGCCTACCACGCCAGGGTCAGTGGACGCGCCCACTGCCACCGATACGCCTGTACCTGCGGCTACCACAGCGCCGCCCGCGGCCTCCGGCTCCGCCGAAACGGACCGGGCGGCGCTGGCTGGCCTCTACAACGCAACGAACGGTGAGAACTGGAGGAACAACGCCAACTGGCTGAGCGACGCGCCCCTCGGTGAATGGGAGTACGTCTACACTGACGACGACGGGCGCGTTATATGGCTGGACCTCAGCGGCAACGGCTTGAGCGGGGAGATACCGGCGGAGTTGGGCAGTCTCTCCAACCTGACAAATCTGGACCTCGACAACAACGCCTTGAGCGGGGAGATACCGGCGGAGCTGGGCAGCCTCTCCAACCTGAAACAGCTGTACCTCTCCGGCAACGCCTTGAGCGGGGAGATACCGGCGGAGCTGGGCAGCCTCTCCAACCTGACAAATCTGGCCCTCGGCGTCAACGAGTTGATTGGGGAGATACCGCCGGAGCTGGGCAGCCTCTCCAACCTGACATGGTTGACCCTCAGCGGCAACGACTTGAGCGGAGAGCTACCGGCGGAGCTGGGCAGCCTCTCCAACCTGACAAATCTGGCCCTCGGCGTCAACGAGTTGATTGGGGAGATACCGCCGGAGCTGGGCAGCCTCTCCAACCTGACAAATCTGGCCCTCAGCGGCAACGAGTTGAGCGGGGAGATACCGCCGGAGCTGGGCAGCCTCTCCAACCTGACACATCTGGCCCTCACCGAGAACGCCTTGAGCGGGGAGATACCGGCGGAGCTGGGCAGCCTCTCCAACCTGGTGGCACTGGACCTCAGCGGCAACGTCTTGAGCGGGGAGATACCGGCGGAGCTGGGCAGCCTCTCCAACCTGGTGGCACTGCGGCTCAGCGGCAACGCCTTGAGCGGGTGCGTGCCAAGCAGCCTGGAAGACCAGCTTACCTCCTCTTCTGACCTTGGCGGCCTGCCCTTCTGCTGAAGCCACGCGCCCTCAGACAGGGACGGACGGCATATCGTCCGGAAGGTGCTCCCAGCATGTGTTGGCTATGGCGCCAGTAAGACCGGGAGGTAAAGAAAATGACCCGTACACGCACGACAAGATACGTGACCCTGTTGAGTGTTGTCCTTGCGCTGGCCCTTACGGCGGCGCTCGCGGCCTGCGGCTCTGATGAGCCGTCCGGCGTGACAGGCCCCGACCGGACCGCGTCCACTCCGGCTGCGACAGCGCCGCCCGCGGCCTCCGGCTCCGCCGAAACGGACCGGGAAGCCTTGGTTGCCCTCTACAACGCAACCGACGGTGAGAACTGGAACAGAAGCGACAACTGGCTGAGCGGCGCTCCCCTCGGCGAATGGGAGGGCGTTTACACCAACGACGACGGGCGCGTTACAGATCTGGTCCTCTTCGACGACGGTTTGAGCGGGGAGCTACCAGCGGAGCTGGGCAGCCTTTCCAACCTGACAGAACTACACCTCCGCGGCAACGAGTTGACCGGGGAGATTCCGCCGGAACTGGGCAACCTCCCCAACCTGTACAAACTGTCCCTGAATGGCCAGCTGAGCGGCGAGATTCCGCCTGAGTTGAGCAACCTCGAAAGACTGTCGGGACTGAACCTCTTTGGGAACCAGTTGACCGGAGAGATTCTCCGCCGGAACTGGGGGGAATGCCCGCCCTGTACGAGTTGAACCTCGCTGGGAACCAGTTGAGCGGGGGGATACCGTCAGAGTGGACGAATGTCAGAGTGACCGCGAACATTCTAGACCTCGCTGGGAACCAATTGAGCGGGGAGATACCGTCAGGGTTGGCGACCAACGTGACCGAGCTAAACCTCAGTGGGAACCAACTGAGCGGGACAATACCGCCAGATCTGGTTAACTTGGGCGACCGCTACTTCGTGAAAGTCATCGACCTCAGTGAGAACCAGCTGACCGGAGAGATACCCCCGGAGTTGGGCAGCTATGAAACCCTGATAAGCCTGAACCTCAGTAAGAACCAGCTGACCGGAGAGATACCCCCGGAGTTGGGCAACCTCGAAAACCTGTCTACCCTTGAACTGGGCAATAACCAGTTGACTGGAGAGATACCTTCGGAGTTGTGCGACAGTCTCGGTATCGACTCGACGTTCTACGGCCGCAATGAGAATGAGATAGAAGGCCAGTACATAACCCCGGACTGTCGAGACTCCTGAGCACCACGTCCGCGACTTAGGCGTGAAGAGCGCGGAGCGCGCATAGCGGCCTGAATTGGTCCCGGATAGCAAAGCGGCGCAGGTAGCCGGGTCCGAAGCTCCTCACCCTCTTTCATGACGGCTTCTGCTTCTTCCGCTCGGCGGCTCTTCCGACTTAGCGAGCTGCTCCAGATCTAAGAGCGTTGTTGCTGCCCGCCATCGCGCCGGTTCTGCTGATGATACTCGCCGCCTGCGGCTGAACCGTGTCAACCGTCATGTCATCCTCCCCCTGTGTCTTCTGGCCTAGCGCCCCGCGCCGACCGGATCCATCTCCAGAGCCTGCACCAAGGTGTACGCCCACTCGAACAGGGACGCGGCTGCGGACCTTGGACTTGACCGGCTCCTCGGCCATGAACTCGGCCCAGGAGAACGGCGTCCGCTGCCTTCCCACACACCGGCACTGCCATGTGACGGATGCACAGCGCGCCCCTCTTTTGCTACGCTGGACGTATGGCGCTCTCCGACCTACAGCTGCTCGACGCCCTCAGCCGGATGCCGTTCATCGACACGGCGGGACTGGCGGGAGTCCTCGGCGAGGCCCACGCGACTGTCCACCGAGCCCTGACCGACCTGCTGGCCGATGGCATCGCCGGGCGCGTGAGTCACGGCACTGCCCAACTGCCTTCGAGCCAGAGATACTACCTGACGGCCAATGGCATCGGCGAGGCTGCCGGGTGTCCTCGGATTTGCGACTCCCTCGGACTTCGTGCGCGCCTATCATGTGTCGCGAGAGTGGCTCGCGTTGCTGATCCGACGGATGGACGCGGTCGCCGACATCTATCGTCTCGTCGCCTCGCAAGAGGGGGCGTTCCCTGAGCACAAGGCGCTCATCCGCAACTTCGTGGAGGGCATCGAAGTGCTTGGAGACGAGAGACGGCGTTGACGTACACGGTCTCCATGCCGAGCGATGGAGTGACCCGAGAATCGGCCCCGGTTCTTGATTTTGTCCACTCCGGCCCACTGTTCCCCTGCACAGACGGTAAACCCATGTTATACTATTGGCCCTTGGTTAACGTGGAGGGTTCCACGCACGACTGGGGGACACTGATTCTTGCGGAGGTCCGTTGAAAAGATGACTTACATCATTGCAGAACCGTGTGTGGGCGTAAAGGATGCAGCGTGTGTGGATGTCTGCCCGGTGGACTGCATATACACCACTGACGAAGACGACATGTACTACATCCACCCCGACGAGTGCATCGACTGTGCGGCCTGTGAGCCGGTGTGCCCCGTAACGGCCATATTCGCCGAGGACTCGGTCCCCACCGAGTGGGCCGAATACATCGGGAAGAACTATGACTACTTCAAAGAGCGGGACCCGTCTACGCTGAAGAACACCAGATAACTCCGCCGGCAATACCTTAAGCCGTTGTTGAAAGGGTGCGTCTCTTTGGAGGCGTGCCCTTTTATCGTGCGCCCAAGCGGGACTCGAGATATTCTGTCACCCTGTCCACGTACTCAGCCGGGTGGTTCTCGAAGGCCGCCGCATGTTCGACTCCGGGAACGATCCAAATCTGGCTGTCGGGGTGGGCGTTCCGGTGGACCCTGATTCCGTGTTCGACGGGCACTCGCTCGTCTCCGTCTCCATGTATGACCAGTATTGGGTTTAGTATGTTCCGGGCGGATTCCTCTGGTTTGAGCGCGCTTATGTCCACGCCATATATCCCGCCGCCCATAATCTTTATGGTAGGGTTGAAGACCGGCATAATCCACTGGGGTAGAGGAGTCCTGCGAGCGGCTTCCCTGTTCACAAGCTCCGAAGCGTTGGCGTAGGGCCCGTCCACCACCAGGGCCCTGATGCGGGGTTCCTCGGTCAATGCTATCAGGGCAGCTCCGGCGCCCATAGACACTCCTAGCACTGCGACGTGTTGCTCGGCCACGCCGCTGTGCATCAGATAGTCGAACGCTCCCAACACGTCCCACCGCTCTTCGTGTCCGTAGGTGGAGTTGTCTCCCTCCGAGAGCCCGTGGGCCCTCAAGTCAAAGAGAAGACTGTCATAGCCTCTAGCGAACAGCAGAGCCGCCAACGCCACTCGATTGCCCCCGGCTCTGTTGCTGTTGACGCCGTGGACAATAATGACCGTGGGCCGCTCTTCGACCTCGATTGAGGGGTCATAGATATGCCAGCCGCTTAGCGCCAACTCTCCGAAGCGTGGTGCGAAGTCTACATCGTCGTAGGGCAGGTCGTAGTTGCTGGGGTGGTCTTCCTGTTCGGTTCTGTCGACTTTTGCAATTCCCGAGACGATCATGTAGGAAACCAGGCCGTAGATGACAACCAGTAAGACTACGACTATAGGAAGCCCGATTTTTACGGCTCTCAGCAATCGTGGCCTCATGGTCCTCCTGTCCGGATGCCCGGAATGTGGCGGAAGTGTACCAACGGCTTCATTTTTGAGTCAATCGGAGCGAGCCTGGTTTCTGGACACCGGAGCGGCCCTCTGATAGTCTACGGTTTCCACCTTGCCAGAGGAGGGTTGACATGACGGGCGCCGCAATTCCCGCGAAAGACCTGGAAAGCTATATTTCTGACGCTAGAGGGGAATTCGAGAGCGTTCTGGCTGACCTCGTTCAAATACCCACGGTCTCTTCCGACCCGGAGCGGGCCAAGGACGTAAGACGAGGCGCCGAGGCCGCGGCGCAAGTCCTTCGAGGCTTTGGCGCCGACGCCCAAGTGGTGGAAACCGCCGGTCACCCTGTTGTCTGGGGAAAGATGGGATCTTCCCCTTCCCACCCTACACTTATCGTCTACAACCACATGGACGTCCAGCCCGCCCAAGAGCCTGAATGGGTGCGAGACCCTTTCACGTTTGCCGTCGAGGAAGACCGTTATCTGGGCCGGGGGTGCACTGACGATAAAGGGCCGGCGCTGACGGCGCTGTTTGCGGCCCGATATGCCCAACAGCAGGGTACTCCCCTGAACACACAGTTCGTGTGGGAGCTTGAAGAGGAGGTCGGCAGCCCCAATTTCGCCGATTTCATCCAGTCCAACCGGGAGGGCCTCAACACCGATCAGTCCTGGTGTCCGATACAGTGTGGCTGTCCAGAGACGTTCCGGCCATCCCATACGGGCTGCGTGGCATGCAGGGAGCGCGGCTGTTGCTGGAGACTGCGGAGAAGGACGCCCACTCAGGCCTGACAGGCGGAGCCGCCAGGAACCCCATAGGTGAATTATGTAAACTAATAGCTGAGCTCTACGACGCCAAGACCGGCGCCGTATCGATTCCGGGGTTCTACGGAGCAGTGGAGCCCGTCGCCGACGATGAGCTTGAAAATTTCCTGGCGTCGGGTTTCGACCTGGACAAGTTCACCAGCGCCCACGGGCTGACCACGATGCGGACCCGGGATGTGGCCGAGGTGGTGAAGAGGATTTGGTGTGAGCCGACGTTCGAGGTCCACGGCATCTCCGGCGGCTACACTGGGCCTGGCATAAAGACGGTGGTGCCCCCAAGAGCCGAGGCCAAGGTCAGCATGAGGCTCGTGCCCAACCAGGACCCCGACGACGTGATGGACCTGCTGCGGCGCCGGGTGAAGGAACTCAATCCCGACGTGACAGTGGAAGACGGAGGCTCCTTGAAGCCTTATCTTGGGCAGTTCCAAGGGCCATATTCAGATGCCGCAAGGGACGCCATCAGTCACGGATTCGGCAAGAGTCCCGCCTTCATCCGGGAGGGAGGCTCCATAGGCGCCGTTGTGACCATGCAAGAACAGCTGGATGCTCCCATAACCTTCATAGGCCTCAGCCTTCCGGAGCACAGCTATCACGGCCCCAACGAGCATTTCGACTGGGGCCAGGCTTCAGGGGGCATTAGGGCGCTGGTTAGATACTTCGAAATAGTCTCGCAGATTCCTTCCGGCACACATGGAACCGGGAGCGGCCCATAGGCGTAGAAAGAAGTAGGAAGCCTGTCCTATCTTGCTGAAGGTCGGGCCACACAAGGATGTAAAGTCCTTCAGGAAGGAAGTTTTCGTACACATGTTGAAGTCCACCCTCCGCGTCCGTTTCACGAGACTTGTCGGGGCGCTATTGCTTGCGGCAGCGGCTGTAGGCATGTTGGCTGTCGCCGGGGCATGTGGAGGCTCTGGCGGTTCCGACGGTGACAGTCCGACTCCCACCTTCACCAGAGACGTGGAAGACCAGTCCCGAAACCTGAAGCCTGCCCCCAACTTCACCATTAACGTCTACCAAGGCTCGGAGGTACTGGGCGGGGACACCCTGGAACTGAGCGACCTCCAGGGCAAACCCCTGGCGATCAACTTCTGGGGCGGGCTTTGTCCTCCCTGCAGAGCGGAACTCCCAGACTTCCAGGCCTTCTACGACACTCACAAGGACCAAATCAACATGTTCGGCCTCGACGTCGGAGCATTGTTCGGGCTGGGCGCCAGGGACGACGGCAGGGACCTGCTGGAAGAACTGGGCATCACCTTCCCGGCGGGATACACTGACGACGAGGATGTCATAAAGAATTACCGGGTCCTGGGCATACCCGCCACAGCATTCATCACCGCCGAAGGCGAGATATTCCGGTTTTGGCAAGGCCCCCTGACCGAGGAGAAGCTGGCCGAAATCACCGAGGAGATGCTGGCGACGACGGGTTCGTGAAGCAGCTCTAACCGGAGCGGACATGACGGGGCCGCTTCTTTGATATTCAAGTATCGGGTGATAGAATCCACCACGGGCGGTTTCAGGCGCAACCCAATGCCCTACGGCTCGTTCTCGCGACCATCGGTCATCGAGACCTTTGCCCCGGAGGGAACAATTGCCCAAAGGTTGGTCCTTCAAGCGTACTTCGTTGGAGAAGCAGTTAGACTTGCGTTTCAAAGACCCTGCGCTGCTGGCGCAAGCTTTGGTGCATCCTTCCTACATAAACGAGTCTCGGCCTGCGAGAAGCTCCCTGGAGTCGTATGAACGCCTGGAGTTCCTGGGCGACTCCGAGTTGAACCTGATTGTCACCGCCGAGCTCTACAAGCGGCGGCCCGATCTCCTAGAGGGTGAGTTGACCAAGCTGCGTTCCTTGCTGGTTCGCGGGACCTCCCTGGCAAAGGTTGCCCAAAAGATGGACTTGGGCCGATCGTTGAAGCTGGGCAAGGGAGAAGAGTCCACCGGGGGCCGGGAGCGGGAGTCGAACCTGGCTGCGGCTTTCGAGGCCGTTGTAGGGGCCTTGTTCCTGGACGGCGGTCATGACGCGGCCAAACGGTTCGTCCTTGCCGCAATAGGAGATGAGGTGGAGTCCCTTCTGGCTGAAGGAGCAGTCCCCGAGGACCCCAAGTCCAGACTCCAGGAATTGGTGCAACGGCAGGGGATGAATTCACCCAGATACAGGTTAGTCGACGTCCAAGGCCCCGACCACGAAAAGCTCTTCAATGTGGAGGTCATGGTCGACGGCGAGGTTGTGGGTAACGGACACGGCAAGCGCAAGTCCGACGCCGAAAAGATGGCTGCGGAAAACGGGTTCCAACATTTCCGGTCATTGCCGACTTAGGCGCATCGAAACGTCATGCTACGGTTCCTGAGAAGAGACCCCAACGAGACGAAAGAGCGCACCCAGCAGGGTGTGCGCAAGTCCAGGGACACGTGGTTCGGGAAAATCATGGGAGTCCTCCGGTCGTCCCAGCTCGACGACAGTGTATGGGAGGAACTGGAAGAGGTCCTGATTTCGGCGGACGTGGGCGTCGAAACTTCCTTGAACCTGGTGGGCCGTCTCCGGACCATCACCTCCGACCGGAAATACAACGACCCGCAGCAGGTGTTCGAGGCCCTGAAACTGGAACTCCTGGCCGGTCTTAAAAGCGATTCACCGTCGGACTTGAACGCCGAGACCGAGCTTTCGGAAACGCCCCTGGTGGTCCTGGTGGTGGGGGTCAACGGCGCCGGCAAGACCACCAGCATAGCCAAGCTGGCCCATCACTTCGAGCAAGCAGGAAAGCGGGTGCTGCTGGGGGCGGGGGACACCTTCCGCGCCGCAGCTATAGAGCAACTTCAGGCTCTGGGAGAAAGAGCGGGAGTTGACGTTATCAGCCATCGCCAGGGGGCCGACCCCGGGGCCGTGGCTTTCGACGCGTTCCAGGCGGCCAGGGCGCGGAAAGCCGACGTGCTCATTATCGACACTGCGGGGCGCCTCCACACCAAGTCCAACCTTATGGAAGAGCTCAAGAAGATTGTGAGGGTGATCGGGCGGCTGGACTCCGCAGCTCCCCACCAAGTGCTGCTTATTCTCGATGCCACCACAGGGCACAACGGGCTTGCCCAGGCCAAGTCCTTCACCGAAGCCGTGGGCTGCACCGGCGTGTTTCTGGCCAAGCTGGACGGCACTGCCAAGGGCGGCATCGTGCTCGCAATCAGAGAGAGCCTGGGGTTGCCTATATTGTTCATAGGAACGGGTGAGAAGCTGGAGGACATGGCGGTGTTCGATCCGGAAGAGTTCGTAGAAGCCATATTGGAACCGGTTTCCGGCTGACACGCCTTGCGACGACCGAAAGCCGCTTCTCCCATTGGGGCCCATTCATCCCAACAAATAGCCCAACAGCATTGAGTTGCACCAAGCGCTAATCTGGCTCATCGTTATCGAGGTCGTCGGTGTCATCACCCTGCCGATGACGTACCGGCTGCTTGGTTCTCTGCCTGACCGGGGAATCATCTTTTCCAAGGCCATTGGCCTGCTTCTTGCGGCCTATCTGTTCTGGGCGCTGGGGCTGGCTGGGGTCCTCCCCAACGTCCAGTGGGCCGCCGTCGTGGTCGTGGCGGCGCTGGCTGTGCCGTCGGCCATGATTCTTTGGAGAAACGGGCCGGATGTCCTGGCCTTCTTGAGGCGGGAACGGACGGCCATCATCGCTGCAGAGCTGGTCTTCCTGGCCTTCTTCTTAATATGGGTTGCGTTGGCGTCGTTCGCTCCGGCCATAAACCACACCGAGCAGCCCATGGACTTTGGCTTTCTCAACTCGATAGTCAAGAGCGAGAGTTTCCCTCCTGAAGACCACTGGCTGTCCGGCCACTCCATCAGCTACTACTATTTCGGCCACTTTATGATGGCCTTCCTGACCAAGCTGACGGCTATCCCGTCCAGTGTCTCTTACAACCTGTCCATAGCCCTTATCGCGGCTCTGGCCGCGGGGGGCGCTTTCTGCCTGGCATTGAACTTGGTCCGCATCATGGGAGCCGGGATTAAGTCGGCCATCCCATTCGCCCTGGCCGCTCCCGTGTTCATATTAGTCCTGGGAAACCTGGAAGGAGTAGCCGAGCTAATCAACGCCGCAGGCTTGGGAGGGGCTGGGTTTTGGGACTGGCTGGGAATAAAGGGCCTGGACGAAAACACCAATGCCAGCCGGGGGTTCTTTCCCGACAGCTATTTCTGGTGGTGGCGCTCTTCTAGAATAATCGACACGGTGGTGGAGGGCGTAAGCCTGGACTACACCATCACCGAGGTCCCATTTTTCAGTTTCTTGCTGGGCGACTTGCATGCCCACGTCAATTCCCTGCCTTTCCTAGTCCTCAACCTTGCCCTGATTCTCAACTTGTTCCTGTCTCCAGAGCAATTAGATTTCAGGCGTCTGCTAACCCGTCCGTGGGAGGGAATCGCCATAGGGCTGCTCCTGGGAGGGCTGGCTTTCATAAACATCTGGGACTTCCCGGTTATGGCGGCGTTATTGGCGATTGCGGCGGCCGCTAAGGCTGTTGGGAACCGTGGAATCAGTGTGCAGGCGTTGGCGCCCATGCTTGGGTGGCTGGTTCCCGTGTTGGCAGTCGCTGTTATTGCCTACTTGCCCTTCTATGCCGATTTGAGCAGCCAGGCGTCGGGAATTCTTCCGGTCAAGGACGCTATGAGCACCAGACCCATTCATTTCCTGATGATTTGGGGGCTTCCACTGGCCATAGTTGGCGGGTTCATGATAAAGCAGGGGCTCAGGACTCCCGGAGTTACGGCCCGGAACCCAGGGCTGCTGGGTACGGCGATTGCAATATCCATCCTCCCTTTTGTCTTGTGGGTGGCGGCCAAGTTGGCGGTGAGTCCTTTCGACGGCGGCGTTGGGGCGGCTTTGGGCGACATAGTCGTCAGGTTCGCCCGCCTGATTCCGGCGATGGTCATCGTAGGAGCAGCCCTCTATGCACTCGTTCTTAGGGAACGCGCCGGGGCCAACCCAGCGGTGTCGTATTTGCTTGTTCTGGCGGCGCTTGCTTTCTACCTGCTTATGGGGTCCGAGCTCTTTTACCTGTCGGACCTGTTCGGCACCCGTATGAACACCATCTTCAAGGTGTACTACCAGGCGTGGATATTGCTGGGCGTCGTTTCAGCCGCCGGTCTGTACTACGTCTGGCGCCGCCCGGCAGACGCAGAGGATGAATCGGACGACACAACCGTAGAGCAGACCGCCGTTGGAGCCAAGCCCGTTGTGCCGACGGGTATGGGAAGCATTTTGAAGGTCGGGTGGTTGGGCATAGTGGCAGTCTTGATTCTTGGAGCGTTATACTTCCCCGTGGCCTCGGCTAGAGACGTATACATCCACGGCGGCGGGGATTCTCTGGACGGCCTGGATTACCTGAAGCGTTTTAGTCCCGACGAATACGCAGCGGTCGTCTGGCTGCGGGATGAAGCTCCGAGGGGCCGCATCGTAGAGGCCGTTGGAGACAGCTATACGGAGTTCGGAAGGGTCGCCGCAGCCACCGGACTGGCCACGCTGGTGAACTGGCCAGGACACCAGCGTCAATGGCGGGGCCATCTAGACGTTTTTGGCGAGCGAGAGAGGTTCGTTGAAGAGATTTACACCAGCGGAGACCAAGTACGAGTGCGCCAGCTGTTGGACGCCTACGACATACGCTACGTGTACGCCGGTTCGCGGGAACGGTCAAAATATGGTCCGTTACAGTTGGACGAATTCGGCTCATTCTTGAAACCCGTCATGCAGTGGGGCGGCGTAGTGATATACGAGAGAACGCCCTTTGAGTCAGAGGTTATTCACAGGGAAAATGGCCGAGCAGGTTAGCATTACACCGACAGCTTCGGCGTCCAGGCCCTCCCTTGCGCATCGTGTTTGGGAAGGGTTAAAGCCCCGCATGGGATGGGAGCTTGCGCTCTTCCTTCTAATTGCGGCAGTGGCTCTTGGACTCAGGCTGTGGGACCTGGACGGCCGCACCATGCACTACGACGAAAGCCTCCACGTCCACTACTCCTGGCGAATGGCGGAGGGCGAGGGCTATTCCCACAGCCCCTGGATGCACGGCCCCTTCCAGGTGCACATGGTCGCCTTCATCTTCAAGATATTCGGCGACTCCGACTTCACCTCCAGACTGGGCTACGTGCTTTTCGGCGCCGCTTTGGCAATGCTGCCCTACTTCTTCCGCAACTATATGGGCAGGGCGGGAGCCCTGGTCACCTCGCTGATTTTGGCGCTGTCCCCCAGCCTGATGTACTTCAGCAGGTTCGGTCGCAATGACATACTCATAGCGTTCTTCGCCTCGGCCTTGCTCCTGTTGATGTGGAAATACCTGAAGGAGGGGAAGAATCGGTATCTGTACATAGCCTCAGGCTTGCTGGCCCTGATATTCGCCACCAAGGAGACCAGCTACATCGTTGTGGGAATATTCGGCGCGGCCCTGTTCCTCCTCTCTCTGCCCGAGCTGATACCCTGGGCGTTGGGAAAGATACGATCGAGCGACCTCAGCCGCGCCCCGATTTTCCTCCTTTTTATGATTACGCTGACCCTGCCCCAGTGGTCGGCTCTCGCCGCGATTCCCTTGAGCGCCTTCAGCGGCGTGAACCTGGTCAGCGACGGTGTGACCGAAGTGGGTCTGCCGGTATGGCAGGCGCCCTTCCTCAGCTTCCCAATTATTGGCATTCCGACTGCAGCGAATGCCGTGATCGCGGCCGTCATCTTTCTGGTCCCTATGGGGCTGGTCATTTTTACTCGAACGGGCAGGCAGTTGGCACAGCTGGTGGTCCCGCTGACCGTGGCAGTCACCCTCGTGTACATTTTTCTCGCTTTCCCCACCGGCGTGCTCGGGCGCGACTACTTAGTCACCTTCATTGTCCTGTTCACGGCTCTGCTGGTGTCCGTAATCATAGGGCTTGCATGGTCGTGGCGGGTATGGCTTATCAGCGCCGCAATCTTCTATGCCATTTGGACGTTTTTCTACACCAGCGTGTTCGGCTTCTTCACCCAGAGCCACGGCTTCTGTCCCACCGAAGTGGGGAACGCCTTCCAAAGTCTGTGCAATAGGTTCGGCGGGCTGTATACGGGTTCGTGGCAAGGACTGGGCTATTGGGTGGAGCAGCAGGACGTGGCCAGAGGCGGCCAACCCTGGTTCTATCACTTCATGATTGGGTCAATATATGAGTTCCTCCCGCTGATCTTCGGCGGCATTGCAGTCGTTTACTTCATCCGGAAGGGCAACCTTTTCGGAGCAGTCTTGGGTTTCTGGGCGCTGGCCACTCTGTTGGCGTACACCCTGGCCTCGGAGAAGATGCCCTGGCTCCTGGTGAACATGGCCGTCCCCTTCATCTTCCTGGCAGGCATGTTCCTGGGCCGTCTCATCGACAACATCCGGTGGAGGAGGGCGCTGGCTGGCGCTGCGCTATATCCTATTTTCCTGACCCCTCTTATTTTATTGTCGGGCATATATCTTCTTCAGAAGTACACCGGCGCCGGAGACCTTACGGCGTGGCAGCAATGGGGGCTTCTGGGCGTCGTTTGCGGCATGACTGTGGGGCTGTTCTATGTCCTGGCTCGGACTCCCCTTAATCTGAGCGCCGCCGCCGCCGGACTGGGCTTGGCCTCCCTATTGCTGGGGTTCAGCGTCTTTGTGTCCTTCAGGGCCAGCTACAGCTACGATGACGACCCGATCGAGATGCTCTCGTATGCTCAGGGGAGCGCCGACATAGTGTCCGCTGTTGATTCGTTGAACGAGGACGTCCTAACGGCTCAGGCTCCTCGCGAAGCGGTGGAAATCGACTACGAAGTCTGGTATCCCATGAACTGGTACGTGCGGTGGGAGCAGAAGAACGGGAGCGCGGTCTTCAAATGTTATAAGACCGAGTCGGAAGATGGGTACCAGAGCTACTGCAACGCTCTGGACGGCCCGCCGTCCTCCCAAGCCATCCTCCTTAACGACAACCATTCAGGCAGAGACGGGAAACACTTGCTGGACTTCCAACGTTCGGAGCGTTTGAAGAACCTGTTGTGGTTCCCGGAGGACAGCTATCGACGGTCCAACGAGGCCAGGAAAGAGGAGAGCATCGGGCATGAACTGAAGGAGGACTTCTCTTATTTCAAGGACGTAGCGACAGACCTGGAGGCGTGGGACGACGCCCTGGGCTACTTCCTGGACCGTCGGCTGGACAAAGAATGGTGGAGCTCTGAGTTCTACGCCTATATCCACCAGAACGACGCCTCCTAGGCCCCCAACCACGCCTGTTTCGACTTGGTTCGGGTTGACACTCAAACAAACGCAAGACTACAATCATTCCCACGGTTAACGCTCCCCGAACCCGATTGGAGGCTCCCCGCTGATGCCGGAGATGGTAATCGACAGCATAAGAGTAAGCATGATGAACTACCAGAGGGTGGTCATCCTGAAGGAGAAGGACTCCGACAGGTACTTGCCCATCTGGATAGGCCCCGCCGAGGCGGACGCCATAGCCGTCAAGCTCCAGGACATCGCCGTGCCGCGGCCCCTGACCCACGACCTTTTGAGGTCGGTGCTGGAAACTGTGGGAGCCTCAGTCAGCCACATACTGGTCAGCGGCCTGGAGAGCGACACCTTCTACGCCAAAATCACCATCAGCATGAACGGCAACAACCTGGAAATCGATTCCCGCCCCAGCGACGCCATAGCCCTTGCCGTCAGGGTGGACGTGCCCATCTACGCCGAGGACCAGGTGCTGGAAAAGGCCGGAATCTTGATGGACAAGGAAACCGGGAAACCCATCCTGCCCGGAGAACCCGTGGAAGGCGGCGAGGGAGTTGACCCCGAGGTAAAGGAAGAAGACCTCCGCCGCATGTCCGCCTTCACCGACTTCATCAACAGTCTGGACTTGGAAGACTTCGACAAGCCCCAGAGCAGCTCCTAAATCGACTTGGCCCGGCGTTGTTTGGGCCGCCCGCCGTCAACAGGAATCCTGTTGACTTGCCCAAGGGTAAGTGATAGGATTCGCTAGGTTTTTAGGGGGTGCCCTTTGGGAACAGCCCTGCGCTTTGTGGGCGTAGGCTGGTACGTTGCCTCCTGCATTGTGGTAGGAGTCCTCGGAGGCCTTGGGCTGGACAGCCTTACGGGAACCCGCCCCCTGTTTACACTTCTGGGCGTCTTGGTGGGAACGGCCGCCGCCTTCTACGGAGTATATAAGCTGGTCCAGCCAATGCTGAAGGAAAACGATAAGGACGCCGGCGAAAAGGGGAGTAACCCCTAAGTGTCCACAGGGACCAAGAGATTAGCCATTCTAGGGTTGTTGGCCCTGGTGGCTCTCTTTCTTGCAGGAATCATCACCGGCGCCATCGGCGCAGCATTCACACAGTCCAGCGAGGACAAGGCGGCGGGCAAGACCGCCGAAGGCATCATCCCAGAACCCTCCATACACCTCCCGGCCCAGACCGTCTTTCCCTTCAGCGAGCGTCAACGCTACCTGGACTTCCTCGACGCCGAGCACGAGGAAAAGCTGCACCCAGATGATCTCCATGACTTCCACGGGGAGCGAACGGACCAAGACGGAGAAACCCTGGTGGATGACGGCCCCTTCCCTGGCGGATTCGTCATAAGCAACACTATCCTGTCGGCCTGGGTGGTGTCAGCGCTGCTGCTCATAGTGTTCGTTATCGGCACGCGCAGGATGAAGCTCGTGCCCGGCCGCTTCCAGAACGTGCTTGAGTCCATCATCGAGGGGCTGTTGAACTTTGTAGAGAGTGTGGTTGGCAGGGACAAGGGGCGCTTGGTGTTCCCCGTGATAGCCACCATATTCCTGTTCGTCATGTTCAACGCCTGGATCGGGTTGATTCCCTTGTACCAGGCCCTGGGCTACGGAGAGGGCGGTTTCTGGAAATTTGGTGACGAGACGATAACGATACACCTGCTCCGGCCCGCTGGCACCGACTTGAACATGCCGCTGGCGTTGGCGCTGGTGTCATTCGTGTTCGTAGAGTTCCTCGGCCTGTGGCTGATAAAGTTCCCATACTTTGGCAAGTTCATCCGGCTGGGGAGTCTTAAGCGCGGGTTCTCCGGCCTGTTCCGGTTGAAGCCACTGGAAGCGTTCCAGGGGTTCCTGGACTTCGCGTTTATAGGCCCTCTTGAAGCCTTCAGCGAATTTGTCAGGGTCATCAGCTTCACTTTCAGGCTTTTCGGCAACATGACCGCCGGAGAGATACTGGTGCTAATATCGGCGTTCCTGGTGCCTTTCGCAGCAACTCTGTTCGTGTACGGACTGGAGTTGTTGGTCGGGTTCATACAAGCCCTGATATTCGCCGGACTGACGTTGGTGTTTGCAGCCGTGGCTATGACCCCCCATCATGAGGAAGAAGGCCATTAGCCCGTAGAGTCGCCTTAGGAGGAGAGTTGTGGACGTAATCGTTCTGTTGTTAGCAGCAGCCACTGTGGGGATAGCCGCCGCCGCTTTGGGCGGCATCTACGCAATCTATTCGTCCAGGCAGGACTAACCGAAAGCTTGGCAAGACCGGAAACCACAATTCGGTAAGGGAGGAAACATGGAGATCCTGCACTTGATAGCCGCCAGCGTGGCCGCACAGGAAATAGGTGAAGACGCTGCCAAGATGCTGGGAGCAGGCTTGGCCATAGGGCTTGGCCTTATTGGGCCGGGCATCGGTATAGGAATCCTGGGCGCAGCGGCCATGAACGCCATCGGGCGCAATCCAGAGGCCAGAGGCGCCATACAGACGAACATGATTCTAGCCATCGCCTTCGCCGAGGCGCTGGGCATCTACGCACTGGTCGCGGCGATTATGATCGGTTTCGTATTTTAGGCAGAACAACGTCAAAGTAGGGGTGAGCCGTGGAGAGCTTAGGACTTCACGTTCCTACACTAATTATCTATTTGGTGAACTTCGCCATACTTCTGGTGTTGCTCTACCTGGTCGCCTACAAGCCCATCTTGAGGATGATAGACCAGAGGTCGGAACGGATTAAAGAGAGCCTTGAGGCCGCAGACAGAGCCCGCGAGGAAGCTGCCGCGTCCCAGGCCGACACACAGCAACAGTTGAACGAGGCGAGACTGCAAGGGCAGAGACTGCTGGACCAGGCCCGCACCGCCGCTGAGCAGTTCAGGGAACAAGAGGAAGCTCGTGCCCGCCAGGACGCCGATGCTCTCATCGCCAGGGCCCGGGAGGAGATTCAGCGGGAACGGGACGCCGCAGTGGCCGAGGTCAGAGGCCATTTCGCGGACCTGGCCATGACCGCCGCCGAGCGGGTAATTCAACGCTCCCTGGACCGCACAGCCCACGGCGAACTGATAGCCCAGGTCTTGGAAGAGGGCGAACGGATGCCCAGGGAGTAGCGCCCGGCCATGCCCAGCAGCACGTCAGCAAAGAGATACGCGCAGGCCATATTCGATTTGGCCGTAGATAGGGACCGGGTCGATGAATGGGCCGGGGACTTGGCGGCCATATCCGAGGCCGTCCAGGATAATGAGCTGAGGGCCTTCCTACAACACGCTAAAGTCCCTCTCGCCAATAAGTTGCAGGTCATCAGCGAGGCCTTTTCATCAGCCGACCCTATAGTCCAGAACCTCGTGTCTCTCCTAATATCCAGGGGCCGCACCGGCCAGGTTGGTCAAGTAGAGGATTGGTACTTGAGGCTGCTGAACCAGAGGCGGGGCAGGGAGGACGTGGAGGTCTGGTCTGCAGTGGACTTGGACGACGCAGAAAAAGACCAGGTCAAGAATTTCCTGGAACAGTTGCTTGAGAAAGAGGTGGAGCTTCATACCCAGGTGGACCCGGGAATATTGGGTGGCCTGGTCATGCGGGTAGGAGACAAGCTCATCGACGGAAGTGCCAGGACCCGCCTGGAAAGAATGGGTAGACAGCTGCAAAGAGAGACCATGGAGACCGGGGCATGAACCTGGTCAACACGCCGGGAGGTAGAGCATGACCACTCGTGGTCAAGACATCGTATCGGTGCTCAAGCGTCAAATCGAGGAGTTCGGCGCTGAGCTTAGTCTGGTGGACGTGGGCACCGTCGTCGAAGTGGGAGACGGCATCGCCCGGGTGCAGGGACTCCAAGGCGCCCGCTACAACGAGATACTGGAGTTTCCCAACGAGGTGCTGGGGCTGGCCCTTAACCTGGAAGAGGACACGGTGGGAGCCGCCATCATGGGCGACCCCAACGCGGTCAAGGAGGGAGACATCGTCAGGGCCACGGGGCGCATCATTGAAGTGCCGGTGGGACCCGGCCTGATGGGCCGGGTCATAGACGCCCTGGGCAGACCCATTGACGGCAAGGGTCCGGTCCAGTCCGATGGCGCCCGACCCGTGGAGAAAATCGCCCCCAACGTGGTGACCAGAAAGTCTGTGGACACTCCCGTGCAGACAGGTATTAAGGCCATCGACTCCATGATCCCCATCGGCAGGGGCCAGCGGGAGTTGATTATTGGCGACCGTTCCACCGGGAAGACGGCCATAGCCATCGACGCAATCATCAACCAGAAAGGCGAGGACCTGGTCTGCATCTACGTTGCGATAGGGCAGAAGCAGGGCAAGGTGGCCCAGGTGCTGGGAAACCTGGAGGAAAACGGGGCCATGGACCACACCATACTGGTGGCCGCCAACGCCTCCGACCCGGCGCCCCTCCAGTACATTGCCCCGTACGCAGGCGCCGCCATAGGCGAGTATTTCATGGAGCAGGGCAGGGATGTCCTCATAGTTTATGACGACCTGACTAAGCACGCTTGGGCCTATCGGCA
Organism: Dehalococcoidia bacterium; assembly: GCA_965224415.1. Classification (GTDB taxonomy): domain Bacteria; phylum Chloroflexota; class Dehalococcoidia; order Lucifugimonadales; family JAGWBF01; genus DAOUJI01. Next base: position 551,237 of record CBDCZB010000004.1, on the reverse strand, counting down.
GATGTCCCTTCTGCTCAGGCGCCCCGCCGGACGCGAAGCGTACCCCGGTGACGTTTTCTACCTCCACAGCAGGCTTCTGGAGAGGGCCGCCCGTCTCAACGACGAGCACGGCGGCGGCTCCATGACCGCCCTGCCGATCATCGAAACTCAGGCGGGCGACGTTTCCGCATACGTGCCCACCAACGTGATTTCCATTACCGATGGCCAGATATACCTAGAGCCGGAGCTTTTCAACTCCGGCATACGCCCCGCCGTGAACGTGGGCCTCTCCGTTTCTCGTGTGGGCGGTGCGGCCCAGACCAGGGCCATCCGTCGAGTGGCGGGACGCTTGCGTCTCGACCTTGCGCAGTATAGGGAGCTGGCCACTTTCGCCCAGTTCGGGACCGCCGACCTGGACAGGGCCACCCGGCAGCAGCTTGAACGGGGACAGCGCAGCACGGAGATACTGAAGCAGGCTCAGTACGAACCCATGCCCTTGGAAAAAGAGGTCGCCATTCTCTTCGCCGTTAACAACGGCGACCTGGACGACATTCCTCTGGACAAATGCCAGGAGTTCGAGGTGAAGCTGCTACAACACCTGGACACCGCCAACCCCGATATAGGCAGGACCATTGCCGAATCCAAGAACCTGGATGAGGCGACGGAGGAGTCCTTGAAAACGGCGATTTCCGAGTTCAAAGCCGCCTTCCTGGCCGAGCAAGCGGCCCAAGAGTAGTCGAACGTCATGCCAAGCCTAAGACAGATAAAACGGCGAATCCGCAGCATCGAAAACACCGGCAAGGTGACCAAGGCGATGGAGATGATCGCCGCGTCCAAGATGCGGCGCGCCCAGAGCTCGGTGCTGGCGGGACGCCCCTATTCCGAAAAGATAAGCACAGTAATCGCCGACCTTGCGGCCCAGCCCGGCGAGGACTCGGGGCCTCCTCATCCGTTGTTGCAGGTCAGGCCCGTAAAGAAGGTCCAGCTGGTCCTTATGTCTCCTGACAGGGGCCTCTGCGGCGGACTGCATTCCAACCTGAACCGACGAGCGGCCCAGTTTATCGCGCAACAGGAAGCCCCCGTTAGCCTCATTACCGTCGGGCGCAAGGGCCGGGACTTCATGGTCAGGTACGGGCAGGACGTAAGGGCCGTGTTTATAAACATGGGCGACCGGCCCACCGTGGCGGATACGACGCCCATATCCGGCATGGTCATTGACCAGTTTAGCTCCGGAGATGCCGACGAGGTCTATCTGGGATACGCTGAGTTCGTAAACACCACCCTCCAGAGGCCGATCGTACAAAAGCTGCTGCCCATCGAACCTGCGGAACTCACGTCACAGAGCCGCGTGGGGTACATATACGAACCGGACAGCCTGACAGTGCTGGGTTCGCTGCTTCCCCGGTTCGTAGAGATGCAGATATACCACGCGTTGCTGGAGCTTAACGCGTCGGAGCAGTCGGCCAGAATGGTGGCGATGCGAAACGCGACGGACAGCGCCGATGAAATGGCCTCCGATCTGACGCTGGTCGCCAACAAAGTGCGGCAGGAAAGCATAACCAACGAGCTGCTCGACATCATAGGCGGCGCCGCCGCCCTGGAAGGATAGGGCCCGAGCACAACAAGAACTGTCCTCGGTTCCCTGTCCTCGGTTCCAATGTATTAGTCCCATTCGGGAGGAGCCATGGCAAAAGGCAAGGTCGTACAAGTAATCGGAACGGTGGTGGACATCGAGTTCCCGCCGGACGGGCTGCCCACCCTCTTCAACGCCTTGGAGATTGACAACCAGGGCGAAAAGCTGGTGCTGGAAGTGGAGCAGCACATAGGCAACAACTGGGTCCGCTGCTTGGCCCTAGGCCCGACGGAGGGTCTGGCCCGAGGGGTGGAGGCCGACGACACCGGCAACCCCGTGTCCGTGCCGGTAGGGCCGGAGACCCTCGGCAGGCTGTTCGACGTGACGGGGACGCCCCTGGACAACCTGGGTCCCGTGGAGGCTGCCCAGACCTGGCCCATCCACCGGGCGCCGCCGCCGTTTGAAGAACAGGGAACCGGCACCGAGATTCTCGAAACGGGCATCAAGGTGTTCGACCTGGTCACCCCTTTCTTGAAGGGCGGGAAGATTGGCGCATACGGCGGAGCGGGAGTGGGCAAGACGGTCATCATCATGGAGCTCATCCGCAACATAGCCCAGGTCCACAAGGGAGTTTCGGTGTTCTCCGGCGTGGGGGAACGTTCCCGCGAGGGCAACGACCTGTGGCACGAAATGCAGGACTCAGGGGTCATGGGCAATACGGTACTGGTGTTCGGGCAGATGAACGAGCCGCCTGGGGTGCGCGCCCGCATCGGCCTCACTGGCCTGACCATGGCCGAGTATTTCCGGGATGAGCAAAGCCAGGACGTGCTTCTGTTCATCGACAACATCTACCGTTACATCCTGGCCGGCATGGAAGTGTCGGCCCTTCTGGGCAGGATGCCCTCGGCTGTGGGTTACCAGCCCACCCTGGGCACCGAGATGGGAGCCTTGGAGGAACGGATCACGTCCACCACCAAAGGCTCGATCACCTCGTTCCAGGCGATTTACGTTCCCGCCGACGACTACACAGACCCGGGCATTGTCACCACCTTCGGCCACCTGGACGCGGTCGTCTCGTTGGAGCGGGCGCTGGCTTCTCAAGGTCTGTATCCCGCCGTGGACCCCCTGGCCTCCTTCTCCAGGATGCTCGAACCCAGGATCGTTGGAGAGGAGCACTACAGGGTGGCGCGGGGCGTCCAGCAGGTGCTCCAGCGCTACAGGGACCTCCAGGACATCATTGCGATTCTCGGAATCGAAGAGCTCTCAGAGGAGGACAAGACGACGGTTGCCAGGGCCAGGCGCATCCAGAGGTTCCTGACCCAACCCTTCTTCGTTGCGGAGACATTCACCGGGATGGGCGGCAAGTATGTTCCGGTGCGTGAAACGGTCAGAGGTTTCACAGAAATCCTGGAAGGGCAGCACGACGATCTGCCGGAGCAGGCCTTCTATATGACCGGAACGATTGACGAGGTGATTGAAACCGCCCAGCGAATGCAGGCGGAGTAGCCGGCCATGCCTATGCGAGTCGAGATAATCACAGCCGAACGAGAGGTCTACTCCGACGACGTAGATGTGCTCACTGCTCCCGGCGTCGAGGGTGAACTGGGCATTCTCCCCAACCATGCCCCGCTGATGACAGCCTTACAACCTGGCGAGATAATGCTGCGCCGGAACGGTGAGGAGACATATCTTGCTGTGACGGGCGGGTTTATGGAGGTCATTGCCAACCGGGTGATGATTCTGGCTGACGCTTGTGAGAGGGACGACGAAATCGACGAACAGCGGGCCCAGGTGGCGGTCCAGCGGGCTCAGGAACGACTCTCCAGCCGCACTTCCGACTTGGACCTGGAAAGAGCCGTGGCCGCAGTACGCAGAGCGGAGGTGCGCGTTCGCATCGCCAGGAGAAGGCGCCCCAGGGCGGCTCCTCCCCCGGGTCAGTCTTAGCTTATAGCTTTCGGCCTCTCGGCCAGCAGGTAGTAAGTCATGGTCTGGAGCGACAGCACCGGGTCAATGTTCCTGATCTTCACCCCGTCCCTCGCTTGAGGCGTTATGGGGGCATAGTTCATGATTGCCGTCACTCCACAGTCCACCAGCCGGTCGATGACCTTCTGAGCGTATCTACCCGGAACGGCCACGACGCCGATTCGGATGTCCAACTCTTCCACGACCTCGATCAGGTCGTCCATAGAGCGAACTTTCAGGTCACCCACAAGCTTGCCGACCATACGTCGGTTGGCGTCGAAAGCGGCGACGATTTTGAATCCCTCGGGTGCGAAACCCGGGTATCCGAGGATGGCCCGTCCAAGCCTTCCGACTCCCACCAGAAGCACGTTCCAGCGACGGTTCAGCCCCATGATGTCCTTGAGCTCGGCCTGGAGACGACTTACGCTGTAACCCCTGCCTTGCTTTCCAAAACGGCCGAAATAGCTGAGGTCCTTCCTGATTTGTGCGGGAGTGACTTGCAGCATCTCGCCAAGCTGTTGAGAGCTCACCATCTCAGCCCCGTCAGCCTCCAGCAGCTCCAGAACCCGGATATACTGTGGGAGCCGCATTATGACAACTTCCGGCACATCATCGGGAGCGTCGATGCTTATGGGTCGGTATGACATCGTCACGGAAACAGCCTTTCCGCCCCAGATACCGGCGCCGTTTTCGGGATTGATGCCTGGGCCGTCAGACCTTCAAGGCCGGACGTTTCAAACTGGAAATCAGAATACATTTAATCAAATTCTAAGATTAACCTCACGCCTAGGTCAATTGATTTGTGAAATTAAGTACAACAACACCGACCATCACAGCATTTTCCGGGCGGCTTTCGACCATTGTGCTATAATGTCCCGGTTCCCCCATGAGGATGCTCCCATCTGATTCACACTTGCTCTCCCGCCTGGAATCTTCACTGCCTCCGTCCGGCCTGGCCCTTTTTCAGGTTGTCGTTCGAACCGCTCAGGATTTTGGGACGCCTCTCTTCCTGATGGGCGGCGGCATTCGCGACCTTCTCCGTGAGGAGCCTTTAACGGACCTGGACGCAGCGGTTGAAGGCGACGCCATCGGCTTGGCTTCAGAAGCAGCAGCCAGGACCGGCGCAAGACTTAAGCCCCATCGTAGGTTCGGGGTCGCCACATTGGAGTTGGGTGGAGGCCGCATTGACCTTGCCACCGCTCGGACCGAGGTCTACTCCAGGCCGGGCGCTTTGCCCAAAGTGTCTCCAGGGAGCATTGTCGACGACCTCAGTCGGCGAGACCTCACCGTAAACGCTATGGCCTTGGCCCTGACCGGCGAAACCGCTGGAACTCTGCTGGACCCGTTGGGCGGTGAGAAGGACCTGGACGAGGGGCTGATAAGGGCGCTGCATTCCAACAGCTTCGTAGATGATCCCACAAGGCTGTTCAGGGCCGCCCGTTACGAGGTCAGGTTGGGGTTGTCACTGGAGAAGGATACGGAGACCTGGCTTGGAGAGGCCGTTAGAGCCGGGGCGCTGGACACTGTCAGCGGCGACAGGGTACGTAACGAACTCGGCCTCGCCTTCCGTGAGCCGGACCCGTTGGAGACACTCAACCGTTTCAAGGAGCTTGGAATCCTCGCCGCAATCCATCCTTCGTTGGGAAGCGCCCTCACCCCAACCCTCTCCCAGAAGGAGAGGGGGTTGCGCGATTGCATCAGTTGGGGAGTACAGAGCGCCGCCCCTTTTCTTTGCCTTGCTGTGATGGCTTGTGGCGTGTCATACAACGATGGAACGGCTATAATTCAGCGTCTGAGGATGCCCAGCCGATGGGCCAAGACGTTTATGGACACCGTGGAGTTGGCCGAACGTTCGGAGCAGGACTTGACGGCCATGTCTCCTCAGAACTTGGCCGAATGGTTGGATGCACGCTCCCCCGAAAGCATAGAGGCCATGTCTATGTTGACGCCGAACCCTGATGTGGCCTGCACACTGCGGCGGTATCTGAAATCCTGGCGGAATGTCAAACCGGCCCTTACGGGCAAGGATCTGGCCGCTCTGGGAGCAGACGAAGGTCCCATGGTGGGACACCTCATCAAGAAACTGAAAGAGGCGCGCATCACAGGCCTGGTCCGGTCGCGGGAGGAAGAGACGGAGCTGGCCAGGAAGAGCATCATGGCAAAGGGAGGCTAGCCTTTGGCAGACTCGGGAGATATATGCGTCGTTTGCCACGGAGTCCTGGACGACTGCCATCAAGCGGGTTGCCAGATGTGCGGCGGCAGGTTCCATCAACCCTGGAAGTCCGACTTGGACATGCCCCATTGCGGCCAGATGGCCAGCCATGAAGAAGCTCTGGCCCTTGTCTTCCTGTGCACCAACTGCCATATGACTCTTCAGGAAGGGGAATAGGCGGCAGCCGGCGCGGCCAGTGAAATGATTAGAAACATCGTCGCAAGGAGGCTGGGATGAAAGCAGTCTACATCGAGTCCCACGGCGGCCCAGAAGCTCTCATATACGGCGAACGGCCGGACCCGGCTATTCAACCCAACTTCGTGACGGTAAGAGTAAAGGCGGCGTCTCTCAACAGGCTGGACGTGTACACCAGGGCGGGCGTTCGCGGGATGCGGAAGGAGTTTCCCCCGCCTCTGGTGCTGGGCGGAGACTCCTCCGGGGATGTGGCTGAGGTCGGCACGGGAGTAACTGGGCTGAAACCAGGAGACCGGGTGATCATTAACCCACGAATCAGCTGCGGCCACTGCTCTTACTGCTTGACGGGCAAGGATGACCTGTGCAGCCGCTCGACCATGCTCGGCTCCCAGAGCGATGGAAGCTACGCGGAGTACGTAACGGTCCCCCAGGAAAACGCAGTCCCCATCGCCGACGCCGTAACATACGATGATGCCGCCGCTGTTCCAACCACCTACCTTCCCGTGTGGAACATGATTGTTCGCCACGCCCAGCTGCAACCGTGGGAGACGGTCCTCGCGCTGTCGGCTTCAGCGGGTGTGGGAGCCGCCGCCATCCAGGTGGCCAAGGACGTCATCGGCGCCAGGGTGATAGCAACGACCAGCTCCGAGGAAAAGGCGGCCAAGGCACGGGAACTCGGCGCTGACGCGGTTATCAACTACAAGGAAGAGGACATCGCCGAGCGGGTCAAGGAGTTGACCAATGGAGAGGGAGTGGATGTGGTGGTGGACCACGTGGGCGCCGAATTCTTCCCGGCGGCGTTCGCTTCTCTCAAGAGGGGTGGACGGTACGGCAATTGCGGTGTGACCACTGGATACAGGGCTGAACTCCATCTGGGCATGATGTTCACCAAGGCGATTACCGTCTTCGGCCTCTTTATGGGCTCCCACAAAGACATGCGGGAGATAACCCACATGCTGAACAAGGGGAAGATCAAGCCTGCAATTCACCAGGTCTTCCCGTTGGAGAAGGCGTCGGAGGCCCACGAAGCGATGGAAGGCCTCAACTTCTTCGGCAAGTTGGTCCTGAATCCCTAGACCTGGCGTCGGGATTACGGCCCCGTACGATTTATCATCGGAATAAGGAGGACGAGATGGAAAACGTAGGCTACATAGGACTTGGCAACATGGGTTCCGGCATGGCTGCAAACCTGCAACAAGCCGGCTACAACATGGTTGTACACGACCTCCGGGAAGGCGCCACCAGACCCTATCTCGAGCGAGGCGCGCGCCTGGGAGACTCCCCCGCCGACGTTGCGGAGCGGTGCGACGTGGTCTTCACGTCGCTGCCCGGCCCCAAGGAAGTGGAGGCCGTTGCCCTGGGCGCCAACGGCGTGCTGGAAGGAATCAAGCCGGGCTGCGTCTACGTCGACATGTCCACCAGCAGGCCTACACTGATCCGTGAGATCGAGCCCAAGTTCCGGGAGAAGGGCGCCTACGTAATGGACGCGCCGGTCAGCGGCGGGAAATCGGGCGCCGCGTCTGGGAACCTGGCCATCATGGTTGGGGGACCCAGGGAGATATTCGACAAGATAAAGCCCATGTACGACGCCATGGGAGACAAGGTGTTCTACGCCGGAGAGGTTGGCGCCGGGGCCATAGCCAAGCTGGTGCACAACATGACCAGCCACGGGATCCGAATGGCCATTGCGGAAGGTCTGACCCTGGGCGTGAAAGCCGGGGTGGATGCCGAGGCCCTGTGGGAATGTGTCAGAAGGGGCGCCTTGGGCCGCATGAGCTACCTTCACGAGAACCTACCCTCCAAGGTGTTCAGGGACCAATACGACGCGACCTTCGCCCTGGAACTGTCCTTCAAGGACATTACGTTGGCTACAGAGCTTGGACGCGAGTTCAACGTTCCCATGCCCATCGCCAACCTGGGTCTCCAACGGGCGATGGAAGCAATGAACCGGGGTTGGGGACACCTGGATAGCACTATCATCTTCAAGCTCCAGGAAGAGGCTTCCGGCGTCGAGGTCAGGGCTCCGCAGGTGGACCCCCAGAAGTCGGCCCGGTTCATCTCCACGCATCCCGATGTTGAATAACCGCTGAAGCCGGTCGCTTGCGTCAGGGACGTCGACTCTTCACCCTCACCCCAGCCCTCTCCCGTCAAGGGCGAGGGAGTAACGTCCCTTCTCCCCTGGCGGGAGAAGGTTAGGATGAGGGGGCCAGGAACGCGACCAGAGGCGCCGCCGGGAATGATGCCGCAGGGCCGCTCGTGTGGATTGTGGGTACGCCCTTGGGTATAATGTCCCAACCTTAAGGCTGGAGTGAAACATGGTAAGAGACGGCTTCAAAGTCCTGGACAGCGACATGCACGTGCTGGAGCCGCCCGACTTGTGGCAGCGGTACATCGACCCGGAGTTCAAGAGCCAGGCCCCTGTGGGCAAGACCGACAAGATTGCCGACCTCCAGATGGTTGGCCCGGACGGGAAAGTGTGGGGAAGGACCCAGGAGGTCTACCGGGACACCTACCAACGTCGAGGCTCCACTGACTTCGTAAAGAACGAAGACAGGTACAGGCCTTTCGAGGAGAAGGGTTGGACGCCGGAAGTGCAGCTGGACGGCATGGCCCAGGAGGGAATCGACGTAGCCGTCCTCTACCCCTCCCGGGGGCTGTTCGCCCTCACCGTGCCCGACCTGGAGCCGAGGCTGGCTGCGGCCATCGCCCGGGCCTACAACAACTGGCTCTACGACTTCTGCCAGAAGGACCCCTCCCGCTTGCTGGGCGCCGGTATGATCTCTCCCTTCGATGTCAACGACGCGGTTTTGGAGACACAGCGCTGCGCCAACGAACTTGGGTTCAAAGCAGTTTTCCTGCGTCCCAACCTGGTGAACGACCGGAACTGGTACGACCCCTACTACGAACCCCTGTGGGACGCCATCGAGGAGTTGCGGGTCCCGCTGGGATTCCACGAGGGAGCCGGGGCTGCGCTGCCCTTTGTCGGGAAGCAGTTCGGCGAAAACGGAATGCTTCGGCACACCTTCAGCCACCCGGCGGAGCAGATGCTCGCCGTGGCCAGCTTCACTGGCGGAGGCATCCTGGAGCGTCACCCCAACATGAAAGTGGCCTTCCTGGAGGGCAACTGCTCGTGGGTGCCCTTCCTCTTCTGGAGGCTGGACGAGCACTGGGAGCGGCTTGGCGACGTCCATGCTCCCGAACTGAAGATGGCCCCCAGCGAATACTTCAAGCGGCAGTGCTTTGTTTCGGTGGAACCCGACGAGGAGCCGGTGAAGTACACCATCGATTACATGGGCAACAAGGGGCTGGTCTTCTCCACCGACTACCCCCACCCCGACTCCAAGTTCCCGGAAGCGGTCCAAAGCTTCCTGACTCTGCCCATCAGCGACGAAGACAAGCGGATGATTCTCTGGGACAACTGCGCCCAATATTACGGTGTTGAATAGGTGGACTTATGGCTGTAATGATCACCGGCGGAACGGGATTCCTGGGCTCCTACCTGGCCCACCACATGGTGCGGGAAAAGGGCGAGAAGGGACTGGTCCTGTTCGACATGTATCCCAGGTTGTCCAACATCTCGGAAATAAGGGACGAGGTCACCGTCGTCCAAGGAGACATCCTGGAACCCCACGAACTTCTGCTTGCTATGGACCGCTACGACATCGACCGGGTGGTCCACCTGGCCGCCATCCTCGGTGGCGCCGTAGAAGAGAAGATGGTGCCCTACCTCAGGGTGCAGTGCATGGGCACGGCCAACGTATTCGAGGCCTGCCGCATCCATGGCGTGAAGCGGGTGGTCTACGCAAGTTCTGCCGCCGTCTACCGGGGCAACCCCAATCCGTTGGAAGAGGTTGACGAGGACGTGCCGCCCCAGCCCAAGGGTCTCTACTCGGCCTGCAAGCATTGGGGTGAGAAGATTGCCGAGGAGTACCGCGTGGCCCACGGCCTGGACTACGTGGCCGTCAGGCCTACGAGTGTATTCGGCCTGGGTCGAGGATGGAGGGGGTCATACGCCAGCCATCTGACGCCCATACCCGAAACGCCCCACTTTCTGGTGCAGCCCGAGCTTGCCGCCTTAGGCGAGCCTATAGAGATGCCCGCCGACGACACCCCCACCGACTGGATTTACGCCGCGGACGCCGCCGAGGTGTGGTACCTGGCCTTGACGTTCCCCGACCCGGCCCACAGGGTCTTCAACATGCGTTCTGAACGCAGGCTGATGGGCGAGTTGACGGCCCACGTCCGCGACCTGCTGCCCGACGCCCAAATCACGGTCTCCCAAGAGCCGATGAAGGACCCTCTGCAGCTGATGAGCAACCGCCGCATCATTGAGGACCTGGGCTTCCGCGCCAAGTACACCATGGAGTCGGGCATGGTCGAATACCTCAGCATGGTCCGCGAACAGGCCGGCCTCCCCCCCGTGGGGTAGGTGGGTCAGTTTTCCCAAGCCATTTACAATGAAGTTAACAAAGTACGGCTGGCCTAGAGCAGGCTGTAGTCTTTAGAAGCTTCGTTGTAGCCCGTTCAGAAACGGGGTTACTTTCGGAGTCTGCACGTTTCACATTTGGACACAGAGTTCACTTGCGCCGTTGACGGAAATAGCCAAAAGAGAACAAAACTGTATGGAGAAAGAGGACAAGACGGAGCTGGAGATTCGGGCTTACCGGGAATCTGACCAGAGTGCCGTAGAAGCGTTGTGGCGGGAGTGTGGACTGGTGGTGGCCCGGAACGACCCTGCAAAAGATATATACCGTAAGCTACGCATCCAACGGGAAATGTTTCTTGTGGGATCACTCCATTCTAGATTGGTAGCGACTGTGATGGCTGGCTACGATGGTCATCGTGGTTGGATCAACTATCTGGCGGTTGCCATCGAGTATCGGAAACGAGGCTTCGGACGCCGTTTGATGGACGAAGCCGAAGCACATCTGAGAAATATGGGCTGTCCCAAAATCAATCTCCAGGTCAGAAGCTCAAACATCGGCGTGGTTACTTTCTACAAGACAATCGGATATTCCATGGATGATGTCGTGAGCATGGGCAAGCGGCTCGAGAACGACTGAGAACGGCTATAATCACACTGCCAGTTCAGTTTCCGTTAAGGGGTAGCTGTTCTGTATCCAAGAGCAATCCAATTTTGGACGCGCTCTCCGGACTCCCGAAACACCCCAACTAAAATGTTCGCAGCAGAGCCTGTCCCAGAAGTGGGAATTGCGGATAGGGGGATCGGATAGAGGTCGGAGGGTTCGCTGAAAGGCCCTGACCTGAGCGGGTAGTACAGGCGACGGAGCGATGGGTCAGCTGCTGTCATCACTGCAGGTCAGGAGACGGGACGAGGCTCCGGGCCATTAAATAGACCGATGAAGGGGCTGGAGCGCCACACCCGACAGAGAGTACGCAGGTTGAAGGCGGTGGCCAACATAGTCCACTCGGCCGCCACGTTGACGAGGCCGCGCAGCAGGAACCTACGTGCCCCCTGTTGCTCCTTGATGATTCCGAAGACAGGCTCGACCAGTTGCTTTCTCAGCCTGTAAGCCTCTTGAGCTACTGAGGTGGACATCCAGGAGCGATGGCGACGTAGCACTTCATCGTGCGGCCCTATGGCTAAGCTTCGCCCAATCTCCTTGGCCCTGGTACAAGCTCTGAAGGCCGGGCATGCCTGACAGACAGCACCTGCAGCCCGGTACAGACGCAACGGGACTCCGGTCGCGTGCTGTATACGAACGAACTTGAGCGTCTGTCCCTGCGGACACGTAAAGCTGTCGCTCGGCTCGTTGTAGGTGAATTGGTCCTTGTGATATGGGTCTTTGAGGAACCGTTGTCGTGCCTCTGACACCACCACCTGCTGACCTCGACGGTCGCACTCCGCCAGGTGACTTGCGGCGAAGTATCCGGCGTCGGCCAACGTCATCTGCGCTCTTGTACCGGTCGTCTCTTCGGCCTGCTCCATCATCGGAACCAGCAGGGCATTGTCATTGGCCGCATCCACCACGTCCACGGCGGTGACCAACATGCCGGTCGCTCCCCCATCCGCCTCTGTGGGTGAGACCATAGCCTGGGCGTTGTAGCCAGCCACGATGCCTTGCCTACCCTTCATCAGCCTGGCGTCTGGGTCGGTCAGGTTGATGCGCTTGTGGCGCTTCTGACTCGTGAGATCGTCCATCGCCTGCCTCACCTGCTCTCTCAAGACCTCCTTGTCGGCCAACTCCTCAGGCAGATGGGCAACAGCAGTGTCTTCTCCCGCTTCGTTCTGAGCCTCAAGGTCGGCTATCGCACTCTCCAGCCGCTCCAATAGCCCTCGAAGTCCCTCGGCGTCGTAGCTCCTGTTCAGCGACGCGTTGGCGACCACCTTAGTACCATCCACCGCCTGAACCGCCAGATCCACCAACTTCATCGTCACTGCCGTACGCACGGTACGCTCGAACAGCTTCCTCATAGCCTGACGATGCCCTCTGTAGAACCTCCACAGGGTGTTGTGGTCCGGATGCTGCCACCCTGTCAGCCACAGATACGGTATCTGGTCCCGGCAGGCAGCCTCCAGCTTCCGGCACGAGCGCACCCCGGTCATGAAGCCGTACAGCCACACGCTCAACAGCGCACGTGGATGGTAGGCTGGCGCTCCCATCGAGTCACCTTCTATCTTCACCCCAAGCTCCGCCCAGTCCTCCCGGTCCAAAGCGTCAACAAACTCGGCGACGAACCGCGCCGGATGGTCCAGCGGCAACAACTCGTCAAGCGTCGGCGGCAACATCCACATCTGCTCTCGGCCCATCGGTCGAAGCGGCATCTCAATATCTCCCACCTTGATGTCGCTTCAAACGTACACCTGACCCATACTCAACGCCAACCCAGACTTGTGAGACAGGCTCAGCACAATACATTCAGGCCCGCTATTACTTGCGCTGGCTAATAGCTCGGCAACCGTTGGTCGTGAAATCCGCCGGCCAGACCTCCCGTGGTATCATGCCCCCTAGATGGAATGACTGACGCCAGCAGGTTCAACTTTCGGCGGCGGCCAGTCGACATCCCCACGAAAGGAATCTGATATGAACGCATCCCGAAAACCGGTAGCCGTCGTGATAGGGGCGACATCCAAGTGGCAGGCAGACGGTCGCAACACCCATTTGGCTCACGGCAGAGCCATAGACGACAGTGAATTGCCAGTCGGCGTGCGCTGGGGCGTTGGGGGAGCCATCTCCCAGAAGTTTGCGAAAGAGGGCTTCTTAACCGTGCTGACCACCCGCAGCGCTGCCAACGCGGCTCCGTTGGAGGCAGCGATCCGGGAGCAGGGCGGCGAAAGCATGATCGTCGAGCTGGACCTCGCATCTCGGGATTCCATATCGAACGCGTTCGCCCAGATTAGAGAACAGGCTGGCGACCCAAACGTCCTGGTCTATAACGCGGGCTACCTGGAGGGGCGCGACCTTCCGCCGGAAAAAGAACTGCTGGAATACATTCCCTACGAGATTTTCGAGACCGCCCAGCACATCTCCAGCAGCGGACCCTTCCTGGTCGCCCAGGAGGTGTTGACCGCAATGCGGGAGCGAGGAGAGGGCTCTATTCTGATTTCCAACAACTCGTCGTCGCTGCGGGGGAAAAAGCGGTACACCGGGCAGTCGCTATACTATCCGAGGGTGTTGATGCGCACGTTGGCGCAAACGTTGACGGAGGAGTATTCCGAGTACGGTGTGCATGTCGCCAATGTGATAATCGACGGCACCATCGATTCTCCGGGGACACGAGCCCTCCCCAGAGTCCAGCAGCATCCTGAGTTGATTATGAATCCCGTCAATATCGCCGAGGCTTTCTACTATCTGCACACTCAAGACAAGTCCTGCTGGACCCACGAACTCCAATTGACCCCTTATTCCACCAAGCCGAGCTTCTAAGGTCTATTGCCCCTGGGATAGCTTGAATGAATCGGTAGGAGTATTGCGATGGATGTCGGAATGATGATGATCTTCTCCAGCTACGGCTGGGAAGACGGCTCGGACGGCCAGATGTGGGAGGAGGAGCTGCGCCTCGCTGAAATCGCCGCTGACGCGGGGTTCGATTGCCTTTGGTCCGCAGAGCACCATTTCAACGACTACTCCTTCGTGCCTGACAATCTCCACCTTATGACCCACATTGCGGCCAAGCATCCCCACGTCGACGTGGGTACAGCCGCCGTAATTCTCCCCTGGCATGACCCGTTGCGGGTGGCGGAAAACGCTGCCGTTCTCGACTTGTTGAGCAATGGACGGCTCCGGCTGGGGTTCGGGCGAGGCCTGGCGCGGCGAGAATTCGAGGTCTTCGGCATCAGCATGGACGAATCAAGAGACCGTTTCGACGAAGCGGCGCCGATGATTGTCGAGGCCCTCACGACAGGCTTCATCGAGGGCAACGGGCCTTACTACAAGCAGCCCCGGACGGAAATCCGGCCCCGACCGCAGCATTCCTTCGACGGGCGCATCTATGCCGTCGCCGCCAGCGACGATTCTGTTCTCTCGGCGGCTAAACTTGGCGCACACATTGTTATGTTCGCTGACCGTCCTTGGGAGATGAGGATGCCTGGGATAGAGCGCGGCCGGGCCTTGCACCGTGAGTTTCACGGCACTGAGCCCCCGGCCTTGATGCTCACCGAGTTCGTCGTATGCGGCGCTGACCTTGAGCAGTGTGAAGAAGAGGCGCGTCAATACCAGGGCAAGTTTGTCGAGAGCAATTTTTATCACTACGAGTTTCTCAGCGACCACTTCAAGGCGGTTAAAGGTTACAACGCCTATCAACAGAAGGCTGAAATCGCGCGTTCGACTGGTCTCGAAGGGGCGGTGGAAGGTTTTATGAAGGCGGCCAGCTGGGGGACGCCCGACAAGATTCTACGGGGCCTTGAGGAACGCCGGGCCTTGCTCGGAGATTTCGAGTGGAACGTCGCCTTCCGATTCGGCGGCGCCCCGCCCCATGTAGCGGAGCGAGGTTTGAAGCTCTTTGCCGAAGAAGTGCTGCCGGTCCTGAAGTCCTGGTAGCAACCGATACCGGCCCGCATCTACTACAGGCAGGACCAGTTCGCGGAGCCCAATCTACTCATCAATAGCAGGCGACCAGTTGTAAATCTTCGCCAACGTTCCGCCCATGAGCGCTGAACGCTCGGAATCCGAGAGCTGGTCAGTGACCCGGAATGCCTCGACTCCTTGCTCGTAGGTCAACAGGTTTACCGCCCGCGTCCAGTCGGTGCCCCACATGCACCGGTCGAAGCCGAAAGCGTCGAATACTCTCCCCAAAGGCTCCCAGATGTCCGGGTACGGGAACGGCTTATGGGATAGGGTGCAGGTCCCGGAAATCTTGATGGCTACGTTGTCTAATTCTGCCAGCGCAAGCACGTTGGGTAAATCGGCAAACGGTTCCGGCGGCGCGGGCGGCTCGTTGGGCTGAGCCAGACCTATATGATCGACCACTATTTGGGTGTCTGGATGGCGGCGAGCTAGCTCAAGTAGGAGAGGCAGCTGGCCCGAAGCCATGACATTCACCGGAACACCAGCTTTGGCTCCGGCGGCGAGTATGCGATTGAGACCCGGGTGGTCGGCTTCGAATGGCTGTCCCAAGAACATGACGCGTACTCCGACCACTCCAGGTGTCCCAGTCCACTCAGCTATCTCGTCAGTGACCGCGTCCGACTGCGGATCAAATGGTTTGATCAGACCGAATCGCCCAGGGTGTTTAGCGTATACCTCGAGTACATAGCTGGCATCGTAGCGGTACATACCGTACGGCGAAACCAGCAAAGCCCCGTCGACTCCGACAACGTCCATCGCTGCCACCATATCGTCGCCCGTGACCTCATCAGGACCCTGCAAAGACCCGATCCAAGGGCGTTCCGGACTGTTCCGCTCGTAGGCATGCACCTGGGAATCAATTATGGGAGTTCGAGTGGCCATCGTCTTTCTCCTTCCTGCTCCGTAGCTCTCCAGAATTGTAGACCGAGATACGTCAGTTTACACCTGAACCGGGCTTCGAGTTCGATGAAAGACCCTCTACAGCTGATGAGGAACCGGAACCTGGGTGGAGGACCTTGGCTTCCGTGACGAGCACACCATGGCATGGGGCATGGTCGAATACCTCAGCATGGTCCGCAAACAGGCTGGCCTTCTCCTTGGGTTAATGAGGCTGGAGGCGGCGCCTTAATCGCCTGTTCACTATGTAGGAGGCAGTTCCTCAATCGTAACTTCGCCGCCAGTCGAAGCATCCACCGTAACTCGGCTGCCCCAAAGCAAAGTCATGCCCAGCAATGGAACGATGTCCGATTCCAGTACCAGCACATCATTTGCATGGTCATGCCAAGACACTGATCCCAGGTAGACCTGAAAGTCAAAGAGGTCTCCGTTTGCCGGTTCAAAGGTCCGTTGACCTACCGATCGCAGTCCCAGTTGGCGAATGGATTCCTGTGGCAATGTCAGATATCCGGTGAACCCTGTGTCCAAGATCGCCTCCACGGATTGAAGACGATCTTCGCTGTCCAAGATTTCTACAGTGATCGACGCTCGTTGATTGCCGCTTACCTTCCCCTTAATCATCGTGGCTGGGCATCCGGAAGCCGCCGACATGGCTGTATGCGGCGCGATAGCCGACGCGCAGTCCGTATGTCACGGCGTCCGGCCTCCGCTCCAGCAGGCGCCGTGTGGCCGTGGCGTCTCTTGGGTCGATCTCATACTCGCCAGTCTCAACGTCTATGACTATGAAGGCGCCGATCTCCACCGGTCCAACTTGAGGCTGGATTTGTTCACGGTAGATGGCTTCTCCCAAGGCTGTGATTTCCCCTGGGCCGTAAGTGCGGCTGGCCATATTCCCCTCCTTCAGCCACAGTGAGACTTTTCTCACCTTCTAGTCAAAGATACGCTCCAAGCTGTCCCTGGTCAACGGAGAGTTATGTCGGAGGAAGGTGTACGAATGTACTACGACGGAACCGGAGAATCGCTCACTTGAGACCTGCCTATTTCTGGAGGCGGCGGCCGTGGAAGAGGTAGAGTTGGGAGTAGCCGCCCAGGTCGCCGAAGTAGTCCTGTGCCCACTCCAGCATGACCCGGTCGGTGGGGGGCTTCATGCCGGGGAAATACCAGTCGGTTAGGGCTCTGCGCACCCATACGTCTATGGGGAAGGCCTCCAGCTTGTCCAGGGAATGGAGCAGTATGCAGTCCGCCACCTTGGGGCCGATGCCCGGAACGGTCATCAAGCTTTCTTTGGCCTCGGCGTAAGGAGTAGTGACGAGATCGTCCAGGTCCAGGTCCCCGTCCGCCACCATGCGGGAGCCTGCAGCAACGTATTTTGCCCGGAACCCCAGGCCCAAGTCCCTGAGAGGCTGCTCTCCTACTTCGGCCAACTTTGCAGGCGACGGGAAGGAACAGCGCACCTGTCCGTCGATTGACAAAGGTTCGCCAAAAGACTTGGCCATCGACTCCATGTTCTGGTGGATTCTGGGGATGTTGGAGTTGGCGGAGCATATAAAGGCGACGAAGCACTCCCAGGGGTCGAGACGCAACAGGCGCAGTCCCCTGTACTGTTGAACCATATCCGCCACCCGGGGATCGGTCGAGATCCGGTGGTAAATCCCCTCTATGTCGTCGTCAAGCCGGAAGTAACGGCGAACCAAGGACGTCAGGCTATCGGCGTCTCGTGGGGGGTCTGAACGGAGTTCCAGGGAAGCTCCGCCCGTGCCGTTGCCGGAAACCTGGCGGACCTGTACCAGGTGGCCAAGCATGATTCCCAAACGCCACTCAGTGGAAGGCCCGTATGGGCTGTCCGTCCTCACCCAGCGGTGGGACTGGCCGCTGTTCAGGGACGACGTCAGGTCGAAGGGGTGGTCTATGTGAAGCTTTACCGGAACGTCCGTCACGTCTGGGGCTCCATGACACCCGCCGCCCAAAGAGCAGCTTCGTCGGCTACGGAGCTTAGCGTCGGTCTCTTGAAGGTCACCGGAGGCAGTGACCTGAGGAATATCTTGCCGTAGGACCTGGAAATGATGCGTTTGTCCGCGACGACGATGCTTCCCCTGTCCTCGCTGCTGCGGATAAGCCGTCCGAACCCTTGCCTAAATCGAAGCGCCGCCTGGGGAATGGCGTACTGGGTGAACGGTTCCTCGTAACCCTCGGACCGGGCTGAGAAGATGGGATCGGTGGGCACGTTGAAGGGAAGCCTGGCGATGACCAGCGCCTTCAAGGCGCCGTCGGAGAGGTCCACTCCCTCCCAGAAGCTGCTGGTGCCAAGGATTATGCCGTCGGTGCTGGCGCCGAAGCTCCGCATTATCTGGGCGGGAGAGCCGTCCACCCCCTGGGCGAGGACTCGCAGCCCCTCGGCCTCCACGGCGCCGCGTATTGCTTGGGCCGTCCTCCTGAGAGACGCGTGGGAGGTGAACAGGGCCAGCGTGCGCCCAGCCAGGGCGTGGGCCAGGGAGACAAGCAGCTTTTCGAGCGCTTCCTGGTATCCGAAAGAGTCCGGGTTGGGCATGTCCTCAGGGACCATCAGCAGCGCCGCTTTCTCATAATCGAAGGGAGACCCGACCGTAAGCTCGTCGGCCCCTTGCAGGCCGGTCCGCTCTCGGGTGTAGTTGAACTCGCCGCCGACGGTCAGCGTGGCGCTGGTCAACACCACAGAGCTTTTCTGAGAGAAGAGCCGCGAGTCCAATTCACGGCCTACGTTCAGGGGAGCGGAATTGATCACGATGCTGGACTTGGAGGCGTCGCTGCCTCTGACCCGATCCCTGGAAATCCAGTCGATTCGCTCTTCCTGGGGCGTCACGCCGAGCAGGGTCTTGAGCCTTTCCCGCAGTACGGAAAGTTTCTCCTCCCAGCCCGACAAGTCGAGGATGACGCTCTCGGGTGTGATGGGGCCCTCTACGTCGATGTTCTCCAGTAGATTGGCCAGGTTGTCGGACAACCTGTTGGCCTCGCCTAGGACAGCGTCCACGTTCTCCCAGCCAAGCTCCACCTCGGACCATGCGGACTGCGAGCGAGTACCGCGAGTGACCCGCAACTGGTCGGATTCTCCGCTCTGGGCGTGGTTGGCCAGGAAGGAGTCTATCTGGTTCCAAAGCCTGCTCCACCGCTCCCTCATCCGTCCGGTCCACCTGGGCTGAAATGCCGCTGCCATTTCGACGCCAAGCTGCTTCTGTTCCCGCGAAACGGTGGGCGCGTTTAGAAGAACGCTGGCCTCCGTAAGGATACGGGCTAAAGCCTCCAGCGTGTCGTCGATCAGGGTCTCTGCTACTTGGAACCCCAACTGCCTTGTGGCGCCCTCTTCCAGGTTGTGGGCCTCGTCGATGATGAGGCGTTGGTATTCCGGCAGTACCCCGCCGTACATTGCCAGGTCGGAGAGGAGCAGGGCATGGTTGATGACCAGAACGTGGGCGCCTTCCGCTTTGTCTCTGGCCGAGCGTAGGAAGCACGGGCCTTCGCCCTTAGTTCCGGGGCACTGGCCCGCCTCCGCTGAGGAGACCCGGTTCCAAGTGAAGGCGTCTCGCCCTGAGAGGTTAATTTCGGCCCGGTCTCCCGTCTCGGTCTCTTGCAACCAGAGCAGGGTCTTGCTGAGAAGCCTGGCCTCGTTGGAGTTCAGGGATTCTAAACGGGCCATCTGCTCCCAACGCCTGAGGCACATGTAGTTGGCCCGCCCCTTCAGCGAGGCGACCTTGAACTCCCCCTTTGGAATCATTCCGCCGTCCTCCAGGAGGCGCACCAGGTCGGGTATGTCCTTGTTCAGCAGCTGCTCCTGCAGGTTGATGGTGTTGGTGGACACGACAACACGGTCTCCGGATTGGACGGAGTAGACGATGGCGGGAATCAGGTAAGCCAACGATTTGCCCACGCCGGTGCCCGCCTCGACCATGAGGTGGCGGTTTCCGGATATTGCTCCGGCCACCGCGGCGGTCATGGCCGCCTGCTGGGGGCGCCGCTCGAAACCAGGGAATGCCTGGGCTACCAGGCCGCCGGGCTCCAGCACTGAGGAGATGCTCTCAATAGAGGCCTCGGGGAGCTCGGACAGCCTCCTGGGCCTCTTGCTTGAGCGGGTCAGCCGCTGCGACAGGCTTAACGTCTCTATGTCAGACCCGATTGGGGTTGTGCTGGACTCGGAGCCTGACCGCCTGCCCATAAGGCGTCCGGCTTTCCACTGGGAGCGCGCGGCGAGTCTGCCTATAGTGTCCGCCACCGACGGGTCCAGCTTTTCGGCCTCGTCCAGTAGTTGAACAAAGACGCCGTGGGTTGCCTGAGCATCGGACAGAGCCCGGTGAGGGCTGGTGTGGTCCGCGCCCATAGCTGGGGCGAGGCTGGAGAGGGAGTATTCCATAGAGTAGGGCAGCAGGACGGAGGCCAGGTCCCAGGTGTCGTATGAGTCATTGGGTAGGGTCAGCCCGTGGCTAGCTAGGAACTTTATGTCAAATTCGATGTTATGGCCGACTATGGGGAGTTCCCCGATGAACTCCTCCAGCTCTCCCGCAACCGCAGCAAAAGGCACGGCCCTGTCCAGGCTGCGTTGAGTGATTCCCGTCAGACGTTTGATGAAATCGGGCAGTTGCCGGAAGGGGTTGACCAGTGTCTGGTAGGTGTCCAAGACCTGACGACCCCGGAACTTCACGGCGCCGATTTCGATTATTGTGTCTCGCTCGGCGTCCAGACCGGTTGTCTCAAGGTCCAGCGATACGAAAACCGAAGGTGTGTTGTCCTGTGCCATGCCGCCGCGAGCCCCTCCCACTCCTGTCACTATACAACCGCTGCGGGATAACCCGCCTCGCGGGGTCAGCCGTCGTTAAGAGCGCCGAATCGACTCTTCTGACAAAGGCTCGGGCACAGGCGTCCACGATGCCGTCGGGCTGGACCTGTTTGGAGACAGCACGGCGGGCGCGAAGCTCCCGTTGTGTAGGGAGTTCATGAACTCCTCGGCAGTGTGAATCTCCCCATCGAACGCAGTCACACACCGGCCCAAACCGTGGCGGGAGTGCGCGTCGCTGCCCCCGGTCACCTTTAAGCCCAAGTGTCTTGCAACCTTGAAGGCAAATTCGTTCTCAATGTTCGACGTAGCCCCGTTGGCCGCCTCCACAGCGTCAACCATCGAGAAGATGGGGTGTTCAGAGGCTCCGACGACCGTAGAGGGCACATGGTCCATGTGCTGGAATATGAGCGGCCTGCCGTGGGGGCGCACAGGGAACATGTCTCTGAAAGGGTGGGCGCTGACCATGAACCCATTTACCTTATTCAACTCGTGCCTCAGGTTGGAGGCCTTGTTTATGCCTGACAGATACTGGTCCATGCCGAAGGCCAGGATGTGGCCCATGTCGGTCTCGACCTCCATAGCCCGAATCAGGATTACGTCGTGCTGGGAGGCGAAGCGCTGAAAAGAATGCCGGTCCCACGGGCCGCTGTGTTCGGTGATGCAAAGCCCAAACAGTCCCAGTTGTTCCGCCTGCAGGACCATTTCTTCCGGTGATAGATTGGAGTCGCTGCTCCCCTTAGTGGTGTGGATGTGCATGTCGAAAAGATGGGCCATTGGTCCTGCCGTTTGTGAAATTTGTAAGTCATTGTATTCTCCAAGGGAGCGTAGAGTCAACGCACAGGTTGCATTGTGGAAAATGTTTCCCAATACTGAGTTGGCCCTTCAGAACAATCGGTATGCATCACCCAGTGCCACAGACGATAGATATCGCCACCTCGCGAAATGTTGCTCGGCAAATGAGCACTCCGGCTTCGCCGCATCCTTGCCGAGCTTGCGGCAAGGCTATATCAGGTGGATGGGGTGTTCCCTCTCATCGCCTAGTACTGAACCAAATCAGGATTGGCAGGGATAGAGGCGATGGAGTTTGCGTCTGGCGTCTTGGGCAGTGAACCGCCAGTTAATGGTAGCTCCTATCGCGTTCCGCTCTGACACGCAGGCGCTGACGGCTCTTTCCAGGCTGTCCTCATCTCCGTTGCGTCCGCGCAGGCAGGCCCGGGCCAGCACGCTGAACTCGATCTCCGCCATATTCAGCCAGCTTCCGTGCTTGGGAGTGTGGTGCAACTCCAGCCGCTTGGCGATGCGCCGGGCCTCGGCCGCCGGGAAAGTCTCGTAAAGCGAGGCCATCCGATGCGTGTTCAGATTGTCGAGAACCAGCCGAATCACCGGGACATCGGGGTAGGCCTCATCCACCAGCCACCGCATCTGCTGAGCGAAGTCCTGCATGGTGCGTTGCCGGGTTATCGCCACGTGGCGCCAGCCCCGGCGAGGCTCACAGGTGAGGAACAGGTTGCGCGTCCCTCCCCGCTGGTATTCGTAGTCCTCACGCCTCGGCCTCCCAGGCTTTGCCGGCAGCGGTTCCCTCACGTCGGCCAGCAACTGGGTGGAGGTCTCGTCAAAGCAGACCACCGGCCTCTGCGGATCGTAGGGCTCGGCGTAGAGATCCAGCACGTCCTCCATGGCCGCCACGAACTCTCCACCTACCTTGGGGATGCACCATTGTTTCTTGAGCCACGGCTTGAGCGTGTTTTTTTTAGCCGCAGGCGGACCGTCTCGGGAGATAAAGACTCCACCAATCCCAACTCCACCACCTTGCCCGCCAGGGCCCGCATGGTCCAGTGGTCATGACCGTCGGGCACCGGGCTGCAGGCCAAGGCTATCAGGTGGGCCTCCACCCTTTCATCCACCTTTCTGGGCCGGTTGACCTGGTTATGGTGCCTCAGCACCTCGTCCAGTCCTTCCTCGGCATACCGCCGCTTGGTGCGGAACACGGTCCGCTCCGACACGTCCAGTGCGGTGGCCACCTGGGGGGCGGTCCAGCCCTCATCTATCTTGATCAGGATGCGGGCCCGGGTAATCGCCTGTGCGGAACTCCTCCCAGCCCTGATCATCTTCCTGAGCCGTCCCTTTTCCTGTGTTGCCAGCCGGACTCCGTACTTCTCCTGCACCATGACCACCTCACATCCCACAACCCTTCGTCTATCCCCAAGGTAGCATCCTGTCTGGGCTCACGTACTAACTGACAATGCCAGATTGGCCGAATACTAGTACGCTCCATGCGTCGTCCATCCCGATGTCAACATGCGGTGTCCGGCGATCGATGAGTCTGCGAGCGGGGAAACGGTGCAGCGGACAGTAATCGCCTACGGCGCCTCTGGTGGCTCTCTCCCCTAACGCCCTGAACGGTCGGCAATCTCGGCTAGGAGGTACTGCAAGACCTGGGCAACCACATGGTCCATATCGACCCTTTCTTTGTCCAGCCGCGAGTAGGGGATGCTAGCATCAAGTTCCCCAAGTTGCCCTTCGTTGATTGCCACTGATCTTGTGAGATAGTCGCTGCCAAGGCTCCACCTGATAGATAACCGGATGTCGAAGTCGACACCACTGCTTCCCGTATATCCGGTGAATATGTAGTCGTTCTTCAGTTCAATCCGTCGGTCGTCTCGCAGCTTGAAGCCTCTGTCGATCAGGTAGTTCTTTCTCGTCGTCTCCCAACTGCTAGCATCTAGCACGCTAGTGCCTTGTACTCCCCCATGTGGACCGCGCTTGGCGTAACCACTCTTGGTAAACCGATTGAAGAGTTCCTCTCCCAAGAGCCGGCAGGCAGAGTCCAACCCATCAAGTGTCGGCCGAATATGAGTAGCATAGACGGCGTCCAGTGTCTTGAGATCGTAGTCGTCCGGTGCTGATCCCTTCTTCTCTTTCACGAAGGCTGCGATCTCCTGATCGACATCGAATCGCTCCAGCAATCCAGCGAGTTCCGCGAGCGGCACGACCTCGCAGTCGCTTCGTGACTGACGCCCCATACCACCGTAGACAACGGCCTTCGCGGAAATGGCCGGAACGAGCTCGGCAACGCGGTTGATCGAGCTGAAATAGTCGGAAGCCACGGTCGAACCGGACTTTGCCTCGATGGCGCTGATGCCCCGGCCGGTCTCGTATAAGATGTCGCACTCCAGCCCTCTCAGGTCCCTGAAGAAAGAGAGGTTGGGTTGCCGGCCTCGGTTGAAGCGGTGCTTGAGTGCTTCCGTAACGACCACGTTCTCAAAGAGCGCTCCCCGGAGAGGGTGAGTCTCCACCTGCTCGGGGCTCTCAATGCCGAGCAGGTAGCTGGCCAACCCGACATCATAGAAGTAGAGCTTGGGCGACTTCACCAGGCGCTTTCGGATGTTGGCGTGAAACGGCTGTAGTTGGAAGACGATGTAGCTTGTCTCCAGAATCGTGAGCCAATGTCGCGCGGTTGTGTGGGACACCCCGGCATCCGAACCTAGTGCGCTCAGGTTGACCAACTGTCCGACCCGGCCCGCGCAGAGCTTTAGGAAGCGCCGAAATGCGGAGACGTTGCGGATCTCCCCTAAACGGCGCACCTCGCGCTCGATGTAGGTCTCAGAGTAGTCGGCGAGTGCCTGCCGCGGATCCAGTCCCTGATCGAGAATCCGTGGATAGAACCCCGAGTAGATGATGTGATCGATCGCATCGCTGGCACCCGTGGTCCGCCGTTCCCTGAGGGAGAATGGCAGCAGGCGGAGCAGCGCGGTTCGGCCGGCGAGCGACTGGTTGATGGCATCGGAGAGCTGGAATTGCTCGCTGCCTGTGAGCGCGAACAGACTGTTGCCACCTCGTTCGTCGGCGAGGACCTGAAGATAGGAGAGGAGTGCGGGAACGTACTGGACCTCATCGATGACGGCGCCTTCCCCAACTGCGACAGAAACCCCCGAGGGTCAGACTCCGCGAATTCCCGCTGGTCCGGGGCTTCCAGGTTGACGTACTGAAGGTCGGGAAAGGCCGCGCGGCAAAGCGTGGTCTTCCCAGACTGCCGTGGACCGGTCACGGTCACGAACGGGTATTGCTTGAAGAGGGCTGTCAGCCACTGGGTGATTTCTCGCTCGATCACGGCAATAAAGATACGGGGCAGATGAACAAAGTGCAAGTACAAGGTTCATATTGCCCAGCGCGGCGGCCGTCTCGAAGTCTCGGAGAACAGTTGCCGCGTCGCGCGAACTGGCGGGTCGAGCCCTCAGAAGGAGATCGCCCAACTGAAAGCTCTGAGTCCAATACGTTCTGACCACACCAAAGGGGATTCGCACCGGTGCTCAGGGCTGGCGTGGCGCAACCATTTGTCGACCCGCCTGACGTTACATGGTTGTAGCCAAGTCCACAGCCCACGAGTACCGCAGTTTTCCGTTGCTATTGTATCTTTCGTTCGAAGGTTTTTGATTTCGTGTAGTGTGGTGGGTAGGAGCGTACTGCACTCAGTACCGTCTTTCAGGTGGTGGCAGCGCTGTGAGTTACCAGTTTTCACCGACGGTCTACACTGTGTGATCATCCCCAAAAAACTAACATTCCAGCCAGACTAGTACTCAGTCAACTTGGTTTTAGCATTTGTTTAAGAAAACGGACAATTAGGCTATCCTGCCTTGTGGGAAGTGTTGTTGGCGGGGGTGGCGGTGATGGTCAGGGACAAGCATTCAGTGGGGCTGGCGCTGGAACAACGAGAAGAACTCCAGCGTCTGATTCGGGTTGGGAAACACCCGGCCCGAATCACCGCCAGGGCCCGGATTCTCCTCAAGAGCGACGACGGTTGGCCTGCTCCCCAAGTGGCTGAAGCCCTGGATGTGGCCCTGGGCACAGTGTACCGGGTCAAGCGGCGCTTTACCGAAGAAGGGTTCCGGGGTTCTGAAGGACCGTCCCCAGGCCAACCGGCGCCGGAAGCTGGACGACCGGGGCGAGGCCCACTTGATCGCCCTGGCCTGCAGCCCGCCGCCGGCAGGGCATGACCACTGGACCCTGCGCCTGCTGGCTGGCAAGGTGGTGGAGTTGAAGTTGGCCTCCTCCATGTCCCACGAAGGGGTGCGCAAGCGTCTCAAAAAAACGCTCTCAAGCCCTGGCAGAAGAGGGAATCGCGCATTACCAAGGTGAGCGCGGAGTTCGTGGCCAACATGGAGGACCTGCTGGACCTCTATGCCGAACCCTATGACCACCGACGGCCGGTGGTCTGCTTTTACGAGACATCGACCCAGTTGTTGGCCGAGACGCGGCCATCTCTGCCGACCCGGCCCGGAATTCCGCTTCGGCAGGACTACGAGCACCGGAGGGAGGGCGTCCGCAACCTGTTCCTGGCCTGTGAGCCGCTGGCGGGCTGGCGTCACGTGGCGGTGACCCGGCGGCGCACCATGGAGGACTTCGCCCATCAGATGCGTTGGCTGGTGGACGAAGCTTACCCGGAGACGCCGGTGGTGAGGGTGGTCATGGACAACCTGAACACGCACCGTCCGGCGTCCCTGTACGAGACGTTCCCGGCGGCAGAGGCCCGGCGGATTGCCAAGCGGCTGGAGTTCCACTACACCCCCAAGCACGGGAGTTGGTTGAACATGGCGGAAATCGAGTTCAGCGTACTATCCCGATCCTGCTTGAAGCAGCGACTCCCCGACGAGGAGACGCTCCGGCGGGAAGTCCAGGCCCTGGTTAAGGAACGCAACGCCGCCCAAGCCACCATCCACTGGAGGTTCAACACCCAGGACGCCCGGACCAAACTTCACCGGCTTTACCCTTTTGATTCCAAAGTTGACTGACTACTAGTGGGCGGTAAGTTGGGCCAACAGGAATTCTTGCGGATGGTCTCCCTTTATCCGGTTGCAGTGGGAGCACAGCAAACGCTTGACATTGACGCCTAAAACGTTTACTATATTTTCATAATTATTAAGCGAATCAGGAGCTAGGGCAATGGCCAAGAACGCACCAGGAAAGCACTACCGAAAGGGTCTGACACTGGTAGACCTATTCAAGCAATTCCCCGACGACGCATCCGCCGAGTCTTGGTTTGCCGAGCAACGTTGGCCCGACGGAATACGCTGCCCGCACTGCGAAAGCGACAAGGCCAGCCGGAGCGGGAACCATCCCCGTATGCCCTACCATTGCAAGGCTTGCCGGAAGTTCTTTTCCGTCAAGACTGGCACGGTGATGGAAGGGAGTAAGCTGGGTTGCCAAAAGTGGGCGCTCGCCATATACATCCTGACCACAGGAATCAATGGAACGTCCAGCATCAAACTCCATCGGGACCTGGGCATCACCCAGAAGTCCGCTTGGCACCTGGCCCACCGGATACGGGAGTCTTGGGCGGACAAGCAAGAGTCCTTTTTCGGACCCGTGGAAGTTGACGAAACCTACGTTGGAGGGAAGGAACGCAACAAGTACAAGGCCAAGAAACTCAATGCCGGTCGGGAAACGGTAGGCAAGACTGCTATCGGGGGAGCTAAGGACAGAGAGACAAACCAAGTTTACGCCAAACCCATAGCGTTCACTGACAGGCAGGCTCTACATGGATTCGTAGAAGGAGCAACCGACGTTGGGGCCGTGGTCTACACGGACGAGGCGTCGGCTTACCAGGGCATGAAACACCGCTCTCATTGGGCCGTGAAGCACAGCGCCGGGGAGTACGTCCGGGACATGGCTTACACCAACGGGATAGAGAGCTTCTGGGCCTTGCTCAAGCGGGGATTGCATGGAACATACCACCATGTGAGCCGGAAGCATCTTAGGCCGCTACGTGGGGGAATTCTCAGGGCGCCAAAATGACCGCCCCTTGGGGGCTGACTTGCAAATGAGCCGAATTGTCAAGGGTATGGAAGGAAAGCGGCTTCCCTACCGGAACCTAACCAGCTAGTAGTTGGGACTCCGTACCCCGCCTTGAATCAAGGTGTCCAGTTTCGCGTTCAATTGCTTGTATTGAATGGTGTTCTGCGCTTCCAAGCAGTCCAGGCGTTCCTTCAGCCCGACCATTTGAACCTCCAGCCCGACCACTTTGACTTCGACTGTATTCATGTGGGCTTCCACCCCAATCATGCGGGTTTCCAGACCGTCCATGCGGGCTTCCAGCCTGCCCAGTCGTTCGATAATCGGCTGTAGGACGGCTATCAGAACCTCTTGTAGGTCCGCCCGTGTCAACGGTCTGTCGGTCGTCATGGTTCGCTCCAAAGGGTCTATACATACGTACAGTATGTATAGATTATATATCATCTATAACCCTTGTGGTATACTCAAGAGGCTACAGTCACTCCCCTATCAAGCTGAGGAGAGAATCATGGCAGAGCAAGACAAGAAGCGTGGGCGCCCAGCCAAGCCCATGCCCGAACCCCTCCCCGATACGCCAGAGAACGTCGCCAAGGCATTGTTGAAAACGCCTCCCAAGAAACAGACTGACTGGAAGTACATCAAGAAGAAGGACTAAAGACGTAGCCGCTTTCCGGTCGAGTCCTGGGGCCGTTGACATGCGGCCCTCATTGCTTTAAACGCAACCTTTTTGCTCCTATCATGAGTGCCATAATGATTGCGGGAGTGTGGCTTCGTGGTTTATTGCGGCGGACTTAAACTCCGTTGGGCTTATTAGGCCCCGTGGGTTCGAATCCCACCACTCCCTATTGTTTACTCTGATATATAAGTCCCATATTTTACGCCACCCAACCGCTGAAGAAGAGGTGACGAATGGCCAGGTGGATAAACATCGTGGAGAGCAACTGCAAGGACCCAAGTAGAGAAACCGAATACAACGACTGGTACGACAACATACACATGCCCAACGTGTTGGCCACTCCCGGGTTCGTATCAGCAAGGCGGTACGAGATTTCCAGCCCGAAGGAAGGGCGGGGCAAGTACATCGCCGTTTACGAAATCGAGACCAACGACCTGGCTGAGACTATGAAGGTCAGGGGACAAAAACGGGCCGAAGAGGGGGAGCGGGGCGAGATGTCGGACCTGATAGACTCAGTGTCCCAGGTGCAGTTCCGGTTGATAGGCTCCTTCGAAGCCAAGAGCTAAACCCAGGACCCTACCTCGCTGTGCGCCCGCCGTCAACGACAAGCTCAGCCCCCGTAACAAACGACGCATCGTCCGAAGCCAGGTACAACACTGCGTAGGCCACGTCTTCAGGGGTGCACAGGCGGCCCATCGGAATGGGCCTTACCGTCCTGTCTCGGACAGCTTCGTCCTGCAAAGCGTCTCCGAAAAACGCCGTGTCAACCGGGCCGGGATGGACAGAGTTACATCGTATGTTGTCCTTGGCATAGTGAATTGCGGTGACCTTGGAGAAGGTGCGAACGGCACCCTTAGTGGCCGAGTAGGCAGCGGAACCCCTGCCTCGAATGGCGGCCACCGAGGATATGTTGACGATGGAGCCGCCGCCGCCCTTCCTCATGGCCGGGACTGAATGTTTGGTCCCCAGAAAGACGCCCTTCTGGTTCACGTCCACCACCCGGTCCCAGTCTTCCAGCGAAAGGTCCTCTATTCCGAACGGGCCGCGAATCCCTGCGTTGTTCACCAGAATGTCCAACCGTTCGTAGGCCTCCACTGCTGTCCCCACGGCCCGGCGCCAGTCGTCTTCCGACGCCACGTCCAGCCGGACAAAGACAGCTTCCCCGCCCTGCTCGCCAATGTGCAGAGCCACGGCGTTCCCCTGCTCCTCAGCAACGTCCCCTATCACCACCCTGGCGCCTTCACAGGCAAAGAGGCGCGCTTCCGCCTCTCCCTGCCCCATGGCGCCTCCGGTGATGATGGCGACCTTACCGTCCAATCGTCCCATATGTCTCTCTCACCAACCCTAGACGAGACCTAACCGTCGCGTTCCGTGGTCCGCTCTTCGATCCGATACAGCTCCGGCAGCCCGATTATTCCCTCTATCCACTCCCGGGCTTGAATGGCCGTCTCATGGTCGAATTGGGGCCTGCCCGTCTCAATGTATGCGGAAAAGACGTCCCTGACCGCCTGGGCGGCGGCAATGGCAGCCGTGGTGGCGTCCAGGACCATCTTGTATCCCATGTCCTCAAGCTCCCGCCAAGACAGAATGGGCCGCCCTAGTACTGAACCAAATCAGGATTGGCAGGGATAGAGGCGATGGAGTTTGCGTCTGGCGTCTTGGGCAGTGAACCGCCAGTTAATGGTAGCTCCTATCGCGTTCCGCTCTGACACGCAGGCGCTGACGGCTCTTTCCAGGCTGTCCTCATCTCCGTTGCGTCCGCGCAGGCAGGCCCGGGCCAGCACGCTGAACTCGATCTCCGCCATATTCAGCCAGCTTCCGTGCTTGGGAGTGTGGTGCAACTCCAGCCGCTTGGCGATGCGCCGGGCCTCGGCCGCCGGGAAAGTCTCGTAAAGCGAGGCCATCCGATGCGTGTTCAGATTGTCGAGAACCAGCCGAATCACCGGGACATCGGGGTAGGCCTCATCCACCAGCCACCGCATCTGCTGAGCGAAGTCCTGCATGGTGCGTTGCCGGGTTATCGCCACGTGGCGCCAGCCCCGGCGAGGCTCACAGGTGAGGAACAGGTTGCGCGTCCCTCCCCGCTGGTATTCGTAGTCCTCACGCCTCGGCCTCCCAGGCTTTGCCGGCAGCGGTTCCCTCACGTCGGCCAGCAACTGGGTGGAGGTCTCGTCAAAGCAGACCACCGGCCTCTGCGGATCGTAGGGCTCGGCGTAGAGATCCAGCACGTCCTCCATGGCCGCCACGAACTCTCCACCTACCTTGGGGATGCACCATTGTTTCTTGAGCCACGGCTTGAGCGTGTTTTTTTTAGCCGCAGGCGGACCGTCTCGGGAGATAAAGACTCCACCAATCCCAACTCCACCACCTTGCCCGCCAGGGCCCGCATGGTCCAGTGGTCATGACCGTCGGGCACCGGGCTGCAGGCCAAGGCTATCAGGTGGGCCTCCACCCTTTCATCCACCTTTCTGGGCCGGTTGACCTGGTTATGGTGCCTCAGCACCTCGTCCAGTCCTTCCTCGGCATACCGCCGCTTGGTGCGGAACACGGTCCGCTCCGACACGTCCAGTGCGGTGGCCACCTGGGGGGCGGTCCAGCCCTCATCTATCTTGATCAGGATGCGGGCCCGGGTAATCGCCTGTGCGGAACTCCTCCCAGCCCTGATCATCTTCCTGAGCCGTCCCTTTTCCTGTGTTGCCAGCCGGACTCCGTACTTCTCCTGCACCATGACCACCTCACATCCCACAACCCTTCGTCTATCCCCAAGGTAGCATCCTGTCTGGGCTCACGTACTAACTGACAATGCCAGATTGGCCGAATACTAGTTGATTGCCCTTTGCGTGAATGATAGACGATGCTACAATGCGACGATAAACTACTCACGGGGATACTCGCTCTAGTCTAGTCGTCTAGGTTTTTCCTAGAGTAACATCATGGAACTCGTCACTCTTAAGAACTACAGGTGTTTCAGGGAAGAGCAATCTGCGCGATTGGCCCCTCTGACTCTCCTTGTGGGGGAAAACAGCACTGGAAAAACATCCTTTCTCGCGATGGTGCGTGCTCTCTGGCAAGTCAGTTCCGAGTCTTTAGTTCCTGACTTCCAACAGCCTCCTTATGATCTGGGGGCATTCAGGGAGATCGTCCATCATAGAGCAAGGAATCGTGGGCAGTCGTTTGAGGCTAGTTTCACAAGGACTATACCCCAGAGGGGGCCAAGTAACACAAGAAGACCGCCTTCTGAGTCTGCAACCTTTACAGTGACATTTGAACCGAGGGATGGCTTTCCGTACCCCACTAAACGGAGATTGACCAGCGGTGATAAAGTCCTAGAGGCAGCAGAGGATGATATTCGTCTCGTTGTCTCTGGACGCGAGGCACGCATACCTCAGCGACGAACTGGAAGGTTGGCCGACAACCGACTACCACCACTTTGGTCCTTGGTACGGCGTTGGATGATGGGAGAAGCACATGAAGACCCTTCTAGCGCAACAAGTGAACAGGTAGGTCAAGTGCTGACCCGGGAGGACATCGAGCAATTTCTTCGCCTTGCGGAGGCGTTTGAACATAGGCTCCGGTTCACTAGAAATGCCAGAGGCACCAGCTCACCCTTCGCAGGAGCACCGGTACGGTCTACTCCCAAGCGTACCTATGATCCTGCCCGGCCCTTTCAGGACCCTAGCGGAGAGTATATTCCAACGCTCCTCGCGAGTTTGTCTAGGCGTGATCCGGTGGAGTGGAGCAATCTAAAGCGATCCCTGGAAGCGTTTGGTCAAGACTCAGGATTGTTTGGTGAGATTTCAATTGAATCGCTAGGTAAGACAGAAGCCTCTCCGTTCCAATTGCACGTGAAAAAATCGGCCGGGAGGTCCAGGGGGGCTAAGAGGAATCTGATCGACGTGGGTTACGGAGTCAGTCAAGCCTTGCCGATATTAACTGAGCTCTTGCGTAAAGAACAAGCTCCTATGTTTCTCCTACAACAACCGGAAGTGCACTTGCACCCTACAGCCCAGGCAGCGTTAGGCACTTTATTTTGTGAACTGGCGAGCTGGGATAAGCAAGTGATCATCGAAACCCATAGCGACTACATACTAGACCGCGTACGTATGGACGTCAGGGACAAGAAGACACAACTCACGGCAGACGAGGTCTCCATCGTATACTTTGAAGCAAATGGTGCGGATATCAAGATTCATTCTCTCGCTTTGGACGAAGATGGAAATGTACAAGACAGACCTCCAAGCTATCGCCAATTTTTCATGGAAGAGACGCGCCGGTCAATTGGTATCTGAATGTGTGCAATCGTTGATAACAGTGTCAGAGATGAAGTCTTTGGGGGAGCAGAATCGCCAGCCGGGGAATTCTTTTTGACTTGGTTGACTAACGGAAGGGGGAGGTTAGTCGTTGGAGGCAAGCTCCGGGATGAGCTTTCTGGTAACCAGAATTTTGTACGATGGCTCGGTCAAGCGGTGCAGGCGGGACGGGCCACAATTTTGAGCGACAACGAAGTGAATACCGAGACTCTTTCCGTACTATCAGACGGCGTGTGCCGGAGCAATGACCCGCACGTAATTGCCTTGGCGAAAATAAGCGGCACTCGTTTGCTGTATACCAATGACGACGATTTAGAAGGAGATTTCAAGAGGCTCATTCGTAAGGGAATCGTCTTCACCACGAAGCAAGATCAGCGTAGGCAAATCACCCAGGAACACCGGTCTTTACTCGGCTCCCGTAGGCGCATTTGCAACTGCTAGCAAGCGCTTCGCAGACTTCCGTGATCGCCTATCTGTAGGCGTCCTGTTCATTCCAATCAGTATGCATGGCCCATTGACATCGCTGAATCGATGTAAAATTCGTGAGTCTGATATACTCCCGCCGTTCTGCCGACAGGCGTGAGCGTGTCTCCGTGGACAATGCTGAGAGGGACTGCTGGCCCCGTTGCGTAGACGGCTAAAGGAGTCTCCTTTGCACGTTGGCGTATGCCGAGTAGTCTTGCGCATTCCCGGCAACTCGAGCCTCAAAGGCAAGCGTCAGGTTGCCCAGTCTGTCCTTAGCCGCTTACGCACCAAGTTCAACGTGTCGGCTGCCGAGGTGGAGCAGAACGACAGCTGGCAGACCCTCGTGCTGGGCATCTCCTGTGTCAGCAACGACGGCCGCCACGCCAACAGCGTGATTTCCAACGTGGTGAACTTCATAACCGAGACACGGCCCGACCTGGAGTTGATAGACTACGAGGTGGAGTTGGTGTCAGGGGTGTAAGCCGCATGGACGTGTCAGGGTTTCTGGGGCAACTAACGGGCTCTCCCTCGTACGAGGGTCAGATAGTCCATATCGAGGTTGTTCCGCCCAGGGACGCCCGCGAAGGCGCCTTGTCGTCCCCGCTAAACGCCAGGGTGGTGGCGGCCCTGGAAAAAATCGGACTATGGCCCCTCTATAGTCACCAGGCGGAAGCGGTCAATCATCTCGCCGCTGGAAGCCATGTCATGGTGTCCACTCCGGCAGCCAGCGGCAAAAGCCTTTGCTACCAGATCCCTGTGATGGAGTGTCTGCTTGCGGACTCGTCAAGCCGGGCCCTGTTTCTCCATCCCACCAAGGCGCTTACACAGGATCAACTCAAGAGCATGAGGAACCTCACCGACGGGCTGCCGGTGAAGGCGGGTGTTTTCGACGGGGATACCCCATACGACGAACGCGCCGCCGTCCGCAAGTCTGCCCACGTCATTCTGACCAACCCTGACATGCTCCATTTGGGCATCCTGCCCAACCACCGGAACTGGTCACGTTTCTTCAGGGGCCTCAAGTACGTCGTCCTGGACGAGACTCATGTGTACAGAGGAGTCTTTGGCTCTCACCTGGCAAACTTGCTTCGGAGACTGAGAAGGGTTTGCAAATTGTACGGCTCGTCGCCCCAGTTCATCCTCTGCTCAGCCACTATCGCAAACCCGGACGAGCTAGCGTCGGACCTTACAGGCCTTGACTTCCAAATTGTGGAAGAAGACGGCGCTCCTAGCGGAGGCCGCAGGTTCGCCTTCTGGAATCCGCCGTTCATCGAGAACACCACCTCCGCCAGGCGGAGCGCCAACACGGAGGCGGCCACGCTGTTTTCGCGGTTGATAGCCAAGAAGGTGCGTACCCTTACCTTTGTGCGCACACGGCGTCAGGCGGAACTTGTGTACCTGTACGCCAGAGAACAGCTGGAGTCAGTGGAGAAGGGTCTGGGCAAAACTATAAGCCCCTACCGGGCGACCTATCTGCCCGAAGACAGACGCAGAATCGAGGCCGACCTGCTCCAGGGGAGCCTTCTGGGCCTGGCGTCCACCAACGCCTTGGAGTTGGGAATCGACGTGGGCAACCTGGACGCTACGGTGATAACCGGCTACCCCGGAAGCATTGCCTCAACGTGGCAGCAGGCGGGCCGAAGTGGACGCCGGGGTGACGAGGCCCTGTCAGTGCTGGTGGGCCGCGCCAACCCTCTAGACCAGTACCTTATGAACCACCCGGAGTTCTTTTTCGGCAAGCCGGTGGAGAACGCTCTGATCTCACCGGAGAACCCCTATATCATCGGGCCTCATTTGCTCTGCGCCGCCTATGAAGCGCCTCTGGAGGAGGTGGACTCCCGTATGTTCGGGGCAAGCTTCAAGGCCCACGTTGATAACCTTGTTGCCCAGGGGTTTCTCAGGGAGTCTCGTGGAAAATGGCACGTGACCCCGGACATGCCCTATCCCGCCGAGTTGGTGAACATACGCTCGGACTCCCAACATGCGTATCCTGTAGTGGAGGAGGAGTCGGGTGTGATTCTGGAGACGGTGGACGAGACGTCCGCCTATTTCCAACTCCATCCCGGAGCCGTGTACCTTCACCAGGGAGAGGCTTTCAGAGTCGCCGACCTGGACCTGGAAAACGGTGCGGCTTACGTCTCCCGCACCGACTCGACCTACTATACCCAGAGCAAAGACACTACGGACATCACCATCAATCGGGTCCGAGCTGACAAGTTTGCCGGAGGGATCCAGGTGTATTTGGGGGACGTGGAAGTGACCACCAAGGTTACGGGCTACCAGAAGCGCAGGCCCCTGACCGAGGAAGTGTTGGGTGAAGAGTGGCTCGACCTGCCGCCGCGAATATTCAATACCGTCGCCCTCTGGTTCGACATTCCTGACCAATTCCTGGAGGAAGTTGGCGGCAAGAAGCTGGACCTGGCGGGAAGCCTGCACGCCGCCGAGCACGCGATGATAGGCGTGCTCCCTCTGTTCGCGCTGTGCGACCGGAACGACATCGGGGGAGTATCCACACCCTTACACCCCGACACCGGGCAGCCCCAGATATTCATATATGACGGGCACCCGGGCGGCATTGGAATCGCCGAGATGGGCTATCAGATGGTTGGACAGCTATGGAATGCCACATTGGGTGTCGTCACACAATGCCCCTGCGACGACGGTTGTCCTAGCTGCATTCAGTCGCCCAAGTGCGGCAACAACAACTATCCTCTAGACAAGGACGGAGCCAGGCGGCTGTTGGAGATGGTCGCTAGGTGAAGGGCAGTGTAGTGTAAGGAGGCGTCATCTAGGGCCTGTTCACCCTAGAACCTAAGCCTTTCCGTCCCCCTCGACTGTCATTCCGAAACGGAGCGCAGCGAGGAATCTCAAGTCCCTGTCTTCAAACCTGGGCGCTCAGAAATGCAACGGCCCACGGGAAGAGGCTGTCAGTCGAATCGCCGCATGACTCCGAACAACATTTTAGATTCCTCACTGCGTTCGGAATGGCAGGTTTGGGGGTTTCGGCGCCCCGGGTTAGGCTTTAATGAGAACACGCCCTAGTCCTTTTGGCTGCGGCTTACGCGAGGTCAAGGACAACGTCGGCCACAAGCTCTCGGATGCCGGAAAGCGCTTCATCCGATGTAGGCGCCAACCAGCTGAGCGAGGGGAACTCCGCGCACAACCCGACGAACTCACCATCGTTAGGTGACCAAGTTATACGGTAGGAATAGTTTTCGTTCATTTCACCTTCTCCGAGTCACAGATTGCTCTGTAAATTCGGGGACGGGGGGGCGTGTCAGGCGACTCGCTCGTCGATGGCCTTGAGCAGGTCGGGGAGGTCCGGGAATATGTGGGCGTCGGGTTTGTGCAGGTGCTCCGCCACCAAGTCCCCGTTGATTCGGATGTCGAACTTGCCGTGGGGCCCAGGCAATAGGTTGAAGGTCTTGATGTAATCGCCCTTTCGGGACAAGGCTTCGCCCGCCCGCCATCCAGGCGGCTCTCAGGGCATGTCCTCAATCGTGGCAGTAGAGTATCTCTATCTCAAGGTTGGCGCCTTCTGGCATGATAGCCTCCGTTATGTAATCTGTCCGATGCTAGTCTGCTGGACGAGGCCTATAGCTCCTTGCGTCGAAAGACCAGCCACGAGCCGCTGGCAAGCGCTGCTATGGCTCCCAGGGACACTGCCAGCGATTTCCAGGTTCCTTCTACTGT
Source organism: Dehalococcoidia bacterium (assembly GCA_965224415.1). Classification (GTDB taxonomy): domain Bacteria; phylum Chloroflexota; class Dehalococcoidia; order Lucifugimonadales; family JAGWBF01; genus DAOUJI01. The sequence goes on along the minus strand of CBDCZB010000004.1, from coordinate 514,653 downwards.
GGATTCCTCATCAGCTAGGCTCGTAGAGAATTCTATCAACTGGATTGGCCAATAGTCCTGGGTCTTGGGGATCCCTGACAATGCTGAAAGCACGAATAAGATAAGGACCGCGAGGCCTCCGGCCAGAAGTTGACGGCTGAACATGCCGCTCCAGAAGAAGGCCACCGTTGCGTTAAAAACGAGATAAACTCCTATAATCGCCATGAACAAGAAGAACCGCCACGCCGACCACGTGTCTATCAGGATGGCCGTGGCCAGGAACATTATCCCGGAGGCAACCGCAAGCGCCGCGTAGATGGAGAAGACTATCCCCAGAAACTTGACGGCTACAAACGCTAACCTCGTGACTGGTTTGCTCAGTGTCATGGCTGCAGTGCCGCTGGCTCTCTCGCCGGATATGGCCCCCATAGAAATGATTATGACAAGGAACGTGCCTACGCCACTGAGCATGAAGCCGAATCCATATAGCAGCCCCTCGGCCAAACTTGAATTGCGAGGCTCATCACGTATTTCCGCCACTATAAAAGCTACGATGACTATGGCAAGCCCCAGGAACGTATATACGCCTGCCATGCCTGCCAGTTTCCAGGTGCGCCTCTGCTCCAGGGCTTCCTTCTTGACGAGAGCCCAAAAACCGTTCAACTTGTGCGCTCCCTGGACTCCACCAGATCCATGAACACGTCCTCCAGGCTCGGCACCGCCAACTCATACCTAATCAAGGTGAGGCCGCTCTCGTACGTCAGCTTGGGCAGCTCCTTTTTGGCCAGCTCGACGTCGTTGACCTCGACGATGAAGACGTAGTGAGCTCCGTGCTCTTCGCTGCGCATACCGCTTACCCAGGGAACTCCCGCCAGCGTCTGTGCCATTGGAGCCGGGTCTTCCTCAAACTCTAGCTCAAAGCTGGTCCCGCTCTTTTGGGCCTGCAAGTCCGATATTGCGCCGGTGGTCACCAGCTTCCCCCGATTGATGATGGCGACCCTGTCACAAATTCTCTCGACGTCGGCCAGGATATGGGTGGACAGGAATATTGTTGTGTGGCCCTTGAGAGACCTTATGGTTTCCAGCATGTCGCGCCTGCCCATGGGGTCCAGGGCGGATGCGGGCTCGTCGAGGAACAGCACCTCCGGGTCGTGCATCAATGACTGGGCCAATCCCAGCCTCTGCTGCATCCCCCGCGAGTACCCTTTGACCTTCCGGTCCGCGGCGTCGTCCAGGTTGACTCGCCCCAGCATTTCATCTGCTCTTTGGCAGGCTTCGGAGGGTTCCATCTCGTACAGGTCACCTACGAACATTAGGAACTCCCGGCCCGTCATCCAGCCGTAGAATGAGGGGGATTCGGGCAGGTAGCCGACCAGCGACTTCAGGTGGAGAGAGTCACCGGAGACCTCCTCGTTGGCCACCCACATCCGCCCGTTGGACGGCGTCGTGATGCCGGTGAGAAGGCGAAGGGTAGTGGTCTTTCCCGCTCCGTTGGGTCCCAGGAAACCATAGGTCGTTCCCTGCTCGACGGTGATGTCCAGGTCGCTGAGGGCCGTGAATCTTCCGAAATGCTTGGTCAGGCCTTCACATCGTATCGCTTCCATGCTAGGCATGGTACACCTTGCAGTCTATGGCGTCCAATCCAATATAGGCAGATTTCAATCTATTTAAGTCGAGGTAGGCAGGTCTACGCATAAGGACCCAGGTGCGTCCCGCCGAGGATATGGACGTGGCCGTGGGACTGGCTCTGCATGGCGTCCCGGCCCACGTTGGAGATGAGTCTGTACCCGTTGGGGCACATCTCGTCTCCTATGTCGCAGGCCACTTTGCCCACCTTGCCGATAAGCTCGCTGCTCCACAGGTCCTCCTGCAGGGTGTGGCTTTTGGGCACGGCCAGGAGCATGATGGGCGCCCACGTCAGCTTGTTGTCGAACACGATGACCTCGTCGTCCTCGTAGCGAATCGTGGCTGGCTCCTCCTTGGCCACAATATTGCAGAATACACAGCCTTCTCGGCGAATGATTTCAGGCATCAACCCCTCATCTCTTAACTATATTCATTCTCAGAGCCACCCCTCCGCCGGTTGGCCCTTCTCGGTTTGGCGCCGCCAGGGGTCTCATCCCTGGACTTGTTGATGGGCCGCTGGTCTCGATAGTCGGGGGCCAATATTGGCGCCCACTCTACCAGGGAGTCTCCCAGGCGCGACCTGATGCGGGGCTTGGCCTCTTCGAGCGCTTTCAGCGACAGATAGTTGGCCGTGATTACCGTAGGAAGGCGGGCGTTGTGGCGGTGGACTATGATTTGGTACAGCTTCTCCTCGGCCCAGGGAGTGGAGTTCTCTGCCCCTAAATCGTCCAGCGCTAGGAACGGCGCCGTCTTGACCTGCTCGAACGTCTCGTCGTAGCCGGTCAGGCTGTCGGGGCGGAAGGTGGCCCGCAGGTAGTCCAGCAAGGCCGGAACGAAGGCAAAAAAGGACGGCTCCCCCCGCTTGAGCCTCTCGTTGATGATTCCGACGGTCAGGTGGGTCTTGCCGCACCCGGGCTGACCGGTGAGAAGGAGCCACCCCTTTGGCGACTCTGCATAGGCGCGCGCCTTTTCGAAGGCGAACTTCAACGTCTCCTTTTCCTGGGCGGTCCCGCGCACGTCCCGTCCCAGCCTGAAGGAGTCCAGGGTCATCTCCTCCAGCATGGGGCCTTGCAGTCCCCCGACTTCCCGGAGAAGCACCGCGTCGTGGAGTCCCACAGGCACTACGTCCGATAGATCGGGATTTTGCAGCCGGCTCCTGATGCCCTCCTCCAGTCTCTCCAGAGGCCCGCGGACAGTAACCACCGTAGCCATACGTTCGTTGAACCTGTGGTTGAATATTTGTAGCAGCTTTTCTCTGGCCCAGGACGTGCCGCTTTGTGCTCCCAGGTCGTCGAGGACAAGCAACGAAGCGCCCTTTACCTGCTGGAACAGGTCGTCGTAGCTAATCGGACTGTCCGGCGAGTAGGCGCCGCGCAGGTGGTCCAACAGGTCTGGCACAAAAACGAATAAGACCGTCTGTCCTCGGTCGATAAGACTGTTGGCTACTGCAGCCGCCAGATGGGTCTTTCCGCAGCCGCTGGGTCCGGTAAGCGCCAGCCATCCTTCAGGGTTTTCCGCGTAATCTTCTGCCCTGGCCAGAGCCTTGGTGAACCGCCTTTGGCTTTCGGGGTCGGTGAGCACACCGGTCGGAGCAGTCTCCTCAAAGCTGATTCGGGCGAGGGCGCCCAGGTTGCTGTACTCCCGAAGGGCTGACTTACGGTTCTTTTCCCCGTCGGCCTGCTGGCAACGGCAGGGAAACACCTCACCAAACTCGGGGTGCCCAACAGGAACTCGGCGGCCCACCCATCCACGGCCCTTGCATAGGGGGCATCCGTCGAAGCCGTTGTCAGTGTGGAGGGAGCCTCCCCCGTTCCCGGAGGTACTCAACGAGCTCCTGCTGACCGGAAGTCTTTTCAGTATGTCTCCCAGGCTTTCCATCGTCTTTTCCTTCGGACGCCCAGCGTCTCAGAGTCGCTTCGATGTATCTCCAGTTCCGTTTGTTGCCGTTGACAGCAATGGTGAAGGCTTGGCGGATCCAGGGCCAGGGATATGTCTCCTCAGCGTCCTTCAGTTGGTCGGCTATCAGGGGCGTCAGCAGCCCGACGTTCTCCTCGTACAGTTTGAATATGTTGGGTCTAGCCGCTGGCGTTTCGTCTTCTTCCGCCGCCAATGGCTCTAAGTCGTCGGAGACGGGCGCCAGCGTCAACGCCGCCTTACGCCCGGCTTCATCGTTCAGGAAGTAGACCTTCCGCGTCTCTCCGTCCGGGTCCAGCGTCCTGGCTATGAAGGTCCCTCTCCGGGCCGCCTGATGCATAGCGGCTCGTATGGCAGCGGCTGGAGAGGCGTCGCCGTCGGAAGGAGCCACGCCCTTAATCAGGACCATGTCCGTGGTCAGTTCGTCCTCCGACACGTACCGTCGGCCCTTGTGGACGCGAATGCTCTCCCGAATCCGCCACATAGCTCGGAGAGTGCATTTCAGCTCCGTAAGGTCATCGATATCCTCCAGCAGCGGCCCAAACAGGGGGCTGGGCGCCGGAGTGTACTGCGTTCCTTTGGGGAAACCGGAGAATTTCATGCGTTTACGGCCTGCTCCAGCTCTATCCTAGCCATGCCCTGCGCTGCCTTGCCGCACCGCACCCTGCTGTGCCAAGCCTTGCCCCTACTCCTTCGCCCCTGGCGGGAGAAGGTTGGGATGAGGGGAACAGCCCTCCAAGCCCGTCATTCCGGCGCAGGCCGGAATCCAGAAGGCGCTTTCCTTCTTGCAAGGTTTCCTGGACTCGGGCTTTCGCCGGAGTGACGATACGGAGACGCTCTCGATTGTCATCGCCTATGTTCGGCCTCCGCAAGGCCATAATGATGCCGCCGGATCACTATGCGTACAGGTATTCTTGGTCGAGTTCCGCGGATTCGAACCGCACCACGCGGTCCCGGAATAGGAGTTTCACGTTCCCGACAGGGCCGTGGCGGTGTTTCAATACGATGATTTCGGCTATGTTCTTAGGATAGGGCCGGTCGGGAGTCTTGGATAGCCACTCCTCCTCGGTCTGGTAGATGTCTTCCCGGTAGATGAACATGACCACGTCTGCGTCCTGTTCGATGGAACCGCTCTCCCTCAGGTCGGCCAGCTGGGGCCTGTGTGATTGCCGTGTCTCAACAGCACGGCTAAGCTGGGATATCGCCAGCAGCGGAATGTGAAGGTCCCTTGCAAGCCCCTTGAGGGATCGCGTAATCTCGCTGAGCTCCTGCACCCGGTTCTCGCGCCCGGAGCCGCCGCCTTGAATGAGTTGTAGGTAGTCCACCACCAACAGGTCCAGTCCACGTTCCAGGAACAGGCGACGGGCCTTGCTCCTCATCTCGACGATTCCCTGGAGAGGCGAGTCGTCGACGTAAATCGGCAGCTCCGAAAGGGAGCCTATGGAGTCGATGATGGCTCGCTCTTCAGCTTCAGTGTACAGGCCAAGTCTGAGCAACTGGGCGCTCACTCCGGCTTCGCTGGCCAGCATCCGAAGGGCCAATTGCTCACGGCTCATCTCCAGGCTGTAAATCCCCACCGATGCGCCGGTCTTGGCGGCGTTGACGGCCATGTTTACGGCCAGGGCGCTCTTGCCCAGGCTGGGCCTGGCGGCAAGCACTACCATGTCGGATCGGTGGAGTCCCCCCAGAAGCTCGTCCAGCGAATCGAACCCTGTCATTACGGGGGTCCCCGCTGAGGACAACGGCTCGGCAATGGCGGCCCGCTCTTCCATATACTGGTCCAGGACTTCCCGGATGGGCACGAAGTCCCGGGCTGGTTGGCCTGAGCGCACCCTGAACAAGACCTGTTCAGCCTTGCCGAGTGTGTCGCCAACATCCTCGGTCCCGCCGTATCCAATGGCCGATATCTGGGCCGCGGCGTCTATCAGGTCCCGCATCGCAGAGGTGCGGCTGACGATCTGGCCGTAATACTCGATGTGGACGGAGGTGGGGACCGTGGAGACGAGATGGCTCAAGTATGCGCCGCCGCCGATTTCTTCCAGCCGTTCGTCCAGCGACAGTTGGTGAGCTACGGTGACCTGGTTGACGGCCTCCCCCCTCCGGAAGAGGTTGAGGGACGCTTCATAGCAGTAGCGGTTCTTCTCGCGGTAGAAGTCGGACGGCTTTAAGAAAGAGGCAACCTTCAGGATAGACTCCCCGTCTATTAGCAGGGACCCCACCACCGCCTCTTCCGCCTCAATATCATGGGGGAGCAGCCTTTCGGCGTACATTTATTCCGTTCGTCAGCCTATTCGAGAGCTTGTGCCACCACCTGGATGTTGGCCTGGATTCCGGGGGCTAGATTGAGGACTACGTCGTATTCTCCGGGCTCTTTGATGGGTGAGACGGTTTCGACAATCTTTCGGTCGATTTCCCGCCCGATGCTTTCTGAAAGCTCACTGGCGATTTGGGTCTGCGTGATGGACCCGTAGAACTCCCCTGCGGGAGTGGCTCTGGCGGAAACGGACACGCTTGCGCCTTCCAGAAGAGAGGCCAATTCCTCCCACTGTTTGGTTTCCCGGGCGCGCCGGTCATCTCCCGATTTCTTGATGCGGTCGATGCGCTTCATGTGCTCTGCCGTCGCCACGGCGGCGATTTTCTTAGGTATCAAATAATTGCGGGCGTACCCGTCTTTCACGCTCTTGATGTCCCCGGCGTGTGCGACGTTGGGAACGTCTTCTAAGAAGATTACTCTCACGATTATGCTCCTGGTGCGATGACTACGATGTGCTGTCAGTCCCTAGGGACGCCGGACAAATTATACCGAATTATGGTCTGTCGGGGAAATAGCTAGCGTCAGGATAAACCGGTGCGGTCACAGTCTGTTCGTCCAGGCTTCCCGCAGCCTATCAACCTGGGTCTCTATCAGGCCGGGGACTGTAAAGGCGCCGTCTGAGGACGTACGGCCCAGCACGATCATCGGAACATCCGATTCGCTTGCCAGCTTCTCCAAGGCAGGAAGGTCTGCGGGTTTCAGCGATACCACGATGCGGGACTGGGCCTCGCCGAAAAGCGCAGCGTCCCACCGGCCACGGGCTTTGGCAGTTCCTGTGAATCCTAGGGACCCCTGGATGCAGCACTCTGCCAAGGCCACCGCCAGTCCCCCGTCGGAGCAGTCGTGGGCGGACTTGATGAGTTCCAGCGCTATCGCTTCCCTGCATAGGCGTTGCACCCTGCTCTCAAGTCCCAGGTTGATGCTCGGCCTTCCTGCCACCAGTCCGTGGACCGACTCAAGATATTCGCTTCCGGCTAGGGCTGCGGCCCTGCCTCTGAGGTTTGACGCACCTAGCAAGGCCACTACGGCCCCTTGCTCGTGGAACGCGGAGGAGCAACGCTTGGAGATGTCTTCAAGCAGGCCTAAGGCTCCGGCTATGGGCGTGGGATAAATAGGTTGGCCTCGGGTGTCGTTGTACAGGCTGACGTTGCCGCTCACGACGGGCGTATCCAGCGCCCTGCACGCCGCGGCTATCCCTCTAACGGCCCATTCCAGCTGGTAGTACACCTCCGGGTTGTCTGGGGAGCCGAAATTGAGGCAGTCGGTTAAGGCGATGGGGGTCGCTCCCGTACATGAGACGTTCCGACAGGCCTCGGCGACGGCAATGGCCCCTCCCTTGTACGGGTCCAGGAAGCAATACCGCCCATTTCCGTCAGTGGACAAGGCCAGTCCTATGGAAGTTCCCTTCACTCTCAGAAGCGCGGCGTCTCCCCCGGGGGCCAGCACGGTGTTCGTCTGAACCTGATTGTCGTAGCGACGATAAACATTCTCGCGGCTGCACACGTTGTGTGCGCTTAGGAGACCGGCCAGGACCTCTTCCGGGGTCTCTCTGGGAAGGGGCACGGACCCCAGGGGATAGCGCCGCAGCCGCAGGGACTCATCGGACCGCACGCCCTTCAGTCTATACTTTGGGGCGTCCGTCAGCACGTCTATGGGCAGTTGAGCGGCAGTCTCTCCCCCGTCGGTTATGAAGGCTCTCCGGGCAAGGGCCGCCCGTCCTATATCAACGCAGGCAACGTCCCATTTCTCGAAAATCTTACTGATATGCGCCACATGTTCCGGGCGGACTGCGAGCAGCATACGTTCCTGGGACTCGGACAGCATCACCTCATAAGGGTTCATCCCCTCTTCACGCCTGTGGACCTGTGAGAGGTCCAACTCTAAGCCGCCCTTGCTCTTGGATGCCGACTCGATGGACGCGCTGGTCAATCCGGCGGCGCCCAGGTCCTGCATCCCCTCCAGCATTCCCGATGCAGCAGCCTCAAGACAGGCCTCTATGAGGACCTTCTCAAGGAAAGGGTTGCCGACTTGCACGGTGGGCCGCATCTCCCGCTCGTCCTCGAAGGCGCGGGAGGCCAGGCCAGAGGCGCCGTGAATGCCGTCCCGCCCGGTGTCGGCCCCGACCAACAGGAGCACGTTCCCTTCGTCTCCTGTGGTTGCGGATATGAGCTTGTCCTTCTCCACCAGCCCTACGCACAGGGCGTTGACCAGCGGGTTCCCGGAGTAGACGGAAGAAAAGTAAATCTCCCCGCCTACGTCGGGCACACCTATGCAGTTCCCGTACCAGGAGATTCCCTCGACGACTCCATCAAACAGGTAGCGGTTGCGCGGGTCGTCAAGCGGGCCAAAGCGGAGGGTGTTCATCAGGGCTATTGGTCTGGCGCCCATTGCCAGTATGTCCCGGACTATGCCGCCCACCCCAGTCGCCGCTCCCTGAAGAGGCTCGACGGCCGACGGATGGTTATGGGACTCGATTTTGAAAACGACGGCCAGACCGTTCCCGATGTCCACGGCCCCAGCGTTCTGTTCGCCCTGCTTGGTCAGGGTTCTTGGTCCGGTGGATGGGAGCAGCTTCAGCAAGGGACGGGAGTGCTTGTAGCCGCAATGTTCGCTCCACAGTGCCCCGAACATGCCCAGTTCCAGGGGATTGGGTTCCCTGTCCAGTTTATCGACGATAAGCTGGTATTCAGCCTCGGTAAGGGCGATCTCATCTAGCGTTTCTTTGGAGACAGGCATGATCTCTGAGAGAAACGCTCAGTCAGCCTGCCGGAACCGGCTTTGGAGCGGCTAGCGCTTCGAATAGGGCCCGGCCATCGACGCCCCCCATGATCTCTTCGCAGCACCTCTCCGGGTGGGGCATCATCCCCAGCACGTTTCCTCCGGCGTTGACGATTCCCGCTATGTTGTTGGCTGAGCCGTTCGGGTTGGCGTCGGGAGAGGGGTCCCCTTCAGGAGTGCAGTAGCGGAACACCACCCTCCCGTCTCCCTCAAGCCGTCTCAAGGCTTCCTGGTCAGCGTAGTAGGCCCCTTCTCCGTGGGATATGGGAATCCGAACGACCTGGCCGGACCTCAGGCGCCGTGAGAAGAGAGTCTCCGTGTTCTCGACGCGGAGGTTGGTCCACTGGCACCGATACTGGAGGTGATGGTTGCGGACCAGCGCTCCGGGCAGCAGCCCAGATTCGCAGAGAATTTGGAAGCCGTTGCATATTCCAATCACTGGCCCGCCATTGGCCGCGTAGGCGGCTACTTCGTTCATTATGGGGGAGAGTTTTGCCATTGCCCCAGGGCGCAGGTAATCCCCATAGGAGAACCCGCCCGGAAGAATGAGACAGTCGTACACGCCTTTCAGTTTGGGTGTATCCCGATGCCAAAGGTAGTCGGCGGAATGGCCCAGAACGTCGACAACGGCGTAGTGACAGTCGGAGTCGCTCCAAGTGCCTGGAAAGACGACGATGCCGAAGCGCATTCTCCTCTTGGAGAACCCCCACCCCTCTAAACTAAGAGCCGGCCCCCCGGGCCGGCTATGGGCTAACTGTTGCGCCGGCTTTTTCGCCGCTTGGCGGCTTCCTTCTTCTTCCGCCGTACACTGGGCGGCTCGAAGTGCTGCCTGCGTCTAATCTCTGATAGGATTCCGTCCTGCTGAACCCTCTTGTTGAACCGTCTGAGAAGACTGTCGAACGTCTCCCCGTCTATGGCCCTGACCTCGGACAAACCGTCCTCCCTGGATCCTGACTATAACCCACCCATTTTAGGTTGTCCTACCTTGAGTGTCAACTAGAACGGAGGACGCATAAAAGCTTATCCCGCGCCCGATTCCTTCAGGTTGAACCGGTATCCTACGTTCCAGATGGTTTCGATAAAGGAGTGGTTGGCGTTCTCTATTTTAGACCTGAGCCTCCGGACGTGGACGTCGACCGTGCGGGTGCCGCCGAAATAGTCGTATCCCCACACTTGGCTGAGAAGGTTTTTGCGGGAGTACACCTTGCCCGGATTGGACGCCAGCAAGACAAGCATCTGGTACTCTTTGTAGGTGAGGAGCACCTTCTTTCCCTCCAGGCTCACCTCGTACCGCTCCAAGTCTATTTGAAGGTCGCCGACTTTCAACACTTCTCTGCCTTGGGGGCCGCGGTTCTTGAAGATTATCTGTCCCAGCCGTGCCTTCAACTCTCCGCTGGGGAAAGGGTGGACAATCAGGTCATCGGGATTTATCGAGGGGTCGTATTGACCCAACCGTGTCGCGGTCAGCACAGTAATCACCGGGAGCCCAGCTTCCCGGCATGAGTCTGTCGCCATTTTCGCCAGTCCGCTGTCTACGGCCTCCATATCTACGAGGACGGCGTCGGGCTTGCTGGACAGCGCGCCGTTGAGGGCCGGGCCATCTACAGCAGGGTCTTGCAGCTCATAGCTGACGTCTTCGTCGCCAAGAGCGCTCAATAACGAGTCTGAATCAGCGGTCTGGTCGGTGAACACCACTACGTAGTATGAGGCCATATTGACAAGCTTACGGAGAATTTCTCGGACTGACTAGCGGCTAGTATAACAGAAGGCAGGCGGAGTTTTCATACGGGCATGTCGATGAGCCAGGGGAAACGTTGGAGGCTAACGCGAGGTCTAGTGTCAGGAGGAGCGTCGGAGTTCTGTCCCAGACCTCTTTTCCAGGGGCAGCGCCAAGCATGACACGTCCAGGTCCAGCATTCCATTCTGCTCGGCTTCCAGTATTATCTCCATAGTCCGTTCCGCCAGGGGCATTGCGGCGCCTGACTGTTTCGCGCCTTCCAAGGCGAAGGCCAGGTCTTTGTAAATCAGTCGCAGCGGCGCCCTGGCGTTTTCGAAGTCCCGGTCCAGCATGGAGGGTCCGTTGCGTTCCAGCATGAAGCTGGCTCCCCAGCTGGTGGAAAGTATTTCTATCAGCAGGTCTGGGTCCGCTCCCTGGGACACCCCGGCCAGAAGGGCTTCGGCGGCGGCCAGTGAATGCACGGCTACCAAGTGCTGGTTCACCAACTTTACCGTGCTGCCGGCCCCGATGGGTCCGACCCGTCGGATATTGCCGCCCATTGCTTCGAATACGGGCAACGCTGTCTCAAACGCCTTCTCATCTCCTCCGGCCATAATCGTCAGAGTCCCTTCGGCGGCCCGTTCCACTCCGCCGCTTATGGGTGCATCCATGAACACGGCGCCCTTCTGCCCCGCCGCCTCGCCGATTCTCTTGGAAATCTGGGACGATACGGTGCTGTGGTCAACGAGGACCTGTCCCCGGCGGGCCGACTCGACCACGCCGTCCTCTCCCAGGAACACCGACTCGACGGTCGGGCCGTCAGGCAGGCAAGCAAGGACTATGTCCGACGCCTCCACGACTCCCTTGGCCGAGTTGGCTGGAGCGGCCCCTTCTTGCACCAGCATGTCAACCTTGCCCCGGCTGCGGTTGTGGACGGTCAGCGGAAATCCGTTGGCCAGCAGACGGCGGCACATGGGCAGACCCATCTTCCCCAATCCTATGAAACCTACGCGCATGTTCATCCGTCCACCTCGAACCGGGCCCGTTGTCGAGCCGGAATGAATCGACTATTTCAGAAAGTCTCCCAGGAAGGGCTTTATAGCCTCTATCAGGGCGGGCAGCGCCTCTTCCCAGTCCCCTACGATCGAGTAGTCAGCGGCGTTGAACATGGGGGTGCGCCGTGGGTTGGGGTTGGTGTTTATGGCGAGGATCGTGCCGGCCCTTTGTATGCCCACCGTGTGGTTGAAGTCTCCACGTACGCCCACGGCTATGTACAGGTCCGGGGCTATGGCCCTGCCAGTCAGCCCCACCTGGAGTTGCCTGGGAAGCCAGCCTTCGTCGGCAACGGACCGCGTTGCTGCCAGAGAAGCCCCTATCGACTCGGCAAGCGCGCGGACGGTCGGCACATTTCCCGCATCGCCGACTCCCATGCCAACGCCCAGCACGATGCGGGCCGATTCCAGCTCCAGACCCTGGGCGTCTTCTTCCACGTGATCATGCAGCAGCGTTATGTCCGGTCCGTCGTGTTCGTGTACCGTCAGAACCTCCGTCTCGACGGCGGCGTCCTCTTCAGGTTCGATGGGAGTCATCAAACCAGGACGCATAGTCGCCATGTAGGGCAGGGTCTTGGAGAGTATGGGTGCGATGACGTTGCCGCCGAGGGCCGGTTTCAGCTGCACCAGCCGCCCTTCGGAGTCCACCTCCAGGTCCACCGCGTCTCCCGTTAGCCCTAGGCCCAGCCTAGCTGCCACCCGTGAGGACAGGTCACGACCGTCGGGTGTGGAGTTGAACAGGACGGCGTAGGGCTTCCGCTCAGCGATCCCCGAGGCCAAGGTGTTGGTGGCGCTAAGCCCGGCGGGATGACCGTTGATCGGGCCAGTAGACAGGACACGGTCCGCCCCGTACGCCGCCAGATGCCTCACTTCCTCCTCGGATACAGTGTCCAGCATGACGGCAACCACCTCCGATTGCGTCTGCTCGGCCACGTCTCTCGCCTTTCCCAGGACTTCTAAAGAGGCTCGCCGGATTCCCTGCCCGGAACGCTCGACCACAACCCATATCGGCTTGTCGTACGACCCCGCGTACCTCGTATGGCGCCCACGCTCCTCAGGAGAGCTGGCGGGCTCTCCGCGTCCCTTGAGGGCTTCGGCAATCTTGGCAGCGGCGTCTGCGGGTTCTTCATCGAACACAATGCCCAAGCGTTGAGGCTCCATGAGCCTGATTTCCGACACCCAGGTAGGGGAGCCGTTGGAGCCGAAAATGTCCAGGTCGTCAGAAAGTTGGCTTGCCGTCACCTCTTCGATGGCGGGGTCCTCCTGAGCAGCTTGCATAGCTTCCCGCCGAGGGAAACGTTCGGGCATGATGCCCTCGGTCACCGTGACAAGCGCCGGAAGGGGACAACTGATGACCTGGTGACCTTCATCCGTCTCCCGTTCCACCGTGATTGTGTTCTCGGCAGGCGAATAGTCCAGCTTGCGTACGTTGGACACGTGGGGAATCCCCATAAGCTCCGCCGTCTCAGGACCCACCTGTCCGGTCTCGGCGTCTGTACTGTGGCGTCCGCATATAACCAGATCGAAGGCCTCTCGCTGCAACGCCAGCGACAGGCACCGTGCCGTAGCCAACGTGTCGGAACCGGCCAGCGCTCTGTCTGAGATGTGAACGCTCCTGTTCGCTCCCATGGCCCGGCACTGTATCAGGGAGTCTCGGGCCGCGGGCGGTCCCATGGTGAACACTATCGCCTCTCCACCGTGTTCCTGGACCAACTGCGCCGCTTTGTCCACGCCCAGCAGGTCGTAGGAGTTGACCTCCGAGGGCACACCCTCCCTGACGATTGTCTTGGTCTCGTAGTCGAATTGTATCCGGGACACCACCGGTACATGCTTTATGCAAACGGCTATCTTCATTTACGCTCCAGGCTGGCGTTCACATTGCCTTCGATTTCTCTGGCGACCAGGTCCTTGTCTATACGGTCTGAGAGTTTCTTGAGCCGGGCCCCGACGCCTACCGGATAGTGGGGAGGGTCTTTCAAAGCCTTGTATTTCGCTGGCAGGCTCCCGATGTCATCGCGAAACCTGCCCCTTATACGTTCCAGAGAGTCTGGAGCGGCAATTTGCTTCCCGTTTTCCATGACTTTGGACAGCAGCGGCTCGCCCTCAGAGGCTTCATTCCTTCCGGTCAGGACATCCCCCTGAAAGCTCCCGTCGGCGTTCCTGACCCGGAAGAGCTGCTTCGGACCCGGCAGGTAGGACTTGCCTGCGCTCAGCTTCTTGACGGGCCGCCCGTCGCATTCCACCAGCTTGTACACCATGTCGGTGGAAGGGGCGTCCTCGGACACTCCAAGCCTCGTGCCGACGCCCAAAGCGTCAATTGGGGCTCCCTCCGACAGTATGTCGGCGATGGAATATTCGTCCAGGCCGCCGCTGGCGAATATCTCTACGTAGTCCAAGCCCTGGGAGTCCAGGATGCCTCGCACCTGCCGGCTCAGCTCGACGTAGTCTCCGCTGTCCAGCCGCACCGCCCGCAGCCTGTAGCCGCGTTCTTCCAGTTCTTTGCCCACCTGTGCGGCCTTCCGGGCTCCGGCTATGGTGTCGTAGGTGTCTATGAGTAGCGTAGTGTTGTCTGGGTGGCTCCGGGCGTATGCGCGGAACGCTTCCAATTCGTCTGGCTGGCTGGTTACAAATGCGTGGGACATGGTTCCGCTGACAGGCATTCCGTACTCGCGGCCTGCCGCCAGGTTGCTGGTGCTGGAGAAGCCCACCATATAGCTCGATCTAGCCGCCTTCATAGCCGCGTCCAGCCCCTGGGTCCGACGCATCGAAAAGTCCGACAACGGCCGTCCTTCCGCCGCCGTGACGCACCGGGCGGCTTTGGTGGCGACGGCGGTCTGATAGTTCACCCGGTTGATCACGTAGGTCTCGACAATCTGCGCGGGGATGATTGGTCCCGTGACTTCCATGACAGGTTCGTCGCAAAAGAAGATGCGGCCTTCCGGGATTGCCCAGACATCCCCCGTGAACTTCAGCCGGGAGAGGTGCTCCAGGAAGGGTTGGCTGAACCTGCCGGTGGAGTCAAGATAATCAATCGCCCCATCAGAGACGGTCCAGCGGGCAAGGAACTCCAACACGTCTTCCAGGCCCGCTGACACGAAATACCCTCGATTGTGGGGATAAGCGCGTATGAACAGGCTGAAGGTGGCCGGAACGAACATTCCCAGGTCGAAATACGCCTGGGCTACGGTGAACTGGTAGAGGTCGGCCAAGAGGCCGCTTTCATCGGACCTGTCAGGCAAGCTCCCCCCGTGTGTGCCCGTGTACGGCGAATAGGATTCGCCAAGGGTGCAACCGTCTCACGTCGAATCCATTATGTGAGGGGTCTATGGCAGTGTCAACATGACTTGCCGGGAACCTCTTGAGTGAGCGGAGCAAAGCTATTGCGTGGGCCCCAGTCAGCGCATTATTTGGGCTCGGCCGCAGTCTCCTTAACCCGGTGTATCCTAACCGTCTCAATCTTCAGGTTGCGCATCTCGATGATTTCCAGACGGAGATCCTTGAAGTAGAACTCCTCGCCCTGCTCCGGGATGTGCCCCAATCGGTCCAAGGCGAATCCAGCGACGGTCAGATAGCTTCCCTCCGGCAGCCCCAGCCCCAGGCCCTCGTTGGCTTCCTGTATGGCCATGCCCGCGTCCACTTCGAACAGGTCGTCACCCACTGTGGCGAACTCTTCGGTGGCTGGCCTGCCCTCTTCGCCAACGCGGCCCACTATCACCTCTATCAGTTGTTTCAAGGTGACCAAGCCTGCGACTCCACCGTACTGGTCCACTACGATGGCCATTTGCTGGCCGGTGTCCCGGAGTTCCGAGAACAGTTCAGCCACAGGTTTAGTCTCTGGGACGAAGATGGCGGAGCGCATGACTTCAGTTACGCTGGACTGTGAGTTGAGTCCGGTGTCTGCCATAGTCTTGAGTAGGTCCTTCACCGACACTATGCCCACGATGTTCTCGAAGTTGCCGTGATACACCGGAAACCTGGTGTGAGTTTGTGCCGAATAGGTCTCCAGGAAGTCTCGCAAGGTCGCCCCCTGCGCGACCCAGATTATCTCCGGGCGGGGAGTCATGATTTCCTGCACCTGGCTGTCTCCGAAGTGGAAGACCTTCTCCAGCAACTCAGCCTCGGCGGGTTCCAACGCCCCCTGCTCTTCTCCGATGTCTATGAGGGTCCTGACCTCCGCCTCTGTAATCAAATAGCCGCCCCTGGCGTCCCGGCGGCCTGTGATCGCGTTTATGGCCTCGGTGAGCCGGTACAAGACTTCTACGAAAGGCAGGAACAGGTACCCCACCCATGTCAGGGGAGTTGCGTAGATGAATGCCAGCCTTTCTGAGTTCCGCACCGCCATCGTCTTGGGTATCACCTCTCCCAATAGAAGCAACGCCAAGGTTCCCACTGCTGTGGCCACGATCACGCCCGTGCCCTGGCCCAGCCAGGACACCACGCCCACTGTCACCAGTGACGTGAAAGCCACGTTGACAAGGTTGTTCCCCAGCAGCACAGTGGACAGCATACGCTCGGGCCTATTGATCATCCGCGACACCGCAGGGGCCCCTGGCCTGCCCGTGCTCACTAGGTGGGCTATGCGGGTCTTTTGCAGCGACAGGTAAGCCGACTCCGCGCTGGAAAAGAAGGCCGACAGCAGCAGGAAAATCAGGACTAACGCAAGCTCTATACCGGACATCAGCGTCTCCGATTCATCTCTATGGTCGTGTCTCCGACAATAAACAAAGGGCCGAACCATCAACCCCCGCCGGGGGCCTTCAGTCCGGCCCTATGGTTCTTGCTTACAGCATTAGAAGCCGTCGACCGGCTCCAAGTATGCCCGAGGATCTCATTGCCGAGCTTGCTTGGACTGTCCCGCCTGCATGACATCATACCAACTCGACCATCGTTGTTCAAGAATCTGGAGGGCGCTGGCGTCGGCTTCCTTGTCAATATGGCGTCCTTGATTGATAATATTGGTTGCAATAATTTACGGAGTGAGCTTTTGCCGCAACATTATGTAGACTCCGCTATGGAAGTCCGTAAAGCGCCGGAAATGGGACCCATTGGCAACAACGGGTATCTGATCAGATGCAGGGAGACAGGCGACGCAGTTATCATTGACGCCCCCGCCGAACCGGAAAAACTGCTGGCTGAAATTGGTGACGCCAACATAAAGGCAGTCATTATCACCCATCGCCACGGCGACCACACCGCGGGGCTGGAAGAAATCAAGTCGGCTACACAGGCCCCCGTTGCCTCCCATCCCGACGACGCCGAGGCCATCCCCATAGCTCCCGACATGGCCCTTCGCGACGGAGACGTTCTTGAAGTTGGCAAGGTGGAGCTAAAGATAGTCCACACCCCCGGCCACACGCCGGGAGCCATCTGCATCCTGGCCGGAGACCGGCTGTTCACCGGGGACACCCTGTTTCCGGGCGGGCCGGGACGGACGGCCTCTCCCGACAACTTCCGCCAGGTAAAAACCTCCATAGAGCAGAAGCTGATGCACCTGGACGACTCGGTGGCCGTGTATCCTGGCCACGGCGACGACACCACAATTGGGTCCGCTCGAAACGAGATGCTAGACTTCGATTCCAGAAGCCACGACCCCGACCTCTGCGGCGACGTTCAATGGCTCAGAGACTGACTCCGGCCTTCTTTAACAAACTGAGGTGAGTATGTACGAACGGTCTGTGCTCGACAACGGACTGACGGTTTTGAGCAGTTCGATGTCCCATACCCGGTCCGTGTCAATGGCCATATTCGTGGGCGCCGGCTCCCGTTATGAGACTGACGAGATGGCCGGCGCTTCACACTTTCTCGAGCATATGCTCTTCAAGGGGACCAAACGCTGGCCGACCGCCCGTGAGTTGAGCGAGATCGTCGAGGGCGTCGGCGGCGTGTTGAACGCCAGCACTGACCGCGAGATGACAGTGTACTGGTGCAAAGTGGCCCGCCCTTACATGGAGTCGTCCTGGAACGTTCTCGCCGACATGATGCGCAACCCCTTGATGGACTCCGAAGAACTGGAAAAGGAGCGGGACGTAGTGCTGGAAGAGCTTCGTATGACCTACGACTACCCCGCCTCAAAGTTGGACCTGTTGATGGACCAGACCATGTGGCCGGAACAGCCGATGGGCAGAGACGTGGGGGGCAGCCTGGATTCGGTCCGGGGAATATCGCGGGACCTGATAATGGAATACATGCACTCCCAATACAACCCTGTCAACACAGTCGTGGCGGTCGCCGGAAACGTATCCCACGACGAAGTCGCAGCCCTGGTTGATGAGACTCTAGGAAGCTGGCCCAGAGGCGACGCGATCGACTGGTTTCCTGTGGTGAATGGGCAGTCTGAGCCTCGAATCAGTCACGAGTACAAGAAGACCGACCAGGCCCACCTGTGCGTCGGAGTCCACAGCCTGCCCCTCGGGCACCCGGACCGCTTTGCCCTGGGGTTGCTGAACGTTATTCTGGGCGAGGGCATGAGCTCGCGCCTTTTCGTAGAGGTGCGAGAGAAGCGGGGCCTCGCCTATGACGTACACAGCTCCCTCAACCTGTTTCGCGACTGTGGCTCCTTCACCGTGTACTGTGGCGTCGAACCTCAGAAGAGCGAATCCGCGATAGAAGCCATTCTGGAGCAATTAGGTGGGCTCCGGGACGGAATTCCCGAGACGGAACTGAATAAGGCCAGGGAGCTAACCAAGGGACGCATGTTGCTTCGCATGGAAGACAGCCGTGCCACAGCTATGTGGATGGGCGCCCAGGAGAAACTCTTGGGCAAAGTCAGAACCGTCGACGAGGTGGTGGGCCTGCTGGACTCCATCACCACCGACGATTTAGAGAGGGTGGCCGAAGACTTGATACAGGAAGACCAGCTTTCCCTGGCTTTGGTCGGCCCCTACCGAAGCAGCAAACGTTTCCGCAACCTGGTTAAGCTATAGGGCGCTGGCTATTTATCTAGGAGCAGCCCGATGACTGATGCGGCCATCAACAAAGACCCTGAGATACTAGGCGGGACGCCGGTGTTTTCAGGAACCAGAGTGCCCGTAAGGATACTGATGGAGTACCTGGAAGCGGGTGATAGGCTCGACGAGTTCCTGGAAAACCACCCCACGGTATCTCGGGAACAAGCCGTGGCAGTCCTTCAACACGCCAAGTTGGCCCTTACTGGGCAGTCCAATGAAGCTGCTGCTTGACGAGTCCATACCTAGACATCTTGGCACGAGCTTTCCTGATGGGTTTGAAGTGAGTACGGTCCAACGTATGGGCTGGGCAGGAAGCAAGAACGGGGAACTCCTAGAATTGGCGGCTGCCCATGACTTCGATGCATTCATCACCGCCGACAGAGGGATCGAATACCAGCAGAATCCGGACGGTTTGCCTTTGCCGGTGGTTGTATTGCTAGCCCGCCGAACTCGAATTCAGGAATTGCAATTGCTCCTGCCGCTGGTAGTGGATGTGCTCGATGGCGATTTGACGAATCGGTTCTACAGTGTCGCGGAGTGATCCGCTGACTTGTCGAAGAATAATTTCGTCAACCCGCCGTAGAACCATCGACTCAGGTCATACACCAGCGGCAAGCGCTGCCGCAACTTGCTCAAGCTATGAGCCGTTTCACCAGAGGCGGCGAACTCCGTACTGATCGAACAGCGTTTCGCCGGATATGAGTACCAGATCGTGGGCCTGCGCCTGCGCTATCAACATTCGGTCGAAGGGGTCACGGTGAGGGCCTGGCAAGGCTCCGGCACGGGAAGCGTCTCCTACAGTTATCGGCAGTTCCTCGAAACCCTGGTCTGCGATGTTCCCCGCCAAGTCTAAGACGATGGTTTCGGCTTCCAGAAGCTTGCCGATACGATGTTTGGTCGCGATTTCCCAGGCTGCTGCCGCGCTCACCAATACATCATTCTCTTCATCTGAGATCGCTCTACTAGCTGGTATCGAAAGTCGCTCGCTGAGGGCGAGCCACCACAAGAACGCATGAGTGTCGAGCAGCAACCGCACCAGCTACGCGTTCCCTTCCCAAGCTGCCAACTCCTCCTCGGGAAGCGGATCAAAGAAGCTGTCATCAATTGTGATTAGCCCTCGCAAAACGTCTGGTTGACGTTTGCCTCTCGGTTTGCAGCGCACCAATCTTGCAACAGGCTTGCCGTTGCGGGCAATGACGACTTCCTCCCCCGCCTCGACTTGAGCCAACAGGCGAGACAAATTGGTCTTAGCTTCATGGACGTTTACGATAGGCATATCTACTTCCTGGCATACGATGTTAGCTAAGTATATGACTAAGCAAAGTTCTACGTCAAGCTGAAAGCTCCTCCCCTTTTGGGGGAAGGTTAGGAAGGGGGCAAGCGCTTCCGCAGCCGACTGCAGGCTACGAGGCGACGGCGGGACGGAAGAAGGGGACGCTGATGCGGTCGGTGGCCCGGTCGAATACCACTTCCACTGGCATGCCGATGGTCACTTCCCTGGGGTCACAGTCATGGATGTTGGTGAACATCTTGACGCCCTCTTCCAATTCCACCAGGGCAAGCACGTAAGGAACTTCTTCGGCGAACCCGGGGGTCCTGTTCTGATAGGTGATGGTATAGCTCCAGACTGTCCCCTTGCCGCTGGACTTGACCCAAGCAATGTCCTGGGTCCAGCAGTTAGAGCAAATCCCCCTTGGATAGTGCTGGTATTCACCGCACTTGTTGCAATGCTGTATCAGCAGATCGCCTTTGTTGCACGCGTCCCAGAAAGGTCTCGTTTCTCCGGTGATGCTGGGTAACGGTTTCTTCCAGTCTGGCATGGGCTAGTCCCTCCCCAGGATGACTGTGCCGCCACTGTGCCTGGAGCCAATGGCCCCTCCCGTTCCGTGGCACAGGGCCAGCTTGCAGTCCGGCGTCTGTCTCGGTGTGCCTTCGAACTCATGGCGCAGTTGGCGGGTGGCCTCTATGAGCAGGAAGATGCCCCGCATTCCCGGGTGGTTGGACGACAGCCCGCCGCCGTCGGTGTTCAGGGGCAAGTCTCCCCCGATCTGAATCCTCCCGCCCGACACGAAATCTCCGCCTTCACCCTTCTTGCAGAACCCCAGGTCCTCCAGGGTGGTCACCACCGTGATGGTGAACGAGTCGTAGACCATCGCCATGTCTATGTCGTCGTGAGTGACTCCGGCCATCTCGAAGGCCGGGCCGGAGCTCTGCTTGGCGGCGATGTAGGTCAGGTCCTTCTTGCCGGCGCCCTGGTGCCCGGCGGCTTCGCCCACTCCCAGCGCCCACACCGGCGGCTTCTTACAGTTCCGCGCCACTTCCGGTGAAGCGATCACGACGGCCCCACCTCCGTCGGATATGACGCAGCAGTCGAGCAGATGGAGCGGGTGGGACACGTGTCGGGATTCCACCACGTCATCCACCGTGATGGGGTTGCGGTAGAGCGCGTAGGGGTTCATGGAGGCGTGTTTCCGCATGGCGACCGACACCTCGGCCAGCTGCTCGGGCCTGGTGCCGTATACGTGCATGTGTCTCTGGGCCACCAAAGCGTACAGACCTACAGTGGTAAGCCCATACAACTCCTCGAAAGAGTCTGGAGAGGGTTGGAGGATTGAGTGGCCCTGACGGGAGAGTCCACCAGTGCCCACGGCAACGCCTCCCGACCGGGACACGCTGCCGTAGGTAATGACGGCGCAGTTGATTCTGCCCGTTGCGATGGCCGACAGAGCGTGGGCTACGTGGAACTCGAAGGACGATCCGCCCACCGTGGTGTTGTCCATGTAAACCGGGTCCAAGTCCAGGTAGTCGGCCAGCGACAGGCTGCTGAGACGCACCCCCATGGACGCGGCGAAAAGGCCGTCCACGTCCTTCTTCCCCAACCCGGCGTCCTCCAGGGCCTTGATGACGCTCTCGCCCTGTATCTGCAACTCACTCTTGTCTGGAGCGTACCTTGTGGGATGTTCGTAGACGCCCACTATTGCGGCGGCGCGTCTCAGGTCTGTCATGCTGCTCCTCCAATGGTCCAATGACCCGATCAATCGCAGGTATAATAGGAGCAAGCGCCTCAGACGGTCAAGGGAACGAATTGACCGAGCCCGTTCGGTTAGCAACCCGTGTGCTATAATCCGGCCCACCACGTCCCCCGACCACCGATAATATGGCCTTAGACCTGACTCAAACGATAGACCAGATAGACCGGCTGGCCCAATCCCAGGCCGCGTCTGGCGACGACCGGAAACAACGGCTGGCCGACGCCTTGGGAAGAATGATGCAAGTCAGCCCGGACGAGCTTGCCCGCAAGGTCGAGGCCAACAGGCTGCGCCCGTTTTTGTGTGCCGGAGTAAGGAGTGGCTTTGCGGAACGGATCCCTGCGACGCCAGCGCCAACGGACCATGTAGTGGCGTCGGTGGATGGTTCCCACGTGGACGTCGACCGCCACCTGCCTGTGCGGTGCTATCTCATAAACATCGGCGGATGTCTGCTCACCTATGGGTCCGAGCCTGACGCTTTGCTGTTCAGCAAGCCACGGCTACACTTTGGCGATGAGGACCTGTACATGACCAGCCCAGACCCCAGCGTCAGGGACACGGTCGCCGTGGAGGGCCAATTGTTGGGCCTCAAACGCACTGTGGACGAGGTCTCCGGCGTGGCAGACCTGGTGGAGGAATCAACTGCGAGTCTGCCGACCTTGGCTTTAGTGGACGGCTCCTTGATTATGTGGGGCCTGGCCGGAAGAGGCCACCAGCCTTTCGTCAGAGACCGCATTATCGTTGAAGGTCTGCTGCCCGCTCTGGAACGGATGAGGCGCCTGGCAGCCCGTCCCCTGGCCGTCGCCGCCTACATCAGCCTTCCCCAGACCACCGAGGTTGTCAACGCATTGCGCTTGTCGATATGCCCTTTCGACCTTGCCAGCTGTATGAACACCTGCAGTACTCACCGCTCGGGGACTTCCCCCTGCAATCTCGTCCAAGGCTTCCTGGACAGGGACCTCTTCCAGGCCCTGCTGAGGCCCGGCGAGAGGTCCAGCGTTTTCTACACCTGCTCGTCGGTGTCCAGGGACTATTACGGCGACCACGAGGTCAACTTCTTCTATCTCAACACCGGGGATGAGATAGCGCGTGTGGAGGTCCCGGCATGGGTGGCAGACGACCCGGCCCTTGTTGACCTCACGCACGGGCTTCTGATGGACCAGTGCAGGCGTGGATTCGGATATCCTGTGGCCATTGCCGAGGCCCATGAGCAAGCCGTAGTCACCGGCGCCGACCGCCATGCCTTCCGGCGTCTGGTGGAAGGCGTTCTGGAGGGCGCGGACCTTCCCGTGTACACGTCCGAAAAAGCCTTGTCCAAGCGAGTCCGCTCCCTGTAATGCCCGGGGATGTTAGGTGATGGCGGCGGTGAGGAGACGTATAGGCGAAGTGGTGGAGTCGAGCTCCCATCGTTTCGCGGGCCAGTGCTACAGGCTCTACGACGCCCCTCCGCTGGGCGGCTTGGTCAGGACCGAGTCGAGGAATCACCAGGGGAGCGGCGACTCCGGGCTTTACGCCGTGGTGTCCGGCGTCACCACGGCGCCCCTGGAGCCTGGGCGCACGATCCTGCCTCGGGGCGAGGCTGAAGAGTCCGAGGAGGACCTCTACAGGTCCCATCCCCAGCTTGCGCGGCTCATGTCCACCCGGTTCGACGCCGTCATCGTGGGCCACGACTCGGGCCCCGCCGTCCGACACTATCTGCCCGACCATCCGCCCCGTGTCCATGCCTTCGTCTTTCTGGCGTCCGATGACGACGCGGCTGAGTTTGCGGCCTCAGTGGACTTTCTGTCACTGCTGGTCAACGCATCCACTTACGGCGGAGGTCAGACCGACGAAGTCGTCGCTGCCTGCATCCGCGGCCTCAGTGCACGCTTGCCAGATCCCGATGGATTTCGCATCCGGGCGGGGAAGGCTCTTGCGAACCAGTTGACTGGAGACCTTCCCAGGCTCGACTCCCTGCTGAAGAGGCTTTCCCCATGACGGGGCCAGCCCCGGAACGCCAACCCCTGGGCATGGTGGTGGACGGGTCCCTGACGCGGGGGGTGGAGGTCCGCCTGGCGCCCGTCGCATCGGTTGAAGACGTGAAGGTGGGGGCTTTCGTGACCATCCAGGGCGAGCGTCAGCGCTTCTTCGGAGTCGTGACCGATATAGCGTTGGGTTCGGCCAGCCCCAGCCTCAAATATTCGCCGCCCGATGTCTCCGATCCCTTCATTGCCCAGGTGATAGCGGGAACGACGGCCTACGGGACCATTTCAGTCTTGCCGACCCTCATCCTGCCTCCGGCGGTGGGCGACACTTCCGACCTGATGCCAGCCAAGACTGTACCCGCCCACTTCTCAGGCGTATACACGGCTGACGAAAGGGACGTGGAAACCGTCTTCGGGCAGGACGACAAGGAGCACTTCTGGATTGGCAGCCCACTGGACATGGAGACCAAGGTCTGCCTCGACCTGAAAGCCCTCTCAGAGCGTTCTATGGGAATATTCGGCAAGAGCGGAACCGGCAAGACCTTCCTGACGCGGATGCTCCTCATAGGCATGGTGCAGAGCGGCCTGGCATCGAGTCTTATATTCGACATGCACAATGAGTACGGGTGGCAGGGCCGCAGCGAGGGGGCCGGGTTCGTCAAAGGCCTGAAGCAGCTGTTCCCCTCCAAAGTCGCCGTGTTCAGCCTGGACGAAGAAAGTTCCCGCCGCCGGGGTTTGTCGCCCGACGAGGTGGTCAACATCGGCTACGACGAGGTGCAGCCGGAGGACATTGAGGCCCTCCAGGAGAACCTCAATCTGTCCGAGGTCGCCGCCCACGCCGCCCACAATCTCCGTCTGCGGTACGGGCGCGGATGGCTCAAGGAGTTCACCGACCTGGAAGGGCGGGAAGACATCTCCGAGCTGGCCAACTCCATAGGAGTCAACGTCCAGGCGCTCAACTCGCTGTACAACCGGCTTTCCCGCATGAAACGGTACGGCTTCCTAACTCCAGGCTCCGGCGGACGCCATGACTCGGTAGGACGTATTCTGGAGCAGTTGGACAGGGGACTCCACGTGGTGCTTGAGTTCGGAAGGTACGGCAATGACCTCAACGCTTACATCCTGGTCTCCAACCTGCTCACCCGTCGCATACACGACCGCTACGTAAGGTTGAAGGAGGAAGCCGAGGGCGGACAGGGCAAGGAGCCCACTCCCCTGGTCATCACCATTGAAGAAGCCCACAAGTTCCTCAGCCCGTCGGTGGCCCCCCAGACCATTTTCGGGACCATCGCCAGGGAATTGCGCAAATACAATGTAACACTGATGGTCATCGATCAGAGGCCGGGGGCCATAGACTCGGAAGTGATGAGCCAGATAGGCACCAAAATCACTTGCCTGCTTGACAACGAGCGGGACATAGACGCTGTGCTGGGAGGCGCACCGGGCGGCCGCGAGCTGCGGTCTGTGCTATCCAGGTTGGAGTCCCGACAGCAAGCCCTGGTATTCGGCCATGCGGTGCCCATGCCCGTAGTGGTGCATACCCGAGAATATGGGTCTGCTGAATCCTACTCTGGATTTGGCGGTGACGTTTCGGACACCGAGTCACCCCGTCCCGCAAGGGATTTGGACGACGACTTGAGAGACATCTTTGGTAATTCGTAAATGAAACTATCTATGTTGGAGTTATGTTGCGATTATCGTAATTTATCGCGAGTTGAGGTATAATATAGATAAGAAGGAGCGATGAAACGGAAAACAATATGATGAGCCCCGCAATTGTAGGATTGCGGGGCTTTGCATCTCAGAGCCTAAGGGCGGGAAGGAGCGCGGCGATGGGCATTCTGAAACACATGGAGGAATACGGGCATGAACAGGTCCTGGCCGTGTCGGATCCGGCGGTGGGACTTAAGGGGTTCATCGCGGTGCACGACACAACTCTTGGCCCTGCGGTGGGAGGCGTCCGAATATGGGCCTATCCAACTGAAGAGGACGCCTTGAAGGACGCGCTGCTGCTGTCCAGGGCCATGACCTACAAGTCGGCGGCCGCCGGCCTGTCCCTGGGCGGAGGAAAGGCCGTTCTCATACTTGATCCCGACAGGGGCAAAACCGACGAGATGATGGAGTCCTTTGGTCGGTTCGTGCACAGCCTGGGGGGCCTCTACATTACGACGACCGACATTGGCTCGGTGGGCCGCGACCTCGAGTGCATCGGTAGAGAGACGCCCTACGTCGCGGGGTTGCCCATAGAGAAGGGAGGCAGCGGCGACACCTCCATCATGACCGGGCTGGGAGTATACCTGGGGATGAAGGCCTGTGCCAGGCATGTGTGGGGAAGCGACTCGCTGGTCGGACTGAAGGTGGCAATGCAGGGCTTCGGGAAGGTGGCTTCCAATGCTGCACAACACCTGATGAATGAAGGGGCTATAGTGGCTGCCGCCGACATTGGCGAGGGGGGAAGGGCCAGGGCGGCGGAGATGGGAGTCGAGATCTTGGACCCTGAAACCGTCTACGACGCTCCCTGCGACATATTCTCCCCCAATGCCCTGGGAGGGACCATCAATGAGGCTACCATCCCACGAATTAAGGCGAAGATAATCGCGGGCGGGGCCAACAACCAGCTAATGACCCCGGCGGACGGCCTCACGCTGCACAAGAAGGGCGTGATATACGCCCCCGACTATCTCATAAATGCCGGAGGCATTATCAACGTGGCCACGGAGATAGACGGCCCATACACCGTGGAACGGGCTGAAGAGCGCACCAAGCGCATCTACGACAGGATGAGCGAAGTTCTCGCCCTGTCGATGGAAGAGGACATACCCACCTACGTGGCAACGAACCGGCTTGCCGAGAAACGGTTAAACGAAGTCCGCATGAGCCATATGAGGACCAAGGTCTACGCGGGAGCCTAGAAACCTAGCTGGCCGTGGTGGGTGCGTCGAACGACGGCTCGTTGCCGCGGTGGGTGCCGTCGCAGAAAGGCTTGTTGTCCGACCACCCACAGCGGCACAGTGTGACGAATTGTCCCTCGGGCAGGGCAAACTGACCGCCCTCCTGGTCCACCAGTGTGATGGGTCCCTCAATCCTGTAGGGGCCGTTTAGTCGTACTGTTACTTTCACGTCGTCTGCCATCATTCCCCCCTGAATATCGACGTTCTAACTGAATGGGCGCTTCCGGGCGTTGGCGCTCTTAGAGCCGCGCCGCCCCTATTCTCCTATGGGGCCAGGCGCGTGTCAACGCGCCTCTCTTCCGTGGCCGCGTTCCCCCAGGTTCACAAATGAATCGGGAAGGCCCCTAGCTGGCCGCAACCTCCCTGAGAGACTGGAACCAGTCGCTGTCGAACAACCTGTTGGGGTCGTATTTGTCTTTCAGCTCCAGGAACCGAGGGAGTTCAGGATAGGCCTTCAGCGCCTGGTCCTTTCTGGCCCACCGGTGATAGGTCAAGTAGTAGCAGCCGCCCTCATCCAGAGCGCAGTCGATTAGCGCCCGGAACTGGTCTCTGGCCCGGTCGATGCCTTCCGGGGAATGCTGGATCAGAAGGTTGAATATGATGCAAGCGTAGTCTTGCTTGGCCCACCGTAATACTGTTTCATCTTCCGCCTTGATGAGCCGTACAGTTCCGTAGACGACGTTGGCGCCGGTTTCCAGAACAGCCCGCCGAGCCGAGGACATGAACTGCTCGAACCGGTCCTGGGGAACGTACAGCTCCGAAATCATCAGCGAGGCGAAGGTCGTCCATCCCAGATGCTGGGCCATGCGATCGCTCGCATCAGGCAAATAGGGACTGAACTGGTGCTCGTCGGACCAGTAGAGCTGACCGTCGGTCTGAAGGTAATGGCCCGCGTACTCGGCATAGGCGCGGGCCTTCTCAGTATGCGCCAGCACGTATAACCGCATCCAGTCCTCGGTGGACAGTCCAAGTTGGTCGTCCGGGATCGCGGTCACTGAACCGGTCAGGGTGTAGGTTGACACTATGCCCTTGGACATGAAGTCCGGTGAGGCCTCGTCGGTCATGTACTGGAAATCGCCGTAGGTGGCGCCCTGGTTCATACGGTCTATGAGGGCGGCCATTACTTCAGCGGTAGTGACTTCCCCCACCCGCCGCTCCAATTGGACCCTCGGTTCCAACTTTAGCAAGACTGAGTCCACTACTCCGAACATCCCGTATCCGCCGATTGCAGCGGTGAAGAGCTCGGAGTTGTTGCTGCGACTGCACAGGACGCGGTCTCCGGCGGGGCCTGTCAGATAGAATGCTTCTATGTCATCGACTATAGGCTTCCTGCCCAGGACTCGCCCGTGGACATTGGAGGAAAGCGCCCCTCCGAGAGTCATCTCGTCTGCGCCAGTCTGCTTCTGAATTATCGTTAGCTCGCCGCTCCTTCCCTGCTGTTCAGCCCGTAGCCACGCTGTCAGCCCGGGCCACGTGACGCCAGACTGCACCCACACTGTTGCGGACTCCGTGTCCAGAGGGCCTATCGCCTTGAGTCTGGACGTGCTGATGGAGACACCGCCGCTGATAAACTGCTGTCCTCCCATAGAGTGAAGAGCGCCTGCGGGACATGCCGCCAATCCCTCTGTCGACGCCTCCAATATAGCGTCGCGGACCTCCCGGGGGGTTGACGGCTCCACAACGCGCGAGACCGTCGTTTCATTGAGCCGGGACTGCACGTCATTCAACACAGACATTCGGAATCTCCTGGCCACGGGCTACTGGACGTCGGAATCAGGCTGCGGGCTGTCACCGGAGGGTTCCAAGCCCTCAGTGCGCCGGTTTTCTGCCTCGGCAACGCGGACGCCTTCGTCTACGTCCACCCAGTGTAGCGCTATCGTGCCTGCTACGATTATCAACAGAATCGAGGTTACGGCGACGCGGGTGTCGAATACGGCGGTGGCGGCGACGTACACTATCGGACCGAACACCGACGACGCCCTGCTCATGAATCCGAAGAACGAAAAAAATTCGCCGCTGCGGGCCTGTGGCGTAATTTTTGCGAATAGGCTCCGTGCTAACGCTTGGCTGCCTCCTATCACAAGCCCCACTGAGGCTCCAAGCAGCAGCCATTGACTCCCTACGTTCAAGTTAAGCGGGGCCCACAAAGCCGATCTGACTATCTTGGGCCACCAGTCGATTGCGCCTTCTCCCAGCACACTGGGATGCCCAGGCCCCACAACGGACTCTCTGTCCATGCCGCCGCCCTGGATAGATATGCTGTATTTCAAGCCGTCAGTGTCGTCCATCGCATTCGTCAGCCGTTGAACGTCATACGGTTTCAGGGCCATGTCCTCCCGGAGGGACCAGCGTTCGTTTCCCCGTCCGAACCTGAACCCCGAGGCCGGCTCCTCCGGGGCGGCCTCTATTACATAGTCCATCGAGGCCTGCCTATAGCTGAGCCGAAAGTCATAGTCTGCATGTTCGCTCGGGGGCAACGGCGCCATCGCCACTCCGAACAGTACGACGACAATCCAGCCTACAAGAGCGACCGTCAAAGCCGACTTGGTGGAGATTCGTTCCGCCAACCGTGCGAAGGCCACTGCGCTGAATGCGGCCACGAATTGGATGATTACAATTGTCGCCATGTTGAATGCCAGCGCCACTCCCAACGTGTCGGCGGCGAACGCTCCGGCAAGGGCAATGACCGTCTGGAGGCCATCGTTGAACAGCAGGTATGCGCCGAGAAACATCAGAACGACTCTGAAACGCTTGAGTTCACGGAACGTGGCAGCCAGTCCTCTGAACCCCATAGAAATCATTGACACAACGGGCAGCCCACGTATAGGCCGATCGATGACAGGTTCCGGCAACACCCGCAGGGTCCATACCGCCCACCCGAACCACCAGACCCCAATGGAGACTATAGCGATCCTCGTGACCAGGTCGGCAAAGTCCGAGTCACGGGTTGCCAATATCAGGACCAGATGAACCACCAGAAGCAGTCCGCCTCCTACGTAGCCGTACGCAAATCCCCGGCTGCTTATGTTGTCCATCAGGTTCCTGGGTCCCAGGTGCGCCAGGAAAGAGTTGTAAAAAACCTGGGAGCCTGCGAAACCTATGTTGGCTAGAATGAACATCCCGAACAACCACGCCCAAGGCTGGGACGTGTAAGCTGAGAAGAAGACCAGAGCCGTAAACACGGAACCGGCCGCCGTGTAAGTCCAAAGCAGCGCCTTCTTGATGGGGACTCGGTCTGAGATTATTCCCAAAAAGGGACTGGACAGGGCCGCAATGGCCGTCGATATTGCGACGGCGACGCTCCACGTCGAGCTTCCCGTAAACGTGATGCCAAGGAACGAGGCGCTGTCCCCCAAGGCGTCCTGGAACAGAGCCACGAAATATACCGGAAAGATGGCGGCAATGCCGGACGTAGCGTAGGCGGAGTTTGCCCAATCGTACATGCACCAGGCACGAATGGTCCTCTGTTGGCGTGCGGTCAGGTCGTTTAAGCTCATCTATTCAAAGGAGGAAGCTCGGGGCTGAGGCCTCCGTGTCTGACCCGGCGAGACAACGCGTTCCAGGCAGATCCTGAACGTTCCGTTCCGGCCATGTCACTCCAACGTGGGCCGTGAGAGCTTCGGGGCCTTCATCCGTAGCCCAAGCGGTCCAGGTCTTCCTCGCTCATGCCAAGATAATGGCCTATCTCGTGCAGCAGGGTGATGGTGAGTTCTTCCACCACGTCATCCCTCGTGCGGCAAGCCAGCTCGATGGGGCGTTTGAATATGGTGATGGTGTCGGGAAGGAGGGGTTGGTAAGCGCCCCTTTCAGGCAGCGGGATGCCTCGGTAGAGTCCGAATATCTCTGCTTCTCCCCCGTAGCCCGTCTCTTCCAGGTCTTCGGCGGTGGGCCAGTCTTCCACCAGTATGGCGACGTTTTCTAGGGCGTTGCGGAAGCCTTCCGGCAAGTCCCGATGCGCCCTACGAACCAGCTCGTCGAACTCTTCCGGCTTTAGCTCCATCGCCTATATTGGGGATACGCGTTCCCTGATGTCCTTCAGGATATCTACGCTGCGCTTGTCAGGCCCTGTCCCGTCGAATCCCGGCGTTTCCAGGAGAAAAGGCACCTCGGAAAAGGCAGGGCTGGCCATTATGGTTTCAAACCCGGAGATTCCGATGTGGCCCTCTCCGATGTTCTCGTGGCGGTCTACACCGCCTCCGAGGGGATATTTGGAGTCGTTGGCGTGGACAGCGGCCAGCCTGTCCAGACCTATAGTCTCGTCGAACTCGGCCAACATCGTTTCCAGGCCGTCGGGGGTGGCTACGTCGTACCCGGCGGCAAAGCTATGTTGGGTGTCCAGGCAGATGCGGAGCCTGCTCCTCAACGCAGGCTTTACCGCAGCGATGATGGTCCCCAACTCCCGGAAGCTGGCGCCTATGTGCTTCCCCATCCCCGCAGTGTTTTCTATCGTCAACCAAGGCCCTTCCGGAGACTCCTCCAATGCCGTCTCGATTCCGGCTACCGTGCGGTCCAGGACGGCTTCGTAACCCTCACCGGAATGGCTTCCGGGATGGAAGATCACCCCGGAAGCGCCGATCTGGTGCGCAAGGCCCATGTAATTGACCAGGGAGTCGATGCCCTTACGCTGGTTCTCCGGCGATGCGGTGGCCAGGTTGATGAGATAGATGGCGTGGAAGAATACCGGGCCTATGTCGGCCTCTTTGGCTTTGAGGCGGAACCGCTCAGCGGTCTCTTCGGGTAGGGGTTTGAAAGCCCAACTCCGTGAGGAGGAGCCGAAAATCTGAATAGCCTCGCACCCTATGTCCACTGCCCTGTCTACTGCTTTGTCCAAGCCTCCGGCAGATGAGACGTGTGCACCGATTCGCATCGCTTTCCCCCGAACCCTCGGAACTAAGTTGGATCACAATGGACAGGACTGCGCCGACGGATTTCCCCACTGGTGGACCTGACCAGCGTCAACACCTTACGCGGAGGCTTCTCGCCGCCGGCCGAAAGGCGACAGCCTGCGAAAGAAGCGGCCCACTTCACCCAGTTCCCACATCACCAGGAATTGGCTTGCGATGAATATGGAACTGTAGGCGCCGACTACGGCGCCGATGGCCAGCACAAGTATCAGGCCTCTGATGGTGGGGCCTCCGAACAACAGGAGCGCAAGCAGCACGAACAGGGTCGTCGCGCTGGTGTTCAAGGACCGGCCGACGCTTTCCAGGATGCTCTGGTTCACAACACCGGGTAGAGGCCGGTCTATGTTCCGGGCCACGTTCTCACGGATTCGGTCGAAGACCACTATGGTGTCGTTCACGCTGTATCCCAGCACAAGGATGATCCCCATGATGAACATGGAGTTCACTTCGATGTCTATGACCTTGCCCAGAATGGAGAACACGCCAAGAATGAACACTATGTCGTGGAGAAGGGCCAATATGGCCGCGACGCCGTACCGGAAGGAGTTGGGGATGCTTCGGAAGGCCCAGGTGATGTACCCAAAGATGAATATCGACGCCACTATCAGGGCTATGATGGAGTTTCGGACCATCTCCCTGGCGAATATGGGGGACACTGAGTCGAGCTCGCTGGCCGTTATGGTTGCGACCCTATCGTTCAAGGCGTCTTCTATGAGCAGCCTCTCCGACGTGAAAGTGCCGTCCGGGTTGCGGACCTCGGCTTCCAACACGTTGGTGCGCACGAAAATGGAGTCGTCTGAAGTCTTCTGGATAAGCGCCTCTGCGTGGCCCAGGTCGGTGAATACGGCCCGGACGTCGTCCTCTGAGACGGGTTCATCGAAGGTCACGTCTATGACCGACCCGCTGCTGAACTCGATTCCCTGATTGAGGGCCGGGGGGATGATAAGAGAAATGATTCCGGGGAGTATGACGATGGCCGATATCAGGAAGTACCATTTCCGTCTTCGTATGATGTCCACGCTACTTCTCTCCTCCTGCCACACCGACAGGCTGCTGTCGCCCTTCAGGGGTGAACAGGCCCGACCTCTTGCCTGCGGGCGTGAAAGTCAGGATTTGCAGCAGGTTGCGGCTGACCAGAATGGCCGTGAACATCGAGACTATGACTCCGATCATCAGGGTGATGGCTAGGCCGGTTATCACCGGTGTGCCCAGCCTCGAACCGAACCACCAGAGTATCAGGCAGGTGACTATCGTTGAAACGTTGCCGTCTCGGATGGCGCTCCAGGCCCTCCTGAAGCCCACCTCCATCGAAGAGGCCAAGGTGCGCCCCGCACGCAGCTCTTCCTTCATGCGCTCGAATATGAGTATGTTGGCGTCTACGGCCATTCCTATGGACAGGATCAGTCCCGCGACACCCGACAAGGTCAGCGTTACGGGTATGAGCTTGAACACCGCAAGGGTGATGACTGCGTAGACAATCAGAGCCGTCGCAGCGACAATCCCGGCCAACTTGTAGTAGGCGACAATGAACACCAGGACGAGGGCGAGTCCGATGAGTCCTGCTATCAGGCTCTTCCTCAGCGAGTCGTCTCCCAGGATGGCGTCCACGGTGTCCTCGCGGATGAGCTTCAACGGAACGGGTAGGCGTCCCGATTCCAGCTGTATTGCCAGTTCCTTGGCGCCTTCCCGGGTGAAACCGCCCTCTATGACTGCGTTTCCGTTAAGTATGGCTGCGTTCACTGTCGGGGCGCTGACTTGTTGGTCGTCCAGGAAAATGGGCAACCGGAACAAGGGGTTGTTGGCTATGCGGGTGGTGACCTCCCTCAGGATTCCCCGGCCCCGGTTGTCGAATTCAAGCCGGACCTGGGGCAAGGTAGTCGTAGGGTCCCGGTCTGGGAAGGCTCGCACCAAATCGTTTCCCGTTAGACCAATGTCTATGTCCACGTAGTTGATGCCTTCGATTCCGCTCCCGCCAGCCTCGACGGAGTTGCACGGGTCGGGAAGCCCAATCTCACGCGCGTTTTGTAGGTCTTCCAGCGTTCCGGTGCAGCGGCGCTCCTTGAACACTAACTGGGCGGTGCTGCGAATCAGGCTCTTGGCTTCTTCGATTCCTCCTCCAGCCTGGAATGCTGTGACGGCGCTGAAGGTGTTCTCCAGGCTTGATCGGAGTTCGTCCTGCCTGTCCGTGCTTAACGCATCATCCAAGGTTATCGTAAACCTTGGGAACGGGCTTATTTCTTGTGTCACAGTGACCGACTCGTACCCCAGCTGGGCCATCACGTCTGCGACGCCCTCTTGGGTGGCTGGAGTCGGAAACACCATTTCAATCTCGGTCGCCTCGTCGCTGGATACAGTGAATTGGGACCCAGGCGCGGCTGTGCTGGCGAAAGAACGTAACCGTTCAATCTCGTCCTCGGTCAATGGTTCTTCCGTACGGACCACGTAGGAGTAGAGGTCCGTTCCGGGGTCAACTATGTCGCCATCGGCTGTCCGTCCCAAGTCCTCCAGTATGGCTTGTAGATCACTCTGGTCAGGAGTGACTAGCATCGTTACGTTTATAAACGACCCGCCGAGTCCAGGGATCTGAATCACGATCCTGTCTTGACCCAAGGTCTGGACCACGGGGTCGGTGGTCCCGAATGCGTCGATTCGTCGTTGGATGATGTCTTTCACGCCGTTCATCTGGTCTTCCTCAGGGTCGTTCAGGGTTGGCGTGAATATGGTCACCGGCGCGATTGCGCCGAAGGCTGTCTCCAAACTCCCCTGGGAGTCCAGGGTTAGGTCGAGTCCTCCGATGGTGTATTGGCTTTGGGGAGGCGCTTCGACAACGGCCCTTCCAAACCCAACCGCAGCCAATGCCCGAGTCAGGTCCAAGTCCAAGACACGTTCGGTAAAGCCAATGGAGATGACGCCGTCGTCCTCGTCGAACGAGTCGATTTCAGTCAACTGGTCTGCCAGGACTCCTCTCAAGGAGTCCAGCCCGACGGATGCGTGGTCCAAGCCGGTTATCGAGTATTCGGTTCCGGTTTCCCCGGCCTCCACCTGGGCGCCTTCGTAGCCAAGAGCCTGCAGCGTGACGGTTAGGTCGTTCTCGCTGATTTCCACCGGAAAGACTACATCGACGTCGTTGTCCTCCGTAAAAGTGACCTCGGTCTGGACATTCGAGTCCTCCGCGCGGCTGTTCCCCAAGTCTTCCAGGACCGCCTCGAGGCTGTTTAGCACGTTGGGAAGGACTTCCACCTCGCTGACGTCGAACCTGTGCACCGATAAGGCAGCGTCGGGTTGGCCCTGGTTCTCCAGCAAAGACTGGAGGTCTTCGTAAGCAACGTCGTCCTGGAACACTACCTCTATCTGGTCGGGGAGGTCTGCTTCGTACCAAAGCATTACACCGCCCTGTAGGTCCAGACCGAGCTTTAGCCCCAACGGACCGTCGTTGCTGCGTTCCAAGTTGAAAACGTCGATGTTGCGGAAACTCAGGGCCGCAATGGCCAGCGCGAGTAGGATGGAAATGAAGATGAATACCCGGACCCCTCGCCTACGCACCCCGGTCCCTCTCTGGTTCTGACGCTGTGTTTGTTATTGTGAGTTCCTTTTGCTTGCGGCCGCCAAACTGGGGCCAGCGTCTTATGTAATGTCTGGCCTTACCCTGCCAAACTTGCGGATTATACCCCATCACAGCCCATGAACGTCTAGGGTTTCGGGCGATTGTTTGACGGCGTAAACGGGCTCGGCGCTGCGCCTCTCTCGCTTTGCCCTTGGAAGCGGCTGCCAGAGGTTACGAGCCGGGCTCCGATCATGAGGTCCATCGGACTGTAAAC
Source organism: Dehalococcoidia bacterium (assembly GCA_965224415.1). GTDB lineage: Bacteria > Chloroflexota > Dehalococcoidia > Lucifugimonadales > JAGWBF01 > DAOUJI01. The sequence continues at coordinate 479,660 of CBDCZB010000004.1, read as the reverse complement.
TAACCGGCGTAGACGGTTTGGGCCTCGCCTTCTTCCATACCTTCCGTGTCCTCGTCCGACTCTTCCTCATCGGCCAGTTCGGACTCTTTCCACAGCTTGTCGCTGTCCACCAGTCGGTCTATATACAGAATTCCGTTCAGGTGGTCGATTTCGTGTTCCAAGGCCTGAGCCAACAGTTCGTCTGCGTTCACTTTCACCGGTTTGCCGTTCCGGTCCAAGCCCTTGGCCCTCACCCGCTCGGAGCGTTTCACCAGCCCCCTGTATCCGGGGATGCTGAGGCAACCCTCGGGAACCTCCCTTTCGCCTTCGGCCCTGACGATTTCAGGGTTGATGAAAACCCTCGGTTCCGGGTCGTCAGGAAGCTGTATGACCACAACCCTCTGCAAGACCCCAACCTGGTTGGCGGCGAGACCCACGCCGTGATTGTCGTGCATGGTCTCGATCATGTCGTCTATCAGCCTCTGCAGAGAGGGAGAGAAGGAACTCACTTTCTTAGCCTTTTCCCTGAGAATGAGATCGGGCGCTATATGCAACTCCAAGCTTGACACGTTGAGCCTCCGAGGGCCGCCGCGGGCTACGGCTCCGCGGCTGTTTGGAAGTGATTATTCCTGAGACAGGATTATAGACAAGGCGCGTTCATAGTGTAAAGGAGATTCAAAGCTACATTACGCTGACTGGGTCCACATCCACAGTCCATCCCTGGGGTATGGACACTTCTCCGATAAACCTGTGCAGTTCCCGTCCTCGGAGGATAAGATGCCACCTGAACCTGCCCCGCACACGTTCAGGAAATGCCGGGGCCGGCCCTATGATTTCCAGGTGACTCCCGCCTGATTCGTATATCTTCTGTCTCAGTTGGGCGCCCATCCTCTCAGCTTCCGTGCGGGCCCTGTCCTGGTTGGTGTGCCCGAACACCATCCTGATAAGCCGGTTGTAGGGAGGGTTGCCGTGGTTTCTCCTGTATTCAATTTCCGTTTTGTAAAACCCTACGTAGTCGTGGGTCGCGGCGGCGGCTATGGCATAGTGGTCGGGGACGTAGGTCTGGATTATCACACGTCCAGGGACAGGCCCCCTGCCAGCCCTGCCCGCGACCTGACAGAGGTGCTGGAACACCTTCTCTCCGGCGCGGAAGTCGGGTAGGTTTAGTCCCACGTCAGCCAACACTACTCCTATAAGGCTGACGTTGGGTAGATGAAGCCCCTTCGCCACCATCTGAGTGCCCACAAGTATTTGGGTCTCCCCCTTCAACATGCTGTCCATGATCTCCTGGTGAGACCTGGAAGAAACGGAATCGCTGTCCCATCGAAGGGCTTTGGCCCAGGGGTGGCGTTTCGCCACCTCGTCCATGACCGATTGGGTCCCCAGGCCCATCCGGCGGACGCGAGGACTGCGGCATTGGGGGCAGGACTTAGGGAGGAGGACGTCCCGGTTGCAGTGGTGACAGACCAGACGACCCTTGTCTCCGTGGAAGGTGAGGCTCACGGAGCACCCGCGGCACTTCATGGAGTGCCCGCAGTCCCGGCACTGTACGACGGTGGACGAGCCCCGCCGGTTCACGTAGAGAATCGCCTGCCTCCCAGATTGGACGCAGTTGGAGAGGGCGTCGGCGAGGGCTTCGCTGAAAATCGACCGGTTGCCTTCCTTGAGCTCTTTCCTCATGTCTTTGATTTCCACTGAGGGAAGCATCGGGCGAACTCCGTTGTGAGAGGGGACCCTCTGGGGAAGTTCCAAAAGTCGGAGTCTCCGACGTTGCGCCAGCGAGTAGGTCTCCACGTCCGGCGTCGCGCTTCCCGCCACCACCACCGCCCCCGTCAGTTCGGCTAGCTTATGGGCAACGGCCCGCGTGTGGAACCTTGGGGAAGCGTCATGCTGTTTGTAGGTCCACTCATGCTCCTCGTCTATCACTATCAGCCCCAAGTCCTGCACGGGAGCGAACAAGGCGCTGCGAGGTCCCACAACCACGTCGAACTCGCCGTCATGGATTCTCCGCCACTGCTCTAATCGCTGGGCGCCGGTCATTCTGCTGTGCAGCACGGCCACATTGCCTGGGAACCTGGAGTTCAGCCGGTGCAGTGTCTGGGGCGTCAACGAAATCTCCGGCACGAGGTAGACGCCCTGCTTACCGGCGGATATGCACCGTTCCAAGGCCCGCAGGTAGACTTCGGTTTTGCCGCTGCCCGTGACTCCGTGAAGGAGGAACCTCGCGGCTGCTGCGGGTTTCCGGTCCAACGCGTCAGCTATGGAGCGGAAGGCCCGCATCTGCTCCGGGGTCAACTCTGGTCGTGGGTCCGAATCGTACGGGCTGTCGTCAACAACGAGACCCGCCTCCAGCCGGACCCATTCCATAGACGCCAGCCCCTTGTCCATCGTACCCGCCACCACAGATGGGCCGAACGCCTTGTTGGCGTCGGGCGCCTCCATGCTGCCCTGCACCAGCAGAGCGGCGTAGAACTCCTTTTGGCGCGGAGACAGCCGGCTAATTAGTTCAGGGACGGCGTCGACGGGGTAGACTGTCGACTTGTAGCGGTGACGCCTTCGTGGGCGAGGGAATTCCCAGCGCCGTTTGATAGCGCCGCTGTTTATCAGGCCGTTCAGCGTACGCTCTCCGCCGGTGCCCAAGGCCTTGACCGCCGCCTGTTCCGCTACTTCTTTGTGGCCCAAAAGCTTCAGGAGACCGTGGACTTTGGGGTCGTAGTGGACTTGGACTGCTGAATCGTCCTGGGCCAGACTCAGCCAAGAAGAGACCCGATGTTCCAACCCGGGCGGAAGCATCAGGGACGCCGCCTCGAAGAGGGACGACAGGTAATAGCGGCTTATCCAAGAGGCCAGTTCCAGGTCTTTGCGTCCCAGCAATGGAGACGGCTCCAGGACAGATATGATGTCCCGGACGGCCTCAACCTGGGGACTGTCGGTGCATTCGAAGACGATGCCTTGCACCGGCCTGGCGCCCAGAGGCGCCCATACTATCCCGCCTGGCTCTGGGACGTCCATCGGAGCTGGGACGCTGTATGAGAGGGTCTTGCCGGGTCCGATGGGAGCGTTTACCGCCACCTCTATGAATCGCTTGCCCAAACGCCGCCTCGCATCCCATGCTTCCTCAGCAGGCCCCAAAAAGCGTGCCCGGCGTGACGGCGCCGGGCATCAAGTTCTATGTTATACGGCCGGTGACTCAGCTAAAACTAGCTCTTGTCATCCTGCGGGCTGTCATCGGACGCTTCAACGTCCGCGGCTTGTTCCTGATCGACCAGTTGGGCCTCAACTGCCTCGGGTTCGGGCGCTTCTTCCGCAACTGCGGCCTCGGCTTCAGCGGCGGCTAAGGCGCGTTCTCGCTCCCGCGCCTCGGCGGCTGCGCGCTCCGCTCTTGTGGGGGCCCGCCGCTCCTTGATTCGGGCGGCCCTGCCGGAAAGGCCCCGCAGGTAGTAGAGCTTGGCCCTGCGTACAACTCCGTGCCTGACCACTTCCACCGAGTCGAGCAACGGTGAATAGAATGGGAACGTCCTCTCGATGCCGACGCCGTGGGCGACCCTGCGCACCGTGAAGTTGGAGCCGGGTCCACCGCGCCTCTTCTTTATGACGACCCCTTGGAAAGCCTGGATTCTTTCCCGTTCGCCTTCCCGGACTCTGAAATTGACTTTTACCGTGTCGCCTGAGCCGAAGGCTTCTATCTTGGGGTTAGGGGTCAGGGCGACTGCAGTTCGGGCTTCCATCGATTCTTCCATCCTGGGTTCTATAGTTTCGAGCCGGTATATTCTATCCCTTGCTACGGCTCCAAACAAGGGGCGGCACATCAAGGGTTGGGCGAGTCCTGTTCATATCCCTCGCGGCTCAGGAAGTCCAGGTCTTCCTGTGAGAGGTTCGCCTTGGCCAGCAGGTCTGGCCTCAGAGCCAAGGTGCGCAGCAGCGACTGTTGCCGCCGCCACCGGGCTATCTCCCCGTGGTTGCCCGACAGCAGCTCCGGAGGGACCTCCATGCCCTTGTACTCCGGCGGCCTGGTGTAGATGGGGTGCTGGAGCAGCCCAGTGGCGAAGGAGTCCTCGGAGACGCTGCTTTCCGAGCCGACCACACCCGGAGTCAGCCTGGCCACGGCGTCCACCACCACCATCGCGGCCAGTTCGCCTCCCGTGACGACGTAGTCGCCGATGCTCACGTCGCAGGTTGCCAGAGACGTGCGAACTCGTTCGTCCACCCCGCCGTAGTGCCCGCAAATCAGCACGAGACCAGGCTCTTGGGCGAACTCCATCGCGATATCGTGGTTGAAGACCTGGCCCTGGGGGGACAGCAGCGCCACCGGGACCGGACCTGAATGGAAGGACAACGCGTATTCCACGGCCTCGAAGACGGGTTCGGGTTTCATCACCATGCCGGGCCCGCCTCCGTACTGGTAGTCGTCGGCGACGTGGTGGGGGCCGTGGGTGAACTTTCGAATGTCGTGGACGTGGATGTCTATCAACCCTCGGTCCGACGCCTTTTTTAACATGCTGTAGTCAAAGGGGCCGGAAAACATCTCCGGGAACAACGTCAGAATGTCGAATCGCATGGCGAGGCCAGCCCCTCAGGAAGAGGTTCCTGTGGGGTGCCCCTCGGCCTGGTCTCTGAGCAGGTCCAAAGCGTGACCCAACACCGGCTGGACCACTTCCAGGCACTCCCGAACGCCTTTGGGGCTGCCCGGCAGAGTGATTATGAGAGTGCGACCCCGTATCCCGGCTACCTGACGGCTCAGCATCGCCATAGGAGTCTTGCTTAGGGTGCCCGCTCTCATGGCCTCAGCCAGTCCAGGAACGTGCCTATCTATGACCGACAGAGCAGCTTCAGGGGTTACATCCGTAGGGGCCACGCCGGTGCCGCCGGTTGTGACGATGATATCGATGCCCTCGTCGGACCAGCCCGCCAATCGAGCCGAAATTACATCCAGGTCGTCTGGGACTACCTCGTAGCGAAGGCACTCATAGTCGGGAGGAGCCAGCATTTCCTTGATTACTGCGCCGCTGGTGTCTTCCCGCTGCCCGTGGAACCCAGCGGTGCTGGCAGTCAGGATTCCCAGGGAGAACATGAGGAGCCGCCGCCCAGCCAGAGTCCTGCTACGATGAAGCCCTTCTGGGAGATTTGATGTTTTCCAGAAGGCTTTCGGTGGGGATGGCCGGGAGCGTCATGATGTTCATGGTGCCCCGAGACCCCAGATGGATGGCGAGATGGGCGATGGTCTCGTTGTCGGGGGCCTCGATGATGTTGACGAAGTCGTAGAGGCCAAGCACTGCGTATTGGCTTATCAGCTCGCAGCCGAACTGCTTGATTTCCTGGTTCACTTCCCGGTTGCGGTCCGGCATACGCTCCAGGGTCTTCCGGCCTTCGGGGGTCAGGGTGACCATCATTATGTATACGGGCATCGGCGCCTCCTGGCTTTTCCCTGGCTTGTGTAGAAAGATAGCAGGTGGTGGGATTGTCCACTGGTCGGGGCGGCCAGATTCGAACTGGCGGCCCCCTGCACCCCATGCAGGTGCGCTACCGGGCTGCGCCACGCCCCGACCTCCTATACAAAATACCACACAGCCGATTTCTTATTCAATATTGAACAGGCAACGGGCAGTGGTCGTTTTATCATCCACCCTCACCCCAACCCTCTCCCATCGAGGGAGAGGGAGCAATGTCCCTTCTCCCCTGGCGGGAGAAGGTTAGGATGAGGGGGAGGAACGTGCTGCAGCGACCAACGAAATCGGAGCAGCAAGTGTAGCCAAAGGACAAAGCCCGCCGACATAAGGCGCATTGACCGCCCATCAGTCGGTTGATAAACTTTATCAACCATATAAGGCGATGGCCGCAGCCAAGGAGGCAGATGATGAAGTTGGGCCTGTTCATGATGCCGTCTCATCCCCCGGAGAGGAGCCTCTACGACGCCCACCAATGGGACCTGGACTATCTCCAGCTGTGCGATGAACTGGGCTACGACGAGGCCTGGATCGGAGAGCACTTCACCACGCCCTGGGAACCCATCCCGTCGCCGGACATCATGATTGCCCAGGCGCTGATGAGGACAAAGAACATCAAGCTGGGCACGGGCGTCCACCTGCTGCCTTTCCACCACCCGGTCGAGCTGGCCCACCGAGTCGCCTACCTGGACCACCTGGCACAGGGCAGGTTCATGCTGGGCATCGGCTCCAGCGGTCTTCCCAGCGACTGCACTCTGTTCGACGTGGATATGGAGGGCGGAGAACACCGTCAGCGCACTCGTGAGTCTCTGGATATGATGAAGAAGATATGGGCCAACGACGGCCCCTCCGAGTACCGGGGGAATTTCTGGAACATGAACATCGCCGAGCCAATGCTGGAAGATCTCAAGGTGTTTCTCAGCCCCTTGCAAAAGCCTCACCCCCCCATCGGCGTGGCCGCGGGCAGTTTCAGGTCCCCCACTCTCATGATAGCCGGAGAGAATGGCTACATCCCCATGAGCCTTGCCTTTAACATCGATTATGTAAACAGCCAGTGGGAGGCCATCGCAGAGGGCGCTGAGCGGGGCGGCTTGACGCCTTCGCGCAAGGAATGGCGTCTGGTTCGGGACGCGTACGTGGCCGACACCGACGAGCAAGCCAGGGAAGAAGTCCTGAACGGCGCCACGGGCAGAGCCTGGCGCGAATATCTGCTGCCACTCTTTGCAAAATTGGGATTCTTAGAGGGATTAAGACTCCATCCTGACGTCCCGGATGCGGACGTGACGGTGGAATACGTGGCCGACCATTTCTGGCTGATCGGGTCCACCGAAACCGTCGCCGGAAAGCTGCGCGACCTCTTCAAGGACACCGGAGGTTTTGGCGGCCTGCTGATGCTGGTCTATGACTACATGGACAGCCCGGACGGATGGAACAAGTCCACCCGCCTGCTCGCCGAGGAAGTCATGCCCATGGTCGCCGACCTGACAGTGGCCTAGCCCCCTCCGTTATTGGGCGGTGTAGCCTCCGTCGACGACCAGCTCCGAGCCGGTCATGTATGACGACTCGTCCGAGGCTAGGAATAGGGCGCAGTTGGCCACGTCCTCCGAGGTGCCTAGCCTTCCCATGGGGCTTCTCCCCGCGGAAGTCTGCCTGTCGTGGCCTATCTGACGCCAGATGTCGTGGAGCATTTCCGTGTCGATGGGTCCCGGGTGTATGGAGTTGGCTCGGATGTTCTCCTTGGCGTACTGTACGGCGGTGGCTTTGGTCAGCAGGCGGACGGCCCCCTTGGACGCCACGTAGGCCGTGGCCCGGTCGCTCCCCACCAGCCCTGCGGTAGACGATATGTTCACGATGGAGCCGCCCCCCGAGTTGCGCATCGCCGGAATGGACTCACGGGTACCTAGAAACACTCCCTTGACGTTGACCTCCATGACTACGTCCCATTCCTCGTCAGTGGTGTCTTCCACCTTCCCGGCGCGCCATATCCCGGCGTTGTTGACCACCACGTTCAGCTTGCCGAAGCGGGCCACGGCGTCGCCCACGGCCTTGCGCCAGTCCCCTGTGCTGGTGACGTCCAGGTGGACGTAGAGGGCTCCGCCGCCTGAGTCCTCTATTTCTTTGACTACCTGGGCGCCCTCATCGTCCAGAATGTCCCCAATGACCACTTGTGCGCCTTCCCTGGCGAACAGCCTGGCTTCCACGGCGCCCTGACCCCGTGCGCCTCCGCTTATCAGGGCCACTTTTCCATCTAAACGCATGTCCAACTCCGTCCATGTAGGTTACTGAAGTCCTGCGATAGCCTCTTTGAACTGTCTGGCCACGTCTATGTGCTGGTCGGGCCGGGGCATCTCGGACCAACGGGTGTCCACATTGATGTGCGTCGCTCCCGCGTCCTTCCACCAACCGGCTTCCAAGGCCCATTCCTCCGGCCCCTTGCCTGCCACGCGAATCCTGCCCTCAATGCCTATCTCGGACGGGTCTCGGCCTGAGTCGCGGGCGTACTGGCGCATTCTTTCAAGCGTCGCCAGTCCCGAATCGTTAGTGGGGAACTGGGGCAGCCACCCGTCGGCCATGCGCCCGACGCGTTCCACTACCCGTTCGGCGGGAGTCCCCGGCTCGGCGTTTCGTCCGCCGCCCAACCAGACTGGGATTGGACGCTGCACGGGCGTGGGATTGACGCCGGCATGGCGAACTCGGTGATGACGGCCTGAAAAATCCACCGTCTCCTGCGCCCAAAGCTCCCGCATAAGCTCAATCTGCTCCTCGGAACGGCGTCCCCGGTTGCGGAAGTTCTCGTTCAACGCCTCGTACTCCACGTGGTTCCATCCCGTGCCCACGCCCAGCCTCAGGCGTCCGCCGGACATGAAGTCCAGCTCGGCCGCCTGCTTGGCCACCAGGGCCGTCTGCCGCTGGGGGAGAATCAAGACTCCGGTGAGAAGATCCAGCTTGGAAGACAATCCCGCAACGAAGGACAGCAGCATGAAGACTTCGTGGACTATGCTTTCGTGGCTGTAGGGCCGGTCTTCCAGGAAGGGGTGATGGGCGGGGTCGGCCCCCAGCACGTGGTCTGCGCACACTATGTGGTCGTATCCCAGGTCTTCCGCCGCCTGGACGAACTCCTTGACCGAACCCCTGTCTGGGGTCATCTCCCTCTGTGGAAATGTTAGTCCTATCCGCACTTGTTTAACTGTCCTTTCTGATTTTCCAAACATCACGGACCCATTGGCCCTGGTGAAGAGTCGCTGCCGCCGCCGAGGAAACGTCAATGGAGAAGAGGTGATAGGCGCCCAAGTCCTCCGGGCGGAACTTCATCTTCTCGTAGCAGGCGTCGCTGAAGCGGCGCCGTTCCGAAGGGTCCTTCACTTCCACGGCCTTGCCGTATACCTTGAACTCCCCTTGGCCTCCGGAGGTGTCTGAAACCGCGTTGTGCAGGCTGCACCTGGGGTCCCGGAGAAGGTCCAGGGCCTTCGTAGAACGCCACATCATGCCCAGGTACAACTCGTCCCCGTCAAAGATATGTTCCACCGGAGAGACCCGAGGCCAGCCGTCTTTCCGCAGGGTGGCCAGTAACACCAGCCCGGTCCGGTCGAACCGCTCTTCCCCAAGTTGTGCCAAGTCGGGTTGATGGCCTTTGAATTCAGTCCACTTCATAGCGTTCGAACCGCTGGCGTTAGAGGCCGTAGGCGTCTTTGAAGGTCTGGAGCTTCTCTATACAGCCATCGGCTGCGTCGCCCCTGAAGTTGAGCGCCAGGTGGCTGGAACCCAGGTTGTCCCAGTCTCGCGCTACGGTGACCCATGACTCCGGATCGGTGCCTGTAAGTGTTAGGCTGGGTTCCATTCCTATGGACGACGGGTCTCTGCCTGCTTCTTCTGCGTACTGCTTCACCCGTGCGATAGCTTCAAGACCAACGTCGTCGGGCTTTAGCTGGTGGAGCCAGCCGTCGCCCAGCCGTCCCGCTCGCCGCAGCACACGTTCCGGCGGTCTGGGCTGTATGGACCGACCCGTACCTATCCAGAGAGGGATGGGCTGCTGGACCGGCATGGGGTTCAGACCGGCGTGGGAAATCTTGTGGTACTTGCCCTCGTAGTTGACCACCGGCTTGGTCCAAAGCTCCCTCAGCACCTCGATTTGCTCTTCGGAGCGTCTGCCCCGGTCTTTGAAGTTCTCTCCCAAGGCCTCGTATTCGACGGGATTCCAGCCCACACCTATGCCCAGCCTGAGCCGCCCGTTGCTCAACACGTCTATTTCAGCGCACTGCTTGGCCACTAGAGCCGTCTGACGCTGAGGAAGGATGAGAATGCCGGTGACCATCTCTATGCGTTCGGTGAATCCGGCGATGTAGGCCATGAGGGTCAGGGGTTCATGGGTTACGCTCTCATGGGTGTAGGCGAAATAGTCGACGTCTGGGTGGAACTCCGGGTTGGCGCCAAGGACGTGGTCCAGGATGCGCACGTGGCTGTAGCCCAAGTCTTCGGCGGCCTGTGTGAAGGACCGCACGGCTCCCATGTCATGCCCGATTTCCACGGTGGGGAATGAGACTCCTATCCTCATGGCATTTCCTTTCTCCGGGTATGGTCTGCTAGAAACTTTCCGACTGCAAAGCCTCACTGAGCCGCCGAATGGCCCGGAGGTGGGTGTCTACGTCGGCGCTCCGTGGGGCGTTGGCGCCCACGTGAGTCGCCCCCAACTCTTTCCACTCTCGAAGCACGTCCAACCACGGCTCCGGGTCGTCTCCGTCCAGGACGAGACGTCCTTCGATGCCGATGGTCGACGGGTCGCGGCCAGCTTCTTCAGCGTACCTGTTTATGGGTTCTACGATGGTCCTGGTCTGACTTGGCGTAAAGTGGGCGAACCATCCGTCAGCCAGCCGACCAATACGCCGTAACGTCCGCTGTGGAGGAAGCGCCTCCCAGCCGGACCAGCCGCCGCCTATCCACAGGGGTATGGGCCGCTGGACGGGCATGGGGTTCAACCCAGCGTGGGAGATTCGGTGGTGAGTGCCCTGGAAGTTGACCACGGGTTCGGTCCACAGCGCGCGCAGCGCTTCTATCTGCTCCTCGCACCGTTTTCCACGGTTACGGAAGTTCTCGCCCAGAGCCTCGTACTCCACGGGGTTCCACCCCAGCCCTACGCCCAACCGGAGACGGCCTCCGCTCAAGAAGTCGACCTCCGCCGCCTGCTTGGCGGTCAGGACCGTTTGACGCTGGGGCAGGATAAGTATGCTGGTGACCAGCTCGATTCTGGTTGTGATGGCAGCAAAGTAGGCCATCAGAGTCATGGGTTCGTGGATGTAGCTCTCGTGGGTGTAGACGAAATACTTCATCTCGGGATGCAGCTCTGGTACGGCTCCCAGCACGTGGTCCAATACTCGGATGTGGCTGTATCCCAGCTCCTCAGCCGTCTGGATGTATTCACGGACGGCCCCAAGGTCGTGGCCTATGTCGGTGGTGGGAAACGCGACCCCTATCTGCATTGCGCCTCCTAGTGCCCGGCACGGGGTTTATACCGGCAATAGATTACCATATACGTGGGCCTGTTGGTGGACAATCCCCTTCACCGGAGGGCATCGCTATGAGTTGCGGGTTGGCGTTGCTGGACGGCGAGGACGCTGTGACCTCTCCGGTCTGACCAGTTGGGCCTTCAACAGCAGCAACGGCACCGTAATCACGAGGATGATCAGGGCGATGAATTGGGCTTCGTTCAGACCAACTGCCCATTCTTCATCCATGGGTACGGGGCCCGTCCTGAGGAATCGGATGAAGAAGACGCCCAGGGAATATGCAGCCAGGTACAAAGCGAACAGCATCCCATGAGGGCGTATGCGGTTCCTCATGGGCCAAATTATGGCGAGGACCCCGACCAGAAGCAGCATCTCGTAGGCAATGGCAGGGTGACTGGCCTGGAAACCGTGGATGAAGTGGCTGGCGCTTTTGGGATGCTCGTAGACGAAGCCCCAAGGCAGGTCCGTCAGCTTGGCGACGTGTTCCCCGTTGAATATGTCGCCTAAACGGCCTACGAACATGGATATAATCAGCGCGGGGGTCGCGATGTCGGCCAAGCGGGCCGCCGACGGGAGCGGTGCATGGTCCAGCTTGGCCCATGGGAAGAGCCTGTTCCACACGTTTATGAACCTTGGGTGATTCCTGATTACGATATAGCTTGCACCGAATAGGAACCCGCCCAGGATAGCCCCGTAGATGGCTATACCGCCGGACCATATTTGTACGATCCTGACGGGATCGTGCTGGTAGTAATCCTCCCAACGGTCGATGACGTGGAACACCCTGGCTCCTACTATGCCTCCAATGATAGCCCACACCGACACAGTCATGATGGCGTCGGACACCAGTCCCTCTCGTCTTGACCACCTTTCCACCAAGAATACGGAAAGGGCTACGGCAATCAGAGTAAAGAGGCCGTGCCACGTAAGGGTCAGGTTCCCGGCGTTGAACAAGTCGGGGTCTATGTTGATAGGTATGCTGGCCAAGAGAATGTTCATCTATTCGACTCCAGAATTGTCTCGGAAGCCCTCACCTAGGCCCTCTCCCAAGGGGAGAGGGAGCGATAGACGGCAGGGCGGTAACAAGGTAAACCCTATACCCAGTGCTTTGCAAGGACTTGAGCGTCCGTTCTCCGTGAGAGGCGTCTTGGGCTATGCAGAAGAGAGCGGGGCCGCTGCCCGACAGATGGACCTCAGCCCCTGCGATGCTGGCAAAGTCGGCCCTGATTGTCTCTAAGCCTGGAAACGCCCTGTTCGCAACCTGGTCGAACACGTTGAACAACCCAGGGTGGATGGGCCGTCCCAGGGACAGGGATTCGACCATCTGCTCGGTGTGAGACCCGTCGGAGTAGGTCTCGGGCGTCAAAAGGGAGTACAGCCGGCCCGTTTTCGTGCCCAGCTCCTTCGGAAGGTCAGGGCAGAGCACCACGTAAGAAATTTCGGGAGCATCGGGGATGGGCGTTAGCTCCTCTCCCCTCCCCGTGCCCAGAGCCGTTCCCCCCATCAGGAAGAAGGCTACGTCGGAGCCGATGGACGCCGCTATATCTCTAAGCTCTTCCGCCCAGCATCCCAGGTCAAACATGCTGTTCAAAGCCATCAAAGTGGCGGCGGCGTTGCTGCTCCCACCTCCCAGACCCATGCTGTAGGGTATGGCCTTCTCCAGGTGAATGGATGCCGGCGTGGGCTTGCCAATGGTACGGGACAAAGCCTCTGCTGCCTTGAGCACAAGGTTGCCCTCCCCTGATAGGTCGGGGTCTGAGCAATGAAGTTCAAGCGTTTCTGAAGGCTCGAACCGGATAGTGTCGAATAGGTCCACGGCCTGGAAAACTGTGCGGATTTCGTGGTAGCCGTCATCCCTCTTGCTGAGGACTTCCAGGGTCAGGTTGAGCTTAGCCGGGGCTTTAACTTCCACTGGCGCTTGCCCCTGACGTCTGAATATAGAGGCTGCGCCAATCGTTGAGAGTCAGGTTCTCAGGCCGTGCTACGGGGTCTATGCCGGCTTTCGACAAAGTCCGCTCCGCCTCGCCCGGCCCTATTCCCAACCCGATGGCCAGGGAGTTTCTGATTCGCTTTCTGGGGCTGGAGAACCCGGCCTTCACTATTCCAAAGAAGGCGTCCACGTCGTCCAACTCCAGAGCAGGAGTATCGTGCGGGACTATCTTGATGACCGCTGACGAGACCTTGGGGGGAGGCTCGAAGGCCTCCGGTGGCACGCGGCATACGATGGAGGGCGCGCCGTAGAGATGCACCGACACGGCTAGCACGCTCATCCGACCGTCCGCGGCCTCCATGCTCCGGGCAACCTCTTCTTGCAGCATGACGACCAGGACACTCGGCTGGCGGTCTCCGGCCTCAAGGAACCTCCGCAGGATGGGGCTGGCGGCGTAGTAGGGCAGGTTGGCGACCAGCTTGTATCTTTCGCCATTCGGAGTCAAAGCGGTCAGGTCTATCTCCCTGGCGTCTCCCGCAATCACTGTCAGGTTGTTGGGACGCCCTAGCCGTGCAGGCAGAGAGTCTGCCAGAGCCCTGTCCATCTCCACAGCCGTCACAGATCGGCACTTGCCGACTAAGCGGCGGGTTAGGATCCCTTTGCCCGGGCCCACCTCTACCGCGGCATCATCGGAAGACAGTTCGGACGCGTCTACGATCCGGTCCAGTATCGAGGTGTCGGTAAGAAAATGTTGGCCCAGGGCCTTCCGACGGCGGCCAGAGGCGCTTGAAGCAGGTGAATGTATACGCTCCGTGATTCGTGCCATGAACATCAAGAGGCCGCGCACCTCGCGTCGGCGATCACCCTTGGGCGTATCTCCTGAGGCGGCTCGGGCCAGGCTCTCCCCCGGCGCCCAGAGGGTCCTGTTTACCGTTGCTTCCTTCCGGACCTGGCGGGGTTCACAGGTCTCCGTCGCGAGGGACCCAGCCTTCAATGACGCCTTTTGGGGACATAGGCCTGAAGGCCAAGCCTCTGAGAGGAATTCAACCCCGCTATAGCGGATTGCGGGTTCAGGGCACCGCTAGCTCCCCGCCTAGCGCAGCCTCAAGGACTATGGTAGGTGGTGGCGCATCGGGGTGTCAATCTAACCGCGGCAACGCAACTGTTCAGGTCTCCGTGAGAAATGGATGGCCGTCCGAGCCCCCCAGAGGGAAAATGCCACGGTCCGGTCCTCCTGTGGGGGGAGGTTAAGATGGGGCACACCCCAGTCTGACCAGTTGCCAGTTACAAGCTCGCTCACGGTAATGAAGGGCGGCTGGCCCGTTCACAGGTTTAGTTGAGGTTCCACCCAGGTTTCGGGTTCCTTCTTGTATATCTGGAGCCGGCTGCGCTGCTGGTCGGCTATCACCAGGGTTCGCTTGTCTACAAATACACCGGTGGGGAAACACAGAGGCCATTCCAGCTCGGGGTATGTCGCCATCCTGCGGGCCATGCTGCTCATAGGATCGGCTGCCAGAAGCTCCTCCGCCCATTTAGAAAGCCGCTGGGCATCTCCATAGAAGGCGGTGATGTAGGAGCCGTCCGGGGCATAAGCGACGACCCGGTGGGCCGACCAATCGGCTACGTACACATCCCCGTCCTCGTCCACTGTCACCCCTGAGGGGTGCTCCAGAGTGCCACGCCCGCTTCCGGCGCCGCCAAATGTCATCAGGTATACGCCGTCGGGGCGGAACTTCTGGACTCTGCTGTTGCGCCAGTCGGAAACGTACACGTCACCTTCATTGTCTATCCAGATGCCCCACGGTTCTCGAAATTCTCCCTCTCGCACGCCCTCCTGGCCCCAGGCATCGAGGAATTTCCCATCTTTGGTGAATGCCTGGACGCGATGGTTCGCGCTGTCCACTACCCATAGGTTGTCGTCCCTGTCGAGTTTGATGCCCCAGGGGCGGGCTAACTCGCCCTTTCCCGCGCCGGAAGTCCCCCATTTCTCCAGGAAATTCCCGTCTTTGTCGAAAATGGAAATGCGGTTGTGCCACTCATCGGCTACGTAGACGTTCTCGTTCTTGTCTAGAGCCAGGGCCGTGGTCCTTTGGAATTCTCCATCACCGGGCCCGTGACTGCCGAAGACGAGGATAAACTCCTCTTCTCCCCAAGAGCTCCCTATGGTGACCTTACTCACGCGGGACGAGGGGGCAAATTCGGGACTTCGATTCAGTACATAAGTCGCTCCGCCGGGGGCCACGGCCACGTCCACCGGCTGGGTGAAGCCTGTCTCCCCGCCGCCTGCTCTGCCAACGCAATGGCTGTAGGAGTAAACTCGACCCCGCACTTTCCTGGTTAGAGGATTTGCCCCTCTGATCGTCGGATTTACCATGTCCCCACTCCTATTGTCCTTGGCCTAGGGCCAAGACCCGGCCGACATGCGCTATGAGGCCAGCTAGCAGAACTGGTATTCCTTGGATGCCACTATAACGGACAACATGTCAGCCACCCGCTGCTCGGAGATAATGGCTTCCTCCTCAGTGTCCCAGCGCAGTTCTCCGGCCTGCTCCGCCACTCGGGCCAACTCCTCGTGAGTCTCCTCCCCTACCTCTATCGGTCCAATGAGGTCCAGACAAGTTTCCAATAGCTGCTCAGGTGTAGCCACTCGAGCGGCCCTGACCTCGTCCACGATGTCCCGAACGCCAGGAAGCGTCAGGTCGCGCACTCTATCTGCGACGAAGTTAATCCGCCTCACCAGGGAACCGGTGTCTATCCACTCGGCGCCGGTATGCCAACCCTCAACGCTGGGCGGGTCCAGTTGGGCCTGACCCATGTGGCCGGGCTCCAGTCCTAAATCCACCAGCCCTGGTTTGGGGAACCCCTTGAAATCTCCCACCAGATTCATCGTGCCCACCACTACTTCCAAGGGGTTCTTGACCTTCTGGAACCTGGCGTTCTTGAAGAACTCTGAGTTGAAGATGACCCTCAAGGTGTCCTTGATCTGATATCCAGAGGAGACGAACGCGTCAGCGATGGCATCCACGGCCGCCTGGTCCCGGGGTGGGGTGTCAAGCCAGGACGGCACCGGGACCTCGTCGGCCACGAAGAAGTTATACAGGTGGCGGGCAATGAAGCGGGCTGTGGCCGGCTGTTGGACGATGATGTCTATCACGTCCTCACCGTTGAACCGGCCTGCCTGTCCTAGAAAGTTCTTCTCGCTGTCGTCGTGGTCGTCCTCGTCGTAAATGAAGTGCCAGGGAAAGCGTCCAAAGGGGAACCTGGGAAGCTTTCTGGAGATGGTCCAGCCGGTGAAGGCCCTGGCGCACTCGTAGACGTCCTCCTCGGTGTAGTTGCCCTGGCCCATGGAGAAGAGCTCCAGCAGCTCCCGACCCCAGTTCTCGTTGGGCCGGTCCTTATGGTTCTCATTGTTGTCCAGCCAGTAGATCATGGCCGGGTTCTTGGCCAACTCAACCAGCAGATGCCGGTAGTTGCCCAGGCCTTGCCGCCGAAACAGGTTGATGTGAGTCATCATCTGGTCGGTGTTGTCTATCTTAGAGCTCCCGGTGGCGAACACCATGTGCCAAAAAAGGGTCATCTTCTCCTGCAGTGGCCTCGCCGTGTTGATCATCTGCCACAACCAGTTGGCCTGACCCGCCCAGGGCTGGCCGCCGGGAAGTATGGCATTAGGAAAATGGCGAAACAGAAGCATCTCATCGTTCTCTGGAATGCCGTATTTCTCCGGCTCCAACAGCTCTTCAACCGTCTCTTCGTATCCTTTGGTCACTCGCTCCCTCAACTCCGCCCTGGGCGAGCCAAAACCAGCGCGTCTCATTAGATGCGCCATCAGCGCTGTTTCCTCACTGTGACTCATTACTCACTTCCCCATTTTTTAGTAACGATAACGGTGGAAGCGTCCCTGGTCAACCGCGATTATCGGTCTCCAATGGTCGCCCAGTTGTCCGGTCTCAGCCGGTAACGGAATTCGGACCTGTGTCTTCTGTACAGTGATAGAATAGGCGGCAGACTGGAACATATTCAAACATCGCATGGAGACGCCATGCCTGACAAGATACGCACAGCCGTAATTCCCGCCGCTGGGCTAGGCACAAGATTTCTGCCCACGACTAAGGCCGTGCCCAAGGAGCTTCTGCCTTTGCTGGACCAGCCTTTGATTCAGTACGGTGTGGAAGAGGCTGTAGAGGCGGGAATCGAACGCGTAGTCATCGTCACCTCCCCTGGCAAGGACGCTTTGGAACGTTATTTCAGCTCCGATGCGGGGCTGGAGCGCCGTCTTGCCGACTCCGGCGACGACGACCATGCCCGGCAGATAAGCAGGCTCGCGTCCCTGGCGGAGTTCTCCTACGTAGTCCAGGAGGAACCCAGGGGTCTCGGTCACGCGGTCCTGACAGCCAAACATGCAGTCGGACAGGAACCCTTTATGGTCATGCTTCCCGACGACGTAATCTGGCCCGCCAGCGACGCAGCGCCGCGCATGATGGAGGTCTACCACAGG
This sequence comes from Dehalococcoidia bacterium, assembly GCA_965224415.1. GTDB lineage: Bacteria > Chloroflexota > Dehalococcoidia > Lucifugimonadales > JAGWBF01 > DAOUJI01. The sequence continues at coordinate 462,311 of CBDCZB010000004.1, read as the reverse complement.
TTCAACTCGGCGGTTGTAGCCGTGGAGGAAGTGCCGTTGGAAGCGGTTAGCGCCTATGGGGTCATCGACCCGGAAGCTATGGACACCCAGGTGTATAGAGTCCGAGGTCTGGTGGAGAAGCCGGACCCCAAAGACGCTCCGTCCAGGCTTGCCATTGTGGGGCGGTACATTCTGCCGCCCGAGATATTCGAATGCCTGGAACGGACGCCGCCCGGCGCAAAGGGGGAGATACAGTTAACTGACGGCATGGCCCTGCTCCTGGAAGAACAAGCCATGTACGCCTACCGATTCGAGGGGACGCGATACGACGGCGGCAATCCGCTGGGACTGCTAAAGGCTTCGCTGGACATCGGACTTAAACGCCCCGACACACGGGAAAGGGTGCGGCAAATCATCCACGGGCTTTCTACCAGCGCATAACCACGGATAAGCAAAATGGCCCACTTGTAAGGCCCGTGCGATGGAACCTACAATGTCCTGAACTTGTTGGGGATGCCACGGCCACGGGGAGGAACCTATGAATCCCATCGACAAAGCGCAAATCGGCGCCACTGGGCTGCAGGTCACCCGGCTGGGTCTTGGGGGAGTGGGGGTCGGAGGCGGCACGCCCACTTCCCAGGCCCCTTTCTCTGCTGATGCCGAGGGAGAGGCCGTCGTCCACGACAGCCTCGCTATGGGCATCAGATATTTCGATACGGCGCCGATGTATGGACGCGGACAGAGCGAACGCCGGTTCGGACGCGCGTTGGCCGGAGTTCCCAGAGACTCCTTTGTCCTTTCCACCAAGGTAGGCCGGGTGTTGAATCCCGTTCCAACGGACCAGGGCGGCTCCCTGGCTGGGCCGGGACCGCAGGACGTGGAATGGGCGTTCGACTTCAGCCGGGACGGAGTCCTCCGTTCGGTGGACGAAAGTCTGGAGCGGCTGGGATTCGACCGCATGGACATCCTGCTGATACACGACCCGGACAACCACTACGACGAGGCATTGGCAGGGGCCTGCAAAGCCCTCGAAGAGCTTAGGTCTCAGGGTACAGTCAAAGCCATCGGCGCAGGGATGAACCAGTGGCAGATGGAAGCCCGGTTCGCCAGGGAGGCGTCCATGGACTGCTTCCTTCTGGCGGGCAGATACACTTTGCTGGAGCACGGCGCCCTGGATGAGTTCCTTCCCCTGTGCGTGGAGAAGAACATCAGCGTTATTGTCGGAGGCCCGTACAACAGCGGCATCCTGGCGTCCGACCTCTCCGACGGAGTCCTATACAACTACCGGGCCGCCACACCCGAACTCCTGGACCAGGCCAGGCGCTGCAACTCTGTATGCCAACGCCACGGAGTCCCATTGAAGGCCGCTGCCCTCCAGTTCGTGCTGGCCCACCCAGCCGTGGCGGCAGCGATCCCTGGCGCATCGACGGCGGCAGAAGCGGATGAAAACTTCCGCATGGTGGAATTTCCCATTCCCGCTGACATGTGGGAGGAGCTCCGGGCCGAGGGACTCATTCCAGCGGACGCCCCAACGCCAAGCTGACTGCTAAGACCGGATCGGGGTAAATTGTGACTGATCATCGACCCAGAATCACCCATGTATACGCAGGCAACACCCTGGACAGGGCGGAGAGGGAACGCCGCGACGAAAACTGGATCGCGGCAAGGACCGTAGACCCGTCCAGCCGTTTTCTGCCCGTGACGGACCAGGGTGTGCTGGTCGCCGAGGACGACGGCCCGGGCCTCGCATGGACCGGCAAGGACGAACTCGACCGGCTTGGTGAAGGCGGAGAGCCGATTTTCCTGGGTTTGATGGACGGAGTCGCCCACTTTGCAGTGGACTTCACGAAAAACGAGTCCGCCGTCGAGACTCTCGCCCAGGGGCAAGGCAGGAGATTCGAAGACCCACGGTCGGCCACGGAGTTCCTCAGCATGTCCGACGCCGGGATAACGGCTCAGGCCAGGTGCCAGATGAACTGGCACAAGAGCCACGCTTACTGCTCGAGATGCGGCCAGCCGTCGGAAATAAGACGGGGCGGACAGGTCCGCCGGTGCCCAAGTTGCGGCGCCGACCACTTCCCGCGCACTGACCCTGTGGTCATCACCCTGGTGTCCGACAGGGACCGCTGTCTGCTGGGACAGTCCCGGGGGCGTCTATCCCGTTCCAATATGTACTCGGCGCTAGCTGGATTCATGGACCAGGGGGAGTCCATTGAAGAGGCCGTCGCCAGGGAGATTCGCGAAGAGGCGGGCATCGAGGTCAAGAATGTCCGCTACCACTCCTCCCAGCCCTGGCCCTTCCCTAACTCGCTGATGATAGGCTGCCACGCCCACGCCGCGACCACGACCATCGCCATGGACCCCGAGGAGATGTCCGACGTCCGGTGGTTCTCCAGGGAGGAGACTTTGCTGGCGATCGAGGAGCGGAGCGAGGTCCTCAAGGTGCCCGGCCGCATAGCCATCGCATACCATCTGATACGCACCTGGGCTGTCGGCGAGGTCAGCTGAACTTCAGGAGGAGAAGCCGGCGCCTCCTGCACGTATGGCGTCCAGGACTGGCTTCAGATTGTCGTCTTGAGCAGCCTCGTTGTGGAGGTCCGGGTTTAGTTCCAATGCCCATGCCAGGTGTATCGCGCTTTCATCCTCGAAGCCCAGCTGTGAGCATAGACGGGCGGCGTTATACCGAGCGTCGATGAAGTCCGCTTCACATGATATGGCAGCTCTGTAGTCGGACAACGCCTCCTCGAAGTCGTCCAAGACCTCCCAAGTGGCGCCCCGGTTGTTGAAGGCCTCGGCGAACCCTGGTCGGACTGATATGGCAGCTCCATAGTCAGCAATGGCGTTGTCGAGTTCGCCCAGAGCGTCCAAAGCCAGTCCACGGTTGTTGAACGCCTCAGCGTCCTGCGGGTCCAACTCCAAGACCCTGGAATAGCCAGAAACGGCCTGCTGAAATTTTCCCAGATAGTAGCAAGTCCGTGCCCGATTATAGTGGGCGTTGAGGTTATCGGGGTTGATGTCTAAGGCTTTGGAGTAGTCGTCCAGAGCGTCCTCATGCCTCCCCAACTCGTCCAGCGAAGCGCCCCTGTTGAGGTGTGCGTTGGAGATGCCGGGCCGCATCCTAATAACAGCAGAAAACTCTGCCACCGCTTGATCATGCTGACCCAGGCGGGCGAGCACCACGCCTGAGTTGTAGACGGCCCTCAGATGGCCTGGACCTATCTCCAGCGCTTTCCGGTAGTCGTTCAGGGCAGCCTCACCCTGTCCTAGGTCGTCGTATGCGTTCCCCCGCTGGTAGTAGGCCTCGGCCATTTCCGGCTCGCTCAGGAGCACGGTGGTCAGCTCACTGACCGCTTCCCGCGACCGTCCAAGACGCAGCATACAAAGCGCCTGGTTGAAACGGACGTCCGCATTGTCGGGTGCGTCTTCCAGAAGCCCGGAGTAGACGGCTGCAGCTTCGACGTACCGGCCAACCGCAAACAACCCGTTTCCGTACGCTGCCGGACGTGCGCTTGGGGCAGAGTCCTCCATGAATTTCAGGCAGTGTTCAATGTCATGTGCCTGGGCGCCGGTGACAACACCGCCTCCCGGCATCGGAGTCAATCGGCCGTCCCCAACGGAGAGGTCTCGGAGCAGCTTCGCCAACCTGGCGAGTCGGTCCTCCAAAGCCTCGGTTTCAGGCCCAGACGCGCTCAAGCCGAATTCTTCCCAGCGCTGTCGGGTCTACTATTCGTCCGCCATAGGGACGGCCAGGGAGGTGCGGAACTCATCCCCAATGCTCCGGGCGATGTGTCCGTGGCCGGTGAGGTCTTCCGCCACCAGCACGTCTCCCGGGACCAACCGCACCACGGTTCCGTCGGCAACCTCGAATTCGGCTATTCCAGATATGTTCACGACGTATTGTCGGCGGGGCGCGGTGTGGTAGTCAGAGAACGAGGGAGACTCTCGCCGGTTCAAGTTAATGGACCCCGGTCCGGGTTTGGCGACTATCTCTGCGAAATCGTCCGGGGAGACCTCCTCGAAATGGGACTCGCCGTCGCTGCCTGAGAACACTCGAATGATTTGTGCCATGTCTATCCTCCTAAAGTGTTATATCTGTTGGCGTTGCCGGACCTTTTCTGGTTGAAGCCTTTCACCCCCATCTCAATCTTCCCCTCAAGGGGGAAGGAGTCCTGGGGAGGTCTCCGCAAGAACGAATCATTGTGAGGCGAACACCCGGTTGGCGACGCCCATAGCGGCCCTGACAAAGGGCAGCCCCGCGTAGTACGAAGTGTGTATGAACACCTCCATGATGCGCTCCGGGGAAAACCCTATGTTCAACCCGGCCCGTATGTGGCTCTCCAGCGGCCCTTCCCGACCCAACGCAGTCAAAGCCGAGAGGGTGCAGATGCACCGGGCCTCCAGGTCGATCCCTGGCCGGGTCCACACAGAGCCCCAGTAGTATTCGCCGGTCAACCTCAGGAAGTCTCTCTCCGCCTGGGTCACCGGCTCGGGCCGCCCGCCGCCGTAGCTGGCGCCCATGTACTTCTCCCTGAGTTCCACACCGCGCCTGTACAGGTCGTCGGGCGAGTCGGAGGGATCGTGGACCAGCAGGGGCTGGAAGTCCACTCCCTTGTTTTCGAACACCTCTTTGGCGATGCCCATCGCATTGAACGCTGTAGGCACTCCGCCGTAGTAGGAGACGTGGATGAGCACTTCGATAATCTGCTGAGCCGTCAGACCCAGGTTCAGGGCGTTGGCGGTGTGCTGCCTCAGCTGGTTCTCACGCTGGAGCACAGCCAGGACGGACAGAGTCGACATCTCCCGGTGCTCCGTAGCCAATCCGGGGCGCGGCCATATCGAGCCGAACAGCGCCTCCGCTGCTATTCGGTGCAGGTCGGGGGCCATTTCGTTGGACCCCGGCACGGACCCGGGCCCCACCGTGCCGCCGCCGAATTTTCTCCGGGTTTCCAGCCCAGCCTGGTAACGTTCTTCCAGTGAAGCCACGATTCCCTCCTTATCCCTGGCGCTGCATCAGGATAATACATGAAAACGGAGAGCTAATGTGAACGCTCGTTTTCTTCCGAAGACTTGAGAAAGCGGGGGATGTGCCGAACAACGAACGCTGAGGCCGCCAACCCGCTTATAAACAGGGCCAACGGCGCTCCCCAAAAGGTGGCTATGGCTCCCAGGCCTATGCCTCCCAACTGGTTTACGCCCCACGTGGAGACGTACAGCCCCAGGATGCGTCCCCGCATTTCATGGGAGGCCGACAGTTGCATGGATGTAAGGAGTGATGAGTCGTAGGTTGAGCTCATGCATCCGACCATGAACACCAGCGCCAGGGAAAGCGGGAACCAGGGCGATATCCCGAACAGGGCCACGGAAAGTCCGAATCCCACGGCGCCCAAGGTCAACAACAGGTTCTTGTTTCCCACGTCTCCACGGGACGCGAGGACTATCATGGCGACCAGCGAACCGCCGCCAGCCGCCGCGGTAAGATAGCCTAGGCCCGTCCCCCCCACTTCAAGCACGTCCCTGGCCATGACCGGCATCATCCACAGATAGGAGAAGCCGAACAGCTCCACCGCTAGGCTAATCAGCAGCAACCTGCGAACGGCGGGGGTGGTGAAAGCGTACTTGAGGCCCGTGGTTATAGCGTTCAGGAAGGGTTCCCTCAGGCTGGCCTGGATGTTCGAGCGCGAAAGCATAAGGACGAACCCGGTGGACGCCGCATAGGCAACAGCCGCCATGGTGTAGTTGCCGCCGACTCCCACAGTGTCGATGAGCAACCCGCCTCCCACCGCGGCGAATATCCTTGTCACTCCCGATCCCATGAACCTGAAAGCATTGGCGTTCAGGACCCGCTGAGGGCCGACTATGTCGTAGGTGAGGGAGGTGTTGGCTGGCTGGTTTACGGCCATAACCAGGCCCATGAGAGCGGAGAAGAGGAGCATGTGCCACAGCTCTACGGCGCCCATGAACACCACCGCCGCTATGACGGCGGCGCCCGCGCATCCCACGAGATAGATTCCCGCAAGGATTTTGCGCCGGTCCATGCGGTCCAGCAGGGCGCCCGTGGGCGGGCCGAACACGAACCATGTGATTCCGCGCACTCCCGCAGCAAACCCTACCCAGAAGGGCTCCCCCGTGATTTCCAAGACAATCCAGCCTTGGGCCAGCATGTCCACGGTGAATCCGGCCCCGGAAACGATGCTCCCCAGCCAGAGCCAGAGGTATTCGGTGCCCCGAAAGGCTACAAAATAGCTCTCTCTGCCGTTAAGGTGAGACCTGCGCAAGCGGTTCTCCATCGTCTCTTTAGAGCCTGCTCTCAGCGTCCATGTGCCCAACGCCTTCGGGAACCGACCGGCCCTAGTATAAGGGACTTCAGATGGATTCAGGGAGACAAGGTTGAACACGCCCGTATAATGGGTACCATAGGCGCTGCGGCCCGCTCGTACCGGACGGCAGTCGTATCTTTAGCGATTATGAGGTGATGTCATGCGAGGAGCGATTTTTCTCGGCGACAGCGAGATAGAACTTAGGGAACTTCCGGACCCTACCCCTGGGCCCGGTGAGGCCGTCATAGCCATAAAAGCCTCCGGCCTATGCGGCAGCGACTTGAGGGCTTGGTACCATGTCCCCAAGGCCGAAAGGGGCGACCCGGCGAAGCTGGCGGTGGGGGGCCATGAACCCTGCGGCGTCATAGAGGAAGTCGGACCCGGGGTGACCAGCCTCAAAGTGGGCGACCGGGTGATGATGCACCACTACTCGGGCTGCAACGTATGCAAGATGTGCCGCATCGGCTACACCCAGATGTGCATGGTGGGCCGTGAAGGTTACGGAAGCTCTAAGAACGGCGGCCACGAGGACTACCTGCTGTGTCCTGCTTCTACATGCGTGCCCCTCCCCGATGAAATCAGCTTCGAAGAGGGCGCCGCCATCGCCTGTGGGTCAGGCACGGCCTTCTTCGGACTTAAACGACTCAACCTGACTGGCATGGACACGTTGGCAATATTCGGACAAGGACCCGTGGGACTGAGCGGGACCATTTTCGCCAAGGCTATGGGAGTCCGTGTCCTGGCCGTGGACGTTGTGCCCGAACGCCTCGAGCTGGCCAAGCGGCTGGGGGCTGACGCCGTCGTTGACTCCGGAGAGGGCGACGTGGTGCAAGCGCTGAAAGACCTGACCAGCGGCGAGGGACCAGGCGCCGTCCTGGACGCCACAGGTCTGGCTCCGGTCCGGCACAATGCCCTGGACAGCGTTGCGTTGTGGGGCAGGGTCTGCTTCGTAGGCGAGGGCAACCCCACCGTTTTCGACGTAAGCGAGCAAATTATCCACAAGCAGCTCACCATCTACGGGTCCTGGACAATGAGTCTGTCCGGACTCGCAGAAGCGGCCAATTTCGTGGTGGAGCGTGAGGTTCCCCTGAAAAACCATATCACCCACACCTTCCCTCTGGACCAGGTGAGGGAGGCCTACGAACTGTTTGACTCCGGCAAGACGGGCAAGGTGGTTCTTACGTTCTGACCGGTCGATAGACCCCTGAAGGCCGCAGGCGTTCGGATGGCGGGCCGATCTATTTCAGGTTGCGCACCTGCCTGAACACGACGAGGAAGATCAGCGAAATCCCCACGCTGGTTGCCGATATAATCGTGAAGGCTCCCCGGGCGGTGTAGAGGTCTATGAAAAGCCCGGTCAGCAGAATGGCCAGAGGATTCAGGGCGTTCTGCAAGCTCCAAATGCTGCTAACCCGTCCCCTTAGCCTGTCGGGGACCATGCTCTGAATCAGGGTGATGTTGCCCACGATAAAGATGGTCTGGCAGCAGCCCATGACCGCGATTACAACGATGGAAAGAACCAGCCAGTCAGACTGGGCCATCACCAGAATCATTGCCGACCCCAACACCAACGCTACAAGTCCTGACCTGCCTGTTCCAAACGGGAAGGCGAAAGAGGCTATGACAAAAGTGGTCAACAGACCTCCGACTCCCATGCTTCCCATCAGGAACCCGTTGACGTTGGCGTCCGCGCCCAGCACTCCCGCCGCGTAGGCTGGAAGAAGGGGAGCCAGGGGCAGGAACACAAAAGCCAGTATCAGCGTAAGGACCATGAGGTGCAGGATGATGCGGTTCTCTGTCCAGATGTAGCGAATCCCGTCCTTCAGATTGGCCAGTGCCCCGGCGCCTATGGTCGTGGGCTTCTCGTAGTAGGGCGTCCTCATGGGGATGAGCAGCAGCCCCATTGCGGCGTAGGAGCCCCCCTCCAGGAAGAAGGCCCATTCGACTCCGGCGTACCTGATCAGCATCCCGCCTATGAAGGCGCCAGCCAGCCTCATGCTGGTGACAGTCATGGCGAACAGCGCCATTGCGTTCCCGAGGTCTTGCCGCGGCACGGTGTTTGCGACCAGGGACATACGGGCGGGTTGTATGATGGCTGTGGAAACAGCGGTCACCGCCGCGTACAGAAAAACGTGCCAGACTTCCACCTGGCCTTGGATAACCAGTACGGCAAAACCCAAGGCCATGCACGCCATGAATAACTGGTTCCAGGTCAGAAGTTTACGACGGTCTAAACGGTCGGCCAACACGCCCGCCCACGGTCCAATGACCAACGTGGGAAGGGCCCTCAGTCCACCCGCAGTCCCTGAGAGAAGGGCGGAACCCTGACCTGTGTCTGGGTCCTTCGTCAGCTCCCACGTCAGCCAGCTTAGCGAAATCAGCTGGAGCCAGAGGGCCATGTTGTTGAAGAGGTTGCCCGCAAACAGGAACCGGTAGTCCCTGTGGGCCAGCGACGCAAAGGTCCTTACTCGGTTGCGGCTCTGCGGAGGAAGTTTGGGGGGTGGGCTGGACGCCTGGCTGTCTTGTTTCATAGGTTTCGAGGGCTACTGTACCAGCTATAGCCGGAATCTTCACCGTTTCCCGCGGTAAGCGAAAGGGGCTTCCAAGCTCCGTCTGGAGGATCAGGAGTTCAAAACACGTCGATTCCAAGCTCACCGTTTATTTTCAGAGCAAGTTCAAAACAGGGATAATTGGAAGCAGCCCTTGATTCCCCCCACAACGATATGGAATTTGAACACGGCGTATTCCTTGACATCGCAACCGTAATCGCGGCGGCCGCCGCCGGCGGTCTAGCAGCCCGTCTGGCGCGTTTCCCGATTCTGCTGGGCTACCTGGCTGTCGGGATGATTCTGGGCCCCCACGGTCTCAAAGCAGTGGGTGACGTAGAGTCAGTGCGGACACTGGCCGAATTCGGCGTGGTGCTTCTCCTTTTTGCAGTAGGGGTTGAGGTGTCCTTAAGGGAACTGCGAAAGCTGGGAAAGGCTGTGATTCTTGGAGGGATTCTACAGGTCGTCGGAGTGTTGGGACTCGCCTATCCACTGGGTTACGGTCTCGGCTGGACTCCAGCCCAGTCGGTCGTTTTTGGAATGGTCCTGTCGTTGAGCAGCACCATGGTGGTGCTCAACGACACTGATAGACCGAGGTGAACTCAACAGCGTTCATGGCCGATTGCTGACTGGTGTTCTACTGATACAGGACTTGGCCTTTATTCCGATGATAGCGGTGCTTCCGGCATTGGGGGAGGCAGACAGTTCACTGATCGCCGAGGTGGGCGTGGGCCTGGGCAAAGCCATCGCGGTGCTGGCCGTCATGGGACTCCTAGGGTGGAAGGGATTGCCGCTGCTGCTCAGGTTGGTCGCCCACTTTGGGTCTAGTACTGAACCAAATCAGGATTGGCAGGGATAGAGGCGATGGAGTTTGCGTCTGGCGTCTTGGGCAGTGAACCGCCAGTTAATGGTAGCTCCTATCGCGTTCCGCTCTGACACGCAGGCGCTGACGGCTCTTTCCAGGCTGTCCTCATCTCCGTTGCGTCCGCGCAGGCAGGCCCGGGCCAGCACGCTGAACTCGATCTCCGCCATATTCAGCCAGCTTCCGTGCTTGGGAGTGTGGTGCAACTCCAGCCGCTTGGCGATGCGCCGGGCCTCGGCCGCCGGGAAAGTCTCGTAAAGCGAGGCCATCCGATGCGTGTTCAGATTGTCGAGAACCAGCCGAATCACCGGGACATCGGGGTAGGCCTCATCCACCAGCCACCGCATCTGCTGAGCGAAGTCCTGCATGGTGCGTTGCCGGGTTATCGCCACGTGGCGCCAGCCCCGGCGAGGCTCACAGGTGAGGAACAGGTTGCGCGTCCCTCCCCGCTGGTATTCGTAGTCCTCACGCCTCGGCCTCCCAGGCTTTGCCGGCAGCGGTTCCCTCACGTCGGCCAGCAACTGGGTGGAGGTCTCGTCAAAGCAGACCACCGGCCTCTGCGGATCGTAGGGCTCGGCGTAGAGATCCAGCACGTCCTCCATGGCCGCCACGAACTCTCCACCTACCTTGGGGATGCACCATTGTTTCTTGAGCCACGGCTTGAGCGTGTTTTTTTTAGCCGCAGGCGGACCGTCTCGGGAGATAAAGACTCCACCAATCCCAACTCCACCACCTTGCCCGCCAGGGCCCGCATGGTCCAGTGGTCATGACCGTCGGGCACCGGGCTGCAGGCCAAGGCTATCAGGTGGGCCTCCACCCTTTCATCCACCTTTCTGGGCCGGTTGACCTGGTTATGGTGCCTCAGCACCTCGTCCAGTCCTTCCTCGGCATACCGCCGCTTGGTGCGGAACACGGTCCGCTCCGACACGTCCAGTGCGGTGGCCACCTGGGGGGCGGTCCAGCCCTCATCTATCTTGATCAGGATGCGGGCCCGGGTAATCGCCTGTGCGGAACTCCTCCCAGCCCTGATCATCTTCCTGAGCCGTCCCTTTTCCTGTGTTGCCAGCCGGACTCCGTACTTCTCCTGCACCATGACCACCTCACATCCCACAACCCTTCGTCTATCCCCAAGGTAGCATCCTGTCTGGGCTCACGTACTAACTGACAATGCCAGATTGGCCGAATACTAGGGAGGCGTTTATCCTGACGGTTGTGGCGCTGACCTTCGCCATGTCCGCCATCACGGAGTTGGCTGGATTGTCGGCGGCTGTGGGCGCCTTCGTCGCGGGAGCGTTGCTCAGCGAGTCCGAGTATGGACACCGGGCCCTGTCAGAGGTCATCCCGCTCAGAGACACTTTCGCGGCTTTGTTCTTCGTTTCCCTCGGGATGTTGGTGGACTGGACCTATCTTATCGACAACTGGTGGCTGGTGGCAGCCACAGCCGCCTTCGCCATAGTAGTGAAGTTCATACTGGTGGCGGCGTTGATGCGTGGGTTTGGATATTTGCCTTACACGGCGCTGCTTACTGGCGTCGGCGTAGTGCAAGTCGGGGAGTTCAGTTTCCTGTTGGCAGAGTCCGCCGCCGGCAGAGGAATCGTCGATTCCAACTTTTTGTCGCTGGTGGTGGTGTCCGCCGTGGTGACTATGGCGTTGACTCCCGGCGTCATAGCCGCTGGACACAGGGCACTGCTGTCAGTGGGCCAGAAATTTGTCATCTTTCAGCCCTACGGCGCCGAGACCGAACGCATTCGTGGCTCTGGGGCTCCGTTGGAGGACCACGTAGTAGTATGCGGTCTGGGAAGGTTGGGATCCTTGGTGGCGTTGGTCCTGGAACGTCAAAACATCCCCTACGCAGCGATCGATCTGGACCCCAACGTCGTATCCCGATACCGGAGCCGAGGCCAACACGCCATCAACGGCTCCGTAAGCAGTGAAGTAGTCCTGGAAGCGGCCGGAGTTAAGAACGCCCGTATGATGATCATTAGCACTGGCGACTTGGCTTCCTCCTGGGTGGCGGCCCAGCACGGGCTTAGGATGAACCCGGACTTGGACATCGTCGCCAGGGTCGGCTGGCGGGACGAGGGCGAGCGTTTTATCCGTTTGGGGGTGACAGACGTTGTGTGGCCTGAGATGGAGGCGGGTATCGAGATATTTCGCCGAATACTAATGCGTTACAGTGATGACCCTGATCAAGTTGACGGACTAGTGGACCTGTTGAAGAAAGACCTGCAATTCGGGCCTGGCAAAGAAAGCGACTCCTCAAGATCGGCCGACGCTCGCAACCGGCCCAAGCCGAGAAGTTCCGACCGGCCGTGGAACGTCGATTAGAGCCAGGCAAGCTCACATTATCGAATAGCCCCCATCCACAGTAATGACCGCCCCGGTGATGTAGTCCGAAGCCTTCGCCGACAGGAAGACGGCAACCCCCTGAAGGTCGTTCGGGTCACCCCAATGCTGCGCCGGTATTCGGCGGCTGATCAGGTCGTATCGCTCCGGTTGTTTGACTGGGATGTCCGAGGCCAGATCGGTCATGAACCATCCGGGCAATACGGCATTGGACTGGATGTTGTCCTTAGCCCATGCGACGGCAAGGCTCTTGGACAGCTGGACAATGCCCCCCTTGCTGGAAGAGTAGGCCGCACCGCTGCCCCCTCCGCCGAACAGCGAGAACATGGAGCCTATGCTGATGATCTTGCCGCCTCCCTGTTCCTTCATGTGGGGATAGACCTCTTTAGCGGCCAGAAATGCGCCACGGAGGTTGACGTCCAACACCCAGTCCCACTCCTCGGCGCTGATGTCTTCGGGGGCTTTCCGGACTACTGTGCCCGCATTGTTCACCAGTATATCCACCCGTCCGAAAGCATCGTGGGTTTCCTCGACCATCGTTCGTATGTCGGACTCTTGGGTCACGTCGGCAGTGATTCCCACCGCCTTTACTCCCAGGGCCTCGATTTGTGGAAGCGCTTCGGCTGTCTTCTCGTCATTGCGGGCGGCCACGGCTATGTCCGCGCCCGCTCCTGCCAGCCCCAGGGCCATTGCGAGACCCAAGCCTCCATTGCCGCCGGTGACTATAGCGGCCTTGCCCGTCAGGTCGAACAACCGGTCCATAACAGCGACTCCTCAATTTCAGAGCGTCAACCGCTCTTATGTGATGTAGGTCGGCGCAACCGTTCCGCATTCGTATCCTGCAACGCCCGCCGGGTGGATGCGCCGCACAGCCCGTTGTAGTATGCTATCCCCAGAAGATAATCGGAGCAAGCGCCCACGCTTGGTCTATCCAACCGTTATAGGAGAGCGACGGCTATGGCAGACGGAGACTTGGCCCTAATGGCCCACCTTATGCGACGAGCTGGGTTCGGCGCCAGCCGCGACGAGCTCGAGACAAGGGTCGCCAAGGGGTACGAGAAGACTGTTGAAGAGCTTCTGGACCCCGACGGACACGGAGTCCCTCCCATGAACCCGGAACTGCTTCTGAGGACCTATCCCTTCATGGAGGCCGGTTTCGGGCCTCCCAGCTCAAGCTCCCGTCACATCTTCTACCTTATCAACAACCCCAGGCCGTTGGAAGAGAAAATCTCTTTGTTCTGGCACATGGTGTTCGCCACCGGCAACGCCAAGCTGGACAATCCACAGGAAATGGCGCGGCAGTTGAACATGTTCCGCAGCAAGGGCTTGGGCAACTACAGGGAACTGCTAGTAGATCTTGCAAAGAACCCAGCGATGATCTACTGGCTGGACAACAACTACAACTCCAAGGACCAACTCAACGAGAACTGGGGCCGTGAGCTCCTGGAGCTCTTCTCCATGGGACAGGGAAACTACACGGAAGAGGACGTGTTCGAATGCGCCCGCGCCTTCACAGGATGGACCATAGCCCCCAAGCCCCCCTCCATCGGTTTGGGCAGGTTCCTGTGGAACTTCGAATACCGGCCCCACGACCACGACGACGGGGAGAAGAATTTCCTGGGACACCGAGGCCGCTTCAACGGCGAGGACGTAATAGACATCATCATCCGCCAGCCTGCCACGGTCCGGTTCATTGCCAGGCACCTCTACAATTACTTCGTAGCCGACGAGACCCAGGTCCCGTCATGGCTCCACACGCCCCCACGGGACCCGGTGGCCGTGAATGTCATCGGAGACGCCTTCGTCGCGTCGGACTATGTGATACGGGACACTCTGCGAGTGCTCTTCAACTCCGACTTCTTCAAGGAGGCGCGCTTCCAACGGGTCAAGAGCCCGGCTGAAGTGGTGGCGGGAACCATGAGGCTGGTCGGAGACTTCATCTATCCCAGGCCCGGCCTTGAGCCTCTGGGCCAGGAATGCACCTACATGGGCCAGTTCCTCTGCGACCCGCCCAGCGTGGAGGGATGGCATTTCGGGGCCGAGTGGATCGACAGCGGCTCCCTGGTGCGCCGGATAAACTTCTGCGCCGACGCCCTGTCCAACGTCGGATACCCCGGTGTAAAGGCGCTGGTGCAGAGAATTCGCGATAGAGGCGCCCTGGAGCCCGAGGGCTTCGTAGACCTCTGTCTGGACCTGCTTGGGCCGCTGGAGACTCTGGACACGACCCGGGAGCAGCTGGCATCCATGGCCCGCCGGGACGGCGGTTTGAAGTGGGACACCGAGGAGGAAGTGCAGACATCCACCCGCAGGGTGGGAGACATGTTCGGTCTGATAGCCTCCACCAGGGAGTACCAGTTTGCTTGATTCCAGAGCGTCATCGGGCTAAGCCGGAGCCGCCCAGCCCCAGGCGCCTGTAAAGGGGGAGCCATGTTCACGAAACACGTACGGGGCAGGACGTTCAACTACGAGTATTGCCTCGGAGGCGTGGGCCTCAACGGGGCCGGCTTATTCTTCCCGTCGGACTTCGCCCTGGGGCCGGACCGGACCTTGTACGTAATAAGCAAGGGGTACGAGTTCTTACCTAGCCAGGGCATCACAAAATTCACCTTGGACTCCCAGCTGCTCTGGGACAGCCGAGGATTGGACTACCTGGAGGGGAGAGGACCCTTCCCCAGCGGCGTGGCCGTAGACAGCGTCGGGAACGTGTACGTCGCGGACGAATACACCAACGGCATATACATATTCGACGGGGACGGAAATCCTGTAGGAAGCTGGGGAGCCGACATGCCCGGTGGCGGAGGCCTCGGCGACATGGTCTTTCCAGCTCCGAACACGTGGGGCATCCACTTCGACCTGTACCTGAAGAAGGTGGGAGCCCGCGACGCCACTCGGGACGGAGAGCTTAACGGTCCCACGGGCATGGCCTTCGACGGAGAAGACATCCTGTACATTTCGGACACCTACAACCACCGGATCCAGGTTTTCACCAAGGATGGCCGGTTCCTGCGTAACTGGGGCGGTTTCGGAAGCGACGAGGGAAAGTTCAACCTCCCCTGGCACCTGACCGTAGACAGAGAAAACAACGTATACGTGGCCGACTGGAGGAACTCGCGGGTGCAAAAGTTCTCCCCAGACGGTGACTTCCTTGCCAGCTTCGGCGCGCCCGGCTCCGGAGAGGGAGAGCTTCACCGCCCGTCCAGCGTCGCCGTGGACAGCGACGGCGACGTGTATGTCACCGACTGGGAGATCCACCAGTTAATCGTCTATGAACCGGACGGGAGCTTCTTGCACCGGTTCGAGGGCGACGCGACGGAGCTTTCGGCCTGGACCCAGGCCAAGGTTAACGCGAAACCGGAGCAGCAGATCGCCAGAAAAAGGGCCGACACCTCGGTCGAGCGGCACTTCAGAAGGCCCACAACGGTCAGAGTTGACGCCGAAGGCCGCATCATGGTCTTGGAGTCCACCGCCAGCCGCATCCAGGTCTACGTTAAGGAACGTGACTGGGTCGAGGCCCAGTTCAACTTGTGAAGCTCGTCGGGACCCGTTGTCTGCAACCTTTCCCTATACATGTCCCGCCTCATCGCCGCCGTCCACAGAGCAAACGAAGCGGCCTGAAAGGCCCCCATTGGCGCTCAACGCTGGATGCCCTCCAGTGAAGCAGTCCAGGGGATGGTCTTGGCCCAGCTAAGGATGTCCCTTCGCTCGTTGCCCCACGTCCGAGGCGTCTTCTACGGATGGTGGCTGGTCGGAATAGGCGCCGTCGTGATGATACTCGGAACAGGCCCGCTGTTTGCGGGAATGCCCGTGTGGAACGTGGTCTTGAGGGAGAGATTCGGATGGAGCGGAGGACCACTTGCACTGGCATGGTCGTTCCAGAGGGCTGAGGGCTCCGTCATGGGTCCCATCGGCGGGTACCTGGTGGACAAGTTGGGACCCCGGTGGATGGTGCTCTTCGGCCTGTGGATCATGGGTGGAGGGTTCCTGCTCTTCAGCCAGGTGCAGAGCCTTTGGATGTTCTATCTCTCCTTCGTCATCATGGGGATGGGGGGCGGCATCGGCACCTGGCTTCCGATGATGACGGCGCTCAATCACTGGTTCCACCGCAAACGCTCTCTGGCAATGGCCGTTTCCATGGAGGGCTTCTACATAGGCGGGGTGGTCGTGCCGCCTCTCCTTGGATGGAGCATCGACCCCGATGACCACGGGCTGGACCGGTGGCGGGAAGTAGCCGCAATCATAGGGGTGTTTACATTGATCGCCGCGGTTCCCATATCGCTCATGATACGCAACAGGCCGGCGGAGTACGGACAGCGTCCCGACGGAGATCCCGAGAGGCCGCCGGTTCCCGCCGATCAAGCTCAGCACAACACCGCCCCAGGAGACGAAGAGTCCGACTTTTCCATGTGGGAGGCGATTCAGACCAGGTCTTTTTGGCTAATCTCCCTTGGCCATGCCTTTGGCGCCACGGTCAACGTAACCGTAATGATCCACCTAGGACTTTTGCTGGACGACCGGCAGTTCAACCTGACCACAGTTGGGTTCGTGAGCGCCACCATGATGGGAGTGGCTGCTTTTTTTACGCTGGTGGGCGGGTTGTTGTCCGACCGGCTCCCCATCCGGTATTCACTCTTCTGGTTCGCGGCGTTTCAGTCGCTGGCTATCGTGGTGCTTACGGTCTTTGACAGCGTTCCTATGGCGTTCGTTTTCGCCGTGCTGATGGGCATAGGTTGGGGAGGCAGGACAAGCCCGACCTCCTCGGTGCGGGGAGTCTATTTCGGGCGCAGAGCATTCGCCAGTATCACGGGTATGTCGATGGTGCCCATGAACATAGTCCTGCTGATAGCGCCGTTGCTGGCCGGATTCGGATATGACGCCACCGGCAGCTTCTACTGGCCCTTCCTGACCGTGGCGGCAGTCAGTTTCTTGGGGTCCTGCTTCTACCTGCTCCTTGGTGAGCCTCAAAGTAAGGCGGCGGCCTTCGCGCCCCGCCCGGAATCCACCGCCGTCAGCCCTTAGGGGCATCTGCGGGACAAGGGAACGCCGGACTAAGGCCAGCCGGCTCCCGGTGTATCCACTTCGGCTATGCGGATTCGCCCGTTGCCTGGCTGGCTGTCTGGAGCGGACTGGAAGGACTCCAGCATGAAGAGCGTCTTCCTGTCTGGACCACCGAGGGCGCAGGCGATTCCCAGCCTGTCGCTGACCTCGAACCGCTGCTTGATTTCACCGCCTTCGGCCACTCGAAGGAACTTCCCTGGTGACCGGGGGACGGAAGCCCACACGCAGTCCTCGGCGTCGACGGCTATGCCGTCAGGGGGGCCTTCCAGCTGGGCCCAGACCCGTTGATTGCTCAGGGAGCCGTCGGACTCGATGGTGAAAGCTGTGAGCCGTTCGCCTCTAGGTTCAGCCACGATGAGCGTGGTTCCATCCTGCGTGATGACCATTCCGTTGGGGCCTAGAAGGTCGCGGGCCACCACCCGTGCTTCACCGTCTGGCGGCGCCATGGCTATGTGGCAGGGTTGGAACTCAGTGGGAGGATCGCTCCAAATTTCTGCGCCTGTGTTTCCTATGTATGCTCTGCCTTCTTTGCTGACCACCATGTCGTTGGCGTGTCCGCTGAAGAAGGGGGCCAGGTCCGCCGCCTCTTCCAAACCGTCGGGGCCGAGGCGTAAGAGCTTCTTTGTGAGCATGGATACAATCAACATGCGTCCGTCGGGGAGCCACCCGAGGCCGGAGGGCTTGGTGGGAACGTCCGCGATTATCTCCAGCCTCCCCTCCATGTCCACCGCTTTAACCTGATGGGCGTGGATGTCGGAAAAATAGAGCCTGCCATCGTGCCATCGGGGTCCTTCCGGGAACGTCAGTCCGTCTATGAGAATTCGAGGCTCTTGAGCTGCCATGCCTAGCCCTCCCTTGAACAACTTGACTCGGGGACAAGCCACTATAGCGCCAACAAGCGGATTCCGCACTTCTAGGGCAGCCTTGGTGGGAGTGAGCTATTCCGTGACCGTAATGGTTCCCTGCATCGATGAATGGATAGTGCACATGTAGGGGAACTCCCCCACCTGGTCGAACGTGTGGGAAAAGCTCCCATCAAACAGCAGGTTGCCGCTGTCCCAAAAGGCCCCGGCGTCGGCGTCTCCCGGCCTGCCTGACGTTGTTGTATGAGAGGTGCCGTCCTGGTTGTGCCAAAGGACAGCGGTCCCGACCTTCACTGTGGCGTCCTGGTGAGCGAAGTTGAGTATCGCTAGTTGATGGGCCAGTACACCGCCCTCGGCGGTGGGCAGTTCGCGGGCGGCTCCTACGCCGTAGCCCGCGCTTCCGGTCTTCCCATTCTCGCTGCCGGAGCCTCCGCTGGAGACTTCCGGCGGTGTAGTGGGGGCGGTCCCTGAACCGGATGCAGGGGCAGTGGCCAGCGGTTGAGGCGTGTCGGTGGGAGAGGGAGCCGAATCTCCGGAGCCCCCGCCACAGGCAGCGGCAATCGCAAACAACAGGAGGGCGATTATCCACAATCTCATGCCGACACCTCTCAATGTTTATGCCAACACGTCGGTGTGCGAGGCAGCACGGAGAACGGATGGCTCCTATACCGAAATTATCCGTTGAACGGAAATTAAATGTCAAATAATATTCCGTAGTGGACAACGCCGGACGCTAAGAGCCTGACGGTGAAAGAGCGTCAAGCGCGGGCGTGTTGGGAGACGGCGCCCGACATTGACCTGTTTACGTTGACGGGGCCATACATATCGAATAGAATTCTGAAAACGTCCAACATTGGCATCCCTATACATCCCCACATGGAGGCGTGAGAATGACCCAGCAGAGCGGACAGGTGAGCAGGCCCGTGCCAGAACCCGACGAGGAGTCGATGCCCTTTTTCGACGGCGCGGCCGAGGGCAAGCTGATGATCAAGCAGTGCGGCGCCTGCGGCGTGCATCTCGACCCGGTGCGGGTCATCTGCACCGAGTGCCTGGCGGAGAACGTGGAATGGGTCCAGGCTTCGGGAAACGCCACCCTCTTTACCTACGCTATCATGCACCAGCGGTACCACCCAGGATTCGATCCATACCTGCCATACAACGTGGCGGTCGTGGAACTTGAAGAAGGCCCCAGGCTCAACACGAACCTAGTGGACGTAGCCAACGAGGACATCCAGGTTGGCATGAAGGTCAAAGTCACCTTCGAGGTCCAGGGGGTCCACGACGGCAAGGAAGTATACCTGCCCAAGTTTCGCCCCGCCTGATCCGCCCTAGACTGAGCTGAGGCCCCCAGCGAGCCGGAGGGGACAACAGGAGGAGACGCATGTCTGCGACGACCAGGGAGAAAGCCTTCCGCGACCAGACAGCCGTGGCTGGAGTTGGGTACAGCAGAAGCCCGGGCGTCCCGGGCGGATTCACCAGACGCTCCGGAGAGTCAGTTCAGACCCTCGTGGTCCGGGCTGCTGTGGACGCCTGCAAGAATGCGGGACTGGACCCTAAGGAACTGGACGGCGCCGTATGCTACGGCCTCCAAGACACCGTTAGGCCCAGGCAGGTGCTAACCGCCCTGAGCGTCAAGAACATCAACTGGGACTGCATGTTGGAAGGGGGCGGCAACTGCTCCACCTTCTGCTACCTGCAGGCGGCTCAGGCAGTCCACCACGGAATCTGCAACTACGTCCTGGCTTACCGAGGCATGAACGGGCGCACCGGAGTCCGCATGGGGCAGTACGGCGGGTGGAGCTCCAACGTGGGCGGCGCCCAGCGTGTGGGAGGCCCCTGGCAGTTCCTGTCCACCTACGGGCTGGCCGGAGCGCCACACCAGTTCGGCCTTGAAGGCCGCCGCTGGATGGACACCTACGGCGTAACCAGCGCCGACCTGGGCGCCTACTGCGTCCACGCCAGGTCCAATGCTATGAAGAACCCTCGCGCTATCATGCGCGACCCCATAACCGTCGACGACCACCAGAACTCCCGGTGGATTGTGGACCCATATCACATCCTGGACTGCTGCCTTGAGACCGACGTGGCCGGAGCAGTCATCATAACCACTCCCGAACGGGCCAGGGACCTGAAGAGGCGGCCTGTGTACATATCGGCGGCCATCAACAGCCAGGCCCCCAGAGCTGACATCATGGACACCGGGTTCCCCAAGTTGATGCCAAGGCTGCTCGACTCGGCTGGCATCGAGCTGAAGGACGTGGACATCTACGAACCCTACGACAACTTCTCCGACACGCCCCTCAGGGCCGTTGAAGACATCGGATGGTGCAAGCGGGGTGAGGGCAAGGACTTCATCCTGGGCGGCAGGGTAAGCCTGGACGGCGAGCTGCCCATGACCACTCACGGCGGTCTGATGAACGAGGGCTACGTCCACGGTTTCAACAACGGCATGGAAGCAATCCAACAGCTACGGGGCGACGCCGAGGACCTGTGCCCCAATTGGGACGAAGGAGTCCACACCTACGACCGGACGATATGTCGCCAGGTAAGGGACCCGGAAGTGGCCCTGTTCACCTCCACCAGCGGCGGCGGCGGCATAGTATTCAGGAGGGGGTAAGCTTTGAGCGACGAGTACGGGTTTCTTCTACCCCAGCCCGATCCCGAGACCCAGGCATACTGGGACGCCGCCAACAACAAAGAGTTGCGAGTTCCCAGGTGCACCGACTGCCAGACTTACAGATGGCCCCCTCAGAAGACCTGCACCAACTGCTACGGGGAAAACGTGGAGTGGGTCCAGGTCAGCGGACGGGGCACTCTTTACACCTACGTCATCGTCCACCAGGCAGTGCTTTCACAGTGGCGGGAAATAGCCCCCTACAATGTCGTCCAAGTGGCGCTGGAAGAGGCCCCCAACGTGCAGATTACGGGCAACGCCATTGACATTGACAACTCGGAGTTGAAGGTCGGGCTGCCCATGGAGGTTGTCTTCGACCAGGTGACTTCCGAGGACACCCTCCCCCGCTGGAGACCCCGCAGCACGTAGCGCGCCTTTCGCCCTATGCCCTTAACGCTCGCCGCTCTTGGCGTCTCGCTGGCGATTTTAAGTCTGACGATGGCATTGAGGATAGATGTCCTCGTCGAGTCCCTCACCGCTTATATGAAATCGGTGCACCGGCTAGACCGAGCACATTCGAGGAACGTTCTTCATCGCCAGCTTACCCGGCTCTACGTGTGGTTGAACTCGTTGAGCTTGGGGGGAGTTCACGGAACTTCGGGGTTCTTTAACTCGGGGAAGTAGGTGGAGTAAAAACCCCTGTCTCGGGTGAGGAAGACGTCAGCAGCCGACGCGGCATGAGCCCCAATCAGGAAGTCGGTGATTATTCGCTCGCGGGGACCTCCCTCCCCCCGGTAACGTTTCCAGCGCAAACCCGCCTCGTAGGCGATTGAGGAGTCGATCGGCGAGGTGGTGGCGCCCATCTCCCGCAACACACCGTCTAACGCGGCCCTGTCGCCAAAAGACGAAACGAGTTCTGCGTATACGATGTCGCAGACGATGATTGCACCGGTGTCATAGGCGGAGCTCAGCCATTGCCTTGACTGCTGGCCGTGCTGGTCACTGGGGATAAATATATCCAGCAGGACGTTAGTATCGACGGCGGTGATCATCTTCCGCGAATTTCTTCGATGTAATCATCAACGCTGACACCCTCACCGAGAGCGTCCTTGCCTAGGATGCCGTACACACGGTCTATGGGATGCATCGCCGCGGTTCGTTTCTGAATTAGGAGACCCTGGTCGGTGGGGGTGATCTGGACCTCTACGTTCTGGTTCATCCCAAAGCGATCCCGAAGGTGCTTGGGGATGGTGATTTGGCCACGCTCGGAGATACGCATGATTGATCTCGTATGAATAACAGATACATGAAATCATACTATGACTGACAGCTTATGGACAACTTGTCAGATCAGCTGTGGACCGCGGATCGGCCTCGCTAGATAGGCACGTCCACCCTCAACCGCTTGCGGGCATCCAGACGAGGCGCGGTCCAATGTCCAATGGGCCGGCCTTCCCTGCTGGAGACCCCGCCGCGACTAGCAGCCTGTGACGCGCTGGGTATGTCTATCGCCCGGCAATTGGGGTTCTATCTCCCCACCCAACTGGCTCCGTCCGAGCCACAGCCTTGGCGAGGTTGCTCATCTCTGGCGGAATCCCCCACTTAAGCCTTGCCCGACGCGGCGGCGGCGCGTCGCTGCACGCAGTCGAACAGCGGCCTGGCCCGGCTTCTAATGTTCCTCTTGCCGTTGTGGTCCAGGTAGTAGGCGTAGTCCTCGTTGGCGCTGCCGGAGAACTTGAGGCCCGAGCAGGTCATACCCTCGTTGTAGTCTACCTGCAGACCCTCATAGGGGACCTCCACGACATCTTTCGTCACCATGCCCGAGTTCAGCATGAGGACGCGCTGGTCGGTGGCCACCACGACTCCGTTGTGGACCTCGGATTCATGGCTCTTGAATCCGCTGAGCACGCTACTGATCGCATCTCCGAGAGTGTTGAACTCTGAGGCGTCGCCCCAGCGTCCGCCCATCCAGTATTCGATATTCTCGTCGCCTTCGAGGATCTCGTGGAGGATACGGAGTTCGCCCGGATAGGTAGTGACGTTCTCGCCTGTGAAGGAACTCAACAGCCCCACTATGAGGCGCTCCGGCACGCCGGGGTCGTTCCGGCTCCACATGGTCGAGCGCTCCCGCCACTGGGCGTTGATCCGCTCCGCCTTGCTCATTGCAGTGTAGTTCGCCGTGGGGACGGCAGAGCCGCCAGCCGATGCCGAAGACGAGGTGGGCGTTGTCGGAGGGGGCGGCGCGGCCTTTACTTCCCACACCCGGTCGGCGAAATTCCGGGCGTAGCTGTATTGTACGTCCCGCATCTTGAAAGCCTCTTCGTCCCCGCTGCCAGCCCACTCGCTGTAGCTCCGCCCAGTGCGGGTCACCTCGCCGGTTGCATCAACGTCCACCGATTCCATGTTGTGCAGCGGCATCTCAGTGATGAGTTTGTTCATGCCCTTCTTTTTGAGCAAAATGACACGCCGTCCGGTCAGCACGGCTATGCCGTCGTACTGCCTCATTCGGTCCCATCGGTTAGCGTTGGCGCGGAACACGTTACCGGGACCCCAGACGCAACCCACCAACGACTCGATGCTCTCGTCATGGTCCAGCACATCGTAGAGCATCTCGCGCTCTCCGTCGTGCTCCTTCAGGCCCCAACCGGGCTGGCGTGCCTGCCATTCGCCGTCAATCCTGTTGACCGTCTCTTTTTTCGGCATCACTCCTCCTTTGGATATGAGCTCATTTACTGCCGGCGCCGTGAGCTACGGCGAGCCGGTGAGATGACCCTGTATGCAATCGACTAGTGGTTCGGCTCGGCCCATGACGTCAGCCTTACCCAGGTGATCAAAGTAGAAATCGTACTCCTTGTTGAAGTGGCCCCTCAATTTAACGCCCGAAGATACCATTCCGTCGTTGAATTCCACGTTCTCAATGTTCTGGTAGGGCAACTCTACCACGTTGTTAGTGATTTTGCCCTTGTTCAACAAGAGCACACGGCGGTCGGTTGCCACGGCGATGCCTTTGTGCCCCTGCAAGTCCGTCACTCCTAACCCCGGCGTTCCGAACTCGCCTTCTTCACCCCAACGGCCGCCCAACCAGTATTCTATGTTCTCGTCATCGTCGGGGATGTCATAGAGCATTCTATGCTCGCGGTTGTAAGAGTTCCGGTTTCGGCTCGTCCAACTTGGCCAGAAGCTGGGCGAAAACGACGTCCACGAGGTTGTGACTATCCCGGCCCCACATGGTGGACCGTTCCCGCCATTGTGTGTCGGTCCTGTTCACCTTCTCCTGTGAAGCCATGGTTCTCCCTCCGAACGGTGTCTTGATTTACTACCGCGCATTACCGCTCCCTTTATATACGTTCGTCTTACTCGATATACTCCAAGGGATGGATGACCCTGGAATACCTATAGCGTCACCGGAACCTTAGTCCTAAGGTTGTTGTTTTGGTGTAGTGTGGTGGGGCTCATAGGGTAACTCATGCGTGGAGCGTCCCTAAGGGGTCAACTCCTAGCTTTGGCCCACCGCCGCTTACGTCGTGACAATCGATTTCAGAAAATCATGACGCATCCCCTGAAGGGAGTCCGGAGTCTTAAGGACAATGCTCTGAATTCGGGAGTAGAGCCCTTTCCAAGTCTCCGACAACCGAGAGGCAAATCTCAGCAAACCTTCCAATGTCCTCGCCGAGCACTCGGACAGATTCGCCTACCTGGTGGCTCTCTTCAGTGTGCGCCAGACTTAGATAACGGTCATCTGCTATGCCTAGATTATGTCCAATGACGTGTCGTTTCTGGATGCAATCCATTAGAAGAGTCAGGTCAGACTCAGATACGGCGTCAAATGGATTTATGCCCAGCTCAAGAAAGCGTTGTCGTGCCCGCTCCAGGTTCTGGAACTCATCGCCGACATCTGGTCTTACATCGACAGTCTCGGACACCCTGGTCAAATGAACATAGACTGCCTTTAGTGTAGCCTCGAATGCCGTGAGGACGTCTTCATGAGCATTGCCCATTAGACGATAGCCGAATTCCCCGTCACCTACAGCGTCTTGTTTCTCAGCTATCTCGATCTGCTTATGAATCAACTCAACTTCACGACGAAAGTGAAGTTGGACATTGGGTGCTCCACAATCAGGGCAGAACAAACCAATTGCATAGACACCATAGATGCGGCTGCATACGTCACACACAAGATTGCGAAGCAAATCCTCGCGAATAGCGACCGGCGTGGGATTGGGACCCCTCTTGTGCTCCATTCGCATAGAGACTAGCCCGCCCTTGGGCTGAATGCGATTGAGGTCTCGGGTCCAGTCTCTCAAATTGTCCTGAATGTCAGCGATGGCATCGTGTCCAGCCTGCTTTTGTACGTAATCCTTGTCTGCAGGGTGTATGAAATCTTCTTGCGGGCCGGTATGGCCAGAATAAGGACAGACTACCTCTCCAGACCCGGGGTTCAGCCGGATATGTGCTTGGTGATTGGCAGCGATTGTGCGAACTTCGGGTGCGTCACCGATCAGGAATAGGCGCGGAACCGCTTGCGGATTTGGCGAATACATGTATTGTTTTCCTGAAGGCGAACGAGGCAATTGGTAAGAGAGTTCGAAACTGTCGCCAGTGCCACCAATACGATGTCTTTCTAGCCTATTGAATTTGAACCGTTTCATAGCGTGGCGCCTTCCCAGTGCATACCGCTGGTGACCTTGCCGTTGTTTATGTGGAATAATGCTCGACAAAAAGCGAGCGAAGGAGATGCTTATACTACCTACTGCATTGTAGGCTACTCAGGTCATCTGCCGCCACCCTTGGCGACTCTAGGCTGAAGTGCGGTTCCTTTTGGCCCTCCGAAGTCTCTCTGCGGTCATAGTGGGATCGCTGTCGGTTGGAGGGATCGACGAAGGCGAAGGCTTGGCGTCGGCTGAGTTCCTCATCCCTTACCGGGACAGCCCCAGGCGAATGCGGTGATTACAATCGAAGGGGGCTGTGGCGCGGTTGGTGGCGTTGCTTCTGCACGCACTGTCCTGTCATGGTCGCGCAGTAGCGGACTCTGGTGTGCCTGCCAGTACGAGCCACATCTCGAATATGGTTCTGTCTATCGTCAAGTCTGGTGGGCTGGACTTGACGAAATCAAGAACCGACGCCGATTCCGACATCGCTCCGTCGCTCGGCATGGGGACCGTGTACGTCAGCGTGGCCTCGTCTCCCATCACCTCGATGCCCTCCACGAAGTTGCGGATGAGCGCCTTCCGCTCTGGGATCGTCCCATCCTTCAGGAAGTCCCGGAAGTCGGCGACGTACCGCATTATCTCCTCGGTGTCGGGAAGGACAACCCTGCGCTGCTCAAGCTGGGTCTCGGCATCTTCTTTGGCTGCCTCCAGCTGCTCCTCCCGGTGCCTCAGCGAGAAGATGCGGGGCGACAAGACCTCCAAGGTCAGGTCGCTGGTCTCCAACGCCTCGTAGAGCTTCTGGAGCCTGCTCTGCACGTCCCTCAGCTCGGCCTCTATCACCTCCAGCCTGCCGGACAGCTCGCCCGCCATCGCGTCGATCTCCTCGGCCACCAGCTGCACCAGCGCCACGATGGTCTCCTCGTTCAGAATCCGCTCCCTGATCTTCTCCACCACGAAGGTCTCCAGCTTCGGGGCGTTCAGGTAGCGGGCGCTGCACGTCCCCGCTCCCTCTCTGAACAGGGTGCCGCAGATGTAGTAGGCGAACTGGCCGCTCTTGGCTCCCTGGGCTGAGTAGGGCCTGCCGCACACACCGCACTTCAGCAGCCCGCTCAGCAGGAACTTGCTCCCCACTCTACCGGGCCTCTGCACCTTCGGGGCGCGCTCACTCATCGCCTGCTGCACGGCATCGAACAGCTCCCTCGACACCAAAGCGGGCCACGCTCCCTCTACTCTCACCGGGTCGGCGGCTTCCTGCCCCTTGCTGGTCTTGCCCCATACTGCCGTTCCGGTGTACGCCTCGTTTCTCAGCACGTAGTGGAGCGTTCCCTTGTACCAGCGCTTCCCCCTGTTGGTGATGCCCTGGTCGTTCAGCTCCTTGCACAGCTCCTTGAGGCCGCTGCCCCGCAGGGACTTCTCGAACATCTCCCTGACCACGGGGGCGGTGGCCGGGTCAACCTCCAGCGTGGGGTGCTCCTTCGCTCCGTCGCTGACCTTGACCTTCCGGTAGCCGAAGGGGGCCTTGGAGCCGAGGAAGAAGCCCCGCAACGCGGCCTCCCTCATTCCCCGTACGACCTCCTGCGCCAAATTTTCGCTGTAATATTCGTCCACACTCTCGATGATTCCCTCAAGCAGCCTGCCGGTGGCGTTGTCCTCGGCCTGCTCGGTGATGGACACCACGCGGATGCCCTTGCGCCGCAGCTGGGATTTGAAGGCGACGGCGTGCTCTCGCTTCCGGGTGAATCTGCTGAATTTCCAGACAAGAATCACGTCGAAGGGGGCCTTTGGCTTGCTGCCCTCCTCGATCATCTCCCTGAACTGGGGCCGGTCGGCGACGCGGCCGCTCTCGGCCTCGTCCACATACTCCCTTGCGACGGAGTAGCCGTTGGCCCTGGCGTAGTCCTTGAGCGCCCTCAGCTGTGCGGCCACCGACAGGTCCACGTCCTGCCTGTCGCTGGATACCCGTGCGTAGAGCGCCGCCGGTGTGAGCGGCTGTAGGTGCTTCTTCTTCATGCTGTCCTCCTTCATATGTTCTGGTTGTGTCAAAGATTTGCTCGGCGATCTCAGGCTGATACCTCGACAAGCGGTTCGATGGCGCTCACGTCGGTCTTACCACGAGCCACGTCCAGGTCATACATCCGCTGAAGGTTCAGCCAGAAGTCGGGCGTCATACCCAGTGCCTGTCCGATGCGCAGAGCCGTATCCGCCGTGATGGACCTGCGGCAATGGACGATATCGTGGATGCGTATCTGGGGCACCCCTATCGTCTTGGCCAGGCGGTACTGAGTGATACCCAACTCATCTATCATCTCCGCTAGGTGCTCTCCCGGATGTATAGGTTCTGGGGCGGTCATAAAACTTCCTCCTCAGTGGTAGTCGGTGACTTCGATCTCCATAGCGCCTTGGTCCGTCCAGACGAAGCACACGCGCCATTGGTCGTTGACGCGGATGCTGAACTGGCCCTCACGGTCTCCCCGAAGGGCTTCGAGTCGGTGAGACGGCGGTACCCGAAGGTCGGTCAGCGCCACAGCAGCCACAACTCGTTGCAATCTCACTCGCGCCCGTCGCTGGATGTCGGCCGGTAGTCGCCGAACCGTTTGTCCGGCGAAGAGGCGTTCAGCGTCATCATTTCTAAATCGGTTCACTGGCAGCGATAGTAATGTATGCGGTTACTAATGTCAAGAGTACGCAGTATTATCCGTAAATATCCGACAGTGCCTGTCCTCCTCTCTTGAGGGGTGGGTGTAAGCCGAGGCCCAGGTGGGGGCGATGGTAGTGGTAGCGGTCCAGGAACTGCTCCGCGTCCCTCTGGCATTGAGGGAGGTCTTCAAGCCCGTAGTGTAGCCAGCCCAAACACTCCTTGCGCACCGTCCGGTTGAAGCTCTCGATGTAGGCCTGCTCGTTCTTTTTGTACGGCCGGGCCACCCGATGCCGCTGGCAGTAGGTCAGCACCCGATGGGCGAAGGACTCTTTGAACTCACTCCCTCCGTCCGTTTGGATCACCGCCACCCAGCCATCGAAGCGCCGCGCCATGGCCTGCTCCAGAAAGGCACAGCCGTAGGCGGCCGTGAGCGCCGGAGCCACCAGGATATCCGCCTCCCTGGTGTGGATGTCTATGGCCGTGAAGGCGAACAGGCTGCCGAACAGGACGGTGTCCATCTGGACGACCTGGCGCGGCCCGCTGGCGACCGGCACGGGTCCCCGTCGCCGGTGCTTCTTCCACTTGGAGCGGATGACGTACTTCTCCCGAAGGACCTCATACACCTTCGGCACGGACAGATGCACCCCGTGCTCCTGTTCCAGGAAGTAGGCGATCTTCTGCCCACAGCACCCGAACTCCCGTTCCCGGATGGCCCACACCCAGCGTTTCACGACAGGGTCGACCTGCCGCTTCGGTCGCGGCGCCTTCTTCGCCTGCTGGTAGCGGTCGAGGAACGGGAGCAGTCCTTCCTCCTGGATGCCGCAGATCCAGAGGTGGACCGTCTCCCTGTGTCTCCCCAAGCGTCGGGCGATCTGCGCTTTCGGGACTCCCTGCTGGTACAGCTCCCAAGCCAGTGTAATCATCGTGAGGTTCGACATGTCCATGAGCATACACAGACTGTCGGATTTCTACGGAAACTTTGCGGAGTACATAGGGTTAGCAAGGTAGGGTCTCCCACTCTGGTCACGGGAGACGGCCAGCCCGGACTCGTGCCCAGACCTCCCTCACCGGGCGCGACATTCGCAGTGGCGCTGATGATGCTTTACCCGTGTACAGAATCGTTGGGGCGGCACGTCGCGCTTCGGACGGTTCCGTAGCTGAAATCGTGGTGAACGGAGTGTTCTGCTAAATCGTAGCGAGCAATTCTATTCCGGGCTTCTTTCCACGCTCATGGGGCAGCCTCAGCTATGAAGTGGGGAAACTGGAACGTGGGCGTTGGGCGGCGCGATGGGGCAACGGCAGCTACAAGGTGGGGAAGTTGGAACATGACTATCCGTCCTACGCGAACAGCCGCCACGTGAGTAGGCCGACGATCACGAGCAGCACGACGACGACCACGCGGGCCATGATAAACAGTTGGTTGGTCACCTTGTGCTCGGCGGTCTCCTTCTCGTGCGCCCTCTCAAGCTCATGATGCGCCAGCCTGCCAGCGGATGCAGCCTCCTTGGCCTCATCCCGCTCTCGCTCCAATTCGGAAGCTCTGCGCTCCGACTCGGACAGGCTCCGCTCCAACTCCTGCACAGTCCGCTCAAGCTCGTCCTCCCTGATGATGGCCCGGCGCAGCAACTCCTCGTCGGTGATGTACTCCCCCTCCATGCGCACGAAGACCCGTTTGCCCTCCCGGCGGACATCGACCTCTCCCGTCCTGATCTTCCGGTCCAGGGTGGACAGGGATATCTCCAACTCCTCCGCTGCCTCCGCTTTCGTCACCCAGCGGACGGGCTCATCCATCTCTGTTTCCTCCCCTAATCGGCTGACACGTCAGGGTTGCAAACGTGCAAACAAGTTGTCATCGGGTCGATGATTTAGTTTAGCATAGGTTCGCAGTTTGCGGCCTGATACGTTGCGACACGTCAGGGCGATGCGTCAACCTCGTTTCGTAGCTGCAATAGGGGTAACTGGGTCGGAAATTCTGGAACCACGGTTCCGAAACTCGTCCCGCTGGCGCAACTTTGCAACCCCCAGACAACCTATAGGGCGGATAGCGATGCATCAGCGCTATCTATGTGTCACCCCTACAGGACGGGGATGCATCCGGTGGAACAGCGAGTCGTAGGTGTAGGCGATCATGTCGGACAGCGCCAGTCGAGGGGAGGTCGGCTCCCAGAGGGGACGCCAGGACTCCCCGAGTATCCCCGTGCGTGACAGGACGGGCGTGCAGGAGACCAGGATGGGTAGCGACATCCGGGTCATCCGGGCGGCGGTGCGCACGTAGGTGTCCTCGATCTCCTCGGTGTCCACGACGAACAGCGTGACGGGGTACGGCGGCTGGTCGTCGCCCGGTTCGTTCGACCAGTAGTAGCTCATGTACGGACGCAGGCGGGCGATGACTCCCTCGGGGTGGCGGGCGCGAAGCTCGTGCTCAAGGTAGAACGGCATCCGAAGTCCCTCGGCGGTCATCTGCCCCACGGCGTCTGGGGCAATGGCGGACCGACCCCAGTTGTAGGCCCGGTCTGACCTGGCGGTTGGGACAGACCACACCAGCTCGCTGTCGGCGTCGTCCCTGGCTGCGGCCTGAAGCTTCGAGAGGAACCACGTGATGCCGTCGGCGTGTTTCGTCTGCCGCGCCCACGTCTCGATGCGGTGTCCCACGTGTCTTCGCCGTCCCTGGCGATCTGTCGTGAGCTCCGTGCTCCAGATGCCCCGCGTGGTGGCTAGTTCGGCGCGGTCCCGGTGGGTGATGTAGCGAATGCCCTCGGCGGACAGGGTGTAGCGGATGCCACCGCGTTGGCCGTGACGCTCGATGAGGCCCCTAGTGTTCACCAGGCTGCGCATCATCTGGCTGACCCTTCCCTCGGAGACGCCGAGCCAGGTGGCTAGGTGTTCACGGGGGATCATCGGGTGGTCGGTGATGAAGTCCAGCGTCCGCTTCTCCGAAGGGCTGAGGCCGAAGGTCGGTGCAGCCTGCACCATCCGCTCAGGGCGGGGCAGCGAGGCGCGTTTGCGCTCTGGCGACTCCATGCTGGGACCTCCGCCACGGCTGGCCTGGGAGACGACGCCCTCCAGCGTGCGGTCGCGCCCTCCAATCAGGAACGAGGCACTCAGCCAGACGCGGCCTCCTCCTCTCTCCAGCGCCTCCCTGGACTCCACGGCGACGAAGCAGTCGCGGAGATCCCGCTCCTCGCAGAACCGCGTCGTCAACTTCTGCTCCCAGACGCTGGGCACGAGGATCAGAACGATGTCGGGGCGGCGGGTGTAGTCGTATTCGGCTATGGCCCGCAGCCGGTCGTAGAGGGAGCGCCTGCGCAGGGCCAGCCCCTGGCGCACCACGCCGAAGCTGCGGCCGTCGTGGAGGGTGATGGCGGCGTCGAAGCGGCCACGGCGATGGAATTCCACGTGCGAACGCAGGCCGTCATTGCCGGGGGACATCGAGGAGGCAAGGCGATAGACGGAGGCCACCGCGTCCGTCCGGCGGAGGAGCAGCGTCAACCACTCCCTGGACATGGGATACGCCCGTACGAAGTCCGAGGGCGTGACAAAGCCGAGGACCCCGGCGGCCTCTCTGACGCCACCTGCCGTTAAGTAGTACCTGAAGCTCGACGGCAGGTGGGCGGTGCCGTGACTCACTCTCCCGACAATGCCGTCGGCCAGCAACTCGGACAGTCTGCGGTGGACGGTCGCGTGCGGCTCGCCCAAGATGAGCGCTAACTCCGTTGATTCGACAAACGGCATCCGGCTGAGGGCGTCGAGCAGTTGTCGGTCGGAGAGGGTCATGTATTGAACTCATCGAAGGTTTAGAAGTGTCTGACTGCCCAGCTTGGCGATGCCGAGAGCGAGTTCGTCGAGGTCCGATGACAGGGAGCGTGGGACTAAGAGCTCGGCTCGAACACCAACTCCGGCACCACCACTTCCCAGGCATCGCACTGAAGACCGCTCAGGTACTGCGGTTCAGAGCGCTCCCTGTCCCAAGTGACGACGGCCAAGACCGTGGCAAACGTGCAACGCACACCGGTCGGGGCCTCGAAACCACGAGCGAGTTGCCCAACGACCGTCCCTTTGCAATCAAGAAGCTCCCAACGATTTGAGTCGTGTCGCACCTCCAGCCTGTCGCAGGGCGAGAGAGAGGCAATGGCCCGATGCACTGGATGACCATGTTGCTTGTACCCCGCGAAGCTGAGAAAGACGTCTCGCAGGCTGAGCCGCCGATAACGGCGAGCCAGTTCCTGGGCTGCCGCCGGGAGTTCGATGGGTGCTTGGCGGAGCAACAGCGAGGGACTGCCCCGCAAGGAGTCTTGGAGCGGGTGCGGCTCCATAAAGCGCGCAAGGGCAAGCGTTTCCCGAGCGCGGGTCATGGCAACGTAGTACAGTCGGCGCGTGGCATCGGCGTCTTCACCAAGTCCAAAGCGGTCCCAGCCTCCGTCCAGCACAACCACATGGTCGAACTCCAAGCCCTTAGCACGATGGGCGGTAAGTAACATAAGCCCGCGCTGGCGGCGACGCACTTCCCGTGCCCACTCTGCCAGCCATTCGATGAAGTGACTCACCGACGTTTCCGCGCCGCCGGTTTCCAACTCGTACTCATCCATGGCCTCGCCCAGCAGGTCGGTCCAAGGGTCCGAGGGTTGCTCAAGCAGCCATTCGTTCAGGTCAGTATTCGTCACCAAGCGGGAGTCCCGCCCGCGCAGCCAGTTCACCAACGCCTGAGTCTCCCGCAGATGCCAGACGCCTGAGAAGTCTTCGTTCGCCATCTGCACTGGAATTCCCTCAAGCTCGCAAAGGCTGCGCACTGGGTCGAGGTAGCTCCACTCGCGCGCCATCACCGCGCAGGTAGACCAGTCCCAGTTCGGCGTGAGTCCTGACAACCGCTTCAGCTCGGCTACCGTTACCTGAGCCTGTGAGATGGGATCGTCTCCCGCTGGCAATATTTGCACTCGACCGCGGGCGACTGGATCAAGTTCAGCCCATACACCGCCTGGGGGGTCCTTCTCCCGTGCACGATTGACGTGGATCGTATGACCGATCTTCATCCTTTGCCGGGCGGGTTTGATAACAGCGTTGGCGGCCGTGACGATGTGGCCGGTGGAGCGGTAGTTGTCGGTGAGATAGGCAGGCTTGGCCCCATAGTCCGCCTCGAAACGTCGTATGAACTCCACCGACGAGCCGTTGAAGGCGTAGATGTTCTGATCGTCGTCGCCCACTGCGAAGAGGCTGATCCTGTCGTCTTCCTCAGTGAGGATTCTGCCTGCAAGAGCGGAGATCAGTTCATACTGGTCTGGACCGATGTCCTGGTACTCATCCACCAGTATCCAGCGGAAGCCAGCCAGCAATCGAGAGCGATACTCGTCCGCTTCATCGGGCGGCAGTCCCTCCCCGCGCAGCAGGGCCACCGCCTGCTTGAGTATCTCTTGGAATTCCCCGTCGTCCAGTCGATTTGCCCGCCCCGAGAAGCTTGCGCCGACCAGCCGCATGGCCAGCGCGTGGCAGGTGAGCACCATCACGCCTTTGGCATCGTCGCCTATAAGGTCCGCTAGGCGTCGGCGTATTTCGATCGCTGCGTGCCTGTTGTATGCGAGAGCCAGGATGCCGTGAGGGTTCTCGCGCCTGGCGCGAATCAGGTAGGCGATGCGGTGCACCAGCACCCGCGTCTTGCCGGAGCCTGGGCCTGCCAGTACAAGCACGTTCGTCTGCTCCCGGTCGTCTGCGACGATGCGGCGCTGGATGGGATTGTTCAAGCTCTCGACGATTGCTCGCCACGATTCCGGCGTGGTCTGGCGCGAGACCTCCCTCTCTCTATCGGGCAGCCATCGGCTCAGAAACTCCTCTTGGTTGTAGCTGAAATAGTCCATGGCCAAACCCAGAGCGTCGGCCATGGAGCCAAGACCCTGCTCCGCATACTCGGCCATGACGTGGATTTGCAACACCTGCTCGTCGTAGTGGAGTTGGAGGGATGCGAAGTCGGCCTGGGCAAAGCCGCGTGTTTCCGGCTTCAGGCGGATGGTCATGGCTGGACGGAATACGGTCAGCCCCTTGTTCAGCCGAATGACTTCCTGTTCGTGCAGCCACAGAAGCGCACGGTCCATCAGCCTGGCGGGGTCCCTGACCTCGCTCTTTAGGATCAAATTGGACTCGATGGCGTTCAGCAGCTTGCCCAGAGTCGTCTCGGCCAGCAAGTCCGTACCTCGGCTTCCCGACGGCAGGCAAGCGAGCAGATGGTCCAACAGATGCCCTGCGGCCGTACGTCGCAGTTCGGCCGTCTTCTCCAACGCCTTCCATTCGCGTTGCAACGTCACCTGCATGGTCTCCGCATCGCGCCCACGCACTCCAAGGCTTCCCCCGCCACCACCCTCACCCCGACCGTCAGCTGCAATGCTGCGGACGATGCGCCTCAGGAGTTCCGGCAGTGCGTAGACATGGCCGTCGTCCTTCAGCCGCTGGGTAGCGAGGCGGAGATGCAGTGGTGACGTGTCACCCTTTTCCATGTCCGGAGCCGTCTCCCGCAGGAGGTCGATAAGGCCCCGCTCCAGTTCCGCCGCCTGCTCAAAGCGTTGCCGGGAAGCACGCTGCACCCCTGCATGGACGAAGGCTGTCAGCACAGTGTCGTTGCTGGCGATGCCCAATCGCTCCATATCGTGGAGCGCGCCACGCACTCCCTCAGGTGTCAGGCCCGATGCGGCCATCAACTCGTCGGTGGAGATGCCTTCGTCCGCATCAGCCTCGATGAGCGTCTCGGCAATGGTCAGCAGTTGGCGGCGATAGGCATCCGCGATACGCGCCTTTTCCAGCTTGGCTCTCGCCTCTTCCACCGATCTCACCCGCAGGGAGGACGGGAACACCTGAACCTTGTTCTCCTCCCGGGTCAGCAGCACCGCTTCTTCCAGCCAGGCCACTGAGGTGCGCACCCGTGTATCGTCGGTGGCCGAGTCTCGCTCGAATGCCTTCTCTTCATCCTCGCCCAGGATTCCCCCTGCGGTGGCCACCACCTCGCCGCCCAAGCGCTTCTTCCGGTCGAGATTCCGCAGTGCCCTCAGTACGCCGTGAATTTCGCGGCGCGTGAGCCGGGAACGGGCAGACATGCCAAATTGCCTCTCCACATCATCCGCTGTGTAGAGCAGCACACAGCGCGCCCTCTGCTGGTCCCGTCCAGCGCGCCCCGCTTCCTGTAGGTAATTCTCCAGGGAACCCGGGATGTCGGCGTGGATCACGATCCGCACATCCGGCTTGTCTATGCCCATGCCGAAGGCGTTGGTTGCGACGATGGCCCGCAGATCGCCGCGGATGAAACTCTCCTGGACGTTCTTCTTGGTCTCCGGCAGCAGTCCTGCATGGAAGTAGTTCGCATCTATCCCCTTTGCCTGCAAGAACTCCGCAATCTCTTCGGCCTGCCGTCGCGTTGCGCAGTAGACGATGGCGCCGCCCGGCTCATCTGTCGGCAGATCGGCCTCTATGATCTGATGAATGTCGGCGAACTTCCCCTCGCTGCTCGTCTGCACCACCACGAATTCCAGGTTGGTGCGCTGTGCGCCGCCGTCGAAGACCTTCAGCTTGATGCGGAGTTCTTCCTGGAAGTAATCCTCGATCTCCGCCTTCACGTCGGGCTTGGCCGTCGCGGTCAGGCACAGCACGGGCGGCACCGGCTCTTGCCCCGCTCTCTCACGAATGAAGCGTCCCACGTAACGGTAGTCGGGCCGGAAGTCGTGGCCCCACTTAGAGAGGCAGTGGGCCTCGTCCAGCACCCAGGAGCCAATCTCGCGTTGGGCGAGGACGCGGCGCACGGAGATACTGCGGAGTTGCTCCGGCGAGATGATGAGAATGCCGGCGTCTCCCAGCCGCACCCGGTCCAGAGCGTCGGATCGCTCCGGCATGGACAGAAGCCCATTGATGGTGACGCAGGAACCAATGCCCCTCGCTTCAAGTCCTTTCACCTGATCCGACATGAGGGCGACCAGAGGCGAAATCACCACCGTCAGAGCGCCGGTCTTGTCGTAGCGGGATAGCGCTGGGACCTGATAGCAGAGCGACTTACCAGCCCCGGTGGGCAGGATGCCCAGCACGTGCTCTCCTGCCATTGCCACCTCGACGATGGACTGCTGCATGGGTTGCCCATTGTTGTCCATCGGCTCACGACGGAAGCCGTCAAAGCCGAACCAGCGGGCAAGCTCCTTGCGGGCGTCATGTCGTTCCCGGCACCATTCACAGGCGGCATCGGCGCAGGCAGTGTCGCGTAACCGGCGCACCAGCCGACCCGCTTCGGGAAACTGATGCCGCACCCAGGGAGGCATGACCGAGTTGCCCCCAGACACTGACATCCATGCCAGCGCATAGGCCAGTGCCCAGCCGTTTTGGGTTGCATTCGCCATGACCTCGCGTGCTTGTGTCTGACAGGCGTCGGCCAGACGTACCCGAATCGCTTCATGCGCCTCTGCGTCGGATGGTCTTCGCGCCCGACGCAATGAGGCGAATACCATGTCGAATCCCGCGCCATCTTCCTCCGTTGTGAGCCAATGCCAGGCCGCTAACAGGTCAGCCGGTGCGTCGCGTAGTTCCTTCTGCTGATTGGCGAAGACCTCAAGCGTCAATCTGGCGTCCAACTCCGGGTCGTTCCTGCGCCCGCGTTTGAGTTGCCCGTCTTGGTAGTGCTTGACAAGGTGATGGTAGGGGTTGCGCGGGAAGGCTAGGGGATTGAGCCTGAGCGTGTCCACCGCTGGCAGCCGCAACAGTCCCATATTAGGATTCGCGGCTTTTAGATGGGGCAAGTCGAATTCAATGAGGTTGTGGCCCAGCAGAAACTCCGCGCCTCCGGCAAGGTCGTCCAACTTGGCAAATGCACCAGCGAGGCTGTTTCCCGCTATAGGAAACGCCAGAGATTGTCCGGTGTCCGGGCGTACTCCTGCGAAAGCGCGGATGCGACGGTCTTTGACGCCGACTTCAAGGTCCAGTGAGAGGCAACGGGACAACAGACGGCTGCTGGCGTCAGCCGAAGGAATGGATTCCCTTGTCTCGGCCCCATATTTGCCACGCATTTCCCCCCGATTCTCTCACAACGACCGAAGCCAAGTCTTGTTATTAGAACGTCAGATGGAGCTTCAGTGTGAAAGTTCTTGATTTCGTCAAGTCTGGTGGGCCGGAGGTGACTGTAGGCAGTACCATCTTCGAGCTGTTGATCGCTCTGTGAAGCTACCAGCGCCCTTCGTACGGCCAATAGTGTGCGTCAGGATATGAACGCAAGGATCATCACGGCGCCGTCGTTGGCCTGACGCCGGCGGCGTCCGTCCCAGCACTGACCGGGTGGCAGCTTCTGCGCAACGCAGACTTGTAGCTTCCAGAGCCAGGACAACGGCTCCAGCGATGTTGCCGCGGCATGCTATCGCCATAGGAAGTGGGGAGCAGGACCTGACCACGCGGGCTGTTCTATAGGAAACAACGCCCCTAAGTGCCTGCGGCCCAAGCTGGGCCACGAATCGGATAGCCCCAGGTAAGTCTTCGCCGAGTTGGGCTCGGCTACCGGATGCCGAAGGGGGGAGTCGCCAGCCGCAGAAACGGAGTCAGCTCCCTGAGCCGCCTTAATGATGTCTCGGTGGGTTCACAGGCCGCCGAGACATATCTCGAAGACGGTTCTGTCTACCGTATACGTTGGTGGGTAAGAAGCATACCCAAGTGCGACCTTTCCGGTGGGATTTTCCTAAATGAGAAACTGCAAAGTCGACCCTAGGGGAATGGCCTGTCCCTGCTAAGGAATCCGGGGTCCTTCAAGTTTGGGTGGGCTTCCGATATGCCCACAGGCCGAGCGTCGCCAGCCCAACTAGCGCAACAGCGGCCAGGTTCGCGATTCCAGTTCCCGTCTCGAACAGCACCAACGCTCCGACTACGATCAGCGCCAGCATCCCAATGGTGGCTGCGACAACAGTCAGCAGTTGCCTGAGGCTTGATCGAGTCAGCACTAGTCCAGCGATCGCCAGCAGAAGGGGGAACAAACCAAGTCCAAATAGCAAGAGGGCTAGGTTTCCTACGAGTTCGATACCACCATCGCTGGCCCAAGGTTTCTCTAACACTTGGGGGTATACTCCTAGGAAGATCGCAAGTATCGCTGAGATTGCTGCGGCGGAAGCGAAGCACCACCTTGGACTCGTGGACGATGCTGGACCAACTAGCCCAAGGGCCGCAAATGAGAAGGCTAGCAGGAAGGCGACTCCCGTGTACATCGCCGTCTCCCAGAGCAGCAGCGACTCAAAGTACGTGCGCACTTTATTGACGAAGGAGAAGTCGGATGGCGAGTATCGGCCCACGGCGACCCGGGTCGCCATTCCATCCGGGGCTACTACGACTACTCCTTGAAGACCCATGGCCACAATGAGGTTTCCGCTCTGGTCATCATAGAAGAGGTCGAGGGCCCTAGTTGTTATTACCCTACCCTGAACCTCTTTATTGTCGAGGGCCTGTTTCCATCTATTCCCGCCGCTCAGGAGATACTCATAAGAGTAGATCATCTCTCGGAAGGCCGATGTTCCAAATCGCTCCTTGACGATTTGTGGGTCTTTGCCATCAACTATGAACACATCCCCCGATGGCGTCTTCACTTCCAGCTCGCTCCAGTCCTGCCTCTCCAGCGTTACATAGTCTTCGCTTGTCTTTGTCCAGGTCAATCCACCGTCAATGCTCTCGTACAAGCCGCTGGAAGTAGGATAATCAGTACCGACATTAGCTCCTATTGTCCCGGAGGGAGTCCTGCCTATGCTAGTTATGCCCCAGTCTGTCGAGTAGCTAATGGCCACACTTGCAAGAGCGGCGGCAATCGCCGCTAGAAGCGCAAGGCGAGTGCGTATGCTCTGCGACGGCAAGGGTGGCCTGAGCCATACCCAGAGTGCGGAGGCCATTGCAAAGGGAATGACAAGCGAGTCTGTGGGGTCCAAGGGGGAACGAGAGCCGTCCCCACCAAACAAACCCAGTATGCCCAATACGGCGTCGTGGACAGATTCAAATGTGTTGAATGCGGCGTAGAGCAGCGGCAGACCCATGTAAGCTGTCAGGAATGCCGCTCGTTGCGCCTGCAGGCTTCCTAGTGTCGCGAACGACAGGATATACGCCAGCACCGGCGGAGCAAACATCATCCAAGCGAGGTCGCTCAACTTCCCAGGTACCCATGCTCCAGGCCAAAGCACCTTAAACAAGAGATCGTTGAGCAGAAGCACGCAGAGCGCTGCTAGCGTCACAGGATGCATGAGCGCGGAGGCGGCATGCCGCCGGAAGTCACCGGACAATGTTTCCTCGCTCCCCAGACCAAGAAGCTTGCACACATTGATCACATCAGCACTCCGATAGAGAGCAGCCCTGTTAGCTTATTGTACGGCAGAGTGGCCAGAGTGGATTAGTGAGGGATATGTCGACTCCGAGCGCGACCTCGGCAAGTTTATGATGGCTCTCCCGCTTAGGAGATGGCTGTCGTCGTCCGCAGCTCGGTTACATCCGATGGGTGATTCGGTGTCTGATTACAGTTCCAGAGTGAACCTTAGCGTGAAGGTTCTTGATTTCGTCAAGTTTGGTGGCGCATACGGGATTCGAACCCGTGGTCTCCGCCTTGAGAGGGCGGTGTCCTAGGCCGCTAGACGAATGCGCCACAGAAACGGGGGATGGCCTATGCATATGGCTGGGGATCGTGGATTCGAACCACGGCTTGCAGATCCAGAGTCTGCCGTCCTACCACTAGACGAATCCCCAATACTCTTTACAGTATAGCGCCGCCCCAACTGCTTCAACAACCGCTGACTCAGCCCAGCCCATGCCTTCATCGCCGCCCAGGGAACGGCCTCTCCCTGAGCGAAAGAGGTGTGACAGAGTGGGGGTAGAGGAGACGTCTCCAGACGCCTTTAAGACGGTGAGTTCGGGGAGGTCGCCAGCTTTCTCAGGTGCAGCAGCCCTTGCTGCCTTCTGGCTCCATTGACTATTTGATGGCGGACCCGGCCCGCCGGGTCGTCTACGCATTTCAACCCGTCGAAAAGCGCGGACCAAGCCTCTCTGGTCAGTTCGTTCTCCTGTAGCTTGGGAGAATGCTTGTAAAGAGCGAGACTCCGACTTGTCAGTGTTTCGTCCTTATCGGCCCTGCCCAGAGCGAACAGGAAGGGCAGGACTGCGTTGACCATCATGTCCCGCGCCCGGCCCTTGCCTATGGGAACTGGCGTCGTCGGGCCTGCAGGCGCCACATCCCCGTCGGCGCTCAGGCCCATAAGCGCCTTCTCCAATGCCCGTATCGCAGCGTCGGCGTTGTCCTGAGCGCCTGCCAATCCGAGCACAGTCCGGGTCAAGCTGCGGCCGTCATACTCCGTTCGACCGTCTTGCATGGACATCAGCCTTTCGAGTACGAGGCTGAATCCGGCTATGCGTTTGGCCGGATGGTTGGAGGGCCTGACGCCGGACAGAGTCCAAGAGTAGCGTCGGCCCGTACCGGCGCCTGGACCGCCGGGCAGTCCCGCTTCCCGTAAGAGAGCATCTTCCAACCTCTTGCTTCTTTCGGAAAGCGGAACGGCGCGGATGGTTTTCAGTAAGTCACTGTAGGTGAGGCTGTAGGCAAGTTCGAAAAAGGGGTGCCGGTTACGGGAGTATCCCAACGCTTCCATCAGGGCGGAGTAGACCACCTGGTCAGGAGAGCCAGACTCCATCAGGGCGCTGAAGAAGAGGCTTTTCGACAGGAACCTGGCATCGCCCGCCCGGTCCAGAGTCCGCCCAATCTGTAGGACACTGGAGGGGCGTCTATAGCCGTGGGACCTGAGTATAGGCCAGAGGCCTCCCTTAGTTTTGCTCCCTTTCCTGCTGCGCGGGTTACCCGCGCCTCCCAGCAGCGGCTCCAGGGACACCGAAGGGGCCTTATGTCCGCTCCGCAGCAGCGCGTGGGGTTCCAGTTCAGCCTCCGGTGTGGCCACCACGTGAAGCGCCACTCCGTTGTATCTTGGGTCACCGCTATGGCCGTGGGCGTTCCAGTCCCTCTGCCTGACGTGCAGCTCCACATCGCCCCGTATCAGGCCCACGCCCTCCTCTTCCAGCACGGCGTCGCGGAAGTCGGGGCCGGCCCCGCCACCCTTCCTGCCGGGATATATGACCCGGAAGCGGCGCCCGTCGGCGGACCTGAACACCACGGACCGGGCCGCCCGCTCCGCCCACAGCTTGGCGAGTAGACTTTCAGGAATTCGCTTGAATTTGGACACCGCTCACCGAAACCCCGCCCAACGTATTCTCCACAGGCCGTTCCAGTGTGACACAGCGCCACATCTCCACGACAGGGCCGGATGTCGGAGCCTCTCCCTGCACGCTGAAATGACAAGCTGTTTGGACTGGCGGGTACTCTTGACCGCAGGAAACCGTCATTGTTATCACAGCCAGACTTGTTGGGGAGGCTTTTCCTCTATATGAGACCGATCTTGTGGGTTGTTTTGGTGTTCGCGGCTCTGCTCGTGGGAGCGTCTACGGCTTGCGGAGGAGATGACGAGTCACTCGGAGAGCTGGGCGACGCCGCGCGCACAGTACGGATAACCAGCTCCGAGCCTACCCCAGCGCCGCCTCCGACGCCCACCCCGGCGCCGGCAGACGATCAGGAGGGGGCGTTCGTAGTGCCTGTTTCCAAGGCGCAGCCGGCGCCTCTGCCCCAAACCCGCATTATCGTGCATACCGCCCGCATATCCATGGTCGTGGACGACGTGGCTCGTACAGTGTCCGAAATCGGAGACGTCGCCGCCGACCTGGGCGGCTGGGTGGTCAACTCCGACTGGACCTCCCGCCACAGCGGGGCCATCGCCATTCGTGTTCCGGCCCAGTCCTTGAGCGTGGCTCTGGGCCTGCTGGAAGACTTGTCTATAGAGGTCCTGTCTCAGGAACTGACCACCCAGGACGTCACCGACGAGTATGTGGACAGCCAGTCGCGGGTCACCAGCCTGCGGGCCACCGAAAAACGTCTGCTGTCGTTTCTCGAGCAGGCGGACACCGTAAAGGACGCCTTGCTGGTCCAGGAAGAGTTGGCGAAATTGCAGCTTAGGATTGAGGAACTGCAGGGCAGGCTCAACTACTTGCAGGAAACGGCCGCCTACTCCCTGGTCGAAGCGAGCCTGCAAGTGTCCTCCGTGACCATTGCCGTGGACGCAGGGCCTGACTCCTCGGTCCGTGTGGGGGAGCCGGCGCGCTTTCGGGCGTCGTTCATGCCCCCTGGTGGGGTCGAAGACTACTCCTTCGTCTGGGACTTTGGAGATGGAACGTCGGCGCCGGGCGCCGGAAGCGCCCCGAGGCCGAATGGGGAGCGGGTCACAGCCACGGTGAACCACGTCTACGACGACGACCGCGATTCCCCTTACATCGTCAAGATAGACCTATCCGGCGTAGGAGCGGACGGAAGAGCCGAGGGGTCCGACTCTCTGGAGGTGTCGGTGAGCCGCGTCCCGACCATCGAGGTGTTCGCCGGAGATTACCGAACTGTGGAGGAAGGCGACGACCTGGACTACAACGCGTCTTTCACCCGCCCCGAAGAATTGTGGGACTACCAATACCGGTGGGACTTCGGCGACGGCTCTCCTACGATCGCTGGCGTCCCCGATGAACGGGAGACGCGGGTGACGGCGCCCCACAGCTTTGCAGACTACAGGCCCACGCCCTACACCGTGTCGGTGACTGTCAGCGCAATGAGCGAAGCCGGTCGGGTATCGGGCTCGTCTTCCTTCAGCGTGCGGGTCACTGAAACGGAGGGCTTCACCGTAGGCGGTTGGAACATCGGCGGCACCGCGAAATCAGCCATCAGAGCCCTGACAGCGGTGGCCAAGGTTGCCCTGATAGTCCTCACGTGGCTGGCCATCTTCAGTCCGGTAATAATCATAGTGGCAGGGATCGCATATCTGGCCAACCGTTTCGGCAGCCGCTTGACCACACGAACGCCTCGCAAGCGGCCTAGACCCCCTTTCCCTCCGTCGCCGGAACAGCCGGAACCGCAACCTGAGGCCGACGTTAGAGAGTAACCTTACACGCTACGGCCCAAGCAACCGCTGCGCCTCGGTCCGTGACGCCTACGTTTCTTGACAGCCTTATGAGGGCCAAGTATGCTCCAAGGCAAACGCCGCCTAGTTCCGCGTCCTGCGGACTCCGCAGCTAGGCTGTTCAGGAGAACCTCCAATGGATGAGATACGAGCCCTTTCAGCCACAGGGATGCTGGGGTCAGGATACCTGGAGGAGTCCTTGAAGAAGGCCATGGAGTGGGAGCCTCACTTCATCGCGGCCGACGCAGGCTCCACCGACGGAGGGCCGGACGCACTGGCCACGGGGAAATGCCACTTCTCCCGCCCCGCCGTCAAGCGGGACATCAGGCTGATGCTCCAGGCCGGACGGAAGGCCAGTGTCCCGGTGATCATAGGCTCAGCCGGGTCGGCGGGCGGAGACCTGAACGTCCGGTGGACGGTGGACATCGTCAAGGAAATCGCCCGTGAAGAGGACCTCCACTTCAACATGGCGGTCATTCACGCGGAGCAGGACCGGGAGTACCTGAAGTCCAAGATGCAAGAGGGCAAGATTACTCCCCTGAACCCAGCCCCCCATCTGGATGAAGAGGTCATAAACCGGAGCATTCACATCGTAGGCATGATGGGGGCAGAGCCGATAGCCAAGGCCCTGGACAACGGGGCCGACGTCATAGTCGGCGGCAGAGCCAGCGACACCACTCTTTTCGCAGCCATGCCCCTAGCCCGGGGTTTCCCGGAAGGTCCGGTCTGGCACGCCGCAAAGATTCTGGAGTGCGGCGCCGCGTCCGTCGCCCTCAGAAAGTCGCCCGATTGCATGTTCGCCACCATACGGAAAGACCACTTCATCGTGGAGCCTCCGGCCGACGAACTCTGGTGCACGCCCCAAAGCGTCGCCTCCCATACGTTGTACGAAAACGCCGACCCATACCACCTGTACGAATCGTCCGGGATGCTCGACACGACCGACGCGGTGTATGAAGCGGTGTCGGACCGAGCCGTCAAGGTCACCAACAGCCAGTGGGTCCCGGCGGAACGGTACACAGTGAAGCTGGAAGGAGTTGAGCTGGCCGGATACCAGAGCATCGTCATTG
Source organism: Dehalococcoidia bacterium (assembly GCA_965224415.1). Taxonomy (GTDB): domain Bacteria; phylum Chloroflexota; class Dehalococcoidia; order Lucifugimonadales; family JAGWBF01; genus DAOUJI01. Next base: position 418,370 of record CBDCZB010000004.1, on the reverse strand, counting down.
GGGCCATTAGAGACCCCATCATCATCCGCCAGATAGACGACTGGCTCAGCCGGATGAAGGAACGGTTGGCCCTGCGCATCCGGGACGCTTTCGGCGGCCTGGAGATGGACAAGGACTACTCTGTCTTCTTCCGAGTCTACGGGCGAAACGGCGCAATGGGAGCCCTTGAGCCGGTGACGACTCCGGCCCACGAGATATGTCTCATCATAGAGGTGACCGCTCCCGACCAGGAACTGGCCGGACAGCTGGCCGACAGCGCCCATCACCTAGCCCTCCACTTCCCCGTTCCCGAGTGGCACGGGCTAATCAGCACCCTGGCCTTCCCGTACAGCCCGTCGGTGCTGCACCGAGGCCCCACCCACAGGTTTAACATGAACCACGTAGTCGAACCCGCCGACCCCTACGAGATGTTCCCGACCACGGTGGCGGCGGTATAGAGGCGAAACATGGCCAAGCTATGGGAAGTCACCAAACTGGTGCGCAGCAAGAACGCAGGACCCTTCGTCCTGACCTTCGACATTATGTTCGACGATCCGGACGTGTACGAGAAGGTGCGCGACTCCGGGGCGCTGAACAAGAAGCTGGTGGCGGAGATGTACAAGCAGAACGAGGAGGATGTGCTCTTCTTTAACTGCGACAATGCCTTGGCCATAAAGTTCTCCATTCCGAGGCCCGTATATTCCGGAGACCTGGAGGACGGAGACTGCTACGGCGGACAGCAATACGCTCCCCTGCTGGACATCGAAGTGCCCGTGCCATCCACACAGCAGGCAGTTAATGGCTGATAGGCCGGGCCGTCTGGAAGGCAAGGTCGCCATAGTCACCGGAGCCGGGTCCAGCGGCCCCGGAATCGGAAACGGCAAGGCCACATCCATCACGTTCGCCAAGGAGGGCGCCAAGGTCCTTCTGGTGGACGCCTACCCGGAGCGCGCCAAGGAAACCTTAGCCATGATACGGGAAGAGGGTGGAGAGGCGTCGGCATTTACGGGCGACGTAACGAGCGCCGACGATTGCCAAGCCCTGGTCAACGAGGCGGTCACCCGTTACGGCAGGCTGGATATCCTGGACAACAACGTGGGCATCTCCGTGCGGGGCAGCGTCGTGGAGGCCGACGAAGAGCAGTGGCAGCGCATATTCGCAGTGAACGTCATGAGCATCGTCCTCTGCAGCAAGTTCGCCATTCCTGAGATGGTCAAGACGGGCGGAGGCTCCATCATCAACATCTCCTCCATAGCCGGAGTCCGCGCCCACAGCAGCACTCCCTACACCACCACCAAAGCCGCCGTGATCGGCCTTACCACGTCCATGGCGGCCGACCACGGCCCGGACAACGTGCGGGTCAACTGCATCGCCCCCGGTTTGGCCTACACACCCATGGCCGCCGGACGAATGACTGATGAGCTCCGTGCGCACCGGAAGAACTCCGCCCCTCTGGGCACGGAGGGCACCGCTTGGGACGTGGCCAACGCGGCTCTCTACCTGGCCAGTGACGAGTCCCGCTGGGTCACCGGTGTGGTCCTTCCTGTGGACGCGGGGCTGCTCACCGTCACGCCCGTCACCTACACCACCCTGGAATCTCAATCCCGCTTCTAGTCCCCTCGCGCCTTGTTGTTAGCCGGGGCCGGGTCTGATACCCTGCTTTCAGAAGCTATGGAGACGGTATCCAACTCATCCACGCCCAAGGCGTCCCTGTTGGTCACGTGCCTGGTGGACCAGCTTTTTCCAGAAGTTGGGGTAAGCGTGGTCAACCTGCTCAGGCGTTTGGGGGTGGACGTGGACTTTCCGTCGGACCAAACTTGCTGCGGGCAGCCCCTGTACAACGCAGGTTTCAAGTCCGACGCTAAGCAGTTGGCAGCCCGCATGATTGAGGTCTTCGGAAAGCGGCCTAACAAAGAAAACCAGCCTTACGTAGTGGCGCCTTCCGGCTCATGCGCCTCCCTTCTCCGCGTCGTATATCCCGAGATGTTCGAGGACGACCCGGAACTCCATGCCGCTGCGGTTGAGTTGGCTGGCAGGACGTATGAGCTTTCCGAGTTTATCGTAGAGGTCCTGGGAGTCACCGACGTGGGGGCCGAAGCCCCGGGTGCTCGGATCGCTTATCACCCTTCATGCCACCTCCTGAGAGAGTTGGGCGTCCGCGACGCCCCAAGGTCGCTCATCAGCGCCGTGGAGGGCGCTGATGAAGCTGCGCTCCAACAGCCGGAAACCTGCTGCGGGTTTGGAGGGACCTTTTCCATCAAGCACTCTCAAATATCGACCGCTATGCTTGACGACAAGCTGGACGACATCGCAGCCTCTGGCGCGGACACCGTCACCGCTTGCGACATGAGCTGCCTGATGCACATCAGCGGAGGTTTAAGCCGCCGGGGAATGGATGTTAAAGCCGTGCACATCGCTCAACTGCTGGACACCTGTGTCGACTGACATGAAAAAACCCGGAACCCATCAGCGATTTGACCCTTTGAGGGCGCGCCCCAGGAGTCGGCGTATTGGTTGAGTTGAAGGCCCGCCCTTTTGGGCAGGCGTCGGCCCACGCCCTGGGAGACTCCCAACTCCAGGAGTCCCTCCGCAAGGTCGGAGGAGGTTTCGACGCCGCCCGGCTTGAAGCAATCGACGAGTTGGGCGCCGAGCGGTGGGAAGAGCTGCGGCTTCGCGCCCGCGAGATAAAGCAGAACGCAATCGAGAACCTCGACTACTGGCTGGAGATGGTCTACGACCGTGTGACGGCCAACGGGGGCCACGTCCACTTTGCAGCAGACGGTAAAGAGGCCAACGACATTGTAACCGGTCTGGCCCGTTCCAAGGGCGTCAAGCTGGCGACCAAGAGCAAGTCCATGGTCTCCGAGGAAACCGGGCTGAACGGCGCCTTGGAACAGGCCGGTGTGGAGGTCGTGGAGACGGACCTGGGCGAATACATCATTCAACTCGCCGAGGAGACTCCGTTCCACATCATCGCGCCGGCAATGCACAAGACCCGACGCCAGGTAAGCTCACTCTTCGAAGAGAACGGCGTAGCATCGGGGCTGACGGACATAGAGGATATGGCGCGGGCCGCCCGGGAGGCCCTGCGGGGCAAGCTGCTCGCCGCCGACATGGGCATCACCGGCGCCAATTTCCTGGTGGCGGAGACGGGAACCGTCGTCATTGTCACCAACGAGGGCAACGGACGCTTCTGCACGTCGGCGCCCCGCATACACGTAGCCCTGACCGGTATGGAAAAGGTGGTGCCGTCATTGGACGACCTTCCTGTGTTCCTCCGGCTGCTGCCCAGAGCGGCCACAGGCCAGCGACTCACCAGCTACGTGAGTATGATTTCCGGCCCCCGCAGAAGCTCCGACGAGGACGGGCCGGACGAGTTCCACCTGGTCATCGTCGACAACGGGCGCACACGCCTGCTCGCGGACCCTGACTTGAGGGAGTCGCTGTATTGCATACGCTGCGGCGCATGTCTGAACGTCTGCCCCGTATACCGTAAGGTGGGCGGACACGCCTATGGATGGGTCTATCCCGGCCCCATTGGAGCAGTGATTTCTCCCGTCCTGACCGAGTCCAAGTCCGGCATGGACCTCCCCTTTGCATCGAGTCTGTGCGGCGCCTGTCGGGAAGCATGCCCCGTCAAGATCAACCTGCCCAGGATGCTGCTGCACCTACGGGCCAAAGCGTCCACGCCGGGTCCTCAGCGCCGCGCATCCCTGTGGGAACGTCTCACAGCCAGAGGGTTCACACAAATCATGAAGCGCCCGCGACTGTATTCATTGGCGGGGCCTCTCATGCGGCTGGCCCAGTCTCCCTTTTCCAGAGGCGGCAGGATAAGCAGCGTCCCAGTGGCGCCTCTGTCCAAGTGGACCAAGTCCCGGGACCTGCCCGCGTTCAAGCCCAGGTCTTTCCGTGATATATGGAAGCACTCCCTCGCCCGGACGGAGGAGGCGGACGAAGCCAAAGGAGGACATGCTGGATAAGGAGAGGTTTTTGGCTAGAGTGCGGGAGGCGTTGGGGCCGTCGAAAGATCGTCCCAACACCCCTTATGCCAGCCAGCCAGCCTCGGACAACGGCCCTGAGACCTCTCCAGCTCAGACGGTTGACCTGCTGGAAACTACGGCCGCCGCTCGCGGCTGGAACGTGCACCGCAGCGCCAACCCTGAGGACGCAGTGTCTTATATCACTCAACTGGCCCTGGCCGTAGGAGCCAATATGGTCCTGCGGTCCGACGAGGACCTGTTTTCCGGCTTAAACTTAGACTGGCATCTGGGCGAAGAGGGCGTGATCACCGGCGTGGCAGCGCGGAACGACGAAGTAGACGGCGCGGGACTCCGAAATCTGCTCGCCCAAGCGGACATGTGCATCACTGGGTCGGACTATGCGATAGCAGAAACCGGGTCGGTCGTAGCGCAGCCCAGGACGGGACTAAGCCGCCTGGTTTCGTTGACGCCCCAGGTCCACGTAGCCCTGGTGAGGCCAGCGGATGTCGTACCGGACCTGGACAGCTTCTTCCGTATTCAGAAGGACCTGCATCAGCAAGGGCGTTGGCCCCCTTACACTAACCTGATAACCGGGCCGAGCCGAACAGCCGACATCGAGCAGACACTGGTAATCGGGGTGCATGGCCCCAAAGAGGTCCACATGGTTATACTGGAGTGGTTATGGCCGTAAGAGTTGGATTCGCTAAGTTCCGCCAGCAGACTATGGAAAAGGAGCTGGTGCGCATATTGGAAGTCCTGCCCCAACTGGGGGTGGAGAAGGTCATCCTGTTCGGGGACCTGGCCGAAGACAAGGTGGGGCCTGAGAGCACACTGGAACTCATCATGGTCCAGGACATCCCCGGCTCTTTCAACCGACGCATGGACTATTTCATTAGCCACCTGCATCCTGAGGTGGCCACAAACTACTGGGTCTACACGCCAGCGGAGTTCTATACCTTACAGGAGACCAACACGTTTCTGGCACAAGCGGTGAAGAAGGGGAAAGTCGTCTATGAATAGAGACCTCAAAGCCGAGGGCGCGCGCTGGATGCGCCAAGCGGACCAGGACCTGGATGACGCCCGATACTTGCGGGAAGGGGGCCGACACAACACGGCCTGTTTCATGAGCAAACAGGCTGGGGAGAAGGCGGTCAAGGCTTTCCTGTACCATTCAGGGGCCGAGGACGTATGGGGCCACGCATTGGCCGACCTGTGTGAGGACGCAAAGCTTTTCAGCGGCATGTTTGAGGTCATTCGCTCCCTGGCCATAGCTCTTGACAAGTACGAGGACATGACTCGATACCCTCACTACCTGCCTGGCGGCATCCCGTCGGAGGTCTACGACGAAGTGGACAGCGAGCGGGCCATTTTCGTGGCCGATGAAGTCATAAAATTCGTCAAAGACCAGATGATTTAGGCGTCGCCTACCGCAGTGGGTTCAGGCTCCCGCCGACGCTGAGCAGCCGCATGGTGCGGGCCGTGGCGCTCCTGAGCAAGTCATAGCTGCGACTCATGCTTTCCTCAAACCCCATAGTCCTGTCGGGTATGGGCACAAGCGCGTCAATGCCGTACTCGTACACGTCCTGATGACCCGGACCAAGGCTCCCCACTATCGCAATCACTGGAATGCCCCGCTCCTTGGCCTTTCGTGCCACTCCCACTGGTGCTTTCTCGAAGACGCTGGAAGCGTCGGTCCGCCCTTCACCGGTGATCACCAAGTCGGCTCCCTCCAGCTTCTCCTCGAACCTGACCGCATTACACACCAAGTCAATTCCCGACTCTATCCTCGCGTCGGCGAAGGCCACCAGTCCCGCGGCGAGTCCACCGGCAGCTCCTCCCCTTGGAACCTCCCGCATGTTTATGCCCAACTGCCTTTCCACCACCCTGCTGAGCCGGTCCAGGGCCTGGTCCAGCTCTTCAACGACGGCAGCAGAGGCGCCCTTCTGCGGGCCGTACACCGCCGAGGCGCCCGACGGACCGCACAAGGGATTGTTAACGTCAGTTGCGGCAATTATTTCGGCCTCCATGAGGCCCAGGCGCACCCCTGACACATCGACCCGGTGAAGCCTGGCCAGCGCAGCCCCTCCGGCCGGCAGTTCGCGCCCGTTGGAGTCCATGAACCGTATTCCCAATGCCTGGGCCATGCCTAGACCGCCGTCGTTGGTGGCGCTCCCGCCCAGGCCCACGATTATCCGACGGAACCCCTTGTTCAAAGCCTGTACAATCAACTCGCCGGCGCCGTAGCTAGTGGCTGTCCTGGGGTCCCTGTGTCTGGGATGCACTAACGCAAGGCCCGACGCCCTCGCCATCTCTATAACGGCAGTGTCCGAATCACCCATAGCTCCCCACGCCGCATTGACCGGAGCGCCCAGAGGGCCGGTGACCCTGCTGCTGAAGACCTCCCCGCCTGTGGCGTTGACAAGGGTGTCCAGGGTGCCGTCGCCGCCGTCAGCCACAGGAATGCGCACTGTTTCGGCGTCGCCGATCACGTCGAGAATGCCCTCTTCAATGGCCTTCGCGGCGTCGGTCCCCGAAAGTCCACCCTTAAAACTCTGTGGGGCGATGACTATCTTCATACGATTCCATTATAGCCCTGTTCACGTCCGGTTGCGGACATGCCAACTTGGCGCCTTGTCTGTTAGAATCGTTCCGTCGGTCTACGGCTTGCGGAAGAGCGTTGAGATAGGAGTACGCATGGCATCCAGAGATGAGCTTAAAGCCAGGGTCTGCGCGGCCATCGACTCCAGGGCCGAGGAAATTGTCGGCGTATCCCAGACTATACTGGCCAACCCGGAGCCGGGATTTCGTGAAGCCAAGACCTCGGAGCTTGTCTCGACCAAGCTCCGCGAGATGGGCATCGCCGCCCAGAGCGGAATAGCCCTCACGGGAATACGAAGTGAGCTCAAGGGAGAATCCGCCGGACCGACGGTGGCCCTTTTCGGCGAACTGGACTCCCTCATCGTAAACGACCACCCCCACGCCGACCCCGAGACCGGCGCCGCACACGCTTGCGGCCACCACGCCCAGATAGGGATGCTGCTCTCGGCGGCGGCTGGCCTGCTGGCGCCGGGTGTCCTGCCCGAATTGAGCGGGCGGGTCGTGCTTTTTGCCGTCCCGGCTGAAGAGTACATAGAAATCGAGTACCGTGACTCACTGCGCCGCAAGGGCTCCATAGAGTTCCTGGGAGGAAAGCCGGAGTTCATCAGGCTTGGGCATCTCGACGGAGTGGACATAGCGATGATGTGCCATACGTCAAGCCGCAGCGATGAGGGAATGCTCACCATGAGCGGCACCAACAACGGCATAGTCGCCAAGAAGATTCAGTTCGTCGGACGAGGGGCCCATGCGGGAGGAGCCCCTCACCTGGGAATCAACGCGCTCAACGCCGCCACCCTAGCCCTGATGGCCATTCACGCCAACAGGGAGACCTTCAAGGACGAGGACACCATACGAGTACACCCCATCATCACCAAGGGCGGCGAGGCGGTCAGCGCCGTCCCCGCCGACGTTCGCATGGAGTCATTCGTTCGAGGCCGCACCATTAACGCCGTCCTGGAGGCCAACCAGAAAGTGGACAGGGCGCTCAAAGCCGGGGCAATGGCCGTCGGCGGCAAGGTCAACATCCAGACTTTGCCTGGCTACCTCCCCTTGCAACAAGACGACTCCCTAGCCGACATCTTCAAGGCCAATGCAATGTCCCTGGTAGGCGAGGAAAACGTGGGGAGCGTCGGCCACCGGACCGGTTCCACCGACATGGGGGATGTAAGCCAGCTCATGCCCGTCATTCACCCCTACGTAACCGGAGCGACGGGGCTGGGCCACGGGGCCGATTATGTAATCGAAGACTATAGCCTGGCTGTCACCACAGCCGGCAAAGCGTTGGCTTGCACAGTTATTGACCTGCTGGCTGAGGGCGCGTCTCGGGGAGGGCGCGTCGTTTCCAACCACAGGCCCACCATGTCCAAGGCCGACTACTTGAGCTTTATGCGCGGCTTGGCGAGAGAAGAACTTTTCGACTACGAGGAACTCTAGGCGACGCCTATGCCCGCACAGTCACCCGATATAGAAGACTTGAAACGAAGAGCCTGCGCTGCCATCGACCGGCGCAAGGCTGAATTCGTCGAACTGGCCAAAGATGTGTTCAAGAACCCGGAAACCGGGTTCAAAGAGACAAAGACCGCCGAGACCGTGGCCCGATTTTTCGACAGGCTGGGCGTGTCGCACCGGGACGGGCTTGCCGTCACCGGAATCAAGGCGAGGATTCAGGGTGGCGCAGGCCCCGGCCCGAGTGTCGCAATCCTGGGCGAGCTGGACTCCCTCATCGTTAACGACCACCCCAACGCCAACGCTCAGACCGGCGCCGCCCACGCCTGTGGCCACAACGCTCAGTTGGGCATGATGCTGGGAGCCGCAATCGGACTTTTAGACCAATCGGTGCTTCCATACTTGTCAGGGTCCATAGTCCCCTTTGCAGTGCCAGCCGAAGAGTTCGTAGAAGTCGAGGACAGGCTGGCCTTCAGGCAGCAGGGACGGTTGGAGTTCCTGGGCGGGAAGCAGGAGTTGATTCGAGTAGGCGAGTTCGACGACGTCGACCTGGCCATGATGTGCCACACTGCGAGCGATATGAAGGAGCGGTCCTTCTCCATCGGAGGGGCCAGCAACGGCCACATGGTCAAGTTCGTAGAGTACACTGGACGCTCGGCGCATGCCGGAGCCGCTCCCCACGAGGGAATCAATGCGCTAAACGCCGCCAATCTGGCCTTGGCGGCCATCCACCTGAACCGCGAGACCTTCACTGAAAAGGCCACGGCCCGCACTCATGGCATGATCACCAAGGGCGGCGAGGCGGTGAACGCAGTCCCCGGCGACGTGAGGGTCGAATGGCGGGTCAGGTCTTCCAACCCGGAGGACCTAGAGCGGAACAGCGCGATGGTGGACCGCTGCTTCCGTTCAGGGGCGATGGCCGTAGGCGCCAGGGTGACAATCACGAACATCGCCGGTTACTTCTCCCTGAACCAAGACGAGTCGCTGAAAGAGTTGTTCGTGGACAACGCAGCGTCTCTCTTGGGAAGGGATCGGATAGCCCTCACCCCCGACGGACGCACCCGCGGCGGCTCCACAGACATGGGTGACCTGAGCCAAATCATGCCGGTCATTCACCCCTACACCGCAGGCGCCACAGGAGGCGGCCACAGCAGGAACTACCGCATCAAGGACTACGAACAAGCCGTGGTGATGCCGGCGAAGATAATGGCAATGACGGCAGTAGACCTGCTGGCTGACGGGGCGGTCAAAGCGAGGCAGGCGGTTGAGGAGTTCCAGCCCCCCATGACCAGGGACCAGTACGTGGCGTTCCAACGCAGCCGGTTCACCACCGAGGTCTTCGACGGGGCGGCTTCCTGAACTTCCCTAGACCAGGGCCGTCATCACGGCGCCGCTAATTAGAGGTATGGTCAGGTTGTCGTCAATTACGGCGGGCGCCAACTCAATCAGTCCCGCCACCGCTACCCCAACCAAGAAGCCCCAGTGATAGTTGATCGCTCCGCCCCCCGACAAAACTCCCACGACGGCTAGGCCCGCTCCCAGAAAGGCCAGCGTCCCTACAGGAGACTTGCCGAAGAACCGCCAGCCCAAGACTCGCCCTCGCATCCTGCTTCCCACAAACGCCGCCGCCGGGTCTCCAAACGCGAGAAAGAACAGGGCGGCTACAGCCACATCGAGATCGAAGACGAGAAAACATGTAAGAGACGACAACGCTACAAACGTGGCGCCCGTGACTCGTCTGTCCTCCGACTCTTTCAAGAGGGGCCGGAACAGCTTGAGCATCCTGCGGTTCAAGTCCGGCAACCGGAACCGAACCACTTCTATCGCGATCGCCCCTCCGCACAATGACGCCATAAGAGGGATCATCACCTCGGAGCTGGCGAATATCGCGATCAAGGGAATGGAACCGGCGGCGCAGACATGAAATAAACGGCGCCAAATTGGGGGAGCGGCGCCGTTCCGAGGGTGGAGCCCGATGGTCCTCTCCATACTAAGCCCCGATGAATTCCCGTCTAGTTAGGTCTAATAAAGACGGTGTCTCCCGTGTCCCACTTCAGTTCCCGCAGCCCCGCCCCTTTGGGAATCTCAAAGATTATCCAACCCAGAAGTGAGTTGCCCAAAGGCAAATCAGAAACGGTTCCCCGAACGAATGGTGTGAACCTGTTTTCGCTGGAGTGAGCGTCGGGGGTGGAGGAGACGTTGGTGGTGTTGTTAGCGGTAACGTCCAACAATGTGTAGGCTTCGTCGATGCCGAACCCCCTGAGTTCCACGGCGTCTCCCACTATCTCCATCGCCACAGTGTTGGCCTCTCTGTTGTAGACCTGCACGTTGATGGCCACCAATTCGTTGTCTGCCGATGACGGCGTCACCAAGTAGTGTCCCGACCCGAAGTTGAGGTTGGTCTGCTGGCCTTCGATTTTCCACGTCAGTTCCTCTACAGAGGACCCACCCGGGGTCTCGAAGGCAAGCCATCGGGAGAGGACTTCGTCAGGTTTCAGGGTGAACTCGCCTCCCAGGTAGAGAGGAAAGACTTGACTGTCGGGAGCAGGTTCCGATGCGGTCTTTACGTTGACGACGTTGGTGGGGCTAACCTCCAAAAGGGTGGAAACCTCAGGACTCTTCAGTGTCTTCAATCCTAAAGAAGCTGCGTCAAGGACCACGGTCCGATTGGACTCTCCGTTGTTATACCAGGTCCCGAACATGACTGTGATTTGACGTTCGCTTCTGGAAGGCGAGAGAACATACTGAGTTTCTTCGTCTCCAAGTTTGAATGGAATCGAGTCACCGGCCTGTGCGTTGGTGACCGTCAACAACAGTCCGTCCACCCCGGCGGTGGCGCCCATGGGGGATGAATAACGCACTTCCTGGGTCCTTCTGACTTCGTTCACCAACACGCCCAACAGCCTGCCTGACGCACCGTCGCCAGGACCCAGCTGCGGTTCTCCTCCGCAGGCGGCTGAGCCGCCTACACTGAGGGTCAGCGCTAGGACCAGCAGACAGGACATCTTTGCGACGCGGGATGTCAACGAGGAGGTGAAAAAGGAAAGCATTGTGATTTCTAGGTCTCCATCATGAGGTTGCGGAAGTAAGCGAGGGCATTTCGCGGAGCTGACGCACCAAATCAGGCACCACCGTGCACAGGTAGTCCACCTGCTCTCTGGTGTTGTCCTTCCCAAGAGTGAGCCTCAGACTGCCCCTAGCAAGCTCCGCAGGCTGTCCCAGCGCCAGAAGCACGTGGGACGGCTCAAGGGAGCCGGAGCTGCAGGCGCTGCCGCTGGAAGCTGCAACACCAGCCATGTCCAGGCCTAGCAGGATCGGTTCACCTTCCACGTTCTCAAACGAAAAGTTGGCGTTGTTGGGCAGACGCTGCGTCGGGTGTCCGTTCAGGTGTACGCCGTCTATTGACTTTGTGAACCGTTCGATGATTGCGTCCCGGAGCCCGGCGCAGTGGCGGCTCATCTCTTCTCGTCTGTCATTGGCCATCTCTAAAGCCGTGGCGGCGCCGACTATACCGGGTATATTCTCAGTGCCCGACCTACGTTCTCGTTCCTGACCGCCCCCCAATTGCTGGGGAAGGAAGGGGGTTCCCCTCCGCATGTACAGCGCTCCCACGCCTTTGGGGCCGTGGAACTTATGGGATGACAGGCTGAGCATGTCCACGCCCAAGTCCTTGACATCCAGGTCAAGGAATCCGGCGGCCTGCACGGCGTCTGTGTGGACTGGTATGGTCCGCTCCAGGGCATTCGCCCGCACCTTCACGGCGGCGGCTATCTCCTTGACAGGTTCAATGGTGCCTATCTCGTTGTTCGCATACATTATCGAGACGAGCACCGTACGCTCCGTGACGGCGTTGGCCGCCTCCTCCGGGTCCACAAAGCCGTGCCGGTCCACCGGGAGGTAGGTTATCTCGAATCCCTGGCTTTCCAGGTACTGACAGGTATGGAGGATGGCGTGATGCTCTATGGTGGACGTGATTATGTGGTTCCCGGTGTCCCAGAGGGCCGCCGCCGCTCCCTTTACAGCCATTGAGTCGGACTCGGTGCCGCCGCTGGTGAAAATCACCTCGCTGAGGCGGCACCCCAACACCCCCGCCACCTTCTCCCGTGACTCGTCCAACGCCTTCTTGGCTTCCTGGCCATAGGCGTGGATGCTGGATGGGTTGCCGAACATACGGGTGAAATAAGGAGCCATCGCCTCCAGGACTTTGGGGTCCAGGGGCGTGGTCCCGGCGTGGTCCATGTAAATTAAGCCGTCAGGTGCGCTCATAGTCTAAGATATCAATCATAACTGAGAGTTGCCGCGTCCAAGAGGGCGGCAGCTCCCTATACACGGCGCCAAACATTGTAGCATAGGCGCTCAAGGGCGAACCATAAACGAGTCAGGCTCCTCGGGGTCAGTCTCTCCCCTGAGACAGCAGTCCCATCATCTCCCGGCGGGATACGAACCCCACCAGTGCGCCGCCCTCGACCACTAGAACGAAGGAAGTTCGACTCTCCTCCATAACCTCCAGAACGTCGTAAGCGCGCTGCTCCGGGCTTACGCTGGGAACATCTTCTATAGGCGTCATCACCGACTCGCATAGAGTCTGAGGCCCAGCAGCCGCGGCCCTGATGGATTCCAGTGTGACGACTCCGGAGATTCGCCCGTTCACCGCGACCAAGGTGAACCCCCAGGTTGAGAGAGCCAAGCTCTCCGCGATAACCCGGCCAACAGTTGCGTCTCCGGGAACCACAGGAAGGTCACGGTGCATCAGGTCTCGCACGTTAAACCGGTCCATACCCCTTCTGATGCCGCTCTGCTTGTGGGTGGCCGAGGCAGTGGCGAGAAGGAACAACCCGAGGACAGCCAGCCATATTCCCTGGCTCCATGATCCGCCTCCGTCTCGGAGGAACGCCATGAAAAACAAAACTCCGCCTCCGATGATGAACAACAATGCCATGCCCTGCCCCACACGGGCGGCCACGCGGGTTGCCAGGAACTGGTTGCCGGTGATTTTCCACACGACCGCCCGGAACACCCTGCCGCCGTCCATCGGGTACGCGGGCAGCATGTTGAATATCCCAAGCATAAAATTGACGTAGACGGCCATGGCAGTTATGGCATAGACGTGGCTGTTGACTCCCGCAAGTCCTTCCGAAACGCCTAGAAATATTAGTCCCAGGACAACGCTGGACAATGGACCCACAAAGGCAATGACAAACTCAGAAGAGGGCCGTGTGGCCTCTTTGCCGATTTGGGACACTCCGCCCAGCAGGAACAGGGTGATTCCCTTGACCGGCATCCCGTACCGCAATGCCACTACGCTATGGGTTAGTTCATGGGCCAACACTGAGGCGAACAGGGTCAGGCTCATCACCAGAGAGACACCCCACCGCTCAGTGGCGGTCCATCGGAAACCGGAGTTGGAAAAGTACCGCTCGAAGAACACAGCGGAGAGGACGAATATGATGAACCAGCTTACGTGAAGGTTGATAGGAATGCCGGCTATCTTGCCGAGCCGTATAGAGCCGCCCATATGGTCACGCCCGCCTTACGCCGTTGTCAGGGCTTCAAATGTTTCCTAGTCCAATTCTACCCCGATTTACGGCGTCTTGTCCTGACGCGGTTCGGTTGCAATGACCTGTTCTACGAAAGACGGGGCGGGGAAGCGGCGTAGGCGACTATCCTGTACACCAGCTTGGCGGCGACAACCGAGCAGGCTGGAGGCCCCAGGTCTGGGCTAAGCTCTACAACATCGAAACCCACTATTTTCTTCCGGCGTGCCACGTGGGCCAGTATGCGGTTTATCTGAGTCCATCCCATGCCGCCGGGCTCCGGTGTGCCGACGGCGGCCATGAGGGAGGGGTCCAGGACGTCCAGGTCCACGCTTATGTAAACTTCGTCGGACAACCGGTCCGCCAGGGACTCCAGGTAGGGCTCCGTCGGTCCGGATTCTCCCAGGTTGCCCCTCGCTGCCAACAACTCCGCCTCGTCCCGGCTCATGCTGCGGACTCCGGCGTGGACCACCGGGCACAACTCTGACACGCGTCTTGCCGCCGACGCGTGGCCCCAGGACGTTCCCATGTAGCTGTCCCGATAATCGGCGTGGGCGTCCAAGTAGAGCACCGACAGACCTGGATAGAGTTCGACGTATGCCTCCGCCCCGCCGATGGTTATGGAATGTTCGCCTCCCAGAAGACCGACCAGCTTTCCCTGGGCTGCATATACGCTCACCGCCTGCTGGACCCTGGATATCATGGCCCTGGGGCCATCCATGTGGGGTTCGAGCCAAGGAGTGGTGTGAATGCCTATCGAGGCCACGTCGACGGCTAGCTCGACGTCGTAGTCCTCCAGGCTCTGGGATGCCTCTATGATTGCCCTGGGCCCGTCTCTGGCCCCGGACCTGAAGGACGTCGTGCTGTCATAAGGAACGGGCACTAGGACGACGCGGGAGGTCTCCAACGCCGATTGGTCATCGGGAAGGGCCAGAAAGTTGAAGGGTGTCCATGACAAGTCTTGCTCGGCCATAGCGGCCCTTCCTCTGCCCTGTGGGAATTAGTCGGGCGGGAGTCTCTCCAGGTGTTCCAGGCCCCGGTCCATGACCCAGGTCCTGACCTCCCGAAGGTCGAAGGTCTCCTTCACGTCAGCGAGGGCTTTCGTGTCGTCGAAGGACTTGCAGGAGAATACGTCTATGTTTATGTACTGGCGGTTCGGGAATGTGTGGACACTGATGTGGCTCTCGGCAATTATCACGAACCCCGTCACCCCCGAATCCCGCGGGTCGGGTGAGTGGTACGACAAGACCGACGGGCCGTGTATGACGTTCATTCCGAGGCTGGAGGGGTAGTCGGCCAGAAAACGCCGGACGAACTCCTCGTCCCACATCTTGGACTCGTCTCCTCCGTAGCCGTCTATGGCCAGATGCATCTTAGCTCCATGCCCGCCCCATCCTCCTACAGCATAAGCCCCTTCCCGCCTGGGAAGGGACTGCCGCTGAAACCGCAAGCGGGGTGCACGGCGTATACTAACTTTGTAATGGTGAAAACAACCCGTTTTAGCGGCAATGAGTATAGCATATCTGCCCAATACGGAATACAATAGGGGGCTGTTGGCTCGGTGAGTCCGGCCTCGGCAGACGGGCGCATCGAACGAAAAGGCAGGATGGTCGATAAAAATGGCCGCAGTTATAGACGTTAAGGGCCTGACCAAATACTACGGCTCCTTCCCCGCCGTGGAGGACGTTACCTTCCAGGTGGGCAAGGGGGAGATTCTGGGCTTCCTCGGACCCAATGGCGCGGGGAAGACCACGACGATGCGCATCCTGACGGGCTTCATGCCCCCCACCAGCGGCTCCGTCGAGGTCGTGGGCTACGACGTGGTGGACAAGTCCCTGGAGGTCAGAAGACTCATCGGATACCTGCCTGAGACGGTGCCTCTATACACCGACATGCCCGTATCCAGCTACCTCAACTATATGGGCACCTTGCGCGGCATGGAACCCAAACGCATCCAACGGCGCATCGACGACGTGATCGAAATTTGCCGCCTGGAAGACTACCGCAAGAGCTTGATAGGCAAGTTGTCCAAGGGGTTCCGCCAGCGGGTGGGCATAGCCCAAGCCATACTGCACGAACCCCAAGTCTTGATCATGGATGAGCCGACTATCGGCATCGACCCCATCCAGGTCGTGGAAACCCGAAAACTGATAAAGGACCTGGGGGAAGAGCACACCATCGTTCTCAGCTCCCACATACTTCCCGAAGTCAGCATGTTGTGCAAAAGAGTGCTTATCATTCATGAAGGACAGATAGTGGCAGAGGACAGCCCGGTGAATCTGGCCGACCGGTTGCAGGGCGTGGAGAGGATACAGGTTGAGGTGCGCGGGCCGCAGGCTCAAATCACCGAGGCTTTCAGGAGCGTCCGGGGAGTCACCAGCGTCAGTCGAGTCTCGTTCGAGGGAGACCGCCACACATACGTAGTAGAGGCCGGTCGGGGACTGGACCTGCGCACCACCATCTCCCGGGTCGTCATAGGCAACAACTGGGGACTATTGACGATTCAGTTGGTTGGCATGAGCCTGGAGGAGATATTCCTCAAGCTTACCACCAGCGAGGATATAGAAGAGTGAGGGTAGCCGCCGCCATCGCCTGGAAGGAAATCCAGGCCTACTTTACCAGCCCCATAGGATACATCATAGCCCTGGTATATCTGGCTCTCACCGGCTTCTTCTTCGGGTTCCGGTTGGGCGACCCCTTCCCCGACGCCAGCATAGACCTATACATCATTGCCAGCGCCTGGATACTGGTGCCTCTGGCCCCGGCCCTGACGATGGGACTCCTGGCGGAAGAGCAGAAGCTGGGGACTATCGAGCTCCTGCTTACGTCTCCAGTCAAGGACTGGGAGGTGGTGCTGGGCAAGTTTATTGCCAGCTTCACCTTCTTCCTGGTGACCCTGTCGTTGACCCTTTTCTACGTGCTGCTGCTGTACATCTACGGCAACCCTGACAGTGGACCAATATGGAGCTCGTACCTGGGAATAATCCTGTACGGGGCCATGGCCCTCTCCATTGGACTTCTGGCCTCTTCCTTCACAGCCAACCAGATAGTGGCGTTGGTGGTGGGATTCGGCATCATGCTCATACTCGCCTTGATAGACTTCGCAACAGACTTGGTGGACGGAATCGTCTCGACCATCCTGGACCAACTGAGCATAATATCCCACCTGGACGACTTCACCCGGGGAATAGTGGACACGGGACACATCGTCTACTACGTAACGGCAACGGCCGTGTTCCTCTTCCTTGCGGTGCGGTCTCTGGAAACCCGCAGGTGGAGATAGACAACCTCTATGTCGGAACAACTTCCCCCAGAAGAACAGCAAGAGCTGGAAGACGAACAGCTGTCGAGCACCCTGTTAGGGGGGCTTACGGATTCGCTTCGAAGGTTCGGCCAGGGATTCGGCGGAGTCGCGTCGGTCATCGTCCTGGTCGGAGTCGTGGCCCTGGTCCTGGGGATGGTCATATTCGCCTTCTTCGAGGACCTGAAGCTCTACAGCTATATCGTTATGGGAGTCGGCGGACTCCTGCTGCTGTTCTCTCTGATCATTTCCTTCCCGACAGTCAGTGAGGCGGTCACCGGCAGACGCGGACGCTACACCACCAACACTACCTTAATGATCGCCGCGTTCATTGGAATTGCGGCGGTGGGCAATTTCCTGGCCATCGAGATTACAGCCAGGATGGACGTCACAGCGACCAAGCAATTCGACCTGGCCCCCCGGACGAGGTCCCTCTTAGGCGACCTGCAAGGGGACGTGTACGCCAGAGCCTTCTTCCCTGAAAGCAACATACAACCTAACCCCAACCTGGATGCGTTCAGAGGTCAGATGGACGATATCCTTAGGGAATTCAGCAAGCGTTCAGGCAAATTCGATTACGAATTCATCGACCCGGTCATCGAGCCAGGCATAGCCACAGAGTACGGGGTGACCCGAGCTCCCACGATAGTATTCGAGGCGGAGGACTCCGGCCAGCGCCACCAGGTCCCGCTAAGCACGACCTGGGAAACCTTCCTGGTGAGAGGCTTGGCGCCAATAGAACAGAGTCTTGTCACCGGGTTGTTGATAGTCACCGGCCAGGAGCAGAAGCAGGTCTACTTCTTGACCGGACACGGTGAACGGGAGCTGACGGCGCTGTCAGAAAATCCTGAAGGCTACAGCGTCGCAGCCTCGGAAGTCCAGGCGGAAAACTACCGAGTATCAACCTTGAACCTCTTCAACGCGATCGATCGGGAACGGCTTCAGGCCAGCGTGGGAGAAGGGTCTGTCAGCCTGCTGGTGATTGCCGGCCCCAAAGAGGACCTACAGGTGTCCGACGTGGTAAACGAGCCCGAGGAGCTGCACAACTACATGCGTAACGGCGGCAACCTGCTCTTCCTGGCCGATCCGGCGACGAAGCCCAGGTTCAGGGAGTTCATCGCCCGTTGGGGAATCAACATGGAAGAAGGGCATATCGTTGACTCCATAAGCAACTACGACCCGGCACGCAGCCAGAACATCAAGATTGGCCAAAACCAGTACATATGCACAGGGTTTGATTCTGTGTGCTGGCAGACCAATCCGGACTTTTTCCCCATATTCCCCGGCATTACCAGCGTCACGGGAGGCGTGGGAGACTCCTTCTACCCCGACGTGGCCGCCCTTGTCCCGAATGAAGACATTCCGTTCACCCCTCGCTTTCAGCAAGGCGAGTCCGACGAGCCGGTGGACTCAGAAAAACTCAGCGCCAACGTATTCGGAGTTGGGTTGACACTGACGACCCCACGGTTCAGTTGGACCAGTCTTGACCCCGACAGCAATGACCCTACAGCAGACTCCGTCGTAGGCCCCTTCTTCACGATGCTGGCCCTCCGAGCGCTGGCCCCGTTGGATGAGGAACTGCCCAGCGACCCGGCGGAGGTGGCCTCAGCCCGAATAATCGCCATCGGCGACTCCGACTTTGCCTCCAACAGCCTGCTGTTCGCCTCGGGCAATCGCGACGTGTTCCTCAACTCCATCAACTGGCTTGTCGGCGACGAGCCCCTGGCTAGCATACGTCCCAGGGCACAAGTCCAAAGGTTCCTGAATCCCACAGACACAGAACGCAAGTTCATACGGTGGTCGGGCTACTTGCTGCTGCCTGCGTTGATGGCCATCACCGGCGGTGTGGTCTGGTGGAGGAGACGCTAGGCGCCAGAGGGATAGCCGGTCTGCTCTAGAATATGAACGTTCGACTTACCATACTTCTACTCGTTGTGCTGGCGGTCGTCGGAGGCGCCGTGGGCGTGGTGTTCGGTCTGCAGGACAAACGCGAGCTCGAGGAAGAACCGCCTTGGCTCTTCAAAGTCGACCCAAGCTCCATTGCCCACATTTCCGTGACCCACATGGACACCACCGTCGAGTACGAAGACACCGGCGACGGGTGGGTGATTAAGGATGGGGACGACACTCCCGTAGACCGTGATAGGTGGTCCGGCACCCCCCTGCTGCTCAGCGGGCCACGGACAAGTCCGGACGTAGTTGCGCATGCCATAGAGGACCCGGCGGAATATGGCTTGGGTGAACCCCAGACCACGGTCGTAGTGACGGACGTGGCGGGGACTCGGGTGTCCTTCCTCCTGGGTGACACTACGCCTGACGGCGAAAAATGGTACGCATCCCTGGCCGGGGATAACAGGTTGTACACCGTCGCCGCCATCTGGTGCGAGGTCATATCCAAGTTGGCCGCTGACCCTCCATACCCGCCGGAAGAGCCGGAAGAGGGCGACGAGGAAGAAGCTTCCTAGACTCTCCGCCTGTCTCGTGGCGCCAAGACTCCGGTCGGAACCCTTCCCAAAGTCGTCGCCCCTACCTCCAACTAAGCCTTCCCGCCAAATGGGAAGAAATATGTCCCGACGACGGTCCCAGCTTCTCCCTTCGCGTGAAATAGGACAAGCGTCCTCCATGTGCCTGTTGAGTCCGCATAGGCTTGGCCTATATACTTCGTTGAATCCATGTGAACGGTATTTTGTAAGGCCAACGCTAAATGAACGCTGAAATATTGTCCGTAGGCACCGAACTTCTAATGGGGGAGCTCGTCGACACCAACTCCTCTTTCATCGCCTCCAGGCTGCCTGCCTTGGGCATTAACCTGAGGCACGTCTCCCTCGTTGGGGATGATATGGAGACCCTGATGGGGGCAGTGAAACGGGGCCTGGAACGTTCAGACGTCATATTCACCTCAGGAGGACTGGGCCCCACCCAGGACGACCTCACCCGGGACGCCGTGGCGGCAGCGTTGGGCGAGGAGATGGAAATTCAGGAGGACATCGTCGAACAACTCCGCGCCTATTTCAGGCGGCGTGGTGGAGATATGCCGGCTACCAACATACGCCAGGCCAGCCTCATCCCGTCGGCGGAAATCATCCCCAACGCCCGGGGCACAGCGCCGGGTTGGTGGGTCGAACGCAACGACAAGCGAATAGTGACGATGCCAGGCCCGCCCGCTGAACTTCAGGCAATCTGGGAAGCCGAGGTCGTCCCCCGTCTGCGGAAGATAAGCCGCGGCGAGGTGATTCTTACCCGGAACATCAAGACCTCCGGCATGTCCGAGGGAGCCGTCGATGAGCTGGTGACCGACTATC
Source organism: Dehalococcoidia bacterium (assembly GCA_965224415.1). GTDB lineage: Bacteria > Chloroflexota > Dehalococcoidia > Lucifugimonadales > JAGWBF01 > DAOUJI01. The sequence goes on along the minus strand of CBDCZB010000004.1, from coordinate 398,230 downwards.
TGGGCAAGGAGAACCCCTATCTGGGAATCTACTCCAAGTCCGACGGGATCCACCTGCGAATCATCGCCAGAGGAGCCGATGAGACATCCGCCCGTTCTCTGCTCCAACCCGTCGAGAACGGACTGCTCTCCATTATCGGGCCATACATCTGGGGTTACGACGACGAGACTCCTCAGCAAGCCGTGGGCGACCTGCTAGCCGCCAAAGGATTGACCTTGGCCACCATGGAACATTGCACGGGCGGAGTCCTTGCCTCCAGCATCAGCGAGACAGCCGGTACCGCCCAATATTACCGTCGGGGCGTCGTCGTGTACGGGCGGGAGTCCGCTGTCAGCAGCGGCGTTTCGGCTGAGGCCATAGACGCCCACGGCTTGGTCAGCCCCGAAACGGCCCAGGCCATGGCCCGAGCCGCCGCAGGCACATCGGAGTCCGGCGCCGACGTGGGCATCGGAATAACCGGAGTCCTTGGACCTGACGAGGTGGACCATCAGCCCCCTGGTGTCATCCACATAGCCCTGGTCCACCCTCCTGTGTCGGGAGAATCGGTGACCCACATTCCCTTGCGTTTGCCGCCCAGACCATTGGTAATCAGACGCAGGGCCTCTTCTACGGCGCTCATTGAACTGCGGCGCATCCTCAATATGCTCTAGCAGGCCTGGCGTCCCAAAGGGGCAGTCCCACGGCAGGCGCTACTCCCCTATATTCGCTTCCAAACGGCTGGTTGACTCCCGCGATTTCGTATACACTTGGCCCCTATGGGAAGCCGGAATGAAAACGAAAGCGACTCGATGAGGGACCAGCCAACAGTGGGCGACTCCGAGGACGGCCAATTCCTCGCCAAGCTTGCCGTTGAGGTGCGGCGATGGCGCAGCCAGGGCCTGATATCGCAAGAGCAGGCCGTAGCAATCCTGGACAGCTACGGCGCCGACGCCAGAGTGGTAGCCGTAGACAAAGCTCGAGGGCGGCTCATATCGATACTCGCCGTACTCGGAGCGATTCTGGTAGGGGTTGGCATCATACTGTTCCTCGCCGCCAATTGGGACGCCATCCTCAGACCCATCCGTCTGGCGCTGGTCATGGCCTGTGTCCCCGCGACGTATGGCTCAGCGTATTGGCTGCGCTATGTCAAAGGCTACGAAAGAGTGGGCTCCGCCTTCATCTTGCTGGGCGCCATAGTGTACGGCGCAGCCATTCACCTCGTGGCCCAAATCTACAATTTCCCACTCAACGATCCGACTCTCTTCACCTATTGGCTCGCGGGAGTGGCGCCCATAGCCTATCTGACCAGGTCCCAGCCAGCAGTCTTCCTGACCATCGGTTTGGGGCTGGGAGCGACGAGTTTCTGGCTCTACGAATACTTGGGCGACTCGGGCAGTCAAGCTGACGGGATATTCTCCATCTCAGTTTTTGCCATGCTTGGGCTGGGGTTGTATGGACTTGGCAGGCTACAAGGGACCTTCCGTGAAACCATCGATTACGCCTGGGCGTTCCAAATCATGGGAACGCTTACGATCCTTTTTACCGTGTACCTCCTCGGCTTCAGGTCGGTGTATGAAGGGATGGCGTCGGCGGAACGGATCGATCCCGGCGCGCCCATAGGGCTTTGGCCGCTTCTATGCGTATTCGCGGCCATAGGACTTATGGCTCTAGTAGTCGTTTGCGTTAAAAGCCTGTCTCAAGGTCGGACGGTCAAAACCCTGTCGTTCGAGCTGTTGGCTTCCATTCTTGTAGCAGCAGCCGTCTTTACGGTCCTGTTTGCCCCCCACGGCCACGAAATCACTTTTCCCTTGGTGTTCAACCTATTGCTCGTAGCAGCGATCATCGGCCTCGTTGTCTTGGGATACGTTAGGGCGATGGAGTCCTTCATCAACATCGGCCTGGCTTTCTTCGCGTTAGACGTCGTGACTAGATACTTCGAACTTAGCTGGGACCTCTTAGACAGGTCAATCGTTTTCATTGTGGCGGGGGTTATCCTGCTGGCCGGAGGATTCTTCCTCGAGAGGGGACGCCGAAAGGTGTTCGAAAGGATGACGAGCAGAGAACGCGACTCAATCGAGGGCGTCCATGAGCCGTAAGTTCAAGCTGGTGTTCCTGGTCATCGTTGGGGCCCAGGTGTTGTTGCTCCTGGGACTCATTGCCGACCGTGAATACACGCTGCGAGCGGGAGTCGACGTAGTCTTGGAGACGCTTCCGATTGACCCTAGGTCCCTGCTTCAAGGGGACTACGTCGTGTTGCGGTACGAGATAGCCCAGATTCCTGAAGACTGGAAGGCCATTCCTGGACGAGAAGTGTACGTGTATCTGGAAGAGGGTCCGGAAGCTTGGCACGTTGTTCGTAGGGAGTTCCGACAAGACAATTCTGACGACAGTCCGTTCGTCAGGGGCACGGTGGGACCGGGAAGGGAAATCGACTTCGGGATAGAAACATATTTCATCCCGGAAGGCTCCGGCCACATCATAGAGCGGTCCAACGACATCAAGGTAGTGGTTTCAGTGGATATCAGAGGCAGAGCCGTCATCAAGGACGTTCTTGTGGACGGCGAGCCTTTCCACGACGTCCCGGCCAAGGAGAACTCACCCTGAGCAGCGTTATGCACGGCGCCAGGGACGGAGGCACGGCGCGACCGACCACGTAGGGGCCACCGGCCGGTCGCCCCTACCCATCTGAAAGCAGTCGCTTGAAAGCATAAGGAACCATATAGAAAAAGGGGGGAGCATAAGCTCCCCCCTAATCGTTTCAGGCTCGCGTCTGAGGTTATGGCTTGATGGGATATGCGCGAAGAGCGTTGTCCCACAACAGCTTCTTCTTGCTCTCCTGGGAAACCCCTTCCAGCTTCATGACGTCCCCGACGGCTGTAGCGTAATGTCTCCCCTCTGGGTGGCCGAAGTCGGTGGCGCTCACGATGACGTGGTCTCCCACGTTGTTTATAACGTCCGTGATGTTGGGGTCGTCCTGGTCGGCGGCCACGAAGCATTGCGCGGAGAAGTACTCCTTGGGCATCCGGCTGAGGCCGTTGATCTTCAGGCCACGGGTGCCTCCCTGTATGCCCGATTCCAACCTGTCAGGCCAGAAGGACGCCCAGCCGCAGCCCGACTCCAGGAACACTATCTTCAGCTTGGGGTGACGCTCTAGAACACCGCCCATAATCAACGAGGTGCAGGCCATCATGCTGCCCATGACGAAGGAGACGGTAGTGCGGCAGTTTCTTAGGCCCGGAATGTAGTCCAACATGCCCTGGTCGAACGGGTGGTTGGCGCTTGGATGCAGCCCTATGGGCACACCAAGGTCAGCGCAGGTCTCCCACAGCGGGTCACAGACTTCGTCGAAAAGACGCAGGTTCGGAACCGGCGCAGGGTTAAGGTGGACCGCCTTGAAGTCGTACTCCTTGACGCACCGTTCAACCTCTTTACGTGCCAGCTCGGGGTCACGGAGGTCTATGGAGGCTGCACCGCATGCGCCGTGCCCGATGTCCTTGGTGAAGTCGCCCAGCCAGCGGTTATAGGCCCGTCGTATGGCCGTTGCCGTCTCGCCGTCCATCTCGGCGGCTCCGGTGATCCAGAACCCGACAGTGGGGTACAGAATCATGTAGTCGATGCCGTGGGTGTCCATGACTTCGCGGTAGGCGCGGGCGGGGAAGTTCTCGTCGGCCCACTTGCCGTAGGCGTCGCTCAGGTCGTTCAGCTCCCTGTCCTCGATGATGGTTACGCCGGTCTCCTGGTTGGCCGTGCTTCCGAATGCCTGGTCGGAGTCCGTTCCCTGGACCAGGGGATTGCCGTCCACACCCACTCGGGGGTCGCGCGGCGCTCGGTTAGGCACCTGCCGACCCATTACCTCGATTTCCATGTTGAAGCACAGAGGGTCCTCCTGGCCCTTTTCCTGCAGGCGCGCCTCACCCTGTGCCAGTGTCGAGGCGTGGGCCCAACGGGCGAACCCCTTGCCCACAGTGCCCTTGTACTTCTTCTCCAGGTACTCGTCCCAGATGTCCTGGGGTTCGAGTATGTGAGCGTCGCCGTCTATGAACCTGAGTCTCTCCATCGAAAGCCTCCGTTACTCTCCGCCTATTGATGTTCGGTAGGCCTAATTATAGAGAAAACCCCCTGGCTCTACAACAAGGAGAAGGGACGCCGTTTTGGCGTCCCTTCTCATCTGGGTCCGGATATTTTGGGGCAGCTAGAAGCCGTAAGCTCTGACTCCGTTGTCCCACAGGATGCGCTTCTTGGCCTCGTCGCTCACTCCTGGAACGCCCATGAAGTCCCGGGCGGCGGTCTGGTAGCGGTATCCCTCCGGGTGGCCGAAGTCGGTGGCGGTAAGCAGCACCTGCTCTCCCACCGTCTGGGCCACCAACGGTATCCCGGGGTCGTCCTGGTCCGCGGCGATGAAGCACTGCTCGGCGAAATAGTCCTGCGGGGACTTGGTCAGCCCGTTGATTTTGAGTCCCCGATTGCCGCCGTTGATTCCCGACATCATGCGTTCGGGCCAGTAGCTCGCCCATCCAGCGCCCGCCTCCAAGAAGGCAACCCTGAGCCCAGGGTGCCTCTCCAGGACTCCTCCCATTATGAAGGCGGAGCAGCAGAGCATGCTGCCTATGGAGAATGCGACGATGCCCTGCACGTTCCTCAGGTCAGGCAGGTAGTAGGGAATCATCCCCATGTCCAGGCCGTTGGACGCGCTGGGGTGGACTCCCACCGGCACGTTCAGCTCAGCGCAGGCAGCCCACACCTGGTCGCATTCGGGGTCATAGACCCGGCGGCCAGGCACGGGGGACGGGTTCAGGTGAACGGACTTGAAGCCGTATTCTGTGACGCAGCGGCGCACTTCTTTGGCCGCAGCTTCTGGGTCCCGCAGGTCTATGGAGGCGGCCCCGTAGGCCCGTCCTCCGATGTCCTGGGTGAAGTCTCCCAGCCAGGTGTTGTAGGCCCGGCGCACGGCAGCGGCGAACTCGGGCTCCATATCGGGGCTGGAAGTGGACCACAGGCCAACGGTGGGGTAGAGAATCATCCGGTCGATTCCCGACAGGTCCATGACCTGCCTGTAGGTCTCGGCGTCGAATCCACGCTCCTGCCACTTGCCGTAGTATTCCTCCACGCCCATGGTGAAGACCTCGGCGCCCACGGCTTCCCGGAGGGGTTCCGGGTCCGTCTCTTCCTTCTCGTTCTTGGCCCGCCTCATGGGCTGAGGAGGGAAGTCGTCCACTTCCACGGAGACGTTGATGGTCCAGGGGTCGGTGGGCTTGGTCGCTCGTTCGTATGCTAAGTGGGACTTGATTCGCCCCTTGTACTTGCTCTCCAGATAGTTGTCCCACAGGCTGTCCGGCTCCACCACGTGGGCGTCGCTGTCGACAAACTTGACTCGATCCATTCAGGTCCTCCTGCTTGCTTTCACGGCTAACCTTCGCTCGCCTATTATAGACGAGCCGGAATCCGAATTCCACGGATAGGATTCCCCATATGCCATACAGAGTTTGACCGGATAGATTTCCAAAAGGTCTAATATATTTAGGAGCACTAGTACTCAGTCAACTTGGTTTTAGCATTTGTTTAAGAAAACGGACAATTAGGCTATCCTGCCTTGTGGGAAGTGTTGTTGGCGGGGGTGGCGGTGATGGTCAGGGACAAGCATTCGGTGCGGCTGGCGCTGGAACAACGAGAAGAACTCCAGCGTCTGATTCGGGTTGGGAAACACCCGGCCCGAATCACCGCCAGGGCCCGGATTCTCCTCAAGAGCGACGACGGTTGGCCTGCTCCCCAAGTGGCTGAAGCCCTGGATGTGGCCCTGGGCACAGTGTACCGGGTCAAGCGGCGCTTTACCGAAGAAGGGTTGTCCGGGGTTCTGAAGGACCGTCCCCAGGCCAACCGGCGCCGGAAGCTGGACGACCGGGGCGAGGCCCACTTGATCGCCCTGGCCTGCAGCCCGCCGCCGGCAGGGCATGACCACTGGACCCTGCGCCTGCTGGCTGGCAAGGTGGTGGAGTTGAAGTTGGCCTCCTCCATGTCTCACGAAGGGGTGCGCAAGCGTCTCAAAAAAACGCTCTCAAGCCCTGGCAGAAGAGGGAATCGCGCATTACCAAGGTGAGCGCGGAGTTCGTGGCCAACATGGAGGACCTGCTGGACCTCTATGCCGAACCCTATGACCACCGACGGCCGGTGGTCTGCTTTTACGAGACATCGACCCAGTTGTTGGCCGAGACGCGGCCATCTCTGCCGACCCGGCCCGGAATTCCGCTTCGGCAGGACTACGAGCACCGGAGGGAGGGCGTCCGCAACCTGTTCCTGGCCTGTGAGCCGCTGGCGGGCTGGCGTCACGTGGCGGTGACCCGGCGGCGCACCATGGAGGACTTCGCCCATCAGATGCGTTGGCTGGTGGACGAAGCTTACCCGGAGACGCCGGTGGTGAGGGTGGTCATGGACAACCTGAACACGCACCGTCCGGCGTCCCTGTACGAGACGTTCCCGGCGGCAGAGGCCCGGCGGATTGCCAAGCGGCTGGAGTTCCACTACACCCCCAAGCACGGGAGTTGGTTGAACATGGCGGAAATCGAGTTCAGCGTACTATCCCGATCCTGCTTGAAGCAGCGACTCCCCGACGAGGAGACGCTCCGGCGGGAAGTCCAGGCCCTGGTTAAGGAACGCAACGCCGCCCAAGCCACCATCCACTGGAGGTTCAACACCCAGGACGCCCGGACCAAACTTCACCGGCTTTACCCTTTTGATTCCAAAGTTGACTGACTACTAGAGCCAGTCTATTATCTCAACAGCCTGGTGCTCCACGACTTCTTCGATTCCTGGAGCCCAAGATGCATGCATCACCTTCGGATCTTGCACCCGAGCGCCCTGTAACACCGGACCATAGCCAGCTGATAACGTGGTTTTGACAAGTAAGGGAATTGAAATGTGGCTTCGTACAAGTTGTAATATTACCTTTGATTTGAGCGTCCCTACGCCTTTTATCCTGATGCTCCGCCCTCGAAGCGGGGCACATCAGCGGGTGGCGCATGAAGACTGCACGTTGACGCCAAGCGTACCGATCACAGAGTATGCGGACAGTTACGGTAACCTGTGCGAGCGATTGATAGCACCCCCAGGTGAGTTTTCTATCCGTAGATCTGCGGACGTTTCAACCGCAGACGGCATTGACGTGTCGCCTGGCGCGCCATTTGACGAGGTGCATAATCTACCGGACGAGGTTCTAACCTATCTTCTTCCCAGCCGTTATTGCGAGTCCGACCGGTTTATAGACCTCGGTAGGGAACTCGTAGACGGCGTCGAGCCCGGCTACGATCAAGTGGCTAGAATTGTAGGGTGGATCCGCACCTCCGTGCGCTTCAATCCAGATTCTAGCAATTTTCAGATGTCGGCAGTCGAGATCAACCAGCAGCGCGAGGGCGTATGCCGCGAGCTCGCTCATTTGGGCATCGCGTTATCCCGCAGTCTCTGTATCCCAGCGCGTATCGTTGTAGGCTATCTGCACGAACTCGAGCCGATGGATTTTCACGCTTGGTTCGAGGCGTACGTAGGTGGCCGTTGGTACACCTTCGATGCAACGCAGGCCGTTCCACGTGGAGGGCGAGTTGCCGTCGCTTATGGGCGCGATGCGGCCGACGTGGCGATATTCAACCAGTTTGGCCCGGCGCTATATCCCAGAGCAATGGAGGTACGGGTCGAGATGCTCGACGCTCGCCCGAGGAGCAATTGAGAATCCACTGTAGACCGTCAGCGAAAATGGGACACATTAGGGGTTAGGAAACCCGAGAGATTGAGCGGGTAGAGCGAGCTCCTGGACGAGGGTAGAGTACGTCATGAAAGGAGCAGAGCGTGACCCAGTCACGGGTGAGTAAAGCAGCGGCCGCCCAGGAGCGGAGCGAGGAGACCAGGTCATTCGTCCGCAGGGTGAAGGCGGCAACGAGACGTAGATATGCGCCCGAAGAGAAGATACGGATCGTGTTGGGGGGGTTCCGTCGTGAGGTCACGGTGAGTGATCTGTGCTTACATGCGCTGGGGGCTGATTCCTTCCTGGGCCAAGAGCGCGTCGGTGGGTAGCCGGATGATAAACGCCCGCGCTGAGACGGTCGCCGAGAGGCCCAGCTTCCGCACTGCGTTCCAGAGACGACGGTGCCTGGTCCTGGCCGATGGTTTCTATGAGTGGAAAGGAAGGGCTCCAGCAGGCGGCCCATGCGGATCGTGATGGCGTCGGGGGAGCCCTTCGCCTTCGCGGGTCTCTGGGATGCGTGGCGGGACCCGAAGGGCGAGATCGTCTGCTCCTGCGCCATCATTACCACGTCGGCCAACGAGTTGCTTAGCCCCATCCATGACCGGATGCCAGTCATCCTGCCGAGGAAGCTGGAGTCCTTCTGGCTGGACCATGACATCCAGGACCCTGCCCTTGCTAGGATCCTGACTCCCTACACCACCGACGAGATGGCAGCATACGAGGTCTCCTTCCTGGTCAACAGCCCCGCCAACGATGGGCCGGAACTGGTCGTTCCAGTGCGGGAGGCTGGCCCAGATAGCGAGGGTTCTGCTCTGAAATTGCCACTATGAGGGAGACGCCGTGACGATTGTCGAGGGGGGCTTGAGAGCTATAGCGGGGCGACTAAAGGATGCGATAGTGGCTGTAGAAGGTCCCGTAGTCACTCCAACAGAAACGCAAGGTCAAACCTGGTACTGCGTACAGTCCCCCCAGGCCCATCTGAGAATGCTCGAACCGGTCATTAGGGTCGAGGTGGCACAACCATTTTTCGATCCGCCTGACCTTACCTGGTTGTATCCAAATCGACCGCCCACGAGTACCGTAGCTTTTCGTGTCGATTGTGTCCAGCCCATGAAGGTTCTAAAGTTGTTAAGTTTGCTAAAGTTCGTACGGACACGGAATCTTCCGTAGTGGGCTCACTTTCAATGGGTATAGCCAGCGTGATGTCCACGTTGTCGTTCCTGTGGACGATGACCTCATCCACGACCATCTGCAGGATCTCCTTTCGCTGCTCGGGGGTCGATGTAAAGGGTGGAGTAATATGGACCGGCGAGGCGGGTGTGAAGGATGTACAAGGTGGAACTGTACGTTCGGGTGCGCCGGGCCTCATGGTGGAGGGGATGAGCACTCGGGAGGCTGCCCGGGTGTTCGGTCTGCACCGGGACACGGTGCGCAAGATGCTGGAGTACTCGGCGCCGGAGGGCTGAGGGCTTGTTATTGTAATAAGAAATCTTCGCTGAGCTGCGGTAACATCGTCTGATCTCGAAAGCCTGGCACTGGCCTACCATGCTGCGAGTACCAGCTGGCCGGGTTTGAGCTTCCCACTAAGCGGACGTGGAGACCGTGGAAGACCGGTTGCGCCGGGAAGGGTTGGTGAAGCGGCAACGGATTCTCCCTGCGTCCGGCTGGTGCTGAGAAGCAGGCTGGTTAGATTAGAGTGGATCCTGAATAGCGGCAATCCCTCACGTCATCCAGTTCCCGAAAGGAGGCGGAAGGGGAGGCAAAATGACCCTGAGCAGACCGCCGGCGGCGGAACACTACCCGGCAGCGGGACAGACCGGGAAACCCATGTGCGGCGCCCTGCCCAGAAACAGAGAGCAAACCTTCAGGGAACCCCCCGGGAACGATTCCGGCATCCGGGAGAGGGACTGCGGGAGATGCATCATCGTCCTGAAACAGACCTGAAGAGAGCGCCCGGGTGATCCAGTGGTTCACGGAATCGGATCCCGCCTAGGATATTGCCCCGGCTGCTCCAGACATGATCGCGAGGTATCAATGAATCCTTGGCAGTTGATCGGCCGGACCCAAACCCCTGGCGGAGGAGCGGAGCTCGTTTTGTACCAACGTGACTCTGAGTTCTCGCTCAAAGCGGATAACCTGGAACTCATGAACAGCCGGGTTTATGGGTCATCAGAAGAAGCCATGGCCAGACTGGGCTGTCAGAACTTGGCAAAACGGCCGAGGGCCCGCGTTCTGATTGGCGGTCTGGGAATGGGCTACTCGGTGAGAACGGCGCTGGACATCCTTGGCGAGGATGCCCGGGTGGTGGTCGCGGAGCTGGTGCCAGCCGTGGTTGAATGGAACCGGGGAGTGCTTGCCGATTTGGCCGGCCGACCTCTTGACGACCGCCGGACTGAACTCCATGAAGCCGACGTTGTCCAGTTGATAACGGCCGCCAGAGGTGACTACGATGCCATCATGCTTGATGTCGACAATGGCGCGGAGGCGATGGTCCGAAAGGGCAACAACTGGCTTTACAGCCTGCCGGGGCTGACCGCCACCTACGCGGCGTTGCGGCGCGGCGGGGTATTGGCGATATGGTCTGCCGGTTCTCAACCGCCATTCGTCAGACGTTTGCGCCGTGCCGGTTTCGAGGTGGATGAAGTCAAGGTGCGGGCGCGTGGTGGAAGCAGCCGCAAGGGAGGCGCACATCATGTCGTCTGGATTGCCACGCGCGGTTGATGGAGGACAGCGTTGAATGGTGCTGGCGAATTGGCCTATCACATGCCGAATGCCGCCGAGACAGTTGAGGCTCCATACACTGCGGCTGAGTGCCTTACCTTTCTTCCGCAGCCTGTTAGGATACCCGCTGACGAACTGAGCGTCCGATCATGCATCGAACCGCATCGCGGCGGCATTTCAGGAGGAAAGTCAATACCTGCTGAGTTCAGACAACGCCACATGAGAGTGATTGAGTTGAACGAAAACGACGTTGCATCTCAGATACGAATGAACCATGGTCGTGAGCTTGAAGTTGTCGATGCCGCCCTCGATCATATTCTCCAAGGCTTAGATGCTTTCGCCTATGTGAAGCAACGACCAGATGGCCGACTGGAAGATGCCCAAATGTTCCTTGCCGTGAGAAGTTTCAATTCACTGCACATTGCCAGACAGTTATTGGAACACGGTTACTACCAGCAGGCGTCGGCACTGGTACGGATGGCCATGGAGGACCAGCTTGTTGCAGAAGACGCAGAAACCCATCCTCCAACGTTGGACGCGCTACTCGATGATAAAGGATCTATCAGCAGTGGAGACCCGACCTACGGCAAGATGGCTGAACGAATTTCACCCGAAGCCAAAAAAGCGTGGGATGAGAAATACGGAGACCTCAGCGAAAGAGCCGCACACCCACGGCGTCTAAGCCTGTTGGCACTCACAACTGTACGGCGGACTGTACGCCCTGGTGGTCACTACGATGAAGTACAAGTGAAGGTGACGTTCCTCTATCTCCTAGAGCAACTTGGGTAGGTGCTACGTACAGTTGGTCTCCTGACAGCGAATGTAGAAAGCCCTTGGGTTGAAGGAGCTAGGCCGGCACTCAGGGATATGACGGCTCTCTATCGAGAAATAGCTGAGTGGTTTGAACGGCAATTACAGCAACACTGTTCAGCCAGTTGAAACTGCGCCGTTGACTTCCCGCCAGCCCGCAAGGAACGAGTGTGTGGGGAGAGGATCAAGGAAGGACGTTATCCGAATGGACTGATCTTCGCACTAACCAACTGGGCCGACCCCGAAAGGGAGCCGGAGTTCCACCGCTAGTAAAACGACTTCCATAACCAGACGTGCTATGCACCAGCTTGTAGGACGCTGCCTGCCCGTATGAAAGGCTGAACATCCAGGGGGCCAGGGGAAAGCGCCTCAACCTGTTCGAGGGCCTGCCCCGCCCTCGCGAACTCGCGGCGACAAGACACGAATCAAAGCAACAGTGTCGAATGTTCGACGGCCTGTCACCGATTTACACTGTAGCGATGAGGCGAACCTGGCTGACGGACTAGTAGACTCATTATAGAGCACGTCTTGCCGTTGGTGTCTTCTTCAACCGAGTGGCCGTCCGCTTGACCTGACTATTCTACCTGTTTACGCGGACGAACTTCTGGAAAGTGCGCTGCCCTCGGTCTACGCCCATGACAGCCTCGCACACCTCCGCCACGTATACGCTCCCCTCAGAGTCCACGGCGATGCCGTGGGGAGCGCCGAAAAGCCCCGGGCCCGGATCGTTCTTCACAACCCCTTTAGCCATGGGGTATCCATCGGGCATCAGAGTAGGGTCCCGGCTGGGGGAATCGGGCAGCCCTAACGCCTCCACGCCGTAAGCTCCGATGCCAGGGCGATCGTCCACCTCCAGCCCTTCCTCCTCGCCCCAGCGAGCCAGTACCTCACCTTCCGGGCTGAGGATGCTTACCCTGTGGCGTAGCTCCGCCACGTAGAAGTTCCCGTCGGGCCCTCGGCGCACGTGGTTCGGCATGTGCAAGCCTTCCCACCTGCCCAGGAACTCCCCTTCCTTGGTAAAGAACTGCACGCAACAGTTGTAACGGTCCGCTACGTATATCTTGTCGTTATCGGTTCGGTCTATGAAGAGGCTATGGATGCAGTTGAACTGCCCGGGCCCCGTGCCATGGCTGCCGAAGGAATACTTTAGCTTGCCGTAGGGGTCGAAGCAGTGGACCCGGGAGTTCTGGTAGCCGTCTGAGCCGAAGAGGTCCCCGTTGGACGCGACTGACAGATGGGTCGGCATATTGAAAGGGTCCCCGCTCTGCACAGGCGCATTCTGGTTGGCACGCCCCAGGGTAAGGAGAAGCTTCCCCTCCTTGGTCCAGACCTTCAGAGTGTGGTTCTGGTTGTCGGCGGTATATACGTTCCCATCGGGGCCGATGGTAATGCCATGGGGCGCTCCGAAGTCGTCTCCCATGCGGCCCCAGGAGTCCAGAAAGGCCCCGTTCTTGTCGAATATGAAGACCACCGCGTACGAGCTGCGGGTGAGCAAGTAAACGTTGTCGTCATTGTCCACGGCCACGTCAGGGCCGTCGATGAACGCGGCCCTGCGGGGACGCTTGAAGAAGGGCTCCACCACCTCGTACCGAAAGTCACCTTTGCCGAATGTCGTCATAGTTCAGCGCCCTTCCCGCAGTCTCATGGCTAGACCTCCATTGGCCCCTGGAGCACGCGACTAGTTCCGAGACAACTATGGGTTCACTAACCAGAGATGCTCTGCCTTACTCTCGATATACCCACTTTGGGTCGGCATCTGCCCAGCCACTTTGTCCCGGTTGAACACTCGGGAGAAGGTCTTCACGAAAGCTAGAATCCAGTGGCTGTCCTTGGTCATGGTGATTATCTCTATCTCGCGTACTATCTGACGTCTCTCGAAGGTGTCGAGAGTCCGGCTTTGCTCCTTAACCAAACCCTCTAGTATTCGGCCAATCTGGCATTGTCAGTTAGTACGTGAGCCCAGACAGGATGCTACCTTGGGGATAGACGAAGGGTTGTGGGATGTGAGGTGGTCATGGTGCAGGAGAAGTACGGAGTCCGGCTGGCAACACAGGAAAAGGGACGGCTCAGGAAGATGATCAGGGCTGGGAGGAGTTCCGCACAGGCGATTACCCGGGCCCGCATCCTGATCAAGATAGATGAGGGCTGGACCGCCCCCCAGGTGGCCACCGCACTGGACGTGTCGGAGCGGACCGTGTTCCGCACCAAGCGGCGGTATGCCGAGGAAGGACTGGACGAGGTGCTGAGGCACCATAACCAGGTCAACCGGCCCAGAAAGGTGGATGAAAGGGTGGAGGCCCACCTGATAGCCTTGGCCTGCAGCCCGGTGCCCGACGGTCATGACCACTGGACCATGCGGGCCCTGGCGGGCAAGGTGGTGGAGTTGGGATTGGTGGAGTCTTTATCTCCCGAGACGGTCCGCCTGCGGCTAAAAAAAACACGCTCAAGCCGTGGCTCAAGAAACAATGGTGCATCCCCAAGGTAGGTGGAGAGTTCGTGGCGGCCATGGAGGACGTGCTGGATCTCTACGCCGAGCCCTACGATCCGCAGAGGCCGGTGGTCTGCTTTGACGAGACCTCCACCCAGTTGCTGGCCGACGTGAGGGAACCGCTGCCGGCAAAGCCTGGGAGGCCGAGGCGTGAGGACTACGAATACCAGCGGGGAGGGACGCGCAACCTGTTCCTCACCTGTGAGCCTCGCCGGGGCTGGCGCCACGTGGCGATAACCCGGCAACGCACCATGCAGGACTTCGCTCAGCAGATGCGGTGGCTGGTGGATGAGGCCTACCCCGATGTCCCGGTGATTCGGCTGGTTCTCGACAATCTGAACACGCATCGGATGGCCTCGCTTTACGAGACTTTCCCGGCGGCCGAGGCCCGGCGCATCGCCAAGCGGCTGGAGTTGCACCACACTCCCAAGCACGGAAGCTGGCTGAATATGGCGGAGATCGAGTTCAGCGTGCTGGCCCGGGCCTGCCTGCGCGGACGCAACGGAGATGAGGACAGCCTGGAAAGAGCCGTCAGCGCCTGCGTGTCAGAGCGGAACGCGATAGGAGCTACCATTAACTGGCGGTTCACTGCCCAAGACGCCAGACGCAAACTCCATCGCCTCTATCCCTGCCAATCCTGATTTGGTTCAGTACTAGTTACGTCTAAAGATAAGCTGCGGACCTTGCTAGGCAACGGCGCCGCCGTCACAGTTTCATCGGAACAGCCGCCAGACTGGGTCGTCGCAGGCGTCGGCCCATCACCCGAAATATACTCGCTCGAGGTCAACGGTTGGGTCATCCGAGCGGCCGGCTACATCATGTCACAACGCCCCGCCGACCTTGTATACATCGCTACCACCGACTACGCCATGCACACATATGGACCGGATCATCCTCAGTCCCAAAGGCACCTCTCCATCATGGATGAGGCGATCGGTGAGTTGGTCGAGGCCTACCCAGACATGACCCTTTTGGTCACCGCGGACCACGGCATGTCTCGGAAGTCTCAGATGGTGGACCTTGCGCGGGTCTTGACAAGCCGGCGGATCAAGGCTCACACGGCGCCCATAATCAAGGACCGGTACGTGGTGCACCACGCCAACTTGGGAGGCTGCATGTACTTGCACCTTCGGCCCCGCGACCTTGCCGAAGCCCTGAAAGTGATAAGGGAAACGCCCGGTGTAGAGGATGCCATCTCCAGGGAAGAAGCCGTGGCAAGATTTAGGCTACGCGGTGAGCGCATCGGTGATATCGTCGTGACAGGCGAAGCGAATGCAGTATTCGGGGACGTAACGGAGGTGGCGATGCCGCCCAACCTGCGTACCCACGGCTCCACCCACGAAAACCTGGTCCCACTGATTGGGTACAACGGCGACTTCGCCGGGTTTTCCTTCGAGGAGAACCGGGACATTGGTCGGTATGTCTTTGACAGGGTGCTGGCATAATAGATGAGCCCGCACGAGGGATGTCGAAAGTTCCGTGGTCTTAGTTTGATGGCGTCTGAAGCCCCATATCCCTGGGGCCAACGATTCGCCCGCCTTCATATATACCCCATGACTCCCGACGATTCCCCTCCTGCCGCACCGCCGAGTTGGACCCGGACGACTGACAGGGGATTGTGAGAGTGGAGCGAATTGACCACAAGCGGTGTCGGATGCGGTGTATCCATGGAGGTGGTAGGATTGGGTGCACTAAAAGACTTCCTCTGGAAGCGTCGAAGACGCACGTGACATCTTTGTATGAGGGGACAGTTCAAACTGGAACCCTGGAACCGTTGAGAGGCCTAGAGGAGGAACTGTGATGGGAGATTCTCTACAAGAAGGCTCGTCAGCCGGTGCGGGGCTGGACGACGGGGTCGAGCGGTACGACGCCATTATCATCGGCGCTGGGCTCACCGGGCTGTATCAGTTGTACCGCCTACGTCAGCTTGGCCTCTCGGTTCGGGTCTTCGAAGATGGTGGCGGGGTCGGCGGCACCTGGTATTGGAATCGCTACCCGGGCGCGCGCTTCGACTCGGAGAGTTACACCTACGGATATTCCTTCTCGGAGGAACTCCTCCAGGAATGGGACTGGAAAGAGCATTTTTCCGGCCAGCCGGAGAACGAGCGCTACCTCAACTACGTAGCGGACAAGTTTGACCTGCGCCGGGACATTCAGCTCAATGCCCGCGTAACTTCGTCGGTCTACGATGAGGGGGAGAATATCTGGCAGGTCCAAACGGAGGACGGCCACCGTGCGCGTGCGCAATTTCTAATCGCGGCCGTTGGCATTATGTCCGCGCATTACCTCCCCGAGTTCGAGGGGCTGGAGAGCTTCAAGGGCGATTGGTGTCACACCGGCAGATGGCCGCAGGAAGGCATGCATTTAGCCGGCAAGCGTGTGGGGGTCGTCGGCACCGGGGCCACGGCCGTGCAGCTCATCACGGAAATCGCCAAGGAGGTCTCCCATCTGACGGTCTTCCAGCGCACGGCGAATTACTGTGCGCCTTTGCGCAACTTGGAGATCGATCCCGAGACCCAGCGCAAGATCAAGGCCACCTACCCCGAAATCTTCGAAAAATGTCGCGAAAGCAAAAGCGCGTTTATGTACGACTCCGACCCGCGGTCGGCCCTGGAAGTCTCACCGGAAGAGCGGCTGGCGCAGTACGAAGAATTGTGGGCGGAGCCCGGTTTCAAGAAATGGCAGGCCAATTTCCAGGACATCATGAACCCCGGGGAGGCCAACGAGGACTACGCCGAATTCGTCCGCAATAAGATCCGCGAGCGTGTCAAGGACCCAGTGGTGGCGGAAAAACTCGTGCCCAAGGACCACCCCTTCGGCTCCAAGCGCCTCCCCCTGGAGAGCGGGTATTATGAGGTGTACAACCGAGACAATGTCTTACTGGTTGATGTGCGCGAGGCTCCGATCGAGCGCATCACTCCCAACGGCCTCAAAACCAGCGATGACGAGTATGAGCTGGACGTCATCATCTTTGCCACGGGATTTGACGCCGTGACCGGGTCATTGACCAGGATGGATATACGTGGCGAAGGCGGACAGGCGTTCACGGATAAGTTCGCCGAGGGCCCGCGCACCTATCTGGGCGTCCAGAGCGCGGGCTTCCCGAATCTCTTCATCGTCAATTCGGCAGCGTCCTGCAACTTCCCCAGATGCGCCGAGGCCATCGTGGAGTGGGTGAGCGAGTGCGTAGGCTATATGCGCGACAAGGGCTTTGCGCGCATTTCGGCCAGCCCACAGGCGGAAGAGGCCTGGACGGAGCACATCGCCGAGTTGAGCGTAGGCTCGCTCCGGACCCAGGCCAAAACCAATTGGTTCGTGGGGACGAACATCCCCGGCAAGGCACACGCCTTGCTCCTCTATCCGGACAGCGCCCCAGCCTATCGGGCCAAGTGTGCAGAGGTGGCGGCCAATGGTTATGAAGGGTTTCTGCTTCAATAGTAGTTTCGCCATTCTCCCCTTCGACATTGGTGACCGGTAACCGCCACGCCCAGTGCGAGGCTGACTCAGCCTACTCCTCCCGGCTGCCGCGTAGCCGGGGGTCCCATATATCACGCAGGGCGTCCCCCAGCACATTGAAAGCAAACACCACAAGGCCTATGGCGATGGCAGGGTAGGCCACAAGGGTCGGAGCGACCCTCAGGAAGCGGTAGGTCTGGGCGCCGCCTATCATGCCGCCCCAGGAAGGCTCTTCGGGAGGGGCGCCCAGCCCCAGGAAGCTCAGGGAGCTTTCGATGATGATCGCAGCCCCCAAGGTCACCGAGGCCAAGATGAATACTAGGGAGAGGCAGTTGGGCAGTACGTGCCTGAAGATGATGCGCCAGTACCCGGCCCCTACGGCCCGAGCCGCGGTTATGTAGTCCATGGGTACAATGGTGAGGGCCTGGGCTCGGACGCCTCTGGCGGTGGGAGGAATCACAACAATCGTGATGGCTATGATCACGTTCCTCAGCGAGGAACCCATGGTGGCCATAATGGCCAGCGCAAGTATCAAGTTGGGGAAAGCCATCAGGGCATCAATCACGCGCTGTAGAATCAAGTCTAGTGCGCCGCCGCGGGTCGCGCTGACAATCCCCACGGCGCTTCCGATGGTGATCCCCAGCAAGCAAGAGACCAGGCTGACATAGAGGGAGATTCGAGCCCCGTGAATGAGGCGGCTCAGGACGTCACGACCTAGCTCGTCGCCGCCCAGCAGGCGCCCTTCCGTCCCCTGGCCGATGAACATGGCCTTGGCATCGACCTCGTAAGGGTCTGATGGCGCTAGGAGGGGTGCCAGGGTCGCCCCCAGTATCAACAGGACGATGATCACCGCACTGAAGGCTCCCAACGGCTGGCGCACAGCGAAGGCAGCCAGGGGACGGCCCAGCATGGCCAGCCTGCCGGACACACCCAGGGCCAGAAACCGCTCGGCCCTTCCCGGCTCTACCTGTTCACTCACGAGCCGTCTCCTGTCAACTTATATAAATGCGTCTCTCTGGCGATCGCTAGTTGTAGCGGATACGTGGGTCCAGCATGCCGTAGGTCAGGTCCACCAGGAGGTTGATGATCAGGATGGCTCCTATCATTGTCATGACGATGGCCTGTACCGTGGTGTAGTCTCGGGTTTGGATGGACGTTAGAAGGAGCTGGCCGATGCCGGGAAGTTGGAAGATGTTCTCCACTATCACGGTCCCCCCAAGCAGGACAGCGAACTGGAAGGCTGCCAGGGTGAGCACAGGCAGCAGGGCGTTGCGCAGGGCATGACGGTAGACCACCGCATTCTCTGTCAAGCCCTTGGAGCGGGCGGTCCTGACATAGTCTTCACGCAAGACTTCCAGCATGCCTGACCGGGTGATGCGGGCCATGTATCCGATGCGGGTCGCGGACAACGCCAGGATGGGGAACGCCATTTGCTTGAAGTTGGTCCAGGGGTTCTCCCACAGGTCGGCATAGCCCAAGGGCGGGAGCCAATCGAAGACCACCACCAGCAGGAAGAGTATCAATACTGCGAACACGAACAGGGGTATCGTCACCCCGGTTATGGCCACTGACCTGCCAACGTAGTCAATCCAGGTGTTGTGCTTGACGGCCGATATGACCCCCAATGGGATGGCTAGAATCAGGCTGAATATGATAGCGCCAACCGCCAGCTGGGCGCTTACAGGCAGCCGCCGGGCCATTTCCTGATTGATATCGCTGTCATCGAATAATGAGAGTCCAAGGTCGCCCCGGAGCATGTCTCCCAACCATTCGAAGTACTGGATCAGGAGAGAGCGGTCGGTGCCCAGCTTGGCCTGCAATTCCTTCAAATCTTCCTTAGTGTAGTCGGCATCGTCCGTGGGGCCCAGAAGCCTGGCCACGGCAGGGTCCCCCGGTATGATCCGGAGCAAGGTGAAAGCAATCAACGAAACCAGGATAACGGTAGGTATAAAGGCGAGGAACCGTTTTTGCACGTATGCCCGCATGGGATCTCTTTCTTGACCCGTGGCGGCGTCTTGGGTACGCCGCTCCTTGGTTCTGGAAGCTGACGGTAAGCCGCACTCCTAGATACTGGCGGACTACTCCACCGTTATGGCTGGTAGGTGAAGAACAGGCATTGCCCTAGCAGCTACTTCCAAGGGGGCTAGCGCGAGCGGCAGGTGGGGGGCGTCAATCCCTTATGTAGCAGACACGGAGTGCGATTGTCAATACGGCCTCTTGGTGAATGCGTAACTGTTTAGACTGAGGTCAGTTGAAGTTTGGAAAAGAGGGAGATTCATGTCTACGGTGTATCTGTGCCACCTGGTTTTTGACCAGCGACACCCCGCAAGCCCACTCTGAACAGTTACGTGAATACAAGCCATTTGACGCCACAATCACTGCTGTGATACGCTATGCTCCATTCCTTTTCATTCGTGAAAAAGGGAGGGAAGTTATGGCGTATCATTGGATATTGAAGCCCCAGTCCATATTGATCGTGCCGGTCCTGTTGTTGATGCTGACTGCTGTGGCCTGTGGGTCCGAAGAGTCGACACCGACGCCGCAACCGACCCCAACCCCAATCGACGTTGCGGGTATAGTGCAGCAGGCCATTTCCGCGCAGTCCGGAGGGGCGACCGCGGAAGATGTGGCGTCAGAGATCGCCAAAGCCATGGCCGCGCAGCCTGGTGTGACTTCGGCGGACGTGGCGGAGGCTATAAAGTCGGCGCTGGCGGCGCAGCCCGGGGTTGACCCGGAAGATGTAGCAATGGCCATCGAGAAGGCGCTACAGGCCCAGCCTGGAATAAGCCCGGCCGATGTCCAGGCGGCCGTAGACGCGGCTGTTGCCAAAGCAATCCCGGCGCCTCGTGCCATCTCAGAGGGGGCCATTGGGTACGGCCAGATCGGGTTGAAGATTGAGGACTTCGGGGAGCCCAAGTACGGCGGCGTCATGGAGGTCCATCACCAATACCCCGTCGCCACCTGGAACCCCCACGCGAACACGGTTAGGACCCCGCAATTTAGCCCCTTGTATAACTCTCTTCTGGGGTGGAACGCCTGGACCTTCGACAGGTTCGACATCTATCCGGACTTGGCGGAGAGTTGGACCATGGTGGATGGCGATCCTACAGTCTGGGACTTCAAGCTGAAGCCCCACGCCAAGTTTTGGGACGGAAGCCAGGTGACCGCTGAGGATGTGGTCTACAGTTTCGATCGCATGCTGGGCAGGACCGAAGGGCACCCGGACTCTCAGTACGATGCCCGACAGTACGTGAAGCCCCACTTCGACAGGAGCGAGGCCCTGGATGCCGTCACGGTGAGGATACACCTGCTGCACCCGTGGGCAGACTTCATCTCCTACATGGCTGACGACATGCTCACCATCGTGCCCAAGTCCCATTACCTCCCGTTGGACCAGGCCACGGCTGGCGGAGACAAGAAGTTCGAGTGGGACACGGGAGTAAAGAACATACTGGGTTCAGGGCCCTTTATGATCTCTCAGGTCAAGGACAAAGACACCATTAGCTTTGAAAGGAACCCTGATTACTGGAAGAAAGACCCTGACGGCCGTTCGCTGCCCTACCTGGACGGTATGAATTACTATAGCATCCAGGACCCCTCGGCTGCCCAGGCCGCTTGGGAAACTGAGCAGGTGTGGAACACACAATGGCAACACAACGCCAGACTGCCTGCGGGCCAGCTTAGGGAAATGGTAGAGAGGAGCAATGGGAAATTCGTGGCCTATCCGGTTCCCTGTTGCCCCCAGGGCTTCCTCGTGAATCCCTCGAAGCCTCCTTTCGACGACGCCCGGGTCCGCAGAGCTCTAATGCTGGCGCTAGACCGACCCGAACTCAACGAGATAGCGTGGTCTGGGATGGGTATCCTTGGGACGACTGCAGGGGGTCCCGGCCATCCACTTACCATGCCCCTTGATGAAATAACAACGCTTCCCGGGTACCGGACTCCTAAGGATGCGGATGTGGCCGAGGCCCAGAGGCTGCTGGCAGAAGCAGGCTATCCCGATGGGTTCGATACGACGCTCGCATTCACGACTCCGCGTAGCGCCGCTCTTGCTGCCACATTCCAGCAACAGATGAAGAAGTTCCTGAACATCCGGGTAAAACAACTGCCCCTGGATGGCGCCGCCACGCGCGAGCTAGGCGCAAACGGGAAGTATGACATCATAACCGCCGGCGCCGGCGCCGGCGTGGTCACCCCCAACCAGTACCTCGAGCGTTGGTACCTGCCCGACGCGCCCGACAACCCTCATGGCTGGATATACGAGGGTCCGGAAGACCTCCTGGATTTGATCGCCCGGCAAAGCCAGGCTCTGGACCTGTTTGAGAGGCGCCAAATAGTACGTGAGATAGAGATAATCACCATGACCAAGGACAGCCATTTCATCAATGGTTTCGTGCGGACCTTCTCACGAGTGTTCAACACTGATAAAGTGGCCGGACAGATGCCGACGCAAAGTGGATACCTCGAATGCAAAGCAGAACAGCTCTGGCTGGTGAACCCATAGGAGGGGTCCGCGAGAATCTTGGTCACGGGCCACTGTAGCTGTGGCCCACTTGGAGATATTAAGAAAACCAGGAAAAGGGGTCTTAATTTTGACGACTTTCGGCAGTGGGAAGTTTCAATATCAGGTTGTCGAGCCCTTTTTTAAACGCCCCCGGAGAGCAGCCTTCATCGACGGCGCCGACGTGGCCGTGGACAAGGACGACAACGTCTACCTCTTCACCCGCAGCGCCTACGCGGCGGTCATGGTCTTCGACAAGGACGGGGACTTCCTGGACTCCTGGGGCCGCATGGGAGACGACTTCGGGGCGCCCCACGGGATTACGGTGGGCCCCGACGGGAACGTATATACCGCCGACAACCAGAACCACACGCTGAAGGTCTGGACCAAAGAGGGGAAGCTTCTCCTTACCCTCGGGCGCGCCAACCAGAACGCGCCGGTGCAGAGCGGGATTCCCTTCAACCAACCAACCCATCTGTCGGTTGCGTCCAACGGGGACCTCTTCGGTTCAGACGGCTACCAGAACTCCCGGGTCCACTGCTTCGATCCCTATGGCAAGCTGAAGTACTCCTTCGGCAGCCACGGCACCGGACCCGGGCAGTTCAACTGCATACATAGCCTCTTTATAGACTGGACCGACAACGACAAGATATACGTTGCGGACCGTTACAACTGTTGCGTCCAGTTCTTTACCAAAGAAGGGGAGTTCCTGGGCAGGTGGGAAGGCTTGCACATGCCGAACCACGTGCGCCGCGGACCCGACGGGAACTTCTACGTGGCGGAGCTACGTCATCGGATGAGCATTATGAGCCCGGAAGGTGAGGTGCTGGCTCGCTGGGGTGATGAAGAGGACTTGCCGATAGCCGACCGGCCGGGCTACGACTATGGTGTGAGTGGGCTTGCGCTGCCCGACTCTCCCAGCCGCGACCCTACCCTTCTATCCGACGGCCGGCCCGTGTCCGGCGGGGTGGTGGGCGGCGACCCGGGCCCCGGCCGCTTCGGTGCACCCCACGGTATAGCCGTGGACTCTCGGGGCAGCATATATGTCGCTGAGGCGTCAGAACAGGTGATGCAGGTGGATCGGGGGCAACGCACCTTCCAGAAATTCGTACGCGTGAGCTAACCGGCCGGCGCCACTTTCAGGGAGTGGCGACCGGCGCCCAGGAAGCAGAGCGGGGGTGAGTTCCACGCTAGCCTGCTCAGCTTCCTACAAGACGGGCCTGTGAAACAGGAGCGCAGGCGATCCCGGGTGGAATGAGGAGGCCAGTCAATGAAAAAGTACAAGATCCTGTCGGCCGATGACCACACTTTCGAGCCGTCGAACCTCTGGGTCGATCGGATGGACCCCAAGTACGGGGACAAGATTCCCCACTTGGTCTCCCAAGAGGATGGGGACTTCTGGTGGTACGGGGACACACGGCTGGTGGGCCTCTCTCCGGGGACTCATCCCGGCAGGAGGTACGAACCCGACCCTCTGGTGCGGGAAGAGATAGGCGCGACACGGATACGGGAGGAACACCTCCGTCCAGGCGCCTACGACCCGCTAGAACGCCTGAAGGACATGGACACCGACGGCATCGACCAGACCATCATTTACTCTACACTCGGCCTCCATCTTTACAAGATAGCAGACGACCATTTCCTGACAGAGGTCCAGAAGGCCTACAACGACTGGATCGCCGAATACTGCAGTGCAAGCCCGCGGCTTCATGGCGTGGCCCTTATCAATCCCGAGGACACGGAGGCAGCGGTGCAGGAGCTGCAACGCTGTAAGAACATGGGGCTGGTGGGGGCTCTGATCCCCGAGGGCACCAGCCCGGGTAAGAGGTACAGCGACCCCCTGTACGAGCCTTTCTGGGCAGCCGCCGAGGACCTGGATATCCCCTTGGCGATGCACGTCGCAGCCATCCGTCCATCCCCCGAGAACGAGTTCATGGACCTTACGACCAGTACCATGGCCTTCCGGGTCAACATAGACCACTTCCCTCGGATGGCGCTAGCCGATATGATCTTCAGCTTCGTCTTCGAGAGCCACCCCAAGCTCCAGATCGGGGTTATCGAGCACGAGGTCACTTGGGTGACCCATTTCCTGGAGCGTATGGACTATTTGGACACCCAGCGGACCGCCTCTTCCCGACGCGGCCGACGCAAGTTCAAGAACGACGCACTCCCCAGCCAATTCTGGTACGATAACTGCTTCATCGGCTGGCAGGAGGACCCACTGGCCATACGAAATAGGGACGTGATAGGCGTGGACAACCTCCAGTTCGGCGCCGATTACCCCCATGACGAGGGCACCTTCCCCAAGTCCCAGGAGATCGCGGACAGGCTACTGGCTGAGTGCACGGACGAGGAGAAGCACAAGATCCTCTGGGGTAACGCGGCGAGGGTCTACCATCTGGAGTAGCCCGCCGCATATCGGCAGAATGGGACTGTCCCAGGGCAGGCATTACGGGATGGAACGACATTAGGTGAGCATGAAGATCGGCTTCAGAATACCCATTGTCGTTGGTGCGCCCATAGATATTCCCCGCCTCGCCAAGTTTGGCGAAGATTTGGGCTTCGAGTCTATTTGGGCTTCGGAGCATCCCATGATCCCAGTGGTGACAACCACCCCACACCCCGGCAGGGCCAACGGAACCTATGACCCCTCCCTGGCCCACATGACCGACCCCTTTGTGACTTTGGCCATGGCAGCGGCGGCCACCACAAAGTTGAAGATGGGGACTGCCATCTGCCTTGTAACCGTGCGGAACCCCATCGTCACCGCCAAGGAGGTTGCCACCCTCGACTTCCTGTCAGGCGGCAGGTTCATATTTGGGATAGGGGCGGGTATCTTCGAGGAAGAGCTGACCATCATGGGCGGTGACTTCCCCCACCGCTGGAGTCAGGCCCGTGAGGCGACAGAAGCCATGAAGGAGCTGTGGGCCGAAGACGAGGCCGAGTACCACGGCAAATACTACGACTTCCCGCCCGTCCGTTCCTTCCCCAAGCCAGTGCAGAAGCCTCACCCTCCTATCTTCCACGGGGGAGGAGCCGACCCTCTGGGCACCGATCCTGAAAAAACTCTGCGCCGTGTCGCCCGATGGGGCGATGGTTGGATGCCCAACTGGATAGGTCCCGAAAGGGTGAGGGAATGCAGGGATCGGCTCGACGAGTTGGCGGCCAAGGCCGGCAGGGACCCACGCTCGATTGAGATCTCCTTGACCAGCCGTCCTGCGGACAGGAAACTCATCGAGCGGTTTCAGGAGGCGGGAGCAACACGGGTAGAGATTACCCTCAGAGGAAGTCGCTCCACCGACGAGGCCCTATTCAAGCTTGAGGCGGCCGCGAAAGAGGTGATATACCAACCGTCCTCTGGAACGTCCTTGGCTCTAACGCCAGATCGTAAGGTGTTTCCGGAACCGGGAGGCTGAGAGGACAGGCATGGAGCAAGCAACAAGGAGTGCGCTATGACAACAATAGAGGTAATCTCCCCGGAGTTGGAACGCATCGTGTCCCTGGACGAAGAACACGAGATGTTGGGCGAGGGGTTTGGGCCCGAAGAGTCACCGGAAAAGGACTCGCGAGGCCTGGGGGGAGTCTCTCCCTGTACCGAAGGACCGGTATGGTGGGAAGAGGGAGGATTCTTGCTCTTCAGCGACATCACCCATAACCGCAGGATGAAATGGGCGCCCGGCGAGGGCCTCTCCGTGTATCAGGAGCCCACGAACTTCGCCAACGGCCTCACCAGGGACCCCCAGGGCAGGCTGGTGGCCTGTGAGCAGAGCCGTCGGCGGGTCACCCGCATCGAGTACGACGGATCCGTCACGGTAATCGCCAACAAGTATCGGGGCACGCAGCTGAACCGCCCCAACGACGTCATAGTCAGGTCCGACGGATGTGTCTACTTCTCCGATCCCGGGGCGCCGGCCCCGGGATTCGACCTGGACCATGCGAGCTTTTACATGGTCACCCCGGACCTTGGCGACATAGTCAACCTACTGGATTTCGGCTCGCCCAACGGCCTGGACCTGTCTCCCGACGAAAGCATCCTTTACCTGGTCCACAGTCGCGCCCGCCAGGTGTGGGGCTATGACCTTTCGCCCAACGGGTCCATTAACCGGGCCTCTGGCCGCGTTATATGCCAGATGAAGGACTCGGAAGGGCCGGGGGTGTTCGATGGCATGAAAGTGGACAGCGAGGGGAATATCTATTGTGCGGGTCCAGGTGGTGTCTGGATTTACGACCCAACAGGCAAGCACCTGGGAATCATCTGGATCAAGGAGCCCTGGTCTATACCGATTCGGACTTGGGAGGAGCAGATCGCCAACATAGGTTGGGGAGGCAGCGACTGGAAGACCCTGTTCTATTGTGGCATCTGCTCAATGGGCCGCATTCAGTTGAAGATCCCGGGGATACGAATTCCGCGGGTTCCAGCTTAGTGCCTCCGTCGCTAGGCTCTGATGAAAAGGAGGCGCCATGACCACAACTAGGAAAAAAGTGGCTTTCCTGGCCGGGCCCCGATCTTTTGGGGGACCCACCGGGCCCAGGGTGCTAGCCGAGGCCCCACTTGATGTAGAGGCGACTATAGTGGATGCCACCCTGCCCGATGATGAGAAGGTTCGACTTCTCCAGGATGTCGAGGCCATCGTCGTCATCTCCGAGCCCCTGGACTTCAGTTTCCTTCGTGGCTGCCCCAGCGTGAAGCTGGTCCAGTCGATTAGCGCAGGGAACGACCTCTTGGACCTCAAGTCCCTGGCCGAGTTGGGCATCCCTCTGGCCTCGAATGGGGGCTCCAACGCTACCGCCGTTGCTGAGTATGCTATTGCCCTGATGATCGCTGCTTCCAGGAAGATGATGAGCCACTGGCACAACGTGGTGAACGAACGCCGTTGGAAAGAAGGACTGGAAGGCCCGCCCGGAATAGAGATCACCGGCAAGACCGTCGGCATCGTAGGATTTGGAGCCATCGGGAAGAACGTAGCCAGATTGCTCAGGGGATTTGACACCGAGACCATCTATTACGACGTGGTGGAGGTCCCATTGGACATACGGACGGAGCTCATGGCTGAACCGGCGTCCCTGGAGGACGTGATGCGCCGGTCGGACATCGTGTCCCTCCATTTGCCCTACTATTCCAAGACACGGAAGATCATCGGGGAGCACGAGCTGGCGTTAATGAAACCAACTTCCTACCTTATCAACACCGGTAGGGGTGGTATAGTGGACGAAGAGGCTCTCTATCGCGTCCTGAAAAACAAAAGCATCGCAGGGGCCGCCCTGGACGTTTTCGACCCTGAGCCTCCGTCTCCTGACAACCCTCTGTTCGATCTAGACAACGTGGTCGCCACGCCCCATAGAGCGGGTGGCACTCAGGAAAGCTCAGTACGAGGAGTACGATTCTGTTGGGCCAACATCGGGCGGGTGCTACTGGGGGAGCCTCCTCTAGCTGTGGTCGGGCCCGAAGGTTAAGACCCGGTTATGTCGAGGCTGCTACAGGCCTGCCATCCTCGGCTTCAATGAAATTCTAAGCGGGTTTCGGAGGTCCCGAAAAGCCAGGAGGAGCTAACTGATGAGATTCAGCATATTTTTCCAGCTTCGTTTCCCCGAACCCTGGACAGCCGACGGAGAGTACAAGTGCCTGCAGGAAGCCATGGAGCAAATCATCTACGCTGAAGAGATGGGCTTTGACGCTGTGTGGATGACGGAACACCCCTTTTCGCCCAATTGGTCCACTGCCAGCGCCCCCGATGTGATGCTGAGCGCTGTCAGCCAGCGAACCTCAAAGATGCGCCTGGGTTTTGGGATGGTGTTGTCTCCCATTCACCACCCGCTGCACGTTGCCGTGAAGGTATCCACCCTCGACCTGCTGAGCAATGGCCGGGTGGACCTGGGCATAGGCCGTCCGCCAAATCCTTACTTTACCGTCCCCTTCGGCGTAAACATTGACGACTCTGCTGGTATGACTCGGGAAGCCCTGTCTATGATCCCTCGCATCTGGACCGAGGATGTCTTTTCCTTTGAAGGTGAATACTATAACGTACCACCCCGTGAGATAGCCCCCAAGCCCTTGCAGAAGCCGCACCCACCCATATGGACAGCAGCCGGCCAGGAGGATACGGCCCGTATGGCAGGAAATTTGGGCCTCGGATGCATGCTTCATGTCAGGTTTGGTCTTGAGAGGGTGCAAAGGTTTGTAAAAACCTACAAAGAGGCAATAAGGGATGCCAAGCCGGTTGGGAGTTTTGTCAACGACCATGCGATCGGTGAAACGATAGCCTTATGTGAGGAAAACAACCAACGGGCGAGGCAGAGGGGTGCGGAGTCGGTGGTCATCCAAAACAAGAAGGGCCAACTACGACGGCGGCTGCATTGGTCAAGGGGCCGTGAGGACTGGCCGTCCGAGAAATCGGTGGACCAGTTGCAGCACGTTCAGAACGATCCGCCCTATCAGGCGCCCGATGATCTTGACAGTCTGCTGGACGACGCGTGTTGGTGCTTTGGTGACCCCGACGCCTGTATCGAGTTCGCGGAGCAATATGAGGCGGCGGGCCTAGAAGAACTCATGCTCGACTTTCAGGCTGTCTTTGGCACCACCCACCAAGACAGCATGAACTCGATCCGTCTCTTTGGGAAGTATGTCATACCGCACTTCCAAGAGAAGGCGAAAAAAGCTAAGGCCACGGCATAGCGCGCCGGCCCCGAAGGTGCCCCTAGCCCTCGCGGAGAGGGATGGCCCGCAGGCCAGAGTGAAGGCCTACAGGCTTGATGATTCGACGGGCTCACTACGAACGAGAGGCTCCCGTTCATGTTTTAGGTCAGGTGAGCGCTAGTCCATGGGCCAGACGCGCCTCATAGCTAGAGTATAGATCAGTGACATACCGTGGAACATTCGTCCCTGCTGCTCCCATTCCTCGCCGATTGTCGTCAGTTCGCGCAGGGCCTGACCGGGGTCCGCTCGGTCCGTCTCGAAGAGGTTGAGGTACTTTCCCTTGGACCCCTCGATGTCCAGACTTTCATACCGGTATGCAGTGTGGTACAGCCCGGTGTCCAGTACATCTGGGATGTGGACATCGTTGTACCAGCGATTGAACTCCCCTTCCCGGCTCTGGTCGTCACAGTTCAGCAGCACAACCAGATTTCCGGTGACCGGCCGGATGGCGGAGCGGAACTGGCCGCCTAGTTTTTTGAACAGCCCTACAAGCTGCACATCCACCAGGGGCGACATGCGCTCCGGATTCTGGCGCGAGGGAGACTGCTGTTGCTGGACCTCCCAGGCAGCCGAAACGTCGTCCCAGGTGCACTCGCCCATGGCCAGGTACCCTGGCTCACCCGGCTTGGGATCCGCGTTGGCGAGCCGCATGGGGTTCACGAATATCCCCGGCGCTGACGCGTCGGGCAGATGTATGTGGTTATACCAGCGGTTGAACTCCGCCTCCTTCTCGGGGTTGGCACAGTTGGTTAGCGCAAAGATTAGTCCGTTGGGGTAGCGTCCTTCCATGACCCTCTCCTTTGGCGCCACAAGCCCGCCGTCATAGGGCACGACCCTCGGGCGCAAGGGCATTATCGGTACGGAACTATTATAGAGAGCAGCGGCGAACCTGGCCACAATATTCACAGGTTGTAACTCTTCAGACTGAGGATAGCTCCAGTTTGGAGTGTAGGGAGATTCATGTCTATGGTGTATCTTGCCACCTGGTTCTTGACCAGCGATACCCCGCAGACTTAGCCGACTCTGAACAGTTACCACAAGTCGCACCTGACTCGGCAGTAGTCAGCCGCGAGAGAGCGCAGCAGGGGATCGAGTTCCGCTACAACAATAGCATACGGGTCCTATCTAGGCCGCCCCTCTTTGATCATTGGCGACGACTAGCGCGTATGTGGATCTAGCTCCCGACGGTCTCCATGAGCACAGTGCACCCATCTCCAGTCACATTCCCCGGTTCTCCCGACCTAAACTCCTCATGCCGACCTTGACGTGAGTATTCTTCACCTTCTCTATCGTGTAAGCCACGCGCTCCAGGCGGGTCATCAAGGGGATTTCGGAGCGCTGGTTACGGCTGAAGGCCAGGTCATTGGAGTCAGGGTTGGGCCTCCATCAAAGGCAGTCCACTCCTGGCAGGCAGAGCTGGCAGACATTGATCGCGGACTCGCCGGACTCCACCTGAAGCATGAGGATGCCTGTACTTGCCCAGTACTCGGCGTAGTCGGCCTTGGTTTGGCGGGAGTGGGGCTGGCCGCCGCCGGTGAAGCCCACGCTATGTTTTCACACCGCCCCAACCCCTTTTACCTCCTAATGGGAGGATAGTAGAGGCATCCACGCCCTCCCTCATCGTCTCGACGTTGTCGATATGGGGCGCCTCAGCGATCCCCAAATCGAAAAGGGAGCCGATTAGACACGCTTCGCGCGGATGCTTGTTGTGCAACTTGACCGGCGTCTCTAGCTCCGCGGCCATCCCGCGGAAGTCGCTCAGTCTCACTTCGTTCAAAGCACTGTGCTGCATGTCTATTGAGAAGAAGTCGTAGGGATAATGGTTCAACAGGGCTTCCAGCCTGGATAGGTCAGCATCCCCTCTTGGAGAAGCTCCAATCACTACCTCGCCGTTGCGTATGGTTCGTTTCAGTAACTGTTCAGAGTTGATGAGAGAGGGGTAGACTGCCCCATTCAAAGAGCGGATTGAGGTTTTGAGGCTGCCAGCATCCAAAGAGGGATACCAAGACCATTTTACTGGACGTGCCCTGTTCAGACCGTGTGCCGCCACTCATCTTACGGCTAATCACCAAATTGCTCAGGCTACGTTGTGTAGCGTTGTTATCGGGCGGCAAGGCTGGGTGCGAATTGCTGATTGGGCTTTTTGGGCGGCCTGATGGTTGGTCCTAAGGATGACCCCAACGCTCAGGCCGAACTGATGCACGGTTTGCAGATACCATTGAATCGGCCGGAACGGCAGCCATCCCTCCTCCCGCAACGTCATCATCAGACTCACAAGATTGACCCCAAAACGTTGACGCTTCACCGCCAGTCCCTACAACTGACCCTGCGGCAGCCGCCGTCTTCTGCGTAGTCCTCACATGCGGGCCTAAATGAAGTGCTCAGTCACCTCCACCAGAGTCTAGGGAAGCTCGATGACTTCTCGCGTACTATGCACCCACCCGCTCGTCCCGCGTTCAGGACAGAATTCCAAGGCATGCACCACTTGCCCAGAGGATTCTATGCGCCTGCGCGTAAAACCGCGGGTGCGGCGTTTTCACAGCCCCTTCCATCCCGGGGCTGGCGGCGCCTGGTGACGATGCCGAACGAGAGGATCGACGGGGTGGCCCGTGAGCAGCACAGAGGCTGGAGACCATCGAGGAGGAGGTTGAGGATATGAAGCGGAGGCTGAAACGCATCTGGCGCGTCATCGAGAACTCCGAGCTCGACATCTCGAACGCAGCCTCCCACATCGGGAAGCACCGGGAGCGCCAGGAACAGCTGGAGATCGTTGCAGATGAGGCGCGGGTCGTCTTCTCAGAGCACCGGGGTGGTCCTGGACGACGTCGAAACGATTGCGGCCTACGCCCAGGACATGAGCGAATTTCTGAACGAGAGCGAACTGACCGAGCGCAGGGCCTTCATCGAGACCTTCGTCAAGGAGATCGTCGTCATACCCGGCAACGCCCTTATGCACTACACCGTCCCCATGCCACACGATAGCCTCATACCCGGTAGGAACGCCGAGCAGATGCCGCTGAACGGCTCAGTACTGTCTACCGTACAAAATGGTGGGCCTAAGTTGACGGTAGGCAGAACTGTCTTTGAGCTTTGGATGGGGCTGTGACGCCATCCTAGGGAGCAGGCTCTGCCCCTGAGGCTACCGATAAGGGCAATCGCGCTCCGGACAGAGCCTATAGGCTTCTACAATAGCAAGGCCGCAGGTACAGTTGGACGGGCCGCGAAGCTGATCACGAGCCCGGATTTTCGGCGCATCTAGACCGAGACGCTGACGCACGTATGCTGAGAACGACATGCCAGCCGCTTTCGCGGCGGACCTCATCGCTTCGTGCTCGTCTTGCGTCATCCGAAAGTAGCCAACCTTGCCAAGCAGGGCAGGCTCACCGAGTCGATATGCGCGTGCCAATTGATGCACCTCCTCATGCGAGATTCCTCGCGGGTGGGCGCGACAGTGCCGTGCCCACTCTTACCCTAACCCTCTCCCAAGGAAGAGTGAATCATACGCCTCCTCCGGTCTGAACGATTACCAGTCCCTTTGAGATATTGCAAACGCATTATGCAGTTGCGATAATCGAATGAAAAGTCCATTCCACTGCCGGTGATGGCTATCTGGTATGTGACCCAAGCAGAAGAGGCCCATGGCTAGGACAGCGAGGTTCGACGGCGGCGCCTTCTTCGCCGCTCTGGACGCAGAGAGGCAAGCCCGCCAGTGCACCTGGAAGCAAGTGGCGGAGGAGTGCGGGATCAGTGCCTCCACCTTGAGCCGTATGTCCCAAGGCAAGCACCCTGACGTGAACGGTCTCGCGGCCTTGGCGGCGTGGTCGGCGCTGGACGTAGACAGGTTCGTCAGGGGAGGTGATTCGAAGAAGGAGCCGGAACCTCTAGCAGTGATTTCGTCGTGTCTCCTTTCCGATCCTCGATTGAACGAGGACACTGCCGCTGTCCTTGACCAGATGGTCAAGGCAGCCTACAGGAGCATGACGAGCCAGTGAGCGACCTGAACAACAGCAGCTTCATATGGGGCATCGCGGACGACGTGCTTCGAGATGTCTACGTACGGGGCAAGTACCGCGATGTCATTCTGCCCATGACGGTCATCCGCCGCCTCGACTCGGTTCTCGAACCGACGAAGGAAGCGGTGCTCCGCATGAAGGCCCAGTTGGACGCCGCTGGCATCACCGACCAGGGCCAGGCACTGCGCCAGGCCTCCGGCGAGGCTTTCTACAACACGTCCTCCTTCCGTCTCCGCGACCTGACCTCCATCGGCCAGCAGCAGAGGCTCCGCGCCGACTTCCAGGCGTACCTCGACGGCTTCTCGCCCAATGTCCAGGAGGTCTTGGACAAGTTCGAGTTCCGCAATCAGATTCCCAGGCTCGTGGACACCGGCGCCCTCGGCTTCCTGCTGGAGAAGTTCCTGGACAGGTCGATCAACCTCAGCCCGCGCCCCGTCCTGAACGCCGACGGCTCCGTGCGGCTGGAGGGCCTGGACAACCACGGGATGGGCACGGTCTTCGAAGAGCTCATCCGGCGCTTCAACGAGGAGAACAACGAGGAGGCCGGTGAACACTTCACTCCGAGGGATGTGGTGCAGCTCATGGCCCGCCTCGTCTTCCTGCCGGTTGCCGATGCGGTGCGGTCCGGCACCTACCTGGTCTACGACGGC
The DNA here is from genome assembly GCA_965224415.1 of Dehalococcoidia bacterium. GTDB lineage: Bacteria > Chloroflexota > Dehalococcoidia > Lucifugimonadales > JAGWBF01 > DAOUJI01. The sequence goes on along the minus strand of CBDCZB010000004.1, from coordinate 365,189 downwards.
GCTTGCGGCACCGGCGGGATGCTGACCGTTGCCGAGGAGACCCTCACGCAGTTGGCCGCCGAGCAGGGCAAGGAGGTGTCCATCCACCTGTACGGCCAGGAGGTCAATTCCGAGACCTACGCCATCAGCAAAGCCGATCTCATCCTGAAGGGCGAAGGCGTCGAGGCTGACAACATGCAGTTCGGCTCCACCCTCTCCGCCGACGCCTTCCCAGCCCGGGAGTTCGACTTCATGCTCTCCAATCCGCCCTACGGCAAGAGCTGGAAGACTGACCTGGAACGCATGGGCGGCAAGTCCGACATCATGGACTCGCGCTTCGTCGTGGAGCACGCTGGCGACGCTGACTACTCCCTCATCACCCGCTCCAGCGACGGCCAGATGATGTTCCTGGCCAACATGCTGAGCAAGATGAAGAACGGCACCCCATTCGGCAGCCGCATCGCCGAGGTCCACAACGGAAGCTCCCTCTTCACCGGCGACGCAGGGCAGGGTGAGAGCAACATCCGCCGCTGGATCATTGAGAACGATTGGCTGGAGGCCATCGTTGTCCTGCCGCTCAACATGTTCTACAACACGGGCATCGCCACTTACATCTGGGTGCTCAGCAACCGGAAGGCGGCGCACCGCCGGGGCCGGGTTCAGCTCATAGACGCCACGCAGTGGTCCCGGCCGCTGCGCAAGAACCTGGGCAGCAAGAACTGCGAGTTATCCGACGAGGACATCCGGCGCATCTGCGATGCCTTCCTTGCCTTCGAGGAGACGGAGCAGTCGAAGATATTCCCCAACGAGGCTTTCGGCTACTGGAAGGTCACCGTGGAGCGCCCGTTGCGGCTCACCGTCGATCTATCGCCGGACCAGCGCCAGCGCTTCCGAGCCGCCTGTCGTGACGCAAAGGAAGAGCCGCTCGCCAACGTCATCGATCGGGTGGCGACAGTGCTGGGCGCCGGACCTCACCCCGGCTTCAACCGATTCATGGAAGTCGTTGTGGCGGATGCCTCCGCGCATGGCGTCAAGTTGACGGCCAAGCGGAAGAACCTATTGCAGATGGCGATGGCATCCCGCGAAGAGGCCGCCGCACCCATCATCAAGAAGACCCACAAGCCGGGTGCGGTGGAATCGGACCCAATCCGTGGACTGATCGAAGCTGCCGTGGATGGTCAGAGCACCGTGGTAGAGCATGAGCCGGACCCGGCCCTGCGGGACGCCGAGCAGGTGCTGCTCCTAGAGGAAGGCGGCATAGAAGCCTTCCTCCGCCGCGAGGTGCTGCCCTACACCCCGGACGCCTGGTACGTGCCCGACAGCGTGAAGATAGGCTACGAGATCAGCTTCACGCGTCGCTTCTACAAGCCACAGTGCCTTCGACCATTGGAGGAGATACGGGCGGACATCCTGGCACTGGAGCAGGAGACAGAGGGGCTGTTGGCGGAGATTGTGGGAAGCGGCATGGGCGTTTAAGCTGTGAGTCAGGGAGGGCAGCGTGCTGACTGACGACGACATAGCGCGGCTGATCGGGCTGCCCAAAATAATTGTGAACCAAACGCCTTCCACTGGGTACTCGGAGGTGGATAACAACAGACGCCGAAATTTGGACTTGCGGGCGGAAAGTGATCCGTCTCAGAGATTCTCTGTGTTTATCCGCCAGAACATGACCTTCATAGAAAACTACTCGATAGGACTGCGCTACCATTCCGACATTCCCGTACTCGGTGCGATAACCATCCTGCGTTACAACGGCCCGCACGGCGAGACCAGCCGAGCTCCAGATGGGCACTTTGCACAACCTCACATCCATCGCATCGCGGCCAACGAGCTTACCTCCGGCAGTTCCCATCCCCAAGAGCGCGACCGGGACCCAACCGACAGGTATTCTACCTTCGAACAAGCCATCGCGGCCTTCATCGAAGATACCGCCATAGCGGAAAGCGAGAAGTTGCTGGAGCTATTGCAAGGGAGGTTGTTCGATGGACCTTAGCGGCGCCAGACAACTTCTGAACGGCGGGTTGCTGAAGGGGCTGGACGTCTATGAGCGGCGGGACGGCATCTTTCAGATCATAGTCCCCATCCTGCACGAGGACGGGGACATGGTAGAGATCTATGTGCAGGACAGCCCCGCAGGCAACGGGACCGTGCGACTTTGCGACTACGGTCTCACCCTCATGCGGCTCTCATACACCTTTGACCCGTCCACGCCCGCACGTCAGAGAATCCTCGAGAGCATTCTCATTAACAATGGCGTCCGCAAGGAGGGCGGCAACCTTTTCTTGGACTCATCAAGGGAGCGGTTGCATGAGAGCATTCTGCAGTATGCCGGATGCGTGCAGAAGGTCTGCAATATGCGCTACTGGTCCAGGGAAGTTGTGCGGAGCGCCTTCTACGATGACTTAAGGCAGTATGTGGTGGAATCGCTCAGCATATACAGTCCGGTAGCGGATGTACCGCCAATACCAGATTTCCCGATGACTGTAGATTGGGCCTTGGAGCACAACCGACGATCGCTGTATGTGTTCGGTGTGCTGGGCAATGATAAGGCGAAGAGTGTGGCTATCGCCCTATTAGAGTTTAAGAAGCTGGCGTTGCCCTTTATCTCCTTCGTGGTGCATGAAGATATGGAGAGCCTTGGCGCTCGCGAGCGGCTCTACCTGACGCGGAACGCCGACAAGCAGTATCCAATGCTGACTGACTTCCAGGAGAGTGGGGTAGTCGACATCGACAGGCTGGCATCTGTACCTGTGTAACATTCTGCGGGAGGTGCGCGCCCAATGACTCTTATCCTCGCACCCCTACCCAGCCTACAGGCCCCAGCCCTTGCGCCCACTGGAGGAGATACGGGCCGACATCCTGGCCCTGGAGCGGGAGACGAAGGGATTGCTGGTGGGCATTGTGGGAGGCGGCGGCTAAATGGCAGAGAGCGCAAACTATGGAGTGGAATCCTCCGCAGTTCAGAAGCACGTTGAGATCATGCAAGACGTGATACGACGCATGGCGGAGAACAGCCGCTCCTGCAAGGTATGGTGCGTCACTCTCGTCGCTGCGACGTTGGTGCTGGTGGCGCGGACGGGAGAGCCGAGGCACGCGCTGATAGCGCTGGCGCCTACGGTGCTGTTCTACCTGCTGGATGCTTACTACCTGATGCTAGAGAGAAGGTTTCGTAAGTCGTACAAGACCTTTGTTGGGAAAGTCCACGCAGGAGAGGTATGCGCTTCAGACGTCTACGCCGTGACGCCGGAAGGCTCCGTAGTACGCGGATTCCTTTGGTCCATGTTCGGGTCCTTCTCGGTAGTGCCGTTTTACGTCGCCGTCGTCGGCACCGTCACACTGGCGTGGCAGCTAATCCTGTAGCTGGGGAATGAACATGGCCTCAAACATACTCAAGCATAAGGTCTTCATCAGCTTCCATGAGAACGACATCAAATGGAAAGAAGACTTCGTTCTGATGATGGGAAAGCGCATCGTGGACAGGTCTGTCGATACGGGAAACATTGACGACACTGATCTGAAGACAGCAACGGTACGGCAGAAGATACGTGACGAATACATCAGGGACGCCACCGTTACGATCGTCCTGATAGGCCCTCGCACTTGGCAGCGCAAGCACGTAGACTGGGAGATCGGTTCCAGCATCAGGAAGACCAAGAAGAATCCCAGGTGTGGGTTGTTGAGTATCGTGCTTCCAAATCACCCCAATCATGGTCGGAACAAGAAGCTAGACCCTCACTTGATTCCCCCTCGTCTGGCGGACAATTGGACAGAAGCCGATTCTTACTCGCTTATATGCGATTGGCCGGACCCTTGGGCGCCTGCCAAGATTGCCGAATGGATACACCGAGCTTTCGTGCGTAGAGATGGGACACCCCCCAAGAACTCACGCGGGCCATTTGCACGCAACAGGACAAGGGACTACAAAAAGGGTTGGCAATGAGCACCGCAATGCCACTAACCCCCCCCCCCCCCCACCCCTACCCCGCCTACAAGCCCTCTGGCGTCGACTGGCTGGGCGTCGTGCCGGAGCATTGGGCAGTCGAAAGGCTGAGCACATCTGTGGAAAGCCAAATCAACGGCGTATGGGGAAGTGACCCTGATGGAACCGGTGATCTACCCTGCATCCGTGTCGCCGACTTCGATAGGCGGAATCACCGTATCCGTACTGACAAACTTACGCTGCGCTCAGTTAAACCTAACGAGCGATCCGGCCGTATTTTGAGAAAAGGCGACCTTCTCTTGGAGAAGTCAGGCGGAGGAGAACAGCAACCAGTGGGAGCCGTGATGCTATACGACCACCACTTCCAAGCCGTCTGTTCCAACTTTGTCGGAAGAATGGTCCTAAGAGAAAGCTACGATCCAACCTATCAGACATACCTGCATGCAACGCTATATGCCCTCGGGGTAAACAAGAGATCCATCAAGCAGACCACGGGGATTCAAAACATAGACGCCTCCAGTTATCTGTCGGAACTTGTAGGAGTACCACCCCTCCCCGAGCAGCACGCCATTGTCCGCTACTTGGACCACGTGGGCCGGCGCATCCGACGGTACGTCAGCGCCAAGCGGAAGCTGATTGCGCTGCTGGAGGAGGAGAAGCAGGCCGTCGTCAACCGGGCCGTCACTCGCGGCCTCGACCCCAACGTATGCCTGAAGCCCGCCGGCGTGGAGTGGCTGGGCGACGTACCGCGGCATTGGGAGCGTAGGCGATTAAAGACGGTCCTTCGGCCAGTTGATAGAAGGTCGACTAGCGGTAGCGAGACTCCCTTATCGCTGCGCCGGGAACATGGCGTGGTGGTCTACGCCGACCATTTCAAGCGACCACCGCAAAGTCGGTCTCTGGTCGGCTTTAAGCTGGTTAGCGCGGGCCAGCTTGTGGTCAATCGCCTGCAAGCCAACAATGGACTGATATTCAACTCCGCTGTAGATGGCCTTGTGAGTCCTGATTACTCCGTGTTTGAAGGGAGATCTCCAATTGACATGAAGTTCCTGAGTGATTTGCTCAGGACCTCTTCCTACAGAGCGTACTTTCGACAGAATGCCACAGGCTTGGGTACGGGCACCGCAGGCTTCCTAAGGCTATACGACGATACCTTGCTCGAAACTCCTGTGTACTTGCCACACGTCGAAGAGCAGAGTGCCATAGTGGAACACCTGGATATAGCCATTGACGATAAAGACGCCGCAATCGCCCGCGCCCGCAGGCAGATCGAGTTGGTGCAGGAGTACCGCACCCGGCTCATCGCCGACGTGGTGACGGGCAAGCTGGACGTGCGCGAGGCGGCGGCTCGGCTGCCGGATGAGGACGACGAGGCAGAGCCGATAGCGGAGAGCGTTCTACAGATACACGGTCTAGACGAAGACCTTTGCGACGCCGACAATCTTGAGGAAGAGTCGGCGATCGAAAGAGAGGTGAGAGCATGACGGACTGGAGCAAGTGCCCGGCAGTGGAAAGCGTGCCCGGCAAGGTGAGCGGCAATTGGGTGTTCAAGAACACGCGGCTGCCCGTGTATGCCCTCTTTGAGAACCTTGCGGAGGGCGCGACGATCCACGACTTCATTGAGTGGTTCGGCGGGGTGGAGGAATCGGAGGTGAAGGCGGCTCTCGAGCACGTGGCGCAGGAACTCCGAGACAAGGTCACCCATGCGAATCCTGTTTGATAACGGGACGCCCAGGCAATTGCGCCGCCGCCTCTTCGGCCATGACGTCGAAGAGGCCAGAGAGCACGGCTGGGATGCCTTGTCGAACGGGGACTTGCTGGAGCGAGCTGAAGAAGCCGGTTATGAGGTCTTGATAACTACCGACCAGGACATCCGACACCAACAGAACATGTCAAACAGACGAGTGGCCGTAGTCGTCCTGATGAACACTGCCTGGCCCCGCATATCGCGGCGAGCGGAGGCTATCCGCACCGCCCTTGAGGGGATACGGCCCGGTGAAGTGCGGGAAGTCCACATCCCGATGAGAGGCGAGGCATAGCGTGACTACCGACACCAGCGAAAAGGGGCTGGAGGGCCTCATCTGCACAGCGCTGACGGGCGCCGCCTGCGACCCTTCACAGGGAGGCATGGTGCGCGAGCGTCCGTCCAGCTACAGTGCCGGATGGATTTGCGGGAGACCCGAAGGACTATGACCGGGAGTACTGCGTGGACCTGGCCCAGCTCTCCGCCTTCCTCCACGCCACCCAACCTATTGCCGCCGAATCGCTGGATCTCGGCCAGGACAGCCCAACGCGGCGCAAGTTCCTGGCCCGGCTGCAAGGGGAGGTCGCGAAGCGAGGGACCATCGACGTTTTGCGCAAGGGCGTCAAGCACGGGCCGAACCAGATCGACCTGATGTACGGCACGCCGTCGCCCGGGAACGAGAAGGCCAATGTCCAGTACGGGCAGAACCGCTTCAGCGTGACGAGGCAGCTCCGTTACAGCCGGGACCAGACCCAGCTTGCCCTGGACCTGTGCCTGTTCATCAACGGCCTGCCCGCCGCCACCTTCGAGCTGAAGAACAGCCTGACGAAGCAGACGGTAGACGACGCCGTCGAGCAGTACAAGCGCGACCGACACCCCAGTGAGAAGCTCTTCGAGCTGGGCCGCTGCCTGGCCCACTTCGCCGTGGACGACCACGAGGTGAAGTTCTGTACTCATCTCAAGGGCAAGGCGTCGTGGTTCCTGCCCTTCAACAAGGGGTGGAATGACGGCAAGGGCAATCCGCCGAACCCCAACGGCCTCAAGACCGACTACCTGTGGAAGCAGGTCCTCACCCGCGATGGGCTCACCGACATCATCGAGAACTACGCTCAGATCGTGGAGACGAGGGACGACAAGACCGGACGCAAGAGGCGAGAGCAGATATGGCCCCGCTACCACCAGTTGGACGTGGTACGCAGGCTGTTGGCAGACGCGTCCACCAGGAGAGTAGGCCCTAAGTATCTGATTCAGCACTCGGCGGGCAGCGGAAAGTCGAACTCCATCGCGTGGCTGGCCCACCAGCTAATCGGGCTGGAGCAGGACGGCAAGGCACTCTTCGATTCGGCCATCGTCGTTACGGACCGCAAGATACTGGACAAGCAGATACGAGACACCATCAAGCAGTTCGCCCAAGTCGGCTCCGTCGTGGGCCATGCCGAAAGCTCCGGCCACCTGCGCACCCTGCTCCAGGATGGCAAGCGGATCGTCATCACCACCGTCTAGAAGTTCCCCTTCATCCTGGACGCCATCGGCAATGAGCACCGCGGGCGCAAGTTCGCCATCATCATCGATGAGGCCCATTCGAGCCAAGGCGGACGGACTTCGGCATCGGTGTCGATGGCACTGGGAGAGGCCGGTTCAGAGGGTGAAGAAGAGACCACCGAGGACAAGATCAACCGGCTGATGGAGAGCAAGAAGCTGCTGCCCAACGCCAGCTACTTCGCCTTCACTGCCACCCCCAAGAACAAGACCCTGGAAATCTTCGGCGACCCGTCGCCAGAGGGCGGGAACACCAGGCATCTCCCATTCCATGTCTACACGATGAAGCAGGCGATCCAAGAAGGCTTCATCATCGACGTGCTGGAGCACTACACGCCGGTGGACAGCTACTACCGGCTGATCAAGACGGTGGAGGGAGACCCGGAGTTCGACACCAAGCGGGCCGGGAAGAAGCTGCGGCGCTACGTGGAGGACAACGAGCACGCCATCCGCCTGAAGGCGGAGATCATGGTCGATCACTTTCATGAACAGGTGGCCGGCTTGCAGAAGATAGGCGGCCAGGCGCGAGCCATGGTGGTCACGAGCAGCATCCAGCGGGCCATCAGCTACTTCTACGCCATCCGGGACTACATGGCGGAGCGCAAGAGCCCCTACCTGGCCATCGCCGCCTTCTCCGGGGAGCACGAGCACGACGGCGCGAAGGTCACCGAGGCATCCCTTAACGGCTTCTCGTCGAACCTGATCGCAGACAGGATTCGGGAGGACCCGTATCGTTTCTTGGTCTGCGCAGACAAGTTCCAGACCGGCTACGACGAGCCGCTGCTGCACACGATGTACGTGGACAAGATTTTGTCTGGCGTCAAGGCCGTGCAAACGCTGTCGCGTCTCAACCGAGCACACCCGAAGAAGCACGATGCCTTCGTGCTGGACTTCAACAACGACGCCGACACGATCCAGGACGCCTTTGCCGACTACTACCGGACCACGGTCCTGGCGGAAGAGACCGACCCAGACAGGCTGCACGACCTCAAGGCGGCGCTTGATGGCTATCAGGTCTACGCCCCGGCGCAGTTGGACGAGTTGGTGGAGCGGTACCTTTCGGGAGCCGACCGCGACCAACTTGATCCCATCCTGGACACCTGCGTCTCGGTCTACCGGGAACAGTTGGACGAAGACGGCCAGGTGGACTTCAAGGGAAAGGCGAAGGCGTTTCTCCGGGCCTATGGGTTCTTGGCGGCCATCCTGCCCTACACCTACGTCGAATGGGAGAAGCTCTCCATCTTCCTGACCTTCCTCGTTCCCAAGCTGCCTGCACCCATCGAGGACGACCTGTCGAAGGGGATTCTCGAAGCCATCGACATGGACAGCTATCGGGTGGAGAAGCAGGCGGTGCGGGAAATCCAGCTTCCCGACGAGGACGCCGAGATTGAGCCGGTATTCACCAGCGGCGGAGGGCAGAAGCCGGAACCGGAGATGGAGCGGCTCTCCAACATCATCAGGGAGTTCAACGACCGGTTCGGCAACATCCAGTGGAAGGACCAAGACAAGATCGAGAAGGTGATTGCCGAAGAGCTGCCCGCGAAGGTTGCCGGTGACAGGGCCTACCAGAACGCGATGGCTAACTCTGACCAGCAGAACGCCCGAATCGAGCACGACAAAGCCCTGGAACGCGCCATGACCGAGCTTCTCGCAGACCACACCGAGTTGTTCAAGCAGTTCAGCGACAACGATTCGTTCCGCCGGTGGCTTTCCGAGATGGTCTTCGCTGCTACATACAACGAACCCGCCGCCACGGCCAACGCGTCAAGAAGTCTGGATGTCTGATAGAAGCCACGGAACCAACCCCATGAAGATCGAACTCAATCGACCGCACAAGTTCATCGCAACAATTAGTGTCACCGAGGATCTCCCCAACTTTGCCGAGACTCGTGCGCACAGGGCGTGGCCGCCTTGACTGTTGGCAACCAGCAAAAGTGGGACGATTTAAGACCCGAGAGATCAGGGGTTGGATGGGGGTCTGGTTAGCTCTCTGAGGGCCCTGTTGCAGTGTCTGCGGTTTTGGATGGTTTTGGCTTTGACCTCGTTCCTGCGTTCTAGTATCTCTTCTCGCCTGCCCCTTAGCACGTCCGAGGGTGTGACGTTCCCCAGGACCTTGTGGTAGCGCCGATAGTTGTAGTAGCTAACGAAGACGGCTATACCTGCTTCCAAGTCTGAAGGCATCTCATACGGCAGTTGGTTCACATACCGCTTGAGGTCTGGTGGCGGCGCCCCAGCTTACTCTGTCGGTCTGAGGGTGGAAAGGGGTCGCAAGGATGTGTCGGATGCCCACCAAGCTCAGGCAGTCCTTGAAGGCCCTTGACACATAGCCAGGGCCGTTGTCGCCTAGCAACCTGGTCCGGTCTGTTACAGGGACTGTTCCATGCCCGTCCTGTCCACAGCCTCGTGCACCACCTTGATGAGGGAGTCGGAAGTAATGTCCCTTGGAAGCCTGTAGGCCAGGATGAAACGAGAGTAGTCGTCCATCACGGTGACCAGGCAGTAGCAGCCCCAGCCTACGACTCTGAAGTAGGAGGCGTCTGTGGCCCCCATCTGGTGGGGGCCGGTGGTCTTTCGGTGGCACTCCTTGCCCGCGACCAGCCACATCTCCAGGCCTCTTCACCAGACCCTCCCTGCGCAGGATGTGGTAGGCCGTAGATTCTGATACCGAGAAGCCCTGGTTGTCGGTGGTCCACACAGCCAACTGGTGGCAGCTCAGCTCCGGCGTCTACCTGGCTGCCGACAGAACGTTGTCGACTTCCTGGGAAGTGAGTCTGTTCCATGGAGGCTTGCCGCCTCCTGCATCGTCCTCAAGTCCTTGTTGGTTCTTCCGCCTTAGCCACCGGTAGTAGGCGCTCTTGGGGACTCCAAGCTCACCGAGGACCTTGCGCTTTGGGAGACCGGAGGAAGCCACCCGTGCCAGCGCCTCTGCCTTCTCCACGTCGCTCATCCTCTGGTCCCGGTGGCGTCGTGGGGTATAGGAATAGCCGTTTTTTCAGACGGCGCCCCTCCAGGGGCTAGGGCCTGTTCACACTAACGCAACGCATCGACTATAAGAGTGAGTAGGATGAAGCCTAGTACTGAACCAAATCAGGATTGGCAGGGATAGAGGCGATGGAGTTTGCGTCTGGCGTCTTGGGCAGTGAACCGCCAGTTAATGGTAGCTCCTATCGCGTTCCGCTCTGACACGCAGGCGCTGACGGCTCTTTCCAGGCTGTCCTCATCTCCGTTGCGTCCGCGCAGGCAGGCCCGGGCCAGCACGCTGAACTCGATCTCCGCCATATTCAGCCAGCTTCCGTGCTTGGGAGTGTGGTGCAACTCCAGCCGCTTGGCGATGCGCCGGGCCTCGGCCGCCGGGAAAGTCTCGTAAAGCGAGGCCATCCGATGCGTGTTCAGATTGTCGAGAACCAGCCGAATCACCGGGACATCGGGGTAGGCCTCATCCACCAGCCACCGCATCTGCTGAGCGAAGTCCTGCATGGTGCGTTGCCGGGTTATCGCCACGTGGCGCCAGCCCCGGCGAGGCTCACAGGTGAGGAACAGGTTGCGCGTCCCTCCCCGCTGGTATTCGTAGTCCTCACGCCTCGGCCTCCCAGGCTTTGCCGGCAGCGGTTCCCTCACGTCGGCCAGCAACTGGGTGGAGGTCTCGTCAAAGCAGACCACCGGCCTCTGCGGATCGTAGGGCTCGGCGTAGAGATCCAGCACGTCCTCCATGGCCGCCACGAACTCTCCACCTACCTTGGGGATGCACCATTGTTTCTTGAGCCACGGCTTGAGCGTGTTTTTTTTAGCCGCAGGCGGACCGTCTCGGGAGATAAAGACTCCACCAATCCCAACTCCACCACCTTGCCCGCCAGGGCCCGCATGGTCCAGTGGTCATGACCGTCGGGCACCGGGCTGCAGGCCAAGGCTATCAGGTGGGCCTCCACCCTTTCATCCACCTTTCTGGGCCGGTTGACCTGGTTATGGTGCCTCAGCACCTCGTCCAGTCCTTCCTCGGCATACCGCCGCTTGGTGCGGAACACGGTCCGCTCCGACACGTCCAGTGCGGTGGCCACCTGGGGGGCGGTCCAGCCCTCATCTATCTTGATCAGGATGCGGGCCCGGGTAATCGCCTGTGCGGAACTCCTCCCAGCCCTGATCATCTTCCTGAGCCGTCCCTTTTCCTGTGTTGCCAGCCGGACTCCGTACTTCTCCTGCACCATGACCACCTCACATCCCACAACCCTTCGTCTATCCCCAAGGTAGCATCCTGTCTGGGCTCACGTACTAACTGACAATGCCAGATTGGCCGAATACTAGGAAGAGCACATCCAGCTTCTCGAAGCGAGAGAAGATACGGCGAAAGCCCTTCAATCGCCGGAACAAGCGCTCAACTTCGTTGCGTCTCTTGTACATCTCCATGTCGTACGTCCATGGGGAGACCCGTGTCGAGGACGGCGGAACGACGGGAGTGAATCCCAGCGCCAATGCGAGTTGGCGTGTCTCGTTGCCCTCGTATGCACGATCCATCACTATAGACAAGTTCTCTCGCTGTGGCCCAAGACGGTTGAGCAGCTTGCGTCCTTCAGGCGCGTCGTGGGCTTGTCCGGCGGAGAGGGAGAACATCAGAGCCGTTCGAGCATCTGCGGCAACCATATGAATCTTGGTGGTCCATCCTCCCCGGGACTTGCCGATGGACTGCGGTCCGTTTTTTTTAACGCGCCCGTGCCATCGGGATGCACCTTGACAATCGTGCTGTCCACCGAAACCGCCTCGATATTGATGCGCACTATCTGCTCTCGTTGAAGGTGTTCGAACACCCGATTGAGGACTCCGTTTTTGGACCAGCGGTTCATGCGGGTATAGACTGTGTGCCAGGAGCCAAACCTCGGAGGCAAGCCCCGCCACTTGCAACCATGCTCGGCGACGTACAGAATTGCGTTGAGGACTTGGAGGTTCGACATGCTCACGTTGCCGCGTTGCACCGGCAGACAAGGAGCTATTCGTTCGTATTGAGCTTCTGTAAGTTCCATCCTCCAATGATATCATATTCAACCCAATAGTGTGAACAGGCCCTAGTCCGCCACCATAGGAATGGGGCTTGATCCCCTCCCTGCGGCACAATTCGTTGACGGCGACCTACCGGCGGAACCTCTCCAGCACTATCCGAATAGTCTCCAAAGGCTGTGTCTTGCGTCGGGTGACCGTTCTGACTCGTCGAACGAAGAACCGGGCCGCCTCCGTGCGCTCCTCGGCGGCCACTGCCTTACTAGTTTCTGTCTGGACATCTCTGCTCCTCTCTCTGAAGTGCTCTACCTCATCCAGGGAGCTAACCCCACCTCCAAACTCTCGGGGTTTTCTACCCCCTCGGGTGTCCCATTTTCGCTGACAATCTACAGTCGGCGTCTTGGATCAGACGGACCCGTCGAACTTCGCCTTGATCATCGAGAAGTCGGTTTCCACGTTCGACCGCTTATGTCAGTGAGCCGGGAACTCAGCGTGGTTGAAGGTGTGGGAGCGTGCGCACGGTCCCACAGGGCGTCGCGCTTCTGCTTGGGGTCGAAGCGAAGGCGGAGAGTAGAGATGCTGACGAGGCCGTCAAAGAAGAGGTCGACGGTCATGCGGAGCCGACCGGCTGCTGCCTTCTGCTGCCTTGGTCCCGCGGTCCGCCGACATGGAAGCCCTCCACAATGCCCCCGGATCCCTGCGCCATGTCTCGCCGCATCCAGACGACGGCCGACCGCTCTCTGACAGTGGATTCCAGCGCGACGGCCCTGTTTTACACTCGCAAAATCTTTGCGGTTGATCCCGTGCGTCTTGGACCGCGTCGCCAAGCCGCCAGCGCCTCGACGTGGACGCGCTAAAAGCAGTGACAATTGACAACAGTCGATATACATACGACGTAGGCGTGCCAACTATTGCCGATAATAGTAATTGGTTACACGTTTCTATATATTATCATGTTATTTAAGTAAGTTAAAGTAACGGAATAATGTTATGATTCTTGACTTTTCGCATGAATGCTCTAATCTGTCTGCAACCGGTCAAACCGGCGACAGAATGAGCGTCTGGCGTCTGCGGCCAACCGTCACGTTCGAGGTCGAACACCCGCAAACGCCGCGAGGGCAGCGACTTGAAAAACGGCAGGAACTTCGGAAAACAGAAGAGCACTGACGGGCATTCCTCAGACGTGAGGGCGGCCGGGATGGACTTCAACCCCGGACCCGACGCCCCAGGAACGGCTGCGCCGACTCTTCATCGTCCTGCTGAAGCCGGACGACGGCAGCGAGGAGGAGAGCCAATGAGCGCCCCTCCAACGTCGACAGCCATCAGCCTGGGCGGGGGCGTCCAGTCATCGGTCATGGCGCTCATGGCAAGCGGGGGCGTGCCGGACTGCGGCGTCCCACCGACGACCAAGGCGCTTCCGGCGCGCGGCGCATGAGGAGATGGCGCAGAACCGGGGAGGCTGTCCTCCTGTGAGTGTCCTACAGGGCCGCCGTCGACGCGCTGGATCCTCTAGCAGCCCGTCCGAGGATTATCTGACGGCGCTTGCGGGTCAGCGACAATGGATCGCGACAACTAATTTTGCCGGTTGCCCCGGCCGGCCCCCAGATAGGTTTGCGAATAGCGCCGTGCTCAACTACCTCGGCAAAGTTCCTGATGCGTTGGGCTGGCCCATCGACCCGTGCTTTCCTGTGCAGATTGACCCCAGAGCGGAACAGTTTGAGCAGGTTGTGGCCGGTGCAGATCAGCGACCATTCGCCGTTCACCTTCTCCAGTCCCCGCAGCAGGAACTGCCGGAATCCCCGGCCCTGCTTGATCTGGCCGAATGCCGGCTCCACAGTTTGCATCCGCAAAGCGTAGCGCTGCCGCCCCCGCTTGGTCTGTAACTTCCGTCGCATCCGGTCCCTGGGAGACAGATGGCTGGGTATGCGACCTCGGGGCTCGGGCGGCACAACCCGGCCGTGGCGGGTCTGCTCCGGCGCGACGAACGGGTCCACACCCAGAGCATAGAGCTCGGCGACTGCCTTTGCCGAGTAGTAGCCAGCATCGGCGGATACTTCCCTGGGGACTGCACCGACGTTGTCGATGGTCTCCTCCATCATCGCCGCAGCCTGTTGCTTATCCGAAGTCTGGTTGGTGGCCCGCGCCGCCACGATCACCTGGTGAGCGCTGTCCACCACCGCCTGACAGTTGTACGCTTGCAGGAAGTCCTTTCCTCCAGGTGCGGGGATGATGCGCGACTCGGCATCGGTGAAGTTGCGCTGGGCCTTGTCGTCGGGCGCCCCCGGGCGCTTACCGCCTTCGGCCTCGGCCTGTTCGCCAGCCGCCTGCGCCTCGGCTTCCAGCGCCGCCATGGCTTCCCGTATATTCTCCAACCGACCCTCTCGAAAGGCCAACTCCTGAGGCAACTCATCTCCACGCTTGTCTTTGCCGTACCGCCGGTCTTCCTCATCATCCGCTGCCTGGGCCTGTCGCAACAACTGCGCTGCCTTCTCCTTCATCCGTTGGCAACTCATCGCCTTATGCTTCGATGCGTTGGCCTTGACCTTCGTGCCGTCCAGCGCCACGTGCCCCAGCTTCACCAGTCCCGACTGCTGGCACAACGCCAGTACCTGTACGAACAGGCCCGACAGCGCATCCAGATTATCCTTGCGAAAGTCGGAGATGGTCCGGAAGTCCGGTGTGTTGTTCGCCGCCAACACCCTGAAGGCGATGTCCTCGTGGAGACGCTGGGCGATGCGGCGTGAGGACGCCACCCCCACGCAGTAGCCGTAGAGCAACACCTTGACCATCATCCGTGGATGATACGGCGGCCCGCCACGCCGTTCCCGCTCGTAGCGAGCGGTGACCTTCGACATGTCCAACTGGTCCACCACGTCGGATATGAAGTAGGCCAGATGGTCGTCAGGCAGCCACTCCTGCAACGCCGCTCGCAACAGCAACTGCTGGTCGGGTTCGTAGGGAAGGTAGGTTTTGCTCATCAACGACTCCCCGCTACTGGGCTGGGCCCATCATACCCCCAAGCACTCGCCAACCGTGTTTCTCGGACGGGCTGCTAGGGCTTGCAATCCAGTCGTGGCGGCTCTAGTTGCGGTGGTGGGCGTACGACCAAGCAGCATCACAGTGGTTCATCCCGGCAATGGCTTCCCGGTCAGGGCCTTGCCCCTCAACAAACATGAAGCCAATAGAGAGGCTGAAGAACCGAGGCAGCGGAGTGCCTCTCAGACAGCCTCTATTGATAGCTCGTTGATTGGGAGCCATTCTTCGATGGGGCGACGGTTGGTGGGTGTCATGACGGGTTACCTTCTGATTGATCGTCAACTGGGCGAAGGATTAGATTTGCAACGCCTGATAGGAAAACATTGAAACTGGGGGAGCGATTGCCTTCCCGCGTCAGGTAATCGGCGATCCTGCGAGCACCATCAATCTTTTGGAACCCTTTGCAAAGTTTTTTGACATCCTTGGAGGGATTAGGCCGCGCGTCGGGATTGCGATAGCGTGGAAGGTCGCCAATGTAACGCAAATTTTCGTTGCCGAAAGCGTCGGCCATCGCATCTGGCTGACCAAGATACCATGCCTCCAACTCCTGGCAAACGATGCGGACCAAGGCATCATCGTGTCCGCTTCCCTGGCAAAATTGCCGAAGTCGGTCTTTAAGAGCGATGCAGTCTTGATTGTCGTTATCCCGCACGATGACAAACCGGTCTCCTGGTACACGCCAAGCCCGGAGTTTACGTGAAATGCTGCGCTCTAGTAGTCAGTCAACTTTGGAATCAAAAGGGTAAAGCCGGTGAAGTTTGGTCCGGGCGTCCTGGGTGTTGAACCTCCAGTGGATGGTGGCTTGGGCGGCGTTGCGTTCCTTAACCAGGGCCTGGACTTCCCGCCGGAGCGTCTCCTCGTCGGGGAGTCGCTGCTTCAAGCAGGATCGGGATAGTACGCTGAACTCGATTTCCGCCATGTTCAACCAACTCCCGTGCTTGGGGGTGTAGTGGAACTCCAGCCGCTTGGCAATCCGCCGGGCCTCTGCCGCCGGGAACGTCTCGTACAGGGACGCCGGACGGTGCGTGTTCAGGTTGTCCATGACCACCCTCACCACCGGCGTCTCCGGGTAAGCTTCGTCCACCAGCCAACGCATCTGATGGGCGAAGTCCTCCATGGTGCGCCGCCGGGTCACCGCCACGTGACGCCAGCCCGCCAGCGGCTCACAGGCCAGGAACAGGTTGCGGACGCCCTCCCTCCGGTGCTCGTAGTCCTGCCGAAGCGGAATTCCGGGCCGGGTCGGCAGAGATGGCCGCGTCTCGGCCAACAACTGGGTCGATGTCTCGTAAAAGCAGACCACCGGCCGTCGGTGGTCATAGGGTTCGGCATAGAGGTCCAGCAGGTCCTCCATGTTGGCCACGAACTCCGCGCTCACCTTGGTAATGCGCGATTCCCTCTTCTGCCAGGGCTTGAGAGCGTTTTTTTGAGACGCTTGCGCACCCCTTCGTGGGACATGGAGGAGGCCAACTTCAACTCAACATCCTTGTGTCCCGCGTCAAGCATTTTTGCCGGTTCACCTCCTTTTCCTCACCACGGTCCTGACTGCGTTGTTGAGCTGCATCGGTCCGGTAGCTTGGGACGTCGAACTCCAGGATGACTGAGTGGTGGACCACTCGATCGATGGCCGCGGCGGTGGCCATGGGGTTGGCGAAGATGCGCTCCCACTCCGAGAAGACCAGGTTTGACGTTATGCCCAAGGACCGTCGCTCGTAGCGTTCGGCGATGAGGGTGAAAAGGACTTCGGACTCTTCGGCCCCCTGGGGCAGGTAGCCCAGGTCGTCCAGGAGCAGGAAGTCGAAGTTGTCCAGCTTCCGCAATTGACGCGGCAGGGCCAAGTCCCGCTTGGCGGCCAGCAGTTCCTGCACCAAGCGGTAGGCTGGGGCGAACAAGACGGAATGGCCGTCTTCCACCAAGCGGTGGCCTAGGGCGCACAGGGCATGGGTCTTCCCGGTGCCGGGCAGTCCGAAGGCCAGGACGTTGACACCCCGCTCCACGAAGCTGCCCCGGGCCAGTTGGTCCAGCTGCTGCCGTAGCGCCAGGGGTATCCGGTCGTGCTCGAAGGTTTCCCAAGTCTTGCCCGAGGGGAGCTTGGATTCCTTGCGCAGCCGGTTGATGCGCCGGTGCTTCCGGTCCTCGGCCTCCTGTTCCAGCGCCTCCAGGAATGTGGGCAGGGCGTCGCCGTGACCGGCGGCGGTGAAACGGGCCACCGACTGGGCACCCATGGTGGGCAACTTGAACTGGTGGCACAGCTGGCCGATGCGTTCCTGTATGACGCTGGTGTCCGTCATCCGCACACCCCCGCCGCAGCCAGACTGACCGTGAGCAGACCGTCGTAGACTTTCAGGTCCGGCTTTCCTGTCTGGGTGAGCGACGGGGCCCCGGGCGGCCTGGGCTCCGCCAGGTCCCGCACCACCGTGTAGTCGAAGGGATCGCCTGCTTCCAACAGCAGGGACAGGGCGCTGTCCACCGTGGCTTCCATGGTGGTCGCCGCCAGGTGCAGGATGCGCACGTACTCCACGTCGGCCCGTTCCCCGCGCCACTGCTTAAGCGCGTCGTAGGCCCGCCGAAAATGCATGGTGGGGAACAGCTGCTCCCGGAAGCGGTATCGGGCAAAGGCGCCGGGCCTGCGCACCAGGGAGCCGATGACGTGACGGTAATTGACGTTGGCATCCCTCTCACCGCGCACCCGCTCCATGCCTTCCACCAAGTGGCCTTTGTAGTACACTTCCACCCGGTCGGCGTACAGCCGGACCTGCACCTCCTTGCCGATGAGACGGGAGGGGACGGTATAGGTCCGGCCAGCTGCTTGGATGGCGCTCCACTTGCGGACCCGGGCCCAGTAGTTGACGTATTCCGGCATGGGAGCTGGGGGCAGGGGGCCCAGGCTAAGCCATTTCCTGCTCCAGCTTCCCTTGGACCAGACGATTGCGTCTTTGGACCATTTCCCCGACGAAACGGGCGTAGTCGCCGACGGTGTCGAAATCGCGACTCCCCCGCAGGATGAGGGCCTGGTCGATGGCGTCCTTGAGACGGTAGTGACCCTGCTCGGCGACGCCGTTCTCGTGGCTCTGGCCCCGATTGATGCGGGTGGAGCGGAGGCCGTAGTGGTCCAGCAGGGATGCGTAGGCGTCATTGAGAGCCCGGCCGCGGCTGCGGCGCACCTCGTGGGTGGCGGCGGAGGCATTGTCGCTGCGCACCACTTCTGGCACACCGCCCAAGGTCCACAGGGCAGCCTGCAGCCCCTGCTGCAACGCCAGGAAGGTCTCTCCGATGGCCACCTCGGCGTAGCGCCACCCCGAGTGGCTGAGTATCAGCTGGAACAGCAGATGAGGGTAAGGCTGGCCGGCGATGGTCACCGCCAAGGAGTTGCCATGGGTGAAGTCGATCTGGGCTTCCCGTCCCGGCGGATGCTCTTGAGGGAAGTACACTTCCTGCTCCGGTCCGTTGAGCGCCCGCCAGTCCTGTAATCGTCGTTGCAGGGTGCGCAACCGGGAGGCGCCGAAACGGCCGGGATGCCGGTCTTCCAACCACTCCATAATTGTCGTTGCTTTCAGCTTGCCGGCCGGATCACCCCGCAGCAGGGGCTCAATCTCCTCTTCCCATACCCCGTCGAAGGGATCGGGCCGGGTGCGCCACCGGCGCTCCTGTTTCGTTGTCGACGGCAACGGGCCCCTCTCCCACTTCCGCGCTGACCGCACGCTCATCCCGGCCATGGCCGCCGCCGTTTCCTGAGTCTTTCCTTCCATACGTCTCTGCCTCAACAATGCGACTTGTCGGTCTGTGATCAATCCGGCACCTCCGTGCCGGATGATTTTTCACCCCGACCGGCAAAAATAGTCGTCTTGACCCGCAGAACTAATTGTCGTTAATCACCTTGCCAGCCAGCAGGCGCAGGGTCCAGTGGTCATGCCCTGCCGGCGGCGGGCTGCAGGCCAGGGCGATCAAGTGGGCCTCGCCCCGGTCGTCCAGCTTCCGGCGCCGGTTGGCCTGGGGACGGTCCTTCAGAACCCCGGACAACCCTTCTTCGGTAAAGCGCCGCTTGACCCGGTACACTGTGCCCAAGGCCACATCCAGGGCTTCAGCCACTTGGGTGGCCGGCCAACCGTCGTCGCTCTTGAGGAGAATCCGGGCCCTGGCGGTGATTCGGGCCGGGTGTTTCCCAACCCGAATCAGACGCTGGAGTTCTTCCCGTTGTTCCAGCGCCAGCCCCACTGAATACTTGTCCCTGACCATCACCGCCACCCCCGCCAACAACACTTCCCACAAGGCAGGATAGCCTAATTGTCCATTTTCTTAAACAAATGCTAAAACCAAGTTGACTGAGTACTAGGTTGGTTCGCGGGGGTTGTTTTATTGTTGGAGTCTGACAGCTACCGTAACACTTGGAAGATAGACCTAAATGCCGTGGATGATTTTGGAGAACCTACTTGGGCTCTCACTAACGAATATCTATTTGTAGCTTTCGTCGAGCGTGAGGCGGGCATTGACGTCGTATATGTAAGTCGCCAGTCAGGGTTCAGACCGCCGCTTAGACCATTTTCCTAACCTACCGGAGCTGGGACATTGTACAAAAGAGAATTTAGATCAGTCGTTCAAGATCTGCTGAAAAAATACGATAGAACTCCTCTCCTAGCTAGATGGCGAGAAGCCATTTCTTTTGGCGCAGGTATGGAAGAGACTGCCTATTGGATTCGGGATTCCGGAAATGTGACCAATATAGTATGGCTAAACCCCGATGGCATTAGGGACATAACACTGGTGCGTTATTCCGTACCGGCGGAAGAACTTTCGGACAAAGGGAAAGGGTCTGAAGAGGATAGCCAGATAGACACAGAAAACCCAGACTCTACCGAGTCAATGTTTAATTTCATTCCCCTGAGAAACATCAGCTCGGTTGAAGTTCGCGAAGCTCCCAACGTAGCCTTTCAAATGGGGCTAGGAGTGAGTGGTGACAAGCTGGTGCATGTTATCCCGAATAGCGGTGGCAGCAGCAATACCGGAGATTTATATTGGGTAGCCTCTTCCCAGTCTGAAAATCAAGAATTAGAACATTTTCTTAATTCAGTCCTCTCCGCTTATCTACACTCTCGCTAGTTGAAAAGGGGGTACACTACACCCCTGCGCTCCCTAGAAACTCGCCTGTTGCCGCGGCGGCGGGCACGCCGAAAGGTGGCTTGGGGGGCGAAGCCCGGGTACAAGGACTCCGTGTCTGTGACATATTGGCGCGGTCTTGAATCATAGTTCTGAGGATGCCGATGGCGAAGGTGTCTCCCGGACTGTGAAACGCTACGGTGACTCTTCTTCCATCGGCGGGATGTCGATAGTGTTGATGGCTGCCGCGCTGTCGTCGGAGCTGGAAACCATCCCTAAGGAGTGCGCTGACAAGTTCACGGGCAGTTACGGTGCGTAACCTGCTCCAGTCGATGTTGAAATCAGACGGATACGGCTATTCGGAGTTCAGGAGAGATAGGGGTTCCGTTTTCTGACTCCTGGGGAATGGGTTCATTTTCTTCCGCCATCTCTTCCAAGACCATCTCGATGACTTCTCTTATGTTCTTGAGGGCTTCCTCTTTGGTATATCCCCAAGTGGCAGCCGCGTATTTCGCCAGCGCTGGGCAATGGGCCTGCCAACGGTCTTCATCCGGTTCGACCACCACTCGAAAAACATAAGTCTGCATTTCAGACCTGCCTGAAGACCAATTTTAGCCCCGCCGGCTCCACTACGTCGTGAGCATGCGGTATAGCTGGGGGAGCCTTTGGGGCAGGGACCAGATGTTGTCCAGCACCTCGTAGCTCATGTCGCCGCACATGGTCTTCAGGTAGTCGTGTCCCGACTTGTCCACTGTCAGGCAGAAGGGGACAACGGCCTTGCGCTTGGCCTCTACCAGGGCCATGTGGGTGTCATGGACGGCGTATTCCTTCTCGACGCCCTCCCGGCTGTAGCCCCTGTCCTGGGGCCTTCCGTCGCTGATGAGGAAGAGAATCTTGGTCTTGGCGTCCTGGGCGTCCAGCTTGGCCGTGGCGTGGCGTATGGCCGGACCCATCCGTGTGGCGTGCATGGGAGTGATTTTGTCGATGCGCCTCTTCACCCGGTCGTGGAGCATCTCATCGATGTCCTTGATAACGTAGTACTCGACGTTCTCCCTGCCGTAGCCGGAGAAGCCGTAGATGCCGTAGGTGTCGCCTATGGTCTCCAACGCCTGGAGAAGCAGGGCTGTGCTCTCCTTTTCCAGGTCGATGATTCGCTTGTATTGCCTGCGCACCAGGCCCTCGCGGCGCGACCTGAGCCACATCATGTATTCTACCGGGTCGTCGGGGGCATCGTGGTCGTCGGGACCTGCTCTGCCCTCGTCGATGGCCTCAGCCGTGGAAGCGCTCATGTCCAGTAGGAACACCACCGCCACGTCCCTCTCCATCTTGTTGCGGCGCCACCACACCTTGTCGTTGGGAGTGATGCCGCTCCGCCGGTCCACCTGGGCCTCGATGACAGCATCCAGGTCCAAGTCCTCGCCGTCGATGACCCGCCGTTCCTTGCGAAAACTTTCGGGCATGACCATCTCGAACTGGCGCCGGATGTCCGACGATAAAGAGGAGTAGTTGCGGATGGTGTCGTTGAAGAAGCTTATGTCTCCTTCCTCGACCTCCTTCTCCCGCACGATGCACCACTTGGGCTTGTAGTCGTCGGCCCGGAAGTCCCACTCGTCGTAGACCTGAGAGCGGGGTTCCTTGGCCTCCAGCGGCCCGCCCTGCTCCTGCTCATGGACGAACTGGCCCTGACCCTGGCCTGGGTCCGCCGGCGGCGGCACTCCGGCTTCTTTCATGAGGTTCTGCACGAAAAGCCCCATGGTGGTCTGAATCTGGCCCTGCTCGGCGCTCATTTCAAGTTCCGGGTTGTCTTTGAGAAGCTCTTCCAGCATCTCCTGCGTTATGGGTTCAGTCTGGCCGTCCCCCTGTTGGGATTTATCGACCCGGAGCTTGTTCAGCAGCTGGACCAGCTCCGGCTTGAAGTCGCCCCTGTACTCCACTTCCTGGGGCGACTCATAATTCTGCTCTTCCTCCTCGCCGCTTTGGGGCGTGGGCTGGCCCGACTGGAGCTCCTGCATAAGCTCCATCATCTCCTCTTCGGAATACTCCTCAGGGCCGTCCAGGTCCTGGGGCGAGTAGTCCTCTGGCGGCACTTCCTCGTTGGGCAGATTGGACAGGATGTCGTAGACCCGGAGCGTCGCCTCCCCCGTGTCCTCAACGGTGGCCGTGACGTTCAGCAGCCTCCTGAACAGCTTGGACAACACGCGGGCCGTTTTCTCGTAGCCCTGGGGCACGGGGAGTCCGCGGAACTGGTCAAGGCTGAACCGGACGAGAAGCTCTACCATGCCCTGCAACAGGGGCAGTTCGTCTATGGGGGGCCTCTCCTCTCGGGAGTCCAGTTGGACGGTCCGGTAGTGCTTCACTATGCCCGGGTACTCCACCTTGACCCGAAAGTCCAAGCGGCCGTCTTCCAGGATTGTGAAGACGTCCAGAGCCAGCCTCCGGTCGTCGAAGAGGTGGAAGAACCTGCCCATGTCCGTTAGATATCCCCGTTCGGCGCTGGATGATTCACCCAGGTCTTCCTGAAGCTGGGCAAAGGCTGAGGACACTGGGTCTATCGGCGGCCCGACAGCATTGGCTGCCGCCAATGCTGCCTCTCTTCTGTCCTCCTCGCCGGGACGGCGGTCGTCGAACAGGGCGGAAGGGCGGTCGTACTCGAACAGGAAGCTGCCGAACTCCAGGTGGGCCACCTGATGGGTGGACACCACCTTGAACCATCCGAAGTTGTTGTCCTTGGTTGAGTACCGGTCCACCACGGGCGGCAGGAACACCTTGGTGCCTTCGGTGGTGGCAGCCGACTCGGAAACCCACCCGATGCTCTTGTTGGCAAGCTCCTTGCTGTTCTGCACCTCGATGGACGAACCCGACAGTGCGCAGCAGTACAGCCTGATAATCGGCTTCACCCGCTCCAACTCCATTGAGGAGGACAGCGACTCCAGCAGGTTCTCCGACGTGCTGGACTCCACCTTGAAGTAGGCGATTCCCCCGTCGGGGTTTTCCTTGAGCACGGCCATGCCCCGTTGGAACCAGATTTCCAGCTGGTTCAAGGTCACACGAGTCAACACCATATCCAGGTTGGCGAGGAAAGGCGCCACGGCCTGAGGCGACACTCCCATAAGAGTCTCGGCCAGGTCGATTATGTAACGCTGGGAGGAACTGTTGACCTGCTGCAGGGCCCTTGCGCCGTCCGACAAGAAAGTCGGCACGTCTTTCTGGCCCGACTTCACCAGCCGTTCAGTCAGGCGTAGGAAGCGGCTCTTCTGGGCGCTGTCGATGCCTGGAAGCGCCCTCCCGCACGTCTCTAGCACGGCCTTTACCTCTCGCCAGTTGGACTCTGTCAGCTCTCTGGCCATGGAGAGGAATGTTTCCCGCTCCCTGCCCATTTGAGGGAGTATGTCCTGGCCCAGGGTGAGGCATTCCGACGCCATGTCGTAGGACTTGAGGGACACGGCCTCCACGAGGGCGGCGAATACCTCCACTTCCCAGAAGGGCAGACTCTTGATAAGCTGCGGGCTGACCTCGTAGAAGCGTCCGGCCAAGGTCGACGACTTCCAGGTGCCTTTGTATAGGCTGCGTCCCAGCCCCGCCCAACGGGGTATGTGCTGGGGCCTGAGGGCAGGAACGATGTCGGGGCTGGCCTTGAAGAAGGCCACGGCCAGCGTGGGTGAGTCCTGGGACAGATATGAGCCGCACCGCGCCCATTGCATGAAGGACGAGAAGGGCAGGTACGCGGCAACGTCGGGCGCCGACTTGAAGTACTCCGCCGCCACCTCCCACGACCTGACGGTCTGGTTGGCTATGGAAAGCCCCTCTTTGCTCCACAAAAAGAGCTCGTCCTCGTTGAAAGCGGCTGAGACCTTCTCTTTGGCGGCCTCATACTCCTGGAGCACTACAGAGGGAAGCTTACTAAGCTCCCCTTCCAACTGACTCAAGGTTGGTTTTGCATTGGACTCCGACAAGTCAACTTCCTCTCCGGACCGTCTCCAGGCTCGAATATACGTCGATCAGCTGTCTGACCATCATCGCGGTGGCCCCGTAGACCAGGTGCTCTTTATACGCGTAGCTGTATGACCGGTGCAAGGCCCCATCCACCAACCGCGCCTCTTCTCTCCAGTTGGCCCTGTCCAGCAGGGAACTCATCGGCGCTTCCAGGACCTCGGCGACTTCCCGTGCATATGGCTTGAACGGGTAGGGATAGGGTATGGTCCCGACGTACACCCGCACACAGAAATCCGACCTGGTTACAACGTCGTCCAGCTCTCCGATGATTGTAACGTCCTTGGGTTCGACCCCCATCTCCTCGTGGGTTTCCCTTATAGCGGTGGCCAGGAAGTCGGCGTCCTCAGGGTCTCTGCCTCCGCCGGGGAAGGAAATCTCTCCCTTATGGTGTTCCACCTGCTGAGAGCGTTTGTTCAGCAGTATGTGGGGTTCTCCTGATTTGTTGTACAGGAGTATCAGAACAGCGGCGGGTCTGAGTCCGTCGGAGGGGACGGAGGCTTTTTCACGGGCGGACAGGGAGAGACGAAGCGCCTGAAAAATCTTCGATGATCTGTCGTCAGTTTCGATTGCCACCGGGGTCTTACCTGTCCATGTCGGCGGCGTCTACTCGAATATGGAGGACGCCACTTCTTCTACACTCTTCTGTATTTCCTGGTCGTCCGTGAGGGCCCACACCACCGATACCTGGCAGGCGCGCCTGGGTGCGATTCCCTGGGCCATCAGCTTACCGGCGTATATGAGCAGCCTGGTGCTGGCCCCCTCTTGAAGTCCGTGGTCTCTCAGGTTACGGACTTTCTCGCCCAGTTTGGCGAGGGAGTCCGCGTGCTCCAGAGAGCATCCGCTCTCCTTCTGAATCACCTCCCGCTCTATTTCTTTGGGCGGGTAGTCGAACTCAATGGCCACGAACCGCTGACGGGTCGAGTGCTTCAGGTCCTTCAGGGCGCTCTGGTATCCGGGGTTGTAGGAGATGACCAGCAGGAACTGGTTGTGGGCCTCTATGATTTGCCCCTTCTTGTCCACGGGCAGCGCGCGCCGGTGGTCTGTGAGGGGGTGTATAAGCACGGTTGTATCCTTCCGCGCCTCTACGATTTCGTCGAGGTAGCAAATGGCTCCGGCCTTGACCGCCTTGGTCAGCGGACCGTCCATCCAGCGGGTGCCGTCCGGCTCCAGCAGGTAACGTCCAACGAGGTCGCTGGCGGTCAAGTCCTCGTGACAGGCAATTGTTATAAGGGGGACCTGCCTGCCGTTGACCTGTGCCTGAGGCTGTGCGGACTTGCCCTTCTTCTTTGCCACGGTGAGCGGGCGACCCAGACGCCAGGCCATATATTCGATGAACCGGGTTTTTCCGCAGCCTGTCGGCCCCTTCAGCAGCACCGGCAGCTGCTGGTGGTAAGCGGCTTCGAACAGCTCTATTTCATCGCCGACGGGAGCGAAATAAGGCTCGTACGCTATGACGTACTCCTCAATGTCAACTTCCAAGTATGTATCCTGGGCGGCTTGTGCCATACCTACGATACCTTACCTTTCACTCTGCTTTCCCAGATGGACTCGACAGCCCGCTTCAGATCGTCTATAGCGCCCGAATTGTCCACCACGACCTGCGCGTTTCGGGACCTCTCCTCGAATGGGAGTTGGGACCCGATCCGTTTCCTTATCTCTTCGTCGGGAAGGTTGTTGCGCTCCTTGATCCGCTGTACAACCTGCTCCTCGTCGGACTTCGTTACCCACACCTCATCGACCCATGGCAATTTGTCCCACCCGGCTTCCACCAGGACCGCCGCTTCGACAACCACCGTCTCGGCGCCTTCGCCTTCCAATTTTTGGACTTTCTGGTGAATCATCTCCGCCATGCGGGGGTGCATGATGGAGTTCAGCCTTGCCAACTCATTAGGGTCACTGAACACGATGGAACCCAACCGTTTGCGGTCTATCTCACCGCTCGGTTGGAGGATGTCCTCGCCAAAGGCCTCCACCACTTCTTTCCAGACTGGAGTGTGGGGCGTGTATGCCTCGTGGCCTATGCGGTCTGCGTCTATAATCTCGGCCCCAAGCTCTCCAAGCATGTGTGCGACCAGACTCTTACCTGTCCCTATGCCGCCGGTGAGGCCGATTACGCGCATCAATGAACCTTAACGGAGATGCCATGCAGGCAGCTTCGGGCGTGGCCGAAACATGCTGGTATTCTACCAATGCCCCAAGAGCGGGTCAACCATTAGCGGGATAGGGGCAGCTGAATGCGAATTTCACCCTTCCGTTCCTTGAGGGCCTCTTTCAACCCTTTGAACATCTGCTGGTATTCGCCGTTGTGTATCAGGCGGGTGGTCATGATTACGGCGTCTTCTCCGTTGTCGGAGTAGTACCGCTTCCTCACTCCCATCCGCTGGAAGCCGTATTTCTCATAGAGGGACTGGGCTACATTGTTGGAGACCCGAGCTTCCAGGGTGACCACTGAGGACTTCTCCTGAAGAGCCAAGTCTATCGAGGCCACGATAAGGAGCTCGCCTATAGACTGACCTCTGTGAGACTCGGAAACAGCGATGGACGTGATGTGGGCCTCATCGACTATGAGCCTTATACCCACAAACCCCAGAATGGGGTCACTGGTGGAGTCGTCAGGGTCAGCGCCCAGGGTGATGTCTTTGATGAACTCCCATGCCCTTTTCAGAAATCCGGCCTTCCTGGTCAGAGGGACGGCGGCGTAGTTGTTCTGCGGTCCCGGCTCATAGGCCACCAGATAGTGTGCGGCCTTGTTGTCCAACTCATTCCGGAGCCTGGTTGGAGGCCAAAGGGTTGGAAAAGCCTCCCGTTCAATGAGGGACACCTGCTTGATGTCCTGGGGAGTCATGGGACGTATTCTAACGTTCATAAGACAGGGCAATGGGACGATTGGCATTGTATCATGGAGGGGATACGTCAAAAAATTCGACGCTGCCGCCGTCGTTGGCTTTACCCTGGCTGAGCGCCGGTGATAGAATCCCCACAATAACACTGCCTGGCCTCAAACAACAAAGAGGAGGCAACCATGTCCGGTCACTCAAAGTGGTCGACCATTAAGAGAGCCAAAGGGGCCGCTGACGCCAAGCGCGGCCAGTTGTTCACGAAACTAAGCCGCGACATAGCCATAGCGGTACAGCAGGGCGGAGGCCCCGACCCGACCATGAACTTCAAGCTCAGACTGGCCATTGACAAGGCCAAAGGCTCCAACATGCCCATGGACACCATCGAGCGGGCGATCAATAGGGCCTCCGGCTCCGGCGAGGGGGCTGAACAACTGGACGACATCCGTTACGAGGGCTACGGCCCCGGCGGCGCCGCCATAATGCTCCAGGCGCTCACCACGAACCGCAACAGGACCGCTGCCGAGGTGAGGTCGGTGTTCGCCAAGGCAGGAGGAAGCCTCGGAGAGGCCGGATGCGTCGCCTGGAACTTCGAGTCCAAGGGAATAATCACCCTGGACGTGGACACCGAAACGGCTGAAGAGATAGCTCTAGTGGCTATAGACGCCGCCGCTGACGACGTGAAGGTGGAGGGCGGCTACGTTGAGATACACACCCAGCCCGAGACTCTGGAGTCCATCCGTGACGCACTGAACAGGCACGAAGTGGAGACCCCTTCCGCCGAAATCTCCATGATGCCCAAGTCCACGGTGTCGTTGGGCGACAAGGAGGCCGCCCAGACCCTCCGCCTGCTGGACGACCTGGAAGAGTTGTCCGACGTGCAGCGGGTCTACAGCAACGCCGACTTTCCTGACGAGGCCCTGGAAAAGTACCGGGATGAGGGCTAAGGCCTAGGTTCCGCCATGCGAGTGTTGGGCATCGATCCCGGCACTGTGCGCATGGGGTACGCTCTGTTGGACTCCCACCATTCCCAGAACTTGGCCGACGCGGTGGACTACGGAGTAGTGGCGCTGAAGTCCTCCATTCCCATCGAGGACCGTTTGTACCAACTCTTCACCCACGTGGTAAACATGATAGGCATCTTCCAGCCCGACGCCGTCGCAGTGGAAGAACCCTTCGTGGGGCGCGGTGAGAACCAGTTTTCGGGGCCTGCCCTGGCGGTGGGGCAAGCCCAGGCCGTGGCGCTCATAGCCGCGGCTGGTCAGGCGGTGCCCATATTCCGGTACTCCCCATCCCAGGTGAAAGTGGCTGTCGCCGACCACGGCAGGGCCACCAAGGAGCAGGTGCAGACCATGGTGCGGATGCTTCTGGGTCTGGAGTCCGAGCCCGAGCCGTCGGACGCCGCCGACGCTCTGGCCATCGCCCTCTGCCACCTCAGAAAGCAGGAAACCGACGAAGTCTTGAGTCGAGAGATTCGCTGAGGCGCACGTGATAACTGGAGTGAGGGGGACCCTGGAGGCCAGAGGGCCGGACTGGGTGCAGGTTGGGATAGGCGGCGTCAGCCTCCAGATTTACGTCCCTCCTTCTACAATCGGCTCATTAGGCGGCATCTCAGACCAGGTGTTCCTGCACACTCGCCTCTACGTCCGCGACGACGAACCCATCCTCTACGGCTTTCCCAACCCGGAATCGCTTAACATCTTCCAGATGCTCAACAACGTCTCTGGGATCGGGCCACGCACGGCCTTGGCGTTGCTGTCGTCCATGGGGCCCCGCGCCCTGGTGGCGGCGGTGGTGTCCGAGGACATCGCGGCCCTGAGCCAGGCCCCCGGCGTCGGCAAACGCAGCGCCGGACGTTTAGTCCTGGACCTGAAGGGAAAGTTTTCAGATTTGGGCATAATCCCCGACGGCGAGGCGCCGACGGTCAGCCCGACGGACCGGGAAGAGGTGGCGTCAGCCCTCATGGCGCTGGGATATTCCGCCTCCGAGTCTAGAAGGGCCGCCGAGTCCATCGACGCAAGCCCCGATTTGGCCGTGGAAGAGAAAATCAGGCTGGCGCTTCGGCAGATGTCCGGGCATTTGTAGAATATACTTATACCCACCCCACGATCAGCGAAGACTATGCCAGAATTTAAGATTAGTTCCGAGTTCAAGGCCACCGGCGACCAACCCCGTGCCGTGGACAAGCTGGTGGAGGGCCTCGTACGGGGCGACCGCAGCCAGACTCTGCTGGGCGTAACCGGCTCCGGCAAGACTTTCACCATGGCCAACATCGTGGAGCGGCTCCAACGGCCGGCCCTAGTCATCGCCCACAATAAGACCCTGGCCGCGCAGCTGGCCACCGAGTTCCGGGAGTTTTTCCCCGACAACGCCGTAGAGTATTTCGTCTCCTACTATGACTACTACCAGCCGGAGGCCTACGTACCGCAGACGGACACATACATAGAGAAGGACGCCGACATCAACCAAGAGATAGACAAACTCCGTCTATCCGCGACGGCGGCCCTAATGTCTCGCCGCGACGTGCTTATAGTGGCCTCTGTCTCGTGCATATATGGACTGGGCGACCCGGACGATTACCACTCTTTCGTAGCCGAGGTGAAGGCGGGCGAGGTCTTCAGCCGGGACCAACTGGTGCGCCGCCTGATAAACATGCAATACGAGCGCAACAACCTGGAAGTCAGCAGAGGACGCTTCCGGGTCCGGGGTGACACCCTGGAGATAATGCCCGCTTACGAGGAGACGGCCGTCAGGATACAGTTTTGGGGCGACGAGGTGGAGAAGATCGTCGAAGTGGACCCGTTGACCGGGGAAATCCTGAGCCAACGGGACAGCATAGAGATATACCCCGCCCGCCACTTCGTCACTCCGCGGGAGAAGCTGGAAGCGGCCATAGAGGACATCAAAATCGAGCTAGAGGAGAGGTTGGACCATCTCCGCGCCAACGGAAAGCTCCTGGAGGCATCACGGCTGGAACAGCGCACCAGGTACGATCTAGAGATGCTTCAGGAGACGGGAGTGTGCGCCGGAGTGGAAAACTATTCCCGCCACCTGTCCCGGCGGGCGCCCGGGTCCACGCCCTGGACTCTACTGGACTACTTCCCGGAAGACTTCATTCTGTTCGTGGACGAGTCCCACATGACCGTGCCCCAGGTGCGGGGCATGTACCACGGCGACATCTCCCGGAAGCAGACACTTGTGGACTTCGGGTTCAGGCTTCCCTCGGCCATCGACAACCGGCCCCTTAACTTTCCCGAGTTCGAGGACCACATAAACCAGGTTATATTCGTCTCCGCAACCCCCGGCCCTCACGAGATGGAGATATCACACCAGGTGGTCGAGCAGGTCATAAGGCCCACGGGCCTTCTGGACCCGACGGTGGACGTGAAACCCACTCGGGGCCAGATAGACAACCTGATGGAAGAAATCCGCGCCAGGGTTGAGAAGAATGAACGGTGCCTGGTGACCACCCTGACCAAGAAAATGGCCGAGGAGCTGGACGACTACCTGCGGGAGATGGGGGTGCGCGCCCACTACCTCCATTCAGACATGGAAACCCTGAAACGCAGCGAGATTCTCCGAGACTTGAGGTTGGGCGTCTACGACGTGGTCGTTGGCATCAATCTGCTGAGGGAAGGACTGGACCTGCCCGAAGTGAGCCTGGTGGCCATCCTGGACGCCGACAAGGAGGGATACCTGCGCTCGGAGTCCTCCCTCATCCAGACCATCGGCAGGGCCGCCCGCCATTCCGACGGCCACGTAATCATGTACGCCGACGCCTTCACCAAGTCCATGAACCGCGCCATTGGCGAGACCAACCGTAGACGACAGTTGCAAGACGCCCACAATAAGGCCAACGGCATCGTTCCCCAGGGTATACGGAAGTCGGTGCGTGACATCACCGACCGGGTCAAGGGCATTGCCGAGACTCGCGCCCCCTACATGGCCAGAAAACAGCCCATGCCCAAAGACCAGATGTTCCGTGTGATAAAGGACCTGGAGGCCCAAATGAAGGCCGCCGCTCAAAACCTGGAGTTCGAGAAAGCGGCCATGTTCCGGGATGAGGTCTACGAACTGCGCCGTATACTGGCCCTGGACGAAAAGGGACCCCTGTTGTCCCTAAAGGCCAAAAACTAGGCCGTTAAGCCCCTAGTCAGCGGCGGCGTAAGTCTCTGCCAGGGTTGGTCCGCTCTTGGACCAGACATGCTTGTTGGGAAGCCACGCGTATCCTGCGTCTTTGAGCACCTGGCATATAGTCTTGGCGCTAACCTTGGGAACGTTGGCTGTCGACCGTTTGAGCGCCTTCTCCAGTGTTGAGAGGGACCAGAACGGAGTCCGTTCCATCTCTTTTTCAATTTCGAGAAGAATGGCCTTTCGCTGTGTATGATCGTACACAGGGCGGCGGCCGGCGCCGGGAACGGTGTTCAACGAGCCCATACCCCGGTCATGGAACCTTTGGACAATGGCGGCTATGCCGGAGTTGCTCCGCATACGGGCTTCCTTTGCCGCTCCGGTGAAAGACTGCCCTTTTGAAACCGCCAGTATGGCCCTGGCTCGTCGAATTCGTTCTACCCGTTCTACCTTGGAACTAGCGATATCCGTAAGCTGCTGTATTTCCGACTCGGTCAATGGCCTGAGGGGCCTCTTCTGATGCCTTCCCATCCGGACTGTTACCTCCATGCTCCCGAAACCGTCGCTGCTGCGTTCGGCTCGGCCTGATTATTTAACGGGGCCGCCTGAATGCGGTTGCTCCGTCGCAAAAGATGACGGAAAGAGATTACAAATATCTCTATCCGTCATAATTCAATATAGGGTTGTGTCTATACCACTGTCAAGTGATATTGAATGATATACAATATCGATTTGTTGGCCTTGGGAGAATCAGCTGTCCAAATCGCAACCCACGGCGACGAACTCGATCCATGTGTGCTGGATGGTCGGCGGGTTGGGGGCAAACTGCACTCCCACCGAAACATTCAGTCCGAATTCGACAGCGGGGGACCCAGGGACCTCAAACTCAAACCCGGACTGGTCGCCGTGCAGCTTCAAGCCGTGATGTTCCGCGATTATATTGGTCCCGTCGTAGAGCAGCACTTCATGAACCCAGGCCTGGTCGCTCCTGGTGCGGAAGTTGATGCGCACGGCGCTCACTTTTCCGCCCGCAGCCGGGACCGGGAAGTGCAACCATGTGTTCTGGCCTCCCTGTCCCTCCACTCTGGCGAAGGGTCCCGCGTGCCTGACAGAGACCAACCGGTTGCCGTACTCAGTCTGCATGCTTGTTCCGTGTACCCAGGAAGTTGCCATTTCGCACACTCCTATAATGAAATTCGCGGATCGCTTGCCTTTGCCGCCCCGGGCCGTTCGATCCTTGCCTAAGTCTGGCCCGATTATTATTCGGCCTCTATCCTGTGTCAAGCCGACACGCTGCGTGGGACTTCCAGGTGTGGGTTCGGGTTGACTGTCCCAAGGCCCCAAAGTAATATTGGCTTCAACTTCTTCTCATGGTCCGCTCGGACGTGTCCTTTGTGTCCGACCGGAATCGAGCCAACCAAACGCCGCCGTTAGGAGGCCAGCCATGTC
Organism: Dehalococcoidia bacterium; assembly: GCA_965224415.1. GTDB lineage: Bacteria > Chloroflexota > Dehalococcoidia > Lucifugimonadales > JAGWBF01 > DAOUJI01. Next base: position 332,464 of record CBDCZB010000004.1, on the reverse strand, counting down.
ACTGTTCGTACGTCGAGACCTTCAAGACTACGTGCCGACCCACGAGGGCAACTACCATTTCGTCAAGGCGGGCAGCGGCTTCCCCGTTGTGATGATGCATCCCCTGGGCAACTCAACCTGGGTCTGGGAAAACATCATGGGGCCCTTGAGCGAGCACTTCACCTGCTACGCCTTCGACGCCCTGGGCCACGGCTTGTCGGACAAGCCGTCCTTCCAGTTTTCTCCGGCGGACCATGCCAGGGCCATGGACCAGGCCATGCAGATTCTCAACATACATAGGGCCCACGTCATCGGGAACTCTTTTGGGGCAATCCAGGCCACCGAGCTGGCCGCGTCGTTCCCTGACCGGGTGGACAAGCTGGTGTTGGTGGGCCTGCCGGTGTGGAACATACGGGCCGCTCCTGAACGTTTCGCAGAGCAGGCAGCGGGCTACTTCCCCGACGATATGCCTGTGCCCCGGACCGCAGAGACTGTCGTGACCAGCTTTCACAAGCCCATTCAGGAATGGGTCGACAGCAACAACGCTTCGAGAGAACAAGCCGGGGTATGGGTGAAGAAGACCATGGAGGCCCTCAACTGGTTCGACATCGTATCCCGACTGCCCAAGATTAAAGCCAGCGCAAGCCTAATCGTATACGGTGAACACGACCCACTCCGAGAGCTGGCCGAGGACATCCTGCGCTACAACCTCCCGAATGCGGAAAAGGCCATACTCAAAGACCTGGCCCACGTGCCCCAGGTGGAGGGGCCCGATGCGTTCTTGGATGCAGTTTTGCCCTTCTTGAAAGAGGGCGTCGGTCGAAGCTAGCCGCGCCGGCCGGCAAACGGAAATCGGGACTAGGAGGAAGACATGACCTCGATGCAGGTTAACCGTCAGCTAATGAGCAGGAACTACGGAAGCCCCGACAGGGTGGACGATTTCGTTGAGACTCCCGAAGGGAAGATACATTTCGTCAAGCAAGGCAGCGGCCACCCGGTCGTACTGCTTCACCCTCTGGGCACCGGAACCTGGGTCTGGGAGGGGACTATAGAGCGTCTCAGCAATCATTTCACCTGCTACGCTTTCGACGCCCTGGGCCACGGCCTCTCGGACAAGCCCAACCGGGAGAACTTCGCTGTGCCTGACTACGCCCGCTCAATAGACCACGCCCTTCAGGTGCTGAACGTCCACCGCGCCCACATCGTCGGCAACTCTTTCGGCGCCATCCAGACAATCGAGATTGCCGCGTCCTATCCAGAGAGGGTGGACCGGATTGTCGTGGTCGGGCTGCCCGTCTGGGATGTACGGACCGCCCCCGCGCTTCTGAAAGACATAGCGGAGCTGGCCCAACTGGACGAAAACGGGATGCCCATAGACCAGACCATCGACCAACAAGGGGCAGCTTTCTATCGGGCAAAGCAGGAATGGGTGGACCTGAACAACGAGTCCAGAAACCAGTCCGGGATATGGTTCATCAAGACCCTGACGGCCCTTGCTTGGTACGACATCGTGGCCCGCCTGCCTCACATCCAGGCGTCGTCGGCCATGGTCATGTTCGGGGAGCACGATTTTCTCCGAGACTTGGCTGAGGACATTCTCCGATACAACCTGCCCAATTGCACAAAGAAGATTCTACCCGACCTGGCCCACATACCCCAGGTGGAGGACCCCGACACTTTTGTGAACACCATACTCCCGTTCTTACAGTAGACGGGAGGCGGCTCCATAGCCCGGCTAGGGTCTACTAGGCATTTTGGGCGCCAATGTGAGGGATAGACTGACGAGTCTGGGACGCTTCGTCCTAGACTTCGTCTTTCCGTCAGTGTGTTTCGGGTGCGGGGGCTCGGAGGCGTATATCTGCTCCGCCTGCATTACGAGCCTGCCGCGGTTGGAGCCGCCCTGCTGCTCACGCTGCGCCGAGCCGTTGTCATCAGGCGACCTATGCCAGCGGTGCCGGGAGGCCCGTCTGTCGGTGGACAGGATCATCTCTCCGTTCAAGTACGAGGACGCAATACGGAGGGCCGTGCTTGACCTGAAGTTCAAGAACCTACGCGCCTCCGCTCCGGCCCTTGGCCAATTGATGGCTTCTTTCATATCCGCGAGGCATGGCATGGGCCAAGCCCTGGTTCCCGTGCCTCTCCACGAAAGCCGTCTGAAGTCCCGGGGCTACAATCAGTCGGCACTGCTGGCCAGGGAAGTGTCTCGCTTGACAGGAATTCCTGTGATGGACGCCCTTGTAGTAAGGGCAATCGATACGCAACCTCAGACTGCCTTGTCTTGGGAAGAACGTCTGACCAACGTCGCCCAAGCTTTCAGGGCGGTTAAAGACCTGTCGGGCATGAAACTCACCCTCATCGACGACGTGGCTACTACCGGCAGCACACTGTCGGCGTGCGCCCACGCGCTGAAAGAAGCAGGAGCCGTATACGTGGAGGGGGTCGTCCTGGCCAGGTAGCGTTGCAGCCTAGGCTACGGCTGGTTGGAGTTCAAAGGACTTTTCGGCCAGGCCCGCTATGTACTCGCCTATGGCGAGGGACGACGTGGCTCCGGGAGACGGCGCGTTGAGCACGTGGATGGCTCCCTCCGTCTCCTCGATGTAGAAGTCGTCCAGCAGGCGGCCTTTCCTGTCCACAGCCTGCGCCCTGACGCCGGAACCGCCGGGCGCCAGGTCTCGGCTGCTGACCTCAGGCAACAGACGCTGCAAGTCTTTCAGGAAGACGTTCTTGAGCATCGACCGGTGGATCTCCCCGATGCCCGTCTTCCAATGCTTCATCGTCATCGACCAGAAACCAGTGAAACTGAAGGTTGACGCCGCGTCGACCAGGTCAATGTTGCGGAACGCATAACCCTCCCTCGCCATCGCCAGCACGGCGTTGGGCCCTGCCTCCACCATGCCGCTGATGGTCCTGGTGAAGTGGACGCCCAGGAAGGGAAATTTGGGATTGGGGACGGGATATATCAGCCCTTTGACCAAGTGACGGCTCTCAGGGCGTATGGCGTAGTATTCGCCCCGGAACGGGATGATCCTGACGTTCGGGGCCACTCCCATCATGGACGCCACCCGGTCGCAGTGGAGCCCCGCGCAGTTGATGATATGCTTGGCCTCTACGTGGCCTGTCTTGGTCTCAAGATGGAGTCCGTCCCGTTTGGTTATAGAGTTGACTCGGCTTCCCGTTCTGACCTCCCCGCCATGCTCCTTCAAGTCGTCAGCGTATGCGTTGGCCACGGCGGTGAAATCCACGATGCCTGTGCCGGGGGCGTACAACGCCTTGATTCCTGCGGAGTAAGGCTCGATTTCCTTCAACCTTTCCGGACCGATGACCTCCAGACCCGCCACACCGTTGGCCGTGCCCCGCTCGTGCAGGTCGTCAAGCCGACCTAGCTCCGACTCGTCGGTGGCGACGATAACCTTCCCGCACCGCTCGTAGGGGATTCCCTTCTCGTCGCAATATTCGATGAGCTTGTTGACTCCTGCGACGCAGAACTGGGCTTTCTGAGAGCCGGGCCGGTAGTAGATGCCTGAATGTATGACGCCGGAGTTGTGACCTGTCTGGTGGGCGGCCAGAACGTCTTCCTTTTCCAGCACCACCGTTTTCACGTCTGGATGTTTCATGGCCAGGGTGCGGGCGGTGGACAGGCCGATTATTCCCCCGCCGACTATAGCTACGTCGTATTTGCCGTCAGCCATTGGGACCTCCTACGGGCACGTTTACCTCATAGACTTCCAGGTCGCTACAGGTTGCAAGGTATGGACATCTCGTTGCAAATATCATTGAACCAGTCTACGACTTCTTTGTGCAGAGGAATGCCGTTGGCGCGCCGCTCTATGACAGACTCAGCCTCCGGGAGACCGCCGTAGTACACACGTTCGTGGCCCGGAGCGGGCGGAGTGTCCGTCAAGGTGACAAGAAAATCGTCCATCAGGCTTTTGAAGTCGTCCACGTCCGAAAACGCCTCGATGTTGTAGGCCGCCACCATGTGAGCGAAGTTGGGCCTTCCTGGATACATGCCGTAGCTGGTCCCGGAAAGAATCCCGCTGAGTATGTCCACCACGCAGGCTAGGCCGTAGCCTTTGTGAGAGCCGTTTTCGCGGGTGCTTCCCAGAGGCAGCATGTTGTAGGGCCGTACGGGAACGGTGGGTTCGCTGTAGGGAGTTCCTTGTTCGTCGGCTGTCCAGCCCGGTTCGAGCATCGCGCCCAGCCTCATGGCTAGGCTTATCTTGTTGCCCGCTACCACAGTCGTCGCGGCGTCGAAAACGAATGGGGCCTCTTTTCCGGCGGGGGCAGCAACGGCAATCGGGTTAGTGCCCATCCGGGGCGCCGACCCGAATGTGGGCACCATGCTGGGCGGCGCCATGGTGACACAGACACCAATCATGTTGTGTTCCAAGGCCATCATGGCATGGTATGACGCCATCCCAAGGTGGCGGCCGTTGTGAATCGTCACCATGCCCACGCCCGTGTGGCGGGCCTTCTCTATGGCAATGCTCATAGCCTTGGGCGTGACTATGATTCCCAAGCCCCGGTCCGAGTCTATGTTTGCGGTGGAAAGCCTCTCTCGAACTATTTTCCAGTCAGGCCGGGGGTTGATGTCGCCTGAGTTGTAGCCGTCCACGTAACTTCGCAGCATGTTGGACACGCCGTGGGTCTCCACCCCCCGCAAGTCCGCCGTCACCAGCACGTCGGCAGCTACTACGGCATCCTCAGTGGGCACACCCACCTTCTCGAATATGGCCTGGACCGTGCTCCTCAGCCCCGGCTCCGGCACCATTACGGCGTCCTCTTCGGCTACGTGAAACCTTTCAAGCATCAGAGCTCCTTTCCCGACGGTCCAAACTAGTCAGCCTCCAGGGAAACATTGTGTCGTAAATACTACAACCGCACGGCCTCCTTGACAACGAATCCCCGCCGGCTTAGTTCAAGGGGGCGGCGTTGAAATCTCCACCGTCAGCATATACGCTTACAGCATCTCCCCAGGAGGACGGTTGATGGCCAACGCAGTTGTAGTTATCGACATGGTTAAAGGGTTTTTGGAGCCCGGCCACAACCTCTACTGCGGGGACGCCTCCAGGCAAATCATCCCTCAAGTGGCCGACCTTCTACAACGGGAAAAGGAAGCCGGCTCGTCCATCCTGTTCGTGTGCGACAACCATGAGCCGGACGACCTGGAGTTCCAGATGTTTCCGCCTCACTGCATCATCGGGACTGCGGAAACGGAAGTAATTGATGAGCTGGCCGGGTTCGTGGAGCCGGGCGCCCTGATGCCCAAGAACCGGTACAGCGGCTTTTTCGGCACCGATCTGGAGAAGACTCTGAAGGACTTGGCCCCCGACAAGATCATCTTGTGTGGAGTGTGCACAGACATCTGTGTGCTGCACACGGCGTCGGACGCCAGAAACCGAGATTACACTGTGGAAGTGCCAAGGGAATGCGTGGCCAGTTTTGATTCCGACGCCCACGCGTGGGCCTTGCGGCACCTGGAGAAGATTCTGGGGGCCAGCGTCGTAGGCGCCCCCTAAAGCTGGCCGCCGCCCACTGGCCGGACAATTTCCAGCACGTCCCCGGCCTTGAGGAATACCTGGGAGTAGTCGTCTTTCTCCAGGACCTCGCCGTTATAGCCCACGGCCACATGCTCCAGATTAACGTCATAGCTCAGCAGGAAGCTGATCAGGTCTAATTCCCCGTCAACGTCTCTAGGCTTGCCGTTAACCGTCAAATTGATCATCTCAGACCCGCTGCCAACCAGCCTCGGCCGGTTCCGTTGATTCCCACGCCGCATTCTCCATTGCGGTCATAAGCTCTTTTGCCGCCTTCTCGGGCCTTTCAGCCGCCAGAACAGCACTTATAACTGCCACGCCTGCAGCTCCGGCGCTTATGACTTCCCCAGCGTTTTCGACCATTACTCCGCCGATACCCAGCGTAGGCAACCCAGAAACGCTTGTTATGTCCCGGATAAGTTCGGGACCTGCTTCAGCGCCGCGTTCATGAGAAGGCGATTTGTAGATTGTCCCCGCCACCAAAAAATCGGCCCCTGCCCGATCGGCCTCGGCAGCGCCCTGAGGGTCGTGCACCGAGCGACCTATGACGGCGTGGGGCGCTAGCTTCCGAGCCACCTCGACGGGCATGGCATCTTCTCCCAGCTGGACGCCGTCGGCCTCTGACGCCAATGCTACGTCCACCCGTTCATTGACTATGAACAGCGCCCGGCCTGCGGTCACGTCCCTAAGCTTATGTGCAAGCTCTAGGAGCCGTCCGCCAGGCATGTCTTTTTCTCTCAGTTGGACCATGTTCACGCCGCCGTCCACCGCCCGTCGAACACGTTCCACGAGATCATCGCAGTCATCGCCGCATAATCGGCGGTCTGTGACCAAACACAGGGCCGGGAAAGGCAGGAGTTGGACCACGGTTAACTGGAAACCCCCATCGGTTGGGGTACGTCCTCGGTGGGGCTGGAGGCAGCGGCGTACGCCTGTTTCGGTATGCGTCCGGCGAGGTACGCCATCCGGCCCGCCTCGACGCCCTTCTTGAACGCCTCGCCCATCTTGCCCGGGTCGTGGGCCTGGGCTATGGCGGTGTTTACCAGCACTGCATCGGCCCCCATCTCCAACGCCTGGGACGCGTCGGAAGGCACTCCCAGACCTGCGTCCACGACCACGGGGATGTTTGCTTGCTCAATGATTATCCGCACCTCTTCCGCGGTGTGAATTCCCTGGCCGGAGCCTATGGCCGAGCCCAGGGGCATGACCGTGGCGCACCCGACTTCCTCTAATCTCTTGGCCAAAACCGGGTCGGCGTGGATGTAGGGCAGCACTACAAAGCCCTCGGCGACCAGCTTCTCGGCGGCCTCCAGAGTGCCTATGGGATCAGGCAGAAGGTACTTGGCGTCGGGTATGACCTCCAGCTTCACCCAATTGGAGTTGGTGACCGAACGGCCCAGCTTGGCGATAAACAACGCTTCTTCCACCGTCCGGCATCCGGCGGTGTTGGGCAGAATCTGGTACTTGGTCCAGTCGATGTAGTCCAGGATGGTCTTTTTGTTGGGGTCGTCCAGGTCTAGGCGGCGGATGGCGACAGTGACCATCTCCGTTCCCGATAGTTCGACGGATTCCACCATTTCTTCATTGGTGCGATGGCGTCCCGTGCCGAGTATGAGCCGTGAGCCGAATTCCTTGCCCGCGATGATAAGGGGGTCCTCCATGGCCGCCTCCAATGACACTAAAATCAAAAACCGCCAGGGTACGCCTGGCGGCAGTGGCTTCAGGTTCCGCGTCTCCTCCCTATCGCCGGCATTACCCGGATCAGGTTTGGACGGTCGGTGACGAATCGGCCACCCTCTCAGCCTGGCTTCCCAAGCTCCCGAATTGGAATGTTAGACTGGGGCTTTGTTGCCCATCACATTAGCACGCCAGCCGCAGCCAAGTCAACGAAAGGCACACTGGTTCCTTGCCTCCCTGTACGGTACGGCATCTATGCCAATCAACTGCAAAACACGGAATAATCTAAGAAAACGCAAAAACTGGCTTTGAAATCTCCTTTACCCTCCGTGAATGACGCCTGTATACTTCCTGAATTATGCGAGTGGTCGGAGGGGCCCTCAAAGGCAGGCGTCTGAAAGGCGCCGTCGCCCCTGGGGTGAGGCCCACCTCCGAGTTGGTAAGGGGAGCCATCTTCAACATCCTCGGCCCCTTGGCCAGCAGCGCCCGCGCGATGGACCTCTTCGCAGGGTCCGGGTCATTGGGAATAGAAGCATTGAGCCGTGGAGTTGAATGGGTGGACTTCGTGGAACGACATCCGAGTCAGTGTGAGGTTCTCAAGGAGAATCTGGAGACTGTTGGTATGACCGACAACGCGAAAGTGCATTGCGTGGATGTCGCCAAGGCCCTACAAAACTTCGATGGCCCCTACTCTCTGGCGCTGATGGACCCGCCCTACAAGCTCCAGACGGTGGGCCAAGTCCTCGACGCGCTGGGAGGCTCGGACCTGCTGGAGGACGATGCAGTCCTGGTGGTGGGACATTCGAAGAGGCTAACCCTGATGGACCGGTACGTAGACATGGAAAGAACCAGCAGCCACCGATACGGAGACAGCATGGTGGACTTCTACCTGAAAGGAGGGCGTTAAATGGCCGTCGCCCTGTACCCTGGCTCATTCGACCCGGTTACCCTGGGGCACGTCGACGTAGCCACACGGGCATCGAACATCTTCGAGAAAGTAATAGTCGCAGTTTATGACACACCCAGCAAGCGGCTCATGTTCAACACCGAGGAACGAGTAGAGCTGTTTCGCGATGCAATACATCACATACCCAACGCGGAAGTTAAATCCTTTAGCGGCCTGGTTGTAGAAGCGGCCAGGCGCCTCGGCGCTAAAGCCATTGTAAAAGGACTTCGCCGCGGTTCGGACTTCGAGTATGAGTTTGAAATGGCCTTTATGAACAAGAAGCTGGCTCCCGACGTCGAAACCGTTTCCCTGATGGCCAGCTTGCAGTATCACTACGTCAGCTCAAGCCTCTTGAAAGAAGTGATAGGCCTTGAGGGAGACGTATCCAATCTGCTGCCCAACCACGTCATTGATGCCGTACGAGCCAGACTTGATTCCAGACCTTAGAAGCCTCATGTCAATTCGAAAAGGAGCCGGACATGGACATTACCAACATAATCGATAGAGTCGAGGCCCTGGTGAAGACCTCTAAGAGGATGCCCGGGACCAAGGCGCGAATAGTGGAAGAAGACAAGCTTCTCAAGCTGGTGGAACAGCTAAGGTTGGCGATACCTCAGGACATGCGCGCCGCCCAGGAAGTCATAGAGAAAAAAGACTCCATCCTGGCCCAGGCCCAGATAGAAGCCCGCAGGATAAGGAACGAGGCCGAGGATGACTACGCCGCCAAGCTGGACCAGAACGAACTGCTGGTCACGGCGCGCCGTCAGTCTGAAGACATCTTGGCCGAAGCGGAGCAAAAGGCCAGCCGTATGGTCGACCACTCAGAAATCGAGTCACGACGGACCCGCTCCGACTCCGACGCATACGTCATAGAGTCGCTCAAGAACCTGGAGCGAGAGGCAACACAGATTCTAGGTTCCGTCAGGAAGGGAATCGATAGCCTTTCCAGTGCGGTCCACGTGTAGCCACAGGTTCCCCGTCCCTACAGGAATCATACGTCAGATGTCATGAAAACCTCCCCGCCATGCGGTGGCGGGGAGGTTTTCGTTTTGCCTTCTTACAGTTTCCTGAACGGCCCGACGCAACAACAGTGGTGTATAATGAAGTCGTGACCAGCGGGAACCCCCAGTTGGCCGCAAAACGCCAGGAATAGAGGCCGTATGGCCCTGAAACACCGCGAAGACTCCTGCACTCTGCCCATGCTCATGCCCAGCGACAAGCCGTTGCTTATGATTATCGACGGCCACGCTCAGGTGCACAGGGCCTTCCACGCCATAAGCGTCAGACAGCACCTTACCGTCGGGAAAACCGGCGAGGACGTCACGGCCGTCTACGGATTCGCCAACGCCTTTCTTCGGGCTGTCCAGGAATGGTCGCCCACCCACTGCGCCATAGCTTTCGACCTGCCTGCGCCTACTTTCAGAAGCCTGAAATTTCCAGCCTACAAGGCCCACAGGCCGTCCACTCCTCTGGAGCTTCGCCACCAATTCGACCGCGTGAAAGAATTGATGCGGGCGTTCAAAGTGCCCGTCTTCGAACAGGAGGGCTTTGAGGGCGACGACGTCATTGGCACGCTCGCCAGGTCCGCCGAGCAGCAGCAAATCGAAACGGTGATTCTCACCGGCGACACCGACACATTCCAGCTGATTTCCCCCTGGGTGCGAGTGGTCCTCCACTCCATTCAGGACCGCAAGGTGTACGGCGAGTCCGAGGTCCGCGCTCGTTTCGGAGGCCTAACTCCTGACCAGCAGCCGGACTTCAAGGCCCTGAAAGGCGACACGTCAGACAACATTCCCGGAGTCCCTTCGATAGGAGACAAAACCGCCATCAAGCTGGTCCTGGAGCACGGCAACATCGAAACCATGTACGAGAACCTTGACCAAATCGAACCCGCCAGAGTGCGGGAGGCCCTACGGGAACACAGAGACACCGCATTCCTGAGCAAGGAGCTGGCCACCATCGTGAGAGACGCTCCAATCAACCTGGACCTGGAGGAGTGCCGGTTCTGGAGATATGACCGGAAGGACATTATCGAGCTTTTCAGGCAGTTCGACTTCAGTAACGCCATTGCGTCTAGAGTCCCCAATCCAAAACAACCCACGTTTGCGGATGAACCGTCCCCCCAAGTCCCCGGGCCCGACTCCACGGACTATTCCGTCGTAGACACCAAAGAAAAGCTGGAGGCGTTGGTCGCGGAATTGTCCGGCGCAGAATGGTTCGCCTTCGACACCGAGACCACGGGCCTTGACCCCATGAAGGCAGAGCTTGTTGGTCTCAGCTTTTCCACGGCGCCCGGCAAGGGTTGGTACGTGCCAGTAGCCCACCAGGAAGGGGAGCAGCTTCCCCTGGAAGAGGTCCTGCCGGCCTTGCGCCCCGTGCTGGAGTCGCCAAGCATGGGCAAGACCGCCCATAACGCAAACTACGACCTGACCATCCTGGCCAATCACGGGGTCAAGGTCGCCAACGTGGACTTCGACACTATGGTGGCGGCCCATCTCATGGGGCGAAAAGCCATCGGCCTCAAGAACCTAGCCCTTCAGGTTCTGGACGTCGAAATGGAAGAAATCACCGGGCTGATAGGGACCGGAAGGAAGCAAATCACTTTCGACAAAACGCCTATAGACCGGGCCGCCGTCTATTCGGCCAAGGACTCCGACGTCACCGGGAGACTAAGGGCGTTTTTCGACCCACAATTGAAGCGTGCCGGAATATGGGAGCTTTTCACCGACGTGGAGATGGCCCTCGTCCCCGTCCTCGTGGACATGCAGCGCAACGGAATCGGCCTGAACGTAGGCTCGCTGCATGAGATGTCGAGGGACCTCGCCCAGCATCTGCGGCGGGTTGAGCAAGCTATATACGATTCCGTTGGCCACACGGTCAACATCAACTCGCCCCAGCAGCTCGGCGACCTGCTCTTCAACGAGCTTCAACTTCCCAAGACAAAACGCACCAAAACGGGCGGCTACACCACCGACGCAGGCGCGCTGGAGGGGCTAAGAGGGGCCCACCCGGTCATCGACGGAGTACTCGAATACAGGCAGCTTTCCAAAATCAAGTCCACCTACGTGGACTCCCTTCCTGAGCTAATCAACCCCCGCACCGGCCGCATCCACACGTCATATAACCAGACTGGTTCGTCCACCGGCAGGGTTTCGAGCAGCGACCCGAACCTCCAAAACATTCCGGTGCGCACGGAGTTGGGACGGCAGGTGCGCAGGGCATTTGTGGCGGAGAACGTCCCGGAATGGACCCTGGTCTCTGCCGACTACTCCCAAATCGAGCTAAGGGTGCTGGCCCATCTGTCCCAGGACGCCGCTCTGCTGGAGGCATTCAACAGGGGCGAGGACATCCACTCGGCCACAGGGGCGCTCATGTACGATGTCCCCATCGAGAACGTCACCTCGGACATGCGCCGCATCTCCAAAGTCCTCAACTTCGGGGTCATATACGGGTTGTCCCCTTTCGGAATCTCTCAGCAGACAGAGTTCTCGCCCGACGAGGGCCAGAAGTTCATCGACAACTACTTCTCCAAGTACCCGGGAATCAGGGACTATCTGGACTCGGTTAAGCAACAGGCACGCGAGGACGGATACGTCTCCACGCCTCTGGGCAGGCGACGTTACATCCCTGAGATACACGCTTCCAATTTCAACGTGCGCCAGGGAGCTGAGAGGGCCGCGGTTAACATGCCCATCCAGGGAGGCGCCGCCGACATCATGAAGCTGGCAATGATAAAGGTGCACAAGAAGTTGAACGAGTCGGGGCTGCGGACAAGACTGCTTCTTCAGGTCCATGACGAGCTAATGTTCGAGGCGCCGATGGACGAAGTGGACGCCGTGACTGACCTTGCGTTGGAGGAAATGTCCAACGCCATGGACATGTCCGTGCCCTTGAAGGTGGACGTCAAAACCGGTCACAACTGGGGAGACTTGGAACAAGCCGGGTAACCCGCTGCAGATTCCCTCGGAATCCGGCCAAACAGCCTTGACATCCCGTTCTTTGGCTGGCTTATCCTTTGTCCACCTTATGTTCACACACCTACACGTCCATACCGAGTACAGCCTTCTGGACGGTGTCAGCCGTATCCACAAGCTGGTGGCCAAAGCCAAAGAGCTGGGTATGGACTCATTGGCAATCACCGACCACGGCGCCCTCTATGGGGCAGTCGAGTTCTACACAGCCTGCAAAGAAGCCGGCATCAAGCCCATCATAGGCTGCGAGTTGTACGTCGCCCACAACAGCCGCCATGAACGGGGCCCGTCCGAACGCAGTCCATACCACATGACCGTGCTGGCCAGGAACAACCAGGGCTACAAGAACCTGGTCAAGCTGGTGACCGCAGCCCACATGGAAGGCCAGTACTACAGACCGCGGATAGACAAAGAACTGCTGGAGCAGCGCCACGAGGGACTAATCATATTGTCCGGATGCCCCACGGCTGAAGTCCCCAAGCTCATATCCGACGGACGCATCGAGGACGCCGAGAAAGCTGCCCTCTGGTACAAGGAACTGCTTGGGCCCGACGGGTTCTTCCTCGAACTGCAGCGCCATGAGCATATCGAGGAACTTCCGGCCATCAACGACGCCTTGGTCCAGATGAGCCAGAAGCTGGACATCCCGTTGGTGGTGACCAACGACTGCCACTACGTTGAGAAAGAGGACTCATATCTCCAGGATGTTCTCATCTGCATTCACACCGGCACCACCGTTCAGGATGAGAAGCGCCTCAAGATGGAGGACGACTCCTATTACCTCAAGAGCGGCGAGGAGATGGCCGCCGACTTCCCCGATTTCCCGGAGGCCGTCGAGAACGCCGGGCGCATTGCTGAAATGTGCAACGTCACATTGGACATGGGGGAGTTGCATCTGCCGACCTACCCTGTTCCCGACGGCGTTACATCCGACGAATACCTCGCCCAGATAGCCCGGGAGGGTTTCAAGGCCCTCTACCCACGGCCCAGTGACGAGGCCGTCCAGCGGTTGGATTACGAGTTGGACGTCATCAAGCAGACTCAGTTCGCCAACTACTTCCTGGTGGTATGGGACATCATATCCTTCGTCCGCGAGAAACAGTTGGTGCTTGGAGTTCGGGGCAGCGCCGCCGCGAGCGTGGTGCTCTACTGCCTGGGCGTAACCCAGGTGGACCCGCTGGAATACAGATTGGTCTTCGAGCGCTTCTTGAACATCGAGCGCAAGGAGATGCCCGACATAGACATGGACTTCCAAGACGACCGGCGGGACGAGGTCCTGGCATACGTCGCCGAACGCTACGGCCAGGATCGGGTCGCCCAGATCATCACCTTCGGCACCTTGGGAGCCAAGGCGTCCCTCAGGGACGTGGGCCGCAGCCTTGGAATGACCTACGCCGACGTCGACCGGGTGGCCCGGTTGGTGCCATTCAAGGCTCGCACTCTGGAAGACGCTCTGGCCGCCACCCCGGAACTCAGAGAGCTGCGGGAGTCGGACGAGGCCATAGGGAAGCTCATAGAGACAGCCATGGGCCTGGAAGGCACCGTACACCACGCCAGCACCCACGCCGCCGGAGTGGTCATAGCAAGCGAGCCGCTCACCGAATACCTGCCCCTGCAGAAGGCGGTGCGCGGAGACAGCCCCGGTTCCCTCGCCATGACACAGTACGCCATGGACCCGGTGGCCAAGCTGGGGCTGCTGAAAATGGACTTCCTGGGACTCACCAACCTCACCATCCTGGACCGGGCGGTGAAGATGGTAGAGGAGACCAGGGGAATCAAGATAGACCTCTACAGGCTTCCTCTGGATGATCAGAAGACTTTCGAGCTGCTCTCCTCGGGAAACACGTCCGACGTGTTCCAGTTGGAGAGCGCCGGAATGCAGCGCTACATCAGGGAGCTAAAACCCTCCTGCCTGGCCGACATATCGGCCATGATAGCCCTCTACCGTCCGGGGCCTATGGAGCACATCACCACCTTCATCGAAGCGAAGCACGGCCGCGCGACGGTCAGGTACCCCCACCCAAGCATGCAGGACATACTGGAGGAGACCCACGGCGTCATCGTGTACCAGGACCAGGTGCTTCTGATTCTTCAGGCCTTCGCCGGATACTCCCTAGGTCAGGCCGACATCGTCCGCAAGGCCATGGGAAAGAAGATACCCGAACTCATGGGACAAGAGAGGGCCCGTTTCGTTGCGGGGGCCATGAGCAAGGGCTTCAGCGAAGAGTTGGCCCAGGACGTGTTCAATCTGATTGAACCCTTCGCCGGATACGCATTCAACAAGGCCCACAGCGTAAGCTACGCCCTGATCTCATACTGGACAGGGTACTTCAAGGCCAACTATCCGTTGGAATACATGGCGTCCGTGCTGAACTCCCGCCTAGACCACCCGGAAAGGACTGCCAACGCCATCAGCGAGTGCTTCCGCATGGGAATTCCCGTGCTTCTTCCGGATGTCAACACCAGCGGAGTCCACTTCTCGACCACCAAAGATGACAGGGGCGTTCCGGGCCTGAGCTTTGGACTGGCCGCCATCAAGAACGTCGGTGAGGGGGCTGTCAAGCCCATCGTGGAAGAAAGAATTGCCGGAGGTCCATTTGAGTCCCTAGAGGACTTTTGCGGACGGGCCGACCTGAGGGGATTGAACCGCCGGACTCTTGAGAGCCTGATTAAAGTCGGGGCGTTGGAAAGCCTCGGAAACCGGGGCGCGGTCCTCAACTCCCTGGACCAGATACTGTCGCTCTCCCAGACCGAGTCGAGCCGTAAGGCCTCCGGTCAGTCCAGCTTATTCGACGCGCATCCAGAAATGGAGGCCGCCGGAACGGCGCTGACCATCAACATCAGCGGCGGCGACGTTCAGCCCAGCGAGAAGGTGGCATGGGAACGGGAGCTCCTGGGAGTCCCGTTGACGGAGAATCCCTGGAAAGCGGCCGTCAACGTCCAAGGGGACGACATCATTACCTCCCAGGACAAGCTAGACGTGGAAATCGACGGCCAGAACGTCAAGGCAATGGGCCAGGTGTCGTCGGTGTCCCGACGGTACACCAAAGATCAGCGTGCGTTCGCCGTCGCAACTCTGGACTTGGTCTACGGCAGGGTGGAGGTCATTGCATGGCCCGACGTGCTGGAAAAGACCGGTTCCCTATGGGAAGAAGGCATGCTTCTGCTGGTGAGCGGAAGGGCCAAGGCCCGCGGCGATGAAATTTCCATCCATTGCTACACCGCCGAGCAGTTTACCGTGACTCCAACCGAAAAGCCGCCGAAAGGAGAACCCCCACTGCCTTCCGAACAACCCTCCGTTCAAGAACACGCCCCCGAATACACCGCCCCCGCTGTTCAGCCCAGCGGCAACGGCTCGTCCAACGGGAACGGGCGCAGCGGGGCCCTGGTAATGGTGTCAATGACCGAATCGGACGACGCCGAAGAGGACACCCACCTGCTCCGTGAAGCTGTACGGACGATGCTGGAATACCCCGGCAACGATCGGGTCCAACTGGAGATCGCCACTCAGGGCAGGAGAGTGGTCTTGGACCTGCCGGTGGTGACCATCGGTTACGAGGAAGAACTCTGCTCCCGGCTGGAATCCCTGTTGGGTGAAGGGTCAGTCAGGGCTGAAATGCCCGTCGGCTAAACGCCGACGGCCTTGAGCGCGTGCTGCCGTTCCATTTCGAGGAGAGCGGCCTTTTGGTCCAACCCGCCTCCGTACCCATGCAGTGCCCCGTTGCTGGCCACTATCCTGTGGCAGGGTATGACGACAGCCACCCTGTTCCTGGCCATGGCCTGACCGGCGGCCCGGGAAGCGCCAGGCTTACCGGCCTCCGCCGCCAGCCACCCGTAGCTGCGGGTCTCGCCCAGCGGGATGGTGAGGCACGCGTCCCATGCAGCCCTATGGAAAGCCGGCGCTTCCGCCAAATCGAGCCTCAGGTCGGAAAAGGCGTCGGGGCGTCCCTCAAAGTAACTCTCTAACGCGTTCCACAGCCCCGTCAGCATTTCTGGGCAGGGATCGGCTGAAGGGATGTCCAGCCCCAGCTCCTCGACCGCTTCACACGCAGACCTGCGAAAGTTGAGGCGTCGAATTCCCATATCAGACGCCAGCGCCGCAGCCCAACCTATAGGAGTTTCCGTCACGTCGTAGTAGACTCTTGTCATAGTGTCACTACGATAGGCACAAGAGCCATCCAAGTCAATGGCTATTTCTCGGAAACCGGGCGGCGATGTAATCCAGTGACCGTAAATTGGCGTATGATTATTTTGCTATGATTAAAATCATTCTTTCGGCAATGCTCATCACCATCACCGTCCTGGCAGCGACCGCTTGCGAAGGCAGGGATCCTACGCCCACACCTGAACCCACCAAAGCGCCCCCATCCCCCACCGTATCGGCCACAGACCCGCCGACAGCCGAGCCCACCGCAGTTCCTACACCGGAACCGACGCCTACTTTTGATTCGTCCAAACTGGGGCCCCAGGCCGCGGAAATCACCCGCATAGATGCCTGGATAAACTCGGACCCTCTGAAAATCAGCGACCTCCGAGGCCAGGTGGTACTGATAGACTTCTGGACCTACACCTGCGTCAACTGCGTACGCACTTTGCCGTATCTCCGGGAGTGGCACGCCAAGTACGCAGACCACGGCTTGGTGATGATTGGAGTTCACACGCCCGAGTTCGAGTTTGAGAAGGACTTCGCCAACGTGAAGAAAGCGGTGGAGGACTTCGAGATAGAGTGGGCCGTCGCTCTGGACAACGACTACGGCACCTGGAGGGCGTACGAAAACCGCTACTGGCCGGCCAAGTACCTCATAGACCAGAACGGCGTAGTCAGGTACACCCATTTCGGCGAGGGCGCCTACGCAGAGACGGAGGAGACCATCCGGCGCCTTCTGGAAGAGTCCGGGTCAGACCTGTCCCAGGTCGCCATAGACCTGCCCGAAGACCAGAGGAGGGACCAGGCCTTCCTGGACCGCGGACAGGGAATAACCAGAGAGCTTTACGCCGGATGGGAGCGCGGCTACAACGACGCCATCTATGGTCGTGGCGGGTACATTGGCAATCCCGAGTATTATGACTCGGCCGAGACGGTCATGAGTTATCCCGACCCCGGGTCCTACAGGGAGAACATGCTGTACCTGATCGGAGAGTGGTACGCGGGTAAAGAGGAGATAGTCCACTCCCGTGAAACAACCGGTTATGAAGACTCGGTGTTCCTACGTTTCAACTCCAAGAGCGTCAATGTAGTCTTTAAACCGCAGTCCGAAGGCGAGACCGCAAAGGTGTTGGTCACGCTTGACGGAGCGCCCCTGACCGAATCGGCAAAAGGGGCCGACATCCTAATCGACGAAAACGGGCAGAGCTACATTAACGTGGACGAGCCCCGTATGTACGCTGTCGTAGAAGCCGACGAATACGGCTCCCACGACCTTAGGCTAAGCTCCAACAACGAGGGGCTGGCCATATTCGCCTACACCTTCGGCATCTACGAGGCGGGCATATAAGCTCGATCTCATGGTCCGAATCGCCTTGAAAGTTTTTTCCGCAGCGCTCCTGACCGTTGTCGCGGTTCTCGTGGCGTCGTGCTCCTCGGAGGAGGTCCCCACTGGACCGCCCCCAACCGTAACTGAGCCGCCTCCCACCGAGGCTCCTCCGACGGAAGTTTCGGAGACGCCCATACTCCTGAGCGAGGAAGCGTTCGTCGTCTCCAGGGGTCCTGTATCCCCCGACGGCATATGGGCGATTTTCGCAACGCCCGACCTGGGGCTAGGGGCCAACCGAGTCGGTTTTATTCTCGCTTCGGCCCAGGCTGCGATAAAGGTGCCCGGCTCGAGGGTGTCCAGCTACTACGTGGGCGAGGTCGGAGCCGAGGGAGAGGGCGAGCTTGTCGAGACGGCCACGGCGGTATTCCACCCCTGGCCATACGGGACTCGCGGCCTCTATGCGACTCACCTCACGTTCGACCGGGTTGGCGAATGGAGGCTGGAGATGTCTATACCGTCGCCTGACGGAGGCTCCTCCACGGCCGAACTTCGCTTTCCCGTGCATAAGGCGCCGGAGGCAGTGGGAGTGGGCCATTCCGCCCCATCCAGCGTGAGCAAAACAGTCAATGACGTGGAGGGACTTCATCAACTCACCACAGGTTCTCTTAAAGACCCTGACTTATATCAAGTGACCATATCGGAGGCTCTGGACAACGACCTTCCCACCGTCGTGGTAATGGCCAGCCCTGCGTTCTGCACCAACGCCGTTTGCGGACCTCAGGTGGAGACGCTGCAGGAATTGAAAGACATGCGCAAGGGCGACGCCAACTTCATACACGTGGACATCTACGACAATCCCGACGAGATACAGGGAGACCTCAGCCGAGCACGACTGTCTCCCACCGCGGTGGAATGGAACCTTCCAAGTCCGGAATGGACGTTTGTTATAGACCCACAAGGTGTGGTGACCCACCGGTTCGAAGGTTACGCCACAATAGAGGAGTTGGCGACGGCGCTTGACTCTCTGGGGTAGCTCGACCACCCTGTCTCCGGCAAAGTAAAGGGCCTCCCGTTATGGGAGGCCCTCTTTTTGCGGTCGAATAACGTGGGCTTTACACGCCGCCCAACTCACCGCCGGTGTCCATAGCCATTTCGGAGACGAAGCTCCGGTTGAAGGACTCTTCCACCTTCTCACGGAACTCTTCCCACATCTCGTCGCGGTCAATGGACTCATCTTCCTTGGTTTCGATGAGCTTGTCGCGGAACTGTATTAGGAGCCAGTCTTCAGTCCTGCCCTTGGGCATGTTGAAGGTCTCCTTGTCGAAGGTGGGAAGCTCGCCGGGGCCGTAGTAGCCCTTGCCGGGCAGGTAGTAGCCTTCCAGGTCGTGGGTGCCCTTGCCCAGGACCTCGCCGGTTTCCATGTAGTGGTCCATGACGGGCTTCATGCCGTACGCGCCGATGGGGCACACGCGCTGGCAGACGCCGCAGCTGGAGTACCGTGCCACCATGGGTTGGCAACGCCGGAAAGCCACCTTGTTCTTGTGGGCGCCTCGGAACCAGACCTTCTCTCTAGAAAGGGCCCTGCCGGGGCAGCGGTTGGTGCACACCTGGCATATTTGGCAGAAGGCGTGTATCCCGTAGTCCACCGGCTGGTCATAGGTGAGCTTGGCATCGGTGAATACGGTCTGGAGCCTGAGCCACGGCCCCATGTGGGGGGTCATGAGGATGCCGTTGGCTCCAACCTGACCCAGCCCGGCCTGCACGAACAGCGGCATAGCCGGCCCGTAGGCCACCGACGGCTGCGAAACCTGGCCCCTGTAGCCCAGGGAGTTCAGGTAGGCGACCAATTCTTGAGCCAACGACCCCTGACGTTCGTATACGTCGTCGTGGGTCCACTCGGACGCGAGCCCCGGGGTCTTCCAGGTCATCTCATAGTCCTGGTCCATGGCTATGCAGATGGCGTGGGGCAATTCCGCATCGTAGTCGGCCATCCTGCTTTGGTAGATGTACCGCCTGTCTACGGCGGTGAAACCCACCTCTACGTTACCCAGTTCCCTGGCCTTGGCCTTAATTAGGTCACCCACGTCCTCCCCGCTAGGCTCGGCGGTGGGCGGCAATTCTCCGCTGTCCTTAATCCACTTGGCCAACGGCGTCATGATCTTCTCGAAATAGACCGTCTGCCTAATCGAGTCTTCGGACTTGGCACGGCGGAGCGGGCGCAGCCATTCGAAAGAGGAACTCTCAAATATAGACAGGGCGTCCAGAGGCTCTTCCCTGCCGTAGTAGTTCAGGTCCTCCTCGCGCAGAGGCACACCGGGGACCGTCACCAAGTCGGCGGCTACCGAGATATCTACGTCCGGGTCTCCGGGCCTCATCCCCGGCCTGGTCACTGTATGGCTAAGGTCCTTGAGCGCCATTCCCCCTCCTTACTCTTCGCTAATCGGGACTAATCAGGCGAATGCTTGGATTCCATAACAGACTACTTTATCGCTCCCGATGTGTCAACGTAAAATCCAAACGTTGAGTTTACGGTTTTCGCGACTATAGGAACCCCTTGATGTATTGCAAGCCACCCTCGGGGACGTTCACGTATTTGGTGATGCGCTGTCCTCCGACCTCTGCCAGATAGATGTTTCCCTGGGAATCGCCGTACAGACCGTGGCCGGAAGGCGTGTCAAACCGGGCAAGCAAGTTGCCCTCTTTGTCGAATATGCTTATGCGGGGGCTGAGCTCGCTGATGTACGCGATATCTTTCTTGTCCATGTATATGTCCGTGGGCCGGAACACGTCGTTCCAGGTGTTCAGCCAGATGCCGTCCCGCGTAAAGCTGAGCACCCGGCTGTTTTCCCTGTCACATACGTAGACCACGCCCTGCCAGTCCACATAGACGCTGTGGGGCAAGTGAAACTCGAGGTTCTCGAACTTCCCTGGCTCCCCCCAGGAGAGCACCAGGTCTCCTTCTGAATTGAAACGGTGTATCCGGCTGTTCCTGTACCCGTCGGAGGCAAACAGGTCTCCCCAGGGAGACGGCACCAGCTCGGTGGGTTTGTTAAAGGGGCCGGCGGCCCTGAGCACCACCCCGCCGTCCACCTCGCAACCTGTGTCCGAGGGCTGGCCCTTGTTCCCCAGCTCACGGACCAGCTTTCCGTCGGAGGTGTATATCTGTGCTACGTGGTCGTCGCGGTCGGTGAGGTACACTAAGTCATCGGGCCCTATAAATATGCCATGGGGAAACTTGAAACCGCTTCCCCAGGAATCAACGTAGTTTCCGTCCTGGTCCAATATGACCACAGCCGGGTCCTTGCGCTGGAAGGCGTAGACCCTGTCCTGGGAGTCCACCGCCACCGAACTTACGGGGCCGAACGTCATTCCGTCCGGCAGGTTTCCCCAGCCTTCGACTACCTCATAAGTAAACTGGCCTTGCCCTACTGTTGTCATGAGCGGACACCTCCTTGGACGGTTAAGAGGTCATGTTCATTGCGGTGAAATTGGTCCTCAGGCGTTGGAAAGACCCTTCGGTCCGTAGGGTTGGGCGGTACGCCTATGGGCCAATTGGATAGTATTAGCCTGCACTTTGGCTGTCAATAGATTCTCGATGCACAGCTCCTCTATCGCCTATCGCCTACGGTTCGACCAGGGAGTAGTCCAGGTAGGACTTGACCCTGCCCTCGTCCACCAGTTTTCCCAAGTGCGTTGAGACATTGCGACCGGCGGCTTGTTTCAACTCTCTGCGCAGGTTGCGGGGATAGACCTGGGTCACGATCTCCTCTACTGTGCCTGCTCCAGCTTCCAGGGCATTGATCACTTGCGCTTCTCTTTCCTCTCGGTGCCTGATGTAGGAGTCTATCCTTCGGCTGCCGTTGTGCACCACTGAGCCATGTCCTGGGCAGATGATCTTAGGGTTGAACCTGGAGAGCAATTGCAAGGAACGCATGTACTCGGAGAGGTTTCTAACCGTCGAGGAGGAGCTTCCCAGTATCGTGTCGCCAGTGAACAGCACCCGCTCTCTCGACAAGTGGTAACAAACGTGGTCGTCCTCGTGGCCTGGGGTGAAGAGGGCCGTCATGGACAAACCGCCTCCGACCGGCACACGTTCCCTCGATGCCAGCTTCGATACGACCCCGTCCCCCAGCATCCTCTGAAGCCGTCTGACCAGCTTGGGGTGACACTTGACCTCACACCCGAACTCTTCCTGCAACCTGTCCAGACCGCCCACGTGATCTCCGTGGCCGTGGGTGACGAGAATCCCGCTCATCGTCGGTCGTCCCAACTCCTCGTAGTAGTCCAGTATACGGCTCGTCCAGCTCCTGTACGGCTCCCCTGAGTCGACCATGACCATGTGGTCGGAGGAGTCCCCTACGAAATAAATGTGGGTCCCTCCGGGGTGAAACGCGCCGCCGTCTTTGGGGTTCTCGGGGATATGGGCCGCATACACGTGGGGAGTGACCTGCATCGCACGGTCTCCTTCTGGGATGGTGGCCGAACTGGAATGGGCTTGATTGTACTCCCGGCGTCGGGAGTGTCAAGGCGCACGCCCCTTGGTCGACGGGTATAATGGAGCGGAGAGGTGAATTCGGAATGAGCGGCAGGCCCATCAAGTTTTCGGTGCGCATGCATCAGGCCGGGTACGACTATCCATCCATGAGGCGTATCTGGACGGACGCAGACCGGCTGGGTTACCACTCGGCCACTCTGTACGATCTGCTGGGAGTCCCCGCTCTGGAGTGCTGGACAACCCTGTCCGCCCTGGCAGCCGAGACCGAGTCCATCCGTCTTATTCCCTTGGTGCTTGCCAACCTTTATCGAAGTCCGGGTCTGCTTGCCAAGATGGCCGCGACCCTGGACGTCATAAGCGGGGGCAGGCTGGAGTTGGGCATCGGAGCGGGCGGCGGAGAGGGAGACCACCTGGCCTTCGGTTACGAATACCCCTCGACCTCCAAGAGGGTCAAGGCGCTTGAAGAGTCGGTCGAGGTCATCAAGTCATTGTGGACACAGCCTGAAACCACATTCCACGGAGACTTCTATACCCTGACCGGCGCCAGCGTAAGGCCCAGACCTGTACAACAGCCCCGCCCACCCATCCTCATCGGGGGCCGGGGAGAGAAACGTCTCCTCAGAGCGGCGGCGCGCCACGCCGACATCGCCAACTGGGGCTTTGACATGGACCTGAGAGAGCACTCATCCAAACGGAACGTCTTGGAAGAGCACTGCCGAGCCGTGGGCAGGAATCCCGCCGATATAGAGATCAGCCACAACTGCCGCGTTGTCATTGTGGAAACCGAGAGTGAGCTGGAAAAGCTGGCCGACGCGGCCGGCATGACCGCCGCCGGTTACCGGGAATCTCTAGGCAACGCCATCTGGGGAACACCGGGCCAGTGCGCCGACAAGTTACAGGTTTACGTGGACGCCGGCATCACCTACTTCTTCCTGCTGTTCCCGGACCCAATACCGACGGACCTGCTGGAGCTGTTCGCCTCGGAAGTCATGCCCAGGTTTTCAACGCCGCCCCGATAAAGGGGGGCATTGAGCCGGGCGTCAGTGGTAGACCGCGCCGCCGTTGACGTGGATGGTCTGGCCAGTAATGAAGGCCCCGTTGTCCGACGCCAGGAACCTGCAGGTCGCTCCCAGTTCCCGCGGGTCGCCCATCCGCCCCACTGGAATGCCCTCCGCCGACCCGGTGTCTCTGCCGGGATACCAGTCTAGGTTCCGGCTGGTGTCGAACCTCCCGGGCGAGACCACGTTTACGGTAATGTTATGTGGGGCGACTTCGCTGGCGAGGCTTCTGGCCAGTCCCACCAGACCCATCTTCGCCGCATAGACGTGGGCCCGGCCCGCGTGGCCGGTGAAAGCTCCCTCTCCGGCTATGTATATCAGGCGTCCGAAGCCGTTCTGCAACATGGACGGCAGCGCAGCCTGCGACAGAAAGAAGGCGGCGTCCAGAATGACTCCCTGCACGAGACGCCATTCCTCAAGGGACACATCCATGAAAGGTTTAGTGGGGCGTATGGCCACATTGCTTACCACCACGTCCAGCCGCCCGAACTCCTCCAACACCCTTGCCGCCATGGAGTCCACCTGCTCCTTGTCGGAGACGTCGGCCAGGATAGGCAGTGCACGGACTCCCAGCCGCCTGGCCTCTTCGGAGACGGATTCAACCTCGTCCTGATTGGACCTGGCGTTTATCACCACGTTGGCACCGTCTTTCGCCAACTCCAGGGCCGTCGCCCGGCCTATATTTCGCCCGGAGCCTGTAACCAGAGCCGTCTTACCCTCCAACGTCACTTCGTTCCTCCTCAAGCCTGAATCTCCTTGTTCTGCCTAATATACACCAATCGTAAGGGCGGCTTTTTCGTTGACACGCCTACATATTTTGAGTAGCCTGTAATGCACTTGGAACCTTGTCCGCTGGGAACAACAAGGAGGCGGCCGGCCCATGTTTCTGATGCGCTTTACAGAGCGGGCCTACACCGGATACACAGAAGACGACGTCCGCAACAGCCCGAACCAAGCCGTTCGTCTGACCTTCTCCAACTCCCATTTTGACCCCAAGCTGGGTGCGGAACTCTACAACGAGTACCTGGACGAATACGAGTACTCGGAAGAGGTGGGGTTCGACGGGCTGATGCTCAACGAGCACCACTCCACCCCCACCTGCATGGGCGCCACCATGAACCTGGAGGCGGCTATCCTCGCCCGGATCACCAAGAAGCCCAAGATAGTCCTGCTGGGCAATCCCCTTCCGGTTTTCGACAACCCCATAAGGCTGGCCGAGGAGTTGGCCGAAATCGACATGATTTCCCGTGGACGGTTGGTTTCCGGCTTTGTCAGGGGAACGGGTGTGGAGAGCTGGCAGGCCAACATCAACCCGGTGCACAACCGGGAGCGGTTCGAAGAGGCCCACGACCTGGTGATAAAAACCTGGACCACTCCAGGCCCGTTTCGCTGGGAAGGCAAGCACTTCCAGTTCCGTTATGTAAACCCTTTCCAGGTGCCCCTCCAGGATCCCCACCCACCCGTGTGGATACCTGGCACCGGAAGCCCTGAGACGGTGGCATTCTGTGCAGAACGCCGCTATCCCTACATCTTTCTGGAGACTGACCTGGCCGCCACCCAGGACATGTTGGACAACTACAAAGAAGCCGCCAGCCAACAGGGTTACGAGCCCGGTCCACAGCACATCGGGTACCTGCAGCGAATCCTGGTGGCGGACACCGACGAGAAGGCCAGGGAGATAGGCAAAGGTTTCTTGGTGGGCAACGTCGGGAAAGGTCGCATACCGCTGCCCCCCGACTACATGGCCCCCATCGGATACAACAGCAGGGACCCCAAGTTCCGCGCCATGAAGGAGCGGGTGCGCAAGGACCCATTCCAGCTTTCTCCCACTGGCGGAGCGGGCGGGGGCATCGACACCGCCACGTGGGAGGAGATACTCAACAGACGCCGCATCATAGTCGGCAGTCCCGAATCGGTGATACGTCAAATACGGGAGACTCTGGAAAGCTTGCGGCCAGGAATATTGGGAGTGTGGACCAACGACGGCACCATAAGCCATCAGGATACGATGAGATGCCTTGAACTCATGGGCCAGGAAGTTCTCCCGGCGGTGCGTGAAATTGCCGCTGAGTTGGACCTTCCCTCCCCCTTCGAAAAGGAGACTTAGACGGAAACATGATCTTCGGAATGTCTACGGACTTCAACGTCCGACCAGGAAAGACCCAGGCTAACGCTTTCGACGAGTCCTTCAAACAGGTAATGGCGGCCGAGAAGCTGGGCATGGACGCCGTTTGGCTTGGGGAACACCACTTCAGTCCCGACCGGTCGGTGCTGGCCTCGCCACTGATAATCGCCAGCGCCATTGGCGCACGCACAGAGCGTGTACGGATAGGACTGGCCGTCCAGGTCTTGCCGCTCACCAACCCTCTCCGAGTGGCTGAGGAAGCCGCCACGGTGGACCACATCTCCAAGGGACGTCTGGACTTTGGTATAGGCCGGAGCGGCCTGACTATCTACTATGAAGGCTACAACGTACCCTATTCGGAGAGCCGCGGGCGCTTCCTGGAAGCCCTGGAAGTGGTCACTAAAGCCTGGACTCAGCCGACTTTCTCATTCGAGGGGGAGTTCTACAGCTACAACGACGTTACCCTGGTGCCGTCTCCCTACCAGGAACCCCACCCGCCTATCCGCGTGGCGGTGTCCAGCGCGGACACGTACAAGATGCTGGGGAACATGGGTTATCCAGTGTTCATTGGGGCCAATTCACCCATTGAGGAGTTGAAGACTCGTCTCAAGACATACAGAGAGGCCTGGCAGGAATCGGGCCATGCTGGTGAAGCCAATTGCTTCATCCGGGTGCCTGCGTATCTGGCCGAAACCGAGGAACAGGCCCGCTCAGAGCCTGAGGAAAGCGCCATGTGGATGATACGTTATGGCGCCCGGCAGCTGGCAGGCTCCGCTGCGTCGGCCGAGTCGGCGGCGCGCCTCACCGCAATCGCCAACCAGCCCTACGAGGAAATTCTCGCGCGCCGGGTGATGTTCGGCACGCCGGAGCAGGTGATTGACCGCCTGAACATGTACCGGGATGAGTTGGGGATTTCCGGGGTGGTGCTGGAGACCAACTACGGCGGACAGATTCCCTACGAGCTGGTCGTCAAGTCCCTGAAGCTTCTGGCGGAAGAGGTCATGCCCAGCTTCAAGTAAGTCCCGCGGCTAACCCTCCAGTCACGCCACAGCCCTTACGTTAGGACTCCGTCGTCCTCCAGGGACTTGTACTCCTCGGCGGACAGGCCAACTAGCCCTTTCAAGGCGAACTCGTTGTGCTCTCCAATAAGCGGGGCAGGCCGGTCGATGGCGCCGGGCGTCTTGGACAGGTCCAACTCGCTGCGGGACACAGCGTATGGCCCGATTTCAGGATGCACTGGAAACTGGAAGTGGCCTCGATACGACAGCTGGGCATCGTCAAATAGGTCGCGGCAGTCATTGACGGCCCCCGCCGGTGTTCCGACGGCCTGGAGCCTGCCCATCAGCTCTCTTGCGTCCCATTGCCGCGTCCATTCACCCACTAACTCGTCCAACTCGTCTTCAGCCGCCTTTCTGCCCTCCAGCGTTGAGAAGCGCTCGTCGTAGGCCCATCCCGAACCCGACGGACAGGCCAGAGACCTTAACCCCTGCCAGGCCTCCTCCGAGTTGCAGGCGATGGCGATCCATCGGTCTTCGCCCTTACAGGGGTAGGTACCGTGGGGCGCGGCGTTAGGGTCCCGGTTGCCCTGACGCTCGTTTATGACGCCGTTGACCGTGTAGTCCAAGACCAACGGCGCGGAGAACTGGACTGACGCTTCCAACTGGGAAAGGTCCAGGTGGGTCCCCTGGCCGGTGCGCTTTTTGTAGTCCCATGCGGCCAGTATCGCTGGCACCGCGAAGCGCGGGATTATGAAGTCGGTGTAGGCGCCGTAGGGATTGACGGGTTCCCGGTCCGGCCAGCCGGTGAGGTAGGTCATGCCGGATAGAGACGCCAGCACCGGGCCGAAACCGGGCTGGGAGGACATGGAACCTCCCCGTCCCAGCATGGACGAACTGAACAGGATGATGCCTTCGTTGGCCTTCTTCAGGTCCTCGTAACTCAGTTCCCATTTCTCCAGGGTCCCCGGAGTGAAGTTCTCCGTTATCACATCGGCCCATTGGGCGATTCTCAACACCAGTTCCCTTGACCTGGGGTGCTGCATGTCGATGGTTATGCCGTATTTCCCCACGTTGTAGTTGCCGAAATACTCGCTGCGGTTGATGCCGGATATACCGTCCTTGAAGGGCGCGCCCCTGCGGAGCACCTCCGGCCTTTTTGTCGTCTCCACGCGGATGACGTCGGCCCCGTATTCGGCCAGGTATTTGGTGGTCAGCGGCCCTGCCACCACCCAGCAGAAGTCCAGGATTTTCAGCCCCTCAAGAGGTTTCGCCGTCATCAGATAGTCCCGTCACCCTTCAGAGATTCGATTTCGTCATCGGCCATTCCAAGCTCGCCGCCGTATATCTCTCGGTTGTGCTCTCCCAATAGAGGCGCGCGGCTGCGCGGACCTACGCGGTCAGCGACTCCGTCCAATATGAAGCGGCCCGGATACTTCACCGATGTTCCAAGTTCGGGGTGGAGGAGGGAGACGAAATAGTCCCTTTCGCTTAACTGTGGGTACTCAAGGATGTCCTCATGGGTGTTGAGGGGAAACAGAATTATGCGGCGGTTCCTGCTTTCTGCGATAAGCTCATCCTTGGTCTTGGTATCGATGAAGCGTCCGAAGTCTACGACCCCCTGCCTCATAACGTCGCCGGGCACGTCGGAATAATGCATCTGTTCCCACTTAACGGCGTCCAGGGAGTCGCTTCCCATTCCTTCGTCCCTCATCCAGGCAAGCATGGCCCTAGTGCTGGCGGAGACCCCTGGACCGCCCCCCTGAGGCATGAAGTTAACGAAGCCGTCTTTACACTTCCAGTTGACCCGCACCATGGAGTCTCCGGCGGTGGGCCTGTACGGCCCCATGCGCCTTAGCACAACTCCCTGGGCGTCCCAGAACTGGGGGGCGTGGGCCAGGGTCTTGGCGGCCGCCTGTTGGCAGGAAACGTCTACGTGCTGGCCCTCTCCAGTCGCCGCTCTGTGGGTGTGGGCAAGCATGGCCCCAAGCGCCCCGGCAGAAGCTCCGTGAAGGTAGAACTGGGGGTGGCTTATCCTCAGCGGGGGCCTGTCCTGGTCTCCCGTCAGGTGCATGAACCCACCAAGCGCCATGCCCACTATGTCCGAACCTTTATAATTCCCGTAGGGCCCCTTCTGGCCGAAAGCCGTAATGGAAACCATTACCAGTCCCGGGTTGAGGGCCTCCAAATCGGAGTAGCCCAAACCAAGGGATTCCATGTAGCCGGGGTCATAGGACTCAACCAGAAAGTGGGCGTTCTTCACCAGCCGTTTGACCAGCTCCACCCCTTGCGGCTTGGCGATGTCCAGAGTGATGCTGCGTTTTCCGGCGGAGTAGGCCCACCAGAACAGGCTGTTCTCTGGCCCCGGCTCGTTCTTGTAGAAAGGCCCCCGAAGGCGGGCGGAGCTTCCTGCTGCAGGTTCTATCTGGACTACGTCGGCCCCTAGGTCGGCGAGTATCTTGCCGCACAGGATCCCCCGCTCGTCGCTGAGGTCCAGGACTCGATAGGGGCTGAGGAAGTTGTCGGTCTGACGGTCGGTCATAGCGCAGCCCGGAAATGGGCCTTGCTATTCTAGCACGGCCGCCGCTACGGGCGGGCCATCAACCCGCCGTCAACGTAAATGGGGTGGCCCGTCGTGTAGTCGCAGGACTCGGAGGCCGCAAAAACCACCAGCGGAGCAATGTCCGCCGGGCTTCCCTTTCGGCGCAGGGGTATGTACCTGACCAGCTGCTCCCGCTCGGCGTCCTCAGGCGAGGGCGCCTCGGAGTACCAGCCCACACCCACTGCGTTGACGCGTATGTTGTTGGCGCCCAACTCCATAGCCAACGCTCTGGTAAGCTGCAACACCGCTCCCTGGCTCGCGCAGTAGGCTGCGGAATTCTTCATTCCCCTCTCGGCCAGGTCGGAGATGAGATTGACGATGCGCCCGTATTGGTCCTGGACCATGCGCCGGGAGACCACCCGGCTGGCGATGTAGACCGGTCTGACGTTCCGTCTCAAGACGGCGCCGAACTCGTCCAAGTCCACCTCCCCGAAGGGCCTTGCGTGGTAGGTTCGAAAGTTGTTCACGAGGATGTCCACTCGGCCGTCGGCCCCTGCTATAGCGTGTATTGCATCTTCCAAGGCCTCCTCGGTGGAGAAGTCACAGAACACGCCGCCGTTGGCGGCCTCCAGCACAGCCTGATTGGACGAGACCACGTGGACTTGAGCATTGGCCTCTTGCAGCGCCTCGGCCACCGGCGGTCCGAAAAGCAGGTCGTCCGTGGCCACTACCGCCACTCGGCCGGCCAAGTCGTACTCTTCTATCAGGGGCATTTCATCCTCCAGGCTTGCGGTCTATTTTTTGCACGGCATACGTCTAGAGAGGCATAACCGGGGCGTGGCCGGTGGGAGCTATGCCTCCAGCCATGGCCCCTCCGTCCAGTATGATCATCTCTCCGGTCATGTAGTCGGAGGCGTCCGAGGACAGGAACACTGCGATGGGCCCCATGTCCTCGGGCTTCCCCAGCTTGCCCGTGGGTAGGGAATCTCCCGACGCCGGCAGACCCGACCGCATGGACTCGACACCCCGGGTGGGAATGAAGCCTGGGACGATGGTGTTGGCGGTGATGCCATAGCGGGCCAGGCTGAATGCAAGGGTGCGGGTCAACTGCATCATGCCTCCCTTGCCGCACGCGTAGGTGTAGATGTCACGGCCTGCCCTGATTCCGAAACCGGAGGCAACGTTGATTATCTTGCCTTTCCCTCTGTCGGCCATGTGCTTTGACACGGCCCTGGCGCAGAAGAAGGCCCCCGACAGGTTCACGTCGATTTCCGACCGCCATATCTCGTCGGTGACCTCCCAGATGGGTATCCGGGGATTGTTGGTGCGTCCAGCGTTGTTGATCATCACGTCGACTTTTCCAAGTTCGGCGATGGTCGTTTCAACCATCGCATCCACCTGGGCTGAGTCGGCCACGTCGCAGGCGATGGCAAGGGACCTTCTCCCCAGAGACCTGACCTCGTCGGCGGCCTCCTCGATGGGTCCCGTCCTGCGGGCGGCGATGGCCACGTCGGCACCGGCCCGGGCCAATGCGTTCACCATGGCCCGGCCCAAGCCAGTACCCCCTCCGGTGATGATGATGGACTTGCCGTCCAGAGAAAGGCTTTCCAGCAACTTACGCCTCCTTAGCCTATCGGCTCCGCGACGTCGATCTGCGAAGTAACTTCTCCCGCAATAAGCACTACTACACCGCTATCCGTCCTGAGAATCAGGTTACCCACGGGGTCAGCGTCCTCAGCCATCCCCTGGTAGACCTCGTCCTTCCACTGCACCCTAACGCGCCTGCCAAGGGTGTCCAGGTGTCCTTTCCATTCCAGCAGAGCGGGTGCCACTTCCGCCGGGCTGGGCTGTGCCTCTCTACGCAGCGGCATGTACAAGCGGTCCAGTTCATGCAGAAGGCTCCCAAGGAGGGCGGTACGATCGGCCTCGGCCCCCAATGTTTCGTTGACGCTGGTCGCGATGCCGGCAATTTCCGGGAAGTCCCCCGTTTTCAAAGCGACGTTCAGTCCGATGCCCACCACGGCCCAGTCCACGACGCCTCCAGTGAGGGAGCTTTCGACCAGAACGCCGCACACTTTCTTCCCGCCCAAGCGGATGTCGTTGGGCCATTTTAGCGTGGGTTGCAGGCCAGTGGACTTTCGAATGGCCCGTGCCACGGCCAGACCCGCCATGATGGAGACGTACTGGAGACCCCAAGGCGAGGGCCGGAGCGCCACAGACAGGTAGAGGTTTCCCGGTTCGGAAATCCACTGCCTTTGGAAACGGCCACGGGCGGCGGTTTGCTCTTCGGCGACGACCACGATTCCGTCGTCGTCACATTCTTTCGCCAGACGGGCCGCCTCGTCCATCGTGGACTCAAGGCGGTGGTGGTAGACAAGCCGTCGCCCCACCACCCTGGTGTACAGGCCCTGGCGCAGCGTGGAG
The DNA here is from genome assembly GCA_965224415.1 of Dehalococcoidia bacterium. Lineage (GTDB taxonomy): Bacteria > Chloroflexota > Dehalococcoidia > Lucifugimonadales > JAGWBF01 > DAOUJI01. The sequence continues at coordinate 301,241 of CBDCZB010000004.1, read as the reverse complement.
GATACGATGTCCCGTGGCAACGGAAAACCGGAAGGTCTAGCTTCCCTTGGAGGGCAGGGTCACTATGGCCTTGCCTATGATAAGACGTCCGCTCTCTTCATTGGACAAGTAGACGTCGCACTCCAGAATGTTGTCGCCGTCCTCTTCTCGCTTGTCCGTGACCAAGGCGCTTAGAGTGACCTCTACGTGTGGCACGGGTTGGCGAAAGACCACGTCCAGGTTCTTCAAGACGGCGTTGGGCGACCAACCGGTGATAAGTTGGGTCATCAGGCCCACGCTCATCACTCCGGGAACGATGGGGGCTTTCAGCTTGTTCTGGAGGGCTATCTCCATATTGGTGAACCTGGTGGGACCTGTCTGTCCCCAGGCATTGGCGCAGAAGAACGCCACATCTTCGTCGGTGATGTTCTTGAGGACGGGTCCGACCTCGTCACCCAGGTCAACGTCCTCGTAGGTTATCGGGTCTCCGTATGCCATCATTCACTCCCGGGCGGCGAAGGATTCCTGTACGTCAGCCACCCTCTCGCCTTTTTGATTGGTGAACACCGTCTCCCACACCATAAACGCCATTGTGCCCGTGCGGCCCGTTTTAGGGTAGACGTCTTTCAGAAAAGTGGAGGCCGATAGCGAGTCTCCCGCGATGATGTCCGCTTCGGGAGCCACCATTTGTCCAGCGTGAAATCGCAGGGTGCCGAAGTTGAGTTTGATGTCGGGCGTCGTCACCTGCCGCACGAAAACGCTGCAGAGAGCCGGCGGCGCCACCAGCCCTGCGTGACCCGCCTTCTTGGCGGCCTCCTCGTCGATGTAGATGGGATTCGTTTCCCCAAGGGCCTTGCAATAGTCCCGAATCAAGTCGGCGGAAACGTGGAAGGGGCCAGTGTTGTATTCCTTACCAAGAATGGACCTGTCATAGTCTAGTTCAAGCGTCATATCTCCTCCGATTCATCAACCGTTCCCTGCGGCCGTCTCCTCCAGCCTGACCGGCCTGAAATCCCCGGACAGAAGGGCCTCCACCAGGTCCTTCTCGTTCCTGACGTCTCCGTTGAACGAGGTCATGCAAACACCAATCGCGCTGACCAGGTGCGCGTCGCTGCCTCCGATGCCCCTGTAGCCCATATTATCGGCGAGTTCGATTGCCTTTTCGTTCTCTCCCTTTCGCGCGCCGCCATTGTGGGTCTCCACAATGCCCACGTCCGGGAACTCAACTCCCTCGGAGATAAAGCCGCAGAGCCCGACTCCCGGGCGTCCGGGATGGGCCGGGACAGCGATGGCGCCGTGCTTTCGTGCCTCCACCATCAGCTTGTGGGAGTCCATGCGGACGTCGCCGAAATTCATAGCGTTCAGCAGGTCTTGGGTGACCCCGTACACCAGAAAGTGGCCGTAGTAGGTGTCAAGCTCAGACCCCTTGAATATCCTGACTCCATACTCCGTCGACAGCGCCGAGTAGTCGGCGTCCAGGTCAAACTTCCTGTGTTCGGTGAGGACCACGGCGTCTATGACGTTGCCTTTCTTCCTCACCACTTGAATCCATTTCATGTACTGCTCCACCGTGGCCCGCGAGTCATCGGAGGAGACCGAATGGGAGTGCATGTCTACGTACATTCGTGCGGTTGTTAACTCCCCGTTGGTTGTAGGAATGCCCGACCAATAATAATAGCGACCAGACGATATTTAATCAACGCCGTTTCTCGTAGCCTCAAGAGCAGGTCAACGCCCGGCCCTGCTGTCCAGCCATGCAGCGAACCCGCCGGACAGCAGGGCTGGGTCGTCCAGCAACAGGGGCACGTCGGCGTTTCCGGGAGCTATCTTGGCGTGTATGAACCCTGGCCCTTCCACCTCAGCCGCCGACGCAAGAGCCGCACGGAACTCCTCGCCGCTTTCCGCTTTCCAAGTCCTGAGGCCACATGACTCAGCCACCTTGGACAGGTCCAACTCCGTCGTGAAGGTGGGCTGACCGCCCGTCGACGCATAGGCCTCGTTGTCCAACACAACCAGCAGAAGTTTTTTGGGTTTAACATGGCCGATGGTGGCGAGAGCGTTTAAGTTCATCAACATGCCGCCGTCGCCCTCGACGCCCACGCACTTGTTGATCGAACTGTCTTCCAAGGAAAGGCTCAGGCCAAGCAGGACCGAACTTACGATGCCCATTGAGTCCACCACGTAGAGATGGTTGGGGCGCCGGTCGGCGTGGGCAATCTCTCTGGATGTGGCCCCGCAGGTAAAGACCACCGGGTCCTCCGGGAACTCACCTGAGAGGGACTGCAAGAGTTCTAACCTGGAAGGAAGCTGGGACAATTTCACTCCTTGAGGTTGATAAAGACAATTACGGGCCGGTGGGTTAAGTGGCTGTAGTCGTAGGCCTGGCCTATGGCCCGTGGCCACTCATCCAGCGGGACCCTGTAGTCGAGTACAAAGGCTTTGACGTGCATGGATTCCACCATGTCAATGGCGTTCTCGGAATAGGTGTGCACTGCGGAGTTGAACTCGCCGAAACCTCCCCGGCGAATGGCCATGATGAGCATGGGGGTATGGTAGGCCATCGCGAAGGTGGTCAGGGCCACTATGGAGTTGCCCAGCCCCACGTCCTGGTACAGAAGGACACCCTTTTTGCGTCCCAGGGCCAGCCCTCCGGCCACTCCGATGCCCTCTTCCTCTCGGGCGACGGAAAAGCAGCGGACGTCCGACTTGTTCGCGAAGTGATCGATGATGGGGGCACCCAAGCTGTCGGGGATGTGAATGAAGTAGTCCAGGCCGATGCTTTCCAGGCCCTCGATTACAGCTTCACAGGCTTGGTCTCTTCTGGCCATTTGGACTCCACACGGACAGGCTGGCAAATCAACAGCCAGGCAGGACTGTAAGCCGGGTTCTGTACCCATCCCTGAGGGAAGGGAGGCGGCCATCTATCTAGGCCTGCCGTTTCCGACAGGCTCAAGCGGCCAACCCGGGGACGGGCCGGGCGCCCATAGTCCCCCTATTTGGCCTTGCTCCGGGCGGGGTTTGGCCGCCTGCACGTCGCCGTACAGGCCGGACGCTCTTACCGTCCGATTTCACCCTTGCCCTCTTCGTTCTCCGTCAAACCCGCCTAACCCTGCGTAAGCAGAGCTTGGAAGGGGTTGAGGGAAATCTAGAAGGGCGGTGTAGTTTCTGTGCCACTTTCCGTCCGTCGGCTGTTGAAGGCCGACGGCCTGGGCGTTACCCAGCGCCCTGCCTGGTGGAGCCCGGACTTTCCTCCATCCTCCCCATTCTGAGAAGGACAGCGGCCGCCCGTCCTGCCTGGCCGATTGCTCCCAGGCAATGTAGCACAGGCTGAAAACAGGGGTCAAGGAAACCCGTGCTGAATTCAGAGTAGGTCGGAGGGGAAACGGGACTATCAGGTTATCAACAGAATCCGCCCACAGCTTCCGCAGCGGACGGCTTCACGACCCATGCGGACCTTCTGGAGTTGGTGGGTGGGAAGGGACATGCGGCAGCCTCGGCAGAGTCCCCGCTCCACCTTCACCACCGCCTCACCGGACTTGGACACCCGGAGCTTCTCATAGGCCGCCAGGTCTCTCGAGGTGACCAGGGATGTCATCCCCGTCCTGCGTTCTTCTAGATCCTTAATGCGCTGGCGGAGGCCGTCGGAATCGGCGATAAGTTCATACTGTTTCCGTTCCCATTCCTCCTCCGAGGGGGACTGGGATTCCTCCAACTCCCGCACCCGATCTTGAGTCTCCTCAAGCTCCACCATCGTCCCCAGCAGGCTGCCGTCGGCCTCCTGAAGCTGCTCTTTCAGATAGTTGACCTCGCTCTGCAAGCCTTCCATTTCCTTGGGGCTGGTTATGGACCCTCCGTATAGCTTACTCTCGACGCTTTGCAGCCTGGAGCGCAGCGACTCCGCCTCCAGGTCCTGGTTCTTCTGCTGGACTTGGAGCTTAGTCAATTCGGTCTTTTCGTGCACCAGGGAGCGGGCGATTTCATCCAGGCCGCTCCGGTCTCCTATACGCGTCTCCATGGTGGAAAGAGCGACTCTCTGCCGCTCCAGCTCTAAATCCAACTCTTGAAGTGCGTAAAGGTTTTTTGCGGTGGTCATACGGCCAGTCCAGGCATGAAATGTGGGAGATGGCAGCGCCGACTCTTACTCCGGATTTTAGGGAGGCCTATTTCAAAAGTCAACGAACCATCGCTGGATGCAATCCCTTCCCAGCGATGATACAATCTGTAGACGTTAACTGTAGACGCCGTCGGTGAGACATGAGACTCGCGTCGAGGCCCTTATCCATTCGGCCCAACCGGCTTGGCCGGAACTAGACAGAGACTTAAACAGTGCTGCGTCTGTTCAATACTCTGGGCAAGAAGGTCGAGGAGCTGACAACCCTTGAGCCCGGAGTGGTGCGCATGTACACCTGCGGCCCGACCGTATACAGGTACGCCCACATCGGCAACCTCCGCTCTTACTTAATGGCCGACTGGATTCGCAGGACGCTCCAGCAGCGAGGGCGCCGGGTCATCCACGTCAAGAACATCACGGACATAGGCCACATGCGCCAGGAGGCCCTGGAAACGGGCGGCGACAAGATAATCCTGGCGGCCATCGCGGAGGGCAAGACCCCCCAGGAGATAGCCGACTTCTACACCGACAGCTTTCTTTCCGATGAAGAGCGTCTGAACATCCTCCCCGCCCACCACTTCCCCCGCGCCACCGACCACGTGCCCGAGATGGTGGAGGTCATCAGGCTCCTTTTCTCCAACGGCCACGCCTACGCCTCTGGCGGCAACGTCTATTTCGACGTCGCCAACTTCAGCGGCTACGGCAAGCTGTCCGGGAACCTGGAGGAGGGCCTCATGGAAGGGGTCCGCTCCGAGGTGGACCCGGACAAGAGAGACCCCCGCGATTTCACCCTTTGGAAGAGGGCGGAAGAAGGCAGGGACATGAAATGGGACAGCCCCTGGGGAGAGGGGTTTCCGGGGTGGCACATCGAATGTTCCGCCATGTCAACCAAGTACATGGGTGAACAGTTGGACATCCACACCGGCGGAGTGGACAACATCTTCCCACACCACGAAGACGAAATCGCCCAGAGCGAGGCGGCTTTTGGAAAGCCCTTCGTGCGTTGTTGGGTCCACGGGCAGCACCTGTTGGCCGACGGAGTCAAGATGGCCAAGTCCGCCGGCAACGAGTTCATCCTTCAAGACCTGGCGGATAGAGGATTCGACCCGCTGGCTTTCCGCTACCTGTGCGCCACAGTCCGCTACCGCCACCGCATGAACTTCACGTTCACCGCTCTTAAAGCTGCCCAACGGGCGTTGACGAGCCTTAGGGACAGGGTATGGGAGCTCCGCTGCCTGAACGACGGCGGCTCTGTTTCCAACGGAAGCGACGGGGCCACGAACGAGTGGCGCCGGAAATTTGACGACACGGTAGACCAGGACCTGAACATCCCCGGCGGGCTAGCGGTCATGTGGGACATGGTGCGGTCCGATCTGCCGTCTCAAGCCAAGCTGGCGCTCCTACTGGAGTACGACCGGATTCTGGGATTCGGCCTGGACGCCGTGCCCGGCTTATACCACACACCCGACGAAGTATGCGCCTCCGTATCGGTCCGTGACGCTCTCCGAAAAGCGGCCAACTACCCCAGGGCTGACGAGATAAGAGCGCGCATCAACTCCGCCGGTTACCTTGTGAAAGACACTGTGGTGGGTCCGATGCTGCGTCCCATGACAGAACGAGAAAAGGCCGTCGAACGGTGGCCGGCTGTTTCGTCGTCGCGGGAAGTGGAGTCCCTGTTGGACGTGCCGGACGCCGCCGAATTTTCCTTTGTAGTCCTGGCCAATGACCACGTGGAGGACGTGAAGCGGTGCGTCGACAGTGTGCTGAAATGGACCTCCGATGAGCCGTTCGAGCTTCTTATTGTTGACAACGGTTCCACGGACGGCGCCGCCGACTGGGTCGAGCAAATGTCCAGGGACGACCAACGAGTGCGGACTATTCACTGCGACCACATCCTGGGCGACGGAGCTGCCAAAAACATAGGACTGAAACAGTCCCTGGGCAACACGGTAGTGATGCTGGATACCTCTGTCGAGGTTACGGGCAACGTCGCTGGCCCGATAAAAGCCCTGCTGGAGCAGCCCTTCGTAGGAATGGTAGGCGCATGGGGCGTCACGTCGCCGGACTTGAGGCATTTCAATGAAGAGGGCGCCGTGGGCGCCGTGGACGCCATGCAGGGATATTGTGTGGTCTTCAAGAGGGAGACCCTCAACGTCACTGGCCTTATGAGAGAGACATTCCGGTTTTACCGCAACTTGGACCTGGACTTCAGCCTCCAGTTCAAGGACAAGGGCTACAAGATAGTCGCCGACGAGACACTTCCGCTTATCCGGCATCAGCACCGGCAATGGGAAGCCCTCGGAGAGGCGGAGCGGAACGAGCTAAGCCTTAAGAATTTCCGCCGATTCTTGAAGAAATGGGGCCATCGCACAGACCTGCTTGCAGCGGCTGACCCAGATGAGCATCACCAACATCACCACTAGACGGCCGCCGACACCAATGCATTGTAAAACGATAGTCAGGGCGCCCGCCGGACCGACGGGCGCCTGCTTTTGGGGAGGCTAGATTGGACCAGCCGGAACCTTACACCCGTGGAATGGTGGTGGTAGCTCATGCCGACGACGCCGAGTTCGGATGTTCAGGGACCGTGGCAAAGTGGTGCAAACAAGGCATGGAAGTCGTCTACGTCCTCTGCACCGACGGCAGCAAGGGCAGCGCCGACCCTGAGATGACATCGCGACGGCTAGTGGAAATCCGCCGTCAGGAGCAGCTTGACGCCGGCAAGGTCCTCGGCCTGAAGGACGTGGTCTTCCTGGGATACGAGGATGCCATGCTCCAGCCCACCCTCGACGTGCGCCGCGACATCGTCAAGGAAATCAGGCGACACAAGCCGGACGTGTTGATCTGCCAAAGCCCCCTACGAGCCATGCACCGGAAGAACTACATCGGGCACCCCGACCATCTGGCCGCGGGTGAGGCGGCTATGTCGGCCGTATTCCCCTCCGCACGGGACAGGCTCACCTTCCCCGAGTTGCTGGGCCAAGGACTGGAACCCCACAAAGTGCGCGAACTGATGATTATGGACGCAGAGGAGCCGGACAAGTGGATAGACGTGTCCGACACCATCGAAATAGCCATGGATGCCGTCCGTGCCCACAAGTCCCAAATCCGCGAAGACACGGTGGAACGTGTGATGGAGCACAGAAGGCAGGCCGGGATTCACCACGGAATGGAGTATGCCGAGTCCTTCAAGCATTTCCACCTGCGGTGACATTCGATTGACAAGAATCGGGCGGTTTTGCTAGTATCAGTGCGGCTTTTTTCTATTAGGGTAGACCACGCTCTATTCGCATCCAGTTTCCGAACGCCAAAAGCCGTACGTTGCACCAACACCAACCGGAACAGGTATAGGAGGACCGAACATGAAGAGGGCACTCTCCAACTACAGATGGTCCCTGATAGGGGTCATGGCTGTCGTGCTTATGGTCGTCGCCGTAGCCTGCGGCGATGACGCAACACCGACGTCACCCCCGCCAACGAGTACGCCGACTGCTATGGCTATGGAGCCGACTGCTACAGCTATGGCTATGGAACCCACCGCGACGGCCATGGCTATGGAACCCACCGCGACGGCTATGGCTATGGAACCCACTGCTATGCCCGAACCGACCGAGGCGATGATGATGGAGGGCAAGCCTGGCGGCCTAATACCGATGCAGTCGCTGTGCGGACCCAACTTCCAGATGATTCACCTGGCCAGCTTCTGTGGGCAGATCCACGCCTCGCCCATATACAACAACATCGTGGAACTTAACCCCGAGACTCCCGACCCTCTGGACATACGGGGAGACCTGGCGACCGACTGGGAGGTTTCCGACGACGGTATGACGTACACGTTCCGGTTGAACCCCGACGCCATGTGGCAGGACGGACAGCCTGTAACAGCCGAGGACGCCGCCTTCAGCATGCAACTCTTCACCGACCCTGGCAGCATCAGCGAAGCTGACTACCCTGCCCTGTACGAAGAGACTCTCGGAAGTAAGCGCAGCGGTCGCGGCGCCGACATGGCCACCTACCTGGCAGGCTCAAGGGCCGTTGACGTCAACACCGTGGAGTTGACTCTCAATTTCCCGTCGGGAGCGTTTTTACTGGTGTTGGCCGCCGACGAACTGGCGGTTCTCCCCAAACACCAACTGGACGCCGGAGTGATTCCCAGCTTCAAGGACGCCAGCACTCTCATAGGGTCGGGCCCCTTCGTGATGAAGGAGTACAAGGACCAGGTGTCCACCACCCACGAGAGGAACCCGAACTACTTTAAGGAAGGCCGGCCGTACGTAGACGAGTTGCAGCACTTCCCCATCACTGACAAGGCCTCCATCATCGGCGGTTACAGGGTGGGGCAGTTCCTCATGGGCGACAGCCTACGCAATGGTCTGAACGTGGTCCAGGTCACAGAGCTTGAGAACGAAATCAGCGACAGGGCCACAGTCCACTGGTCTCCCGCAGGCGGCATGGCCGTCATGATGAACGCCCGTGTAGAACCCTTCGACGACGCCAGGGTGCGCCGGGCCATGATACTTGTGTTCCACAGACAGCCCATCATTGAGACGGTCACTCTGGATCGGGCTGTCATAGGCTCCCCGTTTGCACCGGACCAGGCTTGGAGCTACCCCTTGGAAGACGCCCTGCAGTTGCCCGGATTGCGCGAGAGTTCCCCCGGTGTCAAGGACCAGCGTGACATCGACGAGGCCAAGAGCTTGGTAGACGCGGCCGGCTACGGGGATGGCTACAAAGTGACTCTTGCCTGTCTAAACGCAGAAGAGTACTGCCAGGTCGCCGTCATATTGAAAGACCAGTTGAACCAGTACTTGGGCTGGGACGTTGACATCGAGCAGGGCGAAGTGGCTCCCCTGTGGGCCAGATACCTGGAGGGCGACTACCAGTTCGCTTCCCAAGCCTTCTCCTGCAGCATACCGGACCCGGACGGTTGCCTTTCCACATGGGCCATGGGAGGCCAGCGGGCCACCCAGCTGACCGGCCACTACAACATGGACGCTCAGCCGCTGTGGGAAGCCCAGCAGCAGGAGGCGGACCCAGCCAAACGGGCGGCCTTGATGCAGCAGATAAGCGGCTTCCTGCTGGAAGACTCCACTGAATCGGTGCTGTACCACAGCCAGCTCAGTTGGATTGTGGACAACCGGATACACAACTTCAACATTCCGAACACCTCCGGTTCCCACAAGAAGCACGAGCACCTGTGGTGCGATCCCGCGTGCTAGACGACAACGAAGCATCATCGACAGGCCGGGGAGGTGTCACTCTCCCCGGCCTGTTGTTGTATAATGCCCGATGACCGCCCGGTAATCGCAGGGAGAAGAACTGGCAGTCAAGCGACGCTATGCAAGCCTATTTAGCTAAACGGGCGCTCCTGTTCATCCCCACTTTGCTGGTCGTCGTAACCCTTGTGTTCGTCATTCTGCGCCTGGTTCCCGGCGACCCAGCTGTCATGTTGCTGTCCGGGTCAGTCGGCGAAGACACCTTCACCAAGGAAGACCTGGCCAAGATGCGGGCCAAGCTTGGCACCGACAGGCCGATAATTGTCCAATATGGAACCTGGCTTGGCGGCATGTTCAAGCTGGACTTTGGAACGTCCTTCCATCGCGACGCTCCTGTCTTCGAGACTGTCAAGGATAAATTCCCGATTACCCTCGAACTGGCCATTTTGTCGTTGCTAATGGCCACCGTGATTGCGGTGCCCATGGGGGTGTATTCCGCGCTGAAACAGGACAGCATCTCTGACTACGCGCTGCGCCTCATCTCGATTACCGGGATAGCCGTGCCGAACTTCTGGGTTGCCGTTCTTGCCGTCTACATACTCTCCAGCTATTTCGACTGGCTCCCGCCCCTTGACTACAAGACTTTCCAGGACGAACCTCTGACCAACATGAAACAGATGGTCTTCCCAGTCATCGCCCTAGGGTTCTCTCAGGTGGCGCTGATGGCGAGGCTGACCCGTTCGTCCGTCCTGGAGGTCTTCCGGGAGGACTACATACGGACGGCCAGGGCCAAAGGCCTCCATGAAATGATCGTCGTTTCCCGCCATGCCCTCAGGAATGCACTTCTTCCAGTGGTCACCGTAGCGGGATACCAGTTCAGTACGCTGCTAGGCGGCACAGTGCTCATCGAGAACATCTTCAACATACCGGGCATGGGAGACGGCCTCTTCGACGCTATCGGCCTCCGGGACTTCCCGGTGATTCAGGCCATCGTCGTGGTTATCACCATCATCGTACTCATACTGAACCTGCTGGTCGACCTGCTCTACGCCTGGCTGAATCCAAGGATTCGGTACGCTTAGGACCTAACGCATTAAGCGATCATGGCACAAGAACGACAAGTAGACCAATCCATCGATGAGTCCCTGGCCGCTGGTCTGAGGCCGCCCAAGGGCGTATGGGCTAATCTGTCGGGCTTTGCCCGGAAGAAACCGCTAGGGGCCATCGGGGGCATACTGGCCTTCTTTTTGCTAGTGGTGGCCATCTTTTCCCCTTTGATACAGACTCATAAAGAGAGTAGGACTTCCACCTCCACATTTGAATCCCCAAGCAAACAGCACTTGCTGGGCACCGACAGCGTGGGACGGGATACGTTCAGTCGGATAGTTGTGGGGGCCAGGCTATCCCTGCAGGTCGGACTCATCAGCGCCTTCGTGGGTTGCGGAATTGGGCTGGTCGTCGGAGTGGCCAGCGCATATTTCGGCGGCATAGTCGACCTGCTGGTCCAGCGGCTCATCGACGGGTTGATTGCCTTCCCCGCCCTGATTCTAGCCATCGCAATATTAGCGGCCCGAGGGGGCTCTTTGGAGAACGTGATTATTGCCTTGTGCATATTGTTCATACCCAACACCGCACGCATTATCAGGTCTCAGGCCCTGGCTATCAGGGAGATGGACTACGTCATAGCCGCCCGTTCCGTCGGAGCCAGTGATTTACGGATCATCCTCCGGCACATACTCCCCAACTGCTTGGCCGTTTGGATTGTTATGATCACGTTCCAGATCGGCATCGCAGTGATAGCCGAAGCCGGACTCTCGTTCCTCGGTCTCGGCGTCGGCCCCGACATTGCGTCATGGGGCGGAATGCTCCAGGAAGCCCGATCCAACTTCATAGGATCAGGCCTATGGCTGCCACTGTTCCCCGGCCTCGCCATTGCAATCCTGGTGTTTGCCTGGAACCTGCTGGGCGACTCGCTGCGGGACATTTGGGACCCCCGCCTCAGGGGAACGGACTAGGGCCGATCTCCAGCCCGTCGCTTAGGCCGGCTCAATCAAGGTCAACGTCTGGTCCACGGGAACGTTGGTTACGGTCTGCACCTTTCCCGATGGCCACCGCGCCTCTATCCAGTCCACCATTGTGCTCTCTCCCAACCCGAAATGGACTGGGACCACGGAGTGAGAAATGTGCCCCTGGGCAGCGCCCACTTCTCGAATCTGCGTTACGCCACCCGCCCGGATTGTTATCCTTGCCCCCATGCCATCCCGGTTGGAGGTCGTTCCCACGGTCTTGATTTGCAACCAGTGGTTGTTAGTGTCGGTGGTGTTCCGGTATAGACGCAACGGACCATATTCCCCATTGAGTCTGCCCATGTTCACCACGGCCAAATCCAGAAGCCCGTCATCGTTGAAGTCGGCCGCGGCCACTTCTCTTCCAGTGCCAGGGTCGTCCGCGCCACTGAGGTGGGACACGTCAAGAAAAGTCCCGTCTCCGGCGTTCATGAAAACGGCGTTCGGCTGGTCCAGTGGTGTCTGGTATAGCTTGATGTCCGACCTGCCTGTATCGTAGTAGAGGGCCCACAGTTCCTTGTCGTTGTAGTCTATCTGACCAGCTACGTAGTAGAGGTCCAGCAGCCCGTCGTTGTCCAAGTCTGCAAATACGGCTCCCCATCCGTCCGACTCATCTCCCTCGGTCCCCGGCAGAGTTCCTCGACCCACGCCCGTCCTGGTCGTGACGTTATCGAACACTCCGTCGCCCCGGTTCTCAAGAAACTCACTGGCGCTGATGTCGGTCATGTACATATCGAGGTCACCGTCGCGGTCGTAGTCCCCGATGGCCAACCCCATGCCGAAAATAGCGAGGTCGACACCAGACGATCTGGATACGTCGGTGAACTTCCACCTACCGGATGAGTCAGGGCCGTCGTTGCGCCAAAGCACGTTGGGTTGGTTCTCCTCGCCAAAATCGTTGACCACGTATATGTCCTGGTCGCCATCGTTGTCATAGTCGAAGAAGGCAGGCTTGAAACCCGCCCCTTTTATCACGCTAGGAAAGCTGGCTCCGTCTCCCAGCAGTTCGGTGACCTGCGAAAAAGTCCCGTCGCAGTCGTTGCGGTAAAAGGCCAGCGGCCTGGCGTTCTCCTCGAATGCCCTTCCCAACGCCCGCAGGCCGAAACTGGTGTCGTCGACGTGCCGGACGACCAGAAGGTCCAGGCAACCGTCGCGGTTATAGTCGCCCCAAGCTACCCCGGTGGTTCGGTATGAGGCGTCGGGGTCGCCGACCCCGGCTTGACCTGTGACGTCGGCGAAGGTCCCGTGTCCTAGGTTCCGGAACAGTTTGCTGTCTCCGTAGTTGGCCACGAACAGGTCCAGGTCGCCGTCGTTGTCATAGTCTCCCCAGCCTGCGCCGTGGCCCCGGGACCTCTTGTCATCGACTCCTGCGGCTTGCGCAACGTCAGTGAAACGGCCAGCTCCGTCGTTCCGGTAGAGAGCGTTGGCTCCGGCGGAGTTGGTCACGTAAATGTCGATTAGGCCGTCGCCGTTGTAGTCTCCGGCTGCGGCTCCTCCGCCAAAATTGAAGAGTGCGTCATCCCGCGCGTGCCCGAAGTCGAGCCCTGCGCTCTCAGAGACCTCTACGAAGGTGGCCGGCTGCACGCCTCTGGCCCTGATTTCTTCCTCGGTCAGCCTGACGGTGGGTGAGGACGCTTCCGTCACCTGGGCGCTACCTGAGTCCTCCCAAATGAACGCCCCGATGCCCATTACCGCCAGCCCTCCAACGGCGCCCAGAATCCAGGTGGCGGCTGCGAATGCGCCGACGGCCCGCTTGGGCATCACTTTGGCCAACCCCCAGAAGGTTATCGGCCCGCCCGCCGCCGCTGTAAACAGAAGCGTAGCCGCTGGCGCGGTGCCCATTCCGAACAGCAGCAACAATGCCACCAGGGGGATTTCGAAGAGCAGTGGAACATTGATGAGCAAGCCAAAGGTGGCGGCTATGACGACGCCCTGGACGTCATTGCCCAGGTATTCTGGTATGACTTGGGGGTTTATCCACTGGATGGCCAATCCGCTGGCGAACCCCGCTATCACCATAATGGGTCCCAGACGAATCAAGTATCCTATGCTAGCCTTGGCCCAATCGCGGAAACCCTCCCTCAAGGCAGGACCCCAACCATCATCCGCAGGCGGCAGAAACGGGTCTGGCATCTCCTCTACGGAAACCCAGGGCTGCTCCTCTTCTCGCTGCTTGCGGCGCATGGCCATCACTACAATCGGACCGATGAAAACGGCCCCGATTATGGCCAGGAACAGGCGGCTGAAACCCAATAGCGGGGAGAACACGAAGAAGACCATCGCCAGGGCGGGGATGTTCATAGTGGCGGAGCTCTGCACCATTGCGATGGAGCCGGCTATACCGATCCCCTTCTTCTGGAAAGCCGACGAAACCGGCACGATGCAGGCGGAGCACAGGTTCATCACGGGGCCTATGGCCATGCCTGTGGCCGTCTGTCTCAGCGTACGCCCCGAAAACGTGCCCCGGTTGCTGCCCGGCGGGAACAAAAATGCCTCAGCGATCCCGGCGACTACAAAGGCAAATGTCATTCCCAGGGCCACCAAGCGCAGATAGGTCAAAGAGAACACCCACCAACGCTTGAGCAAGCTCTCGCCGGGTTCTCTCTCTATGCAGAACCCCTGGAAGCACTGGACCTCCGGGGCTGATATGGCGTCCAGGTCCTCGCCCACGATGTCCAGCTTGGGGAAGCGGTTGAACGACAGGAACAGAGCGACTATTGTGACAAGCAGCAGAAGCCCGACGAGCCGCTTCTTTCCAACGGAGGTGGCAAGCATGGAGACATTATATGACTACGGCGCAAACGGGGGCTGGCAAGGGGAGGCTGGGCAACGGCCCTCAGCCGCAACACATCGGCCACAACGAACCGTAGAGTCGGGGAGCCGCCGGAATTGTAAGTGTCGGCTAGAGGTAGTCTTTGGCCAGAATCTTCATCTGCTCGATGGTGTCCTCCATCGAGAAACCGCCGAGCCCGATGGAGACACAGTCTACTCCGGCCTCGACCAGCGCCTCCAACTCCTCCTTAGGACGGGGCTTGTAGAACTGGCGTCCGCCCAGGGAGTTCAGGGTGTTGTGGGTGGTGATTATTTCGAAATGCTCGTCGCCGCGTCCGGATTTCTCGGCCAGCTCTTTTATAGTGGCTCTGGCGTCCCGGACCTGGTCCGGCGTCACGTTTCCGGGTATCCAACCGTTGCCGTAGGCCACGATGCGCTTGAAGACGTTCCTGGCGTGACCGCCCAATAGAATTGGAGGGTGGGGCTTCTGGGTTGGCTTAGGCCAACACCAAACCGGGTCGAAGTCGTAGTATTTGCCGTGAAACTCGGCTTCCTCTTTGGTCCATAGCTCTTTCAAGGCCAGGACGCCCTCTCGCGTTTGGGCCCATCCGCGTTTGAAGTCGGCGAACCCGAAACACTCCAACTCCTCCGGGGTGTTGCCCATGCCCACGCCGAAAATCACCCTGCCGTTGGAGAAGTAGTCCAGGGTAGCCACCTCTTTGGCCAGAATGCAAGGATGCCGGTTGGGGATTACGCATATGGCGAATCCAAGCTTTATATCGCTGGTTACGGCGGAGGCCCTTGCAAAGGCTATGAAAGGGTCCACCATCCAGCCCAGAAACTCTGGGTTGAGGCCGTCTGGCGAACCCTCCCACTTGTAGTATTCCTGTTCTTCTTCGGTGAAGCTTACGGACCCCGGCCACACCTTGATTTTGGTGGGCCGAACCGGGTGTTCCGCCAGCCAAATTGAATCGAAACCCAGGTCTTCAGCACGGGGCGCAAGCTCAGCCAGGTCGAGCGGGGAACCTATGACGTAGGGTACTGTGAAGCCGATTCTCATTGTCTTACTCGGGGACATGACGGCCTCCGGCTTGAATTGTATCCAGGAGAAACGAGGTCAGGCGGAGTCTAGAACAGGGCTATGGGGTTTACGGGCGAGCCTGTGCCTCCGGCCATCTTCAGTGGAGCCACCACTAGCATGAACTCACTCCGGCCCTCTGCCCTGAGCGCCTCCGCCAGAGGCCGCAGGGCCACGTTGTCTACGATGGAGGCCCCAAAGGCGTATATGATGGAGTGAACGGGGCTGTAGCTCAATGGGAAGTCCCAGCCGTCATATCCTGTGGGGCCTGCCTCCTGCATATCCCATGCAATCAGGCAGATGTCGTTGTCCCGGATGAACTGGATGCAGGACGCGTGGAGGCCGGGTTTGGGATTGGCGCCGTAGCCGGCGCCGGGGTTGTCCTCCTGCCACGCCTCTCTACCGCAATAGAAGGCCAGCGCGTCGCCCGGTTCTGGAGTCACGCCCTGGGCTTTGCATATATCTTCGATCTCCCAGGCGTGCAATGGGCGGTCGAGGGCCACGTACGGCTCTCCTCTGAACTTGGGTACGTCTATGAGGATGGCCCTGGTCACGATGCCGTCGGACCATGCGGTTACGGCGCCGAACTTGGCCCCGTCGTAGCTGATTACCTCGTCGGGATTCTTGCCGTTGTACAGGCCGTTTTCGTCCCAAAGATGACATATCGCGTCCAAGTGTGTAGTAGCCATGCCGTGGAAAGCTATTCCATAGAAGTCCATGGACGCTCCGCCGCCCAGTCCGCCGATCCTGCGGGCCTTCATCCAATGCTGGGCTGGGTTGGGATTCCCGGGGCCTGGCTCCTTGGGAATGAACATGCTCAAGGACAAGCTTCGGCCGCTTTTGATAACGCTGGCCGCATGGAGCAGCTTATCGGGCGTTATGAGGTTCATGGCGCCCACGTCGTCGTCATCTCCCCAACGGCCCCAGTTGCGGCGGTCCTTCAAGTAAGACTCGATTTCCTCTTTGGCGGGCGGCGGTCGCTCTGGCATCTTGTCCCCCTTAACGTGCGATTCTATACACAGCCTCAACAGGAAAAAACACGGCCATACGATAGACCTCGGAGGCTGATGGGAGTGTACGAGGGCGCCTGAAAGGTGTCAACTCCCAGCGTTCCGTTGACACGTAGTCAGGCGGGCCATATAGTTGAGCGAAACTGCGCAGGGAGGTCCGCTTTGACAACTATAGGGCACGGCAAATTCACCTACGAATGGGTTGAGGGGTGGGGCAAACTGCCGGAGGGTTGGCCCAAGCTGGGTCAATGCGGCGTGGTCACTGACTCCCAGGACCGGGTCTACTGTTTCAACCGGAGCGACCATCCCCTGGTGGTCTTTGACAGCGACGGCAACTTTCTTACGTCCTGGGGAGAGGGTTACCTGATCGACTCCCACGGCATGCACGTCGACGCTGACGACAACCTGTACCTGCCCGTCAAGGACGGTCACGTAGTGCTTAAGTACGACACCCAGGGCAACGAGCTGATGCGGCTCGGGACCTGGAACGTTCCCTCGGACACCGGAATCCCCCACGGCCACGGCCCCGGTCAGCCCGGCTGGAAAGGTGAGCCATACCCCGGTCCTACCCAGATGTACCCCGGCGCCCACGAGGCCGGCCCCTTCAACATGCCCACCGACATCTCCCAGGCCACCAACGGCGACCTGTACATCTCCGACGGCTACTCCAACTTCAGAATTCATGTGTTCACCTCCGACGGCCAGCTGAAGTTCTCCTGGGGCACGTTCGGCAAGAGCGGCCCCGGTGAGTTCCACACTCCCCACGGCATCTGGGTGGACAACAAGCGCGGCCACGTGTACGTCGCAGACCGGGAAAACGACCGAATCCAGATTTTCGACATGGAAGGCAACTACATCAACCACTGGACCGGCTTCCGCCGCCCCTGCACGGTATACATAGACGACGACGACAACATTTTCGTGCCCGAGCTCAGGGCCTTCATCACCATCCTAGACCTTAAAGGCAACGTGCAGGCGAGGCTGCCCAGCCCCTACGGCCCGTGGCCATACGGGACCGCCGCCCACTTCCTTTGGTTGGATTCCAAGGGCAACATCTACATCAACCAGCACTTGGACGGGCAGCAAGACAAACCCTTCTTCGAGTCGGCGTCTCGCTTGATTAAGTACAGGAAGGTGAGCTAAGACGACGGCGCCACGCCGCCCGGAACTGCCAAGTCCGTAGGACAGAGAATAGGAGGCAAGCCCCATGGCTGAGAAAGTCGGCTTCGGTAAACACACCTACGAGTGGATAGAAGGTTGGGGACAGCTCCCCGACGGATGGCCTCCGCTGGGTCAGGTGGCTATGGTCACTGACTCCGAAGACCGGGTATACGCCTTCAACCGCAGCGAACACCCTCTCGTGGTTTTCGACAGGGACGGCAACTTCCTCACGTCATGGGGCGAGGGATACCTGACTGACGCCCACGGAATGCACATCGACGAGAACGAGAACCTCTACCTGCCGGTTAAGGACGGCCACGTAGTCCTCAAGTACGATACCAAGGGGAACGAGTTGCTGCAAATGGGCGAGTGGAACAAACCCTCTGACACCGGGATACCCCACGGCCACGGCCCGGGTCAGCCCGGCTGGAAGGGACGACCCGCTCCGGGTCCCACGAGTCTGTACGACGCCGAACTCAAGTCCGCCGGGCCCTTCAACATGCCCACCGACCTCTCGATCGCTCCCAACGGAGACCTCTACGTCTCTGACGGGTACGCAAACTTCCGCGTCCATGTCTTCAGCCCAGGGGGAGACCTCAAGTTCTCCTGGGGACAGCCCGGAAAGTTCGGGCCGGGAGAGTTCCACACCCCCCACGGAATCTGGGTGGACAAGCCCAGAAACCGCGTCCTGGTGGCGGACAGGGAGAACGACCGGGTCCAGATATTCGACCTGGAAGGCAACTTCATCACCCACTGGACCGGGCTGCGGAGGCCCTGCACCGTCCACATCGACGACGAGGGCATCGTCTACATACCAGAGTTGCGCGGATTCGTCTTCATCAGCGACCTGGACGGGAACATCATCACACGGTTCGACGGCCCCTATGGCCGGTGGCCTCACGGAGCCTCGGCCCACTTCCTGTTCGTTGACCGGCACGGCGACATTTATGTCAATACCTTCCTCGACGAACCCAGGCATCAGGGCAAAGACTTCGTACAGAACGGCACCCGGCTGGTGAAGTACAGGCGGGTCGGCGAGTAGCGCCCACTGCCCACCCATCCTTGACCGAGACCTTTGCGTAGCCCCCTCTCCCCCTGGGAGAGGGTTGGAGTGAGGGCAACGCGGCTCTCCCCCCTGAACGAAAGCCCTGGATATCGGCTTTCGACGGAACAACAGTGTAGAGGCGACCGGCCGGTCGCCCCTACGATATTCTCAGGGTTTGGATGCCTGTAACCGGAGGCCTAATAGGCCCCTTGAATCCAGCCTGCCTCGCCTGGAAGCGACACGACGCTCCGGTTTATCTGGTCAATGGACGTCAGGCCGCAGAAGCCCATCGCCCTGTCCAGCTCATCACGCAGGAAGGCCAAGACCTCGCGCACTCCCTCTTTGCCGTTGACAGCCAGCCCCCAAAGGAAGGGACGCCCCACGAACACCGCATCGGCGCCCAGAGCCAGCGCCCTTAGCACATCGGTGCCTCTCCTTACGCCTGAGTCCAGGTAGATTTCCGCCTGGCCGTTCACTGCGTCCACTATCTCCGGCAGGGTCTCGATGGCTGAAAGGGTGCCGTCCACCTGACGCCCGCCGTGGTTGGACACGTATACAGCTTCCACGCCATGCTCTATACACAACCTGGCGTCCTCAGCTGTTCGCAGCCCCTTTATGATGATGGGCATCTTGGTCAGAGATCGGAGCCATTCTATGTCCTTCCACTGAATCGGAGGGTCCCAATCCAAGTGTCTGATGGCGCCCGCAGGGCTGCGTGTTCCGGGGTCGCCGCCCGGCCGGTACGCGTTTCGTATGTCTCGTTCCTTCCTTGTCGGGAAGGGTACGTCCACCGTCACGCACAGAGCCGAGTATCCCGCATCCTCAGCACGACGCACCATACTCTCCGTTCCAGCCGTAGTCTGGTGGTAGAGCTGGAACCACAGAGGACCGCCAGCCGTCTGTATCACCTCCTCGATGCTGTACCGGGAGTTGAAGTTGATGCAGTAAATAGTGCCCAGCGACGTAGCCCCTGAAGCGGCCCCCTTCTCGGCCTCGTCGTGGCATCTGCCCTGTCCGGCGCACGGCGCAAGGAGGACGGGGAAGTTTATCTTCTGGCCGAGCACCGTGGTGGATAGGTCCCGGTTCTGCACGTCCACCATGAACTTGGGCCTGAGACTGATGGCGTCGAAGGCCGTCCGGTTCCGCCGCACGGTAAGCTCGTCAAAGTCTCCGGCGTCGATGAAGTCCCAGTGGTCCTTGTGAAGCACCTGCTCCGCGCGCGCTTCATAGTCGAAGACATTGATCGGCTCGAACGACATGGCAGTTCCTCCTTGGTTGTGGGGCTGACTTGAGTTTCAAGATTCGGAGCGCGGGCCGCAACCCGCTAGCTTGCCGAATTTTAGCTTTGGGGGGATGGGCAAGTCAAATGCAGGGGCGGTTTGTTGCGGGCACAGAGGACTTGTGCTGGAGAATGCTGGACTACTCCCCTTCAACTTTGAGGAGGGCGAGGAAGGCTTCCTGAGGAACATCCACGCTGCCGACCTTCTTCAACCGTTTCTTGCCCTCTTTCTGTCGTTCCAGAAGCTTCCGCTTGCGGGTGATGTCGCCGCCGTAGCACTTGGCCAGAACGTCCTTGCGGAGGGCCCGCACCGTTTCCCTGGCGATAATCCTGTTGCCCACCGCAGCCTGTATGGGGACCTCGAACAGCTGCCGGGGGATGGCCTGTTTCAGCCTTTCCACGAGGGTGCGGCCGTATTGGTAGGACTTGTCCTTGTGCACAATCATGGAGAGAGCGTCCACCGGCTCCTGGTTCAGCAGAATGTCCAGCTTGACCAGCGCTCCAGAGCGGTATCCGATGAACGAGTAGTCCAACGACGCGTAGCCCTGGGTCCGGGACTTGAGCCGGTTGTAGAACTCGGCCAGCAGCTCGGACATGGGCATGTCGTATTCCATCAGGACCCGCGCATCTCCAGCCGCGCTGGAGTCGTCGCCATCGGAGGCCGCCTGGATATATTCCATCCGCTTGTAGTCGGCCCGCCTCGTGGACATGAGCTCCATGACGGCTCCAACGTGCCGCGCCGGAGACACGATGGTCAGCGCCAGCCAGGGTTCCAGCACCTCTTCGATGTCGTTGGGAGAAGGGAGCCTGGCG
Organism: Dehalococcoidia bacterium; assembly: GCA_965224415.1. Classification (GTDB taxonomy): domain Bacteria; phylum Chloroflexota; class Dehalococcoidia; order Lucifugimonadales; family JAGWBF01; genus DAOUJI01. The sequence continues at coordinate 280,711 of CBDCZB010000004.1, read as the reverse complement.
GGAGTCTCCACGTCTATGGCGCCGCCGTCCTTCATGTGCACCTTGTAGACAACGCTGGGCGCCGTCACCACGATGTCCAGCCCATACTCCCTTTCTAACCTCTCCTGGACGATGTCCATGTGGAGCAGCCCCAGAAAGCCGCAACGGGCCCCAAAGCCCAGGGCCGGGCTGGACTCAGCCTCGAAGCTCAACGCCGCATCGTTAAGCTGAAGCTTCTCCAGAGCGTCCCTCAGGGACTGGTAATTTTCCCCGTCCGTGGGATACAGCCCGGCGAACACCATGGGCTTCAACGGTACATACCCTGAGAGAGGGTCCTTGGCCGGAAACCTCTCCACCGTCAGCGTGTCTCCCACAGCGCACTCTCGAACGTCCTTGAGGCCGGTGGCGATGTACCCGACCTGCCCCATGGAGAGGGAGTCGGTGGGAGTGGGTTGGGGAGAGAACACGCCGATCTCCATGGAGTCGGTGGTCTTGGACGAGGACATTATGAGCAGCCGGTCGCTGAGAGAGGCTTGGCCGTCGAAAATGCGAACGTAAGCGACGATCCCCTTATACGGGTTGTAGATGGAGTCGAACACCAGGCCGCGGAGCGGGCCCTCAGCGGAACCCTTGGGCGGCGGCACACGTTCGATCACCGCTTGCACGACTTCGGGCACCCCGGTGCCCTCTTTGGCTGAGGTGAAAATAATCTCGTCAGGGTTAAACCCAAATACCCGTTGGAGGTCATCGGCCACTCTTTCGGGTTCGGCCTGGGGAAGGTCAACTTTATTTACCACCGGAATGAGGGTCAGGTTGTTGTCGAGGGCCAGGAAGGCATTGGCGATGGTTTGAGCCTCGATTCCCTGGCTGGCGTCGACAATCAACAGCGCCCCCTCACAGGAGGCCAGGGCACGTGACACTTCGTAGCCGAAGTCCACATGGCCAGGGGTGTCGATAAGGTTCAGCTGGTATGACAAGCCGTCGGTCCCCTTGGCGGTCATGGTGACGGCCTTGCCCTTGATGGTGATGCCCCGCTCGCGCTCCAACTCCATCTGGTCGAGGAACTGGGCCACCATGTCCTGACCTGTGACGGCGCCTGTTATCTCCAGGAACCGGTCCGCCAGCGTGGACTTTCCGTGGTCGATGTGGGCGATGATGGAAAAGTTGCGTATGCGCGCCGGGTCCACGGTCATGACGAGAAGCGGACGCAACCGGCGTTTCGGTCAGGGTGTAAGACGAGGGAGTCCCTGATGCGGCTAATAGTGGTGTACATCCTCCGGGTCGCCATACCCGGGCACCCGGATGCACGACACCCAGTGGTCCGGTTCCACCTCTCGCAATTCAGGAATCTGGTCTTGGCATTTATCGATATTGACAGGGCATCGGGGGTGGAATACGCACCCCGCAGGAGGGTTCAATGGGCTGGGCACCTCGCCCGTTAGAATGATCCGCTCCCGCTGGGCGTCTTTGACCGGGTCTGGAATGGGAACGGCGGACAAGAGCGCCCTGGTGTAGGGGTGAAGGGGGTTCTCGTAGATGTTGATCCTGTCGGCGATTTCGACGATATGGCCCAGGTACATCACGGCCACCCGGTCGCTTATGTGGCGGACGACCGACAGGTCGTGGGCGATGAACAGGTAGGTGAGGTTGAATTGTTCCTGCAGGTCCTCCAACAGGTTGATGGTCTGCGCCTGAATGGACACGTCAAGGGCCGAAACCGGCTCGTCACAGACGATGAACTTGGGGTTCACGGCCAAAGCCCTGGCTACGCCCAGACGCTGCCGCTGCCCGCCGCTGAACTCGTGGGGGAAGCGGTCAGCCATAGAGGAGTTGAGACCCACAACGGTCAGCAGTTCCGCGACCCGCTCCCTATACTCGCCCCTATTTTTGGCTAGACCGTGGACCACTAGGGGCTCGCCTACAATATTGCCCGCCGTCATACGGGGGTTCAGCGAGCTATAAGGGTCCTGGAATATGATCTGCATCTCCCTACGCATTGCACGCAGGGAGCGGGAGTTCAGGGTCGTCAACTCTGAACCATTGAAGTTGACTTCGCCGGATGTGGGTTTTATAAGCTGTAGGATGCAGCGGCCGGTCGTGGTCTTGCCGCAACCGCTCTCTCCAACCAAGCCCAGAGTCTCACCTCTCTTGACAAAGAAAGACACGTCGTCCACCGCCTTGACGTGCCCTACCGTTCTCTGAAAGAGGATTCCCGTGGTCACGGGAAAGTGCATCTTGAGGTTCGAGACATCCAGAAGTATCTCATCGCCGGCGCCCCGGCCGTTGACCGCAACCGTCTGACCGTTCTCACTAGTCATTGCTGCTCATCTCTTCTATAAGAATTAGAGGGTATCCGCCACGAAGCATGCTGACGTGTGTCCGTCTCCGCCCACAGCCTGAAGCTCCGGAATATCTTCCGCACACTGGTCTATAGAGTAACGGCAACGGGGCCTGAAAGAGCAACCCCGTGGCAGGTTAATCAAGTCCGGCGGCTGCCCCTCGATGGGGTCCAGCTTTTCTCTCCTGGGCAGGTCAAGCCTAGGCACCGAGTTCAAAAGCCCAACCGTGTAGGGATGCTTGGGATTGGCGTATATCTCGGCGGCGGTCCCGCGTTCGATGATTTTGCCCGCATACATTATGTTCATCCGGTCGGCGTAGCGGGCCACCACCCCCAGGTTGTGGGTGATGATAATCAGCGAAACGCCGAACTGCTTGCTCAGGTCCTTCATCAATTCCAGAATCTGGGCCTGAATCGTCACGTCAAGAGCAGTCGTCGGCTCATCGGCGATGATCAGCTTGGGATTGCAACTCAGGGCCATTGCAATCATGACCCTTTGCCTCATGCCGCCGCTGAACTGGTGGGGGTACTGCTTGATGCGCCCCTCGGGGTCCGGAATTCCCACCTGGTCAAGCCTCCGCACGGCCTCATGTCGGGCGTCCTGTTTGTTCATCCCCATATGGAGCTCTAAAGCTTCCGTCAACTGCCGTTCTACCGACAAGACCGGGTTAAGAGAAGTCATGGGCTCCTGGAAGACCATAGCAATCTGCTTGCCCCGCACCCGTCTCATATCACTGTCGGAAAGCCTGAGCAGGTCCCGCCCCTGAAAGGTGACTTCTCCTGCAACAGTCTTTCCAGGAGGATCGGAAATGAGCCGCATGATCGAAAGAGCGCTTACGCTCTTGCCGCATCCGCTCTCTCCAACGAGGCCGAGGGTCTCTCCCTCCTCCAGGTCGTATGACACTCCATCGACAGCTTTAACTACACCGTCCTGGGTGTAGAAGTAGGTTCTGAGGTCGTTAACTTCCAGCAGAGTCGGAATGGCGTACCTCCTCTATCGCCGAAACCATCTTAAAGGCAGAAGATTTGTCGGGCAACTCGTGACTCGCATTGCTTCAGGCATGGTGGGGAAGGGGAGACTCGAACTCCCACGCCTTTCAGCACATGATCCTAAGTCATGCTCGTCTACCAGTTCCGACACTTCCCCCGGCTCAGGATAACTCTCCCCCTAGATTTGGTCGGATAATATCATATATCAACGTAAGGATGCTGTCTACAACCCTTCAAGGCCACAAAGAACATGCGTGGACGCTGCCATACATATTCGCCAGACTTCTATTGAGTGTAGCTTCCCGTCACCACGAACCTGGGGCGGTTCGGCACGGCAGTGAAGATTGCGTTAAACAGGTCCCTCACCGCCTGCGCAGTGGTCGCTTCGTAGTTCAACCTGGTCTCTATATCCTCCCACAATCCTATGATGCAGACCTCTCCGGTGTCCCCGTGATTCCACAAGGCCAGCAGACCTTTGAACCCCCGGTTGCTCTTCAGGATTTCCACCGCTTCATCCCAGATGCCTTCTACGTCCTTTTCCCATTCGGCTTCGGTCTGCGCTGTAGCCTGCGCCGTGAATATAGCGGCGACGTTCCCCTTGACCAGCTCAACCATCGTTACTTACCCCTTGGCGCCGGCCATATTGTTTGCTCGCATCAAGCGCCCTAGCTGACGCGGACAGGCCGAACGGGCGCAGTATAAGTTCCGCCAAACCCGCCGGTCAACCGCTCCGATCCGCTAATGCAGGATTATGCCCGTCCTGCTTGCCCATCTCCTGTCGCCGCCATAGAATCTCATAAGCGTGTCGTCGCACGGTGCGGCGGGAATCAGGAGGAGGCTATGGCAGCCAGCCTGCAAGGCAAGGCGGTCATCGTGACAGGGTCAGGCAGCGGAATCGGACAGGCCATAGCCATAGCTATGGCTGATGAAGGGGCCAAGGTGGTCGTCAACGACCTGGGTTCCTCTACCCGGGGAGAGGGTTCCGACATAGCCCTGGCGGACCGGACGATCGCGATGATCCGGGAACGGGGCGGCGAGGCCGTCGCCAATTACGACGACGTGGGGTCCATGGAAGGCGCACAGGGAATCATAGATACGGCCTTGTCATCCTACGGGCGCATCGACTCGCTGGTCAACAACGCGGGAATCATTCGCCACAACATGCTTTGGGACATGTCCGAGGACGACTTCGACCTCGTGGTCCGGACTCACCTCAAGGGCCATTTTGCCACCATCAAAGCCGCAGCTCCCCACATGATGGAACAGAGGTCCGGCAGCATCATCAACATAGCCTCGACGATGGGCATCGACGGTGGAGCAACGGTGCTGGGGTACAGCGCGGCTAAGGCGGGCATCCTGGGCCTGACTCTTACCGCTGGCCTAGAGCTTGGCCCCTACGGGATTCGCGTCAACGCCGTTTGCCCTTCGGGCGCGACACGAATCACAGACGCTGGAGTGGCCTGGCGCACCACTTCCGGGTATCAACTAAGCTCTCCCCACGGGAGCAACCCCGCACGGGGGTCTATCGCGGACCCCGCCGACGTGGCGCCCATGGTTATCTATCTTTCCAGGGACGTGTCTGAGAACGTGAACGGACAGGTTTTCGTGGCCGGCAACGGGAGGTTCGGCGTATATCAACCCTGGAAGACTTCGAAGATGCTGTACAATTCCGGCGGCCGCTGGGACCAGGAGGAACTGGACCGTATATTCCCCTCCCAGCTTCTGACGGGGCTTTCCAACCCATCCCCTCGTCAGGACCAGGATCCGATAATATACCCGTGGCTCAGGGGAGGTTAGCTTCCCCCAACCCCTTAGTCCCAGCCCAGCGAGCTCTCCTCGGTCAGGTGGATGCGAATCCCGCCGGTTGTCGCTGGGTCGAAGTGGGCCAAGCGATAACCTGCCAGGTTAACGACGGGGCCGTCGTTCCGAAAACGGAACCCCTGTTTCTTTAGCTCTTCCACGGCGGCATCCAGGTCGTCCACAACGTAGCCCATGTGATGGTGCACCGGACCGGTACTGCCGCCCAGTTCCGACTTGTCGGCGGGTTCGATCAACTCCACCTCTCCGTCGCCAAGCCTGACAAAGGCGATTTTGCTGGTCTCCGTCTCGCCGCCCTTCCAATAGACGCCTCCGAGAATGTTCACGTACCATTCCACAGCCTCGTCGAGGTTGGGCACCATATAGCCCGCATGTTGTATCTTTATCAGCATGTAGGCTCCTTTCTCTTTGGCGGTTGATCGATCGTGTTCTCTATGCTACGCGACGCGTCCTCTATTGGCAAAGGCTCCACGGGTCGCGCGCCGCTCCATGCGCCCTCGGCCCTTCCGTCGTATAATAGTCGACGAAACCATAGCGAGGAAGCGTAACACATGGTGCGTCCCAACTGGACATCGGAACATCCCCCTGCCTGCACTTGCCAGGCCTGTTTTGAGCGGAAGCTCATATCCCGGACTCATGGGAAGGTGGGCCGTAACTCGAAATGTCCCTGCGGCAGCGAGAGGAAGTTCAAGAAATGCCACGGCAAACCCCTTTAGGGTTGGACTAACTACATACCTGAATCTGTTGAGGGCGGGTGCGATATGAAAGCTGTACGCATACACCAAATGGGCGGGCCGGAGGTCTTGACCTACGAGGACGTCCCCGAACCGACGCTGGGGCCTGGACAGGTCCTACTTGACGTTAAAGCTATAGGCGTCAACTACAACGACGTCCTGATTCGAAAGGGCGAGGGCTCCCACAACGCCGACGAGTTGCCTTTGACGTTGGGACGGGAAGCGTCTGGAATAGTCCTGGAAGTCGGCGAGGGAGTCACCGATATCGCCGTGGGTGAACTGGTCGCCTATCGAGGCGTCACCGGCTCCTACGCCGAACGCGTGGCGGTGCCGGCCCGTCTATGTGTGCCCGTGCCCGAGGAGTTGGGTCCTGAGATAGGGGCCGGGGCATGCAGTGGAGGTCAGACAGCTCACTACCTGGCCTTCAGCACCTGCCCCATAAATCCTGGAGACCCGGTACTGGTCCACGCGGGAGCAGGGGGAACCGGCCTGATGCTGGTGCAGATGGCCAAGATGGCAGAGGCTTACGTGTACGTCACCGTTTCCACCGAGGAAAAGGCCCGCATCGCCAAGGACGCCGGGGCTGACCATGCCATTCTCTATACGGAAGAGGACTTCGAGCAGGCCATAAAGAGGGAAACCGGCGGCAAGGGAGTCAAGGCAGTCTTCGATGCTGTAGGCAAGGACACTTTCCAGAAGAGCCTGAACAGCTTGGCCCGCCGGGGCTATCTGGTCTTGTACGGCCAGACCAGCGGACCGATACCCCTGGTGGACACGGCGGAGCTTGGCTCCAAAGGTTCACTGTTCGTAACCCGCGCCAGTCTCAACGACTACACGGCGGATCGGGAGGAGCTTCTCTGGCGCTCCAACGAGGTGTACGACTGGATAGCCTCGGGCAAGCTCACCCTGAGCATCACGGGCACGTTCCCCCTTTCCGAGGCTGCTGAAGCCCACCGCCTCCTCGAGGGCCGCAAGTCCACGGGCAAGCTAATGCTCACTCCCTAATCTCACCCGGCCCGCTCACAACGTCTATGGTGTGTTGAACTGGACCAGTATGCCGTCGGGATCACGGACGTAGATGCTCTTCACCTGTCCATTAGCATCGGTGAAGTCCTCAATGCGTCCCCCAAGCTCCACGCCCTTGGATATAAGCTCCTCGGCCAGAGCCTTCACGTCCTTCACGCCGAATGAGATGTGGTGGATGCCCACCTGGTCCAGCAGAATCGCCGCGCCGTCCTGTTCCTCTCCGGGATGGCTGGTCAGAGTCAGGGTGGGGCTGGCCCCCTCGCCGTAGCTCAAGCTCACCCACCTCCGTGTCTTGCGGGGATGCTTGTAGTTGCTCATTCGTCCGCTTTCACTGGGGTCGGTGTCCCTGTCTCCCAAAACTGTCATCCCCAATATGTCATGGTAGAACACCAATGACCTGTCCATGTCCCGCACACAGATGCCGATGTGTGTAACGCCGATCGCTTCCATAGCTCTCACTCCTCCGATGCTTCCGTCCCAACTCGTCTATTATAGCCGCAGACGCTTGGCGCGGCGGGCGTGTGCCTATATCATGTGTCCGAACAAGGTGTCCAAGCACTGACTCAACGTTGGTGAATCAGCCGGAAGGGAGCGTTGTATGCCGGATAATGCTATACCCACGAAGGAAGAAGTAGCCGCTTACTTGAGGGACAACAGGAACTGGGGCCGCTGGGGGGACGATGAAGACGTGGGGGCGGTCAACTTGATAACGCCGGAGAAGTGCGCTGCGGCGGCACAGTTAGTGCGTAAGGGACGCAAGGTGTCCCTGAGCCGGTACATTCCCAAGACGCCCAACCCCGAAAACCCCCTGCCCGCCAACCACTGGATGAGAAAGCGGGAGCGGGAGTACGGCGCGGGCGGATGCCAGGACTACATCGGAGTCTTCTATCACGGCACCGCAGCGACGCACCTCGATGCCCTCTGTCACGTCTGGGACACGGACGGAATGTGGAACGGCAAGGACCCAGCCATAGAGGTCACCTACGAGGGCGCGAATTTCGGCGCAGTGGACGCCTGGGCCGACGGCATCATCACCAGAGGAGTCTTCCTCGACGTTCCCCGCCACCGGGGCGAATCTTACGTCACTCAGGATAAACCCATCCACGGTTGGGAGCTGGACGAAATCGTCAAGGCACAGGGTTCCAGCCTGGAACCTGGAGACGCTATCATCGTCTACAGCGGCAGGGAGGCCTACGACGAGGCCAATCCGGGCAGGCCGTGGGGTACCACAGGCGCGGCACAGCGCCCGGGGCTGCACGCGTCGTGCATTCCCTTCATCAGAGAGAACGACGTGGCGGTGCTGGGCTGGGACATGATGGACCTGATGCCCACCGGATACGAACTGCCAAGGACTATCCACGCAGTGATTTCGTCCTTCGGCCTGGCCCTGGTGGACAACGCCAATCTAAAACCCTTATCACAGGCATGCCAAGAAGAGCAGCGCAACGAGTTCATGTTCATTATCGCCCCTCTCAAGGTGGCCGGTGGCACAGGGTCTCCAATCAATCCCATCGCTGTGTTCTAAAGCGCCTCGGTTATGAGAAAAGCCCCTTGCTTCGCGGTGCAAGGGGCTTTTGCGTGGTCATGTTATGGTGACCCGCCTCGGGGTCGAACCGAGAACCTACGGATTAAGAGTCCGTTGCTCTGCCAATTGAGCTAGCGGGCCGACTCCAAGCAATTATATGAACGGCCCGACTCCTGGGTCAATGGGAACGCTGGCCGGCAAGGGCCTTTATGTTGTTGGCCCTCACCCAAACCCTAGCATATCGTAGGGGCGACCGGCCGGTCGCCCCTACTCCGTCTTTACGGCGGAGGCCGGAATCCAGAGGCGCCACTGAAGCTCTGAGACTTCCTAACCCCAGCCCTGTCTCAGAAGGGGGCAATGTCTCTTTTCCACCAGTCGGAGTTCCGGTCAAAGGCCCTGTTCCAGCCTCCGGGCCAGAGGCTCAGGCAGTCCGGCGTTGCGGATTTTCTCCTGGGTGCGGGGAATGTCGTAGGGCATCCTATGCCACTGGACGGTCTTTGCATCCGAGTCGTACACCATGCAACTGGACCTGGGGTCGCTGTCCCGGGGCTGTCCGACGCTTCCAGGGTTGACGATCACTGGTCCCGACCCAAGCGGTACAATCTCGCGTTCTGGGAACTGTGCGAACCGTGGCTCGACAGTCCCGTTGTCCGTTGGCTCCAGGCGGCACAGGAAGGGGATGTGGGAGTGGCCCACGACGCAGAAAGGGGTTTCCATGCGCCGGAATGTCTCCATCGCGGATTCGGAGTCAATCAGGTATTCCATCACAGGGTCCCGGAGCGTTCCGTGGACCATGGTGAAACCGAGTCTCTTGATGGAAATGGGCAGGGATGATAGGAACCTCTTCTCCGGTCCCCCGATGTTCCGGGCGGACCATTGCGCGGCCAGACGTGCGCTGTTGTTGAAGGTGTCAACGTCCACCCTACCGATGGCGGCCAGGTCGTGGTTCCCGGCCACGGTGAAGTTGGGGCGGCTTTTCACGAGCTCGATGCAGGCCACGGGATCCGGACCGTATCCTACAGTGTCCCCAAGACACCATATCTCGTCCACCGGGCCTTGAGCCTCGGCTTCTTCCAAGACCGCCGTCAGGGCCTCCAGGTTGGCGTGTATATCCGAAAGGATTAAGATCCGCAATGCTCAGGGATCCCCAACGACTTGTGGTTGAGTTCGCCCGTCCATCGGTGCACGATAACCCCAGGAATCCATCATGTCCAGCGCCACCGGTTGAGGCGCCGCACGGCGGTGGTATAATTCCTGACTGCAAGGAGCCGCTTGAGAGACCGCCAATGACCTTAAGAGACCTGGGGGAATTCGGGGCCATACACCGCTTGAGCCAGCGAGCCTTAAGCGGACGGCCCAACGTCGCCGCCTCCGAGCTTCTGGTGGACATCGGAGACGACACTGCCGCCTGGAGAGCCGGGGGACTTGTCCATCTGTGGACCACTGACACTATGGTTGAGGAGGTCCACTTCATCATAGGACGCACGGCCTCCTGGGAGGACGTGGGATGGAAGATAATGGCCGTCAACCTTAGCGACATAGCGTCAATGGGAGGAGACCCGACCTATGCGCTGGCGACCCTGGGAATGCCGTCCGACACATCAATGGACGATCTCGATATGATGTACAAGGGAATGACCGACCTGGCCTCCGGCTGCGGGGTTTCCATCATAGGCGGGGACATGGTGGGCACCGAGAAAGCCTTTGTCACCATCGGCCTGCTGGGGACCTGTGAACGGGAGCCGATGGTCAGGTCCGCCGCCAAGCCAGGAGACCTTATCGCCGTGACGGGGGATCTGGGATCATCTGCCGGAGGCCTCAAGCTCATGCTGGGAGAGTCCGCGGCAGACCAAAACGCATACGAATTCCTGGCCACGGCCCACCGCCGCCCAAGCCCCCGGCTCGAAGAGGGCCGAGCCCTGGCCGCTGCGGGAGTGCGAGCGGCAATGGACATCAGCGACGGGCTGATGGACGACCTGGGAAAGCTTTGCCAGGCCAGCGGGGTCGCCGCTCGCATAGAAGCAGCGACAGTTCCTGCCAGTACCCATCTCAAGACGGCCTTCCCAGACGATTACGTTGCGTTAGCCCTGAGCGGCGGAGAAGACTGCCAACTCCTCTTCACGGCGCCTGAAGAGACTATGGGACAGGCGATTTCCAGAATACCCGGAATATCGGTCATCGGCGAGATAGTGGAGGGCGCCCCAGGCCACGTATCAGCAATCGGAGCCGACGGCAAGGAAATTGAGATGGACTCCGGCGGCTGGGACCACTACAAGTAGATGGTGCAACCCATAGTTCTCCCCAGCCACAGCCCCGAGGAGACCTGGGAAGTGGGCCGCCATTTGGGCCGAAACGCCGTCGCTGGGGACATTTTCCTCCTCACCGGGCCTCTTGGCGCGGGCAAGACCTGCCTCACCCAGGGCATAGCCTGGGGCCTGGACGTGCCCGGATACGCTCGAAGCCCCACCTTTGTACTGGTTACCCGCCACGTGGGCAGAATGACTCTCCATCACATGGACCTCTTCCGCATCGATAGCCCAGAGGAGGCCTGGGACCTGGGCATGGAGGAGTTGCTCTCCTATAGCGGGCCGTCGGACGGCGTCTGCGTCATTGAATGGGCGGATAAATTTACAGAACTGTTCCCAGAAAACAGCGTCACCGTATCGTTGGCGCCTCGGGGCGAACTCACGTCGGAACGCCAAATATCCATTACTGGACACCAGGCGACTGTAGGGCGGCTTACACAGGGACTGCTTAAACACCTACAGACATGGAGAGAAGGCCCCAAGCCGTCGACGGCGGAGTCGCCATGACCTTTCTCGCCATCGACACTTCGACCCGGAAAGCGGGGGCCGTTCTGTGGCAGGACGGCAAGGCGATCGAGTCCCGCACATGGGAGTCCCGCAGGAACCACACGTCCGAGCTTATGCCGGCGGTGGCGTCGCTCCTGGACTCCTCGGGGGGCGCCTCGGCCCTCACCGGCATAGCCGTGTCCTTAGGGCCCGGTGGGTTCAGTTCACTGCGGGTTGGGCTAAGCCTAGCCAAGGGGTTCGCAATGGCGCTGGTCCTGCCGATCGTTGGCGTGGGGACGTTGGAAGCGGAGGCTCATCCCTATGCCCACATGGGTCTTCCTGTATACGCCCTGCTGGACGCTGGACGCGGCGAGGTATCGACAGCCTGTTTCGGGATTATGGAAGGCCGTTGGAGCAAGCTGTCGGACGAGAAAATCACAACACCGGAGCAGTTGGTCGACGAGCTGCCTGAATCTTGCGTCGTCTGCGGCGAGGGCGCCGCCCTCTACAGAGACTATCTCTCCGAGACGGCAGGTCCATTGGTTGTGGTGATAAGAGACCATTCCACTGAGGACCGGCTGCACGGGGTCGCGGCCTTGGGAGAATCCAGGCTGCTCAGCGGCGAGTCCGACTCTCCAGCGACTCTGGAGCCGTTGTACCTTAGAAAGCCCAGCATCGGAACTCCCAAAGGACCCAGGCAAATTAGTCGATAACCCATACAGATTTCGAGAGGAGCAATATGGAGAGAACTCTGGTCCTGCTCAAGCCCGACGCAGTCCAACGAGGTCTGGTCGGAGCCGTCATATCCCGCCTAGAGTCCAGAGGTCTGAAGATAGCGGCCATGAAAATGCTCAGGATGAACAAGGAGACTGCGGCCGTCCACTATGGGGAGCACGTAGGCAAGCCGTTCTACGACGGCCTGGTGGAGTTCATCACCTCGGGTCCGCTTATCGCCATGGTCCTGGAGGGGGAGAACGCTGTCCAACTGACCAGGAATACGATGGGTTCGACAAACCCGGCAGACGCCTCTCCAGGCACCATCAGAGGCGACATGGCGGTGGACCTGGGGCGCAACCTGATTCACGGTTCGGACTCGGCGGAATCGGCCAAGCGGGAGATGGACATATTCTTCCCGTCAGAGGAAATCCTCAGCTACGACAGGGACGTAGAACCCTGGGTTAGAGAATCCTGACCACCTGAGTAGCCTGGGCCCAGAACTGCTCCAAGCGGTAGTACTCCCGTTGCTCCGCTCCAAACAGGTGGACCACCACGTCCCCATAGTCTAGAAGGATCCATCCGGTGTCCGACTTGCCCTCCCTGTGCCGGAGGGGAATGCCTGCATGTTTCAGGACCTGCACCAGGTCTTCTTCCAAGGCGTTCAACTGGCGTCGGCTCTCGGCGCTCATGATGACGAAGTAGTCGGCGAAGGGCGTCATGTCACGTATGTCCAGCATGACGATGTCTTCGGCCTGCTTCTCCGAAGCGATGTCTACAATCTGACGCGCTAAATCGTTGGGTTCCAGGGTCTCCCACCTGTGAAGTATGTCAGCGCCTACGGCATAAGCCAATTAGGCCCTCAATATCGATTATATAGCCGCCGGTTTTTGCCGGTCAACGAGGCGCATTGCGTTTATCATCGTCAACCGCAGCGGAGGTCGGAATGCCCAGCTAATGCTGACGGAGAAAGGCAATCAGAGCCTCTGAGATGCCGGCGGGTTGCTCCGGCAGCAGCGCGTGTCCGGCGTCGGGCAGGTCCACCACCGTGACCCTGTCGCCTAGGTCCGCCTTCATGTCATGGCCGTTTCCGGGAGGGGCGATGGTGTCGTCAAGTCCCTGGACTATGAGCAAGGGAGCGCGGGTGCTCTCCTTCCATTCCTCGAAGGAACCGGGAAGCATGGACCCAGACTGGGCCGCCGCCGCTTCGGGATACCATCCCTCCCTCCACACTGCGGGGTCATTCTTTGGTGCAAAGAACGCCTTTTTGATGTCCTGAGACCGCTCCTCCCAAGGCAGGTCCAGCATGTAGCAGCGGTCCAGGGCTGCGGAGACTTCCGGGGTTGCCCGGTACTTCCAGCCGCAGGCCAGGAAGCTCAGACTGCGCACCAACTCAGGATGGTAGAGTTCGACGGCCGCGGCCACTCTGTACCCGAAGGCATGGCCGACCACGTGGGCCTTGTCCACTCCCAAATCCCTGATTACGTCTGCCATATCGCCAGCCAAGTCCCTGACGCTGAGCCCTTCCAGCGAACCCGGACTTCCCTCGATGCCCCGAGGATTTATCGCCACGGCTTTGAATCCGGCGGCGGCCAGAGATTCAGCCACCTGATCGAAGTCGGCGGCGCCCCGTCCAAGGCAGGGGTGCATCACCACCGGGTCACCGGTCCCGTGGACGATTACGTTAACTGACATGGCTTTGCTCCATATCACTCCTCAAGAGTGGTGATGTCGCCCGGGTCCATTCCCAATTCCTGTGCCTTCAGCAGCCTCCGCATTATCTTGCCGGAGCGGGTCTTGGGAAGGGAACCCACGAAGTCTATTGCCTCCGGCACGGCTATGGGTCCAAGCTCGTGGCGCACGTGGGACTTCAGGACCCCCACAGCCTCTTCCGACGGCTCGTTGCCGACGCGCAGGGTCACGAAAGCCTTTATGGACTCCCCCTTGATGGAGTCCGGAACTCCTATCACCGCCGCTTCAGCCACCGTAGCGTGGGAAACCAGAGCGCTTTCCACCTCTGCTGTGCCTATGCGGTGGCCCGCCACGTTGAGCACGTCGTCGGCTCTGCCAACCACCATGAAATAGCCATCTTCGTCCTTGAGTGCCACGTCGCCAGTGAAATAGCAGCCCGGTATTCGGTTCCAGTCGCTGGCATACCTTTCCGGGTCTCCGTAGACAGTTCTGAACAGGCTCGGGAAGGGCCGTCGCAGAACCAGCAGGCCCCCTTTGTTGGGTTCGGTGATGGTGACGCCTTCCGAGTCCACCACGTCGGCGATCACTCCTGGCGCGGGCTTTCCAACGTACCCCGGCTTGGACGGCATGGTGGGCTGAGTGGCCAGACAAGGCGCCCCCGTCTCCGTTTGCCACCAGTTGTCCGCCATGTAGCCCCATTGTCCCGACCCGCACAGGTGCTGGTATGCCCAACGCTGGGCTTCGGGGTTCAAGGGTTCTCCGGCGCACGTCAGAAGACGCAGGCTGGACAGATCGTAGCCCTTGAGATGGTCCTCCCCGTACCGCATGAGCATCCGGACCGCCGTGGGCGCCGTGAAACCGACCGTTACGCCGTACTTGTCAACGACTTCGTAGAAGACTCCGGGATGGGGGTAGTCGATGGCGCCCTCCCTGAACACCGTGGTAGCTCCCGTAATCAGCGGGGCGTAGACGATGTAACTGTGGCCCACTACCCAGCCTATGTCCGACGTGCAGAAATACACGTCGTTTTCCTTGATGTCCCAGAAGGTCTTGAAGTGGTAGTAGGTCCCCACCATGTAGCCCCCGTGGACGTGCTGGACGCCCTTGGGCTTTCCCGTGGTGCCGCTGGTGTACAGGACGAACAGAGGGTCCTCGGAGTCCATGCTTTCCGCTTCGCACTGGGCAGACCCGGAGGCAAGCAGCTCGTCGAAGTCCACGTCCCTGTTCCCCAGGGTCGTGTCGTGTTCCCTCCTCCACACGACCACTTTCTCCACGAAGTCCAGCGGAGCCACGGCCTCGTCGGTGATTCCCTTCAAGTCCACTTTGCGGCCCCGGCGGTAGCCCGCGTCGGAGGTGATGACAACCTTGGCCTGGGCGTCGGTTATTCGGTCCCTAAGAGCGCCGACGCTGAATCCGGCGTATACCACGCTATGGACGGCGCCGATTCTGGCGCAGGCGAGCATTGCAATGACGCCCTCCGGGGCCAGAGGCATGTAGACGACTACTCGGTCCCCTTTGGACACTCCGAGAGACTTCAGGCCGTTGGCGAACTTGTTCACGAGCCTGGAGAGGACGCCGTAGGTGAAAATTCTCTCCGTACCGTCCTCACCCAGCCAGATAAAGGCAGCCTTATTCCTACGCCACGAGGCGGCGTGTCGGTCCAGAGCGTTGACGGTGATGTTGCATCTGGCGCCTACAAACCACTGGAAGTTGGGGTAGTCCCACTGGAACACCTTTTCCCATGGCTCCAGCCATTCCAACTCCGATGCCACGCCTTCCCAGAACCCGTTGGGGTCGTCCACGGAACGCTGGTACTCGGCATCGAAGTCCTGGAGGTTGGCGTTGGAAGCCAGGCTGTCTGGAGGGTGAATTATCTCTGAATCCTGAGAGAATCGTTCCAGCCGGTCTTGCTGCACCATGGTCGGTCCTCCGATGAGATTAAGGCCACGACACAGCGGTAGGCCCCGTACAAACGATGCAGTATAGGTCTGCCGCCTCAGTTGACGGGACTCGTTGTCCTCGTGGCGCCGTTCGTTTGTGAGTCTGGTTTCTAGTTCTGGGGGATGGAAGCCCGGGCTAGGTCCAGCAGCTCCGACTCCGAAAGCTCTATGTCGATGGGTTCGCTGTGGGGTTGGGGAACGGGAAAGCCGGTCTTGTAATACAGCTCCACCCGGTTGCCCTCCGGGTCGAAGAAGTAGAGGCCGAGCGCGTTCCCGTGGCTGACGATACGGTCGATGCGTGCCCCTTCATCCACCAGTTTGGAGTGATAGTCCTTCAAGTCTGTGACGCTGGGCACCTTGAAGGAAATCTGCTGCACCAGCTGGCCGCCCTCAGGAACGTCCCGCCCTTTCATCAGCACGAACTCGTGGTGCTCGTAGTCCGGGTCGGAGCTGAGGAAGACCATCCCACGCCCTTCCAGGTCTTCATCGGCTATCTTGAGACCCATGACGCGAGTCCAGAAGTCTCGCTCCTTCATCAGGTCGTTAACGTATATGCCAACGTGTCCAAGCCCTGCTATCTCCGCCATGACAGACCTCCTATTCAGGTTGAGCCTTGGCCAACCGGTCTTCCTGCACGGCGCCGTGACGCCTGTTCCCGTATATCCTACCACTTTCGGGATGAAAATGCCGTCCCCTACCGTTCATCCTGGCGTGTCGAAAGGGCCTCCGTTCCACACCCATCACCCGGGAATATGAGCGACTACGTTCCGTTTGACGGTCACTACCCCCGAATATAGAATGGGAACGCTCCTTATCCTTGTCCAGCCGCCCCAAAAGAGGCGTCGAAAGGATGCGCCATGTCAAGCTCCCCCGCCGATAAAGTCGGCTTCATAGGCATAGGCAACATAGGCACTCCGATGGCCCGAAACGTCCTCAAGGGCGGCTATCCGTTGGTCGTCTACGACGTGCGACCAGGCCAGATGGAGTCCCTGGTTGCCGACGGAGCGGAGGCTGCCGAATCGCCCAAGGATGTGGCTTCCCGCTGCCATACCATATTCCTGTCGCTGCCTAACTCACCCATAGTAGAAGAGGTGACGCTGGGCAAGGACGGCATAGCCGAGGGCGCACAGCCCGGCACAATCGTCGTCGATCTGACCAGCGGAAACCCTCCCCACTCCGCTTCAATCTGCGAACGCTTGAAGGAGAAGGGAATCTCCTTCATCGACGCTGGTGTGAGCGGGGGAATGCCCGGCGCCGAGGCCGGGACCCTGGGCATAATGATAGGCGGCGACGCCCAGGCATTTGAGGAGGTCCGACCCATCCTGGACAAGATAGGCACAAACCTGTACCACATGGGGCCCATCGGGGCTGGCCACATGACCAAGTCCCTCAACAACTTCGTCAGCGCGGCCACTCTGGCCGCCACGTTGGAGGCCCTCTCGGTGTCCACCAAAGCGGGCCTGGACCCGGAGAAGGTGACGGCGGCAATCAACGCCAGCAGCGGCCGTAACCGCAACAGCGAGGAGCGCATCCCCAGGCACGTGCTGACTGGGGACTACAGCTACAGGGGCGGCATGGCTATCGAGCTGCTGGTGAAGGACCTGGCGACCGCCTGCGGCGTGGGGAAAGACCAGGGAGTGCCCATGTTCATCGCCAACAACATCCACCAGATTCTCATCAAAATAGCCGATGAGATAGGCCACCAGACCACCAACATAGCCATGGCCAAGTCCTTCGAGAACTGGGCTGGCGTGGATATGAGGTCGCCGCAGCACAGGGATTCATAACTTCTTTGTAGGAGGGCTATCATGGCCTGGGAATTCGAGCTTCTTGACGGTCCCTGGGGAGGAATCACCGAAGGCCCGGCCTGGGACGGGCAGGCCCTGTTGTTCACCAACATCCATCCCGGCAGAATCATGCGCTATGACCCGGCGTCGGGCAGCATGACCGTATATCACCCCGACACCAACTTCACCAACGGTCTCAATTTCGACACCGAAGGCCGCCTCTACGGTTGCTGCTCCGGCGGCCGGGCCATTGTTCGCTTCGAATCCGACGGCTCCATGACGACCATAGTGGACCGCGTGGACAGCCAAAGGCTCAACACGCCCAACGACCTGGCCATCGACGCCAAGAACCGGATATGGTTCACCAACCCCTGGAACGCCGTCAACGTGGACGCCTCCGAAGTCCAAGAGATAGACAACAAGTCGGTGCTCAGGGCAGACCCGCAGGCCGACGGGAGTTGGACCTGCACCAGGGTGACCTTTGACACCACCATGCCCAACGGCATCCTGGTCTCCCCGGACCAGTCCACCCTGTACGTCGCCGAAAGCGACAGCGATCCGGGGGGAATCCGCGAGCTGAGAGGCTACCCGATTAACGACGACGGCTCCCTGGGCCCCTACGCAGTCCTCCACACATTCGGCGAAGACCACAGGGGACCCCAGCGGGGCATCGACGGCATGTGCTTCGATTCTGAGGGGAACATCGTGGCCACGGCTGGCTGGCCCACGAGCGGCCCCGGCGCCATGATTTACGTATTCGCTCCTTCCGGCCAAGTGTTGGAGTCCCACCTGGTCCCCGAGGGCGTTGACCGGCCCACCAACTGCGCGTTCGGCGACGCCGACCTGTCCACCCTCTACGTCACCACCGCCGAGGGCCACTTCTTCCGCTGCCGCAACACTGGCCGCACAGGCTGGGCCATCTGGCCCTAGCGACGCTCGAATAGCGGACCTTTAGCATACAGAACGGGCTAGTGATCGCCAGGGGCCAGACGGCGGAGATGGCCGTGTCTGGCCCCTTAGGTCAGCAGCCTTCAGGGTTCGTCAAGGCTGTGAGTGCTCAAGAGAGCGATCAGGTAGTGTGCTGAGCCATGTAGGTTGTTCCATCAAAGATTGAGGGTGTAGCTTCCATGGACGCGGCTAGACCATTCACCACGCTGTTTCTCCTCGTTTCAGTTGACGGAAAGATATCAACTGGGGATACAGACGATATGGATGTAGATACAGACCTCCCTCGCATCCCTGGCGTGAAGGAAGGATTGAATCAATATTACGACCTTGAGCTCGATACTGACCAATTCTCATTGAACACGGGGAGAGTGCTAGCCAAGGTCGGGATCAACGAGAAGCAAGACGACCCAGAGCATCTACGGGTTACCTTCGTGGTGGTGGATTCCCAGCCTCATCTCACCGAACAAGGAGTCTTGTATCTCGCCCGCAAAGGACGAGAGCTCATAATCATTACAGCTAGCCCAGCGCACCCAGCGTCGGTCCTCAAGGAGAGCATCGGCAACATTCATGTGCTCTATTACGAGAAGATCGATTTTACGCACCTGTTCAGCAGCCTCAAGCGGGACTACGGAGCCACCCGTATGACCATACAGTCGGGGGGTACGCTAAACACCACCTTGGTCAGGGAGGGTCTTGTTGATCGGATCCTTCTCGTTATCGCCCCTACACTCATTGGGGGAAAAGATACCCCAACGGTCATGGATGGTGAGTCGTTGCACACCACGGCCGCGCTAAGCAAGATCAAAGCGTTGGATTTGGCGCAGGCTACGCCACTACGAAATTCCTACCTGCTCTTGGAGTACAAAGTACGTAACTGAGCTATCTACACGGCAACCCGAGTTTCGCAGCCGCTAGAATCGCTCTTCACTCTGTCATATTCGCCAGCCCAACAGACTACAACGCAAACAGGAGAGGGATGGTTAAAGCCACCTCCTCTTCATCCAATCCAGCGATTTTGCTTGTTGCCGGATACCGACAGTATGCGTCAGACCGCAGCTTTTCCGGAGGGTGCGTCCGTTTCTATTACGAAAGACCCTACAAACGCTCTCGAACCCGTGACTTCGCTTTCCGAAAGAAACCATCACATATGCTTGGGGAATACCGTGGTTGACGGTCCAGGGCGTAGATGAGATTCAATCGTCAGCCGGGTTGCTCGGCCGTTGACGCCATTCGCCGCTGGTACTAGCATTGGTGGCAGAGACGGGTCGCGCAGCCCAGCGGCAAAGGAGGGGCATTCATGGACTTTGGACTTTTCAATACCTGGAACGCCTTGTACGCCGACGGTAAGGTCCCCTGGGACCTCGATTATAGGGGAGGGAAGCTGCTGGAGGAGGACGCTTACGTCAAGAACTACAAAGAGATTGATGCGGTGGAGGAGATGGGCTGGGACTACATCTGGCTAGGAGGGGGACACTTTTCCAAGCAGTCGAGCATGGACCCTCAGGTCCTCATGCTGGCCGCTGTGGTCGCCGAGCGCACCAAGCGGATTAAGATAGGGTCGTCCATCCACCGCCCGGTGATGAGACAACCCGAGGAGACAGTGTCCGCATCAGCGTTGCCCCATGAAAGATATGGGTTTGACAATTTGATGCTGGAGGACCCCATCCAGACTGCGGAACAGGTCGCGATAGTCGACCAGGTCAGCCAAGGCCGGTTCATCTACGGCGCTGGGGCACGCACTCGGGGTTCCGACACGCGCCGGGAGCAGTTCTTCGAATACCTGGAGGTCATGAAGCAGCTATGGACGGAGGACTGCTTCTCCGGGTTCGAGGGCAAGTACTACAACTACCCCGGATTCTACGAATCGTATCTGGCCATCCCCAAACCCTACCAGAAGCCCTACCCTCCCATGTTGTTGCCCGTGGACAGCCAGGAAAGCTTCGTGCCCATGGGCATGATGGGCTATCGAATCGCCATAGGGGCAGGAAGCTCACCCCACAACCCCAGGGGGTCGGCGGTATTGAAGGAAGACGTGAAAAGCTATCGGAAGGCTTGGAAGGACGCAGGGCATCCCGGAGACCCGACGACGGTGGTCCGCATCCCCACCCTGGTGGCCGACACACAAGAGGAGGCTGACCGCCAGACCCAGGCCCTCATGGACCTCGCCAGGCGATACTACTCCGGAAGGATAAGCATCGGAAGCACCGACGCAGGCGCAGCCAGCCCCGATGCTACTGCGGAAGTAAACCTGTTCGGGACACCGGACGAAGTGATCGACAAGATTGAGGTCCTCAGGGAAGACTTCAGCACCGACGAGATTATGTTCGAGGTCAACTGGACGTCATCGGTCCCTCGCGACGTCGTAATGAACACCATGCGAGTTCTCACCGACAAAGTCATCCCAAAGTTCAAGTAACATAGGTCCCGGCAAGACCTTTCGATTGTTCACCTGAGGCCAGTTCGCCGGGGCGATGGTTTATAGTTCCCTTAGGCACGTCGCCTAAGAACTGAGCAGCTTGGAGACACCCGAAGATAGAACCCCGTCAGCGGACTCCCTGGCACCTGACCGGATGGGCCTGACCCATCAGTCCTCGAGGATCCCCCTGCTGTTTGTCGGGGCGCTGCTCTTATCTGCCGTTATTGTCTACGGGTTACCGCTGGGATTCGGCAATGCCTTGGCCTCGTTCGTCCTCGTTGCCTTTTTGTAATTTTCCTGGCGGTCCAGCGGAGTTCCTTGGAAACCCAGACTCTGAGAGCTCTCGTATGGGGACTCGGAGGGGCCGCTTGTGAATTTGTCGGGTGGACCATTTGGAGAGTGGTGGACCAGTCGCTAGCCCAGGGCGTCGACTCCATCGTAGAGACTCCATCATTTGGAACGAGCTGGCTTCCATATTTTAGTATTCCATCCATGGGATTCATCATCGGAGCCTTTGCAGGTTTGAGGTGGCCCGACAGGCTGCTGCTGCCTGGGTTGCATTTCAGGACATTCAATAACCGCAGGGTCCTCATGAACCTCTTAGAGATAGCTCTGATTGCTATTCTATGGAGCTATCTCTTTCGACAGGGCTTAACCCACTTGGTCTCCAATAGAGCTTCCTGGTTTGTTTTGGGCATCATTATTTTCTCTGTAGTGTTTTACCCGGCTTTGTTAATCCTAGTGGCAATGTCATCAGCAGCAACGTCACAGGCAAGACGGGTCCTTCTTTGGGGAGCAGTAGGACTCTTGATCTCGCTAGTCTTGACAATCGTCCTAGGTTACGGGCTGTACTGGGTTGCAATCGACGAAATTATTCAAGAGAGCGAGCGCTTGGAGTTAGGAATCCAATCAATCACCATTAAATTAAGCTACAGCATCTCCTTGCTCCCGTTTGTGGGTTTCTGGCTTGGAGTGTGGGCAGGGCTGCGGTGGCCCGACAGGCTGGCCTTACCTCAGGGGTTGTCATGGATTCCTCCTAGGTTTGGCGCGATCAGAAACTTTACTGCCTTGACCCTCTACTCAATCTGCGCCGGTCTCGTCTTCTGGGTCGCGGCGCTGCTGGCTATACTAATCACGGAGGCGGACGCCTTCTTCTGAATCCGCGGACTCCGGCGCACGAAACCCGTCTATACGTTTAAGCCCTTCGCAATAACATGGTCCGGTAGGACGACCAAGACGGCTCTCTCAGGAAGCGTAGCGTCTGAGGAGGTTGCGGGCTATGACCAGCCTCTGAATTTCGTTGGTGCCCTCTCCGATGATCATCAGAGGGGCGTCGCGGTAGAAGCGCTCCACGGGCAGCTCCTTTATGTAGCCGATGCCTCCGTGGATGCGCATGGAATCCATCGCCACCTCGTAGCATATCTCGCTGGCGTAGAGCTTGGCCATGCCAGCCTCCAGGTCCACCCGTTCGCCCTGGTCTTTCTTTTCGGCGGCCTTGTAGGTCAGCAGCCGGGCAGCCTCTATCTTGGTGGCCATGTCGGCCAGCTTAAGCTGTATGGCCTGGTGCTGAGCGATGGGAACTCCGAAGGCCTCCCTTTGCTGGGCGTAGCGGATGGCGTGCTCAAATGCGGCGGTGGCCACTCCCACCGCCCTGGCGGCTATGTTGATTCTTCCGGTTTCCAGGCCGCTCATCACTTGCTGGAAACCTCGTCCTTCCTGACCTCCCACCAGGTTCTCTGCGGGCACCCGGAAGTCCCTTATGGTTATCTCGCAGGTGTCCAGACCCCTATACCCCAGCTTCTTGAGGTGGCGTCCCACCTCGAACCCCGGGCCTTTGTGGACTATGAAACAGCTCATACCCCGGTGCGGAGGCGAGGCATTGGGGTCGGTCTTGGTCATCAGGGCAAAGGTGTCCCCGTGCTCCGCGTTGGTGATGAACATCTTGGAGCCGTTAATTACGTACTCCTCTCCGTCCTTCACCGCCACCGTCTGAATTGACTGGACGTCGCTGCCCGCATTGGGCTCCGTGAGGCCCAGTCCTCCCCTCATCTTCCCGGACGCCATAGAGGGCAGGAAGCGCTGCTTCTGCTCCTCGGTGCCGTAGTTGTTGACCACGTAGCTCATGATGTGGTGGGTGCCGATGACGCCGCTTATGCTCATCCAGCCCTTGGAAAGCTCCTCGAATATCATGGCAAAGGTCGAGTAGTCCAGCCCCATGCCCCCATACTCTTCGGGCACGGTTATACCGAAGAGGCCCATTCCCTTCATCTTCTCGATGAGTTCCAGGGGAGGGGTGTCCTCCTCGTCGTGCTTGGCTGCGACGGGCTCAACGTCCCTGCGCACGAAGTCGCGCACCATGTTGACTATCTGGCTTTGGGCTTCTTCCGGGGTTCTCGTAATAGTCACTGAAAACTCCTTGGCGTGGGTAATAAACGATGGACGCTCCAAGCTTCACCTGAGCGTGAAGCCAGCCCATTGTACCCACCGCCGTATGCGGTTTCAACAGGAGCAAAGGGCGACCCAGGGCCGTTCGGTTGTTCACCCACACCCCAACCCTCTCCCGTCAACGGCAAGGGTGCAACGTCCCTAGGACCGGCTGGGATAAGCCTGTCCTCTTTCGACGCCAAGCCGAATTCGGGTGTACTCTGAAGCGATTTCAGCGCCCAATATGAGGATGAAGGCCGAGACATAAGCCCACACCATAAGCACCACCACCGAGGCGATGTTGCCGTAGACCTGGTCGTACTGAGCGAAGTTGCCGATGTACCACAGGAAGAGGTGTTTGCACGCTTCGAATAGTGCGGCGGCTATGATTATCCCGAGCCATATGTACCGCCACCGAGTTTCGGCGTTGGGCAGAATTTTATAGATTACGGCAAAAATCACAACGGTCATCAAGAACGCGGGAATTCTGAACAGTACGGACGTCACGTCTCCTCCGACTAGGCTCTCCAAACTGGACCCTCCGATTTCAATGGAAGCCGCCCAGTGGATTACGCTGGAGATGCTGACAGAGAGCCAGAAGAGCAAAGAAATCCCCACGGCCATAGCGAGTTGCCTGGGCTTGTTCTTGTAAAAGGGAGGGTCTCTGGACACGTCCCAGGCCCGGTTCACAGCCCGAGTGATCGAGCCAAATACGGCGCTGCCCGCCCAGAACAAGCTCAGGATAGAGATAATGCCGGTTACGGTGCGAAACTTGACAACGCCTCCGATGCTGTCCCGTACAAAGGTCTCTGAGCCTGGCAAATAGTCGACGATGAAATCAACAACCTGTTCTTGCTGTTCTGGCGAGTCGGCCACAATTCCAACGATGGCCGTCAATCCCAATACAAGCGGGAACAGCGAAAGGATGGCGTAATAGCTGACGGAGGCCGCCATATGGGTGGCGTCGTCATCCCCCAGGTCTTGGATTACTCTAGCGACGAGTCGCAAGGGAGTGGTCTTGCCCAGCCTCGTGGCCGCCAAATCTTTTCCTAGCAGCTCTGCCCCGTGGCTGAATATCATCGCCACCCGTTGGACCGCGTGAAAGATCCCGACCAGTGTAAACACAGTGAGGTGCACCAGGCGCTGAATGCCGTTCACTATCCCGACGAGCGTTGTTATTGCGGCGTTCATCCGTTTACCTTACGGTAGACGCTCGCAGAGACGTTCCCGCCAGCCCAAAGCGGGTAGGCCAGCACGCGGTCAGCGAATAAGCTGAAGAATAAAACAACGAACTCCGTCCATAAGATAAGGCCAGCCGCACGAATCGGGTCGCGGCTGGCCTTATCAATCGTACCGGTTTTTCAGAGCAGGCTCAAAGGGTCCCCTGTTCAGGTTTCTAGGACTTCTTCTCCTCGCCCTGGTTGAACGGGGCTTTGACCACAACGGCAACTCCTCCGATGGTCCCGGAAACGGCGTCCCTTACTGCCCTGCCTGCGGCGTCTCCAACACTGTCGGCGGCTTCGATGGCTCCGGAGGCCGCGGCAGAAGCGGCATCTTCGGCTTTTACCGTGGTGGACTTGGCGGCGTCTATGGCCCCTTCGACTGCGCTCCTGGCGACGCCAGCCAGGTCGCCTCCGACCTCAGACGCGCCTTGAACGAGTCCACGAGAGGTGTCGGTGATAGCCCCCAACACGTCAGACCCCACTTCCTGGGCGCCCGTGGCGGTGCCGGACACAACCGACTTGGCGGTGGCGGCAAGGTCGCCTCCCACGTCGTTGGCCCCTCTAATTGCGCCTTGGGCAATGCCAGCGGCCGCGTCTTCCACGCTCAAGCTTATCTGCTTGGTTGCGGCAATGGCGCCTTCAGCGGCGCCCCGCCCAGCGTCAGCCGCATCTCCGCCCACTTCCCTAGCGCCCGTGATGGCAGCCCGCACTGTAGAACTGATGGTTGCGGCGGTTACCGTCGTCACTTCTCCAACGCCCTCTATGCTGCCTATGACGACGCCCTTGGCGGCTGAACCTACGTCGGAGCCTACCTCTATCGCTCCCTGGATGGCCCCGGACACACTGTCAGTAATAAGACCGGTTGCTTCCCGGCTTATGTCTCTGACGCCCTGAAGCGCCTTTGTCGTGCTTTCATGAGTGGTTTCGATGGTCTGGCCCAGGACATCGCCCGCTCCCTTGACCGTTCCTACTATTGCGTCTTTTAGAGTGTTGCCGATATTTCCTAGGGGCATTGCGGCCTCCTTTCAACTAGGTCTACGAACCTTTGAAGGTTTCTCCTACTATATCACAATGTGGCATAAGGCCGGACAAGATTACACTGGTCCAGTATAGGCTAATACAGCGTGGTTGTTGGGGCGCAGGCACAGGAGTATAATCCAACAAAGCATCAGGGCCGTTGGCCGGGCCTGCCGAAGGGACTCTGACAGGAGCCTGAAGAGGAAGCCTACTAGTGCTGCTGACAATCGACATCGGCAATACGAACATTACCCTTGGCGTCTTCGACGGACCTCACCTGAAGTCCACTTGGCGCATCGCCACCGACCAACGACGGCTTACCGACGAGTACGGCCTCCAGATATCCGCCCTCCTCCCCCTGAAGGGCGTCGCATCTAATCAGGTTGACGGGGCCTGCATCTGCAGCGTGGCCCCTATACTGACTCCCACCTTCGAGGAGATGTGCCGGGTCTATTTCAACGTGGACCCGCTCACCGTGTCCGCAGGAGTAAAGACGGGAGTGCGTATCCTCTACGACAGCCCCCGGGACGTGGGAGCAGACCGCATCGTGGACGCCGCAGCGGCTTACCGTCTTTATGGAGGACCGGCGATTATGGTGGACTTCGGAACGGCCACAGTCTTCGACGCCGTCACGAAGGACGGGGAATATCTGGGCGGAGCCATCGCCCCCGGAATCAACGTAGCCGCGGACGCCCTGTTTCTCAGCACCTCGCAGCTAAGGCGGGTGGACCTTGCCACTCCGGCTTACGCCATCGGAAGAAACACCGTAATGGCCCTCCAATCGGGACTCCTCTGGGGACACGTCGGGCTGGTGGAAGGCATGGTTGCCCGGTTCAAGGCTGAACTGGGACAGGAGTCCCGCGTCATCGCCACAGGAGGTCTAGCTGAGGTGATCGCCAGGGAAACGGACGTTTTCGACGAAATAAACATGGACCTGACCCTCATAGGCCTCCGCTTCATATATGACATGAATAGAGGCTCAAACTCGGTATGAGAGGACTAGTGCCGGCATGGTCTTGAAGGGCAAAAACGTAGTCCTGGGAATAACGGGAAGCATCGCCTGCTACAAAGCGCTCGACCTGGCAAGCAAGCTGGTGCAGGCAGGCGCCAACGTAGACGTCATTCTCAGTTACGGCGCTTCCCAGTTCATAACTCCCCTGGCTTGCAGAAGCCTCACCCACAGGCCCGTCGTCACCGACTTGTTCGATCCCGACTCCGAACTCAGCGTGGAGCACGTGGCACTTGCCAACAGGGCCGAGATCGTCGTAGTGGCTCCGGCCACGGCCCACTTCATCGCCAAGATGGCCGGAGGCTTGGCCGACGATTCTCTGACGACAACCATTCTTGCCACGGCGGCGCCGGTCCTGGTGGCCCCTGCAATGGACGGCCATATGTACGAAAACGCCGCCACCCAGGAGAACATTGCGACTATCAAGAAACGGGGAGCCTTTGTCGTCGAACCCGCCACCGGAAGGCTGGCGTCAGGAATGTCGGGAGTCGGACGGCTCGTGGAAACCCCTGAACTTATGGGAAACATCAAAGCAATATTGGGACAGACCGGAGACCTGGCCGGGCGCAAGCTGGTGGTGAGCGCGGGCGGCACTGCGGAACCCATCGACCCAGTTAGAGTCATCACCAACCGTTCTTCAGGAAAGATGGGCTACGCCATCGCCGAGGCGGCGCGCGACAGAGGCGCCAAAGTCACGCTGGTCGCCGCGCCCACTAGCCTGGACGATCCGGTGGGAGTGCATGTGCTCAAGACTGAAACGGCGCTGCAAATGAGAGACGCCGTCGATCGAGCTGTGGTGGACGCCGATGCCCTTATTATGGCTGCGGCTGTTGCGGATTACCGACCTGCTGAGGCGGCGACCCAGAAGGTCAAGAAGGGCGCGGAGGATTGGACCGTCCAACTTCACAAGAACCCTGACATCCTGGCCGAGGCCAAAGGCGGCTTCGTGAAGGTGGGGTTCGCAGCCGAGAGTCAGGACCTCCTTGCCAACGCCAGGGAAAAGGCGTCCAGGAAATCTTTGGACTTGATTGTGGCCAACGACATCACCGCCGAGGGCAGCGGCTTCGCGGTGGACACCAACAAGGTCATCCTGATAGACGGAAAAGGGCAGGCCGAAGACCTGCCCCTTATGCCCAAGTCTGAGGTTGCGGACCGCATATTGGACCGCGTCCGGGACCTTATCGCCGCCCGCTCCTGAGCTAGCGGCCCGCTATTGCTCTCCCAGCAGCGAGAGTGGGAGACGACCGTTCGATGCCCGACAGGATTATGTTAAACCCCTGCTCCAGCCGCATCTCGACCTCGGATGGGCTGGCAGACACTGCACACGGGACTTCGAACTCCTTGCAGGCGGCCAGAACGTTCAGAATCGCTTCCTGAACCTCGGGGTCGTTGGGGCGGCCCGGCTTGCCCATGGACGTGGACATGTCACCCGGCCCCGGCCAGACCGCGCCGATCCCCTGCTTGTTCCTCAAGATGTCCCGAATGTTCTTTACCCCTTGAGCTTCCTCGACGATCCCGATGAGCAGCATGTTGCCGTCGGGGTCCAGAGGCCAAAGATCAGCAGCTTCATAATACTCAGGGATGCTGAGACCCCAGTACCTGGCGCACAACCGCAGCCACCAACCTCGTTCACCTTGGGGCTCGAAGTCGGCCACGCCGGGCACCTGCGGGTATCTGGCGGCCACCGTAACGGCAAGCGCGTCCTCCGGCGTGTTGAGGTGGGGCACAACCAGCCCATAGACGCCTGTGTCAAGGGTCTGCTTGATTACCCACTGGTTACTGGCGGCTTCCCTGGAGTTGGGGGGAATGCGCACGAAGGGGACCACGTCAGGCTGGAGGTTGCCCTTTTCGGCGATGTTCTTTCTACTCAGCAGGTACTGGAGAGACACTCGGAGGCGCTCGAAACCGAACGCCTCGTGTTCCGTCTCCAGAATTATCATGTCGAAGTCAGAATCGGCCACGAAAGTTATGTCGTCAATGTTGCCGCTGGGCACCGTTCCCGTGCTGAATACGGTCTTGCCCTGCTCAAGAAGCTCTATCGCCTTGTTCAACCTCAGCTTGTCCGCCATCGCCAACCTCCTTAGTTGGTTGATGTCGGGGACATGTCCCCGCATCCTTGAATCGTAACTTGCCCTATATTCTAACCCCTGAGCACGGGGTTGCGAGCGGCCCGTGTTTCGTCCAGCCTCGCCATAGGCGTCAAATGGGGCGCCCCTTTGACCAATTCTGGGTCCTCGGATATTTCTCGGTCAATGCTTCTCATGGCGTCTATGAAAGCGTCGATCGTCTCCTTACTCTCGGTCTCGGTGGGCTCTATCATCAGCGCGTCATCCACTATCAGAGGGAAATACATCGTTGGGGCGTGGAAGCCATAGTCAAGCAGCCTTTTAGCGATGTCCAGCCCCCTTACACCTCTAGCCTTCTGGGTCCGAGGTGAAAAGACCACCTCGTGCATGCAGATCCGCTTGTATGGGAGGTCGTAGATGTCCTCCAACCTCTTCAGCACGTAGTTTGCGTTCAGCACGGCGTTCCCGCTGGCTTCCCTCAGACCCGGTTCTCCCATAGTGCGGATGTAGGCGTAGGCGCGGACTAACACGCCGAAATTCCCATGGAATCCACACACCTTGCCGATGGTCTTTTCCGGGGCCGTCAGCTCGTATACTTCCCCACCACCCCTTTGAACTGGAAGAGAGACGGGAGAGGGCAGATAAGGCGCAAGGGTCTCGTTGGCGCACACCGGACCTGCTCCGGGGCCGCCGCCGCCGTGGGGCGTCGTGAAGGTCTTGTGGAGGTTCAAGTGGGCCACGTCAAAACCCATCTCCGCCAGCTTTACCCGGCCGAGCAGGGCGTTCATATTGGCGCCGTCGCCATAGACCAGGGCCCCGGCGCTGTGGACCGCGTCGCAGAGGTCGAGGATGTTGGTGTCGAATAGTCCCAGGGTGTTGGGCTGGGTGATCATGACCCCGGCCAGGGTATGGTCGGCTACGGCCTTGAGGCTCTCCAAGTCCATGTTGCCGTCGTCGTCGGACTTCACGGTTACAACCTCGAATCCCGCCATGGCCGCCGACGACGGATTGGTGCCGTGGGCGCTGTCCGGTATGGCGACCCTGGTGCGACCGGTGTCTCCCCGTTCCAGATGGTAAGCGCGGATCATCAACATGCCGGAAAGCTCGCCCTGTGCTCCGGCCAACGAGGCCAGACTCACCGCCTTCATCCCTGTAATCTCCGCAAGATAGGTCTGGAGCCTGTGGAGCAGTTTAAGAGCGCCCTGCACGTCGGATTGAGGCTGGAGAGGGTGGATGCCTGCAAACCCCGGCATGAACGCCATCTCGTCATGCAGCTTGGGGTTGTACTTCATAGTGCAACTGCCAAGGGGGTAGAAGTTGGTGTCAATCGAGTAGTTCAGCCGGCTCAGCAGGGTGAAGTACCGCACGACCTCCGGTTCAGTGATTTCAGGGAATTGCAGGTCCTGCCTCAGCAGCGCTCGGTCGGGCATGGGCTGAATGGGAACGTCTATGTCAGGCAGCGCGGCGCCTCGGCGTCCTGGAACGCTGCGTTCCATGAGGGTGGAGCGGTTGCTCATCGGAACCCTCGCTCCGGAGGTCATTCGGCTGCCTCCGCCAGCGCCGCCGTCAAGGCGTCGATCTCCTCTCGGGTGTTCATCTCGGTGACGCAGACCAGCATCCCGTTTTCGACCTGGTCCGATATGTCCAGACCTCCTACGATGTTACGTTCCAGAAGCGAAGCGTTGATATGCGACGGGGACCTGGGGCAATTCACGACAAATTCATTGAAGAAGACTTTATCGGAGGGCACTGAATAACCGGATAGCGAATCGATTAGCGTCGCCGCGTAGTGGGCTTTATGGTAGCAAAGCTCCGCCGCCTGGCGCAGTCCCTCTTTCCCCATGAGGGCCATATACACGGTGGAGGCCAGTGTCATAAGGGCCTGATTGGTGCAGATGTTGCTGGTGGCCCGCTCCCGGCGGATATGCTGCTCCCTGGCGCTCAAGGTCAGCACGTAACCCGTGTCTCCCCTGGCGTCCACGGTGCGCCCGGCTATCCTACCGGGAATCTGCCGGACGTACTCCATACGGCTAGCGAATAGCCCATAATAGGGGCCTCCGTAACTGATCGGTATGCCGAGGGCCTGACCCTCTCCCGTGACAATGTCGGCGTTATAGCCGCCGGGGGACTTGAACAACGCCATTGCGACGGGGTTCGCCGAGACGACGAACAGGGATCCTGCGTCATGGGTCTGCTTTTCCAGGCTAGTCATGTCTTCCACGTAGCCAAAGAAGTTGGGGTATTGGACCAGGAGGCATGCCGCTTCCGGAGGCAGAGCGGCCCCCGGCTCTATGTCCGTCACCTCGATAGACTGTGGCGCCGTATAGGTCGCCACCACCTGCCGATAGGTCGGTGAGAGTGTATTCAGTGCTGCCACGTACCTGCGGCCTGTGATGCGGCAGGCCATGAGCGCCGCCTCGGCCAGGGCTGTGGCTCCGTCATACATGCCTGCGTCGGCTACTTCCATTTCAAGCAGGTTGCACACCAAGGTCTGGAAGTCGAATGTGGCCTGAAGAGTCCCCTGGCTGACCTCCGGCTGGTAGGGGGTATAGGCCGTGAGGAACTCGCCTCGGGTTATGAGGGCCCGGACGACGCTGGGGATGAAATGGTTGTATGCTCCACCGCCCAGGAAGGACGACCTCTGCCCTAGATGCTTATTCTCCTCAGCGAGGGCGGCCATCTCCCGCCGAAGCTCAAGCTCTGACATCGGAGTGGGCAGGTCCAAGCGCGGGTCGCGGAGGGCTTGGGGAATGTCCAGGAACAGGTCGTCTATCGAGGCAGCGCCCACCACGTCGAGCATATCGCGACGCTCGGCGTCTGTGTTGGGTATATAGTGATTAGGAGCTCTTCCGGTCACTGCTGCACTCAGCGCTTGGCCAAGTCTCCCGTCTCATGCCCGCTAAAGGCTTCCGTCCACGAGTTGCCGAGCTACAGGTCGGGCCAGGGGCCGTCAGTCCGATGGCTCAGCCAGAAGGTCTTCGTACTCACCGGCCGTCAACAGGCCGTCCAATTCCGACGGGTCGGAGAGGTCCACTCTTAGAAGCCATCCCTTGCCGTAGGGGTCGTCGTTGACCATCTCCGGGCTGTCCGCAGCCTCATGGTTGGTCTCCAGCAATTCTCCGCTCACCGGCGAAAAGAGGTCGTTGACCGCCTTCACAGACTCGATCTCTCCGAACTTGCCAAACTGTTCGAGACGCGCGCCCGGTGAGGGCAGGTCCAGAAACACCACGTCCCCCAATTGGTCCTGGGCATAGTGGGTGACGCCGACGAGCCCGGTGGTCCCCGACTCCAATTTGACCCATTCGTGGTCTTTGGAATATTTTCTGTCGGTTGGGTTCATTTCGAGGCGTCCCGGGAGTAGAAAGGCAGGCCCACAACTTCCGCCTGTGAGAGTTTACCACGTATGTCAACAAAGATTTCCCGGCCCGAAGACGCGGTGTCGGCGTCCAGATATCCCATTCCGATGACCCTGCCCAAGGTGGGTGAATGGGTCCCGCTGGTCACTGCGCCGACGACCTTTCTTTCAGACATCAGCGGGTAGCCGTTCCGGGCGATGCTGCGCCCTTCCACGTTTAGTCCCACCAACCTGCGCGGGGCGCCTTCCTCCAGCTGCCGCCGGACGACGTCCGCTCCTACAAAATCGTGGTCGAGCTTGGCGAACCTGTCCAGGCCCGCTTCAATGGGCGTAGTCGTGGGGTCAATGTCGTTCCCGTGGAGCGGAAGGCCGGCCTCCAAGCGAAGTACGTCCCTGGCTCCCAGGCCGCAGGGCGACGCTCCCTGTTCCATCAACGCCCGCCACAACTCCGGGGCTTCTCCG
Organism: Dehalococcoidia bacterium; assembly: GCA_965224415.1. Lineage (GTDB taxonomy): Bacteria > Chloroflexota > Dehalococcoidia > Lucifugimonadales > JAGWBF01 > DAOUJI01. The sequence continues at coordinate 248,456 of CBDCZB010000004.1, read as the reverse complement.
GCTGAGACCGTCAGCTCGAATCCGTCTTCTCCCGTGTAGCCGGTGCGGCCCACGAAGGCGTCGATACCCGCCGCCGTAGTGTTGGCCGATGCAAAAAACCTGAGCGATGACAAGTCGACGGGACTGATTCTGGCCAGGGCTTGAACCGCTTGGGGACCTTGGAGGGCTATCATAGCGGTGCTTTCGGTGATGTCGGCAATAGACGTCTCCGGAAACTTCTCCGCCGCCCAACCCTTAATCCACTCGACTATCCGCGGGCGGTTGGACGCGTTGCAGACTAGAAGGAACTCTTCATCGGACCGGCGGTAGAAAACGACATCGTCCATAATGCCGCCCTGCTCGTTGCATATCAGGGCGTATCGCGCCCTTCTAGCCCTCATGGAGGATGCGTTGGCGGTGGTGACCCAATCCAGCAAGCCTGGGGACTGGGGACCCGTTATCTCCAGCCTCCCCATGTGGGACACGTCAAAGATTCCCGCCTCGGACCGCACTACACGGGTCTCAGCCAATATCCCCTGGTACTGGATCGGCATCTCCCACCCTGCAAAGGGAACCATGCGGGCGCCGAGGGAAACGTGTAGGTCATAGAGCGCGGTGTGAGACAGGTCTGCTGTCATTACATCGAACCGAACAGATGTTTAGCTAAACAGTCCCGGGGCAGAAGTCTAATCGTCGTCGCCTGCGTGGACCTTTGACGCGTCTCCGGCGACGGACTCTACTTCTAAGCCGTAGTTGATGGCATAGAGCCGGGCGTAAGCGCCTCCCTTGGCCAGAAGCTCTTCATGGTTCCCCACCTCAACCACCTCTCCGCTATCCAATACTACGATTTTGTCGGCGTTGCGGATCGTCGAAAGGCGGTGGGCTATAACCAGCGAAGTCCGTCCCTGGAGGACCTCTCGCAGGGCTGCCTGAATAAGCAGCTCGGTCTGTGTGTCGATGTTTGCAGTAGCCTCGTCGAGAATCAGAACCTTGGGGTCTCCCACTATGGCCCTGGCGAAGCTCAAGAGCTGCCGCTGACCTACGCTCAGGTTGATGCCGCGCTCGGCCAGGATGGTGTCGTAGCCGTTTTCCAGGTTCATGATAAAGTCGTGGGCACCCACGGCCTTGGCCGCCGCCTCCACGTCAGCGTCTGAAACCTCTTCGTGGGAGTATCGGATGTTTTCCATAACGGTGCCGGTGAACAGATATGGTTCCTGAAGCACCATGCTCATCTGTTTCACCGCTGACTGCCGTTTGACGCTTCTCAGGTCGTGGCCGTCTATCTTTATGCTTCCGCCGGTTACGTCAGCGAACCTGAGCAGCAACGTAACGAAGGTGCTCTTGCCGGCTCCGGTGGCGCCAACCAGGGCCACCGTCTCTCCCGGTTCTATCTCCAGATTCACGTCCTTCAGCACCTCTATCCCGGGGACGTAGTGGAAGTTGACATGCTCGTACTGGACACGCCCTTCTATGGTGGGCATCTCCACCGCTTTGTCTGCGTCCTTCACCTCGGGCTTCAAGTCAATGATTTCGAAGATTCGGACTCCCGCAGCCATGGCACGCTGGAGCTGGCTGTACTGCATGGCGAGGTGCCGCACGGGCTCCACGCTGCGCTGAATGTACATCGTGAATGTGACCATCACCGCCCAGTCGAGGGAGCCGCCAAGCACACGCTCACCGCCGAAAACGATGATCACTCCAATGGCGAATCCCATCAACAACTCGACCATGGGGTTGAGGGCGCCAGAGAAGCGGCTAGCCTGCACATTGGCGTCGAGGTATTCCTGGTTGAGAGTATTGAAGTGCTTCAGGTTCTGGTCCTGGCGGTTGAGGCTCTCCACTACCCGAATGCCCGATATGTTCTGGTTGTACTCTCCGTTGACCATCGCTATGGCCCTTCTGATGCGCATGAAGGACCTCTTGGCAAACCTCTGCCAAAAGAAGAGCAGTCCAACAAGTACGGGAAGCATGGCCATGCATATTAGAGTAAGCTGCCAGTCTATGAACATCATGATGACCCAGATTCCGACCAAGCTGAGCATGTCGGCCATGCTCTGTACGAAGAGCTCGAAGGCTTCCTGAACCTGAATCAAGTCGCTGGTGTTCCGGGACATGATTCTGCCTATCTCCGTCCTATGGAAGAAGGAGGGAGACAACCTCTGGAGGTTTTGAAACATCTGGTTCCGGACGTCGTAGAGGATTGCCTGGCCTACTCTGGGCATGAAGGCGAACTGGACATAGTTGGCGAGGAAGTGGATGACCATGACTCCCATGAATATGGCGCCCATGATGTGGACGCCATTGACGTCCCCATCGTTCACGAACTGTTTTATGCCCAGATAGAGCAGAAGAGGCAATGCGACATTGGCTACCACGTAGACCAAAACGCTCGCAACGGCTATTGAAACGTGCAGTTTCTTGTTATGGAGGTATCGCAGCAACCGGGTGACCACTTTGTGGTCGTAGGCGGCGCCGGTGATGCCCTCGTCGGAAAGCCCTTCCATGTTGGCGGCGCGAAAACCGTCGGACTGAAGGCCCCTGACGCCTCCCATCATCATGCCGCCGCCCATTCCTCCGCCGAAACGCATTAACCAGTCCCTCCATCCCTGACTACTGGAGCGGCGCTGACGTTTGCTCCGTCTCCGTTGGAGCTGACCAGTGTGGCGTCCATCAGGACGTCCTCCTGGGGCTTCAACTGCAATTCATATATGTCCCGGTACATGCCGGCCTTCGCCATAAGCTCGTCATGGCTGCCCTGCTCGGCCACATGACCGTTGTCCAACACCATGATTATGTCGGCTTCCCGGACTGTGCTTAAACGGTGGGCTATGACGAAAGTCGTCCTACCCTTCATAACCTCTTTCATGGCCTGATGAATTTGCCGCTCGGTTTCAACGTCCACACTGGAGGTCGAATCATCCAAAACCAGCACCGGAGGGTCAAGTAGGATGGTTCGGGCTATGGACAGCCGCTGCCTCTGGCCTCCCGACAGGGTCACTCCCCGTTCTCCCACCCACGTGTCATACCCGGAGGGCAGGCTGGCGATGTGGTCGTGCAGTTGAGCGGCTTTGGCCACCCTAACCACGTCGTCCATCGTAGCCCCCGCGGCTCCGTAGCCGATGTTGTCTCGGATTGTAGCCCCGAAGATGAAAACGTCCTGCTGGACGATGCCCACGTTTCTCCTGAGGGACTCCAAAGTGAAGTCTCTGATGTCCTGGCCGTCGATCAGCACCCGCCCATCCGTGGGGTCGTAGAAGCGCGGCAACAGGTTCACCACGGTGCTCTTGCCGCTGCCAGGGGCGCCCAAAAGGGCCACAACGGATCCAATAGGAATATCGAACTCCAGGCTTTGCAAGGCGGGTATCTCTGGTGCGTAGGAAAAGCTGACTTTCTCAAAGCGGACGTTGCCTTCCGTGCGACCTATGGGCTTCGCGTCGGGCTTTTCCACCACGGGCGACATAGCGTCGAGGATGGCGAACAGTCTCTTGCCCGACGAGGCCGCCCTGGCGAAGCTGTTGACTATAAAGGGCAGCATCCTGATGGGGGCGTTGATTTGGTTGAGGAGCAGGATAAAGGTAGTCAACTCTCCTGGGGTGATGCCTCCGTTGATGATTTCCAGACCGCCATACCAGAAGAGTCCACCCAGCACCGCTGTAAAGTAGAGGGTCATCCAGGCGCTTTCAGTTCCCTGGAGACGCTCCGATTTGTAATGCTGGTCTCTTAGTTCCGCGACTTTCCTATCGTACTTCCGGCTTTCGTAATCCTCGCTGGCAAAGGCTTTGACTACATGCATTCCGGCCAGGTTCTCCTGGAGAACGGTCACGGACTCTCCCATTATTTCCTGGGTGCGAGTCCAGTATTCTCTGCCCTTGCGCCCCACGACTCCGGCCCTCATAGCAACGAAAGGCGCGAAAGCTATGGAGATCAGGGTCAATTCCCAACTGATGAACATCAGCCAGATTCCCAGCGCTAGCAGCCTGACACCCACCTCTATGGAACGGACCAGACCCATCATCACGAAACGACGCACCGCCTCCACGTCGGAGGTGGCGTTGGACATCAGGCTGCCTGTGTGCTCCTTGTCGTGGAAGGCGAAGCTTAGGTGCTGCAGCTTGTCGTAGAAGGAGTTGCGCAGGTCGTAGGAAACCTTTTGAGCGAGGGTGTCAACAAGATAGGTGCGGACGCCGTCCAAAGCTCCCCGGGACAGCCCCACTGCCATCAGTATGCCCGCCCACATGATCAGAGTGGAGCGGGTTACGTCGCTGAGGGAAACGATTTTCCCGCCCTCAAGTACGACCAGCAGGTCTACCGCGTGACCGATAATCCAGACGATGCTGAGTGCGGCGGCGATGGAGCCAAAGAAAGCAATGTAGGCTATGATCAGGCGCTGTTTGTAGCGCCATGTCATGCCGGTGATTCGTACTAGCGTTTGCATATTCTAAGACGGGATTCGGGCCGGGCCCTGCCCGGCGGGAAGAGGCCGTGTCGTCTGCCTAGTATCAGCAAACGGATTATAATACTATCCTACCATTACGCACAACCTCATACGGCCCGAACTTATTCCCTTCCACCACGGGCGGCGGCGTACCCCGTGAAGCGGGTCAGGGACCTTTGGGTGAAAGCGGCGCTTAAAGCTGGAATATCTTCTTGTAGACGGCGGGAGAGCCGGAAGCATGGGTCATTACGGCCCGCATCTCCGGCGACTTTGGGTTGGACTCCCGGGCCTTTAGCCATTCGTCGGTCTTGGAGACTTCCGTGTTTTCCAACTCGTAGATCGTGCCGTACTTGGGGTCTCCTTCCACCGACACGAACCGACGCCCGCGTATACAGCCCGGCACAGCCTCATACCCCGGGATGTAGATGTTGTTGTACCAATCGTTGAACTCAGCGTCGTGCTCGGCGGGCACGCTCATCCGTCCTATCTGCAGGGCGGGAGCCAGGTTGTCCTCTGCCGCTCCATCCGATAGACGTTCGGGATGAATCATCCGGTAGATGTACCGCACCACGTTGTGGCCGATTATCAGCGGGGACATCCGCTTGGTCCATTCGGTGGAGTTGTCCCGCAGCTTGACGAACTCCGGGCTGTCCCAGACTTCCGGCGTCTCCATCTCGTACACGGCCAGGTACTTAGGGCCACCGCTGACTGCTTCATACCTGGAGCTGTTCAATATCCCCGGCAAAGCGGTCACCTCGGCCAAGTGCTCTTCGTTGTACCACCGGTTGAACTCGTCCTCTTTGTCGGCGGAGACATCCGTGGCAATCATGAAGATTCCGGCGCCTTTTCTTTTGGTCATTTCCACCCATCCATAATGAGACTGGGCATCCTGAAACTGGGGCAGCCTACAGCTGAAATATCTTTTTGTATATTGCTGGGGAGCCTTGTGCGTGAGTCATCCCGGCCCTGATTCCTTCAGACCTGGGATTGGACTCCCTGGCCTTGAGCCATACGGGGGTCTTTGAGACCTCCGTATCTTCGAATTCGTAGACCGTGCCGTACCGCGGTTCACCCTGGACCGACACGTAACGGCGGCCCCGCAGGACGCCTGGAACCTTTTCGTAGTCGGGGATGTAGATGTTGTTGTACCAGTCGTTGAATTCCTCGTCCAACTCGTCGGGCACGCTCATCCGGCCCAGTTGAATGGCCGGCGCCAGTTCGGCTTCCGCCGTGGCCGAGTCCAAAGTTGTGGGATGTATCCGGTCGTACACATACCGGGCGAAGTTGTGGCCTATGACGCTGGGAGACATCCTCTTGGACCACTCGCTGGGATGTGTGGCGAACCGCCTGAACTCTTCCCGCTCGGCGTATACGCTGGCCGTTTCCAGCTCGTATATCGCCAGGTACTTGGGGCCGCCTTGCACCGCTTCGTACCGGGCCCCGTTCAGGACTCCCGGCACCGACGTTACGTCCCCCAGGTGCTCCTCGTTGTACCATCGGTTGAACTCCTCTTCCTTGTCGGCGGGCACATCCGCCATAACCAGCAACAACCCAGAGCCTTTACGTGTCATATCGCCACTCCTTGAATGTCTTGGAGGCTCCGTTCACCCCCATCTCAATTTCCCCCCTCAATGGGGAAGAGGCCTGTCCAGACTGAGCTGGCCGCATCCACGCGGGGACTAGAGACGCCAGGGTTCCCCCTCGGGCTGCTCGTCGGAGAGCTTCCACTGGGGGATGGTAAGGCCCTCAGGCTCGTCCTGATAGGCAATCTGCACCCTCTTGCCGATGGCGCAGTTTTCCTCCTTCTCAGGACCGAAATTGTCGTCCACCAGGTTGGCGGTGATTCTCAACCCGTCGTCAGACGTCGGCTGTCCCCTCTGTTCGTCCAGCTCCACCAGGACTATGGCAAAGGGAGCGAAGTCTTTGAACCCGGTCATCACCGTGTGGGCGACTATCTGGTAGCTGTAGATGGTCCCCTTGCCGCTGACCTCCTGCCATTCCCATTCGTAGGACGGGCAGAACGGGCAACCGTGGCTGGGCTCTCCCCGCATGAGTCCGCAGGAGGTGCACTTCTTGCACACCAGCTTGTGGTCCTTCGCCGCCTCGAAATACCCGGAATACTCCGTGTCCTGCTCGGGTATGTTCAGTCTGAGGTTCCGGTATTCGTAAGTGGGCATGGTTATCTCCTCATGATAAGGGCGGAACCCGTCGAGGGGTTGCCCCATCCCATATTCATGGATGTCTCGGCGTCTTTCACCTGGCGGCACCCCTTCTCGGAGTAGTCGTAGGTATGCTCACCGTTCTGCCAGTTCGGGCAGTAGTCGTCAGCCAGCCCTCGCAGCTGCCGGACGTTTTCGATGACCATGTTCATGCCGTGGGTGTATCCCTCGCACAAGTGGCCGCCGCTGGTGTTGTTGGGCCGCTTGCCCCCCAAGTTGATTGTGCCGCTGGTGACGTAGTCCTTGCCCTCGCCCTTCTTGCACCATCCGTAGTCCTCGAACTGGAGCAGGGTGGTGAAGGTGAAGGCGTCATAGCAGCCTGTCAGGTCCACGTCCTCGTGTTCGATTCCGGCCAGGTCGAAAATGCGGGGGCCTATGTGGTATCCAGCGACGCGGGTGATTGGGCCGCGCTGGTAGTGGGACTCGCCGCCCCACTTGGTGCCCCGTCCCTGCACCGCCCTGATGTATACGGGTTTCTTCTTCAGGTCTTTGGCCCGCTCCGCTGATGTTACTATCAACGCCGTGGCGTTGTCCGTCTCCAGACAGCAGTCCAGCAGATGGGCGCAGGGACGAATTATCCACCTGGAGTTGAGCACGTCGTCCACCGTCACACGTTCGGGCATGATGGCCTTGGGATTGTTGGATGCGTGGTTGCTGTGGGCCGCCTTAATGGCCGCCAGGTGCTCGCTCCGGGTGCCGTACTCCATCATGTGCCGGGTAAAGGTGTATGCGAAGTTCTGGACAGCGCTTTGAAGGCCGTAGATCCGCTTGCCCAGGTCAGCGCCTGATACAGGGGCGGCTTGCCGGACTCCCGTGCCGCCTATCCGCACCTGGGAGTAGCCGTTCATCGATCTGAATATGGCCACGGTGTCGCACATTCCCGCTTCGATGGCTCCTATGGCGATTCCGATAAGGGCCTCGGTGCTTGAACCTCCGCCGGAGCAGTCCATGAAGAAGTTGAGCCGTACGCCCAGGTCATACATTATGGTGGTCGAGGTGGTGGAGTCTCCGCCGTGGTAGCTGAGCATCCCGTCCACCTGGTCGGCGCTCAGACCGGCGTCGTCCATAGCGTGCTGGACGGCTTCCACCGCCATCGCCCGTGTGGTGCGTCCGGAGTTCTTGCTGTACTCGGTTTCGCCGACTCCGACAACACAATATTTGTCCCTATGTTCCCAGACCATGCTGAATCCTCCTGTGGGATTTTGGGGGCTGTGGGGCGCCAATCGCCATTATAAACAAACCTGAAGAAATGACAACACGACGCCGGACGGCGCCCGGGCGCCCTAGGAGCCGGCGGAGCTCCAGACCAACGCCGCGGCTCCGAGAATGCCGGCGTCGTCTCCCAATGGGCTGACTTCTATGGTGAATCCCAGCTTCTTTATGTGGTCCATCACGTGGGCGTCCACGTAGCTTTCCACAATGGGCCTCAGCCGCTCCCATTCCTGGGACACGCCGCCGCCCAATACGATGCGATCAGGGTTGAACGAGTGGAGAATTGTGACGAACCCACACCCTAGGGCCAAAGCGGCCTCCTGGACTACTCCCGTGGCGACCATGTCGTTCCGCGAGGCCGCCAGGAACACGGTCTCCGAGGTGATGCGGCTCAGGTCTCCCGCTGTCATTTCCGTCAGCGCCGACGGCTGCCCTTGCCGGAGACGGCGGACAGCGTTCTCTGCAATGCCCGTACCTGAAGCCAGAGCCCCGAGGCAGCCTTGGCTGCCGCAAGCGCAGGGAGGACCATGAGGGTCGACGATGATATGCCCCAACTCCCCGGCCATCCCGTATGCCCCGGTCAAGAGCTGTCCGTCGGTTACGATTCCGGCGCCTATGCCAGTGCTAATCGTCAGGTAGACCAGCATCTTGGCCCCGGCGCCCAGCCCGTACATATATTCGCCCAGTGCCGCTAGGGTGGCATCGTTTCCCGCGTAGACAGGCCAGGGATGACTGCTCTCCCAGTGAGCCTTTAGTGAGAAACCGTCCAACGTAGGCAGATAGGGCGGTGCATACAGCACACCCGTATCAGGGTCAACGGGTCCAGCTAAAGCCAGCCCGACCCCCTGGATGGGCCGCGGAGACGCCTCGTCGACTGTTTCCTCCAGAAGGGAGTCCAACCGGGCGAGCAGACGGTCCCTGGACTCGCGTCCCTCTGACCGCACACGTTTGCGCCAGACGACCTCTCCCGAACGCTCCACTAAGGCGATTCGCAGCAGCGTGCCGCCCAGGTCGATGCTTATGGCCAACGCGTCTGAATTCGGACCTGTCATTGCGTCTCCCCACCTTCTGCGGCTGGCGACAACCCTTCCAGGGCGTTTCGCAATTCAGCCTCGTCTATGGGGCCTTCCCAGCGTTCAACGATTCCGCCCTCAGCGTCGATGAAGAACTTCACCGGCAACCTGGCCACCCCGTAGTTAATCGCCAGAAGGCCCTCAGAGTCCCACACGTTGGGATATTCCAGCCCGAATTCCTGGATATGGCCCAACGCCCCGGTTATGCTTTCGTCCAAAGCGACTCCTATAAACTCCAGGTCAGTTCCCTCCAAGTCCCGGTAGACCTGGGCCAATGCCGGGGCCTCGTCCCGGCATGGCGGGCACCAAGACGCCCAGAAGTCCAACAGCACTGCTTTTCCCTTTAGGTCCGAGAGCCTTATCTCGGCTCCATCCAGACTTTGCCTGTGGAAGTCCGGGGCCTGTCTCTGCTCGATGGCCACGGCTCCGAACTCGTTGACGACGCCCAGTCCGCCAGGGGTTCCTCCTGATTCCGCCAGAGCCCAACCCAACACTGCAAAGAGGGCGGCGACCGGCAGGGCCGCGACCGCTATCAACAGGTTACGTTTGCGGTTGTCGGCGCCCCTCTCAGCGGAGGCGGGCAGGCCTTGCTCGCTCATCCCGCTTCCGGTCCCTGGCCGGAGTCCATGTGTCTCTGCGTCACCAGCGATTTCAGTTCGTCCCTCTTAACATTATATTCGTCCAGCTCGATTCCACCCGATTCGTAGAGGTCGTCGAGCATGGCTATCTCTCGCACCAGTCCTGCTCGGTCTAGTTCCGGGTCGGGTCCCTCTTCTGCGCCCGCCCCGGCCAGCCCAGCGTTCCGCCATTTCCCTATAAGCACATAGGCCAGCAACCCGGCCATAACAGCCCCGACCAGTGCAGGCAGCGCTGCTTTCAGGTATGGCCCATCGGTGATTCCTTCTCTGATGCGGCTGCCCACAGACGGCCGCGGGAGTCCGTCCAGGACGATGTTGAACCGGGCGGCAGCCGGGAGGTTGGACGCTTCCCACGCCATATATTCCTGTCCCGCTAGGTCCACCGGGGACGTGGCAATGACCAACGGCGGCAAGAGGACTTCTCCCGTGCCTGCCTCCACCAGAAGCCGGAATGTCCCCGCACCCATGGGAAAGGAATGGGTGAACTCCATGGAGTCTCCATCATAGGGCATCCGATAGCTATAGGACACCCTGTGCTCTCCCGGAACAACCGGCGAGGAGATTGCAAAGCCGGTGCCAACGGTTATCACCTGGCCGCCTGGCATGTCGGAAGCCACCTCCAACTCCAGGGCTTCAGGCGGCCTGGAGAAGCGCAGGAACTGCATCATGGCGGGCTGGGACAGATCGGGTATGAAAGCGCGGTCCGACGTGTTGGTCAGAGTCAACACCTCAATGGCCGTCACACTGTCCTTGGACTCCCGCGCCCCCCTGAGCAGCAGCACGTCCGATTCCACCACGATGTCGTCTACCGTGCCCGTCGGCTCATATACGATAACCTCCACCGGCGCCAGGAAGAAGTCGGGCGACAGGTTGACGCTGTACAGTATGTCACCGTAACGGGCGGCCACGGCGTAGGATGCGCCCGTGATGACCTCCACGCCGGTGAACTCGAATCGTCCCTCGGCGTCTGTGGTAGCCCTGGCGACGTTGACTATACCCGTGTCAGCGATGACGTGGAGGGTGACGTCCAAGCCGTCGGGCGCATCGGACCCAACGGTGCCGTTTATGACCCTTCCCGATATGACGGCGGACTCCTGGGCTGCTGCGTGGCCGGACGAGGCCAGCCATACGACGGCGAGCGCCAACCCTGCCACGGCCAAGGCCCGACTAGCCAAGCTAAGACGAAGGGCCGTCGTTCTCATGGCTGTCCGGTGTTTCGTCCAACGCCTCGGCTGACTCATCGGAAGTGTTGGGGCCATCGTCTGCAATTGACCTCGCCGAAAGAATCTCGGCCTCCAACTCTGCGTCCGCCTCTTGGACCCGCAGGTCCTTGTCTCGAAGCAACGAGGCCGCGCGGACCCGGTAGTCCCTGAGGCGTTCCTGATACTCCACCTCGTCCACCCGGCCCAGCTCACGCTCCAGTTGGAGTGTCCGTATCTCCTCCAGCGCGGCCTCCTCGGGTCGAGCTACTCCTGCACCGCCCGATTGGAACCGCGTTTGGCTGCGCTTCGACCTGACAAAGGGATATACCACCACTCCGATGGCAAGAAGAGCTAGTAGGACTCCTATGGCTATTCCCAAGTCACTGCCGGCCAGTCTGAATTGTGACCCGATGATGCGACGACGCTGAGATTCTATCACTCGCACAGTAAAGCAAGGGGAATCTCATCGTTCTTGAAATAGCCGCCCAAGTGCAAAGCCGGGGCCGTCCTGTGACGCTAGTCTCCCCCCGCCGGAACCGCTGCAGGCGTCCGAACGAGGGCGGGCGACGGCCTGCGCTGAGGCCACAGCGATACCACAGTCCCCAGCCCGAACACCGGCCCGGCAACCCACATCCACCACACCAGGGGATTTACGAAGACCCTGAACCCCACCCTTCCGCCGTCCAGCATCTCGCTGGGGATTATGTACAAGTCCTCCACCGGCGTTGAGCGGATGCCTGCTCTAGTGGCCGCTATGTTGAACCCTGGGTAGAACGACCTTTCGGCGTTGATTACGCCGACGAAGGAGTCTCCTTTGTATGCGTTAATCGTGGACACCCACTGAGTGCGGTCTGCCCGCAAGGTTGTCGTGGTATCCACGTATTCCAGTCGATAGTCGCCGACTTGTGCCTGTTCCCCTGGCCCCAGTATCACGTCCTTCTGGATTTCATAGAAGGAGGACCCGGTTATCCCCAGGGCCAAGAGGACTATGGCGACGTGCACTATGTAGCCGCCGTACCTGGGCCTGTTGGCCGAAATCAGCTTGACAAACGCCGTTCCATAGTTTTCCCCATGCCGCGCGCGCACCCTGGTCCCGTTGAACCATTCCAGCAGGATTCCCGCCAACACCATAGCGCAGATTCCGAAGGCGGCCAGAGCGAAAGGCTTTTTTACCCCCACCACGGCCAATACCGCCAGAGTGACCGCCGCCGCAATCAATGGCCCAACCAGGCTTCTAGCAAGAGTCTTCAGCGAAGCCCTGCCCCATGGCATCAGCGGCCCGATTCCCATCAAGAATATCAGTCCCACCATCAGCGGGCCGTTGACCTGGTTATAGAAAGGCTCACCCACCGTCACCGTGTCTCCCTGGGTAAGCTCCGAGATAAGGGGGAAGACCACGCCCCACAGGGTCACGAAGGCTATCCCCAAGAGCAGCAGGTTGTTGAGCAGGAACGCCGCCTCCCGCGACAAAGTGGACTCCAGATCGCGGGCGCTCTTCAGCACGTTGTAACGCCAGAAGAAAAGCGCAAAGGGCGCCACGATCCCAATCCCCGTGAACATCAGGAACACCCACCCCAGGGAGGACGCCCCGAAGGAATGGACCGACGGCACCGACCCGCCCCGGTTCATGAACATTCCGTACAACGCCAAACCGAAGGCGATGTTTATCAGAACTATGTTCCACATGCGGAACATGCCCCTGCGCTTTTGCACCATGATGGAGTGGATGAAAGCCGTAAGGGCAATGAATGGCATGAAACCCGCGTTTTCCACCGGGTCCCAGGCCCAATAGCCGCCCCATCCCAGGATGGTGTAGGCCCACCAGCCGCCCAGAAGCAGCCCGGAACCCAGAAGGGCCCATGAGACGATCCCCCAGGTGCGACCCGGGTCCACCCAGTCGTCCCCAGTCTTCCCCGCCAGCAGATGCCCCATTGCGAACGCAAAGGGGATGGCGACCGCGATCAGCCCCGCCATCATCACCGGCGGGTGGATGAACATGCCGGGATGGGTTAGAAGCGGGTTGATTCCCTGCCCGTCGGCGGGCGCGAACTCCAGCGTCGCGAAAGGATTGGCCATGAACAGCATGACGGCCAGGAAGAAGGCCGCCACCAGCATCATCACGCTATAGGCGTAGGACACGGTCTTGCCGGACCCTGTCCCGTCAGACATAGAAGGCGCCAACTTTACGGCTATGGCGGACATTGCGACCAGGGCGAAGGCGATGTAGAGCAGAGATCCCTCGTTGCCGGCGTAGAAAGCGACCCAAGTGTAGACCCCGGCCATGGCCAGGTTGCTGTGTTCGGCCACGTACTTGATGCTGAAGTCATGGTCGAGAAAGGCCCCCACCAGGACAGCCACGGCCACGGTGAGCACAAATACCAGCAGGTACCCCGCGTACCGGGCACTGTCCACCAAGGCCGCGACGCCCCTCGTCTGACCTATGACGGAGCCTACCGTCGAGTAGCCCGCCAGAGCCAGCCCTATCGCCAGACATATGGAACCAAGCTCAGCCACGGGAAGCGCCTCCGTCAGTCTCGTCGGAGTCTTGGGGCGGTTCAGACATGGAACCTGTTGACAGTCCCAACTCTTGGTCCACCATGCTCAAGTACGGTTCAAGTTCCCCGTCGGATGGTTGGACCATGACCTCCCGATTGGAGACGCCGGTTCGCCTCATGGCGACCACAACCGACGCTAGCAAGATCAATGCGCCCAAAACGCCTACGGGCGGCACAACCCACACCAGTAGGTTGAACCCGGATTTAGGGGGAGACGCCAGGACATCTTCTCCATACGATTCTACAAACAAGTCCAGAATTTGCTCCCTGGACCAGCCCTCCGCCAGCTTTTCCCTTACTAGAGCACGCATCTGCTTGGCCAACTGCACCTGCGCCTGGTCAATGGTCTCAGCCGGACAGACCGGACATATCAGGCTGCGGTCTATGGAGTAGGCTACAGCCTCCAACTCTTCCGGAGTATACATCCCCGCTTCGTTCCTGGAGCCGCCGCAAGCCGCCGTCAACAATAGAGCAAGCATAAGGCATGTGAATGCACTTAGGACATAGGAAAGAGGCAACCGGTGGGACGGGAAGCCGTATTTCTTCAACACGACCGGGGCCTTCCTGGGACCTGGTTTCCTCGCTGCCGGGAGCCGGCGTTCAGGCTAGGGCGCTGGACAATCTGAGTGAACCTCAGGGCCCAGGCAGCCTTTAACGTAGTTTACGAGACTCCACCGCTCCTCGACGTTGAGCAGCTTGGAGAACTGGGGCATGACCACAGCGCCGTTGCTGATCCAGTCGAACGCCGCCCGGTCCGAGATTCTCTGTGCATGTCCGGGGTCCGCCGAACTCAAATCGATGCTCAGCGTCTCCAGTGGCACGTATCCATAGTCCTGCATCATTGTCTGTAGCACCGGTCCGTCGCCCTTGCCAAGCGGGCCGTGGCACATCACGCAGTTCACGGCAAAAAGCGCGGATCCCTCCTGAATCGACTGTCCTGCAATGGGGTTTTCGCTGCCGGGCGCTTCAACGCCGGTTATCGGTATGGCGCCTACAGGCGGCGACAGCCTGGGAGGTTCGCTGTATCCAAAGGACTGGTGGTAGTGCATTTCGTAGAACAAGTCCACCGGATAGCTGCCGTTGGCGCACGCTGCGCTCGCAAGCGTCAACAGCGCCAGCGCGGCGACAAGCAACGCCCTTGGGCGTCGGCTCAACACGGCGGCGACTCCCTCAGGAAACTTCCCAAACGATGTCAGACGACTACGGTTCACTAGGACGGGTCCCCTCGTTTTATGTCAACAGCGCCAGCCTGGGTTAAAGCCCTCTCCACTTGGTCGACCTCATTCGACTCGCAGTTCACGAGCACTCCAATGTACCCATCTGTTATGCGGTCGTCGTAGAGGCCCAGGCTAACTCTGGGCAGCCTGGACTCGAATATTATGCCGAGAACGGTGAACAGGATGGCCCCCAGCATGGTCGCCTCGTAGGTGACGATCGCCATTGGAGGCAGCGAAAGGATGGGCTTGCCGCCAGTGACCAGCGGATACGCAAGCTGGGTGGCTGAGGTCAGGATTATGCCCGCTGTCAAACCGCACAAAGCTCCAACGAACGGGAAAATGTAAAGCTTGTGGCTGCTCTCCCGTTCTCCGAATGCGCCTTCAGGGTACGGAGCGCCCGTCAGGAAATCGAAATCGGCGTCGCTGATGCCGGAAGCTTTCAGGTTGTCCCCTGCTTCCGCCGCATACTCAGCGTCGTTGTAAAGGCCCAGGACTCCTGTTTTGGCCATTCTGTTTCCTCCCGGCCCTCATCTCCAACCCTTCCGCAATCAGAAGGTTGGGATGAGGCGCCTTAGTCCTCTCTAATAACCGCGGGAACGGTCCTCCGTCCAATTTGAATCTCCTGTTTCAATATCTCTCCCTCTTTAATGTCGTATATAGGGATCAACGGGAACACCTTGGCGAACAGCAGCATAAGCAAAGACACCAGGGCGAAGGTCCCGATAACTATCACCACTTCCACTGCACTGGGTGCGTAGGTGTACCACGTAAAGTTCAGCGTCTGCTTCTGGGCCAGCCCCGGCACGATGATGAGGAACCGTTCCAGCCACATGCCGATGTTCACCGACACGCAAGCGACTATCATCAGCCCCGGGTTGCGCCGTATGCGTTTGAACAGCCACATGCCCACAGGGATAAAGTAGGTCGTGCCCACAAAGGTCAGGAACAACCAGTTCCACGGCGGCTGGTCCATCATGAAGTCTTTTACGGCTATCTCGTCGGCCTCCAGCGAGTACAGGCCGAACATCAGCTCGATGACGAAGAAGAAGAACCATCCCGTGGCCACCACTATGAGCAACCTTCCCAGGGAGTCGAAATGTTCGGGTCTGATGTAGTCCTGCCAGTTGAACATCCACCGCATGATGGCCATGACTATGACCACCGCCGCCACTCCTGAATGGACCGCTCCAATGACGAAGTAGGGCGGGAATATGGTGGAATGCCAACTCTTGGCTGCGATGACCATAGAGAAGTCGAAGGACACTATCGAGTGGACGGACACGAACACGGGCAGAATCAGCGCCGAAAGCAGTATTCCCGCGATGATCTGCAGCTTCCACTGCCTCGGAGTTCCCCTCCAACCCAGGCAGAGTATCGAGTAGGCGATCCGCCTCGGCCCGGTGGATCGATCGCGTATCACGGCCAGGTCGGGAAGCAGCGCTACATACACGAACAGTATGGACGAGGTCAGGTAAGTGAAAACGGCGCTGGGGTCCCAGACAAGCGCGGACCGCACGTTCATGTAAACGCCCCGCGCGAAGTCGTAAGGGAAGACCCAGTAGAATATCCGCCAGGGCCTGCCGGTGTGAATCAGGGGCATGAGCATGGCCGTCATCAGGGAGAAGACGGTTAGCACCTCTGCCGCCCTCGTGGCGGGCCTGCGCCACTCAGCCTTGGAAAGCCGGAGTATGGCCGACAGCATAACGCCCGCGTGGCTGATTCCAATCCAGAAGACGAAGTTGGTGATGAAGAATCCCCAGAACACGGGCCGGTTCAGCCCTGTGACTCCCAGTCCCTGGTTGATCATGTAGCCGGCCGCACACATGGCCCCGACGACGAACACGCCAAGGAACGCCACCAGACCCCAGTACCAGAGGGGGGTCTCGTACAGGCTGTTCAGCAGGTTTCTATTGGCTCGCTGGTCAGTGACAGGTACGGTTTCCTGCATTGCGTCTCCCTAGCGCTTCCCCGATTATTCGGGTTTCCCCAAGACCATGTATTTGCCCTTGAGTAAAGGCCGCCACAGAATGTACAGCATTCCCTCCTTGAACTCCCACAGGGAAAGTATGGGCACTATCCTCGTGGCCACCAGATAGAAGAGCGCCGCCGCTCCCAGTCCGCCCAGTATTATGAATATGTCCCATACGTCGGGCAGCACTGGCAGCAGCTCGGCCGCCGTTTGCGCTCCGTTCTTCTCAAAGTCGGCGATGCTTTCAGCGCCCAGCTTGGACTCCGGTATGTTGAAGGCCGGCACGTATATGCGAATCATCATGAAGAAGGCGCCTATTATCACCGACGACGCCGCTATGCTCGGGCCTATTACACTCTTCCGCACCGAGTTCCAGAGGAGCAGGGAGAATGGGATTATAAAGCTGAAGAAGACGTTCAGAATGAACACAGTCTTGTAGGACTCGAACATTATCAGCTTGAGGACGGCCTGCTCCGTCTCGTCGCGCCCATACCAGAAGGTCATGAACTCTGAGAACCAGAAGTAACCCCACAGCAGGGTGACGCCCAGCAGTATCTTGCTGAACGACCAGAAGGGGTCAACGCCTATATAGTCCTTGTAGCCGCCCCACCGTTTCATTATGAACAACGTCACAATGACGACGCCTCCGCCGGCCTGAAGCCCGGTCAGGGCGTGGTAGGGAGCGAATATGGAGTCCTTCCAGCCGGGAATGTAGCTCAGAGCGTAGTCCAGGCTTATCAGGGTGTGAACGAAGATGAGCAGCATGAAGTAGAGCCCGCCCATAATGGCCAGCAGGCCCTTCTGTACAACCCAGTCACGCTCCGTCCCCTGCCATCCCATCGCCAGCTTGGCCCACAGCCCTTTGCGGACTCCGTCGCCGCGTTGGGCCAGCGCCGCAAAGTCTGGCCTTGCCGATATGTAGAGCACGGCCAGCCCAGCGACGGCCAGGGCAATCACTGCGAGTGTGTCCCAGACCAACGGCGCTCCGATAGGCGTTTCGAACCAGATGGTGCGCCGGTCCTGTCCGACGGCCAAGGCCCCGTCCCCATTCAGGTCGATGGGGGACATGAGGAATATCATTGGGATGAACCACAGCACGTTCAGTACGCCCACCACCGCAAACAACTCGGACGCCCTGGACAATGGCCTGCGCCAGTGGTTTTTCGTCCAGCGGAAGGCCACCGCCACTACGGGGGCCGAACCCACCGTGGCGAGTAGGAATGCGAACATTGCAACGTAGTAGCCCCACGCTTCGCGGTTCTCTCCCCCGAACCCGTCTCCGAGGGCCCGCACCAGGAATCCCACGATCCCCAAGCCCAGAAGTATGAGCAGGCCCAGCATGGCCGCAGCCAGCTTGGGGTCCAGCGTAATGGTCTTTCTGGTTACGTGCTCGGTCACCTGCTCGGTGGTGAGCAGCGTCTCAGGAGGAGGCGTTCGGTGGTGACCGTGCTCGGTCGCGCTAGCCATGGCCTACCTCGTCTTTGGCATGGGTGTCTATCTTCTTCAGATATATCACGTTCGGTTCAGTCCCTAGCCGCGCCAGCAATTGGTACGGGCGGCCCTCTTTGACCACCTTGCTGCCGTTGGAGTCCAGGTCGATGTACTCCCGGACCTTGCTGTCGTCGTCGTGCAGGTCTCCGAATATCAGCGTATTTGTAGGGCAAGCCTGCACGCAGGCCGGAGCAAAGTTGCCCTCGGCCAACTCAGTGTCGGTGATGGCTCGCCCTTCTTGCCCTTCCACTTTCCGCTCGGCTTTCCTTATCCTCTGCACACAGAAGGTGCACTTCTCCATTATTCCCCGGGACCTGACCGTAACGTCGGGGTTCAGCTGGTTCCTCAGGTTCTCGGGCCACACAGGTTCCCAGAAGTTGAAGAACCTGACGTTGTAAGGGCAGTTGTTGGCGCAGTAGCGGGTGCCCACACAGCGGTTGTACACCTGGACGTTCAAACCCTGGTCGTTGTGGTAGGTGGCGTAGACCGGGCAGACGGGCTCACAGGGCGCGTTCTCGCAATGTTGGCACATTATGGGTATGAACCTGGCTTTCACGTCCTGGAAGGGCGTCTCTTCCGGTTTGGGATCGACCCCGGAGGAGCCACGGTACTCATCCGGCACGTCCCAGTAGCGCTCCACCCGAATCCATTCATAGGCGCGCTTCTGATGGAACAGCTCTTCTGTGTTGATGGGCACGTTGTTCTCAGCCTGACAGGCTACGACGCACGCCTGGCAACCGGTGCACTTGTCAATGTCCACCACCATTGCCCATTTATGTTTGCGCTTCTGCGCCATAGACAGACCCGCCTTTCGCTTACACCCTGTCGGTTACGCCTCTGGATCGTTCGTTACGTGAACTATGTCCTCTTCCTTCGTGCCTATGGGGTAGGCCGGAACTATGCCTTCGAACTTGGCAACCTTAATGTTCCTGCCGGTGGGTTGGAGCACAACCCTGGTAGCTCCCCAGGGGAGGCTGTCCATTCCCTCTTCATATTCCAAAATCGCCAACGGGTTAGACCCTTGTCTTTCCCCGTTCCGGTTCCAATAACTGACACCTGGCGTGTGACCCCGACCTATAGGGACGCCCACGACTCCCGGGGGCATGGCCGGGTGGATGTAGACGACCGCCTCGACGCTGCCCTTGCCGGTGATGAGATTCACCACGTCGCCCTCTTCCAACCCAATGCGCCTGGCCTCTTGGAGGTTCACCTCCACCCAGGTCTGCCACGCCACGCTGGTCAGCGGGTCGGGGGCGCCCTGGAGCCAGGGGAGGTGAGCGTTCCGACCGTCCATCAGGGAGTTGGACAGGAAGGGCACCATGACGTAGGAGTTGAGACCGCCCGTGCCCAGAAGCCTGCGGGCCTTCAACCCGTCGGCGATGGACTTCAAGTCCGGCGCCTCGGCGGGGTAGTCACGGGAGCGATTGCCGGGGTCCGACCAACCACCGCGCTGTAGCAGTTTGTTCCAGAACCCGTCTATGGTTCCAGGAAGCTCATCTTCCAGGGGCGTTCCGCGGTTGAGGTTGAATAGGTCGGCTGCGTTTTGCTGCAGCATGGCCTTGAAGCTGTTGGGCAGGCCGTCATTCAGACCCAGGCCCTTGGACAGCTTGATTATCTCCTCAGGGAAGCTCTCAGCCTGGATGCCCGGCAGCGGCTCAACCACTGGTTGTTGAATGGCTACTATCTGGTAGCCCGGACTAGGTTCCGGCACGTCGTCGCCCCAGTCCTCCAAGCCCTCCCTTATCGGAAGCACGAGGTCGGCCAGAGCCGCCGTGTCGTCCATCACGTTGGCGAATGCGATGACAAACAGATCGTTAGGGTCTTGGCGTCCGCTGATGGCGTCTCCGAGTCCGGAGCCGTCGCCCTTCAAGGGAATGCCGTATACGGGATTCGACCCGTACACCATCACAACCCCTATACCGCCGCCCGTAACGTCGTCCACGGCCTTGTTCCAGTCGGACAAGGACGACGGCATGTCCTCGGTCATTAGCCCGCTCATCGGCGGGTTGGGGTTGAATATCACGTTGCCCAACCGGCCGGGGATTCTATCGCCCACAAGGTAATTGAGAGCGAATATGGCCGACAAGTTGGCTTCACCGTGGGTCTGCGCTCCGGCCGACCCTCCGCCGAATGCAAGGCTGGGGCCGTGGGTCACAAAATCGATGGCCACCCGCCGGATGAGATGCGCCGACTCCTCGCCGCGTATCGTGGGCGGAATTCCGGCGTAGGTGGGAGAGCCAGGGTCTACGATTTTCTCCGGCGTGTAGTCGCCAAGGACCGCTTCCCACGCATTGACGTCGGCGCCCCCGATCAACCGCTCCATTGTGTCAGGCAACACATGCCCCTGGGAGATAATCACGTAGGCAATGGCCAAGGCCACAGCTCCCTCCATGCCGGGAGCGACGGGAATCCAGTCGTCGGCGTTGGCCGCGGTCATGGAGAAGCGGGAGTCCACGTGGACCAGCGTTCCCCGTTTCTTGCCCCGGTTGTCCCTGAAGTGGCCGTAGCCCCTTCCAAACCGCACAGGCGTAAGCCAGGTGGAGAGCCAGTCCGCTCCGAAGGATATGACATAGTTGCTGTTCTCTACATCCAAGTCCGGCAGACGGTCCTGTCCCAGGACGTTCCTTACGGACCTGCGCAGGTTCGTCTCGTCCATGGCTTCCATAGACATGTGGCGTCCGCCGTAGGCTTTTACGAAGCTGCTCACGACCTTGCCCGCGCTGCCCCTCATGTAGGGAGTCACCATTAGCATGGCGTCGGAACGTCCAGTGTCTCTGAGACGCCGGCCCAGGATGTCGGGGAAAATCTCGCCCCGAACCTCATCCCAGCTGATTTCCCACCAGTCGCCGCCGCCCCTGGTCGTGCCCTCCTTCCGAAGGAGGGGCTGAGTGACTCTGTCAGGGTGGTATATGGCCTGGAGGGCCCCGTCGCACCTGACGCTCTGCTTGCCCTGGTTGGTGGGGAAGATTGGGTTGCCTCGCACCTTCTTGGCGCGCCCCTCCACCACTCGCACCAGAATGCCCTCTCTTTCGGGGCATTGGCCGCACACCGTTGCGTACCAGTTGTCGATGCCGGTGACCTGGTCCTCCGGAAGGTCCACAGGACTCTGGAGCTCCATCTCCCCTTCTCGGAAGATGTTGCAGGCCACCGCGCCTATCGTTGACAGGCTGGCCCACTTCAAGAAATTTCGACGGCTTAACTTCATATTCTCTGGCGCTCTGCCTCTAATAGTGACACGTTGTGCAGTCTGTGGGGGCATTCAGGTCCCTGTGGCAGTCCACGCAATCTCCCATCTTAAGGTCCCGCACCTGCTTGACCTTGGTCATCTCACGCACCTTGCCGTGGCAGATGGAACATGTGGCCTCGGTCAATTCATAGGCGGGAGGGTCCCCTGATGAAATATGGAACCCCATCTCCCCCGCCTGGGCAATGGCTTGGGTCCTGCCCTCGTTGGTCGTAGTAAAGAACCTAATATGGGGTTCGTGGGCGAACTGCACGTGGTCTGGAAGCCTGTGGACCCTCTCCCAGTCGATAGGCTCTGCCATCAGATCATCCGAAGGCTTTCCAGCCGCGTCCAAGCCTCCATATTCGAGCAGCTTAACTATCTCCGCATTCTGCTGACCATCTATAGTGGTGTGGCACCAGAGGCACTGCTGGATCGAAGGCACTGTTGCGGGGTCGCCTTTGGTTACGTTGCGGTGGCAGAATTCGCACTGAATTCCCTTTTCCTCCACGTGAACGTCATGGGGGAAAGCGATCGGTTGACCGGGTCCGTCGGCTCCGAAGCCAAAGACAGGCCTGCCCCACCAGGCGAGGAGGAGGTTCACCACCACGAATATGGCTACCGCGCCGCCTATAAGGCCTCCCAGCGCCAGGGGCGCCATGAGCTTCAAGCTGGGCTTTATAGGCATATGTAGAAGTGATTGCTCTGGACCGTGACTAGATAAACCATCGGTCCCAGAACCTCTCGATTATGTGTGATTGTTCTACGGTGAAAGCCAGGAAAATCCCCATGCCGACCAGCATTATAGCGGCTGTGGCGTACATGGGTCGGCGGAGCTTTCCCCCCAAGTCCGAAGGAACATGGCCGGAGGCAACCATTGAGGGAATTATGGCGTGAGCCGTAAGGAAGGTCGCGGAAAAGCCGACTACTAGGAAAAAGTAAATCCAGATCCTGGTGAGCCACTTCCCTATTTGGAGCCAGTCGAAGGCTGTAACAGCTCCCGGATCGGGCAGCATTGCCGCCTCACCTCCCGATGTTGGTGGCGTAGGGCCGAAAAGACAGGTGAAAATTATCACACACACATACGAGTGTCAAGGGGATTCCTAGGCTATTGACCGGCCCTTACGCAGCAAATAAAATGCTATGTCAGCGCGCCCTTCCAAAAGGGCGTCCGACACCGGGAGGTCTAGATGCAGGGAACGAGCGACGCAAACAAAGGGATGACTCGCCGGAGCTTTCTGGGGAAGATATCCCTTGGACTGGCCGCCCTCGTTGGGGTCGGAATCGCCGCTAAAGGCGCATCCAGCGACCCAGCGTCCCCTGCCAACCAAGACCAGTTCCCCGGCGAAGACTCCATATACCACCCCCGGAAAGACCCCCGTATAGAGTCGGCTGAGAGGCGCTGGACCTCATAGCCCCCCAATCCTAGCGTCGCCCGAACTCTCGCTCCAGATGGCTGGAGCTCAGGTGCATGATAGTGGGCCTTCCGTGGGGGCAGGTATGTGGGTTCTCACAGGCCTCCAGTTGAACCAGCAACGCTTCCATCTCCCTTTGGTCCATTGACATGCCGGCGCGAACGGCGCCGTGGCACGCTATGGAAGCCGCCAGCGCCTGTTCTCGCTCTTTCACCAGCCCCTCGAAGGCCATCAGGTCCAACACTTCCACCAGGGCCTTGCCGGGGTCCTTGTCGCCTATGACAGCTGGCACGGCCCTGAGGATGTAGCTCCGCTCCCCGAACCCCTCCATGAGGAACCCGTACCGCTCCAATAGCTCCGACGATGAACGCGCCAATTCCTCCTGGCCTGGGGAAAGTTCGACCGCCACAGGCTCCAGAAGCGCCTGGGACTGTGCTCCGGGCATTGCCCCGGAAACCGTTTCGAACAGCACCCTCTCATGGGCCGCGTGCTGGTCGATGAGATAGACGCCGTCCGGCCCCTCTGAGACCAAGTAAGTGTTCCGGATCTGGCCCAACACCCTGAGGGATGAAATTCCCTGGCCGGCAGTCGCAGGCTGCCCCAGCGGACCGCCGCCGTCCCCCGTATCCCTCGTGTTTCCTGCGTCCATGGAGAACGCCAGCCGGTCGGGGTTCATAGGAACCTGTGGAGAGAGCTGACCTCTGCCCGGCGGTCCAGTTTGGGCGGAAGGGAAGGAGAACTCCCTCACGGGCGCCGCTTGCACCAGCGTAGACCTGACGGCCCTCTGCAAGCCTGAAAAGACCCGGTCCTCCCGCCGGAACCGGACCTCGCGCTTGGCCGGATGGACGTTCACGTCCACCTCCGCCGGAGGCACGGTCAGCATCAGCGCCGACATGGGGTGGCGTCCCACTGGCAGGAACCCCTGGTAGCATTCGGTCAATGCATAGGTTAGGAAGGGGCTCTGTATCCAGCGGCCGTTCATGATAAAGGTGATGTAGCTCCGGTTGGCCCGATGCAGTGACGGAGCTCCGGTGAAACCGTGGACGGAATATCCGTCGGGGCCGTCCCAAGAAACCTCAAGCATGGCGCCGGCAGTCTCCGCTCCATATACGGATATGACAACGTCGGAGAGGATTCCGTTTCCAGGCGTGGCCAGAGCGTTACGACCTTCCACGTTGAGGTTGAACCGGATACGGGGAAAGGCCAGGGCAAATCGGGCCACCAGGTCGCTGATTCGGGAACGTTCCGACCCCGGAGACCGGAGGAACTTCCGGCGGGCGGGCACGTTCTCGAACAGGGACTCAACGCTGACCGACGTTCCCACGGTGCAGCCCGCGGGGCCGCTCTTTTCCACTTCGCCCCAACGGAGCCGGACTTCCGTCCCCACGGCTTCCGAAGCCGGCCGGCTGGTCATAGTCACCCTGGACACCGACGCAACGCTGGGCAGCGCCTCACCCCGGAAGCCCATCGTGGTTACCGACTCCAGGTCGTCGGGTGAGGTCAGCTTGCTGGTGGCGTGGCGGTGGAAGGAGAGCAGAATCTCATCAGCCGGGATTCCGTAGCCGTCGTCGGTCACCCTGATGAGGTCCACGCCTCCGCCCTTGATTTCTATGGCAATCCGGTTGGCCCCGGCGTCGATGGAGTTCTCCACCAACTCCTTGACCACCGACGCGGGTCGCTCGACCACCTCGCCGGCGGCTATCTTGGCGGCCACGTCGGGCTTCAACACACGAATGGTCATTCCGCCCGCCCCAGCTGAGGGTCTTCAGGGTCGGCCTTTCGGCTGACGAACTGTCGATCTGGGGAGACGCCGTCCCTGGCGAAGTCGGACGCTATCCGGTATATGCGCTCCATCTGGGTGTCCTGATCGTTGCGCATATAATAGGGCCAGACACAGACTCCTCCGAAGTCCTCTACTATTTCCGGGTAGTCATCCACAACAAAGTCTGGGACCAGGGGCACACCTAGCTGCCCAAGGCGCTCCCTGGCCTTGTAGGTGGGTTTTAGATATACGCCGGATACGTAGGGGAGAAGCTTGTGGTCTTTGACCACCTGGTCCCGCAGCCCGACGCCTGACCAGACGTGGACTCTATGGCCGTCGGCTGTGAGTTTTTGAAAAGTCTCTAGGACTCCTGGTCTGAGGCTGTAGTCCAGACCCAGGATGGTGTAGTCCACGTCAAAGAATATGTCCACCCACACCCCTTCTTCACCGCCCAGCTTTAACGGGCTTGCCTACGGGCCATTATATCCAGCTACGACGGGCTGCTCAACGCCGCCCCTGGGGCGCCCTTCAGCTTCGTTTTCAAGCAACTTTGGCTGGTCGACCACCGGTCGTCCCTACGAGAGACCACCGCCCCACGTCCGTCATTCCGGCGCAGGCCGGAATCCAGAGGCGCCGCCCTAGGCTCCGGCCTGCGCCGGAGCGACGAAAGTTAATCCAGGCGCGACCTTCGGCACACTTCAGCCCGACCCCAGGGCCTCCTCGATGGCTTTGAAGGAGCCTCCTATGACCAGCCTATCTCCGACTTGGACCAGGGGACGCCGGACAAGCCTGGGCTCGTCGAGCATGAGGCGCACGAGGTCGTCTCCGGTGAGGCTGTCGGGGTCCTTGTCCAGGCTCTTGAAGCTGGGGCTGCGCCAGGCGAAAATCTCCGACGGCTCACGTCCGCCGATGATTGCCCGCAACTCCTCTTCGCTGAACGGGTTGGCGAAGTAGTCCCGCTCTTCCAACTCGACTCCCTTTTGCAAGAGAAACTCCCTCGCTTTACGGCAGGTCGATCAACGCGGCCACCAATAGAACCGGGCTTGCTCAGCCATACATTTCCTCCTTGGTGCATCCCCTTTTTACCCATCTGTAAAGATCGGGACGCCAAATGCAAAGCTTAGGTGAGTATAAGGCCCATAGCCCTTACGGCGATAGCAGACGAGAACGCCGCCGCGCACCGAATGATTTCATCCTTCATCTTCAGGGTCGGGAATTCCCTGGGCCTGGCGTTGCAAGCGGTACAGGGCGTTTATGGCGGCCAGAGGAGTCATGGTCGAGACATCCATTTCTAGAAGCTCGTCCAGAACCGCCTGATTGGGGGCGTCTCCTCCGAACAAGGCCATCTGGAACACCGGATTTGCCGGTTGCCCCCTCCCGGGGCCCTGGTCCTGCCGCTCCAGGTCACCCAACTCTTCCCATGCCCGGTTCACCACCGATTGCGGCATTCCAGCTAGCCGGGCCACGTGAATGCCGTAGCTCTTGTCCGCTCTCCCCCGCTCGATGCGGTGGAGAAAGACCACCTGGCCGTCATCCTCGGAAACGGCCACCGAGTAGTTCTTCACCCTGGGCAGCGTCTCCGCCAGATGGGTCAATTCGTGGTAGTGGGTTGCGAAAAGGGTCTTGCAGCCCAACCGCGGGTGATTGTGGAGGTGCTCCACCACCGCCTTGGCGATGGACAGGCCATCGTAGGTCGAAGTGCCCCGGCCTATCTCATCCAGAATCACCAGGGAACGGGGCGTTGCCTGGTTCAGTATCGCCGCCGTTTCGACCATCTCCACCATGAAGGTGGACTGGCCCGTGGACAGGTCGTCCTGGAGGCCCAACCTCGTGAAGATACGGTCCACCAGACCGATGGAGGCCGAGTCCGCCGGCACAAAGCTGCCCATCTGCGCCATGAGGACTATGAGGGCTGCCTGCCGTATGTAGGTGCTCTTTCCGGCCATGTTGGGGCCGGTGATTATCATCACCTGGCTGTCTTCCAAAGACGTGTCCGTGTCATTGGCGACGAAAGAGCCGGGCGGGAGCGTTCTCTCAACCACAGGATGGCGTCCCGCCTTGATGGATATGCCCGTATCTTCGTTCAGCATGGGGCGCACGTAGCCGTAGCGGACAGCCGCTTCCCCTAGGCAGTGAAACACGTCGAGGTGGGCTACGGCCTCGCCCAGGGCCGACACTGCCCAACTCTGTTCACCAATCTGGGCGCACACCTGGCGGTATAGCGCCCTCTCCAGCTCCTCGATTCTCTCTCTGGCCCCAAGGATTCGAGATTCGTATTCCTTCAATTCCGGTGTGATGAAACGCTCTCCGCCCACCAGGGTCTGCCTGCGGGTGTAGGAGTCGGGCGTCATAGCCAGGTTGGCATTGGTCACCTCTATGTAATACCCGAACACCCTGTTGTACCCGACCTTGAGGTTCTTTATCCCCGTGGCCTCCCGTTCCTTGCGCTCGAGACCGGCAATGTACTCCCTGGCGTTTCCCGACGCCTGTCGCAGCTCATCCAACTCCGGCGAGAAGCCTTCCCGGAAGACTCCTCCGTCCCCAGGCTCGCCGACGGGGTCGTCTTTTATTGCCTGTCCTATCAGCCCCACGGCCTGCTCGCAGGGTTTCTTGCCGCTTTCGAACCCGTCCAGAAGCCAGGCCAGTTCCCCGACGCCGGACAACCCGTCCACAAGCTCCAATGACGCCTTCAGACCGTTGGCCAAGCCCAGCAGTTCCCTGGGAACGGCGGTCCCAAGACGCACACGGCCCACCGTCCGCTCCAGGTCACCGATTCTGGAAAGGAGCGCCGAGGCCCTTTCCCGGTCCAGCATATTGTCGTGGAACCAGCCCACCGAGTCCTGTCTTCGGGCCAGCGGCTCCAGTTCTCGCAGAGGCTGGCCCATCCAGCGTCGGAGCAGCCTGCCGCCCATGGGCGTGCGGGTAAGGTCCAGGGTGTTGTATAACGACGCCTCACTGTTTCCCCAACGGCCTCCCTGGAACAGTTCCAGGTTCCGGCGGGTCTGGATGTCCAGGGTCATGTACGACGCGGTCGAATAGACGCTGAGGGTACGGAGCTCCTTGAGGGCGCCCTTCTGAGTCTGCGACAGATAGTCCACGATGGCCCCGGCGGCGCCCACGGCCAGGGGCAACCCATCACATCCATAGGCCTCTAAGCTTGCGACGCCGAAGTGGTCCATGAGAGTCCGGGCCGCCGTGTCTTCTCTGAACACGTAAGCGGGCAGGGGCGTCGACGTACAGCCAGCGGTCCCGTCCAACTCAGTCCCCTCCGGCGCCAGCGCCTCCGCCGGATCCAGCCGGGAAAGCTCCAACCCAAGCTCGGCCACGGGAATCTGGGCGGCGCAAAACTCTCCCGTCGTGATGTCTACATAGGCCAGTCCCACTTGGCTGCCGTCGGGCATAAGCGCCACGAGGTAGTTGTTGGCCTTCTGCTCAAGGAGGGACGGCTCCACCACCGTCCCGGGCGTCACCACCCGCACCACGTCCCTGTCTACGATTCCCTTGGAAGCGGCGGGGTCGGAAAGTTGTTCGCAGATGGCCACCTTGTAACCAGCCTTTATCAGCCGGGCCAGGTAGGGTTCGAGCGAGTGGGCAGGCACTCCGGCCAGCGGGACGGGGCTGCCTTTGCCCATGCTTCGGGAGGTGAGGGCTATGTCCAGCGCCTGGGAGGCCGTGTGGGCGTCTTCGTCGAAGGTCTCGTAGAAGTCTCCCATCCGGAAGAGGAGCAGCGCGTCGGGGTAACGCTGCTTGATGCGCATGTATTGGCGCCGGACCGGCGTGAGCCTGTCTTTAGAAGAGGACTTGGCGGTGGACATCCCCGCCATTTTACCCTAGAGAGCCGCCCCCGAAAAACAAGCCGGCGGCGCTAGACTGGAACGTTGGTGTTGAGGGTGACGTAGGCGACCATTTCGCCGGGTTCTACAACTACGTCTTCTAAGGAAACGGGCGATGGAATCGGTTCGCCCTTCTCTTCCATCATCTCTACTACGTCAGCCAGAACGTCCTCTGCATTCCGCAGGGCCTCATCAACTGTGGCGCCCATGGCTCCCCCTGCGACAGCGTCAAAACCAGGGAAAGTAATCCCGTACGCTCCCAGCTCTCCTCCAATCAGGACCGGGTACCGCACCATGATGCCTCCTACCTGTCCGGCCAGCCGGCCTTCTTGGCAATGTCGCGGGCGATATTCATCGCGACGAAGCGATGGCGAGGCAAGACGATTCTTCCTGAACTCTATGGCGACGTTCGGCGGACATCCCTCTCGTTATACGCTACAACACCGCTGGGAAAAACAAGGCACCGGCGCTAAGCATCCGGCGTCTGTTATGTCAGGTACAAACCGTCGCTACTGCTTCCAGTAACGCTCTTCTTTGACCTTGAAGTCTTGGGGTTCCAGCTTCTCTCGGAGGTCTTCTATCATGCCGGGGTGGCCGCAGGCGTAGACGAGCGTCGACTCGGAGTCGAGGCCCATCTTTTCCACGTAGTCTTCAACGATGTTGTTCACCCTGCCGGCAACGCCCGGCCACTGGGCGTTCTTCTCCTCGGCGGGCCTGCTTATAGTAGGTACGTAGATCACCGTTTCAGGGTAGGCGACGGCCAGTTCCGTCATCTCTTCTTCGTAGGTGAACTCGTCCAGGTAGCTGGCGCCCTGGAGCACGTAGAACCTGTGCCCCTGGCCGCCCCTGTGCAGATAGCTGCGAATCGTGCTGATGAAGGGGGCGATGCCCGTGACCGTGGCCACCATCAGATGGTTCGTGTAACGCTCGTCCATGGTGAAGATGCCCTTGGCGCGGGGTCGGATGCTCATCTGCTCGCCGACTCCAAGGTCCCACATGACCGGAGTCAGCACTCCGTCGGGCAGCGGCACCAGTTCCACGAATATTTCCAGCTCGTCCTCGTGGGGCGCCGACGCTATGGAATAGGCCCGCTCCACGCTTCCGTAGCCCAGGGTGCAGTACTGCCCCGGCTTAAACGTGAAGTCCACTTCGGGTTTCAGCTTGATGACCATCAGGTCTTCGGTTATGTCCCGCCGGTATACGATGTGGGCCTTGGGCAGCTTGGCTATCACGTCCCGGAGCTTCCGGGCGCGTTCCAGGAGTCGGGTGTCTGCGGATTCCGTCAAATCAAGTCCTCCATATTGGGAGCATCACACGGCCTTTGAAACCGTTACCGGCTCAATATTCAGTCCGGGCGCCGAAGCCATCGGGTCAGGCGAGTCGCTGGCATCCAACTCGACCGCCATCTGTCCGAACAGCCCAGTGATCGACACTACGCCTTTGTGAGCCGAGTCCGCCAGCGTGGCGACGCCACGAATCGACTGGCGGCGGGTCGTTAACTCCACGGGGTCGCCTTCGGCGACGCCCAGGCTTCCGGCATCTTCGGTGTTCAGCGACACAAGCTCGTCGCGGTTGATGGAGTTGAGTCTCCCCGCTACAACCTCCATCGGGCGGTCCGAATAGAGCACCCTCCCCGGCACTAGCAGAAAGGATTGATCACCGGCGCCGTTCAGGGGCACGGTGCGGAATTCCGGCACTGCGATAGTCGGCCGGTTTTCTCCTGTGAAGCCCTCTTCGAAAAGACATACGGTTCCCGGATGGTCCGGACCTGTGCAGGGAAGCTGCAGGCCCTTGTGTTCCTTTTCGGAGTAGAGCACCTGAATGGGCAGAGGGTTGGAGGGGTCGGGCCTGGCCACCAGCACGGCTTCGCTTTCCAGACGGCTGTGGGATATGCCCGCGTAGTCGTGGACCAGCGTCGCTATCTCTTTCATTATCTCGGATGCTTCTTGGAAGTCGAAACCCGATGCTCCCATCTTCTGGGCCAGCCCGCAGATGGTTTCCCACTCGGGCCGCGCCTGGCTGTTCTTGACCTTGTAGGCTGGTCGGATGTGCTGCACCCGCCGCTCCATACTGGTGAAAGTTCCGTGTTTTTCGGTGAAAGCCGCTCGGGGAAAGACTACGTGGGCCTTCTGGGCAGTCTCACCGAGGAAGTGGTCCTGGACTACCAGAAGTTCCAGGTTGTCCAGTCCTCCCATCAAGTCGGGGACTTCCCGCACCCCTCCCAGGGAAGCGGCTGAGTGGACCAGCCCATCACCCACCACGAACATCGCTTTGAGGCTTGAGTGGAGGGCCGCGAAGACGCCTTCCAGGTCAAGCCCCTGCTCGATGGGCACCATTTCGCCCCACGCCTGCTCGAAGAAGTCCCTGTCGTTGTGGGAGTCGAGGCTCTTGTAACCAGGCAGGAATCCTGGCACAGAGCCCATGTCCCAGGCGCCTTGCTCGTTGGCCCCGCGCCTCATGGGATAGAGGCCGGTGTGCGGACGCCCCAGGTTTCCAGTCATCAGCGGCAGGTTGGATAGGGCCTCGGTGCATTCCCTTCTAATCTCGCGGGGGACGTTGTCCAACCCGTAGACCACCGCTGACTTTCTCGATCCTGCGTAAAGACGGGCGGCCTGTTGAACGTCATCGACGGAAACTCCCGTCTCTGCGGCAACCGTGTCCAAGTCCAGCTTGGAGACTTGGCTTGCCAAGTCACCCAGGCCGCGGCAGTTCTCCTCCACCCATACATTGTCCACCAACCCCTGGTCATAGACGGACTTGAGCAACCCGCCCAGCAGAGTCAGCTCGCTCCCCGGTCGAGGACGCAGCCACAGGGCCGCGTAGCGGGTGAGCTCCACTTCTCGCGGGTCTATAACCACAAGCTGGGCGCCGGCTTGCACGGCTTTCTTGATGGGAACCGCGGCCACGTTCTGGTCTTCGGTGATGTTGGCGTTGAACACCAGGATGCACCGGGCTTCTTCCAGGTCCCAAATGGGATTGGTGGCGGCTCCATGGGCCAAGGCGTTTATGGGACCATATACCAGCTCCGGGGACGTGTCTGAGGTCTGGTCCACGTTGTTGGTGACCATCACCGAACGGGCGAACTTTTGAGCCAGATAGTGTTCCTCGTTACAGCTGTCCGGGGCGGTTAGGACGGCAAACTGATCGCCTTTATACCGGGGAAGCCGTTCGGCCACATAGTCCAAGGCCTCTTCCCAGGTGGCCTTCTCCAGGACTCCGTCGCGGCGAATGAGGGGAGTGGTCAGACGCTCCTTGTGGTTGACGAACTCCAACCCGAACTTGCCCTTGAAACAGGCCTGGCCTTTGTTGGCGGGAGAGTTCAATTCGGGAACGACACGTATCACTTTGTCGAATTTGTTGAGTTCGAGGTTGAGCTGGCATCCCACGGGACAATGAGGGCAGACAGTCTTCTCTACATTCTTGGCCTTCTCCCACTTGTGGTCGCTCTCCACCAAAGCCCCCACCGGGCACACGTCTATGCAAGCCCCACAGAACTCACAGCCCGATTCCAGCAGCGACGTGCCTTGGGAGGTGCCCACCAGCGCCTTGCCGGACCTGTCGGTGAACGTGATTGCGTTGTCTCCGCGAAGTTCCTCACAAGCCCGGACGCACCTGCCGCAAACGATGCACAGGTTGTAGTCCCGGTCATAGAAGGGGTCTCCTGTCTCTATGGGGAGGTTGCGGTACTGATAGGTCAGGGCCGATTCCAGGTCCATGTCCAAGAAACGCGTCGTGTCCTTCAGTTCGCAGCGTTCATTTTTGGGGCATACGACACACCGATCGTTCACTGAAACGTGGCGCAGGCATATATCTTGGGGCCCGCAGAGATCGACGCGGTGGCAAGTGAGACATCCGTGGGGATGCTCGGAAATCAGCATTTCCATAATCGACCTGCGCAGCTCGTAGACCTCGTTGGTTGTGGTGCGGACGGACATGCCGTCCTGGACGGGCAGGGTGCAGGACGCAGGGTATCCGCGGCCGCCTTCCACCTCCACGACGCACATACGACATGCCGCGTAGGGCTTCATACCTGGGTGGTAGCAGAGGTACGGCACATACACCCCGGCGTCTATGGCCGCTTCCAGCACCATCTTTCCCGCCTTGGTCTTGTAGGACACCCCGTCTATGGTGATGTTGATTTCATCAGCCATTTACAGCACCTCTATCGTCTCGTGCGCGCCGGTGAGAAGTTGTCTCCAGGGCATACGCCCGCTGGGCAGGTCTTGTCGATCATGTGGGCCTCGAACTCGTCTTTGAAATATTTCAGCGCTGAGGAAACCGGGTTAAACCCCAATTGTCCGTGACCGCACAGGGACCCGGCCTGCATTTGCCGGCCTACCCGCTGCATCAGGTCAAGCTCCTCAGGGCCGCTCTCGAAACGGCAGATGCGTTCGAGCACTTCCAGCAGATGGGACATTCCCATCCGGCAGGGGAAACACTTGCCGCAGGACTCATATTGACAGAAGGCTATGAGGGAGCGGGTGAGGTCCACGGCGCACGTGTCCTCGTCAGCCACGATGATTCCGCCGGACCCCAGAATGGCTCCGGCCTGGGACATGGCTTCGAAGTCCAATGGGATGTCCAGGCTGTCGCTGCCCAGGACGCCTCCCAGGGGACCTCCGGTTTGCAACAACTTAAGCTTCTTGCCGTTTGGGACACCGCCGGCCATCTCGTTGATGACACTGTTCAGTGTTATCCCCAAAGGGACTTCCATCAGCCCTGGGTATTCAATGTTGCCCGATAGGCAAAGCAGGGCCGTTCCCTTGCTTCGGTTTTGGCCGATTCCCGCAAACCATTCGCCGCCTTGGCGGATGATCTCTGGAACATATGACAGCGTCTTGACGTTGTTGATGTTGGTGGGCTTGCCGAACAGCCCAACTTGAGCTGGGAACGGCGGCCTATACCGGGGCATGGCGCGGCTCCCCTCGATGGACTCCATCAGAGCGGTTTCCTCGCCTGCGACGTACGAGTCCCCTGTCAGAGACACCTCGATATCGAACGAGAACCCCGATTCCAGTATGTCCTCTCCTAGAAAACCAGCCTCTCTAGCTTGGCGAATGGCTGCCCAGGTCCGCTCTATGGGGCCCTCGTGACCGTGTCGGATGAAGACGTATCCCTGGGTTGCGCCGGTGGCGTAGCCCGCGATGAGCATCCCTTCCAGCAGAGTATGCGGGTCACATTCCAGGATTCCCTTGTCGTTGAATGCTCCTGGGTCTCCCTCTTCGCAGTTGCACAGGATATATTTAACCGCGCCGGCGGTCCTCGCCAAGAAGCTCCATTTGGTGGCTGTCGGGAAGGCGGCCCCGCCTCTTCCCCGGAGGCCCGACTTGTCCACTTCCTCGAGGGTTTCCTCGGGAGTCATCTGTGTGAGAGCCTTGTGCAAAGCCCCATAGCCGCCGTTGGCGACGTACTGGTGTATGTCACATGGGTCGATTGTGCCGGCATTCCTCAACGCGACTCTCATCTGACCTTTCATCATGGGAAGGTCCCAGAGGTTTTCGGCCCCTGCCAACGCCTCTTCGCCCAGATATCCCAACGCGAGTTCAGCCACGGGTTCCTGCCGAACAAGGTGAGAGTAAATAACGGCGGGTACTTTCGTACGGTCCATCTTGCCGTAGAAGACCCTTGGCCCGCCCGGAACCATGATGTCCATCAGCGGTTCCGCATAGCACATCCCTATGCAGCCGACTTCGCTGACGTTGGCCAGGACGTCGTGAGTTTGTAGCTCAGTTCGGACGGCTTCAACGACTTCGTCGCTCCCTGCCGCCTTGCCGCACAAACTGGACCCGATTCTTATCCATGGAACGTCGCCAGACGACAAAGAGTCCCACCGTCTCTGGGACTCCGCCTGGATTTCGCTGAAAGAGGGCATGAGTCTCTAATGCGCCGCAGACGAGTCCGCCGTCAAGCGGTCGTCTAATATTTCAACGACTCTCGAGGGCGTCAAGCGCCCAACTAAATGATGGTCTATGCTGCCGGCGGGACCTTGGGAACAAGCCCCCAGGCAAGTATTCAACTGCACGGTGACCCTGCCGTCGGAAGTGTTTCCTTCTGACTCCAGCCCCAGGTGATTAAACGCTTCTTTGATGACTTGCATGGCGCCCTGCACGTGGCAGGACGGTCCCCAGCACAACTCTACTATAGTGTCTCCGGGCGGAGCGAATCGGAGGTTGGTGTAGAAGGACGCCACTCCCCAAACGTCGTTGATCGTTGATCCGGTTAGCTCAGCCACGGCGTCTATGGCTTCGTTGGGCACGTATCCCACGCCATCCTGCACCGCAAGCAGAGAAGACAATATGGTGACGGTTTTCTGTTCCTGATTGGCCAGCGCCCTCGTGACCATGTCTTTGAGATCCTTGCTGTCTGAGGTCACCCGTTGCGGCTCCGTTTACCTAAGCTGGTAGCGCTTGTGCTAGCCCATCATTAAACTTATCACAGGCCGACGAAATAGTATCACAACCGATGCGGTGCTTCAATCCAGCCACTGCGCCTTAGGGCGGCGAATATTGCTCGTCTATCAAGGCCCTCACACTATGCCTTGCCATAGTCCTTCAGGACCAGTTCAGCGGCCTCCTGGCCCAGCTTGACGCTGTAATTGGTGCCCCTGTCTTCAGGGTATATCTGGGTCGTGTTGGCCAGGTAAAGGCCTTTGATGGGGGTCCGGACATCGGGAATGCGTTCCCTGTAGTTGACCCCGATTATCGGCTGGGCGGCGTCCACACGGAAGTGGCGGAACCCTTGCACCCAGGACGACTCAAAGTCCGGGTTTATATTCTTGAGGTGGGGAAGAAACTCCTCCAGAAGCTCATCGCCGGTCTTCTGGTACAACGGGCTGTCAACGCTTGGATAGTTGGTCAGATAGACCAGATGTTTGCCTCCATAGAGGGACGGGTCCACCAGGTTGGTGTGCTCAATCACACCCACGAACGGGACAGAGCGGTCTGCAACGTTGAGCCAATAGATGTGAGAAAGCGGCCTGTCCAGCTCCAGTATCATCAGCACTGCGGAGAGATAGGTGACGTTGGTTAGCTTGGAGGCGTAAGACTCCGGCAGCATGGGCGCCAATCTGGTGAAAACGTAGGAGGGAGTGGTCGCGATTATGGCGTCGTAGTCCCGGGACTCTACGCTGCCGTCGGGGGTGTCCACTGTTAGACCCGCAGCCCGGTCGTCCTGGAAATGGATCGCTTTGACTCCACGTGAGATGTGCACTTCCCCGCCCAATTCTTGGATCCGCTCTCCCAGGCAGTCGAAAACCTCTCCAAAGCTGCCCATAGGGTATCCCAGCTTCTCCTTTTCCCAGGGTTTGCCCCTCGACGCCACCCTGAGATAGATCTTTCCCCAGAGCCACGTCATGCTGATTTGGTCGTAATGCTGGCCGAACTTGCCCCGCAGCATAGGCTCCCAGACGACCTCGTAAGCCTTGCGGCCCACTTTGTCCCTCAACCAGTCAGCCGCCGTCACCCCTTCGTAGTCCAGACCGTTCTTTTTCTTCTGCAAGTACAGCGTAACCAGACCCAACCGAAACCGGTCATAGAGGCTCAACGGCTTGAACCGGAGAAGGTCCAGAGGCGATGCAAACTTCCAGATGCGTCCGCCATAGTAGAACCCCACCTTGGACTCTATCCATGCCAGCTTATGCCCGAGACCCAATTCGTGAATCAGGTCCACCATGTGGGTGTCGCTGAGGAAAAGGTGGTGATACCCCTTCTCCAGCCTTCCTCCGCCTATCTCGAAGGTGGACGCCTGTCCACCCAGAAAGGGCGCCGCCTCAAACACGTGGGCCTGGTGACCTCTCTTCACCAGCGCGTGGGCGGCCGCAAGCCCCGCTGCGCCTCCTCCTATAACCCCTACTTTCAACGGCCTCCTCCTGCCTCTCGTCCCTGTTCGTCAGGACTTTGATGCAACGGAGAGAGGGCGCCGGATTCCGACTGCGCCCCTGTAATCCTTATGTGTGAAAGGTTGTTGAATCCGATATTCTCCTTCCACATGAAGAATAGTCCTGCAAGGTTCACCGGAAGCCAGAGTGCAACTATGTGGACGAAGAACGAATACGCTGCCGCAGGTTCAGCGGCGACTCCGAAGGCCACCAACGTGCTCTTGGCCACGACTTCGAAGGGACCGATTCCCCCAACGCTGGACGGCACGGCAGTGGCCAGGTTGGCCGTGGCCGTCACCAGCATAATTACGCCGAAGGACTGATCCAGGTCAAAGGAGAGGGCGATAATGTAGTACATGGCCGCCTCGGTCAGCCACACTGGCAGGGACACAAGAGCAATCACTCCAAGGCGGCGCGGACTCTTTAACGCCCCGAGGCCCTCTATGAGAGCCATAATCAAGTTGATTCCGACGCCCCTGAAACGCTCAGGCAGTGGCCTCACTACGAAGCCGGCCATTCGTCGTCCCAACTCAGGGCGGGCCGCCAACACGAACAGGACTATGAAGCCTGCGGCGAAAAGCGCCGCGACAACGCCGCTCGCAACCAGCCAGAGGACCTTAAGGCCTCCGTCGTCGGCTTTCAGGGCCTCGGTCCAGGGTAGAAACGGCCATACCACCACTACAAAGAAAATGAGGGTGAGTCCATCCATTACCCGCTCCACACCTATGGTGGCCAAGCCGGAGGCCCTGCTCACTCCTTCTTTCTGCCAGAGAGCCTGGGAGCGCACAAGCTCGCCCAGGCGTATGGGCAGCACGTTGTTGGCGAAATAGCCTATGACGGTTACGGGATAGAGGTTGCGGACCGGGATGGGCTTTATGTGAAGGAGCAGTAATCGCCAACGAAGGGACCGGAAGCCAAGGGCGACAAAATAGAGTGCGACTGCGGGCAAAAAGTAGGCATAGTTGGCGTGGCGCAACTGGCTCCAAGTGTCGCTGAAATCGATCTTCCATAGAAATAAGAAGATCAGGCCCACAGTCACAGCTGTGCCAAGCAGAAATCGTCGGTCAAGAAGCAAGGGGGAAGGTCTCCCGAGTATCGCGCTCAAAGCAGGAACGGAACATCAATAGGACACCAGTATACTTGGCGGCTCTCATGAGTTACAAGCGTCCGTACAGGCTGCATCCGTGGACGCGGATTCATTTTTGCAGCCCCGCCAATCGTAAGGAGTCCATCAGCAGTTCCAGCCCACGCCCAGCGCTTGACAGGAATCCTGCCCTTTTGCTATAAGTTTCAAGATTATCGACGCTTACATTCCGCTGGGCGTCGCCTTTTGGTTTCCGGCAATTCCGGCTAACTCTCAGGGAATTGGGACCCGGCATCCTAATAATCAGGACTTTTCGTCCAGGGAGGGAAGGATGATGGCAAGAATCACACGACACTGGTTCTTAGGAATGGCAGCGGTCTGTCTCCTCATGATTATGGGAGTTGCAGGCTGCGGCGGCGGCGTCCAAGCGACGCCGACTCCTGCCCCAACCCCGACTCCTATAGATATGGCGGGGATGATCCAACAAGTCCTGCAGAGTCAACCCGCAGGGGTGTCCGCCGAAGATATGGCGAAGGCTGTATCAAGCGCTATGGCACAACAGCCTGGCGTTACGGCGCAGGATATGGCTTCAGCCATCCAGAGAGCGCTGTCGGAACAACCAGGAGTGACCCAGGCGGAAGTCGCGTCAGCCATTGCGTCGGCCTTGGCACAACAGCCTGGAGTTACGGCGCAGGATGTGGCTTCAGCCATCCAGTCAGCCATGGCGCAACAGCCTGGAGTGACACAAGAACAAGTAGTTGCAGCCATAGCATCAGGCCTGGCGCAACAACCGGGAGTCACACAAGAGGAGGTTGCGGCCGCCATAGCGAACGCCCTGGCGGACCAGCCGGGAGTGACTGAGGAACAGCTGGCGGCCGCCATTGAGAAGGCCGTAATGCAAGCCATGCCTGCCGCCACCCCTGTCCCCACGCCAACGCAGCCCACTGGCCAGGTGGTCCGCAGGGCCCTCCAAGAGACCGCTATAGGTTACGGAGTCACTGGCCCTGCTATAAGGAGCTTCGGGGAGCCGGTATACGGAGGGGTAGTCCCCATTCAGTACTGGGCCCAGCTTAGAAACTGGGACCCCCACGAGGAGTTCCGGTACATCTCAAGCATATACAGCCCGGTAACTAACGCCCTTTTGCAGTTCAACCCCTTCACCTTTGACCGGTTCGACATCTGGGGCGACCTGGCCGAAAGCTGGTCGCAGGTGGACGACGCGGGCCAGGTATGGGAGTTCAAGATTAAGGACCACGCCAAGTTCCAAGACGGCAGTGACGTGACCGCCGCGGACGTGGTCTACAGCTTCGAGCGAATGCTTGGAAGGACAGAGAACCACCCTGGAAAACAGGGAGAGGCTGGCCTCTTTGTGAGTCCCCACTATGATTTTGGAGAAGTGGTCGACACCAAGACGGTGAGGCTGCACCTGCTCCACCCCTGGGCGGACGTCATCAACTACATGGCTGACGACATCATATCCATCCTGCCCAAGCACGTTTATGAGGACCTTGACGCCAAGACTGCGGCCGGGGACGACCAGTTTTTGTGGGATGCAGGAGCGGAAAACCTGGTCGGTTCAGGTCCATACACTCCGCTCACACCTACTGCCAGGGACACTTGGACCTACGAGAGGAACCCCAACTATTGGAAGAAAGATCCCGAGGGACGTGACCTGCCATACGCCGACGGCCACACCTACTACAGGATTGCGGGCGTTGCGGCAGCCGAGGCCGCGTGGGAGGCCGAGCAAGTATACGGCACATCCACTCGGACGAATGGCGGCATGACCCCCGCCCAGGCGCAAGCTCTGTTCGACCGCTCCGGTGGTAAGTTCATAGGCTATCTGACCCCCTGTTGTCCTAGAGGTCTGCTGGTAAACACCACTAAGACTCCCTTCGACGACGTCAGGGTGCGAAGAGCTCTATTCCTGGCCATGGACCGGCAGGAGTTCAACGAGTTGACCTGGGGCGGCTTGGGTGTTCGCGGTTCACCCTGCGGCGCCGAGGGGCACCCCCTGTGCATATCGTCGGACGAGGTTGACAAGCTGCCTGGATACCGGCAACCCAAGGGTGACGACGTGGCAGCTGCCCGGGCGTTGATGAGAGAAGCAGGCTATGAAGAGGGCTTCCAGGTCAAGATGGTAGTGGCAGCGACCGGCGCGGGCCGGTCCGACCTTGACACCGCCCCGGTCTTGAAGGACCAGCTCAAGCGATTCCTGGGAGTGGACCTGCTGGTCGAGGAAGTGGACTTCCTGACGAAGAACCAGATGATCGGAGACGGAGACTTCGATATCATCCAACAGGGCTCCGGGGCTGGTGTCATCACCCCCGACACCTACCTCAACTGGTTCTTCGGGTTCCAGTCCATAAACAACGCCACCAATAAGTGGACCTACAATCTTCCCAACGGAAAGAGCATACAAGACCTGATCCTCGAGCAGAGCCAGCAAACGGACATCGCGAAACGGCGTGAGATCGTGGCGATGATTGAGGACATCACGATGACCAAGGACAGCCACTGGATACATCTGTTCACCAGCACCTACTTCCAGATGTTCAACGCTGACCGGCTGGCCGGGCAAATGCCGACCCAGAGCGGATACGTCGAAACCAAGATGGAGCAGCTCTGGCTCTACGACGGGCAGGGCATAGCCAACTAGAGGCCACCCTCCTGTAAAACGATAACAAAGAGGCCCGGGGATTCATGCCCCGGGCCTCTGCTTATGGGACTCGCAGTTCCTTGCGGGTGCCGCGTAAGGGGCCGCCAACGGGAACCATCGGGCCATTGTGTCCCGCAGGGGCTGCCAAGCCCCTGGCCCACACCACCGCCCCGCAGGGGCGACTGGCTGGTCGCCCCCATGCCCCACCCAACAGCAGTTACTTGAGCACGCCGCCCCGAGTCGTGTCATTCTGAGCACAGCGAAGAATCTAAGGACGTTTCCACAGACTCGGCCCCGCCCCAACCTTGGACCCTCACTTCATCGACGTTGCACTTCTCTACGGGGGAGCCTTTGTGAGCAACCATCTTAGATTCTTCACGCCGCACAGCGCGGCGTTCACAATGACAGTGTGGTGGTGTTCTGGAAGACGGGAAATGCCCCGGGACTGTCGTCCGGGCCACCGGTTGGTCGCCCAGGCTCCATGCCTCGACAATCTGGGCACGAACGGGGTGGGAGGGCGGGTTCCTGGATTCCGGCCTCCGCCGGAACGACGTTGGTGGGGAAAGCGGCCCGACTAGCGGCTGCCTCTCATCCGCGGGTCCCAGATGTCTCGCAGCGCATCACCCAGCATGTTGAACGCGAACACCACCAGGCCGATGGCAATGGCGGGGCCGATGATCAGAATAGGCTGTTGTTGAAGGAAGTAATAGGTCTCCGATCCACCCATAAGACCTCCCCAAGAGGGTTCGTCCGGCGGACCGCCCAGACCCAGGAAGCTCAGCGAACTCTCAACTATTATGGCCGCCCCCAGAGTAATGGAGAAGAGAATAAGAATCAGAGCGAGAGCGTTGGGG
This sequence comes from Dehalococcoidia bacterium, assembly GCA_965224415.1. Taxonomy (GTDB): domain Bacteria; phylum Chloroflexota; class Dehalococcoidia; order Lucifugimonadales; family JAGWBF01; genus DAOUJI01. Next base: position 207,760 of record CBDCZB010000004.1, on the reverse strand, counting down.
AATATGTGCCTTAACACGATACGCCAGTAACCCGCTCCAACAGCCCTGGCTCCTGTGACGTAGTCCATGTTGACGATGGACAGAGTTTGAGACCGCACGGCCCTGACCGTCGGCGGAATGATGGTGATGGTAATGGCGATGATTACATTCTCGAGGGAAGCTCCCATGGTGGCCCTGATGGCCAGAGCGAGGATCAGGTTTGGAAAGGCCATAAGGGCGTCGACAACTCGTTGTATTGCCATGTCCGTAGGCCCGCTGCGGGTGGCGCTGATGATGCCCAACGTGGCGCCGACGGTCACGCCGACTAAGGTCGACACCATGCTTACGTACAGTGATATTCGGGAGCCTCGAATCAGTCGGCTGAGAATGTCCCGGCCGAACTTGTCCGCTCCCAGCGTATAACCGCCCTCCCCGATTCCTGCGAACCTGCCATATTCTTTCTCGGGGGTAAAATCATATACGTTGACCTTATAAGGATCGGCGGGTTCCAGCAGCGGGGCAAACAAGGCTATGATGACCAGAAATAGTATGATGACGACGCTGACCGCTCCCAGCGGTTGTTTCACTGCAAACAGCCTCAGTGAGCGAGCAGCTCCGACAAACCTGCTCGTCGCACTTAGCTTCAGGGTGGAAGCCTCTGACTGAGAACCTACTTGCAATTCGCACTCTCTCGTCGACTATGTTGGTAGAGCATGACTATTGATACCGTATCCTGGGGTCCAATACTCCGTAGAGCATGTCCACAATAAGGTTGATGACCAGTATCGCGCCCACCATGGTCATCACAATGCCCTGCACCATGGTGTAGTCACGGCTGAAGATGGCTTCGATAAGCAACCGCCCGACTCCCGGAAGCTGAAATATCTGCTCCACTATTACCGTGCCAGCCAGCAGCACTGCGAACTGGAAGGCCGCCAGGGTCAGCACCGGAAGCAAGGCGTTCCTCAATGCGTGGCGATATACTACAGCCTGCTCCAACAATCCTTTGGCCCTGGCCGTTCTTACGTAATCTTCCCTCAGCACCTCCAACATTCCCGACCGGGTGATCCGCGCCATGTACCCGATGCGGGTGAACGAGAGGGCCACGACAGGAAAGAACATCTGCTTGATGTTGGTCCAAGGAGCCTCCCATAACTGCTCGTAACGCAGAGCCAGAGGAGCGTAACCAAAGCCTTTGACTAATACGAATAGAAGCAGAATCGCGAAAACGAACAAGGGAATGGTGACGCCGGTTATGGCGACCAATCTTCCTAAGTAATCGGCCCAAGTATTCTGGCGCACAGCTGAAATGACTCCCAGCGGTATGGCAAGAATAGTGCTGAATATAATGGCTCCTATGGCCAGCTCAGCGCTCACGGGAAGGCGCCGCTTCATGCTCTCCGTAACCGGTCGGTCATCAAACAGCGAGTCGCCGAGGTCGCCTTTGAACATGCTAAAAACCCAGTCGCTGTACTGCACGACAATGTTGCGATCGGTCCCAAGCTTCTGCTGAAGTTCCTTTAGCTCTACCTTGGTGTACTGGGCATCTCCAAAGGGTCCGACTAACCTAGCGACTGCGGGGTCTCCGGGCACGATACGCAGCATGAGGAAGGCGATAAGGGAAACCAGAATTATGGTGGGGATGAAGAGCAGGAGCCGTTTTGTTAAGTATTGCTGCATGGAATCTACCTACGGGACGAGTGACTGTTCATCCGACCCCAACGTACCCAGCCCTGGCTTGACTGGCCCGGTCCATCCAGCTGGACTTTGTTGCTGGACGACGGCTCCTTGTTCTTGCCTGTAAACAGAAATCAAGCTGGCCGAAACCTGCTTCCTACGGAATCGCGCAATCCGGCCAGCCTGGAATTGGGCTGCCCCTATTTAGCATTGCTTTCCAAATCCTGTCAATAGCTGTGCCTATACGGATGCGACTAGGAGGGCTGGCCAATGGCCAGCCCTCCTAGTTTTGCCTATGTGTACCCTGCCAGGGAAACGCTTTAGCTTCTAACTTTTCTGAACTTCTGGAACGTCCGCTGGCCCTTGTCCAGGCTCATCACCGCCTCCGAGACCTCGGCTACGTAGATGCTTTCTTCGGAGTCCACGGCAATCCCGTGGGGAGCGTTGAACATGCCTGCGCCCGGGTCCACCTTGACCACTCCGTCGGCCATGGCGAAACCGTCAGCCAGGATGGTCTTGTCCCAGGATGGAGAGTCCGGCAACCCCAGGGAGTCAACCCCATAGCCAGCCAGCCTTCCCTTCTCCTCGGCGGGAGCGTCGTCACCCCAGTGGCACAGCATTTCTCCCTTGGGACTCACGATGCTGATCCTGTGCCGCAGTTCTGCCACGTAGAAGTTGCCGTCGGGCCCCTTGCGCACGTGGTTGGGCATGTGCAGCCCGGTCCAGCGGTCTATGAACTCGCCTTCGCTGGTGAAGATTTGGACGCAGCAGTTGTACCGGTCTGCCACATATATCTTGTCGTTGTCTTCCCGGTCGATGTAGAGGCTGTGAATGCAGTTGAACTGGCCCTCGCCGGTGCCGTGGCTGCCAAAGGAGTATTTCAGCTTGCCCTCGGGGTCAAAGCAGTGGACCGCCGAGTTCCTGTAGCCGTCGGAGCCGAACAGGTCTCCGTTGGAGGCGACCGACAGGTGTGTAGGCATGTTGAAGGGTATGTTGCTTTGGACTGGCGCGTTCTGGTTGGTGGAGCCCAGGTTAAGAAGAAGACGCCCTTCCTTGGTCCATATCTTCATTGTGTGGTTGCCGTTGTCGCTGGTGTACACCTTGCCGTCGGGACCTATGGTGATGCCGTGGGGAGCGGTGAAGTCGTCGCCCATCCGGCCCCACGAGTCGAGGAAGTTGCCGTCTTTGTCGAATATCATCACGACGGCATAGGCGCTCCTGGTGAGCAGGTAGACGTTGTCGTCGGCGTCCACTGCTACATCGGGGCCGTCGATGAACGCGGCCCTCCTGGGACGTTTTAAGAAGGGGTCTACGACTTCATACCTGAACGCGCCCGTTCCGAAAATAGCCATGTGCCACCTCCTATCTCATGAATTCAAAATGCATGGCCCACTCCCAACTTCGTTTCGCCGGCAGAAAAGGGACAGACTCCCCCTCGCCCTTGACGGGAGAGGGTTGGGGGTGAGGGTAACTATTGCCTTAACCGACTATCCTCTGTCGGAGGGAACGGGTACGCCGGGCGCCTTCACCCTGAACCTGCCCACGGTGGTACGGCTGGTGAAGAAGACGGTCTGCCAGTCGTCGCCGCCGAAGCAGAGGTTGGTGGTGGCAGTTTGGCCGTGGGCGACTATGCCGAGGCTCTTCCCAGTGGGGTCCAGCACGTGGATTCCACCGGAGCCGCCGCAGTATATGTTCCCCTCCACGTCCACCTTCATACCATCGGGGACTCCGGGGCGTTCTCCGGTCAGATCGGCGATGATGCTGTCGGTGTGCTTGGCCAGATTTCCCCAAGGGTTTACCTCGAAGGAGCGGATGTGGCCGCGGCGCGAGTCGTTGACGTAAAGAATGCTCTCGTCCGGCGACAAGGCCAGACCGTTGGGCAGCACGAAGTCGTCCACCAACAGGGTCAGCGTGGCCAGGTCGGGAGTCAGGCGGTAAACCCCGGAGAAGTCGAGGTCCCACTGGTCCTGAGGCCTGCGGTGAGTCCACGGGTCGGTGAAATATATGTTTCCCTGGGAGTCCACGATTATGTCGTTGGGCCGGTTCAGCTGGCGTCCCTTGAAGCTGTTGGCTATGACGGTGATGGAGCCGTCGGATTCGGTCCGGGTGACCCTGCGGGTCAAGTGTTCGCACGCCAGCAGCCTGCCTTGACGGTCGCGGGTAAGGCCGTTGTGCTGGTTGCTGCCGTCCAGGGCAACGGAGAAGCCTTCCCCTTCCTTCCATTTCATGCGCCTGTTGTTGAATATGTCAGAGAAGAGCAGATAGCTCCCCTCTTTCCACCATACAGGGCCTTCGGCAGGGTCGCCTTCAGCATTTCCAAAGCCGTCACCCAGCTCTTCAATCTCCACGTTGAGGTCCACTAAACGTTCAAGCTCAGGGGCATGTTGTTCGACGGGCATAAATCACCTCCGGAGGTCGGGGTGGGGTACGGTGGGATAGTACCCACAGGCCCATGGGCTGTCAAGCTGACTTGCGTTGACACTCAGACGCGGCGTTGCCTATAATCGGCCCACCAGCCCCCAACTCTGACGGAGGCGCCGCATGGACTTCAAGTACAGGTACACCCCGGAGCAGGAAGCCTTTCGCACAGAGGTGCGCGCCTGGCTTGAGGCGAACATCCCCGAGGACATGCGCGACCCGGTGGACCGGTTGGACATCTCTGAAGAGTTCTACCGGTTCTGGCGGGACATGAACAAGAAGATGGCCGAGTGGCGCTACCCCACCTATCCCACTGAGTATGGAGGCGGCGCACTCAGCGGCGAGCACGAGACAATCATCCTGGAAGAGTTCGCCCTGGCCAGAGTTCCCCGCGCCTTCACCAACCAGTACGTGTTCCCCATGCTCCTCGTTTGGGGCACCGAGGACCAGAAGCAGAAGTTCCTCACGCCCCTCATCAAGGGTGAGACCATCGCGTTCCAGAACTTCACCGAGCCCAACGCTGGCTCGGACTTGGCCTCCCTACAGAGCAGGGCTGTGCGGGACGGAGACGACTGGGTCATAACCGGACAGAAGACGTTTGTAAGCGGCATGGGCGACCCTGATTGGCTCTTCGGGCCTATAATCACCGACCCCGACGCTCCCCGCCACCAAAACCTGGGATTCTTCATGGTCCCCTATCCAACACCGGGCCTGGAGTTGCAGAGGCTGAACCTCCTCACGGGCAATGACCAGATATTCGTCTTCATGGACGGAGTCCGGGTTCCCGGAGACCACCTCATAGGCGGAGTAAACGACGGCTGGAAGGTTACCCAGACCACCCTGGAGCTGGAACACGGTGGCCGGGGCGCCGCCTATCAACGGGACGAGGCCCTGGAGAACCTGCTGGACTACACCTGGAACACCAAGCGGAACGGCCACATGCTGGGCGACGACCAGGTCCTGCAACAGCTGGCGATGGACGCTTACATCGACTCCCAGGTCAACCGGCTGTTCCAGGGCAGGAACTATTCCATGTACCAGTCGCGGCATGAGATGAGCTACGAGGGGTCTCAGTCCGACCACCAGAAAAAGACCTTCGCCCTGCGCAACGCCGACCGGGCGCGAGACATATTGGGCATGTACTCAGTTCTAGGCGTCCGGGAACCCAGAGCCCCCTTCCAGGGAGCGCCGGAAGTCTACCAGCGCTCCAGCCTGACGGGAGCGCATCCCGGCGGGACGCTGGAGGTGCAACGGCTCATCATGGCCCGTCGCCTCGGCATCAGCCGTACCAGGGAAAGGGCTGCGGCAACCCCCGCAAGCTCCGGCGTCAGCGGCGTCTAAACCGCCCGCTCCTGGGACCCGCTGCATGGACTTCAAACCGGGATACACTCCCCAACTGGAGGAGTTCCGCGGCGAAGTCGCCCGCGTTTTTGATTCAGTTCCCCCGGACGAGACTCGCAATGAGTTGGCCCGTCTAGGCTGGCTGGCGGCGGCGGAACCCGTCGCATTGGATGGAGCTGGGCTTACACACAGCCACGAGACCATAGTCGCCGAAGAACTGGCCGCGCGAGGCCTGGCAAACGCCCTGAACCCCAACATAGCCGCTCTCCGCCGGGTCATCCACGCGTACGGCTCATCAGACCAAGCCGACCGTTTGATCCCTCTTTTGGCCACGGGAAACATGGAGGTGTGGACCCTGAGGGCCGCTTGGCCGCACGACCTCGACCCCGTGAATCTAACCATCGCCGCTTCCAGGGACGGGGACGACTACATCCTGGAGGGTCATGGAGACTTCGTGGGGCAAGGCGAGCGTCCAGAGCTCATCTGGGCCTGGGCCGCTTTGCAAGGGTCTGGCGGCGGCACTCCTCTAGTCGTCCTGGTCCCCGGCGACGTTGAGGGCGTCCTGATAGCTGGCCCCATCGAAAGCATTGGTCACCCGGTAAGAAGGGTCGATTTCCGGCAGGTGCGCGTTCCCATCTACTCCGCTCTGGGCGCCGATGGTACAGGCTGGGACATAGCGCTATGCGCGCTGGACTCCCGCACCCAGTCCGGCACATTGACGTCTATCGCTCAATTGGACAACCTTATCAGCTACGCCGTTGATACGGACCGAAACGGAGCGCCTCTGCTGCTGGAGCCGGTGCGGCAGCTTGTTCTCATGGACGCTTTCATTGAAAGCCGCGTGGCCCAACTGATGCACCGTCGTAACGCATGGATGCGGTCGGCTGGCCGGGAACTGACCTACCACGCCGCCCAGGCAGACTTGATCGAAAACCGCGCCAAAACCGCCGTCAGGAACGCCGCGGACCAGGTCGCCGGGCCATACGCATTGCTGGACCACGACGACCCCAGAGCGTCGTCCCTCCTGGCGGCTCACAACGAGGAAGAGCCGCCCTCATCCGGAGACTGGCCCCGCCAACTCATGGCCATAAGCCTGGGCCTGGAGAAGCCTCCGGCGACATTTCCCCCTCGCCCTTGACGGGAGAGGGTTGGGGTGAGGGTGGCCACCCACGGTTCGGCTTGAGCCAGTGGAAGGCCGCCCCTGCCGCCACAGTCTCTGGATTCTGGCCTCCGCCGGAAAGACCGGAGAATGGTCTTGGTTCCCCTCATCCCAACATTCTCCCGCAAAAGTAGAAGGGGCAACGGCCGGCTATTTTGGTTGTAGTAATGCGTTGGCGAGTGCTTCAGGTGGTGTCACCATCGAGGCTGTCGTATAATACGGGCGCTTCCCGACCCGCCCGTCGACCAGCCAGCCAGAGGAGGTCTCCATGGACCTGTCTTTCAATGAGATTCAGAGCCTTATCCAGAGCACGGCCACTGAGCTCATGGAGACGGAGATGCCCAAGTCCCGGGTCCTCGAAATCGACGACAGCGAGTCGGGGTTCGACCCCGAAATCTGGCGGACAATGTGTGAGCTCGGATGGGCCGGAATGGTCATCCCGGAGGAGTACGGCGGCTCCGGCAACTCCCACACCGACCTGGGGGCGCTATACGAGGTCCTGGGATATTTCGCCTGCCCCAGCCCCCACCTGTCCTCTGCCGTCCTCTCGGCCAACGCCATACTGGAAGCGGGGAACGACGACCAGAAGAAGTCCCTCCTTCCGGCCATCGCCTCAGGAGACCTCATATACACCCTGGCATTCACCGAGCCGGAATACGGCTGGGACCCTGAATTCGTCCGGCTGAAGTCATCCAGCAACGGCGGTACGGTGGTCCTCAACGGAACGAAGCTCTTCATCCCCGACGCCAACATTGCCGACCGCATCCTGGTGGCAGCCCGGACAGGCGACGGAAATGACCCATACCAGGGCATCAGCCTGATCGCCGTGGACACCCGTTCCCCCGGTGTGTCGGTCCGGGTCCAGACAGGGTGGATTGGCCCCAAGGTCTGCGAGGTCAACTTCGAGAACGTCGAGGCGCCTGTCTCAGACATGCTGGGGCCGGAAGGCGGCGCATGGCCAGCCCTTGAAACCGCGATGGACCGGGCCACGGCTGCACTGTGCAGCTTTATGGCTGGCGGCTCACACCGGGTCACCGACATGGCCAGGGAGTACAGCCAGACCCGCATTGCATTCGGCGTTCACATCGGGACGTTCCAGAGAGTGCAGGACCACGTAATCGACGCCCTGAACGAGGCTGACGCCGCCAAGTGGACGGCCTATGAGGCCCTGTGGCAGCTGGACGAGGGAGACCTCAACGCCCGCATCGGAGTGTCTATGGCCAAGTCGGTGGCCAGCGTGGGGTTCCCGAAAGCGTGCGAGGCGTCCCATCACGTCCACGGCGGTATCGGCACGGACCTGGAGTTTGGCCTCACCCAGTACACCAAACGCGCCCGCACCCTCCAGCACTATCTGGGAGACGCCATCCACCACAAGCGCCGCATGGCCCGCCTCATGGCCCCGGGATAGGGTCTGAGGAATCCACACACGAATCGACCCCGCTTGTCTCCCGTTTCGGTTGCCATATTTGTCCGGGGGACTAGCTATCTTTGTGGAAACTATAATGTGACGCGGTCAGCATCGTCAGTTGATTGTTTTGCCCGCAGAATTCCCATAGTCCTCACGTGTTGCAAAACACTAGCGAATGGGCGGTTTAGGCTGAACCCTGCGTCTTCCAACAACCCAGTGTAGTCGTCTTTGTCGAACCCATCTTCTTCAAGAGCTACCCTGCATTTATTCCCAAATGAGCTCTTGCTAATCGTTTCGCCAGGCAGTTCCTGTGCGACTTCCACGCACTTCGTCACCACATAAGGGCGTTGCCAAGGGATGAAGTGATCAAGGCCTACCGCCTTGATCAAGCGGTCGCTACGGTTCCGGTTCCCGCAGACGAAGGTTTCAACATCCACTTTTTTCAGTTGTTCCAGGAATTCGACGTATCCGCCATCGTTCGAAATCATAATGTAGACGGCCTGTCTAGGGTCTATTTTCTGGAGGTTGCCGGATGTCGGGAAGAGATCCAAATGGACGTTCGTACTTTGAGGTAGTCCGAAGATCAGTTCGCCGTCCTGAATCAACTGACGGTCCGCATTGAAGTAGCTTGTTCTCGTAACCACCTCCACCTCACTTAAGGCATTGCTAACAGCCCAACTCACACCAGACCCATACGCCGTAGCTTTGAATCCTTCCAATCTCGGAAATATCAGTTGCATGTAATCTCGTATTTCTGGAATGAAAGCATTGACTGCATCCGCATCAAACGCCATATTTTGAAAGTCCCATTGGACGACCAGATCCTTTCTACTGTGCCTATCCATAATGGCCCCCTTCCTCTCTGTGAAAAATGCAGGGTCTACCCCACGCTCTTTGGCCACCGAAAACAGCGCAGCAAGGGCGTTTGCATCGGGTACGTTGCTGCCACGCTCCCACCGCGAAAGTGTGTTTACCGGCACATCGAGAAGCTCGGCCAACTCCGCCTGGTTGAGGCCCAACTCACGCCGCAGTTCGGTCATCACAGCAGCTCGAAAAACGAATGTATGGTCTTCAGGCCGAATCGGGGCCATCGGCGCCTCCTTAGAGCAATCTCAACACAAGGTTAATCTACCACTACACAGTAATCGGGTCAACAGTATTGGTGAGTGCTATATTGTTTATTATATGGCACCCTATCCTCTGATTGTCCCGCTCCCCCACCCACGCTTGACACTACCTAGGCCATGATTTAGATTGGGGACGCTTTTGGGGTGGGACCTGGTTAGGCGTGCGCCTGTTTGCGGGGGTGCGCCGCTTTTTGGAAAGGGGACCGATGTCTGAAATAGAATTCCGGGACCAGACTGCGGTTGTGGGCGTAGGCTACAGCCGGAGCCCCGAGGTCCCCGGCGGCTTCTCACGACGCTCCGGCGTGTCCGTGCTGACCCTTGCCGTCAGGGCTGCGCTGGACGCATGCAATGACGCGGGAATCGACCCATCGGAGCTGGACGGCGGCGCGTGCTGGGGCTTCAACGACACCGTAGCTCCCCAGCAGCTGCTCCACTCCCTCCAGGCAAAAGAGGTCAACTACAACTCCCCCATGCTGGGAGGCGGCGGACTCTCCCACTTCGCCGTGGTCCAAGCCGCCCAGGCCGTCTACCACGGGATATGCAAATACGCCATCGTGTTCCGGGCCATGAACGGACGCTCCGGTGTCCGCATGGGGCAGTTCGGCGGCGCCTCCTACGGCGTGGGCGCCCGGAGCAACAAAATCGGCGGGCCGTCCCAGCTCACTGCCATCTATGGCTACGCTGGCGCTCCCCACATTTTCGCCATGGAAGCCCAGCGGTGGATGGACATGTACGGCGTCCATAGCTCTGACCTGGCCAACTTCTGCGTCAATGCACGATCCAACGCCGTCAAGAACCCACGGGCCACCATGCGAGAACCCATCTCCGTGGACGACCACCAGAACTCCCGGATGATAGTCCACCCCTACCACCTGCTGGACTGCTGCCTGGAGACCGACGTGGCCTGCGCCATGATTGTCACCACAGCAGAGCGGGCCAAGGACCTGAAGAAGACCCCGGTGCTCATATCCGCCGGAATCGGCGGACTCTCCAGAAGGCCGGACATCACCGACAACGGCTTCCCCAGGATAAGCCCCCGCCTGATGGAGGCTGCGGGGACGCAACTTAGCGACATGGACTTCTACGAGGCCTACGACAACTTCACCGACAACCCCATGCGGGCCATCGAGGGCATGGGGTTCTGCAAGTTCGGCGAGGTGAAGGACTTCATCAAAGGCGGGCGCATCGCCCTGGACGGCGAGCTTCCCATGCAGACCCACGGCGGGCTGATGAACGAAGGCTATGCCCACGGCATCAACAACATCACCGAGGCGGTGCAGCAGCTGCGTTGGGACGCCGAAGACCTCTGCCCCAACTGGCAGAACGCCGAGCACACCTACGACAGGTCCGTCTGCCGGCAGGTGAAGGAGCCGCGAATCGGCCTGTCCACGGCAGTCACCGGAGCCTCGGGCCTAGTTCTCAAGAGAGGTGATTAATGTCAACCGGCTCTGATTACCCGTTCCTGGTCCCCGACCCCGACTTCGAAACCGATCCCTTCTGGACGGCTGTCAGGAACCACGAGTTCAAGCTCCAGCAGTGCGGGCCGTGCTCCCAATACCGCTGGCCGCCCCAACAGACCTGCCCCTACTGCCAGTCGGAGGACCACGAGTGGCAGACGCTGTCGGGCAAGGCCACGCTGTACACCTACATCATCATCACCCAGCCGGTGTTCCCCCAGTGGAGGGAAATCGCCCCCTACAACGTGGTGCAGGTCGCACCGGACGAGGCGCCCAACGTCCACATGGTCTCCAACGTGGTTGAGGTGGACAACGCCGACCTGAAGATAGGCATGCCCCTGGAAATCGTCTACGACGACGTAACCCCGGAGGACACCATCTTCCGGTGGAAGCCCGCCTAGCGGCTGGCGGACTAACATCGAAAGGAGCGGCATGGCGGGTTCAGAACGAGAGCAGAGTTTCCAGGACAAAGTTGCCATAGCCGGAATAGGCTACAGCCGCAGCCCTGAAGTCCCAGGCGGCTTCTCTCGGCGATCGGGAGTCTCGGTACTGACCCTGGCGGTCAGGGCGGCCCTGGACGCCTGCAAGGACGCAGGGCTGGACCCCGCGGACTTGGATGGAGGCGTCAACTACGGCTTCAACGACACCGTGGCGCCTCAGCAAGTCCTTCATTCGTTGGCTGTCAAAGAGGTCAACTTCAACTCCCCCATGCAGGGAGGCGGCAACCTCTCCTCTTTCACGGTAGTGCAGGCCGCCGAGGCGGTCTACCACGGAATCGCCAAGTACATGCTTGTGTTCCGCGCCATGAACGGGCGTTCAGGAGTCCGGATGGGACAGTTCGGCGGGGCATCCTATGGCGTCGGGGCCGGAAGCAACAAGATAGCCGGGCCCTCTCAGTTCACAGCAATCTATGGCTACGCCGGAGCTCCCCACATCTTCGCAATGGAAGCCCAGCTGTGGATGGAACTGTACGGGGTGGAAAGCTCCGACCTGGCCAACTTCTGCGTCAACGCCCGCTCCAACGCCGCCAAGAACCCAAGAGCCATCATGCGGGAGCCAATCACGGTAGATGACCACCAGAACTCCCGGATGATTGTCCATCCTTACCACCTGCTGGACTGCTGCCTGGAGACCGACGTGGCCTGTGCCATGATTGTCACCACAAAGGAGAGGGCCAGGGACCTGAAGAAGACTCCCGTGCTCATATCAGCGGGCATCGGCGGGTCGGGCAGACGGCCCGAAATACTGGACACGGGCTTCTCCCACGTAAGCTCACGACTTCTGGGGGCTGCAGGCATCGGCCTTGAGGACATTGATGTCTATGAAGCCTACGACAACTTCACCGACAACCCCATGCGCGCCCTTGAAGGCGTAGGGTTCTGCAAGCCGGGTGAGTCCAAGGACTTCATCAAAGACGGACGCATCGCACTGGACGGCGAGCTTCCCATGCAGAGCCACGGCGGACTGATGAACGAAGGGTACGCCCACGGCATCAACAACATCACCGAGGCGGTGCAGCAGCTGCGCGGCGACGCCGAGGACCTCTGCCCGAACTGGCAAAACGGCGAACACACCTACGACCGTTCCATTTGCAGGCAGGTCAAGGACCCCAAGATAGCCCTGCAAACGGCGGTGACCGGAGCGTCCGGCCTCGTCCTGACGAGGGGATAGCCCTCGGTCCTTGAACCCCTCACCCCAGCCCTCTCCCAGGCTGGAGAGGGAACTTTGGCTCTTTGACGACATCATTCGCGACGCTCCCCTCGCCCTCCGGGAGAGGGGTAATGGGTGAGGGTTAGACGGCGCCGTATTCGGCCAGGATAGCCAGTTCCTGCCTGCTTACACCGATTTCCCTGCAGAGGATTTCTTCGTTGTGTTCCCCCACCAGCGGGGCTCTGCGGTATATACGTTGGGGCGACCCGTTGAATATGGCTGCGGCGCCGGGATATTTGAAGCTCCTTCCCAGCTCCGGGTGCTCCACGTCCAGTAAGAAGCCCCTTTCCTCCAGGTGCGGGTCGGTGGCCATCTGGTCGCTGGAGAAGATAGCCCCCCACGGGAAGCCCATCTTCTGCCCGGCGTGCCATAGCTCGTGCTGCTGGCGGGTCTTGAAAAAGGCCCTGAGCACGTCGTATACGTGGTCGTCGTTTTGCCGGACCAAATCGGCGTCCATGTACTTGTCGTCGAGTAGGTCGTCAGCCATTCCCGTCTCGTCCATCCATTCGGCCAGCTTGCGCAGCATGGGCGGAGTCATGAGCAGGCCGCCCATAGCCAGGTGGACCCACTTGCCGTCCGCCGTTTCCATTTCCACGGCGGCGGGACGCATTTTGTCGATGCGCTGGGGCGTCTGGTGACGCCCCGTGTGCCTGTACACTACCACGTCGTCATATATGTAAAACCGGATTGCCGATTCGGTCGTCAGGGAGCAAGCCTCATGGATGGAGGAGTCGATGTACTGTCCCCTGTCTGTAGAACGGCGCAGGTACAGCGCCGCCATGATTGCCATGTAGGAGTAGTGGCAGCCCATATGCCATGCGTGCCCCCCGTCGGGGGCCATTGGAGGCCCTCCAGCCACGTCCTCGTCGTCATATCCCGTGGAACCCATGATGCCGCCAGCCGCCAGTTGCACCAGGTCCGAGGTCTTCAGGCGGGCCCAAGGACCTTCCTGCCCAAAGGGAGTTATTGAGCACACGATCAACCGGGGGTTTATTCTTTCCAGGTCTTTGTAGCCCAGACCCAGCGACGGAAGATAGCCGGGATCGTAGCTTTCCAGGACGATGTCGGCTCGTGGAACGAGGGCTTTGAGCAGCTTGCGCCCGTCCTCGGTTTCCAGGTTGAGGGTAACGCCTCGCTTGGAGGTGTTGTACTGCCAGAAGTTAAGGCTTCTGTTGAGGTTGGGAACATCGTCCACGAAAGGACCGATGGTGCGGGTGCTCTGGCCTCCGGGAGGCTCGATTTTTATGACGTCGGCGCCCATGTCGGCCAGCAGCTTGCCGCAGAACTCTCCCTTGTGGTCCGTCAGTTCCAGGACACGGGTTCCGGCCAGAGGCCCAGGAAGCTGGTTAGCCGAGCTCATTCATGGCCTCCTCCAGCTGGGGATAGTAGCCCAGGTCTTCAGGCCAGAACGTTCCGTCCTTGTACCCCTCCTTGACCTCTTCTTTGCTCATCCCTAACACCCGTTGCATGACCTCCACCGTGTCCTGACCCAACATGGGGGACGCACGGTTTACCCCCACGTATGCGTCGGACATAGTGAAAGGGGCGCTCTGGTGGCGCTTTGGCCCCAGCACAGGGTGGTCCAGCACGGAGCTGAAGTGTCCACGGGCCTTCATCTGGGGGTCCCTGTCCACCCGGTCCTCAGAGGACTGTACGGGGGCGGCGGGAATGCCCGCGGCCTGACACAGTTGGGCGATTTCATACTTGTCCAGGGTGAGCGTCCACTTTTCTATCTTTTGGTCCAGTTCCTCCTGATTGCGGATGCGGCCCAGAAGCGTAGAGAACTTACCGTTCGAGGCCCATTCCGGGTTCCCCATGACCTTCACCAAGCCCTCCCATTCAGCATCGGTGAAGCAGCCCACGACGCACCAGTCGTTGTAGTCCCCCGGCTTTGTGCGGTAGGAGTTGTGGGGCACGGCGGCCCGCCCACGGAAGCCGCTTATGGGCGGTGTGCCAGGCCATATAGCCCGGTTTCCGGCGGGGTAGCCTTCTCGGTTGGTGGACCGACCGTTGACGGTGTAATCGAGGAACGATGCTCCGGTGAGGGTGGCCCCCATGACCATCTGACCCATATCCACGTGCTGCCCCTCGCCTGTACGGTTTCTGGCCTCCAATGCGGTGATTACAAACATGGCGCCGTACATGCCGCCGGTGTCGTCCAGGTAGGAGTAGCCCCATCCCGCCGGAGGCTTGCCAGGCAGCCCGGACATGAGACTGAGACCAGCCAGGGCCGCAGCAGCCGGACCAAAGGTTGTATAGGGGAGATACGGCCCGGTGTGCCCAAATCCGGCCATCGACATGTATATGATTTTCGGGTTGACCGCTGTCATGTCCTCGTAAGCGAGGCCCCACCGCTTCATCACGGTGGCGCTGAAGTTCTCGATTACAACGTCTGACTTCGCGATGAGCTGCTTGGTGATGGACAAGCCCCTTTCACTGCGCACGTTCAGGGTTATACCCAGCTTGTTGGTGTTGTTCTCGTCGGAGTTGGCCACGGCGTTGGGGTCTCGGGGAAGCTCGCCAGGACGAATGCGCTGGCCGGGTCCCAGACTGTAGGGCCACTGGACCTTGAGCACCTCAGCCCCCAAGGCGGCCAGCCACCGTGTAGACCAGGGGCCAGCCCTGACCCACGTAAAGTCCAGGATTCGAACGCCGTCCAACGGCCGTGGAAGGTCCATATTTCTCCTCCTTGAATACTGCCGAAAAACACCTTGCATCAAGGCCGGTACCAAGAACCAAATCAGGATACTTAGTGTCCCTGTAGGTGTCAACTTGAGCGGCTATTACGCTTGGAGTGCGACCGGACTTGCCCACGCCGTAAACTCTGCTATGATTGGGAAACCAAGCAGCGAACATCCAAAGGAGGACTCAGAGCATGGTCGACGACTCCATCAGGCTCAAAGGCATCAACCACATCACCTACAACGTGAAGAACAAGGACAAGGCCCTTGCCTGGTACCAGGAAGTTCTGGGAATCAAGCAGATACCCAAGATGGTGGACAGCGACAACCTCTACTGGCTCCAGCTTCCCAGCGGCGCCATGGTCCACATCATAGAGAACCCGGACGCTCCGTCGGCTCCGTCCCACCACACCGCCTTCGAGGTGGACGATATAGAGGGCGCTCACTCCCACTACGGGTCCCTGGGCGTCACCGCCTTAACCGACATATCCACCCGACACGACGGGCAGCGCGCCTTCTATTTCGAGGACCTGGACGGCAACAGGCTTGAAGTGTGCACCAAGTCGGGCTTTGGAGTGCTGGTCTAAGGACAGCGCATGAAGCTGGGACTTATCTCCGACACCCACATCCCCACAGTAGCCAAAGAAATCCCCAAGGAAGTCGAAACGGCCTTCCAAGGCGTGGACATGGTGCTCCACGCCGGGGATATTCAGGTGCTCCGGGCGCTCGACTGGTTGGAACGCATTGCCCCGGTTTACGCCGCGGAAGGCAACAACGACGAAGGCCTGGTCGACCCAAGGATAAAGCCCGTGCAAATGCTGGAAGTTGAGGGCTTAACGGTGGCCGTCGTCCACGTCTTCAACTACCCTGAACTGCCCCTTGAGAGGTTCTTCAACGGCAAGGGGGACGTGGACGTAGTGGTCTACGGTGACACCCACGTGCCGGAAGTGATTAGAGAGGACGGCTTTCTACGCGTGAACCCGGGTAGCCCCACGGCCCCAGGCCCAAACATGTACCTGGGGCTGGGGCACGTTGCCATCCTGGAGATAAAAGACGGCAAGGCCGATGCCTGGATCGTCGAACTAAAGGGTCTTTCCGACGCCTAGTCGAAACCCTTTTCGTCGAAGGTCATGATCACCCACGTGGCGCCTTCAGGGCCGCTCGTGAGGTCGCTGGCAGGCTCGTCTCCGACTATGTAACGCATGGAAAAGGGCCTGATTTCGGTGTCCCCGAAAGTGGCTGACCCCTTCAGCATCGCCTGGAACTCTCCGTGGGGGGCGGCCGGTATCTTCAGGACCGACCCCGGCTCACACTCATACATGTGCGCCTTAGGCTCGTTGAGGCCGTCCACTCCGAAGAGAGTCTTCCGCCTGATTCCCTGCAGGCTCCTGGGAGACTCTTCCCACTGCTGGTCAGAGAACCGACCCAATATCTCCCGGCCATCCCGGTTCAACTCACCCCGGAACTTGTCCCGCTCCCAGTTCCAAACTATTCCGGCGGACTTGTTCCTGAGGACTGCGCATATGGACGACTCGGTGGCCTTTCCGGCCACAAAGGGGCCGTAAGCCGTGTTAGTGTCGGTGTAGTGGAGCTCGGGTGCGTCGAGGCCCAGGTGAGGGAACACCATTGAGCCTGTCAATATGATCTGAAACTGGGCGGCGTCATGGAAATGGCCCTCGTTGTTGTCCCCGTCCCGGGGTATGGCCATCAGGTGAGCGTAGGGTCGGCCTGCCTCGCCGTCGGAGAGATGCTTGAAATAGAACCCCCGGGCGTACTTGCTGGTGGCTTTGACCCATTCGTGGGCTAGATCGTCTAGGAGGACTTCTTGAACTGGCATGACCGCTCCTTTCCCAGGCCTATTGACTAAGGCGCTTACTGGCTCCCGCGCATCCTTGGGTCGAGCACATCCCGCAGGGCGTCGCCAAGCATGTTCCAGGACAGCACCACAATCGATATAGTAAGCCCTGGCACCACTCCCAGCCAAGGGTTTTCCCGCATGTCTGAGTAGGTGACTTTGTTCAACATGCCCCCCCAAGAGGGTTCGGTTATAGGAATGCCCACGCCAAGAAAGCTCAGCGCCGCTTCCGCTATTATAGCCGCCGCCATGTAAAAGGTCACCAACACTATGAACACCGCCATGGTGTTGGGGACCATGTGCAGCAGGATAATCCGGACGTCCCGCGCCCCGATGGACCTGGCCGCCAGGATGTAGTCCTGCTCCCGGAGCGCAAGAGCCTGTGAGCGTATCACCCGCGCGGTGGCCGGTACGAACAACACCGTCAAAGCAATAATCACGTTCTGAATGGACCCGCCCAACGCCGTCATGATGGCGATGGCCAGAATAATGGCAGGAAAAGCCATTAAGCCGTCTATCAAACGTTGGACGAACAGATCGAAAGCCCCACCGAAATAGCCGCTGGTGACTCCGATTAACAGCCCTATCGAGCACCCTATCAACGAACTGAACAAGCCGACTATCAAAGACACTTTCGCGCCGTGGACCAAGCGGCTGTATATGTCCCGCCCCAGCCAGTCCGTTCCAAGAAGATGGTCGGAGCTTGGTTTGGCTCGCAGGTTGTCTGAGTCTGTGGAATGGACGCCGTGGGTGTCTATGGTGGACGCCAGCAGAGCCACGATGACCAGCACGACGGCCACTCCCGCTCCCACAGCGCCCATAGGCTTCTTTAGCAGGAAGTTGAGAACCTGCCCGTAGAGCGGGCGTTTGGGACGAAGTCCGGTCAAGACGGACTGGTCGATGCCGGCTATTGCGTCTTGTTGTGCCATCTCTACGAGTACCTGATCCTGGGATTCAGCCACGAGTAGGCGAGGTCCATAGCAAGGTTCAACACCAGCACGATCATGGTGACTATGATCACCACCGACTGTATCACGGGGAAGTCCTGCTTCTCGAAACCTGAGATCACGTACAGGCCGATGCCCGGGACCAAGAATATGCTCTCAATTATAACGGTGCCGCCTATAAGCCGCCCGAATTCATAGCCGGTCACCGTAACGACCGGGAGCAAGGCGTTGCGAAGAGTGTGTCGGTTTATCACTACCCGCTCCGAAAGCCCTTTGGCCCTGGCCGTGCGTATGTAATCTTCCCTCAGCACTTCAAGCATAGCCGAGCGGGTTATACGGGCCAGGAACGCCATGTGGGAGAGAGCGAGCACCAAGGCAGGAAACACCATTTGTTTGAGGTTCTCTATCTGGTCGTCTTGAAAGTCCCTGTACCTCAGCGGCGGATTCCAGTCGAAGACCGAGGCAAGGAACAAGAGCATCAGCAGCGCCACCCAGAAGTTGGGCAGCGCTATGCCCACCGTTGTCACCAACCGGCCGACGTAGTCCATCGGAGTGTCCTGCTTGACCGCGGAGAACACCCCCAACGGAATGGCCACGAAGGCGGCCATGAACAAAGATATGATCACCAGCTCCAGGGTGACCGGAAAGCGGTTCTTGATTTCGTCTATGACGGGTTGCTTGGTGTTGAAAGAGTCTCCGAAGTCCAGCCGCACGGAGTCCCACAGGAAGATTCCCCATTGGTGGGGGAACAGAGGCTTGTCCGTCCCCAACTCCGCCCTCTTCTTGGCCAACGCTTCCTCGGTGACGGCAGTCCCATCACCGAATTCTGAGCCTGTTTCAAGAAGCTGAAGGGCCGGATCGCCGGGCAGAAGCCTGATTATGACAAATGCAATGGTGCCGACCAGCACCAGCGTCGGCACAAAGAGAAGCAACCTTTTCAGGATATATGCCTGCATTGTCCTATCCGCTAACCCCTAAGTGTGGCTCCCAAGTTTCTCTCTTTAGGACGGTTGGGTAACTCCCATCTAATATAAGGACAGGCCCAAAGCGTTTTACTTCAGGCCTGTCCCCAGCTTCAGCTCCCGATTGATAGCTCTCTATTTGTCTATGGACAGTCGGGGTTGCACCAGATAGTCTCGTGGGTGTTGCCGCCGGTCACCACCGGGGGCGGGTAGAACCCCTTAATCCTTTTGCTCACCGGCCACGCCTGGGTGACGTAGAGCATGGGAATGATGTACGGGTCCTCGATTTGCAAGTTGTGGACCTCTTGCATCAACTCCCGCACCATGGGATCGTTCTGGTCCGACGCCAGGAGCATCGTGTCGTATATCTCCTTCAGGCGCAGGTAAAGCCCGTGCTGAGGGTTGTCCGGATCCGTCACGCCGGTCCAGCCTGCGTTACGCCCACTCGTCTGGGACCTGATAGCCTGGCTTGGGTGGGGGAATGAGAACCCTGTTGCCTGGATGTTGAACTGGTAGTCACCGGCCGTGTACTTCTCCCGGGCCACCGCTCCACGAACGGCGTCGATGTTGATTGTCCATCCGAAGTCTTCCAGGAACTGCCCCTTGATCACGATTCCCACGTCGCAGTAGGCGAGGGAGGTCGAGCAGGTCAGCGTAACCTCGGTGCCTTCTCCGTAGCCGGCCTCTTCGAACAGGGCTTTGGCGGCCGCAATGTCGTCAGGGTGCTTGACTCCGGCCGAACTCTCTCTGAATCCGGGGATTTGGTCCGACTCCTCCCTGGTGTAGCTCCACGGGAAACCATCGGGCAGGGGCGTTCCCATGCCTCCGCGGTCGGCGGTCACACTCTTAAGATACGGCTGCCGGTGTATTCCCAGCTGCATGCCCTTGCGCACTCTGGGGTCGTTGAAGGGAGCCACCCTGGTGTTGAAGTGAATGGAATATGCGTATAGGGGACCCTGCCAGTGCAGATTGATCGAGCCGAAAGTGTCCTTCTCCAACTGCAACAGCGCCGCCGCGTTCAGGCTGGCCTGGAAGGAGTTGGACATGAGCACCTGCTCCGTCTCGAAGGCGGCGGAGGCCCTGCCGGAAGCCGACGTGATTATGAAATGCTCAATGCCGTCCAGATAGGGCAGGCCGCTCTTGAAGTAGCCGGGGTTCCGCTCCAGAACAGTGGACACGTCAGTGGTGTATTCGACAAATCGGTACGGGCCCGAACCTATGACAGAGTCTTTGTCCGTCGGGTTGGCAGGAAGCACTCCCCTTTCGAACAGATGCTTGGGCAGAATCATCAACTCCTGGTTGAGCATGTCGTTAAGAAATACGCCAGAAGGCGGATCGTTGAGAGACACCGAGAAGGTGTTCTCGTCAATCATCGTAGGCGGGCCCGCCAAGTGAGACTGCACGCCTTCAAGGGCAGACTGGCCCACGCCGGCTATTTCTTCGGGGACATCGGCGAAAGCGGGGTTCAAGGCATCCAACGCCCCTTTGGGGTCCAGCCAGATGTTGAAGCTGTTCACAAGGTCGTCGGCTCCAACGTCTTCGCCGTCGTGCCACTTGGCGTCAGGGTTGACTTTGAAGGTATAGGTGATTCCGTCGTCGGACACGCTCCAGTCAGAGCAGAGATCGCACTTCCAGTCCAGCTTCTCCGGAGTGGAGTGGTCCCAATCGATGGTCATGTTGAAGACAGGCTTCAAGTGCACCTGGCTCTTATAAGACACTCCACCCCAGATGAAGTGGGGGTTGGGGGAGTCGTAGGCCAGCATGGGCACTACCCCGCCGAAGGGCGTAACGCCGCCGAACATCGCCGGCAGCGGAGTCGCCGTGGGGGGTATCTGCGCCACGGCGGAAGCGACCGCGTCTTTCACGCCCTCGTCAACGGCGGATCTGATTGCCGCCTCCATCTGCGCCGCCGTCAGACCCTCGGGAATCTCCGATATCGCCTGGGACACTATAGCCTGCACGTCCTCAGGACTGATCCCCTCGGGGATGTTGGAGATGGCCGCGGCCACGATGGCCTGCACGTCCTCCGCTGTCAACCCTTCTGGGAATTCGATGCCTGCAATCTGGCTTGCAATCTGGTTCTGCACTTGAGTGCCGAACTGCTGCGCCAAAGCTGCAAAGTCTAGGGTTGGCTGTGGAGTAGGCGTGGGCTGAGGAGTAGCCGTTGGAGCTTGTGTAGCCGTTGGAGCTTGCGTAGGCGCAGGCCCTTGGGTCGCCTCATCTCCGCCGCAAGCCGCGGCCAGAACGAACACCAACGCCAAGGCGCCCGTCAGCCACAAAGCACGATTTGTTAGCCAGGTTCTCAGCATGATTCCCTCCCTTTTGTTTCCACGCCGCTTATACGGCCTCTCGTTTCACGCCTAAACGGGAGCGACCAGTCCTGCCGTAGATAGACGGACAACCCGCTCCCATTCGAGTTCCGGGAGAACACTATCAGACGGATAATGAGACTGTCAACCATGAATACCCTTAACGGCTCGCTTACTGCTCGCCGTCCCAAAGTGTGTTCAGAATGGCGCCTGGGGACATGGGCAACCGCTCCATTCTGACTCCAACAGCCCTGTATATGGCGTTGGCCAAGGCCGCCATCGGAGGAACCAATGGGACCTCTCCCACGCCTCTGGCTCCGAAGGGGTGCCCTGGGTTGGCCACTTCCACTATCACTGTGTCTATCATGGGCAGGTCGAGGCTGATGGGCATCCTGTAGTCGAGGAAGCTTGAGTTCATGAGCTTCCCGTCGTCGGAGAAGAAGTACTCCTCGTTGAGCGCCCATCCGATGCCCTGCACGGCCCCGCCCTGCATCTGTCCTTCCACGTAGCTTGGGTGGATGGCCTTGCCGGCGTCCTGCAGGGCCGTGTACCTGAGAATCTCCACCTTGCCCGTCTCCGGGTCCACTTCCACGTCGGCTATGTGAATAGCGAAGGACGCCCCTGAGCCGGAGGGAGTAAAGTTGGAGCGGCCCACCACAGGCCCGCCTGTGCCGTTCAGCTTGGAGGCTATCTGTCCAAACGTCAGCTTGAGTTCCGGGTCCGACTTGTGGGAGAGGACTCCGCGGGAGTAGTCCACGTCATCAGGGCTGACATCCCATATCCTGGCGGCCCTCTCGATGAGCTGCCGTTTTACGTCCTGCGCCGCCTCGTAAGCTGTCCATCCTGTCTTGAACAGGGTGCTGCTCCCTCCGGTGACCCACGTGTAGCCAATGGAATCGGTGTCGGCCACCGACGGCTTCACCTCCTCGACGGGAATGCCCAACACTTCCGCCACGTGCATGGCAATGGCGGCTCGTGAGCCGCCGATGTCCGGCGACCCCTCAACCAGGCTGACGGTGCCGTCGGCGTTGACGTTCACCACGGAGCTTGAAGCCCCGCTGGAGTTGGTCCAGAATCCCGCAGCCACTCCCCGCCCGCGATTGGGGCCTTCCAAGGGCGCGTTGTAGTGCTCGTGGGCCTTCGCGGCCTCGGCGGTCTCAATGAAGCCTATCTTGCCGAAGGGAAGCCCAGTGACCAGCCGTGTCCCTTCCTTTGAGCCGTTCTTTATACGCATTTCCAGCGGGTCGATGCCCAGCTTTTCCGCCAACTCATCTATCAGAGTCTCAGCAGCGAAGGCGGTGTTGGGCGCTCCCGGCGCCCGGTAGGCCGCGGTCTTGGGCTGGTTCAGGACCACGTCGTGGCCTTCAATTCTCACATTTTCCAGGTTGTACGGGGCGAACATGCACAGGCAGCCCGGCGCCACTGGGGAGCCTGGGAAAGCGCCTGCCTCCAAGGCCAGGAACGCATCGGCGGCGGTTATTGTTCCGTCCTTGCGTGCGCCTATCTTCGCCTTCAAGTAGCCCCCGCTGGTTGGACCGGTGGCCTCGAACTCTTCTATCCGGCTCATGGTGATTTTCACGGGATGTCCGGACTTCTTGGAGAGCATCGCAGCCACGGGCTCCAGGTATACGGTCACCTTGCCTCCGAAGCCGCCCCCGATTTCCATGGGAATAACCTTAATCTTCGAAACCGGCAGGCCCAACACCTGAGAGGTCTGATCCCTTACGTTGAACTGGCCCTGGCTGCTGCACCAGACGGTGATTTTGCCGTCCGCCCCCCAGTGGGCCGTCGCGGTGTGGGGTTCGATATACCCTTGGTGGACCGGCCTGGTGCGGAACTCGCGCTCCACCACCACGTCGGCTTCTTTGAAACCCTTCTCCAGGTCCCCATTCTGGAAAATGTGGGTGGCGGCGACGTTGGTGTCCTGGCCCGGCTCCCCTTCGGCCCTGAGACTCCCTCCCCGCATGGGAGGGTTGCCCACGTTTTCGAGCCCTTCATGGAGAATGGGCGCGTCTTCCTTCATGGCCTCAAGAACGTCGAAGACCGGCTCCAAGACCTCGTAGTCCACTTCAATAAGAGACAACGCTTCCTCGGCAATATGGGCGCTGGTGGCAGCCACGGCGGCAACTGCGTGCCCCTTGTATAGGGCCTTGGCATCTGCGATGCAGTTGTTGCTGAGGAATTTGAAATTCTCCAACGTGCCCCGGACCTGGTCCGACCCCTTGCCGGAGAGCTTTGGGAAGTCGGCGCCCGTGACGACGGCCCGTACTCCGGGCAAGGCCTCCGCTTTGCTGGTGTTTATGCCTTTGATTCTGGCATGGGCGTGGGGGCTGCGGAGAATCTTGGCGTAGAGCATGTCGGAAAGGATGATGTCGGCCCCGTACTGGGCCCTCCCCGTTACCTTGTCCGCGCCGTCGTGGCGCACCGGCCTAGTCCCTATTACGTCGTATTCCTGTGTGGAAAGCACTACGTTGGATGCCATGCTTCAACCCCCTGACAAGATTTCAGACCCAAGCTCGCGCCCTTTGTTGTCCTAGAGGTTGAACTGGGGGTCCGCCCAGTCCTTTTCCTTCCGATACACCTGGAACCGGCTCGTCCTGGTCTCGCATATAATAATGCGGCCTTCCTGGTCAACGTTGACGGCCGAGGGTTTCCAGAGCTTCCATTCCACTGAGGGGTCGGTGGCCCTTAGCCTGGCCTTCATGTGGTCCGGGCTTACGGACAGCCGGTCGTATACGACGTCGGCGAGTTCTTTTGCGTCTCCGTAGAATGAATGGAGAAACTCGCCTTCCGGTGTGTATATGTTGAGCTTCTCGTTGCCCCAGTCCGTTACGTAGACGTCGCCGTCCTGGTCTATGGCTACGTCGGTGGGAAGACGCAACTCTCCCTCTTCTTCGCCTGGCGTTCCGAAGGACATGACGTATTCCCCTTCGGAACTGAACTTCTGGACGCGATGGTTCTTCCAGTCGGCCACGTAGACAAAGCCGTCCTTGTCCACAGTCAGTCCCCAGGGCATGTTGAACTCGCCCTCGCCGCTGCCGGGGGCCCCCCACATTCGGATGAACCCGCCCTCCTTGGTGAACACCTGTACTCTGCTGTTACGGCTGTCCACGATATGGAGGTTGTCGTCCGAGTCGAAGGCCAGCCCAGACGGTCCATTGAGCTCACCCTGGCCGCGTCCGCGCTCAGGGTCAATCATACGCAGATAGTGGTCGAAGGGCAGACCGCCCACGGTGTTGGGTATGGGAATCAACTTGTGGTCCGGGTCTCCATCCATAGAGATGGAATGGTCCCAGTGGCCTTTGTATTCCCCGTCTTTGTCGTATATGAAGATGTGGTTGGTATACTCGTCGGCGACGTAGAGGTTCTCCTGGCTGTCTATTGCGATGGAGCTGGGGCAGGGACACCGTCCGTCTCCGAAATCGCTGCCCCTGTACTGCCACACGGTTGTGGAGTCAAGGTTCGCCTTAAGAAGGCCTTGACTGGGAGTGTACTCGATGCCGCGGCTCACGATGTAGAGGGCTCCGTCCGGTCCCATCGCAAAGTCCACCGGGCGCAGTACACCCCGACCTCCATCGAACTGTGACCCGAAGGCGAAGGCGTAGTTATAGACCCTGCCCTGGACCGCGGCCGTCCGCATCGTTTCCTCCCTGTCCTGTCGTTACCGTAAACAAAGGCGGCTCGCGAAACCGTCAGCCGCCTCCGTAATCACATGATTGCCTATGGACAGCCCAGCGCCCTTATTCAAACTGGAACTCCCTCGATGAGACGATGAGGGCCAATGTGGCGCCTATTTTCTCCGACGATATCCTGGAGTCTTCATCGGTGTCCCAATTAAGCTCACCGTTCTGTTGAGCGAGCGTAACCAGCTCTTCGTGGGTCCTCTCCTGGACCTCGACAGGACCTATCAGATCGAGGCACACGTCCACAAGCTCCGACGGAGAGGTGATGCCCTGTTCCTTGATGCGATTAATGATGGACCGCACTCCGGGGTATTCCACGTTTCCGAAGGCGTCGGCGCAGAAGTTAATCCGCCTGACCAGGGACCCCGAGTCTATCCATTCGTGCCCGGTGTGCCATCCTTCCACGGACGGCGGGTCCAGCAGGGCCTGCCCCATGTAATCCGACTCGTTGGCGTACAGCTCCAGGCCCGGCCTGGGGTACTTGAAGTCGCCCACGATGCGCATGGCGCTTACCACCACCTCGGCGGGACTCTTGACCTTCTGGTACATGGCCTCTTTGAAGAAGTCCGCGTTGAACAGGAATCTTAGGGTTTCGCCAATGCTGAAGTTCGAGTTGACGAAAGCGTCGCCTATCTGGTTGACGGCCACTGCGTCCCTGGGCGGAACGTCCAGCCACGCCGGCACTTGCACCTCGTCGGCCACGAAGAAGTTGTAGAGGTGCCTGGCCATGAACCGGGCCGTGGCTGGCTGACGAGCTATGATGTCGATGACATCCTCTCCGTTGAAGCAACCTCGGTGTCCCAACATCTCCTTCTCGCCGTCGTCGTGGTCGTCTGCGTTGTAAAGGAACTTCCAGCGGTCATAGCGACCAAAGGGCTGCCTGGGCATCTTGGGGGCTATGGTCCAGCCCGTGAAGGCCCGGGCGCACTCGAACACGTCCTTTTCGGTGTAATTGCCCTGGCCCATGGAGAAGAGTTCCAAGAGCTCTCGACCCCAGTTTTCGTTGGGTTCGTCTTTGTGGTTGTAGTTGTTGTCCAGCCAGAAGATCATCGCCGGGTCTTTGGCCAACTCAATGAGCAGGTCTCGGTAGTTGCCCAACCCGTATTCCCGGAACATGTCCGTCTGGGCCACCAACTCAGACGGGTTGTCCACCTTGGCGTTCCCGGTCGGGAAGAGCATGTGCCAGAAGAGGACCATCTTCTCTTCCAGCTGCCGCTCGCTGGCCAGGAAGTGGTACAGCATCCAGTCACTGCACCCCGGAGGCGCCCACGGGGTCTCAAGGTCCGGATGGAACCTGATGATCAGGTCTTGATCGACCTTGGGGACGTTATGCTTGCCCGGCTCCACCAATTCGTCGACCACTTGTTCGTATCCCTTTTCTACGAGCTTCTCCAACTGGTCGCGGTGGGCTCCGAATCCAGCCCGTCTCATAAGGTGGGCCATCAAAGCAATGTCTTGGTCAGGCATCCTCCGCCCTCCTACTCCAAGTGTGTTTAGCTTATCAGCGGGAACGATTCGGCTCTTAGGCTGGATATGCCGAATTATACCGCAACAGAATCCCTGGGCGTCAATAGATTTGGTGTGGGTGCACACGCCTGGAGCGGCACAGCAATTCAAAGGCCGTAGACCCGTCGAAGGAGCCTAGGTTACAGGTTGAATTGAGGGTCGGACCAATTCTGCTCTTTGCGGTACACCTGGATTCTAGAGGTGCGGACCTCCATCACCATGATGTTCCCCTTGTCGTCCACGTTCACGGAGACGGGGTAGTGTATCCGGTAGGTCTCGGACATGTCCGCTCTTAGCATGGCCTTTTGGGCGTCCAGGTCGATGTTTACCCTGTCCTGGGTGGCTGGGGAGAACTTCTCGGCGTCGCCGTGAAAGTCGGTGATGAAGTCGCCCTCGGCGTCGTAGACGTTCAGCCTGTGGTTGCCCCAGTCGCTGACGTAAATGTCTCCGTCTTTGTCGATAGCCACGTTGGACGGCCGGTGCAGTTGTCCTTCATCGTGGCCCGGAGTTCCAATAGTGGCTACGTACGTCCCGTCGGGAGTGAACTTCTGTACGCGGTTGTTCTTCCAGTCGGCTACGTAGACGTTGCCTTCTTTGTCGAAGTTGATTCCCCAGGGCAGGTTGAATTCCCCTGGCCCGGAGCCGAAACGGCCCCAGCCGAAGATGAACTTGCCGTCCCTGGTGAACACCTGAATCCGGTGGTTGCGGCTGTCCACCACGTAGGCGTTGTCGTTCTTGTCGAACTCAATCCCCGACGGCCCGTTGAGCTTGCCTTCCTCAGCCCCCATGCCGGGGACCACCTTGCGCAGGTAGTATTCCAGCGGGAGCCCAAAGGTGTTCAGCAGCTCCATCTTATCGGCGTCCGGGTCGCCTTCCAGGGTCATTCCTATATTCCAACGGCCTTTGGAATCGCCGTCCTTGTCCCATACAAATATGCCGTTGGTGTATTCGTCCGCCAGGTAGACATTTTCCTCACTGTCCAGGGCAATAGACGTGGGCCAGGGGCAGAAGCCGTCCCCAACCTCGGGGCCTCGGTACTCCCAGATAGCCTGGTGCTTGTCCGGCGAGAAGTCTGCCTTGGTCAGTCCCCCTCCGAAGGTTGCGAACTCCACTCCTCTGGAGGCCAGGTAGATTATGTTGTCTGGGCCCAACGCAAAGTCGGTCGGGCGGCTGAATCCTCTGCCTTCCCGTATGCCAGGCCCAAGGCAGTGGGAGTAGTTATAGACCCTGTTGCGGATAAACTTGGTCTGCATCGGTTAACTCCAAGTCAGGTCAGACATTAGGCGAACTGATATTCGCGGGTCGAGGCGATAAGGGCGAGCATGTCGCCAACCCTCTGGGTTGACGCCTCTTCCTGACCGGGTTCCCAGGTCAGCGGACCGGCCTGTTCGGACAGCATGTCCAACTCGGCGCGAGTGCCTTCCTCCACGGCGATGGGACCCAGAAGGTCCAGGCAGGACTCCACCAGTTCCGAGCCGGATATAGTCCCCTTAGCCTTGATCCGCTCGACTATGTCGCGGATTCCGGGGTAGCGGGTGTTGGAGACCGCCTCGGCGCAGAAGTTAATGCGCCGGACGAGCGAGCCGCTGTCTATCCACTCGGCTCCAAAGTGCCAACCTTCCACCGAAGGCGGGTTGAGGAGCATCTGGCCCATGAATTCGCTCTCCATGGACATGATATTCAGGCCCGGCCTGGGGAACTTGTAGTCTCCAATCAGGCGCATGGTGCCGGCGATGACCTCTGCCGGGCTCTTGACGCACATGTGCCTGGCTTCCTTGAAGAAATCGGAGTTAAAGAGGACCCGGAGGGTGTGCTTGATGTCGAAGTCGGAGTTGATGAAGGCGTCACCAATGATATTAATGGCCACGGGGTCCCTGGGTGGAACGTCCAACCACGAGGGCACCTGCACCTCGTCCGCCACAAAGTAGTTGTAGAGGTGGCGGGCCATGAACCGGGCCGTGGCGGGCTGGCGGCAGACGATGTTGATGACATCCTCGCCGTTGAACCTTCCCTTGTGACCTAGCAACTCCTTCTCACCGTCGTCGTGGTCATCTTCAACGTACTCAAACTTCCAGGGAAACCGGGTGAAGGGGCGCCTGGGAGGCTTGGCCGCGATGGTCCATCCTGTGAAGGCCCTGGCGCACTCGAAAACGTCTTTCTCCGTGTAGTTCCCCTGGCCCATGGAGAACAGTTCCAGCAGCTCCCGGCCCCAGTTTTCGTTGGGCTGGTCTTTGTGGTTGTAGTTGTTGTCCAGCCAGAAGATCATAGCCGGGTTCTTGGATATCTCCAGCAGCATCTCCCGGTAGTTGCCGAGGGCGTGTTTCCGCATGGTGTCGTAGTAAGTGGTCATGTCCACCGGGCCGTCCACTTTGCCATTGCCGGTGGCGAAGAGCATGTGCCAGAACAGGGTCATCTTTTCCAGAAGGTGGCGGGGGCTGGCCATGATGTGGTAGACCATGTACTCCCCGGAACCGGGAGGAGCGGCGGGGGTGATCATGTCCGGGTAGTAGCGGAAGAATTCGTCCCGGTCCAGGTCGGCTATGCCGTACTTCTCCGGATCGAGAAGCTCCTCCACAGTCTGCTCGTATCCCTTCTCAGCCCACATTTCCAACTCGTCCCGCGGTACGCCGAACCCCGCCCGGCGGAGCAAGTGGGCCATCAATGCCATATCCTCTGCCATGACCGCTCCTTATGTTTATGTCAACTCACGTAGACAGCCAATCGCAAAGACGTGTGGCGCCACGCCTAGAGATTCTAGACCACCACCCGCTTCACGGTCAACAAGAGGCGTGACTATCCCATCGTACATTCGTGATTCGGTTTCTATCGATCTACAACCGCTTCTATTGACACCCGGCCCCGTCCATGCGGACAATTCCCCTAAATCGGCGGTCCCTCATTCGTTCCTCCGGAGCGACACAGGAGGTTAAGCGTGGACCCTTCCCGTCCCCTTGAAGGTTTTCGCATTCTGGACTTTACGTGGGTGCGCGCCGGGCCTTGGGCCACAAGGTGGCTGGCGGTGCTGGGAGCGGAGGTCATCAAGATTCAGTGGCCTGGCAACCTCGGTGTCAGGGCACGGAGCAGCGCCGACGCCACTAAGCCCGGCGATCTGGAACCCGAACCCAACTCCAACGGCGGCTTCTGCGACGGAAACCCAGCCAAGCTGGGAGTGTCCCTGAACGTCAGAACGCCCCAGGGAATGGAGTTGGTGAAGCAGCTTATCGGCATATCCGACGCCGTCATCGAGAACTTCAGCGCGGGAGTCATGGGCCGCTGGGGCATCCCCTACGAAGAGATGCGCAAGATACGGCCCGACATCGTCTACGTCTCCATGGCTGGGCTAGGCCACTTCGGGCCCTGGGTTGACTACACGACAATGGGCCCCTCGGCCCAATCTCTCGGCGGTCTCCAGTTCATTTCAGGGCTGCCGGACCAGGCTCCTTCAGGATGGGGCTATTCGTACATGGACGACGTGGGGGGCATTTACGGTGCCATGTCCATGGTCACCGCCTTGCGCCACAGGCAGGCCACCGGGCAGGGGCAGTACGTCGACCTGTCCCAGATGTCCGTCGGCCCTACCATCGTGGGACCGGCCTTCATCGACCGCACGATAAACGACCGCCCGGCCCGCCGGGAAGGATACCCGCCAGGAAATCGGGCGGCCTGGCCCAAAGCGCCTCTAGCCCCCAACTACCGAGACGGCCCGGCGGTCCCTCACAACGCCTACCGCACCAAACCCGGCGGATACAACGACTGGTGCACCATCGCATGCTTGACCGACGCCGAATGGAAGGCTCTGGTCGGTGTCATGGGCGTCCCGGCATGGGCTGACGACCCTGGCCTGGACACTCTGCGGGGAAGACTCGCCCGCCAGACGGAAATCGATGAGGGCATCCAGGAATGGGCCATTGGGTTGGACAAATACGAGCTTACGGAGAAGTGCCAAGCCGCCGGAGTGAGAGCCATGGCGGTGCAAAGCTCGGAGAACAGAGTGGAACACGACCCTCAGCTGAAGAGCAGACGGATGCATACGGAAATCGACCATCCGCTTCTGGGCAGCAAGAAGCAGCAGAACGCCCCCTTCACCTTTTCAGGGGCACACCCGGAGGTCGCTACGCCCGCGCCTCTCATCGGGGAACATACGCGCCAGGTGATGGAGGGGCTTTTAGGCATGGACCTGGGCGAGGTACGCGACGGTTTCGACGAGGGAATCTTCTGGCCTGAGGGCACGGGCAAGTACCCGCACATCGAGGAGGCGCTGCTATGACATCGGTTCAATCAACACAGCAAGCCATCGGGGCGTTGTCGGGCCTGCGAGTCCTCGAGCTATCCGGCCACGAGGGGGACTTTTGCGGCAAACTCATGGCGGACATGGGCACCGACGTCATAAAGATAGAGCCGCCGGGAGGCGAGGCATCCCGCTCCAGAGGCCCCTTCTACAATGACACACCCGACCGCAACGGCAGCCTCTGGTTCTGGCACTACAACACGTCCAAGAGGGGCATAACCCTGGACCTGGAAACGACCGACGGCCAGGCCCTGTTGAAACAGCTCGTGCCGTCCGCCGACATACTGCTGGAGTCTCACAGGCCCGGCTATCTGCCCGGCCTAGGGCTCGGTTACGACGACCTGTCGGTCCTCAACCCCGGCTTGATAATGTGCTCCTTGACTCCCTTCGGACAGTCGGGGCCGTGGCGGGACTTCAAGCCCTCGGACCTGATTCACATGGCCGGCGGGGGCCAGATGGCGTCCTGCGGCTACGACGACGCCGACGTTGCCGGAGGTCCCCCAATGGCGCCGGGCGGCGGACAGTCATTGCACATTGGGTGCGAATACGCTTACATCGCCATAGTATCCGCCGTTATGGCCCGCGCCATGACCGGGAAGGGGTCGTACATCGACTCCTCCATCCACGACGCCTGCGCCCTCACCACCGAGGGCGCCGTGAACACATATATATACTCGGGCAATGTGGTGTACCGGCACACGGGCCGCCACGCCACCGTGGACTTCATCGACGTGTCCCGCAGGGGCGGCATGGAGATGCCAACCAAGGACGGACGCTGGGTGCATCTGGCCTTGGGTGAGCTGATTGAAACCCCGGCTAGACTGCGCCAGCTGGCCGAGTGGATGGACGAGCACGGCATGGCCCAGGACTTGCTGGACGAGACCTACGAGAGCAACGAGGGAGTCCAGGCGAACAAGGAGCATGTCTGGCAGACCGTGCGGGAGTTCCTTCAGACCAGGGACCAGGACGAGATATGGCACAAGGGCCAGGAGATGGGTTTCCCCTGGGGAGCGGTCAGGTCCATGGACGAGGTGACAGTGTGCCCGCATCTGGACGCCCGGGGGTTCTTCACAGAGGTCGAACATCCGGAGCAGGGGCGGTCCTTCACCTACCCGGGGCCGGCCGCAATATTCAACGGGTCGCCTTGGAGGATTTCCAAGCGGGCGCCGCTGGTCGGAGAACACAACGAGGAGATTCTCTGCGGAGAGCTGGGCCTCAGCCGCCAGGAGCTGGCGGTCCTGGCCGAGTCGGGCGTGGTCTAGAATCTAGGGCAAGGCGCTATGCCCGGACTCCGCTGCCGGCGACTAAGTCGGGTTGAGGCGTACACGCTGGCCTATCCTCGACCACCAAGGACCGTCCAACGGACTTCAGGGCTTTCTCCACCTGGCTGATGTGGGACCTGTGGAGCGGGTTGACGAGCCTTCGGACAGCCCCCTCGCTTAGGCCCAGACGAGCTGCAAGAGCTACGTTGGTGAGATCCTGCTCCCGCATCGCCGTATAGAGAGTCAGCTTAGCAGCGACGATCAAGGGACAGGAATCAAAACCTGGCCTTCCTGCAAGGGGCTTGGGACGGGAATGTCCTCACTCTTTTTGACGTAGATGCTCAGGGCCACCCCAAGGCAATCCTCGGCCATCTCAAGGGCTTCTTCCCACGACCACCCACAGGTATTAGCTCCGTATACGTCTGGGAAGGTCACAACATAAGCTTCTCTTCCCGACTCCCTTGCTTCTTCCTCATCGAGGACTATGTTAGTGGGGAAAGCGTAACGCATGACTTAAAACTCTCTTCTACGGATGTTCAACCCCTTCTTGAGGGCCTGCAGGGGCAGCCGAGTCGTTGACCAGGCTGCCGTCGACCAACTCGATGGTGCGGGAACTGAGTTCGGCAATTGCAAGGTCATGGGTGGCCACAATTACCGTTACGCCTTGAGAGCCGACCACATCCCCCAAAATGGAACCGATGGTCATGGCGGTCTGTGTGTCCAACTCCCCGGTGGGTTCATCCGCGAATATCACCTGGGGTTCTGGGGCCAAGGCCCTGGCGATGGCCACTCGCTGTTGTTCACCACCGGAAAGCTCGTAGGGCCGGTGACGGGCTCTCGAACCCAACCCCACGGACTCTAGGACGTCGTGAGCACGCCGCCTACGCTCCCGCCAGCCGACTCCCCTGATGTGGAGAGGCAGCTCAACGTTCTCGTATGCCGACAGCAGCGGCATCAGCCCGAACGACTGGAAGACGAAACCTATGCTGCGTTTCCGCAGTTCGGTGAGGTCGGCGTCAGACATGGAGGTGAGTTCAGCGCCCTCGAATACGACGCTTCCAGTTGTGGCACGGTCTAGCCCTGCCATGAGATTGAGCAGCGTCGTCTTTCCCGAACCCGAACGTCCCACCACGGCCAGAAACTCCCCGGTGAACACGTCTAGGCTGACACTCTTGACGGCGGTCACGGCCCGGTCCCCTGAGCCGAAGGTGCGGGTCAGCTCACGGGTGGAGATGAGGGCGCCCGTAGTCGTCATCCAGTCCGCCTCACTTGTCGACGGACACGGGCCAATTCTACGTTTTGGCGTTCACGCATCCCCGACCTGAGCCCAGACCTCCGCTCCAATCGACTCAACTTATATTCCCCCACGAGGATGATTGATGAACTCATGGCCACGCAGGACCCATCCGACAAAAAATCCCACCGAGGCCAAACCACCATATATCAGAGTGAGCAGCACGGTATATGAAATGGGCTCAACGTCAGCATCGACGCCGTAAACTGCAAACCCCACGCTGAGACTCGCCAGCACACTGGCGGGGAAAAGCACGATTTTACTAAGCCTGGGCGACAACCAACCTGCCAGGAATGGAATTGCCCCTAGTAACACTATCGCAACCGGCACGTAAACCCAGGCGCCGAAGGGAAGGTCGTTTACAATAAAGGTCGCAGCGAAACCGGCTCCCATAATTGGAGCCAGCACGAACGGCGCCCTGGAAAAGCCCTTACGGAAAGGCGTGGTCACTCCACCCTCGCAGGCGCTGCATTTGTCATCTGGTCGCTCACCTGTGCCCGAACGGTCTTATCACCTAACACTGGGCTTCCCTATCCAGAACCTTCCGGTCCTGACTGACATTGAGACCAAGCCGATTCAGGACGGAGTCTCCGGCTCGTTCCGGGAAACCGCCTCTCCGGTGGCTGGCCTTATGGTGACCTGTTCTCCGTCCACTTGGGCTGTGGCCAGACGAGCCGACCTGAACCGGTCGGAATAGCCCTGAGGAAGCTGAAGACGTCCTGCGCGGTCCACGACGAGGTATTCCTGCTCGACCCTTTCCCCCGACCGCTGGTACGTCAGATGCATATAGGTCTCGGAGCTTATTCGCCCGTCCCTGATGTGCAAGACCCTGTCGACGGCCTCAGTCACACCGGGATGGTGGGTCACTATTATTACAGTGACGCCGTAGTTGCGGTTCATGCTTCTCAGCAGCTCGATGACCTGGGTTCCCGTCTGGTTGTCCAGCTCACCCGTAGGTTCGTCCGCCAGAATCAACGGAGGCTGAGTGGACATGGCTACTCCGATGGCCGCCCTCTGCTGCTCGCCTCCGGAAAGCTCGTGAGGCAGCCTGCGAGCCTTGTCGCCGATTCCCAACGCTTCCAACAACTCCCTAACCCGCCTTCTCCGGGCTCCTCCTTCCACTCCGGCGATAGCCATAGGCAGTTCAAGGTTCTCCTGCACGTTTAGATAGGGGGCCAGGTTTCGTCCGGTCGCCTGCCAAACGAAACCGACTTCCAATCTTCGGTATATCACCAGTTCCCTGTCCGAGATGTCCAGCAGGTCCCGGTTCCCGACCCTCACCTGACCGGCTGAGGGCCTGTCCAGCCCTGACAGAATGTTGAGCAGGGTGCTCTTGCCGCTTCCGCTGGTCCCTACGATGCCTACCATCTCACCGGACCGGACCTCGACGTCCACTCCCCTCAACGCCACGACTTCCAGGTCAGCCCTCTTGTATATCTTGAACAGGTCCCAGCACTCAATGTACGGGCGGTCGGCGGCCATCAAAGGGTCCTGCGTTTCCCGTCCACGGGCCGCGTCCAAATCAGCCGTACGAGTGTTCCTGCCGCGGTTTCTCATTCTCATCTCCAGTCAGATGCGGCTGTCGCCATCGTGCTACGCCTCTCCTATCCTAAGGACTCTCTGCACCTCGACTCGTCCATTCAACCAAAACGACCATGCGAGAGATAGGGCGGTAACCCCTACGAGTGCCAGAGACAGTATAAGGAGCGACAACGAATTCGTCTTGAGTGTCATGGGCGGAACGATTCGCGTCCCCTGCTCCGCCACTTCCAACACCGGCAGCAAACCCACTCCCATCCACACCCCGGCTAGAGTTCCAAGCCCCAGGCCCAACGCCACTATTAGAAGCAAGTCGAACCATGCCACAGCGTTTATCTGGAGATTGGAGAAACCGATGGCGCGAAGCAATGCGAATTCGGTCTTTCTCTCCTGGATATTCATATAGCAAAAGAGCATCACAGCCGTAGCGTTGACCAACACCAGAGCCATGAACATTATTGACAACATGCCGCCCCATCCGGCGTTCACCAAGGGTTGGTCAAGACGCTCCTCTACGATGTCCGCTGCAACGTGAGTTTCCACCACTCTAATTCCAGAGCTTTCCAGGAGTGCGGCTGCTCCGTCGGCGTAATCACCGCTTCCGTCCAGACTCACCCACAACTCGTTGCTGCCGCCCACCAGGTTCCTTGCATGGAGGTTCACGTAGTGGTTGAGGGCCGCCAAGTCAACTACGACAAAAGGCGTCTTTTCTGGGTCCTTCATAGTCGGGAAATACTCGACAACGCCGGTGATCTCTATGGGAAGGGCCGTGGTCAGTCCAAAGACGCCAACCCGGTCTCCCGGTTCGGCCTCGGCCACGTCCAGGAACGAACTGCTCACCAAGGCTGGAATGGGAGGCTCACCGGCTCCGGTCTTGACGCCTCGAATTCCCGTTCCTCCTGGGGACCAGGTGAACCTGGCGGAGCTTTGCCTGCCGTCTCTTGCGGCAGCCATAGTCTCTTCCAGATAGTAGAGGCCCGGTTTGGAATAGTCATCCAGAGCGTGCCACTGTTCTACTGACTCGAAAGAATCGAGAACTTGCTCTCCTCGAGAGGTTGTCACCGCAAAATCGCTCAACAGCAGACTCCCGGACCCGGATGAGCTTCCGAACCCGGA
Organism: Dehalococcoidia bacterium; assembly: GCA_965224415.1. GTDB lineage: Bacteria > Chloroflexota > Dehalococcoidia > Lucifugimonadales > JAGWBF01 > DAOUJI01. Next base: position 172,042 of record CBDCZB010000004.1, on the reverse strand, counting down.
CGTGGAACCGTGGATGGCCAGCGCACGGTAGGGCGGGACAACATGAGGCGGCGGTATTCTGTTCCTGGAGCTCCGGCCCAACACCGCTGGGGATATCGGGGCTTGCAGCTTCATCCAGCCAGTGAAGTCCAACCTCCCCAATTCGCTGTCGAAATAGGTTCCCCTGGAATCCTGGAGGCGCACATAGAGCCGGTTTCGCGTATCGGGTCTGGTGCGGTTGACCCAAAGGGACAGACCGGAAGCGTCTTCGGGCAAAGGGATTCCGCTGTCGTCCAGACCCAGGGAGCCCGTGGCGGACCTGAGAATGCTAAGGGCATCCTTCAAGTCTCCTTCTCTTGAGAAGTCGGGCCTGTCCCAGACCACTTCCCCGATTCTCTCTGATTCCACCCCAATGATGGCCAGATTGCCCGTGTTGAACCCGGTGGTTAGAGGACTCCCAGAGGTGCGCTTGACCTCCGCCGCTTCGACCAATCCGTCCACCCCCTCCACGGCCTCTGCCAGCCCCAGCGTTGGCCGGTATTGCCGGGAAACTGTATATTCCAGCCTGAGGTCGGCTCCCGACTCGTAGAGTCCTCGGTCACGCTGGCTGCCCTCCAGAGTGGAACTGAAAGAGCTTCCCAGGACGCCCAACGCGACGCCCATTATCAGCAGCACGACCATCGAGCCTGGGACTATTGGGTCTCTGGACACATGCCTCATAGCCTGCAAGAGCCAAGGGGGCGCAACGGGCTGCATCAAGTTTGCCGCCAGGCTGAATGCCATCGGCAGGAAACGCATCACAATCAAGCCGAACGCGATCAGACCCAACACGGGTCCAATCAGGAGCGTAAAGTCAATCGCGGCGCCGTCAGGTCCTATGGATCGCACCAGCACAGTTTCTCTTGTCTGAAGCTGCCACCAGAGAAGGCCTATCAACGCCAATAAGAGCAGGTCCAGATAATAACGGTGGATAAAGGGCACACTTGGAGGCCGGGCGCCCGTTTGGCGCAGCTCAACTATGCCATGTCGGGCCGCCATTACGGAGGCGATGGTGAAAACACTTACGGCCATCAGGGCGCCTGCCAAACCCAGCAGAATGGCCCCGGTTGATAGGCTTGTGGCCGGAAGTTCTCCACTGACTCCCACGTCAAAGAAAAGCCCTCCCAACGCCCGGGACACTCCAACACCAAGGGCCAATCCCACCACCAATGCCGGCCCTGCCAGCAACAGCCCTTCCACGGCAGCCAGCATCCCTATCTGAAGACTGGTTGACCCGCGGCTTTTCATCAGGGAAATTTCGTTGGAACGGGACTTTACGATTAATCCCGTCATAAGCGCCATGAAATATATGAGGATGACTGTGACTAGGAACACTAACAGGAACAGAGGAACCCTGGCCAGAAGCAGCCTCTGTTCATAGCGGTCCAACACGTCGTCCAGCGTGACGCGGATGGAGCCGTTGGGAACATTGGCCGGCACGTCGAACTGAAGACTGGCAAGCATTCTCTGCAGCTGACCTACCTCATCGGCGGTGACGCTCTGTCTGTCCAGGAAGTAGAACCATATGGTGTCGAACTGGAGGCCAGGATATGCCCCCGCTGCAATATTGGTGATGGCGGGTTCCGAGGTGAACATGTGCACCATCGGGAATTCGTTCCTGGTCGAGTTGAAAGCGTATGTGTTCCCGAACCAGAACTCATCTTGCAGGTCCAGCGCCTTAAAAACTCCAACTATCTCCACCGCAACCGGAACCTTTTTAGTGTTTCCTGATGCCGGAAATATCTCCATTCTGTCGCCAACGTCCAAGTCCAAGAGAGCGGCTCCCTCCTCCTCCAGAGCAACCTCCAAGACTCCGTCATCACCGACGCCTCGAGAATTGGGCCGTGCGCCCCTGAGCAGTTCCACTCTGTCGGCAGCCCTTCCGGGCGGGTTGTCGAGCATACCCTGCAAATACTTGAGCCGTCCCCGGGGTCGCACCTCAAACTCCAACTCCAAATGCGGATGGCCCTGGAACAGGAAAGTGATGGTCTCGACCATGTAGACCTGCTCCCTGGTGTACTCGTCCAGCCGCCGGGTGACTCGTCCTTGCACCGTGTCCAAGGTCTTTTCGTAGACGGTGTCTTCCCTTGAGATAAACGCTGGGTCCTCCAGGTTGTTGAATGCTCGCACGGAGATGTTCGCGTCCTCTGGGGAAGCTTCCTCCAGGGTCTGTCGGAGGGCCACGTCGGCTAGCAACTCTGAGAAGACGACGCCGCTGGACATCAGGGCCACCGCGGCGGTGATGCCAATCAAGAGAGCCAGCTCAAGTTTCCAGCTTGAGATAATCCTGCGCACCGAGATTATGTACGCCAGCTTGAGGAACGACATGCTTTCTATTGCCCGCTCCGAAGAGCTTCCGTCTGGTCTAGCCTGCCGGCCATCAGGGCTGTAAACAGCACCGCCGCCGCCAGCACGATTCCCAAGTCCACAGCCAGAGCGGTCATTAGCATCCCGTTATAGGTGGTTATCATTGGAGGAAGTATATCGCGGCCCGTGAGTGTGGTGTCCAACAACCCCAAGGTCCATCGGCTTATTCCGTAACCCAGCGCCGCTCCCATCCCCACCGCCAAAACGGCGCTCAGCAGCCGCTCCACTGCCAGAGACATTATCAACTGCCTGCGGGAGAACCCCAACGCTCTGACCACCGTCAAGTCAATCTGGGCAGTGCGCACCGACACCGCGGCGAAGATCCCCAGAGCCAGCGCAACCGCCAGAGTCAACGACGATAGGCTCACCAAGGCCAGGGAATTCCATCCCCCTCCTTCGAGGGGATTGCTGGCAGCCAGCTCCTCATAGGCCCGGCTGTCCCTGATGCGCACCGAACCCGACAGTCTGGCGACGTTCTCCGCGTTGATTGATTCGATAATGGAGCTCCTGGGGGTTGAGGAATCAAGGCCCAGCCACAGCTCATTCGGACGGGGCAGGGGCTTGCCGTTGGGCATGCGGCTCACCAGCCGGTTATAGTCCCGGTGGGACACAATCAAAAAGGGGCTTAGTCCGGGGTCCAGGGTCGGGAAGTAACGGGCCGTTGCCCTGATGTCCAGCGTCAACAGAGGATCGTTTGCCCAGATGCGTTGGTGCTGGCCCACGACATACCCGGGCCCTCCGATCGCAGGCAGCGGGTACACGCCAGGCGGTATGAATATGCCCTTTGGCGGCTGTCCCATGGAGCGCGCCCAGGCCAGCCTAATTCCCTGCGCCCCGCTCCTGGCAGCCCTATCGGACAGAGTCATCACGTCTGCTTCTCGAACCGCATTGGGAAGAAGACGCCAACCAAGAGAGATCAACCCAGACTCGAACCCTTCAATCACAAGCCCGTCCGGCCCGCCAACACCAGGCCCTTTGGCCGTGACGTCGTCAAGGTGAACGACACCGCCTGGAGTCTGGGTTGCTGATCCCCTGTTGGGCAACGTCGCGAATATAGACACCAGCCCAAAGGGTTCCCGGAATTTCTGCACCGAAGGGAGGGATCCTTCCAGAAAGGTCCAGCCAGCGCCGGGAATCAGGCGCCCTTCCTCCCCCTCCACGGACTTGTCGTACAGTATCAAGCTGTGATGAATCCCAATAGAGTCAGATACCCTGGCCCATATCGTGATTTGCGAGTGGTCTTCCCTAAGTTCGCTGCCGTCGACCCATACTCCAATCGTCTCAGCGCCGAGCGGGACGGTCACCGAATCCATCTCCGGTGTTTCAGTGGTCCGGATCGACGACATCAGACCTTCCAGGCTATCGTCGGCGAAATCGCTCCTGAACCAGGCTGTTTCCGGCAGCGTGGCGGGGTCAAGTGCCACCAACGTGGCGCCAGCCCGGGTCACTCTGTCCGCCATACGCACCGGGAACCAGGAAAACGGACTGACAGCCTCGACCCCTTCCAAGGCAGCCAGCGAATCGACGGTTTCTTGGTGGAAAGTCCCTGGATCTATCAGCGCCAGGTCTCCTCCAGACCAGTACAGGGACTGGTGACTGGAACTGCTGGCCACGGTTGACTGGAAGGTGGCGGCAAACACCCCGACCGCCGCGGCAACCATGAGCATAATAAAGACGGCGCCGTAGGGCACGGGATCACGCGCCGCCCTCCGGAGCGCGAAGTCCACCCATGCCGGCGCCGCAACGCTGCTCAGCCAGGCAGCCGACCTGTACAGGAAGGGAACGAGCCGGAAGGTAAAGAGGGCTGCCCCAAGGAGCAGCAACACAGGACCTAGACGCAGAGTGAGATCGCCTTCCAAGGCGCCGCTGAGCACGTCTCTCTCCAGAAACCCACCTCTCTGCTCTATCTGCCACCAGAGGAACCCTACGACTACCAGGACCAACAAGTCCAAGTAGTAACGCTGTACAATGGGCTTCTCAGGGGGCCTGGAGCGGGACCTCAAGAACTCCACCAGTCCGATCCTCGCCAACCCAGCCCCTGTAACGGCTATGACAACGAGGCTCAGGACGCCCCCTAATGCGCCGATCAGGTACATGTCCTTGCTGAGACCCACAGGGATGGTCCGCCCCAACCCCGCAGGGTCGATGCCCTCCGCCAGCAGGAACTTCACCAGCGCCCAGGCAATCAACGGTCCAAGGGCCATGGCCGCTAGAACCAGCCCCACCCATTCCGCAGCCATCAGCCCAACCAACTGCTTACCGCTGGCTCCGCGGCTCTTGAAGAGACCCGCTTCAGACGACTGGATGCGGGCCACCGAGCTTAATGTCACAGCCAGAAAATAAAGAATCACCAACCCCACCATGGAGACGAACAAGAAAATGCCCACCCTGGCTTCCAACAGCTCTACCTGGAATTCCTGCAGCGTGGAATCCAGGGCGGTTAGCACCAGGGTCCTTGGATAGCTCTTGTTGAGATCGGTCTCCAGGTTGGACAAGGCATCTATGGTGGGTTGCACCAGTGATGCGTCAATCAGACCTCTTTCCACATCGTAGAGCCACGAGAAATTCCCTACCAATAGAGGGAATCTCTGGCCCAAGCCCCGGAAAAAGTCGCCCTCTCTGATGACCACCGGGACTATCGACGGTCCGAAAGGTGGGTTGACAATATTGAAGTAGGTGGAAGACTGGCCCGCCCAATACTCCTCGCGAGCGTCCAGAGGCTCGGCAACTCCGACGATGTCCAAAGTTATTCCTTGGGACGGATCGAATGCGAAGGGCAAGAGGAACACCTTAGTCCCAACATCCCATCCGAGTCTGGTGGCCACGTCGACTCCGACAACCGTTTCCATCTCCAGGCCGCCGTCGTGGGCTACCGGGGCTTCGGATGGCCACCTGCCGGCCGTAAGCCTGGAATGGTTCTCGATGTCCGTCAGGAAATAAATCTGGCCTACCGGGCCGCCCCGGGAAGGTGGGGTTCCGTCAAGGGCCTGAACGAAGGGTAAGTCCGGTGTGGTGCGTCCGCTCCGCTGGTGACCGTCGGCTAAAGCGTACCCCAAGGCGACGGCTGTTCCGTCTTCTATAGTGGAGCGGAGAACAGGGTAGTCAGTGGGCTCCAGAGGCCTGTTCTGGGCGATGATATGGACGTTGAGAGATATGGAGGGGGTAGTCTCCAGCGCGTAAATCAGGCCGCCTTCGGCCAGGGCGTTCGAATGCCCTGCCCCTACGGCCATGATTGTCACCGACGCCAGAGCGCCGAAGCCAGCCACCGCCAACAACATCCACGAGGACTTGAGGCGCTTGGGCAATAGCCACAGTAGAACTTTCAGCGAACCCATGACGTGTGAGCATCAGAGTAACCCGTATCCGTGTGCGTAGGGAAGAGGCAAGACACTCGTCTTGGGACGCATACGGATATTGGCGGCTGCCGACCTGGTTTCCTGAGCCTATTCGCCCTGGACAGTCCGTGTTCGCGGAAAGACGTGACTTCGAGCGGCCCGGGCCTCGGCGGCTGCTTTCAATCTCGCCATATGGTCTTGGATGATGGAGTTGTACTTCGAACGAGCGTAGGTCCAAGCGATGAGCCAACCTGCTCCCGGCAGAAACCACGCCTTGCACTCAATGACGCCCCAATAGCTGAGTCGGCAGCCGTCGTCTGTGTCCTCAAGTGTGAAGGCCTCTTCGGAAAAGCTTAAGGGGCCTTCCAGGTGGTGGTAGGTGATCCGTTCATGAGGGTAGAGGACGACCCGTTCGACGGTGCGATAGACCTTGGATCCCGACGGCGTAAGGAATTCTGCGATGATTTCGTCGCCGTTTCGTTCGATGACCCGTGAAGACTCGTTCCCGCCCGGCAGACTGCCCTTGCCGATGGCGCTGAGCATCTGGAAGACCAACTCCCTGGGAGCGTCGATGAGAACTTGCCGGTCTTTGAGCTTGACCTTCATATGAACGGCGAGGAGAGGCAGGCTGCGTATATTGCTGTAGTAATCGAGCCAGCGGGACGGCTGGCGGTGTAGGGAAGAGGGGGCGCCGTCCCGTTGGCAAAACACCTAAGCCGGAGAGAAATGGGTGGGATGGCTCCGGCCGGCGGCGTTACTCAATTTGACCGAGGACCAATCTATCCTCTGGGGTACAAAATGTCGAACCTGTTGGTGAACAACTGGTCGTTGACCCGGTTGCGTTTCGTCCTGGGAGGCCCTGACAGCTGGGTCAAGAACGACGCAAAGCGTTCTTTCATGGCAGTGAGAAGCTTGTGCCGGTGTGGATGTTCCGCGGTTGTGTCCGGTTCCTGTTTACGCAATGTCAGCGTTGCCATTGGAGCCCTCTTTCTGATAGTTTTCTTAAGCGCGTCTGCATTAACGGTTCGAACTCAGTAATGTCGATATATCGATGCTGCACACTTAACTATATCGGGTAAATGATAATCTAGTAGCTGTTCATCTGTCACAGATATTATATAATTCCCTATATCATTATATAGATTTATCTCGCCTGAACGTACCGGCCCCACACGCGTTGCCCAGCGTATGGCTCGCCCTTATACTCAGACCGCCCTCAAATGCCCGCTGCCAACGGCGTCTCTCACGGCCGGAAGGAGGACCCCATGGCTCTCACCAGACTGGACCTCGGCTCCCCCACTATCCTGGATGGAGGACGGAACTTTGGACAGGTCGGACCGTACCAACGCATCGACGGTACGGCGTACTTTTCCGTTGACCCAGAGAGCGAGGCAAATTCGGTCGTCACAGACCTGCGCCTGGCTCCGAGGAACTCCGACGGTCTAGTCCCCTTCAGCGCCGACTTCAGCATCCTGCAGCCGGTGGACCCTGAGAAAGGGTCCCGCAGACTGCTCCTGGACGTACTGAACAGAGGCGGTAGGACCGTCTTTCGTTTCTTCAACGGCTACGATCAAGTGGCGCCGCCCCATGCTCCCATCGATCCCGGAAACGGCTTTCTTATGGAACGGGGGTTCACTGTGGTTTGGTGCGGCTGGCAGCACGACGTCCCAGACGTACGAGGCCTTATGAGGGCCCACGTGCCCCAGGCGTTGGACTCGGATGGCGCCCCACTGGAAGGGAAGGTCGCGGTCACGTTTCAACCCGTGGCGTTGATGCACACACATCCCCTGTCAGACCGGCTCCACAAACCCTACTCCGCCGCCTCAGTGGACGACCCCGAAGCGGTGCTCACCGTCAGAGACGAGGAAGACTCACCCAGGCAGACCATTCCCAACGGCGCATGGTCGTTCTCCTCAATAGCCGACGGTAAGCTGGCGCCGGACCCGGACCACATCTATTTGGAGTCGGGGTTTCAACCGGGCAAGATATACCAGGCCATCTACAAAACCAACTACTCGCCGGTGGTGGGACTGGGATTGCTTGCGACCAGGGACGTTGTGTCCCACCTGCGACATTCCCAGTCGGAGGGCAGCAATCCCTGCGCAAGAAACATTGACCGGGCCTACGCTTTTGGGGCGTCCCAAAGCGGACGTTTCCTGCGGGAGTTCCTCTATCTTGGACTCAACGCGGACGAGGAACACCGGCTCGTATTCGACGGGGTCATCCCCCACATTGCAGGCGGCCGTAGAGGGGAGTTCAACCAGCGGTACGGCCAACCGTCCTCGATGGTGCGGCATAGCCTGGGGCATACGTTTCCCTTCACCGACTCTCTCCAGGCGGATCCTGAAAAGGGAGCAACAGACGGGCTGCTGGCCAGGTTGAAGAAGAAGGGCGCGGCGCCCAAGGTGTTCCTGACCAACTCCTCTTCCGAGTACTGGAGAGGCGACGCCGCCCTGGTCCACACTGACGTCGAAGGAACCAAGGACCTCGAACCTTCGGACGACGTGCGAATCTATTTGCTGACGGGCACACAGCACAGTCGAGGAGCCCTCTTCCTTACCGACTCCAATCCGCTGGACGGCATACGCGCTCAACACTATTTCAACACCGTCGACTACGGGCCATTGATGAGGGCCATGCTGGTGAATCTGGACTCGTGGGTCAGCTCCGGAGCGGAGCCGCCTCCCAGCCGGCATCCCCGACTCGACCGCGGCGACCTGTTGGACGCAAGCTCCCTGGAGCCATTGTTCAGTTCCTTCCCCGCAACCGGATTTCCGGGCAGTCTGTGCCCACTGTCCCGTATGGACTTCGGCAAAGGAGCCAACGCCGGCATAGCCTCCGAGCTTCCTCCGCGCATAGGCATGGCTTACCCATTTCTGACGCCGTCCGTGGATTCCGACGGCAACGAAACGTCAGGAATCCGGCTCCCGGATATAAGCGTGCCCCTGGCCGCATACACCGGCTGGAACCTGCGTCACCCGGAGATAGGGGCCCCAGACCAAATACTGAGGCTAATAGGGTCAACTCTTGTATTTCCGTCAACCAAAGCCGACCGGGAAGCCTCCAATGACCCCAGGCCCTCCATTGAGGAACGCTACGACTCCTTGGAGTCCTACCTGGCGCTGGTCGAAGCAGCGGCCAGGCAGCTGGTGGAAGAACGGTTTCTGCTGAAGGAAGACGTGGCGCCGATTGTCGAGTTGGCTGCCCGCCGCTGGCACCTCTTTTCGGGGCTGACGGCGCCGACGCGGGCTGCTCTGAAATGAGTTTCGGTGGGCGTGGGGTTAGATTGACGCCCTGTAGATATGCAGAGGGGCCTGGTTACAGGCCCCTCTCTCAGACTTGGCGGCTTCCAGTCGTCAGGGTTACAAAGGACTTGGGGCCGGGCCGGACGGGGCCGTTGCCTGCTTTGGGCGCCGAATGGGACGCACTTGCGGGTTTCGAGCCACGGTGTCCAGCGCTTCGTGAAGGTCCCGCTGCCACCCGCAATTGAGACAGTAGACGAACTTTCCGTAATGGTCACGGTCGGAGACTATCGCCCCCAAACATTTCGGGCAGGACTTGAGAAGCATCATAACCCCACCTCTTTTCGTGTGAGCTCGTTAGCTCAGGTTCCGCCGTTGCGTGCGCTTCATGCCAGCGTGCTGGCGCTCAACGCAAAAAGCCCAGGCGCCCGGACCCTCCACCCTTCTTGTCGCCACAAACCGGATGTCCCGAACCTCTTTATCTCTCCGCTCGTTCATCCGGCTTATCTCCTATTGTTCGTCCGTTTGCCTGGGCTTTACACTAGTATTATAATAATTAATATCATAAAATGTCAACAGGCCAGCCTATAATCACAACTCAATCTAGTAAGGTTGAAGACCGACGGCAACAGGAATATGGGGGCCTGCGGTTTCTACAGGCGACAGGTTAGGGAAATTGGCCCGAGATTATAGTATATTAGAGCATCGCGGAAGCCGCCCAACCGGAGGGCGCCCGTAGACAGCTAGGAAACGGCAATAGTGACCAACAGAGAGACTTCAATATCCGAGGACCTGGAGATGCTCCGTAGACGCAACACGGAGTTGGAGCGGCTGGAGCAAGACCATAGAAGAACAGCAGGCTCTTTGACCGACAGAAATCGGGAGCTTGAGACCCTGTTCGAAGTGGCCAACCTTCTCAGCCGGCCCGGCACGTTCCAGGAGAAGGTCTCCAGAGTGCTCAATGACCTGGCCCAAATCACCCAGGCAGACAGGGCTGTTTTCCTGGTCATGGACGATTACGAGGAGGGCCTGCGACAGGCTGGAGTCGCAGGTCTCGGCAACCCGGAGCTTGGCCATAACCTGGTCCCTTTCGAAAGCGTCTCCGGCAAGGCTTTCCTGGATGGACAACCGGTGGTCGTAGACGACTACACCATTCACCCCGATTCTGTGGCCTCCGGCATATCCCAGGGTGTCAGGTCCGCAGTCGTGCTTCCGGTGAAGGGGAGCGAAGGGATCGTCGGAGTGCTGGACGTCGTGTCAAGGGAGATCGGATACTTCACGCCGGAGCGGGTGCGCTTTCTGACTGCTGTGGGCAGCGGCCTGGGGCTGCTTCTGGAGAACGCCCGGCTCTACGAAACCCTTGAACAGCACGCCGAAGAGCTGGCCCGGTCCAACACAGAATTGGAGCAGTTCGCCTACGTCGCCTCCCACGACCTGCAGGAACCCCTCCGGATGGTGACCAGCTACGTGGAGATACTGGCCGACGAGTATCAGCACAAGCTGGACGAAAACGCCGACAGATACATAGGCTATGCGGTGGACGGCGCCAAGCGAATGAAGGCCCTCATAGACGACCTGCTGGCATACTCAAGGCTCAGTTCAGGCGGCACCAAGTTCGACGACGCGGACTGCAATTACGTAGTCGACCGGGTCGTAGAGGCGCTGAAAGCCGCCATCACCGAGACGGGGGCCGCCGTCAATTGCGGAAGCCTGCCCTCCGTCAAAGGCGACGGCATACAGTTGCACCAGCTGTTCCAGAACCTGATTTCCAACGGCATCAAGTTCAGGTCGTCAGAAGCGCCAAGAATCGACATTTCGGCAGCGCGGGAAGGCGAACATTGGCTGTTTGCAGTCAAAGACAACGGGATAGGGATAGCTCCCCGCCACCACGAGCAGATATTCCAGATGTTCCAGAGACTGCACCACAGGGGGCAGTACCCGGGGACCGGCGTGGGGCTGGCCGTATCGGCAAAGATAGTGCAGCGGCACGGGGGGGCCATTTGGGTGGACTCAGACGAAGGCAAAGGGACCACCGTCTATTTCACAATTCCGGCTTGAAGGGAGGTGGGTCATGGGAACTCTTGATACACCTATAGAGGTGCTGTTGGTCGAGGACAATCCCGGCGACGTGGAGTTGGTGGAACGTGCGGTCAGAAACTCCAACTTCCATCTGAATATGACTGTCGCCATGGACGGGGAAGAGGCTATGGCTGTCCTGCGGCAGGAAGGAGACCACGCGGATTCACCTCGCCCGGACCTGGTGCTCCTGGACCTGAACCTGCCCAAGAAGGACGGACGGCAGGTGCTCTCAGACATCAGGTCGGACCCCGAGTTGAAGAACCTTCTGGTCGTGGTCCTCACCAGCTCCCCCACCCAGGAAGACCTGCTGAAAGCCTACGACCTCCACAGCAACGGGTATGTAAGCAAGCCCGTGGACTCAAAGGCGTTCGACTCCGTTGTGAAAGACGTGCTCAACTACTGGTTCAATGTCTCCCGTCTCCCCAGGAACAACTAGGGGGGGGGCGAGACCTGGTGTACGCCTCTGAAAATCTATTACACCCATTAGGAGGAAGAAAGAATGACCACCGAACACACCTATAAGATCATCGAGCTGGTGGGGTCCTCGCCCGACGGCCTGGAGGCCGCCATTGAAAACGCCGTGTCGAGAGCCGCCGAGACTCTCAAGGGCCTGGACTGGTTCGAGGTGAGAGAGGTCCGCGGCGCCATCAGCGACGGGAAGATCGGCTGGTACCAGGTGAAGGTGGGAATCGGCTTCCGCGTCATGAGCCCCTCCGACATGCAGCGAGAATAAAGCCCAACAAGGCCCTGTGGCTGTGGAGCCAGAGGCTCCCCTCAGCCACAGGGCTGAACTTCAGCCTGTAGTCATCGCAATAGGGCATGTCCGAAGCGTCAGCCTCGCAACCCTTTTGTCCAACTACTCCCATGGGAAGCATAGGACGGCGGCGTCTGTTTCATCGGTGTAGCCCCATGGGTCAAGGTTACCGCATCATCCAACACGTTAACGAATCGCCGGTGTGAAAAGCGAACCGTACCTGTCACGCGATTTCCAAGATCCCGAGGGCCGAGCGGGCCGACTCCAGCCTCGCCAACGCCACTGCCGGACTGGTTTCTTCCAGTTTCTCCAACATCCCCGGTTTCGACCAATTGATTGGCCCAACTAACTTGCTCCCGCCCATATTTTCAAGGCGGGGCAAGGCCATTCCCTTTTGCTCCTAAGCTCACCGGCAACCGGGACGTAATTCCGGTTCCGATCGAGTTCAGCAGTTGGACCGGGCGCAGGTTTCTGTGCCCGAAACAACTCCGACGGCCCGACTGTCGCTGGATCCGCACAGTCCTATGATAGCTTCTTCGAAGGCCAAAACGGTCTTCAGAACGCGAAAGCGGCCCGCCAAGTCCTACATGCCCCCCAAAGCGCCGCTGCTCCTGGGAGAGGTCGGCAACGACTAGGGTCGGGATTTTAATCTTACGTTAACGTCGCCTTAATCACGTGTTAAGCCGTCGTTAACCAACCGTTCTTAAGGTAGCAACTGGGGAAAATATAGGAGGGATGTACACACAGAATGCTAGCAAACACCGTTTCCCGAATACGTCGCGCCTTCGTCTTCGTCCCCATCGCCATAGCGCTTGTACTCCTCGCTGCCGCATGCGGTGAGGATGCTGCGCCAACAACGACCGAGAAGCTGTCCGGTGTTATAGAGATCGACGGCTCTTCCACTGTTGCTCCCGTCTCCCAGGCCGTCGCAGAAGAGTTCCAGAAGCTCCACTCCGACGTGAGGCCCGTCGTGGGCGTCTCCGGGACCGGCGCAGGCTTCAAGCGCTTCACCGTCGGCGAGACCGACATCTCCGACGCCTCCAGGCCCATCAAGTCCTCAGAGGCCGAGGCCGCCGCGGCCAACGGCGTGGAATACTTCGAACTCAAGGTGGGAACAGACGGGCTCTCCGTCATGGTCAACCCGGACAACGACTTCGTTGACTGCCTCACAGTGGCAGAACTCAAGGCGATCTGGGAACCCGGCTCCAGCGTCTCCACCTGGAAGGACGTAAGGTCCGAGTGGCCCGACGATGAGATTCGTCTCTACGGTCCCGGCACCGACTCCGGCACGTTCGACTACTTCACCGAAGAGATAGTAGGAGAGGCCCGCAAGTCTCGCCCCGACTACACGCCCTCCGAGGACGACAACGTCCTGGTGCTGGGAATCTACGGCGACAAGAACTCTCTGGGATACTTCGGGTACGCCTACTACGTCGAGAACCAGGACAAGCTCAAGGTCGTTGCCATCGACAACGGCGACGGCTGCGTCGCTCCCTCCGCGGAGACCATTGAGGCTGGGACATACACGCCGCTGGCCCGCCCTCTGTTCATCTACGTGAACAAGAAGAGCCTGGAGCGGCCCGAGGTCAAGGCGTTCATCGAGTTCTACATGACCGACGGCCCCGACCTTGTCCGGGAAGTCGGATACGTGGCCGAAGCCCCTGAGACGTACCAGGAAAACCTGGCAATGATCGAACTACGCTGATTTCAACCCCTCCCAGGGGACGGCGGCGTCCGCTGCGTTTACCCTCTCCCGCGGCGGACGCCGCTCCTCTGGGTCGGCCAACCTAAGCTCGCAGGCGCCGCGGCAACACCCTCAGATCCTGACTCTCACCGCTCCGCACCACCAACCGGCGCCAACGCAGATGGAGGACTGAGCACTTGCTGTCGGCGTAGTCGTTGGTGATGATTCCCACTGCCATGCCGATCCGACGCGCCGAGCCAAAGAGGACTCCCAAGTCAGTCAAGGTATCGTAGTCTCCCCTCGGCACAAGGTCCAGGGTCTCGGAGAACCGGTCGGAGGCGGCCTAGGCCTGGCCCACCGGGGCTCCGTGGCGTAGCAGGGTTTCGTGGACAGTGTTCACGACGCCCGGTATGACCAGCGAGTCGATGACGCTGTTGGGCAGGAGTTTCCCGGAAGGGTGTATGCCCACCTCCTCGCCCAACTTCAGGTCGAATCCATCGAATTGGTCCTGGATTTGTTCCAGAGCCTTCTGCACAGCCGGTATCCAATGAGGAAGGTGGCTGATAAGGGGCACGTCCTTGTCGAACAATATACCCTTAATGCGGCGGCTTTTCCGGTTTTTAGGTGCCGGTGAATCGACCAACACGTCTTTCTCGCTCTTTGGATTCGAGTAGAGCCTCGGCGCCATCGATGGCTTTGGCCGAGCCGTTCTCCTCAATTCATTCTACGGCTGCAATAGTTAACCTCCAGTTATGCAACGATTAAGAAACCGTTAATTGATTCGTCGGTTAGCGTCAGCCAAAGGCCACTCTACGGCAGGGAGACTGCTTCGGGTGAATTGGCCGGAATGTATTGACACTAACAAACAGTTAGTGTAGATTAACAGCCTCGCATTGGACAAGCTTGGGCGGTTGAGGTCTACGACTTGTATTTGTGCGTGTGCAAAGGCATTAAGGTCTCCGATGCAGTCCAATTGACTCGGTTGGGGATCAATACTCCCGAAGCGCTGATGGACGCGTTCGGCTTTGATGACAGTGACTCCTGCGGCAGGTGCGCCAAATACATCAACGAGCTTGCCAGGTTGGTCAAGATAGAGCACAACAGCGCGTTGGCTGGCCGTCAGGAACCCCAACCTGGATCCACCCGGCAAACCCCGAGCGTAGGGCGCCGCGTCTGGCGCCGCCTGAGTTGGTCGTCAAAGAGCTCATAAGACCCCCCTCCGCTCCCTGTTTCTCTCCCCCCAACCGGCTTCTCGAATCAACATGCTATACTCCCGACGCTTGGCAGAAACATGCCCCTGTTGAATTAAAGGAGACCCATACATGAAAGCAAAAGATGGCGTAGTGGACCGCCTGAACAACATCCTCACTATCGAGTTGACGGCGATCAACCAATATTTTGTCCAAGCGGAGATGTGCAAGAACTGGGGGTTTGAACGCTTGTACAACAAGTTCCGCGAGATCAGCACGGACGAGATGAAGGACACCGAACATCTCATCAGGCACATCCTTTATCTGGAAGGGTTGCCCAACCTCCAACGTATGAACCAGGTGATGGTGGGGGAGTCCGTGCAGGAAGACCTGGAATTGAACCTCCAATCGGAACAGAACGCCGTGGAAGTCGTGACAGAAGCCATCACACATTGTGCCCAGGTGGGAGACTACACAACCCGGGGCATGTTGGAAGAGATGGTACGGTCCGAGGAGGAACACGTAGACTGGCTTGAAACCCAGCTGGAAACCATCAACCAAATCGGCATCGAGTTATACCTGAACCAGCAAATCAAGAACGAGGACTAGCTCCTCTCAACCCCACTAGATTCTGGCCTGCGCCAGAATCCAGTGGACCGGAAACAAGGTCGCTTCACTCCCGCCCTCCCCCTCTGATGGCGAGGGTCATTTGTGCCTCGATCATCGACTCTATGTCGGCTCATTTCACGCTCTGTAACTTATCACTAACTTCTGGTGATAGTATATACTATGCTAATATCTTAGTATATACTATCACCAGATTATTGCATGAGAATGGTCAGGTCGTTTAATGACGTTGCCTCGATGCAACAGAGTCGGATCAGGGAGGGTTGTATGGTCCCTATTCACCCGCATCGTATTGAAAAGGGCTCTAGCGGCGGCGCCCGCCTGGTGGTCCGGGTAAAAAACACTGATAAATATTTCGTGGTGCGCATCAAAATGGAACAAGCCAGGCTGTTGGCCGCGGATATGCACGGTCTTGCCGACGACCTGTCGAGTCACCATCATACCACTGCGTCCCTGGCCCAAGCGTTGAATGCGGACATCGTAGGCATAATTCTCAAGGACACCGGCAACGGCGCAGTACACGGCGTCATGCGCATCCAAGAGAAGTACGACGTCGTCGACGCCGAGGTGGACGTGGCCGCCGGCGTCTCTCTGGCCATCCACCTGGGACTTCCCTTATACATGGATAGCTCGTTCATGTCCAAGGTGAAGCGATCAGCCAACGCTACTGACGATTCGGTCCCGTCAGCTTTCCGGGAAGTCATCGAGTCGCTGGAAACCTGGCTGCCGGAGGAAACTTAGCCAAGGCTCCTTACAGTTCGCTTTTGTCCGGCCACGCCCAGCAGGTATCCTGTGCGCACCGTGGGCACGAAGCTAGTCACCAGCTCGTTTGACTCGCACAGGGACATCCCCATCTCGTGCAGCCAGTCTTCAGGAGTCCTAGTCACGTCGGCGTTCTCTGCGCTATAGGCGTTTCACTGATTCCTAGCTAGGCAGGCGGACAATGGCCTCCACTTCGACCACCAACTCTGGTCGCACTAGGGAGGATACACCGACAGTGGAGCTGGCCGGAGGGTCCTTAGGCCATGTCTCCGACCGCACCTTGTTGTACGCGGGATAGTCGTCCATGTTGGTCAGGAAGCCAGTTATCTTGCAGACATCTTCCATCCGTCCACCAGCAGCCTCGATAACCGCGCGGATGTTGGCCATCACCTGACGGGACTGGTCCTCGGCGCCCTCGGCCACATTGCCGTTGGCATCCGCGCCCACGTGGCCCGAAACGTACAGTATGTCGCCGACGCGTATGCCGGGGGACAAATTAGGGTTCGGGGTTACTCCAGGGGGAATTATGGGTTGTCGTTCAGGCATGACTGTCTCCTTTTCATCTCGAATTTGCGTACGGGTTACAAAGGCCGGAAGATCTCTAATTTCTCTGCACTCTCGTGGTCCCCTCCTGGTCTGCGGTTACGCTGTTGCCACTCAGGCCGGCCACAAGCCGTCACAGTGGCGCCTTCGCGGTGTCCGTAGATACAACCCTTACGCCCTCCAGCCGGAAGCCATCGAGTCGCTTGAGACCTGGCTGCCGGAGGAGCCCTGATCAGGGGCTCCTAGAACTAGGACTTCGGCGTAACGGCAAGCAGGACTTCCACGCTCACCTCGTCGGTCACCACCACAAATCCCAAATTCGGCGCCGTCATGCCGAACTCTTCCCAGACAAAGCTGGTCCGTCCCAGAATGTATATGGCGTCGCCGTCGTCTCTCGCCTCCACATCGAAGCTTACAGGCGCCTGCACTCCTCGTATTTCTAGCTGACCCGTTATTTGGGTCGTGACCTCTTCGCCTTCAGTGAACCCGTCAGTCAGCTGGCCCGCGTCGTCCAAGGTGAAAACCGCGATGGGATGGTTGGGGAACATCCGCTCCCGGATATACTGGTCGCGCCGGGGCTGGTCGCTTTGCAGCTGGTGGAGGTCTATCTCTATCACCGAGGGGCGCCCGTCGAAATGCACTTCTCCCGTCAGCCCTTCGGTCCGCACCACGGCGTCGTTTGGGAGGGGAAGCTGCGCCAGCTTCTCTTCCACAGTGAAAGTGGCTTGTGAACCCTCGCCAATAACGAACGTCACCCCTTCAATCTGGCCTATCTCTTGATCGGCGGCCTCCATCTCTGGTGTGGGTTCGGGGGCCGCAGAGGTGTCGGTAGGACGCGCCGTTGCGGTCGGCGGCGCCTCGGTGGGGGAATGCTCAGCCGTTGAAGTCGGTACGGCGACGGACGTAGCGGTGGCTGACGGCTCCGTGGGGCGTTCCGTAGGAGGGGGTGTGGATGTGGGGGACGAGCCGCCGCATGACACCGCCACAGCCGCCAGAAAAACTACCAGCGCGGCACTCAAACTTATCCATATCGGGAGCCGAATTGCGTTACGCATAAGACCTGTCCAACCTCTCCGTCGAGAATCCGAATGTTCTGAGGACGATGGTGTCGCCGCTGTCCGGACCCTGGGAGGGAGCCGGATGGTACGTCCTAGGAGGCAGTTCAAGCCTGCCGCTTTCCTGGTCTCCCTGGCCGGCCAACGGGATGCCCACTGCCAGGGCAATCACGGCGGCAACAGCCGCTAGCTGCCAGCGACTGGCCAGGGAGCTCCTAGCCAGCAAGACCGTCAGAACGCCCGTTACCGGAAAGACGATGGCCGCCAACGGCAGTGCAAAGCCGATGAAGTTGTCCAGCTGGGTCTCTCCGGCTACACAAATCAAGGCGACCACTGCAAGGGCCGCTGTCCATAGCCCGGCGAATATGAGCAGACCCCTCCGCTTGGGGGAGGCTCCTCTCCACAACAGACCAGCGGCCACACCCGCCGCCAGAGCAGCGAACGTCACGGTGGCGCTGTTGAGCAACGCGTCGTCAGGAGACCGCAGCGGCAGGGAAACCAGGGCCGCCACAACAGCCGAAATCGATCCGGCCACGATGCCCGCCGTCATATCGCCCACTGACCTCCCACAAAACCATCCATTCCGTCCACTGCCTCCGTTGCGCGCGAGTCCGCAGGCAAGATAGCAGTGGACTGTGAAGAAAGTATAATCGGGACGCGTTTAAATATACTCCCTGGAGAGCGTCCATAATGCGCCGGATTCCCTGCGGTCGACGTTGTCCACCGTCTATGGCGGGCCTGTCGGCTCTGTAAGCCATGTTGACAGCCCACTCTTTTTTTGATGGAATCGAAAGCGGCGACATTCCGTCGGTCGGCGACGACCGGACTGATCAAAATCAGGTGTAGAGGTTTGAAGTATGACATCGGAAGCGGCGACCACAGAACCTACGGTTTATGCCGGTTCGGGCACCGGCGGACTGTTCCGCAAGCGGCCCGGAGAGACCCAATGGGAGGAACTGACCAACGGGCTACCTGAGAACCCGGAAGTCCGGGCAATAGAAATCCATCCGCTCCAGCCTGACGTGGTCTTTGCCGGGACCAACGATGGAGTATACCGGAGCGGCAGCAAGGGAGACCATTGGAGGCGGCTGAACATGCCTGTCACCGGCAGCCAGGTCTGGTCGATGATGTTCCGCCCCCACCGCCCCAACGTGATGTACGCCGGAATGGCTCCTGCCCAGATATTCCGCACCCAGGACGGCGGCGACAGTTGGGAGCCTCTTCCCATAAGATTGGGGGACGACGTGGTGACCATGGCATTTCCGACCCGGGTCATCGCAATGGCCGCAGACCCGACCAACCCCGACGAGATGTACGCGGCCTTGGAAGTGGGCGGAGTGACCCGCACGTTGGACGGCGGTCAGACCTGGGAACCCATCAACAAGGGCATTGCGGAAGGCGGGCCGGACAGGCTGGACCTGCACGGAGTCCAGGTGAGCTCCGCACAGCCCGGAGTGCCCTACATCAGCGCCCGTGAAGGCATGTTCCGCGGTGTGGACCGCGGCGAGTCCTGGCAGCCTATCGACATCTCCGACCGCTCTCCCATCACCTACACCCGTGACCTGCTGCTGTCTCCCCATGACCCCAGGACCCTCTACGTGACTCTGGGAGCAAAAGCCATCAGCGAGATAGGCGCCCTGTGGCGAAGCCCTGACCTGGGAGAGACTTGGGAACGAGTCGACCACGGACTCGAAGTTCCTTCAACGATGATGGCCGTCGCCATCAACAACCGCCGTCCCAACCAGATATATTGCGCCACCCGAGACGGCCAGGTGTACGGCTCGCTGGACAACGGAGACTCCTGGCAAGAGTACCCGTTGCCTGAGAAGGCAAAACAGATCTATGCGCTGGCCGTGGGCTAGGCGTCGGGAGAAATCCTCCTTCTGCTGGTTGACTGCGGCGCCGAGAAGTATAATAGGTCAATGTTGAACGAGCCTGTCCTCGTGATCAACCTGAACTACGAGCCCATTAACGTGTGCAACGTTAAACGGGCCGTAGTTCTTATCGGAAAGGGCAAGGCTGAGCTGCTGATCAACGGGCGGGGCGAGATTCGCACTCAGCGCACTACCTTCCCCATACCGTCGGTCATACGCCTGGTGAACCTGGTGCGCAGGCCCTTCGCCAAGAGGAAGCTCTCCAAGAAAGAGGTCTTCCTCAGGGACCGGCACACCTGCCAGTATTGCGGCGCGCAGCCTAAAGAACTGACTCTGGATCACGTAGTGCCCCGGCGACAGGGCGGCGACAGCTCATGGGAGAACGTGGCCGCGGCCTGCATACCCTGCAACCGCAGAAAGGCCGGGCGGACTCCTGTGGAAGCGGGCATGAACTTGGCTAAGCATCCTAGAGAACCCTATGCCAACCCCTATTATGTGCTCCATAACAGGGCCATACTGGACGAGTGGCGAACATTCCTGCCCTGGATGGACTTGCCTTAGACCCTGGCTTCTGCGCCAGGCATGGTGAGCATCATCGCTTCCAATGCAAGGCGTGCGTTGACGTTGCGCTCAAGCGACTCCATCGTCTCCAAGAGAGTCCTAATGAAGCCCGAAATCTGGCTCGTGGAATAGCCGGCGGCGGCCCTGGTTAAACTCTCCCTCCAGTCCACGTTGACCACGTCCGCCGCTCTGTCCCCCCCCGTTTCCGAGACAACCAGCATATCTCTCCACCACCTCAGCCAGAAGCCCAGCACGTCCAAGGCCTCGGTCCTGTTCCGGTAGAACTGGCTGGATAAATCCGACGCGTAAGCGAAACGGTCTTCCAACGTAGCGTCTAAAAGCTCGGAGATGCGCGTCAACTCGTCCCGGCGGTACTCCATAACGGAAGCGTCGGCGTGGGCCTCAAGCGCCCAGCCCAGCCTGCCCATGGAGAGCCGGGCCAGCAACTGGGCTTCCTCTCCTTCAACCTCGAAGTCAGCAGTCAGGACGGCCAAGACCTGGGCCGCCGCCATTGGCTTGAACTCCAGGGTTCGGCACCGTGACCGTATGGTTGCCAGTATCCCATCTTCCCAGTGGGTCGTAAGAATCAGCATAACCTGTACGGGAGGCTCTTCCAGCGTCTTGAGAAGAGCGTTGGAGGCCTCTTCACTCAGACGGTGGGCATCTTCGAAGACAATCACCCGGGTGCGGCCCTCGGCGGGAGTCAGGCTGGTCAGACGCTGTATATCTCGGACGTCTCCAATGCCGATTTCAGTCCGGGTGCGGCGCCCCTCGGAAGAGCCCGCAGTGTCGCTCTGGGGGGCGGAGGTCCCCAGGACCACAACGTCGGCGTGTTGACCAGAAGCAATGCGGATGCACTGTGAACATTCATTGCAGGGAGCGTTGGGAGGGTCGGTGCAGTTGACTGCTTGGGCCATGTCTATGGCCAACGTGAGCTTGCCGGTCTGGGACGGGCCTACTATCAGGTACGCGTGGGCGTATACGCCCTGTCGTATGCTCCGGTCAAGCTGATGGACTAGACCGTCCTGTCCCTTAACCCGCCACATCAGCTATAGGACATCGTTGGCCATTAGGTCCGCGTAGCTCTCCCGCCGCCGCATCAACCTGGAGTCTCCGTCTTTGACGGCCACTACAGGAGGGCGGGGGTTCATGTTGTAAGTGGAGGCCATAGACAGGCAGTAGGCTCCCGCCGCTGGGATCGCAATGATGTCGTCGGACTCCACCGTTGGGAGGCTCACGTCGCGGACCAGCACGTCGCCGGACTCGCAGTACTTCCCAGCTATGGTCACAAGGTCCGAGCCGGTCCGGTCGGCCTTCCCGGCGACAACAGCTTCATAAGCCGCGTCATAGAGGGCCGGACGGATGTTGTCGCCCATGCCGCCGTCCACAGAGATGTACTTCCTGACTCCTGGAATATCCTTCACGGCGCCGACCCGATACAGGGCGACTCCGGCCCGCCCGACTATGGACCTCCCCGGCTCGATGATCAACCTAGGGACATCCATGCCCAGACGTTGGCAGCCTTCCAGCATGGAAGACACGATGGCGTCTGCGTACTCGCCTATGGAAGGAGGCTCCTGGTCCCTGGTGTAGGCTATGGCAAAACCTCCGCCGGGGCTGATCTCCCGTAGATTCAGGCCTTCCTCACGGAACCTGGAGGCAAACTCCAGGACAATGTCCATGGCGGCTTGATAGGGTTCCACGTGGAAGATGGGCGATCCCAGATGGAAGTGGAGGCCTATAAGGTCCAGGTTGGGGGCCCTAAGGGCTATGCGGACGGCCTCGTCGGCCTGTCCCGTTTCTATGGGAAATCCGAACTTGGAGTCCAGGGTGCCGGTGGTGGTGTGGTGGTGAGTGTGGGGGTCAACTCCCGGAGACACCCTGACCATTATCTCCTGAGTCTTCCCCGCTTCACCGGCCAGCTTGTCGAGAAGCTCCAGCTCGTAGAAGCTGTCCACCACAATACGCCCAATGCCCCAATCGAGGGCGTCACGGAGCTCCGCCGGCCCCTTGTTGTTGCCGTGGAAATACACCAGCCGGGACGGGTAGTCCACCGCTTGGGCCACGGCCAGTTCTCCTCCGGAAACCACGTCCAAGCCCAGACCCTCTTCCATCAGGATGCGGGCGAGGGCCGGGTTCACGTAGGCCTTGCACGCGTAGACCACGGTGGTGTCCGCATGCTTAGCCGTGAACCCTTCCACGAAACCACGGCACATGCTTCGCACCATGTCTTCGTCAAATACGTAGAGGGGCGTGCCGTATTGGTCGGCCAGGTCCAGCGTGTCGCAACCTCCTATAACCAGGTGGCCTTTATCATTCACACCGGCCGACTCTGGAAATACCTGCTGCGCCCCGGTAAACATGGGTCGGACTCTCTTTCGGTGCCGTGATAGGCGCCGTTCTTGTAGTGGGCACAATCTTAGATTGGGGCCTGAGAGGTGTCAAGAATTCCCGGTCTTGCCTTTATCCTACGACAAGCACAGGGCAGTCAAAGAGGAAGAGGAGAATGGGGCGCTGTGCTACAATGCGTTTAGAGAGGGGAGAGCATGACCACAACCGCCACCTATCGCGAAGCCAGCCGCCGCCTTGAGGCCCAGGCTAAAGCGGAGTACGCCGCCCGCGACCTGCGCCAAGCCTCAGAAAAAGGGTGGGGTTCCGCCGCCCAAATGGTGAAGGCCGTAGCCTCGGAACGGGGCTGGCGACACGACAACCATGTCCTGCTTTTCCAGGCGGTCAGGGCGTTGGACAGCGAGACGGGCGGTTCGGAGCTGCTCGGTCTGTTTGCCCAAGCCCACAACCTCCACATCAACTTCTACGAAGACTGGCTGACCCCTGAAATAGTACAACGCGACCTGGACAACGTACTCCAGTTCGTGGCACGACTCGAAGGCTTGCTGCCCACTGAAACATCCTAGAGCATCCATACTCCTAGTTTTCGTCCCAAGTAGGCCTAGTTCCGGTAACTCTAATCTGAACCCCGAATTCCCCTCGACTGATGAGGGAAGTGCATAACTAAAATTGCCCCGAATTCATCCTGCGTTTGACGCGCCTCGTAGAATCAAGGCGACCTTGATTAAGGCAGGGGAACGAAATGACTAATCCGATGCAGCTTAGGTTTATCTTGGTGGGTACGATAGCTTTTGGAATTCTGCTGTTGAGTGCCTGTGCCGGAGTCCCGACCCCAACGGCAACCCCAGTCCCGACCCCAACGGCAACCCCAGTCCCGACCCCAACGGCAACCCCAGTCCCGACCCCAACGGCAACCCCAGTCCCGACCCCAACGGCAACCCCAGTCCCGACCCCGACGCCAACCCCAGTCCCGACCCCGACGCCAACACCAGTCCCCTTGATGGACCAGGCCCAGGGCCTGGTGGAAGAGGTGGTTGATACTCTCCGGGAGGCGCTGGAAGGGGTGGATTCCCTCGATGACCTCGCGCAGATGGGTGTGGATGGGAGCGAGGAATTGATCGGCCACTTGTGCGACATTGCTGCCGGTCAATATGAGCCACACTTGGCATTAGGGGATCTGACGGATAGTTTCGTGGTGGAAACGGGAATTCGGGGCTACTGCGCTAGCCGTTAGGTGGTCAGTTCCGTTAGGAAAAGCTGGGGAAATTTTGGCTCAGATACAAAAAGTTGACAACTCGATTCCGGGTGTGCTACAATCTTCGGTACGGTCCAATGAGCTGAGTTGGAATCCCCGTCAGGGGTGCCCCGCGAGGTCCGTTGGGCTGTCTGCTTTTCCCAAACATTCACGACCCGGCGGATGGGATTGTTCGACGTTACGGAGTCCGCAAAAGAAGAATTGCACCGCATCCTGGAAATCAGGGACCTGGAACTGGGCAAATTCCTGCGTCTGGCCACTCCTCCCATGTGGGTGGGCGACGGAGATTTCGGCATAGTCGTCGACGAAAAGGGAGCCCATGACCAGGTGGTGGAGTTCATGGACACGCCGGTGCTTCTAGTGGACCTGGAACTGAACGCTCATCTGAGCGAATCACTGCTCGACTTCGTCTATTCTTCCAACGGCCCCAGGTTCACCCTGGACGTCTACTAGGTTCACTCCAGCCTGACGTCCATTCCTAGCGCGAATCCGCACTCCTCAGCTAAGCTTCCAGCTATTTCCAGGACGTACTTCACCGGCTCCCCCGATCTGTAACGAACGAGGTCGTCAAGGGACTCTCCAGGCTGCGCTTTCATAGCGTGAATGGCGGCTATCTTCAGGTCCTTGTCTAAGAATACGGCATCCAGATCGAAGGGTACGTCCTTCATCCACATAGTCACCGGACGTTCCTCGGGCCATACGAAAAGCATGGCGTGTCCCTCTTCCAGACCGTTCCTCCCGCCCAGTCCAAGCCGCCTCTCCTCCGACGAGTCCGCCACCTCCAGGCTAAACGACTTCCCCCCTATCACCGCCCTTACCGCAACTTCTGGGGGCACGGAAGTGGCTGTAGGCGCGGGTGTAGGGGTGAAAGTGGGCGTAGCAGTAGGCGTCAGAGTCGGAGCAGCCACAGGGGAGGGTGTGGCCGTAGGACTAGATGTAGAAGTGGCTGTCGGTCTGGGTGTAGACGTGACGGTTGGATCAGGTAATGGCGTCGATGTCGGCGCCGACGTGGCGGTCGGTGTAGGCTCTGAGCCGCAGGCCGACATCGACGCAATCAGAAGCGCCACGGCCAGCACGGCACCCGCCTTTCCCACTGACGACAAGGCTATCTTGCACACGGAGCTACAAAACGAGATTCTTGCCAATGTATGGGTACCTGGATGAGAAATACGTGAAAGGTTGACGCTAGGTCTAAGCCGCCGTACTAAAGCCTGCGCCCTCTATGCCTGCCCTTACCGCGTCCTCGTCCTGCTGTCCGCTCCCCCCGCTGCCCCCGGCGGCGCCAATCAGCTCCCCGTTCCGGAACACAGGCAAAGCCCCCTGTCCCGGAATCATGTGGCCGCCCTGCATCGCCATGAAACCCTGCATGAAGGGCATGCTAAACCGCTCTTCCAGGTCTTTTGACGACATTCCGAAGCAGGACGCAGCCACCGCCTTGCCCCGGGAAATCAGGGGCGTCCTCCACGAAGCCCCGTCGGTGCGAAACATGGCGATGAGGTCTCCCCGCGGGTCCACCACCGACACGGAGAGTCTCACTCCCATCTCCTGGACCTTTGCCTTAGCCGCCGCCAGAATTCTTTCGGCTTCTTCCAGGTTAAGCGATGGCATACGACAACCTCCCGTTTCAGGAATTTCCGGCCCTGACATTATAGGCCACACCATAGCCCACCCGGCCTGTGGAAGCGTCCTATTACGGGCTAATGTGTTAGGATAACCCGTAAACCCCTGGTAAAACCCCAGCCCTGCAGGAGGAAGGAATGAAGTTCGGATTCTACCTCGCCAACACTGGACCCAACGCCACCCCCGACAATCTAATCGCCGTGGCCCAGAAGGGCGAGGAGCTTGGATTCGATTGCGCGGTGGTGGGAGACCATATCATCATCCCCAAAACCATCGAGTCTCCTTATCCCTATACGGTAAACGGAGAATTCCCCGGAGGAGAGGGCGGAGACTATCTGGAGCAGCTTACTCTCCTGACCTTCCTGGCCGGCGCCACCACGAAGCTCCGTCTGGTGCCCAGCGTAATGATACTTCCCAATCGGCATCCGGTCATCGTGGCCAAGACGCTGGCAACCCTGGACTATCTGTCCAAGGGAAGGCTGACCCTGGGAATCGGCGTGGGTTGGATGAGAGAGGAGTTCGAAGCGTTGGACCTGCCGCCTTTCGAAGAGCGCGGCGCCGTCAGCGACGAGTACCTCAAGGCCATCATAGAGCTGTGGACATCCGATGAGCCGGAGTTCCACGGGAAGTACGTGGACTTTTCCGGCTTCACCTTCCTGCCCAAGCCGGTACAGAAGCCCCATCCGCCGATATGGGTAGGCGGCCAGAGCCGCGCGGCCATCCGGAGAGCGGCCCGCCTGGGCGACGGCTGGCATCCCCTGGGCGCCCAGCCGGTCGCTCCCCTGGAACCGTAGGAGGTGGTCCAGGACCTGCAAGTGCTGGCCCAATACGCCGAAGCGGCTGGGCGTGACCCGGAAGAAATCGAGCTGTCGCTCAAAGCGCCCTTGTACGATTCGGCATTGCCCATGCAGGGCGGCAAGCGGCGCAGGTTCACCGGAGGCGCTGACGACATCATCGGCGACGTCCAAGCCTACAAAGAGGCCGGGGCCAAGCACCTGATTTTCGACGCCCGAGGCCAGGACATGCCAGCCACCCTGGAAAGGTTGGACTGGCTAGCCAAAGACATCATCCCCAAGGTATAGACCAGGACTTCAGCATAGACCGGAGGGAGCCATGAGATTCAAGCTGCGGGACGGCATGGAACTCTTCTACACAATTGACGACTTCACCGACCCCTGGACTGAACCGGAGACTGTCATACTCCACCACGGCATGGCCAAGAGCCACCGCATGTGGTTCGGATGGACGCCCATTCTAGCGCGCCACTACAGGGTGGTCAGGATGGACATGAGGGGGATGGGCGACTCGGAGAGAGTGAAGCCGGGCTTCAAATGGTCCCTTGACAGCTACGCCGACGACATACTCCAACTTGCCGACGGCCTGGGCCTGGATAAGTTCCACCTGGTGGGCGAGACCGTTGGCGGGACTATCTCCATGCGGTTCGCCACCCTGCACCAGGAGCGCTTGCTGAGCCTGACGACCTGCACGTCGCCCACCAACTTCGCCAATCCCCAGAGCAATGTAATCGCCGCCGAGCTGATCGAGCGGGAAGGCATACGCGCCTGGGTCGAGGACACCATTTCCAGGAGGATGGACCCGCTAATCGTGGACCCCGCATATACTCGGTGGTACATAGACCAGATGGCCTCCACTGACCCGGCGGTGGTAATGGCGTTCGAGGGCTCGGCCGACGCTATGCCCGACCTGCGACCCCTTCTCAAGGACGTCCAGATTCCCGTCCTGATTATGGCGGCTGAAAACATCGAGGGAGAGTTCCTTGGAGACTTCAGGCAGGCTTCGGACATATTTCCTAACGGACGCCGGGTGGTCTTCCCCGGAGTTCGTGGGTTCGTCCAACACATAC
This sequence comes from Dehalococcoidia bacterium, assembly GCA_965224415.1. Classification (GTDB taxonomy): domain Bacteria; phylum Chloroflexota; class Dehalococcoidia; order Lucifugimonadales; family JAGWBF01; genus DAOUJI01. The sequence goes on along the minus strand of CBDCZB010000004.1, from coordinate 144,863 downwards.
TGCCTGCTCCTTGCGCCCGGACGTGGCTTGCCTTTGCCCGCAGCTTGAGCGGTTAGGGTGTCGGTGGCGGTTCCTGAAGCAAAACATCGCTGCGGTTACGCCAAAATCCGCCTTCCATTCCCTTTCTCAGTCCAGGGGCCGGTTTGATAGAATCGGCTCAATAAGTGTTGAGAGGGGTGGACGATGCACCGGCGGGAGGTAAACGCCTCACCGAGCTTTCCGACTTCGCGCCTGTTCAGGTCCGAACCGTTACGGTTGTTCGGGGTTCTCCTTTGCGCCTTGGCCTTGATAGCCCTGCTAGCCGGGGCTTGCCTGGGCGGAGGCCGAGGCGACCAGATCACCTTCGTGTCGGAGAGGGACGGCAACCCGGAGATATACGTCATGGACTCGAAAGACTCCGACCGCGACGGCAACGGAGACGAAATTATACGCCTCACTGCCAACAGCGTCTTTGACGGGGAGCCGAGATGGGACCCCGACCGCAAGTGGATAGCCTACGTTTCCGACGAATCGGGAGACCGGGAGATACACAAGATAGACCCCACTAGGGAGGATCCCGCCAACTCTAAAGTTACGAACATACAGGGACCCGACGGCAATTTCCTGTGGGCGCCCGACGCCGAGCGCATTGCGTTCGTTTCCCAGAGAGAAGGAGCCAACGAAATTCTCCTCATCGACGCCGACGGGGACAAAGGGACTTTGAACACCGTGTATTCGACAGGAGAGACCGTCCCGAGCCTGACCGGCTGGTCGCCCGACGGAGGCTTTGTGGTGTTCAATCTTGGCGAGGCCTCCGAATCTGGGCCGGGCATTTTCGCACGCAACCCGGACGGTGTGGACATCAAACGCCTGACGGAAGCCGACGACCGCAACGCCCAATGGTCCCCAGAGGAAGATCTCATCCTCTTTATTTCCATGCGGGACGGCAACGAAGAGATTTACACGATGTCCGACACTGGCGAGAACGAACGCCCTTTAACCAGCTTCGACTCCCGTGACTATCAACCGTCCTGGTCGCCGCATGGAGACCGTATAGTCTTTGTTTCCGAGAGAGACGGGGACGCTGAAATTTTCGTAATGGACTCCGATGGCAGCGATCAGCGTCAGCTTACCTATAACGAGGCTACGGACAATCAGCCTGTCTGGTCACCTGACGGAAAGCGCATTGCCTTCGTCTCAGACGCCCCAGGCAACGCCGAGATTATCGTCATGAAGGCCGATGGGACCGAACAGACGCGCCTGACGAATAATTCAGCTGCCGACTACGCACCTAACTGGTAGCATGGGCCGTCGATAGTGTGAGAGGCGTTCTCCTGGCAGCGGCATTAGCCGCCTTTACCATCCCAGCCCTGTCCGGCGCAGCTTGCGGCGGGGACGATATCAAGAAGATTAGGGGCGCTGTGGTCGGAGTGCAGCCAGCCTCTCTGACCGAGGTGCAATCGCTGGTGGTCAGAGACGACGACGGAGTGCTATGGGCGTTCAGGACCGAAGGGCCGATTGGGTTCACGCCATCGCACCTGAAAGAGCACCAGGTTTTCGGACAGCCAGTGACGGTGCTCTACCGTGAGACCGACGAAGGGCTGCTGGCTATGGAAGTGACCGACTAACCTTAATTCAGCAGCGGGAGCAAGGCCTCTTCTATCTCCTGGGCGGTGGTGAAAGCTTCGAATTTCGCCGCAACGGCGCCGTTCGAGTCCACCACGAAGGTCCACGGTTCGGTCAGCAAACCCCACTCCTCAGTGGCGGGCACAGGAACAGCGCGTTCAAGGTCACCCTGGATCAGATGGGGATCGTCGAACACCTCCACGTGGATGAAACCGGCCTGTGCCTCAAACCGCTCCTTCAATGTCCCTATCTCCCCCAACTGCGGACCACAGGTAGCTGTTTTGCAGTATGCCGGGGTCGCAAAGACCACCACCAACGGCTTACCAAGGGCCAACGCATCGGCGATGGTAAACCGGTAGAGTTCAGGATCGGGTGGGTTCGCCGTTGTAAGCTGCTCCAGACTCTCCACGTCGTCTATAGTCTTATTTCGGCTGGCCGGAGCGGGCGAACCTATAGCTGGGGTGGAGCTTTCAGCCTTCACCTCCATCATCGCTCCGCCAGACCCATCAACGCCACCCCAACCCATTATCGATACGCTCAACCCCCAAGCGCCGGCTGTAGAGAAGTCCAATTGTGCCGTGTATATCCCCAAATCGCCTAGGGGCCATTTCCTAAAGGTCGGGCGGACCGCCTGACTGGGTGTTGAATCGGCGCCAGGCGCCGTTGCGCTCACGCTTACGTTCGGCGTTGAAACCACTCCGCCGGACTCATTTAGAAGCGCGAAGGCCACTCTGTTGCGGCCCACGCTCAAGTCGGTGGAGATGATTTGAACAGTTACGCCCTTTGCTGGTGCAGGGGTGTCAATCGCGGCGGGCAAAGTAGGATCGTCAGATGCGCAGGCGGCATAGGACAGCACGGCCAACGTAAGGAACATCGGCGCCAAAAATCGCCTTATGGTCTTCATCCACCCGCTCTCAGCCCATGCCTTATCAAGGAGTCTATAGTCTTCAGGAGTCCACCTGTAGTGGACGGGTCGAAAACGGGCTTAATAGAAGACTCCCTGGGCTGAGCCTCCATCTATAGCGATGGTCTGGCCTGTGATGGCCGCGGCGTGGTCCGACACAAAGAAGAGGACAAGGTCGGCCACCTCCTCAGGTAGGATCATCCGTCCGATGGGAGTCGCCAAGGCTTCTCTCCGCTCCTCTTCCTCCACGTCGATGCCAGCGTCCCTGGCGCGCCGCTCCATGAGCTCTGCAAGGCGTGGAGTCTTGGTGGCGCCGGGATGGATGCAATTGACCAATATGCCCTGGGGTGCGAACTGGTCTGATAGGTTCTTAGCCAGATTCGACACGGCAGAGTTGGTCACGCCATTGCTGTTTGTGAGCCGCCCCGGTCTCCGGGCAGCCATGCCGCCAATCATGATTATCCGGCCTCCACCCCGTTCCGTCATGTGAGGCAAGACCTCCCTGGAACACCTGATGTATCCCATCACCTTGACGTTGATGTGGTTCATCCACTGTTCGTCCGTGAGCTCCATGAAAGGAGCGGCTGACGAGTTCACCGCGTTGTTTATCAGGATATCCACCCCGCCAAGCTCATTGACCGTGGCGTCGACCATTCGCGTTATGGCCGCCGGGTCGTTCATGTCCGCCTGCACAGGCAGGATTCGCTGGCCTGTCTCAGCCCGAACCTCGGCGGCCGCCGCTTCGAGTTCCGACATGCCTCGGGCGCATATCGACACGTCGGCGCCCTCACGAGCCAGGGCCAACGCCACGGCCCGTCCGATGCCCTTGCTGCCTCCGGTGACTATGGCCGTCTTACCTTTAAGTCCCAGGTCCATCAAACGTCTCCTGCCTCAATGAGCCCACATTCTCGGCTTGGGCCTCAGTCCTTTCGGATGCACAGCCCCACCATAGTATCTATGCTGTCGAACTCATCGAGACGGCTGACGGTTTCCGCCAATTCCTCAAGCTGGACCGCAGGAATCACCAGACTGTCGAACATCTCCCGCAGCCGGTGAGAAACCGTTTCGAGACCCCACTTGGTCTCGTCGCCGTTCATCTCATCCACGTAGCTGTTGCCGTCTTTCGTGGCAACCGTCATGCGTGGGGAGTAGGACCCTCGGTCCTTCACCCCGATCACGTTTACACGTTCCATCAGTTCCAGAACGCTGTTGTCTTCCGACGCCCCAGCAGCAGACCCCGGCGCCACTCCCTCCCTGATAGCCGGATAGTGTCCATGCACACCGGTATAGGCGGCAAAGTAGTGGGTGCCGCCCACTCTCCGTTCGCTCCGGCGGGGATTGGGAAAAGCGGGGGATGGGTAGAGGGTCTCAAGCCAGTTCATCTCGACATCGATGCGGTCCACGTTGTCCCATTGGATTTCATGCGTGGCCTTGAGGCGGGCCATAAGCTCTATAACCGGCTGGTTATATCCCGCCGTTGGGTATATCTTGGGCGTCACGTCCATCAGGAAGTAACGCTCACCAAGACCGCTGGCCACGGCGTCCACATCCGTTGAAAGAGGCCCTTCAAAGGCATACGATAACTCGCCCCGGTTGTTGCCCGTGAAAGCATTGTAGAACCCAGCGTCCCCTTCCAGAGCCAGGTCAGCACCCCTGACTCCGTCTTTGGCAAGCAAGGCCGCCGTGATTCCGTTGACGGCGGCGTTGGACTCGTGGATGGTGGCTTCCTGGCCGTCGGTCCGCCCGCCCTCACCCGTTCCCCCGGAGAAGGTGGCGGCCAGAGAGATAGCGTTGGCCATCTGGCCTGGGTCCAAACCCAACACCTTGCCTGTAGCCACGGCGGCTCCGAACACACCATAGACCGGGCTGGACCTGAACCCTCGGGCCTGCGTGGTTGGGATGAAGTCGCTGGCTATGCGGGTTTCCAGCTCATAGCCCGCCGCCACAGCCGTTATCAGGTCGCTCCCGGAGCCTCCATCAATTTCGCAGGACGCCACGGCGGGCGGTATTACGCAAGGCCCGGGGTGAGTAAGCATCCGGTAGGAGTCGGACTGGCTTGTGGCATGCATCATCTTGGCGTTGGCGAAAGCAGCACCCCGGCGGCTGACCCTGGCGCCGTCCACCCATAAGGCCGCGCCGTCCGGCCGGGGTTCTTCCCGTTTGGTCATCTCCATGACCGAGGCGACTCTCGGCAAAGGCGCCCCTGCTATGGACACCACCAGCCCATGAAGAATCAGCCCCTTCACCTTGTCCACGACATAAGGAGGCAGCTTTTCATATTCCAGGGTTGACGCAAAGCCGCCAAGTTTGTGGCTGAGGGACTCGCTCATGCCGTTCACCCGCCAATCGTCAGAATTCCGGGGAGCGTGGGACGGAGGAATTCTACTTTGGGCGTTGCGTAGGGGTCAATCGGAGGGCAGGTTGTCCCGGAGCATGTCCGACAGGTCTCTGGGAATGGCGTTCATGTCCACGCGGCCCCTGACCGAGATGGTCACCGTCCCGGAAACCGAGCCGTATAGCAGTTTCTCCCCGTCCCATCGTCTGATGACGTCGGCCCTGGGCCCAAACGTGCATCCGAAAATGCACTGGCACGGCGTGACCCTGACTCGCTCTTCCAACCCCTGCTCCCGTACCGACCCATAGAGGCCGTCTAACAGTTCATACCCGTTGACGCCGGGGAAGGCCGGGTGTCCGCACACCCGTGGGTCGACGCAAACGATTATGTTAACTTCTGGGTTCACGGTTGCTGTTCCATGTACCGGCATGGAGAAAATCACGCAGGAGGCAACTTATCCAAGAACTCTTCGATAGCAGAGTTCACCGCTTCGGGCTGTTCAAGCTGAACAAAGTGGCTTCCGCCTTCAATGATGCGTATCTCCGAACTCCCTACCCTGTCATGCAGGTATTGCGAATATTTTACAGGCGTCATCACGTCGTCGGAGCCGCACAAGACCAGCGTAGGCAGCCTGATGCCGCCGACTTGGTCCATGACGTCGAAAACGTCGCAGCAACGGAGATCGTTCAGCTTGACCGCCGGTCCTATCTGAGCCGCCCGGTCCAGAAGAGCCGAGGCAAGCTCAGCCTCAACCAGTCTGTAGTCGCTCCGCCTTCCAGTAAGCCACGAGTCCGGGTCCTCAATTCCGTCTTCACATTCGTCAAGATACTTGGGATGGACTCGGAGAAGTGCGCCGGTGCCCAGCAGAATCAGACCAGCCAGTTCGTCGGGATATGTCAGAGCGAACAGCTGGGCGATCGCACCGCCCATTGAGTGGCCGCAGACCACAGGCCGGTCGATGCCTTGTTCGGCCAGGTATCCCCGCAGCCATTCCATGTACCCGGCTATGCTGGCCTTGGGATCACCCACAGGGTGCCCAGGCAGGTCGACGGCCACGGTATCCGTGAAATGGGCCGCCTGGGGTGCAAATGACAGCCCGGACTCCCCCGCGCCGTGAACAAAGACCAGGGTCACGAACCCCTACTTTTCGGTTGTTGGAGCTGAGCCGTTGGTGGGCACGGCGCCGTTGGAGCCGGGGGCGTGGTCCGTTTCCTCTCTCTCGGTCATGCAGGCCAGGGAGACAACCTCGTCGCCGGCGTCGGGCTTCCAGACTATGACGCCCTGGGTTATCCGTCCCTGGGACGATATTTCGCTGAGACTGGTCCTGAAGACCTGGCACTTCGCCGATATAAGCAGCAACTCCTCGTCACGCTCCTTGTTCACCACCCTGGCGGCTGAGACCAGTCCCACCTTAGGCCCTGTCTTGTACGCTCTCAGTCCAAGACCTCCCCGATGCTGACCCCGGAAACGGTCTACTGGGACCAGCTTGCCGTAGCCGGTCCGGGTCACTACAAGCAGGTTGTCGTCGGGCTGCACCAGCTCCATCCCGACCATCTTGTCTCCGGGGGCTAGACGGATTCCCCTGACTCCGCCTGCGGCCCTCGAACGGCGGGGAGCCTCCGAAAGCGGGAAGCGTACTCCCTGACCCAACTCGGTGAGCATCATCACGTCTTCGGCGCCGGTTCCCATCCTCACCGAGACCAACTCATCTTCGGGTTCCAGGTCCATAGCGTTAAGGCCGCTGGAACGCATGTTGGCCAGGTTCGAGAGGTTCATAGCTTTGACTTCACCCTTCTGGGTGCCGATTACGATGACCCCCTCTCCCTTAAGGTCTCCCACGGCAACAACGGCGCTGACCTTTTCGTTCTGACCCAGCTTCATCATATTGATCACGGCCGTGCCCCTGGTGGTACGGGAGGTGGCGGCGGGTATTTCATAGGCCTTGAGGCTATAGACCCTGCCCTTGTTCGTAAAGAACAACAGCGCGTCGTGAGTGTCCGCGACCAGCAGGTCTTGGAGGGCGTCGTCGTCCCGCGTCGTCTGGCCCCTCACTCCCTTGCCGCCTCTGTGTTGCAACTTGTAGGTGGCCAGGGGGATCCGCTTGATGTAGCCCCGCTGGCTCAGAGTCACCGCCACCTCCTGATGGAGGGTGAGCTCCTCAAGGGTGTGGTTGACGGCCTCCTCGTCGCTTATCTCCGTGCGGCGGGCGTCTCCGTACCTCTTCTTCAGCCTAGCCAGGTCTTCTTTGATGACCGCAGACACTTTCGCCGGGTCGGCCAACAAAGCTTCCAAGTCGGCGATGGTCTTCTTCAGGTCCTCGTATTCCTTCTCCAGCCGCTCTCGCTCCAATGCGGCCAGCCGGCGCAGCTGCATGTCCAGTATTGCCGTAGCCTGTACTTCCGTGAGGTCGAACTGCTGCACGAGGTTGGCTCTGGCCGTTGCGGCGTCGGCGGACCCTCTGATGGTCGCGATTATTTCGTCGATGCTGGAAATGGCCTTCAGCAAGCCCTCGACTATGTGCGCCCTTTCCCGGGCCACCTTGAGCCGGTGCTCGGACCTGCGCCGGATTACTTCCCGTCGGTGGTCCAAGTAAAGCTGGAGCGCCCGTTTCAGACCCAACACCTGGGGCTGCCCGTCCACAAGGGCGAGCATTATCACGTTGAAGGACGAGCGGAGAGACGTGTGGCGGTACAGCTGGTTCAGCACGATTTCGCCCTGGGCTTCCCGCTTCAACTCGATTACGACCCGCAGCCCGTGGCGATCCGACTCGTCGCGGATGTCTGAAATTCCCTCGACTTTCTTGTCCCGCACCAGCTGGGCTATTTTCTCAACCAGCGAGGCCTTGTTGACCTGGAAAGGCAACTCGGTGACCACTATCTGCTGACGGTTGCCGCGAACGTCCTCAATTTCGGCCCTGGCCTGCATGACCACCCGGCCAGTTCCCGTAGTGTAGGCGTCAATGATGCCTGAACGGCCCCGTATGATGCCGGCGGTGGGGAAGTCCGGCCCAGGCACCCGCTTGATAAGCTCTTCGACGCTGGCGTCCGGATTATCCACCAGGTAGGTGGCCGCGGTGCATATTTCGTTAAGGTTGTGGGGAGGGATGTTGGTCGCCATTCCGACTGCAATGCCCGACGCACCGTTCAGCAGCATATTTGGCAGCAGTCCGGGCATCACCGTCGGCTCATGCAGAGACCCGTCGAAGTTGGCGGAGAAGTCCACCGTGTCTTGGTCCAGGTCCGCTAGAATCTCCTCAGCAATGGAAGACAGGCGGGCTTCGGTGTACCGCATGGCAGCAGGAGGGTCGTTGTCGACGCTGCCAAAGTTGCCCTGTCCATCCACCAGGGGGTAGCGCATGGAGAAACTCTGGGCCATACGGACTAGGGCCTCGTAGACGGGGCTGTCGCCATGTGGGTGGTACTTCCCCATGACTTCTCCGACGATTCGGGCGCTCTTCTTATAAGAGGAGTTGGGGCGAAGAGCCAGCTCGTCCATGGAATAGAGAATGCGCCGCTGCACCGGCTTGAGCCCGTCCCTTACGTCGGGCAAAGCTCGCGACACGATTACGCTCATGGCGTAGCTCAGGTACGACGTACGCATTTCCTGTTCTATGGGAATGGGCTGAATGTTCTCTGACGTTGTTGTCATGTATAAGTCCTCTCGTGAATATTGGGCCGCGCCGACCTAGCCGGTCTGCGCAACGTAGTCTTCCACCCGGTCCTTGAAGGACTCGAATAGATTGTTGAAGGCTTTGGGGACCTCGTCGGTGCGTTCCGGTTGAAATTGGACGCCCACCACCCAACTATGCTCGGGACTCTCCAGCCCCTCAATCAAGCCGTCGTCCAACGAATACGCCGACGCCAGAAGACTTGGAGCTTTTTGAGCTTCTTTCAGTCCCTGATGGTGAATGCTGTTCACCCTGAAGAAACCGCCTGTGCCCAGAATGGCGGCCAGTTTGCTCCCCGGCGACAGATAGACTGTGTGCTTAAGCGAGGGAACCTCGTCCTCATCGCCGGGTGAACGGTGGCCTGGGGCGTCCTGCAATAGGACTCCTCCAAAGGCTACGTTGAGCAGCTGCATCCCTCTACAGATTCCCAGCACCGGCATGTCCCGTTCCAGCGCTGCGTTGAGAAGCTCTAATTCGAGGGTGTCCAACTCGGGGCAGAGTTCGAGGCTCATGCCGGGTTCAGGCGTCATTCCGTAGGCCGAAGGATGTATGTCGCTGCCGCCGCATAGATACAGACCTCCGGCGCCCTCCAACCAGTCGATGGAACAATCTCCGGAATTTTCGGGGGTGACTGCCCGGGCCTCCACACGCCCCCCCAAAGCCTGTATGTAGTGAGATGCGTACTGCTCAGTTTGAGCCGTGACAACCACCAAAGCCATATCCGATATATTGTACCTTAAGCCAAGGAGAAAGGCGAGTATTCTACAATACGTTGTAGTCGAAAACTTCTCTGAATTGCCGGCCGAAAACCCTCCGGAGCAGCCGAACTCTTGCATGTGGAGCTTCAGCCGGACTTTGCCATAATGCCGCCAAACCGGTATTCTGAAAAACTGCGGAAATTACTTTGACACAGGCCCAGCCACCAGTTAGCATAAGGCTAACTGCCAGCGAGATAAGCTAGACTTTCTAACACGAAAAAAGGCCACGACTGCAGTTTCAGATTTCAGGGGGACCTAATTGGCCGACGATACCGACCAGAAGTTGGGGGCCGCGCTGGACGGCCCCGCCATCGTTCCCGAATTCGAGCAGGCCCTGAATGAATTGGTTTCCATAGTCCGGCTGGGCCAGAACCAGAAAAGCGCTTTCTATAACCCATCCGAGGAGTGGATCGCCCAACAGATGAACATCCTTCAGGACTTGCCCCAGGAGCAACGGGACAAGTTCACGTTGGAAGCCAATGAGATTAACGAAGACGCTAAAGTCGCCGGCGCCGAGGGCAAAGCAGCCAGGAGGGCCGGACCGGGTGTCGTGGTCAAGCTAGACAACGGCGGTCTCGCTTTCTACAGCCAACTGGGAGTGGCCCGCCGCCCCGACCTGACTCAATATTATATCGACGGGTTCCAACCCAACAGGGACGCTCTGGCCTTCAGTGAACAAAACCAGCGGGTTTTCACAAAGGTTCTCCAGTACGTAAATACGTACATGCGAGAAAAGTTCGCCGCGGGCGAAGCCATCGTGCAGACTGACCGGCAAATCGGAGACGTTCCGGGCCGGTCTTTTCATGCCAGACAGTTGATGTTCGGCGCCACATATATGCAGATACCCTACATGTGGCGCCAACTGACCTTCGACTTGCCCAAAGAACGGTGGTCGGAATCCCCCGACATCCTGGAGGTTTCCGTTCCCAACTGGATGGAAGACCTGGGCATGGACGAGGAGCTGAAGGCCCAGGTCCGGGAATTGGGCATCACCCAGCTAGTGTTCAAAGCGCCCACCAAGAGGCTTTCGCTCCACCTTGGTTTCGACTACGTCGGCGAACACAAGATGGGGCCTCTCTCCATAGCCATGTTCCTGGTGAAGCAGGCCCAAGGCGTGGCGGTTCAGGCGGCGCTCAGCATGGCCAGGGTGAAAACCATCAGCGGAAAGCTGAAGAACAACGCCCTCGTGACCATTGGTCCGTCTCTCCACGGCAAGAGCACCCTCACGATAATGATTGAGATAACCAACAGCGAGCTGTCCAAGACGTTGGGGATAGAGCACGACCCGGAAGAGGGCGTCTACCCCATGAACGACGACATAGTTCTCCTCCAGCGATTGGACGAACCCACCGAGTCCACACGGGACGGACAACGCTTCCGCATCTCTTACGGAATCGACGGCACCGAGAACAACTTCTACGCTGTCCCCTTTGGGATCACTTACGAAGACGACCCCATCACCCACGACGTGGTCCGGGGAAGCAAAGACGACCCCAATCCTCAGGAGACCCTAGAGAACGTCCCGGTGGACATGACCAGCGGGGCGCCCAACTATTTGGAAAACCCGGTGCGGAACATGCGAATGGTCCTGTCTCGCCCGCGCCTGCTGAAACGTAAAGGGTCGGACCACATCATCGAGGCGATCTCCGGAGGGCGGCTTACCGAGTCTGTCCACGTTCCCATGGAGGACACGGACAAAGTGCTATGGCAGGCGGTCATGCGCCAGAACACGGTGGTGCCGCCCCTGCGACGCCTCAACCTGGAGCAGTACATCCGCGTCCTGATGTACGGCGAGGCCGTACAGATGGGCGCCGCCACGGGGGCCATAGGAAGGCCCTACGTGGAATACTTCTCCGATCCCTTCATCATTGGGCTTGAGGACGACAACGCCAACCTGCTCTACCACATCCTCCAAGAAATGGCCGACGGGGGTCCTCCTCAGGAATACTACGCCTTCAACACTGGTGGCCTAGGAGCGGACACCAACGAGGAAGCCGCCGGGAACCTCTACCGCAAGGTGCCCAGAGAAATCACCCTCAAGCTCCAGGAAGCGCTCCTTAGGGAAGCCGTCAAGTTCGAATACGACGACCTCCTCCGCTCCGACGTTGCGGTCGCCATAGTCAATGGCCAAGGCGAAGAAATCGAGGACTTGAGGCAGGGATGGCTCCCCCGTAACATATATGGAGAAGAGGAATACAAGCGGAGAATAGTCGAACTGAGCCGCCGCCGGTACTATGGCCAGAACGCCGAGGACAAGGCCGGTATTCTGCGCTACACCAAGGTCGACCAGGCCATCTACAGCATGAAAGACATACCGCCTCCTCTCAACGAAAGAGAGCTGGCCTGGCTGCTGTCGTTCTACTGGAAGGTGGACCGGGCCTATGGCTCCGTATCGGAGTTGGTCCTGCATCTCGCCGACGGGAAACGGCCGAGCGAGACGGCGCTTGAAGGGCTCAGACAGGCTTATCAAGCAGGCATAAACCAGGGTCTTACACTCGCACCCGAAAGCGAAAACACTCTCGCCTCCACGGGTATTGCATAAGGGGGTATCAACGTGTCAGAAAGCTCCAGTCCGTCCTTGGCCGAAGCTCTAAGCTCCTATTCGGTGAAACTCGAACCGGAAGACCAAAAAGTCAGCCAGCTTGAGTTGAACAGGTTCGTGCAATGGTGCGGCCGCGACCGCCGAGTCGGCGGCATCAGTCCGCACGAGGTGGCTTCCTATGGAGAGACCGCCAGCCTCTTGAGCGGCGACACTGCCAGCCGTCTAAAGCACGTAAAAGCCTTCCTTACGTTCATGAAGAAGTCAGGATTCACCGAAATCAGCCTCGCTCCCCACCTGAAAGCCATTAAGGGAAAGGGCAGGAACAGACTCTACTTCAAAACCGCATCCGAACAAGCCGAACTCTCTGAAGAGGGCATGGCCAACCTCCACTCACGCCTGGGAATCCTGAAAGAGGAACGGATCAAGGTAGTAGACGACATCAAGAAGGCGATGGCGGACAAAGACTTTCGAGAGAACGCGCCGCTGGACGCGGCCAAGGAACGCCAAGGCATGATCGAGTCCAACATACGCGAGATCGAGGCGGTTCTGGCGAATGCGGTGGCTACGGAAACCAAACCGGTCGACGACAAGCGAGTCCGGCTGGGGAAAAAGGTGACCCTGAAGGAAGCTGCCACCGGCAAGAAGGTGTCATACGTGCTGGTGGACTCCCGTGAGGCCGACCCCGCGTCGGGGAAAATTTCCAGCGCGTCGCCGGTCGGAAAGGCCCTGCTGGACCGGACCGTAGGAGACGACGTGCAAATCGCCGTGCCCCGAGGCACCCTTCGCTACACCGTCGAGCAAGTCGAACGCTAGGACTTCAGGGAAGTAGGCGCCGGCTTCCACAGAACAATTCCTTTGGGAAGTTGACCCGATAGTCCCGGACCTCCGACCAATTCCCATAAGAGCTCACTGGTCTTTTTACCCGACAAGGGATGGACCAAGTCAGGCGCCAGTTCCAAAAGCGGCACAAGCACGAAAGTCCTGTCCGGTATGCCCGGATGGGGTATCTGCAACCCCTCCTCGTCCACAATTTGATCGCCGTAGAAAAGTATGTCTATGTCGATGCTCCTGGGACCGTTTCTAAAGGTAGCCTCCCGCCCCAACTCTTCTTCAATGGCCTTAACTCCGTCAAGCAACGCCCGCGCCCCAAGTTCTGTGGTTCCCGTGCAGACGCTGTTCAAGAAACTGGGCTGGTCCTTGTAGCCCCACGGCTCCGTCTCATACAGCGAAGACGTCCCGTCCACGGCAGCTAAACCCTCTAAGGCAAGCATCGCTTTGTCAATGCTGGCTTCCCGATCTCCCAGGTTGGCGCCCAGCCCCAGGTAAACTCTTACACCCTCTCCGTCGTTCAAGCGGGCCAACCTTCGGGCCTCCAGCCCCGTACAATGGCATCGGACATCCGAGCGACCCGCACCATCTCTTTGACGTCATGCACTCTTACGATGTCGGCCCCTCCAGCAATGCACAACGCAACCGCCGCCGCCGTTCCCTCCAGGCGCTCCTCCACGGGCAGCCCCCCCAGCGCCAGACCTATATGGGACTTCCGTGACGGACCCACAAGTATGGGCCGCTTCAGAGACGTAAGCTCAAACAGCTTCCCCTCCAGTTCGAGGCTCTGGTCGGCTGCCTTTCCGAACCCTATGCCGGGGTCCACGATGATGTTCTCGAGGGAGACGCCGCTTTCGACAGCTCTCAGCATGGCCGAATCCAGGTCGGAGACAATCTCAGCCATAACGTCGCCGTATTGATGCCCTATGCGATTGTGCATGAGCACGTAGGGCACATCCGTCTCCGCTGCCGTTCGGAGCATCTCGGGGTTGGAGGCCACTCCCCAAACGTCGTTGATCATGGCCGCTCCAGCATCCACACACCTGCGCGCCACATCCGGCTTGTAGGTGTCGACGCTGACCGGCGCCCGTATAGACTGGGCCAAGAGTTCAACCACCGGAAGCGCCCTCCGCAATTCCTCTTCGGCGCTGACAGAAGCAGCCCCCTGCCGATCGTCATACCGCCTGGTGGACTCGCCGCCCACGTCGATAATGTCGGCGCCTTCTTCTTCCATGCGCAGCGCTTGCTCCAAGGCGGCTTGAGGGTCGGCGGACAGACCGTCGTTGGAAAAGGAATCGGGAGTTACGTTCACTACGCCCATGACGTAAGTGCGTCGACCCCATTGGAGGGTCAGCGGGCCGCACTGCGTAGGGGGTATGGATGCGGATGACATCGTAGAACCAAGACCCGGCATGACTAACGCTCGACTTTAGTGACCTATAAATAGTCGCCTCAACATTGTATCACCGACCCCTTCTTCGAAGGGCCGTGCGTGTTGCGCCCGATACCCCCTTCTGCTAGCATGTTGCCCAGATTTTCCCGGACTCCCATATCATTCGCTGCCGGAGTGGTGCATGGCCATCGAAGGACAATCCGAAAATAAGATCGAACAGCTGGGTTCCATGAGGGAGCAGTCCCGCATGGGAGGCGGCGACCGGCGAATCCAGCAGCAACACGACAGAGGCAAGCTTACCGCACGGGAAAGGATCCGAGACCTGCTGGACGACGGAACGTTCCAGGAACTTGACGCCTTTGTCACCCACCGGGCGACGGACTTCGGCATGGCCGACAACAAGACCCTTTCCGACGCCGTCGTAACAGGTTACGGCAACGTGGACGGGCGTCAGATATTCGTCTTCGCCCAGGACTTCACTGTAATGGGCGGCTCCGTGTCTGAGGTCGTGGGCCAGAAGATATGCAAGGCTATGGACCTTGCCATGAGCGCAGGCAGTCCAATAGTAGGCATAAACGACTCCGGGGGAGCGCGCATACAGGAAGGCGTGCTCAGCCTGTCCGCCTACGGCGAGATATTCCTCCGCAACACCAGAGCGTCCGGCGTAATCCCGCAGATATCCGCCATCATGGGTCCCTCGGCGGGGGGCGCAGTATACTCTCCCGCCATCACGGACTTCATATTCATGGTGCAGGGTACCAGCCAGATGTACATCACTGGCCCTGACGTGATAAAGGCCGTCACTGGTGAGGACATTGCCCACGAGGCCCTAGGCGGGGCACAGGCCCACGGCACCCGAAGCGGCGTCGCCCACTTCATCGCTGCCTCCGACGATGAGTGCCTTTCCCAAATAAGACGCCTTCTGAGCTTCCTGCCGTCCAACAACATGGAGGACTCACCGAAGCTGGTGTCCTTGGACACTCCCGACAGGACCGACCCTGACCTCTTCTCCGTAGTTCCCGACGAGCCCAACCGCCCCTACGACATCCGGGAGGTCATCGCCCGCATTGTGGACGACCAGGACTTCTTTGAGGTCCACAGAGATTACGCCCGAAACATTGTGGTGGGGTACGCTCGCATGGACGGCCAGACCGTGGGGATCGTGGCAAACCAACCTGCATATATGGGCGGCGTCCTGGACATCAACGCTTCGGTTAAGTCATCACGGTTCGTTCGGTTCTGCGACTGCTTCAACATCCCTCTCGTAACATTGGTGGACGTGCCCGGTTTCATGCCCGGTTCCGATCAAGAATACGGGGGAATCATCAGGCATGGGGCAAAGCTGCTCTACGCCTACGCCGAGGCCACGGTGCCCAAGATTTCCCTCATGACCAGGAAAGCTTACGGCGGCGCCTACATCGTCATGAGCAGCAAGCACCTGAAGGGGGACATCAACCTAGCCTGGCCCTCCGCCGAGATAGCCGTCATGGGACCCGACGGAGCCGTCAACATCGTATTTCGTGACGAGCTTTCCAAAGCCGAGAACCCTGACGAGCGGCGGGCCGAGCTTATCCAGGACTACCGTGACAAGTTCGCCAACCCTTACGTGGCGGCCAACCGGGGCTTCCTAGACGACGTCATAGACCCGGCGGAGACGCGCCCACAGCTGATTCGCGCCCTCAACATGCTGCGCAACAAACGGGACTCGCTCCCGCCCAAGAAGCACGGGAATATACCTCTTTAGCGTTGGGTGTGACTCACGGTTGGGTAGCAAATCCGGCTGCGACTGCTCCTTGTCTCCGCGTTAGGGGAAGGTAGGGATGACCGGGAGACAATCCGCCAACCCTACTGGATTCCGGCCTGCGCCGGAATGACGGATGCATTAGGGCTGTCCTAGAGCGCTCTCTCGTGGGCGTCAAGACCCATCCAAGAGCGGGTTGACCGCCTATGTGAATCCGCTAGCTCTTGTTGCCAAACCGCCTGGCGTGTTCCCGCGCGATGCAGTTGTCCATGACCACCAGCATCCCTGAGTCCAACGCCTTCTGTGCCGCCTCTTCATGGACAACCGTGTCCTGCATCCAGATGTACTTGGCGCCCACCTCTATGGCTTCGTCGACGATGGGCGGCACGAATTCAGAGCGGCGAAAGATGTCCACCAAGTCTATGGGTTCGGGGATTGATTTCAGGTCCGGGTAGGACTTCTCTCCCAAGACCTCTTCAACGGAGGGGTTCACCGGGAATATCCGGTAACCCTGCGTCTGGAGATATTCGGCCACGTGGTTGCTGTCACGGGAAGGGTCCGGTGAAAGACCCACTACTGCGATGTTTTTGCTCTTGGTCAGTTGCTCTTCGATACAGTGCATCTTCTCAATACCTCCACCGGCTGTCCCGATGCCCGTCAGACCTGCTTCGTCAGTCGTTGGGCGTCTCTCCCTGCTCTTCGCCGAGGCGTTCGTCCATCTCCTTAAGGAACCTCTCCACCTCCGGCGGGAGGGGAGTGGTCTCGGTCTCCTTATGGGCGGCGTCGTAGCTGGCTTCCAACTGCTCCACCAGCTTCTTTGCCTGCGGGTTCCTGGTAAGGGCCGAGTCGATTTGCTGGTACTGGCGGCGTCCCCGCTCCGCGTCTATCAACACGTCGGGGAGGTCGTACATAGGGCATAGGACTTCAAGTATACGAGAGACTCCTGAATAGTCCTCGTCAAGCTGTGCATAGTGAGGCAAACGCACCAGAAACACCAGGGTTTCTATGCCAGTCTTGGCTGCTTCCTGGCCGATGAGCGTGGTAATGGACGTGGGGCCCTGGTATTGGGATTTCTGTATCCCATAGCGACTGGCCGCGTCTTCCGGCACAAACCCGGTCAGCAGCAACGGGCGTGTGTGGGGCACAGCGTCAGACACGCTGCCGACTTGGGTGTATTTGGTTACGTTGAATTGCTTGAGGAGCTCCACGACAGAGTCCACGAAGTCCTCTCCGAATATGTGGGGCTCCAGCAAGTGAAGGAACAAGAAATCCGGGCCGTCCTCACGCCTAGCGTGCAGCACAGTGGTGTTGGGTATGGTGATGCGCCGTTCGGCGCCCACGTTCATCATTCTGGGGCGGTACCTGCTGAAGTCGTAGAACCTGCCTGGCCGCTCAATTCGGGCAATCTCGTTGGCGTTCAGATGGCGTTCTATGCGTATCAGCGCATGGCGTCCCGCACGGCCCACGTCGACCCAGGGCCTTACCGTGACCAGAGCATGGGTCTCCCTGGGCTCTGGTATGGGTTCGTCAACCTCAAAATCGCCGATTTTCATGCCTCTATTGTGGCAAGAACGCCCTGGATTTGCAACTTGGGGCCGTCGCACGCCTCACCCCGAAGGTTCACCGTGAGCTTTGAGGGCATGTATAATAGCCGCGCCCCGGAGCCGGGGCGGACTGACGACTCCGGGGTCTTGATCACAGACAATCAGGAGGAACCACAGAATGTACGCGCTTTTCGTAACGGTGAAGATGAAGCCGGAGGTCCGGGAGCAGTTCATAGAGGCCACGCTGGACGACGCCAGGGGCTCCGTTCAAAACGAACCCAACTGCCTCCGGTTCGACGTTCTCCAGGACCTGGAAGACCCCGACACAGTCTACCTATATGAAGTGTACCGGTCCGAGGCGGACCACCTCAGCCACCGGGAGCAGCCCCATTACAAGAAGTGGCGGGAGACCGTGGACGATTGGTTCGCGGCAGACCTGGCCCGCGTACGCACAAGCGTCATCTTCCCGCCCGACGACGCCTGGTCCAAATAGACCGGACTAGCTGCCGACGGCGGCTCCCCCTCCACTGCATTACTTCTGCCCCGTCGAATGTCATTCCGAACGCAGCACAGCGGAGTGAGGAATCTAATTTCCAAGCCCTCTAACTAGGGCTGTCAGAAGTGCAAAGCTTCAGGGGAAGGGTATGACAACTGAGTTGCGTCATGACTCCCATCAACGTCCTGAGATTCCTCACTGCGTTCGGAATTACAGGTTTGCAGGTTTCGACGCCTGGTCTAAGTACGCCAGTCTAGCTCCCGACGGCGGCCAGCTCCTCCTCCAGATATTCCTGAAAGAGGGCGAGATTAGCGGGATAGGGCCGCAGCTTGTGCTCGTTGACCAGCCGGGCCACCCGCACCACAGCCAGGCTGTAGGGGACCGGAACTTCCAGGTCAGCGGCCTTTCCCACCACCACTCCGTTAAGCTGCTCAACCTCCATCGGAGTGCCGCGCAGGGCGTCGTGGAGGGTTGACGGGCGGGTGACGGACTTCATGTTGTAGGCCGCCTGCCTTGTCGCCTCTTCCAAGTCGGGCCGTTCTCCCGCCGCCGCCTGCCTTATGTCATCCGCTCCCAGGACAACTCCAACACTGCCGGCAAAGTTCCCCAGATTCATGCCTAGTTGCTCCGCGACGGCGATGGCCTCCGCCTGGAGCGCCCAACGGTAGCGGGAGCAGCCGTTGAGGGTGATTTCCCGGCTGTCCCAGGAGGTTATGGCCGCCAGCAGGTTCGAGCCGCAGTTGACCACGAACTTGGTCCACACCTCGTCCATGACGTTCTCGGAAACTCCGCAAGCGCCCAGGTCCTCGTTCATTATGGCGGCCAGGTTCTCCACCCTTTCGGTGATTCCGCCCTGGTACTCGCCGACCATGTAGTCCATCACCCCAGGGGTCCCTCCCTGGGTGCGGTGAATGTGCCCGGGCTCCCAGGTCTGGCCTCCCATCAGGGTCTCGCATCCGATAGTGCGTTGGGGACCCACAACTTCAGCGATGGTCGGCTCGTTGATGCCGTTCTGGACGGAGACCACCATAGCGTCGTCGGATAGATAGGGTTCTATAATCTCGCACATGCTCCGGGTGTTGTAACCCTTCACAGACAGGAACACCACGTCCAGTTTTTCGGTCAACCTGTCAAGCTCGTCGGTGTGGAGGGCCGGAATGACGCCCTTCCATTCCGACCATTCGCCTCCGTAGTAACCCGTCATGTGAAACCCGGTGGTCCGTATGGCCTCAACGTGGGCCTTCCAGGGGTCGATGACGGTAAGGTCGCGGCCTCCCCTATGGAGGCCGATAGCCACGATTCCGCCCATGGCTCCGGCGCCTAGCACGGCCATCTTCATGTCCGTCTCCCCAACCAAAGGATACGTGGCCGATTATAGCATGGGCGCGTGTGGTCATTATGGTCATAGAGTAATCTTGCGTGTTATCATCCTCACAATCGAGTCGCGGCTTTCCCCGTCGGCCACTGGGCCGCTGCGGGAAAGAGCATATAGAACAAAACGTAAGAGGTGAATGATGGCGCCTATAAAGGGAAAAGGACTCTCGCTGGTCTTCGCCGACGTAACCCCTGAAATCGACGACGAGTACAACCGTTGGTACAACGAGGAGCACATGCCCGAGCGGGTGGGCGTCAAGGGAATCCTAAGCGTGGCCCGCTACGAAGCCATACGGGGCGGCCCTAAATACATCGCCGCCATGGAACTGGAGACCCCCGACGTTGTCAGCCAGCCTCACTTTCAGGAACTCGTAAAGAACCCCAGCGACTGGACCAAGATGGTGACAGGGCATCCGGGCACCAAGTTCACTCGCATGATTTACGAGATGATTCATCCCGTTGAGTTGTCCCCCGAGGGGGCGGCCAGCGAGATGGCGCCGATCCTGCAAATTGGACGCATGGACGTTCCAGAGGAGAACGAGGACGAATTCAACGAATGGTACAACACCGTCTTCGTGCCCGACTTCGAAAAGGTGGAAGGATGCCGCAGGGCCAGGCGGTTCAGGGCGGTCCTCGGACAGCCCAAATATTCGGTGGTTTACGAGTTCGACCACGAGGGAGTTTCCCAGACTCCCGAGTGGGCGGCGACCCGCGACGGCAACCCGTGGTCGGCCAAAATCAGGCCTCTAATGACCCATGCTGAAGGCTCCCCGGGCGTCTACAAAAAGATTCGCCAGTTCTAACCGAAAAGTCTGCGCCTCCGACCGCTTGGCGGAGTCCCGTGCTTGTGCTATAATCTGCCTCAGAAAGAAAAGAAAAAGGTCCGGAAAAGAAGGGTATGATAGACGGGGAGAGAAAGTCCCAGATAATTAGAGAGTACCAACTAAAGGACGGAGACACTGGCTCAACCGAAGTTCAAGTAGCTCTCCTCACCGATCGGATCAAGGAACTCACCGGCCACCTGAGGGTCCACCACAAGGACGTCCACTCACGAATCGGTCTGTTAAAGCTGGTCGGGCAACGGCGCAGTCTTCTTGACTACCTGACCCGGGAAGACGTGGGAAGGTATCGCTCCCTAATAACTCGTCTCGGTCTTCGTCGTTAGCCTACGGCCCCGAAATTTCGGGGCTTTTTTCTTATTCCTTCTCAATCATTCGTAATGTGAGGTTTTGACTTTTTCGCTATGCAATATTCCGTAGAACGCGACATCGACGGCAAGCAAATCATCCTGGAAACCGGCAAGTTCGCCGAGCAGGCCAGCGGCGCAGTCACCGTCAGGTGCGGCGACACCATCGTTCTGGCGACAGCCGTGATTTCCCAGTCCCCTCGACCCAACATGGACTTCTTGCCCCTGACTGTGGACTACGAGGAGAGGCTCTACGCGCGGGGCAAGATACCCGGAAGCTTCTTCCGCAGGGAGGGACGCCCTTCCACCGAAGCTATACTCTATGGCCGGATGGCGGACCGCCCCATCCGTCCCCTCTTTCCAAAAGGTTTCTACAACGAGGTCCAGGTAATCCTGACTATCCTGTCGGTGGACCAGGAGAACCCTCCCGAGATTCTCGGAATAATCGGGGCGTCAGCGGCCTTGTCCATATCCAACGCTCCCTTTCAAGGCCCCATAGGAGCGAGCCGAGTGGCTATGGTGAACGGCGGCTACACCATCAACCCCACCTACCAGGACCTGAACGGCGCCCGGCTTAACACCATTGTCGCCGGCACCAGAGACGCCATCATGATGGTGGAGTCGAGTTCCAAGGAAGTCTCTGAAGAAGAAACGCTCACAGCTATCGAGAAGGCGCAGGAAGCAAACGTGGTCATCGTGGACATGATCGACGAGCTGGTTTCCAAAGTCGGCGTCCCCAAGATGCAGGTTGCGTCTAAAACGTCCGACGACGACCTGCTCTCCGCGGTCAACACCATCCTGAACGGCAGGATGGGTCAACTTCTTGACGCTGGAGACGACAAGGTCCAAAGGGAAAACGGCATGGGAGATCTGGAGACTGAAGTTAAAGAGAGACTCCAGGATGACTACTCCGGCGACGAAATCTCCGCAGCATTCGACTCCATACTGAAGGAGCAAGTGCGCTCTCGCATCCTGGACCGGGGGCAGCGCCCCGACGGCCGGGGTCTCAAGGACATCCGACCCATCAGCTGCGAGGTGGGGGTTCTGCCGCGCACTCATGGAACGGGCCTGTTCAAGCGGGGTCAGACCCAGGTGCTCACGGTTGCGACGCTGGCCGGGGTCGGCATGAGGCAGATGCTGGACACCCTCAGCCCCGACGAGTTCAAGCGCTACATGCACCACTACAACTTCACCCCCTACTCCACCGGCGAGGTGAAACGGGTAGGTTCGCCTGGCCGGAGAGAAATAGGCCACGGAGCGCTGGCCGAACGCGCCGTCGAGGTGATGATGCCGGATGAAGAGGAGTTTCCCTACACCATACGGCTGGTCTCCGAGGTGCTGAGCTCCAACGGCTCGACGTCCATGGCCAGCGTTTGCGGCTCCACCCTGGCGCTCATGGACGCCGGAGTCCCCATAGAGCGGCCTGTGGCCGGTGTTGCTATGGGGCTTATCAAGGGAGAGGGCGACAAGTACGCCGTTCTCACGGACATACAGGGGATGGAAGACCACCTGGGCGACATGGACTTCAAGGTGGCCGGGACATCGGAAGGCATCAACGCCCTGCAAATGGACATCAAAGTGAAGGGCCTGACCCATGATGTCCTGAAGGACGCCTTGGCCCAGGCCAAGGTCGGACGCTTATTCATCCTGGACAAGATGCTTGAGGCTATATCCACCCCAAGAGAAACCCTGAGCCAGTATGCCCCCAAGATGGTCCGTATAATGATACCGGTGGACAAAATCGGGACCCTTATCGGCCCGGGCGGCAAGACCATCCGTGGGATGCAGGAGGAGTTGGGAGTTACGATAGACACCCAAGACTCGGGCGCCGTCACCATCGGCGGGTCAAACCAGGAAGCCATCGAAAGAGCAAGGGACCGCATCGAAGGCATGACCAGAGAAATCACCGTGGGAGACATTTTCACCGGAAAGGTGTCCCGCATCACCAACTTTGGTGTGTTCGTAGAACTGATCCCGGGCAAAGACGGTCTTCTCCGCAGCGAGGAGATGGCCGACACCGACGAAGAGTTAAACTTCGGGGACGAGATCACCGTAATGGTCAAGGAGATAGACCACATGGGCAGGACCAACCTCTCCAGGCGGGCCCTGTTCGGCGATGCGACTCCACGGCAGTCAGCGGAACCCTCGCTAAGGGCGCCGCGCCCCTCCGGCCCCCGGCCGGGCGGTCCGGGCAGAGGCAGGCCCAGCGGGCCCGGCGGGCCCGGCGGCGGACCCAGGCGCGGAGGATTCGGCGGCGGGAGGCCCGGAGGCCCCAGCCGGCAGGGACCCGGTCAAGGGTTCCAACGATAAGCAATAGGGCTGATGAAGCGGCGCCGGCGTTCTAGGACGCCGTTCGCCGCTTGGTCTTAACACTGTGCAGGGAGGCTGACATGGCTTCCATCAAAGTGGCCGTAAACGGGGCACTCGGCAAGATGGGCACGGAAGTGGTCTCGGCCTTATGCAAAGAGACTGACATGCAGCCCGTAGCTGGGATTGACGCCAGGGCCAGCGGGGACTCCCTAGCGCTCCCGGACGGTTCAGGCTCCATACTGTTGTCAAACGACCTCAGCCAGGCAATCGGAGCCACCTCCCCACAAGTGGTGGTGGACTTTACCACCTCCGACGCTGTGCCCGCCTCAGCGCGTGCGGCCACAGGGGCCGGAGTCCACATGGTCATCGGGACCACAGGTCTCAGCGACGCCATGCTAGAGCAGTTGGACCAGATGGCTGCCGAAAACGGCGTCGGTATATTCGTAGCCCCCAACTTTGCTCTCGGAGCCGTGCTGCTCATGCACCTAGCCAAACAGGCGGCACCCTATTTCGAGTACGCCGAGATCATCGAAGCCCACCACGAAGCGAAGATCGACTCACCGTCCGGCACGGCCCTGGCCATTGCCCGCTCCATCGCTGGCGAGAAGCAGTTTGCGCACAACGACCCGGAAAAAGAGACATTGGACGGAACACGGGGCGGCAACCACAACGGCGTCAGCGTGCACAGCATGAGGATGGCCGGACGGAGCGCCCACCATGAGGTCGTATTTGGCACGGCAGGCCAGACCGTCTCCCTCCGCCACGACGTGCTCGGTCGGGACTGCTACATGCCTGGCGTGATGCGAGCCGTACGGGAAGTTGTGAACCTGAAAAGCCTTGTGGTAGGCTTGGATAAGATTCTAGGACTATAACACTGAGCAACACCATGAAACCTGTAAGCATCGCCGTGGTCGGCGCCACCGGAGCCGTCGGGCAAGAGTTCCTGAGCATCCTGGAAACAAGAGACCTCCCTCTAAAAGAGATAAAGCTTTGTGCGTCCCACAGGTCAGCCGGCAAGCGCATCAAGGTCCTTGGCCAAGAGCTGGTCGTGGAGGAAACCACTCCCGATAGTTTTACCGGGGTCGACATCGCCTTCATATCCGTCTCCACAGCACTGAGCGGCGAATTTGGACCCATCGCCGTGCAGAAGGGTGCGTTGGTTATCGACGACAGCTCATACTTCCGCATGGACCCTGACGTGCCCTTGGTGGTGCCGGAGGTCAACGGCGAGGATGTAGAACACCATCGGGGCATAATCTCCATCCCCAACTGTTCCACCACGCCCTTGGTGATGGCGCTCCACCCCCTTAACAGGGTCAACCCTGTCCGGAGAGTTGTGGCCGACACGTACCAGTCGGTGTCCGGCGCCGGCGGAGCCGCCATGGACGAGCTCCGCGAACAGACCCGCACTCTTCTGGACGGCGGCCAGGCACACCCCAAAGCCCAGCCTCACCAGATAGCCTTCAACGTCATACCGCGCATCGACTCATTCGGCGAAGACGGCTATACAAAAGAAGAGACCAAGATGATCAACGAGACCCGGAAGATCATGCACATGCCGGACATGGCTGTGTCGGCTACGTGTGTGCGAGTCCCGGTCTACATCTCTCACAGCGCTGCCGTGCACATCGAGTTCGATGACCCCATCTCTCCCAACGACGCCCGTCAGCTTTTGTCCGAGATGCCCGGAGTCAGGGTCGTGGACGACCCTGGCACTGGCGGATACCCCATGCCTTTGGACGCCGCAGGCGGAGACGACGTATTGGTGGGCCGCATTCGAAGGGACGCCTCCCACCCCAACGGCCTCGCAATGTGGATTGTATCTGACAATCTGCGGAAGGGAGCCGCGTTAAACGCCTTCCAGATTGCCGAAGAGGTGCTCAAGCGGGACTGCCTGGCCCCTGCGACGGTCGCCTTCTCCTAATCCCCAAGTCGCGGTTTGGTCCGCCCGTCGCTCCCTAGTCACCAGAACGGACAAAGCTAAAACGGCGTCGAGGTCAAGTTGCCAACTCTATATTCATGATGTAGAGTCCCTTCATCAACCAATCTCCCCGTTCCCCCAGGCTCTGGAATACAAGCCTTGTCTTGAATAAGGAGGTCCAAAATGGCAGAGCTAGGACGACTAATAACAGCGATGGCCACGCCTTTCGATGAGGCGGGACAGGTGGACTACGCCCAAGCCAAGCGTCTCGCCAACGCTCTCCTGGACTCCGGCTCCGACGGCCTGGTGGTCTCCGGAACCACCGGAGAGTCCCCGACTCTCTCCACCGACGAGAAGCTCCGCCTTTTCTCCGAAGTCAAGGAAGCCATAGGGGAAAGAGGAGCCGTCATAGCCGGCACCGGAAACTACAACACAGCCGAGAGCGTCGAGCTCAGCCAGGAGGCCGCGGCCGCGGGCGCCGACGCCCTGCTGCTGGTGGTCCCATATTACAACAAGCCTCCACAGGAGGGACTCTACCAGCACTTCAAGACCGTGGCTGAAAGCGTCAAAATTCCTTGCATACTGTACAACGTGACCAGCCGCACCAGCCTGAACATGAGCCACGACACCACGATACGGCTCAGCCACGTGGACAACATCGTAGGCGTCAAAGAAGCCGGTTCCGACATGGACCAGATAGCCCGAATCATCGACGGTTCCCAAGGCGGCTTCCGGGTTTGGAGCGGCAACGACAACGAGACCTTCTACATGATGGCGATGGGGGGCTACGGGGTGGTGAGCGTGGCGGCCCACTTGGTGGGGAGCCAGATCAAGCAGATGATGGGCTACCTGTTGGAGGGAGACGTGGAGAAGGCGGGAGCCGAGCACCGCAGGCTCCACCCCATCTTCAAGGCCCTGTTCGTGGTGTCCAACCCCATACCCTTGAAGTATGCGCTGAACAAAGTCGGCTTCAACGTGGGGATGCCCAGACTGCCCCTGGTGCCCTGCGACGCCGCCTCAGCCGCCCAGATAGACTCCGTCCTGGAGTGCTACGACATAGACCTGCCGGTCGCGTAGAGGAGAATATTCCTCGTCCGCGCTGATACCGTCCGAGTAAGAACGGCTTGTGCGATGACGTTGCCGGTTGCCTTACGGCTATTGCTGGTCAACGCCCTCCAACCCGTTCCATTGTTCCCCGTTGCACAGTTTCGTGGCGGCTGTAAGGATAGCTTCGGCACGAGCCTGGAGAAAGCGTCCGTAATCTCCTTTAATTTTCACTGGCCTACACTTCGGTTCTGGAATGTCAGAATAGCCTCCGACATTGAGTTCATTGAATGGAATTGTGTGTGAGTTAAGGCGCCGTTGGATTTCCTCAAAACCTGATGGTGTTTTCTCAACCCGCTCCCGCAAGTAGGCAACCGGCTCTTTCGCTGAGATGTTCCGGTTAGTGTTCCAAGTTATTAAGGCGCAGTTGAGAGCCAGATTAATGTCGGAATCCTCCAGACCCGCATCGTTCCTGAGCAGTGCCGCCGGGAACAGATGATGATATTCTCGTCTGGACAGAGACTCCCAACTGGCTGGCCTGTCGTCAGCAAGATCGTTTCCACCGCCTCGAAGGGAAACTGCTAGTATCCCACGGGAGAGGGTGCTGCGAAGTCGCGGCCACCCCGCCCGTTTTAGTTCTTCAACTTCTGAGATTGGGAACAAGGTGTCATCAAGAATTGGAATTGACGCGTCAGTTTGCCCATCTACAAGACGTGCTTTCAGGCCACGGTAGTCTTGGAGAGCCGCAGTAGCGGCCGACCGTTCGTACCGACTGGTGAAGAATGAGCGCCAAAGGTACTGGCGCAACAAAGTACGTGCCTGGCCGTGTTCATCAAGCGACTGAGGCATCTGACTCCAAATGGAAGCAAGCACCGGTATGATGGCAACCGTAGGCAATCGGTCCCGATCGAATATATGCTCCTCGGCCAGGAATCCAATAGCACCGGAAATGCCCTTCTCAATTGCATCCCAATTATCCGACATGCGTTGTAGGTCTAAGCGGCTGAACGACGCCTCTGTCGGTGGCCTATCCTGGCGCAATGCGGCGACACGCAGCACCAAGTCCGAGACAGGCATATATCGTTCTGTGGCTGGCGCCGCCGCTCGGAGCGAACCTTCCAAGTCGTGAAGTGACTGACCGGTCTCGGCCTCGAATTGAGCGACGACTATGTCGAATGCTGAGAGCTGCACGGAAGTCGTGTTCATCTTGATGAATACGTCGATGGCATCGTGGGCGGGTGTGCCGACCGGCAAGTCCAGGAACGGTATGTTTGCCTCCCGCACGGCCGTTTGAAGCGGCCCCACCTTCCATTGGGTTTTCATAGCCTCTTCTATAGAATCGGTTGCGGCCACACACCATTCGCCGATTTCTTCTAATCCTATTGCTGGCCCTAGCAGACGCATGGGCACAAGTCCTCGACCCAATTGCTCCTTGGGGTCATCGGCCCAAAGGGGAAAGCGTTGCCCGTTCTTCATCCAACGACTTACCCCGGCAGCCAGAGGCGCATCTTCTGTTTCAGGTTCGAGCACAGCAAAATAGGTCCGGTCTTCATAAAGATCGTTGAGCACCTTCCAGAGGGCCGTTAGTCGCTGCTGCCCGTCCAGCAGATGCTCCGTTATATGCTGGGTTCCGTTAGGTGCGCCCGCCATTGGCCGACTCACAAACGGTTCTTCATTCCCTATCCTAAGCACAAGAGCGGCACCGACTGGGCGCCCACGCAACACCGAGTCCAGAAGTGTCACGACCTCAGCATGGCTCCAACTTTCAAAACGTTGGAATCGGGGCAACGCCAATTGCCCGGTCAGGACCTGGTTGAACCAGGAAGGCAGAGTTCGATTGTTCGCGGTCATCCCCATCGGATTGTCTCCATTTTTGATTCCACTTCTATGTCCACAACGGAATACAGGGTAAGCCAGGCAGACCAAGGCCCGCTAAAGGACGGGTTTTATGAGGATGGTTTCGGACCGCTCGGGACCGGTGGAGATGAGGTGCACCTCACAGCCCACTAGCTCTTCCAGACGCCTGATGTAGGCAAGCGCCTGAGGCGGAAGGCGTTCCAACTCGGTGACGCTGGCAGTCGGATCGTCCCAACCGGGAAGCTCTTCGTACACCGGAATGCAACGGTCTAGCATCTGTGCGGATGAGGGGAAGTGGTCTATGACCTTGCCGTCCAACTCATACCCCACACATATCTTCAAGGACTCATAGCCGTCGAGTACGTCCAGCCGTGTCAGCACCAAAGACGTGAAGCCGTTGACCCTGGCGCTGTAGCGGGCGGCCACAGCGTCGAACCATCCGATGCGGCGTGCGCGTCCAGTTGTCGTGCCGTACTCCCAGGCCTTCTCCCTAAGCACGGAGGCCGTGTCTTCGTCCATCTCGGCCACCAAGGGGCCGCTGCCCACCCGGGTCGAGTAAGCCTTGAACACGCCGAAGATGCCTTCAATCTCCCTGGGGCTGAGTCCAAGTCCGGTGCACGCGCCGCCGATGGACGGTGACGATGAGGTGACGTAGGGGTACGTGCCGTGGTCCAAGTCCAGCATGGTTCCCTGAGCGCCTTCCAGTAGAACTTTTTCTCCCCTGGCCAGACTCTCGTGGACGACGTGTTCCGCAGGCGTCAAATACGGGGTGAGGGTCTCCTTCCACTCCACGCACTTGCCATAGATGTCGTCGAAGGGGACGGGCTCAGCCTCGTACACCTTAGTAATCAGCAAGTTCTTCCAGTCAAGGATGCCTTTCAGGCGCGTCTTGAGGGAGTCCAGGTCCAGGAGGTCTACGGCTCGGATGCCTGACCGGGCTGTCTTGTCCATGTAGGCCGGCCCCACGCCCCGCCCCGTGGTGCCCAGAGCCTCGGAGCCTCTGGACTCCTCTTCCAGGCGATCCAGCAGGATGTGGTAGGGCATGATGAGGTGCGCCCGCTCGTCAACATAAAGGCGGCTGGTGTCTATGCCCCTCTCCCGAAGCGCCTGAGTTTCTGAAATGAGAACATCGGGGTCTACGACGACACCATTGCCGATTACGCAGCGCGTATGGGGCCAGAATATGCCTGACGGGACCAGGTGGAGGCTGAACTGCCCCTGATCGTTGATGACCGTGTGCCCGGCGTTGTTGCCCCCGGCGTAGCGGACTACGCAGCTGGCCTTTTCCGCCATGTAGTCAACTATCTTCCCCTTGCCTTCATCCCCCCACTGGCCGCCTATAGCGGCATAAGCCGGCATGTCTCCTCCAAGGAATTGGAGTCCGGCGCACAATCAACCCGCCGGATGTACAGGAAGCGAGTCGTCTCCCAAGTCTCGGACGGCAGGGCAGGAGCGGCCGGTTAATCTAGCTACAGCTTAAAAAAACCCTCAAGAGTATACCAAAAACGCCGCCACGACGGAAGGACGCCTGTCGCTGCTGGGACTCCCAACTACTCACCCTCACCTCAACACTCTCATACCAACGGTGAGGCGCAATATAACTCCACCCCGTTTCTTTGTAGGGTCTTGGGCCTATGCTATAATCTCAGGTGGAGATACGGTTTCCGTTCGTGAATAATCCGGCGGCCCGGAGCGCGACGGCGCACGGGTCGAGAACTGTTGTGAGAGGGGAACGATGGGTCCATTCCAACAGCTGTCTGTGCTCACCGGCAACGCTCACGGTCAACTGGCTGAGGACGTTTGCGGCTACCTCAACATACCCGTTGGCCAAGCGGAGGTGTTCAAGTTCGGGAACGACAACACCTTCGTCAGGATTCTGGAAAACATCCGCCAAAAAGACGTCTTCATCATCCAACCCACCTCGGCCCCGGTCAATGACCACCTAGTGGAGCTGCTCATCATGATCGACGCCGCCAAGCGAGCGTCGGCGGGCCGCGTCACGGCCGTCATCCCCTACTACGGGTATGGCCGCACCGACAAGAAAGACCAACCCAGAGTGCCTATCACTGCCAGACTCGTGGCGGACCTGCTTACGGCGGCCGGGGCCAACAGGCTGCTTACCATGGACCTGCACGCGGGCCAGATTCAGGGGTTCTTCAACATCCCGGTGGACGAGCTTACGGCCCTAACCCTGTTAAGCCGCTACTTCCTTGACAAGCAGCTGGACGACCCGGTGGTGGTGGCAACGGACATCGGCATAAGCAAGCGGGCCAGGGACATGGCCGAACGCCTGCAGTCTCCGCTGGCCATCATCGAGAAGCGACGAATTGGCAACGACGACCAGAGCGAGAGCCTGAACATCATAGGGGACGTGGAAGGCAAGACGGCCGTGGTGTTCGACGACGAGGTTGCCTCCGGCGGTTCCATGCTGGCGGCGGCGGAGGCTCTCAACCAGCGGGGAGTCAAAGCAATCTACGCCTGTGTAACCCACCCCGTCCTAGCGGGCAACGCCGCGTCCAACATCATAAACAGCCCCCTCACCGAGCTGGTGGTGACGGACACCATCCCGGTGGCTGAAGAGAAGCGCAACGGGAAGATAACCGTGCTGTCGGTGGCTCCTCTGCTGGGGGAGGCGATACGTCGCATCCACGAGGGAGAATCCGTGGGGGAGCTGTTCGGATAGTCCTTCAGCCAAGGCCAATCCCAAAGGTACGTTTATGAGCATCCTCACCAAGATTTTCAGCGACTCTGCGGAGAAGGCGTCCAAGAAACACCAACCGCTGGTGGACAAGATAGGCGCCTTCGAGAGCAATCTGGAAGGGCTTACAGACGAGCAGCTGAAGGCAAAAACCGCCCAATTCAAGGCGGACCTGGATAAGGGCTCCAACCTGGACGACCTGCTGCCCGAAGGGTTTGCCGTCGTTCGTGAAGCGGCCAAACGCACCCTTGGACTCCGCCACTACGACGTCCAACTCATGGGCGGCATCGTACTCCACCAGGGCAAAATCGCCGAGATGAAGACCGGCGAGGGCAAAACCCTGGCGGCCACCCTACCCGTGTACCTGAATGCCCTCACCGGGCACGGCGTCCACGTGGTCACGGTCAACGACTACCTGGCCAAGCGGGACACGGTCTGGATGGGCGCCGTCTACCGGCTGCTCGGACTGAGCATAGCTTGCCTACAGCACGACGCCGCGTACCTGTACGACCCCGATGCCGAAAACCCCGATCCTTCACTGCTGCATCTCACCCAGGTCACCCGCGCAGAAGCCTACAGAGCCGACATCACCCACGGAACAAACAACGAGTTCGGGTTCGACTACCTTAGAGACAACATGGTGGTGGACCCGACGCTGCAGGTCCAGCGAGAAAGAAACTACTCCATCGTCGACGAGGTGGACAATATCCTCATAGACGAGGCACGTACTCCATTGATCATATCCGGCCCCGCGGAAGAGCCGGTGCAGCTCTATTACACCATCGCGCGTCTGGCCCCCAGCTTGGACGAATCGGACTACAGCATTGACGACAAGACCAACAGCGTCTCTCTCCACCCCAGCGGAATCTCCAAGCTGGAGAAAGCGCTGGACGTACAAAACCTGTACGACGCACAGAACTACCATCTGGTCCACTATGTGGAGAACGCCCTTACCGCCCATATCATCAAAAAGAGGGACAAGGACTACGTGGTCAGGGATGGCCAGGTCATCATCGTGGACGAATTCACGGGGAGGCTACAGCCGGGACGCCGCTGGTCCGACGGCCTGCATCAAGCAGTGGAGGCCAAGGAGGGGCTGAAGGTCCAGCGGGAAAGCATCACCTACGCCGCCATCACTCTCCAAAACTACTTCCGAATGTACGACAAGCTGGCGGGCATGACCGGAACAGCGGCGACCGAGTCCGAGGAGTTCTTCAAAATATACGGACTGGACGTGGTCGCAATACCGACCCATTGGCCCATGATCAGGGAAGACTTCTCAGACCTGATATACAAGACAGTCGAGGGGAAGTGGGACGCCGTCGTCAAAGACCTTCAGGAGGTCAACGCTACGGGCAGGCCGATTCTAGTCGGGACCACCTCCATCGAAAGCTCTGAACGACTTGGCTCGATGTTGAAACGCAACGGCATCCCACACGAGGTGCTGAACGCCAAACAGCACGAGCGGGAAGCCCACATCGTGGCCCAAGCGGGGAAGCCGGGCTCCATCACCGTAGCCACCAACATGGCAGGGCGGGGCACCGACATAGTCCTGGGAGGAAACCCCGAGAGCCTGGACATCCCTCTGGACGAGTGGGAGCGAGACCACAACAAGGTTGTCGAGTTGGGCGGCCTATACGTGGTGGGCACTGAGCATCACGACGCACGCCGCATAGACAATCAGCTGAGGGGCAGGTCCGGACGCCAAGGCGACCCCGGTTCTTCCAGGTTCTACTCATCCCTGGAAGACGACCTGCTGCGCAGGTTCGGCGGGGACCGCATCAAGGGACTTATGGGAATGATCGGTCTCGACGAGGAAACGCCCATCGAGAACCGAATCGTCACCAAGTCCCTGGAAAGCGCACAGGTGAAGGTGGAAGGCCACCACTTCGACATGCGCAAGCATCTTCTCGAATACGACGACGTGCTGAACAACCAGCGCAAGATAATTTATGACCAGCGGAGCCAGGCCCTTCGGAACGGAGACCTTAAGAGCCTCATCAGCGGGATGGTGGAACAGGAGATAGGCGCTCTTATGTCAACCCGTCTGCCGGGCAGGGAACCCGACGGCTGGGACGTCGACGGTCTCCTGGCTGAGCTCAACACCATATTCCCGGCGCCCAGAGAGTTGGACACTGAGGAAAAGGTGCTCGCCTTCTCCAAAAACGAGATACGTGAGCGTCTGGTCGAGGCGGCCCATAACTCCTACTCCCAACGAGAAACCCTTTTGGGCGACGGCGACATGCGGACTCTGGAGCGGCTGCTGATGCTGCGCACTTCCGACGTACACTGGGTGCAGCATCTCACCACGATGGACAACCTGCGCCAGGGCATCGGCCTCCACGCCTACGGCCAGAGGGACCCGCTGGTCATGTACAAATCGGAAGGCAGCAAGATGTTCCAGCAGCTACAGGACCGGATGCAGCAGGACATCGTGCACACTATCTTCAACTCGTCGCTGGGACCGCCCAGGGCAGGAAGCCGCAGCGTTCCCAAGGACAGACCCGATAAACCCAGCCCAATGCAAGCCGCCTCAGGCCGTCAGAAAGAGAACGGCCTGGTCGGCGGACGCAAGGTGGGACGCAACGACCCCTGCCCGTGCGGAAGCGGCAAGAAATACAAGCGCTGTCACGCCATGGCTGCGTAGCGGCGAAGAGCGGTCTATATGCCCATCGACAACCAACAGATCGCTCAGGTCTTTGACAACATGGCTGTATTCCTTGAGATGAAGGGCGACAGCTTCTTCAAAATCAGGGCCTACCAACGCGCCGCCAGGACCATCGAAAACCTTGACTTCTCTCTGGAAGAGGCTGTCCGGGACGAGATGAATCTAGCTGAAATCCCCGGGTTCGGCGAGGCCATAAGCTCCAAGACTGTCGAGCTTGTGACCACCGGCAGGATGGACGCCTACGAAACACTCAAGGCCGAGTTTCCAGAAGGAGTGCTCAACCTCACCGAGATTCCCGGCGTAGGCCCCAAGACGGCCATTACCATCGCCCGCGAACTGGGAGTGTCGACCCTCGACGACCTGGAACAAGCCATACACGACGGCCGCATCCACCAGGTCCCCAAGATGGGCGAGAAGGCCGCTCACAACCTGCTCAAGCACATCGAATATATGCGGGCCAAGGGAAGCGGGACCGAATGACCACGGAAGAGGCAGCCCAGGTCATCGAATCTCCCGTCCATCCGGCGGAGCCGACCGCGCCGATGGATGAGGACGCCATCAGCCATTTCCGAACAGCGGTCGAGTCAGGGCAGTCTTGGACATTGGCCCTCCTGGAAGCCGTAGGCATGTGGACCGTTGCGTACGAGGAGCATGGAGGCCGGAAATACTCATACCTGCTTCAGGGAGAAGCCTTTGACTGGATAGTGCTCGCCGAGCGGCTATGCGTCGACATTGACGGCCTGGTGCCACCCAACGAGAAAGAGGACCTCCTATTTGGGGGCCTGCTGCCGGAGGACGTGGACGACCGGAAGTTCAAAGGCCTGATAGGGTCGAGCAAACACCAGGCCATGCTCAACTTCTGGTACGGCGTGGTGGTGGAAGAGGCCCTTCAGCTGGCCGTCGAGGAAGAAGCCAGGAAACGCCATCTAGCCAAGGGGTACTCCGACAGAGAAGACCTGGTGGAGGAAGCCTTCACGATTCTCTACCAGGAAACCAGGACCAACCTTGCCAGGCAATTCCTCAAGTCCAAGGGGTCTCCGGCCCGCCGGTCAATGAGCCTGACTGAGTTGAAGGAGTTCACCTATTCACTGTTCAAGCGCAGGGTTGAGTTGTGGGACCCGGCAAGGGTGGCCAGCGACACCCGCAAGGGGCTGGAGAGGCTCAAGGGGCTGGAGAGGCTCAAGCGGCTGAAGGCTTCCGTCCCCGCCCACAGGGTCAGGCTCTGACCGACGCAATTCCGGTTAGACCCGAAGTTGCTCCAGGGCTTCGCTGAGCCTGACTCGCCTGTCAGACAACCCCTGCACACGCTCCCGCTCCTGCTCCACAACCTCTTCCTTGGCTTTGGCGACGAAGTTGGGATTGGAGAGAAGAGTCTCCACCCGTTGCAAATTGGAGACGCACTCCTTCATTTCCTTTTCCAACCGCTCACGCTCGGCGACCAGGTCCACCAGACCCTCCAAGGGCAGCGTGACCACCAGAGGGTCCACAACCAGTGTCATGGCCTGGGGAGCTTCGTCGCTGTCGCCGTTGGGGCTTTCTGGCCGACTATCCACGATGTGCAGCGGAGAGACGCGGGCCAGGGCCTTGATGGATTCGGCCTCCTCATCCACAGCTTCCCGCATGGAGTTGGCGGCTAGGGTCGCCTCAAGCATCTGCCCCGCCGGTATTCGAAGCTGCGCCCGCGCATTGCGGATTGCCCTGATGGCCGATATGAGGGCCGTCATGTCCCGGTTTGAGGACTCATAGACACGACTGTCGTCGTAGGTCGGGTAGGGCGCAATCATAATGGACTCGGGTAAGCCGCCTTCGTCCGGCAGGTGGTTCCGCAGGTTCTTCCACACCTCCTCGGTGATGAAGGGCATGAAGGGGTGGAGAAGGCGGAGGGTGCGTTCCAGCACATGGGAGAGGATACGCAAAGGAGACGAGTCTCCAGCCCTGAGGCGTATCTTGGAAAGCTCGATGTACCAGTCGCAGTAGTCGCCCCAGAGGAATTCATACACCTCCCTCTGGGCTTCGCCGAACTCATAGGCTTTGAGATTCTCCTGAACCGCTCCGGTGACCTGGTTCAGGCGGTGAATAATCCAGCGGTCTTGGCGGGGGGCGTCATCGGCAAGTTCTGCGTCGTACCATCCCTTCAAGAGGTCCTGGTCGGCTCCCTCCAGGCTGGACATGACAAACCGCGACGCGTTCCACAACTTGTTTGCGAAGTTGCGGCTGGACTCCAATTTGGACTCTCCGACGCGCAGGTCGTTGCCAGGAGCGGTGCCAGTGGTCAACGCAAACCGGAGGGCGTCGGCGCCGTATTCGTCGAGCAGTTTAAGCGGGTCCACCACGTTGCCCCTGGTCTTGCTCATCTTCACGCCCTGCGCGTCCCGTATCAAGCCGTGCAGGAAAACGGTGTGGAACGGCTCACGGTCGGTGTTTACCAGGCCCATCATGATCATCCGGGCCACCCAGAAGAAGAGTATGTCGTACCCAGTCTCCATGACGAACGAATCGTGCCCCATAGTGGCATGGTCATGGTCCGGCGAGGGGTAGAAGTATCCCATATCGCCGTTGTCCGTAGGCCAGCCAAGGGTGGAGTGAGTCCACAGGCCCGACGAGAACCAGGTGTCCAGCACGTCGGGGTCCTGTTCAATATGAGGCGACTTGCACCCGACGCACTCGGTTGGGTCATCCACCGCCGCGAACTCTTTGCCGCAAGCGGCGCAATTCCAGACGGGTATCCGGTGGCCCCACCACAGCTGGCGGCTCACGCACCAGTCCCGGATGTTCTCAAGCCAGTTCCGGTACACCGCGCCGAACCTCTCCGGTATGATGCGAATGCGCCCCTCGGCCACCGCAGCGTAGGCCCTGCCTGCGATGGATTCCAGGTCGGTGTGATGGCCAACGTTCATGAACCACTGCGCGCTGACCAGCGGTTCCACGACAGTCTTGCAGCGCTGGCAATGGCCCACGGAGTGGCGGTGGGCCTCCTGTCGTTCCAGCAGTCCCTCCGACTCCAGCTGGGCGACCACGCCCTTCCGGGCCTCGAACCTGTCCTGGCCCTGGTACGGTCCGGCGTCAGGCGTCATCGTACCGTCCAGGCCAATGACCGTAACCTGCTCCAGCCCGTGGCGTTGTCCTATCTCGAAGTCCACGGGGTCGTGGGCGGGAGTCACCTTCAGGGCTCCCGTTCCAAACTCGGGGTCGATGGCGTCGTCGGCCACCACCGGCAGCTCCCTGCCAATGATGGGAAGGACGAGCATGCCGCCTATGAGGCCCGCGTACCGCTCGTCGTTTGGGCTGACGGCCACGCCGGTGTCGCCCAACATGGTTTCTGGTCGCGTTGTCGCCACCGTCACGGAGCCGGAGCCGTCAATCATGGGGTATCGTATATAGTAGAGGCCGCCCTCCAGTTCCTCGTGCTCCACTTCCAGATCAGACAGAGCAGTGGAGCACCTTGGGCACCAGTTGATGATTCGCTCGCCCTTGTATATGAGGCCCTCGTTGTAAAGGTTCACGAATGTGGTGCGCACCGCCAGGCTGGGGCCTAGGTCCAGCGTGAAGCTGAGCCGTGTCCAGTCGCAGGACGTCCCCAGGCGCTTGTGCTGCTCGTCAATCCAGTTGCCGTACAGCCTCACCCACTCCCATACCCTCTCCTCGAACTTCTCCCGCCCGATTTCATACCGGGACGTGCCTTCCCTGGCCAACTGCTGCTCAACCACCCACTGGGTGGCGATGCCTGCGTGGTCCTTGCCCGGCAGCCACAACGTGGGGTCGCCCATCATCCTGTGCCAGCGGGTCAGAATGTCCTCGATGGAGGCGGTCAGGGCATGGCCCAGGTGCAGCTCACCCGTGACGTTGGGCGGGGGCATGATGATGACGAAGGGGACTTTGTCGGGATCGGGCGTCGGCGTAAAGTAGCCCGCGTCCATCCAAGACTGGTAGATGCGGGACTCCACGTCCGACGCTTTATAAGCCTTTGGTATGTCGCTCCCGGGCTGAGGGGCCATGTTCCGTCCTTTAGCGCGTTATAGTTGGTTGGGACTATTGAGTGCGGTTGTGGTGTAAGTACCTAAAGAGTCAACTCCATTGCTGGAATCAACCGATGGTGGGTTGTATCGGCAATCAACCCGAAACTTTGAAGTGTCACAGCGCCTAACAGGAACCTGCCTTCCGGCCCGAACACGACCTGGCTGATGCGTTCTCTATCGCCAATTTTGAACCGAGCTTCACCTACCCCCAATATTTTCGTGCTTCCGTCCGCCAAGGTGAAATTAATCTCTTCCATCGGGGTCAATCCAAGTGAGTCTCGCAGCAACGAGTCAGGCAACATCGAGTAAACCGCACTGGTGTCAACCAACGCTTCCACCGACTCGAACTCGGCGCCATTGAGATTGCCTATCTCAACCAAAGTGTGAAAGCTTCCCATCGTAAGCCTGACCTCTCTCCTGATTAAGGATGTATTACTATCGTAACACTTCCGCCAACGATTCCTTGCCCTAGTTCTTCGATTTACCTTGCATTGTAGTGGAAATTATATACGGTAGGACTAGCGGACCATTTCAAGTCTGACCTAAAGACTGCTGCCAAATAGCTACGTGTTCTCGGAGCCGACGTAATGTGACCCTAAGACCATATTGCAGGCTGCGCGGGTAAGGACCTATCTCTTGCATTCCTTCAATGATGTTCGACCATTGCCCGAAATTTGCGGTCAGGTTTTCCTTAGCTATCAACCACGCCAGTGTCATTTCCAGCATCACAATGTGGCCTGCTAGAATTCCACCCAATTCATAGAGTTCCTTGTTGCTAGGATTCTGGTTCTTGAACGCTACGAGAGCATCAAGTTGCTCATCGATGTCTTGTTGTTCACGATCGTCGTCATTCATTTCCTTCCTCCACCGACTGTCGGTGTATACGTTCCAACGCTAGATAGAATTGGATTACACTATGAGAATGGGGCCAGCTGTCACAGATGCTCAGCTTTAGGGTTTTCTGGCCTCGTTCGCCCATATGTGGGACACACGATGAATATGTAAACCCCACATTCGCCGCCATCACACCGGGTAGAAAGAGAAATGGCCTTGTCAACGGAGATCGGTACCACAACAATGAACTCCCGGACAGAATGCCAAGAATAAGAGCCCAAACAGCACTCAATGGAAAGAACACCAATGGCCCTACCAACGGAACAGATGCAGCGATTCCGATCGTCAGCGTTGAGACAAGCGTAAGAAGGCAGGTTGGAATGTATAGGACAAATCGGATGGCTGTATTTGTGAGGAAGGCGAAATTAGTTAGGAAGTCGTGTGGGCCGCCAGCTATAGCTTCCTTATATATGTCCTTCCACATAGGGCGGCTCATACTGTCAACCAATGGTGTCTCCTTATAGTTAGTTAACCCTCGTAAGCTCACTCTGCGGGAGGCCGCACTCTTGATTTATGACCCTTTCATACTGTCTCTGCTAGTTGTACCGTCTCCAGCGCGTAGTGTTACACGACATCTCCATTAACACGGGCCCTTCCCCTTGTTCATTGCGGGATAGTTGGTTCTCCGCCACACTCTCAGGCAAGTAAAATTCCCCTTGATAACGATGCATACCACCGGATGGCCTATAGACTAACACCGTCTTATCGCTACCACCGTAACTGTACCGTAAGCCTCCAAAACTCAGGCCGCACCATATTTCAAGGGGTGCCCATCCGCTACGTTTCCAGTGTTGTTGCGTTCGGTCATCCATCAAGACGCACATAATAGTTATCGGACTGGGGCGTGAACTAAGACGGGATCGTGCTACTGAATTATTGAGGAACAATCCCCCTTCGTATGACCCGTCCGAATAGCCAGGTCGCAACACAGTGGTCTGCAGGCCGGAGCAAGCCAAGGTGGATTCATGTAAATTGCCGAAGTCTGGTGTGGGGCTTGGTGTAGGCCAGGGAGTAGGTTCAAGACTGGCTAACGCCCTGGCGACAGCCGCTTCCACCGTTGCCCCGAGATCGGGGGTAGGCGTAGCAACAACCGTTACCTCAGCCTGAGTGCACGCGAGGGAACCTATGGCAATTAGGGCGGAAATCAGGAGGGTCCGCCAACCAGTGGCATACATAGAGAGGTCTCGGCGAATCGTGAGTTTCACTTATCTTACAACAGGGAACATCTATAAACCTACAGAGGCATGTGCTGCCCACATGATTGCCTCCACGGGCTCCATGTTATGTCATGCGACCCGCCAACATAGAGTCAACGAAAGACGGTCGCTATTCGTCTAGGGGGATGGCGACGGAGACGCGGGGCACGTCCCCCACTGCCTTGGTGGTGTGGCCTCTGCCCGTCAGGTCGTCGGCTAGGAGCACGTCGCCGGGACCGAACCTCTTTACAGTGCCGTCGCCGATGCCTATCTCGGCCCCGCCTTGCAAGGTGATCACGTACTGACGCCTCGGCGCAACGTGCCAGTCAACGAAGTTCCCGGATTCAACGCACCTGAAGCGTATTCCCGTTGCCGGTTGTTGGTCGGCGGTCCAGTTGATTCCTTCGGGCATGGGCAGGTCCTCGAAATGGGTCTCGCCGTCGTCTCCCGTGTAGATGCGTACAAACATGCTCTCACTCCTTACCTAATATCGTCATATCGTCTTTCCGGCGCAGGCCGGAATCCAGAAGCCGCCCCGTTGTTCCCGGCAGCAGGGCTACCAGCCGGCAGCCCCTTCAACCCATGTCTTAGGCCAGATTCGGGGTACCAGTGTAGGCCTAGCAGGCGGGGCGTTCAACCACCGGAGTTGCTATCTTACGCTTGATGAGCTGGCCGCCTCCCAGTTGGCCATAGAACTCCCCGTTCTCCACGACGACCTTGCCTCTTAGGATGGTCACAGTGGGCCAGCCCTGTACGTCCCAACCGTCCCAGATGGAGTAGTCACTTATGTGCAGGTCCGCCATGGTCAGCCTCTTGTTTACATCCGGGTCTATGAGGACGATGTCGGCGTCGCTTCCGGGAGCTATGGCGCCTTTCCGCGGATAGTAGCCCATGATTTTGGCTGCGTTGGAGGACGTTACCTCTACGAACCTCTCCAGGCTCATCCCGCGTTTTACCACGCCCTCGCTGTAGGAGATGCCGACCCGGGTCTCGGCCCCGGAGTGTCCTCCGGTCACGTCGAATACCGTCCGGCCAGCGACTTTCGTCGCCAGGTCGGTGCAATACTCGTCAGTGGCCATGCAGTTGACGCCGCCCTTTATCAGCCCGTCCCACAGGGCGAGCCTGTCCTCCTCGGACTTCAGGGATGGGTAGGTGTGGTACTTCATGCCGTCCGGCTCTTTGTAGTTTTCCGCGTTGAAGGTCACATAGTTGTGGAGCGTTTCGCCATAGATGGGCAGGCCTCTCCCCCGGAATTCCCGGATGGCGTTAACTCCCTCCTTGGCGCTGATGTGAACGAAATAGACGGCGGCGCCCGTCCATTCAGCCAGCTTGAGGACTCGTCGGAAGGATATGTCCTCGGACATGTTGTTGTGCACCTCGTAGAGACGGTGGTGCTCGGTCCGCTCCTCTTCCTGGAGCTTGGAGTACATGAACTGTACGATATCGTCGTCCTCGGAATGAACGAACACCATGCCGCCGGCCCCCTTCACCTCTTCCATGATCGCCGCAAGGTGGCCCATTCCCACCAGCCTTCGGTCCTGTTCGGACATCTTGAACACGGGACGGACGTTGGTGGTGAATATTTTGATGGTTGGGAATCCCTCTTCCACCGCCTCCTTTATCTGCCCCAGAACATTGGTCGGAGTCGGGCCCAACAACATGCAATGGTGAGAGTAGTCGCAGTATGAGTAACCCTGCCACCGTGAGGCTCGCTCGGCAAACGCCCCTGGGATGTCCACTCCAGGTTCCTGCACGGCAAAGTCGGTCAACGTCGTGGTTCCGCCAAAGAGGGCCGCCCTGCTAACCTGCTCAGGCGGCGCCGTCTCCACGCCGGACATTAGCGCCACCGGAGCGGCGATGTGGGCGTGAGGCTCGATGCCTCCGGGGACTACTATCTTCCCGGACGCGTCAACGACTCTACCGACGTCCTCCGTCAACGTGCCCGGTTCGGCCACCGCAGCAATCTTCTCACCCGATATAGCCACGTCCCAGGCGCCCACTCCCGACGGAGTCACCACTTGCCCACCACGGATAATCATGTCCAACATGAGACTCCCTCCAATCGGCTGCCCTTTTCGGGCTGCCTTGGTCTGCCCCGTGTGATTACATGAGAGTGTAGCATAGGCTCTTGGGACGGGCCATTGGCGCCCCTTCCCACCGAGTTTTTCAATTATTCACTCTCACCCCAACCCTCGCCCTTGACGGGAGAGGGGGCAATGTACCTTGTGACGTGCGTGTTGCCCTTTGAAAGCTGTGGGCGTAAAATTACCGGAATCATCCACTCAATCGGAGGTCTCTCTATGGCGGAAGTCAGCTCACCCCTCGAAGGCGTAAGAGTCCTGGACCTTGGCAGACACCAGGCGGGCCCCAGGTGCGCCCAGGTGCTGGCCAGGCTGGGAGCGGAAGTCATCAAGGTTGAACGGCTCGGAGGGGAGGAGACCAGGACGCATGGGCCTTTCGCCAACGGTCAAAGCGCCTACTTCGTCCAGTACAACAGCGGCAAGAAGAGCGTCTGCATAGACATGCGGAAAGAGGGCTCCAGGGAAATCATCGAGGGGCTTATCAAGAAGTCAGACATCTTCCTCCAGAACTTCCGGCCCGGCACAATCGAGAAGATGGGCTACGGGTGGGAGACCTTGAAGACGCTGAACCCCAAGATAATCATGGTCAACGTCTCTGCCTACGGCCAGTTCGGGCCGTACAAAGACAAGATTGGCTACGACCCCGTGGGCCAGGCCGTGTCGGGAATCATGATGGTGACCGGCAACGAAGGGATGCCGCCTATTAGAGCCGGCGTACCCATCATCGACCGCACCACTGCCCTTCACGCCGCCATAGGCGCTTTGGCAGCCCTCCGCGAACGTGACATATCCGGCAAGGGGCAGACCATAGACGTATGTCTTGCGGACACAGGCTACAGCTACACCGAGATTCCCGTAACCGCATACGTCGGCGGGGCCGGAGAGCCCAGGCGAGGGGACGGAGTCCAACCCGCTCCCAACGGGGCCTATGAATGCAAGGACGGTTGGATACTGCTGTCCACAGGAGACCAGCACCAGTGGTCCAGAGTGTGCAACGCCCTGGGCAGACCCGAGTGGATGGAGGACGACAGATTCACGGAGAGGCACCGGAGAATCGAGAACGCTGGCATAATCAACGACGCTGTAAACACAATGCACGCCAAGATGAGCATCAAGGAAGCGGTTGACCATTGGACCAAGAGCGACGTCACCGCCGCCCCCGTGAACAGCATTGCCCAGGCCGCCGACGACCCCCACCCCTGGGAGCGGAGGGCGATGGTCGAGGTCCCTGACCCCATCGCAGGAAGCATCTATGTTTCTGGGGACTTCTGGCACTTCAGCCGCACCCCCGCAGTTGTCGGATCAACCCCCATGCCGGGAGAACACACTGACGACGTGCTGAAGGACCTGCTGTCCTTCTCCTCGGAGAAGTTGGACGAGCTAAGGGCGGCGGAAATCATCGGATAGTCCGTCCATGCCCCCTCCCCGTTGGAGGGGCGAGGGTCGGCCCACCCTGAACCTGCATAACGAAGATGAAGGCGGGAAGCAACTGCATTACAGGAGGCTCCCCATGACCGACTTGCTCATACGGGGCGGCAAGGTCGTAGACCCATCCCAGGGACTCAACGGACCGGCGGACATCGCCGTCACCGGCGGCAAAAT
The DNA here is from genome assembly GCA_965224415.1 of Dehalococcoidia bacterium. Taxonomy (GTDB): domain Bacteria; phylum Chloroflexota; class Dehalococcoidia; order Lucifugimonadales; family JAGWBF01; genus DAOUJI01. The sequence goes on along the minus strand of CBDCZB010000004.1, from coordinate 102,203 downwards.
CGAGGCCATCGGCCCAGACCTGCCCGTCGAGGGTGTTAAACGCACTATCGACGTCCCTGGCAAACTGGTCATCCCCGGCATGATAGACCTCCACGCACACGTCTTTGGAGGAATCACGGCCAATGGCCTCAATCCTGACACGGCTGGAATCCACGCAGGGGTGACGACTTTGGTGGATGCAGGCAGCGCCGGATGCGCCAACTTCCGTGCTTTCCCTGCCCACATCATCCCAAACTGCCACACGGAAATTCTTCCCTTCATGCACATCTGCCAGACCGGCCTATCCACCATGCCGGACATCATCGCCGAGCGGAGCATCGACCTGGACGGCACTCTCCAAGCCTGCGAGGAGCATCGTGGCCTGGTCAGGGGAATCAAGGCCAGGATGGTCTCACCTGCATTGGAAATATTCGGCATGGAGATGCCAAGGCTGGCCAAGCGTGCGGCTCGTGAGAGCGGCATCAAGCTGATGGTCCACATAGGGGACACCGAAAAGCGCTACGACCCCAACGTCATAAGAGAGCTTCTGCCCATCATGGACGAAGGGGACATACTGACTCACTACTTCACAGCCAACCCCGGAGGGGTGCTGGACGCCAACAACAAGCTGGTGCCGGAAGCCAAGGACGCCGCCGACCGGGGAGTGTGGCTGGATACCGCCCACGGACGCATGAACTTCTCCTTCGACGTAGGACGTCGGATCGTAGACCAAGGGCTGCTGCCCCACTGCATCAGCACTGACATTACGGTCCCTGGACGGCTCAACACCGTTCACTCCATGACCGAGATGATGACCCGCTTCATGGGGCTGGGATTCAGTTTCGAGGACGTGGTCACCATGTGTACGGGCAACCCAGCTAAAGCCGTCGGCGAGCAGGACCGCATCGGCAGCCTCAAGGTCGGCATGCAGGCGGACATCTCAGTCCTGGAAGAGAAGGAAGGCGACTGGGTTGTGTACGACATCCTCCGGGCGCCCCTCAAGGTGGACAAGTGTCTCGTGCCGGCCCTCACGGTGAAACGCGGAGAGGTGTTCGAACCGGAGTGGGGACCCAGGGCGTGGGGATGGGAGCCGGACCCGGCCTAGAGACAGTTGTATTGGTGTGTCAACGAGTTTAAACGGTCGAGATAACCAGAGGAAACCTACAGGCTACCGCTTCAACTGTACTGACCGCCCAACCCCTGTCATTCCGGCGCAGGCCGGAATCCAGGAGGAGCCATCGGTCTTGTAACACAAGGCTCGCTAGCGCCTAGCGCGAGGCGCCGATGGTAGCCCACTCCACTCCGGCGCTCCGGGAGTTCCCTGGGTACTTGGCCGGGTGGATGCCTTCAGCAGGCAATCTCTCCTCGATTAGCTGCTCGTTCTCGTCGTAGTATTGGGCTTCGATGCTCTCCAGGTATTTGGCCCACTTGGCCGTGCTCTTTCGTATTTCCCATACCCAGTAGTAGTAGGCCATCCTCTTGGTGGCCGCAAAGAAGTCGCCCTGTCGGAACCGCCGCAATATCTGCTTGGGACCATAGAACTTCTTGTATGACTTGTTGATTTCCTTCTGCAACGTGGACGGCTTCATGTTCTTGGGGAAGAAGATGACAAACGTCCCGTCCAGCTTGTCCCATGTGGGAAGCAAGAAGCGGTGAAGGGGTATGGTGGGAGCGTTCTCCTCCGGGTATCCGCTTAAGGGGAACAAGGCCACGTAGTCCACGTCCGCCTCTATGGCCGCGTCTATGGTAGACCTGATGCTCTGGACGTCATCGTCGTCCGAACCCAGAACGAATGACCCCAGCACCCTGAGATTGTGCTTCTTTATCTTGGCCAAGGACTGCTTCATGCTCTCGTTGTTCTGCTGCTTGTTGAGGAGCTTCAATACCCTGTTGTCGAAGGACTCCAGCCCGATGTACAGGGTGTTTATCTGGGCTTGTTTGAGGAGGGCCAGGGTTTCCTCGTCCCGTGCAACCTCAAGCCTGGTGAAGCATATCCCGTACCATTGAATCCCTTCGTCGATGATTCTCCGCAGAAGTTCCTTGGTCCGGTCCCGTTTAACGGTGAAATGGTTGTCCACCATGAAGAAATATTTGGTTCCGTTCAGGCTTTGCTGGTACTTGATGTCGTCGATGACTGCATCGATGCTCCGCACCCTGTATCCCCGTCCCAGCTCTCTGGGGGCAATGCAGAAGGAACAGTCGTATGGACAGCCGCGGCTCGTCTGAAGCACCTGCCAGCGCATTCTGAGGTTCCAGAGAAGCTTCCACCTGGGCCAGTCCATGTAGCCGTCGATAAGCTCCAGGTCGGGTATAGTCTCAAACTCCTGGACGAATGGCCGGCCCTGGTTGTGCCTCATCAACCCCTTGTCCCAGTAGGAAACCCCCAGGACACCGTCCAAACTTTCGTCATTTCTCCATCGTTCCAGGACCTCGGGCAGGCTCTCGTCGCCCTCCTGCCGGACCACCACGTCGCAATATTGAAGAGAGTCCTCCACCATTACGGAAGCGTGGGTGCCTCCAAGAACGATAGGCATGTCGGGCCGGGCATCCTTTATCTTGTTTATGTAATCTATGGTCGTGGGCATGGTGGAACTGAAGGCATGGAAGCAGACCACGTCTGCTGCCAACACCCGGTCCCAGTCAATGGGGCCGATGTGCTCCACGAACATGTCCACGTCGTAGCCGGCGTCCCTAACTATGGTGGCGACAAGCGGCATTCCGTATTCCGGAAAGACGGCGTGAGTTACAAGGTTCCAGTAAGGCAACTCGGCGCTAATAAAGGCGACTCTTTGGACCTTCACCTAGACCTCCTGCTTATCCGATCCCTCCAACGGGACTTTCGGAAAGAACGACTCGACCGACCAGAGAAAGTTACCCCGTATAGTACCACGATAATCATTTCATTTGGATAGGCTTGATACATGAATTGTCGTGTAAAGGCGCTGCACAAATTCACGTCAACCAGCGAATAGTCGCCTTACAGCCCTTCGGGCTCTTGCCCTGACGGATATGCGGTCGTCCAGGTTGGCCGCCACGGTCTCAGCGGCATCCTTGCGCCCGACTATCATAGGTGTCGCCCAGGCACGGAGTTCTTTGACTGTGGGAGGGGAGGCTGAGTCTCCATCACCTCTGGTCCACGAAGGGCCAACATGGGTAAGCGGCATCCACCCCGCTCCCCGTCCACGGCTCACCAATGCGGCTCCTCCCGCCTCTGTGACTATTACGGCCCCCGCCGCCACGTCCCAGACCCTCGGGCCTCCCAGCAGGGAATAGCGGAACACCCCCAACGTCGCCATGGCAAGCTCATACACGACACTGCCTGAAACCCGAACGTCCGCGATGTGGCCCCGCGTGCCCTTGCGGAACTTATACCGGCCTCCGAATGACCCGGGCAGACTCGCCAGCCCGCCGGACTCTGACCCGTCGGCTTCAGGAATCGACCAGTCCTTGCCGTCAATCCTGGCGCCACGACCTATGGAGGCGTGAAACACTCTGATGCCCTCCGGCGACGGCCATGGTATTGCCATGGCTCCCGCAACCGGGGCGCCTTTATAGGTCACTCCTATGGAAGAGCCGAAGATGGGAAGCCCGTTGAGGAAGTTTCCGGTGCCGTCCAGGGGGTCGAGGATCCATACAAAGTCCGAAGAGGGCGGCTGGTCCGGCTCGTCGTCCTCCCCCTCTTCACCCAGTATGAAATGTTGGGGGAACCTCTCACGTATGACCCGTTCCATGTATTCCTGCGCCTCTTTGTCGGCGGAGGTGACGGGGTCTCGCTGGGCCTCGTCCTTGTATTCGACTGTCAATTCTCCGCCCAGCTTGGCGACCAGAATCCGCCCCACGTCAAAGGCAATCCCGGCAGCCGTCTCCTCAAGCCGCGTCAGAAGTTCAGGCTCCAGGGAAATAGTCACCATCGCCTCCCAACTGTGCCGTGTAACTTTCAGTTGCCTCTGTGAACCCATGAATTATATCAACGTCTGACGTTCCAGGTGCGAATACGCCTTACAACGGAATCGTCAAGGCATTTTTGGGAAATGCGTAGCGCACCACAGGGTCGTACAATGTCTGTGTGGGCGTGAGTGTGTCTCATTCCAGGGCCGTTTTCGTTGACAATGGAGATGGGGCGGCGCTATATTTACTTGGCTGTCTCCGACATGGAATATTGAGGCTTGCACTCGGCGAAATAGACAGGCAATGCTGCGGTTAACCCTTCAATCATTCGACTCCACGGGGCAATCACATCTATATCAAGACAACCCCGTGCGCCCTTCGACGGGCGCTCGTGAACCGGGACGATAAGAGGAGGACCTAGGTGCCAAGTCAGAGTTTCGTGGTAAGGTTTGCGGGGGAAGGCGGTCAGGGCATGGTGACCTCTGCCGAGGCGCTGGCCCAGGCGGCGGCGACCGGCGGATACCACGCACAGTCCAGCGCCACTTTTCCTTCCCAGATAATGGGAGGCCCCACGTGGGCCCAGGTGCGGATCTCTAGCGACCCCGTCCTCAGCCCGGGGGACGACCTCGACGTGTTGGTAGCCTTCAACAAAGAGGCTTATGACACTCACCAGGGAGAGGTCAGAGAGGGCGGTGTAATCGTCTATAACTCTGGGGACTTCGAGTTGGAAGACGACCAGATGAGCTTCGGGATGCCCTTTGCGGAACTGGCGCGGCAGACGGGGAACCCCAGAGCGGAGAACATGATCGTCATCGGCGCCTTCGCCCACCTCATTGGGATGCCCATGAACTTCATCGAAGAGTTCGTCGTGAAACGTTTCACCAGAGGCCGCGCCGGCGATGAAGAAATCATCAAAGCCAACATCATGGCCCTCGAACTTGGACGCGCAAGGGCTGCAGAAAGCGGCTTCAACGTAGGCAGTCTGCCCAGCCCCAACCCACCCGATTTCACACAGTTGCTCGTAAAGGGCAACGAAGCCATCTCCCTAGGAGCGCTGACCGCCGGACTGGACTACTTCGTTGGATACCCGATATCTCCGGCCACCACCATTCTCCTATACATGGAACGGAACCTGGTGGGAGAAGGAAAGTTCGCCTACCAGGCAAGCTCCGAGATTGAGTCCATCAACTCCATTGTCGGCGCCGGGTACGCAGGGAAGAAGGCCATGACGTCCACAGCCGGACCCGGCCTCTCGCTTATGAGCGAGGGAATAGGCATGGCCTGGATGTCCGAGATACCCGTGGTCATCGTCAACGTGCAGCGGGGAGGACCGGCCACCGGACTTCCCACCAAGACGGAACAGTCAGACTTCAACGTCTGCCTCCACCCGGCCCACGGCGACGCCAGCATTCCGATAATCGCCCCGGGCTCTGTCGAAGACTGCTTCGTTGCCGCCATCCACGCTATGAACTGGTCGGAGCGGTATCAGGGTCCCGTCATACTCCTGACCGAGATGTACCTGGCTGAACAGTCCAAGAACATACCGAAGCCCGACGTCGACTCCGTTCAAATCGAAGAGAGAAACGTTTACCGGGGAGAGAACGGGTACCTAAGATACGCCGGCGACGGAATGTCGCCTATGCCCGTACCAGGCGGACCCGGGGCCTACGTAGCGAACCCTTCCGAGCATGACCCAATGGGCGACACGACCCACCTTCCCAACCGTCACATCGAGATGACCGAGCGGCGGTTCGCCAAGCTAAAGCTTCTGGAGGACGGCACCTACGACGCCATAGACGCCCACGAGCCTGTCGTGCTGATGCCGTGGGGAGGCTCCAGCGGTCCGGCTTTGGAGGCCTTCCTCAGTCTGAAAGAGATGGAGTACTCCATCGGTTGGCGCTTCACCATGTTCCTGAACCCGCTGCCACCCAAACTCTTGGAGGACCTGCGCGAGAAGGAACTGGTCATAGTGCCCGAACTCAACTACCAAGGACAGTTCTCCGCATACCTGCGGGCGCAGGGCGTCAAGGCCGTTTCCATCACCCAGTACACCGGCCTGCCCTTCAAGGTAAGCAAGCTGGTTTCTGAGATACGAGAACGAGTGGAATCGCACAAACAGGAGACAGTAGCAGTATGAGCAAGAAGAACCCCGAGTATGACTTTGAGTGGTGCCCTGGTTGCGGCGACTTCGGCGTGCGCCGCGCCATCGAGATGGCCCTGAAGGATCGCTCAGCTGAGACCGAGCTTCCCATTGAGAACAACGTAATAGTCGCGGGCATCGGATGTTCGGGAAACATGGTCCACCTGCTCGAAGGGCCTCAACCCTTCGGGTTGCACGGGATACATGGACGAACTCTCCCCATATCTTTAGGGGTGAAGATGGCCCGGCAGGACCTGAACGTGGTGGTTGTGGCGGGGGACGGAGACTTCCTCTCCATAGGTGGAGAGCACATCGGCCCGCAGGCCCAACGCAATCTTGACATCACTGCGGTGATTATGGACAACGGCGTATACGGACTCACCAAAGGCCAGAGTTCCCCCACTATGGAATTGGGCGGCATCAGCTCCAGCACTCCCTACGGCAAGCTTGAGGGGTCCATGAATCCCCTGGAACTCTACCTGACCTTGGGAGTGACGTTCGTCGCCAACTCCTATTCGAGCCGTGTACGGGACTTGGCTAACCTAATAAAGAGGGGCATGGACCACAAGGGGTTCTCGATAGTCCACGTCCAATCGCCTTGCACGACCTACAACGACACCCACGACATCCTCAAGGGCAACCCGCAGAAGGACATTCCCGCCCAAACGTGGAACATCCCCGAAGAACACGACACCTCCGACATCACCGCCGCCTATGCCATGGCACGGGCGGACGGCTGCCCACTGGGGATTATCTACGAAGACACGGAGAACCTTTCCCTGGACCAGCGAGCCGATGAGGTGCGGAAGAGGGTTTCGCCAAAGTCGGTTGAGGAACTGATGGCCACCGTTACTCTCTAGCCCGGTCCCAAGAGCAAGCCGCAGAAGAAAAAGGGCGCCACGATAACGGCGCCCTTTTTGCTTGACTGTCTACCGCTGGACCGATTTCAGAGATACAATAAATCACTCCGCAAAACAACCTCGAGGCATTATGTCATGAGGCCATCGGATAAGGCCATCCAAGCCCTCCAGATAGTCAGCGACCACGGGCCGATGACTCCGACGAAGTTTGCCTCGATGATGTGGTCTCTGGAGACGGATTCGGAGTCACCAAGCTTGAGCGGTTACGTTCGGAAGGCTGGGGAATATCTGGCCTGGCTTCAGCAGCGGCGATGGGTGGCGCTGTCTAATAGCGCCCACGAATATTACTTGACCAAACTAGGGGCAGAGACGCTGGTGGAAAGCTTCATCAACAAGCACCGCACCTTGCTCTAGGCTGGCGCTCCCGTCAGCCGCAGAACTAGGTCTCCACCTCGGTTTCGTCCCTGGCCTGATACTTCGTCGGGCACTTCACGATGATGTTGTCGGTGTGGAACTGCCCGTCTCCGGTGAAGGAACCCTCCAGGACAATCTCCGAATGGGGGTTGAAGAACAGATCTGGCAGCACTCCGTTGTACGTGGCGTCCAGATCACGCACCTGGTCAGTAATGGTGAAGTTTGCTAGAAGCTCGCTGTTTCCTGCGACTCTTTGGTAAGATTCCGGGACCAGCGTACCCACCACTCTGATGCTCTTTCCGTCCAGGTTAGAGGAATCCGCAAGGGACTCTTCCACGGTGTAGTAGTAGAGCTTGTTGCCGGGGAAGGCCGCATACACCAGGTACGCAAGGGCCAACACCAGGACCGCCCCGATCAGGACAAAGCGCCCCTTGCCGCCCAGGAATCCGCTCGGCGGCTGCGGCCCTGTCTCTCTGTCTGCATCCATCATGGGTTCATATTCTCAAGCACCGTGTCAACGCAACCTGTTGTTTCCAGAATAGCGGTCGGAAAGCGCTTAATCAACCTTCATCAGGCCGATGGGGAATTCGACGGATTCTCCTTGCTCTCCAGAGCGTCTCTCAGCTCCCGGATCTCGGACTCAAGTTCGTTCTGGCGTCTGACCATGAAGAACAGGTACAGGAAGAACACCACCCAGGTTACGGCATAGCCGGCAAAAAGCCAAGGCAGATTGTGGTCCATCGGTCACCGCCGGTCTAAGGGATTTGGGGCAAGCCTCGCCGCGAATCTCACCTGCTTGACCGTGTCCTCAGCTGTCTTCAACGAGAGACGGCTCTTCAGAACATAGGCGAACAGTGCGGTGAAGGTTATCGCGGAAAACAGCAAGACGGTCCGCATGTCGCCATCCAGGCTTCCCGGCTCGGCGAAGGGGCCCACTACCGTGCCAGGGTGGACTGTCCTCCACCAGGTTGCGGCGAAGTAGACTATGGGCACGTCTACAAAACCAATAACGCCCAGCACGCCCGCATATACGCCCGCCTGGGTCCTGTTCGGCGCGTAGGCCCGCACCATCAGGTAAACGATGTATATGAGCCACAGAATCACAGAGGTGGTCAGTTTCGGCTCCCACGTCCACCACACTCCCCAAACTGGGCGCATCCAGATTGTGCCGGTTATCAATATCAGCGTTGCGAAAACTACGCCGATTTCCGCCGCCGTGTGGGCCACAGAGTCCCACCAGGGATTGCGCTTCCATAGATACATCACCGAGCCGATAAACACGATGAAAAATGCTAGGAAGGCGACCCACGCTATGGCCACGTGGAAGTACATTATTCGTTGCATATGGCCCATAACCTGTTCAGTGGGGGCCCACATGAAGATGAGGTAGAGGTTGGCCACCATCATCCCGCATATAGCGGGCAGGACAAGCGCCTTCAACAAATTCACGAAGAACCCGGCGTCGACTCCCGGACGGCCCGTCATTCTCTCCGCGTCGGTCCTTGCCACTTAGCTATTCCTCAACCACAAGTCCAAAAAGCCACGGACAGAGTACCAGAAACACAGCATCGAATACAGCTATAAGGCCCAGCCAACTGGTGATTCCTATAGGGCTGTCTGAACCTATGGCATCGGAGGACGCCTCTACAGCTGCGATTATCACGGGCAAGACCACAGGAAAGAACAGGGCCGGCAGCATGATTTCCTTGGACCGGGTGTGGACTGCGACAGCCGAAAACAGAGTCCCAACTGTAGCAAACCCCAATGTGGCCAACAGGATTGCAAGCACCAGGCCCAGGGAGAAACCTGAAAAGCCCAGCACGGCGGCGAAAACCGGCAGCACAACAGCCTCCACAACGACCATGAACAGAAACGTCCCCAACATCTTGCCCAGGTAGATGGAGTCGCGGCTCACCGGAGCCAACAGCAGGCCCTCCAACGTTCCCTTGTCCTTTTCCACCGAAAAGGCTCTGTTCATCGCCAAGACGCCAGCAAAAGCGAAAGCGACCCACAGGATGCCCGGCGCCAACTCGTCCACCACAAAGGCCGTGACGTTCAGAGAGAAGTTGAACACCACCACGACCAACAGGGCGAACACAAAGACTGAAACGACGATATCTCTGGTGCGGACCTCCAGCAGGATGTCTTTCCAGGCGATAGTAAAGACAGGCCCCCAGAACTCCTTCACTGGACGGCCTCCAGGCAACGCCGGTAAGCGCCACGGAAAGTCGCCACGTCCAGAGCGCTCTTGGACTCCTCGTAGGCTATCCGCCCGCCGGAGAGGATGGCGACCCGGTCTCCCCACAGGAGCCCCTGTTCGACGTTGTGGGTGGTCATGATCACCGAGCGCCCCTCGGCCACCCAGCCCTCCAGAAGGCCGCCCAGCATGTCCAACGCTTCCTGGTCCAGTCCTGCTTCCGGCTCGTCCATCAGCAGAATCCTGGGTTCGTGGAGGATGGCCCTGGAAATGGAAAGCCGCTTCTGCATCCCGTTGGACAGAGTCCCCGCTTTATGGTTCCTACGGCCCTCCAGTCCCATAACGTCAAGGACTTCTCCGATGCGTCGGTGCGCGTCGGAGACACGGTAGAGACGGGCGAAGAACCTCAGGTTCTCCTGGCAAGTCATGTCTTCGTAGAGGAGGCTTCTGTGAGGGACCACTCCGATCATTCTACGAACGGCGCGGGGGTCTTGGTTTCGTTCCACTCCGCCCACCCAGACCTGGCCGGCGTCAGGGCGTGCCTGGGTGGAGAGGGTTTTGAGCAGAGTAGTCTTTCCAACTCCGTTGGCGCCGAATATGACCAGGAACCGGCCCCACTCGACCGTCAGATCCAGGTCCCACAGGACAGGCCAATCGCCGAATCCCTTGCGCAGACCCGTCACTACAATGGCTTGGCCGTCAGGCGGAGAAACCACCAAACCATGATAAACCTACGCCAAAACTCGCCGCAACCGAGATACGCACCTAAACCGTCCAAGACGGCTCGCCGATCCTCCTGCCAGCCCCGTTTCTTGACATAGATATTAGCCAACCGTAACATGATGATCATAACGCAGGCTGCACAGTCCGCTTTGGACGGCGGCCTGGAACAGAAGGAGCCTTACCTTATGAAAAGGCCCGACCAGATCAAGCAAGCCCCCGACCAGGGATTCGGTGAGCGTGTGCCTCCGGGGCAGTTCGTTTCTCAGAAGTTCCCAGTCTTGACCTATGGACCTACTCCGCGCATCGACCTGAAGGACTGGAAGCTGCGCTGCTTCGGTCTCGTGGACAAGGAGATGGAGTTCACCTGGGAGGAGTTCAAGGCTCTCACATGGACCACAGTCAACGCCGACTTCCATTGCGTCACCCAGTGGAGCTCGCTGGACAACACCTGGGAAGGCGTCCTGTTCACCGACTTGATGGAGTTGGTGAACCCCAAACCGGAGGCCAATTTCGTCATGGCCCACTGCTACGGCAACTACACCACCAACATTCCGCTGGAGACGCTCATAGCCGACAACTCCCTTCTGGCCCACGTGCAGAACGGGTCCGAGATAGGGAAAGACCACGGCTGGCCCCTGCGGTTGGTGGTGCCTTCCAAGTATGCGTGGAAGAGCGCAAAATGGGTCACCGGAATCGAGTTCATGGCGGAGGACCAGCCTGGTTTCTGGGAGCAGCGAGGCTACAACAACAGCGCCGACCCGTGGAAGGAAGAGCGCTTCTGGCCTGAACTGTCCTAGCAGTACACTAAGCGCCCATGACAATCAACAAGGCGGTCAGCTGTAGCTGACCGCCTTTATATCGGATAGTCCAAGCGGCTGGACTCTATCGAGCTAACCGCCACAGTCCCCGGGGTTTACCAACCGGTGCGACTCTTGCCGCAGTCTTTGCAGTACACGCTACGAAGTGGCCCGTTCTCCGCTCCGCAATGCTCACACTTCCACATTGCAGCTAACCTCCATCAAGCAAGGTTGATGCGACTATCATATCACAGGGACAGAGGCTCGGCTACGCCGCCTTCCGCTGTGGAGTTGGGTCGGAAACCGCGCTCCGCTTTCCCGGGGCCTCCTTCTTCGCCCTTTCCTTTATCAGGCCGCACTGGAGGCACGCCAGGAAGTCGCCGTATATGTCGCTGGCCATAGCCAAGTCTCCCCTGCATTTGGGGCACGCCTTGAGGAAAACCATCGGGGTTCCGTTGCCTTTCGGGGCCATTTCCGACCTTTTCTCGAATTCGCCGCCCGCATCGTCACGTCAACGACTTGACGAAGAGTGATTCAGCTTAATGGGATTATATGACTTGACACTGGTTGTGTCAACTAGTAGCATAGATTCAAGTCAACCTGGAGTTGTGACATGCAGCAAAGGCGCCAACGAAAGCCGGAGACGGCAACCTGGACCGAGATAAACCGTGTGGTCATCAGGACACGGCCCGAGCAGACGGGTCTGGCGAAGAATTCCCCTCCTGAACCCCCAGCCGCACAGAGTTCTCAGGAAGACGCTCGAAGCGTCGGCGACGAGCTCCAGGGCGTATACATTATAAGCGTGGCGGCCCGAATCTTGGCCATGCACCCTCAGACCCTCCGCAAATATGAACGCCTGGGACTGATCTCTCCCTTCAGGACCATTGGAATGTTGCGCCTCTACTCCGAAGAGGACATCCAGACGTTGCGGCTCATCAGACACTTCGAAGAAAACCTGGGCCTGAACCTGGCCGGGGTCGAGTTCGCTCTTACCCTTGTGAACCGGCTCCTCGAGATGCGCCGGCGTCTGCTTCAGGTCAAAGACGCCGACGACCTCACGGCACAGATTGACGACGAAACCAGAGACATGTTCCGGTGGCTGGGCCTGCCCCTCGGCGGCGACGGGGACGCAGTGAGTGAGGAGAGGGGATAGCCAATGGAACGAGACCAGGAATACGTTAACGGCAACAACAACGGAAGCGTGCAGGAAGACAGCGCGAACCAAAACTCATCCCCTGTCGAACAGGAGTTGGACCAGGAGCAGATGAAAGCGATGCTCCAGCGTGCCCAGGCTGAGCTCATTAACTATAAGCGACGGGCCGAAGAGGAAAAGGAGGAGATGCTCAAGTACGCAAGCTCCCGCGTTGTCCTCAAGATATTGCCCGTGCTTGACGAGTTCGCGCTGGCCATCGCCCACGCGGAATCGACGGCAGGCCAGCAGCCTAGCTCCGACGGAAACGACGCCCAGGCCTCCTGGCTGGAGGGAGTGCGCCTCATACACCGGAAGCTGAACACCGTATTGGAGTCGGAACTGGTGGACAGAATCGAGGCGGAAGGAAAACCCTTCGACCCCCTGGAACATGAAGCGATGGGCTACCAGGAGAGCGCGGAGCGCCCGGAAGGCCACATCATGTCCGTGGTGCGAGACGGGTACAGGATGCACGGCCGGGTGATACGCCCGGCGCTGGTCGTGCTGGCAAAAGCGCCGGAAGGCCGCAGCCAACAAACCGAGCATGAGTCCGGTACGACGGACTCCGATGGAAAGGAGAATGGCAATGCCTAAAGTGATAGGCATAGACCTGGGGACCACCAACTCTGTAATGGCCGTCATAGAGGCCAACGACCCTTTGGTCCTGGAGAACGCCGAAGGCGGACGCATCACTCCCTCTGTGGTGGCGGTCAACGCAAAGTCCGGCGAGACCTACGTGGGCCAGATGGCCAAGCGACAGGCCGTGACCAACCCGGAGAACACCATCTTCTCAGTCAAACGGTTGATGGGCCGCAAGTTCGACGACGCCGAGGTTCAACGGGCCATAGGTGTGCTTCCATACAAAATAGTCAAGGCGGCCAACGGCGACGCCCACGTGGAGATGGGCGGCAAGACCTACGCGCCGCCCCAGGTTTCGGCTCTGGTGCTACAGAAGCTGAAGCAGGACGCCGAGTCCAAGCTGGGAGAGCGCATCAACCAGGCTGTCATCACAGTCCCGGCCTACTTTAACGACGCCCAGAGGCAGGCCACCAAAGACGCCGGACAGATTGCTGGCCTGGAAGTGCTCCGCATTATCAACGAGCCAACGGCCTCCTCCCTGGCATACGGCATCGACAAGAAGAAGTCCGACCCTGCCTTGGCCGTATTCGACCTGGGAGGCGGAACCTTCGACATCACCATCCTCCAACTTGGAGAAGGAGTATTCGAGGTCAAGTCCACCAACGGAGACACCTTCTTGGGAGGCGATGACTTCGACAACCGCATCATCGACTGGCTCGTCCAGGAGTTCCGCCAGGAGTCCGGCATAGACCTCAGGAACGACAACATGGCCCTGCAACGTCTGCGAGACGCCGCGGAGAAGGCGAAGGTTGAGCTATCCACGGTCCCCGAAACCGAAGTCAACCTCCCCTTCATCACTGCTGACGCCAGCGGACCCAAGCACATGGTCCTGACCCTGACCCGCGCCAAGATGGAGCAATTGGTGTCCGACCTTCTGGACCAGACCGAGGGGCCTTGCCGGAGAGCGCTTGACGACGCAGGAATGGCGGCGGGACAAATAGACGAGGTCATTCTGGTGGGCGGCATGACCCGAATGCCCGCAGTCCAGTCCAAGGTGAAGGACATCTTCGGCCGGGAACCCAGCCGAGGCGTCAACCCCGACGAGGCTGTGGCAGTGGGCGCCGCCATCCAGGCGGGAGTGCTGGTGGGAGACGTAAAGGACATCCTGCTGCTGGACGTAACGCCCCTCACCCTGGGGCTTGAAACCCTGGGCAACGTATGCACTCCGCTGATACAGCGCAACACGACTATTCCCACCGCCAAGAGCGAGGTGTTCACCACCGCCGCCAACATGCAGTCCAGCGTGGAAATTCACGTCCTGCAGGGTGAACGTCAAATGGCCGGAGACAACAAGTCCATAGGCCGCTTCATCCTGGACGGCATCCTACCTGCCCCCAGGGGTGTGCCCCAGGTCGAGGTGACTTTCGACATCGACGCCAACGGCATCCTCAGCGCCTCAGCCAAGGACAAGGGGACGGGCAAAGAGCAGAGGATCGTCATCCAATCCTCGTCCGGCCTCGAGAAGGACCAGGTCGACCGCATGGTGAACGAGGCCCAACAGTTCGCCGAGGAGGACAAGAGGAAGCGCGCCGAGGCAGAAACCCGGAATCAAGCCGACAGCCTAGTCTACTCCACCGAGAAGCTGGTCAGCGAGCAGGGCGAAAACGTACCTGCAGAGCTGAAACAGGATGTTGAAGACAAGGTCCAAAGGTTGAAGACGGCTGTCCAGAGCAACGACGTGGCGGCAATGCAGACCGGCATCACCGAGTTGAACGCAGCCCTCCAGGTATTGGGACAGGCCGTATACAGCTCTTCCGGGGCTCCTCCGGACACGGGTACTACCGGGGACGGTACGGACGGCGGCGACCAACCGGAAGGCACGGTCGAAGGGGAATACAGAGAGTTGTAATAGCCGAGGTCAATTATAGCCCGCTCCGTACCCCACAGGGGACCGGGCGGAGCAGCTGAAGAGGTGAGTCATGGGAGACAACAGGGCAAACCAAGAGGCAGAGTTCGAGCAATCGCCTATGGAGTTGGATGTCTCTTTGGCAGATGATGAGCTGAGCGCCATCCAGGTCCACTACCTGGACAAGCTGAGGCGTCAGGCGAACCTGTACGCCACGTACAGAGAGGCGTCCGACGTGGAGAAGTGGATAATCGAGGCATTGAGCAAGGCGACTTACTCGGCTTACCGGGACTGCCTGAACAACGGCATGGAGGACCATGCCAAGCAGCTTATCACCGGGAGCGACCCTTCAGAGTAGCTGACATGGGGCTTGGCGCCTTCTTCATAATCCGTGATAGGGGAAGACGACCCGCTTGACCTCTTCGACGCTGGCCCTGGCGAAATCCAGGGACTGGCTCCGTAGGTCATCTTTGAGGCCCAAGTCCAGGTCTCCGTCTCTTAGAAACCCTCCAGAATGGGTCTCGGTCAAAGACGTCGGTATCCTCTCCGGCAGTTCTTGCCCCGACATCACGCCGTAGGCCAGGGTCCAACAGCGGGCCACGGCCTCCACGTCATACCCGCCGCCGCCCAGAGCCACCCATGGGATTCCCATCGCCGCGAACTCGGCGACGACTTGGGAGAAGCCGTCGGACGACAACAGCAGGTGCGCCAGCGGGTCATTGTAGTAGGTGTCTATTCCAAGCTGAGTGACCAGCACGTCCGGCTTAAAAGCATCGATCAGGGGCGGAACGACGTCCCGGAAGCAACTGAGATATAGCTCGTCATCGGTATAGGGAAACAAGGGCAGGTTGACTGAATAGCCCCGGCCGTCTCCGGACCCAATTTCGTCGACGGAGCCGGTGCCTGGGAACAGATAGCGGCCCGATTCGTGCACCGATATTGTGAGGACCCTTGGGTCGTCGTAGAAAGCTTCCTGGACCCCGTCCCCGTGGTGCACGTCTATGTCCACGTAAGCCGGCTTCATTCCATATGACAGCAGCCGTTTAATAGCGATGACCGGGTCGTTAAAGGTGCAAAATCCCGAGGCGCGTCCCGCGGCAGCGTGGTGAAGGCCCCCGCCTATGTTGAAGGCTGCGTCGGCCTGCCCTGAGGCCACCATCTCGGCGGCGACCAACGACCCTCCGGAGCTCAGCAAGGCAGCCTCGTACATGCCGTCATAGACAGGGTTGTCACCGGCGGCGCTGAAGTTGTACAGGTGGGCCTCGGACAGCCTTTCACCCTTGCTCAAGGCTTTGACTGCCTCGATGTAAACGGTTTCGTGGAAGCTGCCGACTTCCTCGTCGGTGGCCGGGCGAGGATCGACCAGTTGGGACTGCTCAGAGCCGAACGCCCCGTAGGAGTCGAGGAGCCGGTGGGTGTGCATGAGCCGCACTGGACGCATCGGATGGTTCCCGCGCAGCATGTGCTGGGCCATCGCGTCCCTATATACGAAAACGGCTTTCCGGGTCATCGCTCTTGCCCCAACCGTGTCGCCCGGGCTATTCCTCAGCAACGATGGTGTTGCGCAAGGTCCCTATACCGCCGATTTCGATTTCGCACACGTCCCCGACCTTCATGTCTTCGGTCACGCCCTCAGTGCCCATCCAAATCACGTCACCGGGGTAGAGGGTCAGGTATTTGCTCATCTCGGATATATAGGTGGCCGTGTCGAATATCATGGTGCCGGTGTTGAACTGGGACATCACCTGGCCGTTCAGCCGTATGATGGTCTCCAGGTTGGTGGGATCCAGGCCAGTGGCTATCCACGGGCCCATGGGCTTAAATGTGTCGGTGTTCTTAGCCCGCCACAGAGTGCGGTCTTCCTTTTGCCAGGCCCGTTCGCTTACGTCGTTGCCGATAGTGTATCCCAGCACGCAGTCTAGGGCCTCGTCGTAGGAGAGGTTCTTGGCCTGTTTGCCTATGACCGCCACCAGCTCACCCTCGTAATGCAAGTCCGTGGCGTCCTTGGGGCGGACGATGTTCTCGTCGTGGGCAATGATAGCGTTGACGGCCCTGTAGCCGATGTCCGCCTTGGCGGGGATCTGCGGCTCCCGTCCCAGCTTGTTAGCGGCCCAGGTCACGTGCTCGGGATAGTTGGTGCCCGCGGCATAGAAGGTCAAAATCTCCACAGGAGTAAGGAGCTTTACCTGGTCCAAAGAATGGCTTCGATCAGTTTCCGTGTAGGTGTCGAATGGGCTTCCCTCGACCTCCACCACTCGGTCATCGTTCACGATCCCGTAGCTTATCCGGTCCCCTTGCTGAAAACGGCACCATTTCATTGCGGTCCTCCATTGCTCATCAGATGAATTTCGACCATTCTGGCGCCCCTGCGAGAGCGGGTCAAGAACCGAGCGCTGACAGCCGGGGGATTGCAGTCCCAGTCCTGCGGCAACACTGCTTGGGAGGCGTCGATTCCCTATTCGGTGACATTTGGTATGAGTCGATTCGTTTCGTTGACGGGTCTTAACGGGTATAATACAATTCTCCCAACCCCATATCCGACTTTACCCACGATTTCAAACACCACCAAACGCCCTAAGCCCAGGCAATCTAAGGAGGGTCAAAATGGTTGACAGCGAAGACATTGGATTGATGGCCCATTTGATGAGGCGAGCCGGTTTCGGATGCCCTAGGGACGAACTGGAAGTTCTCGCCGCCAGGCGATACGAGGAGGTTGTAGAAGACTTGGTTGACCCCGCAGCCCGTGGGATACCGGGCGCCGACTTGGAGCTGCTGTTCAGGTACTATCCGAACATCGAAAACCCCGAACCGCCTCCCCAGGGGCGCTGCAACGTGATTTATCAGATGATAAACAGCCCCCGACAGCTGGAAGAGAAGATGGTCCTCTTCTGGCACACGGTGTTTGCTACGGGCAACGCCAAGATAAACAGCCCCCCGGAGATGGTCAGGCAAATCAACATGTTCCGCCGCGTCGGCATGGGCAACTACAGGGACCTGTTGGTGGAGTTGGCCAAGGACCCGGCCATGATCTATTGGCTGGACAACAACTACAACCACAAGGACCAGCCCAACGAGAACTGGGGGCGAGAGCTGCTGGAGCTCTTTTCCATGGGCCAGGGCAACTACACCGAGAAGGACGTCTTCGAGTGCTCCAGGGCCTTCACCGGCTGGACCATCGCCCACAAGATTCCTGGCGGAGGCACGGGCAGGAAGCTGTGGCCTTTCATCTACAACGAAGAGGACCACGACGACACCGAAAAGGAGTTCCTGGGCCACCGGGGCCGGTTCAACGGCGAGGACATCATCGAGATAGTCGTGCGGCAGCCCGCCACGTCCCGGTTCATTGCCCGCCACCTCTACAACTTCTTTGTCGCCGACGAGGTCCAGGTGCCCGCGTGGCTCCACTCTCCGCCCCGCGACTCCGTGGCGATGAACATCATCGGAGACGCCTTTATCAACTCAGGGTTCGACATGAAGGCGACCCTGCGGGTCTTGTTCAACTCCGACTTCTTCAAAGAGTCCATGTACAAGCGCATCAAGAGCCCCGCAGAGTTGGTGGTGGGGACGCTAAGAGTCGCCGGAGACTTCCGCTTCCCCAGGCCCGGAATGCAGGATATGGCGGAGGAAACGGGCTACATGGGGCAGGAGATTATCAACCCACCCAGCGTCGAGGGATGGCACTACGGCGCCGAGTGGATAGACAGCGGAGCCCTCGTGCGGCGCATCAACTTTGCCGCCGACCTTTTTGCTAACCCGGAGATGCCCGGCGTCCAGTCCATCATCCAGAGAATTCACGCGATCGGAGACTCCACCCCCTCCGATATGGTGGACGAGTGCCTCGACCTGATGGGGCCTGTCCAGGTGGAAGACGGCACCAAAGAGGAGCTTGTCTCGTTGGCCGAACGGGCCGGAGACGTGACGTGGGGAAGCGAAGACGAGGCGAAAGTCTCTTCACAGCGAGTGGCGGACATGCTGGCCCTCATTGCTTCATCCAGAGAGTTCCAGTTCGCCTAGAGGCGGCCCGGCTAATCGAGCGTACTTTGAAAGCGCGAGGGGGAAGAGATGTCTAGCAGTACAGGGATGCTTACACAGCAAGTCAAGGGCAGGGTGTACAACTATTCCCATTGCCTCGGAGGCTCCAGCGGAGACCGCGGTTTCTTCGCACCGGTCGACTTCGCCCTGGGCAATGAGGGACGCATCTACGTAGTTAACACTGGGTTCGAGTTCTACCCGCAGTACGTGGGAATAACCGCTTGCAACCTGGACAACGAGATTTTCTGGAGCGACCGGGGATACACCTTCGGCGGAAACCGGGAAAGCGCCATGCCTAAAGCCATCGCGGTGGACTCAGACGAGAACGTCTACGTGTCCGA
This sequence comes from Dehalococcoidia bacterium, assembly GCA_965224415.1. GTDB lineage: Bacteria > Chloroflexota > Dehalococcoidia > Lucifugimonadales > JAGWBF01 > DAOUJI01. The sequence continues at coordinate 83,158 of CBDCZB010000004.1, read as the reverse complement.
CGAGTTCAACAACCAGATATACATACTGAACAGGGACGGAGAGTTGGTCGGAAACTGGGGCTCGAAGGACGTGGATGCAGGCTCCACCGTGGACGCCACCGGACGCTCTCTACATCTGTATCTACGGAAGTACATGGGCGGAAACACCGGAGACGGCCAGTTGAACGGCCCGTCAGGGCTGGCTTTCGACCACGATGGACACTTGCTGGTGGTCGACGGCCACAATCACCGGGTGCAGAAATTCACGAAGGACGGACAATACATCTCCCAGTTCGGCGGCTTCGGCTCCGAGGAGGGCGAGTTCAACATGCCCTGGGGCATCACGGTGGACGCCGAAGGCAACATCTTCGTGGCCGACTGGAGGAACAACCGAGTGCAGAAGCTCAGCCCTGAAGGTAGGCACCTGGCGACGATTGGAGGCCTTGGCTCTGAAGCGGAACTCAAGTTCCCGGCCGGAGTTGCAGTGGACAAGGACGGGGACATATACGTCGCCGACTGGGGAAACAACCTGTTGCGCGTTTATGAGGCCGACGGCACGTTCATCACCAACTTCGTGGGAGACGCCTGGGAGGTCTCCCAGTGGGCCGCCGGCCGGATTGCCGCTGACCCGATGATCCAAAAGAAGCGGCGTCTGGTAGACCTCACACCTACCTGGAGATTCTGGCGCCCGGTTGCCGTGAACGTAGACGACGAGGGTCGGGTGATGGCTCTGGAAGCCCTGCACCACCGGCTGCAGGTCTACCGCAAGGAACAGAATTGGCTGGAGCCGGACTACATTGATGGCGCCGTTGGAGCGCCCTTCAACTAGACTCGACGAAACGCTGGCGCATTAAGCTAGGGGCCGACGTTCTGAACGTCGGCCCCCGTTTTTGTCGATGCCGATAAAGCCGTGTGTGAGCCGGGGTTAGTTGGCGCCCCTCAAACGCGGGTCGAGCACGTCTCTCAAGGCGTCCCCCAGCAGGTTCCAGGCAAACACTACGATGGCGATGGCCAACCCTGGAAATACGGGCAGCCACGGCCCGATGCCTATGTACTGCTTCGTGGCGCCCCTCAGCATGTTGCCCCAAGACGGGTCGTCCACCGCCGCTCCCAGTCCCAGGAAGCTCAGGGAGGCCTCGGCGATAATGGCTATCCCCAGCTGGAAGGTAATCATGACGATCAGGATGCCCATCGTATTGGGTACCAGGTGCTGAACGATTATGCGCCAGTCTGAAGCGCCCACCGCCCTGGCCGCCAGCACGTAGTCCATCTCTCTAATGGCCAACGCCTGAGATCGGATTATCCTCGCCGTGCTCGGCACGAACAGAATGGACAACGCAATGATCACGTTGGTGAGAGAGGTGCCCAGGGCCGCCACGATGGCAATGGCCAGGACGATGTAGGGGAAGGCTATCATGCCGTCGATAAACCGCTGGACGACCAGGTCCGTAAACCCGCCAAAGTATGCGCTAGACACACCGATGAACAGCCCGATGAACGATCCGACGAAGGCGCTAATCAGGCCCACCTTTAGGGAGATGCGGCTGCCGGCGATGATGCGGCTGAATACATCGCGGCCGAACTCGTCGCCCCCCAGCAACTGGTCGGAACTGGGAGAGGCGTAGAGCTTGGTATGGTCAGTGTCGTAAGGGTCGTGGCGCTGAATGAGGGGAGCGAATATGGCGACCGCAATCAGGAGCAGGGCAACGACTCCCGCCGCTGCGCCCAGAGGTTTCCTGCTGGCGAAGTTCCCAATCTGGCCCCAAACGGAGCGTTTAGGCCGGAGGGCTTCATATGTCCGGTCTGGAATGGAAGTTTCTGCTCTTGGCTCTTGACTCATCGTCCGTCTCAAGCCCTCTCGGGATCAAGGGCTAAGTATAGCGTATCCTGGGATTCAGCCAGCCGTAAATCACATCTGTGGCCAAGTTCAGAAGCAGCACTATCACGGTAATGGACATCACTATGGCCTGGACAACGGGGAAGTCCCGTTGTCCAACCGACGTGATTAGGTGCCTGCCCATTCCCGGCACGTTGAATATCAGCTCTATTACCACGGTGCCTCCCATCAGCCGTCCGAACTCGTAGGCGGCCACCGTGACCACCGGCAGCAGAGCGTTTTTAAGCGTGTGCCGCCCTATAACCGCCAATTCGGTCAAACCTTTAGAGCGGGCCGTACGTATATAGTCCTCCCGGAACACTTCAAGTACGGCGGACCTGGTTACGCGGGCGATAAAGGCCATGTTGGAGAAGGCCAAGGCCAGGGCGGGAAACGCCAACTGCTCCAAGTTGAGTCCCGGGTCGTCCCACAGGTCGGCATACCCCAACGGAATCCCGTAGCCGAACTCCACGGATAGGATGAACACCACCATTATTCCTATCCAGAAGTTGGGGAGCGCTATTCCGGCGATGGTGATTAGTCTGCCTAGATAATCAAAAACTCCATCCTGCCTAATGGCCGAAAGCACGCCGAGGGGCACGGCCACGGCGACAGCCATGATAAGGGCCATGATGGTCAGCTGGATGGTGACGGGGAATTTCTTCTTCATGTCGTCCCAGACGGGGGTCCTGTAGTGGAACGAATCTCCGAAGTCCCCCTGTAACATTCCCCATACCCACGTGCCGTATTGGTTGATGAGAGGCCGGTCGGTGCCCAGCTTTTTGGCCAGAGCGGCCCGCTCCTCTTCGGTGTATTCAGCCTCTCCGGACGCTCCCGCCAGCCTGGCCGCGGCCGGGTCTCCCGGCACCACCCGCAGCAGAATGAAGACAAGCGAGGTTACGATGATGAGGGTCGGGATGAACAACAGGACCCGCTTGATAATGTAGGCCTGCATCTCTTCTTTGCTCGCTCTGATCGACTCTTGGCGCTGGCTTTGTCTACTTTGACTCGACTATAGCTGCCAGAATTTTAGCAGACCTTTCGACGGGCGTCATTACATCCCTGCATTATCAAAGGGACAGGCCTGGCATGAACCAGAAGCCTGTCCCCTCGATAATTTAACCTGTGTAATTTAGCCGCAGCTGGGGTCGCACCAGATATGGGCCCAGTCCTGATAGTGGCCCAGAGCGGGGGGCGGGTAGAAGCCCTTAATCCGCTTGTCCACGAACATGGACTCCACCTTGAAGTACATGTAGGGCCACGAGTTGTCTTCCAACAGTATGTCGTTGGCCTGGACCACCAGCGCCCTTCTCGCGTCGGGGTCGGTCTCGGTGGCTATCTGGTCCCAAAGAGGCTCCGCCTCCGGGTTGTAGTAACCCGTCCGGGCAACGTCCGCAGTGCTGCCCTTCTTGTAGGAGTTAGCGGAAGCGTCCGGGTCGGGGTAGGAGAAGCTGTTCGCCATGACGGCGAACTCGAAGTCTCCGTTCACGTAGGCGGACATCCCGGCCACACTCTCCATCTGGCGGATGGTGACGTCCCAGCCTAGAAAGTCCTTAAGCTGCTCTTTCACCAGCACTGCTACGTCGCAGAACTCAATCACTGTCCGGCAGGTTAGAGTCGGCGCAAATCCTTCTCCCACGCCTGCGGCCTCCATAAGAGCCTTGGCCTCGGCTATGTCAGCCGCCGACTTGACGCCGGGGGCGTCCTCGCGGAAGCCGGGCATCTGCAGGGCTTCCTCTATCGGGAAGCTCCAATCGAATCCGCCGGGAATTGGTGTCCCTATCAGGGCGGCTCCGCCGCTGAACGTCTCGATGGCCGGCTGGCGGTGCAGCACAAGGTTCATGGCCTTGCGGACCCTGGGGTCGTCCCAAGGAGCGCCGACTCGTACGTTCATCATTACGCCCAAGGTGTAGAGAGGGCTGGGACTGATGTAGAAGTCCATCGTGTCGGCCAATGCGGGCGCCAACTCGGCGGCTTCTTTGATGCTCAGGTTGGTGTTCCAGCCTGCCGGCATCATCACCTGCCCCGTCCTGAAAGCGGCAGCAACGGCGCCGTGGTCGGTGATGATGAAGTTCTTGATTCCGTCTACGTAGGGCCTGCCTTCCCTGAAAAAGTCTGGGTAGGCCTCCAATTCCGAGGAGATGTCCCTGTCATAGTTCTTCAGTATGAAGGGACCCGTCCCGATCAACGTCTCCGGCCTGGAGAAGGTGAACCCGTCTCCGGCTTCGTAGGCGGACTTGCGTAGCACGTGGAAGTTCAGCCTGCTGAAGGTAGTGAAGAACGCAGCAGAAGGGAACTTCGTTGTGACTTCCAGAGTGCCGGCGTCCACAGCTCTCCAGGTGTCCATGTAAGTCAGGACCTGCCTGGCCTGGGTTTGGATCCGTCCTCCGGCCGACTCCACGACGAGGGGAACTCCGGAGTTGTCGGGGTCGAACCAGCCGTTCATGCTCATCATTATGTCGTCCATGGTGAGCGGTGAACCGTCGTGGAACGTGACTCCGTCACGTATGTAAAAGGTGAAGACCGTACCGTCGTCGGAGACTTCCCATTCCTGTGCCAGATCACCTCTGATGTCGAGAAGGTCCGCAGTCTCAGGATTGGTCTCGATTATCTGGTTGACGATGGGATTCACATGGTAGTTGTTGTAGTTAATGGGCTCGAAGAACATGCCTGCGTCCGGGGAGGCGTACGCTTGCATGTTGATGACGCCGCCTCTGATTACTCCGAGCACCTCGTCCGGAGATGGGGGAAGAGTCGCCGTAGGCACGGCGGTGGGTGTCCGTGTGGGCTGCATAGCCACCGGGGTGTCGGTGGGTTCCTCCATCATCATCGCCTCGGTGGGCGTAGGCTGCGGCGCCGACGTAGCGGTCGGTCGCGGCGTGTCTGTCGGGTCCTCTCCACCGCAGGCTACCGCTAAGCCTACTAGGAGCACAGCCGCCAAACTAATCAGCAGCCACCAACTTGGTTTAATCGACCTAGAACGAGGCATATCCATCTCCTTTTTGCTTTGTATTATTGGTTGCAAATGCCCGGCTCGAGTGAATACTAGAGCCGCAGCCAGCCGGATTCGTAGCTATAAAAAGGCGCAGCGTAAATTAGCATACGGCTGCTTACGTTGTCAATCAAATTGCCACACTCGAAACTAGTGTTACTGGGAACGGTAGGGTTGGCGAGGATAGGCGCCGTATGATAGCATCAGGCCCGCTTGAACACCTGCCGAATTGAGACGACGACCAATATGAATTTTAAGAACCTCGCCATTTCGGCCATAGTGATTGCCGGGGTGGCGATTTTTGGTGTGGTGTTGGCGGCGGTGTTCTCCGATGGCTCTCTGTTTGCTACGGAACCTTCGCCCGAACCATCAACCGCAGAAGACCCGCCTCTTCGGGACGTTGTGTTCCCCGATCCACCGGAAAAATTGCAGCAACTAATCGGTTCCCAGCCCACTGTCCCTTCTCGCCAACGCTCCACAATAACGACGCGCACAGAGCCGGTTTCGTCAGACCCAGCAAACACTTACACCTGGGAGGACGGCGACAAGACTCTGGGCGTCGTGCTTCAGACCGATTTGTCGGTCCAGAACAACAGCTCCATCAACTCCACTGACAGCGTGGTTTCGAAGGGAGTCGAGGAAAGCATAGTCCAAACACAAGACGGCCGCGCCCAAGACTCTCTGCCTGTGTTCCGCTCCCAATCGGGAGGCGAGTTGATGACGCTCCCCGGCGGAGTTCTGCTGGCCCTGGACCCAGAAATGGACCAGACCGAGGTCGAGAGCTTCTTCTCCCAGAATCACATCTCGTTAGACCGAGTTTCGGAGTTGGACTTCATCGAAAACGGATTCTTCGTGAATACCGGGCCGGGCTTCCCATCGCTGGAACTCGCCAACCAACTAGCCAACCAGGACGGCGTGTTGATTTCCAGTCCAAACTGGCAGGCCGAACGGGAGCTTAAGTGAGGGCGCCGGGGTTGAACCGCCTATTCGACGGCAATAACGTAGGGTCTCGGTCGTTGATGTCTGCGCGGAAGGTCATCCTTATGGCGGCGACGCTGGCCCTGTGCTTCATCCTCAGTGCCGGAGGCGCAGGGGCCCAATCCACTGACGATCACGGGGACACATTCGCTACGGCAACACCTGTTTCGCTGGGGTCTTCAACTCCGGGCCACATCGATCACAGCGCCGACTGGGACATCTTCAAGATTGACTTGTCCAGCGAACCCGACGCCGTGGATTTGTGGGCATACGCAACCGACGACAACGGCGATGACGTTGTTGACGACACCATCGGGGGATTGTACGACAGCGACTCCACATTGGTGGCATTCAACGACGACGGCTTCATGACGGGTAGCCTGCGTCAATTCAGCCTACGGAAGGTTGTACAACCAGGAGTCTACTACATCGTTGTTGTGGGTTACACAGGAGATGAGGTCGACTACACCCTACACACCAAGGCGGTTGCTGACCCTGGAGATTCCCCACGCACGGCGAAGCCGTTGTTTCCCGGTTCACCTGCCGGCGGCACAATCGACTCGGCAAACGACGTGGACCACTTCAGACTGAACATCAGTAGACCAACTCACCTGATCATCGAAGGCATGACCTCCAATCTCGGATCCATTGACGTAGACATCATCGACTCGGGGGGCAACGAGGTCCCATTGAATTTCGTCCCAATAGGCTTCCGAAGCATCTTCTTCAGTCTCCAGACCGGGTTCCGGATTTTGGACGACTTCGACCATGGCGTGTATTACATCAGAGTGAGCAATTTCGACAGCCCTTCCATTTTCGATATTGAGCCCACTCCTGGCGAGTCTATTTCTCGCCCTATACCCTACACAATTTTCGCCTACGAAGACGATGAATACACGGCATTCATTGAAGAGTGCGAGTCCACCACTCTTTCTTTGAACAACCCGAACATTAGCGACTCTCTGTATGGATGTCAGTGGCACCTGGACGACTCCAATGGGAGAGACATAAACGTCGAGTCCGTTTGGGCGGACGGCAACATGGGAGAAGGCGTCAACGTGGCCATAGTTGACGACGGAATGTACCATGCCCACGAGGACCTGAAAGACAACGTCGACGTCAGCATGAACCATGACTACACCGGCAACGAGGATATATACGACCGCCTCCATCACCACGGCACACTCGTTACAGGCATCATCGCAGCCCGGGACAACTCTTTAGGAGTGCGAGGAGTCGCACCAAGAGCGACCGTATACGGGTACAACCTTCTAGCGGACGAAAATCCTTTCACTATATTTTCGAACGAAGTGGACGCAATGGCCAGGAATAGGGGCGTAACTGCGGTGTCCAACAACAGCTGGGGGGTTCCTGACAGCCCCGGCTTGGGCCCTGTCACCTCGTTCTGGGAACTGGCTGTGGATGCGGGGCTCAACACCGGCTACGACGGAAAAGGAACCTTCTATGTCTTCGCCGCCGGCAACGGCCATTTGCTGGGAGACGACTCCAACCTGGGTGAATACTCTAACTACTACGGTGTGACCGCCGTATGCTCGGTGGATGGCCGGGACGGCAAGGCAGGTTATTCTGAAACGGGCGCCAACCTGTGGGTCTGCGCTCCCGCCAACGACCGTCCGAGGTCTCTTGGGGGGACCTTCGGCATCCTCACCACTGAGAACTCTGACCGGTATCAGAGAGATTTCTTAGGGACTTCGGCAGCGGCTCCCATCGTTTCCGGCGTTGCCGCTTTGATGCGCGGAGCCAACCCGGACCTGACGTGGCGTGACCTGAAGCTGATACTCGCCGCTTCGGCCCGCAAGAACGACCCCGGAAGCGCCGGGTGGAAAGACGGGGCCCAAAAGTACCTGGCTTCTTCCGACTCCGACCGTTACCATTTCAACCATCAATACGGGTTTGGAGTGGTTGACGCCGAGGCCGCCGTTGAATTGGCCAAAGAATGGACCAACGCGCCTCCTCTAATGACCTCGACAGAGACCTCGGGTGAGCTAAGCATGGCGGTCCCTGACGCCCCCAACTCTGGCAAGCCCACGACCATCACCAGTGAACTTACGTTGGACACCACTCTGGGGTTTACCGAATTCGTGGAGGTGAACGTCTCCTTCCAGCACGATTCTTTCCGTGACTTGAAGATTGAACTGGAATCGCCTTCGGGTGCGATTTCGAAACTGGCCTTCCCCTTTGACACCTCTATCGACTTCATCCCCTTCCTAGATTTCGTGCCACTGTATGGCTCGTTCCGCTTCGGATCGGCAAAACATTTGGGCGAAGACCCCAACGGCGTCTGGACGTTGCGAATCACCGACCACATTAACGTCGGGGAAGGGACGTTCGACGGCTGGAATATCACCATATACGGGCATGAACGCTCGCCGGGCGCTCCAACCGTGGACTCGATAATGGCCGACATGGAGTCCCTGACCGTTGCTTGGCAGGCTCCCGCTGCAGATGGGTGGTCGGAGGTAACATCTTACGACCTGAGGTACATTCCGAGTGACTCCGACGAGACCGTAGAACCTAATTGGACGATTCTATATAACGCTTGGACCGACGCCGGCGGCGGCGACTTGGAGCACACCGTGACCGGACTGACCGACGGGGTGGAATACCAGGTACAGGTGCGGGCAATCAACTCCTGGGGCGCTGGGCGCTGGTCAGACGCCGTGTCGGGAATCCCCCAGTTTGACTTGCTCCGAAAATATGACACCAACAACAACGGAGTAATCGACAGGGACGAGGCCGTCCAGGCGATAAGCGACTACTTCGACGGAATCATCAATAGAGAGCAGGCAATAGAAGTTATCCGCCTCTATTTTGAAGGTTGATTTAACTCATCAGTCGCTGCTGGCTCCAGGACGGGCTCGGCCAAGACGCACTATACGGGAGAAAGGCTTAGACCGAACTCCCAACCCGCCTCCTCAGAACAACCGGGACTTAACACACTACTGGAACGTCTCGGCGTCGGGGCCAAACCATTTCTTGATGAGGGCATTTAGAGAGCCGTCTTCTTTCATGGCTCCAATAGTGCGGTCGAGTTTTTCCTTTAAATCGCCGTCATCCTCGCGGATTCCGACGCCAATTCCAGAGTCAAGCTCTACCCTGGGACCGACTAAAGTCAGCTTACCCGCATTCTCTGCCATGCTGTCCTGAGCAAACTCGAGGTCTACGAGAGCAGCGTCCGCCTCGCCGCTCAGCACGGCCAAAACCACCTCGTCGGCCAGTGCGTACTCCATTAGAGTCGCTCCGGACTGGGAAAGGTGGTCGGCCTGGACTGTGGCTGTCTGGGCCGCCACTTTGCCGTTGGCCGCCTCGTCGCCTGCACCAGCCAGCGCCATGTACACCGACACACCTGGAGGGAAGTACGGCTGAGTGAAATCGATGACCTCATTTCTTTCGTCGGTTATGCTCATGCCAGCAAGGATGGTGTCATAGTCACCCGCCTGAAGGTTGGGTATGATGCTGTCCCAGTCGTTGATTACCCAGACGCATTCAATATTGGCGCGCCGGCACAGTTCATCCCCTAACTCCCGCTCGAAGCCGTCAACTTCACCGTCGTCGTTGATGAAGTTGTACGGGGGATAACCCCCTTCAGTGCCCATCCTCACCTCATCGGATTCTCCGGCGCAGGACAACAGTAAAGTCAGAGACACTGCAACCGCTAGAATTGACGTTTTCATGCTCAGCCTCCGTGCCACGGTTCAACAAACGCTATATAAGCCCCCGGGAATTCGTGCTGTAGTCAGAGTGGGGTTTGGAGGTCCAGAACCCAGTATCGCCCCGTGGTCAGCGCTTCTTCTCGATTCGCCACGAATGCGTCGAAAGCCTCCCGTTCACAATCAGGTACGGATTCCCTGGTTACCATGGGCGTTCTGGCCATGTTAGCCGTTCCAACTCCGGCCTGATGCAGGCCTCTACGAGTCTATCCGGTAGACACGTACGGCGTTGTCGTGGAACATAGCCGCCCGTTCCGTGGCCGAATAGCCTCTGGTCAGACGCTTGAATGCGTTGTACATGACATTGTAGGAGTAGGACACCTTGTCCGGAGGGAAGTTGCTTTCGAACATGCACCGGTCCGGGCCGAACTGGTCGATGCAATATGTCATAAGGGGGACCAGGGATTCCGCCAGCTCCTCGGACCCGATAGGGACGTCACGAGTATGCCAGTCGAAGCCGTACCGGGGTTGTCCAACACCGCCGAGCTTAATCACGACGTTGGGACGCTGGGCCAGGGCGGCAATCCCTTCGCGCCATTTGGGCAGCACCTCGTCGTCTCTGTTGCCGTAGGGTCCTACCCGGAGTAGGCCGCCGATATGGTTGGAGATTATGGTGAGGTCCGGCACAGAACCGGCGAATTCCGCCAACTCCCCGAGCTGGGGAAAATGAACTGTGTTCTCATACACCAGCCCTCTCCGAGCCAGGGCTTGAGCTCCCCCCCGGAACTCGGCGTCCGCGAGCTGGTGTTCCACTCCACGGTTGTCTATCTCGGGATGGGGGTCCCAGCCGACCGAATGCCGGATGCCACGGAACCGGTTGGGGCTAGCCTCATGCAATGCGTCCAGGACGCGTTCGACGCCATCACCCAAACTCAGATTGGCGTGGCCGATGATGGCCGCCGCAGCCTTGGCGGGACCGTACAATCCGCTGGCGCTGGCCGCCGCCAGTCCCTGAACGAACTCGACTTCGCCGACGGAGCGGAGCTCTTCCGGCCCATCGCGGCGGTACATCGCTCTCGCTTCAAGGAACACTGTGGAACGCACGTTGTGTCCGCTATTGAGATCTGCCGCCAGTTCGTGAAGCAAGTAGCGGTGATATGGGATGCGTTCCATACGGAAGTCCCAGAAGTGGTGATGGGCATCGCAGATGGGCATCTCCGGTTCCAGAGTGGGCTCAGCGGTTAACGCTAGCCAGTCGTTGTCTCCGTATGGCAAGTCAGCACCTCCGTGGCAGAGTGTCGCAACCCCAATCCTAACACAGAGGAGTGAACAACTCTGCGAACACGGGAATCGTCAACGCGGGGGGAGACATTGGAGCCCTTGGAGTCAGCCCTGTCCGTGGAGGAGATCAACCAACGCAACGCTTGATTGACTGCCAGGTCCCGGCACGCCGGAGTTTCATGCCTATGGGGAGAAGAGAGGTGGCTGCCAGTTCCGAATGCATGCACCAACCTCCTCTGGTCGCCAAAGCCTCGAAACGAGCCCATCTAGAGTCCATCTAAAGGAAAGGAAAAGAACCTCACCTCGTTTCCCAGGTAATCAGGAGTTCCCGAGAGGCTTCACGCCACCGGGGACGGAACCCGTCAGCCCCAGAGCTGAAGAGTTGGTCGAAGTTCTTTTCGAATGCCTCCCGGGCCAGGCCCCGGTCTTCCTCCCGCAGCCACGAGCCCTCCACAGCCAGTCGCAGCGCTTCTTCCTTGGTCGACAACACTTCCCCCTCCCACCAGGGTGATTCCGGCAGCATACGCAGGTCAGGCAAGACCCCCATCTCCCACAGGACCGCCATCAACTGCTGGAACCCCGGAACCGGCGCCTGTTCTTCCCCGTAGACCAGCCGGAAGAGCGGACCATAGCTGTTGGGAGGCGACACGCTCCACAGAGTAATCATCACCCGGCGTCGAGCTGCGGCCTCCAGTTTCTCCACAAAGGGTACGATGTCCCGCACAAAGTAGGCCACGTCCGCCGAGAACACCACGTCGCCGGTGACGCCCTCAGCATCCAGCCAACCGGACTGCACCCTGCGGGCGTTGGCAATTCCCGCCTCCAGGCGGCTGGCGTCGAACTCCTCCCCCATGCCTGGAGAGGGTTCCACCACCACGGCTTCCCGGCATCGCAGCGCCAGGGGCAAACTGACCCTGCCGGCTCCGCCGCCCACGTCCACCACCACGTCATCGGGTTGAACGTAGGAGGCTATCACCTCCAGGTTGGGCTCCAGGGTTCGGTGCGGATCGAAGCGGAAACGCCGGGCCGTGCTGCCTCTCCAGGAGTCCACGGGAGGCTCTTGGCCGTAGATGCGGGCCCGCTGGGCGGCAATGGCGTCCTGGTAAGCGGCGTACTGTGCGGCGGCGGTAATGCGGTTTCCCTCCGTTTGTCCCGGTGTCTGGCAACGGGTGAGCCAATTGTAACCCAATCCAAGACACCCGACCATCTCCACGACCATCAATGCCATTTAACGCTCGCTCTTGCATTCCCGGTCTGCGGGGCGGTAGGCGACAACGGCGGTGAAGTAGTGTATCCGGGCTATGTGATGTTGGGGTAAGAGAAGTCGCGCTAGCCTACCGAGGTCAGCTCACGGTGCGGATTATCCCTTCGACGATCCCGAGGCGAGGCGGTCGTTCAACTATTACGGGAGCATCATGTACGGCTGGCGTTTCAGGAAAGCGAAGGTCTGAAAACCACTGCCCACCTGTGGCAAAGGGCAATCGACGGAATGTGTTGTGCGAGGGCGCAAGACCGTTGCTGCGCCGCCCGGAGGCACTTCTTCAACGCCCTGCTAATGTGCGTCCAACGTCCCCTTCTCGTCAATCAATTGCCCTCTCCACGCCGGAGAGATCTACTATTCTCAAGGGTTGCAAGCGTAAGTCGCCTTTGGAAATCGAAATAATGCACGGGAACCAAGACTGATGGCTCTTTCTACAGAGGGTGTGACGACCCAACAGCTAAGTCTGACCGAAGAGCTCATCCTGATGCTCCTCAACGAGGAGAACGGCTACTTTCACCAAGTGCCCGGCTGGTCTTTGAACTGCGCCATCGTCGGCGCTGTACTCGCGGACCTTTCGCTCATATCCCGCATTGACACGGATATGGAATCCCTGTTCCTTGTGGACCCGACAGAAACGGGCGACCCCATTCTGGACCCCGTCCTGAAGGAAATTGCAGGCGAACCAGTCCAACGGAACGCCCAGTACTGGATCGAACGGCTCGCTCACCATGCGGATGAGATCATTGATTTGACTCTGGACCGGCTGGTTGACTTGAAGGTCCTGGAACACCACGACGGCGAATTCTGGACGCTGGCGCGTACTGTCTGGCAGACGGACCTGTTCGGCAGCTCCACAGAAGACACCGCAGTACAGTTCGTCAAAACCCGCATCACCAAGACGATCTTCAACAACGAGATACCTGATCCGAGAGATGTCATTATTATCTCCCTCATCAATACGTGCGACGTCTTTCGCTTCATATTCCAACTCGATGATGAGGCAGAGGAGCGCATCAAGCTCATTTGCAAGATGGATTTGATCGCTAGGTCCATCGCCGAAGCGGTCTCCCCCAACCTCGCCGGACCGTTGCTTCGACGTTCTGCCCTGACCAAGAATATTCCGAACGTCCCGTTGCATCAGTTGCTGCTCAATCCACATGTTCGCGACGGCAACCTTCCGGCGCTCTTTGGGGACCTCGCAGAAAAGCATGGCCCAGTGGTTTAGGTCCGCCCACCGTTTGCGAAGCCCATGATCTTCCTGGCTGGACCCAAGACAAACCACTGGGTGCACCGGCACGGGCGCATGTACCTGAGGTCCAAAGACTATTTTGCCGACTTCGAGAAAGTCTATGGCGCGTCTGGAGTATTGCCCTCCCTGGATGGCGCCGATCATTTCCGGCTTCGAAAGGCCCTGTCGCCAGCGTATTCTCGCGGGAGACTGCAAGGGCAGCTGGATGACCTCTACCGTCTTGCCCGGAAACATATGGCGACTTGGACGGTTGGAGCCTCCTTCCCTGCGGTGCATATGTCCCGGTACATGATTAACTCTCAACTCTCGCCGCTGGCTGTCGGCGCTGATTCGCAGGACATCATCGACGACCTGATGAAGTACAAGGAACGAGCGCTCACCGTCCACATCATGAAGCTCCTGCCCAAATTCATGCTGAACACCCCGGGAATGAAACGCCGGGCTAAAGCCGTCGACGAGTTGTTGGAACGAATCCAGAGTGTTCACACACCCGCCCAGCGGGCTGGATCTCCTCGAGATCTAGCGGATGACCTGCTAAGCCTGCACGCGAGCGATCCGCAGTTCCTCCCGGAGTCGAATCTACGTTTTGCTTTTTCGGAGGCGCTGATTGCCAGCGTGTACCTTGGCGATGGGCTTAGCTTCGCGGTATACGCCATGGCGTCACAACCTGAACTCTACAGCAAGATCCGGAGTGAAGCCGATGCCCTATTTGATAACGGCGATCCGGGTGGTGAGGACTTCGCACCATCTGCGATAGACGTCACTCACCGCTTCCTTATGTAGTGTTTGCGTCTTTACCCGATCGTCCCGGTGTCCCTTCGAAACATTATGAATACGTGTGTGGTCGAGGACTACGAACTGCCGGTGGGATCACGGGTCGTCATTGCCCAGACCGCTTCGCACTACATCCACGAGGTCTTCCCTAACCCCTCATCATTCGATATCGACCGCTATCGGCCTCCGCGCAATGAGCACATCAGTCCCGGGTACGCCCCGTTCGGGCTGGGAACCCACACATGTCTTGGCTCCCGATGGGTGGAACTGCAACTGGCTATCAACGTGCCGATGATCGCCCATTACTTCACGCTTGAGGTGTCCCCCGCGAACTACAAGCTCCGGTTCAACCCGTTCCCGTCCATGAAACCGAGCAAGAAGCTGAAGTTCCACATTGTCGAGCAGAGGCGCGAGCTGCACGCCTGACGACGCCTCGGTCCCTCACCTCATGCCGTCTCGAATGCGGCAAGGAGCGATCGTAAGCACCCAGGACGACTCCAACACCATCGAGGTCGCCTGACGACGCCCACCCCTACGCCCAGGCTACCCACGGCATAAGGTCGCCAGCCTCTGCAACACGTATCCCGCTTTGACGGCTACGATGAGTCCTGTTCCTGCTCGTAGCGCCGATGGATGTCCTCGATAGCTATGTCGAGCTCGTTCCACTGGCGCTCCACCATCGAGCGCAGCCGCATGTTCTGGTACGCGCCCCAGACCGTCATCGCGGGCGGCACCACCAGGATGGAGACTATCAATGAGTATGCTATCGTGATCGCCCCCGTGATGCCGAACTGCTGGGACGCAGCCAGCGGTGAGGCCGCCAGCACTCCGAAACCGAGGGCCGTGGTCAACGCAGAGCCCAACAGCGCAGAACCAGTGGTCGCCAGGGTCCGAACCGCCGCTCTCTCCGGGTTGCGCTGGCGGGAGAACTCCTCCCGGTAGCGATGAATTACATGGATGGTGTAGTCCACCCCGATCCCGATTGAGAGCGCCGTGATGATTGACGTGATGATTGTGTAGGGGATACCCAGCAGCGCCATAGTGCCCAGCACACATATGAGGACGAGCACGATTGGACCGACAGCGATGAGCGCCAGCGCCGGCTGGCGCACCGTCACCCAGAAGAAGACAGCGAGAACGCCAAGGGCCGCCGCGATGGTCGTGCTGATGGCCTCTGTCTGTCGCTCTGTCATCGAGTCCGTGACCGTGACCGAAATGATGCTCACCGAAGTCGCCGTAATGGTGGCGTCGTCGCCGAACCAGAGCGCCTCGATGTCCCGCTGTAACACCTTCGTTCGCGCGGGATCGTCCGAGTAGGTCGGGAACTGGAGCAGAATTGTATCGATGCCCTCCGGGTCGTTGACCAGAAGGCTCGAGACGGCGGGATCCCTCGCCTCGAGCTTGTCGAGGAACTCCTGCATCAGATGTGGATCGAGTTGCACCCCCGCAGAGGCTTCCCGGAAGAGGGCTGCGAGCTCCGGGTCGTACTTGTCGCCGGGCTCCCCGCTGTCGTTGGTCCAGTCGCGTACGAGCAACTCGTACGATGCCTGAATAGGTCCCGCTGCGGCGCTCGGGCGGCGCAGTTCATCCTCGAAGGCGGTCGTGAGATCGCGCAGGTTCAGAAGAGTGCGGGTCTCCGTGGCCTCGGCTTTCACGAGTACACTGGCCACCTCCGTTGAGCCGCCGACGGCCGCATTGAGGGTGTTCATATCCTCCAGCACGTTCCCACCTCTGGGCAAAATGTCGCGGATGCTGAATTCCGACTTGAGCCCAGTGGCCGCGAACCCGAGCCCGATCGTAACCGCGACCACTACCATGATGTAGGGCGCCGGCCTGCGGGTTACTTCCCTCCCCAGCAGCTCCGCCACCCGCTCGACACCGGGCAGCGCGTTCGAGATCGGCCGGGGCGGAGTCAACGTGCCGCGTGCCTCGCGTCGCCGGTCGATGATCGCACGTCCGGCCGGGACCAGCGTTAGCATCACAATCAGGCTCATCCCCACGCCCAGCGCCGCTATGATGCCGAAGTCGCCGACTATCCCGATCGGGGAGAACAAGCTCACCAAAAGGCTCACAATCGTCGTGACGGCGGCCACGTTACCGGGACCGTGACGTTTCGCAGTCCCGTGCGGATGGCCCCCACCACCGGCTCGCCGGCAGCGCGCTGCTCCGGGTAGTGCGAAACGGTCTGGATCGCATAGTCCACTGTGAGGCTGATCACAATGATTGGCACCATCGCCGTGAGCGAGTTCGGAGGGCCGGTAAGACCCAGCGCGTTCGGCCCGAGCCAGCCCTCCGCGCCGATGATCCAGATCATCGATATGAAAAGCCCCGTCAGCGTAAGCAGCAGATCGGAGAACGTGCGCATGAAGAGCAGGACCAGCGCCGCGATTAGCAGGAGCGCGATCCCTATCAGTGGCAGCATCCCCGTCTCCGTGGCCTTCTTGTACTCATCCTCAATCACCACAGGTGACACACTGCTCACGCGCAGCGAGCCCTCATCCCCGGCCGCCAGCTCGCTGATCTTCCGTTCAGCGTTCTGAATTCTTTCGTCGCCCGTGTCGCTCAGCTGGATGTTGGCGATCGCGACCGGCGTGCCGTCCGTGTCGACTCCAGTCATCGCGGCGAGCGCCCCCTGGATCTCCGGAGACCCGCGGGCCGAGTCGATTTCCGCCTGCGTGACCGATTCGAAGCTGTCCAGTTGAAGCGCATCCTTGATCAGCGACGTGGGCGCGACGATCGGAGTTGCCGGCACCAGCAACTTCTCAACGCTTGGGTCGCTGACGATGTCACCGATCAGAGCGTCCATCTGGGAGAGCCCGTTGGGCGTCAGCGCCTCCCCTCGGAACAAAAGCGTAACAACACTGACCTCGCCGGAGTCCCCGAAGAGCTCATCGATCTCAGCCATCACTTCGGTAATGGCGCTCCCCTTGGGAAGCGTCTCCTCGGTCTCCGGCGGCGGCGCTCGCCGCCCCGCTCCCGCGGCCAGCACAACGGTAATGATGAGTAAGACGACGAGCGTGATGTATGGGCGGACCGTGACCAGCCAGCTCAGCTTGCCGGGTATCTGACTCAAGGCATGTCCCTCCATCTGGGGAGGTCCGGGGCGGCGGCGGGCGCCGCCTCCCGGCCCCGTCGGTATGATTCAGCGATACTGCAACTCGCCCCATCCTCGGTGTATTCTGTCCTGCAATTGCTTTTGAAGCGGTACCCAGCAGCGGGCATGTACCCTACCGCTGCGGGATCGAGGTCGTCGAGGGGTACCGCATCTCCGGCAGCCACACCGCCCTGGGGCCGGACCTTCCCAGGACCGTGATCTATAGGCTCACAGCCAGCTCGAACGTTCATTGCGCAGTCCTGTCAAGTGTACGAGGGAGTGGACTCTCAGAATCGTTCGGATCAGGATAGAACTGGGCGCAATAGACTCGATAGGCGATGACCTCGCCGTCGGAACGGCAGAGGCGGGGCCGGATAGGTGCCGTTTGCGGCTCCAGATGACCACATCCTGCTGAACGTCCTGGTATTGCTGAGACGCGATGAACTTGTTCATGATGGGGGCGCGCAGCCTCAACGGGAGAAACCCAAGGCCCGCAATCCACCGCCTCGGGTTGCGTATCTCCTGCACCTGGGAGACCATCGACAGGTCGATGAGCGTGCCGTCGACAGGGGTCGCCAGTATCCACAGGCGCAGATCCATTCCGATGGAGTGCTCACGGATCTCCACGAAGGAGTAACCCAGCCCAAAGACACGGGTGCTGGCGGAGAATTCAAGGGTGAGGGTTGCGATTCTGGCTATCTTCCGGATATTCCTGAAGTCGAACCGACTATCGAGACAGGGCCCGTCCACCGATACTGGCTCGATGCGCTCCACGCTGCCGTAGCCGTGGACGTAGCGTATGTCGCCCAAATCCACTGAGTTCTCCGGTCTCCTGAGGATGGCCCGGAAAGCGGGTGGTCGTGACCTCGAAGTCGCTCCAGCCCGTTTGGTCCAGCGGATCCGCGGGCAAGCTCCATTGCGGCGCCCGTCCCTGGATCCCCCACCAGGCGAAGATC
Source organism: Dehalococcoidia bacterium (assembly GCA_965224415.1). Lineage (GTDB taxonomy): Bacteria > Chloroflexota > Dehalococcoidia > Lucifugimonadales > JAGWBF01 > DAOUJI01. Next base: position 65,047 of record CBDCZB010000004.1, on the reverse strand, counting down.
AGGCCGAGCACTTCCTGTGTCTCGAAGACTCGCAACCTCGCGGACCTGGGCGGGAGGGCATAGGGAGTGGCGACGCACTGGCCAGTTGCATCGTATTCAAAGCCATGAAAGGGACAGACGAGCCGGCCACCGCGTACGCGCCCTCCCGCGGCGGGCCCCAGATCGGATCCCAGGTGCGGGCAAACGGCCTCGGCTACGCAGACGCGGCCGTTCTCGTCACACCAGACGACGATGTTCTCCCCCATCCAGGTCTTTTGTACGAGCTTGGCCTTCAGTACGGCCTGACGGGTCGTGACAAAGTACCAGCCCTCGGGAAACGGGGAAGGAACGGGGCGTTCGCTGGTTCCCTACGTCGGGTTGACATCGATCAACACTCCCGACCCGGACTCTCGGGTTGACGGCTTCCGCGGCGGCAAAAGCGACCACCTAAGATACGAGAACCGCTTGTAAGTCCCACTCTGGGTACCCACACACCCTAACACGTCCTGTTTCAGATAGGACATGTTGCCCAGTGGTTGCCGAATCCTGACCGGCAGGCCGGGCACGACTCCCGTCAGATTGGTGTCCGGCACGGCGTAGGTGGCAGCGTCCCTCTCAATTTCATCGAACATCCGGAACTTTGCCGTCGACATAGCTGTCAACTCTATCTTCACACTTGAAAGCAAATCATTCAACGACAACCCAGTGTTTGGCGTAGGAGTCGGCGTGAGTTACGCTTCACAAGCGCGCGGTTTCCGTAGGGCAAAGACCCGTTCCAACGCACTCCTCCAGTATCGTGTGGGGCCGCCTGAAACGTGGCCGTCACAGAGGTGGACGGCGCCAGTGTGACCACCGTCTCTATTCCATTTTTCGGCCTACCCACTTCCAAGCGGATGCTCCCCTTCCGCAATTCTGACCTAGTTTAGTCGGTATCATACCACCCGTAGACGTCAACACGATTGGCTTTGAGGCCACTTTTATGGCGGTACCGTGGCAGTCTTCGGGAAGATGTATAAGCGGGGCCGACGCCGTGTCCGTCTATATGTGCTTGCCTCTTTGTTGCCCCCTCCTGGCCCGTTCTGGACGACTCTGACGCCACCGGCTGCTGGTCAGGTGGCAATAGGATAGCGACTGGCACAAAGGGATGGGGCAGGGCGATCGGAGCCCAATCATGCGTCGAACGATCACTTTGACCTTGACAATCTCCTGCAGCAATCCAAAGATAGTTGTCGTCCCATGAAGGAGCCGGCAGTGCCGACCTATAAACGCCTCATCATCGCGTGGTTTTTCGTCCCGTTGCACCGTCTTTTGTTCCGCCTCTCCGGCGGCCGCCTTCTGAGCCGCTTGGAAGGCGAAGGAGTCCTTATTCTCGTGACCACGGGACGCAGGAGCGGCAAGCCGCGCTCGTCGCCCTTGATGTACTTCCAATTCGAAGAGTCCGGCGACCTCATAGTCATCGCTTCGAACTACGGACTGGACCACCATCCCGCGTGGTATTTGAACATCACCGCCGGTCCGAACGTTTCCGTCGAAACTAGCGGCGGGCGCTTCGCCGCCGAGGCCCGTATAACCCACGGCGAAGAACGCACCGCGCTGTTCGACAAAGTGGCTGCGGCGAATTCACGCTTCGCTGCCTATCGCGCCAGTACCGACCGCCAGATCCCCGTCGTCGCGCTCCACCTCGCCTAGCCAGCTATTTGATAGGCAGCAGTAAAGCCCTGGGGAAGATCGTCGACGCCATGGAGGGCGAGGCGGCCGACGTTGAAGCCTTTGTGGACGTGTTGTCCTCCCAAAGCTCGGACGATCCGTCCCACTGCCAAGGGTGGGCTAGGAAGCGCCGGCAAGCCAGTCAAACACTCAAGGCTGGGGTCGGGGCATCGTCCAGTTCGACCCGGTTGGCGAGCCTCCCGCTCTTTTCGCCACGGCCACCGGCTCCACCCTGTCTTTGGTTTCCCGATGTGCCCGGTTCATACCGAACTGCCGTTGCATCTACCAGCTCCCGGCGCTCCGGGCCGTTATGTTGACCGCTTGAGCCATCTTGGGTTAGAGTCAACGCAAGAATAGGCAGACAAAGCATAATCCCGCACAACACACCGCCCCCGGATGTCGTGCCGCAAAATCTGGATCGCCTGCTCGATAGACATCGATGCTTTGCAACTCGCTGATGGAGGAAAATCACCTTGCCGTTCTACGAAAGAGGCCCCAACCGCATCTACTACGAAGAGGTCGGTTCAGGATTCCCCCTGCTCATCATTCCGGGTGGTGGACTTAATTCCACCGTGGCGTCCTTGCAGACGCCGTCGCCCTTCAACCCTATGGAGACCTACAAAGACGACTTCCGCTGTATCGCCGCCGACTTACGCAATGCTAATCTGGGCCAATCCAGTGGCCCACTCGAGATCGATCGCCCCTGGGATGCCCATTCTGAGGACCAACTTGGGCTGATGGACCATCTCGGCATTGAGGAGTTCCTGGTCATGGGTTTCTGCATCGGCGGGCCCATGATCCACAACCTGCTCAGGCTGGCCTCGGAGCGCGTTGTGGCGGCGGCGTTGATGCAACCCAGCGGGTTCAGGCCGGAGATGCCGGATATCTTCTACCAGAACAATATAACGGGGTGGGGGCCTCCCCTTTGCGAGAAGCGTCCTGAAATCACAATGGATATGATCCATGACTTCCTGACTAATATGTACACCGACCGCGCCGACTTCGTTTTCACCGTTTCCCGCGACTTCGTACGTACCTTGCAGACACCACTACTGATAGCGCCCGACGATGTGCCGGCTCACCCATACGAGTGCGCGATGGAGGTTGCCGGCCTCTCCCCGAACTCCGAGGTGACTATTTTCCCCTGGAAGGACACACAGGCGCACATCGACGAGGTGGTAGCCCACGCCCGGCGCTTCCTGAAGGCCCATCAACCGGCAACCGCGACAGCCTAACAACTCCGTACCGCTAAATCTATTAAGGCCCCGCCACTTCTATTCATCACCGGGTGATGATAGGGAGCCAACGGGGCCTTCAAATTTCGGCTGCCGGGTCAGCTTCAAGTTCGGTTCACGGGTCCTGCTGAAAGATGTAGCGTGAACCAGTCCGGCGGCATGTTACGGGTCTAACGCAAATTCCAGATCGCCTATTGGCATTGGTTGCCAGCGTGTTTCTGGTTATTGAGAAAATGTCGCCTCAGGCAACCGGCAACTCCCGGCCCGTGTCCGACGCCTGTTTGATGGTATCAATGAAACGATGCAGGTCAACCGCTACGTCGAACGTCGGCAGGCGGCTCTGTCCGGTTCGGACCGCCTCGGCGAACAGGGCATACATCTGCCCGACGTTGAAGGGATCGCCGCGTGGAAAGTCGGACGGCACATAAACGAAACGCTCAGGTATATCCAGGTCCTGCAACTCATGGCTTCCCCGTGCGCCCTGCACCCTTAGCATCTCACCGCGCTGCGACGATACACTCCCCGTGGTGACCAGCGTGCCTTCCCGCCCGTAGATCTCCATTCGAAAGCCGGTGCCGGCCCAGGGTACAGCTCCAACATGGACCGACGCTGCCGCACCGCTCTCCAGCTGTCCGCTGACTCGCACATTGTCCGGGGAAGTGACTTCCACAAACTGCTTGGTATCGGTCTCGTACCATTGCTTTGCTTGGGTGCTGACCATGCACGCCACCCGGGTGAAGTTACCAGCCACGAAGCGCAGGGCGTCAATGACGTGTGCGTTGGCGATGGTCAGGGTGTTTGCGCCCAGGCTGGCATCGCGCTGCCAGGTGCGGCTGGAAGGACGTTCCAACGTGCCATCGCGCATAGTGGTCACATGACACGAGAGCGCCTCGCCCACATAGCCGGCTTCAATTTGTTCCTTGATATACAGCAATGCGGGACTAACTCGCGATTGCAGACCTACTGCGGTTTGCACACCTTTGTCCCGGGCCAGAGTTGCAAGTTCCTCGGCTTCGGCGGTATTCCGTCCCAAAGGCCACTCGGTGTAGACGTGCTTGCCAGCTTCGATGGCGGCCTTCGTTGCCTCATAGTGCGATGGCACCCGCACAACCACGGCCACCGCGTCGATCTCCGGCGACACTACCATTGCTCGGAAATCATGGAAGGCGAGCTTTGCTCCAAAGGCTTGGCGAGCCTCTTCCGCGCTCTCGGGCCGGGTAGTGCAAACTGCGGTAAACTCGACATCCGGACTGGCCAGCAGCGCCGGGAAGTGCGACTGAGAGGACCAGGTCGAGTTTACGTTGGCGCCCACAAACCCCAGGCGGATCTTGTTTGCCATCACGCTGGCTCAGCGACGAACACCGGAATCATCCGCTTCGTCCGGTTCTGATACTCATCGTAGGGTGGGAACGCCGCCACTGCCAGTTCCCACAGCCGCGCCCGTTCCCCCACGTCCGCAATTTCGCGGACCCGCATCGCATACACCTCGGTCTCGTCCTGAATCTCCACGTTGCTGTCCGCCCGGAGATTGTACACCCATACCGGGTTCTTCGGCGCGCCGCCTCTGGATGCCACCAAGACATAGTTGCTCCCGTCCTTCACCCGCATCAGCGGCGTCTTACGGATTGCCCCGGTCCGGTTTCCCCGATTCGTCACGATGATGACGGGCAGCCCGGTATCGAGCAGCATTGTCCCCTCTGTGCCCCCGCTGCCCTCATAAAGTTCCACTTGCTCGCGCACCCAATCGCTGGTCGACGGTATGTACTCGGCCATGTTGCCCTTCTGCCTCCTGAGTGACAGTTTCTTGCTGCTTTATCATAATCCGAATCGCTGCTATCTACCACTGCTACAGGTCATCCCGACTGCACAATTATCCCAATCCTCTGACAAATTTCCCCTACACGGCGGGAATCCAAGCAGCCTGATTGCCAGCAGCTCCAACGGAGTCTCACAATCATTAAGCCACCCTTTTGACCTGCTCCCAACAACCGGGGCAGGACCACCGTCCCTGGCATTGGTGCCCCAAGCCAAAGTGGAGAGCAGCATCACTCTCGCTTACCTTAGCCTCTTCCCTGTCCAACTTTCCGGACCCATCTCAGAATTCGGTCCACCATCCGTGGCGTCAATGGCGTCTTCCCGAAGTTGAGTCGCAAGCAATCTAAGGGACAGCAGCCTCCCGAACATTTGCATAGTGGCGGAAGGGATGTATACCGGGGCCTGATGACCCTAGCGGTGCGGACGATCGTCCCGTCTGGAGCCCGTCCCCGCGTGCGTCAATCCATACGGCGTAGATGCTCGTCTGCTGAGCTCCCCGAATATCAAACTCCAGATCGTCTCCGACCATCCAAGCTTCGGCAGGTCCCAGCCTCAATTCATAGGGGACGGCGTCCTTGACCCTCCCATTCAACTAGGCCCTGTCTATGGGTAACGATATCAGAAGGCTGTCCAAGCCGACGACACGAATTCCAAGTTCGGTTTCGAATTGGGTTTTGAAAATGGATGTAAACTCCAGCAATAAACCCACCGTCCTGTTATCATAGTATGTGGGGTGATTAGATTTGACTGACTGCCAAAACAACGCCATTCGCAACCTGGCCATCATAGCCCACGTCGACCACGGTAAGACCACTCTGGTCGACGCGTTGTTGAAACAAGGTCAAGTCTTTCGGGACCACCAACAGGTGGGCGCTTTGATGATGGACACCAACCCTCTGGAACGAGAGCGCGGCATTACGATCCTGGCCAAGAACGCCTCGGTCTCCTACGGCGGTGTCCGGATCAACATTATCGACACGCCGGGCCACGCCGATTTCAGCGGCGAGGTGGAACGTGTCATGAATATGGCCGATGGCTGCCTGCTGTTGGTGGACGCCGTCGACGGCCCCATGCCCCAGACTACCTATGTATTGCGCCAAGCCCTCCAGCAGAACGTCACACCGATGGTTGTCATCAACAAGATTGACCGCCCTGAGGCCCGCGTGACGGAGGTGGTCGCGATGGTCCAAGACCTGTTCTTGGAACTGGCTACGAGGGCGGACCAACTGGATTTTCCAGTGCTGTACACCTCGGCCCGCCAGGGTTGCGCCACCACGGACCCGGACGTGCCAGGGGTGGATATGCAGCCTCTCTTCGAAGCGATCTTGGAGTCGGTGCCGCCGCCCACCGGCGACCCATACGCCCCGCTGCAAATGCTGGTGGCGGCCTTGGACTACGACAACTATCTGGGTCAAGTGTCCGTGGGCCGCATCTCCAATGGCACGCTCCGGCTTCGGGATGACGTGGCCCTGCTTGGCCGCGACGGCCAAGCAACCACCCACAACCTCGAGCGCATCTTCGTGTTCCGCGGTATGGAGCGAGTTGAAGCGCCCGAAGCCCACGCCGGGGACATCGTAGCTGTGACTGGCCCTGAAGATGTGTCCATCGGCGACACCATTGCTTCGCCGGAAAACCCGGAGGCCTTGCCGACTATCGACATAAACGAACCCACGGTGCGCATGACTTTCAGCGTGAGCACTTCTCCCTTCATGGGCCAGGAGGGTGTCCATTGCACTTCCCGCAATCTTAACGATCGGCTGATTAGAGAATTGCGGACCAACGTCAGCCTGCGAGTGGATGCCACTCCCAGCCCGGACGTGTTCGTCGTCGCCGGACGGGGAGAGTTGCACTTGTCCATTCTGGTCGAGACAATGCGCCGTGAACAATTCGAGTTTCAGGTGTCCCGTCCCACACCCGTCACCAAGGTGATCGACGGCAAAGTATACGAGCCCTACGAAATTCTGAATATCAGTACTCAAGAAGAGTATGTGGGTGTGCTGACCGAGCATCTCTCCGCCCATATGGCCCAGCTCCGGGACATGCGGTACGGCGAGAACGGCTACGTCCACATGGAGTACAAGATACCTACCCGGGGACTGATCGGATTCAACGCCTTCTTTCTTCGGACCACCCGGGGCGATGGAGTGAAGAGCAGCTTCTTCACCTCCTACGAGCCTATGGAAGGTGAAATCAAGTCCCAGCGCGGCGGTGTACTCGTGGCGTCGGAAGGCGGCGCGGCTGTCACTTATGGCTTGCTCAACGCACAAGGTCGGGGCGACACCTTCATCGACGCAGGCGTTATGGTCTATGCAGGGATGATTGTCGGCTCCCACCGCCGAGAAGGCGACATTGAGATCAACGTCTGTAAGGAAAAGAAGCTGACCAACATGCGGTCATCGACGGCTGACGTGTCCAAGCGCCTCAACGCCACTGTGAGGATGAGCCTCGAGGAGGCTCTGGCGTTCATCTCTGACGATGAACTGCTGGAAGTCACACCGCTGAATCTTCGTCTTCGCAAGGGGGAACTCTCTGCCTTGGACCGTAAACGTAAACGCCGCGACGGAGCCCGCAGTCGGGATTAAGAGATCTGTTTGCGCTCCGCCGTGAACACTTAAGAAACGTACTCCCAGACGGGGGGACGCTTCCTGCTATGGGTATAAGGTCCTAAAGGTCGGTGCTGGGGAGGAGAATGTCGCCCCATCCGTCCCTAGAGCAGAGGAATGCCACCACTACGTCTGCGATGGCCTCCCCTGTGGCGAGCCGTCAGCGTCCTGCGCCGACCGGCTCAGCCTTCCGTTCCTGCTCAAGGGTAAGCGCCCAATCGAACAGCTCCTTGATCCTCGCGGTCATGCGGATGTTCTTAGGCATCTCCCTTTTTCCTTCTTGAGGCGCGAGGCCCTGTAGGTGAGCTTCACTATTGCTCCAACGAGGCCCGACCGTTGGCCAGCCTGCTCCGGCACGGTTACGACCAAGAAGCGAGTGTCCCCACATCCCCTCAGAAGTGATAGTGAGAGCACAGGGCTGCGTACGTTTATGGTTCGGATATCGGCAAGGTCGGGTATGATTGGGACGTGGGGAAGGGTCTGTCCGGGTCCAAGCGGCGGAGCAAATACGCTTCCGATGCCATTATCTCGTCGACTCTTTCAGGGAATTCCTCGAATCGATCGGCAAATGCCCGGATAAGGCGTCCTGACAAGGCGCCGCAGTCATCACTGCCCAAAAAGACCGCCAATTCCGCCGCCCGCTCGATGGACGCCCCTTGACCGGAGGTCACTTGCACGCCCCGTTCATAGGTGGCATGATCGCCGATGGCCAACGACAGGTCCCGGGTTTCCTCCCACATCCTGGTATGGATGGAGCCGGGACTGATGGCGTTCACTGTTATCGAAGTATCCTTCAATTCCAACGCGAGATTCTCCGTCAGGTTAACGATGCCAGTCTTGGCCGCGTCATAGGCGGAAGTGTTGGGACCGCCGACTCCCGACATGTTGACAATTCGGCCCCGGTTCTGTTTCAGCATCGAGGGCAGGACCGAGTGGCAGCCGTAGAACACTCCCATCAGATGCACTGCTATCGTGCGGGCCCACTCATCCGGGTCGTTGTCCCAGACCCGGCCTACCGGGCCGATGTTGCCTGCGTTGTTGACCAGTACGTCGATAGCGCCATAGTGTCCCAAGACTTGGGCGACAGCCCCCTCCAACTGCTCGCGGTTGGACACGTCGGCGACGATCGTCAAAGCTTCGGCTCCGAAACGCTTTCTAACCAGCAGGGCAGTTTCCTCAAGTTCGGCTGCAGTGCGGGACAGCAGCGCCAGCCGCGCCCCCTCGGCGGCGTAGGCCTGCGCGATGGCCCTCCCTATGCCACGGCCTCCGCCTGTGATGAAGGCGATGCGCCCGTCCAGCCTTTTTTGGTCAGTCATTGGTCAGCCTCCTGACAGTCCCCGGGTTGAACGCCGGGATGGTAGAATTAAACTCTATTCTACATCCCTCAATCCTGCCTTTATCACAGCGCGGAGGTATACGATGTCGGACAACAGGGAAGTGGTAACCTTCACCAGCATGGCCGAAGGCACCCGGGAGGACTACGAGCTGCTGGACCGGCTGGAGGCTGAGTTTTCCAAAGGAACGGCCGACCGTGTGTTGACGATTCTTCGTGACCTGTCCGGGTCGCTGTCCGGATATAAGATTGATCGGCTGGAGCATTCGCTGCAATGCGCCAGCCGGGCCTACCGAGACAGAGCCGACGAGGAGCTTGTAGTAGCAGCCCTGCTGCACGACATCGGGGACCTGCTATCGCCATTCAACCATAGCGAACTGGCCGCAGCGGTGCTTCGCCCCTATGTCTCCGAGAAAACGCACTGGATAGTGCTCCACCACGGGCTGTTTCAGAGCTACTACTACGCCCAACATACGGGCGGTGACCGCAATGCCCGGGATGCCTACCGCGACCATCCGTGGTATCAGGACACTGTGGAGTTTTGCCACCGGTGGGACCAGCCATCTTTCGACCCTGACTACGAATCCCTGCCACTGGAGTTCTTCGAGCCGATGGTGCGGCGCATCTTTAGCCAGCCGCCTTTCCGTGGCGGCAGTAGCAGTCGGCTGCCAGACGGCTAAGAAAGAGGCGTCGGAACAAGGAGCGTAGACCCACCGTCGCCGGGCTGGGACCAGTATTCGACTACAGGTCAAGAACGAACCTCAACATGAAGTTCTTTTTTCTCCAGGTTGGTGGGCTGCACGGCCAGGGTATTCTGTCCGTGTCCCCTAGAGGAATTTTCACGACGAGCGGTTGGGTCTATCCGGTCTGGTCTTGTCTACATCACAAGCAACGCAATACTGGTTCGGCCGACCTGACAGGCGCTGTCTACACTACACGATAGACGAGCTCGGTGGGCCTATTTTGACGGTAGACAGAACCGTCTTCGAATTGTAGCTGGGGCCCTGTAATCCTTGACACCGCGAACCTTACGGGGAGTTCGAGCCTCTTCGGGTGGTCTATGTACGAGGCTGCCAGTTTAGAGCCTTCTCCAGGTTCGAGAGATATTCTGCGAATGCGCGGCGCCCCGCCGGCGTCGCCTGTACCCATGTCCGAGGCTTGGAATTCAAAAACTCTTTGGTGATGACTAGGTAATCGGCGTCTTCGAGCTTGCGTAGATGAGTGGTCAGGTTTCCGACGGTTAGGTCGAGCGTCTTCTGGATGAAGCCGTAGGCGAGCCGGTCCGCATCGGGCTGGGAAACCAGTATTGTCATTATTCGCAGCCGGGTGGACTGGTGGATGGTCTCGTTGAGAACAATGGCCTCGTCGGTCAATGGACCCCGCTCTTGCGTATCCACCACGCACCTAGGACCACCACTACCACCATCAATGCCGCCGATACCAACATAGTCTCGTCGCCGTCCGCGAGATAGTTGGGAATGTAGAACGCAGCCGCGAACCCCATGCCCACCGCCGCCAACACTGGGCGGTGCATGATGCCGAAAAGGATGTATGCCAAGGACACTATGCCAATGGCGACGCTCGGTATGTTGTCCCCGTCTTCCGCGTTCCACATTCCCGCTGCCGCCGGGATGAGAAACACCGCTACAACCACCGCGAGCCAGTAGAGGAACACTCGGATGCCAGCGCTACGAGCAGCGTCGCCGGGTGCGATCTTCCTACCGGCGCGGCGTCCGATGAACCCGCTTCCCACCATCCCCGGCACCATCAGGATGCCCCACAGCACCCCGAATATCCACGGGCTGCGCTCTGCGAATTCGGATGCCAGCGTCAGGATGGCGTACTGCGAGCCGACTCCCAGCAAGGCTATCGCGGCCCAAAGGAGCGTTATCGTCGCGGTTCCGGCGACGTACATGGAGCTCCGCGCCCTGTCCATCGTCTCGTGGATGTCGCTCCAGCTCTCTTCGGGCGTGCCCACCCCCGTCTCACCGTCCGATATGTCCATCGCGCACCTCCTTGTCGTCATGTGAGTCGTGGCGTGAGCATAAGCATGGAAACCACGCGCTTGACTCTGCCCACGTTCACAATAGATTGTAGTGCAAAATAGTTTGTATTGCAAATATCAGAGGCAAACGAGCATGGAGTCTTCGGATGCCCTCGCGGTGCAGTTCGAACCATCAGTCACAGGAGTATGCGTCGTCTGCTCTGCCTCTCAGCTACGGGCCATATTGAGCTGATAGCACGGCGCAACCTTCCACCGCTGCCAGGGCCGGGACCGGTGTGCAAGGTTGACGGCCATGCCAAGAACGCTATGGAAGCAGACTTGGAGTTCCCCATGAGAATCAGTTGCTCAGGCGGAGAGAGCTCGTCTTGGCTCCGGGGGGGAGGATGACGCAGGCTAGCCGCCCGGCTTCCGTCAGAAAGACGGAGGTGAGAGCCAGGAGGGCCATCGGCCCGACGCGTAACAAGAAGTTCACGCTGGCGTAACGCGGCTGAAACACCCCTAGCCCACGCTTAAAAGGTATCGTCTCCCCATTCACACAAGCGAGGTGCTCCATGAAAGAGATCGTTGCCATGCTGCGCCCAGAGAGATGGCAGGCCACCCGGGAAGCGCTGAGCGCTGAGGGCATATATGAGGACTTCCAACAACGGGTCTTGGGGCGCGGGCGCCAACGGGGGCTCCGCTACCTCCGGCCTGCCTCGGGAGGCAAGGAGACGGGTATGGAGTACCTTCCCAAGAGGATGGGCGTGTGGATAGTCCCCGACGACCAGACTGACCTGGTGATTGCCACAATCGTCCAAGCCAACGCCGGAGGGAACTATGGCGACGGCAAGATTTTCATCTGCCCCTTGGGCGACGACATAACGGTGTCCTAGAGAAAACGGCAGGACTTCCGGAGAACTCTCATGCATCGTGAAGGCATCAACTACCCCAAGTTCAAGGACCAATTCGCCGCTATGGACTTTGAAGCGGAGCCCATGCCGGTGCTCTCCCTCTTTCCCATGCCAAGCGTGACGCCCCTGGACGATTGGGAGGTGCTGCTGACGGGCACCGGGGGGCAGCGCCGGTTGGTCTGCGGCCGAGAGCTGCGCGACATGCCGGTCTACCAACTGCGCGTCCCCATGGTGTGCCAGATCTTTAACTGGGTGGAGCGTCCGGAGGTGGAGGGCGTTCGGTTGGTGGACCTGCTGGCAGCTACGGGCATGGACGCCCAGGAAAGCGGCTTCTTCGCCTTCTACTCCAAGGACGGCCTCTACTTTGAAGGCTTGCCCCGGAGCATCGCGCGGGACCCCCGGGTGTTGCTGGTGTTCGGCCTGAACGGGAAGCCGCTTCCCAAGGAATACGGCGGCCCGCTGCGCCTGTGGGTGCCCTTCCTGCAGGGGTACAAGAGCGTGAAGTGGGTGCACCAGATTCGCGTCTTCCACAAGGACCCGGTGGGCATCAAGCGCCTGTTGGGGCAGAGCAAGACGGCGATATTGGGCCCTGAAGGCCAGGAGTTGGCGGGAATTGTAGTTGCAAGGCCTCACAACGGAGGCGCCGCAGTTGATATTTAGGCCCAATCGCAACAGGTCCAATCAGCGCGGGACGCCGCCGCGGGGGGCAGGGGCGCCCATTGACGCGAGCACCGGCAAGGCCACCGGCATCCGCCTGTTCAGCGTGGCCCAGCCCCACATGCGGACCTTTCACATGACGTGGACGGCCTTTTTCCTGGCATTCTTCGGGTGGTTCGGCATCGCCCCCATGATGGCTATTGTGCGGGACGACCTCGGCCTCACCAAGACGCAGGTGGGCAACACCGTCATCGCCTCTGTGCTGGCGACTATCGCAGCGCGCCTGATCGTTGGGTGGCTGTGCGACCGCATCGGGCCGCGGCGGGCGTACGCAGGCCTGTTGATCGTCGGGTCCATTCCGGTCATGACCATCGGACTGGCTAACAGCTACGAGACCTTTCTTCTGTTCCGTCTGGGCATCGGCGTCATTGGAGCGTCCTTCGTCATCACGCAGTACCACACCTCGGTGATGTTCGCCCCCAACGTGGTGGGGACGGCCAACGCCACCACGGCCGGGTGGGGCAACCTAGGCGGCGGCGTGACCCAAATGGCCATGCCCCTGATCCTGGCGGTCATCGTCGGCCTGGGAGCGAGCGAGTTTCTGGGGTGGAGACTGGCGATGGCTGTGCCCGGAGCGGCGCTGCTCTGCATGGGCGTGGCCTACTGGCGGCTGACGCAGGATGCGCCCCTGGAGCAGGAGCACAAGGCGCTTGCCAACGCACCGCGCGCCTCGGGGGAAGTGGGTGAAAGCGCCTTTCTTGCCGCCGCCAAGGACCACCGCGTGTGGGCGTTGTTCCTGATCTATGGCGCATGCTTCGGCATCGAGTTGACCATGCACAACATCGCCGCGCTCTACTTCCACGACCGCTTCGGCCTTGGAATAGCGATGGCGGGGCTCGTGGCCGGCCTGTTTGGGTTGATGAATCTCTTCGCCCGGACCCTGGGCGGCGCGTTCGGCGACAGGGCCGGGCGGCTCTTCGGCCTCAAGGGCCGCACCATGTTCTTGGGCGGCGTTCTGCTGCTGGAGGGGATTGCCCTCATCACGTTCTCGCAGATGGCGGTCTTGCCGCTTGCCATTGTCTCCATGCTGGTGTTCAGCCTCTTTGTGCAGATGTCGGAGGGGGCCACCTACTCCATCGTGCCCTTCGTCAACAAACGGGCCCTTGGCGCGGTGGCGGGTATTGTGGGCGCGGGCGGCAACGTGGGAGCAGTGGGCGCCGGGTTCCTGTTCAGGATGGAGTCTGTCCAGACGGAGCAGGCCCTGCTGCTCTTGGGAGTCTGCGTCATCGCGGTGTCCAGCGCCGTCTTCCTTGTCCGCTTCTCGCCCAAGACCGAGGAGGAGGAGCGGCTGGCAATGGACAGGGCGCTCGGCAAGGCCGGCGGCGTCCTGGCCCCGCAGCGCGTGATCATGGTCCCGTATCTGTAGCCCCGGCAGGAGGCGGCAATGCGACCCGGCAACAATCCGGTCGAAAAGGTCAAGGCGGAAAAGGACGGTCTGGACATCCTCGAGGAGATCGAGGAGTTGGCCGCAACCCATGGCGGCTGGGAGACGCTGGACCCTGGCGACCGGGACCGGCTGAAGTGGATTGGCACGTTCTTCCGCAAACCAACGCCGGGCCAGTTCATGATGCGCGTGCGCGTCACCAACGGCCAGACGACGTCTCGCCAACTGCGTGCCCTTGCGGAGATCGCACGGCGTCTCGGCAACGGCGTCCTAGACATAACCACGCGGCAGCAGGCCCAGCTCCGCGCGATCAAGATTGGGTCGGTGCCGGAAATCCTGGAGGCGCTGCAAGGCGTGGACCTCAACTCCTTCCAGACGGGCATGGACAACATCCGGGGCGTGAACTGCTGCCCCCTGTCCGGGTTGACCGCCGGGGAGCTCTTTGACGCCGCGCCCGTAGGGGCCGAGTACACCGGCATCTTCCTGAAGAATAAGGAGTTCACGAACCTCCCCCGCAAGTTCAACGTGACCATAACCGGTTGCCTGGAGAACTGCACCCACGGCGAGACCCAGGACCTGGGCATGTTCCCCGCGGTCCGCGAGTCCGACGGCGCGTTGGGCTTCAACGTGTCGGTGGGGGGCAAGATGGGGTCCGGCGGCATGGTGGCCGCGACGCCTCTGGACCTCTTCGTAGAGCCGCATGAGGCGGCGCGGCTGGCCGCCGAGATCACCCTCCTCTTCCGCGACGAAGGGGCCCGCGAAAAGCGCACCAAGGCCCGCCTTGCGTTCATGATTGAAGAGTGGGGAGCTCAGCGCTTCCGCGACGCCCTGGAAGACCGTTGGGGCAAGCCCCTGGATCGCGCCGGACGGGACTCGCGCCACGCCCATAAGACCGATCACTTGGGCGTCAACGAGCAGAGCGCCCCCGGTCTGTCTTCCGTGGGCCTGTGCGTCCCCACGGGCAGGACCAACGCCGACCAAATCGCCGGGCTGGCGTCCCTGGCGGAGACCTACGGCTCCGGGGAGGTGCGCCTGACCACAAGCCAGAACGCCATCATCGTGAACGTGCCCGACGACAAGCTCTCGGCGCTCTTGGCGGAGCCGCTCTTGCGGGAACTGTCGCCCAATCCCCACGCCTTCACCAGGGGGCTCGTGACCTGCACGGGCACGGACTACTGCAACCTCGCCCTCATCGAGACGAAGGGCGCCGGTAAGCGGATCGCCGACATCCTCGCCCAGCGGTACCCCAATGGAATGCCATTGACCATGCACTGGTCGGGATGCCCTGCGGGGTGCGGCAACCACCAGGCTGCGGACATTGGGTTCCAGGGGGCGAAGGCGCGGGTTGACGGGGAGGTGGTGGACGCCGTGAGCATCTTCGTCGGAGGCCGCACGGGCGCCGACCCAAGGCCCGGCCAAAAGGTCATGGAGTTGGTGCCGGTGGACATGCTGGAAGAGGTACTCCCCATTGTCCTGAGTAACTTTGAGGTGCTGAAGAACATCAGGAGAGACCACGAAGCTGAAGACCAGGTGTTGATGGTGCCCGCCCTCTCAGAGGTCTAACACATTCGAGGAGGAGTCGCGATGAAAATGGTCCGCGCAGTCATACGCCCGGAGAAGGAAGGCGAGGTTGCGGTTGCCCTGGCCGCCGCCAATTTGCCCGCACTGACCAAGTGGGACGTGCTAGGACACGGCAAACAGCAGGGGATTCAGGTGGGCAGCCAACTGTATGAGGACCTGTCCAAGTCCATGATGCTCGTCGTCGTTGAGGATGAGCAGGTTGATTCAACGATCCAGGTCATACACGATGCCGCCTTCACTGGGTACCCCGGCGACGGCAAGATCTTCGTCACCCCAGTGGATTCCGCGTTCACCATTCGCACCGGCAAGGCGGAACTCTAGGCCGAGGCCGGCAGAGGGGTCTTTATGGGATGACCTCCGCCCCGACGTTCATCCTCGATGCCGGGCAGGACCAGCGGCTTCCCTTCCCCCGCCTTTTCCGGCAGAAGCCGAAATCCAGAGGGACGGGGAGTGGAGGGCGGCTCCCCTCGGGTTGGCTTTGCCTGCTGGCTGCCGGCCAAGACCCGGGGGTGAAGCGGAGGCCCACGCCTCGCTCGATCTCTGGCCACTTGGTCTCTTCTTCTGCCGTGATTCTAGTGACCCAGTCGTTTGACGCAGCAAATCGATAGAGAACGAGTAGGACTGATGTCTGGGGCCCTATGCCCGGCCAAGTCTCCAGCTAAAGGGATCTCCTCGTCGTCATGCCAACAACTGCCGGTTAGCTTCGTCTGCGCAAGTATGCCATGAGAGCCGCCACGACTGCGATGCCAAGGGGCAGCAGCAGGTCGCGGTGGGGATGAGAGCGGTCCATTGGGCCAATCCTACAGCGGCAGGGTGAACCTCAACATGAAGGCTTTGCGGAGCCAATCGACATAGACTCAGGCTGAAGCGGCTCAGGGTCAGGAGAATCAGGGTCTGGGGAATCATCGTCGATGGGAAAAGCCATCGCGATGTGCACCTTGTTGTCCTTGTCGATGGTGACCTGTTCCACGAGCATCTGGAGATAATCGTGACGCTCCTGGGGGGTCAACTCTTCCAGTCCCTGGCCGAACTTTCTCGCCCAGGCTAGGACCTCCTCCATCTGTCGCCGCTTCTCAGTTCCACTCTCCTCCAGATCACGGTATTCGTCCAGCTTCGCCCTGGCGCTCTCAAGCCGCTCGGTGATGAACTTGCGCTGGAGGTCGAGTTGCGCCTCGGTGATCTTTCCCGACACGAACAGCCTGACAGCGCGGTCCTCTTCCATCTGGATGCTTCGCAGGTCTCGCTCGGCCTGGGCAATCTCCTCCTCCAATCCGCCGCCCTCCTGAGAGTCGAGGTCTGCGATACCGGCGACGATCAGGTCGGGGTTCTGGAGTACCCGCTTCACCTCGTTCCATATCGGTTCCTCCACCTGCTCAGCCCGGATGTAGGGCTTCTCCCGGCAGCGCAAGCGCATGCCCTGCATCCCGTTGCACATGTAGTAGCGGCGGGGGGTGGTCAGTTCGTAAGAGTAAGGCTTGCCGTTGCGAACGCTGGTGGTTGTCCAGGAGGCCCTTGTATGGAAGTTGCGGCCGCACTCGCCGCATTTCAGCAGGTGCTGCAACAGGTAGAGCACCTTCGTGTTCCTCTTGGCCTTCCTGCTCCGCTGCTTCTTCAACTCTTGCGCCCGTTTCCAGGTCTTGTCGTCGACCACCCGCGTGACCGGAATCTCTATCCAGGTGTCCTTCGGCTGATCGTAGACCTTCATGCCGTCCTCGGTGGCGACATGGCGGTACTTTCCGTAGACCCAGGAGCCCGTGTAGGTGGCATTCCCGAGTATG
Source organism: Dehalococcoidia bacterium (assembly GCA_965224415.1). Taxonomy (GTDB): domain Bacteria; phylum Chloroflexota; class Dehalococcoidia; order Lucifugimonadales; family JAGWBF01; genus DAOUJI01. The sequence goes on along the minus strand of CBDCZB010000004.1, from coordinate 48,020 downwards.
TGGTGCACGCGGGACTGAAGCCACAGCAGCTTGCCGGTCTGTGTGGGGACCCCCTCGTCGGTCAGCCGCGCGGCAATGGAGTAGGCCCTCATCCCTTCATCGACGTACATGCGGAAGATGCGTCGGACGACCTCCGCCTGCTCCTCAACCTCCTCGGGCCTGCCGTCCTCTCCGATGCGGTAGCCGTAGGGGAGGCGGCCCGTAGGCGCCCGTCCCTGCTTGGCTGTCCCCCGCTTGCCCATCGTGGAGCGCTCCCGGAAGTTGTCCAGCTCTATCTTGCCGATGGCCGCCATGAGTCCGAAGGTCTTCATGTCGATGGCGTCCAGGACGGCTTCGAGCCGTATCTGGTGGGCCTCGACGACCTCCATGAGTGCGGCGGCGGGGTACATCCCCCTGCTGAGGCGGTCGGACTTCCAGCACACTATGGTGTCGAAGCGTCCCTTTCTGGCGTCGGCCAGCATCCGCTGGAACTCGGGGCGCTTCTTCGACCAGCCCCGGCCCACCTCGTGGTAGCGTGCGGTGATGGTCAGTCCCTTGCTCTCGCAGTAGGCTTCCATGTCGCCTGTCTGCTCGGTGATGGAGGTCTTGTCCTCCCCGTCCTGGCTCTTGTCTGACACGCGGGCGTAGATGGCCGCCCGACTCGCCTCCGTCTTCCTCTTGGTAGTTCTCGCCATGACTCCTCCTCTCTCGAATCCTCTGAAATCAAAAAGACCCGCCTCCTGTCGGGAGCGGGTCTGCGAGTAGTACAATGCTACTGCATCACCTGTCCTTTCAGGTGGCGCCACGGCCCGGGGTGTTTGCGCATCGCCGGGCCAACTTTCGCTCCCATGATACCGCGATTGGGGGGCAAGAGTCAAAGCGTGTCACCCGCCAGTGGGTCGGTCATTCTCTACCACCCCGCCGGCTTGGTTATGACTCCAACCTCGTCACTGAGCGTGTCGGGAAGCTGACTCCGTCTCAGGTGGCTCTTCCAGAGGCGCTTGACGTAGGTCGCAGCGTCTGCCAAATGCCTGGGACTTGGATTCCTGTGGTCTGGATTGACGAGGGTGACGCGAAGGCCCAGTTGGTCCCGAACGTACCGCATCGCCCCCGCAAAGTCGGCGTCATTGGACACGACGACCGCCTGCTCGTACTCCCCGTTGAACCCATCGACCAAGAGACGGGTGGCGAGGTTCACGTCAGACCCCTTCTCCTCCGAGTCCCTCACCAGGACGTAAGATGGCAGCCCCGTCACAGGCTCCGCCAGCGGACGGCGCTTGACGCCGGACCGGAACACGCCGTAGTAGGCGTCGAAGCCCGGCAGCGTCGCCAGGGCTCTCAGGTAGACGAGCTGACGACGTGGCTGATTGGGATTGCCGGGGCGGGCATCAAGCCGGGCCGTGAAGTAGCAGACCCTGTGGATGTCGTCTTGTGGAAAGACGGTCTCGGCCAGCTTCCGCAGATCGAGCCATCTGAAGGGCGTGTCCTTGAGGGCGCGGTAGTAGAGATTGAAGCCGTCGATGTAGACGTTGGTGATCAATCGGCTACTCCCATACAAAGACAGAGACCGCCCCGGAGGACGGTCTCGACCCTACCGGCGAAGCGATAGGGGTGGTGTCAAAAACGTACCACGAGCGGCGGCGGCTGTCAACGCTCGATGCCGGTGACAGCGCGTGCGGTTGTGGGCTGATGATAGTGCAACGAGAGGAGCGCATCATCCGTCCGCCTCGGCGTGGTCTTCAGCTTGCGGGTCGCTCGGGGGAGTGTTCTCGCCCTGCGCGGCCCGCCTGTCCCTGGCGGCGTGCTTGATCATCATGGTGATGATTCGGCGCAAGCGGTACCCGGCGTCGGGTGGGGGGCTGTAAGAGACGGTGATGGCGCTTATCTCAAAGCCGCCGCGGGGCTTCCTCCGTCCGTTCTGTTTCTTCTCTTTCTTCATATAGGTCTATTCCATCGGCCATATCGCGGGGCGCACGTGGCCCCTGCGCTCACTCCCTCGTCTTTTTCGGAAGCCGCCGGTCCGTCGTGTTCGTCCTGATGTCGGTCGTGCTCCCTTTGCACCTGGGTGCGAGCGTTCTTGAAGCCTGAAGCTGTCCTGTGCCGCGGCCGCGTAGGCCCCGCCGTCTATTTGCCCCGGACGCCTTCCGCCGGACCGCTGACGGGCACCTTTATGACCCTTATGGGTGGAAGCAGGTGTCCGAATCCTCTGCTGTCGGCCAAGTCCTGAATGGCGAGGAGATAGTCGGTGCTGGGTCTGATCCCCGCGTTTCGCCATCGCCACAGGGTGGCGGTGGTGGTGCCTAGCAGCCAGGCGATCTCGTCCCAGGTCATCCCTGAAGCCTCCTTGAAGCGCTCCAGGGCCTGGGGGAAGTCGTCGGGGCGGACGCTCCCGTTATGTGTGCTCCGGCAGGTCATGAGGGCGTCAGTCTTGCTGGTCCTGCTGGTCGTCCTGGTCGTGCCGGTCCTGCCAGTCCTGCCAGAGGTACATCTGGAATCCGTCCCCCATGAGGATGTCGAGGCCCCCCGGAATGAGGGCCGCGAGCTTCACGAGGGCGTGGTAGCCGTCGCCGTCGGGCTTGACGCCCCTGCGCCACCTGTGGACGCGCTTCTTGTCGACGCCGAGGGCGTCGGCGAAGGCGTTCCAGGTGAGGCCGCTGGCCTCCCAGAGCCGTTCGAGGCGCTTCGGGAAGTCCTTGGGCAGGACGCCGCTCAGGTAGGGTGCGATGTGGCCGGCGATGACGATGCCGGCCACCTGTTTAAGGGTCTCCATCTTGCTCCTCCTCATCGAGCTTGAAGAGCTCGTGAAAGTCCTCGAATCCGAGGGCCTTGAGCATCCTTCTGCGGATGCGTCCGGAGGGTGCGCGGCCTGCCGTGACCAGCTTGGACATATAGCCGGAGCTGATCCCTATCTCCTGGGCGAGCCAGTTCTGAGAGCGGTTCAGCAGCGCCAACCGCGCCCAGAGCGACCGGGCGTCGAGGCGCACTGTTGAGCGAGCGCCCCGCCTCCGGCGGCCTCTCGGTTCTTCGTTCCGTTCCGGTTCCATGTGTTGAAGACCTCCTTTCGGTACTGGGCGGGAGCCGCCGCTACACTCCCGTCCCGTACGGCGTGTTCAGCGGGCCAGCAGGACGTGGGCGGGCTCCCAGTCGCCTGGAGACCGCCACGCCCTTCCCAGCGGGCCCAGCGCGTCGATGACGGCGCTGTGGGAGACCCACAGGGGCACGCTGACCCCGGCGCGGTCCATCTCGTCCCTCGCCACTCTCAGGAAGTTGATGGCGGCGATGTCGTCGTCGAAGACGATCAGGACGGAGGGCCTGGCGCCGTGGTCGTCGATGGGACCATGAGATAAGTAGTAGCGCAGATAGGGGGCGATCCGCGTCGCCATCGTCGAGGGGCGCACCGCTCGCCTCTCCCACTCCAGGAAGAAGGGCGAGGCGACCGGGCCTCTTCGGAGGACGCCGAAGGCGTCGGGGTTGACGGAGCGGTTCCGTCCCTCGTGCTTGAAGTGCCTCGACGCGCTCCTGGGCGGGTCGATCTGGGCCAGCTCCCACCCCAGGGCGTGGGCCTGCCGCGCCAGGGCGGCGACGAAGGCGTGAACGGCCCCGGTGTGCTCGATGTTCCTGAGCAGCTGGCGGCTCCTGCCGCCGGAGACGTTGCGCCAGTCGCATGGGGCTTCGGCGTCCACGGGAGCGACGCTCCATCGCCTCCTCGCCACGGCGACGGAGGTGCGGTCCCTACGGGCCAGGAGCGCCACGCCCCGGTCGGTGAGGGCGAGTCGTCCGCTCCCGTCGATGGGCCGGGTCACGAGGCCGAACCCTTCCAGGGGGTTGACGAGCTGGGAAGCTCTGCGCTCGGAGACGGCCATCAGGCTCGCCAGCTCGGTGCGGAGCAGCCAGGGCCAGTCATAGATAAGGTCGAGGGCGCGCTTCTCGGCGGGTTTGAGAAGAACGGGTAGAGCGCGGTCTGCGTCCGGGGCGCCGTCGCCGGGCAGGTCCGCCTGCGAGGGGTGAGCCTCCACGGGCAGCTCTCCTCCGGGAGCCAGCTGCCCCAGGGCGTTCCGCAGATTGGCGGGCGGGCCGGAGGCGGCGGGACGCCACACCTCGTCCTCGGGTCCGGCAAGGGCCGCGTCCCGTTCCAGGGCCAGCAGCGCCTCCACGGTGCGGGGCAGCATCTTGCGGGCGTGTCTGAGCCGCACCTCATCGGCGACCAGGACGAGGACCGTTCCGGGGCGCGGCCCGTCCCGCAGCTTCCAGAGCCGCCGTGAGAAGCCCGTCCTGTCGGCGGCGTGTCCCTGCCTTGCGATCCCCACGGTCCGCCCGCCAGGGAGGGTCATGGCGGCGTCGAGGGGACCGGCCCGGTACAGGCGGAGGCCGACCGGGTGGGCGACGCCGGCTACGGTCGAGGCCAGGCGGTACACGACGGCCAGGGCGTCGAGCCGGTCCATCAGGATGCGCAGCCACTGGATGGAGACGGGGCGGGAGCGCAGCAAGTCGTCGATGCTGGAGCCCTCGGTCTCGGCCAGCGCGCCCAGTCCCCTGGCGGTGAGGTGGTAGCGGCGGGTCGGCGGTATCAGGTCCGACGCGTGGGGCACGTGGGCGACGAGGCCCGCATCCTCCAGCCCGCCGACCGCCTCGTAGACCGCGCTCCTCGACGCGCCGGACATGGCGGCCAGCTCCAGCCGGTCGGCGAAGGGGCACGACGCGATGACGCCGAGCGTCTCCCGTTCACTGCCGTTGATCTTCATCCGGACGCTCCTTCCTCTGCGCCTTGCGCCTGCTGGTCCGCTTCCACCGCTCGGGGCCGTGGGGAGTCTTCTTCTCCTCTGTCTGCGGGACGCTCTCGTTCAGGACCTCGACTCCCCTGCGGAACTCCTCCACCTTCCCGTGGCCCTGGGCTTCGGCGAAGGCGAGCTGCTGGGCCGAGACGGTGTAGGCGGAGCTGGCCCTGCGGATGCGGTCGGCCCCCTCCCGGTCTCCCCCCTCCGGCTTCCTCACCTCCATCGAGAAGGCGTCCATCCGCTCCGTGCCGACGGTGGCGCGGACGTAGCAGTGGTGCACGGGCAGCGACACGATGTCCTCCTCGGTCACCCTGTCCTTGCCCAGCTCCCAGACCAGGTGGCGTGCGTCGGAGCCGGCCACCTGGAAGACGGCGAGGCACCCGACGTTGGCCAGCAGGGTGTCGCGCATGGTGCGGGAGAGGTCGTCGAGCTTGGCGAGGCTCTGGGTGGCGAGGATGAAGCTCGCTCCGAACTTGCCCAGCTCGCTGAGCATCGACTCGTAGTCGACGCCGGGCATGGTCTGCATCTCGTCCACGATGACCAGCGCGCCCCGGCGCTGGTCCAACCGCAGGCTTCCCTGCTCGCGTATCACGGCGTCCACGAGGTTGAGCAGGGACGCGCCCACCAGGGCGGCCACGTCCCTGCCCACGGTCCCCTGGGAGGTGGAGACCAGCAGGACGCCGCCTTCGAGGATGGTCTCGCGAATGTCGATGGTGGAGCGGCGCTGGCCGAGGATGGCCCTCGCCCTCTTGGAAGATGCGTAGTAGGACAGCCGGGTCTGGACGGGGGCGAGGGCCTCCGCCTTGTACTGGCGGTGCCAGCTGCCGAAGTCCCTGGCCCACCATTCGAGGAGGTACGGGTCGGAGACCTTCGCCAGGACGGCGTTCCGGTACGGGTCGTTGGACAGGAGGCGCAGGCCGTCCAGGATGGTGTGCTGCTCGTTCTCGTCCGTCTCGGGGTGCTCGTTTGCCTCGTGGAGGGTCTTGACGGTCTGTTCGAGGATGGACTGCATCCGCGGCCCCCACTGCTCCCACAGGCCCTTGGCGACCCGCACCACCGAGTCGGCGGTGCGGTCCCGGTCGGAGAAGACGCGGGTGTCGAGCAGGTTGATGCCGGGGGAGCGGGAGGCGTCCGACAGGTCTATGACGCGCACCCTGTCCGTGAGGGAGTCGGGGACGTGTTCGAGGATCCCGTCAACGAGATCGGTGTGCGGGTCTATGACGACGATGGCGTCGCCGTCCCTGCCCTTGGCCTTCTCCCGCATCTTGTGGACGGCTATGTGGTGCATGAGGGTGGACTTGCCCATGCGGGTGCGGGCGACGTAGAGGTGGTGCCTCCTGAGCAGGTCTTCGGGGAAGTGAACGGGCATGGGCTTGCCCGCGGTGGTGTCTCCCACGAGCGCCCCTCCCCTGATTCCCCTGGCCGAGGGGATGAGCCCTCTTGAGCCGGACCGCTCCACCAGGGGCGTCTCGTCGCCCGCTCCGGGCGGGTGCCACAGGGCGGCGACCTCGCGGACTCCCAGGACGCTGCGCCCGCCGAACAGCCCTGGGCCTGCCGGGTGCAGCATCGAAGGATCGGGGACGGTGGGCCTCACGCGGCCGACCTTGAAACGGGCGCCTGCGGGGTTGTCGAAGTGGCGGTAGGCGGCGGCCACCGGCCCGAGAAGCTCTCCGGCGCGCTGCTGCCCGGTGTCGTCGGGCAGGACCGCCGTCACCTGTATCTCCGCGTCGAAGGCGATTCGGGAGACCTTCTCCTGTATCAGGATGGGGTCCTCGACGCGGTTGCGGGCCTTCTTCCACCTCCACCACGCCCACCCGCCTGCGGCCAGCCCCAGGGCCGTGCCGACGCCCAGGAGCGCCGCCTTCCATATCTCCCCGTCCTGCACCCACAGGTAGCCCTTGAGGGCGGCCAGAGCGCCGATGCCCAGCACGGCCATCGTGATGCCGTCCATCTGGAGGGGCTTGGTCTGGAAGGTATAGGCGGGCTCCCTCGGCTCCATGCCGGGCCGCTTGTGGGCCTTGTCCATGTGGGCCTGGGACCAGTCGGGACCGAGGGAGCGCAGCATCAGCCGTGCCACCACGCGCTCCCCTTCGTTCAGGGCCGAGAGCGCGCCCATGAGGGCGATGAGGGGGTCGGAGCCGGGGTCGAGGAGGTCGTCGTCCCTGAAGGTGCGCAGGGGAACGTACTCGGGGCCGTCGGCCCGCAACGTGGTCGACCACGCCTGCTCGCCCTCGGCGAGGCGCAGGGGGTCGTCGCCGGGGTCCACCTTCCGGATGCGGGCCTGGGGGTAGTGGGCGGAGAGCTGGCCTCGCACCACCTGGTCGTCGAGGCAGCGGGCCATGAGGGTCACGCCATCCATGTCCCCGGCCAGCTCCAGGGAGAAGGGCTCGGGGACGGCGATGGACTGGAGCAGGTTCTCCACGCCCAGCAGGGTGCGTTCCCCCGTCCTGGGCGGCGTCACCGCCAGCAAGACGGGGTCCTTCCTGTCGCTGTCGTCTCCAAAGAGGATTTCCTTCGGGTTCAGCTTCATGGTGTTATTCCTTTCTCTAATGGCGTCCGGGCCGCCACTCGATGACCTCCGCCTCCTCCGGGGTGGCCTCGATGCGGACGGGGAAGCGGTGTCCCTTCGCCAGCAACAGGCCGTCTCCACGGGGGCAGGACAGGAGCCAGCGCTGGAGGTCCTCGGGCAGATCGAAGGCGTCGCTGACCGTGCCTATGGCGGCGGCGTCCTGCTGGAGAAGCAGCTTGAAGGCGGCGTTCTGTAGGAGCGCCCTGCCGGCGTGGCCGGTGATGGTCCTCGACGTGTCCTCGGAGAGCAGGTCCTGGACGTCCTGGGTTATGAACTGCAACCCCAGCCGGTGCTTCCTGGCTCTCTTGGCCATCGACACCATGAAGGCCGCCCCCTCGGGGTGCTGCATGATGCTCCACACCTCGTCCACGACCAGCAGGCGGGGCTTGGGGTCCTGGGCGGCGGCAGTCCACACCGTCTCGGTGCAGACCATCGCTGCGGCGGGCCTCAGCTCCGGCTCCAGGAGGTGCAGGTCGAACACGGTGATCAGGGCCTCGTTTCCGAGAAGGTCGTCTCCCTCGTCGGAGAGCAGGTGTCTGAGGCTGCCGGTGGCGAAGGGCCTGAGCAGCCTTGCAAGAGCGGCGTCACCCGCCTCGTCTTCTCGCAGATATGTGTAGAAATCACGGAAGCCGGTGCGCTCCCTGGGGCGGGCGTAGTAGCCCGCCAGGGCGTGGTCGAGGGAGGCTCTCCGCTCCGCGCCGAGGCTCTCGCCGACCATCACCTCGATGAGGCGGCGCAGGCTGCCGATGCGCTGGAGCATCTCCTCGGAGTCCCCCTTGTCGATCACGAAGGGGTTCATGCCCTGGCCGGGGACGCCGGGAGAGAGCACCCGCCCGCCCGCGGCGCGGGCCATGTCGGCGTACTCGCCCTCCGGGTCGATGGCGTAGGCGGTCACTCCCCTGGTAAGGCCCCGCAGCATTCCCAGCTTGGTGGCAAAGGACTTGCCGCTGCCGGAGCGGGCGAGGACGGCGGTGTTGGCGTTCAGATGGGTGCCGTCCCAGGGGTCGTAGACCACGGGGGAGCAGGCCCGCATGTCGATGCCGTAGAGGGTGCCGCTTCTCGTGTCCATGTCGGGCGGCGAGAAGGGGAAGAGCCGGGCGATGCTGGACGTGTCCAGGCTGCGCCACTCGGCCACGGCGTTCAGGGCCAGGGGCAGCGTGGAGAGAAGCCCCTCGCGCTGGCGGAAGGCGAGGTTGTCCAGCTTGCCGAGCGTCGCGGCGAAGTGGGCCTTCGCCCGCTGGGTCATCTCCCTAAGCGACGCCTCGTCCTTGGCATGGAGCGTGACCGACAGCGAGGCGTGAAAGAGCCTCTCCCTGCCCCGCTGCACCTCGTCCCTGAGCCGGGTGATGTCCTCCAGGGCGATCTCCGCCTCGGGCGACATGGTGCGGCCCCGCTTGAAGGAGAGGCTCTGCGCCGACTCGAAGCGGACCTTCTGCCACTCAAGGGTCCTCGCCGCCTGCTCCGCCGGTATCGGGCCGACGTGGACGGACAGGTCCATCGGCGCGCCCGCCGCCATCAGCCCTTGCAGGAATCCGGGGGCCAGGGAGCGGGGCCAGCGGCCCAGGTGCAGGGAGCGGACCAGGCGGTCTCCGACGCGCATGTCTCGGCGGCCTATCTCCACCTCGACCGGCGTCTCCTCGTCGAACTCGGCGGGAGAGCCTCCCAGGGCGGCGGAGACCAGGAACATGCGAAGCTGGCGCCCTCTCAGGTGGTGGACGGACAGCCCGGCCCGTGCAAGCAGGCCGCGCAGGTCGTCGATGCGGGCCGCCTCGCACACGGCGTAGAAGCGCCGGTCGAGGATGCCGTCGCGGGACTCAAGCTCGGTCAGCAGTCGCCCAAGGGACTCGGCGGCGGCCCGCGTCTGCGGGGGCAGGTCGACGGGCTGGGCCTGCTTGAGGTTCTCCCTCAGCCCTCCCAGGCGGGGCGGGTGCTGCCGGATGAGGAGCTGGGCCGGGAAGTCCAGGGCGTTGAGCGCTCCGGCGAAGGCCCCTAATTTGGGCTCGTCCAGCTCAAGGCCCATCACCTCGCACACTCCGAGCTTCACGCCGTCCAGGCGGACCGGCCCGTCGTCGTCCAGGTGCGACAGCATGAAGAACAGGGGCAGCTCCGGCGGGAGCTTGGGAGGGGCTTCCGTCGTTCCACCAGGTGCTGACTCCGTGGGGAGTTGGCCCTCCGGCATCTCCTGCCGAGCGGCGGACTCCCTTGGCGGGGTCTCCCCTCCGCGTCTTGTGATTCGTTCAAGCAGCTTCTTCAATTCGCTCGTTTCCTTTTCTCTTATGGGGTTGGGAAGTCCACGAGGCCGCTGCTCAGCAGCGCGGCCGCGCCCTTGGCCGACAGGACCAGGACGAGGCCCACCACCGCCATAACGACGGCGCTCTTGGCCCGCCCTCCGCCGCGCTCCTCGCCTCCCTCGGCCATCAGGACGAATCCCGCCCAGACGATGGCGAAGACGCAGATGCCGGAGGCGGCGTAGGCCATCGCCGTGAGCACGCGGTCGAACTGGCGGAGCATCTCCTGCTCCTCCACCGGGGCCGCGCCGGTCGTCGCCAGCGCAGCCCCGGCCAGCAGGGTGACCGCAATCGCGGGCCTCACCAGGGCCACTCCCAGCCCATGTCTTCGAACCAGCCCCGCAGTCCGTCGGCAGACTCCTGCTCAGCGGGCGGGTCTTCTGGCTCAGGCTCCGGCAGCGCCAGGGCCTCGTAGCGGTCGTCGCTGCCGACACCGGACGCCAGGTCCAGCGTTTCGCCCCTGGTCCTGGCGATGGGCTGCCGCTCCACCGTCTCGGCCTTGACGTGCTCCGGGTGGACGATGGTCACCGCCACCTCTTTGGCGATGGTGACGCTGGGGACGTAGGCGTAGGCCGTCGCGGTGGCGGACGACGTGGCGCCGTCGTCGTGGGTGACCGTCACCGTCTCACTGTCGTAGTCGCTGTCCCCCGGGCGCAGGAGGTGCACGGTCTTGGTGACGTGTTCGACCCGCTCCGGGTGGTGGGTGAGCTGCGTCAGCGGGGGAATGGCGATGCGGAGGCTTGCCTCCAGGCTCACGTCCAGGGTCACGGCGTGAATCGCCGCGCCGGTGGGGACGTCGAGCCGGAAGCGGGTCTCTCCGTCGGGGACGAAGGGGACGCTGGCGTGGGACTCGCCGGTCGCGGCGGAGACCGTCCCCGCAATCGCCGTCACCTGGGCGTCCATCAGGGCCGTCTCGGTGACGCTCTGGTGCCCGGCCACCGTCTGAAGCTCGATGGGCTCCTCGACGGCGGACACGCACTCCGACTCGATGACCCCGCTGACCGCTCCGGGCGTCCAGCCCAGGGAGGTCATGCGAAGGTCGCAGAGCTCCCCCTCCACACCAGGAAGGGGGTACGGGATCCGGTCGTGTTCGACCGTGAGCGCCCCGGCCTGCCCCAGCGTGTCCTCCCACGAGACGGTGAACGACGGCGCAGGGCCGTGCAGGGGGAGCGAGTAGTGGACGCGCTCCCCCTCGGCCAGCGTTGCCGAGCCCCAGAAGCGGAGCCATGTGCCCTGCGGACCGCCGAATGCCCGCACCCGGATGTCCAGGGCGGTCGCGGCCCGCAGGGTGACGGCGGCGCGGTCGCCGGTTACCGACAACCCCTCGACGAATATCCGGCGTCCCTCCACCGGCTCGGTCACCTCGAAGTCGATCTCGTCCCGCCAGGGCTCGTGGTCGTCGGCCAGCGCCCCCTGGGGGAGCGTCGCGGCCGCCGCCACCAGGACGAGGGCCACGGCCGCGATCCACCTCCTGTGGGGCTTCCGGCGTCTGATCTCCAGGGTCTCGGAGCTGTGGCCGTGACCGTGCCGGTCCGTGCCCGCCCTGCCGCGTCGCTTGCCGAACCAGCCGTGGGGACGGAAGGGCATCCGCCCGTTGCGGCGGTCCTTCCGCCTGTTTTTCTTCTTGCGCAGGCTGCGAAGGGCGCGCTTCGACCTGCGCGCCATCAGCCGCAGGGGGCCCGGGCCGCTCTTGACCGGCTGTACCGGCGCGGGCGGCTCGGTCCTCACCAGCTGGGACACCGGCCCGGCGTAGCGCCTGGCCCCCAGCCGGTACTTGAGCAGGTCGGCGGCCACCAGGGGCAGCCGCCGACCGCCTATCTTTCCGACGACCATCGCCACGCCGACGAGCCCGAGGACGACGGCCAGGGCCATGCGCACCTCGGACGGGCCGACGGGGGCGTAGCGATACGCGCCGTAGGAGATGGCGCACACCGCCATCACCGCCACGACCTGCGGGAAGGTGAACCCCAGCAGCACCCTGTCCTCGGCCTGGACGTGAGTCGGGACCTCGTGTTCTCTCATGGTCTGTTCCTCCCTCCTTACGTCGGCCTAGCTGTCCGCTGGGGGTGTGGGGTCGGGCAGTACGTCGTCGATTTCGATTCCCGGGTTCACCACGGCGTTCATCACCAGCTCCACCACGCCGTAGGCGACCAGGGCCAGCACGATGCCCGCCAGGGCGGTCATCATTGCGCTCTTGCCCCGCTCCATCTGGTTGGGCGCTCCGCTGGCGGTCAGGTACATGTACGCGCCGTAGATGAAGAATCCGACGCCAATGGCGCCCACCACGCCCAGCAGGATTCCCACCAGGTTCGATATGGTCTGTGTAAGGTCTTCCATTCCAGTTGCTCCTCTCTTGCGCCGGGCGGGTCTCCCCCACCCGGCGTTCATCGCTCCGTCTCGTCTCCTCGGTGACTTCCCGTTAGCTGCACATCTCTGCGCCTCCGTCGTGGTATTGGCCGGCGCTTCTCTTGCGCGCCTGTGTGATTTCGCTGTCTCGGTCGGGCTACTCCCCGCTGCTCCTGGGCGCTCCGCCGCCGTCTCCGCCCGCCGACGGGGTCGCCATCGAGGCCGCCGAGCTGAGGCCGCTGGCGGCGGCCGAAACGCCCGCGCTGGCCGCCATCGCTCCCACCGCCATGCCCCCCGGCCCTCCCGCCGCGCCGCCCGCCACCAAGCCGATGGTCCGGGCCGAGCGCACGAAGGACGAAGGCAGGTTCATGCCGAAGTAGAGCATCGAGAGCCAGGAGTCGAAGGTGCCGGCATTGCCCATCATCGAAGGCACCCGGGTCGCCATGTAGACGAAGGCCAGGGACAGCAGCAGCTTCCAGATCAGGTCCTGCACCGGCTCGAAGGCGGCGATGGCGGCCACCTCGTTGAGGAAGCCGAACCCCAGGGCCAGCGCGATGAGCTGGATGGCCTGCTGGAACACCGTCGTCATGAAGAGACGGAGCCAGTGCCTTCCCCAGCCCGCCGTGTGGGGCAATATCCACAGCCCCAACGCGATGGGGGCAAGGGCCAGCAGGAGGTCGATCAACGCTAGGCGCAGCACCATCTGCACGATGACGTAGAGGACGAAGAAGCCGTAGACCAGGTAGAGGACCGCCAGCAGCAGGGCCATGCCCACGCTCCCGGCCTCCACCGCCGTCATCAGGGTGCGAAGCGTCGAGCGGAGCATGTCTCCGGCGGTGACGTTGAGGGAGACGGCTATGAATCCCGACACGGCGTCGGCCACATCGAGGACCAGGGCGCACCACCACAGGGACGATGCTGCGGCCACCAGTCCCAAGACCAAACGGGGCACCATCTCCCGCCAGCCCGCCTGACGGGTCCCCAGGTGCTCGGCCATGATGAAGCTCAGGCCCATCCAGCCCAGGATGACCACCAGGGCGCCGGAGGTGATGGCCCAGACGACCATCCACGCCTGGCGCACCAGGTCGTTGGCGTAGGTGAGGTCGGGAGGGGTGCCGGTGAGGATGTCGCTCATCCGCCGGATTCCCTCCGGCAGTTGTCGGCGTCCTCGCCGCTGGCCCGCTCCACGACGCCGCAGAGGGTCCCGTGAACGCCCTCGATCATCCAGCCGGCGAAGGCCCTCGCCCAGCGTCCGGGGTTGAGGGCGGAGAGAATCTTGTCCCAGATGCGGCCCGGCTGGTAGATGGGGACGACGGCGTAGAAGTCGCCCCTCAGCCCGTCCTCGGCAACGGCCAGCATCACCAGCAGGTAGGCCCTGTCGCGGTCGAGGTCGGGGTGTTCGTCGAGGTCGGGGTACTCCCAGGAGTACTCCCAGCCGTCGCCTCTCTTCTTCTCGCCGCCCTTCACCCGGTACATGGCGCTTATCCAGTCGCCGGTGTCGGCGTCGCGGACGGCGTAGAAGAGATCCGCGATCTCGCGGTCGAAGAGGGGCCGGGCGACGAACTCGCCGCCCTTCTTGCGCTCGACGAAATCCCGGTCGGCATTGACGAGGGTCAGCTCGTCGGACGGGGCCTGGGCCAGGGCAATGCCGCTTGAAGGAATCGCCACCAGCGCCGCCAGAAGCAGCGCGGATGCCAGGGGTAAGAGCCGTCTTATCGACCGGAGTTTCGATTTCAGCGCCAACTCGTTCACCTCTCTGCGGTTTGATGCGATACATCGGAGTGCATCGCCCGCAAAAAAGTGTGAGCAACCGGATGGCGATTCGGAACCTCCCATGGGGCGGTGCAGACCTGCACCGGGTGCATGAATGCACTGCCCTGCGAGGGCTTACGAAATACCCCCCTCTGGTGCTGTAGTTGGGGTGTACAGGGAAAGGGCGTTGGTGGCAGAAAGCCAAGCGGGGTCGTGGGCAAGCTGAAACAGGGGTAAAACACCCCCCTACAGGACGTAAACGGGAAGCACTTTTTGGGAAGTCCTCCTTCCGGCGGGGACTTGGACAAAACGGCGTCCCAGGGGCTTGGATTCATACAAGCCGGAAATTCGGCAGGGACTTGGATAAACCCCGGCGGTGACTCGGGGTTTTTGGAAGGAGGCGTTGACGATGAAATCACGGGAGCCGGTCTTCGAGAAGAGCCGGAGCGTGGAGGACGTGCACGACCTGCGGCTGATGGCGCTGCTGCGGGAGCTGGTGCGAAACAAGGGGGTGATGAAGGCGACCCAGGAGCTGAGCGTCGACTACAGAACGCTGACCAACAGTCTGAAGGACGGCAGGCTGTCCAGGCGGATGCGCCAGGCGTTGGAGAAGGCGCTGCTGGAGGGCGGGGGCTCGCCCGCAGCCGAACAGCGGGAGCGCAACGACGGGCTGGAGGAGGAGCTGAAGGAAGTGAAGGGACAGGTCGAGGCGTTGGCGAAGGACCTGAGCAAGGGCGTCGCGGCAGTCCAGGGGGACGGGAAGGCGCTCAGGGACGAGCATGCGCAGCTGAAGCGCCGGGTGGCGGCCCTCGAAGGGGGCGGCGACACTGAGGACCCGGCGGCGGCGGACGACGCGGCGGGCGGGCCGGCGAAGCGGCGGGCCGCGCCCTGGCGGGAGTACCCCGACCTGGTGACCCGTGAGCCTGCCGAGGGCGACGAGGAGGTCTTCGGCGAGGCCTGGCCGCTCATCGCAGAGTGGCGGGAGCTGAGGGACGCGCACCCGAACCGGGGCGGAGGTCCTGAGTGGCTGCGGTCCGAGGAGCGTCTGCTGGTGATGGAGCTGACGCTGCTCGAAGAGCACGGCATGACGCTTCCGCCGGAGAAGCAGCCGCTGCGGGACTTCGCTCGGAACGGGCAGATCAACTGGCGCAGGACAGCGCTCTCCGACACGCGGAGGGCGCTGAGAAAGTGGGAGCTTCTGCGGCGGTTGACCTTCGGGCTGTGGGGGCGGTAGCGGGCCACTTTCTGCGTCACGCAGTTTGAGGCAACTTTAGTGCAAGAAAAGAGCCACCAAAGAGCCATCAAAGGCAGTGATTCGTGCGGGGGGTCACGCAAGACCTTTCCATCGGGTGTCGGCTGCGGTAATAATTGATGCAGTTTCAGGCTTTTCCAGCGTTTCCCGCCCTAGAAACCTGGGGGCATTCCCCTAAAGCCCGGGCTGCACCGAAAAGGTCGCCCAAGAGGGATGCTGCTGGTGCGGAGTGACTAAGCCCTTCGCAGGCAGCGTTGGCCGAATCGACGGAGTGATAAGCCCTTCGTCCTCGGCCTCGTTCGGCGGTTGGAGTGATAAGCCCTTCTCCCGCTGGACACCAGTCTGGCGGTTGGAGTTGATCGCTTCAGTCGTTGGGCATTCGTCTGACGGTCGGGGTTGATCGCTTCTGCCGCTGGACACCAGTCTGACGGTCGGAGTTTGATCGCTTCTGCCGCTGGACTCTGGACGGAGCGCCTCCTGCGCCTCGTCCTCACCTGGTCGGTCGGAGTGCGTCTTACGCCCCGACCGGCTGAACATGCCTGCGACCTGGCTGTTTGACAGTCATGCAGCAGCTTCGACACGCGCCGGTCTGCGACTGAGAAGCAGGCTGGCCGCTTCACGTCTCGCAGCTTTTTCCCAACTTGGACGGTATCCACCCTGGGCGAGCTGCGTCTTCGGCACGGCAAGAGATTCAGCGAGTCAACGGCACACAGGTCACAAAGGAGGTACGCATGGACGAATCAGGAACACACACGAAGGAAGGAGGACTGGACATGTCGGAACGGCAGGATGGCGTTCGGATCGACCGGCACCACGACGTGCAGACGATCGGGGACCGCGTGGTCATCAAGCCGCGCTTCCGTCTCGCTGCCCTGAGAGACGTCGACGGCAATGTCATCGACACGGTCAGGCTGTCTCTCGAGGTCTGCGGCTGCGGGTATTCCTTGGCGCGGCCAGGAGTGGGCTACGCCGGGGCTGCTGGCTGGTACTGCAAGCGGTGCGGGCAGCTCCACACGCTTGACGCAGGCAAGGCCGGGAGCGCCCCTGACGACTCGGCACACCTGGAGCCCGACCCGGCGCAGGTGAGGCGGTTTGACGTGGGCATCCGGCTATCACCCGACTGGTCCACCCCGGAGGACCTGTTGAAGGAGGCGGCATGACTGAACGAACGGCCACAAACGAACAAGGAGGTGCGGACATGGCGGAACAGTACGTGGGACCGAGCGCGATGCGGATAGCCAACCTGCTGCCGCACCGGGTCAGCTTCGAGCGGGGCTGGTTCTGGACGACGACGGCCATCTGTCACGGCGGCAAGTCGGACGGGCTGGCGTTCCGGCAGCGACCGGACGGCAACGGCATCGAGGTCAAGTGCCACACCGGGGGCTGCTCCAAGGGTGTGGTGATAACCGAGCTGGAGGTCTTGATCGGGCTGCCCATCTGGACGGCCTACGCACAGGTGCATGACACCCCGGTCAAGGCCCCTGAGAAGCAGCCGTGGTGGAAGCGGAAGAAGGTCATGGTGGCCGGGGCGGTGGTCCTGGTCGTTGCGGCGCCGCTGATAACCGGCGACGTGGAGCTCTTCTTCCTGAACCTCGTCGGGCTGGGCATCGGGGCGCTGCTGCTCCGGCGGTTCATGCCCCGGCGTCCTGTAGGCAGGCCGCCTCGACGCTGACAACGGGGGTCTCAGGCTCCCTCATACCCATTCCCAAGCACAAGGGTCGTCTCCCATCCGGGGGCGGCCCTTCTTCTTTGCCCGCAAGCGGGCGCACGGATTCAAGGCAACAAAGCACAGGCACTAAGGAGGTGCACGATGACGACGGCAACACTGGTAGCAGGCAATCGGACGATGGACACGGTGGACAGGCCCCGGCGCAGCCTCGAAGAGCTGGTCGACCAGCTCATGGCGGCGATGGGATTCAAGGAGGAGGAGACGGAGACGGAGACGGCGGAGCCGAGCGCGGTGCGCTCGATCCACGAGGCCCGGCGGCTCAGGCAGGCGGGGGACGTGGACACGGCGCTGGCGGTCCTCGCCGGCGTGGATACGGCGAAGGCGGCGCCGAGGGAGACCCGGTGGGCCTTCTCGGAGTGGACGCAGCTGGTCAAGCGGCGGTTCGGAGACCGGGACCCGCTGGTCTACAGCCAGGGCACGGGACGGGCCGCCGCGCTGGTTCCCACCGGCGACGGCGGGACGCTGGAGGTCGCGGCGGTGCTGGGGATGCGCTGGCGGCCGGGCAAGGTCGTCTCGGGGCGCAGCCTCCGGGGGCTCAGGCCCCTGATCGGAGGCGCGTGATGGTCACGGTCAACGTGGACATCCCCGCGCTGAAGGCCCGGCATCCCCTGAGCGACACGGTGGAGGCCGCCGGGGTGCGGCTGCGCGGTCGTGGAAGGGTCCGCCAGGGCGTCTGCCCCTTCCACGACGAGGTGGAGGGCAGCTTCACGGTGTACGCCGACTCGGAGCGCTTCTACTGCTTCGGCTGCGGTCTCGGCGGCGACGTGCTGGACTTCATCCAGCAGGCCGAGGGGCTGTCGCTGCCGGAGGCCCTCGCGGGGCGTCGGCCCGGTCGCCGCAGCCCGCCTGGGCCTCGGCTACTCGCCGGGCAACGGGCTGCGGCTGGCCCTGGAGTCCCTCGGCTTCTCCGAGAAGCGCATCAGGGACTCCGGGCTGTTCATGGAGCGGGGAGCGGAGCGGTTCGCCGGCATGGTCGTCGTCCCCGACGTCCCCGGCGGCCTCGTCCGCTGGCTCGCCGGGCGAGCGGTCGTTCCCGACCGGACACCCCGCTTCCAGGCCCTCCCCGGCCCCAAGCCGGTGCTCGGCCTCGGGCGTCTCGGCCCCGCCCCTGGTTGGGCGGTCGTGGCCGAGGGGCTGTTCGACTGGCTCGCCCTTACCGGATGGGGCATCCCATCCTGCGCCGCTCTCGGCACGCAGGGCGTTGAGCGGGTCGCCTCCGCCCTCCGGGGCTGCCCCCGCGTCTTCCTCGCCTTCGACGGCGACGACGCGGGCCTTGAGGCGGCGGAGCGGCTTCTGACCCTGCTGGGTCGCAGGGCCGCCGCCGTCACCCTCCCCCAGGGCGTCGGCGACGT
The DNA here is from genome assembly GCA_965224415.1 of Dehalococcoidia bacterium. Taxonomy (GTDB): domain Bacteria; phylum Chloroflexota; class Dehalococcoidia; order Lucifugimonadales; family JAGWBF01; genus DAOUJI01. Next base: position 29,978 of record CBDCZB010000004.1, on the reverse strand, counting down.
GGGCGAGCTTGCGGCCCTCCCCCACGGACGGACCGCCTTCCTTCGCCTGCTCTCCCTGGCGGCACGCTCCGCCCGCTAGCGGCTCCCCGCCGCTCCCCAGCGGGCCTCCCCGCCCGCTTGTCGCCCTTTCCCACTCTCACCGCACAGGAGGACCTATGCCCAATTCACGACGGGCTTCGCCCGCACACGGCTTCCCATAGAGGGAACCCGCCCATCGGCCATTCGCTACAGGACACAACACCACGAGAAGGAGACACAACCATGTTCAACAAGAACGGAAGCAACAACGGACACGGGAGCGCGAACGGCGTCCACAAGGACACCGCGGTCGTCGACCGGAACGGCAACGGGCACAAGCCCGACGCCGCAATCGTCAGCGAGCACGAGCTGCTCTGGGACGGGCTCTCGCCCGCCGTCACGCAGGCGCTCGGACAGCCCCTCGAACCCGCGCTGGCCTCCCAGCGCAAGGGGCGCGGCGGCAAGTCCTTCGACTACCTCGAAGGCCACATCGTCATCGCCCAGGCCAACCGGATATTCGGCTACGGCGGCTGGGGCTACGAGTTGGTCGGCGACGTCACCCTGCGCCAGGTCGAGACGGTCAACCCCCAGACCGGCGAGGTGAAGGTGGAACAGGGCTACAGCGCCCCGGTGCGGGTCTCCGTGGCGGGCGCCCTGCCCCGCGCCGACATCGGCGTCCACCCGGTGGCGGAGGACACCTTCGACGGGCACGACACGGCCATCAAGGGCGCGGTCACGGACGGATTGAAGCGGGCGTTCCGCAGCTTCGGCGTCCAGTTCGGCAACGCTTTCTACGGCGACCAGCCGCAGGTCGGCAACTCGCCGCAACCGCAGCGCGTCCCTGCTCAGAGCCAGCCCCGTTCTGGAAACGGGGCCAACGGCAACTCCGGCCAGGCCCAGGGCAGGAGCCGCAGCGAGTCCCAGATTGAAAAGCTGCGGAAGCGGCTCTTCGAGATCGCCGCCGAGCAGGGCCTCGATGAGGACCAGGTGCGGTCCGCCGTCGTGGACCGGACGGGCAAGAGCATCGACGACCTGGACGGCACCGAGCTCGGGCCGCTGGTGGAAGCCGCGGCCAACAAGCTCCGGCAGATGCAGCAGGCGCAGGCCGCTTAGTCTGCCGGTCAATCCGGTTCGGAATCGAGAGCGGGGTTGTCTCCGATGGAGGCAGCCCCGCTCCTTCATTACAGGATGACAAGGAGGTCTGAAATGACGACGAACGTTACCTACACACCCTGGGGCTGGACCAAGGACGTCAAGGAGCTTGCCGAGGGCGTCTGGCGGGTCTCGACGCCGAGCCACGGCGGGCTGAAGCTCAGCACGGAGCGGTGGGACTCCCTTCCCGCCGAACTGCGTGACGCCATGTATTCGCAGACCTTTGCGGAGGAGGACTGCGAGGAGCCCATCGTCAGAACGCTGCTCGGCTTGGGCGACGAATGCGAGAGGGAGATGGCCCTGAAGGTGGCGGGCTACTTCGACCGCTACGCTCCGGCGCTCCCCTACCTCCGCGACTGCCCGCCGGGCATCCACCACCACGCCGTCGCCTACCCGGGCGGCCTCGGCACGGACCCGTTTGAGCGGTTCGACACCTGCATCGAGGCCGAGTCGTTCGCCAACGACCCGGAGATGGTGCGGAAGTACGGGCGGATGAAGGCCATCGAGTGCACCCGCACCCGCCCGCTCTGCCTCGGAAGGACGGACAGGCCATGACTACGGGGACGCGGGCAAGACCCCGCAGCCTTCCCAGCACGACGACGAAGCTGCAAACGGAGATGGGCAGTCTTTTCGTCACCGTCTCCGTGGACGATGACGGCGAACCCTTCGAGGTCTTCGGCTACCTGGGAAAGGGCGGCTCCTTCCAGCATGGCGTTACGGAGCTTGCGTGCCGGTTGATCTCCCTGCATCTGCGGAGGGGAACCCCGGTCGAAGAGGTGATTGACCAGATGCAGGGCATCCAGGAGATGCAGCCATTCTGGAACCAGATGGGCGACGGCAGAAGCGTGCCCGTCCACGGCCTCGGAGACGGCATCGCCCACATCCTCAAGGCGCACCTGAAGGCCAGGGAGGAGAAAGAGGCGGAGTCGACGCAGACGGTCGAGGCGAAGGCCGCATGAACGGCCAGGACAACGGCATCGAGGCGGGGCTGTCTCCTTCACGGGCGGCCCCGCTTCTCACTTATAGGAAGGAGGCGACGACGATGGTAACGACGACTACTGACAGGGCGGAGGTCTTCTCCCGCCCTGCGGCGCGGTTCGACGACGACGGCAACATGGAGGTGCGGGCATCGTCAGCCCTGGGCTGCCGCCGCGCCCTCTGGTACGCCGCAACGGGCTACGAGCCCACGAATCCCCCCAGCGAGGATTCGCTGACGGCGATGGAGGCGGGCAACGCCCTGGAGCCGGTGGTGGTGCGGGCGATGGAACGGGCGGGCTGGAAGGTGGACGCGCCCGACCCCCACGACCCGAAGCAGGTGGCGGTGAGGGTAGGCCCCAACATGATCGTGACCGGCCACCCCGACGGCACGGTGCGGATGCCGGTGGAACCGGGCGAAGCGCCCCCTCAACTCTTCCTCTTCGAGGGAGAGCCGGATGCCCCCGTCTTCGGCGACCCGATGGTCGTCAAAATCAAGACGCGGGGACCGGATGCCTTCCGCCGCTGGCAGACGCTCGGGGCCGAGCGCAGCCACCCGGCGTCGGTGGCCCAGGCCGCCCTCTACTCGCTCGGCGAGTTCGGCGACCTGCGGGATGCGGTCATCGCCACGATGGACACGGGGGTTCGCACCTGGGACTGGGAGCGGATTCCCGCCCACCGGCTGGAGCGGGCCTTGCAGGACGCCAGCGAGTGGCTCGGTGAGCTTGCCGCTCACCACATCCAGAACGGGCCTGACCCCGACGCGCTGCCGGAGCGGGACTTCTCCGCGACCAGCTGGCAGTGCCGAAGCTGCCCCTTCTTGGCGGTCTGCCTGCCGGGAACGGCGGAAGCGAGCGAAGAGACGGAGAACGAGACAGAGACAGAGGAGGTGAGCGACGAAGAGGCGCGGGACGCGGTGGCGGCCTACGCAGAGGCTCAGGAGTCCATCAAGGAGCCGGAGAAGGCCAAGCGCGCCGCGCTGGACACCCTGAAGGCGTGGATGCGCCGCCAGGGTGACTCGAAGGCGACGGTGGGGGGCCGGACGGTCACCCTCGTCACTTCGACCAGGTACTCGGTGAACCACCGGAGGCTCAACGAGGCGCTTGACCCGGAGGTCCGAGCCGAGATCGTCACCGAGAGCGAGTCGGAGTACGTGCGGGTGAACACCTAGTACTGAACCAAATCAGGATTGGCAGGGATAGAGGCGATGGAGTTTGCGTCTGGCGTCTTGGGCAGTGAACCGCCAGTTAATGGTAGCTCCTATCGCGTTCCGCTCTGACACGCAGGCGCTGACGGCTCTTTCCAGGCTGTCCTCATCTCCGTTGCGTCCGCGCAGGCAGGCCCGGGCCAGCACGCTGAACTCGATCTCCGCCATATTCAGCCAGCTTCCGTGCTTGGGAGTGTGGTGCAACTCCAGCCGCTTGGCGATGCGCCGGGCCTCGGCCGCCGGGAAAGTCTCGTAAAGCGAGGCCATCCGATGCGTGTTCAGATTGTCGAGAACCAGCCGAATCACCGGGACATCGGGGTAGGCCTCATCCACCAGCCACCGCATCTGCTGAGCGAAGTCCTGCATGGTGCGTTGCCGGGTTATCGCCACGTGGCGCCAGCCCCGGCGAGGCTCACAGGTGAGGAACAGGTTGCGCGTCCCTCCCCGCTGGTATTCGTAGTCCTCACGCCTCGGCCTCCCAGGCTTTGCCGGCAGCGGTTCCCTCACGTCGGCCAGCAACTGGGTGGAGGTCTCGTCAAAGCAGACCACCGGCCTCTGCGGATCGTAGGGCTCGGCGTAGAGATCCAGCACGTCCTCCATGGCCGCCACGAACTCTCCACCTACCTTGGGGATGCACCATTGTTTCTTGAGCCACGGCTTGAGCGTGTTTTTTTTAGCCGCAGGCGGACCGTCTCGGGAGATAAAGACTCCACCAATCCCAACTCCACCACCTTGCCCGCCAGGGCCCGCATGGTCCAGTGGTCATGACCGTCGGGCACCGGGCTGCAGGCCAAGGCTATCAGGTGGGCCTCCACCCTTTCATCCACCTTTCTGGGCCGGTTGACCTGGTTATGGTGCCTCAGCACCTCGTCCAGTCCTTCCTCGGCATACCGCCGCTTGGTGCGGAACACGGTCCGCTCCGACACGTCCAGTGCGGTGGCCACCTGGGGGGCGGTCCAGCCCTCATCTATCTTGATCAGGATGCGGGCCCGGGTAATCGCCTGTGCGGAACTCCTCCCAGCCCTGATCATCTTCCTGAGCCGTCCCTTTTCCTGTGTTGCCAGCCGGACTCCGTACTTCTCCTGCACCATGACCACCTCACATCCCACAACCCTTCGTCTATCCCCAAGGTAGCATCCTGTCTGGGCTCACGTACTAACTGACAATGCCAGATTGGCCGAATACTAGACGCCCCCCTGGCGGGAGCGCAGGACGGGGCCGTCTTCCCTCTAATGGGGAGTCGGCCCCGCTCTCATTCAAGACGGGCGCGGCAGTACCGCGCCACTACACACACAAGGAGAATCACATGTCACGCACCATCAACAAAGTCACGCTGCTGGGCCGGGTGGGAACCGACCCGGAGATGCAGTACACCCCCGGCGGCACCGCCGTCACCAAGCTGCGGCTGGCGACCGACCGCTACCGCAAGGACGCCGAGAACGAGACGGATTGGCACGACGTCGTCTGCTGGAGCAACACCGCCGAGGCGGTGAACCAGTACGTCGGCAAGGGCCAGCGCATCTACGTCGAGGGCCGCCTCGTCCAGAACTCGTGGGAGGGCGACGACGGCCAGCGCCGCCACCGCACCGAGATTCACGCCTCCGAGGTCGTGTTCCTCGACTCCAAGGGCGGGAACGGCACCGGCGATGCCGCGGACATCGAGCAGCCGGTCGGCGCCTCTCCCTTCTAGCCGGTCGACCCACAACCGCATAGCGACGCCTTTTCAGAGGCGCACCACGGGGCCGCTTCCCACTACAGGGGCGGCCCCGCTCTTTGTCCTAACCGATAGCGAAGGAGGCCGACATGACCAGGAAGAAGACTTTCACCAAGGACGCTGTTCTGCTGAACGCGCTCCGCATCAACCTGAGCCTGCTGGGGGAGTTGGCGGTCCGCTACGACGTGGCGACGAGGCCGGAAGGCCCGGAGGACCCGCCCTCCATCGGCTGCCCCGAAGACGTGCGGAAGCTGCTGGGGCCGGAGATGTCCGGCCTGGCCCAGGAGCAGCTCCGGGTGCTGCTCCTGAACACCAAGAACCTGGTCGTCGGCCAGCGGGTCGTCTACCAGGGCAACGTGAACTCGTCGATGATCCGGCCGGCCGAGGTGCTGCGCCCCGCCGTCATGGAGGCCGTTCCCAGCATCATCGTCTGCCATAACCACCCCAGCCAGGACCCGACGCCCAGCCCGGAGGACGCCGCCATCACCAGGGAGCTGGCACAGGCGGGCAAGCTCCTGGGCATCGAGCTGCTGGACCACGTGGTCATCGGCGGGGAGCGGTCCGTCAGCCTCAAGGAACGGGGCCTCATGTCCTGACGGCCCACGCCGTCCGGCTCTCACGCGGGGGGACACCCTCCCGCGCTTGCATCACCCACACCAAGGAACGAAAGGAGACTGCCCATGTTGCAGACTCACACCATCGACCCCGAAGACCTCTACACCATCACTGCGGGGGGGTTCTCGGCAACCGCCGACGCCTTCGCCCGCGACGACCGGACGGACGGCCTCTGGTTCGTCTCGATGGTCGGCTCCCAGACGGCGCTCAAGGCGATCTGGGCGTCGCTGCTCAAGCAGCCCCCGGACGTTGCCCACATCATCAAGGGCGCGGACGGCATGGCCCTCAGCGGCGGCTACCAGCGGTGCCAGATTCCCCACGAGACGATAGGCACCTGGACGACCAAGATCGCCCGCCTGCCGGCGACCGGGGGCTGGCACGCCCTCGTCTACACCAAGACCGCTGAGTTCTCCTACGAGAAGGACTCCTTCCTCCTGCTGGCGCAGTCGGAGGAGGAGGCCCCGGCTCTCCATCACCGGTTCCTCGACAAGCGCAGCCCGCTGCCCCTGCACGGCTCCTGGGTGGGCTGGCTCTGGCAGCGGGGCCTGGAACAGGAGGAGATAGTCCCCCTGCAATCGGTGGGCGTCTCCGCCTACCGGTGCTCCCCCAAGGCCCAGAAGCTGCGGGACGACCTGTCCGACGCCGTCGCGTCGGGCAGGCTGACGCTGCCCAGGGAGGCGTCCGATGGATAGGACGCTCAAGCGGGCCAAGCGTAACAACAAGCGGCGCGGACAGCGCAACCACGGGGCCTGGCAGCGGTTCTCCCCCGACGGGAAGACCCCGTATCCAGTACGGGGCAGGCTCTGCCGCTACTGCGAGCACGACGGCTCGAAGCACCTCTGCCGGTCGGGACAGCCCCACTTCTTCCGGCCCGCGACGGAGGCGGAGCGGCGCGACCCCTCGGTCCAGCTCTTCCGCCATACCCCCGTATCGAGTACGGGGCAGGCTCTGCCGGACGGCGGCTCGATGCTGGTGCGGCGGATGACCGTCGCCAACCACGCCGAGCTCATCACCGCCTTCTGCACGGCGTGCGCCGAGAGCATCGGCACCCACCAGGTGATCTGCTACCAGCGCAACGTGGGCGTCGGAGAGGTGGTCGGCATCGACACTCGCCACAAGTACCTGGCAATCGCCGCCTGAAGCGGCGCACGACACCAGACACGAAAGGAGAGACGACATGAGACTCGCTGCACAAGCCAAAGGGGGCTACTACCCGACTCCCGAGCGGGTGGTGGACCTGATCGCCGAGTTGATTCACACCCCCACCGGCTACTACCACCGGGGCCGGGAGACCATCCGCATCCTCGACCCCTGCTGCGGGGCCGGGGACGCCCTTGAGCGGTTGGCCGAGCGCCTCGACCGGCCCAACTCGATTTCCATCGAGACCTACGGCGTCGAGCTGCACCGGGACAGGGCGGAGGAGGCCGAGAAGGTGCTCCACCGCACCCTGGCCGCCGACCTCTTCGCAACGTCGATTGCGAACGGCGCCTTCGGCCTGCTGCTCTTGAATCCGCCGTATGACTGTGCGCCGCTTAATGCGGTATGGAATCCCTAACCTAGTTAGGAGGTACTTAGAACAACGTACCTGGGTTAACCAACTAAGCTCAAAGCGAAAGCAGAGAGTGAAAGTAGCATGTTGGTAACGCGGTGTGCGCCTGAAAGCGATGTAGGGCGTAGTTCCGCAAGACCCGCGCGATATGGTGAAAGCTACACTGCTTGAATCTCAGTTTCCAGTAGTCGTAATGCGGCGGACTCTACGGTATATCGCTTTTATCCCGTAGCCACTTATTTCGGATGTCGTGGTCGTGACAACCGAAAGTTCTAATAAGTGGGCATTGACCGATGATGGTCAAGAAAGGAAACGAACGAGACACCTACGTCGTGCTAGTACTGAACCAAATCAGGATTGGCAGGGATAGAGGCGATGGAGTTTGCGTCTGGCGTCTTGGGCAGTGAACCGCCAGTTAATGGTAGCTCCTATCGCGTTCCGCTCTGACACGCAGGCGCTGACGGCTCTTTCCAGGCTGTCCTCATCTCCGTTGCGTCCGCGCAGGCAGGCCCGGGCCAGCACGCTGAACTCGATCTCCGCCATATTCAGCCAGCTTCCGTGCTTGGGAGTGTGGTGCAACTCCAGCCGCTTGGCGATGCGCCGGGCCTCGGCCGCCGGGAAAGTCTCGTAAAGCGAGGCCATCCGATGCGTGTTCAGATTGTCGAGAACCAGCCGAATCACCGGGACATCGGGGTAGGCCTCATCCACCAGCCACCGCATCTGCTGAGCGAAGTCCTGCATGGTGCGTTGCCGGGTTATCGCCACGTGGCGCCAGCCCCGGCGAGGCTCACAGGTGAGGAACAGGTTGCGCGTCCCTCCCCGCTGGTATTCGTAGTCCTCACGCCTCGGCCTCCCAGGCTTTGCCGGCAGCGGTTCCCTCACGTCGGCCAGCAACTGGGTGGAGGTCTCGTCAAAGCAGACCACCGGCCTCTGCGGATCGTAGGGCTCGGCGTAGAGATCCAGCACGTCCTCCATGGCCGCCACGAACTCTCCACCTACCTTGGGGATGCACCATTGTTTCTTGAGCCACGGCTTGAGCGTGTTTTTTTTAGCCGCAGGCGGACCGTCTCGGGAGATAAAGACTCCACCAATCCCAACTCCACCACCTTGCCCGCCAGGGCCCGCATGGTCCAGTGGTCATGACCGTCGGGCACCGGGCTGCAGGCCAAGGCTATCAGGTGGGCCTCCACCCTTTCATCCACCTTTCTGGGCCGGTTGACCTGGTTATGGTGCCTCAGCACCTCGTCCAGTCCTTCCTCGGCATACCGCCGCTTGGTGCGGAACACGGTCCGCTCCGACACGTCCAGTGCGGTGGCCACCTGGGGGGCGGTCCAGCCCTCATCTATCTTGATCAGGATGCGGGCCCGGGTAATCGCCTGTGCGGAACTCCTCCCAGCCCTGATCATCTTCCTGAGCCGTCCCTTTTCCTGTGTTGCCAGCCGGACTCCGTACTTCTCCTGCACCATGACCACCTCACATCCCACAACCCTTCGTCTATCCCCAAGGTAGCATCCTGTCTGGGCTCACGTACTAACTGACAATGCCAGATTGGCCGAATACTAGATACGTTCCATACCGACAGAATGCGGGAATGCCTAAGGGGGGCGACCCCTATGGTATCGGAGTCTCCGTAGTAGTCAGAGCTTGGGAAAGCCAAGTACAAGGCGAAGGGAGACAGGTAATCAGATTAAAGGCAGATAGGTACTCGCGATGAGAACAGCCGAAACTGTACTTGAAATCATACGTTCACGGGGTGAACGAAAACTGACTTTGGAAGGAGTGTACAGGCTCCTCTTTAATCCAAATCTGTATTTGATGGCCTACGGCAAACTGTACCGCAATCAAGGTGCACTAACCAAGGGAACCACGTCGGATACAGTCGATGGTATGTCGATGCGAAGAATCGAAGGGCTGATAGACGCTCTGCGTTTTGAACGCCATAAGTGGACTCCTGTCAAGAGGGTTTATATCCCCAAAGCCAATGGGGGTAAACGACCTTTAGGCATACCCAGTTGGACGGACAAGCTGCTCCAAGAAGTGATGCGGTTAATTCTCGCTGCTTATTACGAGCCGCAGTTCTCTGACCAATCACACGGTTTTCGTCCTGATCGAGGGTGTCATACCGCTTTGCGGGAGATATCTATGAAATGGACGGGTACCAAGTGGTTTATCGAAGGCGATATCAAAGGTTGTTTCGACAACATAGACCACGATGTTCTGCTCGAAATTATCGGTGAAAACGTCAAAGATAATCGCTTCCTCCAGTTATTACGCTCAATGCTGAAAGCTGGTTATATGGAAGATTGGGTTTTCGAGAGGAATTTTAGTGGCACGCCCCAAGGAGGGGTAATAAGCCCACTACTGTCAAATATCTACCTAGACAAACTGGATCAACATATCACCGCAACACTCATTCCTGCGCATACCACCGACCAAGTAAGGGCTCTCAATCCTGTGTGCCAGCGGATGCAATCGTCTTTGCATTACCACCGCAAAAAGGGCCACTATGCTAAAGCACAGGAACTCGTCAAAGCAAGAAGGAAGATACCTTCATTTATCCCAAACGACCCGGAGTATCGTAGGCTTCGTTTCGTAAGGTATGCAGACGATTTTCTACTTGGTTTTATCGGTAGCAAAGCTGAAGCCGAGTCAATCAAGGAATCCATCAAAGACTTTCTCAGCAGCAAATTAAAGCTGGAACTGTCCCAAGAGAAGACCCTTGTTACCCACGCTACCAGCCAGGCAGCCAAGTTCCTCGGCTATGAAATTCGTAACGATATTGCCCACGACAAAGTAGACCGCAATGGTCGTCGCAGCGTCAACGGTCGTATCGCTCTACGGGTTCCCGACTCTGCCATTCGTCGTTTCGCAAAATTCTATATGGCAGATGGTAAACCAACCCCTCGTGTTGAAAGAACACTCGATTCCGATTTCACAATTATCCAACGCTATCAATCGGAGTTAAAGGGGTTCGTCCAGTATTACCTGTTGGCTACCAATGTCTCCACCTTGTGGAGGTTGAAGTGGTTAATGCAGGTATCTCTCAGCAAAACGCTTGCGACCAAATTTAGGAAGCCGCGGAAACAAGTCATTCAACCCTATCGTTCGGTTGTCAAAACCAAATTTGGAGAAATGCGGTGTCTGGAAGTAAGCATTCCCCGAGAAGGTAAACCGCCTCTCATAGCCCGTTTTGGTGGTTTCCCTATACGTCGGCAGAAAAAGTCAGAAATTCTGGATGCAATCCCAAATCGTGGTCGCGTTGCTAGGACTGAACTCTTGGACCGACTCCTAGCAGATGAGTGCGAACTTTGCGGCTCTCGTATTGATGTTGAGGTTCATCATATTCGGGCACTCAAAGACCTTGATAGAAAAGACCGTCCAGAAAAACCTGAATGGGTGAAAACGATGGCCGCTCGACGCCGTAAAACACTGGTTCTTTGTCGAGTTTGTCATTTGGACGCTCACGATGGTTCTTTCAAACCACAACGTCATTGATTACTGGCGAGCCGTGTGCAATGAAAGTTGCAAGCACGGTTCTGAGGGGGGTTGTCGGAAAAGCGCAGAAATGTGGCTCGCCGGCTTCCTACCCTACGGGACAAAGAGGACAAGCGCGTTGAGCACGCCTTTCTCACGCACACCACGCGCTACCTGACCGACGGCGGCCTGCTGCTGTTCATCGTGCCGAAGCAGCGCCTCGCCGTCTCCGCCCGCTACCTGTCGTCCCACTACCGGGACATCCGGTGCTGGGCCTTCCCAAGCCCGGAGCGGGAGGTCTTCGACCAGGTGGTGCTGGTGGGCCGGCGCAAGGCCGAGCCCAGCCCCGACCCCTACGCCGAGGACCAGGTGCGGGACTGGGCCGATGGGGAGCCGGAGGAGTTCTCGCCTCGCCCCTACCCGGTCTACGACCCACCGGTGGTTGCCGCCGGGGACATCCTCTTCGCCACTAGGACGGTGGACCCGCTGGCGGCAGTGACCGAGGCCAGGAAAACCGGACTGTGGGCCAGCCAGGAGGTCAGGGACTCCCTCTGGCCCGCCCAGGACCAGCGCACCCGGCCCCTGATGCCGCTGCGCCGGGGCCACATGGCCATGCTGGTGGCGGCGGGATTCCTGGACAACCTGGTGCTGGAGGCCGAGGGACGGCGCATCCTGGTCAAGGGACGCACCACCAAGGAGCTGGTCCTGGCCGAGGAGACCGAGAACACCGAGGTCTACCGGGAACGGCTCAAGACCACCGTCGTGGCCCTGGACCTGGACGACGGGGAGATCACCGACATCGCCGCCTGACCCCGCCCAACGACAACTACTCTGACGGCTGCAACGCCAGCCGCGACACGAAGGCCCCGCTTGTTCTACTAGGGAACGGGCGGGGCCTCGCTTTTCCGAAAGGCAACACTCAAGGCAAGGAGATTACCCATGAACCTGTCAGGATTCATCGACCAGTTCAAGGATGCGATAGCCAGGCGGGTGGTGGAGTCCTACCCGCCCCTCTACCGGCCCTCGGAGAACGGCCCCAAGCTGCCCCGGCTGCTGCGCACCCCGATGGGCGGTCAGGAGGACGCCATCAAGGGCACGGCCCTGTCCCTGCAAGCCCACCGTGGCACGACCGTAGTGGGCGAGATGGGCACCGGCAAGACCTTCATCGGCGCCGCCGCCGCCCACGCCGCCGGGTTCCGGCGCATGTTGATCCTCTGTCCGCCCCATTTGACCCGAAAATGGAAGCGGGAGGTGGAGGATACGGTGCCCGGCGCCCGCGCCGCCATCGTCACCTCCATCACCGACCTGGAACGGCTCCGGCTGTCCGTGGGCACCGCTCCTCTCTTCGCGGTGATGTCCCGGGAACGCGCCAAGCTGTCCTACCGTTGGTCCCCCGCCGTGATTCAACGCTGGGCCGCCGCCGGGGGCCGGCTGGTGCGGGACGAGCAGACCGGGGAACCCTTCCAGGTGCCCTGCTGCCCCCGCTGCTACGCCCAGGTGGTGGACAAGGACGGCGTGCCCCTGACCAACGAGGAGCTTTCCCGCAAGCGTCGCAACTGCGACCTGTGCGACTCGGCCCTCTGGCAGGCCGACGGCTCCGGCCCCCGCAGGTATCCCCTGGCCGACTACGTGAAGCACCGGATGAAGGGCTTCTTCGACCTCTTGATCGGCGACGAGGTCCATGAGTACAAGGGCCGTGGTTCCGCCCAGGGCATCGCCGCCGGGGTCCTGGCCGACTCCTGCGGCAAGTCCCTCACCCTGACCGGAACGCTGACCGGCGGCTATTCCTCGACGCTCTTCCACCTGCTCTACCGATTCAGCCCCGACATCCGGGCCGAGTTCGGACGGTCGGAGGAAGGACGCTGGATACAGCGCTACGGCTTCCTGGAGCAGACGGTGCGCCACGAAGGCGACGGCGACTCCTTCGAGGACGGGCGCAACAGCCGCCGCAAGGGATACCGCAAGACGGTGCGGGAGCGCCCCGGCCTGGCTCCCTCGGCCCTCTTCCACCTCATCGGCAACAGCGTCTTCCTGCGCCTCTCCGACGTGGCCTCGGGGCTGCCCTCCTACGAGGAGCAGGTGCTCCTGTCGGGCATGGACCGGGAGGCGGACTTCACCGGCTTCTCCCAGCGCAAGGCCTACGACCTGGTGTTCGACACCCTGCGCCAGGCTTTGGCCGAGGCGTTGGCCAAGGGTTCCAAGCGGCTGCTGGCGACCTACCTGCAGACGCTCCTGGCCTACCCCGACGGCTGCACTCGCGGGGAGACGGTCTTCGATCCCCAGACCGGCAACGTCCTGGTGCAGATGCCGCCGTTGTCGGAGGACAAGCTGTACCCCAAGGAGCAGGCCCTGGTGGACCTGGTGGCGGCGGAAAGGCTGGCGGGCCGGAAGGTGCTGGTCTACGCCACCCACACGGGAACTCGGGACATCACCGAGCGCATGGAGCAGTTCCTGACCACCCACGGGTTCCGGGTGGCGGTGTTGAAGGCGGACACGGTGGCCCCGGACCGGCGGGAAAGCTGGGTGGAAGAACGGGTCAAGCAGGGGGTGGACGTGGTCATCTGCCATCCCCGCCTGGTGCAGACTGGCCTGGACCTGATCGACTTTCCAACCCTCTGTTGGTTCGAGACGGAGTTCTCTGTCTTCCAATCAACACAAAAAAGTACGGTTCTCTTGGGCAGTCGATTTGGATGCAACGGGGGTTGAATAGGTGTCAACGACCTGCGGAAGGTACAGAACTCCCATTTTAGTGGATATAAGAACAGGTCTGCCCGCCCTACGGGTTCAAGCCTTTTGGCGTTATGGTGGTCGCTTAGCCCGAATCCACCGAAGGAGGGGGTCGGGTTAGCGCCCTGAAGCGGCAAGAAGGTGCTCCTGTGCTTCTGGGATAATGGTTTAGCGACAAGAACCGACCCCAGAAAAGGAGCACCCAATAGATGCTATCACGCAACCACCCCGACCGGATCCAAATCACCTTCGACGACCGCCACCTGGTGGCCAATGCCGGGCTGCTCCTTCCGGCCACCCTGGCCCGGCATCTCGGCCTGCCCGAACTCGTCCAGCAGCGCCTCGACCTGGGCGATGCCCCGGGGCGGGCGAACGCGGGCGACAAGATGATGACGCTGGTGGCCTCCGCGCTGGCTGGGGGCGACTGCATTGACGACGCCGATGTGTTGCGCACCGGGGGGACGGCCTGCACCCTGGGCGGCACGGTCAAGGCGCCATCCACCCTGGGTACCTTCCTGCGCAGCTTCCGGTGGGGCCACGTCCGTCAACTCGACCGGGTGAGCCGCGAGTTGCTGGCCCGGGCCTGGCAGGCCGGGGCAGGACCCGGCGACGGGCCCCTGACCATTGACCTGGACTCCACCATCTGCGAGACCTACGGACTGGCCAAGGAGGGCGCACGCCACCACGGCTATACCGGCAAGCGGGGCTATCACCCCCTGTTGGCCGTCGCCGCCGGCACCGGCGACGTGCTGATGTCCCGGCTGCGCGAGGGCCGCGCCAACACCGCTCGGGGCGCCGCCCACTTCCTGCGTGAAACGGTGAGCCGGGTTCGCCGTGCCGGGGCCAGCGGGCAACTTACGGCGCGGGCCGACAGCGGCTTCTACGCCCACGCTCTCGTCGCCGCCTGTCGTGAGATGGATGTCCGCTTCTCCATCACCATCCGCCAGCACAAAAGCCTGCGGAACCTGATCGAGGCGATTCCCGATGCAGACTGGACGCCGGTCCCCTACTGGATGGACGGCGCCGCCGATGTGGCGGAGACCACCTACACCCCCTTCCGGACTGAGCCCGGCGCCGCACCGGTGCGGCTCATCGTCCGGCGGGTGAAGCCCACGCCCGGTTCCCAACTGGCCCTCTTCGCCACCTACAGCTATCATGGCTTCATCACCGACCGGGACGGAGAGACCCTGGAACTGGAGGCCGACCACCGCCGCCACGCCGAGATCGAGAACGCCATTCGAGACCTCAAGTACGGCGTCGGTCTGAACCACATGCCGTCCGGCCGCTTCGCCGCCAACGGCGCTTGGCTGGCGGTACAGGTGATGGCCCACAACCTGGCCCGCTGGACGGCGCGGATCGGTCTGGGCGAGCAGATCGCGACCACCAAGACCCTTCGGCGACGGTTCTTCTCCCTGGCCGGACGGCTCACCCGCTCGGCACGCCGCCTCACCCTGCATCTGCCACAGCGCTGGCCTTGGGAAACCCAGTTCAGTCGCGCCCTGGCACGGCTGCGAGCGATTCCACTCCCAGCCTGACGGCGCCCGTCCGCAACTGACCCGCCATCCGCCCAACCGAACGTCCCCGCAAACTCGCGCCAGTCCGCTCCGCGAGCACCTCTCGCCGCGTCCTCTCCCCGCCATCTCGCCCTACCCAACGTCCCCAGACGCTCACAAGGTCTCCCCGCGGCGGCTGAAGACAGACACCGGCCCCATTTACCCGAATCGTGCCCGGACCATCGCCTCCCTTTGCCCCTCATCACCCATTCTGCTGCTGCAACGTCATACCTTCGGTGGATTCGGGCTTAGCCAGCACCGCTTGGAGACGGTGTCGGGGCGGTCGTCGCAGTCGCCTGGGTGGCTGTAATCGGCTGGGGACTGATGGAGCCTCGGACCCGTTCGGCCCGCCGCAGGCAGATGCCATCAACGCGAGGGCAAACAGGACGGGAATCGGGAGCTTAGATGTCGTCGGAAGCTTGTGCGTCATGGCGTTGGCGCGGAGGCGGTTTCATTGAGGACTCACAAGAGTCGCTATTTGTGGACGCAACCTGTTTATCACTGTGTCGAAGGAGGGGAGTTCCGGCACCAGCGGGCCGAGCCACTGCTCCCAAGTCTCCTCGACGTAAGCAAGCATGGCGTCATGGAAGAAGTCCTCCGGGCCTGTAAAGGTGACGCCTCGGACGCCGCACTTCTCACGCAGTAGTGAGTCGAAGCCTACGAGGCCCATGCGGTCTCCGTAGGCTCCGAACACCCGCCAGAGGTCGTAGTAGTCGCGGGCGCGTGACCGGCTCCACCCGCGCTTCTCGAACATGACCGCCTGCTGTAAGAGCGCCCGCAGCTTTTCGGCGGCCATCTCTTCAAGGGAATATACCTTCACTTCCGCGTCGAGCGGTTCCCCGTACTCGTGGATGACCTGCCGCTTCTCGGCTGGCCGCAGGATTCTCTCGTCCAACGTGATCTCGATCATGACGCGGGTCTGGGGACGGCTCTGCCACGGAAACCTAGCGTGAATCGTGAAGGCTTCCTGGCCACCAGGATGCGGCTCGCGCTCCGTGTAACGCTCGCAGACGATCTCTACGGGAGCGTATTCGTTCAACAGTCTAACGGCAGTCTCGCACGCTTCCATCACCAATCGCTCCATCTCCTGTCCGGTGGGGACGCCTTCCAGTGCAGAGAAGTCCAGGTCTTCGGAAAAGCGGTAGTCGCCGAAGTAGCACTTCCTGAGGGCTGTGCCGCCTTTGAAGACCAGCGTGTTCTGGAGCACCGGCGTCTGGCTAATCCCGGCCAACACCCAAGACAACAGATAGTCCCGTTCGAGTGCCTCCCAGGGGATGCCCAGACGCTGGCGTGCTTCCTGAAGGCGCGTGCGGAGAGGTCTCATGTCGCAACCATTCCCGGCAGGTTCTCCTGGACCATCCAGTGACTGTTGCAAGGTCCCTTTCGAGGCCCCGCGGCATCTAGCTTGCGGTAGCCCTTAATGGGCAGTGAGGACAGCTTTTCGAGTTCGGACGAGGCGGCTCCCTGAGCTTCGAGCACCCATCCCAGGCGCTTGGCCGTCGTCACGCCTAGTCTGATGGCATACTCAGTGATGCGCTCGGTGTTCAGCCGATTCATTCCTAGCTGGAAGGCATGGAGCACTTCTGCGAAGTCGCCGCAGCGTTGGGGCGTGTACAACCCGTCCAGCAAGGTGCGCTCCAGGTCTGTGACGGACACGCGGGCATCGCCGACCCACACCTTCTCAGCGCCGAAGAAGTGGTTGGGCTTGATCTGAAGGAATCGGTACGTTGTATCCCCCACCTGGTACCCATCTCCAAGCTGTCCTTGCCGGTTCTTCCTAGGGCGAGGGATCCAAGTTCCGGTTGTCGTTAGGACAAATACGTCCCTGGGTATCTGTTCAGTCAGCCCGTGATGGTGCAAGGCCGACCAGTGGGAGATTGCGGCGGGATCGACTAGGGCCATAGCTATCTCGAATTCGTGGGCGGCCGCGACGCCAGGAACAGTGGGGGACAGCGCATAAAGCCCTCGGCGCAGTGGGACGATCCAATTGTTCCTCCGGAGATGGTACAGTGACTCTCCGAGGTAGGCATTCTTTAGGCCTACACGAGGCGCAAGTTCCCGAGCCCGGTCCGTGGTGAAGATGCGGTCCCCCTCATAGGCGAGCAGCCGGACCAACTCGATGCCGACCAGAGATTGCTTGGGCCTTGCGCTAGTAGTCATTGGACGGACTCCAAACTTTGCACCCAGACAAAAGAGCAACTACTTGCAACTGTACAGTGATAGTTGGATAATGTCAAAGATTACTGTGTATTCCTTAGAGTAGATCACATGAAAGTGTGCAGATGACGACACCCACTGCCCATCAGACTTCCGCACGCTTGGAAGCCGCCTTCGGCCTTGGCCGGGGCTGGACGTCCCAGACAGGCCATTCCGCGACGGCCTGGGAGACGCCGGCCTACCATCTACTGTGGTCCGATGACGCAGCGAGCGACGTCGAGCTACGAAGGTTGTGGGAAGCCAGGAAGGGTCGCCAGGCGTACGCAGTGGTCCTGCTGGCCCCTTTAGACGATGCTTCTAAAGTCCGGGTCGCCGGGCCGCAGGATGCCCGGCCCGTTCGAGAGTTGCCAGTCAGCCGAGTCCTCGATCTGTTGGAGACGAGCCGCAGTCTGGCGGCCCGTGAAGCGGCATCGTTCCTGGCGCGGGAGTTCAGCCGCCTTGAAGAGGCTGTCGTCCCCGGTCTGCGGGTCAAAGACCTCCTAACCCCTCACTTCTTGCGGGAACGTCTGCGCTGGCCCATCAACGAGCAGCGATTGTCCGGCACCGTAGCAGGTATCGCGTCTACCGGCAACATGCCATGGCGGACGCTATTCCAAGGCATGGGTTATCAGGTCGAGCAGCTCCCACAGCGCGGCTATTTACTGAGGCACGACAATGCCCCGGTTGCCGTGGTGCATCCTCACCGGGACGCCTCGCAGTTCAGCCGTCTCACGGACAAAGGAGAGCTCCCTGAAGGGATGGCGCTGGCCGACTGCGCCCAGCATGGAGCGCATTGGGGCATCCTGACGGCCCACGGCCGCTACCGGTTATTCCAGCGGCGGCCTCCGGTGGGAGCGGCCACGGGGCAACACGTGGAGATAGACCTGAACGAGTTGGAACGGAAGGATCGCTTCTACCTCGGCCTTCTAGTGCCGGAGTCGCTGAAGGAGAACGGCTGGCTGACCGAGTGGGTCAGTGAGGCCAAGGACTTCGGCGAGCAGCTACGGAGGGGGCTTGAGGAGAGGCTCAGCAAGGATGCGCTGCCCAATATCGCGCGGGGCCTTGGCGAGTGGCTCGAATCGCAAGGCGCTGACCTGAGCGACCGGGAGCAACTCCGGCAGATTGAGGAGGCCGCGCTAACCCTGGTGTTCCGGTTCATGTTCCTGCTGCACACCGAGGCTCGCGGCTATCTGCCCATCGGTTCGGCGGCCTACCACCCTCACAGCGCCATCCAGCTTGCCGATGACTCCCGGTTGGCGCTGTCGTCGCTCAGCCGGAGGGCAACTCAGCGATGGGACCGGCTTCGGACGCTGGTGCGGATGGTGCGCACCGGGGACCGCTCCGCGGGCGTACCGGCCTACAACGGCAGCCTCTTTGCCGCCGCCGGTTTCCCCGGCAGTGATCTGTTGGAACGAGCCGAAGTCACCGACGTTTATCTGGCTCCCGCGCTCGCGGCCATCGCCTACGAGACCGACAAATCCGACGCTCCGGGACTGGACTACGCCGGGTTGCAAGTCGGCCACCTTGGAGCCATCTACGAAGCGTTGCTCACCTTTCGGCTGACCCACGCTCCCGAAGACCTGGCCTACGACGCCAGGCAGGACGTATTCCGGCCACTCCGCGCCGGTGAGCGCCCGGAGGTGACTAGGGCGCAGCTCTACTACCAAGCCGAAGCGGGTGGACGCAAGGCTGGAGGCGTGTTCTATACACGCCACGAGTTTGTGTCTCACCTGCTCAACCATTCATTGCTGCCCGCTCTTGAGGACCACTTGGCCGAGGTCAAACAGGTAGTCGGCCGTGACCCGAATGAAGCAGCGCGCCAGCTGTTCGATTTCTCGGTGGTGGATCCGGCGATGGGAAGCGCCCACTTCCTCACGGCAGCCCTGGATATGATCGCCGACCGCATCGAACTCTTCCTCGCCGATGTCGACGGCCTGCCCGGCATTGCCCAACTACTCAAAGAGCTGAGCCAGGACAATGGGGCTGTTTCTCCGCAGCCGGAGGACGGTGACCTGCTGCGTCGGCTCATCCTCAAGCGGTGCATCTACGGCGTGGACCTCTCCCCCATGGCGGTGGAGGTCGCCAACGTCACACTATGGTTGGCGTCCTTCGTCCCAGGCTTGGCCCTCTCATACCTGGGCAGTAACCTCAAGTGCGGCGACGCCCTCATCGGCGTGGCCGACCCATACGTGGTGGGCGCCAGCGACAGCCCCCTGTTCACCGGCCAAGCCGTGCGGAGCGCGATGGAACAGGCGGCGAATCTGCAACGGGAGCAGGCCGCCATCCCTGACCGCACGCCGGAGGAGGTCAAGCAGTCTGAGGAACTTGGGGCCCAACTGGAAGAGGCCACCGCCGGACTGCGCCACGCCTTCGACCTTTGGACGGCGGAGCCACTGGGACTGACCAGCGCCCGTCACACGCTGGAAATCAACGCCGACGCGATCATTGCGCGCGACGAAGCCAATACCGCCGCTATTGCCGACACTCTGACCGGCGCCGCTCACATCGCCCACCGCTACCACTTCTTCCACTGGCCTCTGGAGTTCCCCAACGTCTTCCACCGCGACCGCCCCGGCTTCGACGTGGTGGTCGGTAACCCGCCGTGGAACGAAATAACGGTCGAAGAGCTTGCCTTCTATGCGCTGCGGGAACCAGGATTGCGCGGCTTGCCGAGTCTGGCCGATAGGAGAAAGCGCATCGCCGCGCTTGATGAGCAGAATCCCGACTGGCGTGGAGAGTTTGGGGTCCAGCAGCAACAGTTGGCGACCGTCAGGGGATTCTTCTCCGAGAGCGGGGGATACGAGCTTCAGGGGGTGGGCGACAAAGACCTGTACCAACTCTTTTGCGAGCGGTACAGCCACCTGGTGAGGGAAGATGGACGGCTGGGAGTGGTGCTCCCTCGGACAGCATTCCTTGCAGAAGGGGCCAGGGGATTCAGGCAATGGCTGTTTGGGCAGACATCGGTGAATACTATCGATTATCTCTTGAATGCTGGACGTTGGGCATTCGATATGGAACCCCGATATACAGTCGCGCTGCTGACCGGCCAGCGCAGAACGCCCTCCCCCAAGGCCACGTTCCAGGTTACTGGGCCGTCGGCCAACCTCAAGGAGTTCCATGATGCTTCAAGAGGTGAGGGTGTCAGCATCACAGCCTCCTCCCTTGGGAGCGCCCACGTTGTACCGCTGACGCCAACCCAGATGCACGCCAACGTGCTCGCGAAGATGCGGCGCGGCGTCCAATTCGATACTCTGCAAAGCCCCGAAATCGCAAAAAATTCAAAAGGGCGCGCTGCTGCGTCTCATGCAATTCCCTATACGGAATTGCATGAGACGCAGCAGCGCGCCCTTTTCTCTCATTCTCAAGGCACTCCTGTATGGAAGGGCCGTTCCTTTGACCAGTATGAACCGCATGGGAAAGAACCTGCCGGATACTGTGTATGGGACGAGATCCTAGTACTGAACCAAATCAGGATTGGCAGGGATAGAGGCGATGGAGTTTGCGTCTGGCGTCTTGGGCAGTGAACCGCCAGTTAATGGTAGCTCCTATCGCGTTCCGCTCTGACACGCAGGCGCTGACGGCTCTTTCCAGGCTGTCCTCATCTCCGTTGCGTCCGCGCAGGCAGGCCCGGGCCAGCACGCTGAACTCGATCTCCGCCATATTCAGCCAGCTTCCGTGCTTGGGAGTGTGGTGCAACTCCAGCCGCTTGGCGATGCGCCGGGCCTCGGCCGCCGGGAAAGTCTCGTAAAGCGAGGCCATCCGATGCGTGTTCAGATTGTCGAGAACCAGCCGAATCACCGGGACATCGGGGTAGGCCTCATCCACCAGCCACCGCATCTGCTGAGCGAAGTCCTGCATGGTGCGTTGCCGGGTTATCGCCACGTGGCGCCAGCCCCGGCGAGGCTCACAGGTGAGGAACAGGTTGCGCGTCCCTCCCCGCTGGTATTCGTAGTCCTCACGCCTCGGCCTCCCAGGCTTTGCCGGCAGCGGTTCCCTCACGTCGGCCAGCAACTGGGTGGAGGTCTCGTCAAAGCAGACCACCGGCCTCTGCGGATCGTAGGGCTCGGCGTAGAGATCCAGCACGTCCTCCATGGCCGCCACGAACTCTCCACCTACCTTGGGGATGCACCATTGTTTCTTGAGCCACGGCTTGAGCGTGTTTTTTTTAGCCGCAGGCGGACCGTCTCGGGAGATAAAGACTCCACCAATCCCAACTCCACCACCTTGCCCGCCAGGGCCCGCATGGTCCAGTGGTCATGACCGTCGGGCACCGGGCTGCAGGCCAAGGCTATCAGGTGGGCCTCCACCCTTTCATCCACCTTTCTGGGCCGGTTGACCTGGTTATGGTGCCTCAGCACCTCGTCCAGTCCTTCCTCGGCATACCGCCGCTTGGTGCGGAACACGGTCCGCTCCGACACGTCCAGTGCGGTGGCCACCTGGGGGGCGGTCCAGCCCTCATCTATCTTGATCAGGATGCGGGCCCGGGTAATCGCCTGTGCGGAACTCCTCCCAGCCCTGATCATCTTCCTGAGCCGTCCCTTTTCCTGTGTTGCCAGCCGGACTCCGTACTTCTCCTGCACCATGACCACCTCACATCCCACAACCCTTCGTCTATCCCCAAGGTAGCATCCTGTCTGGGCTCACGTACTAACTGACAATGCCAGATTGGCCGAATACTAGACTTCGTGCAGACCAAACGTGTGCGCTCTCCCGTCTTCAAGGGCATGTTCTCCAGCTCAGCCCTTGAAGACCCCAGTACGCACCCGATACAGCAGTGCCGCTTAGCATTTCGTGACGTGACTAACCGAACGAACTCTCGGACGGTGCTTGCTTGCCTAGTCCCACCGAGGACATCATTAACGAATAGCGCACCATACCTCGTGTTTGCGGGATGGGACTCTATCTCACAGGCGAGTCTGCTGGGTGTGTTGAACAGCGTTCCTTTCGACTGGATGGCGCGAAGATACGTAGAAACGCATCTCAACTTCTACGTCCTCAACAGTCTCACCTTCCCGCCTCCAGACAACACCCCCTGGGAGCGCATCGGCGAGTTGGCCGCTCGGTTGTCCTGTGTGGACGAGCGGTTTTTTGAGTTTGCGGCGGGGGCCGGGGTGGAGTGCGGGCCGTTGACCGACGCCCAGCGCAACGACAAGCGGGCGGAGGTAGACGCGCTGGTGGCTCGCGCCTACGGGCTGACCGAGGACGAGCTGCGCTTCATCTTCACCGACTTCACGGAGAACGCCGTCAGCCCCGCCTACCGGCGGCAGGTTCTGGAGAAGTTCGAGGGGCTGTAGGTGAGGGAGAAGGATAACAGAAATGTTCACATACATTTTCTATGGGGTCGTTATACCGGAGCGCCTGGGACTGACCCTTTCTCCGGTCAGCGGCCATGTTAAGTTTCCCGATGTTGAATTTGACCTTGGGGTGACGCTATCAATTCACCAATCTCAAATATCAGTGGCGGCGCATAGTGACACAGAGGTCAAGGACATCGCCACGCTACGCAACTGCATTGACACCATCGCGAGAAGCCTTGTTGATGCATACGGATATGCGGCAAGGAAAGGTCTTGATATGGAGATCCGATTGGCAGTATGTGCGAATAATGGGTTGTCGCCAGAGTTCGAGTATAGAACAGGATCCAACTTTAGCTGGACCGAAGAGACCGAAAAGAAGTACGAGGAGGTTGCCGAGGTTCTATTTTCAGTGGGATCTAATAGTGCCTCTATAACGGACCCGCTTCGCCGCGCTCTGGGAGACGTCGGAAGAGCGTATCGAATGCCCCATGACACAGGCCTGTTTGCCTACCGGGCCATCGAGAGCCTCAGACAGCATTTCGTTAACTCAGAAGATAAGGAGAAGACTAGAGCCAAGAAATCATGGATCAGTATGAGGGAATGTCTGCGCATTGACCAGGCACTAACTACAAAGCTAGAAGACTTCAGCAAATACCAGCGCCATGGAGAGGCGAAACACCTCTCTGGAAGTGAGCGAAGTGACGTAATAAAAACCGCACGGCAAGTGATAGACCGGTTTATCCTGCATGCAAAGAACGGTTGTCACCCGTTGTCCGGGCAGTACCCCATTCTCAAGTCAGACTAGGCGGTTGGTGACATGACGAGCCAAAGCCATCCATCCCAGCACGGCCCCTTCGAGTTGGTGGACAACGTTGACTACGGCAACCACCAGCAGGCGTTGGCGTGGCTGGCGGAGCACTACGCGGGGCCTCTGAGCGTTGCCACGGGCTACGTTAGCCTAGAGGGGCTGGACGCTCTGACCAGGATAGCGGCGGAGCCGGAACGGCCTACACGCTTATTGATAGGTGCAGTGCCGGAGGCCTTGATCGGCCCGGCGGGGGAAACCGTCGCCGACCGTTTCGAGCAATCTGTCTCGGCGCTACGCCGCCAACGCGACTTCTCGGCCTTTCCCACCGCCCGGCGAGCCGTCCTGGAGCGGGTGACCCGCTTCTTCGAGTCCGACGGCGTTGCGGCGCGGCGCTACGTCCGGCGCTTCCTCCACGGCAAAGCCTACGTCATCGGCGAACTGAGCAACGCCGGGTCTCCGGTAGGGCCGGGGGCGGCGCTGGTGTCGTCGGCCAACCTGACACAGGGCGGCTTGGTCGCCAATCTCGAGCTGGGCATGGTGCATTACCAACCCAACGTCGTCGGCAGGGCATTGGACTGGTATCAGCGCCTCTGGGACGACGCCCAGGACTTTCGTGAGGAGCTGCTAGAGCTGCTGCGGCCCCCTGCCTTGGAGAGCGACCCTCAGACCGTCTTCCTACGCGCCCTGCTGGAGCTTTACGAGGGCGAGCTAGAAGACGGTGAATCTCTACCCGATCTGCATACGCTCACCGCTTTCCAGCGGGACGGGCTGGCGCGGGCAAAGCGTATCCTTGACCGCTACGGTGGCGTTCTCTACGCCGATGGCGTTGGCATGGGCAAGACGGAGATAGGCGTCCAGTTTATCCGCGAGCATACCCGGGATCTCGGTCAGCACGTGCTGGTCATCTCTCCCGCCCAGCTTCGGGACCGCCTCTGGCAGCAGCGCCTGGCCGAGGAGAACCTGCCGGGGACCGTGGTGTCCTACCAGCAGTTGGCCCAGGATCGGCAACTGTCTCCCAACGGTGAACGGCGGGTCTTGCCCGTGAACAAGGACGTCTACCGGTTTGTCATCATCGACGAGGCCCACGCGTACCGCAACGTGGACAACACCTGGTACGCGGCGCTGGACCGGCTAATGGGGGGAACGCCGAAGAAACTGCTGCTTCTGACCGCCACCCCAGTCAACAACTCTCTATGGGACCTGCACAATCTCTTCCTTCTGTTCGGTCGGCACGACAGCGCCTTCGCCGGGGAGCCTTTGGGGGTTCCCAGCCTGCGAAAGTTCTTTGCCGAGGCAGGAGCCTCCAAGTCAGAGAATCTCTCGGAGGCGAAGCTCTTCCCGTTAATCGACGCCCTGACGGTGCGCCGGGACCGGGCATTCATCAAGGAACGTTATCGGAACGAGCGGTTCATCGACGGAACGCCGGTCAAGTTTCCAGAGCCGGAGCTGCGCGAACGCCGCTACGACTTGGACAGAGCGCACCCTGGAATCGTTCAAGCCATCTACGACGGAATCGACGGGCTGACGATGGCGCGGTACCGTCTTTCGGCCTATAGGTTGGACAAGGAAGGGGAGTCGGCATCGGAGGAAGCGCTGGCCGGACTCATGCAGTCGCAGCTGCTGAAACGGTTTGAGTCATCTTGGTATGCGGCCCTGCAAACCGTGAACAGGATGCGGGATGGCAACGATGTACTGCTCCGCGTCATCGCGGAGCGGGGAGCGGTACCCCCGCCGGCAGTCATCAGGGACCTAGTTGGCGATACAGGAGATGACGATACGTTCCTCAGCGTTGACCTAATCGACGAGGCGCTAACAGACTCTGAGGGTGGTCTCCCTGCCGACAGGTTCCACGACCAGTTTTTGCCTGACTTGCAGAAGGACCGAGACACTCTGGCAGCCATGTCAGCACAGTTGGAGAGCCTGAAGGGCACCCAGGACCCCAAGCTGGACACTCTCCAGGAGGTCATGGCCGCAACACTGTCACAGAAGGTAGCCATCTTCACGGCATTCCAGGACACGGCGGCCTATCTGAAAGAGCGAATCGAGAGTCAACCGGATGTACTGGGTGACCGTAGTTGGACGGTGGTCATTGGCTCGGAGACCAGCGCCGACGCCCGTACCAGGGAGCTTGAACGATTCTGCCCGGAGTCGGTGAGGGACGAGCCAGGATTTCGACCAGAAGGGGGCGAGGTGGATGTGATTATCAGCACCGACATCCTTTCCGAAGGGCAGAACTTGCAGCAGGCACAGGCGGTGCTCTCCTTCGACATGCCCTGGAATCCTCAGCGCGTGGTGCAGCGCAATGGCCGCATCATCCGCCTGCGCAGCCCGCACGACACGGCATATCTTTACACTTTGCTTCCCAAGCCGGGCGACCTGGACCGGCTGCTCAAGCTGGAGGCCAAGCTCCAAGCTAAGATCATGGCTGCGAACGCCTCGGTGGGCATGGAAACCCCGGTATTGGCCGGCGTGGAAATGGAGTCCCAGGTGTACGCAGACCTAAGTACGTTCGTCGAACGTCTCGCTGGTGGGGACGCCACACTGCTGGACGAGCACGAGAACAGCGGGGAGACCGGTTCGGCCTTCGCCGGCGAACTCTTCCGCTCCCACCTTCGCCGCGCTGCGGGGGAAGGTGAGATTGCCAGGCTCAGGGTCCTGCCCTGGGGCATCGGCGCCGCCTTCGTGCAGCGTTCGCCAACGCTGACGGAGCCGGCGGTATTCTTCGCCTGCAGAACACGTAGGAATGAGCGCTACTGGCGCATGGTGTCTCAATCGGGAGAATTTCTGTACAGAGAAGACCTGCCGATGCTACGGCTGATAGACCCTCAAGAGCAGCCTGGCTGTCCTATTCCCGATGACCTTGATCTCGAGCATCTATTTACGGTCGCCGCTGCCGACATCTGCGCGGCGCACAATGCGTTGCTTGACCCAGAAGCCAGGTTCACTGCGCTGCCCGCCAGCCAACGTTGGGCACTGGACGTGCTGCGCTCACCAGACGCTCCCGCCGGTGAAGAGTACGACGAGGGAGATCAGGCGCTCTCGGTCGGCAGGAACAACCTGGTGCGCCGCGAACTCTCGGAGCTTCGCCGTGAGCACGAGGGAGGCGGCATGAGCGTAACCGACTGCGCCCGACGTATCGTCGAAGTCGTCGTGCGGTTCGGACTGCGCCCGGTGGAACCCCCACAAGCGCCGGAGCCGATTGGAGAGGACGACTTGGGCGTTGTCTGCTATCAGGTGGTGTTGCCGTACTGAAGAATGACGGAGGTTGCGACTGCCGCTCACGTGGAGTCGATTCCTAATGACTCTCGGCTTCGGCCGGAATCTTGGACGCTCGACTGATTTCAGAGCAACAAAAGGACCCACACATACATGTATGTCCAGGCAGTGCCGACGCCTCGCCTGGACCCTGGATCTCTGGGAGTGAACGGGCTCGTGAGCCAACGCTCCGTCCGAAGCGGAGTCGTTGGGGAGAGTCCCGACACGGCCTATAGGAGGACCGGCTCGATGCCTCGACAGCGCACGCACCACAGCAGAAGAACCTACGACTTCCCCGCCGACTTCCCGCAGCGCCTGGTGCGGTTCAAGGAGGAGTCGAAGCTGCCGTGGGCGGAGATAAACCGCCGTCTCGACACCGATGCCGAAACCACGAGGCGCTGGAGGGACAAGGACGTGCTACCCAACACGCGGAACTATGCAGCGCTCCTAAAAATGGCGGACTCCCTGGGTCTTGGCTACCTGTTCAGAGACTGAGCAGGGCGGCGCGCCGGTGAGGGGCTGCGACGGCGGGGGGCCGAAACGCAAGAAAGGCCGCATACATTGGCGTGCCGGGGAGAAGGACACCGGCATTGCTTTATGGGGACGGCTGCACCATCATAAAGGCATCGTTCGCGACGGTCCTGTAACGGGACGAGCAGAGTCCGCAGCGGAAGAGAGTGGCCGCGAGGGGACGCCCCCAGCGCGGTGCCCGGGCCGGACTCCTGCCAATGGAGACGGGCCGAGGCCCACGCCCATGGGCCTGAGCCCGTCCCGCCCAAGCAACCATTTCCGCAACAGAGAACCTATCCGATAGCGAGATATGAAGACATGCGGGAGGAGCGTCATGAGCGGGGAACATGACGGAACAGATCCGGAGAAGCGATCAGAAGACTACCGCAAGTTCCGCAGGATGATGGGGGGTTTGAGTCGCGAGGACATTCGCCGGATGGTCGAGCGTCTGACGGAGACTATCGAGGCGAACCCTCGCGACACCGAGGTCCTGTCCGCCAGGGGGCTGGCATACAGCGAGCTGGGGGAGCACCGCCTTGCGGCGGAGGACTACGGCGGGGTCATCGCCCTCGAACCCGACAATGCGGGCGCCCACCTCGACAGAGCCCGCGCCCACGCCAAGCTGGAGGAGCACCGCTCGGCGGTGGAGGACTACGACGCCGCCATCCGCCTGGCCCCAGGCGACGCCGTGGCGCACTACAGCCGGGGGGCGTGCAAGGCGGAGCTGGGCGACCTTGCGGGGGCGATGAGCGACTTCGACGTGGCCGTCACCCTGGCCCCCGGCGACGCCGACGCCCACTACCACAGGGGCATGGCATACCGCGACATGGGCCGGATGGACAGGGCGCTCAAGGACTTCGGCGCCGCCATCGAGCTCGAACGGAGCTTCGGCCTCGCCTTCTACGCCAGGGGAATCACCAACGTCAACCTCGGCGCACACGAGGCCGCGCTCGGCGACTTCGACGCCGTGCTGGGACTCGACCCCGACAACGCCTCGGCGCTCCGGGGCAGGGGCGTCGCCCTGGGCAGCCTAGGCCGCTACGACGAGGCGGTCGGCGACTTCGACGGGTCCCTGGAGCTCGACCCCGGCAACGCCGAGACTCTGGCGGCCCGGGGGCTGGCCCACACCAGCCTGGAGCGGCACGAGCTGGCGATAGAGGACTACAGCAGGGTCCTCGACCTCGACCCCCGGGACACGGACGTCCTCTACAGCCGGGGCATCGCCCGCATGTACGCGGCCCGGTTCGAGAGCGCCATCGAGGACTTCGAGGCCATCATCGGCATCGAACCGGACAACGCCGCGGCGCGGGCGGCGAGGGAGCTGGCCCGCGAGGCGCTGGGGACGCGGGGAGGCGCGGGCGAGGGGCAGGCGGCGCGGTAGCGCCGCCGTGCGGACGTGAGAGCCGAGGGCGCTTTGAGCGCCCGCTGCCCCTACTCCAGGGATGTCGAAGACGGGCGGTGATTTCGGGCAACAAAAAAGGGCGGCACATATGGGAAGCCTGGGGAGGCCATCGTCGCATCGACGATGGCCTCCCTCTTGAGCGACGGTCCTGGCGTCCTGAACGACCGGCTTTTCCACTTCTCGCGTCTCTATGCGGCGGCTGGCTCCGGCTGCTTCAGCATGGCGGAGTAGCCCCGCTCGACGACGTGGGTCACCGATACACGGCCACTGCCGTCGTACCCGGCGCGGTAGGCGAACTCCGCCTTCGCGCCCCAGGGCACGTGGCCGCCGACCCGGACGGCGGGTCCTCCGGCCCTGCCGCGGCGCCCGGGGCCACCGGCGCCGTGCACCACTATCCCGTGCCGCTCGCCCTTCCGCCAGCCCAGCACCTTCACCTCGGCGGGCATAACCCGCTCCGCCTTCGTGGGCTGGAACAACACCCCGTGCAGCTTGCTGAGCACGACCGGCGACGGGTTGTTCCTGCCGTTCATGATCTGCGAGAGATGGGCCGAGCTTATGCCCGCTCGCCGGGCCGCCTCGTTCTGGCTGATGCCGTGGGCGTTCATCCGCTCCCACACGGCCTCCCGGTCGATGCAGGCGGGCTGCGCGGGAGCGACCTTCGCCGGGGCCTCCAGCGCCGACTCCATTCTGGCCTGGACCTTCACGCCCATGTTCTTCTGGCCGCGGGCCACCTGGGTCATGTAGCTGGCGGACACGCCCACGCGGTCAGCCAGGTCCCGCAGGCTCATGCCCAGCTCCCTGGCCCGCTCCCGGATGTAGCTGGACTCGCCGGTCACCACGCCTCCCTGGCGGTTGGCGCACCGTGCGGGCGCGATCTTCGCCGGGGCCTTGAGCGCCGACTCCACCCGCGCCTGGACCTTCACCCCCATGTTCTTCTGACCGCGGGCCACCTGGGTCATGTAGCTGGCGGACACGCCCGCGCGGTCGGCCAGCTCCTGCATGGTCATGCCCAGCGTGCGGGCGCGCTCCCGGATGAAGCTGCTCTCGCCGGTGACAACGCCTCCCTGGCGGTAGACGATTCCCTGCCCGGGGACCTCACCCAAGACCGCCACGGCCCTCTCGCGCATCTTGGGCGTCCACGGCCTGCCCCCGTTCGCAATCTGCGACAGGTATCCCGCGGACACGCCCATCTTCTTCGCCAGCCCCTTCATGGTGAGCCCCCGCCGCCTCGCAGCCGCCCTCAGCTCGCTCTCCGCTCCCGCCGTCCTCGTTCCGGTTGCCGTCGTTGCCGTCGTCATCACGACCTCCTTCTGTGTTGTGTTGCCTCTGGCCTGCGCCCGCTTGCGGGCAAAGAAGAAGGGCCGCCCCCGACGAACGAGGACGACCCTTGTGAATGGGGATGTGTGGTGAGAGCCGGAGGCCCCGCCGTCAGCGGCGATGGACCTCGTTGATGTGCATAGCCGCCTCCTTTCAGTAGCTGACCCGCGCGGCATCCACGGCGGGAGTCGTTGGTGATGGGGTTGACG
>CBDCZB010000003.1:0-484204 GCA_965224415.1 Dehalococcoidia bacterium | reverse complement strand
TCACGAGTCGTCAACCGTTGCTTGCGCTACGCCAGCGCCGGGCCACTCTCCGGTCAGGGCCGAGGGCAAGCCTTCGCCAAGGGCCGGAGCCCCCGGAGGCTGCGCTCCGAGACGACCTTGCCGGGCCGCCACCGCATTCCCAGGACCGCCGCGACCTCAAGCGTCCCGCCGTTTCCGGTGGGCACCAGGGCGGCGGCCTGTCCCGCGCCCTGGCTGTAGACCAGCGCGTCCCGGTCCCCGAACCGCCGCTTCACCAGGTCAGTCCACTCGGCGTAGGCCCACCGAGCCTGATGCGGCTCAGCCTTCGTCGTGTCCGTGCCGGCGAGGGCCGCCAGCGCCCTATCCACGTCCCCCGCCTGCCTGAGCCGCCGCGCCTCGTGGAGGCTCTTGGCCACGCTCGGTGTCTCCGTCGCCTGTTCCGCCTCCGGCTCCTCCTCCTTGAACAGCGCCGCAATGAGCCGGTCGACCAGCTCTTCGAGGCTGCGCCTAGGCCGAACATCCGTCATCGTCCGATTGCCAGTTGCCAATGTTGCCGTTGTCATCACGACCTCCTTCTGTGTTGTGTTGCCTTTGGATTGCGCCCGCTTGCGGGCAAAGAAGAAGGGCCGTCCCCGGATGGAGACGACCCTTGCGTGTTGGGATGGGTATGAGGGAGCCGGAGGACCTGTCGTCAGCGGCGACGGACCCTCCCTACCGGACGCCGAGGCATGAACCGCCGGAGCAGCAGCGCCCCGGTGCCCAGCCCGACGAGGTTCAGGACGAAGAGCTCCACGTCGCCGGTGATAAGCGGCGCCGCCACGACCAGGGCGACCACCGTCGGCGCCCAGACCCGCTGTCGCTTCCACCAAGGCCGCTTCTCGGGGGCCTTGGCTGCCGCGTCGCTCACCGGTTCGTAGGCCGTCCAGATGGGCAGCCCGATGAGCGCCTCAAGTTCGGTTATCACCACGCCGGCCGAGCAGCCCCCGGTGTGGCAGTGCACGTCGATGCCGTTGCCGTCCGGTCGCTGCCGGAACGCTAGCCCGTCCGACTTGCCGCCGTGACAGATGGCCGTCGTCGTCCAGAACCAGCCCCGCTCGAAGCTCACCCGGTGCCGAAGCAGGTCTGCGATCCGCTTCGCGCTCGGTTCCGTGTACCGTTCCGTCATGTGCGCTCCTCCTTCGCCGTTGCCGTCCGTCCGTTCAGTAGCCATATCGTCGTTACCTCCTTGTTGCTGTTGACTCCATGAATCCGTGTTGCCGTTCCGCCGCCATACGCAGTCCGACCACGAGACGAACGCAGGGAGACGCCGTGGTGAGAAAGACGCAGTTCGGCCCAGGGGCAACTCACGGGAATCGACTCAGGGGAGCTGCTGCTACGTGGGGGATGAAGAAGACGCAGCTCGGCCCAGAGTCAACTCAGAGGAGCGGACTCAGGGGGAGCTGCTATGAAGTGGGGGAGAACCGACCGGCCTGCAGATCAACCACAGGACGGCCCGGTGAGAGACGCAGCGAGACCCGGGAGCTACGTCGGTAACGTCCTGGGATGCTGCGCGAGGGAAGCGGCCAGCCAGCTTGCAATGGCAGACCGGCGCGTGGTGAAGCTGCGGCCAGTTCCACAGGAACCATGACGCAGACGTGAGGAACCGGCCAGTGTGCAGGGCGCACTCCGACCAGGGTGTCCGAGGGGCCGAAGCGAGAGACGCTCCAACCGCTGCGAATGTGTCCTCCGGGGCGGCCATCGGGAGAGCGAGGCTCAATCCTTCCGGTTCGACCCCTGGGCGGCTGTTCGGAGAGCAAGGCTCGATCCTATGCAACCGGTCCCGGATTCGGGGGACGGGAATCCTCCAGGTTTCTAGGCAGGAAACACTGGAAAAAGCCAGAAACTGCGTCAATTATCGCCCGAACAACCGAGCGAATGGAAGGCCCCAAACCCTGTTTCGGCCCAACGCAACCTAGATTGCTCGCACCGATTTAGCGCCCACTTCGCTCCGATGTAGCAACCGCCGAAAACCGGCCCCGGAGACGGCTCCGGGGCCTACTTCCGCCACAGCCACAGGGTGAGGACCGTCCGCACCCAGCGCAGCAGCTTCCGCTTCCGCAGCGCCACCCGAGTGTCGGCCAGCGCCTTCCAGCGATGGTTGATCTGACCCTTGCGTCCGAAGCCCCGCAGGGCCTGGGTCTCCGGGGGCAGGGTCAGCCCGTGTTCCTCCAGCATAGCCAGCTCCAGCACGAGCAGACGCTCCTCCGTCGTGAGCCACGACAGGCTCTTCCCCTGGTGGGGATGCCCGGCCCGCAGCCGCCGCCACTCCTCCACCAGCGGCCACGCATCGCCGTAGACCTCATCATCGTCGTCGTCGGGCTCCTCGGTGACCACCTCCGGGTCCAGCCTGCGCAGCGTCGCCCGCTTCTTCGAGCGCACACCCGCCATCGGAGGGGCGGCCCTGGTCTCCGACCGGCCCGCCCCCTCCTCGTGCTTCCCGCCCTGCGCCTGGGCCTGGGTACTGTCCTCGTCACCGCCCTCCACCTGGCGGGACTCACCCCCGCCTTCCACATCTGCCGCAGGAGGCGTCTCCATGCCGCCCTCCAGCGCCGCCACCCGCTCCTCCAGCGCACCGACCGCCTCCCGCAGCCGCGCGACCTCGGCGTCGTCCGCCCTCCTCAGCAGCAGCTCCAGCGCATCGCCCATGCGCCCCGTGATCTCACCCGACTCCTCGGCCCGCGTCAGGGTCTTGTGGTTGACTCCCAGCAGCTCCGCAGCCTCCATCTTGCCCTCCCGCCGCACCAGGTCCCGCAGGAACTCGCTCAGCCTGAGCCGCCGAAGCCTCTCGGCGTCCACGCTCCCGTTGCCGTCCACATCCCGCACATTCATGGTCGCACCTCCTCGCAGTCATGTCCTGTAGGGGGCTGTCCTGTAGGGGGTTTCGACCCCCGATTCCAACCTCCCCATCCAATTGCTCGCTCCGATGTCGCGCCACCCCCGACTTCCCTTTTGGGCCGCTGTCGGAACCACCCCTTTCACCAAAGTGCTCGCAGGCTCGGCCTTACTTCCCTTCCTTCACGCCCGTTTCACGTTGCCCACAGCCCACAACTTCCCTTCTGGGCACCGAAGCAAATCCCTGTACACGGGTATGACACCACATCCGGCCTATTCCTTCCCATGCCTTATATGGGAGGACTCGCGCGTCCTCCCATATAAGGCATGGTGTCCGGCCCCGCGACTTCCCAGACTCGATGGCAGAACAGACGGCCCCATCAGCGAAGAGGAGGCGAATCGTGGGAGCGCAATCGACGGTCCGAAGGTCCCTTGGCAGAGCCAGGAGGCTGATGCCCCTGGCCGCCGCGCTGCTCCTGGCGGCGCTTCTGGCAATCCCCGCAAGCAACATCGCCCAAGCCCAAGCCCCGCCCGGTAACGAGCTAACCCTCGTCAACGCCGACCGGGAGTTCGTGGAGCGCAAGGGCGGCGGCGAGTTCGTCGCCCGCCCCGTCTTCGACCGGGAGATCGCAAACCTCTTCTACGCCGTTCGCGACGCCGACACCGGGGACTGGATAAGCGCCATGTACCGGGTGAAGGGCGGCGAGAAGAAGAGGAGCGACGGCTGGGAGTATTCCTGGGAGTACCCCGACCTTGACGACCACCCCGAGCTCGACCGCGACCGGGCCTACCTGCTGGTCATGCTGGCCGAGGCCGAGGACGGGTTGAGGGGCGACTTCTACGCCGTCATACCCATCCACCAGCCGGGGCGCATCTGGGACAAGATTCTGTCCGCCCTCAGCCCGGCGCGCTGGGCCAAAGCCTTCGCCGGGTGGGTCATCGAGGGCGTCCACGGGACCCTCTGCGGAGTTGTCGAGCGGGCGTCCGGCGAGGACGCCGACAACTGCCGGGGAGGGTAGCCGGTCATGGCCGACATCATCACCGGCACCCCTGCCGATCTCACCTACGGCCACCACCTGGTGCAGCAGGCGTGGATGGTCGTCTGGGCCATCACCTCCGCCGCCCTGGTAGTCATCCTCGGCTGGATGGGCCTGAGCTTCATCATCTCCGAGCACCTGGGCCGCTCCCATGCGGGCTGGCGGGAGATGGTGCCCCGCCTTGTTTTGGGCCTGGTGGCCGCCGCGTCGTCCCTGTGGTGGTGCGCCCTGGTCATCGACGTGGCCGACGCCGTTTCCGGCTTCATCGCCTTCTCCCTCGGCGTCACCCCCGGAGACATGCTGCGCTCGACGCTGAGCACGCTGATGACAGCGGTGCAGGCCGGGAGCGTGGGCATGGCGCTGCTGCTGGCGGCGCTCTACCTGGTATACGGCTTCTTCGTCCTCTACGTCATCGTGCAGATGATCTTGCGCCTGGCCCTCATCGACATCCTGCTGGCCCTGGCCCCCATCGCCCTGGGGCTGTGGATTCTGCCCCACACGGCGGGCTGGGGCCGCCAGTGGCTGCGGCTCTTCATGACGACGGTGTTCCAGCAGGCCATCCAGCTCATCGCCCTGGCGTTGGGATTCGGGTTTCTGCGCGAGTTCGCCGCGATAGCGGCCTTCGA
The DNA here is from genome assembly GCA_965224415.1 of Dehalococcoidia bacterium. Lineage (GTDB taxonomy): Bacteria > Chloroflexota > Dehalococcoidia > Lucifugimonadales > JAGWBF01 > DAOUJI01. Next base: position 479,691 of record CBDCZB010000003.1, on the reverse strand, counting down.
GCCGGTGCAGGACCTGATCTGGAAGCTGCTCATGTCCCTGGCCTTCGTCTACATGGCGACGCGGGTGCCGGCGATGCTTGGCAACGCCGGGACCTTCGACTCCTGGCTCTCGATGCTCTATTTCGGCATGAACCTGCCCGCCTCGATGGTCAGGTCGGCCAAGACCATCGGGCTGATAGCGGGCGGGGCCGCCGGAGGACCGGGAGGCATGGCCGTGGGAGCGATGGCGGCCAGCGCGGGCCTCTCGGCAGCCGCGAGCGGCCTCAGCTCGGCGGCTTCGATGGCCACCCCATCGGGCGGCGGGGGAGACGGCGGCGAAGCCCCCCGGAGCAGCGACGAGTAGCCCCCGACCACGACGACCCAACGGGCGCGGTCCGCGCCCATCGATAACAGGGCGAAGGAGGTGGGAACGATGTGCCTGTAGGAGAGCGAAGACAGCGGGACCGATAGAGACGAACGAGATCGATGAAGACCGGGCGAGGAAACGCCCGGCAGCAAAGACGGAGAGGAGACAGAACTTATGACAGACCTGACACAGACCATATCGAACCTGGTGGGCATCCTGCTGGGCGTCGTGGGGGTCGTGGGCGTGGGCTTCTTCATCTACGGGGCCTACCTGTACCTCACCGCGTCGGGAGCGCCCCATCAGATGGAGCGGGGCAAGAGCGCCATGATGACCGCCCTGGCCGGGATCGTGCTGGCGATGGTGGCCTACGGCGTCGTCGAGCTGGTGATGAACGCCGTCGTGGGTTCCCCGGTGGACCCCAACTTGCCCGACCCCGGCGAATAGGCCGATGAAAGGGAGGAAAGCCATGAGAGAGCATGAGGTGCCGACCCACGTGCAGGCCGAGGACAAGGTGCTGCTGGGGTTCACCTTCCCGCAGGTCGTGGCGATGATGGCGGTGTGCGCCCTGTCCTACGGCGCATACCGCTACGCCCCCGTGGGGCCGTCGGAGGTGAGGATGGCGATTGCCGTTCTCCTGGGCCTGGCGGGGCTGGTCGCCGTCGCCGGGAAGATAGGCGGTCGGCGGCTGCCCCTGGTGGCCGCCGACCTGTTGAAGCACCGGCTGGGGGCTCGGCTCTACGCCGGGGCGCCGTCCGAGCTGGTGCGCAGCGAGCCGCCCGCGCCGGCGCAGCCGGTGACAAGCGGCCCCGGTCCCCTGCGGCTGATGGCGAGGCGGGCTGGCAAGACCCTGCGCCGCCTTCGTCCCAAGCGCAAGGCTAGGGATAAGAAGGGCGGGAGGATGCCCTTCCGTCCCCACCGCTGGTTCGGCAAGCCCAAGAGGACAGAGGCGGACAAGGACAACATCAACGGAAACGTGGACGGGAGCCGGAAGTCCCGGCAAAGCAAGCCCCCGAAGAGCTTCCTGGCAATCGCGGCCGTCGTCGCTCTCGCGGCGGCGGTCGCCGCCCCCCAGGCAGCCCTTGCCGACGACCACTGGCGAGACGAGATCGACTTCGAGGTCACGGAGCCGGTCGAAGGGCGGCGGCTGTTCGTCGAGAGGCTCACCGTCTCCGGCGACCGGGCCGCCGTCACCCTGCGGGCCGCCACCGGCCTGGACATCCGGGTGCGGGCCTTCGGCGGGCCGCAGGGCAGCTGGCTGCGGTTCTGGGGTTCGGCCTCCCTGGACGAGGGGGAGCGCATCGACTACTCCCTCCCCCTGGACGGACCCAACCCGTCCTTCACCTTCTCGTGGGAGGACACGCTGGGACAGGCAGAGGCCGTCACCGTCGAGGAAGCGCAGCTTCCCTTTCCCCTGCCGGTTGTGGAGGGGGAGTTGTGCGACCTGCGTATGACTTCCCTGGGCTGGACGCCCGGAGCGGTGGAGGGCGTGGTGGCGTCCGAGTGCGAGACCCGCACCCTGGAGTCCGTCGCGCTTCAGACGGTGGCCGGACACGCCAGCGTCACCGAGACGGCGTTGATGGACGCGGCAGTTACCGCCATCACGGGGACCGTCAACGTCGGCGTCGGCGGGTCGCACACGAGCGTCCCGTTCGTCGCCAACGGCGAGGCCCGCTTCCGGCTTCCCGTCGGAGCTGGCGAGGCCGTCCACGCCGTGTCCATCGAGGCCGACCTTGAGGCGAGTCTCAGCATCCCGATGCCCCCGCTGACGCGGCTCACCCACCACCCGACCCGGGTCGAACACGTCACCAAGACCGTGCACCTCCTGCGCCCGGGGGACAGCGACTCCGACAGTGAGACGGCGACGGCCATCTGCGAGGACGGCTCCACGTCGTCCGCCACCGCGACGGCCTACGCCTACGTCCCCAGCGCCACCATCGCCAAGCAGGTGACGGTGGACGTCCAGCACCCGGAGCACGTGAAGGCGGAGACGGTGGAGCGGTCGCCCATCACCCGGAGCCGTGAAGAGACGCTGGCCCTGGCCTTCGGCGTCGGGGCCGACGACCCATTCGAGGTCCTGGTCATGCCGGAGCCTGAGCCGGTCGAACCGCCCGCCGAGCAGACGCCCGCAGACGGCGGCCCCGCATCCGGTGCGGGGCAGGCTCTGAGCGACTGGTTCGACCTTCTGGGATGGGAGTGGCCGTGGTGAGGCGCGCACTGGCAATGACGCTTGTGGCCTGGGCAGCGCTGGCGAACACCGGCGCGGCCCCGGCCGAGGAGCAGGCCATGCTGGACGCCTTCGACCATGTGTTGACCGCTATGGCCTACACCGCCGCCGGACTCGCCGTCTTCGCCATCGTCTGGGCGGGCTTCGTCCTGATGGCCGAGGGAGCCGAGGAGCGGGGCGGCGGCAAGGCCAAGAGCGCCGTCGTGATGGCCGTCGTCGGCTTGGTGCTGGTCCTTCTGGCCAAGGCGGTCGCCGCGCTGCTGCGCAGCGGCCTCGTCCCGTTCCCCACCCCCTAGCGCAAAGGAGACAACGAGTTGAAGAAGCTGTTGGAACGATTCAAGAGAGACGGAGCGGAGGGGCCGCCGCACGGCGTGGCCGCTCCGCAGACCCAGGAACCCACGGAGCCGCAGGCGCCCGCTCCCAAGCCGCCGCTGCCCCTACCCCTGTTCTTCATGCTGTCCCACCTGGAGGAGGACGGACCCGTGCGGCTTGACGGGGTGAAGCTGGGCGTGTGCGAGGTGATGGGCCTGGAGATCGACGAGCCGAAGCTGGGGGCCTTCGCCGGGGCGCTCAACGCCTGCGACTTCCCCGTGCAGCTGCTCATCAGGCAGCACCCGCCGCGCCTGGGCGGGCTGCGGGAGAAGCTCAGTGAGGCCCAGCCGGGCAACCTGCCGCCGCAGACCGAGGCCGCGTCGGAGTCGCTTCGCAGGCTGTTGACCGACCTTGAGGTCCGCGACGGCATCCTCGACCGGCGCTTCTACGCCGTATGCGAGTTCTCCCGGTTCGACGAGCTGCGCGGCCTGCTGGCGCGGGCCGGGCTGTCCGTCCACCCGCTCCGGGGCCGCCAGCTGCGGATGCTGCTGCTGGCCTCGGCCCTGGGCGGAGCCCCCGCCGAGATGGACGAGGAGACGCCGGTGGAGGTGGAGATGCGCCGACGCGAGGTGCGCGTCGGAGACCGTCTGGTGCGCTCCCTCCACCTGGGCAAGTGGCCCCGCTCCCTGCCCCCCGGCTTCCTCCAGAGCCTCATGGCCGCAGGCGCGCCGATGGACCTGTCCATTCACCTGGGGCCGATCCCCGCCGAGCAGGCGGCCCGCACCCTGGAGTGGCAGAAGGTGCGCTTCGAGTCGGCCCAGAGCCTGTCATTCAAGCGGGGCAGAACGATGTCGCCGGAGGCGGAGATCGCCCTGGAGGACGTGACCCGGCTCAGGGACGAGGTGCAGCGGGGCCGCGAGCGGCTCTTCCACGCGTCGCTCTCCATCACCCTGCACGCGAAGGACGAGGCGTCCCTCAAGGAGATGACCCAGCGGGCCAAGGCCCACTTCGCCGCCACGCTGGGCAAGCTCGATCCCCTGGCCTTCCGCCAGCGCGAGGGCATCCTCTCCACGCTGCCCCTGGGACTCAACGCCGTGGCGGTGTGGAGGACGCTGGACACGTCGTCCCTGGCCCGGCTCTTCCCCTTCTCGCCGCCCGACCTGGACACCCGGAGGGGAACGCTGTACGGCATCGACATGCGGGCCTGCGCCCCGGTGGTCTACGACCCCTGGGACGGCACCCACCTGAACGCCAACACCGCCGTCCTCGCCCGCTCCGGCAGCGGCAAGAGCTTCGCCACCAAGCTGGGGATGCTCAGGGGCCTGTGCCGCGGCGTCACCGCCTACGTCATCGACCCCGAGGGCGAGTACGCGGACATGGCGAGGGCGGCGGGCGGCAGGGTGCTGTCGCCGGGCGTCCCCGGCCAGGGCATGAACCCCTTCGTCATCGAGCGGGGCGACTCGGAGGAGCTGTTGCAGCGCATCGGCAGCCTGCGCCGGCTCATAGAGGTGATGGTGGGCGAGAGTCTCGGCGCGGAGCGAAGGGCCTCCCTGGACCACGCCCTGGCGGGCTACTACGCCCAGCCCCGCGAGCGCACCGGCTTCCGGGACTTCTACGAGTACCTGCAAGGAGATGAGGCGGGAGGGAAAGACATGGCGAGGCTGCTGCGGCCCTTCGCAACGGGCAGCCTGCGCAACCTCCTCTCCGACGAGGGCGACGACCTGCTGCGGGGCGAGGCCCTGATCACCGTCTTCGACCTGCGGCTCCTGGAGCCGGAGCTTCGCCCCGCCGCCGCGATGGTCTGCACCGAGACGGTGTGGGCCGCAGCCGCCCAGGACCCCAAGCCCCGCCTGCTGGTGGTGGACGAGGTGTGGTCGATCATGCAGCACCCGGAGGGAGCGGCCTTCATGGTGAGCATGGCGAAGCGGGCCAGGAAGCACCGGCTGGGGTTGCAGTTCATCACCCAGGACGTCCAGGACCTGCTCAGCGAGGACACCTCGCGGGCCATCACTGGCCACTCCGGTCGCGCCCTGCTTCAGAACGCCGCCTTCAAATTGCTGCTTCAGCAGGACGCAGCCGCCATAAGCACGGTGGGCGACGCCTTCGACCTGCCCCAGGACCTCCAGCGATGGCTCCTGTCGTGCCCGCGTGGAGACGGGTTGCTGCTGGCGAAGGGCAACCGCTTCCCCGTCCGCATCGAGGCCACCCTGGAGGAGACGGAGGTCATCGAGTGGAGACCCGGTCGTCACTAGGAGCGACCGAACGACCGCAAGGCGAGAGAACCGATAGAGAAAGGAGCAAACGAATGAAAGCGAACCCCATCAAGTGGCTGCTGAACAACGAGGCCAAGAAACCCCCGGCGCTGCTGGCGGTGACGCCGCCCAGGACCGGGGAGCGCACCCTCCTGGGAGTCGAGAACATGCTCGGCTCCATCGCCGTCCCCGAACCCTTCTCCCTGGAGCTTGCCGGGGACACAGACGGCGTAACGCTCTTGGCCCGCTGCCTGGACGACCAGGTGGTGCGCTCCCAGATCGCCGCCCGCTACCCCCAGGCCCAGATACAGGAGATTTCCGCCGAGGACGACCCCCTGCGCCTGGCCGAAGACGAGCAGGCGTGGAGCATGACGCTCCGGGCCGACGGCCCCGAGTACGTGCCTCTCCGGGTCTTCCGGGACGACGACCTGCTCGACCCCGGCTCCGATCCCCTCATCGCCCTCATGGGCGCGCTCTCCAACCTCAACGAGGGGGAGCGCGTGGTGGCGCGGCTGATGCTGCGCTCGATGGGACCCGACTGGTCGGAGTCCCACCTGGAGAAGGCCCACAAGCGGCCTGTGGAGGACCGGCGAGACCCCGCCTACACCTATCAGACCAAGCCCCTCCAGACCGACGGCGTGACGATGGCCGTCCTGGGCGTGGCGGCCCTGGCCGCCCTCCGGGGCTACCTGTGGGTGCAGGCGGGGGAGACCTGGAAGGCCGTGCTCATGGGAGCGGGCGTCGCCTTCGCCCTCGCCGTGGGCGGCTGGGCCTGGCACCGCTTCAAGAAGGCCCGCAAGCGGGTCTTCGACCCCATCCTCATCAAGGAGAAGGTCTCCCGCATCGCTTTCGACGCCGAGATTCAGGTGACGGCGATCCTGCCCCGGAGCACCCGGCCCCACCGGGCGAATGAGCTGCTGGAGCCGGTGGCCGCCGCCTACCGCGACTATGACAACCCCGCGGGCGCGTGCCTCGACGTGAGCCGGGTGCGGCCCGCCGTGCCCGACCCCCAGGTGCTCCACCCGTCCGGCCCCGGCCTGTTCGGGAAGCGCAGCGTCATGGGCGTCCGCGAGGCGGCCTGCCTGTGGCACCCGCCGGGAGCCAGGGACGAGACGCCCCTGGTGGCCCGCGCCGGGGCCAAGGTGCTGCTGCCCACCGCCCGCAGCGTCAGCGGCGGCGCGCACGTCGGCGACACCACCACCGGAACGCCCAGGAAGATTCACTTCCCCGACGACCTGCTGAGACGCCACCACCTCTACGTCGCCCGCACCCGCATGGGCAAGTCCACCCTGATGCACCACATCGTCGCCCACAAGATGCGGGAGAAGGCCGAGGGCAGGGACGGAGACGCCATCGTCGTCGTGGACCCCCACGCCGACCTGGTGGGCGGCCTGCTCCAACACGTCCCCGACTCCCTCGTCGAGCAGGTGCGGCTCATCGACCTGGCCGACGAGCGGGGCGCTCCCGGCGTCAACCTCCTGGACACCCGCATCTTCTCCGACCGCGACCGCACCGCCGATTCCGTCGTGCGCATCGCCAAGGGCCTGTGGGACCAGTGGGGGCCGAGGATGCAGTCGATCCTCGAACAGACGGTGAAGACCCTTCACGAGGCCAATGAGAGCAGGGACGCGGGCGAGCAGTACACCATCCTCGACGGACTGCGCATCCTGGCCGACGACGGATTCCGCGCCGAGGTGCTGGCGAAGGTCAACGACCCCTACCTGATTCAGTGGTGGGCCAGGGACTTCTTCGGCTGGCGGCGCGAGACCCGCGCCGACGCCCTAGCCCCGGTCCAGACCCGCCTCTCCTACTACGCATCCTCCAAGCGGGCAAGAGCCATCCTGGGCCAGCCCCGCTCCACCATCGACATGCGCCGCACCATCCACGACGGCGGCATCCTGCTGGTCTCCACCGCCCAGGGCAAGGCGGGAAGGGACGTGGCCGCCCTGGTGGGCGCGTCCCTCCTCAACCTCGTGGACGCCGTGATACGGGAGCAGGGCAGCCTGCCCTTCGAGCAGCGGCGCGGCGCTCTGGTGGTGGTGGACGAGATGCAGTCGATGCCCGGCGTGGATTACGAGTCCATGCTCAGCGAGCTTGGGAAGTTCGGGGCGTCCTTCGTCCTGGCAACCCAGAGCCTCGCCAAGCTGGACGACCTCTCCCGCACCATGCGGGACACGCTGCTCGCCAACGTGGGCTGCCTGGCCGTCTTCCAGGTGGCGGGCAACGATGCCCGCCAGCTCGTGTGGGAGCTGGGCAAGGAGCGGGTGACCGAGGACGACATCACGTCCCTGCCGGTCCACCAATGCTACGTCCGCGCCACCGTGGGAACGGAGCGGATGGACGCCTTCTCCATGAAGGTCGCAAAGCCGGAGACGGGAGATGCCGAGACCGCCGAGCGCATCCGCGACCTGGCCGAGAGCTACCTAACACCTGCCAGCGACATCGAACGCCGGGACGCGGAGATGCAAGACTTGGTGGACAGGTATCGCGAGGAGCTGGAGAAGCTCAGGGAGGCCCAGGACACCCAGACGGCGGAGAGCGGCGGCCAGTCCCAGGAGCAGGCCCGGCGCAAGCAGCGCAGCAAGCGCGACCAGAACCCTGGGGACGACGCCCTGGAGACGCCGGACGGGGCAGCCGACGAGGAGCGTGAGGAATGAGGCCGCTCACCGGGGGAAAGCGGGAGCTCTTTCGCCGCCTCGCCGCCATGCCCTTTCTCGACCGGATTGAGATGGCCGCCCTCTCCGGCTGGTCCCAGAGCGCGGTCTACGAGGCCGCCCGCCAGCTGGAGGACGACGGGCTGATCGCCTCCGTACCCCACGGGACGGAGCTCGTTGCCCCCACCCGCAGGTTCCACCTCACCGCCGACGGCCTGCGCCGCCTGGCCCAGGAGGAAGACCTCACCCCGGATCGGCTGCTCCGCAGCTACCCGTTGGCTGCCCGGTGGCGGCGCGTCCTCCTGGAGAGGCTCGACGCCGTGGCCGTGGTCTATCGCCTGGCCTCCGCCGTCGCCAACATCCACCACCCCATCCGCTTCCGCTGGTACCGCGCCATGTCGATGGACGCCGCCATCATCCTTCCCGACGGGAGGACCATCGGCATCGTCCGGCAGGGCCACGCCACCGACCGCACCGGCTTCTCCAAGCGGATCGGGCGGCTCAGGGACGGGCCGCAGCCCGGCGGAATCCTGCTCGTCCTCCCCGACGAGACCCGGCTGCGCTACGCCCGAGGGATTCTGCGCCGGGCGTCCACGCCAACGGTCCTAGTACTGAACCAAATCAGGATTGGCAGGGATAGAGGCGATGGAGTTTGCGTCTGGCGTCTTGGGCAGTGAACCGCCAGTTAATGGTAGCTCCTATCGCGTTCCGCTCTGACACGCAGGCGCTGACGGCTCTTTCCAGGCTGTCCTCATCTCCGTTGCGTCCGCGCAGGCAGGCCCGGGCCAGCACGCTGAACTCGATCTCCGCCATATTCAGCCAGCTTCCGTGCTTGGGAGTGTGGTGCAACTCCAGCCGCTTGGCGATGCGCCGGGCCTCGGCCGCCGGGAAAGTCTCGTAAAGCGAGGCCATCCGATGCGTGTTCAGATTGTCGAGAACCAGCCGAATCACCGGGACATCGGGGTAGGCCTCATCCACCAGCCACCGCATCTGCTGAGCGAAGTCCTGCATGGTGCGTTGCCGGGTTATCGCCACGTGGCGCCAGCCCCGGCGAGGCTCACAGGTGAGGAACAGGTTGCGCGTCCCTCCCCGCTGGTATTCGTAGTCCTCACGCCTCGGCCTCCCAGGCTTTGCCGGCAGCGGTTCCCTCACGTCGGCCAGCAACTGGGTGGAGGTCTCGTCAAAGCAGACCACCGGCCTCTGCGGATCGTAGGGCTCGGCGTAGAGATCCAGCACGTCCTCCATGGCCGCCACGAACTCTCCACCTACCTTGGGGATGCACCATTGTTTCTTGAGCCACGGCTTGAGCGTGTTTTTTTTAGCCGCAGGCGGACCGTCTCGGGAGATAAAGACTCCACCAATCCCAACTCCACCACCTTGCCCGCCAGGGCCCGCATGGTCCAGTGGTCATGACCGTCGGGCACCGGGCTGCAGGCCAAGGCTATCAGGTGGGCCTCCACCCTTTCATCCACCTTTCTGGGCCGGTTGACCTGGTTATGGTGCCTCAGCACCTCGTCCAGTCCTTCCTCGGCATACCGCCGCTTGGTGCGGAACACGGTCCGCTCCGACACGTCCAGTGCGGTGGCCACCTGGGGGGCGGTCCAGCCCTCATCTATCTTGATCAGGATGCGGGCCCGGGTAATCGCCTGTGCGGAACTCCTCCCAGCCCTGATCATCTTCCTGAGCCGTCCCTTTTCCTGTGTTGCCAGCCGGACTCCGTACTTCTCCTGCACCATGACCACCTCACATCCCACAACCCTTCGTCTATCCCCAAGGTAGCATCCTGTCTGGGCTCACGTACTAACTGACAATGCCAGATTGGCCGAATACTAGCCCTGGAGCGGGAGGCGGCGGCAGCGGCCACCGACGACGCGGTGTGGCGGCTGTCCTCGGTCAACGCCGCCGTCAGCCTCAGGGACGCCATCGACCGGATCGAACGCAGGGGCGCGCTCCCCGCCGAGCGGCCCCTGGCGCGGGTCTCCATGCCCCAGGACATCGACGAGCGGGGGAGCGAGCGGGGCGTCCCCGAGCACATGCTGCCCGCCCTCCTGAAACCCACCGAGAAGCGCGTCCTCGACCTGCTCTCCGACTGGCCCTGGCTCGCCCTGGGCGACCTGGCCGGTCTGCTGGGAGTCACCAACCAGCGCGCCTCCCAACTCACGACGGCCCTTGAGGGTTTCGGGCTGGCCGCCCGCGTACCCTCCGCAGAGCGGCGGCTGGTGCTCACCGACGCGGGGCTGACCCTGCTGGCCCGCAGGGACCGGGCCGCCGTTGGCGGAGCGAAGAAGCGGTGGAGCGCCGCTCCCCCCGACGCCGGGGCCGCAGCAGGCTGGCGCGGCGTCTCCGGCAGGCGCAGCCGGCAGCTCCTCCGCGACATGCAGCACACCGCCTCCGTCCACGGCTTCGTAGCGGCCCTCTCCCGCCAGGCCCGCGTCCTGGGCTGGGAGATCGACCAGCTCGACCCGCCCCGCAGGGCGTCCCGCTACTTCCGCTACTTCGGCGGGAGGCGCTCGGTGCACCCCGACGCCTTCGGGATGCTCAGGCGCGGGAAGACCGCATGGCCCTTCTTCCTGGAGTGGGAGCGGAGGGCGGTGCGGCCGGTCACCATGGCGGCGCGACTCGCCCCCTACCTGCGCTACTACTCGTCCCACCGGCCCATCGACGACCACGGCGCACCGCCCGTCGTCCTGGTCGTCTTCGACGACGACATCGCCCAGACCCACTTCCTGAGAGTGGCCCAGGGGGAGATGGACCGTCTTAGGACCTCCGTGCCCCTGCTGGCCTCCAACCTGGAGCTGGTGGAGCGGGAGGGGCCGCTGGGACGGGCCTGGTTCGCCCCGGGCGGCGGCTTCGAGCCGGTGCGACCCCTGACCGACATGCAAGGAGAAGCAAAGCCATGAGAATCTACTACATCGACGAGTCCGAGGGTCCCCGATACTACGTCCGCTCCGCCCTGGGCGTGAACGCCGAGCGGTGGAACGGCCTGCATGGCCGCATCCAGGACTGGCGCACGGCGTTGGCGGGCGACTACAGCGTCCCGGCCAGCCGGGAGCTGCACGCGTGCGACCTGCTGGCCGGACGGGGCAAGCTGGCCCGCATCGACAACACCGGCCGCAGGCTCACCCCGGAGCAGGGATCCGAGATCTTCATGGACGGCCTGCGCATCATAGAGAACGCCGCCCATTCCCTGGGCGGCATCGAGGTCGTCAACGTCTGCCTGCGCAAGGCCGACGTGAAGGGCTACGAACAGGTCAGCCTGGACCGGCTGCTCAACCGCATCAACACCTCCGTCGCGGCGGACGGGCGCTACGCCCATCTCATCTTCGACGAGGGAGGGGAGCGCATGGTCAGGCGGCTCTACGGCAGGCTCAGGAGCCGCAACCCCGTGCCCAGCAGGTACGAGGTCTGGGAGGACGGCGCGCCGACGAAGGACATCCCCATAGAGCGGATCATCGGCGGCCCCTCTTTCCGAAGCTCCCAGGACGACGACCTGCTACAGATGGCCGACCTCATCGCCCACGCCCTCCTCAAGCAGGAGGAGGAGCCCTCCCAAAGGGTGACGGAGCTGGGCATCCACCTGGCCTTCGGGATCCTCGACCGCGCCCTCAACCGCAGGGCGTCGAGGACGGATCCCCAGGGCGTCGTCAGGAGATGAGGAAAGAGGAGGAGGAGGGCGCTTGGACGTGGCCCGGCCTCTCGCTCCTATTTCGCCGGTTCGCCCTCCGATTCCGGGTCGCCGTAGAGCATTAGATCGAAGCCCCCGGGAACGCCCCGCGCCAGCTGCATGATGCCCATGTAGTTGAACCCCTTGGGCACCCCTCCCCTGAGCCACCTCCGCACGGTGAGCTCCGTCACGCCGAGAAGCTCGGCCAACTCCTGCGGCGACAGCTCGGCCATCTTCAACAGGCGTTCCAGCCGCTCCCCGAAGTCCTCGGGGAAAGGGGTTCGTCGTTGCTTCCCGGTGCTCCCTTCACGTCCTTCGACAGCCATGGCGCAACCTCCTCGGTCTCTGTCTGTGATTGCCTCCTCGTCCAAACCCGTTTTGCAGAAGCCTCCCCGGAACGAGAACAGAGCGTCTCAAACCGAGACGGCCCCCAGACGCCGAGAGTGCAGACGCCCGCGTCCGGGATCATGCAGCCTTGATCTCCACACCCCTTGTGCGCCCTGTGCCAGGCTGCCGCAAGGCAGCGTTAGCGTCTTCCGGGGTGGTGCAGACCCAACGATACACCAAAGGGGCCTCCCATCCAAGACGAAGCGGAGGCCCCCGGTGCGGCAGGCGGTGAGCGGCGAGGAGGGGGAAGGGCCGGAAAAGACAGGAGGGCCGGGCGGATTTGAACCGCCCGGCCCTCTTTGCGTCGATGGACAGCCGTTGCCTGTGGCGTTGGCCGTCAGTCCAGACCCACGGCGGCCTCCTCCGGACCGTTCCCGCCGCCGACGGGTTCCAGGCCCCTTACTCCCACGCCGTACCGCCTGCCGTCCACCTCGACGGTGGCGCTGGTATACCTGAGCAGCGTGCCCACCTTGCCATTGAGCTGTCGCTGAACCGTACCGCCGACGATCCGTACCTTCCCGCCCTCGTGCAGCCCCCTGGCGGCGGCGCACGGCTCCGTGCGGGGTTCCCAGCCCAGGTCCGTCAGCACTTCCAGGCCCGCAACCCTGCCCGCAGCCGTCTCGACGGCCCGGACCATCGCCCGCACCCGCCGGACCTGGCCGGGAAACAGCAGCCTGGCGGTCTCCGCGTCGTTGACCACCACCTCCACCAACGCCGGGGCCTCGTCGCCGTTCAGCCAGGCCCAGCAGCGGCCCCGCCAATCGACGCCGATGCTACCGTCCTCCCCGAACCGCGTCTGCGCAACCAGGGGGCGCTCGGCCACCAGGTCGAGATTGAATCCGATGATCTCCTCGCTCTCAGTCACTGTCTCTCTCCCTTCCAGAGTGTCTTGGTGACAAACACGAGGGCCGGACGGTTCATCCCGTCCGGCCCTCGCCGCGCCCGCCGGTTGCCCGTTGGCGGCCTCTCCCAGGCTTCGCCGGTAGGTCCGCTTGTAGCACCTGCCGCCGCACCACCCCTCCCGGCCCGAATTGCGCCGGAACTGCCGGTAGTAGACCCGACCGCAGCCCCGGCATACCTTCTCCATGTGTCCCTGCCTGTATCCGGTCATTGGCCCGCCCCCTGGAACGCGCTCGGCTCTTCCACTCCGCGCAGCAGGTGGTGGAGCAGCCCCATCCCCGCGGCCAACTCCAACAGGTTGACCAGGTGGCCGGGACCGGGCTTGGCTCCCGCCTTCCATCGGCGCACGATGCGGGCGTTGACCTTCAGGCGGCGGGCCAGCTCCCGCCAGGACAGCCCTGCGGCCTGCCGGAAGCGGTCGAGGCGCTCGGGAAAGTCCTGGGGGAACTCTTCAGGCTCTACGTGGTAGACCCGCTCCTGCCGGCGTCCCATGGCCCCTCTACTCCTCCGTCCCGTCGTCGCCGTACATCATCAGGTCGTAGCCGCCGGGAAGCTCGCGGGCCAGCTCGATGATGGCCCACAAGTAGGCCCCCGAAGGCGGCCCTCCCCTGCGCCACTTCGCCAGGCCGCGCTGCGTCACGCCGAGGCGCTCGGCGAACTCGCCCCACGACAGCCCGGACAAGTCCTTCAGGCCCTCCAGCCGCTCCCCGAAGTCCTCGGGAAAGGGCGGGGGCCGGTTGTTCAACGTCCGCTTCCGTTCTCTAGTGGTCATGGTCCCTCCTCCTCGGTTTGAAGATCACGATTACGTCCTCGCCCAGCAGCTTCGCCAGACCCTCCGGCGACCGTATCGCCAGCCGCACCAGGGCCAGCATCGCTCCGCCGTTGGGAGCGCCGCCCTTGATGCGCCAGCGCATCAGCTGGCGCGGGTCCACGCCCAGCGCCACCGCCATCTCCTCACAGTTGAGATCGAACAGCTCTCTCACGGCCTCCAGTCGTTCGGGGAAATCGTCGGGCATCAGGGCGACGCCGGGCGGAATGAGCAGGGGAGCGGACGAGGCGGAGCCGTCGCTACACATGGACCTGCTCCAGGATGAACAGGTCCTCGAAGCGGGTGACGCCCAGGGCCTCCATCAGCCGTTTGCGGAAAGCCGCCGAGGGGCGGCGCGTCCCGGACATGAGCTGGGACAGGTAGCTCGACGAGGTGCCGATCAGCCGCGCCAGCTCGTTCTGAGTCATGTTGAGCCGGTTCAGAAGCTCCCACACCTTGTGTGCGTCGAGCTTTACCCTGGAGGAGGGCTGCCTGCGCTTCACGCCGCACCCTCCTCTTTGGCCGACTGCGACCCGTCCCCGGCTGCGCCGTTGGGATACAGGTGGGGGTTGGCGAGGTAGTGGCGCGCGATGATGCGGGCCAGTATCCGCAGGCCCTCGATGCGCCTCCGCTCCTGCCTGTCCGTCAGCTTCCGCTTCGACTTCTTACTCACGCGGTCCGTCTCTCTCGTGGGTTCCGGCGCGCCCTGAAGGGGTGGCCCTTCGGGGCGTCGGGGATGTATAGTGGGCCAGGTGTTAGCTTATGTGTTCTGTGGGCGTAAGTGTAGCAATAGAGAGTACGTGGAGACAATGGTCGAGAGGCATATTTCGGGCATATAGAATGATATATTGACAATTGCTTACTCTGATGTAACAATTAGTTAGCAACAATGTAGCTGTAATGTAGCAGGCACGTCGCGCGCGATGCTGTTCGCAACTACGGATGCCAGAGGGAGACATCATGGATGAGCTTGACGACGACCGGGAGATGGACGACCGAGAGGCCATCGAGGGCGATGACGAAATCGGGCCGCTGCTCAGACGGCTGCGGGGAGACCTCAGCCTGCGGGACGTGACCCGGCGCACCGGCATCTCCAGCTCCTACCTCTCCCAGATCGAGCGGGGTGGCCGGAAGCCCGGCTCCAACATGATTGGCAAGCTGGCCGCCCTCTACAACGTGGACGCAGACGAGCTGATCAAGCGGGCCGGGCGCGTGGACCAGCCCGACCCCTACGGCGGCGAGGCGATGGAGATTGAGCGGGCCTACCAGTACGTGCTGGCCGATCCCGTCTTCCGCGTGGGAACCCGGCCCGACGGCCCCATCACCCTGAAGACCAAGCGGTTCATCGTCGAGATGTACGAGCGATTCGCCAACAAGAGGCTGCTGGAATGAACAGGACGAGAGAGGACTTCTGCCGCCTGCTCCTGGACGACTCCCCCCGCGAGGCCCTGGACCCGGAGCGGCTCGCCGCACGCTTCGTGCGCTACTTCGACGTCCCCGCCCGCCCCACGATGGAGCAGATCAAGGCCCTGCTGAAACGAGCCGGGTTCGGCGAGGTGTCGGGCAGGAGGCACCTGGACGTGAAGGGCATCCACTACAGCGCGCCGGGGGGCGGCTACGACATCCACTACCGCGAGGACATGTGGGCCGGGACCCAGGACTACTCGGTGGTCCACGAGACCTACGAGATCATCTATGAGACCCTATGCGACATGGACTCAGGCTCCCCGCCCGACCGGATCGTGTGCACACAGGCCGAACGCTTCGCGGCGGCGGCGCTGATGCAGCCTAGTATTCGGCCAATCTGGCATTGTCAGTTAGTACGTGAGCCCAGACAGGATGCTACCTTGGGGATAGACGAAGGGTTGTGGGATGTGAGGTGGTCATGGTGCAGGAGAAGTACGGAGTCCGGCTGGCAACACAGGAAAAGGGACGGCTCAGGAAGATGATCAGGGCTGGGAGGAGTTCCGCACAGGCGATTACCCGGGCCCGCATCCTGATCAAGATAGATGAGGGCTGGACCGCCCCCCAGGTGGCCACCGCACTGGACGTGTCGGAGCGGACCGTGTTCCGCACCAAGCGGCGGTATGCCGAGGAAGGACTGGACGAGGTGCTGAGGCACCATAACCAGGTCAACCGGCCCAGAAAGGTGGATGAAAGGGTGGAGGCCCACCTGATAGCCTTGGCCTGCAGCCCGGTGCCCGACGGTCATGACCACTGGACCATGCGGGCCCTGGCGGGCAAGGTGGTGGAGTTGGGATTGGTGGAGTCTTTATCTCCCGAGACGGTCCGCCTGCGGCTAAAAAAAACACGCTCAAGCCGTGGCTCAAGAAACAATGGTGCATCCCCAAGGTAGGTGGAGAGTTCGTGGCGGCCATGGAGGACGTGCTGGATCTCTACGCCGAGCCCTACGATCCGCAGAGGCCGGTGGTCTGCTTTGACGAGACCTCCACCCAGTTGCTGGCCGACGTGAGGGAACCGCTGCCGGCAAAGCCTGGGAGGCCGAGGCGTGAGGACTACGAATACCAGCGGGGAGGGACGCGCAACCTGTTCCTCACCTGTGAGCCTCGCCGGGGCTGGCGCCACGTGGCGATAACCCGGCAACGCACCATGCAGGACTTCGCTCAGCAGATGCGGTGGCTGGTGGATGAGGCCTACCCCGATGTCCCGGTGATTCGGCTGGTTCTCGACAATCTGAACACGCATCGGATGGCCTCGCTTTACGAGACTTTCCCGGCGGCCGAGGCCCGGCGCATCGCCAAGCGGCTGGAGTTGCACCACACTCCCAAGCACGGAAGCTGGCTGAATATGGCGGAGATCGAGTTCAGCGTGCTGGCCCGGGCCTGCCTGCGCGGACGCAACGGAGATGAGGACAGCCTGGAAAGAGCCGTCAGCGCCTGCGTGTCAGAGCGGAACGCGATAGGAGCTACCATTAACTGGCGGTTCACTGCCCAAGACGCCAGACGCAAACTCCATCGCCTCTATCCCTGCCAATCCTGATTTGGTTCAGTACTAGGGCCTTCGAGCCGCTGGCCCTGGAGTGGGGGCTGGACGTGCTGAAGTTGCAGCGTGCCTTCCTATGCTCCTACGCCGCCGTGACCATCCGGCTGGCTGAGGTGCTGAGGCAGCCGCCCTTCATGGCCGTCCTGTACGCGCGGGAGGATAAGAGCGACCCCGCAGGCTGGACCGACCCGCTCAACCTGCGGGCGAAGGTGGTGCGCCGGACGCGGGGCTTTGGCACGCCGGCCACGTTCCCCATCTGCGGTGAGCGGGGAGGCTTGCCCCGCAGGGGCAGGCCCATCCCCCCCGGCTCCCTGGCGGAGCAGGCCGCCCGCTACGGCACAGCGCGATACGCCCAGGACGGCGGCTGCGCCGCCATAGCCAGGCCCGTGATCTGGACGGGGAAGCTGGCGAAGGTCGTGGTCATCGCCGTGCCCGAAAGCTACGCCTCCGTCCTCGGACCCCAGCTGCTCGCCTCGGACATGCCCGGCCGCAGGCGCAGGCCGGTGGCGGCTGGCCCCTGGTAGGAGTTGCAGGCCAGTGTCCTGATAGTGTATAGTAAGACAACGCACTACATCAGGAGGCAAAAAGAGAGTGACCACTCCCAGGAAGTCCAAGACCCTCACCTTCTCCCTGCCCCCGGAGATGGAGGCGCAGGTGCGGCGGGTAATGAAGGAGGATGACCTCTCCGTGAGCGAGCTGCTCCGCCAGGCCATCCGCATCTTCATGGAGGAGCGGGAGTGGCGCAGACGGGAGCGGCTGGAACGGCTGCGCTCCCGCCGGACAGGACAGAGTGAAACACAAGGAGGAGAGACTGATGAATGACCGACTCGATCTGACGCCAGTGGCCCTCTACGCAAGAGTGTCCAGCGACCGCCAGGACGTGGACCTGTCCATCGCCGCCCAGCTTAGGGCGCTCCGGGACTACGCCGAGAAGCACGACTACCTGGTCGCCCGCGAGTACGTGGACGAGGCCGAGAGCGGCCGCATCGCCGACAGGCCCGAGTTCCAGAAGATGCTGAACGAGGCCAGCAAGCCCGAGGCTCCCTTCAAGGAGATTCTCGTCTGGAAATTCTCCCGTTTCACCCGCAAGCGCGAGCACGCCGTCGCCTTCAAGTCCATGCTGCGCAGGCGGGGCATCCGCGTGGTCTCCATCACCGAGCAGGCCGACGACACCCCCACGGGCAAGCTCCTTGAGGCCATCATCGAGAGCGTGGACGAATTTTACTCGGAAAATCTCGCCCAGGAGGTTGTCCGGGGGATGCGGGAGGCCGCGTCGAGAGGCTTCTGGATGACCACCTACGCCCCCTACGGCTACAAGCGGGTCCACGTCCAGGATGGGGCCGCGAAGCGCCCCAAGCTTGAGCTGAACCCGCCCGCCGACGCCGTGGTCAGACGGGTCTTCGACATGGTGCTACAGGGCAAGAGCATCCTCGACGTGACCAAGACTCTCAACGCCGAGGGCATCCCAACCACCAACGGCAAGAAGTGGCTCAAGACCACCATCCACACCATGCTCTCCCACGAAGCATACGCCGGAACCGTGGTCTGGGGAGCCAACGCCAAAGACGGAGCTCCCCCCGTGCGCGTCGAGGACGCACACCCCGCCATCGTCTCCAAGCGGGACTTCCAGAAGGCCAAGAAGCTGCTGGGGTCTCGCGCCCCCAAGAAAGTGAACCCCCGACGGGCTTCCAGCCCCTACCTGCTCAGCGGTTTGCTCAAGTGCGAGACCTGCGGCAAGGCCATGACCGCAGCCGAGGCCAAGAGCGGCAAGTACACCTACTACATCTGCCACTCCCTGCTCAAGCGCGGCAAGGGCACCTGCTTGACCCCCAGGCTCAACGCCAAGAACTTCGAGAAGATCATCGTCGATGAGATTCGCGCCAACATCCTCACCGAGTCCAACATCCGAGACCTGGTGAAGCTGCTGGACGAGGAGATGGACGGAGTGGCCCGCGAGCAGCGTGAGCGGCTGGAGAGTATCGACGGGGAGCTTGAGGAGGTGAAGAACCAACTGGGCCGCGTCTGGCACTTCATAGCGAGGAGCGACAGCGTAGACGTGGCCGAGGCTTCGGACCTCATCGTGGAACTCCGGGAGCGCAAGGAGAAGCTGGAGATCGCCACAGAGGAGGCGAGGGCGCTGCTAAAAGAGAGGCGTCAGTTCCTCGATAGCGCCGACACCATCGCCGCCTTCGCCGCCGAGATGAGCGAGTTCCTCAAGACCAGCGAGCTGACTGAGACCAAAGCCTTCGTCGGCTCCTTCGTGAAGGAGGTCGTGGTCAAGCCCGGCAGGGCCGCCATCGTCTACTCCATACCCACGCCGGACGATAGCCCAATGGGGGGAGCGGACGCCGCAGAGATCGCCCTGAACGGGCGAGTTATGAATTCGGTACGTCATGGTGGGCCTAAGTTGACGGTAGGCAGAACCATATTCGAGATGTGGATTGGGCCGCTATGATCCTAGCTATCCCTTAGGCTCAGGCAACTAGTGCGGGCAACTGTCACGCCGAAGAGGGTGTCTGCTTTCCTTCTTTCTCACCTATGGTCTGCCTACTAAACGCTGACGATATGTGAGCAAGTCCTGCTCAGATACCGCTTCGGGTGGCACAAGCTGATAGTGCTTTTCCGAAGTTATTTTCAAATCATCGCCTTGCTGTTCAAACTCAAAGAGCGCAATCAACTCGTCCGCCATGAATTGTGCTCCGACAGGCCGGCAGATTAGTGACGGAAGTTTTTCGGCGCAAACAGCTATGTCCTGCTCGATTTGGACCCGGTTGAGCTTATCGCTGCCTCCCTTCGCTTGGACAGGCACAGCATAGTGGGAGCCATTCTTGTCTACGCCGACGTATATTTCATCCGTCTCCACTTGCCCCATGCCCGCGACGGTCGTCCTCAAATGATTCTGAAGAGAGTAGCAAGCAATACCCAAGAACACATCGATCAGCCGGTTGTAGCGGACACGGGATAGTACCGCTTGTTCGTCACCGAAAGCGTACTTGGAGATTATTCCAGGAGTAGAGTCCGGTATCTTTGTGACCGCAAGATTCGGGTTGGGTATGAAGGGCACGTCGGCGACCAACACTAACCGGTAACGACTACGTCCGGCAGGCCGTATAATCCAAGTTTCTCCTTTTGGCGCTGCTGCAAGAATGCTGGCCGGCAGTTTTGTCCTATATCGGAAGCTGTAAATGACATCACCGAGATTCTTGGGCAGATTGATGTTCAAGCTCGATGCAAATGTAGTTATGTCGTCCCGTTCAAAGGCGACTTCACGCTGTCCACGTGTATACTTTGCGTGGAAAATGGCCTCTATGATTCTCGAATAGCGGTTCGCAGGCGGCATAGCAGACTTCCTAGTCTTGTCAGGTACCTCGCCACTCTAAGACGACGACCTCTTCCCTAAGTTGCTCGCCGGTTACTGTGGATGGCCTAGTTCGAAACAGGTCTATTGCGATGACCCGGTATCCAAGTGACTCGGCAAGATCGGCGATAATCGCCCCTGTGCGAATCATGACTCTTAGATATGACGCCTGATCACCTACCACATACATCAACTTTGCGCCAGATCGAAGAACAGGCCGCAATGAGGCAAGATGTCTCGCTATCCCACCGAAGTAGAGTAACGTGACTCGGTGGTATAGACGTTCGAAGCCTGATGTTTTACCCAACTCGATTCTCCGTCGCTCAATCGCCATAGCAATCTCCTGAATTGCATGGTGCTGCGCGACTTCCCGGTCATCTGTGTCGGACTTGTAAACGCCCCTAGTGTTCGATCGGATGAGATCATGCTTGAGCGACCGCAAGTGACTCCTGTCCCGTATCAGACCGAGGATGACTGACTCCAGCCGCGTTGTCCGAGTATAGTCCTTTTCGTTCGGGTATGGAGGAGAAGTTATCACAGCATCTATAGAGTTCGGGCTCAGCACTCGATGTGTCTCCCGAGAATCTCCCTTGACCACTCTGGCGAGAATGTGATCCCGGTCTCTTGCAAGGTTAATGTCCTTGGCCATCGCGCGGACACCGTCGAGCCAGACATCGACGACCGGAGCATCCTCCTTGATCCGACCAAGCCCTACCTCAGGGCCGAACTTTAAGTTGCCGATCTCGAAGGCAAGTGCTTTAGCAAGAGCGAGTCTTCCGTATTTGCGCAGTCTGGCATCTCCATGCCGCTCGATTTCGTCCAAGAGTACAAGAGTTTTGTGAAGAGGAATCGGGCTAATCGAGCCCTTTAGCAAGAGTTCCGACTGCTCCGGGCCAAGTCGTCGCATCGGAGATTGGCCATTTCCATTCGCAGAGAGATGAAGATCTTTCCATTCGCCGCATCTATCACGTCTAATTGTCGCCAAGGCTGACGACGCGACCTTTTCGGCATAGCCCAAGATCGCCTGTGGGTCGGCAGACCAATCGACTTTCACCGAGCTTGCAAAGGCAGCCATAGGCGTTGATTCAATGCCTATGCTAGCGATGCCGAGCTTCTTACACTCCACTAACGTCGTTCCCGTCCCACAAAATGGATCAAGAACCGTGTCGGAGGAACCGACTCCCAGTTTATTGAGGTAGTTTCGAACCAGATGCGGCGGAAACGACAAGACAAACCGATACCAATCATGAATCGCCCGATCTTTCGGCAGCAGCTTATTTCGGTGGCTTGATGCACCTCTGGATTCTTTAAGAATCTTAGTCGTCATTGGATGAGTACCATTCACATTCAGTTGCTAAAGGATTTAGATGACACATCGACTCCATTTAGAGCACTCGCTGTATCTGACCGGTCTTCGGGTTATAGCTGTTGGCGAAGATTACGAGGACGTCGCGCTGGATAGACCACTGGGTTCCCCTCCGCAACGCCTGTAGGCGCTTCGCCCTGATGTTCCGGCGAACGGTCTCCTCACTTACCCTTAAATAGGAAGCCGCCTGGGGTACTGTAAGCTCTTCGGGCAAGTTCATGTTCATAACATCCTGGAAGGTGCATTGATGTACTCTAAGAACACCACCTACTAAGCTAACTCGCGACTTACTTTGATGAATGTCAGCACTTCTGAAATCTCAGTCATGGGGACGCGGGCTCGCCGAGCTTGGTTGTTGAGAATCGCCATCCTGCGGCCTTGCTTCTGCTGAGTACGGCGAGAGGCGTAAGTCGTGTCGTAGAGTTGGTAGCCGACATCACGGAATATGCTACGCACCACGTCGGGGAAGAGGTCTCTTTGCCCAGTAACAATGTTGCGATTATTAGGAATGATCACCGTGCAGCGTCCATTTGACGGCTGTTGGTTGTAGAAGTCAAATGCGATGGAACTCATAGCTTGTGACCAGTCACGCGGGTTCATGTTAGCTAGGTCGTTTGGTAAGGCACTATACTGGCCGTTGGCCAGTCCAGGATATGGTGGGTCCATGATGATGTAGTCATACGAGTCCTCCGGGAGACCCTCTAGCAAGTCATGCCTGCGGATTTGCTGGTCGTATGGGCCACGGGGGTTGAGATCTGACCCGGAAACTGTCAGGTTAGGGAGACGGTCCTCAAGCCATGTGTTACGCTCCTGCCACACATGCAGCACCATGCCAGACCCAGCCATTGGGTCCAAAACAGAGTCGTAGTCACGCGCGTAATACCAGAGGCAGTTCGCATAGACGTCGCCTGGGATGTAGCCGTAGGAATCGAATCCGTCTATTCGAGGCCAGCGTAAATTGCTGAAGTTCCAGTTGTCGGTAGGTCGTATTACGGGTGACAAGGGATTGAGCGACGGCGGTCGAAGAGCCTTGACCTCGGGTTCGGTCATGGCTGGATGAATGAGGTTATCTTTGGCGGCGTCTCTGATGCTATCCATCGAAAAATCAGCTAAGGCGATCAGTGTGCGGAGCCGATACGGCAGCCGGATATCAGGGCGCTCTTCGAGCAAGAAACGGAGCCGACGGCCGATGTTAGCCAGGTTGGCAGCCTCTCTCGGCCTAATGCTGGCGCGAGCGAGAACTCGGACATATTGAGTTTCGCTGAGTTGGCGGCGAGCTTCGTCGAGACGGAGACCTTGGAGCACGAGGGCACGTCCGGCGTCCGTTGGTGTGCTCGTCAAATAGGTAGCCCAGTCTCTTGGCATATGGTAGCCTGGTGTCCTTCTTAAGCTGTGATGGCGGCTTCGTGCTCCGGGCTGATTGATTCTCCCCTAAGGAGCTACGGTGAGTTGTGATCTGGAAAGGTCCATCTGTACGAGCAATAGCGAGCGGACTCCGAACAGGTCGACAAACATCTCTCCAGGGTTGAGTTTATCGGCCTGTTCCAACATACCAGGCCGTGCGGTAGGGAGGGCATCCCGAAGTACGGCCATGTTACGATGCCTTCCGATGATGGTGGTATTGAGGTTGTTCCGTATATTTTCGGGCACATCCCCTGCGCTCTGTACAGCTATCACATATCCGATGTGCAGGGAACGACCTTTCCGAATTTGCTCGGACAACATTCCAGTGGACACCTCTCGGAGGTACCGGGACTCTGCCTTAAAGATGTCCGAAGCCTCATCGATGATGATTTCCAAATCATGGGCGGCCTCACTAGGCTGGTGGACGGCACCCGTCCGGTAGGCGGCTGCGCCTTGCAATAGATTTTGCAGAAACAGTGCGTAGCCACGCCTATTGGTCTCGCTTATACGGATGACGTTTAATCCGGGTGTGAAGATTTGTGAGATGTTTCCGGTAGTGCGTCGGCGACCCGTTATTGGTGCCGTCGGCAACACGGGGTCGATAAAACTTGGAATGCGGCCTGGGGCCTGTATTTTCCTGCGTATTGCGCCCATTGATTGTGTGAAGGCACCGCCACCCTGGTTGCCGCCGTAGAGTCGCGTTCTGAGCGCGCCATCGTTAGTGTTCCTGATGTAGTCGATGAGGTTGTGAATGGTCCAAGTAGGGTTTGCGACAGATTGGTCATCCGCAAAGCTACTGGCAATGTGCGCAAAGATCTCTGCTTGGAGGTCTTCGCTAGGTCGGTAGAAAATTGTTCCGGCTAGTATCTCAGGGTCAAGATCTTGTGCCCGAACGGTAATGACCATCGCGTCTTGGTTAGGGTCTTGGATATCCAGAGTCCAATACCTTACTGGAATCGCGTTGGGGTCTTGCCCATTCAACGAGTACGCCCGAGGGTTTTGAGTCGCTGGGTTTGAATTAGGCAGATGGTGATGCTGGTGGTCAGGTTTATGGTCAAATAGAATCACACTACGCCCACCAGACGTCGAGGCATGGCCGATGTTGGAAAGCAGGTGGGACTTGCCTGAACCGGTTGATCCTGCCACCAGGATGTGGTGGTTCAGGATATGGTCAGACGCATTGATGGGCACTACGGCCTCGCCGCTCCGGGCCAACGTCCCGATTCTTCTGTCAACACCAGTTGAAGATGGGAGCTCAAGGTAATTCACGATCTCGTTCGTCTGGGCCAAACGATGCACTGTACCGGTAGTAGGACGAATGTAGGCTGTAGACACTTCGTCTGTAGTGGAGTCAATGATGGCGTTGACTTCGGCGTCGTAGTAGCTAATATTCGAAACGATGGCGTCTGCCGAGTAGCCCCTATCTTCAATTAGGGCGAGCATCTGACTCAAAGAAATCGTATCGAAGGGTTGGGGGGAGAACCGACTCAAGTTGCGATTGGCAGTTACTATTTGAAGGAAGAACGAGTTGGGAGTTGCTTCAGCAACCAAGTACGTAAACAGAGGAATCAGCTCAGTCTCTCCGGTAGCGATGAGTCGAACAATAGCAGTGTCGGTCCCGTGATCGTCAGCAATCTGCACTAACCTCGCGCTAGTGGGAGTAGGTGACATAGCGCTGGGGGCCGTGGACATGACTGTTGATGGGCTCTGGGCTGACTGGCCGCTCCCTGCTGGTTGTGATAGAGAAGTCATTATCTTAGACTCCGTTCATTCGTGAGGCTCAGAAGTCGACTTGGGTTATGTCTCGAATAGCGTGCGATGACTTCATCGCGCGCCCTCGCCCCTCTGAATCTAGTACGGGCCGCTTGATCCGCGATTTGGAGCAGCATTGGAATATCGTGGTCGCGGGGACCTTGATTGTCATGCTGAAGAATGGCCAAGCCCAAGGGAATGTTCGCAGCAGTCGTCTCCATGCCAAAAGCTCGTTGGCCAACTCGGTAGATGACGCGGACCAGTTGGTTGGCATAGTTTTCCACCCAGCCGCTGATGTGGCCTTGTCGCGCTCGAAACCTATCCGACAGGATATTGGACCAACTGGCCAACACAAAAGCCTCGCCGGGCTCCAGAGCGTAGCCTATGGCGCTAAGGAGCGGATTAGCCGACAGGTCCTTGATGAAACCGATTGCTCGGGTAGTGTTCAGAATCTGCTGCAGCAAGTCTCTAGCTGAGTCTTGAGTAAGCATGTTTTGGGTCGCTATAGGGCCGTCGATGAGGGCAATGTGGTCCTCGGCTTCGACCAACCACTCCAATGCCAATTCTCGCTCATGGTATTCCCGGAAGGTGTTGATCCAAGAATGCTCCTGCTCACGAGCCCCTCTGAGATATTCAGCCCATTGCGCTACGGCCTCCTCCCAACCACCGGCAGGTGGCTGGGAGGTCGGAATGACATGGTTAGCCTGAGTCCGGGTCACGTGCGCTCTCGGATTCATGTGAGTTTGGGGAGTGACCAAGACTACACCCACCGCATATATCGTGTCCGTCACAAATTGCATAGTAGCAATAGCATCGGTGCCATCAACGGCTGCTATGAGGTTCGAGTGGTATAAGTTCTCAGCCTGCTTGGTGGTTGTTGCGGCGATAGTCGCTATATCCGAAGTCCCCCCAGCGTCGTTGTCGATGATGCTTCGTATGTTGGCAATGAATAGGTCCTCGTTTTGGGTGGAGACACCAACCCTCGCCGGCAAGTCGCCCAAGACTTCGTAGAAGTCAGTAATGTCTTGGCGCCCGCTCAGAGCGTGTGCAAAATAAGGGAACTGTTCGCCGGATGTAGTCATGGCTTCCCAGGGTTGTACCTAATTCGAGTCCAAGAGGGAATGACCCCTAGTGTATGATACCACACCATCCTCAGATAGAATGAGGGGCAATGCAAGCACAAGCGACAATGCCGGGGGAGGCCGAATCGTCTCATTCTCCCGCTCCCCCTCCAGTGTGAGCCGCCCATTCGAACATCGTGGGGGGCCGCGCCTTGCGACTACGGCCCTAGGCTTTCACCGATTCCTCGGCCATGAACTCCACCGAGAGAGCACCGTCCGCTGTAGCTCAAGGCATTGTTTCTGCGGCCTTCGCCCTACCACAAAACCGCCTCGTACACAATGGCTTGCAGGGCATTACATTCGCCGAATTTACCCCCCACAATGGAATGTTGGGATATAGCTGTAGGGAGCAGTCGATTGATCGTCGCGGAGCCAAGAACACGAACGTTGAACGGCACGACGCAGACCGGACCGCGCCTTGAAAGAGCGGTCCGGGGCTACGTGCGCGCCTACGCGTCGCTGCACGGACGGCGCAAGGCCGCCGAATACCTCGGCGTGTCCCGCCACACCCTGTGGCGATTCCTCGAACGCGGCCACATGGGGCGCGCCCTGCCCTCCGCCGTCTTGAGCTCCGTCGGCGGGAGCGTCCAAGCGATTGAAGCGGCCACATTCGAGATCATCGTCGACCTGGAGGGCCTGCGGCCCGACCCCGCGCTGCGCTCCCTGCGCCAGGGGCTTGAGGAGGCCCTCCTGCTGCTGTGCGCTGCGCCCCTCGCCACCGTGGAGGAGCTGTCCCGCTTCGGGCGCGTCCCGGCCTCCACGCTGCGCGACCGGCTGAAGAAGCTGTCCGAGCGGGGCCTCGTGGACTCCGTGCCGCACCACCTGAGCGTGCTGGGGACTCGCCCTCAGCGCCGGTACTTCCCGACGGAGAAGGGCGTCACCGCAGCAGGTGCAGCCACCAAGGGCAGGGAGCACATGCTGAGGACCTACCCCGTGTCGAAGCAGTGGTTCCGGCTGCTGGCCGAGCGTCTGGACGCCGTGGCCGTACTCCACCGAGTCGCCGCCATGGTCGCCGACGCCGACCCGCACGCCGACCCGGTGCGCGTGGACCACTACCGCAACGGCCCCTACGACACGCTCATCACCCTGTCCGGGGGGCGCACCATCGGCCTGATCCGCCAGGGACCAGCCCTGCCCACGTCCAGGCTCCGCTACCGCCTCAGGAGCATTGAGCGGCTGGACAGCGGCGACACGCCCTTCGTCACCCTCGTGCTGACCCACGCGGACCAGGCCACCCGCAGGGCCATCCGCTCCCTGGGCGACCCGTCGGAGCATCGCAGGACCTTCGTGACGACGGAGGAGGAGTTTCTGGCCGGAGACCACACGGGAGTCGTCTGGCAGCAGTGCGGGAGCGGCGTGGGCGAGGCCGTGCGCATCGACGCCGACGCATCCCTGGCGGGCATCCTGGCCCTGGCGGAGCGCCTGCTGGACTCGTTCTACTCGTTCCTCCGGGACAAACCCAAGCCGAAGCCCAGCGCCTTGTATCCCTCCGGTGTGCAGGCCGCCATGCCGGATCCCACCGAGCAACTCAAACCGGCCCTCTCGGTGCAGTTGACCCGCGCCGAGAAAGACGTCCTCGACCTGCTGGCTGCCTGGCCCCTGTGCACCCGTGAGCAACTCGCAGGACTGATGGGAGGCGTCACCCTGCGCCGGGTCAACCAGGTGCTCCGTTCTCTGACCCAGCACGGCCTCGTGCGGACGGACGAGCCGCTGCATATGCTCACCGACGAGGGGCTGACGTACCTTGCCCGCAGGGACCGGGTGGCCGTGGGGCTGACCCTCGACAGGTGGAGCGCCGAGCCTCTGTATCTGAACGCCGACATCTACGCGGGAACCGCGGTGCGAGCCCTCGCCTCACAGCTGCGTCACCACGCAGGCGTCATCGACTTCGCCGCCGCCCTGTCCGCCGAGGTTGCCCGATCCCCGGACCACGACCTGTTCGACCTGCTGCCCACGTCCCGCTCCAGCATCGGCTACCGCTACGACTGGACCACCTACGTCATTCATCCCGACGCCTCCTTCACCCTTGAGTACAAAGGCCGGTGGCGTCCATACCTGCTGGAGTTCGAGCGGCGGGCCACGACGCCGAAGCGTGCCCGCTCCCGCCTGAAGTCCTATCGACGCTACTTCGACAGCGGATGGGCGGAGCGAGACCACGAGGGACGCCTGCCCCGGGTCCTCTTCGTCTTCGAGTCCCCGGACAACGAGAACGCCTTCCTCGACGTCGCCGACACGGTGAAGGGAGTCCCCATCATCACCTCCAACGCAGAGACCCTTGGAGAGCGTGGCATCCTGGGTGACGCATGGGTACTTCCGCCCCCGCATTCCCTCGACAGGAGGCCGTTATCCCTGCTGCATCAGGTGCAACAATGACCGCCCCAGCCGTTCCGACCACTTCCTGTAGGGGGTGTCCCAGCATGGCTGCTGGGACCATTGTCCGCCCACTTGCAACCGCTCATGCCTCTTACGCGCTCCCGATTACAAATTGGTGCAGAGTTGATACGTCAGGGGAGGTCCGGTCCACCTCAGTTCTCCGTTCTGCTTCAGCCTTGGTTCCTAGCTACATCCCCCTCACTCAGTATCTCGCAGACCAGCCCCATGAGGGTCACAAGAGCATGTTCCACGACCAGCCCCAGTCCGTTGCCATGACTTCCTATAGGGGGACAAAAGGGCATGCCGCTACCTACGGTGTCAGCCCCCAACAGGTCGAAACGTGACAATTGTTGCAGCGCCCGGCGGCGGTTGAAGATCGGTCGCCCGGTGGCGTATAGTAAGACTCAGTGCTATAATAGTCAGTGGAAAGAGCAATCATGTCCCCCAAGCTATCGAGGAACACCGAGACCATCACCTTCTCCCTGCCCCCGGAGATGGCAGAGCATCTGCGGCGGGTGGTCAGGGAAGAGGAGCGCACCGTGAGCGAGCTCTTGCGGGAGGCGATCCGCCTGTACATGGAGGAGCGGGAGTGGCGCAAACGGGAGCGGCTGGAACGGCTGCGCTCCCGCCAAGACGAACAGGAAGACACGACGAGGAGAGACTGATGAATGACCGACTCGATCTGATACCGGCGGCGCTCTATGCCAGGGTATCCAGCGACCGCCAGGACGTGGACCTGTCCGTGGCAGCCCAGCTGCGGGCGCTCAGGGACTACGCTGAGAAAAACGGCTACCACGTCGCACGGGAGTACGTGGACGAGGCCGAGAGCGGGCGCATCGCCGACCGGCCCCAGTTCCAAAAGATGCTGGACGAGGCAGCCAAGCCGGAGGCCCCCTTCAAGGAAATCTTGGTCTGGAAGTTCAGCCGCTTCACCAGGAAGCGGGAACACGCCGTCGCCTTCAAGTCCATGCTCCGCAGGCGGGGCATCCGGGTGGTCTCCATCACCGAGCACGCCGACGATTCCCCTACCGGCAAGCTCATGGAGGCCATCATCGAGAGCGTGGACGAATTCTACAGCGAGAATCTGGCGCAGGAGGTTGTCAGGGGGATGCGTGAGTCTGCTTCTCGGGGCTTCTGGGTGGCCAGTCGCGTGCCCTACGGTTACCGTAAGCTCATGGTGCAGGACGGCGCCAAGAAGCGGCCCACCCTGGAACCCGATCCCACGACCGCGCCCGTGGTGGAGCGCATCTTCGGCATGGCCGAGGCAGGCAGGGGAATCCTGGACATCACCCGCACCCTCAACGACGAGGGCATCGCCAACCCCACAGGCAGGCTCTGGTCCAAGAACGGCGTCCACATCATCCTCAAGAACGAGGCTTACACCGGAACATTGGTCTGGGGCCTCGACGCCAAGGACAAGGCGGACCCCGTGCGGGTGGAGAAGGCATTCCCCGCCATCGTCTCCAAGTCCCGGTTCCGCAGGGTGAACCGCAAGCTGCGCTCCCGCGCACCCAGGAAGAGCCACCCCCGCAGGGTGGGCAGCACCTATCTTCTCAGCGGGCTCGTTCGGTGCAAGGCGTGCAACCGCGCCCTCTCCGGCCAGGACGCCAAGAGCGGGAAGTTCGCCTACTACGTCTGCCAGTCCCTCCTCAAGCGGGGCACTGGCGCCTGCGACTCCCCCAGGCTCAACGCTCGACGCTTCGAGGAGCAGGTGGTGGGCAAGATTCGGGAGAACGTGCTCACCGAGTCCAACATCCGGACGTTGGTGAAGATGGTGGACGAGGAGATGGACGGGGTGGCCAAGGAGCAGCGTCAGAGGCTGGAGACCATTGAGGCGGAGCTGGTGGAAGTGAAGCGAAGGCTGGGACGGCTCTACGACCTGGCGGAGACCACCGACCTGGACATCGACGACTTCAAACCCCGCATCAGAGAGCACCGCGAGCGGCAGGAGAAACTGGAGGCAACAGCGGAGGAAGCGAGGGCGATGCTCTCCCAGCGCAGAGAGGTCCTGGACGACGTGGAGACCATCACGGCCTACGCCCTGGACATGAACATGTTCCTGAACGAGAGTGAGTTGACGGAGCGCAGGGCCTTCATCGAGAGCTTCGTGAAGGAGATCGTCGTCATGCCCGACAGTGCCGTGATCCGCTACACGATTCCGATGCCCGACGACAGCCCCATACCGGGGAGAGACGTCGAGGAGATGGCGCTGAACGGCTCGGTTCTGTCTACCGTCAAGTTTGGTGGGCGGTAGTGGACTCGAACCACTGACCTCCTGCGTGTAAAGCAGGCGCTCTAACCGGCTGAGCTAACCGCCCGGAGCGACGGTATATTATACCGCAATCGCAGGGGCAAATATTTCGAATCCTCGAGTGGCGTCCAAAGTTCTCGGAGACGGTCCCAGTTGGAAACGCGGGACGGACTGTACACTTGCAACACACTAGTCTGGGATGGTAGAACATTCCAGGTATAACCTCCCGGGAGATTCCATGTCATCTGAAAGCGCTCAAGGTCCAAGCGTCTGCCCGACTTGCAAACAGCCGATGCGTAGAGAGATGGACGGCGTCAGGACGCCCCCGATGCCAACCATCTTCTGGTTCTGCACCAACAAAGAATGCAAAGACGGTGAGCGGAACAAGCTATTCCGGGGCGGCTAACCCACCTGCCCCGTCGACGGCAGCGTGAGAGACCGTGGCTGATCTTGCCAGAGTAGTCGTCGAGGTGACGACTGACAGCGGCTTTCGGGCCACTGAGATCGTCGCCGACTTGCGCAACGCCGCCGAGATCCTCTTCTTCCCGATGCATTGCGTGGGGTTCTGGGATGGCCCCACGGGAGGCCACATCTGCCCCGACGAGCAGAGGGGCCAGAGGTGTTCCCACCTGGACGTCGAGCAACCTTTGGACGGCTACCGGCGCTTAGTGAGGGACCGGCTTAAGGGAGCGGTGGAAGTGGCCTTCCCCCACGCCGACGTATACATCTTCTTGGGGTAGGGCTAAGAAGAAATGGTGCGCTTGGCGGGACTCGAACCCACGGCCTCATCCTCCGCAGGGATGCGCTCTATCCTACTGAGCTACAAGCGCGTGCCGACTTGTCAATGGTGCCGAGAGTGGGATTTGAACCCACACGCCCGCAAGGGGCACTGCGCCCTGAACGCAGCGCGTCTGCCGTTCCGCCACCTCGGCTTGTTCTACAGGGGCATGTCCCCGGTATTGATGGTGGGCGATAGAGGATTTGAACCTCTGACCTCCTCGGTGTGAACGAGGCGCTCTAACCACTGAGCTAACCGCCCTGACTCTCTCAACCAATTATAGGCGGCGCTTGCCTGAGGTTTCAAGTGAACCCGAACGGGGCGCAGGCACAACGGGCAGGAAAACTCTATGCCGGGTCGCCAGCCGGTTTCTCCAAAAGCTGGAGAACGTTGCCGTCGGGGTCGAGAAACGTCGCCACCATACCTCCCCAATCTTCCTTTTCGGGGACTCTAATGAACTTGATCCCCTGTTCCGACAGCCTGCCGTATTCGGCGTTTATGTCGTCTACCCTGAAGGACAGCATGATGCGGAAAGGATCTTTGGTGTAACCATGCACCCGGTCGTGTGACCCCAGGTTAAGCCGCATTTCTCCGAAGGCGAAGTTGGCCCAGCCGTTATGGCTCCCCCTCAGGGCCAGGCCCAGTGTGTCTCTATAGAACCCCACCAGCCGTTCAAGGTCTTCGGTCCAGACGGTCACACCAATTAGGTCGCCAACCATTACCTTTGCCCCGCCAACTCCGCCGTCTTGACGCCCGCATCGGGAGCTGTGACCAGGGCTTCACCCACCAGCGCGGCATGGACACCCAAACTCTTTAGATAAGTCATGTGCTCGGCTGTGTTGATGCCGCTTTCACTGACCACCAACTTTCCCCTGGGCACACTGGGTGCGATTTCGGCGGTCACCTGAATGTCGGTGTGAAACGTCTTTAGGTCCCGGTTGTTGATGCCGATGATTTCCGCCCCGGCATCCAACGCTGTATCAAGCTCTTCAGCCGTGTGGACTTCCACCAGACACTGCATCCAGAACTGACGGCTCAATTCCAGCAGGTCTTTCAGTTCGCCAGGGGACAGTATGGACACAATAAGCAGAATTGCGTCGGCCCCGTATGCCCTCGCTTCATACACCTGGTATGGGTCGAAGATGAAGTCCTTTCGGAGGACCGGTGTTCCGCTGTCCCTGATGGCCTGCTTCACCACACCCAGGTGGTCCAACTCTCCTTGAAAGCGTAGGTCGGTTACAACGGAGACGGCAGCCGCTCCGTTGGCCACGTATGCTGAGGCCAGACGCACCGGGTCGAAGTCGGGACAGAGTAGGCCCTTTGAGGGAGACGCCTTCTTGACCTCTGCGATAAGACGCACTCGGTCGCCCATGAGGGCGCCACTTAGGTTCAGAGGTCTCGGCTGGGAGTCGATATGTTCTTCCAGAGCCTCCAGAGGCATGTTCCAACGTTGGGCTTCCAGTTCGCCTCGCTTGGCCATGACTATGTCGTCAAGTATGGTGGTCATATGGGCTATTCCACCTCTTTATTCATTTTCGTAAGACCGGTCGTGTACGATTTTTGCGCGACCGGTTTCTCGCTACTTTGTCTCCTTGGTCCTTTTCGTCTCTCCTGCCACTTTTTCGTCGCTTCGGTGAAGGCCGGAGTCTAGCATTCACCGCAACTGGACACGCTGGCTATTCTGGATTCCGGCCTACGCCGAAATGACGGGGGAGTGTAGCCAGCCCGCCTACTATGGGTCCGTCTTTCGCCGGAATGGCAGGAAAATGGCCCCTGGTATTTGTGGAGGATTGAGGAATAGAGCGGATCGATAATGCGGCGGAAATTGGACACGGTCCGAACCGCGTCAGGCCAAGGACTGGCTCAGAGCCGCGAGGTTGTCGAGGGTCCGCAGGGCCGCCCCGCTGTCAATGGCGCCCAAGGCTCGGCCCCGCCCCTCTATGAAATCGGGCGCCAGTCCACCCACCTGCATCACGGCTGCGCTGTTGAACACGACCAGGTCCCGCAACGGTCCTCGTTCCCCTTGGAGCGTCTCCCTCATCATTCGAGCGCTTTCTTCAGGAGTCCCTCCCTTGATTTCGTCCAATGAGCAGGGCATCATTGCGCAGTCTTCCGGCCACAACACGTATTTCTGCGTGACTCCGCCTTCAGTCTCCCACACGTGAGTCATGCCGCCGAGGGTCAACTCGTCCAGCCCGTCCTCTCCATGCACGACCATAGAGTGTTCAGCGCCCAGCAGACCAAGGGCTTGGGACATTGTTCCACACATATGTGGGTCGGCCACACCCAGCAGTTGGCGCTTCGCCCCCGCGGGGTTGGTCAACGGCCCCAACAGGTTGAATACCGTTCTCACTCTCAATTCGCGGCGCACAGGCATGGCGTGACGCATGGCCGGATGATAGTTCGGTGCGAACATGAAGCCGAAACCAACCTCTTCAATACACCGTTTCACTCCGTCAGGTCCCAGGTCTATTTTGACCCCTAAGGCCTCCAGCACGTCGGCGCTGCCGCATGAGCCGGTCACGGCCCGGTTGCCGTGCTTGGCCACTTTGAGGCCAGCCCCTGCGGCTACTAGAGCTGCCGCGGTGGACACGTTGAAACTGCCTTTTCCGTCGCCGCCGGTCCCAGCGGTGTCTACCACGTCTCCCTCTACAGATACCTGGACAGCCTTTCGACGCATGACCGAGGCCATCCCGGCTATCTCCTCGGCAGTCTCGCCCTTGGCGCGCAGCGCCGCAAGGAAGGCCGACAACTGGACCGGCGTCGTCTCTCCCTCCATGATTTCTTCCATGACGGAGGCGGCCTCTTCCATGATCAAGGACTGGCCGTCGAGAAGTGGATCAAGGAACTGTTGTATCTTAAGAGACATATTTTGAGCCTATAGCCCGGAGCCGGCTAGCCGGTCCACAGAAAGTTGGTCGGGACAATTCGCACGATGGCCATTTCGTCCCCACCCATGGACTCGGCCCATTCTTCTCCCTCGTCTTGGCCCATGTAACGCACCGCCAGCCTCTTGTGCAGGTCTTGGGCGGCCAGGTTGTTCATCTCCACCTCGGCGACGCCCAGCACCGTCAGCGACCTCACCTGCCGGGAGGTGTCAGTGATGCACAGGGCCACCTTGGAATTGGCCCTGATGTTACGCACCTTGACCGCGTCGGCGTCCGTAGCAATGTTGAATCGGTCGCCGTCATAGTCGAACCAGACGGGGAAGGCTTGGGGACCCCCGTTGGGATAAACCGTGGCCAAGATGCCCAGATATATATGCTGGGTGAATTCCATGACTCGCCTTGAGCTTGCGGAAACCATGTCGGCTTCTTCCCCTTTTCCCCCTGAGTCCGTTCAGGCATATTCTAGCATACCGCCGCCTGATGCTAAGGTAGACTGTTCATCTTCTGGGTTATCTTCTCCATGTACGCCGCCGTGCCCTTGGCCACCCAGGTCTGCCAGCCTATGTGGAAGAACCTGGCGCCCTTTTCGACGTACTCTTCCACGTCGTCGTCATTGGTGACCACTCCGGCGGCTTTTCCGGCTGCAGCGCACTTACGTATCATGTCGTCGACGACCACCTGGACTTCCGGGTGATACCGTTGGCCTGCGTAGCCCATATCCTGGGACAGGTCTCCGGCGCCAAGGAAAATCACGTCTATGTGCTCAACCTCCAGGATTTCGTCCAGGTTCTTTACGCCCTCCACCTCTTCTACGAAGACCATGACCAGCGTCTCCCTGTTGGCGGCTTCCCTTGTGTTGGAGACGCCGATCCCTTGGCGCCCTGTGTAGTCGCCTCTGCGGCCTATGGGCCCGTACTTGGCGGCCTGCACGACCTGCTCGGCCTCGGCCTTGTTGCGGACGTGAGGCACGGCTACTCCGTCGCATCCCGCATCCAACACCCGGGTTATCATCCAAGGGTCGTTGGGGACCCGGCAGATAGAGCTCATGCCCCATAGGTCGCAGGCACGGGAAATCTCCGCCACGTCCCTGAGGGTCAGTGTGGGAGGCGCATGTTCCATCTCAATCCAGATGGCGTCGTAGCCCAGGTTGCCCATCACCTCGGCCATGTCAGCGGTGGGAACACCGTAAATGCAGACGGCGCACTTCCCCTCCCTCAACACCCGCTTGACCCGGTTTTCCCGCATCTCCCGCGATGACGGGGGACGCCACACACCCATAGGACCTTCGCTGGACGGAGTTGTCATCAATTACCTCCTGCTGTTTCGCCGGCTTGGAGAGCTGTCTTAGCTGTTGCGATACACCTGGTCAAGATAGTTCTGGAGGAGGTCCTTGCCCACGGGAGTCATGATGGACTCCGGGTGGAATTGAATCCCCTCTATCGGATGCTCCTTGTGGCGCAGGCCCATGATAATCCCGTTGTCGGTCCAAGCTGTGACCTCCAGCGAGTCGGGCAAGTCTTCTTTGTAGACGGCTAGGGAGTGGTAGCGTATGGCCTCAAAGGGGTCCGGGAGTCCCTTGAAGACGCCCTTGCCGTCGTGGTGGACCATGGAAGTCTTGCCGTGCATGATTTCCCCGGCACGGTCCACGACGCCCCCGAACGCGCTGCCGATGCACTGGTGCCCCAGGCACACGCCCAACGTTGGTATGGTGGGACCCCAGCGCAGTATCACGTCGTTGGACACTCCGGCCTCTCTGGGAGTGCACGGTCCCGGGGACACGACGATGCCCTTTGGCTCGATGGATTCTACATCCTCAGGAGTCAACTCGTCGTTGCGTCTTACCGAAACCTCAGCGCCCAGCTCGCACAGATATTGGTAGAGGTTGTAGGTGAAGCTGTCGTAATTGTCTATGAGCAGAATCAAGTGCCTACTCCAAGGCCTCTATGAACTCCATCCAGTTCCCGTCGGGGTCTCTGGCGTAGAAGGTTTTTCGGATGATCTCGCCCTGGTCGTTGTAACGGTACGCCGGAGAATTGACGAACTTCACACCCTTGGCGCTGGCCGACTCATAGAGCTCTTCGGCCCGGTCTACGTAGAAGGCTATATGAGCGGCGCCAAGGTCGTTTATGTTGGTGTGGGCCTCCGTACCGGGGGGATATACGTATTCGATAAGCTCAAGGTGATGGCCGTTCATCAGGTCTACGAAGGCCACTTTCATGGTGACGCCCTTCAGTCCCGTCACCTGCTCAGTGGACTCTCCGGTGGCCTCAAAGGGTTCCCGCTTCAGGTTCAGACCCATGATCTCGGTGTAGAACTTGACCGACTCTTCCAAGCTCTTGACTACAAACCCCGTATGATAAAACGACTTCAGCATATTGTCCCTCCTTTTTATAATTCTGGAATCATTGAATTTGTACGTTCGAACCGTCTACGTCAATTCTAGGAAACCCTCCAGAAATTACCCGCCTTCCAATCCCTCCTGTGCAACGGCCCCACCGAGCAGCAACCGAATGCGGTTTAGAAACGCCTCGCTCCGTTGACATGCTTCGAAGGAATCTTGGTCATCGAAAACTGCCATCACGTCGTAATCCGAATGCATCCGTTCATCCGATCCCACGGCGATAACATCCAACCATTGTTCTTCAACCAACCCAGCCTTGACTAGATATAATCTAAACATACGTCGCACGTCGGTGTGTCTTTCCGCCGATACGCCTTGAAGCTCTAACGCAGCCTTGGCAGCGTGTAGAGTTGCACAATAGGCTCGTGCGACCGAGTCCGCATGGTATCCGTCTCGATGGCACGACCGTGCGGCTCCTAAACTTTCTCTGGCGCGTTTCCACTCTCCGGCAACCGCTGGATTCACTAAACGTGCACTCCGTCACGCATCACAGCTCGATAAAATGGTGAACCGTATTTTGCCCTCTCTTGCCATTCCGAATCGGTGTAAACGAGGATTGACGGCACTGCGTCCCACGCAGCCGAGAGCCGATGGCCTAGAAGCCGGGCTTCCTTCTTAATTTGCCGGTCTCCTTCCCGGAGGACCACCAACAGATCCACGTCACTGTCAGGACGGTCATCGCCTCGGGCCTTAGAACCAAATACAACGACGCCTTCTATATTATCCGGGAACCGTTCCCGAAGCTCACGGCTATATTCATCCACCCAAGCCTGTTCTTCGGGGGTTAAATTCAGCATCTGGCATAGCTCTCGGGAAGTCTCACGTCCAGACAATGGGTGGCCTAGGCCGGGATTTGCTCGTAAGAGAACGACGGAATAGCCATACGGTCGCTGGCGCGCTCAATGGTTATGGCGCAGAGTCGGCCATCACTGTCTAGATCGAGAAGGGTGTTTTCGTACAAGTCTCGCGTCTCGTCCACCTCGGCGGAGCAAAGCTCGATGTAGAGTGTGTCCGTGTCTCGGAAGTATTTAGTCTTCATAGCTTCCCATGACGGCTAGTCTACCACACGCTGAATCCAGTCTACTTCGACCAAAGCACAATTAGCGCCCGACCGGATCCCCTACGCCAGGCCCTCGGCCTTGTCGATGGCGCGGAGGAGGGCGCCCGCCTTGTGGAGGGTCTCTTCGTATTCGTCGGTGGGGGTGGAGTCGGACACAACTCCTCCCCCAGCCTGCACATACGCCACGCCGTCCTTTATAACCGCCGTCCTTAGGACGATGGCGGTGTCCACGTTGCCCGAGAAGCTGAAGTAGCCCACCGCGCCGCCGTAGGGGCCTCTCTTGTCGCCCTCCAGCTCGCTGATGATCTCCATAGCCCTTATCTTGGGGGCGCCAGACAGAGTCCCCGCCGGGAAACACGCACGCAGGGCGTCGTAAGCGTTAAGCTCAGGCTTCAGCCGTCCCTCCACGTGAGACACCAGATGCATGACCCTGGAGTACTTCTCGACGTACATCAGGTCGGGAACGTGCACCGAACCTGGAATGCTGACACGGCCCACGTCGTTACGGGCCAGGTCCACCAGCATTATGTGCTCGGCCCGTTGCTTCTCGCTGGTCTTTAGTTCCTCCTCCAGCGCAGCGTCCTCGGCGGGAGTGCTCCCTCTGGGACGAGTGCCCGCTATGGGGTGAGTGACTATGACTCCGTCTTCAGCCCGGACCAGGGTCTCTATGGAAGCGCCCACGATATGTATGTCGCCCAGTTCCAGATAATACATGTATGGCGACGGATTGATGGAACGCAGCGCTCTGTATATCTGGAAAGGATGGCGTCGGTCTTGCGCCGCAGCCGTTGGGACGGGACCACCTGTATGACGTCCCCGGCGTGGGTGTATTCCACTGCCTCCTCCACAGCCGCCTCATACTCCGCCTGGGTGAAGCTGGATTCCACGGGGCGGCCTGCCGCAGCCGGGTCAACTTTCAGCGAACGTGGGAATTCCAAGGGCGTCGTGAGCCGGTCCACCATGCGTTCTATCTTGGCTACAGCTTCCTTGTACGCTGCTTCCACGTCTCCTTCTAGAAAGACGTGGCTGACCACCTTAATCGTGTGGGCCAGATGGTCGAAGACCAGAAGAGTGTCGTTGAACATGAAGATGGATTCAGGGAGTCCCAGGGTGTCCTGGGGCGGTTCTTTAAGCCTCGGCTCGAAATACCTCACCACGTCGTAAGCCAGGTATCCCACGCCCCCGCCGTGGAACCTGGGCAGGTCCGGCGTCGGGATAAGCTTATGCTTGTCCATCTCCGCTTTGATGGGTATCAGAGGGTCCACGGCGCCCTCGGGTGTGCCTCTGCCTGTCTTGAGAATCTTGTAGGGGTCCGTGCCTATGAAACTGTAACGGGCCAGCTTCTCCCCTCCCTCCACGCTTTCCAACAGGAAGGAGTAGGGAGAACGGGCCACCTTCAAATAGGCGGAGACCGGAGTCTCCAGGTCCGCCTCGATTTCCCGGTATATGGGGACCAGGTTGCCCTGGCCCGCCATGGCCTTTACTTCGTCTAGAGTCGGTCTATACATGGCTTGTCCATACTTTCTTGGATCTCTCCCGTGGAGCCTGTAGGCCGCAAGGTCACGTGTATATGACCTGCATGGCCTCCCGGACTTCCTGCATCGTTTGTTGGGCAATGACCTTGGCGCGCTTGGTCCCGGAGTCTATGGCCTCGTAGACCTCGCCGACGTTGGCCTCGTAGTGGGCGCGCCTTTCGCGGATGGGGTCCAGTAGGTCCTTTAGGGCTTTGACTAGCGTCTGCTTTACTTCGGCGTCGCTGACCGTTCCCTTCCCGTAGCGGTCCTTCAAGTCATCCACCTCTTGGGTGTCGGGGTTGAAGGCGTCGTGGTACAGGAACACCGGATTATACTCAACCACGCCGGGGTCGGTAGCCTTGAGGCGAGGATTCTTGCCCGTCACGTCGGTGATCATGCGCTTAATTTTGTTCTCGACGGTCTTGGAGTCGTCGGACAGGTAGATGGCGTTGTCCAGGCTCTTACTCATCTTGGCCTGTCCGTCCACTCCCACCAGCCTGGGCACCCTGCCCACCATGGCGCGGGGTTCAGGAAATACTGGCCCGTAAGTCCGGTTGAACTTGCGGGCCAGCTCTCTTGCGAACTCGATGTGGGGCGCCTGGTCCTCTCCCACGGGGACCAGCTCTCCCTTAGGCAGAAGTATGTCGGCCACCTGGCTCACTGGGTAGTTGAAGAACCCCAGGGTCACCTCGGTCTTTTCGTCGGCCAACTGAGCCATCTCATTCTTCAGAGTGGGATTGCGCTGGAGCCGGCCCAGGGACGTGAGCATGGCCATGTACATAGTCAACTCTGCGTGCTCAGGCACATAGCTCTGGACCACGAAAGCGTTCTCCTCAGGGTCCAGCCCTACGGACAGCCAGTCCATTGCCACGTCTATCACCGACCGGCGGATTCCGGCGATGTCTCGGATGTGGTCTCCCAGCGCCTGGTAGTCGGCGATTAGAAAGTAGCATTCGTACTCGTGCTGCAGCCGTACCCAGTTCTCTAGGGCACCCGCGTAGTGCCCCAGGTGGAGTTTTCCGGTGGGACGCATTCCCGTGAGTATCCGTCTTTTTCCGTTGGTCATTCCGCTCCTTGTTTCCCTCCAATATGTCCCATCCACAAAAGGATGACGGGGCAAATAAAAAAACGCCCAGTCCTCAAGGGACGGGACGTTCCCGTGGCGCCACCCTTATTGCCCTGCGGCTTGACCTGTCATGCGCGGCCGCTTGGGGCATCTCAACCGGCGGGGAGGGATGCGCCGCCCTCCGTGCCGCGGACCTGTAACGGGCTCCACCCGGCTCGGGCTACTGTTCCCCGCTCGTGTCCGGGGAGGTTTCGCCCTGCGGCTCAGAGATCCATTCAGTTTTCGCGCCGGCGCCGGCTCTCATCTCACCCGACTCTCTGTAGCCCCGCTTGAAAACCTACTATTCCTCTTCTCAGCCTTTGAGTATATGCATTGAGTATATATACGCAGCTGTGTGGGTGTCAATTCATGCGGACACGAGAACCCGACGCCTTCCGAGAGACAAGCAAGTCTTTGACGCTTCTCTCTACATACAACGTATTAGAAGGACAAATGCGTTCCGTCCTGGCTGCCTCTTGACTTCATTGCTCAGCTGGAGAGGTTCACGAAAGCCGGGCATTTCACATGAAGGGTACTGGCCCGGGGTCTTTGCGTCGACCTACGAATATTCAATCGTTGGAGGAATGGCGCCAAACCTAACGCGTGGCATCTTAATCGTGGTGTCTAACCTAGCTGCAGAATGATACCTAAGTTGCATAAATGTTCATCGACTGATATGTTTCTGATAAATCATTCGGAAAGGATGTATATCCATCTTCAATGACACACCATACCTTCAATCAAGGCAGCCTCGTGATCGGTTGCCCAACGACTGAGACTGTGCTCGCAATGATGACCGCAACTACGAACACAATTACGACCACAAGCAAAATCAGACAACCCCATGTACACGCTTTGGTGTTTGCTTCATTTAGCTTGCGGATTCGTTCGGTCTCCGGTCCTTGAATCCGATGAACCCAACAGAACCGCTGTCCCTCTATGGCGGTCGAAGGACATCCTCTCTAAGACCCCGAATTGATATACTCACACTTAGGCTTATCCTCTACTCGTGCACATCGAAGCCACAGAAGCGTCTCAGCCTCCAAAGTAGTCTCTCCTTCAACGAGACCTCACGCACGAGTAAGGCACTTCGACTAGGTCGTCGTCTCCAGAAGGGCCAACGAAAGAGTACAGTATGACGAGACCCTTTGAGGAACACCTCGAAATGAGAGTCACGGTCGAACTCACGACGCCTTTCCTCTCTTCGCTCTTCATGTCGCTTGATGACTTCATCAGTGTATAGATGCCGTCTCGCTAGTGGGGGGACGTACGCTTTCAGTCCTACTGTGTTACCAGCTTCGTTGACGATGCGCCACTGCTTGCCCATAAGGTAGTCAGGTGGTTCCCACTCTGGAGAGGTTGGGATGTACATCCCCTCAACGTACTTACCCATGTGTCGTTTGGTTGTCTCTTCGCCGTTCCTGAAGGAGCGATGCTGAGGGTAGGCTTTGTAGCCAGGCCCGTCTGACAGAATCTCCCGACTAATCCTGACCTTGTTGGGGTCAGCCATTATCATCGTAAGGGCACCTTAATCCCACTCTCTGTGTGCTCATGCTCACCAAGTATAGACCGCAACTCAGTAGAGGCGTTCTCGAATCCTTGTAGGGTGTCGCTGTGTAGGTGGTCTATGTCAGTCCGCAAGCGTCTGACTTCATCCCGGAGAGGACTCACTGTAGAGTCTATCACGGCCCACAGCACGGACAGGACAGCAACGGTCGTGTAGTCATGTGGCCTTCTATCTCCCTTCGACCAGCCTCAATAAGCCAAGCTCGGTATCACTGGCCGCTGGTCGAATCCGACCATGCTGATTACACCGTGGTACGAGGACGACTAGGTTATGGAGTCGGTATATCGAGACATCCACGCATCGAGCAAAAACCATCGTCACCCCACGTCTCTTCCACCGCCGAATACCGCTATGACTTGCCCTTTCCATCTCCGCTTATGGGTGAAAGGGTTCGCTTTAGGCGGCTTCCGGTTTTGTTCGCCGAAAAAGCCTAGCCGTGGAAGTCGGGGAGGACCTCTTTGCCGAAGAGTTCGAGCTGCTCCAAGGTCTCTTCCGGCGAGCAGGTGGGCCTCATGACGAACTTGGAAGCTCCTGCGTTCAGGTACTGCTTCACCAAGCCCCGGACCTCGTCTGGCGGCCCGAGGGCCGTGTATTCGGTGAAGTGGGCGTCGTCGCGGAGGCGGGTCAGATAGCCCTCGGAGCGCTGCTCGGCTTCTTCTTTGGTGGACGCTATGTAGAAGCCTATCAGGGCCCCCACGTGGTCCTCATCCACCGACCGTCCATTTTCTCCGGCCGTCTCAAACACCACCTCGATGCCCTGGGCGACCTCGTCGGGGGTGGCAAAGGACACCAGCCATCCGTCCCCGACTCGTCCGACCCGTCTCTGGGCCGCCTTGCTCCGACCCCCGACCCAGACCGGCAGGGAAGGTTCCTGCACGGGTTTGGGGGTGACAGTTACGTCATGGAGGGTGTAGAACTGTCCCTCGTGGGTCACGTTGTCCTCGTGCCAGAGACGGCGCATGACCTCCATAGCCTCGTCGGTGCGCTTGCCCCGGTCTGCCTTGGACACGCCACAGGCCTCGTACTCCCGGGGGTCTTCCTGGCCTAGCCCAATCGCGGGCAGAAAGCGCCCGTCGGAAAGGTAGTCCAGCGTGGCCATCTCCTTGGCCAACACCACGGGGCTCCGTATGGGGAGTTGCAGTACGCTGGTGCCGAACTTCAGCGTCGGCGAATATCCGGCGACCATGGCCATGGCAATCATAGGCTCGGGGCTGAACCTCTCTCCGACCACCCTGTCGGAGAGCCATATCGAGTCATAGCCATACTCGTCTCCCACCTCCACCAGGCGCTTGAGATGGCTTTTTCCCTCTTCACCGGCGGGATAGCCGCCCGGCATGTACCCTACACGTATGCTCATGGAGGCCTCCTGAGCCTGCCCCAGATTGGCGACTGCCCGGTCGTTTCCGGACCCTTGATTCACTTGCCTGCATGATAACTCCCCTGAGAACGGTTCGCAATGAGCCAGCCGCAAGGGGGGTGACGCCGCTCCGTTGACCCTAGTACAAATGTGCTGATATTCTCAACGCCTTAGCCCGAAATATCCTTCCGGGGCCAGTTCCCGAGAAGATCCAGCAAAATCCTAGCATTCCTAAACAAATTATTAATATTCGATTGTTAAGGTGTGCTAAGAGTCAACACCAGCAAATAGCGGAGGCTGATACGATGTTCAGACTCAGGGGATGCACCAGGTGCAGCGGTGACCTATACAAGGAAGAGGACCACTGGAGATGCCTTCAATGTGCCAGGAACTACTGGCTCAACAATCCTTTCGACTTTGCGGTCCTCCAAGAAACTGTCTGGGCGAACGCGCCAGAGACTTCCAGGAAAAGACGCGGAACAAAAGCGTCGTCCGATGCGTCTAGATTGGCATCGGCGACGTATAATTCCTAAAGGAGTGCGGGGAATTCTCACGCATCCGACCCAATGCCCAATGAAGAAAGGCACGACGCGTGGCTAACCTGTTGGCGATAGACTTGTCGGTAAGGGAGTTGGGCTGGGCCCTCTTCTCAACCGAGAACAACTCCAAGTTGGGAGCGCTTAGCGAAGGCCGGTACCCTAAACGGCTGCAAGGGCAAGAGGGGTGTGCCTGGAGCATCGTGAACACCGGCGCGATGGATCCCAAATGCGGCTCCAAGCACACAAAGCTGCCGGAACGATTAGAAAACATCAAGAAAGAGCTGGAACGGATGGCCGAACTCTGGCGCCCCACGGAGGCGGCTTGCGGTCGCCAGTCTCTGTTGCATTTGCCTCAAAGGAAGGAGAGCGTCGAGGCCTTAGGCAAGGTCCTGCACGAGTGGTCCAAGGAACACGACATACGCCTGTTCATATATCCCCTTAAGGATGTTCGCATCGCCATGTTGGGGAGGGCCAACGCAGGTAAAGAGGAACTGGCTTACACCGTCATGACCCGGTGGGGCATGGTCGGCACGGGCAAGTCCACCCATGAATGGAATGCCATCGCCATAGGCGACTACCACCAGAGTCTAGGAGCGCCGGACGTGAGTGCATCGACCGGCTCCCTGAACTCTCCTCAATAAGACCTGGGACAGCTATACTCTCAGGAGACTCAATGGCCGGGCAAGATGTCCGGCTGTGGACCTGGACCCACTGTCCCAGCAAAATGCTCTAATGCCGTTTGAAAAGCCTCCGCCAACGCCCGCCAAGGGCGAACGCCCCGCGCTTGACCGTCAGTGGCTGGACCTCATCCATGACCGGGGCGTAAACGCTTTCCTACAAGGCCCCCTCGTTCCGCCCGCCGCTCTTCAGACCGCGGTCCAGCAGTTCAACCAAGGCCAGTACTGGCGCTGCCACGAGACCCTGGAAGAGATATGGCTCCATGAGGGATACCCCATCCGGCTCTTCTACCAAGCCTTGTTGAAGTCCGCCG
This sequence comes from Dehalococcoidia bacterium, assembly GCA_965224415.1. GTDB lineage: Bacteria > Chloroflexota > Dehalococcoidia > Lucifugimonadales > JAGWBF01 > DAOUJI01. The sequence continues at coordinate 435,316 of CBDCZB010000003.1, read as the reverse complement.
TGGGCTTGCTGCACATGGAGCGGCATAACCGTAGAGGCGCGCTGTCAAAACTGAGGGATGCCCGGACGGGACTGGAGCCTTTCACACCCTCATTCATGGGCATCGACACGGCAAATCTTCTGTCCGAGGTTGTTGTAAGAATAGGACTGCTGGAAAGCGGTCCTGTCCCGGACTGGGCGGAAATAGAAGCGCGGGGCCAGGTCCGGTTGCTTCTTGCCCGGCGTCAGAAGTGATCAGACTTACCGGGCCATAGCTTCAGCCACGTTCCGGTAGTCCTCCAACCGGGGAAGCAGCAACGGTTCGTCCACGCCGGCTCTCACGTACTCCTCCACCCGTTCCCTGCATTGCTCCGGAGGGCCTATAACGTAGCATGAGTTCACCATCTCGTCGGTGACGAGCCCCACTGCACCTTTCATGTCGCCCTCTTCATACAGGACGCGCAGCCGCGAGGCCGTTTGCGGGTCGAATCCCGCTGTCTCCAGGAGAATCTCCCCCACATGGGCCTCGGCATACAGACGCACCAACCTTTGCCTGAGTCCGGACCGGACTTCCTCCGGGCGGGGCGTCATGCGCATCACCAACATGCAGGCGATGCGCACCGAGTTCGGGTCACGGCCAGCTTCCTGAGAGGCTGCTCTGACGATTTCCACAGCGTGCTTCACGTACCCGGGAGAGACGTAGGCGTTCAGCAGCACACCGTCGGCCAAGGCGCCCGCTGTCTTCAGCGCTCTGGGGCCAATGGCCGCCATATAGATGGGCAGCTTCTCTTGCACGGGCCTCATCTCCAGGCTGACCTCGGGTTGGTTGAATATCCTGCCTTGATAGGAAGCTGAACCTTTTTCCAGAAACTCCCGGACGATTGTTAGGGCCTCTTCCAGCCTTGTCCGTGACCGGGAATAGGAGATGCCCAGCCGCTCCTCGATGATGAAACTGTCGCTTCGTCCCATGCCCAGGACGAACCGGCCGCCGCTGATGCGGTCCAGGGTGGCCGCCATCATCGCCAACAGGGCGGGATGTCGCGTGAAGGGGTTGACCACTCCGACGCCCAGCTTGACCCTGGAAGTGGCCGCGGCCAGATAACCTAGCATGGACGCCGTCTCTTCATGGAGGTAACGCTCGGTGACCCACAAGGAGTCGTAGGCCAGGTCATCTGCTATACGCCCGTATTCCCGGAGGTCAGCGCCGCCGCCGATGCCGTGGTATATCACCATTCCGGCACCATTCATGGCCCCTCCGTGATTTCCCCGTTCATCTTCCTGTATCCCAACCCTCTCTATCAGGGTGCTGGCGGCGATTCCGTCCTCAAGGGTGCGTAGCCCGTCATCTCAACGAACCCTTTGCCCATGATCGGAGAGCCACCCTTAACTCCCTCTACATCCACCCCTCCTTCCCAATAGTGCACCGGTAGGAAGCCTATGGCTATAAACTCGGAATCTTCCATAAGAGGAGTAAGCGCAACATCCAGACCCAACGATTCGACTCTCAGGTCCCATCCCATGGGATACTCGCCGCCGGTGGCCTCACTCGTCCACGACCCCTTGGGGTTGAGCGTTATGTCATCTCCACTCAGATGCACGGCGCCGGAGTCCGGTGGGACATAGGTGCCGCCGGTCTCGATGTGCTTCCGTCCGTCGCGTTCCCAGACTACTGACACCGTAAGTTCCGACCCGTCGTCCAAGAATAGGCTCAGCCAGTCCCAACCTATCTCGGCGGTGGTGAAGTCGCCCCACTGGTGGTCCATCCAAGACGTTCCGGAAAGCTCCCGGGACTTTCCGTCTATTATGAGAGAACCGGTGGTCTCCAAGTTCGTGCGGGAATAGTAGTAGGTCTTGCCGGCGACTCCCAAGTCGACGTACCCGTTGCCGTCGTGGAGCGCAGCCGGTTTACGGGAGGTCGCCCGCATCTCTACGTCATACTCACCGACCTGGAACGCTAGCGAGTAGTCCTCACCATCCCCCGTCATCTTCCATGAGGACACGCTGCCGTCGAATTCCCCAGAGGTCGCTTCAGCCTGGACCGCCTCGGGCAGCTCAGCGATCAGGTGGACTCCCTGGGAATGGTCCGCCCAGCTTAGTTGTGCAATCCTTACCGTCGGGCCATCCGGCAAGACCAACTGGAATGTCACGAAGTGGTAGCTGTAGTCCCCCCCGCTCTCGGTGGTGAGATGTCCGTTGAAATACCACCACTCCACAGGAGTCAGGTGCGCCCCCTCGTCCTGGGGCAACCGCACGTATGGGACCGACTCGGCGGTTGGGACGGGTGCAGACGGAGGCGTTGGAGTCGCAGTCGGAACCGGCGTGGACGTAGGCTCAGGTGTGGGGATCAACGTCGGACTGGCAGCTCCCCCGCACGCGGCGAGGGACAAGCAAAGCGCGGCCATAACTGCGGCCCTAAAGAATCGTGGAACCACGGGCGCCTTCACCCCCAGACCAAACTTCACCGTCTATCATGCCACGCAAGGCCCGCAGTGGTCATCTATCGGTCGCTGCCAATAATTGTTTGGCATTGGCGAACGTTCCATCCGCTCATCGAACAGCCGTGTTTCGATTGACATCGGAAACAGCCCGATGATAGATTAGATTCCGATTCGCAGTCTCCTTCGGGCTGCTTTTGAAGCCAACGACGACTCAGGAGGGCCGGTTTGCCCAGGTACGATTACCAGTGCAGCAGTTGCGAGCACGTGTTCGAGATGAGACAAAGTTTTGACTCCGAGCCTCGGGCCGACTGTCCCTTGTGTGCAGGTCAAGCCAGGCGCAAGTTCCAGGTGGTCCCCATCATATACAAGGGTTCAGGGTTCTACACCACCGACTACAAGAAGACGGGCCACAGCGGGGCCTCCAGCTCCAAGGATGAAGCCAAGGAGGAGAAGGAGGAAAAGGAGTCAACTTCTTCCTCCAAGTCATCCAAGTCCGCCACCGCCACCGAAAGCAAAGAAGAAACGGCGAGCCCCTCCCACTAGGGGGCTGGCTTGAGGGCCCTGCTCCAGCGCGTCTCCGGCGCTTCCGTATCCATCGACGGAAACGAGACGGCCAAGACCGGCCCCGGTCTTCTGGTCCTTCTGGGAGTCTCCAAAGACGACACCCAAGAAGACGCAGCCTATCTGGTGGAAAAGACCGTCAACCTTCGAATATTCGCTGACGACGAAAGTCGTTTCAACAAATCCGCTCTAGACGTGGGGGCAGAATTCCTAGTCGTGAGCCAATTCACCCTCTACGCCGACACCCGCAAGGGCAGGCGCCCCGACTTCACCGATGCCGCTTCCCCTGATGCTGCGGAGGTTCTCTATGAGAAGGTTGTGGAGATGTTCAAGGGGCGTGGATTGAAGGTTGAGACCGGGAGGTTCGGTGAATATATGCAGGTGGAGCTGGTGAACGACGGGCCGGTCACCATCATGCTGGACTCGACGGACCGGAACCGCCCGCGACGCGCCTAGGCGAATTCCAGGTCCAAGCTGATGTCCAAGGCTTTGACCGAGTGAGTCAGGCTGCCTACGGAAATTAGGTCCACTCCCGTTTCCGCTACGGCCCGTACGGTATCGAGGTTGACGCCGCCCGACGCTTCCAACACGGCCCGCCCCGCCACTATGCCCACGGCCTGCCTCATCTCCTCCGGCGGCATGTTGTCCAGCAATATGATGTGGGCGCCGGCATCCAGAGCCTGTTGTAGCTCGGTCAGGTCCTCCACTTCGATTTCAACCTTGAGGTTGTGAGGGGCTTGATCCAGGGCCTTGCGGACTATGCCGTCGATTCCAAAACCTTGATGGCGCATGGCTTCAAGGTGGTTGTCTTTGACCAGAATGCCGTCGGCCAGGTTCATCCGGTGGTTGCCCGCCCCTCCCATGCGCACTGAGTATTTATCCAGCAGCCTGAATCCGGGGACCGTCTTGCGAGTGTCCACGATGCGGGCTCGGGTCCCTTCCGCCAACTTGACGTAGCGGGCGGCTTCCGTCGCTATGCCGCTCATTCGCTGGAGGAAATTGATGGCCGTCCGCTCGGCTTTGAGAATCGACGCCGCCTGGCCGTCCACGAAGGCCAGGTTGTTGCCGGATGAGACGGAAGACCCGTCCGCCAGCCATGCAGTGGTGTCAAGCTGTTGGTCGACGCGCTTGAATACGGAGAGGGCCACGTCGACACCGGCCAGGACGCCCTCGGCCTTGGCGCGGATGACGCCCCTGGCTTGAAGGTCATGGGGGACCAGGGAGTCCGTAGTGGGGTCGTTGGCCACCTGGTCCTCGGCAAGGGCCATCTCAATTAGCTGCTGCACCTCGGGAAGCAGGTGAATCATAGAACCCGCTGGCCCTTACACCACTGCCAACATGCGCTCCAGTGCTATGCGGGACAAGCGTCGGGTCTCTTCGTCCACAGACACCTCGTTGACGACCACGCCGTGGAGAAGACCTTCCAACACCCAGTAGACATAGGCGGGGTGTATCCGGTACATCGTGGAGCAGGGACACACCACCGGGTCCAGGCAGAATATGGTCTTGTCCGGGTTCTGCTTGGCCAACCTGTTCACGAGACTTATCTCAGTACCGACTCCCCACACGGAGCCCGCTGGAGCTTCGTTTATAGTCTTGCGAATCACCTCGGTTGAGCCGTCCATGTCGGCGGCCTGGACCACCTCCATTATGCATTCGGGGTGGACTATGACGTTTACGTCGGGGAAGCGCGCCCGTGCGCCCTCTATCTGCTTGACCGTGAAACGAGTATGTACGGAGCAGTGGCCCTGCCACAGCACCATCTTGGCATTTTGGAGCTGCTCTTTCGTGTTGCCTCCCAGGGGTTTGTATGGGTTCCAGACGACCATTTCGTTGGGGTCTATGCCCAGCTTTATCCCGGTGTTGCGTCCCAGGTGCTGGTCGGGCAGGAAGAATACCCTGCCCGAGCGTTCGTAGGCCCATTCCAGGGCTGCAGCGGCGTTAGAGGAGGTGCAAATGATCCCGTCGTGGCGGCCGCACAGCGCCTTGAGGCCAGCGATGGTGTTCATGTAGGCAACGGGAAGTATGCCGCCCTGGTCTCCCACCACGTCCTGAAGGTCGTCCCAGGCGTCCAGCACGTCGTCCAGGGGAGCCATGTCGGCCATAGAACATCCGGCGGTGATGTTGGGCAGGATAACCTTCTGATGGTCTGCGGAGAGGACGCTGGCGGTCTCGGCCATGAAGTGGACACCGCAGAAGATTATGTAGTCGGCCTCGGACTTGGAGGCGGCGTTCTGGGAGAGCTTGAAGGAGTCTCCCTGGAAATCGGCGTACTTGATGACCTCTTCCCGCTGGTAGTGGTGGCCCAGTATGGTCACCCGCTCGCCGAGCTGGGCCCGGACTGCTCTGATTCGCTCGTCCAACTCTTCGGGCGAGAGGTGGAGGTACTCGGTGGGAATCTTCTGCCAACGGATGTTGACCTTGATTTCTTCAGCCAGGGACTTGGCGGGAAGCTCGTCTTCCGTGCGGCAGAAGGCGGAGTGCTCTATCTCAGTAATGGGAATCACCGGCTGCTTGGCCTTGGTTGTCACGCGTTCACCTGCTTTCAGCGTTAAACCGCGTTCCCCTGGAGAGACCAAGGGCTGGTCTTGGCCACTTCGACGTTGACCAACTCGCCAATCTGCGAGTCGTCCCCTTCCCAAAACACCAGCTTATCGCTTCGCGTCCTCCCCTGCAACTTTCCCTTCTTCCGGATCTCTGCAAGGACCTCCACGGTTTCCCCCTGGAGGCGGGAGTTTCGGCGTGAAGCGATGCGTTCCTGCAACTCCGTCAGGTTTTTGAGGCGGAACTGCTTTTCCTCAGCAGGCACGTCGTCGGACATCTTGCGCCAGGCTATCGTTCCTGGCCTGGGAGAATAGGCGGCGGAGTGCACCTTCTCGAACTCCACCTCCTCAAGCAAGTCGAGGGTCCTTTCGTACTGTTCCCTGGTCTCTCCCGGAAACCCGACTATCACATCGGTGGACAGCGCGACGTGCGGCATCCTTTGGCGAATACGGTCGACCAGTCGTCTGTATTCGTCCAGGGTGTAGCGTCGGCGCATGTTGGCCAACACCTCGTCATCGGCCGATTGCACGGGAAGATTGATGTGCTCGCAGACCTTCTTTAGGCCGGCAACTGCGTCGAGAATCCGGTCGCTCATGAACATCGGATGGGAGGTTAGGAAACGGATCCGCTGCAGCCCATCGACGTCGTCGACGGCCCGGAGCAGGTCGGCCAGATCCACATCCTCGTCCAGGTCGTGCCCGTAGGCATCCACCGTCTGGCCCAGAAGGGTGACCTCTTTAACACCCCGGCTCGCCAGAAGCTCGACCTCGTGAACAACGTCATCCACGGTACGGCTAGTCTGCCTTCCCCTTCGGTAGGGGATGATGCAGAATGTACACATCAGGTCGCACCCGTGGATGATGGGCACATGAGCGCTGACCGACGGTCGGGGAGGCGTCAGAGTCCCAACGCAGCCTTCCCAGTCCAACCCCATTCTTTGACCCACGATGTCAAGCAGCGGGCCGTATTCCTGGGGTTTCAGGAAAGCGTCTACGTAGGGGAAACGCTTTCGAAGAGGTGAAGCGTCTGATCCCACCATGCACCCCATGAGGGCCAGGACACTATCGGGGCGTTTCACTTTCGCCTGCTTGACGAACCCCAGGTGGCTGATGACCTTGTCCTCGGCGCTCTGGCGCACCACGCAGGAGTTCAGTACCAACACGTCAGCGTCGCCGGGCCTGTCAGTTTCCACCAACCCCAACTGCTCCAGAGCGCTGCTGAGGCGCTCCGAATCCGCCACGTTCATCTGGCAGCCGATCGTCCAAATATAATAGCTGTTCATAATGCGACGAGCTAATGAATCGTATGGTGGCGGAGGAATCACCGCAATCAGCCCGTACTATCTCCCTTTGAGAAGTGTCTTTACCATGCAATCTTTCCTAGCTAGCCAACTACAGCCTGGAAGTGTCCTGTGAACCATCTTGTAACACCCTGTTACATGGTGTATTATGCAAGTAAGTAATACCGGAAGTGATAACCGATGGACCGTCCGAGCAAGCTTTCCAAGTCTTTTGCCGAGCGGGTTGCCCATCCTGGACGGTATGGCGATGGGCGTGGGGGATTCGGGCTGTCCTTGTTGGTGAAGGAACGGGCTGGCGGGGGATGGTCAAAAACATGGTCACAACGGATTATCGTTTCAGGCCAAGGACCTGTCAACATCGGCTTAGGGGCCTACCCCATCGTAACCCTGGACGAAGCTAGGGCGGCTGCCCTGGCGAATCGTAGGGCCGTCTCCCAAGGCCAAGACATAAATCACAGAGAAGCCAAGGCCCCGACGTTCTCTGAGGCCCTGGAATCCGTCTTGGCGATTCACGCTGCCAGCTGGCGGGATTCGGGGAAGTCTGAGGCCCAATGGCGGGCCAGCATGAGAGATTACGCCCTTGGGAAGCTGGGCGGCAAGCGGGTTGACCGGATCACAACGGCGGACGTGCTGGCGGTCCTTACTCCGATATGGAACGATAAGCGGGAGACTGCCCGTAGAGTCCGGCAACGGATAGGCGCCGTTATGAAGTGGGCGGTTGCCCAAGGCCATCGTCAAGACAATCCGGCTGGCGACGCCCTTGGGGCCGCCCTCCCCAAGAACGGACACAAGCGGGAACATCAACGGGCCTTGCCCTACTCTGAGGTTGCCGCGGCCTTGGAGCGGATCCGGTCAACCGGAGCGTATCGGGCGTCTGTGTATGCCCTGGAATTCATAGCCTTGACCGCCAGCCGGTCAGGGGAAGTGCGCGGGGCTAGGTGGTCAGAGATTGACCTGGAATCGTCAACCTGGACTGTGCCAGCCGACCGCATGAAATCCGGTGTCGAGCATCGCGTACCCCTATCGAGCGGGGCCTTGAACGTGCTGGCACAGGCCAAGGACCTGTCAGACGATAGGGGCCTTGTGTTCCCAGCCTCTAGGGGCCGTGAGTTGTCGGACAATACCTTGTCAAAGCTTCTCAGGGAGAATTCGATAGACTGCGTACCCCACGGGTTCCGATCGAGTTTCAGGGATTGGGCGGCTGAATCGGGGGCCAGCCGCGAGACGGCGGAAGCTGCCCTTGCCCACGCCGTCAAGAATCAGGTTGAAGCCGCCTACTTCCGCTCTAGCTTGTTTGACGCCCGTGTGGGCCTGATGCAAGCTTGGAGCGACTACCTGAACACATAGTGACATATGTTGGGTTGACATGGGACAGAAACGGCTGATATGGTAGTTGGGGAGGACATACCCATCCGAGCCAGAGGGCCCGACCACCCGCGCCAGCTGGGACCTATCGACTAACCTGTGGCGGGAGTGTGTGCGATGGAGAAAGTCCTTGTTACTCCGGCTGAAACAGCCGAACTTTTGGGCATCACCAGGAGCACCTTATCCCGTTGGCGTCGTGACCCTGAATTCCCCAAGGCCATACAGGTAGGGCCGCAAGCCGTCCGTTTCAGGGTTGCGGACATTCTGGCCTACATTGATTTACGCGATGCTCGCTCCGGGGCCTCAGAGTGACGGCCCCGTGCGGCCCAGGAATGAACGTAGACAGTGGGCGCAGAACGCATCCTAAGGTCCTACGGCATAAGTCCACACAAAAGGCAGTGTTGCGCTATCTGGCTTTCCGAGCGGGAACGGGCAGGTTATGGGGCAAGGACAGCAAACAGGAATCGCTCGCCAAGGAAGTTGGGGTAACGCGGGATACCGTCGTTAAAGCGTTGAAGCGGTTTCGGGATGAAGGGCTGATTGAGGCTATGCCCCGGCATCACGGCCCCAACTAATACGCCCTCAGATTTGACCTGGACCTTGAAAGTCAAAGTCGGGTTTCAGATACGGAAACCGACGATGACATGGACTCCGAAACCACCGAGAATCCTACGGTCAATGACGGGTTTTCATACACTCAAAGACGGGTTTTAGATACGGAAAATCCGATTGAATGATACCGACCTAAATGGAATTTGGCAATATCCCCCGTTGTCCTTGGCCAAGCGTGAGAGTCTATCCCTGAAAGTGACGTGCGGAGACCCAACGGCAAAGGCTTTGTTCCGCCAAGTGGCGTATCGGGCTGGGCAGGTGTCAAAGGCGGCGGTAAAGTGGACCGTGCGGGCGGGTAGTCGCTGACATTCGGCGGTCGCAAACTGGACCGGCCGCGGCCATCCATAGGTTGGAAGTTGAGCCTATGGATTGTCGATGTCCAGCGATTATGTCCGCCTGAGTGGTCAGGGAAAATGTCCATCTAGGCCACTGTCATACCATCGGACTGTGATACGCGGGACCTGACCTTGGTGCGCATCATAGGCGGGCTCTTGGCTTTGGCGTACTTGCGGACCATGTTCCTGTGGATGCCCAACTCCCTGGCGATTGCCCGAATGGAGAGGCCCCGAAGCTTAGCCTGCTGCACGGCCTTCCACCGAACCCTCTGTCGCGGCGTGGGTTTCCTGCGTGGCGATGCCGGAGGCTTGCGAACTTTGCCGTCGCCGTTCAATGTGGCACTGTCGGCCTCAATGACGCCGAGGGATGCCAGGCTCTCCTTGGGGTGGTTGCCCACCCTGTTGACTCTACGGTCAAGGCCGGGGCCATATCGGAGAGGACCATTGGAGGCACGGAGAATTCCAGGGCGCGGCGGCGCCTCCTGTGTAGGGATCGTGCGTCCCTGGTACTGCACAAGGAGCTGACCGTCCAGACGCTCATGGACCTCCAGCTGCGCTCCGGCGTAGCTAGGCCGCTCCTTACCAGGCAGCAGCTGCAAGGTACGCCAGTTGTGCTTGACGGTGTTGTCCCTGGCCACCTTGCCGCGGCGCTTGAAGCAGAGTATCTGATCCAGGGACACCGATGACTCCATAGGGCGGTAAGCAACGCTTGAGTCCTCTGCCGGAACCCCACACTTCTCTTATTGAATCGTGGCAGGAAGCTATTCAGGACCTCGTTTGCCTCAGGGATGGTGGCGGCTCCAGCCAGGCGCCCCGGGATTCATCATCGCAGTCCTGGAAGGTGGCGGCAGCACGCTCCACCCTGCCCTTTGCCTGGGGTGATCTGGCGAAGATCTGCCGGATCCCAAGCTCCTCCATCGCCCGGGCGAACTGAGTCGGGCCTGCCGGGTAACGGTCGATATCGCCGGTGAATTTGAAGACCGGGCGGCGGTCGCTGTAGACGGCCAGCGGCATTCCGCATCGCCGGATCAACCCCTCCATGAGAAGAAAGTAGCCGCGGGTGTCCTCCTCCTGACTGAACCGAGCGTCAGGCACCGTGCCGGTGGCGTCGTCCACGGCCAACAGCAGGGCGAACCGGGGTCCTTGCTCCCCCAGCCACGGATGGTGGCTCCCATCTATCTGCACCAGCATCCCTTCTTGGGCCATGCGTTTGCGCCGGACACGGTGTCTGGGCGGCCGACGGCGGCGGGGGCTGTCCATACCGGCGCTGACCAGGATGCGGCGTACCGTAGAGCGGCTCAGGTCGATGCCCTCCCGTTCCATCAACAACTCGGTCAGATGCGTATGGTTCGTTCCAGCGTAGCGAGTGCGGGCCAGCTGCACCACGTAAGTCATCTTGGTCTCCGTCGTGGTGTTGGCCGGTCGGCGGCCACGATTCCCGTGGGCGAGTGCGGCGGCACCCTCCTTCCTATAGCCTATAGGCCGCCAGAATACGCCTCATGTGACGTTCGCTCACTTCCAGGACCTCGGCCGCCTGACATACCGCCACCTGATCTGCCAGAACGCTGTTGAGCACCTGAAGTCTCGTCTGCTCCTTCTGCGTCAATGTCACTCCTTCCATGGGATGACATTTTCGCTGACCAGTTAGCTACTGACATAATCGTAGAACAACAACACGGCCCTAGTATTCGGCCAATCTGGCATTGTCAGTTAGTACGTGAGCCCAGACAGGATGCTACCTTGGGGATAGACGAAGGGTTGTGGGATGTGAGGTGGTCATGGTGCAGGAGAAGTACGGAGTCCGGCTGGCAACACAGGAAAAGGGACGGCTCAGGAAGATGATCAGGGCTGGGAGGAGTTCCGCACAGGCGATTACCCGGGCCCGCATCCTGATCAAGATAGATGAGGGCTGGACCGCCCCCCAGGTGGCCACCGCACTGGACGTGTCGGAGCGGACCGTGTTCCGCACCAAGCGGCGGTATGCCGAGGAAGGACTGGACGAGGTGCTGAGGCACCATAACCAGGTCAACCGGCCCAGAAAGGTGGATGAAAGGGTGGAGGCCCACCTGATAGCCTTGGCCTGCAGCCCGGTGCCCGACGGTCATGACCACTGGACCATGCGGGCCCTGGCGGGCAAGGTGGTGGAGTTGGGATTGGTGGAGTCTTTATCTCCCGAGACGGTCCGCCTGCGGCTAAAAAAAACACGCTCAAGCCGTGGCTCAAGAAACAATGGTGCATCCCCAAGGTAGGTGGAGAGTTCGTGGCGGCCATGGAGGACGTGCTGGATCTCTACGCCGAGCCCTACGATCCGCAGAGGCCGGTGGTCTGCTTTGACGAGACCTCCACCCAGTTGCTGGCCGACGTGAGGGAACCGCTGCCGGCAAAGCCTGGGAGGCCGAGGCGTGAGGACTACGAATACCAGCGGGGAGGGACGCGCAACCTGTTCCTCACCTGTGAGCCTCGCCGGGGCTGGCGCCACGTGGCGATAACCCGGCAACGCACCATGCAGGACTTCGCTCAGCAGATGCGGTGGCTGGTGGATGAGGCCTACCCCGATGTCCCGGTGATTCGGCTGGTTCTCGACAATCTGAACACGCATCGGATGGCCTCGCTTTACGAGACTTTCCCGGCGGCCGAGGCCCGGCGCATCGCCAAGCGGCTGGAGTTGCACCACACTCCCAAGCACGGAAGCTGGCTGAATATGGCGGAGATCGAGTTCAGCGTGCTGGCCCGGGCCTGCCTGCGCGGACGCAACGGAGATGAGGACAGCCTGGAAAGAGCCGTCAGCGCCTGCGTGTCAGAGCGGAACGCGATAGGAGCTACCATTAACTGGCGGTTCACTGCCCAAGACGCCAGACGCAAACTCCATCGCCTCTATCCCTGCCAATCCTGATTTGGTTCAGTACTAGTATTCGGCCAATCTGGCATTGTCAGTTAGTACGTGAGCCCAGACAGGATGCTACCTTGGGGATAGACGAAGGGTTGTGGGATGTGAGGTGGTCATGGTGCAGGAGAAGTACGGAGTCCGGCTGGCAACACAGGAAAAGGGACGGCTCAGGAAGATGATCAGGGCTGGGAGGAGTTCCGCACAGGCGATTACCCGGGCCCGCATCCTGATCAAGATAGATGAGGGCTGGACCGCCCCCCAGGTGGCCACCGCACTGGACGTGTCGGAGCGGACCGTGTTCCGCACCAAGCGGCGGTATGCCGAGGAAGGACTGGACGAGGTGCTGAGGCACCATAACCAGGTCAACCGGCCCAGAAAGGTGGATGAAAGGGTGGAGGCCCACCTGATAGCCTTGGCCTGCAGCCCGGTGCCCGACGGTCATGACCACTGGACCATGCGGGCCCTGGCGGGCAAGGTGGTGGAGTTGGGATTGGTGGAGTCTTTATCTCCCGAGACGGTCCGCCTGCGGCTAAAAAAAACACGCTCAAGCCGTGGCTCAAGAAACAATGGTGCATCCCCAAGGTAGGTGGAGAGTTCGTGGCGGCCATGGAGGACGTGCTGGATCTCTACGCCGAGCCCTACGATCCGCAGAGGCCGGTGGTCTGCTTTGACGAGACCTCCACCCAGTTGCTGGCCGACGTGAGGGAACCGCTGCCGGCAAAGCCTGGGAGGCCGAGGCGTGAGGACTACGAATACCAGCGGGGAGGGACGCGCAACCTGTTCCTCACCTGTGAGCCTCGCCGGGGCTGGCGCCACGTGGCGATAACCCGGCAACGCACCATGCAGGACTTCGCTCAGCAGATGCGGTGGCTGGTGGATGAGGCCTACCCCGATGTCCCGGTGATTCGGCTGGTTCTCGACAATCTGAACACGCATCGGATGGCCTCGCTTTACGAGACTTTCCCGGCGGCCGAGGCCCGGCGCATCGCCAAGCGGCTGGAGTTGCACCACACTCCCAAGCACGGAAGCTGGCTGAATATGGCGGAGATCGAGTTCAGCGTGCTGGCCCGGGCCTGCCTGCGCGGACGCAACGGAGATGAGGACAGCCTGGAAAGAGCCGTCAGCGCCTGCGTGTCAGAGCGGAACGCGATAGGAGCTACCATTAACTGGCGGTTCACTGCCCAAGACGCCAGACGCAAACTCCATCGCCTCTATCCATGCCAATCCTGATTTGGTTCAGTACTAGGGGGATTCGGCGGCGGGGACGGTGGCCCAGGTTGGCCCATCGGATTGGGCACCAACCGCCGTCAAGGGGTGTACAGGGAATCGAGACTTCGGGCAGAAACGGACATCCTGGGCCATTCAGCAATGGAATCGAAGTCATTTCGGAACTCATCAGCCGGTTGCTGTGATCACTTGGAGGGAAAGGCCGGTTCTGGCCGCATTGAGGTCCTCGATACTAAACAAGGCCAGCTTCGCAGGGAGTAGTCGCTGCCACGTTCGAAGCTACATTGGAGTGAGCGATTTGGCGCTAGTATTCGGCCAATCTGGCATTGTCAGTTAGTACGTGAGCCCAGACAGGATGCTACCTTGGGGATAGACGAAGGGTTGTGGGATGTGAGGTGGTCATGGTGCAGGAGAAGTACGGAGTCCGGCTGGCAACACAGGAAAAGGGACGGCTCAGGAAGATGATCAGGGCTGGGAGGAGTTCCGCACAGGCGATTACCCGGGCCCGCATCCTGATCAAGATAGATGAGGGCTGGACCGCCCCCCAGGTGGCCACCGCACTGGACGTGTCGGAGCGGACCGTGTTCCGCACCAAGCGGCGGTATGCCGAGGAAGGACTGGACGAGGTGCTGAGGCACCATAACCAGGTCAACCGGCCCAGAAAGGTGGATGAAAGGGTGGAGGCCCACCTGATAGCCTTGGCCTGCAGCCCGGTGCCCGACGGTCATGACCACTGGACCATGCGGGCCCTGGCGGGCAAGGTGGTGGAGTTGGGATTGGTGGAGTCTTTATCTCCCGAGACGGTCCGCCTGCGGCTAAAAAAACACGCTCAAGCCGTGGCTCAAGAAACAATGGTGCATCCCCAAGGTAGGTGGAGAGTTCGTGGCGGCCATGGAGGACGTGCTGGATCTCTACGCCGAGCCCTACGATCCGCAGAGGCCGGTGGTCTGCTTTGACGAGACCTCCACCCAGTTGCTGGCCGACGTGAGGGAACCGCTGCCGGCAAAGCCTGGGAGGCCGAGGCGTGAGGACTACGAATACCAGCGGGGAGGGACGCGCAACCTGTTCCTCACCTGTGAGCCTCGCCGGGGCTGGCGCCACGTGGCGATAACCCGGCAACGCACCATGCAGGACTTCGCTCAGCAGATGCGGTGGCTGGTGGATGAGGCCTACCCCGATGTCCCGGTGATTCGGCTGGTTCTCGACAATCTGAACACGCATCGGATGGCCTCGCTTTACGAGACTTTCCCGGCGGCCGAGGCCCGGCGCATCGCCAAGCGGCTGGAGTTGCACCACACTCCCAAGCACGGAAGCTGGCTGAATATGGCGGAGATCGAGTTCAGCGTGCTGGCCCGGGCCTGCCTGCGCGGACGCAACGGAGATGAGGACAGCCTGGAAAGAGCCGTCAGCGCCTGCGTGTCAGAGCGGAACGCGATAGGAGCTACCATTAACTGGCGGTTCACTGCCCAAGACGCCAGACGCAAACTCCATCGCCTCTATCCCTGCCAATCCTGATTTGGTTCAGTACTAGGGCGTTCAAGGCTTGGTGAAAGGTCTGGTTCCACAGATTTGGAGCCAAAGCTCCCAGCGGGAGCCGTGGCGTGGGCCGAGGCAACTACATTGCATCAAGCAATTATCCGGGGGTGTCGAGTCCCCGTCTGAGGCCGTCCGGAGTGGCTTCGGAGGCCGAATTGGGTGTCGTACCCGTGTACAGGGATTTGCGGCAGTTGTAGAAATACAAGTCTGGGGCCGTTTTGAACCTGAAACAGGGGCAGAAGGAGTGAAGTCGGAGCCGTTTCTGCGAGCAATTTATGAATGGGCTGGTTCCGGCGAAGTTGTAAAAGTACAAGGCGGAACGTCGGGCTGTGGGGCCAGAGTCCGGCCACGTCGGAGTTGCATGGGAGCGAGTGGTCCTAAGGCTGGGTCGGAAGGTCGGGAGACGAGGGCGAAGCCCCCTACAGGATGGTGGGGTGCGTTACGTCGTGGGTGCCCCGTGAGGTGGACCCAGGAAACTGGACAGGCAGCTAAGCGAGAGTCCTGCTCCTAAACTGAGGGCAGCGGTTGCTGTCAAAGAGGAGTGGGAAATGTCGAAACAACGGAGAAAGCACAACCCGGCTCTCAAGGACAAGGTGGCCCTGGAGGCGGTGAAGGGGGAGGACACGGTGGCCCAACTGGCGGCCAGGCGCCAGGTCCACCCCAGCCAGATTCAGGCTTGGAAGAAAGCGCTCACCTCGGGTGCCGCCGGCGTGTTCAGCAACGGGCAAGAGCAGAAGGCCAGTAGCGATGCCGCCCTGATCGCCCGGCTGTACCAGGAAATCGGACAGCTGAAGGTGGAGCGGGATTTCTTGTCGGAGAGGTCCGGTCCATGAGCCTGGCCCAGCGGCGAGGGATGGTGGATCGGGAGCGCACATCGTTGTCGACAGCGCGGCAGTGCGCCCTGCTGGGAGTGGCCCGTTCCAGCCTGTATTATCGACCCAGGGAAGCCTCCGGCGAGAACCTGGCCTTGATGCAAGCCATGGACAGGCAGTGCCTGGATACACCCTTCTACGGGTCGAGGCGCATGAAGGTCTGGCTGGCCCGGGAGGGCAGGTGCGTGAGCCGGAAGCGGGTGCGGCGGCTGATGCGCATCATGGGGCTGCGGGCCATCTACCGGAGTCCACGCGCCAGCCGGCCGGCGCCGGAGCATCGAGTCTATCCCTACCTATTGAGGAACGCCAGGGTTACCCGGCCCAACCAGGCGTGGGCCGCCGACATCACCTACCTGCCCATGGCCCGGGGATTCCTCTACTTAGTGGCCATCATGGACTGGCACAGCCGGTGCGTGGTGGCTTGGCGATTGTCCAACACCTTGGAGGCCGACTTCTGCGTCGACGCCTTGAAGGAGGCGCTGGGGCAAGGCCAGCCGGAGGTCTTCAACACCGACCAGGGGAGTCAATTCACCAGCCTGGAATTCACCCAGGCGCTGCAGGACCATGGGGTCAAGATCAGCATGGACGGGAAGGGGCGCTACGCCGACAACATCTTCGTGGAGCGGCTGTGGCGCACGGTGAAGTACGAGGAGGTGTACCTGAAAGCCTACGCCAACGCTAGTGAAGCCAGGAGGGAACTGGGCGCCTACCTCCGTTTCTACAACGACCAGAGGCCCCATCAGGCCTTGGGCTACCGGACCCCGGCCGAGGTGTTCCACGATGCCAGGAATGCCACGGGGGATAGTTCAAAGGTGACGGGAGATCCACCGGAACGGGTGTTGGTATCATTGGCATGAGCAGCGGGACTCTCGCTTAATTCCACCTATATCCTGTCCAACTGACCGGGTCCACCTAACTTGTAGGCTTCCGTTTTCAGGGAAATACCGTATGGACCGTTGCGGCGCTTCTTGTCTTAGCAGGGGCGTTGCATCGATAATTGGTGTTGCCTTCTCGTGCACTGGAGCGGACCTGAACCGAAGCCTATGACTGGAAAGCAGTAGCTTCAAACCCTTAAGGTTGGGAGACTTGCGTGTCCCTCCCAAATCTCCCATCTTGTCCGTTATAGGGGAACTTCCCAGCGAAAAGCAACCGTCTTGAAAGTCAAGACGCAGGTGTGATCGGATCCCAATGTTTCCCTGTCTTCGCCATGCTGTTGAGCATGGTCAGCAGCTTCCGCATACAGGCGGTGAGAGCCAGTTTCTTAGGCTTCCCGGCCGCCAGAAGCCGCTGGTAGAACTGTCGAATGACTGGGTTTCGGCGTGCCGCCACCAAGGCTCCCATATACAGCACGGCGCGCACTCGGGCCCGTCCGCCCCAGGTAGTACGCCTCCCTCGGTAGCGTCCGCTATCTCGACTGAATGGGGCCACGCCGACCAGAGCTGCGATTTCCTTCCGGCCTATGGAACCCAGCTCAGGCAGGTCGGCCAGCAATGTCATGGACACCTGGTTTCCCACGCCGGGGACGCTGCGCAGGAGTTCATCTTTTTCGCGCCACACTGGACTGCTGAGCATCGTTTGTCTAAGTTCGCCGTTCAGATCGCTCAGCTCCTGCTTCAGCCAAGCGATGTGGGCCTCGATACGAGGACGCACCTCTCGCAATGCGCGACCCAGACGATTGTTCTCTGCCACCAACATAGCGACTACCTGACGCCGACGGGCCAGCATCGCTCCGAAGACCTGAGTGTCAGCGTCACGTAACGCCCGCATGGGCGGATGGATCGCCTCTCCAAAGTGGGCCAGGACCTGGGCGTCGAGTCTGTCGTTCTTGGCCAGTTGGCCGGTGGACTTGGCGAAATCACGCACTTGGCGGGGATTGATCACTGCCACTGGCAGTGATGCCGCAGCCAGGGCCGCCGCTAATGTAAGCTCTAGGCCACCGGTAGCTTCCAGTATCACCCCGGCCGGCTCCAATCCCTGCAACCTGGCAACCAGTTTCTCCACCTCCTCTTCCTCGTAGGACGCGCTCCAGCTCTGACCTGTTGGACGTACGGCGATATCCACACGGTCTTTAGCGACGTCGATGCCGATGTAGATGGGTTCTCGTTTCATGTTCACCTCCCCTGCTGTGCTGGCTCGGCCTTGCAAGATGCGGGCTTAATCAGCCCAGGCAACCGTTCGAGCTCTTTCAGGGATGAGTGCGGCGACCCTCGCTTTTCGGCGGCCTACCATGACCAAAGTTCGGTCGGTCTGCCGCACTCGGAACAGCCCTGTAAGGGAATTCTCCCATATAGCCAAAGATACAAAGTTCGCAGCTGAGCCTGTCTCAGAAGTCTGATCTGGCAACGGGTATGTCGTCGGGTGTACATTCGAAGCGACATCAGTTGGGGAGATGCCGATATGCCGCTTCGAGATATGGGCCGAGAGCAGATGTGGATGCTGCCGCCGACACTTGACGAACTGCTGCCATTGAATCATCCCGCACGGTTCGTAGGCGAGTTTGTCGGTGCTCTGGATCGAGGTGGCTGGGCTGAACTTGGCGTAGACATAGACGGTGACGTGCTGGGAGCGCCGGCGGACCACCCCCGTGCACTGTTGAGTGTGTGGCTGTACGGCTTCATGACCGGTGTGCGCTCGTGCCGGAAGCTGGAGGCGGCCTGCCGGGATCAGATACCGTACCTGTGGCTGACCGGGTGGCAGCATCCGGACCACAACACCCTGTGGAGGTTCTACAAAGGGCATCGACAGGCTATGAGGAAGCTGTTCGAGCGGACGGTGCGCACGGCGGTGGCCAAGGAGTTGGTGGATCTGGCGGTCCAGGCGGTGGATGGTACGAAGGTGGTCGCCAACGCCTCAGTGAACAGGAGCTACGATGCTGAGGGACTGAGAGGGCTGTTGGATCGGTTGGAGAGAACGATAGCCGATCTCGAGGCACAGAACGAAGCGGGAGAGGATGCCTCTGCCGTCAATCTGCCTGAGAAGTTGGCCGACAAGGAGGTCTTGAGAGAGCAGGTGAAGCAGGCGATGGCCGACCTTGGGAGTCAAAAGCGCCACAAGCGCATCAACCTGACCGACCCGGAGGCCCGGCTGATGAAGGGACGGCAGGGCATCGTGGCTGGCTACAACGCCCAGGCTATGGTCTCGGCCACAAAGACAGAAGAGGGGACTTCCGGCATGTTGGTCACCGCCGTGGACGTGGTGGATCAGGCCAATGACAACTCCCTGTTGGCGCCGATGGTGGAGCAGTCCGAAGAGACGACCGGGACGAAGTCGCAGATGACGTTGGCCGACGCCGGATACTTCTCCGCCAGTCACCTGGCGGAGTGTGACCGTCGAGGCCAGCAGGTGGTGGTGTCAGAGGCACGGCAACGGTTCCTCAAAGACCCGTATCACAAGGACCAATTCACCTATGACGAGCACAGCGACAGCTTTACGTGTCCGCAGGGACAGACGCTCAAGTTCGTCCGCATACAGCATGCGAACGGAGTCCCGTTGCGACTGTACCGGGCTTCCGGCGCCGTCTGTCAGGCATGCCCGGCCTTCAGAGCCTGTACCAAGGCCAGGGAGATCGGGCGAAGCCTGGCCATAGGGCCGCACGACGCAGCGCTGCGCCGTCATCGTGCCTGGATGTCTACCTCCGTCGCCAAAGAGGCTTACCGGCTGAGAAAGCATCTGTGCGAGCCGGTCTTCGGCATCATCAAGGAGCAACAGGGCGCACGGAGGTTCCTGCTGCGCGGCCTCACCAACGTGGCGGCCGAGTGGATCATGTTGGCCACCGCTTTCAACCTGCGCACCCTGTGGTGGGAGTGGAGCTCCTCCCGAGCCTTGAGCAATCCGTTTCACGGTCCGAAGCCTTGTCCTGTCTCGTGAACTGAGGCAATTGACGGCGACCCCTCACCATTTCATCGCCTGGATCTGACCCTCGTGTCAGAGTGAACCTGTCTACAAATCCCCTTCTGAGACAGGCTCAGTTCGGTACACTCCGGCCCACCACCTCCCGACGCCACTTCCGGCTTATGGGCTGGCCCTCTCTCGCACAAGAAATCCCGTTCCACTTCGAGTCGGCCGATTTGCTGGTAGAGCGGGGCAACAAGGGCCTCATCGGCCTTTTGGCGTTTGTCGCGGTCTCCGCCGAAGACACCGGCCGCTCCTTCCAGCAGGGTCTTTCCCCACATCCGGATTTGACCGGGATGGACTTCGTGCCGGGCGGCCAATTGGGCCACCGTTTCCTCGCCCTTGATCGCTTACAGGGCCGCCTTCGCCTTGAATGATGCGCTGTGCTTTCTCCGGTCTTTTGACACGTCCCGCTCCTCTCTTCTTCGACACCCACCCCGGTCATTAGTTTTGGAGCAGAACTTTCACTTAAACAGTTGTCCGAAAAGCCGCGTCCACCTCAATCGTTTCAACTGTACGACGAGGATATCTTGTTGAAAATATTGAAGGACTCCGGCTGCGCGCTCGTAGAGGCGGTTGGGGCGATGACTTAGGGGGATTGCTGTATTTCAGCGACCCCAAACCGATGCGCTATTGTGCTTTTTGGGTGAAGAAAAGTTAGGCGCATCCGGTTCACAAGAGCAGCCGTCCGCTCCCAAAGTCACCAATGCGGCACCCACACCCTGACCGATCGACGAGCGGGCAATATCAACCGGGTCTCCCAAAGCTCCTGGTCCGTCCATGGGCTGGCATATCGGAGCAAATCCCGCAGCATAGGACTATTATCGTATTGTGACTCTATGTTTGAGGAAAACAGATGCACCTTGGGAATAGGCGATTTCCATAGCTGCCAATGCAACCGGACCATCGTACCAATCCACGTATAGCATCCCTGCTCCGGGCAGACGATTACGGCATCGTCTCCCACAGTATCAACCCGTGTCCAAGACGAGCGCGCCGCCATTTTTAGACGGCAGGTGTTCGACCATCAAGAGCAAGCAGTACGTCAAAAACCCGAAGCAACTTGCATCTCCAATCGGGGATTGGATTGGATCTTTACCACGTTCGGCCGCTAACGGATTGTCGGACATATGTTGCCAAGCGTGCCTATATTGAAATCAATGGTAGGACTCCGGGATATGAATCATCACACGGCGCAAACGAGGAACTATATGAAGAAATAGCAGCGTAACTGTTCAGAGTAGGGGGACGCCCCCATCCTAACCTTCCCCCACAAGGGGAAGGGACTTCGTCATTGCTCATCTGGAGGACTTGGGCGACTATTCATTTCTCACGGGGACCGAACAGTTACATAGCAACGTCGGTAGAGACGACACATTGCCTACAATAGACGGCAGACGGTGCGGTCTAGATTTTAACGTGCCGGCAACCCGCAAAAGTGGGACAGAGGGGAAGACGGGAGGTCTGGTGAGCTCCCTCAGGACCCTGTTGTGGCGTCTTCGCCTATTGATAGGTTGAGCCTGCACATCCCCTAGTCGGAGAGTAGACCTGCGGCCGACTCTGCGACTAGGGCGTCGCGGCCTCTTGAAGCATGTGCCAAGCCAGGGGTTGGCGGGTGAAAACGCTTGGTTTTGACCGCTGCCGTTATGCCCCGGTCCACTCGAAAGCCAGGGTGGCATAACGCACGAAAACGGTGCCGCCGGGGGAGCCCAAGGGACCGTTGACCGCCAATAGAGCGATGGTGTGCTGTCGGCCGGGAACTGCATTGTCAGTGACCAGTACCCTTTGGGGCACGTTGAAACCCTGGATGACTCCCCGGTCCCGGTTGCATTCGCCGTCCACCCAAACCTCCCCATAGTCATCGATGCAGGTCTCAAACTGCACTCGCACACCATTGACCGGGTGCCCTTCCACCGTTTCGGGCAGGGTGACGTTGATGCGGTACCACATGAAACTGAACCCGTGGGACATACGCTGTCCCAGGTCGGTGCATACCTCCCACCCGGAATCATCGTAGTCCACCAGTCGGGCCGGGCTGCCTTCCGCCTGTTCCAACAGGCCTTCGTTGAGTTGCCCTGGCACGTACCCCCGGGCGAATTTCCACTGGCCATTGACTGCCGCCTGTCCTGCGGCGCCTCCCAAGGATAGAGCTGCTCTTGGCATCCTAATCTCCTTATATCCATGTATCCACCGCATTCTACAATATTCTCAGCCGCCGGCGCCGGACGGGCCTCCAGCTACTCCGACCACGATGATGCCATGCCCCACGACGAATATGTGGAATGGCAACGGAATTGTCTGACCGCCATGATGCGGGTCCTTCGGGAAGATGGGGCAATCTTCTACAACCACAAGTGGCGCGTCCAGGGCGGCTCACTCCAGGACCGAGCCGACATAGTTGCTCGCTTCCCTGTCCGCCAGATAATCATTTGGCAACGGAAAGGGGGATCAACTTCAACAAGGGATACTTCCTTCCCACGTATGAGGTTATCTACCTCATAGCCAAGCCTGATTTTGTGTTGGCTCCCCAGGCGAACTCGCAAGGGGACGTGTGGCACATTCCCCAAGAAGGGGACAATCCCCATCCGGCGCCGTTCCCGGTAGAGTTGGCCCAGAGGTGCATAGAGGCCACCACAGCCCGTATCGTGCTTGACCCGTTCATGGGTTCAGAGAGTACAGCTATAGCGGCTGAAACGGCCCGTAGAGACTGGATAGGGCTTGAAAACTCCGAGGACTACTGCAAGGTGGCCCGTGAAAGTATAGCCGCCGTACGGAGGCTGATACAGTGACTCTCCCATCAGGCCCGCCCCGCACAAAAGGGGAACTCTTTGAGCGTGTCAGAGGCGTAATTCTCACCAAGGCTGGCATGTGATATGCCCGTTGACTCCCACTATGGCGGCTCCGGCGGCCCTGGGGTGTTCCTGGAAGACCTGCTGGGGCTGACCGCCGGGGGCATGGACATTCCCGACGCCGTTGGTTGGGAGTTGAAGTGGCACACGGACAGAACTGGCCTTGTAACGCTGTTTCACAAGGAACCTGACGGCCCTGATGCAATCATGCGATACATGGTGCGGAAGTACGGCTGGAAGGACAAGCAGGGCCGTCTGAGTTTCCGGCATACCATCAAAGGACGCTCAGACCGTTTCAAGGTCGAGGACAGTGGAGGGCAACTGGTGGTGCGTAGGCTAAAGGGGAACGGCCCTGTGCCTTACCGGTCGCACGAGGAATTGATAACGGCAGCTGGGGCGAAGCTCAGGCGGTTGCTCTTGGTGAAAGGCGAACGCAAGGGGCAATCCGTGCGGTTCATTCAGGCAGACGCTTTCGAGACGTTCCATCTGGCGGACTTTGTATATGAAGTCTTGCGCGGCTCGATTGCCGTGGACTTTGATTGCAGAGAGGCCAAGCCTGGGAGCGTTGGGCTACGGAATCATGGGGCCAAGTTTAGGATTCCACCTAACCTGATATGCAGGTTGTACTTGAAGAAAGAACGCCTTTAGGCGAGAACGCATGACAGGTAAATACAGGCCGTTGTACGACTATCTAGTCAAGAGGCGACAAGAAGGGCAAACGTCTTGGTGCGCCTCATTCGAAGACATAGAGACGGTGATAGGAGCGGCTCTCCCGCTTTCTGCACGTACTTGGCCATTGTGGTGGTCTAACCTACGCCAATCCAGACGAGCATCAACAGCTTGGACCTTGGCAGGTTGGAAAACCTCTAACGTGGACTTGGAAGCCGCGACTCTGGTATTCCGAGCAGGCGATTAGTGGTTGCAAGTATATAAGTCCCTTTATATACTGTTACTATGATGAGATATGCGCAATCAGTAGGCGATATACGGCAGGTGAGCAGCAATAGAGTAAGCGTAACGTCTGAAATCAAACGGAACCAACCAGAGGGCTCCGAAAAGGTATGAATTGAAAATCGCGCACTGACTATGGCTACCATTCTTGCCGGCCGGAATAGGAGCTTGTGTGAGCGGCCCCACATCTGCTCCCATAGTGTAGACGGCGCCTGAAACCCCAGTGGAGCCTGCAACCACCCCCGCAAAGCGACCCATTACCGGAACGACCCCGAGACCCGTTGCCAAGGTTTCCCGGACCCCCCGTTGACGCTTCTTGCGATGCTGCCCGCCAAGACTGTGCTGTATATGTTTGTCGACTTCTTGAGACATAGAAGTGATCGCATAGACGTGGTGTTGCCGCCAGCTGCTACGATTATCCTATGAGGCTTGGTGCGCCGACTTTGGAAGCTTACAGGTCCAGCCACAACTCAAAGGTTGTACTGTCTACAGTACCCTTAGGCCCACCACGGCGAAACACCATTCTTCACTCCCAAGACCTGTACGTCGCCACATCCCCTGTCAGCATCACGCCTAGCTCGTGCTGCTATGTCTTGAACGGCGGTTATCCCGCCAATATAGTTAGGAACGGTTGCTTGAAGAAGGCAGCAATTCCTATAAGAGCTCAAAATATGAGGCCTCCGCTCGGAGGGCCACCGAGGATAAAGGTCCAGCGTTGAAGTTCCTATCCACCGAATTCCTGGCCCGTGTATGCGCCCGAAGGCCGAAAACGGTTCTCGCCGTTTGGGCCATAGTGGGAATCATCGCCGGCGGGTTCGCTGTTGACAGCGAACTGGGGCCCGGCCCCCAATTAACCGACATCCTCAAGCCGGCCACCACCACCGAGCTCAAGCTCAGCGGAGGCGCAGAGTCCTCCCGCTCAGAACGTCTGCTGGAAGAAAAAGGCGGTCGCACCACTCCGTTAACCGAAATAGTCATCGTCCAGTCGGAGTCCCTGGCCGTGGATGACCCGGAGTTCCGAGCGAAAGTCGAAGCGGTCCACCACGAGATAGCTTCTCTGGGAGACGACATCGTAACCCCTGTGCCGAACTACTACCTGTCTAGTCCCCAGGACGAGAACCTCGTGTCCGCCGACCACAAGACTACGATTATGCCTTTCATCATGACCGGCGACTACGAAGACGCAGTGAAAAACGTCCAGCATGTCGTGGAGGTCGTAGAGAAAGCGAATGGCGCAGACGGTTTCCGTGTGCTCACGGTAGGGGACGCCAGCATCTCCCACGAGCAAAACGAGCTGGCGGAAAATGACCTGCGCCAGGGAGAGAGGATAGGCATCCCGATTGCCCTCGTCATCCTCGTTGTGCTCTTCGGGACCCTCGTCGCCGTGCTCATGCCTATAGGCTTGTCCCTCGTCGCCATCATAGTCGCCCTTGGCATAACGGCGTTAATTGGCCAGGTCCTGGACCTGGTCTTCTTCGTCACGCTGATGATCATCATGATTGGCCTAGCGGTGGGCATAGACTATTCCATACTCATCATCTCCCGATTCAGGGACGAAATGGCGCGCGGCCTGGACAAGTACGAGGCTATAGAACGCGCAGGCGCGACAGCGGGCCGCACGGTGCTGTTCAGCGGAGTGACGGTGATCATCGCCCTCTGTGGGATGCTGATAGTGCCCTTCTCCTTCTTCCAGTCCCTTGGCCTCGGGGCGATACTGGTTGTGCTGGTCGCCTTGGCGGCCACCTTCACCTTCCTGCCGGCCAACCTTGCGGTTCACGGCGACAGGTTGAATCGATTGCCGGTCCCCTTCTTCGGAAGGAAAGCGACCCAACCCTCCCGGTCCAGCGACGGCTCCGGGCAGGGGTTCTGGGAGTTGGTAACCAGAATCGTCATGCGTTACCCCGTCATCAGCATCATCGCGGTCGGGGCGCCCATGATAGCCGTCACCCTCTTCTACTTCCAGTGGCCAGGAATCAACACCGGGCTTAACGGGGTCGATGTGTTCCCGGAAGGCGCTCAAACGAGGGAAGCCTTCTTCGTCATTGAAGAGGAGTTCTCCTTTGGGCTGGTCTACCCCACCGACATCGTCATAGATGGAGACATCGACAGCCCCGGCGTACAGGAGTGGATAGGAAAGCTGCAAGCTTCCCTGGCAGCCCACCCGGGAGTGCAGGTCTTCCCCATCCCAGACGTCAACGACTCCGGGGACTTAGCCAACCTAACGGTATTTATCCCAGGAGAGTCCCGCAGCCGGGATACGGTGGACGTGGTGTCCACGATCCGAGACAGGTACGTCCCTGACGCTTTCGACGGGGTCGACGCGGAAGTCCTGGTCGGAGGTGTGACCGCGGAGGCCGCGGACACATTTTCCATAGTGCGGGTGTATACGCCGATTGTGTTCGCATTCGTGCTTGGATGCAGCTTCCTGATATTGATGCTGGTCTTCAGGTCTATAGTCATACCCATCAAAGCCGTCATCATGAACCTTCTCTCCGTCGGAACGGCGTATGGGTTGATAGTCCTGGTGTTCCAGAAAGGGGTGGCAGCGGACCTCCTGGGGTTTCAACAAGCCGAAGTCATAGACGTCTGGATACCCCTGTTCCTGTTCTCTATTCTCTTCGGGCTGTCCATGGACTACCACGTGTTCCTTCTGAGCCGCATCCGGGAACGCTATGACCAGACCGGGAACAACGCCGAGGCGGTGGCCTACGGGCTGCGGTCGACCGCTGGGATTATCACCGGGGCGGCCCTCATAATGGTCGCAGTGTTCGGCGCTTTCGCCTCAGGCGACACCATCATCAACCAGCAAGTCGGATTCGGGCTGGCAGTGGCCGTCTTGCTCGACGCCACGCTGGTTCGCTCGGTCCTGGTGCCCGCCAGCATGGAAGTGCTGGGCAGGCGAAACTGGTACCTGCCGTCTTGGTTGAATTGGCTTCCCGACCTGAGGGTGGAACCGGAGGAGGAATGAAGCAAATATAGGTAGATAATGGGGTCGACACGGGAGGAGCCATGAGCATACTGACCGAGAACATACCGACTGACTACAAGCCGGGTTATGAAAAGGCCCGTGCTGTTGCGCCTGAAATAGCGTTCAATTACGTCGCACACACACTCATTGGAGACCCACTGGGCGAAGCGATGACGGCAGACCTCGCAGAGCTTAGTACAGAAGAGCAAGAACGACTCATTCGAGCGGCTATGGAAGAAGAAGGCGAGGAGGCTCTGCGGGACGCGCCGGAGTCGCTGCGAGAATTCTTCAAGGACGCGGAAACTACTCCGGAATGGCTCGACTATGCAGCGTTCGCCCCGGCTGTCCGCATGTTTCACAGGAACTCATATCTGGTCCTGGCGGCATTCGTCGCAGGAGTTCTGATAGAAGGCTTTACAACGAATATAGCAAAGTCCTTCATCATCACCGGGAAGTTGCGTGACCAGGGCGTCAGGCGTTTGGGACAGAATAACCGTCATATGATGGAGATATTTCTTCCTGGAGGCCTGTACAGGTATGGAGAGGGCTGGAAACTTTCAGTCCGCATCAGAATAGTCCGACAACTCTTAAACGATACGGAAGATTGGGATGCAGAAGCTTGGGGCGCGCCGATTAGCGCGGCCCATTTGGGTTACGCTATTTCCGCTTTTTCGGCAAGGCTATTGAAACACATGAAAACCCTGGGCGCTGATTACAATGACGAAGAGTACGCGAGCTTCATGGCCGTTTGGCGCTACTCCGGTTACTTGATGGGCATTCCCGAGACTATCCTGTTCCATGACGGGGAAGATGCCCTGAAATTGTATGACGTCGCTCTCATGTGCGAGCCCAGTTCCGAAATTGAATCGGTCGTGATGGCCCACGCTTTGGTCAACTCGGCGCCGTTGATTGCCGGGGTGACTGACCCAAAGGGCCGCCGCAGCTTAGCTCAGTACGTGTACCGCCTTTCCCGCGGACTTATCGGTAATGAGACTGCCCGGTCACTGATGTACCCGCCCCTTTCCGGTTTTGGAGCTGTCGTCTGGTTCAAACTGCAACACCGTTACGAGCACCTCCTGGGTAGGCTGTTTGCGGGCCGTCTCCAGAAGAACAACTTCAACAGATTTAGCGGCTTGCTCGCGACTGCGGCGTACGATGAGGACGGAATCCGCTACACGTTGCCCGACCACGTATACGCGGAGGAGTCCACTAAGTGGTAGCCGCGGACGCACTCGACTTAGACGTCTTTAGGATCGCTTGGTGTTCACTTTACGCGGAGTGAGTGTACTGAGAGAGTGGATTCAGAGGACAACATGGGTTGGGCTGTCAGGTCTGCTGTCAGCCGCTCTGATCTCGTCATGCGGCGGTGACCCGACGCCCACTGCCACCGACCTTCCGACCAACACACCGATTCCCACCAGCGCCCCTACGCCGACGGAGGTCGCGCCCGAAGAGAAAGTATTGACCATCCGCTACTGGCAAGCCCCCTCATTGCCCAGCCCATACTTGGCGGACGGTTACAAGGACCGGGACGCCGCCGCCGTCACTCTCGAACCCCTGGCCAGCTACGACCCCGACGGCGAGCTCACGCCAAGGCTGGCCGTAGAAATCCCGACCGTTGAAAACGGAGGAGTTGCAGAAGACCTGATGTCCATCACATGGAAGCTGCGAGAGGGCCTCAAGTGGTCAGACGGCAGCGCCCTTACGGCCCACGACGCAGTCTTCACCTGGCGGTACTGCACGGATGAGGCGACCGGATGCTCCGGCAAGGACGCTTTTTC
This sequence comes from Dehalococcoidia bacterium, assembly GCA_965224415.1. Lineage (GTDB taxonomy): Bacteria > Chloroflexota > Dehalococcoidia > Lucifugimonadales > JAGWBF01 > DAOUJI01. Next base: position 407,221 of record CBDCZB010000003.1, on the reverse strand, counting down.
GGGCATTATATCCGTTGAGGCACTTGACGATCTGACAATCGAAATAAGGTTCGATGCTCCGGCTCCCTACCCATACAATGCTTTCGTGAGCGCCAGCACGCCTGTTATCAGTAAGGCGCAGTTCGCCGACTGCGTTGGGGCCGCGGCAAGGACCTGTGACGCACAGAACAGGGCTCCTCTGGGCTCCGGCCCCTATCGAATCGTCGAGTTCACACCCAACGACCAAGCCGTCTATGAGCGCAACCCGTTCTACCGGGGCGAGGCTCCATATTTCGACCGTGTTGTTATCGTCGGAGGGGGCGACGCTCAGTCGGCAGCGCAGGCCGTGCTGGAAACCGGTGAAGCGGACTATGCCTGGAACTTGCAAATCGATCCGGAAACGCTGGCCGAGATGGAAGCGGGGGGCATGGGCAAAGTGGTTTCCGCCTTTGCCGGTGACGTCGAACGCATTGTCGTCAATCAGACCAACCCCGACCCAGACCTAGGCGACGACCGCTCCGAATACCTGGACGGCCAGAACCCCCACCCTTTCCTGACGTTCACGCCCATTACCCAGGCCATGTCCATGGCCATCGACCGCACCCGAATCGCAGAGGACCTATACGGCTTCGCGGGAAAGCCCGCATGCAATCTGATCATGGCCCCTCAAAGGTACGCCTCCACCGCTAACGACGGGTGTCTAACCCAAGACATCGAAGGCGCCAAGGCGCTGTTGGACAGCAACGGAGTCCTGGACTCTGACGGAGACGGCGTACGCGAATACAACGGTGTCCCCCTGCGGATAACGTATCAGACCACAGTGAACGCCATTCGGCAGGACACGCAGACCCTTATTCGAGACTGGTGGAGCGAGATAGGCATCGATGCCGAGCTGGTGCAGCACGATGCCAGCGTATTTTTCGGCGGCGACCCCGTCGTCGACAAGGGGACGACCTACCGCAGGTTCTTCGCCGACGTACAGATGTACACAACCGGCCCCGACATTGACCCGCAGCAGCACCTGGCCAGCAGAGGCTGCGAGCATATCCAGACGCGGGAGAACAACTGGGCCGACGGGAACAACGCCCGAGCATGCAACGAAACCTATGACGGGCTGCTAACCCAGCTTGCTCAGAAGCGAATCGCGCCGGAGCGGGACGTCTTGGTGAAACGACTCAACGACATCTACGTGCAGAACTACTACGAGATTCCCCTGGCGCTGCGGGGCCTCGTTTCAGCGTACGCCAACACCTTGCAGGGTGTCCGCATGAACGCCTGGGACAGCGAACTGTGGAACATCGCCGAGTGGCGCCGTTAGCGGCTCCACGTTGATATAGGCCGCGTTAGTAGAGCCGCTCCCTGTTGGCCTCGTCCTCGGAGTCGTCAATCTCCTTGGCGTCGGCTCCTGCTATCTGGTCAGCCAGCGCTTGCCCGTAGGTGGGGTAGTCTGAACGCACTATCTGGACATCGGGGTCCCAGACGCGTGAGCGTATCAGGGCCCGACCGCAGTGGAGGAACGCTTCCGCTACGGTGATCCGCAATCCGGACACCGGAGGTCGGCCCTTCACCGTCATCGACTCCAGTTCATCGTCGTCGGTCACTATCTCCGCCTTCCCCTTCACACGCAGGGTCTCGTTCATCCCCGGCACGAAGAAGAGCAAGCCCACGCCCGGGTTCTCCACGATGTTCTGAAGCGAGTCCACCTGGTTGTTCCCAGGGCGGTCGGGAAGCAGCAAAGTCTTGTTATCCAAGACCTTCACAAATCCGGGCGGGTCGCCCCGTGGAGAGGCGTCAGCTTGCCCCTTGGCATTGGTGGAACTCAGAACGCAAAGAGGCGAGAGGGCTATGAAGTTCCGGCAGTGAACATCCAGGTGGTCCAACACCTTCTGCGCAGCACGCGGAGCAGGTGGCTTATAAACGTCCCGCAATGCCGAATAGCTCCTGACGCTCATGTCACACACTCCAAATGCGGGTCACGGATTTGGGTCAAGTATCGTCAATTCTTGAGTAACATAGTAAACGTTTCCACGTCAAAGGCAACAAGCCATGGACAGACTGAGGCGTGGAATAGGGACTGATGCAATCCTTCAAACGAGGAGAGTCTCACCTGGCACGATCGCCCAGGAGCTTTACAAACAGCGGCGTTTTCATGTAGACTTCCATTGCTGACTGGGGCTTCCTTTTTCATAGGAGGCCTGCAGTCTTTTTCTCTTTTTGGAGCGGAGGAGGCACGATGGCCGAGCCGACTTACTTGACGAAAGAGGGTTTGGTTAAGCTGAAAGCTGAATATGAAGAGCTTTCCACCGCACGCAGGCAGGCGGTCGCGGAGCGGATATATAAGGCCAAGGAAATCGGCGGCACTGTCGACAACGCCGAGTATGAAGAAGCGAAAAACGAGCAGGCGTTTATCGAGGGGCGCATCCTGATGGTTGGGAACGCCTTGGCTAACGCCGCCATCATCACTGAAAAGTCGGGAGTTTCGGACACTGTCGATATCGGATCGCGCGTGACTGTAAAAACCGCCACGGGAAAGAAAGTCCGCTACACCATCGTGGGGAGCACCGAAGCCGACCCGGCGGAAGGCAAGATATCCAACGTATCTCCCACCGGAAAGGCGCTGTTGGGGAAGCACATAGGAGACATTGCCAGCGTGACGGCCCCGGCCGGTACGACAAACCTGGAGATACTGGAAATCCGGTAGCCTGATGCCCGAGCGTGGAGAAGAGCTCCTCAGAAGCCGCCAGGACAAGCTCGACCAACTCCGAGACAAGGGAATAGACCCCTATCCGGCGCGTTACCGCCGGACTTGCACGGCTGAACAAGCCATATCCCTTTTCATTGACCACGAGTCGGAGTCTGCAGACGGCCATTCGGACCAGACTGTTTCAGTGGCCGGTCGCATCATGTCCATGCGAATCATGGGCAAAGCTGCATTCCTGGACCTGCGGGACTCTTCAGGCAAAATCCAAGCCCATTTCCGTAGGGACGTGCTGGCGGATGAATTCCCGCTGGTCAGAGACCTGGACATTGGCGACTTCCTAGGCGTCAGCGGTCCCCTGTTCCGCACTCGCACCGGAGAGGTGACCGTCGAAGTCAGGGAGATGAAGGTCCTTTCTAAGTCCATGCGCCCTCTTCCTGAAAAGTGGCACGGCCTCAGGGACGTGGAGGTGCGCTACCGCCAACGGCATCTGGACCTCATCGCCAACCCGGAGATCAAGACGGTCTTCATACAACGCAACAAAATAATCAACGGGATCAGGTCGTTCCTGGACGCCAGAGGATTTATAGAAGTGGAAACGCCAGTGCTGGTGCCCATACCGGCGGGAGCCCTCGCCAGGCCCTTTGTGACACATCACCATGTCCTGGACGAGGACTTGTACCTCCGTATAGCCACCGAACTCTACCTCAAGAGGCTCATCGTAGGAGGGTTCGACAAGGTGTACGAGATAGGCCGGGTCTTCCGCAACGAGGGCATGGACCAGGACCACAACCCGGAGTTCACGCTGCTGGAAAGCTACGAGGCTTACGCCGACTATGGCGACGTTATGAACATGGTGGAGGAGATGGTCTTTGAGGTGGCCTCCGACGCTCTGGGGTCGCCGAAGACGGTGTACCGGGACATGGAAATCGACTTTACGCCGCCGTGGCGGAGAGTGAAGTTCTGCGACGCAATCAAGAGCAGTTCCGGGCTTGACATAGACCCCTACATCCGGGGCTATAAGCCTATCGAGGAGTTGGCCGCCACCGCCGGAGGCATGGGTATAGATCTGCGCAACGTGCCGCCCTTCAAGGTGTATGACAAGATATTCTCTTCCACCGTGGAGCCTACCCTTATCCAGCCCGTTTTTGTCATGGACTATCCCAAAGTGATGTCGCCCTTAGCCAAGGAGAAACGGGACGAGCCTGCGTTGGTGGAGAGGTTCGAGGGGTTTGCCGGAGGCATGGAGCTGGCCAACGCCTACAGCGAGTTGAACGACCCCCATGAGCAGGCCGAGAGGTTTGCCGAACAGGAACAACTCAGGGAACAGTTCCAGGAAGAGGAAGCCGACCGCACGGACATGGACTACCTGGAGGCCCTGGAACATGGGATGCCTCCCACGGGCGGTCTGGGCATTGGAATAGACCGCCTAGTCATGCTCCTGACGGGACAGAACACGCTCAGAGACGCGCTGTTGTTCCCTCAGATGAGGTCAAAGAAATAGCCCATGCTCTCTATAGAACTCATCAGAAACCAACCGGAAGTTGTCGCTCAAGCTCTGGTCCGTAAAGGTGAAGACCCGCCCATCGAAAAGCTCCTTGACCTTGACTCCCGCCGACGCAAGCTGATTCAGACAGGGGACGAGCTCCGGGCCCGCCGCAACGAGACCAGCCGTCAAATCTCCTCTATGAAGGAGCGTCCGCCGGAGCTGATCGCCGAGATGCGGCAAGTGGGGGATGACATCAAGGCGTCGGAGCAGGAAGTCGACCAGATGGACTCGGAGATAAGAGACCTGCTCTTGGAGCTGCCGAATCTCCCGCTGGACGATGTGCCCGATGGTTTGGGTGAAGAAGACAACGTGGTGGTGCACACAGTGGGCGAGATTCCCACGTTCGACTTTGAGCCTTTGCCTCATTGGGACCTGGGAGAGCGGCTGGGAATAATCGATTTCCAGCGGGGAGTGAAGCTGGCGGGTTCCCGCTTCTTCCTGCTCAAGGGTCAGGGCGCCCGGCTTGAGCGGGCCTTGATTAACTGGATGCTGGACCTCCACACGACCGAGCACGGGTACACGGAGGTCTTGCTCCCGGCTGTAGTGAAGCGCGAGATCATGGAAGGCTCCGGAAACCTGCCCAAGTTCGGTGACAACCTCTACCGGGACGTTGAAGACGATCTGTGGTTGGTCCCGACGGCCGAGGTGCCGCTCACCAGCATCCACAAGGGAGAAGTCCTCAAGGCGGAGGAGCTTCCCCTTAACTATACGGCCTACACTCCCTGTTTCCGCCGGGAGAAAGCGGCAGCGGGGAGAGACACCCGAGGGATCAAGCGGGTGCACCAGTTCGACAAGGTCGAGATGTACAAGCTGGTGGAGCCGGATTCCTCTGAGAATGAGCTTCAAAGGATGTTGGGAGACGCCGAGGATGTTTGCCGTCGGCTGGGGTTGCCCTACCGTGTGCTCCGGTTGTGCGCGGGAGAGCTGGGTTTTGCCTCGGCCAAGTCCTACGACCTGGAGATGTGGGCTCCGGGCTGCGGCGAGTGGCTGGAGGTGAGTTCCTGCTCCAACTGCACGGACTTCCAGGCGCGGCGGACAGGTCTCAGATACAGGCCGGAAGAAGGAAGCAGACCGGCTTTCGTCCATACTCTCAACGGTTCGGGGCTGGCGTTGCCGAGGGTTGTCATCTCCATCATGGAGAACTGCCAGCAGGCCGACGGCTCTATAGTGATCCCCGAAGCTCTGAGGCCGTACACCGGTTTCGACGTCATCACACCTTGATAAAGGTCCCGGCCAGCGTTGCGGGGCTTCGTGCCCTTTGCTATAGTAAAACCCCCGTGGGGCTGTAGCTCATCAGGGAGAGCGCTTCAATGGCATTGAAGAGGTAGGGGGTTCGAGTCCCCCCAGCTCCACCAAACCAATCAATTCTCGCCCATTCCCTGCCCGCCTCTTCAGGTCTCAGCAAAGCTCCGATTCGTAGCTGCACCAGGCGTCGCCAACCCTGGAATCGTCTCCCCTGCGTTCTCCATTCCAATCTCCCGGAATCCCTTGTTGTCTCGCTTCATGTGTGGTAATTTATGTGGTAAGAGATTGAGGAGGCGGCACAACGTGAAGCTGTCGGCGACAAGGGTGAAGGCGCTCAAGGACCCTGGCCGCTACTCGGACGGCGACGGCCTGCACCTGTTCATAAGCAAGACGGGCGGCAAGAGCTGGGTGCAGAGGATCACCGTCGACGGCCGACGGCGGGACATCGGCCTGGGCGGGTATCCGGCTGTGTCGCTGGCCCAGGCGAGGAAGCGTGCGTCCGACAACCGTGAGGCGATCGGCGACGGCAGGGACCCGACGGCGGACAAGCGCAGGACCGCGACGCCCACTTTCAGCGAGGCCGCCCATGCCGTCCACGAAGTCAACAAACCTCGTTGGCGCAACGGACGCCACACTCTAGCGTGGATTCAGACCCTCGAACGACACGCCTTCCCCAAGATCGGAGACAAGCCCATCGACGCGATAGGCCGCGCCGATGTGTTGAAGGTCCTCACGCCCATATGGACGACGCGCCCCGAGACCGCCCGGCGCGTGCGGCAAAGGATGCGCACGATATTCAGGTGGGCCATGGCGAATGAATTGATTGAGGCCAATCCGGCGGGGGAAGCCATAGACGGGGCCTTGCCGCCGATGCCCAAGATCAAAGCGCATCTCCCGGCGCTTCCCCACCACGAGGCGGGCTCGGCTCTCAAGACCGTCGATGCGTCCCGGGCGTCGCTTGCCGCGAAGCGTTGTCTGACGTTCCTGGTTTTCACGGCGGCGCGGTCCGGAGAGGCCAGGGGGGCAGCGTGGAGCGAGATCGACCTTAAGCGCGCGACATGGACGATCCCCGCCTCACGCATGAAGGCGGGGGTGGAGCACCGGGTTCCCCTGAGCGACCGGGCCCTGGAAGTGTTGAAGCTGGCGCGTCAACTTGAAGACGGTTCTGGGCTATGCTTCCCGTCCCCGCTGAAACCTGGCCGGACGCTGAGCGACATGACCCTGACGAAGACGCTCCGTTCCACGGGCCTTGCGGACCGGACGACGGTGCACGGGTTCAGATCGTCCTTCAGGACCTGGGCCATGGAACGGACGGATGCGGCCTGGGCGATCCCGGAGGCGGCTCTGGCGCATCAGCTGGGCGGGAGCGTCGAGCAAGCGTACGCACGCTCCGACCTGTTCGACCGCCGCCGCAAGCTCATGCAGCAGTGGGCGGACTACCTCACGCCCCGGTCGCGCCCCATAACAACTAAGCGGTTCGCACCCGTCAGTGGATGAGCCGCGCTAACTCGCAGCCGGCGGCCAGGACTGTATCCAAGCGGTGATGTCGCTTTCCTTCCACCTGACCGCCTTGGAGCCGACCCTGACGCACCGAGGGAATTCCCCGCTGTCCATCCACCTGTAGATCGAGGCGCGGCTCAATCCGGTAAGTTCCTCAACCTCTTGACGACGCAGAAGTCTGTCGTTCATTCTCATGCTCCTTGATCCATTGGGTCCGATCTGCAGAATGGGCCGCCGGCGCTGTGGTCCGGATCCGGCGCTTGTCCTCCCGGAGGGTCGTCTGAACGCCCTCGCCCGTGAGAATGCGCAAGCCTCCGAGCGTACGGCTCCCACGCAGGGCTCGACGCCCCTGCGCCGCCTGAGCGACTGCTTGGAGTCGGCGCAGCCGCTCCTGGGGCGTCGGGTCCGGGGTTGAAGTCGATCCCGGCCGCCCTCATGTCTGAGAAATGCCCGTCGGGGCTCTTCGGTTTTCCTCGGTTCCTGCCGTTTTTCAAGTCGCTGCCCTCGCGGCGTTTGCGGGTGTTCGACCTCGAACCTGACGGTTGGCCTCAGACGCCATACGCTCGTTCTGTCGCTTGTTTGGCCGGTTAGAGATATGTTAGAGCATTCAGTGCGATGAGTCAAGACTGATAACATTAATTCGTTACTATAGCTTATTTAAATCACGTTTTAATATGTGTTACCCCATGATAAGTTATACTTATCGTTGGTAGGTGGCACGCCTGCCAGGCATGCATGCAACAGGTGATAATTTATACTTATCACCTGTTGCAGCATTTCCACGTCGAGGCGCCGGCGGCCTGGCGACGCGGTCCAAGACGCACGGGATCAACCGCAAAGATTTTGCGAGTGTAAAACAGGGCCGTCGCGCTGGAATCCATTGTCAGAGAGAGGGCGGCCGTCGTCCGGATGCGGGGCGACTCGGGCGGGACATGGCGCAGGGATTCGGGGGCCTGGAGGAGCGCTTCCATGTCGGCGGATCGCGGAACCAAGGCAGCAGCCGGTCGGCTGCGCATAATCGTCGATGGCTTCTTTGACGGCCCCGTCTGCAACTCTACGCTCCGCCTTCGATCCCAAGCGGAAGCGCCACGCCCTGTGGGACCGGGCGCACCGCTCCAACAACTTCAAACATGCTGAGTTCCCGGCGCGCCGCCATAAGCGCTCGAACATGGTTCCCGCGTACACGCGGGAGTGGACCGCAAAAAGCATCCTGCGGGCCTGGGCGGGCTTCATCAACTCACATATGAGGACGCCTGCATTGCGGCGGTTGCGGGAGGACGCTGGAGAGAGTCCGCCAGAGTGTGGACAGAAATATTTTGTTAGTCGAAAAAGGGCTTACGCGACGGAATCTATTTATAGAGAGTGGGAGTGTTTTTCTAAGGGGGAAAGGAAGCCCCCCTTTAGGCGACTCCGACAGCCCTATAGAGGACAAGTTTGAGAGGGAGGCCGACCTGACGCCGAGTGAAGCAGAGCGCTCCAAGGGCGACGAAGGGCTTGGAGACCTCAGGCGCAATTGCCTATGGGACTATAGGCCCAAGATGCATCGTGAATTGCGCCGCGCCGGTGAACTGGAGGAGCGTCTTGACCGGAAGGGCGCCAGGGCGAGCACTTACGCCGAGGACCCAACAACAAGAGGCGAGTTTCCGCCCCAGGCACGGCATTGGGCCATCAGTGTGGAGCTGCTGGACTCGGAACGGGACTGGGCATGGATTGCGCAGCACAGGAACGGCACCCGCGTACACGCGGGGACAGACCGCAAAAAGCATCCTGTGGGCCTGGGCCGGCGTCATCAACTCACATATAAGCATGCCGGCATTGCGGCGGTTGTGGGAGGACGCTGGAGAGAGTCCGCCAGAGTTTGGACAGGAAATAATTCTTTTTTCAAAAGGGCTTACGCGACGGAATCTATATGTAGAGAGTGGGACCGTTTTTCTAAAGGGGAAAGGAAGCCCCCCTAAAGTCGACTCCGACAGCCCTAAAAAGCATCCTGCGGGCCTGGGCCGGCGTCATCAACTCACATATGAGGACGCCTGCATTGCGGCGGTTGCGGGAGGACGCTGGAGAGAGTCCGCCAGAGTGTGGACAGGAAATAATTCTTTTTTCAAAAGGGCTTACGCGACGGAATCTATATATAGAGAGTGGGAGTGTTTTTCTAAAGGGGGGAAGGAAGCCCCCTAAAGGCTGGACAAAATCAAGAACCTTCACGTTGAAGTTCACGCTGGCGCTGCAGCCGCTCCTCAGCAGCGGCAAGTCTGCTAAGCTTTGTCTGACTCTCCTGCGGATGACCTCCGGGGAGTCCAACTCGTTGATCCGCATTGCAGGCGAAGAGGGTGGAGCCATGTCACTGAGAGCGGTTGCATGGAATGTTGAGTGGGCTGCGCCCAACTCGCGGCGAACCAATGAAATCCTAAGTCGCATCAATCAACATGCCCCCGACGTCGTCTGCCTCACCGAAACCCACAACATGCCGCTGTCTCAAGATGGGCACGCCATCTGTTCTCGGCCCGACTACGGATACACGATCAAAGAAGGCAGGCGTAAGGTCATGCTCTGGTCGAGAGAACCTTGGGAGCAAGTCAATGACCTGGGAATCGATTCGACGCCGCCCGGACGGTTCGTGTCCGGGGTCACACAGACCTCCCTGGGGGAGGCCGCAGTCATCGGAGTCTGCATTCCATGGTTCAGGTCACGGACTGAGGCCCGACGCAAGTTGGAACGCAAGATGCAGTGGGAAGACCATGAACAATATCTGGCCGGTCTCACCGAAGTTCTCGCACGAGCCTCCGCGAAGCGTCTTATGGTGATGGGGGATTTCAATCAGGTTGTCGGGCCGGACAGCCGCGCACGCCCTGAACTTCAACGGTCGCTGCAGAGGGCCTTCCCGCCGGGCGCGACAATCGCTTCCTCGGCGCTTGTCTTCCAAGGACGTAGAAGCGTTGACCGCATCGCACTGAGCGCCGATTGGGCAGTTGGCTCCCTGGGTGTGATCAGCGACATCCACGGGGGAAGGAAGCTGTCAGACCATTTCGGCGGCGGCGCCGACTTGTCCGTCCAGCGCTTCCGGCAGCTTTGGCCTGTTCCTGCGAGAAGGAGGACCACAGAAGACATGCGGCAGGACCCTGACAAAACCATCGGAGGATGCACTGGCCGCAACAGCAGTGAGTTGGAACATCGCGACGCGAGCCGCGGCGCCCGCTTCCCCGCTGCCAAGAGCCTGGACGCCTTCGACTTTATGGCCATCCCCTCGGTGAACAGGGCCCTGGTGATGGAGCTGGCCCGCTGCGAATGCATCCAGAGGCGGGAGAACGTCATCGCCGTCGGCGCCAGCGGCTCCGGCAAGACCCACGTCGCCCTGGGGCTGGGCTTGGCCGCCTGCCAGCGGGGAATGTCGGTGGGATTCACCGCCGCCGCCCTGGTCCACGAGCTGATGGAGGCCAGGCAGGGATGAAAGACGGCTGCTCAACCTGCAGCGGCAGCTGTCCCGCCTCAGCCTGCTCATCGTCGACGAGCTGGGCTTCGTCCCCCACCGGGGCGGAACTGCTCTTCGAGGTCTTCAGCCAGCGCTGCGAGCGGGGCTCCATCCTGGTCACCGCCAACCTCCCCTTCGACGAGCGGACCCAGGTCTTCGGGTCGGAACGCCTCACCCACCACGTCCACATCCTGGAGATGAACGGCGACAGCTGCCGCCTCCGGCGCAGCAGAGAGGGAACCGCCTCCCAAACTCGAGACGAGCCTCACGAAGAATAGGCAGCATCAGGACCTTCCCGCCTGTCTTCTGCTGACCCGCCCGTCAGCAGGGCAATTCCCTGAACAATTGGCGCCGACATTTATGCCGGCCAGTTGGCGAGGACCTTTTCCCTGAACAGTGCCGCCCCAGTGGCCCAACATGCCTCCGCCATGACAGGGAACCTGCCCGGGGGCCACCGGGGGCCAAGCCGCAGTGTTGGCGCATTTCCTCGTTGGCCACGTCGCAGCTGGAACGCTTGTCGATGACGCCGTCCACCATCGCGCCCATGTTGCCCAGTTGGAGCAATCGACGCAGGCGGGGTGGTGTTCCACCTTCCCCGTCGTTGGGCGTCTCTACGGGCGGCGTAGGCCCGTCACCAGCTGTCCTGAGCGCGTTCCGCTTGGATTCGTTGTCTTGGCGCTCCCGCCTCAAGGCGGCAAGTTCGGCGCGCGTCTCATCCGTGAAGTCCTCAAGTCCGCCAAGTTCGGACAGGCTGGCGCGTATCTCTGATGCACGATTTTCGAGGGTCTCCAGCGGTGTCATTTAGGCGCTCCCGCAACGTAAAGGCGATTCCACCTCACTGCCGCCGCCGTGAGAATGTCATCTCTAGGCATAGACGCTAGGCGTCGACCATGCGCTCAGCCGGGACGGCCCGCCATGCCGAACGTCCCATGCCAGGGCCGGAGTTCTCCCGCGCGGTCTTAGCCCAATGACAGCTAACACACAACGTCTGCAAGGCGTCTAGGGCGTACACACAGCGCGTTTTAGCCTCGTGCATGGGCTATCCCCCTCAAGACGGCCCGCTTTCCCGCAATTCCGACACCGCCGCCCGGCACGTTCTAGGGCCGCTGGCCTTGCCTTGACCCACAACCGCCGACTAGGTTTCTTCCCCTTCCGCCAAGTCAACGGACCAATCACCTGTACACCTTGCCGTTGGGCTTCGGCATACGCGCCTCCGCCTTCTCTGCGCCACTCATCTGCTGATACCGCCGGCGCCCTGAGGCACTGGTATGGACGTTTTTTTGAGATGATATACCTAAAGGGACAGATCGGCGACCAACTGCTTTAGCTCCCCGTTCTCCCGCTTGAGCTGATGGACCTCCTGCCTAGTGGCGTCTCGCACGCTGTCGCGGGTAAGCCTCTCCTTCCCTGCCTCCATAAACTCCTTGGTCCACGAGTAGTGGGAGTGAGGCTTGATGCCCTCCCGCCTGCACAAATCACTCACCGTGATCTCGCGGCGGAAGCCCTCAAGCACGATACGAATCTTCTCTTCCGGGGTGTACTTGCGCCGAGTAGCAGCCTTAACCGTTCTGACGAAGGACCTGGCCGCCTCTGTGCGTTCATCGGCGGCCGCTGTTTTACCTGTTTCTGTCTGGGACATCTTTGGCTCCTCTATCTGAAGCGCTCTACCTCATACAGGGAGCTGACCCCACCTCAAATCTCTCGGGTTTTTCTACCCCCTCTGTTGTCCCATTTTCGCTGACGGCCTACAGGTAACGGCGCTCGCCCTATCCTTCCACGCCGCTCACGCTTTCCTCCGTCTCCCCCTTCGGCATCCGGTATCCTACGCGCGGCTCCTTGAAGGCGAGCGTGGGCTTGTCCGCGTCCTCGTCCAGCTTGCTCCGCAGGTTCATCACGGCGGTGCGAACCGGTCAGGACGCAGACCCGTTTCAGAATCCGATCGTGGCTCAGCAGCCGACCGGCGTTGACCGGGCGCGGGGAAAACCCACCTGTACCCCTGAAATGCGCTCTCCGTGGATTCTGTGAAGGGTTGATGTTAGGCTGTAAGAACCTTCCACGCCTGAGACAAAAGAGAAGGCCCGGCGGGGATGCTTAACCGCTGGGCCTTCTCTCAGAAACGCGGGAGTCGGGGCTGCAATCCGACGCCCACAACCACCATACACATGGGCAGCCCAGACGATCAACGTCGACAGTGATACCGTAAGTGATAACCGATTCTATGCAGTAGGCTGATTTGCGCCTAGAATGGCCTGGACTTGGCGGAGGGAATGGGATTCGAACCCATGAGCCCGATTTCTCAGGCTAAGCGCTTAGCAGGCGCCCGCACTAGACCACTATGCGATCCCTCCATTCTTAGTCCTCAAATATACTAGAACCCTAGGCGGACGGCAAGGCGTGCCAAGGCCAAGGAACAATTGATTCGTGAATGAAAGCGATGGTTTTCGCTCGGTTGCCGCCGAAAATAGTCAACCATTGACTTGATTACTGCTCTACTCTATCATATCTCCCCGATACCCTATTCCGGAGCGACGGTTATGGATGAACTGGACGGCAGAATCATCAACCTCCTTCAGGCTGACGGACGCGCCTCAAACGCCAAGATAGCCCGGGACGTAGGCGTCAGCGAGGGCACGGTGAGACGAAGGCTGCGCCGCCTCATGGAAGACGAGGTGGTCAAGGTCATAGCGGTGCCTAACCTGGAGGAGATGGGCTATGCCACTGCCGCCCTCATCGGAGTGCAGACTTCCCCGGGCCGGGTCGACGAAGTGGCCGAGTCCATATCATCGTTGGACGAGGCCCACTACGTCGCCATTACCACGGGGGCATGGGACATATTCGCCTGGGTGGGAGTCGAGTCCACCGAGCAGTTGGGCAACTTCATCCGGGGGAAGATAGGCATCATATCAGGAATCACCCGGACCGAGACCTTCGTCAACCTGGCCATCAAGAAACGCACCTATGGACTGATACTGTAGTGATAACGGGACCGGCGGCGCAATAAGCCAACTCCCAAATCCAATTCCATAGACGGAGGCCAAGCATGACAACCAACGTTATAGACTCCACCCCCGAATTCGTCGAAGCGGCATATAAGACAGTTGAAGCCAACCTGGCCGTGGCCCGTCGGAAGCTGGGCAGGCCCCTCAATCTGGCCGAGAAGATTCTCCTCGGCCACCTGGACGACCCCGAAAGCCAGGAATTGGCGGCGGGGGACAGCTATCTCATGCTCCGGCCCGACCGTGTGGCCCACCAGGACGTGACCGGCCAGATGGCGGTGCTCCAGTTCATGCAGGCCGGACGGAATAGGGTCGCCGTGCCCACGACGATACATTGCGACCACTTGATCCAGGCGCGTGTCGAGGGCCGGGCGGACACCCAGGACGCCCTCAACGAGAACAGCGAGGTCTACCACTTCCTGGAGTCCTCCGCCCGAAAGTATGGAATGGGTTTCTGGAAGCCTGGGGCAGGCATTATCCACCAGGTCGTTCTCGAAAACTACGCCTTCCCGGGCGGGTTAATGATAGGCACCGACTCCCACACCCCCAACGCCGGCGGCCTGGGGATGCTGGCCATTGGAGTGGGAGGAGCCGACGGAGCCGACGTGATGGCTGGGCTTCCCTGGGAACTGAAGTACCCCACCTCCGTCGGAGTGCGCCTGACCGGGGAGTTGAGCGGATGGACGGCTCCTAAAGACATCATCCTGTACCTGGCCGGAGTCCTCACGGTCTCCGGGGGCACCAACGCCATCATCGAATACTTCGGCCCAGGAGCCGAGTCCATAAGCTGCACAGGCAAAGCCACCATCACCAACATGGGAGCCGAATTAGGGGCAACCTGCTCCGTGTTCCCCTTTGACAGCCGCATGGCCACCTATCTCAGGGCCACCCAACGGGGAGCTTTGGCCGACCTGGCAGAGGCGAACCGCAGCCTGCTGGCAGCCGACGACGAGGCGGTGCAGGACCCGGAGAGCTACTATCACAGGGTGGTGGAGATAGACCTGTCCAGCCTGGAACCCCAAGTTGTGGGACCCCACACCCCGGACCTCGCCCGGCCCATATCCCAAATGGCCAAAGAGGTGCAGGAAAAGGGGTATGTCGACCACATATCCGACTGCCTTATTGGAAGCTGCACCAACTCGTCCTACGAGGACATGTCCAGGGCCGCCGACGTGGCCGAGCAGGCCAAGGCAAGAGGTTTCTCGGTGAACATTCCCCTGCTCGTGACTCCGGGTTCCGAACAGATTCGGGCCACCATCGAGCGAGACGGCCAAATGCAGTCCCTGGGAGACATCGGCGCAACCGTCCTGGCAAACGCCTGCGGGCCCTGCATCGGCCAGTGGAAGCGAGACGACGTGGCCGACGGCCAGCCCAACACCATCGTCACCTCCTTCAACCGCAACTTCCCCCGTCGGAACGACGGCCGGGCCGACACCGCCGCTTTCATAACCAGCCCTGAGATAGTCATCGCCTACTCCCTGGCGGGCCGCCTCTCGTTCAATCCCCTTACCGATGAAGTAACCGCTCCTTCCGGCGAAACCTTCAAGCTGGAGCCGCCCAAGTCGGCCCCGGAGATTCCCGCCGGAGGCTTTGTGCAAGCAACAGACGTGTACGTGGAACCCGAAGAGGACGGGGACTCGGTGGAGGTGCACGTAGACCCCGCCAGCAACCGTCTGCAGGCGCTGGAACCCTTCGAGCCCTGGGACGGGGAGGACTTCCTGGAGCTGCAGGTCCTGTTGAAGGCCAAGGGGAAATGCACCACCGACCACATCTCCCCAGCCGGGCCTTGGCTCAGGTTCCGCGGCCACCTGGACAACTTGAGCGACAACATGTTCCTCGGGGCCACCAACTCCTACACTGACAAGTCGGGAGAGGGCCTCAACCAGCTTACGGGAGAGACCGGCCAGCCCATACCCCAGATCGCCCGCCACTACAAGGCCCAGGGCAAACGCTGGGTGGCGGTTGGAGACTACAACTACGGCGAGGGGAGCAGCCGAGAACACGCAGCCATGTCTCCCAGGCTATTGGGCGCAGCGGCCATCATCACCCGAACCTTCGCCCGCATCCATGAGACCAACCTGAAGAAGCAGGGTTTGCTGCCCCTCACCTTCGAGGACGCCGCCGACTATGACAAGGTGCAGGAAGCCGACCGCATCAGCCTGATCGGTCTGAAGGACCTGGCCCCCGGCAAGCCCGTCACGGCCCGGCTGCACCACGCTGACGGCACGACCGAGGACCTTAACCTGCTCCAGACAATGAACCCCACCCAAATCGAGTGGTTCAAGGCTGGCGCGGCGCTGAACTTGCTGCGTGGGGGCTAAACTCCAATAATCTGCGAATAGTCTTAGACAAGCCACGGCCCCCGATTTAGTCGGGGGCCGTGGCTTGTATACGCGGTCGCTCGTCGTTGCAGTGGACGGTTCTACCCCATGGGGTTGGCGTGGGGGTGGCCCAGCAGGAACCGCCCGTGGTTCTCAACGGCCCGTTCACTGACCATGAGGTCCAACGCTTTCCGACCCGAATGCCTTTCAGGTCATGATGAGACCACCTGCGCGCTATGCACACATGAAAATGGCCATATGGGAAAACTGACCATTGGGCATTAGTGGTTTGCCGGAGAGAGAAATGAAAATGTCCCATACCGGGTGTTGGTTCGTCCTTGACTCAGCCACGATGCGGTGTTTTACTGACGGCTGTCTCCGGGCAATACCGAAATCTCTCGGAGGAATGCGATGGAGAACGGTCAGGGCGATACGTATCCGGTCCAATATAGTGTGGACTATCCTGACGGCGCTAGGAACAGGCTGAGCGCACTCTTCAGGATAATCCTTGTCATCCCAATACTCGTGGTTATCGACCTTGTGAGCGGCTATTCTTCGAGTGGCAACCTGACAATCGATGAGATCATCTCCCCTCTGTTTGCGGGTGGCGTTGTGTGGGCTGCCACGCTGCTGATGCTTTTGTTCAGGCAAAAGTACCCTCGCTGGTGGTTCGACTGGAATCTGGAACTTCAGAGATTCAGCGCTCGGGTAGGCTCGTTCCTTTTTCTGCTGCGAGATGAGTATCCTTCCACAGACGAAGAGCAATCCGTCCACCTCAACATCCCATACCCTAACGCTCAAGAGGAGCTGAACAGGTTCTTGCCTATCGTAAAGTGGCTGTTGGCTATCCCTCACTACGTGGCGCTAGCTGTTCTCGGTGTGATTGCAATAATAGTTACGGTCCTCGCTTGGCTGGCGATACTGATAGCCGGAACGTATCCCAGAGGGATGTTCGACTTTGTGGTTGGAGTAGGCCGGTGGGGATTCAGGGTCGCGGCTTACATGGCCCTGCTGACCACAGACAGGTATCCCCCTTTCCGGCTTGGAGACTAGCAAGAAACCGCTGAATCTAAGGTGTGTGGCTGAGGGAGACCTAGCCGGCGACCCAACTGCTCTTCGCTGATGTCCTGGAATCCGTCCTTCTAGCGAGAGCGAGCGAGTGGCCTGGTTGGGAGTGAGTGGGCCCGGCAAGACTGAATTGCGAACTTTCAGGTGGGAGGCCTTGATACCGGAAGTTGGTTAGCCAACCCGTGATAGTTCATTTGGAGCCTCCGATCCACCGGGGTGGAGGCCCTCAACTCCGCCGGGGACGGCAGCGGCCGGTCAGTCGAACACGAGGAGAGTCCACCTGCCTACCAGCCATTTATAGCTCAGAGGACATTCTTCGATTCGGCATCTTTCGAGGTTCGTCCTAGCAATCTGTTCAGTAAGGTATTCGTAAAGCTTATCGTCAAGAGGCTTCTGGCTTCAACCCGCGAAACCGTGCGGAACGATCTCTCTGATCTGTCCAATTCCGAGGAATGTCCATACGCGAGTCGATGCCAGTCTGGATGACTACCTGGCGTGGATTCCCGACGAGCACCGCAACTCCTTGACATCGGTCGACAGGACGTTTCACCGTGCCGCTGCACAACTGCCCCAACCCCAACCAACACCGAGACCCACCCATCCCACTTCCATGGTTTCTCCCTCCTGGCCCCCTCTCCGAGACATCTGTCGGCACTCATAGCACTAACCCACAATTGATTGCGGCAGTTCTCCATCGTAGCCAGAAAGTCTGCAAAGGGTCACAAAGTCCAACCAGATCATGAAACTGTATTCTCCGTACCAATCATTTCTGTTCTCTGAGAGGAATTTCCCCTTGTGTACTAATTCGTTCCTTATATTCACCGCCCGGCCGCGGTCCTCGGGATTTAATGATAGGTTCGTCTTCTTGACCAGAAGCTTAAGGCGGTTGCGAAAAGTTTGACGATAAGCACCTTTAAGTTCCTGTAAGGCGCGTTTCCGAAGCTGATTCGACAATCCCGGCACTTCAATGCACCCAATAGCCGCTTGCAAGGCGGGCAAGACTTGAGTATTGAAATCTTCCTCCTCCATGACGTTCTGACAATCCATTACCTCTGCATGGGTCAAGACGATCAAGTCGGCGAGCGTCGAGGCCAAAAGACCTCGCGCTTCTAGGTAGGACGTCTCATCACAACAATTGACAAAGTAATCAATCAACTTCCTTAGGTCATCTTGCTTTATCGGTTTGCAGTCATCGCTGAAGAATGCACTTATGAGTCCTCCCAAAAGTGGAATGTTGGCACTGAACCTGATAGTCTTGGAAAAGGGACCAGTTACGGCGTCCTTATGAATCCTTTCCACAACTCGTGCTGACGGAACTTCCAAGGCTTCACCAAAGTACCAGTCTACTCTGTTCCCGGTCGTGAGCCTGAATATAGAGATTAGGATATTCATATAATCAACATATTCTTCTAATGATCGTCTGCGGTGATCAGGACTCTCGATCATAACTACTGCAGTTGGAGCTATACCTCGTATAGCCGTGACACTGGCTGCAGTTTCCAAGTAATCGTCAACTGGAGTGACCGTGACTTTCAAGGCGCCAGCCTCAAAAGTGATGTGGTTGGGGACGCTATGCCCGAGGTGCCAGATTAGGTTCGAAACCAGAAACCGAGCCTTGAAGTAGCCGGGTTCCGTATCCCCCTTGCGTCGAGCCCTTAGACCTGACGACCCGAAAACCAGAGCAGGTTCTGCAACGCTTCTTGGTGCGCCGAAAAAGCCCATTTGGGGGACTGCCGAGGTTTGTCCACTGGACGTCAGTTCCCAATTATCCAAGTCGTGACCATGGAATTCCGGACTATAGAAATTAAGGGTGGTTGAACCGCTTGGGTAGTCGTTGTCGTCCAAGAGAGGTACAAAGCCGATAGCGATGCCCCCTGTTCTCAACTGCTTCGCTTCGAAGTAGCCCTTATACACCGTCCCAGACTCCTCTGGGAAAGTAATGTCAGCTACACCCTCGTATTCAGCTATTGCCTCGCCATATCGTTCTAGTGATTTCATTGCATATACTCCACAAGAAATATAGCGTCAAGGCTCTACGCCCCTGATGGAGCTCAAATGGTGTGGAATTGCTCGTTGATGGGCCTGCCGGGAATCGAACTTGTCTAGGTCCAACGAGCCCAATCGGCCATGGAAGGCAGTGTAGGGCTCTGACCACGGTCCCTCCCACAGAGAATCACCGCTGACCACATGCTCACTTTGATTCTACTGTTCATGAGTATAGGAGTTTTACGTGTCTATTGTGAACCGCGAACGTTAACCGTAGAAACAGCCCCCGGCTAGCCCGGGGGCTGTCGCTTTTTACGCGGTTAGGAGTTGAAGGATGGGTTGGATGCACCCTACCCCATGGGGTTGGCGTCGGGGTGGCCCAGCAGGAACCGCCCGTGGTTTTCCACGGCCCGTTCACTGACCATGAGGTGCTGGCCTCCGGCGTATACGTCCCGCAGGCACCGTTGAAGCTGGCTGGAGTTGAAGATGGCCTCTCCTCCAGAGTACCTGAACAGCATCTCCGTCACCTCTACTGAAACCTGGGTGACGTAGCTGGACGTGGCCCGCATGGCAGACTGAAGCTCGGGCCCGGGAGTCTCACCCTGGCACGAGACTTGCCAGCCTTCGTCCATGACCTCTTTCGCCAGGGCCTTGGCGGCCCGCAGCTTCAGGTCACACTCTCCCAGGTCCCTCTGGAAGGCTCCCCGTTCGGATAGAGGAGGCCGGCTGTAGTAGCCCCGCTGCCTTACAGCCGCCTTTTCCATGACAATGTCCATCGCCTTGCGCGCGCAGCCCAGGGCAAAGGCGGAGTGCTCGTTAATCACAAATCCAGGACGGCCAAGCCGGTAGAGGGCCCCGCCCCTGTATATCGTGGGCTTCCACACGTCCCAGGTGAAAATCTCCGGGACGAACAGGTCTTTCACGGAGAAGTCGCAGCTTCCCGTGCCTCTTAACCCCATCACGTCCCAGTTGTCGTGCACCTTCACCTGCTCCGTGGGCATCATGCAGACTATATGGCGTTCCTCCTCGCTTTCGGCACCGGGCACGAGGGCGCCGCCACGCACCCAGTTGGAGTGGCGGATGCCACTGGCAAAGGACCATTTCCCGGTGACCCGATAGCCGCCGTCCACAGGCTCGGCGGAGCCTCCCTGGGCCAGGGATGAGGCCACGCGCGGAGGACGTCCTCCGGGGAAAACTGTCTCCAAGGCTTCGTCGTTAAGATATGCTCCCGGCTGCCCCGCGCTGGAGCTGCCGATCATTACACACCAGCCCGCTGACGGCTCTATCCGGGTGATGGCCTCGATTATCTCCATTTGGACCACGGGGTCGGCTTCCGCTCCACCCAACACCCTGGGCAGCTTTATGGCAAACAGCCCAGCGTCGTACAGGGCCTCCACCGAAGCCTTAGGGAGAGTGCTGATGACTTCCCCTTCCTCAGCGTGGGCCTCAAGGACAGGGCGCACCTCTTCGACGACCGCCAGCAACGCTTCCAGCGTCTCTTCCTGGCTGGCCGGATATACTTTGAGAGCCATTCATTCCTCCCGTGGGATTTGAGCTAGCTTACACTACTGACTATACGGCAACAATATCGGGATGCTCGACTGGGCTACCACGCTTTTTGCCCAGGCTGACGGAGCCATGTTCAGCTTTCTCCAGGGACTGCGCCGGTCACCCCAGGCCGTCTAGGCATTCCCTCAGGGGCTTGTGGATGCAGGTGAATATGGGCGTGTCCCTCTCCGTATACGGCCTGGCCTCGGCCTCCCGCAGCTCCATCACCAGGTCCAGGAAATCGACGGGATTGGCGGTCTCGAAACCGAGCACAAACTCTTGGTCGTCGAACCCGAAAGAATACGAGGTGCTTATCTTCACCGACGGGTACTTGTGCCCCACCTGGAAGTGCTCGTTCATCATGCGCTGCCGTTCGTCTTTGGGAAGCTGGTACCAGTCGTGGGTCTTTACGAAGGGGTAGACGAAAAGGTAGTCCCGACCGATGGCCCGGAAGCCCTCGCCTGAGCCGTCCTGGCCTTCATGGGCGTGGCTGTCGATGTACGGGGAACGCTTAGTCATGGCCAGGTAGGAATGGGGCATTTGGAGACGCCTGCCCAGTCCGGTGCGGTTCAATTGGACAGCCAGACTGTCCAGCAGGTCCAGGGACTCGCTCACCTTCCAGAGCAGGAAATCCACGTCGCCCCTGGTCCCCAGCAAGCTGTAGCTGGCTATGCCCATCCTCGAAGAGAACTCGTCCACCACGGCGGCGAACTCCCGCTTCCCGCGGTCACGCTCATTATCGGGGAGCAGCTTCCAACTGGGGTCGGCCTTGTAGAAGGAATACTTTATGAAACGGCCCTTGAATTCCTGGGCCATGACGCCCTCCGGTAGATAGTCGGACACATTGTACCACGTAGGCTGTGCCCTCACCCCGGCCCTCTCCCAGCGGGGAGAGGGGGAGCAACTACTCCTTCCCCCACGGTCCCGTCATTCCGGCGCAGGCCGGAATCCAGGGTTCTTGCGAACTGGCGAGAGCGGGGTGCTAACCCTCACCTCACCCCTCTCCCAGGGTCGGAGCGTTCACTCCTCCCAGGTCAGGACAATCTTCCCGAAATTCTCCCTGTTCAGCATGGCGCTGTGGGCTTCCTGGACCTGGCTGAAGGGGAAGACTTTGTGGACCACCGGCTTGAGCCGACCGTCCTTGACGAGCCGCATGATGTCGTGCAGGTAGCTATTGCTCCCCATGAAGGACATAAGCAGGGACAGCCGCTTGCCCCGGAACTCGCCCCAGTCGAACTCCATGCCTGTCCCTGCCGTGAATCCGCAGTTGATAACCCGTCCGGCGTAGGCCATGGCGCGGAAGGTGTCCATGAGGGTCTGGCCGCCTACACTGTCCACCGCAACGTGGGCGCCTCCGCCGGTGGCCCTGACAACCATGTCAGGCCACCCCTCCTGTGTGTAGTCCACGGCGGCAGCGGCCCCAAGCTCGAGTCCTCTTTCCCGCTTCTCCTGGCTGCTGGCCGTAGTCACCACACGCGCGCCAAGCATCCGGGCTATCTGGATGGCGGCTATGCCTACTCCGCTTCCGGCTGCGTTCACCAGCACCCACTCCCCAGGCTGGACACGGGCCTTTTCCACCAGGCACCGCCAGGCCGTGATGAACACCAGGGGAATCGACGCCGCCTCTTCATAGCTGAGATTCTCGGGCTTTGGGTAAAGGTTCATGGCCGAGACCTTCATCAGCTCCGCGTAGCCTCCGTCGACTTTGGCGCCCAGCATCCCGTATTCGGGGCAGTCGGAGTGTTGCCCGTGCTGGCAGTGGAAGCAGACGTTGCAGCTTACGCCCGGCGCCACCACAACGGGGTCCCCCTTGGCCCAGCAGGCCACGCCTTCCCCCACCTCCTCGATTACGCCGGCCACGTCCCGTCCCAAGATTCTGGGTCCTCCGAAACGCGGCCCCTCGGACTTGTGGCCCCAAACGTCGGCGTGGTTCATGGCGCACGCCCGCACCCGCACCACGACCTCCCCAGGCCCGGCCACCGGATCCGGTACCTGGCTTATGCCCAGCGTCTCTACCCCGCCCGACTCATAAACAATGGCTTTCATTTGGAACCCCCTACATTCTCTACGTTGAATTTGACCTATCGACCCGCGGTTGTGGAAGTCAACGACCAACTAATTGCGACAGATTCCCCCAACGGTCTAAAGCCTAACGGCGTCTACGGCGGAAAACGGTCGTCGAATGCCTCCTGATCTTCTTCATCTTCCACGTAACCAACACCCAGTCGTATCACTTCCCCGTTGACGAATGAAATTCTGACCAACGCTTGAAACATGGCAGCGAATCCCTGGCTAACCAAATTAACGCCGCGTATCCCTTCCACATTCCCCAAGTATCCAACAATCGCCTCGACTACCTGCTCCTCGTTCCACTCATAGCTCCCGGATTCCCATTGATTCATCAGGCCTCCCGATCCAACATTGTTGAATTGAGATCGGGATCGTTGATCGAATTCGGTGTACTTGTCAATGTTTGGCTTACAGCAGTCGCCACGCAACCTAGCCGATGACCCGATACCGCCCTTTGCCCAGGAACTTCAGCACATTGCCTTTCCTCAACACTTGGAGTTGCTGCCGGATTTTGGGTTCGACGTGATGGTTCTCAGGGTGGCGTCGGGCCAACTCGTCCGTAAACTGGGCATAAAAGTCCTGGAGCGTAAACTCCTGATTTCCGGTGGCTGCATACAGTCTGCGAACACATGAGAGGATTTCGGCGCCCCATCCACCATGTGCGCGGGAATCCAATCTCAGGAAGTCGAACTTCCTCCAGTCCGACCTAACATCGGCTGGGTCACGGGCAATCCCGTAGTCAACCACTGAAACCTGGCCGTCGGCCGGTAATTCATTCAGTAAGATTTTCGATCCGACCCAGCCTTCTCGCCGTGCGCCTTTCTTCAATGGGGGCCTCTCTTCTATTACAGCGCGGGTGAAAAAATGGCCCGGAACGACGAACAAATCAGTGACATACCAGGCTGGTACGGTGTAGCGCAAGAACACATAGTGGGGCGCCCGCCCTTGCTCTATAGCCTTGATCTTCTTCCCATAGGCCGAATTTGTAACCGACGTTCCAAACGCGTGGCGCTGGCTTTTCAGTTGATATGCCGCGTCGCACTCCGGACACTTGTAGTCCAGAACGGGCCGGTTGGGGGATTCCGAGAGTACGTGGGCTGACGGACAGGCCAGGCAGAAGAGATTATGGGCAGCCCAGTCCTCACTCACTCGCCGAGAGATCTGTGAATTGCTGGAGTATCCTGCTCCGACTGACGGGTCCATTTGGAGATTCATGCTCGCGCCTAAAGCCCTATTCCCCATCCTGCCACTAAGCCCCGCGCAACCAGATAACGCACATGGCCGGCGCTGTAACCTCTGATGCGAGCAGCTTCGCTCAGGGGAATGAGATTCCCACGCTCAGACGGAATAGTAGAGTTCACGGCTAGTCCAAAAGGTCAGTTGATAAGAGTGAGTCGTTCCGGTACGGGCGTTGCCTCGTAGAGTATATATTCGTCCGAACAAACCCGCCATTACGTAGAAACATCCACCAGCGGCGCCCCGACCCCACATTTACTGGGCCGTGCGACCTCCGTCGAGGACAAGCTCGGCGCCTGTCATGTATGAGGATTCGTCGGAAGCCAGGAAGAGGACAGCCTGGGCTACGTCCTCCGGGGTCCCTATACGGCCCAGCGGAGTCTTCCGTATCCGGTCTTCGACGTTGGCGGGGTCTGCAAAGTAAGCGGCCGTCATAGGCGTTATCACATCTCCCGGGTGAATGGAGTTGACCCTGATGCCGTAGGGCGCAAGCTGCACTGCCGCCGCCTTGGTGAACAGGCGGACAGCCGCCTTGGAGGCGTGGTAGACGGCTGACGTACCTCCGGCGACTATTGCGGCAATGGAGGAGATGTTGACGACTGAGCCGCCGCCGGCCCTCCTCATGTGGGGGATGGAATGCTTGACGCCCAGGAAGGGGCCTCTGGCGTTGACGGCCATGACCCGGTCCCAAAGTTCCTCGCTTGTCTGCTCGATGGAAAGCCGTTGGCCTATACCCGCGTTGTTCACCAGTATGTGGAGTCCGCCCATCATCTCCACGGCGCTGTCGACGGCCTCAACCCAGTCGGACTCCTCCGATACATCGAGATGACGATATGTTGCGCGGCCCCCACTCTTCTCGATCAAACGGACCTGCTCAAGGCCTTCATCGTCCCGGATGTCACCGATGACGACCGCGGCGCCTTCACTGGCCAGCAGCCGGGCTTGGGCGGCGCCCATTCCCCTGGCCCCTCCCGTAACAAGCGCCGTCTTACCCGTCAGCCGTCCCATGCCGTCCATCAATCGTCTTCCAGAGCTTTACTGTGTCTCGTCCCAATGGTCGTCTACAGAACCGCCCTTCGACACGCTCAGGGCGAACGAGAATGGACCGACCGCCGCAGGCGGTTGCCGCCTCTAGTGGGCTGAAGTAGAATAACACGACTCTTGACCCTCTTTACTTTCGGCGCCATTTCGAGACATCTGGAGGTTACATGATTTACGAGCTGCGCACCTACGACATGAGGCCCGGTTCCATCGAAGAGTTCGAACGGCGGGTGGAAGAGGCCCTGCCCCACAGGACCCACCTGTCCCCCATGGCGGCCTTCTGGCACACGAGCATCGGCCCGCTGAACCAGGTCGTCCACATCTGGCCCTACGAAGACCTGAACGCCAGGGCCGCTATACGGGCGGAGGCCGCCAAAAGCCCCAACTGGCCCCCGAAGACCCAGGACCTGATCCTGAACATGGAGAACGTAATCATCGAGCCCGCGCCCTTCGCCAAAGCCCTGGAGCCGGCGGAGATTGGCCCCGTGTTCGAAATACGCATCTACACCTTCCAGCCGGGCGCTTTGCCCCACGTCATTGAGGCCTGGAAAGACTCCCTTCCGGCCCGGGAAAAGTACTCGCCCAACGTGTTCACCGGCTACACTGAAATAGGCGGGCTGAACCGCTGGTACCATGTCTGGGCTTACCCTAGCCTGGCCGAGCGCGACAGAGTACGCGCCGAGGCGTTGTCGGACCCCAAGTGGCCGCCTCCCACCCGCCAGTACTGGCTTGGCCAGGAGAACAAGATACTCAACCCGGCGTCATTCTCGCCCATACGGTAGAGGCGACCGTACGGTCGCCCAACGGGAACGACCCATGATATATGAGATGAGGACCGAGACGCTGAGGCCCGGCGCGGTGTCCGAGTACGAGCAGCGGTTCGCTGAGAAGCTGGCAAGCCGTGAGAAGCACTCGAAGCTGGGGGCCTTCTGGCACACCGTCATTGGCCCCCTGAACCAGGTGATACACGTCTGGCCTTATGAGGACCTGGCGCACCGGGCCAGGGTGCGGACGGAAGCCGCCCAGGAACCCGGGTGGCCCCCGCAGGTCGACGACCTGACCCTGAATGTCCAGGTGGAGGTCATGTCCCCGGCGCCCTTCATGAAGCCCCTGGGAAACCGGCAATTGGGGAACATCTACGAGATGCGCATCTACTCCTACATCCCTGGCGGCATCCCCCACGTGGTCCAGCGGTGGTCCGAGTCCATCGAATACCGGGAGCAGTACTCGCCCCTGGTGGCTGCTTGGTACCCGGAAATGGGCCGCCTCAACAAGTGGTACCACCTCTGGGCCTACAAGGACTTGGAGGAGCGCGAGTACCTCAGAGGCCAGTCGTTGAGGGACCCCCACTGGCCTGTGCTGACCTACGAATGGCTGCTCAGGAACGAGTGCAAAATCATGGAGCCGGCGGCTTTTTCTCCTTTGCACTAGTATTCGGCCAATCTGGCATTGTCAGTTAGTACGTGAGCCCAGACAGGATGCTACCTTGGGGATAGACGAAGGGTTGTGGGATGTGAGGTGGTCATGGTGCAGGAGAAGTACGGAGTCCGGCTGGCAACACAGGAAAAGGGACGGCTCAGGAAGATGATCAGGGCTGGGAGGAGTTCCGCACAGGCGATTACCCGGGCCCGCATCCTGATCAAGATAGATGAGGGCTGGACCGCCCCCCAGGTGGCCACCGCACTGGACGTGTCGGAGCGGACCGTGTTCCGCACCAAGCGGCGGTATGCCGAGGAAGGACTGGACGAGGTGCTGAGGCACCATAACCAGGTCAACCGGCCCAGAAAGGTGGATGAAAGGGTGGAGGCCCACCTGATAGCCTTGGCCTGCAGCCCGGTGCCCGACGGTCATGACCACTGGACCATGCGGGCCCTGGCGGGCAAGGTGGTGGAGTTGGGATTGGTGGAGTCTTTATCTCCCGAGACGGTCCGCCTGCGGCTAAAAAAAACACGCTCAAGCCGTGGCTCAAGAAACAATGGTGCATCCCCAAGGTAGGTGGAGAGTTCGTGGCGGCCATGGAGGACGTGCTGGATCTCTACGCCGAGCCCTACGATCCGCAGAGGCCGGTGGTCTGCTTTGACGAGACCTCCACCCAGTTGCTGGCCGACGTGAGGGAACCGCTGCCGGCAAAGCCTGGGAGGCCGAGGCGTGAGGACTACGAATACCAGCGGGGAGGGACGCGCAACCTGTTCCTCACCTGTGAGCCTCGCCGGGGCTGGCGCCACGTGGCGATAACCCGGCAACGCACCATGCAGGACTTCGCTCAGCAGATGCGGTGGCTGGTGGATGAGGCCTACCCCGATGTCCCGGTGATTCGGCTGGTTCTCGACAATCTGAACACGCATCGGATGGCCTCGCTTTACGAGACTTTCCCGGCGGCCGAGGCCCGGCGCATCGCCAAGCGGCTGGAGTTGCACCACACTCCCAAGCACGGAAGCTGGCTGAATATGGCGGAGATCGAGTTCAGCGTGCTGGCCCGGGCCTGCCTGCGCGGACGCAACGGAGATGAGGACAGCCTGGAAAGAGCCGTCAGCGCCTGCGTGTCAGAGCGGAACGCGATAGGAGCTACCATTAACTGGCGGTTCACTGCCCAAGACGCCAGACGCAAACTCCATCGCCTCTATCCCTGCCAATCCTGATTTGGTTCAGTACTAGGGCCGGCGCCCCGGGCGATAGCCCCTAAAACAAACAAGGGAGCGGGACTATGGCAGACATCAAAGTGGGCGTATCCATACCCACCGTTATAGGGAACCCCATAGACATGGCGACGGTGGCCAAGCGGGCCGAGGAGCTGGGGTTCGAGTCCATCTGGGCGCCGGAGCACACCCTGGTGCCCGTCAACGTGGAGACACGTTTCCCCTACAGCGACGACGGCGCCGTGCCGCCATACTACAGCCACATGATGGACCCCTTCGTGGCCCTGTCTCACGCCTCCGCCTCCACTTCCACCATCAAGCTGGGCACGGGGGTCACCCTGCTGCCCGAGCGCAACCCCATACTCCTGGCCAAGGTCATAGCCTCCCTGGACCACTTCTCGGGGGGCAGGACGGTGGTGGGCATAGGGGCCGGATGGCTCCGTGAGGAGTTGGAGATAATGGGAGGCAACTTCCGCCGCCGTTGGAGCCAGGCCAGGGAGTCGGTGCTGGCCATGAAGGAGCTTTGGACCAAGGATGTGTCCGAGTTCCACGGTGAGTTCTACGACTTCCCGCCCCTGAGGTCATTCCCCAAGCCTGCGCAAAAGCCCCATCCGCCCATCCTGCTGGGAGGCATGGCCAAGAGGGTGCTGAACCGGGTGGTGGAATACGGCGACGGCTGGGCGCCCAACATCGCCAGCTACCACGACATCACCGCAGCCGCCCATAAGCTAACGATGCTTTGCGCCGAAGCAGGGCGCGACCCGCGAGAGATCGGAATTACGGTGTACCAGATCCCTCCCGAGAGGGACGTGATGCGCCGCTTGGGTGAAGCGGGCGCTTACCGCGCCGTCACTCGGATCGACGGCGACTCCACCCAGTCTGCCCTCGACTACCTGGACAAGCTCGCCCTTGAGGTCTTGTAGAGGGCGTTTGTCCGAGGAACTATTTTCGGTTCTATCCAAATCCGTTGATCTGTGATTATCAAATCAGGCGAAACGCATCGGCTCTTGCAACGGAGACACCATGACTCAACCAGACATCATCCAAACGGTTCTTCATGACAGCAGTTATCGTCTTGCTTTGTTTCGAGCGGATGAAATTGCGGCCCTGGACAACAGAGTTTTCGTCAAATCTATCAGAGGCAAAGAAACTCCCTTTGTTGAATGTATAGTTCGCGGCAGGGACATCCAGTTAAAGCCCGAAGAAGTAGTCCGCCAGCTTTACGCGGCCAGGCTGATCAAGGGTTACGGTTACCCCAAGAGCCGGCTGGCCTTTGAGCACCCCGTCAACTTTGGCCGTGAAAAGAAAAAGGCGGACATCGTTATATTCGAAAAAGGCTATCCTGATTCCGCCTACACCATTGTTGAAGTAAAGAAACCCAGGCTTTCGGACGGCAAGAATCAGCTCCGCTCCTATTCGCTACCGGCGCACCTATTGGAGTGTGGACCAACGGCCAGCAGATTTCCCACTACCACCGCAAAGACCCCAATTATTTTGAAGACATCAGCGACATTCCCACCGCTAGTCAGACTCTTGCGGACATACTCAATGAGCGCTTCACCCTGAAAGACCTAATCATCAAGGATAAGGTTGCTAACGAGCGAAAGTCCCTGAAAGACACAATCCTCGAAATGGAGGATGAAGTGCTGGCAAACGCCGGAGTCGATGTTTTCGAGGAAGTCTTCAAGCTCATATTCACGAAGCTCTATGATGAATTTCTCAGCCGAAATGACAAGGAATTCCTCAATCGTTTCGTGCGTCAAGTGACTCACACGGGCGTCGCTGAAGAGCTCGCCCTCTACATTGGTGGACAGGACTATGACGCCCTCAAAGCCGCTGTCAGCGGGGTTTCGGATGACGACTTCAGGGCAATGGAATTCAGGAACACCGGACAGACCGACGCCGAGCTGAAAAGCAAGATTCAGAACCTGTTCCGGAGGGCTATAGCACAATGGCCCGGCGTTTTCCCTGAAGGTTCCACCTTTGAGTTGTCGGACAGTCATTTGGCGGTATGCGTGTCGAGCTTGTAGGACGTTAAGTTGTTCAACTCTAATCTGCTGGTGGTGGACGAAGCCTTTGAATACCTGGTCAACAAGTCGGCCAAGGGAGAGAAAGGTCAGTATTTCACGCCCCGCCACGTCATTGATATGTGTGTGCAGATGACCTTACCCCCTAAAACAGTATCAGTGGCAAAGAGAGTCCTCCGGGTAAAATAGCGCATAGGAGGAGGACTGATGGCACGGAAGAGGTACACTGAGGAGCAGATCATAGCGGTCCTGAACGAAGCGGATGCTGGAGCCAAAACTGGGGAGCTGTGTCGCAGGCACGGCATGAGCGAAGGCGCCTTCTACAAGTGGAAGGCCAAGTACGCCGGCCTGACGCTGAACGAGTTGAAGAGGCTGAGGTCCCTCGAGGAAGAGAACCGGCGTCTTAAGCAGATTGTGGCCCAGCAGGCGTTGGACAACTGGTCTCTTAAGGAATTGCTGGCAAAAAACTTCTGAAGCCCAAGGTGAAGAAGCTGGCAGCGGCATATGCCACAGAAAGCCTTGGGCTGAGTGAGAGAAGGGCTTGTCTGCTTACCGGTATCTCACCCTCGGTCTACCGGTACCAGTCGAAGCAGGGCGACGATGACGTCCTGCGTCTGAGAATGCGTGAGTTGGCAGGGGAGAGGAAGCGCTTCGGCAGCCCCAGGTTGCACATCATGCTGAAGAGGGAAGGCCTGGTGGTGAATCACAAGCGTACAGAGCGCATCTACAGTGAAGAGGGCCTTGCGCTCAGGAAAAAGAGAAGGCGCAAGGGCGCGGCAAGGGTCAGGGAGACAGTTCCATCCCCTGTGCGTCCTAACCAGAGGTGGTCCATGGACTTTGTCTCGGATAACACTGTGATCGGTCGGCGCTTCCGGGCATTGGCCATAGTGGATGACTACTCCCGGGAGTGCCCGGCCATCGAGGTGGATACTTCCTTGGGAGGCGCCAGAGTAGTGGGAGTCCTGGAGAGGCTGGGAGAGACATGGGGGCTACCTGAAGTGATCACCGTAGACAACGGCCCGGAATTCGCAGGCAAGGCCATGGATGAGTGGGCTTATCGGAGGGGCATCAAGCTGAGCTTTATCCGTCCTAGCAAGCCGGTAGAGAACGCCTTCGCTGAAAGCTTCAACGGCCGACTGCGCGACGAATGCCTGAACATCAACTGGTTCATGAGCGTGAGGCACGCCAGGGAGATCATAGAAACCTGGCGGCTGGACTACAACGAAATCAGGCCTCACAGTTCCCTGAAAGGCAGAACACCCAAAGAGTTTGCTGACTCAATGCCCGGACTCTCCTAGCCAGTGATACTAACTTTGGGGTAAGGTCACAGATGCTCAACCCTAAGCGGGGTGAGTACATGATTGACACCGCCTCAGGCAGCTGCGGCTTTCCGGTCCACACTATCTTCAAGCTCACAGGGAGGCTTTTCACCAACGAAGAAATCCCCGAGCCCGACAAACAAGATGTACTCAGGGTGTTTGGCATCGATTTTGACGAAAAGACAGTCCGAGTCGCCCGAACCCTCAACCTTATTGCGGGGGACGGCGAGACCAACATATTGCACCTGAACACGCTGGACTACGAGCGGTGGAGCGATAGGACCGAGAAAGACCGCAGGTGGATAAGCACATACAATGATGGGTTTGCTCGCCTTGAAAAGTTACGAGCGGAACGAGGGCTAAACAGGCAGTTCAACTTCGATATCTTGATGGCTAATCCTCCATTCGCCGGAGACATCAAGGAGAGTCGCATCCTGCACCAGTACGAACTAGCCCCTTAAGAACGGAAAATCCAAAAGCACGGTCGGGCGGGATGTGCTCTTTATAGAGCGCAATCTCGACTTTCTCAAGCCTGGAGGCCGCATGGCAATCGTGCTGCCTCAAGGCCGTTTCAACAACACCTCCGACAACTACATCCGTGATTTCATCGCCCAACGTGCCCGTATCCTGGCCGTAATCGGGCTGCATCCCAACACCTTCAAGCCCCACACCGGAACCAAGACCAGCGTCCTGTTTTTTCAAAAATGGAACGACGACCCTGCCCGAGGCCCCCTTTGCCCCAAGGTGGACGACTACCCTATTTTTCTGGCTGTTTCCGAAAAGGGAGGCAAAGATAACTCCGGTGATTATATCTACATCAAGGGCGACGCGGACCGGTTACGATTAGACAGAAACGGCCACATGATCGTCGATCAAGACCTACACAGCCACAACGGAGAATTGCAGCCCGGTATTGCCGAATCCTTTATCGAGTGGGCCAAAAGGGAAGGGCTAAGTTTCTGGAGTCCGAATGTCGACTTCTGAGAATATATCTCTATGGAAGAAAAAGTCGGAGGTCGACTATATACCGTTGTTCATTTCTCTTTGGCTCTCCTTGAATGCATGGATGAGAGATAGATTCGACGAGACAAGGGACCGGGGACGATTAGAGTTGCTGAAACGGGGAGGCCATTCGCTATCTGATCAATTCTCTGGATTGGTACGAGGCGATGACGCTAGAGCAAGCAGATTTAAGGGGAGCCTAGGCGAATTGCATCGAGCATTAGTGAACGCGAACATCACTTATGAAGGTAGAGACAATATAGTCAGTTTTGCATCCTGCGCCCTCGATTGGAATAGCGGTCAGCCAAGCTTCGAGTCTGTATTAAAGGAGCGCAATGAACAGGAAAAACTGGAAACAGACAACGGTTTGTGGGTTGACAACGACACCGCACGTTTGTTTGCAGCGTACATGGAGATCGTTTATCAGATACGGTCAGCTTTGTTTCATGGAGACCTATCCCCAGTCGACAAGAACGAAAGAGTGATTAGACATCTGTACCTGACTCTTTCGATGGTAATGGAAAGGGTTTGATGCAGTATTCGATAGTCAATCGTTCCGATATAGATTTGGGAAACAGGATAGATGCCGAGTACTTCCAGGCTACATATTTACAAATGGCAGAGGAGCTTGTTAAGAAGGGAGCCAAGCCTTTAAGAAGTTATGGTTTGCTAACGGGAAGTGCATTTTATCCAGCGGCTACCCATCTTTACGAAATTGGTGATATGCCTTTTATCAGGTGTGTTGACTGCATTCCCCACCCGGTTATCACTACTCGGCAAGACTCACTATTCGAGAAAATACCGACTCACTTTGCTGATGCCCATGAGAATGTCAAAAGACTTTCTAGAGGTGAGATAGTAATAACAAAAGTAGGTTCTCCATGTTATGCATCAATTGTTCACGACATAGACGAGGTTGCTTTGTCGCGCACGGTCTTGGGGTTGAAGTCGATCACTGATATTGACCCCTACTACTTGGTAGCGTTTCTACGCTCAAAATATGGGTTTACTCAATTACTCCGGGAGAGAGAACTCACGATACAACTTCAGTTGACACTAGAAAGAGTTGGTCGAGTACTTGTTTTCAAGCCATCGAGTGAAAAGTTGGAACGGCGCATTTCAGAGTGCCTGCGGCTTCTTGAAACCGCTGAAGAGCAATCAGAGCAACTATACTCACACGCCCAATGGCTACTACTATCTGAACTTGACCTTGCTGACTGGCAGCCCACGCATCAGCCCTCTTTCGTAAAGAATTTTTCGAACCTGTGGAACGCCCGACGAATAGACGCAGAATACTTCCAGCCGGAGTACGAGGAAGTGGTCACCTCCATCCAGAGTTACTCCAATGGTTGGGAAACGCTTGGAGCCCTGGTGACGATGAAAAAATGTGTCGAGGTAGGAAGCGGAGAATACCTCGATGAGGGAATACCATTTGTTCGTGTGAGTAACCTCAGCCCCTTTGAAGTCACCGAGGAAAAGTACATCTCTGAAGAATTGTATGGAGAACTTAACGAGCATCAACCGATGCAAGGGGAAATACTATTCAGCAAAGACGGAACCCCTGGTATTGCACATTACCTACGTGAACAGCCAAAGAGGATGATTCCATCGGGCGGGGTTCTCAGATTGAAAAGCAAGACCGATAAAATTAACGAAGATTGCTTGACTCTGACACTTAATTCGATGGTGATTCAGAAGCAAGCCAACCGTGATGTCGGAGGTTCCGTGATTCTTCATTGGCGCCCGGAGCAAATTGCCGGAATTGTAGTTCCCATTCTAACGAAAGAAATCCAAGAACAAGTCAACGAATCCTTCAACCTGCGCCGGGAATCCAAGCGGTTGCTGGAATGCGCAAAGCGAGCCGTGGAGATCGCCATCGAGCAGGACGAACAGACAGCTATAGACTGGCTGTCCAGCCAAACAACCATACGATAGCCAAGCAGTAAGGGGCCGCCCCTTCACGCCCGTATCATCGCCACCACGTCGGCGATGTCGGGGGCTTCTTCCAGGCGCCACAGGGTCTCCAGCAGGGCGTCTGTACGGTCGGAGTGCAGGACGCCGTCGGCCAGGGCGCGGAACTTGGAGTCGATTTCGGTGCGGTCCATGGGGTTGCGCCAGTGGCCGCGGTGGAAGGGCACGTCGCCCGACTCCATGCGTTCCCCAGACTTGGTGGTGACCTCGATGTCGCAGAGCATGGCCTCCGGGGCACGGCGGTTGGCTTCCTCCGACACAGACACTTTCACGCGCTGTACGAGGTCCAACAACACAGGGTCATTGAGATAGGCGTCGTCAAAGCGTTCCACTCCCACGTCTCCG
The DNA here is from genome assembly GCA_965224415.1 of Dehalococcoidia bacterium. Classification (GTDB taxonomy): domain Bacteria; phylum Chloroflexota; class Dehalococcoidia; order Lucifugimonadales; family JAGWBF01; genus DAOUJI01. The sequence goes on along the minus strand of CBDCZB010000003.1, from coordinate 373,215 downwards.
TACTTCAACATGACCGCCACGGTGTAGGGCATGGAGTGGTCCGCCGTCTCCCGGGTGGCGGGCCGCCACTTCTCCTGGTCTCCGGCCATAATGCGGACGGCGGTGCCCAACGTGGACACGTGAATCTCCTCGATGTCGTCCACGCCGGACAGCCGCTCCCGCACATTCAACGCCGCCTCCATCACCGTCTGGGAGTAGAGGCCCAGCGGGAAGCGCTTGATGCTGACCTCGGAGACCTTGAAGAGGGTTCCGTCCCCGCCGAAGGGGGCCAGTTCTATCAGGTCGCCTGTTATCACCTTGCCGAAGCCTTCCCGCCCGTCGAAAATCTCCGCCGGGCCTGACAGGCCCTTCTCCGCCAGTTGGGCTGCGAACACTGCGTTGCGCGAAGCGTTGGCAAAGGCGCACCCCTTCCACATGGACACGGTGCCTATGCGGGTCTGGTGCAGGGACACGTTGGGGACCAGGGAGAGGCTGATGGCCTGGGCCGTTTTCTCTTTGTCCAGACCCAGGGCGCGGGCGGCTCCCACCCCAGCGGATATGACTCCCAGGGTCACGTGGTCGTAGCCCCGGTTGCGCACCTCCACGGCGTCGCACAGGCGGCAGAAGGTCTCATAGGCCAGCACGGTGGACGCGATGAACTCCCGTCCTGTGGCATGGCGCATCTCGGCCAGAGGCAGCACGGCGGCTATGGCGTCGCTGGGGTGGCCTGAGTCAATGCTGGTGTAGCCGTCGTTGAAGTCCAGGTACCGAATCATCACTCCGTTGGCGAAGGCGGCCAGGTCCGGGGTGGTTGAATGGCCGCTGACCAGCACCGTGGCAGGCTGCTTGGAGGTGACGGACTGGGCCAGGTCCACGGCGACCTGCGATGGGAAGCTTTCGTAGCCGCCGAGAGCGCAGCCTATGGTATCCACTATAAGGCCCTTGGTCTTTTCGACGGCGTCGATGGGAATCTGGTTGTAGTCCAGGCTGGTCGCGTAATCGCTCAAATAGTCCAGTATTCGGTCCATGGGAAACCTCCACGACAACAATGGTAAAATAGGCCGCGCAGGAATTTTGTACGAGCGCACAGCCGTTTACAAGAGCTTAGACCAAAGATGTCGTTGAAACGCTCCGGAAATAATAAAACGCGGTGGCTGGTGATGGCGGGAGTCCGCAGCGGTGTGGGCAAGACCACCGTCGCAACTGGACTCATGGCCGCCCTCACCCGCCGGGGATTAAAGGTCCAGCCTTTCAAGGCGGGCCCAGACTACATCGACCCCTCCTACCATGAGGTGGCTTGCGGCGTCCCCAGCCGCAACCTGGACACCTGGATGCTCACCGACAACGCCGTCCTGGAATTGGCCCAGCGGACAGCGTCGGGCAGTGATGTTGCGATAGTGGAAGGAGTGATGGGCCTCTACGACGGGCGCTCCAGCCTGACTGAGGAGGGTTCCACAGCCCAACTTGCCAAGCTGCTGGGCGCTCCGGTAGTCCTTGTTGTAGACGCGGCGGCTGTGGCCCGTAGTGTAGCCGCCGAGGTGCTGGGGTTCATCCAGTTTGACCCCGATGTGAACATAGCCGGGGTGGTCTTGAGCGGAATCGCAGGCCCAGGCCATCTCGAATTCTGCCAGCCCCAGATAGAGGCCACGACGGGCCTCCCCGTAGTGGGTTGGCTCCCGCGCCGAAAGGAACTGTCCCAACCGGAACGCCACCTGGGGCTGATTCCAGCGGTGGAGAACGCCGCTGTCCGGGAATGGCTCGACCGGCTGGTGTTGCAGGCGGAGGAGACCATGTCGCCTGAAGGGATACTAGCCCTAGCCGGGCCCGGACCCACCTGGCGGTCAGTCGACCCGATTTTGTATCCCTCAGAGCCGCAACCCAAAACAACCACCATCGCCGTGGCTATGGACAAGGCCTTCAGCTTCTACTACCAGGACTCTCTGGACTTGTTGGAGGCGTGGGGCGCCGAAGTGGCGCCCTTCAGCCCCCTGGAGGACGAAGCCATCCCGCGGGGCGCCGCAGGAGTGTACCTGGGCGGAGGGTTCCCGGAGCTTTACGCGGACGAGCTGGCCAGGAACACTGCTATATGCCAGGCGCTGCGGGAAGCCGCCCGGATGGGCATCCCAATATACGGGGAGTGCGGCGGCCTGATGTACCTGGGCCGCTCGTTGACAGACCCTCAAGGAGTCTCCCATGAGATGGCCGGGTTGCTGCCCCTGGAGTCGTCGATGGCAGAAAGCCGGCTGACCCTGGGGTACCGGGAGGTTGAAGCGCTGAGCGACGGCCCGCTGTTGGCCAAAGGCCAGAGGGTCAGGGGCCACGAGTTCCACTGGTCCATCCAGACCGGGGCACCCACTGAAGAAACGGCCCTATACGCAATTTTGGAAAAGGGTGGGTTGGACAAGACCAGCCCGGAAGAGACACTCAGAAAGGAAGGGTTCCGGGTGGGCAGCGTCGCTGGGTCATACGTTCACCTGCACATGGGCACGGACCCGACCATCGCCCCAAGGTTCGTCCAACGCTGCGCTTCAGCCAGGGAGAAAGCACGTGGTTAGGTGGCTGCTGGTCCGGCACGGAGAGACGGCCTGGAACGCCGAAGGGCGGGTGCAGGGCCAGATCGACACTCCGATGTCCGAGAGAGGAATCAAGCAGGCCGAGGCCCTGGGTGAAAGGCTGGCCGGACACAAGATCGACGCCGCCTACGCCAGCGACTTGTCCCGCGCTTGGGAGACCGCCCGGTTGGCCCTGAAGGGGCACAGCCTGGAACCCCAACCTGCGCCCCTCCTCAGGGAACGGTCTTGGGGCGAGTGGGAAGGGATGACCTTTGCGGAGGTGCGGAAGCAGTTTCCCGAACAGTACGCGGCGGTCCGAGAATCCGTTGAAGTCTCCCCGCCCGGCGGCGAAAGCGTATTGGACCTTATGGCCCGCACGACAGACTTTGTACAGAGCATCAATGGACTCCACGACCGAGAGGACACGGTGCTGGCCGTAGGACATGGTGGGTGCCTTAACGCCTTACTGGTGAACCTGCTCGAGCTTCCTCCGTCCGCAGCAAGACGCTTTGCTCTGCCGTCGGCCAGCCTGACTGTAATCGAGCCTCTCCTTTGGGGCCGGGCCATGAGGCTCTTCGGTGACATCTCCCACTGGGAGGGGAAGGTCTGATGCCAAGTTCAAAGCCACAGGCCCCGCTGTCCAAAGTGGTGATGGTCCAGGGAACAGCCTCCCACGTGGGCAAAAGCATTCTTGTCGCTGCGCTCTGCCGCATTTTCCGGCAAGACGGCTACACGGTGGCCCCCTTCAAGGCCCAGAATATGTCTAACAACTCCTTTGTCACCCCCGACGGCGGGGAGATTGGACGCGCCCAGGCGGTTCAGGCCGAGGCGGCCGGAGTCGAACCGTCTGTCGAGATGAACCCCATTCTGCTGAAACCCGAGGCCGACCACCGCTCCCAGGTGGTGCTGCTGGGCAGGCCCACCGCCTCAGCAACCGCCGAGTATTTCGCCACCGCTAAGCCCAGGCTGTGGCAGGCAGTGGCAGAGTCCCTGGACAAGCTGAGAAGCCAATACGACGTTGTGGTGATTGAAGGCGCGGGCAGCCCCGCCGAAATCAACCTGAAGGCGAACGAAATCGTCAACATGCGGGTCGCCCTCCACGCCAAATCCCCGGTGCTGCTGGTGGGCGACATCGACCGGGGAGGCGTCTTCGCTTCCCTGGTGGGGACTATGGAGCTTCTCGACCCTCACGAAAAAGAGGTCGTCAAGGCCTTCATCGTCAACAAGTTCCGCGGACAGCTCTCCCTGCTGGAACCCGGCCTTGACTGGCTGGAAGAGCGCACGGGCATTCCGGTGCTGGGGGTGGTCCCCTACTTCAGGGACATAGAGATTGCTGAAGAGGATGCCGTATCCCTGGAAGAACGCAAGCTTCTGAAATCGCAGACCGACTACGTGCTGGACATTGCAGTCCTGGGCCTGCCCCATATATCCAACTTCGACGACTTCGACCCCCTGAAACGTGAACCCGGAGTCCGGCTGCGTTACGTTGAGGACAGGGACAGCCTGGGGAACCCCGACCTGGTAGTCCTGCCCGGCACCAAGACGACGATGGCCGACCTGTGGTGGCTGCGGGAGCGCGGGTTTGCGTCGGAGATACAAGCCCTGGCCAAGGCGGGGACTCCGGTAATGGGGATATGCGGCGGCTATCAGATGATGGGACGCCGGATTCTCGACCCTATGGGCGTGGAGTCGGAGCAAAAGGAAGCGGAGGGCCTGGGACTGCTTCCGGTGGACACCGTGTTCGCAACGGAAAAGGAGACCCACCGGGTCCGAGGGACTGTCAGCGCCGTCAACGGATTGCTGGGCAAGGCCTCGGGAGCCGCGGTCGAGGGCTACGAGATTCACATGGGTTCGTCCACGCCGACAGGCTCGCAAGGTCTGTCGGACCCCTTCCGAATCATCCGCACTTCCGGCCAACCCTTGTCAGGAGTCGATGGCGCCGCTACCCAAGACGGGCTTGCCTTGGGAACATATATACACGGCGTGTTCAACAGCTACAGCCTGCGTAGAGCCATATTGGAGCAGTTGGCCGAATGGAAGGGGGCGTCCTTGCCTGATCCCTCCAACACGGGCGGCCAGCTTTCCCGCGACAGCGAATACGACAAGCTGGCCCAGACAGTCAGGGACAGTCTCAAGATGGACCTGCTTTACCGCATCGTGGGGCTTAACCCACCCTCGGTGACATAGGCGAAGGGCGCAGCTAGGGGCGGGCCTTCGACCAGATCAGAGCCTGCACCGTACTCGATACGGGGCCGAACGGAAAGATAGAAGGCTGGACAGGCGGCTCCACCGTAAGGCGATGGGGTGGGACCGGGCCTCATATTGCATTGACAAAGGGGACGTCGGAAACTAAACTTCCTATAATGATTCTAATGAGAGAATCGATGGAACGCTCTCATAGGAGATTGGGGGCGGCTTAGCCCTGTTTCCCCGCTGCTTTACTCCCTTTCTCTGCGATTGTATACTTAACGGCGATTGTTTATGACGAAAGGAGGCGTCTATGCCTGATAAGGACATTGCGTTAATGGCCCACCTCATGCGTAGGGCCGGGTTCGGAGCCACCAGAGACGAGTTGGAAACCCGCGTGGCCAAAGGCTATGAGGCTACGGTCGAAGAGCTGATTCACCCCGAGGGGCAGCCCGACGTAGAGTTCGACCTTATGGAACGCTACATCCCCGAATACGGCGAGTTGGCCGGAATCGAGGCCAACCAGCAAGGCTGGGCCTACCGGATGTGCACCACTCAGCGTCCCTTCCAGGAGAAGGTCGTCCTGTTCTGGCACGGAATTCTGTGCACCGGCTTCGCCAAAATCGACCACGGCCGGATGATGAGTTACAACATCGACCTTTTCCGGCAGTTCGCCTTCGGGAACTTCCGCACCCTGCTGGTGGAGTTGTCCAAGCACCCCACGATGGTCTACTACCTGGACAACAACGACAACCACAAGGGCAGCATCAACGAGAACTATGGCCGTGAGCTTTTGGAGCTGTTCTCCCTCGGCGTGGGCATGGACGGCGACTTCAACTACACCGAGGACGACGTAAAGGCCGCTTCCAAGGCTTTCACGGGCTGGAACATCGAGCCCACATACCCCACCTACCCATACGGGCGGGCCCTCTGGAAGTTCCGATACGACCCCGCCGACCACGACGACAGCGAGAAGACCCTCCTTGGAGAGACCGGCCACTGGAATGGCGAAGACGTGATCGACATCATTCTCCGCCAGCCGGGAACGGTCAGGTTCATAGCTCGCCACCTCTACAACTTCTTCGTGGCCGACGAGCCCCAGGTGCCCGCATGGAAGGACACGCCTCCCAGGGACGTCGAGGCCATCCAAACCCTGGAAAAGGCTATAATCGACAACGACTATGAGCTGCGGCCCGTATACAGGACGCTGTTCAACTCGGAGTTCTTCAAAGATGCCCTGTTCCAGAAGGTGAAGAGCCCCGCCGAGGTGGTCATAGGCACGGTCAGGCTGACCAAGGACCACCAGGGAGACATAAAGCGCGGCATGTTCGAGATAATGCAGGAATGCACCTACATGGGGCAGGACCTGATGAACCCACCCTCCGTGGAGGGATGGCACACCGGAAGGGAATGGATAGACAGCGGCACCTTGGTCGAACGAATCAACTTCGTCGCAGACCAGATATCCCAGAGAGCCCCTGGCGTGCAGTTGATCATCGACCGGCTCAGCGACGGCACGACGCCCATGGCTGCCGAAGATTTCGTGGACGGTTGTCTTGACCTGATGGGGCCCATCGAGGTCCAGGGCGACACCCGCAAGTCCCTGGTCGAATACTCCTCTGCCGGCGGAGAACTGAAGAGGGACTCCGAAGAGGCCCGCGGCAAGTTCGGGGACCGGGTCGTCGAGATGCTCCAGCTGATTTCAGCCACCGCAGAATACCAATACGCATAGGTTAACCACGAGGAGGAATCATGGCAGGAAACGGCAACGGCAGAGAACGAGTCTTGGTAGTCCTCTCCATGTCCGGTGGAAACGACGGGCTCAACACCCTTGTGCCGTACACCAACTCGAACTACTACGACTACCGGCGCACTCTTGGGGTGCAGGAAGACCAGGTCCTCAAGATCAACGACGAGGTGGGCTTCCACCCCAGCATGACCGAGCTCAAGGACATGTACGACGAGGGCAACGTGGCGGTGATTCAGGGCGTCGGATACCCCCACCCCAGCCGCTCCCACTTCCGCTCCATGGACATCTGGCACACCTGTGAGCCGGACATCATCGGCCAGGAAGGCTGGCTCGGAAGGTCCATCCGTGACATTGACCCCAACGGTGAGAACGTCCTGACCGGAGTTAACTTTGGGCGCGGACTCCCCAGGGCCCTGGTGGCCCCGGGTGTCCCCGTGGCGTCAGTCTCCAACATAGAAACGTACGGCGTGCTTACGGGAATCGACGGCCAGGACCAGCGGTCCCAGGCCCTCGAGACCTTCAGCAGGATGTACTCCCCGGCCATCGGCTCCGGCCCCGTGATGGACTACATCTGGGAAACGGGCCGTTCGGCCCTCAAGGGCGCCGACATTCTGAAAATCGCCCCCGAACGGTACGAGTCCACCGTGGAATACGGCCACTTCCCCATCGCCCAGGGAATGCGCGGCATCGCGCAGGTCCACTTCGCCGAGCTTGGGACCAGGGTGCTCTACACCACGTCCCCATACAACTCCTTTGACACCCACGCCAGCCAGGCCGGCAACCAGGCCCGCCTGTGGCGCGAGGTCTCCCGGACCGTGTCCGACTTCTACGACGACCTTCGGGAGCACAACCAGGGTGACGAAGTCGTCCTGCTCCTGTTCAGCGAGTTCGGTCGCAGAGCCAAGGACAACGGAGGCGGGACCGACCACGGCACAGGCAGCGTATGCTTCGTCATCGGCGACCACGTAAAGGGCGGGCTGTACGGTGAGTACCCCTCCCTGAAGGAAGCCGACCTGGAAGACGGCGGCGACCTGATGCACACTGTGGACTTCCGCAGCGTGTACTCCACCATCCTGGACAAGTGGTTTGGGTTGGAGCCTCAGCCCATCGTCAACGGCAGCTTTGAGCAAATCGACTTCCTCTAAGCGACAAAAGCGGAACAAACGGTGGCAGGGAAGACGCATCTCCCCTGCCACCCATCATGGCGTACATCGGGAAACGGTCCCGACAGTGGAGAGTTAGCATGTCAAGCTTCTTCTTTGGAATAACAGACCGCGTATTCACCTATGACCACACGATCGGCAGGGCCGAGTTCTCGGGCTCCGGGTTCAGGCAGCCCATGGACATGGCCATATCCTCGGAGGGAATCATATACGTGCCCAGCCGGTGCTGGGAGTACCGCCCCGACGGCGTCCGGGTCACCATGGTGACGCCGGATGAGGACTTCGTCGGCGAGTTCAGCAAGTTCGGGGACGGGGACGGCGACATGGTCTGGCCCACCTCCATCGCCCTGGACAAAGACGACAACGTGTACCTGGCCGACGAGGCCCTGAACCGCATCTCCATATTCGACAAGGACGGCGGCTTCCTGGACAAGTGGGGAGTCCCCGGCTCGGACGAAGGCCAACTCAATAAGCCGTCGGGCATACGCTTCGATGCGGACGAAAACATGCTCATGGTGGACAGCGCCAACCACAGGGTGCAGAAGTTCACCAAGGACGGCAAGTTCCTGGCTGCCTGGGGCTCCCAAGGGACCGGGCCGGGCCAGTTCAACCTGCCCTGGGGCCTGACCATCGACCAAAACGGGGATGTGTACGTATGCGACTGGCGCAACGACCGGGTCCAGAAGTTCTCGCCTGACGGCGAGTACCTGGCCGAGTTCGGCGCTCCCCACTCCGAGATGTCGGAAGCGGACAGCCAACAGTACGTCCTCAGCGTCCAGATAGGCGTGGACAGAGTTTTCAGCGACGAACCCAAGCAGGCCATGCCCCCGGGACAGTTCGACCGCCCCACCGGAGTGGCTGTGGACAAGTACGGCGACGTGTACGTTTGCGACTGGCGCAACGACCGGGTGGAAGTCCTTTCGCCCGACGGACGCTACATCACCTCACTGACCGGCGAGGCCGGTCTGTCCAAGTGGGGCCATGAGAAGCTCAACGCCAATCCGGACCACCTGAAAATGCGCAAGCTGGTGCGCGACCTCGTAATGGAGCGCAAACTGTGGCGGCCCAAGGCGATATTGATCGACGACGGCGGGCGCATCTACATCCTGGACACCAACCGGGCGCGGATACAGGTCTACCAGAAAGAAGACTACTAGGCGCCCTGTCCCCAATGCTGTAAAGCCAATGAAAGTCCCCCGACTGTCGGGGGACTTTCACGTTCAAGAGCTTGTCGTGAGGAAACAGAATGGCCGACGATAGAGTGACGTGGCCCAGGGTCAAGGAGCTTTTGGACGGCATCATGGAGCACTGGATTGCCAGGCACGGAGAACCGGCGCCCGGCATCCATGACTACTGGTGGAACACACCCGAGGAACTGGCGGCCAACAAACCCTACGGACGCCAACTCATCGAGCCGGGAGTGCCCGGCAAGGAAACCTTCCTGGTGGTTTTCCTCAGGAAGGGCATAGGCTCCATCCCCAAGATGCCCCGGGGCGGACCTTTTCTCAAAGAGGAGGAGGTCCAGGAAATCGAGCGGTGGATTGACGACGGAATGCCCGTGGAGTAATGCGGGTTAAACAAGCCCTAGGTCAGCCCCCGGATATGGCGCACCCAGGAGTCTTCCTTTCAGGAAAGTCCCTGCACCTTTTAGGCCGGCTGTCGTATATGCGGCAAGCCCACGTATCGGGGTCAAGCATCGGGCAGCGGTCGCCCTGGTGATCGGTGAAACGCACCCATCCTGAGCCATACAGGTCCCGGACGACCACCGGAGAGACGCCGAGGTCCCTGGCGGAGCCCAGGAACCGGTCCACCTCGTCCCACTCCAGCAACAACACAATCGGACCCCTGCAACACATCCCGTGGCATTCCTCCATGCAGGTCCGGGATGCCTCTTCTGGGGTTAGTTCTGGCAAAATATGAGGAGCCATCTTGCTCTCCTTCCTCAATTGTACACCCATCTCGGAGCCTGCGTCTCGACCCAAGTTTGACGCCCTGCAACACCGGCGCTAGCATCCCTTTAACCTTACCTGGGACAGAGTGCTTGACCCAACCTTTCAACCAACCGCCTGGCCAAGACCCCGGTGAACTCCGTGCCGACATTCTCAGGGTGGACTCCGGTCCTCCCCATGAAGGAGACGCTGGAGAGGGCATAGTCATCCACACCAGCCGCGGCCCTCTGCCTGGAATTCTGCACAGGGGCCAGGACCAGAGCGCTGGCGGAGTCCTTTGGGTAGCCGGAGCCAGGGGCGGATACACCGGCCCCGCCTACGACGTCTACGGAGACCTGTCGGAAGAGCTGACCGCCCAGGGCATCGTCTCCCTGCGGCTCAACTACAGGCAGCCCAGTGTGTTCCCTGAATCAGTGTTGGACACACTGGTGGGCCTCTCCTTCCTGAAAGGCATCGGCTGTGCCCGGACGGCGGTGGTCGGCCATTCCTTTGGTGGGGCTGTAGTGATAGCGGCTGCGGCTTTAAACCCGATCGCCAGCGCCGTCGTGTCACTGTCGCCTCAGACCTACGGCGCACAAAACGCCGGGGAGATAGCTCCGCGTCCCATTCTCGTGGTGCATGGACTGGCCGACACGCGCCTGCCGCCCAGGTGCGCTGAGCAAATCTATGCCTGGTCGGGAGAACCCAAAGAGCTGGTGCTGTACCCCGACACAGAGCATGGCCTCCGGGAATCAGCCCAGGAGCTGCGAGACCTCCTCCGCACTTGGATACCCGAGAAGCTGAGACAGGGCTAACCGACGCTCCTAAAAATTGCTGGCCCAGGAAAGCAGCTCTCTCTACAGGTTATGTTGACTTTGGCGCCTGGCTCTGATAGAGTCTTGCGAACTGTCCCGCCTGCCGATGGCGCTCAGCCCTTTGCCAGCCCACAAACAGACGGCCACAGGGCATCCGCAGAGGCCATCTCAGGGGTGCATTGAGAGGTGGTTGAGAGGATGGGAGCGCCGCTTTTTAAGGAATTCCGCAGGGCCTACGGTTTCGATGAGGTCGCCATCGTCCCCGGTGAAGTGACCATCAACCCCGACCTGGCTTCCACTGACTTCTCGGTTGGCGACAGGGTGTTCGGCATCCCCATCATCGCGGCGGCTATGGACGCCATTGTTTCCCCGTCGTTCGCCGGACTCATGCACCAGAACGGCGGCTTGGGGGTCATGAACCTGGAAGGCATATACAGCCGCTACGAAGACCCCTACTCCGCCTTGGAAGAAGTCGTGGCGGCCCGGCAGGAGGAGTGCACGGAGCTGCTCCAGCAAATATACTTCGAACCCATCAAAGAAGAACTCATCAGCAAGTCGGTCCGCCAGATAAAAGAGACCGGTGCAGTCTGCTGTGTGTCCATAACACCTCAGAACGCTAAGAGGCTGTCCCCGATAGCCGTGGAGGCCGGCGCCGACATGGTGTTGGTGCAGTCCACCGTCACCACCGCCCGCCACATGTCCCGCAGCTACCGCGGCCTGATATTTTCCGAACTGCGGCAGCAGCTCAACGTGCCCGTGCTAGTGGGCAACTGCGTCTCCTACAACGTGGCCCTGGAACTGATGGAGACGGGGATTGACGGCATCATGGTCGGCGTGGGGCCCGGAGCCGCCTGCACGACCCGGGAGGTGGTGGGCGTAGGAGTCCCCCAGATTTCGGCCACCCTGGAGTGCGCTTCAGCGCGGGAAGAGTATTACAAGCGGACGGGCCGCTACGTCTCGGTGATCACCGACGGCGGCATTCGTACAGGCGGCGACCTCTGCAAGTCCATCGCCAGCGGCGCCGACGCCGTAATGCTGGGCACACCCTTCGCACAGGCGGAAGAAGCTCCCGGCAGAGGATACAACTGGGGCATGGCCAACCCACATCCCGAACTGCCCAGGGGCACCCGCATCAAGGTGGGGACCAAGGGGACCTTGAGCAGCCTGCTGTTTGGACCGACCTCCGTGACCGACGGCACCCAGAACCTGGTGGGCGCTTTGAGAGTGGCGATGGGAATGTGCGGAGCCTACACGATTCGGGACTTGCACAAGGCCGAGATGGTGGTAGCCCCGGCCATCCGCACCGAAGGCAAGATATTCCAGTTCGGCGGCTAAGGGCTAACTTCTCCGCGCCCTCAGCTCCGCCCAAACCTGCCTGGGCGTAACGTCCGACGCCGCCAGCAGTGTCAGCAGATGGAACAACAGGTCCGCCGCTTCTTTGGGCAGGTCATCTTTCTCCCCCTGGGCGGCTGACAATGCGCACTCGCCCGCCTCCTCGATGACCTTCTGGGCTATCCGACCGACGCCTCCCTGAAGCAGTGAAGTCGTGTAGCTGCCCTCGGGCATTTCCCGCTTCCGATCCTGGACCAGGGCGAAGAGTTCCTCCAAGATGCCTGAACCTTCGTCCGTGTCTGTGAATTCCTCCGGCATTCCCGACATGAGGGTGAAGAAGCAGGTGGCCTCCCCTGTGTGGCACGTCGGTCCGTCGGGTTCCACTTTGAGCAGAATGGTGTCGGCGTCACAGTCAACGTAGGCTTCCCGCAGGTTCAGGTAGTTTCCCGACACCTCTCCCTTGTGCCACAGGTCTTCCCTGCTCCGGCTGTAGTACCACACCTGCGTACCTTCGACGGTCCTCTTGAGGGAGCCGGGGTTCATGTATCCCAGCATCAGCACCTGGCCGGTGTTTATATCCTGTGCTATTGCGGGGACCAACCCCTGCTCGTTCAACTTGATTTCCAACGTCGCCTCCTTCTACAGCCCGACAGAGTCCAACACCGAAAGTCGCCGGGGGTTCAAGACTCCGCCCTAAGCAGACCGGACAGCTGGTCTAGGCTGCTTATCTCGTAGTCGGGCACGGGCATATTGGGGTCGTGGACGGCCCCCGTCCGGTTTATCCAGACCGAGCGCATCCCGACTCCCTTGGAACCGAAAACGTCATCCAAGAGCGTATCTCCTACGTAGATGCACTCCTCCGGCCCTGCGCCCAGCATCTCCAGAATCCGGTGGAAAGCCTCCGGCAGAGGCTTGTAAGCCTTGGCCCCCTCGGACGAAAGTGTGGCGTCAAACTTCCAGCCCATCCTCTCGATAAGGGGGAATAGGTAATCGTCATCGGCGTTGGACAGCATGGCCGTTCTCCATCCGCCCTGTATCTCAGACAGGGCCGCATCCGTTTCGGGGTAAGCTTCCCTAAGACCCATGTCCACGACCGCCTTCCTGGCGGCGGCGGCTGGGTCAGCAGCGCCAAGCTCCATGTCCCGAAAGGTCTGCGCGAAGCACTCCATCCAGGCAGTCTCGTAAGACTTGAAGGGAGGCGTAAGTTCAGGCCGCTCCAGGTTGATTCTCACTTTCCTGAACCCCACCTCCAGAGACTTCCAGTTCCTGTACAGCTCGTCAGGGTCTGCGTCCAACCCCTGGTCCCTCACTATGTCTCCGAAAGTTCCCACCCACAGGTCAGGGTTGTTTTCTGCCAGGGTCTCGTACATGTCAAAGATTACCGTAGTGATTCTGCTCATGCCCCCATCCTAACCTTCCCCCTCAGGGGGAAGGAACTTTGAAAGATTTCGGACTTATATTCCAAATTACACGAGGTAGGTTATTCGGACGCCAGTTGGTCCTTTAGGGGATTCGTAGGCCTAATAGGGTACAGCGAATCGAGTGTATCAAGCTGGTCCAAAAGGTCCCGCAAATTACGCCGTAGGGGTGGACTGCAAGAAACGATTGCTATAATCAGGTCCTCAACCATTCGATCGTTGTGGTCGTGTTGCTGTCGCTGATATCGGCCGTTGGCGTGGCTGGGATAATCACGAGACGCAAGGGATCTGAATGTATACTCCTGCTTCATCCTGCACAGGTCTAATAGGTCTTCGCCCTTTTCCACTTTGACTACCACTACATCAACACCTCGCCGTGCGATAGTGTCTAGTTTCTCTTGTTTCACTTTATCGGGAGGATTGGAAACCACCACTTCAATGATTCTGAGCGGCTTGCTAGTATCCTCTCCGTACAGTATGAGGTCAGGCACGATACCGCCCACCTGGTCCCACTCGCCGGGGACCTTTACGCTCTTAACTCCTGCACGTAGGTCGTGCGACCAGTCGCCGCCAGGAGTCAGTCTCGCCCTAACTTCAGGTTCATCGACGGCAGGCCGCGTCAGTTCATCGTAGAGCAACGCAACTGCTCGCTGGTGTAAGAACGTCACCGGCACCCCAGGCGTCCCCACATTCCGGCTCATCATGGTATTTCCTTTATCATTTTGGCTCATAGTGCCCTCTGTTCGTTCAAAATGTGTAATTTAGTATATAGTTCCCTAAGATTTCCTCCTGCCGCCGCAAAGGCCGAGCAGCGCCGGAGTGTCCCACGAATCATCCGCCGGTGTCATCGTTGAGCCGCATAGGGACCCCTTTGGAGGCCAGGTACTCCTTGGCCTCGCTTATCCTGTAGGTGCCGAAGTGAAAGATACTGGCGGCCAGGACTGCGTCAGCCATACCCTCGGTAATGGCATCGTAGAGGTGCTCCAGGTTCCCGGCGCCCCCGCTGGCCACCACCGGGACTGTAACTCCGGTTGATATGGCGTGGAGCAGTTCCAGGTCGTATCCTTCCTGGGTGCCGTCGGCGTCGATGGAGTTTACTACAATCTCGCCGGCGCCTAACTCAACGGCTCTGAAGGCCCACTCAATGGCGTCCAATCCGGCGGACTTGCCGCCAGCCCTGCCCGTGTGCGTCCGCACCTCCCAGCGGGTCGGCGAACTTCCCGAAACCCGCAGCGCGTCCATCCCCAGCACTATGCACTGGCTGCCAAATGCCTCCGCACCCTCGCTTATGAGTTCAGGGTTCTGCACCGCCGCCGTGTTGATCGACACCTTGTCAGCGCCGGCGTTAAGCATCCGGCGCATGTCCTGGACGGACCGAAGGCCGCCGCCCACGGTTAAGGGGATGAACAACTGCTCTGCAGTCCTGGAAACCACGTCCAGCATGATTCCCCTCTGGTCAGCCGAGGCGGTGATGTCATAGAAGACCAACTCGTCGGCGCCTTCCGCATCGTATGTCGACGCCAACTCCACCGGGTCGCCAGCGTCCCTGTGCTCCCTGAACTTGATTCCCTTGACCACTCGACCGCCGTCCACATCCAGGCATGGGATGATGCGTTTCGTCAGCATGGCTTCACCTGGCTCGGACCTTTCTGAACACGGACATATACTGAAATTCGTTAAGCTCCCTGGATGACGTGAACTCCAGGCCGGAGTTCTCTGCCAACTCCCTGAGCTCGGCGGGTTCCATCCTCATCTCCAGCGGAGGGCCCTGCTCCGTTTCCACTCTGTGCCATTCCATTATGGCGCACCAGCCGCGGGGCCGCAGTAAGTCGGCGGCGGCCTTGAGCAGAGCTGCGCGGTCCTGGTTGCTATGCACTACGAAGGCCATGAGGACTCCGTCCAGGGAGCCCTGAGGCACGGGGAAGTCGTAATCTCCGCAAGTCTCCACGGTCACGTTGCCCAGGTTGGCTTCTTCCACTCGGCGTCGGGCCGCCTCGACCATTTCCTCCGAAATGTCCAGGGCGTAGAGCTTTCCATGCATCAGATACTTGCCCAGGGGAATGGTGAAATAGCCTGGTCCGCAGCCTATGTCGGCGACCTGCTCGTAGGGGTCTATGGGCATGTAGGTAAGCGCGGTGAATGGATCCAACGTCTGCTCCCGCTCTCGGGACAGAAGGGCTTTGATGAATTCTTGGATGTCTCGCTCAGCCATATATTGTCCTGTGTCAGCCCAGGGCTGCCATTGCATCGACAGCTTGGGAAAGGTCTAAAGCGCCCCGGTACAGGGCGCTGCCTAGAATCGCGCCTTCCGTTCCTATTTCTGCGAGTTGCCGCAGGTGGTCAAGGGATGACACCCCTCCAGAGGCTATCACCGCGCCCCGTGTGGACGCCACCAGCTCACGATAGGCTTGGAAGTTGGGCTGGGTCATCGCGCCGTCCCGCGAGATGTCGGTGTAGAGAAAACGGACGGCTCCCAGCTTCTCCATGTCGGCAATGAGGTCGGCGGCTTCTACTGACGTGCCCTCGCGCCATCCTTCCACCGCCACCTTGCCGTCCCGGGCATCGGCGGCGATTATCACTCTTTCGCCTCCCATGTTCCGGCAAATCTCCCGCACCATGTCCGGGTCTCGAACGGCGGCCGTTCCCAGGACCACCCGGTCAACCCCGGCCTCGATGAACTGCCGTACGGTGTCCAGAGACCGGATTCCGCCACCAACCTGGACCGGTATAGACAGAGCTTCCAGGATGTCCCATATTATCGGCAGGTTGGAGGGTTGGCCAGTGGCTGCCCCGTCCAGGTCTACGACGTGAAGCCGCACGCCCCCCTCGTCTTGCCAGCGGCGGGCCATTTCCACGGGGTCGTTGGAGAAGACTGTCTCCCTGTCATAGTCTCCCTGGTATAGGCGTACGCAGCGGCCCTCTCTGATGTCAATGCTGGGTATGACCTCCACTACAACCGGCTCCTTACGATTCCAGGGACCGACGAGCATGGTCGACAAAGTTCCTGTATATCCGCAGACCGATATCCCCGCTCTTTTCCGGGTGGAACTGGGTTGCGACCAGGTTCCCCCGCACCAGCGCCGAGCAGAAGGCGACTCCGTAGTCGGTGGTCCCCGCAACGACGGCCGGGTCCTCGGGCTTGGGATAGTAGCTGTGCACGAAATAGAAGTGGGACCCGGAGGGTATTCCGTCCAATACCGGATGATTGGTGTTTAGCACCACCCTGTTCCAGCCCATGTGGGGCGTTTTGAGGCCGTGTGGGAGCTTGACCGTCTGCCCCGGAACAATGCCCAGACATTCAGCGTCTCCCTCTTCAGTTGATTCCATGAGGAGTTGAAGTCCAACGCACACTCCAAGGAACGGCTTACCCGAAGCCTCGAACCGGCGTATCGGCTCCACAAGCCCCCTGTTTTCCAGGGCCTTCATGGCCGAGCTTCCAGCGCCCACGCCGGGCAGCACCAGGGCGTCGGCGCCCAGGATGGCCTCCGGCTCTCCTGAGACGAGAGGAGTTATCCCTGTTTTTTCCAGGGCTTTAGCTACGCTCCGCAGGTTGCCGGACTCGTAGTCCACAACGGTTATTTTGGGGTCTCTCATCATCAATGCAACAGGTCCGGCGGGACTCCCTCTACGCTAGTTTACTCGGAAGGCGCCGTCTTCTACCTCTTCTCCTCAAAAAACCTGAGGATCCTGGCCCGGGCCTCATCCCCGTGTCTGCCAAAGAGGATGTCGGAGCCGTGGTCCGCCCCGCCCTCGTAAAGCACAAATTCCGTGTCCCCGCGAACGATTCCCTGGTCCATCATCACTTCAGCGCTGTTCTTTGCCCCCCGGTCCCCGTTGGCGGCCAGCATTAGTACGGGGACTCGCACCACGTCCCCCCTCAGGGGCAGTCCTCTGAAGTCCACGGGAGCCGACAAGGCTACGACGCCTCTTACGTCGTTGCCCTCTGACGCCTTCAGGGACGCAGCGCCGCCCATGCTCGCGCCGACGAGGAATATGGCCGACGCTCCCTGGCTCTGAAGGAATTCAATAGCGGCGTCCACGTCCAAGGGGATGGATTCGATATCTTTCTTGTCGCCCCCCGAAAGGTCCTCGCCTTCTCCATATCCCCGGAAGTTGAAGGTCAACGCCATGTAGCCTTGCTCGTTCAACATTCGGGCGAAGGGCCACCAGGTGCTCTGTTCCGACGGGTGCATGTGGGCCAGGACTACGCCCGTTTCTCCCCGTCCAAAGACGCGCCCTTTGAGCTCGACGCCGTCGGCGGTCACAAAAATGACGCGTCGAGCGGCATCGGCGACGGGCGAAGGAATAGTCGTCCCTTTCACACTGCCGCACGCAGCAACCAACACTGCAACCACTCCTATTAGCAACGGAGGCAGGAAGAAGCGGCCGTCGGACAAGCGCTTGCCGAGCGAAACGGACTGGATGGGACGGTCCGTCATTGCTTGCGTTCTCCCGTGGCCCGTTCCACGGGAATGTCCCTGTCCTGGAAGCGCGCCAAAGCAAAGAGCAGATCGCCCAGCCTGTTAATGTAGGTCAATATCACTGGGTTGGTAAGCCGTCCTGCGTCGTTAAGGGCCACAACCCGCCGTTCCGCTGTCCGAATCATGGCTCTGGCCATGTTTATTGCCGACGACGGGGGAGACCCTCCGGGCAGAGTAAACATCTTGGGGACCTTGGCCCGCTCCTCCAGACTGTCGATGGTCCGTTCCAGGTTGTCCACCATCTCCTGGGTAGTGGGGTTGAAGTGTTTCATGAAGTTGTCGTACCATTCCGGATCGGTGGCCAGCTCAGACATCACCACGAATAGTTCCCGCTGGAGTTGGACGATCAAGTCCTTTACCTCGTCATCCTCAGACAAGGAGCGGGCCAGCCCCAGGGTGGACACAGCTTCATCCACCACGCCATACGCCTCGGTGTGGAGGCTGGTCTTCGACACCCTGCCGCCATAGAGCAGGTTGGTCTCTCCTTGATCGCCGCGTTTCGTGTATATCTTCCCGTCAGACAATTTCGACTCCCTTCCGAATCAGACGCTGCCTTCTAGTCTACCTGAAGCCGCCGTGGATTTGTAGCGTGGTATACTTTGGGAAAATTCCGGAGACGGCGGTTTTGAGTCAGCAAATTACGGTTACAGGCATAGAAGGGATTCCGGAGATAAACTCGGGCGACGACCTTCCGGCGATGATCGTCGAGGCAGCGCTGAAACAGGACTTGGGCCTTAACGACGGCGACGTGCTGGTTGTGACCCAGAAGGTGGTCTCGAAAGCCGAGGGGCGTGTGATAACCGTGGAGGATTTGGAGCCGTCGGTCATAGCCGTGCAGCTTTCGGAGGGCCACAACAGGGACGCCCGGCACACGGAAGCGATTCTGCGGGAAAGCAGGCGAATCGTCCGCATGGACCGGGGCAACATCATCGCCGAGACTCGTCACGGGTTCATCTGCGCGAACGCCGGAATCGACGCCTCCAACGTACCGGGGGAGGAGACGATAGCAATGCTTCCCATTGACCCCGACGCCTCGGCCCGCCGAATTCGTCAAGCTGCGCTCGACCGGGCCGGAGTGGACGTGGCAGTGATTATCTCAGACACCTTCGGCAGACCGTGGAGAGAGGGCGCCGCTAACGTGGCAATAGGTGTGGCGGGCATGGACCCTGTGAAGGACTACCGCGGGCTGCCGGATGAGCACGGCTTGATGATGAGGACTACGGTTATAGCTGTGGCTGATGAGTTGGCGGCTGCGGCGGAACTGGCCACCGGAAAGACTCTTGGAATCCCAGTAGCTCTGATACGCGGCTATCAGTACGACCCGGAACTTCCCGAAAGAACCGGATCGTCGGCGTTGGTCCGCGCCCCGGAAAAAGACATGTTCCGGTAAGTCGGACGCTGCTTAGCAGTGGAAAACCGAGGCCGAGGCGGGAAGCTTGGACCGTTGGGCAGCTGAGGGACCCGGCGGCAGGGCCGGCCCCGAGGTCGTCTATATCTCTATCTCTTCGCTGTCGCCAGCGTCTTCAAGACCGCCGGCAGGCACCGCAATCGGCTAGGATGAGTCATGGGACAAGGAGGAATCGTCACCCCAAGGGGCCGATTCGATGTAGTTTTTGAAGTCCCTGATTTCCTCGCAGCTTTGGCACACACCGCGGCTCACAGGACCCGTAGGCGCCTCGATTAGCCAATAGTGCCGGCAGGAAACCGGCCCATCTTCATGACCAAGCGTTGGCCTGGATATTTGCTGGACCATTATGTCACCTCTCCTTTCAAATTCACGCTATCACCAGGCGTCAAAGCTCGTCAAGATTATGTTTGCCCATTTCCAGCGCTTTTTTCCGTTTCCCGCCGCTTTTCATGCCATCTAGTTTTATGCTGCCCGCTTGATTTAGGTTTCAAGGCGCCGTAAATCGCTTCCCACACCGTTATATGAAGGGATGGCTCCAGGGTAAAATGAGTTGTCCGTTGGTTCGGGCCGGAGAGTATACTACTTGGAATCTTTTCCCCTTTACGCGGGAGGAACAGGCTTAGATGGAGAGGCAGCGAAGAATAGGGGACCGCATAGTCCGCCGCCCCCGAAGGCGAGACTTGGTTCCCGTTGTGACGGAAAGCCTGCCGGACAGGCGGCCCGCTAGAATACTGTCTCCCGCCTACATCCTCTTCTACAGCTTCGCAGCCCTGGTCATGGTCGGAGGCGTTCTCTTACTGCTTCCTGTGTCCAACAACATAGGCCCGGGAGCTTTCACTCCCATCGAAGTGGCATTCTTCACTTCCGTGTCGGCGGTGACCGTCACGGGGCACGTCGTAGTCAATACAGGAGAATATTGGAGCGACTTCGGCCACGTAGCCATCTTCACGCTGATGCTTCTTGGCGGCCTGGGATTCACGACCATGGCCACTTTCTTCCTCATCATGATTGGCCAGCGCATCACCTTGCCGGAACGGATGCTCATGCGCGACACCATAGGAGTGGAACGCCTGGGAGGAATCATCCACGTTCTCCGAAACATCGTATTCATAGTCCTTTCACTGTATTTCCTCGGAATGGCTCTCATCTGGTGGCAACTCCGTAATGAGCTTGGCCTAAACCTGCCGGACACGCTTTGGCACTCGGCCTTCCTTTCTGTGTCTTCCTTCAACAACGCCGGCTTCTCCATACTGCCCAACGCGGGAAGTCTTGAGAATTTCGCCGGCTTTCCGGTCCTCCTCACGATCGTCATGGCACTTATCATAATCGGGAGCATCGGCTGGACAACCCTGGTGGACGTTTTCCGACAGAGGCGCTTTTCCAGGTTTACCCTGGACACGAAACTGGTGGTGGTCGCCAGCCTTTTCTTGTGGTTCCTCGGCGGGATTATTCTCTTCACCTCCGAATTCGACAACGCGGCGACTCTAGGTTCGTACACAGTCCCGGAAAAGGGATTCTTGTCTCTCTTCCATTCAGTGAGCGGAAGGACTGCGGGTCTGACTGCATTGGACTTCAGCTCGGCTAAAGAGTTGACCTTGCTGTTCTACCCGTTCCTGATGTTCGTAGGCGGGGCGGCGGGATCAGTTGCCGGAGGGATAAAGGTAGCAACGTTGGCGGTCATAATAGCCGCGGTGATTTCGTCAATAAGAGGACGCTCCGAGGTCGAGGTTTTCGGAAGAGAGGTGCCCCATTTCCAGGTGCACCGGGCCGTCTCGGTCGCCGCATTGGGAATGACTTTCGTATTCCTGGCGTCATTGACTCTGGTCCTCACAGAAGAGGGAATTAACTTCCTCCGCCTCTACTTCGACACGGTGTCTGCTTTCGGCACCACGGGACTGTCCACCGGAGTTCCCCCAGAACTCTCTTTAGCGGGAAAGATCGTGTTCATGGTGGCCATGTTCCTAGGCAGGCTCGGACCCTTGACAATGGCATTGGCCCTTACGTCCGGCGAGGATTCTACACAGTACCGCTACGTACAGGAAAGAGTTAAAATAGGCTAGGAATCCCCGTAAAGGCTGCGACGTAGAAGGTTCACCCAGCCAAACTCTGCTCTTGGGGCGCCGGCAAGGAGAATCATGAAAAAGCAGGTGATAGTAGTCGGGTTGGGGCGGTTCGGGTCCAGCACCGCAAGAGAACTGTACCAAATGGGTCACGACGTTCTGGGCATAGACATAGAAGAGAAGCCCGTCCAGGACATGTTGGGCCACGTCACCTATGCAGTAAGAGCCGACGCCACCAACGAGGCCGTTTTAAGGGAACTGGGCGCCCCGAACTTCGACGTGGCCCTGGTGGCCATTGGGAAGGACATCCAGGCGTCCATCCTGATTGCCGTGGTCCTTAAAGACCTTGGTCTGCCCTACATCGTGGTCAGGGCAATCAACCAGCTTCACGGCGCCACCATGGACCGTATCGGAGCGGACAAGGTGGTCTATCCGGAGCAAGAGATCGGACAAAGGCTGTCCCACGTCGGGTTCGAGCCGGGAGTGCTGGAATTCATGGAGGTGGGGCCCGGTTACGGCATCACCAAGCTGAGACCCCCTGACAACATCGTTAAGCGTACCCTGGAAGAAGCCGGACTTACCGGCCCACGAGACAAGTACGGGCTGGCGGTTCTGGCCCTACGCCGTGGAAGAGAATTCCTGTTGATGCCGTCAAAGGACGAAGAGATACGTCCAGGTGACATTTTAATAGTGGCCGGGAACAGCGAGCAGCTGGGAAAGATTCACTCCATTCCACAGGCCAACTCGGAAAACGGCAACACTGAGGGTTAACGGAACGGCCACTCCAACTGCCCAGTTTTGACATGCCTTCAAACCACCGCAGCATTTTGGTCGCCGTAGACGGCGGCTCCACCGATGAAGGCGCCGCTCGGCTGGCTTGCGGGCTGGCCCGAACGAGCAGAGCCAAAGTTGTAGTCTTGTACGTCATTGAAGTTGGCCACGAGCTCCCCCTGGACATAGAATTGGACCCTTCACATGGAGAGGAGATCCTGGATAGGTTGGAGTCAATAGGCAGACGGGAAAAATGCAGCGTGGAAGGCGGGTACGTCCAAGCCAGACACGCCGGACCGGCCATTGTAGAAGAGGCTGTCAACAAAAACGCTGAGATCGTGATTCTGGGACTGAGCCGCAAACGGTACAGTCGGGACATGAGCTTTGGCGGCACAATCGCATACGTGTTGAAGAATGCGCCTTGCCAAGTCCTGCTTTGGAGAGACTCATCGCGATCCAACAATGGCGGCGCGGACAGATAGGCCATGAATGTTCTAGTAGTGGGCTACGACCGCATGGGCGCCCATCTGGTCTCGCAGCTGGCCAAGGCCGGACACGCTGTGACTGCCCTGGACTACCAGACGTCCCCCAATGATCCCCTCATCAACGAGAAGGGAGTCCACATAGTTCCGGGTTCTGAGTCCCTTATCGCTGACATCAGGAACATTGGGACGGCCACAATTGACGCCGCGTTGGCCCTTTCCGACGACGACTCCAGAAACGCTATGGCAGCCCAAATCGCCGTCCACATCTTCCATATTCCAGAAGTGGTGTGCAGAATAGAAGACCCGGAACGGGAACGACTGTACCGGAACCTCGGTCTCGACGTAATATCTCCCACCCAACTGATGACGGACTCAATAGTTGCCGGCACGTTCGAACAGCCCCGTTAAAGGGTGAAAAGGTCCGGAGGACGATACCAAGCATGTACGCTCTCATCGCAGGATGCGGCAAGGTGGGCCACCAGTTGACCAGGGTCTTGCTGGCCATGGACAACGAGGTGCTAGTGATAGATAAGGACCGGCGCATTTGCGACACAGTGAATGAAGAGTTGGGAAGGGTGGCTCTACTGGGGGACGCCACCCGGATTGAAGTCCTGAAGGAAAGTGGTGCAGCCAGGGCCAACCTGGTAATTGCTGTGACCGCCAGGGACGAGGACAATCTGGCCATCTGCCAGACCGCAAAGCAGGCGTTCAACACTCCCAGGACCATCTCCGTAATCAAAGACCCGCAAAACGAGGCCCTTTTCAAAATTCTGGGTGTGGACAAAGTTGTGAACGGCACCCACCTCGTGGTCGCCAACATCGAAGATGAACTGCCGGGTCAGTCATTGGTGCATCTCATGTCTCTGGCGTCCCAGCAAGAAATAATTACCGTGACCATACCTGAAGACGCCGCCGCAAGGGGAAAGTCCTTGGGGGACATTCCCCTTCCGCCTGGCAGCTTCATCTCCTTGGTGATAAAGCCCGACGGACCCCATCTCCCCACCGACGACGTGGTGCTCATGGTCGACGACCAGGTTGTCGCCGTAACCTCCCTCGGAGACGAGCGCATTCTATTCGAGACCTTCACGGGAGTGGAGTAATGCCTCCTGACGACACGGGCTCCATCGCATACCTGGGCCCTGAAGGCACCTACTCGGAAGAGGCTGCCGTCAAGTATGTCGAAAAGATCGGAGGAGACTGGACCCTGGTGCCCTTTCCGACTATTCAGGCCGTGGCCCTGGCCGTGGCCTCGGGCATAGCAGACGAAGGAGTGGCGCCCATCGAGAACAGCCTGGAGGGGTCGGTCACCGCCACCTTGGACATTCTCATTCAGGACTCCCGCCTTTCCATACGGAACGAGCTGGTGATACCCATAGACCACACTCTGCTGGTGGTCCCAGGGACCAAGGCGGCGGACATACAGACCATCTTCTCCCACCCCCAAGCTCTGGGCCAGTGCAGGGTATATTTGGAACAATGCTTCCCAAAGGCCCAGAAGATAGCCTCCCTGAGCACCGTCTCGGCCATCGACGACGTATGGGCCAGTCCCGTGCCGGCGGCAGCCATCTCGCCGCAACGGGCCGCCGAACTCCGAAACATGGAGACCCTGGCCCGCGGCATTCAGGACAACTCCTCGAATGAGACTCGCTTCGTCGCCCTGGCTAGAGGGGACCATGAGGCCACTGGGCGTGACAAGACGTCTATCTGCTTCTCTTTTGCGGAAGACAAACCGGGGATGCTCTACAACGCTCTCGGGGAATTCGCCATACGGAACATCAACCTGGCCAAGATAGAGTCGAGGCCCACCAAAGAGTCCCTGGGGCTTTACTGGTTCCTGGTCGACTTCGACGGCCACAGGGAAGACGCGAAGGTCCAGGGGGTGTTGGACTTCATCAAAAGCCAGACGTCCATGCTAAGGGTCTTCGGCTCTTACCCGCGCCGAATGTGAGCGACCTGGACCTAGACCTCCAGGCCCCCCGCCTGGGCCACCACGTGAATGTCCTTGTCCCCTCGCCCGCTGAGGCACACCAAGACCGTCTTGTCCTCCGGCAGAGTCTCGGCCAGCCGCACCGCGTAGTACACGGCGTGGGAGGGTTCCAAGGCCGGTATTATGCCCTCCGTACGAGACAACATGTGGAAGCCTTCGAGGGCCTCCTCATCCTTAACCGTCGTATACTCCGCCCGACCCAAGTCCTTCAGGTAGCTGTGCTCCGGGCCCACGCCAGGATAGTCCAGCCCCGCCGAGATGGAGTGGGTCTCCACCACCTGTCCGTGGTCGTCTTGCAGCAAATATGACATAGAACCGTGGAGCACACCGGGCCGCCCCTCGCTAAGGGGAGCCGCGTTCTGGTTGGCGCCGGCGCCCTTGCCTCCCGCTTCGACCCCCACCAACTTCACCTCTTCGTCCCCTATGAAGGAGTGGAACATGCCAATAGCGTTGCTGCCTCCTCCGACGCAGGCGACGACATAGTCTGGAAGGCACCCCTCGGCCTCCAGCATCTGTTCCCTGGACTCGCGTCCAATCACGGACTGGAAGTCCCGCACCAGCATGGGATAGGGGTGGGGTCCTACTGCGCTTCCCAGGAGGTAATGGGTCGTCCCGACATTGGTGACCCAGTCCCGTATGGCCTCGTTGATGGCGTCCTTCAGGGTGCGGCTGCCCGACTCCACCGGCGTCACCTCGGCGCCCAGAAGCTTCATGCGGTAGACGTTGGGCGACTGGCGAATGATGTCCTCGGACCCCATGTACACCACGCAGGGAACCCCCGCCATGGCACAGACCGTGGCGGTTGCCACTCCGTGCTGTCCAGCGCCGGTCTCGGCGATGATACGGGTCTTGCCCATATGCCTGGCCAACAGCGCCTGACCCAGAGCGTTGTTTATCTTGTGGGCCCCCGTGTGGGCCAGGTCTTCGCGCTTCAGGTAGATGCGCGCTCCTCCCGTCTTCCGGCTGAGATTCTCGGCCAGGTAGAGAGGAGTGGGCCTGCCGGAATATGTGGCGTTCAAGCGCCCCAACTCCCTCTGGAATCCCGGCGAGTCTTTCAAGTCCAAGTAGGCGTTTTCCAGCTCGTCCAGAGCGGCCATCAGAGTCTCCGGCACGAACTTTCCTCCGAATAGGCCAAACCTGCCCTGCTGGTCTGGCAGCGAGCTAACGTCCACCATAGTCTTGCGCCTCCCTGGCCGCTTTGATGAATGATCTGATCTTTTGCTGGTCCTTGCCCGCAGCGCCCGTGGTCTCAACACCGCTGGAAACGTCGACTCCCCACGGCCTGACCAACTGCACAGCGGCTTCTACGTTGTCCGGCGTGAGCCCTCCGGCAAGAAAGAACTCGATCCCCCGCTCGGAAAGGTCCCTGGCAATGTTCCAGTCGAAGCTTTTTCCAGTGCCTCCAGCCAGTCCTTCCACCTTGCGGTCCACGACTACAACGTGACCGTCCTCAGTGTATCCCCTGATCTTGCCCGAAAGCTCGTCACAGTCCACAGCCTCTGCCGCCACGTGGACCGTCTTCATCACGGGCAGCCTCATCCTGGCGCAATAGGCCGGGGATTCGCCCCCGCAAAGCTGCACGACGTCCAGCCCTAGCTCGGCCACCGTGCCGTTCACCTCATCTTCCGGCTGGTCAGCAAACAGCCCTGCTACCTGAGGACGTTTGTCTCCGGTCCGAGCCACCTCGATTATCCGTGCGGCCTGGGAACGGTCAACGAGCCTTTTACTTCCCGCCACGAATATCATGCCCAGCACGTCGGCTCCTGCGTCTGTCGCCAACCGTGCATCCTCGGCCCGCATGATTCCGCATATCTTTACCTTGAGCATAACAAAGGCCTACCGCGCTTTCACGAGTCCATTATACGCTTATACGCCCGGCCACATACGTTAGACGGACGGCCCCAAATCACGCGAACCATCAAGGCCGCAGCCGCCATGGATTATAGTCCCAGGGGCGAGAGGGCCATACCGGCTCTCCGGTCAAGAGTTTGTACAGGGCCATCAGTACCATGCCGGCTGCGAATCCCCCAATGTGGGCCATGTAGGCCACTCCGGCACCTGACGAGAATGTGCCCAGCGAGCCGAGTCCGTTGATAAGCTGGAGCAGGAACCATGCCCCCAGCACAAGCAGAGCGGGAAGCTGTATCACCGAGATGAACACGAACATGACCAGGGTGGTGATGCGGTTGTAGGGGTAGAGCATCAGATATGCGCCGAGGACGCCGGATATGGCGCCGCTGGCGCCTATCATGGGCGTCTGGGAGTCTAAATCAATCCCAATCTGGGCCCAGGCCGCCGCAACGCCCGCGGCGACGTAGAACAGCAGGTATTTGACGTGGCCCAGCCGCTCCTCCACGTTGTCTCCGAACACCCACAGAAACAACATGTTTCCGATGAAGTGCATGAACCCGCCGTGCATGAACATGGAAGTGAACACCGTACCCCACGTGTGGAACGGAGTCTCTATGTCCTTAACTTCCACGACGTTGCCAAGGGAGTCTCTGAGGGGCAATATCTGGAACGAAATCCCTTGAGTCAACTCGACGGGCATCAGTCCGAACGTGAAGAAGAAGATGTCCCGGTCAATGCCGCCCAGGGTCAGCTCGTAGATGAAAACAAGGGCGTTGACGACTATGAGGGCTATATTTACGACCGGAAGCTTTCGGCGGCGGACTGATGCGTCGTATAGGGGAATCAAATCGGGCGCTCAAACAGTCAGGATGCCGCCGCTGTACCAGCCTCTCAAAGGACGCCCACGCCGTTGTGGGACATATCGATGTCTCAGAAGGCGGACTGCCCTGGACTAACCCTCCCGCGGTTCGCGGTCTAGCGGCCCTTCCATCACGGGGCTGGTCCACATAGGCGGCTCTTCCTGGCCGCCCATCAGCCGGGCCCGCCGTCTTGGATATTCGTTGGAGAGCAGCCCCATGGCCAAGGAGTCGTACCATTTCCCGCCCTTCGGGTGGGTGCCCCTGAGCCTTCCCTCTATCTGGAAGCCCAGGCGCTCGCACATGTGTATGGCCACTTGGTTGTAGTCGGGCACGTCCACCCAAGCCCTGTGCAGGCCGTAAGTGTAGAAGGCGATATCCATCAATTGAATCAGAGCGGAGCTGCCGTAGCTTTGATGCCACATGTCTGTGCGTCCAATGAGGACGAACAGCTGGGCCTCCCACATCGGGGCCCTTATGACCATCTGGGCTTCTCCGATGTGCTCGCCGCCGGGAGTGTATATGGCGTATATCTTACGCGGACGTTCGTTGCCGAAAAGCTCGTCCCACTCGGAGTCGGACTCACTGCTGAGCACACGGCGAGGAGTGTATCCCAGGTGCACTGGATTCCCGTTGTCGTCCACACCGTACCAGGAGGAGTTGACAATCTCCTCCTTGAGCCAGCCGTCTACCCTGACTACGTCCTCTTTGGTGACCGCCCTTAGCGAAATCTCAGGGAGCATTCTCGTCCGCCACTAATCTATTTGCTGCGTTGCTTCACCCTTAATTATAGCATAGCTGAGGCGGTGTCAAGGACTTTGCCGCCTCCCGCGTTCAGCCTGCATCACTCTTAGCTTATTCCCCCAACATCCCCCATCGGTTATCATAAGAGGCGCAATTCGGAGCAGCCGGACATCGACCTCTCAACGACGAGGAGGACAACATGGCCGAACGAAGCCTGCCCACCAAAGAGGAAGTCATCTCCTACATCCGGGACAGGCGGAACTGGGGCAGATGGGGCGACGACGACCAGATGGGCGCCATGAACCTGGTGACACCCGAGAAGAAGCTAGAGGCTGCACAACTGGTCAAGAAGGGCCAGAGTGTGTCCCTGAGCCGCTACTTCCCCAAGACCGCCGGCCCGGACAACCCGCAACCGGCCCAGCACTGGATGGCCACAATGCAGCGGGACGGAAAGACCGTAGCGGCCATTGATTACTACGGTCTGGTCTACCACGGCTCGGCAGCCACCCACCTCGACGCGCTTTGTCACGTATGGGACGAAGACGGCATGTGGAACGGGCGCGACCCCGACAAGGAAATTACCTTCAGCGGCGCCCGGTGGGGCGCCGTGGACGCATGGAGCGACGGCATCATAACCAGAGGAGTCCTTCTGGACGTGCCCAGACACCGAGGCGTTCCATACGTAACCCAGGACAAGCCTGTCCACGCCTGGGAGCTGGAAGAGGTAGCCGCAGCCCAGGGCGTAGAAGTTAGACCCGGCGACGCCCTTTGCGTATACAGCGGCAGGGAAGCTTTGGTCAGGGAATATCCGACCAACCACCCGTGGATGGCGGGGATACCCGTCTACGGTGCGCCCGGTGGCGCCGCCCCTATCACCGAACGGCCGGGGCTTCACGTATCCTGCCTCTCCTTCATCAGGGACCACGACGTGTCGATACTGGCTTGGGACATGATGGACTTGTCGCCCAACGGCTACGGCATACCCTGGGCTGTCCACGCGGTTATAAGCTCCTATGGCGTCGGTCTGGTGGATAACTCCCTTCTGGAACCCTTAGCGGATATATGCGCGGAAGAGGGCCGCTACGAGTTCATGTTCCTGGTGGCTCCGCTCAAGGTGGAGGGAGGGACCGGCTCGCCGGTGAACCCCATAGCCATTCTCTAGGCAACCGGTCCTATTTGATCAAAACAAGGAGGACAACATGGCCGGACGAAACATACCCACCAGTGATGAGGTGATGTCGTATCTGACCGAGCGTCGGAACTGGGGCCGTTGGGGCGACGATGACCAGGTGGGAGCAGTCAATCTCATAACCCCTGAAAAGAGGATCAGGGCCGCCGCGCTGGTGCGCTCAGGTCGTGCGGTCTCCCTGAGCCGGTATTTGCCCAAGGACGCGGCTCCCAACAACCCAACACCGGCCCAGCACTGGATGCGCACCAACGACCGTGGATATGGAGGCGGTTCTGCTGTGGACTTCTACGGAGTGGCGTATCACGGCACCGCCACCACCCACCTGGACGCGTTGTGCCACGTCTGGACCAGCGGCGGCCTCTACAATGGCAGGGACCCTAAGGAGGTCATCGGATTCGACGGGGCCAAGTTCGGCTCCGTGGACAACTGGCCCACAGGCATCGTGACCCGGGGAGTCCTTCTGGACATTCCCAAATTCCGTGGAGAACCGTACGTGACCCAGGACAAGCCGGTCCACGGTTGGGAGCTGGAGGACGTGGCCAAGGCGCAGGGAGTCACTCTGGAGCCGGGCGA
The DNA here is from genome assembly GCA_965224415.1 of Dehalococcoidia bacterium. GTDB lineage: Bacteria > Chloroflexota > Dehalococcoidia > Lucifugimonadales > JAGWBF01 > DAOUJI01. The sequence continues at coordinate 343,685 of CBDCZB010000003.1, read as the reverse complement.
CGCCATGTGCGTCTACAGCGGACGGGAAGCATACAACAAGGACAATCCTGACGTGCCCTGGGGCACGGCCAATGCGGCGCAGAGGCCGGGCCTCCACGCCTCGTGCCTGCCCTTCGTGCGGGACAACGACGTCTCCATGATTTCATGGGACATGATGGACCTCCACCCCAGCGGATACGACCTGGCCTGGTCGGTGCACGGCGTCATACCCTCTTACGGAGTGGCGCTGCAGGACAACGCTCTGCTGGAACCCCTTGCAGCCGCCTGCGCTGAAGAGGGCCGCTACGAGTTCATGATCATGGTTCTGCCTCTCAGAGTGCTGGGAGGCACCGGGTCTCCGGTGAATCCGGTGGCGTTGTTCTAACGAGTCGAGCTCCCATATCAAAGGCCGGAACGGGAGGAAAGAAAATGGACCGAAACATCCCAACCGAAGAGGAAACCAAGCAGTACCTCATCGAAAATAGGAACTGGGGGCGGTGGGGAGACGACGACCAACGGGGCGTCTTGAATCTGGTCACGGCGGAAAAGGTCGTGGAGGCTACGCAGCTGGTCAAGAACGGCCGCAGGGTGTCCCTGAGCAGGTTCCTGCCAAAAACTCCCGCCCCGGACAACCCCGTCCCAGCCCAGCACTGGATGTACACCCTGAACCGAGGCGGAGGAAGGGGCTCATCCGGAGACTTCTACGGCCTCAGATATCACGGGCAGTCCACGACGCACCTGGACTCCATCTGCCATATATGGACCGACGACCGTCTATACAACAACCGTCAGCCCAAGGACGAAATCACGTTCGACGGCTCGAATTGGTGCTCCGTGGACAACTTCCACGAGGGCATCATCACCCGGGGCGTGCTCATAGACATACCCAGATACCGGGGGGAGCCATTCGCCGCTATCGACAAGCCTGTCCACGCCTGGGACCTGGAGGAAGCGGCCAAATCCCAGGGCGTTTCGGTGAAACCGGGCGACGCCCTGATCCTCTACAGCGGGCGAGAAGCCTACAACAGCACCAATCCCGACGCGCCTTGGGGTTCAAAGACGGAAAAGCCGGGCATCCATCCATCCTGTGTGCCCTACATCAGAGAAAACGACGCCTGCATGGTCGTATGGGACATGATGGACTGCTCCGGTTACGACTGGAACGTGCACAGCGCCATAGCGGCCTTTGGCATCGTGCTGCTGGACAACGCCCTGCTGGAACCCCTCGCCGAGGCCTGTGCGGAAGAGGGCCGCTATGAGTTCATGCTAATGGTGCTGCCCCTCAGGATGAAGGGAGGCACCGGCTCTCCGGTAAATCCGGTTGCCATCTTCTGACATGGAACCCACGTCCCTCACCATAAGCAGCAGGCGCGGCATAGATTTCGATACCGTGGTCGAGTTGGCCAAACGGGCCGACGAACTGGGCTACGACACGTTGTGGATGGGCGAGTCCTGGGGGCCGGACTCTTTCATAGCCCTGGGCATGGTCGCCTGCAATACCTCCAACATCAAGGTTGGCCCCGGAATCGTCAACGTGTACAGCCGCACCCCTGGGCTGATAGCCCAGAGCGCCGCCACCCTGGACTTGGTGTCCAAGGGCCGTGCGGTGCTGGGTCTGGGCGCCAGCGGACGCATAGTTGTCGAGCAATGGCACGGACTCAAGTACGAGCAGCCTATCACCCGGACACGGGAGTACATCGAAATCGTCCGGCTTGCCCTGGCCGGAGAACGGGTCGACTACCAGGGTCCCCACTTCAACCTGAAGCGTTTCAAGCTGCCCTTCGAGACCCTGCAAGAGCGCATCCCCATCTACGTAGCCTCACTTGGGCCCAAGAACCTAGCGCTCACCGGGGAACTGGCCGACGGCTGGTTGCCCATATGGGTGCATCCGGGGCATCTGGAAACGCTGATGACTCCTCTGACCGACGGAGCCAGAAAAGCCGGACGAGATCCGTCCGAGGTCACCGTAGCTCCCCAAGTCCTGTGCTACATCACCGACGGCCCGGAGGACAGGGACCACGCCAGAAGGCTGCTCCGCTCCCATATGGCCTACTACATTGGCGGGATGGGCGTTTATTACCACGCCCTGTTCCAACGTTACGGCTACGTTGAGGAATCGGACAGGGTGAAGGAGCTGTGGGCCCAGGGCGACCGGGGGTCGGCTGCAGGCCAAATCAGTGACGATATGCTGGACAATATCACCATATACGGCGACCGAGACGAGTGCCGGGACAAAATGGCCCGACTGCGGGCCTCTGGCGTGGACGCTCCCGTGGTGGGGTTCCCCAACGGCTCACCCAGGGAAGCGCTCTTCCGCACCCTGGAGGGACTGGCGCCCACCCTATGACAGCCGGAACGGTTAGACCATGAACCCAACAGGCCTGAGCAGATTCAAGCTGGAAGAATTGCTGGGCTCCGGCTCCGATTACGAGGTGCGGTCCGCCACGGACACCGAGACCGGGCTGCCCGTGGTGGTCAAGCGTCCCAACCCGGACTACATAGTCCGGCAGATGCACCACGGCATAGAGCGTCTGTCCCAAGCCCTGATACAGGTCCACCAATCAGTGGGCGATTCCGTCGAGCGCCTGGCACATATGGTGGGATACGCCGAGCCCGGGCGGCATGACGGCTATTTCGGCGACACCATTACGGACCCTTATACTGTCCTGATAGAAGAGCGCGCCAAGGGTGTGCCGCTGGCCTGCGACATACGGGACAAGTTCAAAGGCGTCCCCATTGGGTTGCCGCAAAACTTGTTCACCATTCACCCGCTGGCCGCTCATGCCACGGCTGGCCGATTCCCGGTGCAAGACCAGCTTATCGAGCTGGAACGTCCGTTCGACGCGGCGGGGCTTCTGGTGCTGGACCTCCGGCCCCAGAACGTATACTTCGATCCCTCCGACGGGAAAATCACCGTAATTGACATAGGCGTCATCCCAAGCCTGGGTGAGGCCAGCCAGGGCAAAATCAGCTTCGGGTCGCGCCCGCGGGACTTCCATGACTTCTTTCTGGAGATATTCCAATACTACGCCTCTCCCGATTCCCCCCCGTCCGCCGTGCGGGGATACGGCGAACCCGAGGGAATGAGGGGAGTGCCCGACTTCGACAAGCAGCTTCAACTGTTGATTGATTCCTATATGCCTTCGGCGCCCAACGTAAGAGAATCGGCAATGACAACGCTCGAAAAGGTCCGGGAGCGGGCCTACGGCTCCTACGACGAGTTCCAGAAGGACCTGAACGCATATCTCAGCGAGGTAGAGTCCAGAAACGCTTCCGACTCAGGGTTGGAAGCGCTGACGACGGTCTGGCGAGAGGCGCTGGACGGCCTTTCGGATGAATATTGGTCCAAGTTCCTGCTGGACCGTGATTCGATGTTTTCGGCTTACCAATAAACGTCCATACATTCCATCAGGCGCTAAAGTCATGAACAACGGAGAAGCGGCGACCTTTCAAGACAATTCGGCCCACGGCGAAGACACCTTCGTCACAGTGGAGCTTGGCGAGGACTCGGTTTTGGACGCCGTAATGGACGGCGTGTCCCAGCTGGAAGGCGCCTACGCCAGCTCCTTCACCCAGCAGACTTTAGAGACCTCCAGGATAAACGGGCTAGACGACGTAATCACCGCCCTGGAGCAGGTGAACTCCCTGCTGTTCCAGGGAGGACGGGGCAGGAACCTGCTCACCACCATTTCCGCCACCCTCAAGCAGGGAGACCGGCTGCACGTCCTCAGCCTTGGCGACAGCCCAATGTTCTTGGTGAGAGGCGGGGAAATCACTGAGCTCAACACCATCGTCAAGTCCTCCCTCATATCCAGCCTATCGGGAGGCGCTCTGGGACAGAAAGAAAAGCTGGAGCCTCAACGGAACGAGGTTGCTCTGGAACCGGGAGACAGGCTTGTGCTCACCACTGACGGCCTGATTCACAACATCCTGCCCGAGGAGATCGCCCACCTCGTGAATGAGGCGGCCAACGCCCAGGAAGCCATCGACAACCTCAAAGCGCTGGTGGACGAAAAGCGGAGAGCCAACCGGGGACGCGAGGACGCTTACGGCACATTCCGAGAGGATGACCTGACGGCCATTGTCCGGTTCTTCGACTAAGCGCGGACTCTTCGCGCCGCGGTGGCCCGGCCAGGGCCAACCAGATAGTGGATTATCGCTACAATTTTCGGAATCGAAATCTGAACAAGTCCAGGTTCGGGTCAAGTCCGCCGCAGAAAAGTTTCCGGCGCGGCAACGTCCACTCAGCAAACGCTCGAACCTCTGGTAGGTTCAAGAATAGGATATCGGTCTAGCGTCCGCCCCTTAGCCGAGGGTCGAGCACGTCACGCATGGCATCTCCTAACAGGTTCGCGCCGTACACAGCCAGGGCTATGGCAACGCCCGGCGCTATAGGAGCCCACTGCGCCACCAGTAAGAAATCGGCGCTTGCAGAGTTCAACATGCCGCCCCAGGTGGCTGTCGTGATAGGCACACCAAGCCCCAGGAAGCTGAGGGAGGCTTCCGCCGTGATGGCGGTGCCAAGGGTCAGGGAGGCGAGAATCATATAGACGGCCAGACAGTTGGGCACGATATGGCGGAAGATGGTGCGTACGGGAGAGACGCCCACGGCCTTAGCCGCCAACATGTAGTCCATCTCTTTGATGCTCAGAACCTGGGACCGGACGGTTCGTGCCGTCCCCGGCGCCAGGAAGAATGACAGTGCCCATATAACGTTCCACACAGAGGGGCCAAGGATCGCCACGATGCCCAGGGCAAGGATTATCCCCGGGAAAGCCATGAAGGCGTCGACGACCCGTTGGAAGATCAGGTCGAATGCCCCTCCCACGTAGGCGCTAACGATTCCCATGAGCGCTCCTATAGTTATCCCTATCAGGACGCTCATGACACCCACGTGAAGAGAGACCCGGGCGCCGTAAAGCAGGCGGCTCATGTTGTCTCGACCGCCCTCATCGGTCCCCAGGAGGTGGCCGCCTGTTCCCGGAGCAGCCCATGCATTCAGGGCGTTGAGCTCGTAGGGGTCCTGAGGCGCGAGGAGAGGAGCGAAAATGGCGATCACGACCAGAGCCAGCAGTATGAAGGCCCCAAGAGCCCCCACGGGCTTTCTCTTGGAGAAGTTCCAGACCGCCTTAGCCGGGGCCGACAAACGCAACAACCCACTCCCAAACCTGGGGAGGGGCGCCTGACTATCTCTTCTCTCGCCTAACATAATCCTCCAGTGGCGCTAAGCTGCTACGTGAAACGAACTCGAGGGTCCAGCCACCCGTATAGGAGGTCCACCGTCAGGTTCACCACCATGACCGCCAGGGCGGGAAGGAGGATCAGTGATTGAATGACAGGCAGGTCACGATGTTCAAGCCCGGTTATGAGCAAATGTCCCATGCCCGGCAGGTTGAATACTCTTTCTATTATCACGATGCCTCCCAGGAGACTGGCAAATCTCCAGCCGGACACGGTAAGCACTGGGAGAAAGGCGTTTTTGAGGCTATGCCGGACGATTACCACGGCTTCAACCAGACCCTTTGCCCTTGCGGTCCTAACGTAGTCCTCTCGCAGGACCTCCAGCATAGAGGAGCGGGTCAAGCGCGCTATGAATGCGATGTCGTGAAGTCCCAGTACGACCGCCGGAAAGATGAGTATTTCCAGGTTCGTCAGGGGGTCGGTCCAGGGATCGACATAGAGCAGGGGAGGCAGCCACCCGGCCCATCTGACAAGACCCACTTGCAGCACCAGGGCTACCCAGAAGGTAGGCGCTGCCACGAAGAGTATGGAAAACGCTTTAGCGCCGTAATCGAACCCAGAGTCCTGCTTCACAGCAGATAAAACGCCCAGCGGCACGGCGACGATCATAGAAATGAGAATGGCCATCACCGCGAGCTGAAGGGTCATGGGGAACCTGCGTTTCATCTCGTTGGTAACGGGGTTCTTGGTCTGCAGAGAGCTGCCAAGCTCTCCCCGCAATACGCCCCATGACCAGTCCGCATACTGGACCAAGAAGGGCCTGTCTGTTCCCAGCTCGCGACGCAGCTTTTCGTATTCAACGGGGTCAACGCCGCCTTCCCCTCCCGGCTCACCTCCTGCAAGGAGGAATAAGGCCGGGTCACCGGGGAGGATATTGACGATAAAGAAGGCGGCAAAAGAGACGATTATCAGGGTGGGAATAAATAGGAGTACCCTTTTGGCGAAATAAGCGTGCATCCCTCGCACCTTAGATTGTCTTATAGATTGAAGGTCCCCTTGAACCTTCTACATGCAGCCACTGTTCAGGAACGGTCCTCGAATTTACTCTACGATCAACGCCGACCAACCGTCACATTGGTTATCAAGACCCCTGCCGTCGCGATAACCTGGCAGGGGTCCTGATCGAATTCACTCGCACATGTCCCGCCGGGACTAATCTATATTGGGGTAAGGCGCCGCAGGATCGTATAGCGGGGCGTCCTCGTCAATCCATACGTGCTCCATTTCAGCCAGCATGTCAATGGGCCGGAGGTACTCACCCCACTGCCCCTCCCACAGGCCCATATTCCGAAGCTTGACGTTCCACACTCCGAAGCTGGAGGTGTTCCCGATTGTGAGGAAATGGCCCTCCCCTTGTCTGAGGATGTTGTCGGCCTCCCTGAGCAGCTCGCGCCGTGTGGCAGGGTCGAACTCTCTGGTCTGGCTGTCGAAGATTTCCTGTATTCTGGGGTCCACATACCCATGAGGGTTCTCTCCCCCTCCGGGCAGATAAATGGGTAGGAAGACTCCATCAGGGTCGTCGGTCGATACAGCGGTCCTCCGATAGGTCATCTGGAACTCTCCCGCCGTCTGGCGGGCAAGGCCGACTCCGCTTTCAACGGGCTCGATTTCCACTTCTATCAAGCCGCTGCGCTCGAACTGCTGCTTGAGGAAGGTTGCGCCGAGAGGGTTGTCGCCTACATTCGTAATCGTGAGCGTGAATTTCAACCGATTGTTTTCGCTGTACCCGGCGTCTCTCAACAGAGCCACGGCGGTGTCGATGTCCTCTTGGAGCTTGGAGCCGTCGGGGTTATTCCGGTATCCCTCCCACTGGGCTATCTCTTCTCCTGAATGGGCCACCCCAGGCCCGAAGAAGGAGCCCGGTGACATGCCCCCTTTGAAAACGCCCTGATTCATCTCCTCGCGGTTAATGAGCAGGAAGGCGGCTCGCCTCACTCTCTTGTCATCAAAGGGCGGCGTCAGAGGGTTAACCCATGCCGCGGCGGGACCCACGTACGCGGTGGTGGGCCTCAGCTTACCCCCTGACTGCTCTACCGCTTCAGATTGGGTCGCGACGGTAACGCCGCCACCGGATTGCAGCGACCCCAGCGTCTGGTCCGCCAGCATTGACGCCAACTGGTTGCTGCGGCCCCGGACGACGATGACCTGGACCTTGTCCAGGAAAGGCAAGCCCTCTTTCCAGTAGTTGGGGTTTCTTTCAAGTGTCCACGTCTCGCCAACCAGGGACTCCACCGGGACGAAGGCGCCCGAACCCAGCACACCGTCGAACAGGTCTAAACTCTCAGGGTCCAACGATTCTACGTGCTTCTTGTTGTGTATGACCATGTAGTCCAGCGCCAGGAACTTGAGGAAAGCCGCGGCCGGGAACTTGGTGGTGAGCTCCAGGGTTTTCTCATCTATCACTTTGGAGCTCTCATAGTAGGGCTTCAGCGCCGATGTCCTGGGCCTGACCGCATCCGGGTCCACCATCCTGTCCAGGCTGAACGCCACGTCCTCCGCAGTGACGGGCTCCCCGTTGGACCAGTTGGCATTAGGGTTGATGTTGAAGGTGTAGGTCAAGCCATCATCGGCTAGGGTCCAGCTTTCACACAGGTCACAGATGACTATCCGTGGGTCCTGAAAGGAGTAGTGCACTAGGCCGTTGAACATGGACCTGGCGCCGCGGGTGGAGTCCAGCGCATTGGCTGCGTGCATATCCCAGTGTGAGGAGTAGGAGTAGTTGTACATGGGGAGAGACAGACCTCCAACCCTGCCTTCCATCACAAAGGACATATCGACCACTCCGCCCTTCATAGCCTCGGGAGTAGCTGTCGGCACAGGTGTATTCGTAGCTGAAGGCGGTGCAGTGGCAGTGGGTGAAGCCGTGGTCGCCATCGGCACGGGTGTATCCGTGGCAGCAGGCGCCGCCGTAGTTGCAGTAGGAACTGTTGTGGAGGTAGGCGCCTCGGTTGCGTCATCTCCGCCACAGGCTACAGACACGGCTAACAGCATCGCAATGGCCACAATGGGCACGAACCAGGGTTTAATAATCCATTTTGCCATTGTGCGCCTCCCTATTGACCAAATCAGCCTTGTGGTTCCTGCTAAAATTCCCCCAAGTATATAGTCTTGAATATGTATTTAACAATAGATTGGTTATATTCCCAATTACTTTGATTTTATATTGGCGAAAACGGTATACGATATTCGTATGTTCGAAGCAAAAACGGGCCTCGTTGCCCTGAATTGCGGTGACTTCTCTTTGAGTCCACCGCCGAAATCGGAGTCAATGCCTCGCCGTTGGTGACGCAACTCACTCCGGAGGGCTGGCTGGTCACGTGTTGTCTCAGATGTCATTGTTGCCCGAGGTCTGGGTTATACCGTTGGGATCCGCCGGGGACCATAGGCGTTCCTGCTCCCTATGGAAATGTACCGCTCTGTTGTCGCTTTCAAAGGCTCCTCCATACCGCCATACCGCCTCGAACCGCTCGACCCTCCTTGCAACACAGCTTGCGAGGCAACGACACCTCCGTCGGCAACTTCGATTATTAGTCGATCCGACAGCTTGACATTGTGGAATCCCCGCCCATAAAATTCACTTAATCCGCTTAGTCGGAAATCTTAGAGAGGCTGCTCGTTGCGGGGAGCCGGGAGGTGATAAATGAGTGATGATTTAACTAAGAAGGGGCGATGGTAGGCGCCTGTCTGGACCCGAAAGGGCCAGAGTCCCTGTAAAAAACTACTGAACATCCAAGGTTGGTCGGGCCCAGGCGAGTGTCTGCCATCGCCCCGGGGCCAGGAGGCTTCGGACGACCAAAACTCAAAAAGGGCCCCGCCAACCTTTTTCTTTTCCCCGAATCCCCGGTTCACTGCCAAAACTGAGCCGCGTTGTACGGCCTCTCTCTATTTGGTAAGCTCAAACCATCCCGCAACCCCATTCCCAGGGAAGGTTTTGCGACCGTAAAGGAGCCGAAATGCCCGTTGCAGGTTTCGACCATGTAGCCCTTCCCACCTCCGACGCCGACAGGTTCATCGAGTTCTATAAGAAGCTAGGCTTCAGCATTATCGACGAAGATGAGTGGCGCCGTGGCGAGGCCCGAATCTTCGCCATTCAAATCGGGAACTCCAAGATTAACGTCCATCCCCAGGGCATGACCGCGAACCTCAGAGGAGTTACGGCCAGCCCCGGATGCGGCGACCTCTGCTTCGTATGGGACGGCGCAGTGGATGAAGTCGTCAAGATGCTCGCCGACGCGGGCGTAGAGATAATCCAAGGACCGGCCCCAAGGAAAGGCGGGCGAGACGGCGGCCAGCGGTTCGGCACTAGCGTCTACGTACGGGACCCGGACGACAATCTCCTGGAGTTCATGGTCTACGAGTAGGCCCTGACTGAGCGTTACGAACTCCAACCCATTCCACTTCCAGCAGGAGAAGGAGTGATGTCAAGCATCGCAGAAATTCAGCAGGCCATTCTGGGTCTCGCTAAAGCCGATTACGTTCAATTGAGACAATGGTTCAACGAATTGGACTGGACGGAGTGGGACCGCCGCATCGAACTGGACTCCGATGGCGGAAAGCTGGATTTCCTGATTGATGACGCTGCGGAGGCTAAAGAACAGGGGAAGCTGCAAGAACTATAGTGCATCGGACGACCTCTGGTTTCTGGCGGTATTTTGACCGCCTCCCGGAACCGCTCCAGGCTGTTGCAAGACGGAGTTTTCACCGCCTTGTGCTGGATTCGAGCCATCCATCTCTTAGATTCAAAAAGGTGGGCAGGTTCTGGTCTATCCGAGTCGGAGCCGCGTATAGGGCCTTGGCTGTGGAGGACGGCGACGACTTCATTTGGGTGTGGGTTGGCATCATGACGACTACGACAGAATGGTCAGCTCTTAAATCCACAGGACTGCGTACAAGTCTGTTACAGGAAAAGTCCACCATCAGATCGACAGCACCACCCAGTCTGATGTTGGACAAACACCCCGTTGAAATGCTTGCTCCTGCCTAGCCCCTTGACATCCCCAAGACACGCCCCAAACTTGTAACCTTGCCATCGCGGGGGTACAATGGGGCATCTTTCACCAAGGCGGCGGCGTGTTCAATAAGCCCCAGTTGAGCATATCTGAGGTCAGAGCGGCCATGAAGGCCATGCTTGACCACTGCGCAAAGCAACCCGACCGCCCCGTCGTGCTGGCCATCGTGGACGACATGGGAGACCTGCTGGCCTACGCCCGCACCGACAACTGCATGCAGCGCCCCATGAAGGCGGCTATAGAAAAGGCCTACACTGCGGCGGCCTTTGGCCAGACGTCGAGAGAGTTCGGCGACCGCATCATGCGAGAGGGCCGGACTGTCGGCTCCTTCAGAGACCCTAACTTGACCGCCGGACAGGGAGGCGCCCCGATTAAGGCGCCGGGACACGGAGCTTTGCTGGGCGGCGTCGGAGTCAGCGGGCTGCGTCCACAGGAGGACGAAGACTTGGCCTTGCTGGGAATAGAAGCAATGGGATTGGACAAGGCCTAGCCGATGTACGACAAGCCACGTCTAAGCTGTGCACAAGTCCAGTCAGCCATGGACGCCATGCTGGACAAGGCTATGGAAGAACCCCACAAACCGTTGGCCATAGCCATTGTTGACGACATGGCGAGGCTGCTGGCGTTCGCCAGGCTGGACAACTGCCGCTCCATTCCCCGAAAGATGGCCATCAAAAAGGCGTACACCGCCGCTTCATATGGGCGGGATTCGGCGGCCTGGGCCCAGGGCATCATCGACGGTGGCGGGCCAGGCACGGGAATGCCCGGCAACGTGATGGACTACGGCGACCCAGACCTGGTCGCAGTGCAGGGAGGCGTGGTCGTCCGGCGTCCCAGCGACAACGCCATACTGGGCGCCATAGGCGTAAGCGGACTGACCGCCCAGGAAGACGAGGACCTTGCCCGTCTAGGGGTTGAGGCCCTGGGACTCTAGTTTTTCCCCAAAAACAGGGAGGCTGCTGTGAAAATCAACTTCTTCCATTTGATGCCCTATAAAGCTCTGCCAGAGGACTTCAGAGACAGGCATCGGAGCGCCTGGGTGGACCTGCCCAACAGCGAGTTCGAGCCGGAGCTGGGGCAACAGTATTACCACGAATACCTGGACGAATTGGAGTTCGCCGACAATCTGGGGTTCGATGGAATATGCGTCAACGAGCACCACTCCAACGCTTACGGATTGATGCCGTCGCCCAACCTGATGGCCTCCATCCTGGCCCGGAGCACGCGTCGCTCGGCGATCATCGTGCTGGGCAACAGCCTGGGCCTCTATCAGCCTGCCCATAGGGTCGCGGAAGAGATGTCCATGGTGGACGTAATAAGCAAGGGCCGCCTGGTGGCCGGGTTCCCCGTCGGCACGTCCATGGACACCAACTTCTCCTACGGGCAAAACCCCGTAACCATCCGGGAGAGGCACACTGAAGCCCACGACCTGATAATGAAAGCCTGGACCGAGAGGGAACCCTTCGCTTTCAACGGCAAATACAACAAGGTGCGTTATGTAAACGTCTGGCCCAGGCCCATGCAGCAACCCCACCCGCCGGTGTGGGTGCCTGGCAGTGGGAGCCTCGAGACCTGGGATTGGGTGCTTTCCCGCGACTACGTCTACTGCTACTTGATTTACCAGGGCTGGCTGCGGGGCAGGCGCACGGCCAAAGGATTCCGAGAACGGGCGGAAGAACTGGGTGTGGACGACAACCCTTACCGCATGGGCTTCCTCCAGATGGTAGGGGTGTCTGAGACTGACGAACGGGCCGAGACCGAGTATTTCGAGCACGTCAAATACTTTTATGAGAAGATGATCCACATCTACCCGCAGTTCAACGCCCCGGGATACCGGTCCATAGAGACCCTGAGGGCGTCGGCGGCAAGGGACCTGCGGGAGGAGCAGAGCCAACTCAAGAAGGTGGAAACCTGGCAGGACTACAAAGACGCAGGTTACGTCATCGCCGGGAGCCCGGCGACTGTTCGAGACCAGTTGAGAGAGACGATCAAAGAGCTCCGAATAGGGCACCTCATGTTGCTGCTTCAGATTGGCAACATGCCCAGGCACCAGGCCATGAAGAACATGGAGATGTTCGCCAAAGAGGTCATGCCTGGACTGAAGGACATCTGGGAAGAATACGACGACCCCTGGTGGCCCCAGGCTGTGCCCGACAGGCTCCAACCCGTAGTCTAACGGCAAACTCACCCCCAACATTTCGGAGGCATTTAGATGGCGCACCACCAAGAGCGCATGGTGTCGATACGCAACGGAAAGATAGAGGTCTCTGTCCTAGAGGGCGGGACCGGGGAACCGCTGGTGTTTCTACACGGCGTGGAGGGCCTCAGCGGCTGGGACTCCAACCTGGAGCAGTTGTCCAAGGACCGCCGCGTTTATGCCCCCCGACAGCCGGGTGTTGGAAACTCGACCGGGCTGGAGCAGTTGGAAGATGTCTGGGACCTCGTGCTCTTCTACGAGGAGTTCCTGGACGCCCTCGGCCTAGACAAAGTGGACCTGGTGGGCCACTCCTATGGAGGTATGATCGCCGCCGAACTGGCGGCCCACATACCGGCCCGCATTCGAAAACTGGCTCTGATTTCGCCTTTCGGCGTCTGGCTGGATGAGAAGCCTATGGCCGACTTCTTCATCTTCACTCCCGACGAGAGAGCGCAGAACTATTGGTTCGACTCAAACTCTGAAGCGGCCAAGGAGGCGATGGCGACTCCCGAGGACCCGGAAGAGCGCATCGAGTTCGACCTGGACCGCACCAAGACTCTTATATCCATCGCCAAGTTCAGTTGGCCCATACCCGAACGGGGACTCAAGAGAAGGTCCCACCGCATCAAGTCTCCGACGCTGATAGTCTGGGGGTCGGGAGACGGCGTGGCGCCCCCGGCGTACGGCGAGGAGTTCCAAAGGATAATCCCTGGATCGAGGCTTCAGGTCATGGAAGGCTGCGGCCACTACCCGCACCTGGAATGCGGCCAGGACTTCTACACCGCCGTTTCTCAGTTCCTCAAGTAATCCGGCGCTCTGGTAAGCGGCCCGGCGTCACGACAACGAGACGTCTTTGTCCAGAAGCAGGCAGGCTTCTCCCCACTGGCTTGGGTCGTCCAGGTCCCAGTCGCCGTCAGCGGCGGCGGGCCTGAGCCGAATGCCCTCGTCCCCGCCGTATAGCAGCATAGCCACGCCTTCCCCTGAGTCCTCAACCAGCGCCGCATAAGCCGGGCATGGCCCCGACTCGCTGGACCAACCGGTCACCTGACATTCCCGATCATCGCCCATAGGGTCGCTGGCCACGACCTTCGTCACCCGACGAGGCTCCTCCATAGCGTCGAACATCCGGACCAACGGCATGGGCGAGTTGGAGAAACCCTGGACATCCACCTCGATGAACATCAACTCACGCTCCGAACGACTGCTTCCGGCGATCCGTTGAGCAGTTCCTCTATCGTCTCGTCGGACGCCGCCATGCGAAATCCAAGTTCGGCGCCCAGATGGTATGACAGGCTGTACCCTACCGCTTCCACGTCGGGAGCATGTCCCAGAATGGCCTCCATAGAGGTTACACCGAGGTCGGGCATCCCGCAGGGCACGATATGGTCGTAGTAGGACAGGTCCGCGCTCACGTTCAGGGAAAGCCCGTGCCAGCAGACCCCTCGGCTTATCTTCACGCCGATGGCGCCTATCTTCCTCCCGTCCGCCCAGACTCCCGTGACGCCTTCCACCGTTTCGGCCTGCACGCCAAAGTCGCCTAACGTCGCTATCATGGCCCGCTCCAAGGCCCGGACGTATTTCACGGGGCCGCCCCATCCCCGCAGGTCCAGCACGGGATAGGCAACAAGCTGACCGGGACCGTGATACGAGGTCTGGCCGCCCCGGTCCACTTCATGGACGGCAACACCCAGACGTTGTAGGCCAGCCTCGTCCAGGAGGATTTCGTCGCGCCTTCCTCGTCTGCCTATAGTGTAAACGTGGGGATGCTGTAGAAGCAGCAGAACGCTGCAGCGGGTCCCGTCGGCGACTTGACCGGCCAGGGACGCCTGGAGGTCCCAGGCGTCCTGATAGTCCACAAGCCCAAGGTTGGCTACAGAGCAATCAGGTGAGGACGGCACAAGGCTCCTACGTAAGGGGCGTGTCCGGCCCAATGGTTTCCAGGCGCGTCTTGACGGCTTGGAGGAACGAGCCAGACTCAGCCCCGTCGATGATTCGGTGATCGAAGGATAGGCAGACGTTCATCATCGACCTGACTGCTATCCCCTCTCCCATCACAACCGGCCGCTTCTGTACCGCCTCGGTCGTCATGATGGCTGCCTGGGGGTGGTTGATGATGGGTTTGGACGCGATGGAACCCAGGGCTCCTGTGTTGTTCAGAGTGAAGGTCCCTTCCTGAACGTCGTTGAGGGCCAGCCTGCCTTCCCTTGCCTTGGCAGTCAGGTCTCGGGACGCCCGGGCCAGCGCCGTTATGCTCATCGTGTCAGAGTCGTGGATGACGGGCACTATCAACCCTTCAGGGGCGGCGACGGCAATGCCTACGTTTATCCGATTCTTCAGGACTATCTTGTCTCCGGCCCAGGAAGAGTTCAGCTTGGGGTTCTCCTTCAATGCTCCCGCCACGGCATGGATAAAGAAAGGCAGATAGGTAAGCGCCAACCCTTCCCGCACCTCGAACTTCTCCCGGATAGACTGTCTGTACCGGACCAGACCCGTTACATCCACCTCCACCATAGTCCAGGCGTGGGGTATTTCAGTGGCGCTCCTCACCATGTGTTGGGCTATGAGGCGCCGCACGGGGCTAAGGGGGAGCTCGGCGGCGTCCTGAGAACCGCCTTCAGGAACAGGACTCGAAACTTCCGCCGCTAGCGCCGCTCCATCGGACTCGGCTGATTCGATGAACCGCTCTACGTCCTCGCGGGTAACGCGCCCTCCCATGCCCGTTCCGGGAACGCGTGTCAGGTCTACGTTGTGTTCCTGAGCCATGCGACGGACCGCTGGTGAGTAGCGCCGCCGTCCCCCGTCGGCATCGTCAGCACTATCAATCGGCAGACCTGCCGCGTTGTCCACCATACCGCCGCCGGTGGGACCCACCAGCTTGACGTCTTTGACCAGATGGCCAATGGTGGACGTCGCCGGACGGGACTGTTCAGGAGCCACCGCCTCAACGGGGGCCGGAGGGACGGGTTCGGGAGTCTCGTCGGTGTCAATCTCCAAAATGGGAGCTCCCATGGGGACCGTTTCGCCCTCCTCCACCAACAATCTGGCTATCACGCCCGACACCGGAGAGGGCACCTCCATAGTCACCTTGTCCGTGACCACTTCAACAAGGGGGTCGTATTTCCTGACCGCCTCGCCTGGTTGCTTGAGCCACTTGCCGATAATGCCTTCGACAACGGACTCCCCGACGTGCGGCAGATCAATAATCAGCGGCATGTCTCGTCTCACACGTCTCTAGTAGGCAGCCAACCCACGCAGCGCCGCCGTTATCTTTACCGTGCTGGGCATGTATTCGTCTTCCAGGCTGGAGGCAAAGGGCATGGTGGGAACGTCGGGACCGCACAGCCGAGTCACCGGCGCGTCCAGGTATTCGAAAGCGTCTTGGGCCAAGACGGCGGCTACTTCGGCTCCCACGCCGCCTGTGATATTGTCCTCATGCACAATGAGAGCCCGGCCGGTCTTGCGGACCGACTCCAGGATGGTCGCGGTGTCCAGGGGACGCAAGGACCGCAGGTCCACGACCTCTGCAGAGATTCCCTCTGCCTTCACCGCGTTGGCGGCCTCAAGACAGTAGTGGAGCGTCAGTCCATAGCTGATGACGCTGATGTGATTGCCCTTCAGCTTCACGTCGGCCTTTCCGATGGGAAGGGTGTAGTCCCCATCCGGGACCTCGCCCCTGACAAGTCTGTAGGTCTTCTTATGTTCAAAGAACACCACCGGGTTATTGTCCCTTATGGAGGACTTGAGCAGCCCCTTTACATCGTAGGGGGTGCACGGGGCGATGACCTTCAGGCCGGGCGTGTGGAAGAAGTAGGACTCGACGTTCTGGGAGTGAAAGAGGCCCCCTCTTATGCCGCCCCCGTAAGGGACTCGCACCACCATCGGCGCGTTGACGGCTCCGTCCGTCCCATAATGCACCCTGGCCGCCTCCCCGATAAGCTGGTTGGCTGCGGGCCAGATGAAGTCGGAGAACTGTATCTCCGCGATGGGGCGCAAGCCCTTGTAGGAGGCCCCCAAGGCTATTCCCACGATGGACGCCTCGGCCAGGGGAGCGTCGATGACCCGCTCCTCCCCGAACCGGTCTATAAGCCCCTGGGAAGCAAGGAAAACGCCACCCCGCTTGCCCACGTCCTCGCCTATGATGAAGACGTCGGGGTCTCGCTCCATTTCCTCGAAAATGGCTTCCCTTACTGCTTCAATGACCGATTTTTCCGGCAATGCACTCCTTAACACGCTCGGTGGGAAGCGCTAGGGGGCAAACAAGTTGTCGTTGATGGTGGACGGGTCGGGCAGAGGAGCGGCCAGCGCCTGCTCGGTGGCTTGGTCCACCTGTTCCAGGGCTTTCACCTGAATCTCGTCGTCCTGTTGGGCCGTCATCAACCCGGACTCCAGCAGGTAGTCGCGCAGGATATGGAGAGGGTCCCGGCTGCGCACCGACTCCACTTCCTCTTTGGGACGGTAGCGCCGGTCGTCGTCGTCGGTCGTGTGGGGCATGAACCGCTCCACCTTCATTTCCAGCAGGACGGGACCTACGCTGCGCGCGTGAACAATAGCGTCGCGGGTGGCCTCGAAGGCGGTCAGGAAGTCCATGCCGTCCACCACGCGGCCCAACAGCCCATAGCCCTCCGCCCGGAAAGCGATGTCCTCTACCGCCATCTGCTTGGACTGGGGCACCGATATGGCGTAGCGGTTGTTCTCACAGATGAAGACCACGGGAAGGCGGTGTATTCCGGCGAAGTTCATGGCCTCGTGGCATTCGCCCTCGCTGGTGGCTCCATCTCCGAAATAGGACAGGACGACCGTGTCTTCCGCCCGCATCCGGCAGGCAAGGGCAAAGCCCACGGACTGGGTCATCCCGGCCGCCACGACGTTGGAAAGCTGGATGAGCTTGCCTTCCAGATGGGCGCCCTGGAGGGGGAACTGTCGGCCTCCGCTGTAAGCTCCTCCTTGTCTGCCAGTGTAGGAGAGCATGGCCTCCAACACCGAAAGCCCGTTGGAGAGCTTCAGGGCCAGGTCGCGGTAGTAGGGGAATAGGAAGCAGTCTCCGTCCTTGTGAGCGGCCAGCAGGCTTCCCAGTTGGGCGCCTTCCTGGCCTTGGCCGGACGCCGCTATTGGGACCTGCCCCTGGCGGTTCAGCGCCCAAACCCTCTCGTCGAAGGTGCGAGCCAGCGCCATCTTCCAGTAGAAGTCTCTTATCTCCTCGTCGCTGATTCCCAGCCGACTATGGAGATGGTCAGCCTTCTCGCCTGGGGCTTTCGACCTAGTCTGAGTCAATGTTCCTCTATCCCATTCCCACCGGATAGCTTGGATTCATTATAGCCCCACCCCCCTGATGGCGTAAACGAGCCATTGCTGATGGACACAATGGCCCCATGCATCACACTGGAGGACTTGGGTGTGTCGACGCCGGTGCATACCAGGTCTGCTCTCCGGCTGTCATTCCGAAACGGAGCGGAGCGCAGTGAGGAATCTCAGGGCCTTGTCCTCAGACCAGGTTGTTGACGACTGCCACGCCCCAATGCGAGTCCTCATAGCTTGAGTTGCCGCCACGGTCGCCAACAACCCGCTTAGATTTCTCGCTGCGCTCGGAATGACAGATCGGAGGCTTTGGTTGCATGGCTTTTATGTGAACAGGCCCTGATTAAAGAGAATAGGAATAGGTCCCCGGAAGGACCTTAGACTGGAGGGCCGATCAGGATGTCGTCCCCTTCCACCCGCACCTGATACCGGGCCAGGGGATATATCGCCGGACGGGTGACAGCGTCGCCGGTCTTCAGGTTGAACCAGGCGTCATGGGAGGGGCACTTCACCTCGTGGCCCTTGAGAGTTCCCATTGAGAGCCTGCCGAAAGCATGTGTGCATTCCTCGCTCAAGGCATAATACTCGCCTTCCAGGTTGACCAGAAGGACTCCTTCGCCGTTCACCTCTACAGCTGTCATCTCCCCAGGCGGGACGGCCTCAACGCTGGCGACTTTCACAAAACCATCAGGCATAGGCGTTTCTCACTCTCATATCTCAATCGTGACCCTCAAAGAGACCTTTGAAAACCTCCGTCGTACCGGCGAAAGCCGGTATCCAGGGCCTCTACTAAAGTGCGGGCCGCCCTCACCCCAACCCTCTCCCAGTGGGAGAGGGGACAATCCGAGACTACTTTGTCGGCGGGACCCACTCCTCTTCCAGCACTCTGAGAGGCTGGGGAGCGTCGGGGGCCACCTTGATCCTCACGTCGCCGATTCCCCGGTGGCGGGTCTGCAAAGTGATGTACTCGTCTCCACTGAAATACTCGATAACGTCACCAGGTTTTATCTCGAAGGCCCGGTCGTGGCCGGGATAGAAGACCTTGGTGGAGTCGATCAGCTTGTTTATGCTGTCGGCGGCTTCCTTCTTGTCCCAGAAAGCTATCATCGGTTCCTTAGTGAACACCGACGTGGCCATGGGAAGGGCGTCGCCGGCAACCGCTATCTTGCCGCATGACGTGTCCACCATGACGCTAACGTGGCCGCGAGTGTGGCCGGGCGTGTCCAACACCGTTATGCCCGGCTCGATTTCCTGGCCTTCCACGATTTCCTTCACGTCCCTGCCTTGCAGCGTGTTTATGAAGTAGCGCGGGGTGGCGTAGTCGCCCTTCTTGGGCGCCTCGGCGTACTCCAACTCCTTGGGGTGGATCATGATTTGGGCGTCGGGGAACACGTCGGTGTTCTGGCTGTGGTCCCAGTGGGAATGGGTCAAGATGATCGCGTCTATGTCTTCCACTCCCAGCCCAAGGCCTGCCAGGGATGTCTTCAGCAGGTCGGCTCTTCCCTTGAATCCCACGTCCACGAGGTAATTCTTCTCACCCTGTATCAGGACGATGGTGCACAGGGCTAAGGCGCCCTGGTCGGTGTTTATGTGGAACCCTGTCACCAGATGCTTTATTTCAGGCATGTTTTCCTCCTGAATACGGCCTTTCTCTGAAATGGGCCTCGCCCTGGGATGTCTGGGTTATTCCGGGTCGGCCAGGGGTATGGCCACCAGACACCGTTCCGCCTTCCCCACGCCTCGCATGATGTGGCCGTGACCTGTCATGTCCTCGGCCACTATAACGTCGCCAGGGAAGAACCGCCTGACGGCGCCGTCGGCGCACTCCACCTGCCACTCCCCCTGGAGGAAGAGGGTGTACTGGCGCCGCGGGGCGGTGTGCCAGTCGCTGTAGAAATCGGGTTCACGTTGCACAAAACGTATTTCGCCCTCTGTCTGCCGGGCCACTATCGCGTGGAATTCATCCAGCGGCAAGTCCCTGAAGTGGGACTCGCCGTCGTCGCCCGTGTAGAGTTGTACGACTTTCATCTATTTCGCTCCTTAATGTCCCGGGTTTCCCATGCTCCCCCGCCCTTGACGGGAGAGGGTTGGGGTGAGGGTGAACCCTCGGCCACGGCTATATCCACGGCCGACTACACGATCCCCTTCACGGCTTCCTTGTAGTCGCGGACTGCATTGATGTGGTCTTGAACGGTCTTGAGACCCGCGTTCATGGTGTTGATGGAGACGTGGCTGGCGTCCAGGTCCTTCCACGCCTGGCTCAAGCTCACGCACTGTTCCAGCCCGTCGGCGTGATTAACCCGGCCCTCGATTCCGATGGACGCAGGGTCCCGGCCAGCCTCCCTGGCGTAGTTCCTGACCCTCTCCAGGCCCTCACCAGCCCGGTCCGGCGGCCACATTGGGAAGAAACCGTCGGCCATGCGCCCTACCCGCTCCAGGACACGCTCACCCCTGTTGCCCGGCGCCGCCTCACGGCCGCCGCCCAGCCAGATGGGTATGGTCTGTTGTACGGGCCGGGGGTTGATTCCGGCCTTGGTGACCTTGTGCCACTTGCCGTCGAAATCTAATACGTCCTTGGTCCAAAGCTCTCGCATAAGCTCGATTTGCTCTTCACTGCGTATGCCCCGGTTGTTGAAGTTCTCACTCAGGGCCTCATACTCCACGTGGTTCCACCCGGTACCGAGACCCAGACGGAGCCTGCCGCCGCTGAGCACGTCCACCTCTGCCGCCTGCTTGGCCGCCAGGGCCGTCTGCCGTTGGCCTATGATGATGACTGCCGTGACCAACTCGATGCGCTGGGTCAGGGCGGCCATGTAGCCGAACAGCACAAAGGGCTCGTGGAACATGTCCGCCAGCCTGTAGGGGCCGGTCAGGTTGGTGTGATGGGAGCCGTCGGCCCCCAGCACATGGTCGTACACTATCAGGTGATCGAATCCTAGGTCTTCCGCCGCCTGGGTCCAGTCCCGCACGGCTATGGGGTCGCTCCCGATTTCGGTCTGGGGAAAGACAGCTCCTACCTTCATTGCGTCCTCCTGACGAGGGTTTCAGCCTTATGACGGCCCGCTCATGATTCAACCATGAACAGGCCATGCCCATTCTGGCGCCCAAGGGAGAGAGGGTCAAGCGCCGCACCGCCTCTAGTGGCAGTGGTAAAGGGACGATGCCCCCTCGCCCTTGACGGGAGAGGGATGGGGTGAGGGTGGACAATAGAAAGACCCGCCTATGGGCCCGCCCCGCCGTTGACGCTGGGGCGTCATACGCTTACAATCTTATTGTGGGCTTCAAGCGGGCCGCAAGCTCGGCCTGCCGTTCAGCCCACTCCTCAAGACACGGACCCGTGGTGTAGCTGGCCTAACACACTGCCCTGTCAAGGCAGAGATCGCCGGTTCGAATCCGGTCGGGTCCGCCATCCTCCCTAGCCGTCATGCCTGCATATCCCCACATTGAACGCTACTACGAGCACAAACAGCAGTTGATTGCTTTTGGCGGCTCATACAACGAGCAGAGTATCCGAGCCGCCTTCCAGTTTTGCCTGGACTCTTATTGCAGAGACCACCGCGAGAAGCTGGCTCTGGTCCCGGAGCTCCGCACACCATCCGGCATCATCCCCGACGGCACGGTCAAGGACACCCTGCGCATAGCCCGGGGATACTGGGAGGCCAAAGACACTCACGACGACCTGTTCAACGAAATCCAGAAGAAACTCAGTAGGGGTTACCCGCAGGACAACATCATCTTCGAGGACTCCCAGACCGCAGTCCTCATGCGGTCCGGCACGGTTTCGATGCAGGTCGACATGGATAGGGAATCCGACCTACACCGTCTCATCCGGACATTTCTGGACTATGAACTCCCGGCGGTCCAGGAGTTCCGCAAGGCATGGCAACAATTTAAGGATGACCTGCCCTCTGTTCTGGAAAACCTCAGGGCAGTAATCACCGAGGCTGAAACCGATAACACCGACTATCAGAACGCAGCCGCCGCTTTTCTAGACACCTGTCGCAAGACCATCGGCCCCTCCGTATCCGGCGCCGATGTTCGGGAGATGCTCCTGCAACACATCCTTACCAAGGACATCTTCCTGAGAGTGTTCGACGAGGACCAGTTCCACAGGGAGAACAACATCGCCCGACAACTGGACGCCCTGGAGCACACGTTCTTCACCGGTGACATAAGGCGGGAGGCCATAGACAAGCTCCGAACCTACTACGGGGCCATTGGGCGGGCCGCCGACGAAATCGCCGACTACGGCGAGAGGCAGCAGTTCCTCAAGGGCATCTACGAGGAGTTCTACAAGGTTTACAACCCGGCTGCCGCCGACAGGCTGGGAGTGGTCTACACACCCAACGAGGTGGTGGACTTCATCATCCGGGGCACGGACTACCTATTGCAGAAGCACTTTGGCCGCGGCCTCGCCGACGACAATGTGCAGATTCTCGACCCGGCGACCGGCACCTTCATCACAAGCCTGATTGACCATTTGCCTAAAGAGCGGCTGGAGTACAAGTACCGGAAAGAGATTCACGCCAACGAGGTGGCCATACTGCCTTACTACATCGCCAACCTGAACATCGAGTACAGCTACAAGGAGCGGACGGGCGGCTACCTGGAATTCCCCAACCTCTGCTTTGTGGATACTTTGGACAACCTGGGGTGGGAAGGGGCGACCGGAGGCGCGGTGCAGCGGCAGGACGACATGAACCTGGGCGGACTCTCTGAAGAGAACTGGATACGCGTCCAGGAGCAGAACGAAAAGCCCATCAGCGTCATCATCGGCAACCCGCCCTACAACGACCAGCAAAGCAACTGGTACGAGCTTAACCCCAACCGCCAGTACCCAGAGATAGACGGGCGCATCCGAGACACCTATATCAAAGAAGGAACTGCACAACGAACACATCAGTACGACATGTACAAGCGGTTCATACGGTGGGCCAGCGATAGGCTTACCGACGACGGGATCATCGGATTTGTCAGTAACAGTGCCTTCTTAAACTCGCGCTAGGACGACGGGTTCCGCAAAGTCGTGGCTCAAGAATTTAACGAGCTATGGGCAGTGGACCTGAAAGGCAACGCCCGGACCAGCGGAGAGCACCGCAGGCGGGAGGCTGGCAATATCTTCGAGGATAAAATCCGGGTCGGCATTGCCATATATTTCCTAGTGCGCCGGAAAGGCACCGAAGGCTTCAAGGTCTTTTACAAAACTGTTGACGACTATACGAAGTCATCGGCAAAGATCAGCTTCATCAAGGACAAAGGTCTAGCCTCATTTGGCTTTAAAGAATTGACACCGGACTCCAAGAACAACTGGCTAAATCAGTCCAGCAGCGACTTTGAGCGACTGATGCCCCTTGCCGGTCGGCAGACCAAACTCGCCAAGACTGTTGACGATGAACGAGCAGTTTTCGGGTTGTACTCAGTAGGCATCAGTACCAATCGAGATGAATGGGTTTACGACTTCGATGCTGGTGTCCTTGCAGATAAGGTACATTTCTTTTGTGAAACATACCAAACCGAAAGGATACGATTCGCAAATGAAAAGCCCAGCGATAGTTCAATAGGAAATTGGGTAGACAAATCTATCAAATGGACAACAGAGTTGGAAACTCATTTGGCCAAAGGAAACTCTCTCGCATTTGAGTCACAGAATATCATATCAGGATTGTACAGGCCGTTTGTCGCGAGGCATTGTTACTATGCACCGATAATCACGCATCGAAGGTATCAAATACCACAGATTTATCCACACTTTGAGAAGGTCGACAACAAAGTAATATGTTTTCCGGGCCACGCTTCCAGCCACGGCTTTCATGTGTTGGCTACTGACCGAGTGTACTCACATGATTTACTCAAGACAACCCAGTGCCTCCCCCTGTACCGGTACACCGAGGATGGGGAACGGGTGAGCAACATCACCCAGTGGGGGCTGAAACAAATCAACGAGCATTACCGGAAGGAGTTCGGCGAGCATTTCCAGGAGATGGCCGAAGGGGACGCCATCACCGCCGAGGACATCTTCCACTACACCTACGCCGTGCTCCACGACCCGGTGTACCGCCACGACTACCGCGTCGACCTGCCGCGGGAGTTCCCTCGCCTTCCCCTGTACCGCGATTTCGACGCCTGGAAGCGGATGGGCAAAGAGCTGATGGACCTGCACATTGGCTTCGAAATCGCCATGCCCTACCCGCTGAAGCGGGTGGAAAAGAGCCTGCAGGCGTCCCTTGAGCCTATTCCTGCAAAAGCCATATTGAGCGCCAACAAGGAGCGGGGCATCATTCGTGTGGACGAACAGACCACGCTGGAGGACGTGCCGCCGGAAGCCTGGCGCTACACTCTGGGCAGCCGCTCAGCCCTGGAGTGGATTCTTGACCAGTACAAGGAACGCAAGCCCAAGGACCCGACCATCGCCGAAAAGTTCAACACCTACAAGTTCGCAGACCACAAGGAGCGGGTGATAGACCTGCTGATGCGGGTCTGCACGGTGAGCGTGAAAACGATGGACGTGGTGGATGATATGGCCTATTGGGAGGGCGATAAGCTGATAGTGTTCGGCGATCGGGACAAGCGTGAATGGTCCATGATCGGGCTCCAAGCGATGTCAAGTGAGCCTGAAGACGAGGAGTGGCTGGCTGCGTGGAACGACGCATGATTGGTATGATTGACAAAGAGGCACAGGATGCCTATCGGCAGAGGTGAGACCATGAGGCAGGTAGTGATTTATCCCGGGGAGGACGGTTATTGGGTTGCGGAATGCCCCAGCTTGCCCGGATGTGTAAGCCAGGGCGCGACAAAGCAGGAGACCATCGCCAACATAAAAGAGTCCATCAAGGGCTACCTGTTGGCGTTAGAGGAAGATGGGCTTCAGGCGCCTGAAGAACGTTTCGAGGCCTTGATCCTAGCCGTATGACCGGACTGCCAAGGAGAATCAAGGGACCTTCCGTCAAGGCTTCCACCCCCGTAGCCCAACACCGGATTCAAAACAGCTTCCTGAGGGCTTCTTCGGGGCTGACGGCAGGGATAGGTGAACGCCTGTAATCTCTAACGTTCCGAGTAACGATATGTAAGGCTCCGCACGCCCTCGCTGCAGCCACCTGCATAGCGTCCTCGAAGTCGCTCATTGGCAGCGCCACAGCGTAACGGACCGCTTCCACGTCGGTAGTGGAAACCGCCACAAAGCTGGTCAGTTCTACTATGAAGTCCCGAGCGTTCACGCCTCCCCTGGAGGGCGCCACTATATAGTAGAAGTTGGAAACTGTATGCCAAGCTATGAAGCTGTTGGCGGCGCCTCTTTGGAGACGGTCTAGAAGTTCCGAAGCCGGGCCAGAGTGAGGATGCCTGTCGAGAGCGACGTCAATCAAAACGTCAGTATCGAGAAGCATCAGTGGAGGTATTTATTGGCAAGAGTGTCGTAACGTGGGTCGTCCCGCTCTGCAGCCCGAAATTGACCACGCCACCGCGAGGCAAAGGACGGCGTTTGCTCTCCAGCAACCTCCCTGAGGGACTGTTCGATTAGCGACGAAAGGGATACTCCGCGCGAACGGGCATACCGCTTCGCTATCGGCACCAGTTCGGCATCCACGGTTATCGTGAGCTTTTTCTTCATCGCCTATTGTCTCGCTTCTTGCAATAGATACGTATATTTGGCAACAGTATACGTGTGTTGCTGGCGTTCTACAAGGGCGTCTACTAACCCTGGAGGATGACATCAAGGTGAACGCGCCCCTAGCGCTAGGCGTGCATCATTGCGGGGACACCCCGGAGTGGAACTCCGAGGCTTGGTGCGGCTACCGTTTCGGCAGCGAGACCGTAGCCTTGCTGGGGCAGGTGTTTACGTTGTCCTGGTTCTCCACCCATACGTCCAGGTCCAGCCTGTAGTCGCCGTCCTCTTCATACTTCCGGGTCACCTTGCCCTTGGCGGTGAGCACGTCCCCGTAGAAGTTCATGCCCCTGTACTGGGTCTGCAACCTCTTGATGAAGCCGCTGTCGCCTATCCACCGGCCAAGCATGTTGTGCATGTAGGCCCAACGCACGTTGCCCATGCCGAAAACGCCGGGCTGGTTGGCCTTCTGGGCCGCTCCGTCGTCCATGTGTATGTACAGGAACTCGTCGTTCACCGCGGCAAAGCGGTTCCAGTTCATCAGGTCTGTTTCCCGGGAGAACTCGGGGACCTCCTGGTCTTCCTCGACGTCGTCCCAGTAGAGTTTCACTTCATAGTCGGCTGCCACTCTTGAGCCTCCTTTGGTTTCTTCCCGCCGGACCGTTAGTACCAGATAGTCGTGCGGGTGTTAATCTTGATGAGCTCGTCCTTCTGATTGGTCCAACGCTCCTCGCTGAACATGAAGAGCATAAGCCCAGTCTTGGAACCCTGGCGTTCGTCCATAGAGGCGAGTTTGGTCACGG
This sequence comes from Dehalococcoidia bacterium, assembly GCA_965224415.1. Lineage (GTDB taxonomy): Bacteria > Chloroflexota > Dehalococcoidia > Lucifugimonadales > JAGWBF01 > DAOUJI01. The sequence continues at coordinate 317,561 of CBDCZB010000003.1, read as the reverse complement.
TGGTTATTACGTCGCCGGGTCGGATGGGGTTGAAGTATTCGGTGTTGCTGCCGCCGTTCAGCACCCGGTTTCCCGGAGTGCTGCCCACGTCGTCGGTGCTGGAGTCCCGCTTGGTCTGACGCCGCCAATGCTCCACCCTTTGATTGAACCCCTCCTCATCAATTGGCCAGGTGAAGGGGTTGAAGTCTGGGGGAGCTATGACGCCTCCCCACCGGGTGTTCTTGGCGTATTCGGCGTCCCAATATATGGGGGGAGGCCTTTCGGGCCAGTAGACGGCGATGGCCCACCGGCGGATCTCCCCCAACTCGACGGGCGGCGAGACTCTCCGGTCTCGCTCAACGCCGACCTGGGCCTCAATCTCAGGAGTGATGTACGTTGTGGGCTGCTGGGTCATCGGGCCTCCTTTAGCCGTCATAATGCCTGCTTGCGCAGGAACTCATTGCTCGAATCTGGGCCATTTTGGTTCAGCCGCATTGGTATGTCAATATATGTTGACTAGCCGGAGAAGGCTTCCACCACGCCACGGAAGCAGGACATCGGGTCGTCCCGCTTGTATACGTATGGCCCCACGATGGGCTGGTCGATTCCCATAGCGCGGCGACGCTCCACCTCGGCGCGGCACTGCTCGGGCGTGCCGAAGACGCTCAGGTTCCTGGCCATTTTATCGGTTACGGCCGCCGCCGCGGCCTCGGGGTCTCCTCGGTTCCAGGCTTCCGTAATAGCGTCCGACTCTTCCTCGAACCCGGCCTGCCTGAAATAGGCCTGGTAGAAAGGCCGGCTGCAATAGCGGGCGATTTCCACCTGCAGGGTGGGCCTGAGCAGGTCCAGGTCCTCTTCCACGGCGACCCGCACGTAGCCCGCCAGTTCAATGTCGTCGGGGTTCCGGCCCGCCCGCTTGGCTCCTATGGCGATATGCTCCCTGGCAACCCTCAGGTAGTCGGGGTTAGCCCAAGTAATAAGCGCTCCGTCGGCCACCTCGTCCGCCAACTCCATCATCTTTGGGCCGAGGGCGGCGATGTAGATGGGCATGTCGGCCCTGTAAGGCTTGAATCCAAGAGACGAACCCTTCAGGCTGAATGTCCGCCCGTCCAGGTCAACAGTCTCCCCTCGCAGGAGGCCACGAATCGCCTGGATCGTCTCCTTAAGACGTGTAACGGGCCTTTCGAACGCCGTTCCCTGGGTCTCCTCCACGGAGTTTTTGTGCCCCGTGCCCAGACCCAGGATGAACCGGCCCTGGGATATGGCGTCCACGCCCCCCGCTGTCATGGCCAGCAGGGTGGGTGTGCGGGTGAATACGGGCAGGATTCCCGTTCCCAGGTTGATTCGGCTGGTGACTGCGCCTATGGCCGCCAACTGAGTGGTGCAGTCACGTCCGTTTCCTTCGGGAATCCACACCGACTCGTAGCCTCGTTCCTCAGCCCTGCGGGCCAGGTCCATTAACTCGCCTGGTTTAAGCGGTACGCTTGTGTCCAACCTCAGTCCGATGCGCGGCATATGCCTCCTCGCTTTACCTTGGATTTAGTCGGAGTCTGTCGGGCCGGAGACGAGGTACTCCCTGACGTTCCAGAGGGAGTCCCTGGTGTTTCCGACCCTGGAGTGGTCTGTGGATTCGGAGTCGTAGAAGACCTTGATGCTTACGAAAGCAGGCCCCGGAGCTTCCATCACTTCCGGAATGCCCAGCACCAAATCCTCCAGGCTGTCGAAGCTGAAGACGGCGTTGTAGCCTCCGTTCTCAGCCAGGGCAGGGAAGTCTATCTTGCCCAGGCCCGGTATCGCGCCGCCGCCTGTAGACCGGTCGTCGGAATCGCAGAGAAGGAAATGGACCAGGTTTTCCGCTCCTGCGGCGCCCACCGTGACCAGGGTGTCCAAGCTGGTCCTGAGCGCGCTGTCGGAGTCAAGGGTCAATACCTTACGCTGGGGTTGGGCCAAGGCCAGCCCCAGCGCAAGGGCTGGAGCGCGCCCGACGCAGTCTGTCAGGTCTATGTCCAGGTCCCTGCGTTGGGAAACTGCGGACCATCCCGCTAGAGGCACCCCGGCGGACACCACCAAGCAGTCACCCCGGTTGTCTTGAATGGCTCGCAGAGCTTGACTTGCTCTTACAGCGTTTTCGGAAGTCGCCAATGGATATAACCCTCGCGGTCAACGTCCCCGTCTGTTGCTGACCATAATCCACATCCCTACAGGAATAAGCAGCGCGCCGACGACTCCCAAGGCAACGTTGGAATCTATGACGCCTCGGCCTAACAGAAGAAATCCACCTACGAAACCTGCAAGTCCCAGCGCCTGCCCAAGGAGACCGGCGGGGCGCATCAGGTGTCAGCCGGCGAATCGTTGGCGCAGCTCTCTGGCCGCTGAGGTGGTGTTCCTCGTGGACCGCTTACGAAACTGGACAGGAGTGTTCTCAATCTCAGGTTCGATCCTCAATCTGATGAAGACGGGCCCCTTGTCGTTCAATGCCTGGTCGATGCCGGTGGCCAGGTCTTCGGTGTCCTCGAAGTCGTAGACGGCGGCATAGCCCGCGCCGGAGGCCATCTCCACATAGTTCCCCGACCCTTCCAGGGGCGTCGGCTGGCCTCCCGTTACGGCATAGACTCCGTTGTCGAAAACGAAATGGTAGAGGTTCTCAGGGGCCTTGTTGCCAATGGTAACCAGGGTTCCCAGGTTCATAAGCAGGCTGCCGTCCCCGTCGAGAACGATTACCTTCCTGTCGGGTTGGGCCAAGGCCATTCCCAGTCCCATGGACGATGCCTTGCCCATACACCCGGACAGGGGCAGGTCCAACTCCTGGTTTTGGCTGACGGCGGCCAGCCCAAAGCTAATGTTTCCGGCGTTCATCGTGGCAACAATGATGCCGTCCTGCCTGTGTTCATCTATGATTCTCGCTGCGTCTTGGTTCTTAATCATTAGTTGCCCTCGTTATTGGGTAGCTCATAAAGACGTGGTGGACCTTCTAGACTTCTAAGCCCCGAACTCCGTTCCCAGGAGCACCGCGACGGGTTTAGAGGTCTCCTCGGCCCGTTGGAACGCAAGAGAGATGCGCGGGGCATCGTCGTCCACCTCCACCAGGTAGTATTCCAGGCCCCAAGCATGGAGGATGTGCTCGATGTATTTTGCGGCGGAATCACGGGAGAGACCGTGCCTGTCCCAGCCGCGGTATCCGATAAGCATCACCAGCGGCTGGCCTATGTCGAGGCCCAGCCCCCGAATGGAGTCTCCCGACTCCAACACGCCCGTGTTCTGAATCAAGGCTACGGGCTTCTTCCCTCCAGCCCAGAGACCCGCGGCTATGGCCATGGTCTCGCCTTCCCGGCAAACGGGGACCAGGTCCAGTGTTGGGTCGGCGGTCAGCTGGTGGAACATGAAGTTGGTCTCACTGTCGGGAAGCCAGACTACGTGGGTGATGTTGTTGGCCTTGAGCTCGTTTATGATAGCCATGGGGTGGAGCACTGCTTCTTGTTGCATGGCGTCTCCTTAGGACCGCATAGGGGCGTTGACTCGTCGCCTGGGAATTGGTGGCCCAATTATATGAGAGGCCCCAAGCGGGGTCAACCGAACGCCGGGATGCCAGGCCTCCCAGCCAAAAAGGCGCCGTCGGCCAGTGATTCGTGCCTAAAAGCACAATGTTGACAGCGTCTTTCAGACTCCCATACACTATCCTTAGAGTGAACCTCAAGCACGTGGAGAAGGCTCACGATCAATCGCCAAGGGTCTAGGGAGGACTGATGGCGGCAGTAACTCTAAACGGCCCTATGGGAGCAGGCGGCAGAGAGGTCGGACTCGAGGTCGCGAGGCTCCTTGACTACGACTACGTAGACCGGTTGGTCCTCGCCGAAGCTGCCAAGCGAATCGGCGCGTCGGTGCAGGTGTTGGAGATAAAGGAACGCCAGCCCGCCGCTTTCCGGGAGAAGCTGGCCATGTTTCTCCGCACCATGCTGGAACGTTCCGCAATGTCGGGAGCCGGGGGAGAACCTTACTTCGGGCCCGGCATGGAATACCTTCCCTCTGAGGAGTACACGGACCTGGCCCCGGAGCCTCAGACAGCCGCCATAAGACTTCATGACCAGCAATTCATCGATGCCACCCAGTCCGTTATACAAGACCTGGCCAAGTCGGGGAGTGTAGTAATAAACGGCCGCGGTTCAAATATGATCCTTCAGGACGAGCCGGGTGTGATGCACGTCGGCCTTACAGCGCCCATGGAAACGCGCATGAACGTCCTAATGAACCGGGAAGGCTTCAGCCGCAAAGAGGCGGAGAAGTACATATCCGACATGGACAAAGCCATGACCACCTACTTCCGACGGTTCTTCAAGTCCCACCAGCTTGACCCGAACAACTACCATCTGGTGCTGAACATGGGGGCCCTAACGGTTCAGGACGCCTCAGAAATGATAGTCAACGCTTCCCGCAAGATTGTGACCGAAGCGCCTGCATAGCCCGCCAACTGCACCGCCATAGCTTCCAACGTCAGCCCCTCCGGCCTACCCAGATCACAACGTGACGGTATAGCCGGAGACTAGTACACTCCGTCGCTGTCCTTGGCGATGGCGCGGCAAGGACTCACGAGAAACAACCAGGTCATTGGGCCGCTCCGATGACAACCTCCGGTAGCCGTTCTCGCGGGCGTGAGTATAATAGGCCTCGCCGTTCTGCATCCATGCCGAGACCAACCAGTTAAGAGAAGGGCTGTCTACCTATGGACAACGCAGCCCTGCTTTCCATCCTCAAAGCCCGCTTCGGGTACGACAGCTTTCGGGACCGTCAAGAAGAAATCATCGAAAACGTCCTGGCCTGTCGGGACAGCTTGGTCCTCATGCCCACAGGCGGGGGAAAGTCCCTCTGCTACCAGCTGCCGGCCCTAGTCTTTGACGGGGTCACCCTGATCATCTCGCCGCTAATTGCCTTGATGAAAGACCAAGTGGACGCGTTGAACGCCAACGGAATCGCCGCCCGGTTCATCAACAGCACGTTGTCATCATCAGAGATGGAGCAGGCGCTGGCCGAGGTACGGCATGGACAGGTCAAGTTGTTGTACGCGGCCCCGGAACGGCTCACCCTGCCAGGGTTCCGCCGTTTTCTCCACAGTCTGGACCTGAACCTCATAGCCATCGACGAGGCCCACTGCATTTCCGAGTGGGGCCACGAGTTCCGTCCCGACTACCGGAACCTGCGGCAACTCCGGGAAGACTTTCCGTCCGTGCCAGTGATTGCCCTGACCGCAACAGCCACGGAACAGGTGCGGGAGGACATCATCACCCAGCTTGACTTGCAGCGGGGCCGGGTCTTTCTGTCCAGTTTCAACAGGGCCAATCTCAGCTACTCAGTCCAGCCCAAGAGCACGTCCTGGGAGCAGTTGACGGCGATGCTCCGTCGGCTGCGGGGCCAGTCCGCCATAATCTATTGCTTCTCCCGAAAGGAGACGGAAGACCTGGCCGAGGACCTGAACCGCCAAGGTCTGGCGGCCCGGCCATACCACGCCGGGCTGGACGCCGAGACCCGACGCCGGACGCAGGAAGACTTCGCCCAAGACAGGGTCTCTGTCATAGTAGCCACTGTCGCCTTTGGCATGGGAGTGGACAAACCGGACATCCGCTTGGTGGTCCACTACAGCCTCCCCAAGTCCCTCGAGGGTTACTATCAGGAAACGGGAAGGGCCGGCAGGGACGGGCTGCCCAGCGAGTGTGTCCTCTTCTATGCGTACGCTGACAAAGCTAAGCAGGACTATTTTATCAACCAAATCGAAGACCCGTCGGAGCGGAGCAACGCCCGTCAGAAACTGGCCAAAATGGTGGAATTCGCCGAACTCGCAGTCTGCCGACGTAGGTTCGTCCTGGAGTATTTTGGAGAACGTTGGGATGAAGAAAACTGCGGAGGATGCGACACATGCCTCAGGTCGGAAGAGACGTTTGACGCCACGGAAATCGCCCAGAAGGTCCTGTCAGCGGTAATCCGGACCGGGGAACGGTTCGGTGCAACCCACGTTATACAGGTGCTGATCGGAAGCCGCACTAAGCGAGTCCTGGAACTGGGACATGATCAATTGAGCGTGCACGGCGTCGCCAAGGACGTCGGTCAGCCGCAACTCAGGGAGATTATCGGCCAATTGCAGGCACGCGGCCTCCTGTCGCGGAACGAGGGGGAGTATCCAACCCTGGCCATCACCCCTGAAGGGAAGGAGTTTCTAAGCCGGCGCGAAACGCTGTCCCTCCCACGGCCCATCGCCGCACCAGGGACGGCAGAAGGGGCGCCCAGACGAGCCAAGAGCTCGACTGCTATGGAATGTGATGAGGACTTGTTCGAGCAGCTACGCGCCTTGCGGAGGAAGCTGGCCGAAGCACGGGCCGTCGCGGCTTTTGTGGTATTCAACGACGCGTCGCTCCGCCACATGGCCTCTGCTTTCCCCCGAAACGTGGAAGAGTTTTCCCGCATCCCAGGGGTGGGCAAGACCAAACTGGAGCAGTACGGCCCGGAATTCCTGGAGGCCATCCAGAGCTATGCCGAGGCCAACGGTCTTCCGGACCGGACGGACGCACCTCCAGTGAGAATGCGCCATGTGGAGGAGTCTGGAGAAAAGGACCGCGAACGAGCGGAGCGTCGCCGGGGAACAACTTACGATGTGACCAAAGAGCTGCTGTCCGAGAAGCTGCCCATCGGTCTGATAGCCCAGCAGCGAGGTCTCGCGGACACCACCGTCATCGGACACATCGAACGCATGGCTGACACGGGAATAGTCCTGGACATCGAACATTTGCTGCCCGACAGGGAAAGGCTCAACCGGATAGCGGAAGCCTTCGACGCCTGCGGCCCTGCTTTCCTGAAGCCTGTCTGGGACTTCCTAGGCTCCGAGTTCGATTACAACGAGTTGCGGCTGGCGCGGATATACTTACGGCAGGAAGGGCGACTGCCGGACGTATGAAGGTCTGGACTTGGGTCCGGAGGTGAGGTCCGCGTCTTAGGCCGCCCATCCCGTGTGGCCTGCTGAACCTTGGCGGCCAGATCCTCGGCGTTGGTCAGGGGTAGCGTTCCAAGAGCTTGGCCGTTCTGTAGTCGAAGATTTTCTTCAACTCAGGGCGCACGAACAGCCGATTAACCAGGTCGCCGCCCACCATCCGGTAGGTGACGTCGTCAGTGACCAAGGTCCCGTCGGGCGTCTCTTTGAAACAGTGCCGGTGCACCCAACTCCCGTAGGGGCCGTGTATCTGGGTGTCCGTAAATCCATTGGGCGGGTCCCATTCGGTGATCTCGCTGTCCCACATCACGGGGAAGCCTCGCAGCTTTATCCGGTATTTGATTATGGTCCCAACCTCCATGTGGATAGGCAACGGGGTTAGGATGGAAAACTGGAGCCACGGAGGCATAAGTAGGTTGAGGTTCTCCGCCAGAGCAAAGAACTCAAAGATTTCGGAGAGTGGGCGGCGCAACAGCACACTGGCGCCTATTCGGAAATCGGGCATGGTCTATATTCCGTCTCAGGTCGGGTCTGTCATGTACAATCATATCCGATTATATACGGTGTGCGCGGGGATAGTTAATTAAGACAGAGGTCGAACTCAGCCCGGTGGTGAAAACGGATGAGCTGTTGGAGCTGTCCCGGATAGTGGACGACGCCGGTGCGGACAGACTCGGCATATCCGACGTGGCTTTGTTCCGGGACTCATTCCAGCTTCAGGCGCTGTGCGCCTCCGTCACCAAAAACGTCGGCATTGGAAGCCTGGTAACGAATCCCTACGTAAGGCATCCTGCCGTGGTTGCGGCGGCGGTTGGGACCCTGAACGAGGTCTCCAAAGTAAGGGCTTTCCTGGGGGTGGGAGTGGGCGCTGGCTTGTCACCCATCGGCATAGAGCAGCCTCTACCCGTCCGACGCCTTGAAGAGTTTCTCGGAGTGGTCAAGGCTCTGCTCCACGGTGACAACATCACTCTCGACGGTCCGACCTATCGCATGACAGGCGTCAAGCTGCCGTCAGACATCGCCGGTGCGGTCCCACTGATTGTAGGCACGCGGAGCAGGCAGATATGTCGAATGGCCGGGCGTACAGCGGACGCAGTGGTGGTCGGCGCGAGAGAACTATCCGAAAACGCCCTGCTGCGCTACCGCAGTTGGGTGCACGACGGAGCAGTCAGGGCTGGCCGGGACCCAGAGGAGGTAGAAATAGTGCCGAGGGTGACCGTATGCGTTTCCCAGGATGGGGATCAAACCCGTCATAGCGTAGTCCTCTACGCAGCCCACTATCTGTCGCTGGGCGGTCCGGAACAATCTCAACTCCCCACAGAGCGGTTCGAGCGCATCAGGCGGCTGGCGTCTGAGGCCACGGGCTGGTACTTCGAACCGGACGTGTCTTATCCACCGGAGTTGGACTCCCTAATCGACGAGGAAATCATCTCACGTTTCTCCGTAGCGGGAACTCCTTCAGAGTGTTTGTCTAGTCTGAAGTCTCTCTGCAGAATGGGATTCAACAGCGTCAGCATGAATGTCGCCGCGGTTCGCCGCCCGGGCGGTTCCATGCACCAAGGGCTGCGGGAAACACTGGAAGGGCTGGCGGAAATCATGCCGAAGATTCACGCCCTCTAGACGCCGCTCTATCTAAGTCCAGAAGCTGGTCCCGATGCCCGCATTCCGGGGCCTTCTTTCATCACTCATGTGACGCTATTGTCATGACGAAGGCCGCACGACAATAGCTGGGAGCGGGCTGGCGTGATGAACGATCCGGCGATTCTTTCCATGGGTGGTCTCCATTTAGGGAGTTGGACAAGCGCCACCCGATAGGTTCCGCGAGGCTCCGGCCAGCCAGGAACAGAGGCTCCGCCGACCCTTCAAAGACTGCTCCGCCGCGTGGCCTAGAATCCCTACCCTTTGAATCCGAGGTACCGGGGCGCCCTGTTGCAGTATGCGAGATACTTCTCTCCAAATGCGAAGCGTAGGTGAGGCTCCTCGACACACTGTACGTAGGATTGGATGATAGGTGCGGCTCCGAACGCAAGGAGAAATGTCCATTGGGAAAAGCTCGCGATCGCTGCTCCTAACATCATGAGCCAGTAGCCCACATACTGCGGATTACGCGAATATCGGTAGATGCCCGTGGTAATCAGCTTGTCTTCCAGGAGTCCATAAACCCGAGACCGACTCGCATATTCGCGGCGTCCTGCCACGATGAGTCCCCCTCCGATACTTGCTATGACTAAACCGAGCGCCAGGCTTATCGGCGATGGTTCGTTGACCGAACCACGGTCCAGCCATGCAAGCGTGAACGTAATCGCTGCGTGACCGTGCATGTTGACTCCCGTCCAGATCGCGACCGGCAAAGAGAGTCGTCCTTGACGGGCAAAATCGTGTCTTGCACGTAGCGCCATCGGAACAGCGGAGAGAGCATTCAGTATCGAGACAGCGATCAGCCCGAGGATCATCCCATTGCACCTCGAATGACCTGTTTCGGGTGGACCAGGACTGCATCCAATAGAACTCCGACGTGGTTCATACTACAGAACAGGTTGGCCGGAGATGGTGGGTCTGACCTGAGGGTAGACAATGCCATCTTTGAGATGCGGCTCGTCCTGTAAGCGTGTAAAGCACCCGCAACTCGACCATTCTGACCTGAGAGTCAGATGAGGACAATCCCAAAGAAAGTGCTTGCACGCTGCTCCATGGGATGGTCTCCACTGTGCCAGCCGGGTTTCTGCCTCGCTTGTAACCAACCCTCCGCCACCCCTGCTCTATAGAAGTATCCACCTGAGCAGGGAGGGCAGCGGGCACTTAGATGTCCGGCTCCCGGCACCTCACCGATGGCTATCCCCCTCGCTTAGACCCACGGCGCACGACTATCTGAGTTTTATGTGTCTATTGTGTACCGTGAATGTTAGCCCAATAGGGCAAGCCACATGAGGTTTCTTGGGTAAAGCCACCTGGCCTAAACGCCGAGGGCCTCGCGGGCTGCTCGGAAGAGGGTTTCCTCTTCCTCGAGGAAAACCGTGCGGGGGTCCAAGACAACCCGGTTCTCTTCTATGCGGGCCAAAACGGGCGTCGAATGGCTCCGCAGCCGGTCCACAACTCCTTGTGGGCCGCCCAGCATCTGGGTTTCCAGGGCGACCACCCACGTGTCCAGTGTTTCTCCCGGCAGGCTGCCTCCTCCGATGGTGGACCGGCTTCGCCTCACCTGGGCGCCCCGTCCTATGATGGTCTGCCAGTGGTAGGCCCGGTCCTCGATTTCCCCTGCCGATGCGGCAATCATTCTCCAAACCGGCACCTTTTCCTCGGCTTCCCCCTTGATATAGTGAAGAAGAGTGGCCGTCAGGGCCGCCAAGCTCAGCTTGTCGATTCGCACCGCCCTGGCCAGCGGGTGACGTTCCAGGCGCGTTATCAACTCTCTGGTTCCCACGACGATTCCACACTGGGGACCGCCCATAAGCTTGTCTCCGGAGAAGAAGACCAGCTTGGCGCCAGCCGAAATAGCTTCCTGAGGCGTGGGTTCGTGGGCAAGACCGTAGTCCTGGGTGTTCAGGAAGCAGCCGCTGCCTATGTCATTAAGCACCGGCGCTCCATGACGGGCGCCGACCTGAACCAGCTCTGCCGTGTCCGGCGAGTGGGTAAAGCCCTCCACTCGGAAGTTGCTGGCGTGGACTTTTAGCAGGGCGGCGGTGTTCTCGGTTATAGCGGAACTGTAGTCGGAGGCGTAGGTCCGGTTGGTCGTTCCGACTTCCACCAGAGTGGCCCCGCTTTGCCGGAGAACATCCGGTATGCGGAACCCGCCTCCTATCTCAACCTCTTCCCCGCGGGACACGATAACCTCTTTGCCTGTTGCCAAGGCCGACAACCCCAACAGGACCGCCGAGGCGTTGTTGTTGACGACTATTGCCGCTTCCGCTCCGGTAAGGTGCCTGAGGAGATGCTGAACGTGGGCTTGTCTGCTGCCTCTCCGTCCGTCGTCCAGGTTCAGCTCCAGATTAGAGTAACCTTCCGACGCTTGCAGGACAGCCTCCATAGACTCCAGGCTGAGGGGCGCCCTGCCCAGGTTAGTGTGGATTATGACCCCAGTGGCGTTGATTACGGGGACGGGGTTGACCTTCCCTAGCCTCTCCACCCTGGCCGCCACCTGTTCGGTGATTCTCTCAGGGGTGATGGGCTGTCCTCTGTTGCCGTCGACCTCGCTTATGGACTTGCGGACCCGGTCAATCTCTTCGCGCACTAGTGTTGTCAGCCACTCTCTGGTGTACTCGCTGTTCAAGGCCCGGATGGAACGGGTGGAAAGGATGCTTTCAACGCTGGGCAGGTCGCGGTACTGCATAGGGGATGTCCACCTCTGGGCGGGGTGTTCTCCCTATTCTAACACGGGGCGTCCGTGAACGCCTGGCCGTGGAACCGCCTGGGGCAGAAATGTTGGCCGGTCAGATCGACAGGCACGGGGGCCGGAGACTAGGAGCTGGCCTGGAGGGCCTCAGGGGAAGGCTCGACTCTCACGCTGTCTCCCACGCGGAGCTCGCCGCCATTCAGCACCATGGCCAGGATGCCCCGCCTGCCCTGGAGCGTTTCGCGCAGGCCAGGGCGTATCTCGTCCATGAGGCCGCACGGCTCGCAGTCTCCGGTGGCTTCCATGGTCACTTCGTCGCCGAAGAAGAAGACTTGTCCGGGGCGGATACCGTTCAGGTCCACACCCTCAACAGTGATGTTCTCCTTGATTTGCCCAGGAGACAGCCCGAGCAGGTCCAGCGTTTCCTTGTCCATAATTAGGACTTGCCGTGCGAAACCCCTCTGGGCGTGCCTGTCCCCCTCGATTCCCACGTCGGCAATGGCTGTAGCGGCTTCCGTGGAGGTCATGGGCTGACGCCGTTCTTTGCTAAGCTGTATCGCCAGAACTTTTCCCGTTGTGTCTTGGGCCAATGTTATCGCCCCCTATCCAATCTACGCCTACAAGTCCCCTCTGGCTAAGGCTATCACATTATATGAACGTGGTGTAGAATTGTCACGGCTAAGAGCCTTTCTACCATTCCCAGACCGGGAGGAACGCATGGCTGACCAGATGATCAGAGTGGAACGTACGGACGGGGTGCTCGTCATAACTATGGACGACCCGCCTACGCGCAACTCTCTGGGAGCGGACATGACCGCGCAGATTAGGGAGGAGTTGGACCGCTTCGAGCAGGACCCGGACGACCGTGTGCTGCTTCTCACCGGCGCCGACCCTGCTTTCTGCTCCGGCGCCAACGTCCGGCGAATGGACCGGGAAGCCCAGCAGCGCTCAGGCGAGCCGCCTGCTGAAAAAGCCGAACTTCCCTGGGGCAAGATGGAAAAGCGGTTCGGGTCCCGGGCGGAATCGGACGAAGCCTGGAGAGTGGGTAATTTCCCCCTCCGCATCCACAACCTGCAGAAGCCGTCCATCGCCGCCGTCAACGGCTATGCAATGGGCGTCGGCATGGGCATCTCCCTTGCCTGCGACATACGCCTGGCCTCGGAGAATGCGATCTTTTCGGAAGCCTTCGTTCTCAGAGGATTAATACCCGGAGACGGCAGCTGTTGGCAACTGCCTCGGCTCATCGGACTGAGCAACACGCTTCTCATACAGTACACCGGAGACAGAATAGACGGAACCGAGGCCCACCGTTTGGGCCTGGTCAGCAAAGTCTATCCCCACGAAGAGTTGATGCCCTCCGCAATGGAAATGGCCACGAGGCTAGCCAACGGCCCGACACAGGCGATGTCCCTGATTAAGTACCTGGTCAGAAAGTCCATGGATGTCAGCCTGGAAGAGAGTCTGGAGATGGGCCACGCCGCCCAGGACATCGCCAGAAGCACCGATGACCACAAGGAAGCCGTCAGGGCTTTCGTGGAAAAGCGCAAACCCGCCTTCAAAGGCCGGTAAAATCGCGGAGCTCACCCTGGAATCACAGCAGCGCCCTGGGCGCAACATGAGGGACAAGGAGCAGGGGAGGCATACAGTCCCTTACGGTATCCGACTTCATCCCAGACAGCAGTTATGTTAAGCGGTCGCTATAGATACAGTCGATGGGACGGCTCACAAGACGTCTTCCAGATGGACGCCGATGAGCTTATGGACCATCTGTCCAACGACGTCCTTGCAGACGGAGACGTATTCCGTGCCCTGAGAGATCTGATGCGCCGGGGCATGAAGGACCAGTTCGGCAGACAGATGCCCGGCCTGCGAGACCTTCTGGACAAGCTGAAGGATCGGCGAAAAGAGCAGCTCCAGCGGTATAACATGGACTCGGTTATGGAGGACATCAAAGAGCGGCTCAAAGATGTCCTGAAGACCGAACGGGAAGGAATCGGCAAGAGGCTGGATGACGCCGCGTCCAAGGCCGGCGACGCCGAAGGCCCCGAGCGGGCCCAGATGGAGCAACTGACCAAGCTGCTGGAACAGCGGGCCCAACGCAATCTGGAAAAGCTGGACGCCCTCCCCGAAAGCGCCGGAGGAGCCATCCGGGAGCTCATGGAGTACGACTTCATGGACCCCGAGGCCCAGCGGAAGTTCCAGGAACTCCTGGACATGCTCCAGAGCCAAATGGCCCAGAACCTGTCCCAGGACATCATGCAGCGGCTGAAGGACATGACCCCTGACGACATGGCCGCCATGCGCGACATGCTAAGTCAGCTGAACCAGATGCTCCAGGACGAGGCAAACGGACAGCAACCCGATTTCGACGGGTTCATGCAGCAGTACGGCCCGATGTTCGGGCAGAACCCGCCCCAGAGCCTGGAAGAGCTTATGCAGCACATGCTCCAACAGATGGCCCAGATGCAGTCCATGATGGACAGCATGTCTCCGGAGGCGCGGCGTGAGCTTGAGGAGGCCCTGAACTCCGTCCTCGACCCCGAAACCCAGCGTCAGATGGCCCAGCTAGCTTCGCTGATGGAACAGCTGATGCCCATGGACGACCTCAGGCACCAGTACCCCTTCCTGGGAGACGAGAGCCTGACCCTTGACCAGGCTATGGAACTGATGTCGGACCTCCAAAACATGGACGAGCTGGAACGGGCCATACGACAGACCATGAGGTCGGGCAACCCGGACGACCTGGACACGCAGCAGCTTGAGGATCAGCTGGGTGAAGAGGCCCGCCAGGCCTGGGAACAGCTCCAAAAACTGATGGACCAACTGAAAGAAGCAGGCTACATCACCGACGGCGCACGGCCCGACCTGACCGCCAAAGCCATCCGGCGCATCGGCCAAAGGGCGCTTAAAGAGGTCTTCGTCAATCTGAAGAAGGACCGCATGGGCAACCACGAGCTTGACAATCGGGGCGGAGGCGGGGACACCATCACCGAGACCAAGACCTACGAGTTCGGCGACCCCTTCCAGCTTGACCTGAACACCACCGTGAAGAACGCCATCACCCGGACGGGTCCGGACCTGCCCGTCAAGCTGACTCCTGAAGACTTCGAGATATACCGCAACGAGCACATGACCAGGGCCGCCACCGTGGTGTTGCTCGACCAGAGCCGATCAATGGGGCTTTTCGGCAGTTTCCATGCTGCCAAAAAGGTGGCTATGGCCCTGTTCGCCCTCATACACAGCCAGTTCCCCAGGGACAACCTCTATGTGGTGGGGTTCTCCGACTACGCCGTCGAAATTAAGGAAGATGAGCTCGCCAAGTCCAACTGGAACTCCTGGGTCTCAGGCACCAACATCCACCACGCGCTGATGCTCTCCCGGAAGCTGCTGTCCAAGGAAAAGGGCGGCTCCCGCCAGATTATTCTCATCACCGACGGGGAACCCACGGCCTACCTGGAGGGCAACCAGTCCCTGTTCAGCTACCCTCCCAGCTACAAGACCATCATGGAAACCCTGAAAGAAGCCCGGAAGTGCACCCAGGAAGGCATCGTCATCAACACCTTCATGCTGGAGAACAACTATCAGCTGATGGACTTCGTGGACAGGATGACACGAATCAACCGGGGCAGGGCCTTCTACAGCGCCCCCGACAAGCTCGGCGAGTTCGTCCTGGTGGACTACGTCAACAACCGCCGCAAGCACGTAAACCGCTAGTACTCAGTCAACTTGGTTTTAGCATTTGTTTAAGAAAACGGACAATTAGGCTATCCTGCCTTGTGGGAAGTGTTGTTGGCGGGGGTGGCGGTGATGGTCAGGGACAAGTATTCAGTGGGGCTGGCGCTGGAACAACGAGAAGAACTCCAGCGTCTGATTCGGGTTGGGAAACACCCGGCCCGAATCACCCCCAGGGCCCGGATTCTCCTCAAGAGCGACGACGGTTGGCCTGCTCCCCAAGTGGCTGAAGCCCTGGATGTGGCCCTGGGCACAGTGTACCGGGTCAAGCGGCGCTTTACCGAAGAAGGGTTGTCCGGGGTTCTGAAGGACCGTCCCCAGGCCAACCGGCGCCGGAAGCTGGACGACCGGGGCGAGGCCCACTTGATCGCCCTGGCCTGCAGCCCGCCGCCGGCAGGGCATGACCACTGGACCCTGCGCCTGCTGGCTGGCAAGGTGGTGGAGTTGAAGTTGGCCTCCTCCATGTCTCACGAAGGGGTGCGCAAGCGTCTCAAAAAAACGCTCTCAAGCCCTGGCAGAAGAGGGAATCGCGCATTACCAAGGTGAGCGCGGAGTTCGTGGCCAACATGGAGGACCTGCTGGACCTCTATGCCGAACCCTATGACCACCGACGGCCGGTGGTCTGCTTTTACGAGACATCGACCCAGTTGTTGGCCGAGACGCGGCCATCTCTGCCGACCCGGCCCGGAATTCCGCTTCGGCAGGACTACGAGCACCGGAGGGAGGACGTCCGCAACCTGTTCCTGGCCTGTGAGCCGCTGGCGGGCTGGCGTCACGTGGCGGTGACCCGGCGGCGCACCATGGAGGACTTCGCCCATCAGATGCGTTGGCTGGTGGACGAAGCTTACCCGGAGACGCCGGTGGTGAGGGTGGTCATGGACAACCTGAACACGCACCGTCCGGCGTCCCTGTACGAGACGTTCCCGGCGGCAGAGGCCCGGCGGATTGCCAAGCGGCTGGAGTTCCACTACACCCCCAAGCACGGGAGTTGGTTGAACATGGCGGAAATCGAGTTCAGCGTACTATCCCGATCCTGCTTGAAGCAGCGACTCCCCGACGAGGAGACGCTCCGGCGGGAAGTCCAGGCCCTGGTTAAGAAACGCAACGCCGCCCAAGCCACCATCCACTGGAGGTTCAACACCCAGGACGCCCGGACCAAACTTCACCGGCTTTACCCTTTTGATTCCAAAGTTGACTGACTACTAGTTAGGTAGCATAGAAAGAAGTCCCCCGGATTAATTTGCTCGAATGCCACTCGTCTATATCGTGCCCGGAAGCCTGTGACACTAGGGTCAGTCTTACGGAAAATGTTCCACGTCTCTGGTGTAAACAGGTCTAAGAAATACGACATGCGCTTTCTTCCTGTTCCAACGGATAGGTTGTGTAGAGCACGCTTAACCTACTATACCCTAACAGGACAACCTACCCCTAGAAACTTAGTCGCGCTGACCAAGTCATCAAACCAGTCCTACGTCTAGCCCTAAATCGGACTTACCGCGTGTGGTGGGAGAGGGTGTTCTCCTCCTTGGTCATGAACTCCAGCAGCGCGGGCTGGCCTGCGTCCATTGCCGCCTGGGCCCTCTTGATGGCGGGCACGATTTCAGCGGGGTCCTCGACTCGTTCGCTGTAGGAGCCCAGGGCCCTGGCCAAGTCGGCGTATTGGCCGTAGAGATTGGTGAAGGCGTACTTCTCGGCGGCCACCGGGTAGTTGGCGGAGTAGCCCGAGAGGACGTGGTTGTTAAGCACTATGATGAGAATGGGAATCTTGTGCCGCGCGGCCGTCTCAATGTCCATTCCGGCCATGCCTATGGCGGCGTCTCCCATGATGGTGGCTACCGTCTTGTCCTTGGCCCCCAGCTTGACTCCCATGGCGATTCCGATGGAGTAGCCCAACTGGCTGGAGTTGCCCCAACCTATGTAGCCCCTGGGGACTATGGCCTCGTAGAAGGGGATGGTCTGGTCTCTGGGGTGGCCTGAGTCGTGGGTGAGGATGGTCTTGGTGCGGTCCACGGTGTGCATGAAGTCCCAGATGACCCTGTAGGGATTGATGGGCGTCTCGTTGGACGTGAGCAGGGGCATCCACTCATCCAGCCACTCGTCCTTGACCTGCTTTATCTCCTGGGCGACCGAGTCGTCACCCTTCTTGCCGTCCGGTCCCGCCTGCTTCTTCACCTCTTCGATGAGCTGTTGCAGCACCAGCTTGGCGTCCCCTACGACGGCGTGGTCGATTGGAAGCCGCTTGTTCAGGTCGGCCACGTCGACGGTGCACTGCACAAGCGTCTTGCCTGAGGGCACGGTTGCGTTGGCCAGGTTGGAGGCAAACCCCGCCCCTACGCCAAAGATAAGGTCCGACTTTTCCATGAAGACCCTCGCCATCCTGGTCATCGTCCGGGCCGCCGTGCCCAGCGCAAGGGCGTGGTTTTCAGGGAAGGCGCTCTTGCCGGGGTTGGTGGTCATGACCGGGCAGTTGACTAGTTCCGCGAACTCCTTAAGCTCCTCCGACGCCTCGGCCCAGAGGATTCCCTGTCCGGCGAATATGACGGGCCTCTTGGCGGACAGGATTGCGCGAGCGCCGGCGGCTACGTCCTCAGGGTCTCCCATGCTCCGCAACGCCTTGACGGGCCTGTAGTCGAAGGCGGACTCGTCCAGCTCGTCCCCTCCCACGTCCTGGGGCACCTCCAGGGCCACGGGGCCTCCCCGGCCCGACTTTAGCTGGGTGTAGGCCCGCCGCATGAGCTCGGGAATTCTTTCGGTCTGGTTGATTTGGGCCGTCCACTTCGTGATGCCCCGGTAGTTGTCCACGGCGCTGAAGTCGGGGGGCTGGCCCGCGGAGCCGCGGGGCGTTCCGCCCGGCAGCACCAGGATTGGCACCGACTCGGCGTAGGCGTGGGCAATGCCTCCCACGGCGTTTTCCGCCCCCGGCCCTGACTGAGTGACGACCACTCCGAGCTTGCGGCCATTGTTGATGCGGCTGTACCCGTCGGCCATGTTGACGGTGGTGCGCTCGGTGCGGGACATGATAGGTTCGATGTCGGCTTTGGCCGCCTCTTCGATGAGGAGGTTGGCGGGATAGCAGAATAGGTAGTCGGTGTTTTCCAGCTTGAGGATGTTGGCAATGGCCGTGTTGCCTTTCATGGGACATCTCCTTGGGGGGACGTATTTGACGCCTAATCCTACCATACAACGGGAAAGGCGTGGGAGGAGGGGCCTTCGACAGAATCAGGCCTAACGGTGATGTGAGGCGGCTACCCCAGGACGACGTTTACGAGGCGGCCGGGGACGTAGACCACGCGGC
This sequence comes from Dehalococcoidia bacterium, assembly GCA_965224415.1. GTDB lineage: Bacteria > Chloroflexota > Dehalococcoidia > Lucifugimonadales > JAGWBF01 > DAOUJI01. Next base: position 299,255 of record CBDCZB010000003.1, on the reverse strand, counting down.
GGGGTTCCTGGCCCTCTGCTAGGTGGTTCCTTAGCCGGAGGGCGGCCAGCGCCTTCTCTTTGGCTTCGTCTTCGGTGATGTCCACGGGGGCTTGGAGGCGATCTCGCAGCTTGCCGTTGACCTGTACCACCAGTGTGATTTCCTCCTCGGCGGCCAGGTCCTCGTCCCACTGGGGGAAGAGCCGGTTGTGGATACTGTACTCGCGACCCGTCTGCTCCCAAAGCTCCTCGGCCAGGTGCGGTGCGAAAGGCGCCAGCATCAGCAGGAACTTCTCCACGCAATCGCGCCAGGTATGCGAGTCCAGGTCGGCGGAGTTCCACTGGCGTGACATCTCGTTGGAAAGCTCCATCAGGAACGCTATGGACGTGTTGAACTTGAACTTGTCCAGGTCGTTATGGCACTTCTTAATGGTCTGGTGGAGCATCCGCACTGTATTCTTGACGGCTTGGGGATTGGTCGGAGACCCGTCCAGGTCGGACGCGTCGCTGCGGCAAAGCTCCCACACACGATTGAGCCACCGGGCGACACCGTTGATTCCCGACGTACTCCAGGGTCCTCCCTGGTCCCAGGGTCCCAGGAACATGAGGAAGCAGCGCATGGAATCGGCCCCAAGGGACTCCACGTAGTCGTCGGGGTTGACCACGTTGCCCCGGCTCTTGCTCATCTTCTCGTGGTCTTCGCCTAGCATGATCCCTTGGTTGTAGAGCCGGAGGAAGGGCTCGTCGAAGTCGAGAATTCCCATATCGCGGAGAGCCTTGGTGAAGAAACGGGAGTAGAGCAGGTGCATCACCGCGTGCTCTGCGCCGCCCGTGTACTGCTTGGTGGGCATCCATTGCTTGAGGACGTCGACGTCGAATGCGGCGGCGTCGTAGTTGGCGCTGGTGAAACGCTCCATGTACCAGGAGGAGTCGACGAAGGTGTCCATGGTGTCCGTCTCCCGTTTGGCCGGACCGCCGCACTTAGGGCACTCGGCGTTGACGAAAGAGGCATTGGACTCCAAGGGCGACTCGCCCGTGGGCTTAAATTCGGCGTCTTCCGGGAGAAGGACGGGCAGGTCCTCCTCGGGCACGGTCACTGTCCCGCACTTCTGGCAGTAGACCACAGGAATGGGCGTACCCCAATACCGTTGCCGAGAGATAAGCCAGTCCCGGATTCTGTAGGAGACTCCACGCTTCCCCCAGTCCTGGGCTTCCACGTAGTCGGCGATGGCCTCCTTACCCTGGGCGCTGGGCATGCCGTCGAACTGGTCCGAGGCCGCCATGACTCCGTCATCCACGTACGCTTCCGGCAGTTCCTGCCCGTACCAATCGGGAGGAGCGACGACCACGCGGATGGGCAGCCCGTATTTCAGGGCGAACTCATAGTCCCGCTGGTCGTGGGCGGGCACGCCCATGACGGCGCCGGAGCCGTAGCTCATCAGAGCATAGTCGGCGGTGAATATTGGCACCCTTTCGCCGTTGACCCGGTTGATCGCGGAGGAACCCAGGAAGACGCCCGTCTTCTCCTTCTCGGCGGACATCCGGGCGATCTCCGTCTGGCGTCGGGTCTCGTCCACGTAGGCTTCCACCTCGGCCCGCTTGTCGGGAGTCGTCAATTGGGGGACCAACGGGTGCTCCGGGGCCAGAACTAGGAAGGTGACCCCGTAGATGGTGTCGATGCGAGTGGTGAAGGTGCGAATCTCCTCCTGGTCGGCTCCCAGGTGGGATATGTCGAACCCTATCTCCACGCCCACACTTCTGCCCACCCAGTTGCGTTGCATGGTAAGAATCTTCTCCGGCCAGTCCTCAAGGCCGCTGAAGTCCAGCAGCTGCTCGGCGTAGTCGGTGATCTTGAAGAACCATTGTTCAAGGTCGCGGCGTGTGATGGGAGTTTCGCATCGCTCGCAGCGTCCGTTGACCACCTGCTCGTTTGCCAGGACGGTTTGGCAGGAGGGGCACCATACCACCGGCGCCTTGCCCCTGTAGGCGAGACCGTTTTCGTACAGCTTAATGAAGAACCACTGGTTCCACTTGTAGTATTCAGGCAGGCAGCAAATCACCTCACGGTCCCAGTCGTAGACGGCTCCTATCGAACGGAGCTGTGTGCGCATCTTCTCAATGTTGGACATGGTCCAGGTAAAGGGATGGATGCCCCGCTGTATTGCGGCGTTCTCAGCAGGCAGTCCGAAAGCGTCGAAGCCGATGGGGTGGAGAACGTTGTAGCCCTGCATGCGCCGGAACCGTGCGTGGCAGTCCGACGGCGCCATGACGTACCAGTGGCCGATGTGCAGGTCGCCCGATGGGTAGGGGTACATGGTTAGCTCGTACCACTTCGGCCTGGGGTCGTCGTCGCGGACTTTATGCAGGCCGTCCCCCTCCCAGCGGCTTTGCCACTTACGGTCCATCTCCTTTGGACTGTACCTGAGTTCCACCTGTTTCACGGTCATTGACCAAGGCTCCCGTGCGAGTGTGAATCTGTGGATGTATGTTAGAGCAGAAGATGAATCTGAGCAAGCTGGCCCGACCGGAACTCACGCCAGGTGAAACCGTCGAGCGGCCCTGATCACCAAACTTGGCAGGGGTTCCATAAGCATAAACCACCGCCACGTCAAATAGCCCATGACGACTCCTATGAGGGCGCCGATGACTACGTCGGTGGGATAGAACACCCCGGCGGTTACGCGCGACAGCCCCCATACTGCGGCCAGCAAGTACATGACCGTGCCCGTTTTCCGGTGTCCTTGCCAAACGGCGGTGGCCATAGAGAATCCCACCGCCGCAGGATGGGCCGGAAAAGAGGAGTCGGTGGGCTGGTAGAAGAGCAGGGTCAGGTCATGGTCTACGAAAGGCCTATCCCTGAAGAAGGGGATGTTCAGCATCAGGACGACAAAGCTGGCGAAGCCCATAGCGGCCATTGCGGCCAGCACGGCTTTCTGCGTCCTCGCACACCGGGCCGGGTCGCGCTCAATAAACCAGGACGCCAGCATAAGCAAGGATATAAGTGTGGGGATGAAGTGGTCTCCAACGAAAAGCTCCACTGCATTCCCTAGGGGAGTGACCTCTCCGGCCAGCCCGTTGAGCCAGAGGACGACCGCCTCGTCGGCCTCTATCAGCGGCCCCATAGACTCCGGACGGTCGCCTTGAAAGCCCGAACATAGTTGGTCTGCCCAAGGGCCTCCAGGCCTGGCGGATAGGGGTCTTGGTTTCGGCTACCGTCATTTCGACCGAAAGAACGATTCAGCAGAGACGACAACAGTAACGTCGTCAGAACGGCGCCACCGGCGCCGCCAGCAAAGAGGGCCGACGATTGGTTGCCGTCAATGCCTCCCTCGGTGTCGGAGATGTTGCGGGGTTCGGACAGGTAGAACCAGATGAAGGCGGCGGACATGACCGCCAGTCCCAACAGGAAGGCCGCCGTCCTGCTGCGGACGAAGAGCAGCCCGCGTAAGGAGCGGTAGGCGGCTGCCATCTGGAGAGTCCCCAGGGATATGAGGAACGCCAGGATGAAGAAGTCCAGGGCAAAGGGACCGGGCATGGGCAGGGTCAACGAGACTGGACGCGTTCCCCATCAATCATGTTTTCTGGCATGTTCTCCGGGGCGGGTTTAGGTTGGTTGCGGGTGGTCTGGTAGTGGCGCAGTCCGATAAGCACGGGCAGCGCCACCGAATAGACGGCCAACATCGGCTCAGACAAGACAAGCCAGACCAACAAAGCCATGGGGACCATGATTATGGCCACCGCTGCGGTAGTGCTTTTCAACAGTTTAAGTACAATGAATCCTGCAACACACAGGGGCATGGCCACGTATGGCACCAACGTCAGGAAGACCCCTACGGCGCTGGCGGCGCCCCGGCCGCCTTTCAATCCCAGGAATATGGGCCAGTTGTGGCCTCCCACGACGGCCAGTCCCGCGGCCATCGATGCTTCGGTCGTGCCGGCTATCTCTCTGGCTATCAGGACGGCTCCTGCACCCTTGGCCACGTCCAAAGCCCCCACGATCACACCCACCCTGGGTCCAATGATGCGGTAGGCGTTGTTGGCGCCGGGGTTTCGGTCTCCTTCCTGGCGGATGTCCTGTCCCTTGACCAGCCTTCCGGCCAGGTACGCGAAGGGGACAGAGCCCAGCAAGTAGGCCAGCGCTACGGATATGACCCAGTGAGAGTTCAGCCAGTCCAACTTATCGTCGCCTCAACTGAGCGTTCTCAGTGGGACACTACGGTCCCTAGACCCTGACAGCTTTGGGGTTGGCGGGCGTGCACCACTGAATGTATTTGGGATTCTTCCCAACGACTACGTCGAAGTAAAGCCCCTGGAGCTTTCTAGATATGGCGCCGGGTTCGCCGTCGGCGATGTTGCGGCTGTCAATTTGGACGACGGGAGTCAGGTGGGCGGCAGTCCCGGTGAGGAAGACCTCATCTGCAATGTACAGTTGGCTGCGGTCTATCTTGGCCTCTATTACGTTCAGTCCCAACTCCGATTGGGCCAACTGGATAATCGTGTCCCGGGTGATGCCGGGCAGCACGTTCTCCTCAATGGGAGGCGTGTACAGCTTTCCGTCCATGACCAGGAAGATGTTCTCGCCGGAGCCCTCGCAAACGTGGCCGTCCTGGTTCAGAAGGATGGCTTCGTCGAATCCGGCGAGGGTGGCTTCCGTCTTGGCCAGGATGCTGTTTACGTATATGCCTGAAATCTTGAAGCGGGCCGGAATCATGGGGTCGTCCACCCTGCGCCAGGAGGAGGTGCAGCAGCGCAGTATGTCGGTGCCCAGATAGCTGCCGAAAGGCACCGCTACAAGACAGAAGTCGCTGGACAAGTCCTGGAGCTTAAGGTTGGCCACCCGCTCCTCGGCTTTGTAGGCGAGGGGGCGTATATACAAGTCCTCGGAATGGCCGCAGCGTTCCACAAGCTCCACGGTGATGTTGCACAGGTCGTCAAGGGAGTAGGGGATGTCCAACAACAACATCTTGCAGCCCCGCAGCAGACGCTCGTAGTGCTCTCGGAGCCTGAAGATGTATATCCTCTCCGCCTCGGCATTCCAGTTGCCCCGTATGCCTTCAAATACACCCGTGCCGTAGTGCAGGGCATGGGTCATAATGCCTACTTTGGCCTCTTCAAGGGGCATGTATTCTCCGCGCAAAAAGGCCGTAGGATTGGGGCTCACCGGGTCACCTCCCGTTTTTGGCGGCTCCGCCGTCGCTCGCGCTGGGGTCGTAGTGACACTCGCTGCGGGTCGGACCGTGGGCTGTATTGTACTGAGCGGCTGGGTCATTATAATCAGCCCCAGCGATTTTAAGCAACGGGGACAGATGTTGAAACTATCCTACAATGGCGTACTGAGCATTTTCCTGGTCATAGTTGCGATAGCAGCCCTGTCGGGAGGAATCGCCCTGGTCGTGGTCCGGAACAGCTCTCCCGGCGACGCCGTGGAAATCACTTTGCCGACCTTGACTCCTACTCCTGAACTCAAGGTCTACGTAAGCGGCTCGGTGGCGTCGCCCGGGGTGTATTCGTTGACGCCTGGAGACAGGATGGCAGACGCCCTCGAAGCGGCCGGAGGCCCGGTGGAGGGAGCCGACCTGGACTGTGTCAACCTGGCCCAGAGGGTGAAAGACGAAGGCCGCTACCACTTCCCAGGCGCCGCGGAAGGGTGCAAGCCGGTTTTGGCGGCGCCTGCCTCGGATGCCCTGGCGGAAGATGGGCAAACCGCAACCTTACTTATAGACCTGAACACAGCCTCTGTGGATGAGCTGAAGGATCTGCCTGGAATAGGGGACGTCAAAGCCCGCGCCATTATTGACCACAGGGAGCTTAATGGCACCTTCACCGACATCCAACAGGCGATGGACGTGAAGGGCATCGGCCCCGCCACATTCAACGGGATGAAGGACCTCATCACCGTAGGCCCCTGACCGGAGCTTCTTTCCCTTAGTCCTAGCCCGAGCCCTTAGTCGTATCCTGAGATTCTCGTGGACTTTGTGGCCGTTGCCCACGGCTGGCGTGCTCACGGCGCTACGCTATACAGCTTGCCGGGCCGGGGATATACTGAAACATATCCATTTACGCGGGTAGAGTCTTGCCTTTCGGACATCCGGGGAATCCAGAACGGTGTCTTGTGCGTATAAATCAACGCGATGGGCTGGCGTCTCCACTTTTGAGGGGCGCAAGTGCTTAGCTACGACGACCTCAGGGACGAGCAGCTGATAACCCTGATCGCCAACGGCGAGAAGGACGCTTTGGAGGCCTTCTATAACCGCTACGCACGACCAGTCTTTTCGCTGGCCAGGTATATGCTCAGGGACCCGTCCCTGGCAGAGGAGGCGACGCAGGACATCTTTCTGAACCTATGGTTGAAAGCGGCAAGCTACAACCCCGAGAGGGGGGCGCCCAAGTCATGGTTCATGAGTGTTGCCCACCACCGGATAGTCGACGTTATCAAGTCACGCAAGAGGAGGCTCCAATCTTCCAACTCGGCGCCCCACGAACTGCTGGACCTCCACCCCACCGCCGGCGACAGCACGGAGGATGCGGCGCACCGCAATATCGCCAGGGACGAGATTCTGGAAGTATTGGGGCAGCTTCCTGAGGAGCAGCGCAGGGTGTTGGTGATGGCCTATTTCGAGGGCTATTCCCAGTCGGAGATAGCGAGCAGATTGGGTGAGCCGTTGGGAACGGTGAAGACCAGGGCAAGGCTAGGGATTCAGAAGCTGAGAGCAGCCATGGTGCAAGGAAAGGATGGGCCTGCATAGGCGGAAGGCGATATGGACTGCGGTCACGTAGAAGAACTGCTGCCGGGCTATGCCCTCAACGCTCTGGACGCGGCGGAAGCCGCCGGAGTGGAGGAGCACCTAGACTCGTGCGCGTCGTGCACAGCGGCGTATCGTGGCGAAATCGAGTCCGTGGTCTTGTTGTCCCAGGCGGCGTCGCCTGCGGCTCTCCCGGACCGGCTGAAGAGTCGTCTGATGGCCCGCATCCCCTCGCCCCCTCGCCGTGAGCCCGAGCGGGCCGGCTGGTTCGCTGGAAGATATTCCTTCGGTTACGTTGCTCTTGGGGCCGTCGCCTCGGTGATGATTGTGGCGCTGGCGGCTTTCATAGGCGTCTCCGTCGGCATGTCCAACAAGATTGGGAGTTTGGAGCAGGAGAACGGTCTACTCACTGCTCGCATGGACGAGATGGGCGACATGGATAACAAGCTGGTGGAGATGACCGAGGAGCAGCGTTCCATCAGCTACGCCATGGCGGACCCCTACAGTAAGGTCGTGCCCCTTAGCGCGGGCCAGGAGTCTCCGTCGGCAAAGGCGTTGCTGCTTGTGTCACACCAAGACGGCGTCGGGATACTCATGGCCTTCGACATGACTCCTCTTCCCCACGGCGACCACTACGACGTCTGGCTCAGTTCGGACGACAGCCAGTACATGATGGGAGCCCTCAGCGTGGACGAAACGGGCTGGGGCATCCTGACCATTGTGCCGGAAAAGCCTATGGACAACTTCGAGAATATATTGGTTAAGCACCGGACATCGACGCAGACATCCTCCTCAGATGAGGCGGCTACGGTGCTTTGGGGCGCCCTTAACGAGGGGTAGTCAGCACGATCCGATAAGCGCTCACCGGTTGAGCGCATTTCATTGACTCCCATTACGGCTGCAGGTACATTGGACAGCGGGGGAACGGTCACGTTGGCGTCTTCGAGCCGCATCACCTTGCCCATAGACGGGATGACCTGCGCCGGATGCGTCTCCACCGTGGAGAACGCCCTGAAGCGGGTGCAGGGGATTAGCTACGCCTCCGTCAACCTGGCCACGGAAAAGGCCACCGTCGAGACCCCCAACGATCAAATAGACGCCTCGGCCATCGTGCGGGCAGTGAAGATGGCCGGGTACTCGGCCCCGGTTGAGCAGCGCAACCTCAACATTACTGGAACGGACAATGCCGGACCGGAGTCCGTAGTCCAAGGCTCCCTCTCGAAAATTGCCGGAGTCGTCTCAGTCGATATTTTGCCGGGTGTTGGCCCGCCCGACGGAAACCCTACGGCTCGGAAAGCCACGGTCCAGTCCATCTCCGGCGTTGTGACTTTGGAGGACTTCCGCACGGCGTTGGCCGGAGTGGGGTGGGGGCTGGATGGAGACGAGCCTGCGGACGGTGACGTTCCATCGCCGGAAGACGCCTCGTTACAGCGTCTGGCGCGAACTGAGGAGACGGCGGACCTGCGTCGGAGGTTAGGGTTTGCAGGCCCCATAGCTTTCCTTCTATTTCTGGGGAGCTTCCACGGTTTCCCCTGGGTTGGCCCTCTGATGGACATGGGCTTCTATCCCTACCTGCTCTGGGCGGCGGCCACCCCTGTGCTCTTCTGGGCGGGTTGGCCCTTCTATGCGTCTGGGTTCCACGCCGTCAGGCGGGGCGCAGCCAACATGCACACCCTGATTGCCTTCGGAACGGGCACGGCATACTTCTTCAGTGTCGCCTCCGTGCTCTTACATGCTTTCTCCGCCGACGCCATCTCCTCCGCCGGATTCGAGCGGCAGGTCTACTTTGACACGGCGGCGATTATCATCGCGTTGGTCCTGCTGGGCAGACTCCTCGAGACCTTGGCCAAGGCGCGGACTTCCCAGGCCATAAGTCGCCTCATGTCATTGCGCCCTAAGACAGCCCGGGTCCTGCGGGGCGGCGAGGAAAATGAGACGCCGGTGGACCGGATTGTACCCGGCGACATGGTGGTCATACGCCCTGGAGAGAGGCTGCCCGTCGACGGAGAGGTGGTACAGGGTTATTCCAGTGTGGATGAGTCAATGCTCACGGGCGAAAGCCTGCCCGTCGAAAAGACGGTGGGGACGCAGGTCTACGGGGGAACCATAAACAGCGCCGGCTTCTTCACATTCGTAGCCGGGAAGGTTGGTCGGGACACCATGCTGTCCCAAATCATCCGCATGGTTGAAGAAGCCCAAGGGTCTCGCGCGCCCATCCAGAGGATTGCCGACCGGGTGGCGGCCTTTTTCGTGCCCGCCGTGTTGGGTGTGAGCATCGTGTCGTTTGCCGTCTGGCTAATCGTTGGGCCGGACCCGGCGTTGACTTATGCCGTGCTGGTGATGGTGGCGGTGATGATCATCGCCTGTCCCTGCGCCCTGGGGTTGGCTACGCCCACAGCGATAATGGTGAGTTCGGGAAAGGGGTCAGAGGCCGGGGTCTTGGTGCGCAACGCCGAGGCGCTGGAAAAAGCCCACCGAGTAGACGTGGTGTTGTTGGACAAAACGGGAACCCTGACTGTGGGCCGCCCGTCGGTTACTGACGTAGCGGTCCGGGCTGGGGCCACGGAAGACGAACTGCTCAGCTTGGCGGCGTCCGCCGAGTTGGGCTCGGAGCACCCCCTGGCCGAGGCGGTAATAAGGGAGGCGAGGGACCGGGGTGTCTCGATCACCTCTGGAGAGACCTTCGACGCGGTCCCCGGAGAAGGGATAGTTAGTCGTGTCAACGGCGCTGCCGTATATCTCGGCAGCGAGGCTTACATGAAATCGACAGGGCAGGACTTTGGGGGTCTGGACGTCGCCGCAAGCGAACTTACCCGTCAGGGAAAGACGCCGGTTTTCGTGGGGTCTGGAGGCGAGGTCCTCGGGGTTATCGCCGTGGCCGATTCACTCAAACCCGAGGCGGTGGAGACGATGGCCGGCCTGCGGCGGCAGGGCATGGAAGTGCATATGGTGACCGGAGACGCCGCTGGCGTGGCCGATGCCGTGGCCGCGCGGTTGGGCCTGGACGGGGCCATCTCGGAAGTCTTGCCTGACAACAAAGTCCAGGTCGTGAAAGACTTCCAGGCTAAGGGCCGGATTGTGGCCATGGTGGGGGACGGCATCAACGATGCTCCAGCCCTTGCCCAGGCCGACGTGGGAATAGCGATGGGGACTGGGACAGACGTGGCTATGGAGTCGGCCGACATCACTCTTGTGCGCGGCGATTTGCAGGGGGCGCTTGCAGCATTCAAGCTAAGCCGAGGCGCCATGCGCGCCATAAAGCAGAACTTGTTCTGGGCCTTCTTCTACAACGTGGCCCTTATTCCCGTCGCCGCTGGCGTCCTCTACCCAGTTTTCAGCAATTTGGGAGGCGTGCCCGGGGGGTTGGGATTCTTCTTTGGGGACCAGGGCTTCCTGAACCCAGTCCTGGCGGCGCTGGCTATGGCTTTCAGCTCCGTGACTGTCCTCACCAACTCCCTGCGTCTACGACGGTTGAAACTATAGGGGCACACAATAGGGAAAGTGACGGCAGGGCGGCCCGCGCCTGAGTCATATATCGTATAATGAAGCCCGCTTGGAGCGAGGTTTCACAAAAACCTTAAGGAGGAGCCGGTTGGCTCAGGAAAAGATAGGGACGATCATCATCTACACACACCCCGATTGCGGTTATTCCGACGAGGCCAGGGCCGACTTCATCAAGCGGGGCATTGAATTCCAGGAAATCGACGTGGCCACAGTCTCCGGAGCGGGGGACGAGGTGGAGAGGCTGGCCGGAGAGAGAATCACTCCTGTCATCATTGACGGAGACGAGGTGATAGTCGGCTTCAACGGCATGGGTTGAGCCTTCGACTAGGGAGCGGTCCGCTCCCCGCAGTCCGGCGCTCCGCCCACGGTTCTAAGGCTCCTGGTGGAGTTGTGCTGGAGGCGGGCGCTCTCAGGGGCAGTCAAAAATCCATCCTACGACAAATTGACTTTCGGTTATCGATGTATGTAAAGTTGAGGGCGAAACGCAACTGATTGGAGGGAAGTACTGATGAGGCTTTGGAGTTTGGCGATTCTAGCCGGTCTGGCAGTAGCGCTGGTGGCGCTCGCCGCGTGTGGAGGGGGAGAAGAAGAAACCACAAGCCGGCTGGACACGGTACAAGAACGCGGAAAGCTAATCTGTGCCAGCCGAAACGACGTGCCGGGATATGGCTCCCTTGACGCTGCAGGAAACAACGTTGGCTTCGACATAGACCTTTGCCGTGCGGTAGCCACTGCTGTGCTGGGCGACCCTAAAGCCATCGAGATTAGGTTGATCACAGCCGCCGAGCGCGGGCCGACGATTCAGTCGGGTGAGGTTGACCTATTGGTGCGCACAGTTACGTGGACCACGTCCCGTGACGCACAGTGGGGCAACTACGTGCAGACCATGTTCTACGACGGCCAGGGATTCATGGTACGGAAGGACCGCGGCGTGGAAAGCGCTCTTGACCTTAAGGGAGCGTCAGTCTGCGTGACCCTGGGCACCACGACAGAGCTGAACATGCAAGATTTCTCCAACCAGAACGATCTCGGCATTACGGCCCTGACCTTTGAGGACACCGATGCGGTGGTTGCAGCCTATGAGGGCGGCCAATGCGACGCCTTCACCAACGACAGGTCTCAGCTCGCCGCCATCGGAAGCGCGTTCCAGGACCCCAGCGCCCACGTCATCCTCCCGGAGACTATCTCGGAGGAGCCCCTGGGCCCGGTGGTCCCCCATGGCGATGAGCAATGGTTCGACATCGTCAAGACAGTGATGAGCATTCTCATCTACTCTGAGGCTTACGGGGTCAGTTCAGGCAACATTCCTTCCGCCAAGACAGGCGCCACCAAGGTTGACAGGCTGTTCGGTACGGAGGGCTCTTTCGGACAGGAGACCCTTGGGCTCAAACAGACCGTGGCCCAGGACGTTATCAGGCTCGTCGGCAACTACGGGGAGATATACGAGCGCAACCTCGGAGCTGGCGGCATCAATCTACCCAGGGAGAACGGCCGTAACGCACTGTGGTCGGACGCTCCGTGCACCGACTGCCCGAAAGGCGGCCAGATATATGGGGCGCCTCTGCGATAAGTCCGTCTCCGGACGCCGATTGAAGGGCTGAACATAGGCAGCCAATGGCAAGGATGAGCGGCCAGCACTTTGCTGGCCGCCCGCCTTTTTGGGCCGAACGAATCGCCAAAAAAGTATCGGGATAGAGTACAATCAGGCGAAGTTCGATGCGGCCGGTCAGTAGATAGCTATGGCTTCAACGCCCCGTAGGCTAACTTATCAGGGCATACCGGTCTGGAGACATGCCCAGGTCATCCAGTGGACCACTCAGATCGTGTCTGGGATACTGGTGTGGCGCTGGTGGTCTGGTTCTTCGCCAACATCGCCGGAGCCGTCCAGGGGCGGGACATACCCCACGGGTTCGGCTTTCTGGACCGCGAGTACTCGACGCCTATTGGGCACGACTTCTTGCCCTATGAGTCGTCGGACTCCTTCCGATACGCCATTCTGGTGGGTGTGACCAACACCCTGTTTGTCTCGGTAATCGGAGTGATTCTGGCGACCCTCCTGGGTATAGCGGTGGGCGTTGCTCGAATGTCGAACAACTGGATTGTCTCCAAGGCGGCGCTGGTCTACGTCGAATTCTTCCGCAACGTCCCTCTGTTGATTCAGCTCTTCTTCTGGTTCTACATTCTCCTGGTGCTGCCGCCTGTGCTTGAGGGCTACGTCATCGGTGGCAAGCTGTACATCAGCAACGCGGGCATATGGATTCCCATGGTCGACCCCAGCGGCCCAGGCGCAGCATTCGCCTGGCTTGGTATTGCGCTGGTCTCTGTCTTAGCAGGATTTGCGGTCCACCGTTGGCAAAACTCGTATGAGACCCGGACAGGGCAAACATCCTATCCCTTACTGCTGGGGGTCGACGCCGCCCTGGTTATCGGCGCACTCGGTTGGTTGGTCATCTACTTTGTCTACAACAGTTCTCCCTTCGGCATCTCGTACCCGGCCCCCGAAGGCGCCTTCGGGCGCATATTAGGAGGATTCGACATAGTGGCGGGGCTGATAGCTCTGCTGGTAGGCCTGGTGATGTATACGTCGTCCTTCATCGCGGAGATTGTCCGCGCAGGTGTGCAGTCTGTGGGACGAGGGCAGACCGAGGCTGGCCGGTCCGTGGGACTGACCGGGAGCAAGACCCTGCGCTACGTGACGTTTCCTCAGGCCTTGCCGGTGATTGTGCCTCCGCTTATAAGCCAGTGGCTCAACCTGACTAAGAACAGCAGCCTAGCCGGTGCAATCGGCTACTCAGACCTCACCAACATCGCCAAGACCATGACTCAGACCGCGCCAGCCATCTCCATATTCATCATTATCATGGTGGCTTATCTGGCCATGAGCCTGGCTTATTCCCTCATAGGCAACCTGTACAACCGAACCCTACGCCATTGAACTCAAGAAGAGGATGACCAAAGGCGCTGACTATGTCGACGAACCTTGAAGCAGAGTTGGGGCGGTCCCTTCCGCCGCCGCCCTTGGAAAGAGGCGCCGTCGGGTGGGTCTACGCCAACCTATTCAACTCCAAGTTAAATACTGTTCTCACTGTCCTGAGCGTAGCCGTCATTGGCTCGGCGCTATGGTTCGGCGTGAAATGGGTGCTGGTTGGCGCTGACTGGACAGTCATAGGGGTTCTGGGCGGGCGGATTTTCATCGGGCAGTACAACAATGAGATAGCCTGTCCGAGCCTGAATTGCTTCTGGAGGCCCCAGGTTGCCCTGCTTTTGGTGACCGTCTTATTGGGGATTGGCTGGGGAATCGCCGGCAGCGGCCTGGCGAAACGCCTCGCCATAGGGGTCGCGGCGGTCTTGGCGTTGTTCGCACTGCTTCCGTACAGCATGGAACGGATGGGTCTGGACGTGCGTCTGCTGTTGGCAGCCAACCTGCCCGCCGTGGGGTTTGGATGGCTGATTGCCCGTTACACTCCGCTGGGCTCGATGAAGTGGGTGATGATTTTGGGGGCAGTCGTGTTCGTTGTCACCCTCTTGCTGCTGCGTGGAATCGAGGGAATCCCCGGCCTTGGCGGTGTTCCGGTGATCTACTGGGGCGGGCTGATGCTGAATCTGATTCTGGCCGTTGGGGGGATAGCGGTGAGCTTCCCCATAGGGATTGCTCTCGCCCTGGGACGGCGGAGCAGGCTCCCTGTGGTTAAGGTGTTGTGCGTGGTGTTCATAGAAGTGTTCCGGGGAGTCCCTCTGATAACGCTTCTGTTCATGTCACAGACGTTGGCGCCGTTGGCTTTTCCAAAAGACTTCCCTATAAACACCCTGCTCCGCGCCGCCATCGTAATCACGTTGTTCAGTTCGGCGTATATGGCCGAGAACATCCGGGGAGGGTTGCAAGCTCTGCATCCCGGCCAGGCGGAAGCCGCACGGGCGCTGGGCCTCCCGGTTTGGCAGACCACCTTGTTCATCTCGCTGCCTCAGGCGGTCCGGAATGTCATACCGGCAATAGTGGGGCAGTTCATCTCGTTGTTTAAGGACACTAGTACTGAACCAAATCAGGATTGGCAGGGATAGAGGCGATGGAGTTTGCGTCTGGCGTCTTGGGCAGTGAACCGCCAGTTAATGGTAGCTCCTATCGCGTTCCGCTCTGACACGCAGGCGCTGACGGCTCTTTCCAGGCTGTCCTCATCTCCGTTGCGTCCGCGCAGGCAGGCCCGGGCCAGCACGCTGAACTCGATCTCCGCCATATTCAGCCAGCTTCCGTGCTTGGGAGTGTGGTGCAACTCCAGCCGCTTGGCGATGCGCCGGGCCTCGGCCGCCGGGAAAGTCTCGTAAAGCGAGGCCATCCGATGCGTGTTCAGATTGTCGAGAACCAGCCGAATCACCGGGACATCGGGGTAGGCCTCATCCACCAGCCACCGCATCTGCTGAGCGAAGTCCTGCATGGTGCGTTGCCGGGTTATCGCCACGTGGCGCCAGCCCCGGCGAGGCTCACAGGTGAGGAACAGGTTGCGCGTCCCTCCCCGCTGGTATTCGTAGTCCTCACGCCTCGGCCTCCCAGGCTTTGCCGGCAGCGGTTCCCTCACGTCGGCCAGCAACTGGGTGGAGGTCTCGTCAAAGCAGACCACCGGCCTCTGCGGATCGTAGGGCTCGGCGTAGAGATCCAGCACGTCCTCCATGGCCGCCACGAACTCTCCACCTACCTTGGGGATGCACCATTGTTTCTTGAGCCACGGCTTGAGCGTGTTTTTTTTAGCCGCAGGCGGACCGTCTCGGGAGATAAAGACTCCACCAATCCCAACTCCACCACCTTGCCCGCCAGGGCCCGCATGGTCCAGTGGTCATGACCGTCGGGCACCGGGCTGCAGGCCAAGGCTATCAGGTGGGCCTCCACCCTTTCATCCACCTTTCTGGGCCGGTTGACCTGGTTATGGTGCCTCAGCACCTCGTCCAGTCCTTCCTCGGCATACCGCCGCTTGGTGCGGAACACGGTCCGCTCCGACACGTCCAGTGCGGTGGCCACCTGGGGGGCGGTCCAGCCCTCATCTATCTTGATCAGGATGCGGGCCCGGGTAATCGCCTGTGCGGAACTCCTCCCAGCCCTGATCATCTTCCTGAGCCGTCCCTTTTCCTGTGTTGCCAGCCGGACTCCGTACTTCTCCTGCACCATGACCACCTCACATCCCACAACCCTTCGTCTATCCCCAAGGTAGCATCCTGTCTGGGCTCACGTACTAACTGACAATGCCAGATTGGCCGAATACTAGTCTGGTGTACATAATTGGAATGTTGGACATAGTGGAATTCAGCAGAGCGTTCATTCAGGGCAACACAGAGTACCTGTCGAGCGCCAAGGAGTTGTTCATTTTCCTGGCGTTGGTCTTCTGGATATTCACGTACACTATGTCCTACGTGAGCCGCCGGATCGAGGACAACCTGGGCGTGGGTCGCAGGTAATGGCGCCGCCCACCACTGCGTCGACAAGGAGTGAGAGATGACCACGACGGAAGCTGAAAACGGCGGGGATGACATAATCGTATGTCGCGACGTGAACAAGTGGTTCGGTGACTTTCACGCGCTAAAAGGGATCACCACCTCCGTGACCCGAAGTGAGAAAATAGTGATCCTGGGTCCGTCGGGATCGGGCAAGTCCACCTTTATACGCACCATCAACCGACTGGAAGAACACCAGAAGGGCGACATCATCATAGACGGAGTCCCTCTGACCAACGACGTGCGTAACATCGACGCCATCCGGCGTGAGGTCGGGATGGTGTTCCAGTCGTTCAACCTCTTCCCCCATCTCACCGTCAGGCAAAATATCACGCTGGCGCCCATCAAGGTCAGAAAGTGGCCCAAGGACCAGGCCGACCACACGGCGGACGAGCTTCTGGAACGGGTGGGCATACCGGAGCAGTCTGAGAAGTATCCCTCCGAGCTTTCAGGGGGTCAGCAGCAGCGTGTGGCCATCGCGCGGGCTCTGGCCATGCAGCCCAAGATAATGCTCTTCGACGAACCAACGTCAGCCCTGGACCCGGAGATGATAAAAGAGGTGCTGGACGTGATGCGGGAGTTGGCTAACTCCGGCATGACCATGCTGATTGTCAGCCACGAAGTGGGGTTCGCCAGGGAAGTCGCCGACCGGATAATCATGTTCGACCACGGGCGCATTATTGAGCAGGCGCCGCCGTCAGTCTTTTTCAATAATCCCCAGCACGAGCGGGCTAAGGCCTTCCTTTCGCAGATTCTGTAGCGGACCTCCAGAAGGCGACGTTCGAGAAAAAGATTTGAGGCCCTGATTCAGGGCCTCAAATATGAACGCCGTTGGTCACTCCAGTTCTTGTGGAAGGATAGGATGGGCGAAACCGCTAAGGTCTGAACGTCAGTCTATACATTCCGGCCTTGGAGTATCTCCATGATGCGGGGCAGGGCTTGCCTTGCGCGGAGCATTACGCCGTCCTCATCCAGGCTTCCCACGGGGTGCGGGACTATGGAGAGCGGGTAGTCTTCAATGCCCCGTATCTTGGCGATGGCCCGTCCGGTTGGGATGAAGGGTTCCGTGCATATTACCGCCGCAGGCTTCCCGGCCTTCTCGATGGTGATGCCGTCGTGCACACTGCACGAGGAGCAGGACCCTCAATCACCTGTTGCGACAATTGCGATGTCGCACTTCTCCAGCAACTCATCCATAATGGGTTGAGGGCATGGCCTGGAGGCGTCCCTCTTGTTGTAGCGGTGAATTTCACCAAGCTCGTAAGTGTCCTGCAGAAGGGCGACGACCGCCTCCAGGAGCTCTTCGGCGTTCCTTTTGCCGTTGGAGAGCAGGCCGACTTTCAGCCCGGTCAGGTTCTTGGGCCTTTCGGCCATCAGGGTGGTGTCGGGCAGGGCCTCCACCGTGGGGTCCAGAATCCTGAGACCAGTTGTCATAACGCCTCCTCTTCCGCCTTTTGACGGCGCTCTTGCAGTCGCGCCAAAGTTTCTACGCCGGATTATAGCATCCGGAGATCAGAGCGGCCAAACACGCAAATTCCTGTGGGGCTCACGCCGGTGGCCTCTCGGTCCCGGGCCTAGAGAATCTTGCTGGTGTCTATCTCTTTGGTGATGGACTTGGAGTTGACGCCGCGGCCCCAGCGGGTGATGATGCAGTCCCAGGGGCCTCCCGCTCCGCCGCCGGAAATCAGAGTAAGGGCGTCGGGGCTTTCAATGGCGTGGATAAGCTCGTTCTCTTGGCCCGGTTCGGGTGGGTCAACCTTCTTCACACGGGCGTACTCCTCGTGGGTGCGGCAGGCGTGGTCGTAGACGAACTGCTTCACCTGCTTCTTGGACCATCCCGCGTCTTTGTACAGATGGCTGTGTTCAATGGACATAACCAGGATTACCTCGCCCTGTCTTGGCATGATGCCCAGCATGGTGTCTGAGATGTTGATGAGCATGGCCTCGGGAGTCCCCTCCCATACCACGCCCATCTGCTGGGGACCGTGGGAAGCGGCTACTGTTACGGTGCTGGCGTCGGGGTCGAACCCTTTTTCCACGTGGAGGGGTTCCCAAGGGCTGTTTTCCTCGTCCTCGGCAATGCAGTAGCTGTACTTGCCCGGGTGGCCCAGGGTTGAGCGGTCCAGGATTCCGGGATGGTTCTCCAGCACGTTGATGAGAATCATCCTGATGGCCCGGCCCACGGTGGCGTTGGCCCGGCGGTCAGGTCCGGGGCCGAAAAGGTTGTTGCCGGAGGCGAACCCCAGCTTCTGGCGAATGGGGCCGTTGATGATGAGTAGAGGCGCCGAGCCGCCGGTACTGGCCGAGCTCCCGTGGAGGTTGTACTCGGGCAGGACCATCCCCTCCACCGCTGCCATGATGATGGGCATGTACTCTTGCTTGCACCCGGCCATTACTGCGTTGATGGCCACCTTCTCCGCAGTGACGACACGGCCGCGGACGGGTTCAATTCCAATCACGTCCGACGGGTCACGCTCCGCGAACTCAAGGAATCGGAGCACCTTTTCTTCCGTGGGAGGCACGACGGGCAGGCCGTCGGTCCACCCCTTCTGGTAGCACATCTCGATGGCGTCGTCCAAGTCGCCTGCGACGTCTACGCGGCTGGAGACAAGGGAGTCGGAGTTAAGGGTCATGCTGCACCGCCTAAGAACAAGCTGAGGAAAGGGCCATGCGGAATCCGTGCGTAAAGTAGCACAAAACAGAGCGCCCTTCAACCGGGCGACGGTGGGAGGCAAGGGTGGAAAAAGGGATGCTCAAGGTGTAAACTTGGCGAATCCAATTAGGGACAGTCGGGGTTGGACATGCCCATCATTCCGGACAAAGACAGGGACTCCCTCAAGAGGGAACTGCGGAAGGACCTCAAAAACGACGTTACAATCAAGCTCTTCTCCCAGGGTTCCTCGCTGCTGACCATTCCGGGCCGGGAGTGCCGCTACTGCCCCCAGACCCAGCAGCTCATGGAGGAGCTTACGTCCCTTTCTCCCAAGCTTCACCTGGAGGTGGTGGACGTATACAGCCAGGCGGAGGAGCGGCAAAAGTACGGCATAGAGCAGATACCCGCCATCGTTCTGGGAGACAACAGCGACGGCCGGCTGAAGTTCTATGGACTGCCTGCGGGCCTCGAATTCCCAACCATCGTAGCGGGCATCAAGACCATATCCAGGGGCGTGAGTCCCCTCTCCATGGACTCCCGGAGAAAGCTCAAGAAGGTGAGCAAACCGGTGCACATCCGGGTGTTCGTAACGCCGTCGTGCGGTTATTGTCCCGGAGTGGCCCGGATTGCTCACGCCATTGCCCTGGAGAACGCCAACGTGACCGCAGACGTGATTGAAGTGGAGGAGTTCCCCGCCATGGCCCAGACCTACCAGGTGCGGGGCGTGCCCAAGACGGTCATCACCCAGGAAAGCAAGCTGGGTGTCCTGCCCAAAGCCCAGTTAGTGGGGGCCGTTTCAGAAGAGGAGTTCGTGGACAACGTGGTGGAGGCGGGTGGGGACGACGACGAGGCCGCGTAGGGGCCTCAGAATCCGATTACAGGAGACTGACCTTGCCTAGAGAGTTGTCGGGAGACCTTGACGGTCGGGGCTTGACCATCGGAATCGCCGTGGCCCGATTCAACCAGTTTATTACCCAGAAACTGCTGGACGGCGCCCGTGATTCGCTGACCAGGTACGGAGTCCAGGACGTGGACATCGTGTGGGTGCCGGGGTCTTTCGAGCTTCCAGTGACGGCTAAGACCATGGCCCAAACTGGCAGATACGACGCAGTAGTCTGCCTGGGGACCATCATCCGAGGAGAGACCGGGCACTACGACATGGTAGCGAACCAAGCGGCCTCCGGCATCAACCGCGCTGCCACCGAGACCGGGGTGCCCATCATGTTCGGAGTGCTGACCACTGAGAACATGGAGCAGGCCATCAACCGGGCCGGTGGAAAGTCGGGCAACTTGGGAGCCAGCGCCGCCGAGGGCGCTGTAGAGATGGCTCGCGTCCTGAGGGCTGTCAAGGACTTTCAATAGAGCCTATCCCCAGGCCCGTCATTCCGGCGGATGCCGGAGTCCAAGAGCGTCCTCTCCCCGTTCGCGCCGAGCTTGTCGAAACGCCCTTTGTAAAGAATCAGTCGACCTCCGGGTGAGCGCTCCACGAGATGAAGGGTTGGCTGGAGGCCGGGAGAGTGATGTCCACTGTCTCACCGGGAGCCAAGTCCGCCGGGGTCGTCGGACCCAACTCGATCCCGTTCGAAAGATGCACCTCGACCCTGACCCTCCTTAACGTGTCCTCCGTGGTGTTCTCCACTGTGCCCGTGAAAGCATTGGCAGTCGAGTCATACGACAGGACCAGCCGAGCGCCGGCCCGGATCGAGTCGAAGGTTTCGTTGAGCGCGAACTGAGCGCCGGACTCTTCACCGCCTTCACCTGAATCCGATTCGCCACTGTGCTCACTCGACTCCAACTCACCACTGTTCTCGCCTGACTCCGCTACACTACTGTGTTCACCCGACTCTGATTCACTGCCGCGCTCGCCTGACTCCGCTACACTACTGTGTTCACCCGACTCTGATTCACTCCGGCCCTCGTCTGGCTCGGATACACTATTGCGTTCACTCGACTCTGATTCACCGCGACCCTCGTCTGGCTCTGAGCTGTCGTTGCAGCCGATGAAGGCGAATGCTAGGACGATGCCTATCACTGCAAGGACCATTGGGAGATGGTTCATGGGATTCCCCTTTTCGTACTGTGTCTGAAGGCGCCGAGAAAATGATTGTGACCAGCGGGCCCGGATGCGGTTGGTTGTGTCGGCATTCGAGACAAGACGGTCCTACAAGACAATAGGTTACTACAACATTGTTAAGTACTTGACAAGACCGGTAGGTGATTTCATACCAGCGACTGGATGAGTCCTTGATAATCGAAAGACCCCGGCGTCGCCGGGACTTTGGTTGACAATCCCCAACCATCTCTGTTTTCCATATGGCATGGTACTATGACACAACCTGCCAGACTTGCTTAGAGATTCCCCAGGTCTAAGGGACGGGTTGCCTGCGCCGTCTCCGCAGCCTTTGCCCGGGTGCCTTTTCGGGCGTTTTGTCAAGCCCAGTTCCGACGACGTTCTCCACCGTCTGCACCAGCCAGGAGTTGAGGCTTTTCCCCTCTGCATTGGCGGCCGCAAATGCGGCCCGGTGGAGCTCTGGCGTGACTCTGAGCAGAATCTTTCCAGGGAAGGGCTTGTCCGGCTCCCGCCCCATTTCCGCGCACACCCTCAGGTACTCGTCTACAGAGCCTTTGAAGGCGTCCCTAAGCTCCCCTACGGATGTTCCCTGAAAAGTGATGACGTCGCGGGTGTCCAGGACCTCGCCGTGGAATATGCCTGCCTCGTCGTCGAAAGTTATAGTCGCACGGTACCCTTCGTATTCCATCATTTGTTGGCCTCCTGATTGCCGTGAGGGCTTATTCCGGCCTCGTTCAGAAATCTCTCCACGGACCTTACGAACCCTCTGTCCGTTTCTTTGCGAGGATGGGGCCGGTGAAAGACGGCCACGCGATCATTGAGTTTGACTATCACACGGGACCCGGCCCCTTCTTCAATGATAGCTCCCGCGGCCTTCAGCAACGACTCAATGTCATCCCAGCGAATGTTGGATGGGGTAGGCCGTTTGAATATCTCATCCAGGATCCGATGATGCCGCGTTCTCACTGACAATTGATAGCATGATATGCTATCAATTGTCAAAGGGTTGCGCCGGTTGACAATACCCTATGCGGCTCGTATTCTTACGCCACCTTTCCGGCGCCCGCTGGAACGGCGCTCCAAAACCCCATCGCCTAAGGAGTTGCGATGGCCTCTATTGACCGCCTCATGGAAGACTCGGTGGACATCCACGTCCACTTCGACCCCGACCCCAGAGTCGAGCGGCGCAGCGACGCCCTTGATGTTGCGCAGATGGCTAAAGACATGGGCATGAGGGGCCTGGTGCTGAAGAGTCATGAGTACCCCACCCACCCGGTCGCGTTCACCGTAAGCAAGGTTGTCCCCGGCATATCTCTCTTGGGCGGGATAGCCCTGGACGAAGAGGTGGGAGGAATAAACGCCGCCGCAGTGGAAGCCTCAGCCAGAATGGGCGCCCGGATGGTCTGGATGCCCACCTTCTCGGCCCAAGCGGACAAGCGGCGCAAAGGGCTGCCCGGCGGAATATACATCCTCGACCAAGAGGGGAAGCTGGCGCCGGAAGTCTACCCGGTGCTGGAGTCGATCAAAGCCCACGACATGGCCCTCGCCACGGGGCATCTCTCCACACAGGAGTCCATGGTCTTGGTGGATGAGGCGAGGGCAATGGGCATCAACCGGGTGGTGGTCACCCACGGATCATCCATGACGGTAATGACCGGCATGACCACCGAAGACATGATAGCCCTGGCTTCCAAGGGAGCCTACATTGAGCACTGCGTCCACGTCATGATGCCGTTGGGGTTCGGCATGGAGGTCAAGCAGCTGGCCGATATCATCAGAGCCATCGGAGCCGAGCACTGCATCATAAGCTCTGACTTCGGCCAAGCCTTCCACCCCATGCCGCCCGAAGGGATGCGCATGGGCATCGCGACCCTGTTGGAAGCGGGCCTCGAAGACGTGGAAGTTGGGTTGATGGTCAAGGACAACCCGTCACGGCTCCTGGGACTCTGAAGGACAGCCGCAGTTTAGGCTGGCCGGGGCAGCCTTTGGCCCACTCTGCAACCCTGTAACCCACCACCCAGGCTATTCCCCTTTCCGTCGTCACCAGAGGCGTCCTGTCGCGCCATGCCCGGGGGACCTTTTGGTCGACGAAAAAGTCCTGGAGCTTCTTGGAATGTTCCATCCCCTGGGGTTGGAACCGGTCCCCGGGCTTTCGCGTGCGTATGGTGATGGCCTCTCCGCCCACGGATTCAAGGTTCAGGTCTGCGGTGAAAAGCCCGTTAGCTGACTCTTTGTTTCCGTCGGTCCACCCCATTTTGAGCTGCCATCCCGAGACATCCAGCGTTACGTCACGGTCTAATGGAGGGAGGGCAATCCGGGCCTCGCTGTGGAACTGAGGGAACGGACACGGAACTTCCGCTCCCTTCCCCATCCACAGGTTGCCGTAGCTTGAATGGAGATAGAGGCCCCTCGGCAGTCGCAGGCTCTTGCCGGGCGGCGCCTCAATCAGGTTGGCCATGTCCCTGAGGTGGGACTGGTAAAGCCTCCGGGGGTCTCCCGTAAGCTCAAGATAGGCTCTCCGCAGCAGCAGCCTCGCGGCCAAGGGATGCTCTTGAGCCAGTGCGGATGAGTCCATAACAAGCCACCCGGCGTCTTCCTTAACGCACCGCTTCCAGAGAGCGTCGACCTGGCTGTCCAGGTAGTCAATCACTAGCATCGAGGTCTCGGACAGCCGGTTCAGGGACTCGATAATGCGGGGGTTGTATTCAGCCAAGGCAGGCATAAGCTCTCCCCGGACCCTGTTGCGGGTGAACCGGGGCATGTCGTTGCCCAGGTCTTTCCTAACCGCAATGCCATTTTCCAGGCAGTAGTCGGCTGTCTCCTGCTTGGAGGTCCCTAGTAGCGGGCGGAAGAGGGTCGTCTGGTGGTCGCCGGAGCGGCTTACCCAGGGCGATACTTCCTCCATACCCCGCAGCCCGTGCAGGCCGGAGCCCCTGATTACGTGCATCAGCACGGTTTCGGCAAGATCGTCGGCGGTGTGTCCCACGGCCACGGCTTGGGCTCCCTGGCTCTCCGCCACCCTCGCCAGGAAGCGGTATCTCAGTTCCCTGGCCGCCTCTTCAAAGGAGCTGACGCCCGACTCCCTCCGGTACGCTTCCGGGTCGTCCTCTTCGACGGTGCAGGGCAGCTCCAGGTCTCGGGCGGCGTCGGCCACAAACCGCGCGTCGACAAACGCCTCTTCTCCCCTGAAGTCGTGGTTGAGGTGGGCTACGTGCAGCTCCAGCCACGCCGTTTCCTTCAGAGCCGTAAGAAGGTGCATGAGGGTCATGGAGTCGGGTCCGCCGGAAACCGCCACGACCAGTTTGACGCCGCTGGAGGCATAGCCCGCCCTCAGAAGGGCTGCTGGGACTCTGGCCTCCAGGGAGGGCACGGAAAAGGTGTCTCCGACCTTTTCAGTCGATGTGGCAGGTGTCGTTCAACCTGACCACCTGCCGGGCGCCTGACTTGCTGGATACAACGGAAATGGAGGCTAGGTCGACGTTGATCCGGTGGAACCCGGACAGCGGCAGACCAAGGTAGGTCAGGAGAGCGATTTTAATGGGGAAGTTATGGCTTACCACGGCCACGGTCTTCCCGTCGTAGTTTTGCTCGAAGCTCTCTATGGTGTTTGTCACGCGGGTCTGCAGTTCTGCCATCGACTCCCCAGCGGGGAAGCATACCGGGGAGGGGTCGCTCCTCCATTGGGCCAGCAGATCGGGATATTGCTCCTTCATGTCGCGGCCGTCCAGCCCTTCCAGGTCCCCCAGGTTGATTTCAGTGAGTTCCTCCATGGTGGACGGGCACAGGCCAGCCTTCTCCGCTATAGCGCCTGCGGTCATCCTGGCCCTCAGCAAGGGGCTGCTGATGAGGTAGTCGGGCTTAAGTTCGGCCACGGCTCCAGCGGCCATCCAAGCCTGCTGGATTCCCTCGTCAGTGAGCTCCACATCGGTGGCCCCCAGGAACTTGTTGTCCCTGTTCCAGGCGGTCTCGGCGTGTCGAATAAGTATTAGCTGCATCGTCTAAACTTTGCGGTAAGTCCATAGTAGCAGTATGCCCATACAGCGTCAAAGTCGGGGTTGTGGACAAAGGGTGGGCGGCATTATAGACTTCCCGCAGGCGGAGCAGACCCGGGAAATCCCCTCATAAGGAGACGGACATGCCTGTGTTTCCCCATGACTACCTGGAGAAGATGACCTTCCACATCTACGTCGCAGAAGGCGTACCGGAAGACGAAGCCCGCACGGTGGCCAGGCACCAGGTATGGGCCAACCTCGTGGGCCACGACTCCCACGGCGTGATACACATCACCGAGTACGTGGAGCGAATCCACAAGGGGCACATCGTCCCAGGCGCTCCATTCGAAATCGAGCACGAGACTCCCACTACGGCCCGCATCAACGGCAACTGGGGTTTCGGGTTCGTCGTGACTGAGCGGGCTATGGGCATGGCCATCCAGAAGGCCAAGGCCAACGGCGTCTCGGCCATGACCATACGCTACCAGAGCCACATAGGACGCCTGGGCGCCTATCCCACCATGGCGGCGGCCGAGGGGATGATCGGCATGATCACCGCCGACTCCGGCCGAGGCCCCAAGTCCGTCGCTCCCTTCGGGGGCCGTGAAAGGCGGCTGGGCACCAACCCCATCTGCATGGCGATGCCCAGCGACCTGGAGGGGACCGTGCTGCTGGACATGGCCACCAGCGCCGTCGCCGGTGGCAAGGTGTCCTTGGCCCGCAACCGGCGGGAGCAGGTGCCCCTGGGTTGGATAATCGACAAGGACGGCAACCCGACCACCGATCCCATGGACCAGGCTCAGGGCGGGGCCATTCTGCCCCTGGGAGGAGACCAGGGCCACAAGGGCTACGGCCTCTCCTTTATGGTGGAAACCCTCTCTGCGGTCCTGACGGGCCTGGGTTTCGGCATCGACCCCCAGGGAAAGCACAATGACGGCTGCTTCCTGGCTTGCTTTGACGTGAACGCCTTCCGTCCGCTGGACGTGTTCAAGAAGGACCTGAAGGAATTCGGGGAGTACGTAAAACAGACTCCTCCGGCCAAGGGATTCACAGAGGTGCTCTATCCAGGCGAGATCGAGCACAAGAACGAGCAGCAGCGCCGCCGTGACGGAATCTATATCGAGGACGACACCTGGTCCGAGATATGGGAGCTGGTGGAGCACCACAAGCTGGAGCAGGTCATAGGCCAGCCGTAGGGGAGCTGTCGCCTGTTCCTTCTCACCTCGGAGGCCTTTCCGTAATTCCCTCTCCCAGGGGGAGAGGGTTAGCGTGAGGGTGGCCCCTAGCTTCAGAGAAGACGCTGGATACCGGCCTGCGCCGGTATAATGGAGCTTATACAGAGACCTCTCTTGGGAGGTCGTAGGGGCGACCGGCCGGTCGCCCCTACTTGGCCCTTGAATCCCCGTTTATTCGAATCGTTGGGCTTGACAGCAGGGGCGCCCTTTGCTAATCTTGCGAGCATCGTCTTGCGATGTATCCCTGTTCAGGGACGTCTTATGGCTGGAGCGGGTAGGGTTAAGACAGGGGAAGCCGGTACGGGAGGCTTTGTAGGCCCTTCCGTTCCTTCATTCTTTTCCAGGTACAACGAAGAGTTGGAGAATGCCCTACGGCGCGCCATCTCCCCGGTGAACGACTCAGGAGACAGCGGCTCCGATCTTTACACGATGATGCTCTATCACATGGGATGGGCGAATGAAGAGGGATACCTGCTGGAAGAGCGGGTTTCCGCGGGCAAGGCCCTCAGGCCCGCACTGTGCCTGTTCTCCTGCGAGGCCCATTCCGGTTCCTGGGAGCAGGCAATGCCCGCCGCAGTCGCTCTCGAACTGGTCCACAACTTCTCCCTAGTCCACGACGACATCCAGGACGGCGACACTGAGCGGAGGCACAGGTCAACCCTCTGGGTCTTGTGGGGGCAGCCACAGGCCATAACAGCTGGAAATGCCATGCGCTCGCTGGCGGACATATCCGCTTTATCGATAGCCGGACTGCCTGAGCATAAGGCCCTGAAGGCCTCCTGGCTGTTGACACAGGCGTACTTGGATATGATTCGAGGACAATGCATGGACCTGTCCTTTGAGGGGCGCTTAGACATCCGTTTGGAAGACTACCTGGGGATGATCGCCTGCAAGACTGGCGCCCTGATCAGGTGCGGAATGGAAATGGGCGCGCTCATTGGGACCGACGACGAGGACTCCGTGCACCATTTCGCCCGGATAGGAGCATATCTCGGGCGCGCTTTCCAGATACGGGACGACCACCTGGGAATTTGGGGCGACGAGGGAGCCACCGGCAAGTCCGTGGGCAACGACATAAGGAGGAAGAAGAAGTCTTTCCCCATAGTTTTTGCTCTGGAAGCGGCCGAGGGGCCGTCGCTGAAGAGGTTGACGGAAGTGTACAGCAGCGAGGAGGTGGACGAACGGGACGTAGATGACGTCCTGGACGTCCTGGCTGAGTTGAACGCGGCGGAATATTCCACGTCGGACACTCAGCGGGCTACGGGACTGGCGCTAGGACACGCCAGGGAAGCCGACATGAGTCCCTGGGCTTTGCAGGAGCTGGAGCATATGGCAGCGTTCCTTGTGGAACGCCAGTCGTGATGCTAGAGATGGAGCGTAAGAATTGAAGGCGGTTGAAGAACGGCAGGAAGAGTTAGGCGTCCGCGCCAAGAAGCGGGCTTCCAGGCCAATGGTGATGTCCGTCAAGTTGGCTTGGTACATGGTCAGCAACCGGCTGAAAGGGAGGAAGCGTTTCCCCCTTGTCACGATGCTCGAACCGTTGGAGATGTGCAACCTGGCTTGCGTGGGGTGCGGCCGCATCCACGAATACAAGCCGGTGATGGACAAGATGATGGGCGTGGACGAATGCATACGGGCAGTTGAGGAGTCGGGGGCGCCCATCGTCTCCATAGCCGGGGGAGAACCCACCATCCATCCCAAGATAGACGAGATTATCAACGAGTTGGTGCGGCGAAAGTATTTCGTCTACTGCTGCACCAACGGGTTGCTCCTCGAAAGAGTTATGAAGAAAGTCCCGCCCTCCAAATACCTCTCGTGGGTCGTCCACATGGACGGCATGGAGGAAAAGCACGACGAGGCTGTCGCCCGCAAGGGCGTCTTCAAGAGGGCCCTCCAGGCCATAGAAACGGCCCTGGACTCGGGCTACAGGGTATGCACCAACTCCACTATCTACCGTGGCGTGGACGTGGAAGACATGCACGCTCTCTTTAAGACGATGACTGACCTGGGAGTGGAAGGTTGCATGGTCTCGCCGGGTTACGACTACACCCACGCCCCGGACCACGACATCTTCCTGACCCGTAAGGAGTCCACGGAGGCCTTCAAGGAAATCCTGGACGAAAAGGCCATCAAGGACCTGAAGATGTACAACAATCCCATCTATCTGGACTTCCTCCGTGGGAAACGGGAGTACCAGTGCACCGCCTGGTCCAACCCTACTTACACGGTGATGGGTTGGAGAAAGCCCTGCTATCCCTTGGCCGATGAGCATGTGCAGAACGTGGATGAGCTATTCGACCCCATTCTGTGGAATGAGAAATACGGGGTGGGTCGGGACCCCAGGTGCTCCGGCTGCATGATGCACTGCGGGTTCGAGTCGGCCACCATCTTCAACGCGGTCAGCAGCCCCAGGGATTGGGTCACTCTCATCAAGTCCGGAGCCGTCAGCAAGAGCGGGATTACGGCCAGCTAGCTTATGCCTCGAATTGTCTTCTTGACGCCAATGGTGCGGGAGGCCCAGGCCCTCCGCAGAACCGCCTCTTTATCCAACATTTACGCTGATGCCGTCGTCACTGGAGTTGGGCCGTGGCCGTCCGGTTTCTCTACACGTGCATTAACGGAGGCTGTGCGGGGTGGGGGTGGCATTGTAGCTTTGGGGTTCGCCGGCGGTTTGGACCCGACCCTGAAGGTTGGGGACTTGGTCACAGCGACCCAGATCCAGGAAGAGTCCGGTCCTCCCATTGAATGTGACCGGGAGATGCTGGCCAGAGTCCAGACCATCGCCTCGGAAGTGGGTTGCCGATTATTGCCTGCGTATACTTCACGCCGACCGGTGTGCACGTCAGCTGAGAAGCTAGACCTATTCGACCGGACAGGCGCCTCTTTTGTGACCATGGAAGATTACTATTTTGCGAAAGAAGCATCCCGTCTCGGAGTTCCTTTCATTAGCATTCGAGCTGTCGTGGACACTGCCGACCGGTTTGTTCCGCCCCAAATGGCGGACATCGGAGGCGGCTCCGTGACAAGCCAGGCCATATCGGGAGCGTCTTATGCGGTCACGCACCCTTGGGATTTGCCGGCGCTCATAGCTTTGAGATCGGGGGCGTCCAAAGCGACGCGCACCTTGGAAAGGTTTCTTCAAGCTTATCTCCCGATGGCCGTACAGACGGCAATCGGGAGGAAGGGCGTGGCTCTAGACAGGCGGTGACTTGAAAGCGTTAGTCACGGGAGCGACGGGATTCATAGGAGCAAACGTAGTCCGATCCCTCGTGGCAGGAGGGCATCAGGCCAAAGCTCTGGTTAGACCAGAGAGCACTTTAATAAATCTAGAAGGCACAGGCGTTGAGACAGCGCTAGGCGACGTAACTGACCGTCGATCAATAGCGTCCGCACTTGACGGCTGCGACGCAGTAATCCACTGCGCGGCCGTCTACTCTTTCTGGTCAAAGACCCCGGAACGCGTGTACGAAGTTAACGTAGAGGGGACCAAAAACGTCCTGGAAGAGGCCGCGCGGGCAAAGGTAAACAGGGTGGTGTACACCAGCACCGTCTCTACTGTGAAGTTCCATAGAGACCGGTCGGCCACCGAGGAAGACCACCCCGAGCCCAGCGAACTAACGGGCCACTACAAGAAGTCCAAGTATTTGGCGGAACAGGCGGTCTTGGAGAAGGCGGAAAAGGGGCTTCCGGTGGTGGTGGTGAACCCGACTTACCCGGTGGGTCCGTGGGACGTAAAGCCTACGCCGTCGGGCCGGGTGGTGGTGGACTTCCTCAATGGGAAAGTTCCGGCTTACGTGAATACGGGCTTGAATGTGGTCGATGTAGAGGACGTCGCCAAAGGCCACGTGTTGGCTCTGGAGCGGGGAAGAGTGGGAGAGCGTTATCTTCTGGGGAATCGCAACATGTCGCTGGAGGAGATTCTGAGAACGCTGGCCGAGCTGACCGGAAGGAAACCCCCAAGATTCCGCATACCCTTCTGGGCGGCTATGGCGGCAGGCTATCTCGACGGCCTGGTTGAATCCGGACTAATGAAGCGGGAGCCGGCGATTCCGGTGGAAGCCCTCAAGCTGGCCCGAAAGCCCATGTATGTCGACTGCGCCAAAGCAGTCAACGAGTTGGGCTTGCCCCAGAGTCCGGTGGAAGACGCCTTGGAGAAAGCAGTCAAGTGGTTCAAGGATCACAACTACTGTTAAAAAAGAGAATAAGAGATGGTTGAAGCATCCCCTAAACCGGAGAAGAGCACGTTCTTTGCCCTTCACCTGAAGCCGCTCTTGAGGCTCGAACTGTCCCGCAAAGCGGAACGGAGCCTCCTGGAGAGGGCGGAGTCTGTCATCAAGCGTTCGCAGAAATACCTTCTGTCGGTCCAATGGCCGGAGGGTTACTGGTGGGGCGAGTTGGAGTCCAACCCAACCATGGAAGCCGAGTACCTGATGCTCACTTACTTCCTGGAGGTGGAGGACAAAGAGCGTTGGCGCAAGTTAGTCAACCACATCCGCAGTCGCCAGCAGGAGGACGGCTCCTGGGGACAGTACTACGAGGCCCCCGGCGACGTGTCCACCTCCGTGGAGTGCTACTTTGCTCTGAAGCTGGCTGGAGTTTCCGCTGACCGTCCGGAGATGAAGAAGGCCAGGGACTTTATCCTCAGCAAGGGCGGGGTGCCCGAGGTGCGCATCTTCACCAAGATATGGCTGTCCCTGTTCGGCCAATGGGAATGGAAAGGCACTCCGGCCATGTTGCCTGAGATAGTCTTGCTTCCCACGTGGGCGCCGTTCAACATATACCGGTTCTCCAGTTGGGCCAGGGCCACCGTCGTGCCTATGACTATCATTCTGTCCGAGCAGCCTTCCAAGCCAGCGCCGACATGGGCGACCATCGACGAGCTGTACCCGACGCCCAGGCAACTCACGGACTATTCCCTTCGCAAGCCGAAGTCACTTTTTTCTTTGCGAACCATGCTGCTCATGGCCGACTCGGTCCTACGACTGTACAACGGCCTTCCCATAAAGCCCGGCCGCGACCGCGCCATTAGAAAGGCCATGGAATGGATAATGTCGCGCCAGGAGGCTGACGGTTCATGGGGTGGAATCCAGCCGCCGTGGGTCTACTCGCTTATCGCCCTCAAGCACATGGGTCTATCCATGGACCACCCGGTGATGAGGAAGGGCTTCGAGGGCTTTGAAAAGTTCGGAATAGAGGAGGGCGACACTTGGAGGGTCCAGGCCTGTGTGTCGCCGGTCTGGGACACCTGTCTTGCGGCCATCGGGCTGTTGGACTCAGGCATGGCCCCCGACCACCCGGCCCTCCAACGCGCTGGCTACTGGATGTTGGATGAGCAAGTCACCTCCGGAGGTGACTGGCAGGTGAATGTTAAGGGAGTGGAGCCGGGAGGATGGGCTTTCGAATTCGCCAACGACACTTATCCCGACGTGGACGACGCGGCGGAAGTGTTGATAGCCCTGAAGGAGATCCGGCTTGACAGGGAAGGGGAGTCCAAGAAGGCGCAGGCCATTCGCAAGGGCATCGATTGGATGCTGGGAATGCAGTGCTCCAACGGAGGTTGGGCGGCCTTTGACAAGGACAACGACGCGGGGTACGTGGCCAAGATACCTTTTTCCGACTTCGGAGAGACTCTGGACGCACCCAGTGTAGACGTCACGGCCCACGTGGTGGAGGCCTTGGGCAAGCTTGGTTATACAAAGGACTTCCAGCCGCTCCTAAGAGGGTATGAGTACATCCGGTCTGAGCAGGAGGCCGACGGCCCCTGGTTCGGCAGGTGGGGCGTCAACTACATCTACGGAACCGGCGCCGTCCTTCCCGCCCTGGAGGCCATAGGCGAGGACATGAGCCAACCTTACGTCAGGAAGGCCGTGGACTGGCTGCTGGCCCACCAGAACCCGGACGGAGGCTGGGGAGAAAGCTGCGCCTCGTACGTGGACTGGGAGTGGCGGGGGCGAGGCCCGTCCACGCCGTCCCAGACGGCATGGGCCTTGTTGGCCTTGATGTCAGCCGGAGAAATCGACCATCCCGCCACCGAGCAGGGCATAAGGCGTTTAATGGAGACACAGCTCTCAGACGGCTCCTGGGATGAGCCTTACTTTACGGGCACAGGGTTCCCCGGCTATGGCATTGGCAAACGGTTGGCCCGTTATCCAAAGCCCACCGATGACGGCTACCAAGGCACAGAAATGCCAGCCGGGTTCATGATCAACTACCACATGTACCGGAACATTTGGCCGTTGATGGCGTTGGGTCGTTACAGGGAAAAGGCGTCAAAGACAATCTAGGAAAGTTGTTTCCAGGAACGGCGGAGGTTAATATGGTAAAAAGACTTATCGAGGAAATCGCCCCAGATACTGTGACGCAGCTGTCGATGCCACAAGAGCGGGGTTCGGAAACCTATGCCACGGTTCCCGAGTCCCGTCCCGAGAGGCTGGAAAGCGCCGACGCCGGACCCATGGCGTGCAAGACCTATTGTATCAAGGTGCACAGCGAGCGGGCTCCGGAATTCATGGACATTACTTCCCACGTTCGCGAATGCGTGGCCGATTCCGGCGTTAGAAACGGATTTGTAGTGGTCTATTCCAAACACACCACCGCCGCCATCAAGATAAACGAGAACGAACCGTTGCTGCTCCAGGACATGGAAGACTTTCTAGAGCGCATATCACCCCGGAACGCCTACTACCGGCATAACGACTTCGAGATTCGCACCGCCAATATGACGGACAACGAGGCGCCCAACGGCCACGCTCATTGCCAGCACTTGTTGATGGGCGGCAGCGAGACCATACCCATAGCAAACGGCGGCATGGTATTCGGCTCCTGGCAAAGCATCTTCGTGGTCGAACTGGACCATCCACGACCTCGCGAAGTGGTGGTTCAAGTTATAGGCCAGTGATGAAGAGGCTCCTGCGCCATGCCGGACGTGGACCTAGCCTATGACTCCTGTCGCCTTATAGCCAAGCGCGAGGCGAAGAACTTCTATTACGCGTTCATTACTCTGCCGCC
This sequence comes from Dehalococcoidia bacterium, assembly GCA_965224415.1. Lineage (GTDB taxonomy): Bacteria > Chloroflexota > Dehalococcoidia > Lucifugimonadales > JAGWBF01 > DAOUJI01. Next base: position 266,593 of record CBDCZB010000003.1, on the reverse strand, counting down.
CAAAAAGCGACAGTCGATATACGCTTCCTACGCTTTCTGCAGGCTTTGCGACGACGCCAGCGACGAAGACCTTCCGATTGAAGAGAAATTGGCCCGCCTGACGGAGATTCGCCGCAAGCTGTCGCTGGCGTACAAAGGAGTCATAGACGATCCCGCGGACGAGCCCGTGTTCACTGCCATAGCCGACACTGCGTCAACTTTCGGCATCCCCGAAGACTATTTCCTGGAAGTGGTGGCCGGGGTAGAAACGGACCTGACCAAGCACACCTACAACAGCTTCGTAGAGCTGACCGACTATTGTTACAAAGTGGCCTCGGTGGTGGGGCTCTGCTGCATCCAGATATTCGGATACTCAGACGAACGGGCCAAGAGCCACGCCATAGACTTGGGCGTGGCCATGCAGCTTACCAACATCCTTAGAGACGTCAAGGAGGACCTAGAGCGCGGCCGGGTCTACATTCCGCTGAACGAGATGGAGGAATTCGGATATTCCATAGACGAACTCCGAGACGGCGTCATCAACGAGCCCTTCAACAATCTCATGAGGTTCCAGGTCCATCGCGCCCGGACATATTTCGAGAGCGGCTCCAAACTGCTGCCCTATCTGTCCGCCAGAGAGCGGGCGTGTCCTGCTGTCTTGGGACGGCTGTACAGCCAGATACTGGACAGATTGGAGGCCAGGAAATTTGATGTATTCGCCGGAAGGGTGAGCCTTACTGCGCGGGAGAAGTATCTGGTTACGGCCAGCGCCTGGTTGCGAAGCCTGCTCCCCATGGGAAGTCCTCGCTCGGAGAGTCTCTGAAGTCCGGCCCAAGCCGGGAGCAGGCGTGAATTGCTCCCGGAACATCTATAACCCCGACGGGGAATGTGGTATGAATGTGCGAATAAGTTGGCGTGGGCATCAGTGCACCCGGGCACAATCGGTGCGGGTCCGGTCTTTCAACGTTGTGAACAATCACGGCTGGGAATGAAGTGAGATGGTAAAGAGCGGGACTAAACCGAGGGTCGTGGCCGTGACCGGAGCGTCAGGGTATGTCGGGACGAACCTGTTGGGCCTGCTAGAAGAGGATGAATCGCTGGGTCGCGTCTTGGCCATCGACCACAGGCCGCTGCCCATCCCCTTCCGCAACGTAACGACCCGGCGTATGGACATCGTCCAGGCCACGGAAGACCTTTTCAAGGACAATCACGTGGACACGGTGGTCCACTTGGCCTTTATCCTGAAGCCGGGCAGGACCCGCAAGGAAGTGGAGGCGGTCAGGACCAACAATCTGAAAGGTCTAGAAAGTGTGCTGAACGCCTGCAGAGGGGCCAGAGTCAAGAACCTGGTCTACGTCAGTTCCCATACCGTATATGGCGCCCAACGGGCCAACCCGATACCCATCACGGAAGAGGCTTCAGTCCGCCCCTTGCAGAGGTTCCAATACTCCGAGGACAAGTCTATGGCCGAGGAGATGGTGAGGACCTTCGGCGCCGATAATCCAGAGGTAACGGTGTCGGTGTTGCGCCCTTGTGTCGTCATGGGTCCCGGCGCCGACAACTACGTCACCCGTGCCTTGTTCAAGCCGGCGCTTGTGGGCGTGGCCGGATCAGACCCACCGTTGCAGTTCGTCCACGAATACGATCTTGCCTCCGTTCTTCACTGTTTCATAAACAATCCCTTGCCGGGCACATACAATGTAGCCGGCGACGGAGTCATTCATTACAGCCGGATGGCCAAGTTGTCTAATCGCAAGCTTGTATTCCTGCCGTCCTTCTTGGCCTATGGGTTGGTGGAGACGACCTGGAAATTGGGCATCCAGAAAGAGTCTCCTTCCGCGGGGTTGAATTTTGTGCGCCACCCCATCATTATGAGCACCGCCAAGCTGAAGCGGGACACCGGGTACAAGTTCACGTATACCTCCATTGACGCCCTTATGTCCTACCTGCCTGACCGGAACCCTTGATGGCGGAGCAATGGACACGGCCCGCCCCTTCAAAATATTCTACGGTCCGTTGGGTTGAGCAAACGCTTCCGAAAGAAGAATTTCTGGAGGTCCGATGGCCCTTTTTCTAAACGAAAGCGAAGTCCGGGGACTGTTGACCATGAAGGAGTGCATCGACGCGTTGGAGACGGCGTTCATCCACTCGTCCAGCGGCCTGGCTGAGAACGTTCCCCGCAATGGCATTCGACTTCCCAGGGGCTTTCTGCACCTGATGTCGGCCGCCGCCATCGCTTCCGACATGACAGGGTTCGGCTACAAGGCCTACACCACGTTCCCGCGGGGTGAAAGCAAGTTCCTCATGATGCTTTACGACGGGGATAGTGGTGGGTTGTTGTCCGTTATGGAAGCGGGAACGCTAGGACAGATACGGACCGGAGCGGCCTCCGGTCTGGCCACCAGGTTTATGGCCTCCGAGGACGCCGACACCGTGGGTATACTCGGCACCGGGTTTCAGGCCAGGAGCCAGGTGGAAGCAATATGCGCGGTCCGACCCATCAAGCGCGTCCGTGCCTTCAGTCGGAACGCTGCGAACCGCGAGGCTTTCGCTTCCAGAATGTCCCAGCGGTTGGACGTGGAGGTGACTCCTGCGGCCAGCGCCGAGGAGTGCATTCGCGGCGCGGACATCGCTGTCACAATTACGGACTCCAGAGACCCTGTGCTAATGGGCGAATGGCTCAAGGACGGGGCCCACGTCAACGCTGCCGGGGGCAACCACTGGCTGCGTCGAGAGGTCGACGAGGAGACAGTGACCCGATCACCGGTCATAGTCGTCGACGATTTGGACCAGGCCAAGGCGGAATGCGGCGACCTGATTTGGCCGGCTGAGCGGGGAGCGTTCCGCTGGACCAAGGTCGCAACGTTGGCCGACCTAGTCACCAGAAAGATCGCAGGTCGCCCGGAGGCTGCTGACGTGACGCTCTTTGAGTCCCAGGGAGTGGCTTTGGAGGATGTGGCGGCGGCCCTCCACGTATATAAGAAGGCCCGTGAAAGGGGCGTAGGCCAGGAATTGCCCTTCTGATAGAGCAGTGTTGTGGCGGCGCCTGCCAAACGTACATATAATGGGCCTGACGCATACAAGCTTCATTGACAGCAGCATGATGGTTTCCCGGTAATTCGGTCCCTTGGGAGGCGTTATTTCGGGGCCTCTCTCGTCAAAGGAGGAACTATGGCAACCGCCAGCGGCGCCGGTCTAAAGCACATGAGCCGTGACATCACCGAGGGTCCCGACAGGGCGCCAGCCAGGGCAATGCTTCTGGCTATGGGCCTCAGCCGGGAAGACCTGGACAAGCCTTTCATTGGCATCGCCAACCTCGCCAGCGACATCACCCCCTGCAACGTACATCTGGGCAAGCTGGTCGAGCCGGTAAGGGAAGGAGTGATTTCTTCTGGGGGCACGCCTTTCCAGTTCGGAACCATCACCGTCAGCGACGGCATATCCATGGGTACGGAAGGGATGAAGGCATCCCTCATCAGCCGGGAGGTCATAGCCGATTCCATAGAGGTGGTCGCGTTCGGCCAGCGGTTCGACGGGTTGGTGACCATCGCCGGGTGCGACAAGAACCTCCCTGGCTGCCTCATGGCCGCCGCTCGGCTGAACATCCCGTCCGTCTTCATATACGGCGGCTCCATAATGCCTGGGCAATTCCTTGAGAGGGACGTGAACATTCAGGACGTGTTCGAGGCCGTCGGCGCCCATTCCAAAGGAGCGATGTCCACTCAGGACTTGACCTCCCTAGAGTCCTGCGCATGTCCTGGCGAGGGCTCCTGCGCCGGTCTGTTCACGGCCAACACTATGGCCGCCGCCATCGAGGCCATTGGGATGTCTCTGCCGGGCGCCGCCTCCATTCCGGCCATAGACGGGCGCAGGCTGTCAAGCTCCGTGGAGGCCGGCCAAGCGGTGATGAGTTGCTTGGAAAGGGGAATCAAGCCCAGGGACATCATGACCCGTCAGGCCTTCGAAAACGCCATCACTGTCGTGTCCGCGATGGGAGGCTCCACCAATGCCGTGCTCCATCTGCTGGCAGTCGCCCATGAGACCAAGGTTGATTTGGACATAGACGACTTCGACCGCATCAGCTCCAATACTCCCTATATTGCCGACATGAAGCCGGGCGGACGGTATGTCATGTCGGACCTGGACCGGGTGGGAGGCGTTCCCCTCGTTATGAAGCGGTTGCTGTCGGCTGGACTGCTGGACGGCAGCCAGCTAACGATCACGGGAAGGACCATTGAGGAGAACCTTGCAGCTCTGGACGTGGTCGAAGACCAGCCAGTGGTGGCCCAAGTGGGCCAGCCCCTGGCGCCCACCGGAGGCTTGGTTATCCTGAAGGGGAACCTGGCCCCGGAGGGCGCCGTCGTCAAGGTCTCGGCCAGCCAGGGCCACATCCAGCAAACGGGTCCGGCGCGAGTATTCGACCGGGAAGAGGACGCCTTTGCGGCTATACGGCGCCAGGAGATTCAAGCAGGAGACGTAGTGGTCATACGGTATGAGGGACCCAAGGGCGGACCCGGAATGCGTGAGATGCTGGGAGTGACTGCGGCGCTGGTCGGACAAGGACTGGGCGAGCAGGTGGCCCTGGTGACTGACGGGCGCTTTTCTGGAGCCACTCGCGGCCTCATGGCAGGCCACATAGCTCCGGAGGCCGCGGTGGGAGGCCCCATCGGACTGGTCAACGACGGGGACTTGGTCACTCTGGACATTCCACGACGTCTGCTGGCAGTGGATGTTCCCGACGAGGAGATGGAACGGCGACGCCGCGCGTGGCAGGCCCCTGAGTCAAGATATTCCGTCGGCGCTCTGGCAAAATACGCCCGCCTGGTGTCCTCTGCCTCTTCGGGGGCCGTAACCAGCTAGAGTACTCGATCCAAATTCAGAACGGAAGTTGAAAGATGTCTGAAAGAGTGGAAGTGGGCCTGCTGGACAAAATCAGGCCTCAACTGGTCTCAATAGTCAACGATGACGCCAAGCGTCTCCCCGGCTTGGAGTATTGCGACGTCCGTATGCAGGTGCGGGAAGAAAAAGGAGCCGTCGCCGAAAACGGAAACGAGAAGGCTTCAGCGGAGGACTATGCCTTCGACTTTGGCGTACGTGTCATTTCGGGAGGACGCGTTACCGCTCCAGGGTTTTATGGTCGCATCCTTGGAGCCGCTGACGTCGACCGGATAGGCCACGTCATCATGGAAGGCATCACCCAGGCCCACGACAGGGCCAGGGCCAGCGCCAGGATGAAAGCGTCCGCCAGGAAGCGTTTGGGAGCATTGGGAGCGAGCCTCTCCAACCCAACGCTGGCCTCTGTTCCCATCGCTCAGGACACGGTCGAAGCCGTATACAAGATAGACCCTCGGTCCGTGCACCTCAATGACGTTATGGGCATGGCTCTGGATGGCTGCAAGGCCGCCCAAGCCAGTGACCAGGTGGTGTACACAGCGGCCTCTGCGGGGACCTTTGTGCTGCGGGAGCTGTTCTGCAGCTCCGAAGGCGCAGACATCGACCAGAGCTTCGCCCAGACGGAAGGGTTCGTCGTGGCGATATGCGCTGCCGACCACGGCACGATGGAGATATACGACTTCACCGGCCACCAGCGGGGATGGGAGATTCTTACGGAGGGTTACGACAACGGCCCCATCGTACTGCCCGACTTCATCTCATTTTGCAAGAAGCTGGGCGTCGATGCCGTGGAAGTCGTGAACGCGCCTCCGCTGAGGCCTCCAGACAAGGACGTGACGGTGGTCATCGACCCCCACTTCAACACTCTCCTGGTGCACGAGGTGGTGGGGCACCCGTCGGAGTTGGACCGGGCCCTCAAATATGAGACTTCCTACGCCGGGCGCAGCTGGTTCTTCAGAGACATGAAAGACAACCAGATGGGCAAGCCCATCGCCTCGCCTCTGGTGAACGCCTTCTCCGATCCCACCATGGAGGGGTTCGGGTCCTTCAAGTACGACCACGACGGGACTCCCGCCCGCCGGGCCTACCATATCCGAGACGGCGTAATGGAGGAGTTCCTGAACAATCGCCAGACAGCCGCCATTCTGGGGGCTGAGGCCAACGGCTCCTCTAGGGCCACCGAGGCAAGCCTTGTTCCCCTGATTCGTATGACCAATACCGTATTCGCACCCGGCGAGCAGGACCCGCAGCAGATTATCAGCGAAGTAGAGGATGGATACTACGTCTCCGGCCACCGCATACCCTCCGTGTCAGAGGCCAGGGAGAACTTCCGCATTACCGCGGTGAAGGTCTATGAGATAAAGAACGGCCAGCTGGGCCAGCTGTACAGGGACGGCGGAATCACGTCCGACTCACGAGACTACTTTATGAGCATCGACGCCGTTGGCTCCGACTTTAAGATGTATCCCGTGCCCAACTGCGGCAAGGGCCAGCCCATGCAGGCCAAGCGCATGAGCAACGGCGGGCCCACCATGCGTGGCATCGCCCGTCTCACAGGCCCGGTGGCGTAACCTGCCCCACACAGCTTAAGGCCATCCAATTCCAAGGCGGAGAAGTGATATGCCCCTGACGCCTATAAGCCGATTACGCAGGTCAGTCAAAGAAGGCTTGGCGTATCTCAAAGCTCAGCCTGACGTGTCTGAGGCAGAAGTGTTCGCCGCGGCGAACGGCAACCTGACGGTACGGCTCAACTACACGTCCCGTATACCCAGCAATGGCGTGGAAGAACCCAAGTCGCTGGAGTCCTACGGCCTGGGCATCCGTGTGGCGTTCTCCACAGACGACGGGGTCAAGACCGGGTTCGGCAGCGAGCCAACGGACCTGTCTTTGGAGGGAGTGAGGAAGGCGTTGGAAAAGGCCCGTCAGGGCGCCGTGGTGGACAGGGAGTATGTGTCCCTGCCCAAGCCTACTGGAGAGACTCCCGGCTTGTCTAAGTACCACGACCCAGCCGTCATGCGTATTAAGAGCGGCAAGATGGTCGCCGCCGGATGGCAGACGGTGGAGCGGACTCTGGAGACTATAGGGACCTCGGAAGACCTGCTGAACCTGGCCGGGTCGCCTGAAGGAGTGAGAGACCTGGGAGTCATCCTGGGCGGCGACGTAATCATGCTGCAGGAACGGATGGCCATAGCTTCCACTCACATGCCCCAAGTCCAATCGGACGAGTCAACGTTGGTCATGTCCTTCGCCACGGCCATGCTGGAAGACGCTGCGGCCAAGGGGAGCGGCTGGTCTGTGGGAAGCCGCCTTTCGGACTTGACGGGAGAGGCTGGGGCCGAGGCCGCCCGGAACGCTATAGCGTCAGTCAATGGCCAGCGGGTTGAGACGGGAGCCTATCGTGTGGTCCTCGGTCCGCAGACGCTCACTGAGATATTGGAGTGGATTCTGATGCCCAGCCTCTATGCGGAGATGTTCTACGCTGGGGCTTCAACCTACATGGGCAAGTTCGGCCAGCAGGTGGCCGATGAGACGTTGAGCATCTACGACGACGGCTCGGCGGCAGGTCTTGCGGCCAGCAAATCCATCACGGATGAGGGTCTTCCCACGGGAAGAGTCGACCTCATTCGAGGGGGCTCCCTTGTCGGGCTTCTGTCCAACTATTATGAGACCCAGCGGCTTCTCAACGACCCCAAGGGAAGCGAAAAGCTGGGAGTGGACCCCAAGGGAGTGGCTGCGGCGTTGTCTCCCCGCAACGGTTTCCGCAGCGGAAGGGGCGGCGGACGGAACTTCGACGCGTCTCCCGGCGTGACCCCCACCAACTTGATTATCGAGAGCGCCGATCCCTGCACCAATGAGGAACTGCTGCGGCGCGTCGGCGACGGCCTCTACATCGGCCGGATATGGTACACCTATCCCGTCAACGGAATTGGAGCGGGAGACTTCAGCGGCACAGTCATCGGCGACTCCTACATGATCAAAGACGGCAGACTCGCGGCTCCCATCAAGCCCAACACCCTGCGTATGAACGAGAACGTCCACAACGTGCTGAGGAACATCCTGGGAATCGGGGCGGAACGCAAGGGGACGATACGCTGGTCTTCTGACCAGATAGTGTGGGCGCCCGAGGTGGCGGTGGCCGACTTCCACCTGTCGGAAATCGGCGAGTACATGGAGCAGGTGTTCTAAGGGCCGTCGGGGCTTGAAACCCCGACAGCCCATCGGCAACGTTCGCTGACTCTATCCCCCAAGCCCAGTGCTCAAGTTTGAGCGCACACCATCCTGGTCGCGCGGCTGCGGCCAGCCCCGGTCATTTTAATGGGAGGCTGTCCAGTGTAACCGCCGCTTCGCCATGCTCCGTTCCCGCCAGCGCATTTACAAAACGGGTGTCAGCCGTTACCAATGTCGCGCTTATTCGATACGCCAGAGCGAGATAGAGACAGTCATATACAGGACGGTCCAGCGCCAGGGATAAGCGGACCGCATCGGAAGAAATGCCTTCATCGCTTGCCCAACTGACGGCCATATCGGGAATGGCAGCGGCCAGCGCTCCGGCGCGGCTTCTCTCTATCTCCCCCCTGTGGACTTTTCGCCATAACGCGTTGCCGACCTCCGACGCCAGCAGGCGAGGGGCAAAGAGATCGTGGCTCCCATCAAGCAGGCGATCGGCTGCGTCAGAGCCTTCCTCTTCGACAAACCATTTGACGGCGACGCTGGCATCAACCACCAATCGCATTATTCAGGACCATGTCCGTTGTCGCGGTCTTCTCTGATCAAAATATGCGATGGGGTTTGAGGACGGTTGTTGGTCTTCTTTCGCAGACCCTCCGCCAAGGCCCGGAATGTCGTGACCTTTTCGACCGTGCCAGCCTCGGCGGCCTGTTCCAAAATGTGGCGGGCCTCGCTCTCGAGGGAGCGATTGTTCTCAGCGGCTCGGCGTTTTAGCCGCCTAACGACTTCATCGTCCAAACGTCGCACGTTTACGGTTGCCATATGGCATTCTCAGGCAAGTGATAACAATATGATAACATTATTCCGGCGACGACGCTATCGAGGAAGTGGCTGTATCTGATTCCCATCTATGGGAAGTCGGCGAGACGGCTTGTCATGGGCTGAGTTGGCGTTTGAGCCATGCAAGCTGTTCACCGATGCGCAGTCCTTTCATGGGAACTTGCACGTCGAAACCCCGCTCCCTCAGGGAGAGCTCAAGGAATTCACGGTAGCGTCGGCTGGTCAGAAGCACGACTGACTCGGCGTCTCCGAGGCCACGCTCGATGTCCACCAAGACACGCTGCGCCCAACCACGCCGCTGGTCGATGGGCATGGTTCTCAGCGTCTTGTCGTATGGCTCGATGACTGTCTCCGGGTGGAGCAGGCCATGCTTCGCAGACAAGATGGACCACGGTTGACCTGTCCTCTCCACGTATTCCCGCGCCTTGCGGAACCAGTCGGAGGTGTAGAGTTCCTTGGCTGGGGCCGGCGCGGGACTCTTCCGCCTCACACACGAAACAAGATAGTGCGTTCTGCCGCTGGGGCCTCCGGGGTCTGCCTCTGTGCGGTCGCTCATTTTTCCCTCCCGGCTAAGGGCTGTGGGAAAGGCGGGGTGGCGTGTGGGTCGGTCTAGTGCCGGATCAGGACGATTTCACGCTGGATGGTGGTGGTAGGCACGGGGCCTTCCTCCGACATGTACACGTCTATCTCCGAGCGCATGCCGAAATCGGGCAGGTATATGCCCGGCTCTATGGAGAAGCATATGCCGGGTATTATGGCGCGCCGGTCATCGGTCTCAAAGCTGTCCAGGTTCACAGCGTCGCCGTGGACCTCACCGCTGATGCTGTGGCCCAGCCGGTGGGTGAAATAGTCGCCGTAGTTGTAGCCCGTTATCACCTCGCGGGCTACGTAGTCGACGTCTCGCCCCTCTACGCTGCGCCCGTCGGCGTGGGCTTCCTGTATGAACTCCAGGGCGGCGTCACGGGCTTCCACCACGATGTCGAACACTTCCCGGCATCGTTGGGGCGGATTGTCGCCAATATACGCCACCCAGGTGATGTCGGCGTACACTCCCTCCTCCGACTCCTCTCGCGCCCACAGGTCAATTAAGACCCAGTCCCCTTCTTTGAAGGGAGGTCCGTCGGGCTGCGGCTCGTAGTGGGGGTCGCCGGCATGCCCGTTGGCCGCTACGATGGGGCCGTCGGGGGAGTGGATGTTCTCCTCTCTGAAGCGGCCCCTGATGAACTCCGCCACCGCATGTTCTGTGACACCCGGAGAGAGATTCGTTCCGATATAGTCGAAAGCCTCTAGCACGATGCGTCCCAGCTTGTCCGCCGAGCGTTTGTGGGACGCCAACTGGGCTTCTCCCCAACGCTGGGTTGCGTATTGGAGCAGGTCTGCCGACGATGTCACCTGCACGCCCAGGTCGCGAACCAGCTCCACCGTGCCCGCGTCCACCTTGGAGACCCTGGGAATGGATCCCAGGGGAGAATACTCCATAGCGACCCGTCTGCCCGACGGCAGCGCCTTTGCCAGAGACTCGATCATGGTCTCACGGTTTCTATACACGTCCTTTCGGAAAGGGACGTTCTGGAACCTTCCTGCGTCCACATGGTGGACGATGAGGACGGGTTCTCCCGAAGCCGGCACGTAAAGCCAGCAGGGACGGGTAACGTTGGAGATGCGGCCCCCAAGCGCTTGCCACATGATGGGGTTGGAGTAGCGGTAGTCGTGAATCAACCACCCGTCCACGGCCTGGGACGATTGTTGCATGAAGCTTTGGGCAGCTTGGATTACAGCGTCGGTGTTCATAGCGGCTCTGTGTGTCTAATCAGATGGGGAACTGGACGGCCCCTCCATCCACAGGAACGGTGGTTCCGGTGATGTAGCTGGATCGTTCGGAGGCTAGGAAGGTTATCAGGTCGGCCATCTCGCCGGGCTTCCCCATGCGGTGCATAGGGATGTCCGACTTTACGATCTCAGAGAGGGACGTCCCCTGGTCGTTGGCCGCCGCCTCGTAGAACGAGGTCAAGGGTTCGGTGTCTATCACACCGGCCAACACCGAGTTCACAGTGATGTTGAAGGCCCCCAGCTCGACCGCCAGCATCTTGGAGTATCCCAACAAGGCGATGGGGTTGGATATGGAGACCACCCGTCCCTTGAATGAACGGCCTACCGGCGCCGACAGGGGATTGATGATTCGTCCCCATTGCTGCTGCTGCATGTACGGCATGACCTCGCGGCACATGCGGACGACGCTCAGGAAATTACGCTGAAGGGCTTCTTCCCATTCTTGGTCGTCCATCAGGGACGGGGCCTTGGTGGGTTGCTGGCCGATGCTGTTGACCAATATGTCTATGCGTCCGAACCTGTTGTGTGTGCCCCTGACGACCCTTCTTACGTCGGCGGAACTGAGCATCTCTCCCGGAATGGCCAGCACTTTGTGTTGTGAACTGACCCTTGAGATGTCCCTCTCGGTTTGTCGCAGTTCGTCCTCGTGGTCGGAGACTATGGTCAGGTTGACTCCCTCGCGTGCAAGGCAAAGCGCCGTCTCCCGGCCAATTCCCTGGCTGGAATTGCCCACGATAGCCACCCTGTCCAAGAGACCCAGGTCCATTAAGCCGTTACCCGCCTACAATCGAGTTCCGGGGACCGCCGCCGCCCAATCATAATGCCGCCGCCGAACGCAGGCAATACAGTATACGTTCATAACCCTGCCGGAGTCTTAGATAGCCCCTTCCTCTTGCACAGCGAGTGCGCAGTAACCGTTGCGGAGTTCCTTAAGAAATCGGTTGGTTAACGGACGCTTAACGATCTGAACGACTCTCCCTTCCTTCACTGCTGACCCCATTGCCTTCTTCATCAACAAGGTTGTAGAAGACTACACGCGTCTGTTTTCCTCCATGAATCTGCGGCTCGCGTGCTAGCTTGCGTCTCAGAAGGTCTATGGGGCCACCTGGATCGGAAAGTTTCTCCGGTAGATTGAGCACTTCTACGAGCAGGCGGCGGTCGAGTTCCGCTCGGGCCAGGTCTTCGTCAATTTGGTCGAACGGTAGAAAGCGCTGCTTCCGCAACTCCTCGAACGCGGCCTTCGCGGCAGCGACCTGCACATGGGTCAGGGTTCGCACGTCGAACGTTGGAATGTTGGGGATGCTAGTGACGGTCGTGGTACCACGTCCCGATTGAGTCTTGTTTGCAACCCACCAGTGCATAAGAAGCCCTAGCGTTGAGTTACACCAGAGCGCGAAGGCGTATTCGCGCTCCGGCTCCGTAAGAATAACCGATGGCCAAGCCCGACCACCAATGCACGGAAGCTCGGTCATCGCAACGATGAGAGATTGAGAGTTGAACTGCAAATCCCGGTTATAGTGAGCGCGAGTGACAGTCTTGCTGATTCGTTCAGCTTTTTCCATGAGTTCAGTGTGGGTCACTTTCCCGGAGGCTGCCTTGATCTGACCTTCGGAGTCGGGATCGACAATGAGCCTTCGTTCGCGCTTGGCATCATGCGCCCAAAGCATCGGATACGTGGGCGCAGGGCTGACCGCCGGTTTGATCAACTCGAAAGGACCCCGAGGCGTGCCATCTGGCTGATCCCAGTCGATGTCCGCATGGTAAGGACCTCGATGGGCAACTTGTCCTATGGGCACTACTGAAAGTTCGATGCTGTCTCTGCCCGGCAGTCCTATAGGAACAAGCTTACCTCGTTCGAGATTCCAGGCGACCTGAGCTAATTCCCAGTCAAGAATCCCTACCAACGGCCAAGGCCCTGATTCAGGAAGCGGAGATTCAAGCATGACCCCGTAGTCTTGATCTCCGATAGCAATTGTGCTCAGACCGTCCATACGATCGACGGCACGCAACTGCCCGGACTCACTAATGCGTGAAATCTCATTAGCTAACAATTCCGCTTCGACCGCAGACCGAGGCCTTCGACGCAGCATCACGAAAGTCGCTCGCTTCTCCGTGTGTTGGTTGCCTGTCCGGGCCACCAACAAACATTCCGCCATCCCGGTGTCGGCAGAAAATGAGGAGTCGTAAGAACCCGCACCCGCTATTGTCAAAACGGTAATGTCCTGGCACTGACTTCCCACGACTTTACGGGCCTTCTCCCATTCCAATCCACTGATCGCGCTGAGCGGCAGCACTAGCGCGATCACACCATCATTCCGCACCTTGCGCAACGCAAGGTCAAGGAAGTCTGCGGCAAGTCCGGTGTTGCCGGTTCCGATCGGTGCTCCCCCCCTTGAGGTTCGCGAGCGAATCCTGCATCCGCTTCTGGGCGGCCTTATCGGTGTTGAAGGCTGCGAATGCAGGGTTTCCCGTGCCACGCTTCTCAGCTTCAATTCCAGTCGAACGGATAAAAGGAGGATTCATAATCACTAGGTCGAACTGGGCGTGGCCTACCCTGGACACGAGGTCGCGTACCTCCTCTGGGGCTCGGCCCCCAGCTGATACGGCAGCGGCGGTATCCATCAGTGATTGCTGTACAGTCTTGGCCAACAAATCCAACGAGCCGATCGCAACGTTCTGGTCCGTCTGTTCGCCATAAGGCATCGTCAAGAGGCATTCGCCCTCGAACGGTGTGTCGGGATGGCTTCCGGCAAGCATCGCCGCGGTCAGGTGTACGGCTATGTTGAGCACGTCGAGACCTACCAGTCCATGTCGCATCATTGGTCCGTGCAGCTTGCGCGGGTCTCCACCATTTAGTTCATGCAAGAGCGACATCCGTTGGTATACCATAGACAGAAGTGTGCCCGTGCCACAGGCGAAGTCCCCTATCTGAGCACTGGCCAGTGTCTCGCCGTCTCCCCAGTCTGCGCCTCCGGGCGGCCTGTTGGCTGGCAACGCGAGGGCAGCGAGCAACGCCGCCGCCTCGGGTCGCGTGTAATATGTCGCTAGAAACTTTCGGTCGGCGATCAACCTTTGAAAGACGATACCGGTGAGATCGTGTGAGCGGGTTACGCCACCCGCAACCAGCTTTTGGCCAGTCTGCCAGAGCCAACCAAGCAAGGCGTTCGCTGTGGCTGTTGGCATGAGACGAAGCATCTCTTTGGCGGACCAGAAGATCGGCCAATAATTCACGGACAGAATGCGCTCCCACTCCAAGCAGACCTCTCCAGGAGCGAAGAGGCCTCCAGGACGGAAGGACTCGACAGGTCTAACCCCGCGCGTGAAACCTCCATCGGTCTCCGGTACTTGGAACTCGACCTCAGCTAGCGACTCGTGAAAAACAAGGGCGTTCGCAATGACGGTCATGGCCATGCGTCGCGTCTGTCCTTCCTTGTCGTCAGATTGGCCTAGGACTCTTGAGACCTGCGCACCGAGTTCACTTCCGTAGATGTGCCGATGTGTGAACTCCTCTGCTGCGAGCCTTACTCCGTTCTCAAGCTCAGTGGCGAGCGTCTCGATCCTCGGAGGAGGTACAGCTGCGCGATGCACGAGCATAGCCAAGTCCCGCACGCCACCACTTATCCAACCCTGCGACGGCAGGCGATCAGGTGGCTGACCGACTCGGCGAGTGTAGAGCGTGTATTCCATTTCGTTTGTGTGGCGTATCGCTTCTCGTAGTACGGAGCCTTCGAGTGCGTGGAGGTTCGGCGGATACACCAGCGCAATCGCGGTCTCGATTTGTCGGCCTGTGTTGGCGACCATGCGACCTAGTCGAGCCTGGGCTTCGCGCTCGGCGCTAGCATGATTACTCCCCTCAGCCTCGATGACAACAGGCCAACCGCTCGCCTCCTCTATGAGGATGTCGGGACGGCCGCCCCCTGCGAGCACCTGGCCTATCTGCTCGGCTCTTGTCCTCCAGCTTCGCCGTAGTTGGCCCAGCACCTCACCCAAGGCAACGTTCAGTGTGTGTTCGTGAGTGCCACTCGTCATAGCCTACTGTCCAACTTATTCTGACTAAGGAAGATGTTCGTGAATTGCAATCAACTTTTCAAGTTCAACTGAGTACTTTCTAGCGTCCACGGTTTGGGGGACGTGAGGCTAAATGTTCGGCCTTCAAGTTTGGCCAACTGCCCCCGTCATTCTTCTTATGACTCGTGTTGATAATCTCAAAGAAACACTACCATTATGGCCAAAGAAGGCAAGAACCTATGGTCACCATCTTTGACCGCTGACAGCGTGGGAGGTTAATGCTCCTGCCTTTTTCGCTTTCTCGGCCATCTTTGTATATAGTCCCCGTTAGATGGCCCCTTCCTCTTTAAGGCGGGCGGCATCCTGTTCCGAGTAGCCCAGCTCGGACAGTATCTCCATGTTGTGCTGGCCTAGCACCGGGGCGCCTCTTTCGACGCTTCCGGGGGTCTGGGAGAACTTGATGGGTATGCCCGCGACCTTGACCGTGCCGAGGCTGGCGTGGGGCGCTTCTTGCAGCATCTCACGGTGAATGACCTGTGGATCGTTGAAAACGTCGCTGACCTCGTTGATGGGTCCGCATGGAACTCCGCCCTCTTCCAGCGTTTTCACCCACTCGTCCACCGTCTTCTTTTCGAACTCTTCTTGGAGCACGGCCACCAGGTGGGAGCGGTTCCTCACCCTGTCCCCGTTCTGGCGGTAGTCGGGATGGTCGAACAGGTCTTCCCTGTCCATGGCCTTGCAGAACCTCTCCCAGAGGCGGTCGGACCCGACGGCTATGTTGATGTACTTGCCGCCCTGGCACTGGAAGGCCTGGTAGGGCACCAGCGTCGGGTGGGCCGCTCCGACCTTCTCCGGGTTCTCGCCGGTGGCGAAATAGTAGCCCGCCATGTAGGTCAGCCACGCCACCTGGAGGTCCAACATGGACACGTCGATGTACTGGCCCTCGTCCAAGCCGTGCAGTGACTGGTGGAACAGCGCAGTCATTATGGCGTAGGCCCCCATCATTCCCGCGCCGATGTCGGTGAGGGCGATTCCCATTTTGGTAGGGGCGCCGCCTGGTTCGCCGGTGAGGCTCATGATGCCGCCTATGCCCTGCATCACCTGGTCATACGCCGACTTGGTGCGGTAGGGACCGGTCTGTCCGAAGCCCGATATGGAGCAGTAGACGATTTTGGGGTTGACGGCCTTCACCGCCTCGTAGTCGATGCCCAGCCTGCTGGTTACGTCGGGCGTGAAGTTCTCCACGACTATGTGGGCGTTCTTAGCCAGCTCCAGAAATATCTTCGGGCCTTCTTCGTGCCGAAAGTTCAGGGTCAAGCTGCGTTTGTTCCGGTTAATTGACAGAAAGTAGGCGCTTTCGTCCTCGATGAAGGGCGGCCCCCATTTCCGCGTATCGTCCCCGCTTCCAGGCACCTCTATCTTGATTACGTCTGCGCCATAGTCCCCCAGCATCATGGCGCAATAAGGGCCGGCCAGCGCCCTGGTCAAGTCCAGCACGCGTATTCCTTCTAAAGGCTTCATCAGATCCTCCGGTTGGTCGATTCAGTGTGATTGTGTGGAGAATGCGCCGGTATTCTAACCCATAGCGGCGGCGCTAAACAGGGTTGACGGTATCCAGGGCCCTCCGGTAGTCCTCGGGGGTGTTCATGTCCACCGCCACCTGCGGGTCACCCAGGTCTATTCTCTGGGTGCGGTCCTCGTGCCGGATTCGCAACGCTTTGACCCCGAGGGTTTCCTCGCGGATTTCCAACAGCTCGTCCAACAGGCTGGCCGACAGGACTATCGGGTGGCCTCCCTTGCCTTCCCACGTCGGGACGGTGACCAGCGCGTGTCCGTTGTCGTGGGATTCCACCACTCTCTTTATCAGGTCGGAGGTGCGGGGCTGGTCGACGTTGAGCAACAGAAGGGAGTCGCCGGCGCCCAGCCGTTGGAGTTCACGCGCACCGGCTTTGATGGAGGTGGTCTTACCCGACTTATAGTCTGGGTTACGGACGGTGTGCACCCCTGGGGAATTGGGAACAAACGGCGCCAACTCTTCATAGGCGTGGCCCAGCACGACTATTATGGGGGAGACGTCTGCTTCCGCCAACGCGTCGACCTGACGCTGGATGAGGGGGGCGCCTCGCCAGTCAAGGAGTGCTTTGGGTTTCCCCATGCGGGTTGACTCGCCCGCTGACAAGAGAAGGGCGGCTGTTGTGGGCACGGATCAGTCTGAGGCTGCCTGGCCCGCCAGGGCCTTGCCCACAGCCCGGTCAAAGTACCGTTCCTCCATCTTCATGGACCCGCCTTGTCCGTCGTGGCGGAACATGATGATTTCGGACATGATGCTCACGGCCAACTCTTCGGGAGTCCTGGCGCCTATGTCCAGTCCGACGGGAGCGTGCACCGCCTTCAGCCTGTCGGGCGACATGCCCAGTTGGACCAGCCGCTGATAGATCATTATGGTCTTGCGCCTGCTGCCCAGCAGGCCGATGTACTTGGCCGGAGTCTTGACGGCCGCTTCCAGGGCTACGTCGTCGAACCAGTGGCCTCTAGTCGCCACGACGATGAAGGTGTTGGCGTTTATTGGCACGTCTTCGAAACTGTGGCCGTAGTCCGGGACTTTGAACGTTCCGGCTGCGTCCGGGAACCGCTCCGAGTTGGAGAATTCCTCTCTGTCGTCCACGACGTATATCCTGTAACCCAGCAGGACAGCCAGGTTGTAGGTGGCCCTTGCCACGTGGCCACCGCCCACCAAGACCAGGGTGGGAGGAGTGGTGACTCCCTCCACGAATATCTCAACCCCGTCGTGGGTCATGATGTCCTTGTTGTTTCCCAGGTCCGCCACCTGGCTGGCGGCTTCCAGGGCCATGCGGTCCAGTTCTTCGTCTCCCAGGGTGCCTTTCGTGGAGCCGTCGTCTCTGAGTAGAAGCCGTGCTCCCATCTCTCCCCGTCCCGAGTCAGACCTGACGACGGTGGCCACGCTGACGGGCCGCCCGCTCTCGTAGGCCTCCATCATCTCCCTGGCGTAGGGCAGGAAGTCCTCCGGTCCTCTAAGAGGCTCCAAGAAGAAGTACATGGAGCCGCCGCAGACCAGTCCGTCCCTGGCCGCGATGTCCTCGTTGAGAAGGTAGTCCTTGTACTCGGGGCCGTCGCCCTTGCGCAGTATTTCCTTGGCCGCGTACCAGATGTCTCCTTCAACGCAGCCGCCACCCAGGGTTCCAATGCCTGAGCCGTCCTTGCGCACCAGCAACTGTGCGCCGGGTTTCTGTGGCGTGGAGCCTTTGGTGCGCACCACGGTGGCCATGACGCAGGGTTCGCCCTGTTCCAGCAACCTTGCAGCTTCTTCTACCGTTTCTCTCATCCGCTTCTCTCAATTGGGGCGTGTAAGGGGTGATGCCCTATAGCCCACCGCTCTATAGAAAGGATACCAAATATCCGGCGTCCCTACCATCCGCACAGGTTAGGCGTGGGACTGGCCCAGGGAATGTCTTTATCTTCTTAGTGGTTGAAGCCGGAGAACCTTAGTGTACCATTAGCCTAGTACTGAACCAAATCAGGATTGGCAGGGATAGAGGCGATGGAGTTTGCGTCTGGCGTCTTGGGCAGTGAACCGCCAGTTAATGGTAGCTCCTATCGCGTTCCGCTCTGACACGCAGGCGCTGACGGCTCTTTCCAGGCTGTCCTCATCTCCGTTGCGTCCGCGCAGGCAGGCCCGGGCCAGCACGCTGAACTCGATCTCCGCCATATTCAGCCAGCTTCCGTGCTTGGGAGTGTGGTGCAACTCCAGCCGCTTGGCGATGCGCCGGGCCTCGGCCGCCGGGAAAGTCTCGTAAAGCGAGGCCATCCGATGCGTGTTCAGATTGTCGAGAACCAGCCGAATCACCGGGACATCGGGGTAGGCCTCATCCACCAGCCACCGCATCTGCTGAGCGAAGTCCTGCATGGTGCGTTGCCGGGTTATCGCCACGTGGCGCCAGCCCCGGCGAGGCTCACAGGTGAGGAACAGGTTGCGCGTCCCTCCCCGCTGGTATTCGTAGTCCTCACGCCTCGGCCTCCCAGGCTTTGCCGGCAGCGGTTCCCTCACGTCGGCCAGCAACTGGGTGGAGGTCTCGTCAAAGCAGACCACCGGCCTCTGCGGATCGTAGGGCTCGGCGTAGAGATCCAGCACGTCCTCCATGGCCGCCACGAACTCTCCACCTACCTTGGGGATGCACCATTGTTTCTTGAGCCACGGCTTGAGCGTGTTTTTTTTAGCCGCAGGCGGACCGTCTCGGGAGATAAAGACTCCACCAATCCCAACTCCACCACCTTGCCCGCCAGGGCCCGCATGGTCCAGTGGTCATGACCGTCGGGCACCGGGCTGCAGGCCAAGGCTATCAGGTGGGCCTCCACCCTTTCATCCACCTTTCTGGGCCGGTTGACCTGGTTATGGTGCCTCAGCACCTCGTCCAGTCCTTCCTCGGCATACCGCCGCTTGGTGCGGAACACGGTCCGCTCCGACACGTCCAGTGCGGTGGCCACCTGGGGGGCGGTCCAGCCCTCATCTATCTTGATCAGGATGCGGGCCCGGGTAATCGCCTGTGCGGAACTCCTCCCAGCCCTGATCATCTTCCTGAGCCGTCCCTTTTCCTGTGTTGCCAGCCGGACTCCGTACTTCTCCTGCACCATGACCACCTCACATCCCACAACCCTTCGTCTATCCCCAAGGTAGCATCCTGTCTGGGCTCACGTACTAACTGACAATGCCAGATTGGCCGAATACTAGAGGAAGTTGTAGAATCGGGAACCGCATAGGAAGTTATTGCGATACCAATCACGAGAAACGCCGTCGACAGGTCAGGGCTTAATTCGTCTGCCATACTGCCTTACGAGCTTCGCATTATGGATTTCGACTCCGCGATGCAAGATGTGTACGACTTTTTCTACGATGTCAACTCTAATCTGGTAGCCAAGGGACTTGAGCGACTAGACGACATGTTGCGACCAGCGATACTTTCCGGTGTTCTATCGGACATGCTGACGGGCAGTTTGGCCAAGCATTCTAGAGTTTTGACGGAGAACCGGTATTTCAATGGACACCCTGACCTGGTAGTGCGTGGTCTATATGCGGACAACGCTGTGAAGTCAGGTGAAGAGGGGATAGAAATCAAGACCACGAAAAAGGCTGGCGGAGCCGTGGACACGCATGGAGCCCGGGACCAGTGGATGTGTGTGTTCGTGTACCGTGTGGACAACGATACTGAGCCCGCTATGAATCGACAGCCGTTGATTTTTACTGAGGTCTACCTAAGTCAAGTAACCACGGACGACTTCAGGCGTAATGAGCGAGGTGAATTAGGGACCAGAGGGGCGACTGGCGCTCGTGCTGCCTATCACTGTATGCACCGGCCCATCTTGGGAGCAGACCCGCTCCCTTATCGAGAAAGATTTCGTATTGGACATAGTAATTACGTCCCACGACCCTTTGCGCTGGAACTTCTCCGACAGCACCGACTTATCCGAAGCCCTGTTAATCGCCACTCGCCGTTCTGACGAAAGCCCGTCAGCTGAACACCGCACAGTCTTCGTCAATCTCTGGCAGAACCCGGACGGAGTGTTGGACGCTCACCGGGTTGCCCAGGCAATTACCACGACGGTGCCAGCGAGACTCGAGGAGACGGGAACCGCATTGCTGGAAGTTGACGGCCTCCACATCGGCGAGGTGTTTTCCATCTCAGAATCCAATTTCACCGGAAAGAAGTGGCCAGGTGTGCAATTTGCCCGCGCCGATGTGGTGCGCAGCGCACTCAAGCTATTGGACGACAGTAAGGTTTGGGTTCCCGGCGAAATGGGGACTGCCGAAGTTCCTCTATGCCGGCTTGACGGACTCGGTCAAGTCGGTCCCGATAGGCACCGGCTTGTTGATGGATTCGATAGAACCAGTTCTACTACAGCGTATCCGCTGGTCGAGGGACACGACACTGAGCAGCGCAAGTCGCTAATTTGCTCTCCCGATGCTTATTTGTCGCCGTTGACAAAACCAAGGGGAGGACAAAGGCCGGGTTATGGTAACCACCTGTGGCAAATGGCAGGCAGGCTCCTCATCGCAGAACGGCTCTGGTTGGAAACCACTAGAGTCGTCGCCATGTGGTCGGAGACGAGAGTACTGTCCAACGTATGGTGGCCCATACGAGTTGAAGACGCGGCTGTCGAGAAAGGACTGGTTGTCCCAGCCTCGGGTTGTTGACCATGCTAGCCCAGCGGACCAGCACCAGAGGCGGCTGGGTGGCCATGAAGAAGGCTGACCTGGAAGAACTTCCGGTCCTCGACCTACGCGACCTTTCTTCGTCGCAGCTTCAGGGTCTGGCTGATTTGTTCGACTCGCTAGCTGAAGAAGAATTCGCGCGGTTGCCGGGAATGGTCCATTGTCCGACTAGGCAGGCGCTGGACGACGGAATCTCACGTATCCTGGATCTGCCAGCCCTGGCCAACATCAGAAGTCTGCTGGCCTCAGAACCTGTAGTGTCCAACAGGAGGTTGTAAGAACATCGGTGGCTGCGCTGGCACAACTGTGTCAGGTTAGTGTACACAGAAATAGGGTCTTGGTGTATCGTTAAGCTATTGGATCGGGAGCCTCAACCGGCAGTTGGGGCCATAGTGAACGAGAGTATCGATGGCGACGATAGAAGAGCGGGTCAGTCACCTTGAAGGGGCCTCTGAGGTGGACCCGGTTAGTTGGACAGAATTAAGGCAGAGTTAAGTGAGGGTCCCGTCACTCCTGGATATGATCCCAACACCGATCCGTCTGAACACCTCCTATCCTTTGACTCTTCCTCCCGGACTGTCTGATCCGCGTGGAACACCTCGGCCAGGGTCCGGTAGCCCAGGTCTTGATGGGGCCTCAGGTTATTGTAGAACCGGAAGTAGGCTCCCAGTTCCCGTCGGGCCTCGACGGCGTTGACGTAGGCTTTCAGGTAGACCTCCTCGTACTTCACCGTCCGCCACAACCGCTCCACGAAGATGTTGTCAGCGTACCGCCCCTTCCCGTCCATGCTGATCTTCACTCCGCGGTCCTGAAGGGCCTGGGTGAACTCCCGGCTGCTGAACTGACTGCCTTGGTCGGTGTTGAACACCTCGGGCCTGCCCTGGGCCCGCGCCTCAGTCAGGGCCTCGGCGCAAAAGCCGGCTTCCAGAGTGTTGGACAATCGCCAGGCCACCACGTAGCGGCTGTGCCAGTCCATCACGACCACCAGGTAGAGAAAGCCACGGGCCATGGGCAGATAGGTGATGTCGGCGGCCCACACCTGGTTGGGACGGGTGACCCTGGCGTTCCTCAACAGGTAGGGATAGACCCGATGCCCCGGCTCCGGTTGGCTGGCGCCGGGGCGCCGGTAGATGGCCCGCAGCCCCATGACTCTCATCAGCCGCTGCGCCCGCTTCCGGCTTACCAGTATACCCTGACGGTCCAGCCAGGCCTTCATCCGCCTCGACCCGTAGAAGGGGGCCTCCAGGTACTGACGGTCCATCTCGCCCATCAGGCACAGGTCCGCTTCGGAAGCCTCCTTGGCACGGTAGTAGAGGCTGGAACGGCTAACGCCCAGCAGTGCGCACTGCCGCACTATCGGCAGGGACGGATGCTCCCGGTCCACCATCTTCCGCCGCCGGCCCAGACTCATGGACCGGACCTCTCCGCCAAGAAATCCCGCTCCACCTTCAGCTGGCCGATCTCCTGGTACAACCGGGCGACCAGGGCGGCGTCGTTCCTGCCCTTCTGTTCCTTACCGTTGCCGAAGACCCCGGAGGCGCCCTCCACAAGTGCTTTCTTCCAAGCTTGAATCTGCCCGGGGTGGACTTCGTACCTTGCCGCCAGTTGAGCCACCGTCTCCTCGCCCTTCACCACCTCAAGCGCCACCTTGGCCTTGAAAGCCGGGCTGTGCTTTCTGCGTCCTTTCGACATTTCCCACTCCTTCCCGACAGCTGCCGCTGCCCTTAGTTTAGGAGCAGGACTCTCACTTAGCTGCTTGTCCGATTTTCCGGGTCCACCTCACCATTTTTCGGGGGTCGAAGCTCTGTCACTACTTTGAATTAGTTCGTTGGCTTCAGCGACATGCGCTAATGTAGCGACGAGGTTCCGATGACTTCGCAACAATACCGCTGACCCAGTTGATTCAATAAAAGCTTTAAGAAAGGTTGCATCGGATCTTGTAATTCGATGCAACTTATAATAGTCCCGTTCTACCATAATATTTTGGGGGTTAGTAGGAGGGAGCAGTTTACCGTTTCTCGAACAGTAAACCAATCCATCTTCGCGTTGCCATTGTAGGCCGTCAGCGAAAATGGGACACAAGAGGAGGTAGAAAAACCCGAGAGATTTGAGGTGGGGTCAGCTCCCTGGATGAGGTAGAGCGCTTCAGATAGAGGACCCAAAGATGTCCCAGACAGAAACAGGTAAAACAACGGCCGCTGATGAGCGTACAGAGGCGGCTAGGTCCTTCGTCCGCACGGTTAAGGCTGCTACTAGGCGCAAGTACACCCCGGAAGAGAAGATTCGTATCGTGCTGGAGGGCTTCCGCCGCGAGGTCACCGTGAGCGATCTGTGCAGGCGGGAGGGAATCAAGCCTCACTCTTACTACTCCTGGACCAAGGAGTTCATGGAGGCAGGGAAGGAGAGGCTTACCAGGGACAGCGTGCGAGATGCCACCCGACAGGAGGTCCATCAGCTCAAGCGGGAGAACGGGGAGCTAAAGCAGCTGGTCGCCGATCTGTCCCTTGAGGTCTATCGTCTCAAAAAAACGTCCATACCAATGCCTCAGGGCGCCGGCGGCAGAAGCGGATGAGTGGCGCAGAGAAGGCAGAGGCGCTGGACAAGGTGGCTTCCTCCGGTCTCCCCAAGCGCAGGGTCCTGGGTGAACTGGGAGTCCCCAGGAGCGCCTACTACCGGTGGCTGAGGCGGAAGGAGCAGCAAGGACTTGAGGACGACGTTGGAGCCAGCACGCCACCGTGGAACAAGCTGACTTCCCAGGAAATAGATTCCGTTCTGACGGCAGCCAGGGAGATGCCGGAGTTGGGTTGCCGGCAGTTGGCCTCGTGGGTCACCGACAACATGGGCTTCTCCGTATCAGAGTCTACGGTCTACCGCATCCTACGCAGGGAGGGGCTGGTGAAGAGACCCGAGATGCGATTGGCCGCGGGTAAGGAGTACCATCGGAAGACCACCGGTCCCCAGCAGATGTGGGCCACCGACGCCTCCTACTTCAGGGTGGTGGGCTGGGGCTACTACTACCTGGTCACCGTCATGGACGACTACTCACGATTCATCCTGGCCCACAGGCTTCAGAGGGACATGACCTCCGACTCCCTCATAGAAGTGTCCAGGAGGCCGTGGACAGGACCGGCATGGACCGGATCCCGATAACAGACCGGACCAGGCTGCTGAGCGACAATGGCCCCGGCTATGTATCCAGGGCCTTCAGGGACTGCCTGGGCATGGTGGGCATCAAGCACATCCTGGCAACGCCCTTCCATCCTCAGACCAACGGCAAGCTGGAGCGCTGCCACCAGACCCTCAAGCGTGACGTAAACCAACTGCCGTACGAGTTGCCTTCAGACTTGGAGGGGGCCATCGTGGCCTTCGTCAGCTATTACAACTACCGGCGCTATCACAAGGCCCTGGGGAACGTGACGCCCTCAGACGTCCTCAAAGGAAGGCGGCAGGAGATCCTACGACACAGAAAGGAGGTGCAGGCTCAAACAATCCAACGGCGAAGACAGCACAACAAGGCCATCAGGGAGCTTACGAGACCTCAATCCGACCACTGATTTCTCGGGTCTCAGAGTGTCCCAATTTTGCTGGTTGCCAACAGAAATGCTTCAAGATAATGCCGCCAAACGTAGTGTTGTCTGCGGGTGGTCATTTTCTCGCTGTCACCTTTACAAGACCTCCTCAGACTATCGGGTGACGGCCAGCCGAACGTTCAGGGTTTCAAGGACTTTAAACAACGTATCTATGCGTGGATTGCCTTCGCTGGAGAGAGACCTGTACAGAGCTTGCCGCCCCAGGCCTGTAGATTCGGAGACGGAGGTCATTCCTTTAGCGCGCGCGACATCACCGATTGCCTTGGCGAAGAACGCCGGGTCATTCTCCTCCAGAGCCGCATTGAGGTACTCTATCAACGCTTCATCATTGTCGAGAAAATCAATCACATCAAATTCCTTGAAGCTCATCATCCCTCCCTAGAGTTCACATATTCACTGTCTTATATAAGGGACATATTGTCAAGCGGAATATCGCCTCCACGCCTTAGCAGCGGGCTAGCGGATATTCCTTGCCGCTCACATCGTTAGGGGGATGGCGGACATTCAATCTCACGTAGATAGGCCCCTCGAAGGTATTGTCTCTTTTCCCAAGCGTCTGGGTTCCGGCCTCCGTTCGAAGCGCGGGGGGAGGGCACAAGCGAGCGTCTGTGGGACTGTAGAACCCCTTTGGCTGCGCTGACACAACTGTGTCAGGCCGGTGTATACAGAAATAGGGTCTTGGTGTATCGTTAAGCTATTGGATGGGCAGCCTCAACCGGCAGTTGGGGCTATAGTGAGCGAGAATATTGATGGCGACGATAGAAGAACGTGTCAGTCACCTTGAAGGCGCCTCTGGGCAGTGGGCGACCAAGTCGGACCTCGCTGAGCTGAAGGCGGAGTTGAAGGGCGACATCGGCAGCCTCGTTAAATGGATGGCCATGTTTCAACTCGGCGGTCTGGCAGCCATAGCCGCCATCATGGGGTTCCTGGCCTAGAGATACACTGTTACAGATGACCCGTCAGTCCCAGGCGGACTGGTCCTGGCCTGAATACTGGCGCATGGTCATGCCGCCGTCGATTATCAACATGTGCCCCGTGATGTAGTCGGCCTCGTCGGATGACAGAAAAACCACGCCGTTGGCCTGGTCCAGCGGCTCGGCCACCCGACCCAGAGGCACCGTTTTCTTGGTGTGCTCGTCTATCCTGGGGCTTTGGAGCCGGGGGTCGATGTTGGTGCGGGTCCCGCCCGGAGCGATGCAGTTGACGTTGATGCCGTACTTGGCCAAGTCCGCCGCCGCCGCACGGGTCAGCATGTACACTCCGCCCTTGGACGCGGCGTAAGCAGTCTGATTTTCAGAGATGACCATAGAGTTAACCGAGGCGGTGTTGACGATTTTCCCCTTCGTGCCCTGACTAACCATTTGCCTCGCCGCCGCCTGAATTCCCAGGAAGACGCCCTTCAGGTTCACCGCTATCATGCGGTCCCATTCCTCTTCAGTCTGGTCCAACACCGAGGCCCAGCTGGCAACCCCGGCGTTGTTGACCATGACGTCCAGCCCGCCATAGGTCTCCACAGCGGCAGCCACCAGGCCTTCCACATCGGCTTTCTTGGAGACGTCAGACGTTACGCCAATGGCCTGGCCTCCCACGTCGTTTATCTCGTTGACGGTGGCCTGGAGATTCTCCTCAGACCAGTCCGCCAGGACCAGCCGGGCGCCCTCCTGATTGAAGCAACGGGACACTCCCCGCCCGATGCCGCTTCCCGCTCCTGTGACAATGGCTGTCTTGCCCTCTAATCGCATCCGCTCAACTCCGTGGCTTTGTGCCCAGGCTACTTGCCCTCTTTTGACTCCCACACCGCGTCCAGGATGGTCCCAGGAGCCATGGGGAGCTTGTGCATCCTTACTCCCGTGGCATGGTAGACGGCGTTGGCTATGGCCCCCGGCGGAGGCACTATGGGTACCTCACCGACGCCTCTGGCGCCGTATGGATGGCCGGGGTTGTGGCACTCGATCATCACCGTCTCAATCATGGGCAGGTCGAGAGCGGTGGGCATGCGGTAGTCCAGGAAGGACGAGTTCGCCATCTGGCCCTGGTCGTTGAAGTAATACTCCTCCGTGAGGGCCCAGCCTATTCCCTGGGATGCGCCGCCCTGCATCTGACCTTCCACGTAGCTGGGGTGAATAGCCTTGCCCACGTCCTGGAACGTCGTGTAGCGCAGGACGTCCACTTTGCCGGTGTCGGGGTCCACCTCCACGTCCACCATGTGTAGGGCGAACGAGGGGCCCTGGCCGGCAGGGCTCAGGCTGGCCCGGCCCACAACGGGGCCGCCTGTGGCGTTCAACCTTGCCGACAACTCCTTGAAGGTCATCTTCAGCTCAGGGTCCGACTTGTGGGCGACCAAACCTTCGCTGTAAGTCACGTCCTCCGAGGAGACGTCCCATATTCGCGCCGCCCGGTCTATCATCTGCCGCTTAATGTCGTTGGCTGCTTCGTAAGAGGCCCAGCCGGTCATGAAGGCCACCGAACTGCCTCCGGTGATCTTGGTGTATCCAATGGAGTCCGTGTCCCCGACGGAAGGCTTGACGTCTTCGGCTGCGATGCCCAATTCCTCCGCAACGTGCATGGCCGCCACTGCCCTGGTTCCGCCAATGTCCACGGAACCTTCCACCAGGCTCACGGTGCCGTCGGAGTTGACGCTGGCCACGGCGCTGGCAGGTCCGGTTGTGTTGCCCCAGAATCCCACGGCCACACCGCGGCCCTGGTTGTGTCCCGTCAGGGGCGTCTTGTAGTGGTCGTGCTCCTTGGCGGTCTGCAGAATCTCCGGGTATCCCGTCTTGGGAAGCTGCGGCCCCGTGATGCGGCGGGTGCCTTCCTTGGCGCCGTTGAGAATGCGGAACTCTATCGGGTCCATGCCAAGCTTTTCGCATATCTGGTCCATGACCTGTTCGACAGCGAAGCCTGCGCCGCCCACTCCGGGCGCCCTGTACGCCAAGACCTTCGGCATGTTGGTGATGACGTCCAGTCCTTCGGCCCGGGCGTTCTCCAGGTCGTAGGGCGTGAAGACGTTCTGAGTTCCGCCCATGACCGGAGAGCCGGGATAGGCCCCCGCCTGATAGGCCAGGTATGCGTTGGCCGCCGTTATCTTCCCCTCGTTGGTGGCCCCGATTTTCACCTTCATGTATGAGCCTGACGTGGGGCCGGATGTCTCGAATACTTCCGTCCGGGAAAGGCTCGCCTTGACTGGGCGGCCCGTCTTCCTGGAAAGGATGGCCACCACCGGCTCCAGGATGACGTGGAGCTTGGCTCCAAAGCCGCCGCCTATCTCCATGGGCGTAACTTTCACCTTTGACCGCGGCAAATTCAGGAGTCCGGCTAGCTGGTCCCGGATGTTGAAGTGTCCCTGGCTGCTGCCCCATACGGTCAATGACCCGTCGGGACTCCATTGAGCGGTGGCGCTCTGAGGCTCGATGAATCCCTGGTGCACAGGCTGAGTCTCAAACTCCTGCTCGATAATGATGTCAGCCTCTTTGAATCCCTTCTCCACGTCCCCGATCTCGTATACGAAGTGATTGGCCACGTTGGTGGACTCCGAGTCGTCTGAGTCGTCTCGGAGACCGCCGGGCCGCAGTCCGGGATTGGCCAGGTTGGCCAGGCGCTCGTGGATTTTAGGAGCGTCTTCTTTCATGGCGTCGCGCACGTTTATGGCAAACGGGAGGACCTCATAGTCCACCTCGATGAGCTTCAACGCCTCCTCGGCTTCATGGAGGCTGATGGCGGCCACCGCCGCGATGGCGTGGCCCTTGTAGAGAGCCTTGTCGGAGGCCATGGCCTGGTTGCTCAGAAACTTCATGTTTATCATGGAGCCTTCGCCCAAGTCAGCCACTTTGCCCGACGGCTGGGGGAAGTCGGCGCCGGTCACCACAGCCTTGACTCCTGGAAGAGCCAGGGCCTTGCTGGTGTCGATGGATTTGATGCGCGCGTGGGCGTAGGGGCTCCGCAGGACTCTCGCATACAGAAGCCCCGGCAGATTGACGTCGGCTCCATATCGGGCCCTGCCAGTTACCTTGTCGGGGCCGTCGTGGCGCACCGGACGCGTCCCGATGACTTTGAGGTCCTGCACCTTCGCTTCAGTAGCCATGTCGTGTCTTACCTCCACAGGAATCCTGCGCCATTTTACCATACCGGATTTCGGTTCGTGCCGCAGCTTACTACACCGGCCCACCGGATAACGCGGCGCTCTCAAGGGCGCAAAATGAAAGAGAGCGGCTTGATGCAAGCCGCTCTCTCTTTATGGTTTCTTGAGCCGTGTTGGCTTATGAGTCAGCCAGCGCGTCCTTGACCTTTTGGGCTGCTTCAGGAGTCACCCATTGGGTCCACACATCGTTGTTGTTTAGGAACCAAAGGGCCGCGTCCTCCACCCAGGTTCCGGAATTCTCGGCCATCCACATGGCCACTTCCCTGTATACGTCTATATTGAAGTCCCATTTCTTGAGGAATTCGATGACGTCCGGCGCCGCAGTCACAAGGTCCGGGTGCACGGCGATCAATATGGTGGTGTCGTAGTAGGCGCAGGCTTTCGTGGTAAACCAGCACTCGTCGGAGTACGGGGGTTCTTCCAACCTGACCAAGTCCAGCTCCAACGCCGGGTCTGCCGTGCTCCACATGAATCCAAGCCACGGTTCCCGCCTGTTGTAGGCGTCCTGAAGGTCGGCAAACAGGACGTCTTGGGAACTGGCTCTGACTACCTCTACGTACTCGGTCAAGCCGTAACCCACAATTTGAGTGTCGTTGACAGCTGCGCAGTCCCAGCCGGCCACGCAGCCCAGGATACGCGCCTTGCCCCGGCTGTCCGGGGTCTCGAACAACTTCATGTATTCTTCTTTCTTGAGGTCTTCCACGGTCTCAAGGCCGGGGTTAGCATCTGCCACGTATTTAGGTATAACGAATGCGCTTTGCCAGTCCTTGCCGAGACTCTCTCCCAGGGAGACCACCTGACCGGCGGCGATAGCCTCGTCCCAGTCTTC
The DNA here is from genome assembly GCA_965224415.1 of Dehalococcoidia bacterium. Taxonomy (GTDB): domain Bacteria; phylum Chloroflexota; class Dehalococcoidia; order Lucifugimonadales; family JAGWBF01; genus DAOUJI01. The sequence goes on along the minus strand of CBDCZB010000003.1, from coordinate 237,092 downwards.
TTCCTGGTTTGGCAGCCATATCTCCATGGTAACGTCGATGTCTCCGGCTATGAGACCCTGGAAGTTGGGGAGCGTGCCTCCGAGAATGGCGTCGGTCTCATAACCGTACCCGTTCTCTACGATGAACTGAGCGATCCTGTTCTGGACCTGGGCGCTAGTCCAGTTCAAGTCGGAGAAAACGATGGTCTCCTTGGGTTGCTCCGGGGTATTGGTGGGAGCAGGCGTTTCGGCGGGGACGGGCGTATCGGTGGGAGCAGGCGTATTGGTGGGAGCAGGCGTTTCGGTGGGAGCAGGCGTATTGGTGGGAGCGGGCGTGTAGGTGGGGACAGGCGTGTAGGTGGCAGAAGGCGTGTAGGTGGGAGCTGGCGTATCGGGGGGGACAGGCGTAGAAGTGGAGATGGGTCCATAGGTGCGGGTTTCTCTTTCGCACGCAACCGCCGACAACGAAACGGCAAGCAAAGCAACTAGGAGGAATACCCACTTCTGCATGATGAATCGGCGCATTCGGTCAACGTCGGGGTTGACGTGTCCCGATGACTTTGAGGTCCTGTACCTTCGCTTCAGTAGCCATGCTGTGTCTTACCTCCACAGGAGAATCAGCGCCATTTTACCATACCGTGTTTCGGTGAGGCCTGCTGTCGTCCACGCTGGCACTCAGTAAAAAAGTCCTGCTCGAAGCCCGTTGAAAAGGAAAGAGCGGCTTGAATCAAGCCGCTCTTTCGAACCATAGTTGACGTTGGGGGTTAGCTTATGCGTCGGCCAGAGCTTCGTTGACCTTCTCCGCTACGTCAGCCGGCATCCAGCTGGTCCAGACTTTGTTGTTCTTCAGGAACCAGAGGGCCGCGTCCTTGGCCTCTATGCCTGGGTTTTCGGCCGAATATTTCGCAACGGTCTTATACAGGTCGATATTGAAGCCCCAATTCCTCAGGAACGTGATGGCGTCCGGCGCCGCAGTCACCAAATCAGGATGCACTGCTATCAATATGGTGGCGTCCTCGTAGGCGCAGGCTTTCGTGGTGAACCAGCACTCATCGGAGTACGCGGGCTCTTCCAGTCTTACCAGGTCCAGGGTCAAGCCCGGGTCTCCCGTGCCCCACATGTATCCAAGCCAGGGTTCCTGCTTGTCGTAGGCTCCTTGAAGGTCGCTGAACAACCCTTCCTGGGAACCGGGCTTGATGGCCTCGACGTAATCGGTCAAGCCGTAGCCCACAACTTGAGCGTCGTTGACAGCTTCGCAGGACCAGCCGACCACGCAGCCCACGATACGGGCCTTGCCCCGGCTGTCGGTGGTCTCGAACAACTTCATGTGTTCTTCTTTCTTCAGGTCCTCCACGGTCTTAAGACCGGGGTTCGCGTCCGCCACGTATTTGGGTATGACGAAAGCGCTTTGCCAGTCCTTGCCGAGGCTCTCTCCAATGGAGACCACCTGCCCTGCGACGATAGCCTTGTTCCAGGCTTCGTCCTGGTTTGGCAGCCATATCTCCATAGTCACGTCGATGTCTCCGGCTATGAGGCCCTGGAAGTTGGGAAGTGTGCCTCCAAGAATGGCATCGGTCTCATAACCGTACCCGTTCTCCAAGATATATTGGGCGATCCTGTTCTGCACCTGGGCGCTGGTCCAGTTCAGGTCCGAGAAGACGATAGTGGGTTTTTCATCACCGTCATCGCCCCCTCCACATGCGGCAGTCCCCAATGAAAGGGCAAGCAATGCGATGAGGAGGAACAACCCCCCTACCCTAAAGAATCTAAACATGATCCCTCCCCTAAATCGTTCTCGCTGAGCGTCTATTCGCCAATATTCTAACCATTTTCGCACGTCTGTCAAGTTGATAGGAGTTCATCGCCTAACTGATGCATGACCATAGCGGCTTAGTTTCCTACTGGCCGCCAGATAAAGACCGTTCCCGGGACTTGGCCATGGCTTGAGTGATCCTGTCGATGACGATGGCTATGAAGATGATGGCAACACCGCCAAGGAAGGCGTTGCCGGGTTCTTGACGACCGAGAGCCCGGAGCACCACCTCACCAAGTCCACCGGCGCCGACCAGGGACGCCACCACGACCATGGAAAGGGCTAGCATTGTGGTCTGGTTCACGCCCGCCATTATGGTGGGGAGAGCCATGGGTATTTGGACTTTGACAAGGAGTTGCGTAGGAGTTGCTCCGAAAGAGCGAGCCGCCTCCACGGTCTCCGGCGACACTTGTCTTATGCCCAGGTTGGTAAGGCGTATCACCGGCGGCACTGCGTATATCACGGTGGCCATTACAGCCGGCACAGCCCCCAAGCCAAAGAAGAGCAGCGCCGGGACCAGGTATACGAAGCTGGGCATGGTCTGAGCCCCGTCGAGAATCGGGCGCAAGACATTGTCCGCCCAGCTGGTTCTGGCTCCAAATACACCGAGAGGGATCCCTATAAGCAGTGAGATGAGCACCGAGACTAGGATGAGGGCCAGGGTCTCCATCGAACTATCCCACAAAGTTTCGGTGTTGTCGGGAAGTCTGCCCATGAACCCAATCAACAGCAGAGCGGCGATGGCGAATACGGCCAGGGCCAGCCCGGAGACGCGCCAAGCCACCAGCACCACAGCCGCTATTATGGCCGGCCAGGGGACCCACAATAGACCATCTTCCAGCCAGACCAGAAGTTGCAGCACTACCTTCTTTATGCCGCCGAACAACCAGTCGAGATTGGTAGTCAACCAGCTGACGAATTCGTCGATGGCGCCGCCAATGGGTCGTCCCCATTCGACGGGGAAGCTCAGGTTGTGTCCCCATCCAGCAGATGCAACAGCGCCTACGCCCACTACTAAGACCACTGCAATGGGCCCCCAAATCCGGAAGGGAGCTTTGGCGAACCTGTTTAACAGGTCCTCAACCCGCACTTGGATACTAGTTGGAGCGGTAGGTTGGTCTTGGGACTCAAGGTCGTCCTGGCCTGGGACAGCTTTAGCCACAGGATGCCTCCTGAAATAGGTCGCCTTGACGGGAAGTTAGAGCGGTCCCTGTGGTGGGGTCGGAGAGCTACTGGTTCTCTGAAATGGCTTCGGCAAGAGCGTAGCGCTGCACGACGCCCATCAGCTTGCCGTCTTCATCCACTACGGGGATCGGATAGTCGCTGGACATGCAGATGGGGATCAGTTGCTCCAGAACGACGTCGTTGGAGATGTGTCCGGGATCGGTGTATAGGTAACGCTCGATATGGTCCCCCAGTTTGCCCACACCTGCTTGGAGAGCGGCATGGGCCTGTTCGATGGTGAGCATTCCCAGGTAGGTGTCGTCATCGTCCAGCACCCACGCCAAGTCGGAGGCGTCGCCGCGCATCGCCTGGAGAGCTTCCTGCGGACCCTTGCATGACGGAATGACCGTAGACGGGTCCTCCATCACGTGGCTGGCTGTCAAGATGGACTCCTTGCGTACGTCCTGGGTGAACTCGGCCACGTAATCGTCTTCCGGGCTGAGCACGATATCTTCGGGCTGTCCTATCTGCACTACGGCCCCATCCCTCATTATTGCGATGCGGTCGCCCAGCTTCAGGGCCTCGGCCAAGTCGTGGGTAATGAAGACTATGGTCTTGTTGAGCTCTTGCTGCAACCGGACCAACTCGTCCTGCATGTGCCTCCGGATGAGCGGGTCCAGTCCGCTGAAAGGCTCGTCCATCAGCAGGATGTCCGGGTCCATGGCCAAAGCTCTGGCCAGGCCGACCCTTTGCTGCATGCCTCCGCTGAGTTCTCTGGGATAGGCCTTTTCCCAGCCGTCCAGGCCCACCAGTTCCAGAATCTCCAGCGTTTTAGAGTATCTGTCCAGCTTTTCCACTCCCCGAAGTTCAAGGCCCCAGGAAGCATTGTCAATCACGTTGCGGTGAGGAAGAAGGCCGTAGTGCTGGAACACCATAGCCACTTTCCCCCGCCTGAACTCGGTCAGCCGTTGGTCGTCAGCTTTGATAATGTCTTCCCCGTCCACCACTATCTCGCCCGACGTAGGTTCTATGAGCCGGGTGAGGCAGCGCACCAGGGTTGACTTTCCGCTTCCCGACAGACCCATTACGACGAAGGTCTCGCCACGGTGAACGTCGAAAGTGACCTGCTGGAGCGCGATAACCAGGCCGAGGTTCTCCTGCATATCGCGTTTGCCCAGCCCGGAGTTCTCAGAGTTGAGAGCCTGCTGGGGATTCTTCCCGTAGACTTTCCACAGGTCCTTGACCGAGATTGTAGGTTCGTTCAGACCGTTAGAGCCGCCGTTTCGATTCTCAACATACGTTCTGCCTGGAGCTTCTACCGCCATAGCACTCCCTTCCCTTCCTATGGATAGACCGGTCGGTTGATGAGCCACAGCCTGTCCGCGACCCATGGGTTGAAAAAGGTTGGCTTATTCTAACATGAAATCGTTTCGATGGTTGTAACGCCCGACAGGCCAGGGGCTAGCTCAAAGCCTTTACAACCACTTTGAATCTGCGGGCCCCACAACTCGGCGCCAACTCGTTGAACTCCAAGACCGTGCCCCGTTTCCCTTCATTGAGGCCCGCCACGGCGCCGCCCACTGTGGGCACGGCATCCGCCGCGTCTTTGCTCACTTGTCCCATCGGCTGGTTCTCATACGAGACTACGAACCAGGTGGCTTTGGCTCCTTGGACCATAGCGACTCCTTCACGCAGAGTGTGGGTCAAACATACCTTATCGATAAGTGGTCATGGAGTCATAACGTACAGCATGTGTTGCTCATCCAGCCATTCCTTGCGGCCATCGACGAAGTCCTCCATTGGATAGGAGCGTATGGCGGTCCCGCCCATCCAATTCAGCTTCATGCGTCCCATCCGGACCAAGTCTAGGGTCCGGTCATAGTCCGCTCCAAGACATGTCCTGGAGGTTATCAGGCTGCTCTCAGTGTTGAACAGCTTCAGCAGGTCCAACGTTATTTGGCCGCCGACGCCCCAGTGCCCCACCTGGACTATGCGGCTGCATGGGGCAAGCATTTCCAGCATCTGGTTGTTGTAATTTCCAGGAATGCCAGCGCATTCCATCACCACGTCGGCTCCCCGGCCGTCAGTTTCATCCATAACGGCTTCTACGACGTTTTCGGTGGAAGGGTCCACGACAACGTCGAATCCCAGGTCCGCCGCCGACTGGCGCGCCAAGCCTCTGGGTTCCACGGCAATTATTCTGCCGCCGGAAATCCTGGCCATCTGGGCCGCAAAGGCCCCTATCTGGCCCACTCCCAGGACCACGACCGTCTCGCCGGGACCCACCTTGGCCCGCCTCTCAGCCGCGTGGACTCCTATGGCACAGGGTTCCACCATAGCCGCTTCTTCCATCGTCATGTCGCCAGGAATTTGAAAGGCCAGCGCCGAGGGCACGACCATATAGTCCTGGTATCCCGCCAGATGGACCCGTTCCCTGGGCGTGATGCAGTTGTTCTCGAAGCCCGACGTGCAATAGCGGCATCGCTTGCATCCCATGTTATGTAGAATGGCCACCCGGTCTCCAGGTTTACAGTTGACCACTCCGGCGCCAGTTTCCTCAACAACTCCGGCGACCTCATGCCCCTTGCCCCCAACCCAGGGCAGGGTAGCCGTCTCGTCCGGGCCGAGGAGTTCCCCGGCCTCCTTTTCGAATCTCCGTTCCGAGCCGCAGAAGCCGACGCCACCGATTTTAATCAGTGCCTCTCCAGGCCTCGGCTCAGGGGTTGGAGCGTCTTCCATAGTCCACTGGGAGCCTCCCCTGTACACCCATGCTCGGTTTGCCATTGCTGCCTCCTTGTCAAGGCTTGCGGACTAAAGGCTTACAGTTGTGCAAGCTATTTTAGCATCAGAACGTACACTCATCGATGACGGCCCCAAAATGGAGGTCAGCGCAATAGCCTCGTACGACAGCTTCCGCCTGACCCTCAGGAAGATGGCACCGAAGATCGGATTCCTCTATAGCGCCACTGTTGACGGTTGTCCTTAACTGTGGGGGTTGTCGGCAAATATTTATCCGTAGTTGGGGGCCAGTGGGCAACTGTACGAGGGTGTCAGCAATGTCGTCTTTTGGTCGGCGAATCAAGTGCGGTCCACTCATGGCCATGTCGGCTTCCAGGACTCCGGCATCCAGCTTAACAGAGCGTTGGACGACTCCTCATGGTAGGAGTAGCTTTGGTTGAAGAGACGGAAATCATCGCCGGGGAATACGCAATATCGCCAATAGTCATGAAGGGCGTCTTCCCTCCACTGGCCCATAGGATTGGAGTAACGCAATCTGCGGAAATCCTCCAGCGCATTGTCGATGCGGTCACATGCGTACTCGTCAGCGGAGCTGTCGTACTGCATTCTTCCAATCATTGACCTTAGAGCCTCTATGAGCTCATCCGGCATATAGCTGATGCTTACGCCCAGCACCATGTCGAGGGCCTGGCGTTGCTGTGCGATTGATTCCGTGGTGCCCGTATGTTCGTAGTTGGCGCGAATAGCATCGGCACAAGCTTGGTCTATTGCGTAGTCGAGGTGCAATTCGGGGTAGATGTCGAATTCGGAGATGCCGCTGGGCCGGGCCTGAGGCCCCGGAGGGCCCACTTGCCCTGGTTCTCCCCGAATTCCCCGTTCCCCTCGAGACCCCGAAGCGCCCGGTTCTCCTTGCGGTCCTCGGGGTCCCTGAATCCCTTGCTCCCCTTGAGGGCCCGGAGGCGTCGCAGGCCCCTGATTCTCTCGCGGTCCTGTGCACGCCGATATAAGCAACATCGCTAGTATTCGGCCAATCTGGCATTGTCAGTTAGTACGTGAGCCCAGACAGGATGCTACCTTGGGGATAGACGAAGGGTTGTGGGATGTGAGGTGGTCATGGTGCAGGAGAAGTACGGAGTCCGGCTGGCAACACAGGAAAAGGGACGGCTCAGGAAGATGATCAGGGCTGGGAGGAGTTCCGCACAGGCGATTACCCGGGCCCGCATCCTGATCAAGATAGATGAGGGCTGGACCGCCCCCCAGGTGGCCACCGCACTGGACGTGTCGGAGCGGACCGTGTTCCGCACCAAGCGGCGGTATGCCGAGGAAGGACTGGACGAGGTGCTGAGGCACCATAACCAGGTCAACCGGCTCAGAAAGGTGGATGAAAGGGTGGAGGCCCACCTGATAGCCTTGGCCTGCAGCCCGGTGCCCGACGGTCATGACCACTGGACCATGCGGGCCCTGGCGGGCAAGGTGGTGGAGTTGGGATTGGTGGAGTCTTTATCTCCCGAGACGGTCCGCCTGCGGCTAAAAAAAACACGCTCAAGCCGTGGCTCAAGAAACAATGGTGCATCCCCAAGGTAGGTGGAGAGTTCGTGGCGGCCATGGAGGACGTGCTGGATCTCTACGCCGAGCCCTACGATCCGCAGAGGCCGGTGGTCTGCTTTGACGAGACCTCCACCCAGTTGCTGGCCGACGTGAGGGAACCGCTGCCGGCAAAGCCTGGGAGGCCGAGGCGTGAGGACTACGAATACCAGCGGGGAGGGACGCGCAACCTGTTCCTCACCTGTGAGCCTCGCCGGGGCTGGCGCCACGTGGCGATAACCCGGCAACGCACCATGCAGGACTTCGCTCAGCAGATGCGGTGGCTGGTGGATGAGGCCTACCCCGATGTCCCGGTGATTCGGCTGGTTCTCGACAATCTGAACACGCATCGGATGGCCTCGCTTTACGAGACTTTCCCGGCGGCCGAGGCCCGGCGCATCGCCAAGCGGCTGGAGTTGCACCACACTCCCAAGCACGGAAGCTGGCTGAATATGGCGGAGATCGAGTTCAGCGTGCTGGCCCGGGCCTGCCTGCGCGGACGCAACGGAGATGAGGACAGCCTGGAAAGAGCCGTCAGCGCCTGCGTGTCAGAGCGGAACGCGATAGGAGCTACCATTAACTGGCGGTTCACTGCCCAAGACGCCAGACGCAAACTCCATCGCCTCTATCCCTGCCAATCCTGATTTGGTTCAGTACTAGCACGATGAGAATTGGGATTGGAAGATAGGACATCTATTTCTCCATGACCTGCGTGAAGGCGTCGGCTACCACACAAACCCACATAGTAACCGAGATCTAAGGCTTCCAGTAGGGTAAGACGTTTTTAGTTAGAACGTACACTTATCTATAATGCCGACCCCAAAATGGATCTCGGCGCAACAGCCGGGAAACGGCGGGTGGTCATCTGTCTTACCGGAAGCTGGTGCCGAAGGTCGGATTCGAACCGACACGGGGTTGCCCCCACCGGTTTTTGAGACCGGCGCGTCTACCATTCCGCCACTTCGGCGTCGATCCATAGTTCGCCACGCTGTCTTAGCACTATATCCGGTTTGTTTGGTTTTTTCCATCCGTAAGACATTAAACAGGAAGCCGGGCCCCTGGATACAGGGCCCGGCTCTTTTCGGATAGATTCCTCTCTGAGGAGAGCTAGCTCTTAGGTTCTACGGCCATCTTCAGAGGGCGGGTGTGGATGCCGCACTCGCCACCGCATTTGCTGGTCCCCACCCAGCGTCCAGCCCGCTCGTCGGGTCCACTGGAGATGCGGGTGCAGGGTGCGCAGCCCAGAGAACGGTAGCCCTGTGTGTACAGAGGGTTCACAGCGACCTGGTGGAGGGCTATGTATTGCCACACCTCCCGTTCGTGCCAGATCAGGATGGGATTAAGCTTCAACAGCCCCTCGTCCCGCTCCTCGATTTCCTGGAAGTCAGTGCGCGTGCGGCCTTCGGTGCACCGGAGACCGGTCACCCAGCACTCCACGTCCATATCCTCGACGGCCTGTCGGGTGGGAAGCACCTTCAGGTTGTAACAGCAAAGGTCGGGGTCGGAGGCGTAAAGAGCTTCCGGCTGCTGTGAGTCGTTCTTGAAGACCTTGAGCTCGGGGTACTGACCCACCTGCTGGTGCATGAAGTTGACGGTCTCAGCGGGCTTGTACCGGGTGGTGATGATGAAACCGGGAATGTTGGCGCTGACCCGCTTGGCCAAGTGCCAGACGACCACCGAGTCCTTGCCCAGGCTGTTGGCGACCACCATCTTGTCGCCGAACTTCTGGTACGAGTCATTGATCAGGTCCAGCGACCGCTCCACTTTCTGGGCGAAATGCAGCCCGTCCACCAGTTCTATAACGTTTTCCGTGCTTGGGCTAATGCTCATGGTTCTTACCTCTGTCGGGTTTTCTCCCGTCTTAAGATTGGACTGCCGGACCGGGCTTACGATTCAAGGGGCCTCAATTGTCGCGCCGCACAAACAAAAACTGCGCTCGCCTTAGCTTGACGGGCACAGTTTAGGATTCCGAAACTTACGATTCGTAACCTGCCCCGACTATTGGGGGCAGGTACACAAGTGGTGCAAATCGTCTCCGAACCGAGCGAGAAACATCGCTACAAAGCATATCAACTTTGCTGGAAATGTCAACCGAGAGCACAAGCAGCGGAGCCCGGTCATCTAAAAACGTTCAGGCCGCCTCTTGAAGAGAGACGGCCTGAACTCACGGTCATACTGTAAGCCGGGAGGCTCAACCGCCTCCGATGGCCGGCACGAAGTGGACCTCGCTGCTCTCTCCCACTTTCTCCAGGATGCCCATGTTGGCTATCTCGCCGTCCACAGCGACCTGGATGTTGGCGCGGATGTTTCCGTCCTCCACCAGGCGCTCCTTCAAACCGGGGAACTGCTCCTCAAGCCGCTCGACGACCTGGCGGACGTTTGTGGCTTCCATGTCCACCTGTTTGACGCCGTCCGTCAGCTTCTGGAGCATGGTGGGAATGAACACCGTGGGCATCCGCTAGCCCCCGTTCTTCTCCCAAAGAGCTTCCAGCACTGCGCCGGGGCTCATGGGCAGGACCTTCATCCTAACACCCACCGCGTCGTATATGGCGTTGGCGATGGCGGCCATGGGCGGGACTATGGGAATTTCTCCGACTCCCTTGGCGCCGTAGCGGTGGCCGGGGTTGGCCTGCTCGACGATGATGGTGTCAATCATCGGCAGGTCCAGGCTGGTGGGCATCCGGTAGTCGAGGAGGCTGGAGTTGACCATCTGGCCATTGTCGTTGAAGTAGTACTCCTCGTTGAGCGCCCAGCCTATTCCCTGGACCACTCCGCCCTGCATCTGCCCTTCCACGTAGGACGGGTGGATGGCCTTTCCGGCGTCCTGCACCGCTGTGTAGCGGAGAATGTCCACCTTGCCGGTGTCCGGGTCCACCTCTACGTCCACGATGTGGGTCCCTACGGATACGGCCTGGCCTGTCGGTTCTACGCTGGCCGAGGCTGCGACGCCGCCTCCGGTGCCGATGAGACGCCCGGCCAGCTCACGGAAGGTCATCTTGAGTTCCGAGTCGGCGCCGTGAGTGAACACACCCTTGGAGTATTGGACGTTCTCCACGTCCGTATCCCATATCTTGGCGGCCCGTTCGATCATTTGCCGCTTCACGTCTTCAGCGGCGTCGATGGCCGCCCATCCGGTGGCGAACGCCGTCCGGCTGCCTCCGGTGACTGCGGTGTAGCCCACTGAGTCGGTGTCGGCCACCGTCGGCTTGATGTCGGTGTAGGGCAGTTCCAGGGCCTCTGCCGCCTGCATGGCGATGGACGCCCTCGTGCCGCCAATGTCCACGGAGCCTTCCAACATGCTTATGGTGCCGTCGGGTTCCACTGTGAGAGTGGCGCTGGATTGGAGGTTGGCGTTGCCCCAGAAGCCCGTGGCCACTCCCCGGCCTCGGTTCTTTCCCTCCAGCTTGGTCTTGTAGTGGTCGTGGTCCATCAGCGCGTTGACGCACTCCACCTGGGTGATGTTGCGGAGGACGGGACCTTCGATTTTGCGGGTGCCGTCTTTGGCCGCGTTCTTCAACCTGAATTCCAATGCGTCCACGCCAATCTTCTCGCAGATTTCGTCCACTACGGTTTCCACCGCGAAGGACGCCTGTGGAGACCCTGGAGCACGGTAGGCCGCCGTCTTGGGCTTGTTGGTGATCACGTCGTAGGCGTCGGCGCGGCCGTTGGGGAAGTCGTAGGCCGAGAAGCCGCAGGTTGCTGCCTGGCCCACGGGAGAGCCGGGGAACGCTCCGGCCTCGAAGGCGTACTCGGCCTGCATGGCAGTCAGCATTCCGTCCTTGGTTGCGCCTATCTTCACCCGCATCCAGGCGCCTGCGCCGGGTCCCGAAGACTCGAATACTTCGGCCCTGGTCATGGTCAGCTTAACAGGGTGGCCAGACTTGGCCGACAGCAGGGACGCCACCGGCTCAAGGTATACGGGAATCTTGCCGCCGAATCCGCCTCCGATTTCCATCGGCGTAACCTTTATCTTGGAGACAGGGTGGTCCAACAACTCCGCAGTGTCCCGCCGGACCCAGAATGGGCCCTGGGTGCTGCACCAGATGTCCAGCTGGCCGTCCTTGTTCCAGTAGGCCGTGGCCGTGTGCGGCTCGATGTATCCCTGGTGGACCGTCTTGGTGTCGAATTCGTGCTCCACCACCACGTCAGCCTTGGAGAACCCTTCGTCCAAGTCGCCAAGCTCGAACCGGGAGTGGGAAGCAATGTTGCTTGGCTTCTCCGACTTGCCGTCCAATCCGGAGGTGTACAAGTTGTCGTCGTGCACCAGGACAGCGTCGTCTTTCATCGCGTCCCTGGCGTTGGTGAGGGCGGGAAGGACCTCATAGTCCACCTTGATTAGCTCCGTGGCCTCCTCGGCCACGTGGGGGTTGACCGCGGCGACGGCGGCGACGGCGTGTCCCTTGTACTGCACCTTGTTGGAAGCCAGGACGTTGTCGCTCTTGAACTTCAACGGAAGATAGCCGTTCCCCAACTGCTCTCTGGTCTTGGACGAGAAGGGCAGGTCTTTGCCCGTTACCACCGCGTAGACACCCGGGTATGCCTCGGCGGCGCTGGTGTCGATGGACTTGATGCGGGCGTGAGCGTGGGGGCTTCGGAGTATCTTGGCGTGGAGTAGGCCGGTCAGCTTGATGTCGGCTCCGTATTCCGCACGGCCAGTCACCTTGTCCACCCCGTCGGGCCGGACCGGTCGAGTGCCCACTACGTCATATTCCACGTTGGACAGAACGATGTTGGAAGTCATTAAAACGCCACCTCCGTAGGATAGGATAAGTAGACGGCCCTAAGCGGGAACCGCTTATCTGAGAGTCCCGCTCTGCCTGGATTATAGCGCCGCTTCGTTGGGTCTGCTACCCGTCGTTCCGGTTCTCCCTCCCCCGTCGTTCCGGCACAGGCTGGAACCCAGTACACCCGGGTCTGCTTATAAGGCCCCGATGGACTCCGGCCTCCGCCAGAGCAACGAAATCGGGCGCCGGATTGACGACGCGAAAGCTAGTATTCGGCCAATCTGGCATTGTCAGTTAGTACGTGAGCCCAGACAGGATGCTACCTTGGGGATAGACGAAGGGTTGTGGGATGTGAGGTGGTCATGGTGCAGGAGAAGTACGGAGTCCGGCTGGCAACACAGGAAAAGGGACGGCTCAGGAAGATGATCAGGGCTGGGAGGAGTTCCGCACAGGCGATTACCCGGGCCCGCATCCTGATCAAGATAGATGAGGGCTGGACCGCCCCCCAGGTGGCCACCGCACTGGACGTGTCGGAGCGGACCGTGTTCCGCACCAAGCGGCGGTATGCCGAGGAAGGACTGGACGAGGTGCTGAGGCACCATAACCAGGTCAACCGGCCCAGAAAGGTGGATGAAAGGGTGGAGGCCCACCTGATAGCCTTGGCCTGCAGCCCGGTGCCCGACGGTCATGACCACTGGACCATGCGGGCCCTGGCGGGCAAGGTGGTGGAGTTGGGATTGGTGGAGTCTTTATCTCCCGAGACGGTCCGCCTGCGGCTAAAAAAAACACGCTCAAGCCGTGGCTCAAGAAACAATGGTGCATCCCCAAGGTAGGTGGAGAGTTCGTGGCGGCCATGGAGGACGTGCTGGATCTCTACGCCGAGCCCTACGATCCGCAGAGGCCGGTGGTCTGCTTTGACGAGACCTCCACCCAGTTGCTGGCCGACGTGAGGGAACCGCTGCCGGCAAAGCCTGGGAGGCCGAGGCGTGAGGACTACGAATACCAGCGGGGAGGGACGCGCAACCTGTTCCTCACCTGTGAGCCTCGCCGGGGCTGGCGCCACGTGGCGATAACCCGGCAACGCACCATGCAGGACTTCGCTCAGCAGATGCGGTGGCTGGTGGATGAGGCCTACCCCGATGTCCCGGTGATTCGGCTGGTTCTCGACAATCTGAACACGCATCGGATGGCCTCGCTTTACGAGACTTTCCCGGCGGCCGAGGCCCGGCGCATCGCCAAGCGGCTGGAGTTGCACCACACTCCCAAGCACGGAAGCTGGCTGAATATGGCGGAGATCGAGTTCAGCGTGCTGGCCCGGGCCTGCCTGCGCGGACGCAACGGAGATGAGGACAGCCTGGAAAGAGCCGTCAGCGCCTGCGTGTCAGAGCGGAACGCGATAGGAGCTACCATTAACTGGCGGTTCACTGCCCAAGACGCCAGACGCAAACTCCATCGCCTCTATCCCTGCCAATCCTGATTTGGTTCAGTACTAGGGCGTTAGGGTTAGGCCGCCCAAGAAGCATCGGACACCTTTGTGAGGACTTGAAAAATAGGCTAAGGATGAAAATCGCCTGGCTGACATCGGCCTGGCTACTGCCGACGATGTTCTTAATCGCAGCCTGCGGCGGCGGCGAGCCTACACCAACGATCGCACACGCGGTGGAGTGGGGATACCAAGGGCCGCGCGCGCCGGAAAATTGGGCTTCACTGTCTGACGAGTACACGTCTTGCGCCGACGGCGAGCGCCAGTCGCCGATCGACATTGCCGGATACGAAAAGGGCGACGCCGAGCCTATTTCATTTTCGTACGGCGGCGACGCTAACGCAGTGCGCAACAAAGGCAAGTTCGTGTACGTCGACTACGCGCCGGGCGCCGCGTTCAACGTCGGTGAGCGAACATTCAAGCTGAACTCAGCGCACCTCCATTCGCCCTCGGAACATTGGATAGACGGCGAGAGTTTTGCAGCGGAACTGCACCTCGTCCATGAGGACGCCCAAGGCGACTTGGCCGTAGTGGGGTTGTTGTTCAGACTGGGCGCGCCCAGCCCCGTAGTGCAGGCTATTCTCGACGCTGACCCGGGTCCCGGCAATTCCGCTGACCCCGGGACTGAACTCAACTCCGGTGTCTACACGCCGGGTGAACTGGCCTATTACAAGTACGACGGCTCGTTGACTACTCCTCCCTGCTCTGAGCCGGTTGGCTGGTACGTGATGCGCGAACCGAAATCCATTTCACAGGAGCAGGTCGACAGCCTGCTGGCGTTGAGCGGCGGCCCTAACAACCGTCCGGTCCAGCCCACAGGCAACCGGAAGATAATAGCCGGCGACGCTCGCTAGGACTCAGGCCCCGTATCGGACTCACCGTGAGGCGGGTAGAGGCAACTCTGTCCAACGCGCTCCATCAGGTCCCACAACCGCGACATCTTTTCGCCCTTGAAACGAAAAGACGCAATTATTACGGGACTCTCGGGACCAATACAGTCGTTTGACAACTCTTCTAGTCGTATGTTAGCGTCCTTACGCCAATTATTATGATTATGCTGAGGTCATGTTCTAGATAGGCTCTGGGACCGTTGGCATATCTGCTTCACCAGAACTTCCCTAACCTCCCCGTACCCTCTGGGATTTGGTGATTTGCTTCCCCAAGTGGACACCAATGGCGCCATGAAGGAGGATTGACCATGATACGATCTGCCTTTTCAACCCCCGTCTTTATCATTGCTCTTCTGCTTGCCGTCGGACTCGTCGTAGGAGCGGCCTGCGGAGGGGATGATCCAACGCCTGTGCCCACCAATACACAGGCCCCTCAACCCACCGACACACCGGAGCCCACGGCGATGATGGAAGCCACCAGCGTTCCCGCGCCTCAAGCCACTGACGCTCCGGCGACTCGGGCGCCCACACCCACGGCGAAGCCGCGACCCACCGCCACGCCGGTGGCGATGCCGGAAGGCGGCCCCGAGGGTACTCTTAGCATCGGCTTCAAAGAGCTGGGACCATTCAGGGCGCATCCTGCACTTGCGGGCTATCCTCTAACCTCTATCCTCACTTCAGGATTCGGTGAGGGACTCATAGAAATCGATGCTGACGGCCAATACACTCCAATGCTAGCCACTGAATGGGAGGTCGCCTCCGACAACCAGACTTGGACTTACAAGCTCCAGAAAGGAGTGCAGTTCCACGACGGATACGGAGAGTTCACCGCCCAGGACGTCATCTACTCGCTGGAGCAGGCCGGCAGGGAAGACTCGCTTCACGGCATAGGCAAGACACTGGCCGCCTATTTCTTGAATGAAGCCGGGCCGATGACTGCCATAGACGACTACACCATCCAGCACAACACCGGCGTCCCTAAGGTTGACACCCTGCGCCGCATAGGAGTTCCCGGCGGCGCGGGTTTCTGGGTCATGAGCAAAAACCAGGCCGATACTGACGGTGAAGACGCGGTCAACACCAACGGCGCCGGAACGGGTCCCAACGACTTCATCTCAGAGGAGGCGGGCATCTTCAGGTTTGAGGCCGTTCAAGACCACTGGCGCAAGACTCCTTTCTTCGCGGAGACGGTATGGCAGGAAATACCTGAAGAGTCATCGCGTGTCGCCGGGTTCCAGACGGGCCTTCTTGACACTTTCTATATGACCCTGGACTCCATCCCGGCCATCGAGAAGGTCGAGGGCGCCAAGCTGATGCGCCAGGAAGGCGCCACCTATGAGTACATCAGCCTGTACGGGAGCCACTACGACAAGCTGGGCACGCCGGACCAGTGGCCCGGTTACGACCCGGAAACTTTGCCCTACGTCTCGTCCGACCCGGACCCCGAATCGGACGAGTGGAAACGGGTCGCCAAAATTCGCCTTGCCATGACTATGGCCATCGATAGAGAAGGCATAGTGGACAGCATATTGGGCGGAGAGGGCATTCCCTCATGGGTCGGCGGTTGGGCAGGCTCTTTGAACCTGCTGCCGGAGAGCATGAAAGTGGACTACGATCCCGACCGAGCCAGGGAGTTGTTGGAAGAGGCCAACTACGACGGGCGCCAGTTCGACATGGTCACCTCGGTCCGAGGCGTAGTCGGTGAGGAGGCGGCCTGTGAAGCAGTATCCCAGATGTGGAGGGACATCGGCCTCAACGTGAATTTCGTCCACATCCCCTTCTCCCAATTGGTCGAACACGAGTTTGGACGCTCCTCCAAGAGGGTGCACTGCCGCGGCGGGTCACTCAACCCCGACCCCACAATAGGGTACGGCGCCTATGCGCCGGGCCATACCTGGAGCAGAGGCATGAACCACCCATACGTTGAAGAGCTGGCCTCAGAAAGCCTGAGGACCTTCGATTACGCCAAGCGCCTTGAGACCTCGCTAAAAATCGAGCAATTCATTTTCGACAATTCGCTGGCCTTCGACATCTACGCCGTGAACATGGTGTGGCCCATCGGCCCGCGAATCGACAGTTGGCTGGACCACCTGAGCCGGGGGGACGCCCGGAACATCAGCGGCCTCGAATGGATACCTCAGCGTCAGTAACATAGTCTGAGAAACGGAAGATGGAGAATCCTCCAGCCCGCGGTTAAACTTGACGGCAACGAGGAAGAGTCGGGCCCTAGACGTCTTTCCATAGGAGGTCTAGGGCCTGTATCCATCAAACAAGCTCCAAAGCATACAGGGTTAGGTGAACCACAAGCTTACATCCCGTTTCCAAGTCATTCCACCTGGGAGTCTATTGACGGTGAAGCCATAACATGCAGAGGTTCTTGGTACGCCGGTTCATAGTCTCGATCCTCACCCTGCTTGCGGTGTCGTTAATTATCTTCGTCATGAGCAGGGCCGTCGGCGACCCGACTTACCTCTACCTTGGAAACCCTGAAGACGTCACCCAGGAGGATGTCGACGCCATGCGAAGCCTTCTGGGGCTGGACAAGCACCCCGTACACCAGTACGGGATATTTCTCAAGAACCTGGCGACGGGGAACCTGGGAGAGTCCATACGTGAGCGGCGCCCCGTGAGTGAAGTGATCATGGAGCGGCTGCCCGCAACGTTGATGCTGGGGGCTTCCTCGTTCGCATTCGCTCTTGTGCTCGGGATCCCCATGGGCATCATCTCGGCGGTATGGAGGGGAAGCGTTGTCGACCAGATTGGTAAAATAATTGCCCTGATCGGGCAGGCGGCCCCACCATTCTGGTTGGGCATCATGGGCATCTTCTTCTTCGCTGTGCAGTTGGGCTGGCTCCCTCCATACGGACGCCAGGAGCCAACAAGCATCATACTTCCCACCATTACTCTAGGCTGGCTGTTCGTGGCGGCCAACATGCGCCTGGTGCGCTCGGCCATGCTGGACGTACTGGACTCGGAATACATAAAGTTGGCGCGGGCCAAAGGGGTTTCCAACCGTATGATCATATGGAAACACGCCCTGCGAAATTCCCTCATCCCGCCTCTAACCTTCGCCGGAGTGACCATGGGCAGCCTCGTGACAGGCTCTCTTATCGCAGAGACCGTTTTCGCGTGGCCCGGCCTGGGGCAGCTGGCTGTACGTGCCATGAACGGGCTGGACTTCGGGCTGCTACAGGGTATCGTCATAATCTTCACCCTGATGTATGTGATCGCCTCCTTCCTGGTGGACATACTGTATGCCTATATTGATCCTCGAATCCGGTTCGGGTAGAGATTAGGAGGGATCGCCGGATGGCCGACGCCTCCATAGCCATCGCTGCACGTCAGCCGCTGAGGGCCCGCATGCTCACTCTGTGGCGAGCATCGAGGCGGCTGCCCATCGTCCCGGCGTCGATGCTTGCCATAGTGGTGGCCGCCGGAATATTGGCTCCCTGGATTTCACCGCATCACCCGGAGAGGACCAGCATCAAAGAAAGGTTGCAGCCGCCTGCCTGGGTGGGGGATGAAAGCAGGTTCAAGACCGTTGTCGAAACATTAAACCCGGAGTTGGAACACGTACAGATATCGCTCTTCAGGGCCCAAAGGTACGACCGGGACGTCAAAGTGGGCGACCAGATTGAAGAAGTGACCCGGCAAGGGGGGACAAAAAAGTATCTCCTGGGGACGGACCATCTGGGCCGGGACATACTGACCCGCATGATCTACGGCGCCCGGATTTCGTTGATAGTGGCGGGAGTGGCCCTGGCCACCGGGGGCACGTTAGGGGTCACGCTAGGTCTCCTGGCGGGCTGGTACGGAGGCTGGGTGGACGAACTGATAATGCGACTGGTGGACATCGAGCTGGCCATACCTATTATCCTTGTGGCGCTGGTAATGGTCGTGGCCCTGGGCCACACGTTCAACATTCTCCTGATTGTACTTGCCATATGGATATGGCCGCGCTTCGCCCGCCAGATTAGGGGGGAGGTGTTGCAACTTAAGACCCTGGACTACGTGGCCCTGGCGCGGGTGGCCGGGGCGTCCACTCCAAGGATTCTCTTCAAACACCTTTTCCCAGGCGTAACCAATACGCTGATAGTGGTGGCCACGCTTCAGGTGGGAATAGTTATACTCTTGGAGTCCAGCCTGAGCTATCTGGGAGCCGGAGTGCCGTCGCCCACACCCGCATGGGGGTCCATGGTCGCCGGCGGCAGAGACTTGCTGGCGGAACACTGGTGGGTATCCACCATCCCAGGGCTGGCCATCCTGGCTACAGTCATGTCCCTCAATCTCTTTGGTGACTGGCTGCGGGACACGTTGGACCCAAGACTTAGACAGCGTGAGTAACAGGCACTATAGTGCTTTTTGAGGACAACGAACGGAAAACTACAGAGCATATATTGTGAACACCGAAACCAATGATGACGTAGTGCTGGAGGTCCAAGACCTTCGCACTTATTTTCAGACCCGTTGGGGCACGGTAAAAGCTGTCGACGGCGTCAGCTTCAGCGTGCGGGCCGGCGAAACCTTGGGAGTCGTGGGGGAGTCGGGCTCCGGCAAATCGGTCACGATGAACTCGTTGATGCGCCTAGTGCCGTCGCCTCCAGGCCGCATAGTGGGCGGCAAGGTCATTCTGGACGGCCAGGACGTGCTGGAACTGTCTGAGCGGGAGATGAGTAGGGTCCGCGGCAGCAAAATAGGCATCATCCTCCAGGACCCTATGACCTCCCTGAACCCTGTCTTCACCATAGGAAACCAGGTCAGGGAAACCATCAGCATTCACCAGCACATCCCCAGAAGAAGCGTGTTCGAAATGGCGGTGGATGTCCTGCGAAAAGTCAGGATACCGGCCGCTGAGGTGCGTGTGAGGGACTACCCCCACCAGATGAGCGGCGGAATGAGACAGCGGGTCGTCGGGGCCATCGGCATATCCTGCCAGCCCCTTGTGCTCATCGCCGACGAGCCGACCACCTCTCTCGACGCCACCATCCAAGCCCAGTACCTCAAGCTGCTGAAGGACATACAGCAGGAATCGGGTCTGGCAATAATCTTCATCACCCACGACTTCGGCATAGTGGCCAAGATGTGTGACCGAGTGGCGGTGATGTACGCGGGCAAGATTGTGGAAATGGGGGATGTGCGGAGCATCTTCAACCGCCCCTCCCATCCATACACCGAGGCCCTCCTGAACTCCGTGCCCAAGATGGAAGCCGACGTGGACCGGCTCACGTCCATCGAGGGACAGCCGCCTGCCATGCACGAGCAGCTCACCGGCTGCCCGTTCGCGCCGCGCTGCCCATACGTCATGGAACGTTGCAGCGTGGAGTATCCTCCGGAAACACAAGTAGCCGACGGACACTCCGCTAGCTGCTGGAGGCTGGAGTGACCTCCGAGCAGGCGCCCGTACTCGATAACGGCCACCCCGGAGTCCTGCTTGAGGCCCAAAACCTGAAGAAGCATTTCCCAGTCACCAAAGGCCTGCTCTTCTCCAAGACGACGGGATCGATCAAGGCCGTCGACGGCGTGTCCTTTGACCTACGGACGGGGAAGACTTTAGGCCTGGTTGGAGAGTCAGGCTGCGGAAAGACCACCACCGCCAAGATGCTGCTGATGCTGGAGCGTCCAACCGACGGCGCAGTGCTCTTCCAAGGACAGGACATCCACCGGGCCAACTCCTCTCAGCGCAAAGAGTACCGCAGATCCGTCCAAGCCGTGTTCCAGGACCCCTGGAGCTCGCTGAATCCCAGGATGCGCGTTAGAGACATCATCTCCGAACCTGTGGCAATCAACTCGCGGCTGTCGCGTGGCGAGGCGCAGGACATAGTGGAGAAGCTCCTGATTGACGTGGGGCTAAACCCGTACCACGCCAACCTGTATCCCCATGAATTCAGCGGCGGTCAGAGGCAGCGCCTCGCCATAGCTCGGGCATTGTCGGTCAATCCCCAAATCATAGTTCTGGACGAGCCTGTTTCAGCCCTGGACGTGTCCATACGCGCCCAGATCATGAACCTGCTGAAAGACCTCCAGGACGAGTACAACGTCAGCTATTTGCTCATCGCCCACAATTTGGCGACGGTTAGGTATATGTGCCATTCGGTGGCCGTGATGTATCTGGGCAAGGTGGTTGAGTTCGCCGAGAGCCGGGAGCTGTTCGACAACCCGCTTCATCCCTATACCAAGGCCCTCATGTCCGCGGCACTACCTTCTCATCCCGACATCGAGCGGGATGAGATAATTCTTACCGGCGAGGTGCCGTCCCCTCTGAACCCGCCCCCTGGCTGCAATTTCAATCCCCGCTGCCCTTCGGCCTTCGAACGGTGCTCAGAGGAGGACCCGGAGTTCCAGGAAGTCACAACCGGCCACTTCGTCTCGTGCCACCTCTACTGACCAGCCGGGCAGATTGTTTGATCCTAAGCCGGGGGCAAACTCATGCAATGTGGTAGACTGTCCTTAATCTACGAGGATGTAAGTGATGTCGAAGGATTACACCAAGATAATCACCATCGAGCCGGGTAAGCGCGGCGGGAAGCCATGCATTCGGGGCATGCGTATTACGGTGTACGACGTTCTGGAGTACCTGGCCTCCGGCATGTCAGAGGATGAAATCCTGTCCGATTTTCCTGACCTGACCCGAGAAGACATCCGAGCCTGCCTGTCGTTTGCCGCAGATCGTGAGCGGCAGTTTAGCTAGAAGTCTGGATTCGACCCGACGACTTCTGATTCAATCCTGGCTTTAGACGTGAAGTCCCTCGCTTCAGACAATGGCCGCAGCAGAAAATATAGCGGAGGCCTGTCTTGAAGGCACAATGGGCAGCGCCCTCTTCCGTGAAAGGCCCATGCCATTTGCCGTTCTCCGTCCTCCGCTTCCCATAGACCCCGCGCCCGTTACGACAGAACGAGCACTCGGACCTGTGAATCGTTGCACAGTTATTGGGCCGGTTCTCGTACACCCAGAACACCGGATCCTCCCGAACTTCCGTTCGTGCACCATGGTATCACAGCCAAGCCATCGGGCACTCTGGGAGTTTTGCACTTCTCTCAGCGGGAGCTGTCACTTGTCAACGTATCGGCTCATATGATAGAATAATAGTTAGTATTGATTAGGAGGCGTGAGATGAGAGCCTAAAATGATCAACGTGGCGTCAGGGGGACTATATTTGGACCCTGGAGGGAGATGCCATGAAGAAGTTTCTGGACATACGGTTGGTGGCTGTCGTCGCGGTTTTGGCTGCGTTGACGGTCGTTTCTGTTTCTACGGCCTCGGCCGGTCCCACGATGATCGTCGGCTATGTGTGGAACGGTCCTATCGAGACGGACGATCTCAATGACGGTGAGGGAATCTCCCACGCCAGCAAAGTCCGATACCAGTACGCTTACAACCCTTTTATAGCTGTATCGGACAGAGTCAACTATGGGGGCCGGAAGTACAAGGACAAGCTCTTCTACCACCATCAAGCGTGGCGGTTGGAGAAGGTGGAGTGGAAGGAGTGGGACGGCGACAGCTGGAACTTGGTCCATGAGAAGAGGCATGGAAGTTGGCGGGCAACCGGCACGCCGGGTCTCGATTACCATAACATCGACAGGACCGTCACCATGAACGGGGGCGCTGTGGTCTTCCACCAGCTCAAATACGTATGGATGGTGCATAAGCCGCTGACCAGCCCCGTTTACTCATGGCCCCTGTCGACTGTCCACTCGCACTTCCTCGAGTGAAGACCGTCTCGATCCTCATTAAAGCTGGAGGTAAGGAGTGATGTTAATCAAGACGCTAAAAACCAAATCCCGCATCCTGGCTTTGCTCGTCGTGGGGGCGGTCATCAGTGCGATGGTCCTGGTGTCCATTGGGGCTTTCTCCACCCCAGCGACGATGGTGCATGAGCTGCCTAGTTTCACCATGCGGTACACGCTCTCTGATGGGCAGTCGGTGACTGTTGGAAATACGGCCGTGGCGGCGGGGCAAGAGAGGCGGCTGGTCTATACGAGCCACGACGACTGGGTCGACACGGTGGTTACATCATCCGATATAGTCACGCGCGTTGGGACCTTCAGCGCCGTGGGCTCGTACCGAAGCGTTAAGGGAGACGTCTACACTGAATATCGTTCCATTGACGGCGACACGAGTACATCGTCGGTCAGTGACGGGAGCAGCAAAAACGTCAGGATTCCGCCGCACGCGTGGCTTATGCCGTTTCCCATTGAGCTGATCAGAGCTGGGACGATTACGATGACGCAGAACGGCGCGACACCGACGACGGCGCGGGTCTGCTTCCAGACCGTGTGCACCGACAACTACACGGGTCTGGGCTTTACCGAGGACGGTGTGACCAGCGTGTATGTCAACGACGCCCGAGGGATACCGCTGAAGATCGGCGACAGCTTCGAGGTCCTGGAGCTGACGGTTCACTCGGCCCGGATGGCTCTCCCATAGGAGCCGTGCCATGCCAGTCTCATTGGGGTCACTTTCTGGGTGGCCCCAGGGTAAGCCTCCGAGACGCCCGTTTGCTGACGGGCGTCTCATTTTGTAGGCTCCGATTACCACGGCTTCTAATCCGGTCGTTCCTGATGAGTATCTATTTTGCACTTCCCTCCGATACTATATTTGACAATCTCCAGGCACGCTGATATAGTACATCGGTTAATTGAATACGACTCCGCTGAGAAGGGGAGTAGTAGGGGTACACTGCCAGAGCGAGCCGGCGAAGGGCTTCTATAAGCCCAAGGTGTGAGGCCGGTGTCAGCAAGGCCCTGAACTCGCCCCGGAGCGGCCGGCCTGAACCAACAGTAGGGCTCGGCGGCACGACACCGTTACAGTCGATGAGGAGTCCCAATGGCTCGGTTAGCAAACCGGACCGGCGGGGAATTAGGGTGGCACCGCGGGAGAGAAGCCCGTCCCTTTAGAGGGATGGGCCTTTTTTAATTTATGCGGCGTTCGCGCGCCGCCGTAGGACGGGAAAGAAAATGAGACTCACCGGATCCCAAATCGTTTGCGAAAGTCTTCTGAAGGAGGGAGCGGACGTGGTCTTTGGACTGCCCGGCGGCGCTATTCTGCCGCTTTACGGCGTCCTCCACCAGTACCCTCAACTTCGCCACATCCTGGTGCGACATGAGCAGGCTGCCGTAATGGCAGCGGACGGATACGCCCGTGCAACTGGACAGGTGGGCGTATGCATGGCCACGTCGGGTCCGGGAGCCACCAACCTAGCTACGGGGCTGGCCTGCGCCCAGATGGACTCTGTCCCTGTAGTGGCCATCACGGGTCAGGTGGCCCGCCCAGCCATCGGAAAGGACGCCTTCCAAGAGACGGACGTAACCGGCATCACCCTGCCCATCACCAAGCACAACTACCTGGTGATGGACCCCGCCGACATTGCTCCGGCAATCAAAGAGGCGTTCTACATAGCCAACACCGGACGACCCGGACCTGTCCTGGTTGACATACCCAAGGACGTGCTGGCCACAGCGACAGACTTCGTGTACCCGTCCAGCGTGGACCTTCCCGGCTACAAGCCCAACATGGAAGGCCACCCTGCTCAAATCCGCAAGGCGGTCAACCTCATCAGCGAGGCCCAACGTCCGGTGATTCTGGCAGGGCACGGCATCACAATCTCCCGCGCCTTCAAAGAGGTCCAGGAGCTGGCGGAGAAGGCCCAGATCCCAGTAATCACCACGCTGCTGGGCATCAGTTCTTTCCCGTCTGACCACTTCCTGAACGTGGGAATGCCGGGGATGCACGGAATGGCCTACGCCAGCTTGGCGCTGGACCAGTCGGACCTTATCATCTCCCTGGGGGCCCGCTTCGATGACAGGGTGACGGGAAGGTTGAGCGCCTTCGCTCCCAACGCCAAGGTTATTCACATAGACATCGACCCATCGGAGATAAGCAAGAACGTCAAGGCCACAGTACCCATCGTAGGAGACCTCAAGAGGGTCCTCCAGGCGATGGTGCCCCAAGTGGAGCCTGCGGACCACTCCGATTGGATCAAGCACATCGAGCGGATGCGGCTGGACCATCCGTCGCTGAAGATTCGGGATACCAACAAGCTGCTGCCCCAGTTCATCCTGAAGAAGCTCTCGGAGGTCACCGACAGCAGGGCGATAATCATCACGGGTGTTGGCCAGCACCAGATGTGGGCGGCCCAGCACTGCTCCTTTAAGGAGCACAATCTGCTCATCACTTCCGGCGGGCTGGGCGCCATGGGTTTCGAGGTGCCCGCAGCCCTGGGAGCAAAGGTGGGAAGGCCCGACAAGACCGTCTGGTCCATCGCGGGAGACGGCGGCTTCCAGATGACGCTGTGCGACCTTGCCACGGCCGTGGAGGCCAACATTCCCGTCAAGTTCGCCATCATGAACAACGGGTTCCTTGGCATGGTGCGCCAGTGGCAGGACCTCTTCTACAACAAGACATACACCGCCACTTACTACACCGGCAACCCAGACTTCGTGAAGCTGGCCGAAGCCTACGGCATCTTGGGCCTGCGCGTCACGGAGAAGGACCAGGTAGTGACCGCCTTGGAACAGGCAATGGCCGAACCCGGCCCGGTGGTCATCGACTTCCAGGTGGAGCAGGAAGAGAACGTGTACCCCATGATTCCGGCGGGCGAGAGCATCAACGAGCTCATAGAGGAGCCCGAGGAGATTCCGACCTAATGGCTGACCAGCACACCATAGTGGCCCTCGTGCAGGACAAACCGGGGGTCCTCAACAGAATATCCAGCCTCTTCCGCCGCAGGGGTTTCAACATCGCAAGCTTGGCCGTGGGCCAGAGTGAGCAACCCAACCTGTCCAGAATGACTTTCGTGGTTGAAGGCGACGAGGACACCGTAGAGCAATGCACCAAGCAGCTGAACAAGCTCATCGAAGTCCTCAAGGTCTCGGACTACAAGAACGAAGAAGTAGTGCTCCGTGAGCTCGCTATGATACGGGTCCACGCGACTGCCTCGACACGAGGCGAAATCATGCAACTGGTGAACATATTCGGCGCCGACATCCTGGACGTGAGCCAGACCTCCCTGATAATCGAGGCCGCAGGGGACGAGGAGAGGATAAACTCCCTGTTCAACCTGCTGAGGCCCTTCGGCATCAGGGAAGTGATGCGCACGGGTCGAATCGCCATGTCCAGAAGCGTAATGACCAACGGCCGGGGAGGCTCTCCCCAAAGCCAGACGACCGACGGCGGCGAGTCCGGCGACGGCCAGTTAAGAGAGGAAGCAGTATGACAAGCCCAACCGTCTACTACGACAACGACGCAGACATGAGCGTCCTGGAAAGCAAGACCATCGGAATAATCGGATACGGGAGCCAGGGTCACGCCCACGCCCTCAACCTGCACGACAACGGCCAGAAAGTCATCGTAGGGCTCGCCCCCACAAGCCAGAGCCGGCAAAAAGCCAGCGGCGCCGGTCTGGAAGTGGGAGACGTGGAAGTGGTCACCGCAGGCTCGGACATAGTCATGGTGCTCATTCCGGACCATGTCCAGGGCACGGTGTACAAGCAGTCGATTGAACCGCACCTGAAGGCGGGTTCCACGTTGATGTTCGGCCACGGCTTCAACATCCACTACCAACAGATCGTGCCTGGCCCCGACCTGAACGTCTCCATGGTGGCGCCCAAAGCCCCCGGCCACCGGATGCGGGAGATGTTCACGGAAGGCATCGGTGTGCCCGCGCTGCTGGCTATCCACCAGGACGCCACCGGCGACGCCCTCAAGACCACTCTGGCCTACGCCAAGGGCATAGGATCCACAAACGCCGGAGTCTTGGAGACTACCTTCAAGGATGAGACCGAGACCGACCTGTTCGGTGAGCAGAACGTGCTTTGCGGCGGCGTCACGTCCCTGATCAAGGCCGCCTTTGAGACGCTGGTGGAGGCAGGGTACCCGCCGGAATTGGCCTACTTCGAATGCCTGCACGAGATGAAGTTAATCGTGGACCTTATATTCCAGGGCGGCTTCAAGTACATGCGCTACTCCGTCAGCGACACCGCCGAGTACGGCGACTACTCCCGGGGACCAAGAGTCATTGACGACCACGTGCGGGAGAACATGAAGCAGATTCTCAAGGACATCCAGGACGGCAGCTTTGCCAAGGAGTGGATGGCCGAGAACGACGAAGGACGGCAGCGGTTCCTTCAACTCAGGACCGACGCCAACGAACATCAAATCGAGACCGTAGGCCGGGAGCTCAGGCGCATGATGCCCTGGATGAACCCGGTTGAAGTCGACTAAGGCCATGAGTTCCACACACGATACATCGATGGAGGCAATGGTGAGCGTAGTTCGCCGCCGCTCTCTGGTCCTGGCAGGGCTGGAGGGGGCGGACTACGGCGCCCTGCGGTCCGGCGCCGTCTCCCAACTACTGAGGCGCCTGTGTCTCAACATCACACCGAGGACCGGAAGGGAAGGATGACAATGGACCGTGAACTCGACCAGGAAAAAGTAATGGTGTTCGACACAACTCTCCGGGACGGAGAGCAGTCAGCCGGCATCGGACTCACCGGCGACGAGAAGCTGATCATCGCCCGCCAGTTGGGACGGCTCAACGTTGACGTAATCGAGGCGGGTTTCGCCGCGTCAAGCCCCGGCGACTTCCAGGCGGTCAAGACCATTGCCAACGACGTGAAGGGGACCATCATCGCGTCGCTGGCGCGGGCGGTGCCCGAGGACGTGGACGCCGCGTGGGAAGCCATACAGGACGCGGAAAACCCCCGCATCCACGTATTCCTGTCCAGCTCGGACATCCACATCATGCACCAGCTGAGGAAGAACCGGGAAGAAGTGATGGAGCAGGCCATCTCTATGGTGGCCAGAGCCAAAAAGTACTGCTCCGACGTGGAGTTCTCACCCATGGACGCCACCCGCACCAACCCGGAATACCTGTTCCAGCTGCTCCGGGCGGTCATCGACGCGGGGGCGACCACGGTGAACATCGCAGACACCGTGGGCTACGCCATTCCCGCCCAATTCGCCCAGCTTATACTGGACATACAAGAAGCCGTGCCCAACATCCACCGAGCGACCCTCAGCGTACATTGCCACAACGACCTGGGCCTTGCCGTGGCCAACAGCCTTGCCGCAGTGCAGGCGGGCGCCCGCCAGGTGGAAGGCTGCATCAACGGAATAGGAGAACGGGCGGGCAACGCGTCGGTTGAAGAAATCATCATGGCCATCCACACCCGGAAAGATTACATGAACGTGGCCACCAACGCCCACACTCACCAGCTCTACCCCACAAGCCGCATGGTGAGCCGCATTACGGGCATGCCCATACAGCCCAACAAATCTGTGGTGGGAGAAAACGCCTTCCGCCACGCTTCGGGAATACACCAGGACGGTGTCCTCAAGGAACGCAGCACATACGAGCTCATGGACCCCGTCTCCGTCGGTTGGCCCGGCAACTCCCTGGTGCTGGGCAAACTAAGCGGCCGGGCAGGACTCCGGTCCCGCCTGGAAGACCTGGGCTACAACCTGGAGAGGTCAGACCTGAACAAAGTTTTCGACTCTTTTAAAGACCTGGCCGACAAGAAGTCGGAGGTCACCGACCGGGACCTGGAAACCCTCATGGCCGAGGAAAACCGGATAGCTTACGAGCAGGCCACGTTCAAGCTGGACCACGTGCAGTTCTCCGGCGGCGACCACGACATTGCCACCGCTACGGTGCGCATTATCGGCCCGCAGGGCGTGGTCTACAGCGATGCATCCACGGGCAACGGGCCTGTGGACGCGGTGTGCAAGGCCATCCAGAGAGCCGCCGGCGTGGGCGCCCAGCTAGTGGACTTCAATGTCCACTCGGTGACCGAGGGCCTGGACTCCATCGGCGAGGTTGTCATACGGGTGGATCAGGACGGGGAAGTCTACACGGGGCGGGCAGCTTCGACGGACATTATCGTCGCCAGCGCCAATGCCTACCTGAGCGCAGTCAATCGCGCCCTTGCTCAGAGCGGGGCGACCTATCAGGTGGCGCCTCTGACCACCCCGTAGCGGCGAATCGCGTGAGGGGATCCCCGGTACATTCCTAGACTATTTGATCTAACTAGGAGGCACGCCCATGCCCAAGACCATGTTTGACAAAATCTGGGACAGCCACATCGTCCACGAGGAGCCGGGTCAGTCAACCCTGCTGTACATCGACCTCCACCTGGTGCACGAGGTCACGTCGCCGCAGGCTTTCGACGGCCTGCGCATGACGGGACGAAAAATCCGGCGTCCGGAACTTACCATCGCCACCATGGACCACAACGTGCCCACTTCGGAACGGTCCCAGCCCATCGCCGACGAAATGTCCCGCAAGCAACTGGAGGCCATGACCCGGAACGCAAAAGAGTTCGGGATAACCCTGTACGACATGGACAGCGCCAACCAGGGCATTGTCCACATCATCGGCCCAGAACAGGGATACACACAACCGGGCAAGACCATCGTCTGCGGTGACAGCCACACCTCCACCCACGGAGCTTTCGGGGCATTGGCCTTGGGCATCGGGACCACCCAGGTCGAGCAGGCGCTTGCCACACAATGTCTCGTACAAGCCAAGCAAAAGACCATGGAGATTCGCGTTGACGGGCCGCTCCCCTTTGGGGTCACCGCCAAGGACCTAGCCCTGGGAATCATCGGGCGCATCGGGGTCAACGGAGGCATCGGCCACGTCATCGAATACACCGGCGAGGCGCTCAGGTCCCTGTCCATGGAAGGCCGAATGACGGTCTGTAACATGACCATCGAGGGAGGCGCCCGAGCAGGCATGGTGGCGCCCGACGACACCACCTTTGACTACGTCCGGGGCAGGCCTCACGCCCCCCAAGGCGCAGACTTCGACGCGGCTGTTGAACGCTGGAGGGAACTGCCCTCCGACGCGGACGCCGCATTCGACACGGTGGTGCAAATTGACGCCGCATCGTTGGAGCCATTGGTAACCTGGGGCACCAACCCCGGCATGGTCGTTTCCGTGACCGGACGCGTACCAGACCCCGCTTCCTTCGACGACTCGGACCAAAGGGAGGCCGGCGTCAGAGCACTGGAATACATGGGTCTCGAACCCAACACCCCCATGCAGGAAATCAAGCTGGACCGGGTCTTCCTGGGGTCCTGCACCAACGCCCGGCTGGAAGACCTGCGAAACGCCGCGGAGGTCGTCAAGGGGAAGAGGGTCAACCCCAACGTCTACGCCATGGTGGTGCCCGGCTCCACTTTGATAAAGCTCCAGGCCGAAAAGGAAGGCATTGACGGAATATTCAAGGACGCGGGTTTCGACTGGCGTGAAGCTGGCTGCTCCATGTGCCTGGGCATGAACCCCGACATCCTCCAGCCGGGAGAGCGATGCGCCTCCACCTCCAACCGCAACTTCGAGGGACGCCAGGGCAAGGGCGGCCGCACTCACCTGGTCAGCCCACAGATGGCCGCCGCCGCCGCCATAGCCGGCCACTTCGTAGACATCAGGGAGTGGAATTAGTCCTATAAGCCGTCCTCCCCACAGTAGTCTCTTCCCCTTCAGGGGGAAGGCTAGGATGGGGGACGACACTATCTAAGGAGAGCCATAGATGGAAGCAATAACCAAGGCCACCGGAACTGCGTTGCCCCTGGACCGGGTGAACGTCGACACCGACCAGATAATCCCTGCCGTCTTTCTAAAGCGCATCGAGCGCACAGGATATGACGACGCGTTGTTCGCTTCCTGGCGGTTTAACGAGGACGGCAGCCCCAAGATGGACTTCATCCTAAATCAGGAAGGCTACACCGACTCCACCATCCTGGTGGGGGGACGCAACTTCGGCTGCGGCTCCTCCCGAGAACATGCTCCGTGGGCCCTGCTGGACTACGGTTTCCGCGTGGTGATTGCTCCCAGCTTCGCCGACATCTTTCACAAAAACTGCTTCGACAACGGCATCGTGCCAGCCCACCTGCCTGAGGACCAGGTGCAGCAACTCATGCAGAAGGCTCTGAATCGGCCCGGCTACAAGCTGACAGTCGACCTGGAGACCTGCACCATCGCCGACGACGAAGGGCTGAGCTTCAGCTTCGTCGTCCACAACGACCCCGGCACACACGAGTTCCGCCGCCACTGCCTGATGAACGGCCTGGACGACATCGCCCTCACCCTCCAGCATGCGGACAAAATCTCCGCCTTCGAGGCGCGCCACGCCATAACCTAGGGCTTGGGTCGTTCCCTGCAACAACGGCAGAGGATGCCGTGAACCGTTGAAGAATCCCTACTTCGGCGTCAGAATGGTCATCACCAAATCCGGCGTCTATTCACCATGTCCCACTTCACATGAATGACACCAGAGGGTATTTTATTGGGAACAATATACTAGAGTAACCGCAAGGTCCCAAGGGATTTTGGGACCTTTGCTTGAAAAAAGCTTTGTGGCTGCGCAGAGCGTCTGATAGACCCTAACGTAAACCACAAATATCTGTTTATGACTTGGGGGGGGTGACGGGCAACTTCCAGGACCTAGCCTTTACCGCCAACCGTGAAGCTCCACTCCATCGGTGGGTGCCGTGGATCGCCGGGTATTCGAAGACCTTCGTAGAGGAAGCTCTAGACCGCCATGCCACCTCTCCGAGCGTAGTTCTCGATCCGTTTGCAGGCGTCGGAACAACGCTGATTGAAGCTGACCTCGCTGGGCATGATTCGGTAGGCTTCGAGATTAACCCATACGCGACGTTCGCTGCCCGAACCAAGCTAAAAGCGCATCGCATAAACTCCAATGGGCTCCGTGAAGCCATCCGGGAGCTCTGGGCTTTCGGACACAAGGTGAACACTAATGGAGTCGAGCCTCACACTACCCCGCCAGCCGGTTTCCGGACACGAACGCCGTTTTATAGTCCCAAGGTGCTTCGGAAAGTCTTATTAACTCTGGATTTCATCGACCAGGACCTAGACCCCCGCCTGTCGGACGTTTTCCAGCTAGCGTTTGCTTCAACTATGGTGCAATACTCGAACTACTCCTACGAGCCCAGCTTGGGGCGGAAATCGACAGCGCGGCGCCCTGACGTGACGGACTTTCCTGTCATCGAGACTGTGGCGGAGAAGTTGTCCCAGATGGCAGATGATGCCGACTGGTATCGGAACACGCGTGTGAGGAACCAGCGGAAAGACGGGCGCTTGATCGCTCAGTCGTTCTTTGAAGGCTATAGAAATCTGTCGTCGGGAAGCGTTGACTTGATAGTTACCTCACCCCCGTACCTGAACAACTACCACTACAACCGCAACACCCGGCCCCATCTATACTGGCTTGGGTTGTGTAACACCCCACGAGACTTGAAGCATCTGGAGTCCATGAACTTCGGCACTTATTGGCAAAACGCAAGAGAACTCGACATCGTGGAACTAGACCCGTCGGCCAGCAATAAGGAGATTGAGGACACGATCGCCGAGATACGCCAGAAAAATCCTGACAAGGGCATATATGGAGGACGGGGACGGGCAAATTACGCTGCGCTGTACTTCAATGATTGTGCACGGTTCCTAGATGGCGCGAGATGGTGTCTACGTTCTGGCGGTACGGCTCTGGTAGTGATAGGGAACAGCATTCTCCAGGGGGTGCCCATTCCTACCGAGCGGTTCCTGGCAACGATTGCCGACCGATGCGGGCTGAAAACCGTAGAGATTCATAAACTACGGCATAAAAGGGTCGGCAACAGCATCGTTGACTCACGTGTACCAGGCAGTGGCCGCCTCTACGAATCGGTTGTGGAACTGAAATCATGACGACTCTCTACGACCCCCTGACGTATGACAACCTCATGGCTGGCCTGGTGCTGTACTTCATGAAACAGAAAAAGGTCGGGTTGGACCAAGCGTCAGGCATAGAAGGTCCCGGAATATATTCGCTGTACTATGCGGGAACTTTGCCCGTCTACGCACCTATCACCAACAGGGAAGTCCCCATCTACGTCGGGAAAGCCATTCCTCCCGGGTCTCGAAAGGGGGACGCGGTCAACGTTAACGCCCCCAGTCTATAACGTCGTATTACAGAACATGCTAAGTCCATCGCTCAAACTGAAAACCTTGATATAGCCGAGTTCTGGTGTCGCCACCTCGCGGTACAGCCGGTCTGGATCACCCTTGCGGAACGGTTCTTGATAGACTATTTCCGCCCGGTGTGGAATCTCTGTCTGGATGGGTTCGGCGACCACGATCCAGGCAGCGGTAGGCGGAACAGCGAACG
The DNA here is from genome assembly GCA_965224415.1 of Dehalococcoidia bacterium. Taxonomy (GTDB): domain Bacteria; phylum Chloroflexota; class Dehalococcoidia; order Lucifugimonadales; family JAGWBF01; genus DAOUJI01. The sequence goes on along the minus strand of CBDCZB010000003.1, from coordinate 204,554 downwards.
AAGTTGGTGGGACACAATGCACCCGGGTCGATCTTGGGCGTCGAATTTGCGGGCTGTCAAGACGACACCCGGTTCGGCGGCTCGGGTCAACGATTTTTGGGAAGATAACGAGACAGCCCAAAGGAACGATTAGGGACAAGGGGTCCCCACCCAATCGACTATTTGGGGACCGACCGTCAATGACAGCCCCACACGATAACCTAGGCCCGTGCCTTGGGGGCGGGGCGGGGGATGAACCGCCAGGGGAACAGGGCCCAGGTGTAGCCTTCCAGCATCCGTTCCAGCGCCGCTTTGGCGCCGCCCACCACGGGATTGCCGTGGCCGACGCACGCCGTGTCGAAGTCCAGAGCTGCGATCCGCTCGATTGACTTGCGGTAGGCGCGAAAATCGGTGCCGGGAAACTGCACCGGACGATGGAAGCCCTTGCCGTCGCCGATGAGCATGTCCCCGGCAATGAGGACCCCCAGCTTTTCGTCCAGCAGACAAACGCTGCCCGGCGTATGCCCCGGCGTGTGCAAGACTTTGACTCCTCCCAGGACCGAAAGTTCGGCCCCGTCTTCCAGCAGACCTTGGGCGTGGATTCTACTCAGCAGGGGCAGCTTACCCGGCAAGGAAATGAGTTGACCGGGATAATGAAGCGCCCTGCTTGAGCCGCCTCCGCGGGTGTCGTCGTCATGGACAAGGACCTCAACTCCCGAATCGCCGAACAAGGAGCGAATGCTTCCCGTGTGGTCGGGGTGAGAGTGGGTGAGGACAACCTGCCGTACGTCGGAGACTGCCCGGCCTAGGGACTCGAGATACCGGCGAATCTTGCCTGCATTGAATGGCAGGGCCGCGTCCACCAGAGTCAGGGAGTCCGAGTCGACCAGGAGATAGACGTTGCCGCCCCGCGTGCCGTCCACTCTATGAATCCCCTGGACGACCTCCACAGAGCTACTCCAAGTCTATGTCGCCGCTTTTTCCCCCGCGCTTACGAAGGAGCCGGACATCCTGGATACGCATCGCCCTGTCCACAGACTTGCACATGTCGTATATGGTCAGCGCAGCTACGGACACGGCCGTAAGAGCTTCCATCTCCACCCCCGTCTTGTGGGAGGTCCTGGCGGCGGCAGTTATGTTGACCCCTCCCCGTTCCTCGTCCAACTCCAAGTCCACGCTGATGTTGTCGAGGGGGATGGGATGGCACAGGGGAATCAGGCTGGATGTCTGCTTGCCGCCCATGATTCCGGCAATGCGGGCCACGGTGAGCACGTCCCCCTTCTTCATCAACCCTTCTCTGATCAGGCGCAACGTGTCCGGTTTCATCGAGACGAATCCCCCGGCCACCGCCTCCCGGTCGGTGACAGGCTTGTCCCCCACGTCGACCATAGAGGCGGCTCCCTGGGAGTCCAGATGAGTCAACCTCGACCCATCACCCGTTGTAATTTCCGCTCTATCGTCCACATCCATGCTCATGCCCTCAGCCGGTGTATCCAGAGTCGGCCGGCAGCCCCTTCATCTTGGCGCCGCCGACAGCCAGACTGTCGCACCGCTCGTTCTCTTTGTTGCCTGAGTGTCCCCGGACCCACTTGAACGTGACTTCGTGCTTGCCGCACAGGTCCAGCATCTTGTCCCACAGGTCGGGGTTGAGGGCCTTCTCGCCCTTGGAGTTGCGCTTCCATCCGTTGGCCTTCCAGCGTTTGGCCCAGCCTTTGCTTATGGCGTTGACCACGTATTGGGAATCGCTGTAGAGACTGACAGAGCACCGCTCCTCGAGTGCCTCGAGGCCTTTTATCACGGCCATGATTTCCATGCGGTTGTTGGTGGTCACGCGGAAGCCTCCTGAAAGCTCCTTGCGGTGTCCTCCATCGAGCAGGACCGCGCCATAGCCTCCGGGACCAGGGTTGCCGAGACAGGCGCCGTCCGTGTATATGTCCACGTGCTTGTCCGCGAGGGTGTTCACTCCGCCTAGCCTCCGATTTGGTACATTTCTATCTTGCGGGGGGCGGACTCCAGGGCTGTAAATTCGGTGCGCAGTTCCGAATAGCGGTCCTCCCGGAGCCGCCAGACTCCAGCGATGGTGTCCCTCAGTTGGTCGTCAGAGGCTCCGTCCCTGATGGGCCCGCGCAGGTCGGCGCCCTGGCTTGCGAAAAGGCAGGTGAAAAGCTTTCCGTCGGTGGAGAGACGGGCACGGGTGCAGTCCCCGCAGAAGGGCTGGGTCACGGACGCAATGACGCCAATTTCGCCGGAGCCGTCGGTGTAACGGTAGCGGTTTGCCACTTCACCCACGTAGTTGGCCTCCACGGGTTCCAGGGGCATTTCGGCGTTTATCATGGCGACGATTTCACTTGCATGCGTGACCTGGTCCATCCTCCAACCGTTCAGGTTGCCAACGTCCATGTATTCGATGAACCTGACTATGTGGCCCGTTCCCTTGAAATGCCGCGCCAGGTCCACGACGGTGTGGTCGTTGACGCCCTTTTGGACCACGGCGTTTATCTTGATGGGACTGAGTCCGACCTTCTCGGCGGAGGCTATCCCCTCCAGAACCCTCTCGGTCCCGTAGTTACGGCCGTTCATGACCTTGAAGACCTCTTCATCCAGGGAGTCCAGGGACACGGTGATGCGCTGGAGTCCAGCTTCTTTCAAAGCTTGTGCCTGCTGGGCCAGCAGGTATCCATTGGTGGTCAACGTGAGGTCGTCGATGCCCTCGATATCAGAGAGCAGGGCAATCAGACCCTCCAGCCCGTTGCGGACCAGCGGCTCGCCGCCGGTGAGCCTGAGCTTGTTGACCCCAAGCTGGGTGAATATCCCGGCCAGTCGGGCTATCTCCTCGAAGTCCAGCAACTCGCTGCGTTCCAGAAACTGGTACCGCTCACCGTATATCTCGGCGGGCATGCAGTAAGGGCACCGGAAGTTGCACCGGTCCGTGACCGAGATGCGCAGGTCCCTCACCGGGCGTCCCAGCTTATCTCTCACGAGAGAGTCGGTTTTGTGTCCAGTCTGTGTCATGGTCTAACCGTAGCTTCCGGGGCGGGGAACCGCTTGGATTTCAGGAGGCCGTCAGCTTTTCGGGCGGCTTGGCCCCTGTGGCTAAGTAGGTTTTTCTCTTCCAGGGACAGTTCGGCGGTGGTCTTGCCCAAGTGGGGCAGATAGAACACGGGGTCGTAGCCAAAGCCATTGGCGCCCTTGGGCTCGTATTGGATGATTCCCTCAACTACGCCATTCACCATACCAAAGTCCTCAGACGGCGACAGTATCGATATGACGCACCGGAACCGGCCCGCGCGCTTCTCCCAAGGTACGTCTTTCATGTTCTTCAGCAGCAACTCCACTCTGTCCTCGTCGGTGAGGCCGGGGCCTCCATAGCGGGCCGAGTGTACGCCAGGTTCGCCGCTCAACGCGTCCACCTCCAGGCCCGAATCGTCGGCCAGGGTCAGCAGTCCCGTCAATGAGGCATAGAAGGACGCCTTCAGGAGGGCGTTCTCCTCGAAGGTGGCTCCCGTCTCTTCCACCTCATCAGCAACCCCTTCATCATCCAGAGAGGTCAACCAGAAGGGGACGCCGTCGAGCAGCTCCCTCAACTCGACCATCTTGCCGGGATTCCGCGTGGCCACCAGCAGCTTAGGTTGATTCTTCTGTGTCATAGGTTGTATCGATCGTGAGATTCATACTATCGTCTCTTCGGCGAAAGTCGGAGTCCAGGCCCCCTCTCCCTGGACGGGAGAGGGCTGGGGTGAGGGTGATTAGTACCATTTTCTTCGAGCTTACCTTTGGATACTCCCTTGGTTCCGCCTCATCCTGACCTTCTCCCGCCAGGGGAGAAGGGGAAATTGCTGCCCATTTTCACAACAACGCCAGTTTGGGTTCCGCAAAGTGCTTGGATAATTGTATTACCGGAACAGGCGTGCGGTAAAGTTTGAGGCCCGCCGGTTGTGACGGGCCTCGTGCGTGTTGTGCTTGAATCGGGCGGCGGGGTTAGTCGGCGGTGGCCCGCTCGGGGATGGGGGCCGATTCCTTGCCGTTCCGGAAGGCGAACCGCTCTTCCAGGTTGCCGACAGTGGTGCGGAACCCGCCGTACTCTAACTCCGTGTAGGGCAGCATGGCAGGCCCTGACCAACCCTGGCTCCGCATCTCAAGTCCCTTCTCCTGGGCGCGGGTCCTGACCAGGTCCCAGGCCGGGTTGTCGAAGAAGTCAATGTAGGAACCGGAGAACTTGCCCTCGCCGTTCAGTGAGAACCCGACGCAAGAAACCAGCGGCAGGCAGTAAATGCCCGTGACCGCGGTGTTTATGGGAACCGGCATCAGAGGCATGTTGTGGGACCCGCGAGCGTCTCCGCCGATAAAGTGGGCCTTGGCGTAAGGCGAACTCAGTTCCTCTGGCGCCGGGAAGATGCCCTGGTTGCGCACGATTGCCACCGGGTCGTCCTTCCCCGTGTAGCTGCCGGCGATGTTGTGCAGCCGGGTGGCCGAGATGGACACGGCACGCTGGTCGTGGGTCCTGGAGTAGATGCCGTCTATGCCGAACCGCTCGTTGTCCCGGAGCAACGCAGATATGTGGTAGTAGTCCTCGGGGGCGTCCAGCTTGATGATGCTGTCGCCGCCGATGTTGTTCATGTCGATGATGTGGAAGGTGAACCCCTTGATCATGTTGGGCAGCATAAGCCCTCCGCAGTACATGGGGTCGGCAAAGCCCAGAAACATGGGCAGGTTGTAGGCGCCAGGCCCGCACTTATCAGCGGCCAGCACCATAAATGACTCGGCTGGCCTGACCCTGTTGGTCTTTACGGGGTCGTGGTCGAACTCGACTTCCGCCACAGCCGGACCCGCTCCCCGGATGTTTCCCGACGGGGCGTCCACCAACAGGTCCTGGCCCGCGCCGTAGAGGCCGTGCTTGGAAGCGATGGCAGTGGCTTCCAGGAAGGAGTTCCAAGCGAACTGGTGCACGTCAGTGTCGTCAGCGCCCCGGGTGTGGGAGCAGATGATGGCTATGTCATCCCCAGTGTGGGAAACAAAGGAGTCAATCAGCAACCCGCTGCTTTCGGCGGACCGAGCGGCGGACCGAACGGCGTCCATCATCTCTTCAATAGGTTTGGTGTGGCCGCCCACGGAGCCCACGTCCGCCTTGAGAACGGAAAGGGTGATTTTCATTCCACCACCTCCACTACCTGACTAAGGTTTTTGATGCTCTAACAAGGGCCGCTCTACCGTATGTCAGAGGCCCCTGAAGGCCAAGGTCAGTCTAGCAAACGAGGCGGGCGGGTGTCAAAAACCGCATCCATCTCCAAAAGGGCATGGCTGGCCGACATCGTCAATGTCACGAACGGCTTTCGACTAATCCCAGCGGCAGTCATGCGGGAGGCGTCGAACCTGGCCGTCGGCCACCAATCCCTGCCTACAACTCGGACTATGGGTCGCAAACCGGAAGGCCAAGTTCGTCGACCTCGTCCTCCGTTAACAGGTCACACAAACTCTCGGGTATGCATCCGGCGAACTGATTGCCGATAACCACATCGGGTTCCGGGAACCCAGGAGGCGAATTCACACGAAGGACTTCACCACCGAGGGCCAGCCTTTCCAGATCGGGAAGATTGCCCAGTTCGGGCGGTATCTCACCTCTCAGGTTGTTGTGGTCGAGGTACAGGTCTTCCAAGTTCGTAAGGTTGCCCAACTCCCGCGGTATCTCTCCGCTCAGGTTATTCAAAGAGAGGTCCAGCTCTTCCAGTTCGGTGAGGTTGCCTAACGCCGAAGGTATCTCGCCACTGAGGTTGTTGAGGGCCAGAGACAGAACTTCCAGGCTGGTGAGACTGCCCAACTCCGGCGGCAGTTCCCCAACCAGGTTGTTGTCGTCAAGGGCCAGAGAAACGACCCGCCCGTCTCCGTCAGTGATGACGCCGTACCATTCGCCAATGGGGGCATCGCTCAACCAACCCTCGTTGTCTTCCCAGTCCGGACCTTCGGTGGCATGGTAGAAGACAACCAGCGCCTCCCTGTCAGAGGCCAGTGGGGATGTCATCGTTTGTTCTCTCTCAGTGGCGGGATAGGTGAAGCCATTGGCGCGGTCCTGCGAACGTGGAAAACGCTCAGCGCCCTTGTCCGTATCAGGGCGCTAATAGCCCCAGGAGGGGGTGTATTCGCCGTAGACTTCGCGGAACACATCCATGGTCTCGCCCAGTGTGGCGTAGGCTTTTACTGCGTCCAGGAGATAGGGCATGACGTTTTCGGAGTCACGGGCCGCCCGCTCCAAGTCTCTCAGCCTTTCCTTGACTTCCCGGTCATCCCGGCGGCGGCGCACGTCGTTGAGGCGCGTCAGGTGGCGTTCCTCGCTTTCGCGGTCCACGCGTAGGAGGGGGATTTCGAGAACGTCGTCGTTGACGTACTCATTGACTCCCACAGTCACTCGCTCACCCCTGTCCATCTCCCTTTGGAGCCGGTAGGCAGCCTCGGCAATCTCCCTCTGGAGATACCCCGTCTCCAGGGCTGGCAACACTCCTCCGATGTCCTCTATGCTGCGGAAGTATTCGTAGGCGCCTGCCTCAACACGCCGGGTCAGCTCCTCCAGGAAGTAGCTGCCGCCCAAGGGGTCCACCGTGTCGGTGACTCCCGTTTCGTGGGCGACGATTTGCTGAGTCCGCAGGGCCACCAGCGCAGCCTTATCCGAGGGCAACGCCCAGGCCTCGTCAGCAGAATTAGTGTGCAGCGACTGGACTCCGCCCAGCGCAGCCGCCAGTGTTTGGAGCGCGACCCGGGCGTAGTTGTTCTCCGGCTGCTGGGCCGTGAGGGTCCATCCTGCCGTCTGGGCGTGGGTGCGCATCCACCACGACCTGGGGTTCTTGGCCCCGAAGGTGTCGCGCATCTCCTGGGCCCATATCTTCCTGGCGGCCCGGAGCTTGGCGACCTCCTCGAAGAAGTAGTTGTCTACGTTGAAGAAGAAGCTCAAACGCGGAGCGAAATCGTCCACATCCATACCCCGGTCAAGGCACCAGCGGACGTACTCGAAACCGTCGGCCATGGTGAAGGCGAGTTCCTGGATCGCCGTGGCCCCGGCCTCACGGATGTGGTATCCCGAAATGGATATGGGGTTCCAGCGTGGCAGATGGTTGGTCGCAAATTCCACGGTGTCCACCACCAATTTCATGGACGGCTCAGGAGGGAAGATGTACTCGTTCTGGGCTATGTACTCCTTGAGAATGTCGTTCTGCAGGGTCCCGCCCACCTTGTCCAGGGAAACACCCTGCTTCTCCGCGACGGCTATGTACATTGCCCAGATGATGGCCGCAGGGCTGTTGATAGTCATGGAGGTCGTGATTCGGTCCAGGGGAATGGAGTCGAACAGGATTTCCATGTCCGCCAGGGACGATACGGCCACACCGCACTTGCCAAACTCTCCGGCGGCCTGCGGAGCGTCGGTGTCGTAGCCGTACAGGGTCGGCATGTCAAAGGCCGTGGACAGCCCGGTCTGCCCGTTTTCCAGAAGATACTTGAACCTGGCGTTGGTTTCTTCGGCGGCGCCGTAGCCAGCGAACATACGCATGGTCCATAGCCGGCTGCGGTAGCCGGTGGGGTGAATGCCCCGGACGAACGGGAACTCCCCGGGAGGGCCAAACTCAGGAGCGCTCTCCTGAGCGGCATAGAACGCGTCTATGGGGATTTGGGAAGGAGAGGTGAACCTCTCTTTCCGTGGTGAGGATATGTCGTTTTCGTTAGAGCTAGACAATGAACACCTGCACGTTAGCTTTGGAGCCAGTCTATCAGCGGGCTAATAGAGCGTCAATTTTGGGGGGTGTGCCGTATGGTCTTACAGGCGGCCGACGGAATCCAGACCCAGGCCCCTGGACTCCGGCTTTCGCCGGAGAGACGGCGTGGGGTTGGCGCCGTCCCAATCAGCTTCTATGCGAGTAGCTCTAAGAGTCGCCCGCGCGCCGGTTGGCAATGGGATGCTTCACCCGCTTTTCCAGTTGTGAGCGGGGCATCATTAGATAGCGGCCGCATCCCTGGCACTTCAGCCCAATGTCGGCTCCCAGCCGGGTCACTTCCCATTCGTAGCTGCCGCAGGGGTGGCCCTTCTTCAGCCGCACAAGGTCGCCGAGCCTGAGCTCTAGGACCATCCCAGCCCCGCTTCGTCCAGAGCAGCGTTGATGCCGTCCCTGAGACTGGCGGCCTCCTTGCGGGCAGCCTCGGCGTAGTCGCTGCCCTTGGAGGCGTAGATGACCCCGCGCGACGAATTGATGACGGCCCGGCCTCCGTTGGAGTCCACGCCGTTCAGCGTCGCCTCTTTAATGTCCCCCTCTTGGGTCCCCACTCCGGGTATGAGAAAAGGCGTATCGGGGCACAACTCTCTAAGCTGCTTCATCTCAGCGGGATAAGTGGCGCCCACCACCAGGCCGACGTTGCTCGCCGAGGCCCATTCCAACGCTCTACCCGCCAGCTCCCGGTACACAGGCTCACCCGATTCTTCCCATTTCAGATCCTGGAAGTCTCCGGCCCCTGAATTGGAGCTGCGGCACCATATGAAGACTCCGCGGTCTTGGTATTCCAGGAATGGCTGAACGGTGTCGCCGCCTCCGTAGGCGTTTACGGTGGCGGCGTCAAAGCCCCAAACGTCGAACAGGGCCTTGGCATAAGCTTCCGCCGAGGCTCCCACGTCGCCCCGTTTGGCGTCCCCGATTAGCAACACATCAGGGGCGCGCTCTTTGATATTGGCGATTGTACGCTCCAGTGCTCTCAGCCCCTCGATGCCCATTGCCTCGTAAAAAGCCAGGTTGGGTTTATAGGCGCACACCAGGTCCGCGGTGGCATCTACGATGGCCCGGTTGAACTCGGCAGCATCGGCCACCGGCATTCGGGCCGGGTCGGGGTCCAGACCTACGCACAGAAGGCTGCGGTTGGCCTGGCAGGCCCGGTCTAGCTTGTGTATGAACTCCGACACTCTATGATTCCTCTATCCAGTCGAGTCTAGCAACCGTCCAGACGCCGGTCAACGGCTTTCGGCATCGTACCTACAGCGTGGTCCGCTTCTATCCAGCCTCCCGGCGTGATGGTAGCATGAGGCGACCAGGGACAGATATGAAATACGACAGGTTGATCGAAGGCCGGTTTCTCCGCAGATTGAACCGCTTTGCGGCGTTGGTGGACGTAGAAGGCAGCGAGACCCTGGTCCACATCGCCAACTCAGGCAGGATGAAGGAGCTGCTGGTGGAGGGATTTCGAGTACTGCTGAAACCCGTCGCCGGGGACCATCGCAAGACTGCCTACGACCTAGCCCTCGTCGACCTTGGACACACGCTTTGCTCCGCCGACGCACGTCTGCCCAACCTCCTCCTCCACGAGTCGTTGGTTGAAGGGCGGCTGAGGGAATTCGAAGGCTACACCGAAATTGCCCGCGAACGCACTTTCGAGGACTCCAGGCTGGACCTAGCCTTGAGCGGCTCCGACGGCGTCTGCTACGTGGAAGCCAAGTCCGTGACCCTTGTGGTGGACGGCGTGGGTCTCTTCCCTGATGCGCCAACAGTGCGCGGCGCCAAGCATGTGGGCTCCCTAGCCAAGGCGGTTGAGCAAGGGCACAGGGCTGCGGCGGTCTTCGTGGTCCAGAGGGAAGATGCGGAAGCCCTTACGCCCCATGACGAGGCTGACCCCGTGTTCGGCACGGCCCTGAGACAGGCCGTCGAGAAGGGCGTGGAAGCCTATGCCTACCGCTGCCGCGTCTACCAGGAAGAGATAGTCTTGTCGGACCGCATCCCTCTACGTCTATGACGCCCAGCTAGTGGGCGCGTCGGCCCTGGAATTCCTTCTCGGTGGTTTCGGCTTCCACCTGGTAGTAGTCGGGAAGACTGATCAGCGCCTCCACTTCGCTTCGGCGCCAGACTACGTCCTCGGCGCTGATGCCCGTAAGCCCAGTGTCCCGCAGGCTCGTGTAGACCTCGATGAGACCCTTGGCCGCGGCGATGATGGGAGTGGTGGCGTAGATGATTATCTGGTAACCCAGGTCGGAATACTCCTGTACGGATATGTCGTCAGCGCCCGCGATAACCAGCAGCGGAACGTCCGGCACGCCCTTACGGAAGGTGGCCAGGTCCTCCGCCGCTCTGACGCCCCTGGGCATAACGGCGTCGACGCCCAGGTCCTTCATGGCCAGGCCCCTGGCGATGGCCTCGTCCATGTCCCCTTCCACGGCGGTAAAAGCGTCTGTGCGTCCGATAATCAGGAAATCAGGGTTGCTGCGCGCTCTGAGGGCGTATTCCATCTTCTGCAGGAACTCGTCCCTGGGGATGATGTGCTCCAAACCAGCGTGATACGAGGCCCGTTTGGGGTAGACCTGGTCCTCAATGTGCATCCCCGCCAGCCCAGCAGCCTCGTAGGCCTTGACCGAGCGCATCGTGTGAACCGGGTCTCCGTAACCCGCTCCCCCATCCACTATGACCGGCAAGTCCACGGCGTCTGCCACTCGTTTGCCTACGTCAATTTGCTCGGTCATGGTCATAAGAGGCTCGGATACGGCGAGGTGTGCGCCCGACATGTAGCCTCCGGTATAGACGGCAGTGAAGCCAAGGGTCTGCACAACCCTGGCGCTGAAGGGGTCATAGGCCCCGGGAGCGACGATGGTCTCTCCCCTGGACAGTCTGGCTTTCAGATCGTTTTTGGCTGGCATGGGACGCCTCCTTGTGGCCATTTTAGGCACGAAGCCATATTAGGCGCCGAGGCGGGCGAGGTCAAGGGAACTGCAAGGGAGAGCAGCCGCTAAAGACATGGTATAATTCTGACTGCTAAAAAACATTCAATCAATCCACCGGAGGTAAAAGTGGCCTCAGCGCTTGATGGAATAAAGGTAATCGACATCACCCGGACCCTGGCCGGACCCTTCTGCACCATGTTCCTGGGCGACATGGGCGCCGACGTAATCAAGGTGGAGGAACCCGGTCATGGCGACGAGACCAGGAACTGGACTCCCTTCTGGAACGACGTGGGCACCCAGTTTCTTGCCTTCAACCGGAACAAACGCAGCTTGACCCTCAACCTGAAAGACCAGCGGTCCGTGCAGATATTCAAGGATTTGGCCAAAGACGCCGACGTGATGCTTGAGTCTCTCCGCACCGGCACCGCCGACCGTATGGGCCTGGGCTACGACGTGATAAGCGAGCTGAACCCCCGCATTGTGTACTGCTCCGTTTCGGGCTACGGGCGAACGGGGCCTTTAGCCGACAAGCCGGGCTACGACCTCATCATCCAGGGGTACAGCGGCTTGATGAGCACCACCGGAGAGCCGGACGGTCCCCCGCTGCGGACGGGCTACTCGCTGGTGGACCTGTTCACAGGCATGATGGCCTACGGCTCCATCGTCACCGCGTTGTACAACCGTGAACACACCGGAAAGGGCCAATACGTAGAGGCCTCCCTGCTGGAAGGTCAGGTGGCGGTGATGAGCTACCACGCCGTGGGATACCTGGCGACGGGCCGCGTTCCCGGCAGGCTTGGCTCAGGACACCCGAGCCTGGTGCCGTACCAGGCCTTCCCCTCGTCCGATGGGTTCTTCATCATCGGGTGCGGCAACGACGGCCTCTGGCGGCGGCTCTGCCCGGCCATAGGACGGGAAGACCTGATGGACCATCCCAAGTTCCAGACCAACACTCTCCGGGTGGAGAACCGGGCCGAAATCGTCTCCATACTCAGCGAACACACGAAGTCCAAGACCACTGCCGAGTGGGTGGACATCATCACGGAGGCCGGAGTGCCGGTCGGTCCCATCAACCGGGTGTCCGACGTGGTGGTGGACCCGCAGGTGTTGGCCAGGGAGATGATGGTCGACCTGCCCCATCCCAGGGTGCCGGACCTGAAGGTCCCCGGAAACCCGCTCAAGCTCTACGACACTCCTCCCAACTACCGCCGCCGCCCGCCGGAGCACGGTGAGCACAACGAGGAGATACTGACCGGCCTGGGATACAGCAAGGAAGACCTCGCCAAGCTGAAGGAAGAGGGCGCCATCTAACGTCACGTCCACGCGGCGTCCTGTACGACCTGAAGCAAGGCTTTGTGAAATAAGGAACCCATCAGCCCGGCGCTATGCGGTTCTTCGTCGCGTTAAGCCTCGTCTTTGCATTGGCTCTCCCGGCCTGCGGCTCCAACCGCGACAGTATATTGGTTTCCGCCGCCTCCAGTTTGACTGACGTCATGGTGGAACTGGGGCGGAGGTTCGAGGAGCTGGAGGGAGTCGAGGTCCGATTCAACTTCGGCGGCTCCACGTCCCTGGCCCAGCAAATAGTCAAGGGAGCGCCCGTGGATGCCTTTGTGTCGGCAGGGCCGGTTCCCATGGACCGTCTTGAGGCGGCTGGACTGTTGGCTGAGGGCACAAGGGTTGACCTCCTGACCAACCGTCTGACGCTGGCGACCCGCTCGGACGGCTTGACGGTGCAGCCAGATGAGAATACGGGCCGCTTGGACAAGCTGCTGGAGCCGGATGGAGACTACCGGATTGCTATAGCGGACCCCGACCTGGCCCCTGCCGGGGCCTATGCTGAAGAAGCCTTGCGGAACCTGGGATACTGGGAGGGCCTGCAGGGGCGGCTTGTATACGGCCCTGACGCTCGGGCGGCCCTGGCCTATGTTCAAACCGGAGCCCTGGACTTCGGCATAGTCTACGCCACCGACGCCTTGGCCGCAGGTCTTGTCAGCGTCGCGGACATCCCCGCTGACAGCCACTCGCCCATCCTCTATCCGGCGGCCCTGATAAATGACTCGGAACGCCGCGACTCTGCCGGAAGATTTTTGGCATTCCTGCAAAGCCCCGAGGGAGTGTCCCTGTTCGAAAGTTGGGGATTCTCTCCAGTGGAGTAGAATAGACCAGGGGCGAGCGCCGGAGGGGCCGTTCCGCTGATTGGCCGTCGCTCCAGCCCAGCGCCGACCGTAAGGTGTGGGAATTGTCGGTCAGTGAACTTCAGATAATCGCGCTTTCTCTGCAAGTGGCCGCCGTGGGAACGGCCCTGGGTTTCCCTGTGGCGCTCTGGATAGGGTGGCTGCTGGCTAAGTCCTCCATAAGGGGCAAGCCGGTTATTGACACACTGGTTTCCTTCCCTCTGGTGCTGCCTCCGGTGGTCACAGGTTATGTCCTTCTACTGGTCCTTGGCCCGGACGGACCCATCGGATGGGTCCTGGACAAGCTCTTCGGATTGGACTTGGTGTTCACCTGGATTGCGGCCGCGCTCGCCGCGGGTCTGGTCGCGCTGCCTCTGATGGTGCGCACCATAGAGGTGGCTATGGCCGGGGTAGACCCGCGCCTTGAGATGGCCTCCCGCAGTCTGGGGGCCGGCTCCATCAAAACCTTCTTCCGTGTGACGGCGCCACTGGCCCACAGGGGAATCCTAGCGGCTATATTGTTGGCCTTCGCCCGAGGACTGGGCGAGTTCGGCGCCACCATCATGGTGGCCGGAAACATACCCGGTCAGACCCAGACCATACCCCTGTTGATATATAATCGGGTGCAGGTGGGCGATGAGGCGGCGGCTATAAGAATGATCGTCGCTTCCCTAGTCCTGGCCTTGATAGCGTTGACGGCCCACCAGTTCCTAGTGAGGCGAACCGCCGCATCCTGATTCGGGTCACTGACCGCACTCGCGCCATGAACGACACGACCCTCAGCTTGACTCTCCGCAAAAGCTACCCTGGTTTCAATTTGAGCATCGACAGCCGGTTCGGCTCAGGCGTCACAGCCATTTTCGGGCCGTCCGGCAGCGGCAAGACCACCATACTCAATGCCATCGCGGGACTCATCGACCCGGACGAAGGCGAAATCACGCTGCGGGGCAAGACCCTCTTCTCTTCCGGTTCCCGCCTCAGCCTTGCTCCCGAACGCCGACGGGTGGGCTATGTATTCCAGGACGGACTTCTGTTCCCTCACATGAGCGTCAGAGAAAACGTGATGTACGGCTACAACCAGACTCCCCCTGAAGCCCGCAATGTCGACCCCGATCGCCTGGTGAACTTGCTGGACCTTGACCGTCTCTTGGACCGGCGCCCCAAGAACCTGTCCGCTGGAGAGCGGCAACGAGTGGCCCTGGCCCGAGCCGTGGCCGCATCCCCTGAGTTGTTGTTGATGGACGAGCCTTTGGGGTCCCTCGACATTGCGTTCCGGGGACGAGTGCTGCGATACCTGGGAGACCTTCATCGGAGCATGGGCATGCCCATGGTGTACGTTTCCCACTCCATCTCTGAGGCCCTAGCCCTAGCCCATCAGGCGCTGGTGATTTCCAATGGACGCCAGCTTGCTTTCGACGAGCCCCGGAAGGTCCTGTTAGAGCCCTACGTCCACTCTCTCGTACACTTGGGCAGCCTAGAAAACCTGCTGGACGTCCGGGTGACCGACAGCGGCCCGTCCAACGGACTGACAACGGCAACCCTGGGCACAACCTCTTTGAGACTCACCGGCCTTAGCGACTCGGTGTCAGTGGGAGACACGCTGTCCATCGGAATACGGGCGGGGGACATAATCATCGCCGTGGACAGGCCCGAACGCATTAGCGCACGGAACATTCTCAAGGGGCGGTTGGACTCGATCCACCGGATAGACCACGACGTGCTGCTCTTTGCCGACGTGGGCGCGCCTCTGATGGCTCAGGTCACACCCGAGGCGCTGGACGCCCTAGAGCTGCACGAAGGGCAGGACGTCTATTTGGTGATAAAGTCCAGCTCCATCATGGTGCTTGGTTAACCCTGACGCAATGACGCGAAGGCGCAATGACGCAGAGGTTGTTCATTGACATTGTGCGATTGCGCTCTGCGGTGCCTTCCTTCTAACCTCTCCCCATGACTGAAAACGAGATCAGCCGCGAAATCGTCCGCTGCGCACTTGAAGTCCACCGGACCCTCGGCGGCCCTGGCCTGTTGGAAAGCGTCTATGAAGATGCTTTAGTTTGGGAATTGCGCCAAGTCGGACTGGACGTAAGACAACAAGTCTCATTGCCATTGGTCTACAAGGGAGTCGAGCTATCCGCGCCATTGAGGATTGACTTGGTTATCGGCGGAAAAGTGATCGTAGAATGCAAGTCGACTTCTAGATACAACCAAATATTTGAGGCCCAGACTTTGACGTATTTGCGCTTGTCGGGCATGAAGCTGGGCATGGTCATCAACTTCGGCGAGCGCGTGGTAAAACATGGCATTCACCGGATAGTCAACGGCCTCTAGCAGAGCAAGACCTCCAAGCGCTGCCGCAGATCGCTGGCATTGCGCCGTTGCGTCCTGGCGTCTTTGCGTTCCCGCATAGCCTGGTGATAATCTGTGGCTGTTTGACAGACCTACGTCAGGAGGCCCCGATGCCCAAGCTCACCGGCTCCCACGTGCTCCTTCGCGCACTCAAACTGGAGGGCGTCGACACCATCTTCACCATCGTCGGAGACACAATCCTGCCGCTGGTGGATGCGTGCGCTGACGAGGGAATCCGGTTGGTGGACACCAGGCATGAGGCGGCCGCCATGCACATGGCCGACGGCTGGGCCAGGATAACCGGCAGGCCGGGCGTAGTGCTGGTTACGGGCGGACCCGGTTTCGCCAACGCCATATCCGCTCTCCCCAACATCTACACCTCAGAGTCGCCCGTCGTCCTCCTAACTGGCTCCGCTGAACTGCCGGAGAAGGGAATGTACGCCTTCCAGGAGATTGACCAGGTTGGCATGGCCTCGCCCGTGACCAAGGGATCGTGGCTGATTCACGACGCCAGTCGCATTCCCGACATGGCCGCCACCGCCTTCAGGACTGCGTTGTCGGGTAGGCCCGGCCCCGTATGCCTGACCATGCCCATAGACATCCAGGAGCAAGAACGCTCAGAAGAAGACCTCCCAAAGTACGGTCCCTCAGCGTACAGGAGCCCAGGCAAGCCCCAGGGCGACCCCGATATGGTCAAGCAGGCTGTAGAACTGCTGGCGAACGCAAAGCGGCCTGTGGTCATAGCAGCCAACGCGGCCCGCTACTCCCTGAATCCCTCCACGCTTCAGGACTTTATCGAACACATGGGCGTTCCGGTGTTCACTGTGGAGCAGGCCAGGGGGATCATTTCCGACGATCATCCCCTCTGTTTCGGATACGGAGACGCCGCTCTGAATGCGGCTGCGAGACGTTTCAGGGAGGCCGACGTGGTGGCGCTGCTGGGAAAGCGCCTGGACCACCGCTATCGATACGGCTCCCCGCCCTATTTCAGCTCAGAGGCCAAGATTATCCAGGTGGACCCCTCTCCCGACGAAATCGGCAAGAACCGTGGAGTGTCTCTGGGAATCCAGGGAGACATCGGTGCGGTCGTCTCTCAGATGCTGGCGGAAGCGCAGGCCCAGGGCGCCAAGGCCGGAGACATCTCACCGTGGCTGGAACAGTTGGAGACGGACGTACACGGCTGGAGGGAGCATCTGGACTCATTCAGCGGCGATGAGACTCCTCTCCACCCCATCAGTGTGTACTCCGAGGTCGAACCTCTCATCGGCGAGGAAGACGTGATAATCATCGACGGAGGAGACTACGTCCAGTGGGGCAGGTGCTATCTAAAAGCCAGGAAGTTGGGCCACTGGATGCGGTTGGGCCCCCTGAGCCAGCTTGGGTGCGGGCTGCCCTACGCCCTAGGCGCAAAGCTGGCCCGGCCTCAGTCCAACGTGTTCCTGTTCATGGGAGACGGCTCTATAGGGTTTTACGTCATGGAATACGACACGGCGGTGAGATTCAACCTGGACATCACTACGGTCCTTGGGAACGACTCGACCTGGGGCATAGACAAGAACTTCCAGCTGGCCTACTACGGTAGGGCGGTCAACACCGACCTGCGTTACGTCGCCTACGACCAGCTTGTTACGACGCTGGGAGGCCACGGCGAGACCGTATCGAGAAGGGAACAGATAGCTCCCGCCTTGGGGCGCGCTTTGGGTTCGGGCAAGCCGTCGCTGCTCAACGTGGTGATAGGCTCCCACCAGAGTCCCCTGGCCGACGCAATGGTGGCCAGGAAGACCGCCCAACGCTCGTAGCCCAACGACCCGCCCGATAGCGGGGACATTCCGCTTGACAATGGGCGTCGCCAAAAGGACAATAGGTGGCAATATGGGCCTGCTCTACCGTGCGTCGTTGTGCGCCGTCAAGAACCAGCGTCCAGTATCGAGTGGAGGTGCGACATGCTGAAGGTCGGCCATTCCGTAAACCGTCCTGGCAGGAGGCACGGGGACAATGACGTCACGATAACCGTGCCGGAGGAGTTGGAAAACGAGCCGGGCATCGTCCAGCTTCGCAGCGAGGTGGACTTCTACTCCAGGGAATATCCCCTGGAGAGCCAGCAGATCGAGTACACAGCAGACCGGGAGTGGGTCTGGACCGTCTACAAGGAGGACCAGCTGGCCGACCGGCGGATTCACGACGTGCTCAACAAGCCCATCGTAGAGGCCGCCAAGGACAGTGGCGACATCCAGCCGTCCGTCGAACCCAACTACGCCAAAGATGTCACCGAAGAGATCCGTCTGAAGGCTCGGGAACTGGGCTTCTCCGAAGCGGGGTTCACCGCCTACGACATGCGCTACGCGTTTTCTTCCAAGCGCGAGTGGATCAAGTACCCCCATGCCCTATGCCTGGCCTGGGAGCAGGACTACGAGCCCACACAGACGGCCCCCAGCCTGTTCGCAGAGGGCCCGCATCACAGCGTGTACCGGATAATGGGCGCTGTGGCGCTTGATCTGGCCGAGCACATTCGGAGCTTGGGCTACCATGCCCAGATACACAGTCCAAACGACAACAGCGGCGTCTACATCCCCATGTTCGTAGCCGCAGGACTGGGCCAGTTGGGGGCGAACGGCCAGCTTCTCTCACCCCACTTCGGCTCCAGGGCGCGGTTGATGATAATAACCACCGACGCCGCGGTCACCCACGACCAACCCATCGACTACGGCATCCACTCCTTCTGCTCCATCTGCCAGGTGTGCGTCAACCGGTGCCCTGGCCGGGCGCTGATGCGTGACAAGGTATGGTGGAGGGGCGTCCAGAAGCACAAGCTGATATACAAGCGCTGCCGACCCGTCATGGCACGGTACGACGGCTGCGCAGTCTGCATGAAGACCTGCCCTGTACAGCGTTACGGAATGCCCGCAGTGATGGACCACTACGTGGAGACCGGACAGGTGCTTGGCAAGGGCACCCACCTCCTGGAGGGATACTCCATCAGGGAGATGGGATACTTCGGTCCAGGCGAACTCCCCAGCTTCGGCAGGGCCTTCTTCGACATACCCCACGGCAAGTCGGAAGACGTTCTCTTCGCGGACCTCAAGGAGAAGATATCCAGCGGAGAGGTCTCCTCCGACAACAACGGCGACGCGGTCTTACAGGACTTCAAGGACAAGGTGTCCCAGTACATCTCGATCGCCAAGTCCGGCACCACGATGGAGGCCCCGGCGGGAGTCGAGGAAGCCTAACCCCCGCCCATCCCCAGCGACTACAGAGAGGCCGGCTCCTGAGTGAGCCGGCCTCGGCTTTTCTGTACGCACTAACCTCCCTCTGTGCTAAAATCTCTCCCATCGGGACTAACCTACACATTAGAGCAAGATGATGGTAACCGCACCGCCCCTAGACCCACTTCCGGACTTATCAGACTTCGAACCTCCAGAACAGCTTCCTACGGTTGAAGCAAAGCGTCTTCCGTTCAGCGAAACCGATCCGCCGACAACAGACGAATCAAGCTCCGACAAGGCGGCTTTGCTTAACAATCAAGCCAATGACCATGTAGATAAAGGGGACCTCGACAGCGCGATAAAGGAATATTGCCAGGCTATGACGTTGGAATCGGACAACGCCGCAATATATTTCAATCGAGCTGGAGCATACCTAAGAAAAGGCGAGCACGACCTGGCGATACAAGACTATGGACATGCATTGGACCTTGACCAGGACTACGTGGCAGCATACAACAATCGTGCGTTTGTTTATTTCCTCACAGGAAACTACGACAACGCCATTGAGGACTTCAGCAAGTCAATAACTTTGGGTTACAGCAACGTCGGCACCCATATGTACCGAGGCCATGCTTACAGACAAGTATCGATTTTTTCCCGAGCCATCCGGGACTATAACAAAGCTCTCGACTTGGATAAAGACTGCGCAGCAGCCTATGTCAATCTTGGCATTGTCCACTATCTGAAAGGAGACCACGACAGTGCTATAGAGTACTACGACAAGGCGTTGTCCTTGAAACAGGACAATGCCTATGCTTATTTGAATCGTGGCACGTCTTACGCAGCTAAGGGTCACTTAGAGAGAGCCATACAAGACTATACTGAGGCGTTGATACTGCGAGATGACTATGCTTACGCCTACTTCGGACGTAGCGCGGCTTACAGTAAAAACGGAGACCTAGATGCTGCGTTGAAGGACTTAGACAAGACGGTAGAACTTGGGTTGAACAGTCCCATCGTCTACGTGGTTCGCGCCTCTGTTCACATTGACAAAGGTGATTTCGACATTGCGATCCAGGACTGTGAGCAGGCACTTGATTTGGATCAGGACTGCGCTGAAGCCCATACCATCTTAGGCATTGCTTACTTCAAGAAAGGGACCCTCGACCTTGCCATAAGAGAGTTCGACAAGGCTTTGATTCCGAAACCGGATAAGGCCGCGTATGCCAATCGCGGCATTGCTTGGTTGCACACCTCCGAATGGGAGAAGGCCAAGGTGGACTTGATCACTGCAAGGAACATGGGAATGGACTTGGTGGAAGCCTTCCAAACCTGGTGTGAAAGCGTTGAGGCCTTCGAACTGAAGAATAAAGTCAAACTGCCGGGCGACATCGCTGAGATGGTGAGCATCAAAGAGCCTCTGCCACAGCATTCAGGAACATACTCGGTCCTGGAAATGTTCCAGGAGATTCGCGAATCCGCTCCTGAGGTTAATTGGGACGAGCTGCCGTCAGACGGAGCTAAGAATTATAAGCATTACTTATATGGACATCCCAAGGAATAGCCAGCCTTGAGGGAGGTCTTCGCCGACGCTGGCTATTGGATAGCTATGCTAAATCCCAGCGATGCGTTGCATGAACAGGCAGAGGCGGTCACTAAACAACTAGGCGATTGCCAGATTGTCACTACCGAAATGGTTCTTGTCGAGTTGCTGAATTTCTTCAGCGGCAGGGGAGAATACTATCGGGAACATGCCGCAGAGATAGTGAGAACCTTGATCGCCAACCCCGACATAGAAGTTATGGAACAGACAACAACCCAGTTCGTGACCGCAGTCGACCGGTATGCCTCCCGACTAGACCACAAATGGAGCGTTACCGACTGTGCTAGTTTTCTGTTGATGGAAAAACGCTATATCAAGGAAGCGTTAGCCCACGACCATAATTTCGAGCAAGCTGGGTTCGTAGCCCTGTTGCGATAGGTGTGACGCCATATCCCCCCTCTGTGCTAAAATCTCAGCGTGTCCAAGACTGAGCACATGCAGCTGGCCCTGCGGGGCGCTCCGGCCATCGGGCAGTGGCGGCAGGACAACCCCAACGAGCGTCTTGATTTCAAAGGCGCCAGTTTAAGCAGCCACAAGCTCAACAGGGCCGACCTCAGCTATGCAGATCTGAGCGACGCAGACCTGAGCGGCATCCACCTAGTGGAGGCCAACTTGAGCAAGGCGAACCTGAGCCGTTCAGGCTGCCGCATGGGCAGACTGGCCAACGCCATCATGGCAGAGGCCAATCTCACCAACACTATCCTCCAGAAGGCTGTGCTGACGGGGGCCGACTTGAAGGGGGCCCATCTCCCTGGGGCTGACCTGCGGGGAGCCGACTTGGCAGGCGCCGATCTGGAACGGGCCAGCCTGGACGGCGCCAAGCTAGGCGAGGCGAACCTCAAGGGCGCCAACCTCTCAGGTGCAGACTTGAACCGGGCCGACCTCAGCTATGCCGACCTGACGGACGCCAATCTGGAAGGGGCCAATCTGGGTAAGGCCATCTTCTTCAGGTCAACACTGAACGCCATCAGGCTGACCGACGCCATACTCTTCCACACCGTTTTCGGAGACTGCGACCTAAGCCAAGCCATCGGCTTGGACCAACTGCGGCACGTGGGCCCCAGCGTCATCGGCCTGGACACCATATCCCGCACTCCCACCAAGTTGCCGGAATCCTTCTTGAGAGGGGCCGGAACGCCGGAGGAACTGATTGACGATGGTCCGTCCCGGGACGCGGTCGGCCACTACACCTGCTTCATCTCCTACTTTTCCAAAGACAGGGAGTTCGCCCAGAAGCTGTGCCTGGACCTTCAGCGTAGAGGCGTACGGTGCTGGACGTTTCCCGCAGACGCCAAAGTCGGACGTTGGGTTCCCGAGACCGCCAGTTCCAGCGAACTCGGCCTCTGGGTGACCGCCGACGTAGAGAAGGGCATCCTCTACTACGACAAGCTGGTGGTTGTACTGTCAGACCACTCCCTAGCCAACGAGCACCTGCGGGAGGAGTTCAACAGAGGGGCCAAGAAGCAGCGCGACAGCGGCCAATGGGTGATGAAGCCGATAACGATTTCAGACCTGACTTACGACGAGAAGAACCGGAACGTAAAGCTGCTGGGGCTTACCGGATACCGGCTGTTCGATTTCCGCGGTTGGGAGACTGAGACCGAGTACGCTGCTGCACTGGAACAGCTCCTGGCCAAACTGGAAGACGACATCCCCGCCTCAGAGGCCGTTAACGGCCCGAGCTAGCTGCCCAGACTTCGACGCGCCTCAGCCGGGACGGGTAATCAAAGCCCTCACGTGGGTGCCGTCGCCTATCTTGTTTTCCCCGTCGTAGGCTTCAACGGTGAACGTGAGCTTGTTGCCAGACATCTCGGTCAGTTCGGCCCGTGCCACTATCCTGGCGCCGATAGAAGCCGGAGCGAGGTGCCTCACGTTGACGATGAAGCCGACCGTGGTCTGCCCAGGTTCCAGATGAGCGTCCACTGCCTGTTGGGAAGCGCCTTCCATCAGCCCTATCATCGCAGGCGTGGAGAACTTGTTTACGTGTCCGGCGACATTGTGGTCGCAGACTATGGTTTCCCTTTCACCTTTCAATCCGATGGTTACCTTTTCTCCGGCCATCGAGCCTCCTGTGACGTCCTATAGCAGTGCGTTTTGGCTGCCGCCAATTCTATATCCACTGGCAAGTGTAAATCCACCTCATCCACTATCCACTGCGAAGAGCCGCTATGCCGCTCCTTGAAGCCACAACGGGTTATGGGATAATATTCCCTTCCCTAAGACGGAAATAAGGAGGACTACACATGGCGCCCCATCTGCTCTCGATTCAGGACTTGACCAGCCAACAAATAGAACGTCTGCTGGTGCGAGGCCGAGAGCTTGCCGACGGCGCCGCTGCCAGTCCTCTGGCAGGCAAGACCATGGCCCTCCTGTTCGACAAGCCGTCCCTCCGGACCAAGGTCTCCTTCCAGGTCGGGATTCAGCAACTGGGGGGCTACTCAGTCTACATGGGACCCGAAGAGGTTGGACTGGGCAAGCGGGAGGCAGTGTCCGACGTGGCAAGAGTGTTGTCCCGGTACGTGGACTGCATAGTGGCCAGGGTTTTCGGACACGGAGACCTGGAGGAGTTGGCCCAACATTCCCACGTTCCAGTGATAAACGCCCTGTCCGATTGGGAGCACCCATGCCAGACCCTGGCTGACCTGATGACCATCCGCGACTCCAAGGGCCGCCTTAACGGCATCAAAGCGGCCTATATAGGAGACGGCAACAACGTCGCCCGCAGCCTTTGTCTGGGAGCCGTGGCGATGGGCATGAACTTCTCCATCGCCTCTCCCGACGGCTATGGTCTGGACGGAAGAACGCTGGACGCGGCCAGAAGGGCCTCCGATACGACGGGAGCGGAGTTGAGGACCGTGACCTTACCATCGGACGCGGCGGCGGGCGCCGACGTGGTCTACACCGACGTCTGGGCCAGCATGGGACAAGAGGCCGAAGCGCAGAGACGTCAAGCCGCCTTTGAAGGCTACACAGTGGACTCACATCTCATGAGCCAAGCCGCCGAGGGCGCCATATTCATGCACGACATGCCGGCCCATTACGGTGAAGAGGTGGCTCCGGGAATGCTGGAACATCCCCAGTCCGTCGCGTACACCCAAGCCGAAAACAGGCTCCACGCCCAAAAAGCGCTCCTTGAGTATATAATGGGAGGAGCCTATCTTCATTCCACCCCTGGAGCGCCATGACTAATCCCCTCGTAGCCATCGTTGGCCGACCAAACGTCGGCAAGTCTACTCTCTTCAACCGCCTGGCCGGAGGCCGCGATGCGATAGTGTCGGACATTCCGGGCACCACGCGCGACCGCCTGTTGGCCGAGGTGGTCTGGGCCGATTGCCGGATGACCATCGTGGACACCGGCGGACTGGAGCCGCGTCCCCAAGACCCTCTGCGGGAGCAGGTCAAAGCCCAGGTTGAGGCGGCGGTGGCGGAAGCGGAGATAATCATCTTCGTGATGGACGCGGTAACCGGGCTAAATCCCATGGACGCAGAAATCGCCGACTGGCTCCGTCGCATCCACAAGCCCGTCGTTACGGCTGTGAACAAGGCGGACAACCAGAACAGGGAGGCCTCAGGGGCCGAATTCTACGGACTGGGGTTGGGAGACCCGTTCCTCATAAGCGCATACCACAACCTGGGAATCCACGACCTGATGGACCATGTGGTGGCACAGCTCCCCCCGTCCGAGGAACTCTATCCCGATGAAGAGGAGTCCCTGAAGCTGGCTATAATCGGGCGGACCAACGTGGGAAAATCCATGCTGACCAACGCCATCCTGGGCCAGGAACGGGCCATAGTCAGTGAGATTCCGGGCACCACGAGAGACGCCCTGGACACTCGCTTCACCTATGACGGCGCTCCTGTGACCCTTATAGACACGGCGGGCATAAGGCGACCCGGCAAGGTGGGCAAGGGAATTGAATACTATTCGACCCTGCGCTCGACCCGTGCGGTGCAACGGTGCGACATAGCCCTGCTGATCCTGGACGCGGCTGAGTTGGCCACCGCCCAAGACGCCCACGTTTCCGGCTATGCATGGGACGCCTACCGAGGCATCGTCGCCGTTGTCAACAAATGGGACCTCAGGGAAAACGTGGACGCCTACGAGAAAGAGGAAGCCATCCAGACCGTCAGGAGCAGGCTCCATTTCATGCCCTACGTCCCCATCACCTTCACGTCTGCCTTGAACGGCGACGGGGTGGACGACCTGGTTAAGCTCTCT
Source organism: Dehalococcoidia bacterium (assembly GCA_965224415.1). Lineage (GTDB taxonomy): Bacteria > Chloroflexota > Dehalococcoidia > Lucifugimonadales > JAGWBF01 > DAOUJI01. The sequence continues at coordinate 180,358 of CBDCZB010000003.1, read as the reverse complement.
CTTGCCATATACAAGGAACGGACTCAGAGAGTCCCTCCCGAAAAGCTGAACCGGACATTGATGGACGCCATGTCGGACCACATGCCCCCGGCCAGGCGGGGCAGGCGGCTGAGAATAACCCAGGTGCGACAGCTGGGCGCCAACCCGCCCACTTTCGTCTTTGCTGTAAGCGATCCCAAACTGCTACACTTCTCATACGAACGATTCCTGGAGAATCGGCTTCGCACCGCCTTTGGCTACACGCACACCCATCTAAGGCTCGTGTTCAGGCAGAGGATATAGTTCATGGCCCAGGTCGTGACAGCCCTGATTATTCCCCCGGCGCTGGCCGTATACGTCGCCATTATGCTGGTAAGGGCTGACCTGGACTCCGCCGCTGGACAATACGCCCTCCTCATCCCAGTCGCCTACATTCTGGGTTCGATCCCTTGGGGCTTTCTGATTGGGCTGGCCGTGAAGGGTGTGGACATACGGCAGTACGGCAGCGGCAAGATAGGTACTTCAAACGTCCTCCGGACCGCAGGCGGCAAGTTCGCAGCGCTGGCGTTGGCTTTGGACCTGAGCAAGGGGCTTCTGGCCGTACTCATGGCACGACTGGTGGCCGACGACCCCGGCGTGGAGGTCGTGGCGGGCTTGGCAGCCCTGGCAGGTCACAACTGGTCCGTGTTCCTGAATTTCAAGGGCGGCAGGGGAATAGCCACGGGTCTCGGGGGATTGCTCATCATGGAGCCCATAGCCGGCGCCATAGCCGTTGGAGTCTTCCTGCCGGTGACACTGCTCACCCGAATCCTTTCGTTAGGCTCCATCGTTTCCAACTGGGCGGCATTCCTGGTGTTGTTGGTGATAGTCCTTTTGGACTACACCTCCGCCACATACCTCTGGTACACGGGAATTGGCTGTGCGCTCATCACCTTCCAGCACAGGGACAACATCCAACGCATCATACGCGGCACCGAGAGACGCCTGGGCCAACCCGCCGAACAACTGGAAGAAGCGTCCACTCCCGGAGCGGGCGGATAGTACGCCGGCCGTCGCCATGTCCAGTGCAACGGTAATCGGCCCCACAAGCTGGGGAACGACCCTGGCCATCATCCTTGCCAAGAACGGAGTCCAGACCACTCTTCTGGCCCGCACTGAGGCCGAGGCCGCAGCGCTTGAAGCAGCCCGCGAGAACGCCCGATTCCTGCCCGGAGCACTCTTCCCGGACAGCCTGACCTGCACCCACGATTACCGCGACCCCCTGGACGGCGCCGACATGCTGGCGCTGGCCGTGCCGTCAAGCAGCTTCCGGGAGAACGTGCGCCGCATTTGCGATTCGATTAAGGGAAGCCCTATAGTCCTCAGCGCGTCCAAGGGGCTGGAAATGAACACCGGTAAGCCCCTGAGCTATGTGCTGTCGGAAGAGCTGCGGGAGGGCTTGGCCGGCCGCATCGCCGTGCTGTCAGGCCCCAATCTTGCCAAGGAAATCATAAGCGGCATGCCCGCTTCCACGGTGATAGCCTCCGCCGACGAAAGAGTGGCGGCCCAAGCCCAAGCCATGTTCATGTCGCCCAGCTTCCGCGTGTACGTCAACGACGACATCATCGGCGTCGAGCTTGGGGGGGCTCTCAAAAACATCATCGCCTTGGGGGCTGGGATATGCGACGGCCTTGGAGCGGGAGACAACAGCAAGGCCGCTTTCATGACTAGAGGCTTGGCCGAAATCACCCGGCTGGGAACGGCCGCTGGGGCAAATCCCGCCACCTTTGCGGGGCTGGCCGGAGTGGGAGACCTGATGGCCACTTGCGCCAGCCCTCTCAGCCGCAACCACCACGTGGGGGTGCAGCTGGCAGCGGGAAACAGCCTTCAAGACATCCTGGACGAGATGGACAACGTGGCCGAGGGAGTCTACACCACCGTAGCTGCCTTGAAGATGGCCGATTCGCTAGGAGTGGAGATGCCCATAACTCAGGCCACCTACCGCATCCTATACGAGGGACTCGACCCCCAACAGGCGGCGGCGGAGCTAATGGGGCGCCCGCCGCGCTCAGAGTTGGAACGCCCCTAAGGCTCCATCTCTCCCAGGGCGTACATCAATGTGCTGACCGCCGCTATACCAGCGGTCTCGGCCCGGAGTATCCGCCTGCCCAGGCTCACCGGCTCCAGGCCTTTTCCACGGGCGTAATCGACCTCCTCAGGGTCCAGTCCGCCCTCCGGACCGATTACCAGTGTCACGGCCTTCGAGTCTGGGGCCTCTGAAACAGCCGCAGAGAGGCTTTTGGCGCTTTCACCCTCCCAGGGGAGCACAACCAGCCCAGGAGCGCGTTCCAGGGCGTCACAGACTTCCTGGAAGGTCACTGGGTCCGCCACATCGGGGATAACCGCTCTGCCCGACTGCTCGGCGGCCTCCACAATAATCTTTCGCCATCTGGCCAGCCTTGCGGGCTGGGACTCACGCCGAATCCTCGGCACTGACCTACGACAGTCCATCGGAACAAAGCAGGAAACGCCCAGCTCGGTCCCCTTTTGCAGCGTCCAGTCAAACTTGCTTCCCTTCATCACTCCCTGGTAGAGCGTAAGCTTGACTGTGGGTTCTCCCCTTCCCTTCTCCGAAGACAGGACGCGCCCTGCTGCGTGGTCTCTTGCAACGCCGTCCAGCCGGACAGTCCACTCCATGCCGGAGCCGTCGAAGAGGACTATCTCGGCGCCGGGAGCCAACCTTAGGACTCTGCCTATGCGGTGGGCAACCTCGCCATGGATTTCCACCCTGTCGTCATCGGTCCACTCCGAAGGCACGAAGAAACGGTGCACTGACCTACTCCGGCTTCGACAAGACCATCGCCGTCCAGTCGTCCTGGGCCATAGACGACTGCAAAGTGAGTCCAGCGACCAGAAATGCTTCTACAACCCCGTCCGATTGGCTTTGAATGATGCCCGAGGCCACCAAAGCGCCGCCCGGTTTCAATGCCGAGACGAGGGCATCAGACCGCTCGGTCAGCACTCTGGCGCTGATGTTTGCCACGGCCAAGTCGAACCCGGCTTCCCCTACGGCTTGGTGGGGAATGGAGCCTTTGACCAACGCGACGTGGGACAGCAACTTGGCGGCCCTGAGGTTCCGTCGGGCCGTCCTGACCGCCAAGGGATCTATGTCGACAGCCACCACGGACCCGGCGCCCAGCCGGAGCGCCAGAATTGTCAGGATGCCTGAGCCTGAGCCCAGGTCCAGCAGCTTCACCCCGGGCCGCACCAGCTCCTCGAGGGCCTCCATGCACATCCGAGTAGTGGGGTGGTAGCCGGTGCCGAAGGCCATTCCGGGGTCCAACTCGATAACCAGGTCGCCGTCCAGGGGTTCATACTCAATCCAGGAGGGTTTGACGACCAGCCGCTTTCCCAGGCGAAGCAAGTTGAAATGGGACTTCCAGGCCTCTTCCCACTGGGTGTCCTCCAAGTCCTGCACCTGAAGGACGGCGGACGGCTCTATGGAGCGGACCAGATTCACCCCCACCTCTATGTGCGCACGTCGTCGTTTGGAGGCGGAGGTCAGATAGGTGCGCAGCTTGAGGTTGCCGTCAACCTGGTGTTCGGCGGAGAACCCGTGGCCGTATTTTCCAAAGAGATAGGAAATCGGTTCCACGTACTCGGGAGGGACGGTTACGCTAAGCTCCTGCCAGACCATTGAACCTAATCAAAAGGCCCGGTCAATTGATGACGGACCTAGGCCGAGACATCCTGGGGTTGACATGACTAAGGACTATCCGAGTGCATCCTTGATCTTGTCGAAAATCCCCTTGTCTTTGGAATGGCCGTTTTCGGGCTTCTCCAGAGTGTCTCCCAACTCACGGATAAGCTGCTTCTGACGTGGGTCCAAGCTTGTAGGCACCTCGACCTTGACGGGCATCACGAGGTCGCCCCGGCGGCTTCCGCCGTTGATCAACGGTATGCCCTTGCCCTTCATCTTGAATATTGAGCCGGGCTGCGTTCCGGGAGGGATCTTCACGGTCTCCACGTCTCCCGACAGGGTTACTATCTCCACGTCGTCGCCAAGGGCTGCCTGCACCACGTTTATAGGCAGCTCGTAAACAAGGTCGTAGCCATCCCGTCGGAACCGACTATGAGGCTCCACGGAGATCCCGACGTAGAGGTTGCCTGGCGCTCCGCCACCTGATCCCACGTGGCCCTCGCCAGTAAGGCGCACCTGCATACGGTCTTCGACGCCGCCGGGTATCCTCACCCCTATCTTGCGGGCCTGACGCTTCGAGCCGGCTCCGCTGCATGAGTTGCAGGGATGGAGAATGATATTACCGCGACCCCGGCAAGTGGAGCATGGGGTGACCTGGGAGAACTGACCGAATAACGCTCTCTGCGTCCGACGCAACTGACCCATGCCCTTGCAGGTGGCACAGGTCTGGGTGTCGGTCCCAGGCTCGCTTCCCGTCCCGGCGCATTCTGCGCACCGCTCGACACGGTTTACCTGCACCTCTTTTTCGACCCCGAACACCGACTCCTCGAAGGAGACGTCAACGCCAACCTGAACGTCGCCGCCCCTTTGTGCCGTGGAGCCTCCCCGTCCGGCAAAGTCCCCGAAGAAGGAGTCGAAGATGTCTCCGAACCCGCCGAAAATGTCGAAGCCATCAAAATTCCGGGCCCCGCTAGCGTCGGTGGTGACGCCCGCATGGCCGAACCGGTCGTACCTGGAGCGCTTCTCCGGGTCTGTAAGGACCTGATAGGCCTCGTTGACCTCTTTGAACTTCCCTTCGGCATCCGGGCTCTTGTTGCGGTCCGGGTGGTAGTCCATGGCCTTCTTCCTGAAAGCCTTTCGGACGTCCTCTTCCGAGGACCCCCGGGACACTCCTAGTACGTCGTAGTAATCTCTCTTTTGCATAGTCAGGCTGTGGTGCGCAAAGCTACACGGTAATTATAAACCAGGGGTTGGTCACACTCAAGGAGCGTCAAAGCGTCTGTAGGGACAACGAGCTTCCCTAGATGCGCCCGTTGACGCCCATCATCAGGCGGCTCATCAACGAGGACAGGAAACGGACTCCACCGATGGTAGTCTCGTATCCTATTCGCGTCGGGCCCACCACGCCGATGGTTCCCGATGCTTCCTGAGGCACACCGTATCTGCTCAGGACAACTGTAAAGGGCTTGAGGACTTCGTGGGAGTTCTCCTCACCTATGAATACACCCACCGAGCCCGGCCCCGGAGCCTCCGCCAGTATGGTGTTGATAAGGATCCGTTCTTCCACCATCCCCACCACTTCACGGGCTAAGGCGGTCCGATCGAACTCCGGCTGCCCAAGAAGAAGCCGCAACCCATCTACATAGAAGCCCACTGACGCTTCCAAATCCATCTTCTTCAGGGTCAGGAGCGTCTGAGCCCTGACCTTGTTTTCCAAGGGGGTGAGCTCCAGTTCATTTTGCTTGTCCACTATCTCGTTGTGCTTAAGCCCGGCGATGTTCTCGTTCAGCTTGTTGGCCGCCTTGGTCAACGCGTCCTGGGTCGTGGGTTCCTCCAGCGGAAGGAGCTGTTTCGCCAGCGTGGCTCCCCGGAAAACAATGACTATTAGCGCAAGGAAGTCCTGCAAGTAGACCAACTGAATGTAGTTCAGGCGATTGGCCTCGGCGCGAGGAAGGGTGACGATGACCATGTTCCCCAGCGTCTCCGACAAAGCCGAAGCCGCCGTCTGGACCCACACCTCCATGTCCATGTCGGCTTGCCGGAACTGGTCCCGTATCTCGTCCTTGAGGTTGACCGGCAACTCCGGCAGCTCGTCCATGGTTTCCACATAGTAGCGGTATCCCTTGTCCGAGGGGACCCCTCCAGAAGATGTGTGGGGCCGCTTGATGTAACCGCCCTCCTCAAGCTCCGCCATCTCATTCCTGATGGTAGCGGGGCTCACCTTGAGCAGCGAAACTCGTGCAATGTCTCCCGACCCTACGGGATACGCTGTGTGAATGAACTCACTCACCAGGGTCTTGAGCACTACGCCGGTGCGTTCCCTCAGCGATTGCGGACCTGCTTTCACTCTTTCCACCCTTACCCGTCAATGCCTGTAACGCCTGTGAGCTAAAAGGGAATCTAGCATCGGCTCCTATGGCTGTCAAGCGGCTTAGCTGCCATTTGCTCTTTCTGTTATGGAATGTAGAGGCCGATTTTATGTTGTAACACCTGCGCGGAAGTCCTTGACAGAGGATTCTCAATGTTGGTTGAATAGCTTGCGGCCCGGAGAACGGGCTGGACACGCTTACGACACGAAGGAAGACAACTTCAGATGCGTGCATCGACAACGGCCCCAACACTCGTTGCCACGGCGTTTCCCGCCCCTCAGGTGGACGCCCGCATCAAGTGGGCCGCCCGTGAAATCGCGCTGATACTGGGATTCGCATGGTTCGTCGCCCTCGGCGCACAGATAGCCGTCAACACCCCCTGGACACCGGTGCCCTTCACCGGACAGACCTTCGCCGTTCTCTTTTCAGGCGCAGCTTTGGGCGCATGGAGGGGCGGGGCCAGCCTCAGCGTCTATTTGATTATGGGGATTATCGGCATACCAGTATTCGCTCCAATCGGAATCGACGCCGACACGTGGTACGTCCACTTCATCCTGTCTTCCGATTTTACGTGGGACGGATCACGCTTCTTCATCTGGGAGCCCCACTCCATCTGGAACATGAGCAGCTTCGGATACATCCTCGGTTTCATCGTCACGGCCATCCTGGTCGGCTGGCTGTCCGAGCGCCAGTGGGACCGCAAGCCCTGGGTCCACCTGGGAATGCTCATGGGCAACATAGCCCTCTATGTACCCGGACTCCTGTGGCTGTCGTTCTGGATAGTCAGGGAGGAACTCCAAATCGAAGGCATGGGACTCTGGCCCCAGACCCTTGAATGGGGCCTCTATCCCTTCATTGTAGGAGACCTGATGAAGCTGATGCTGGCATCGTTGGCCCTGCCCCTGGGTTGGGCCGTCGTCAGCCGCTGGAAGGGATCCAAACCTTGGACATAACCTGGCTGGGACACTCCTCCTTCCGGCTTCGCTCCGGCGACGTCTCCATCATCACCGACCCCTATGCTGGCTCTCTCGGCTTCGATATGGGGTCACAGCAGGCGAACGCGGTGACCGTCAGCCACGACCATCCCCACCACGCCCACTGGCAGGGAATCTCCGGCGACCTCAAGATCCTCAACGGACCCGGCGAATACGAGATGTCCGGGGTCTACATCACTGGAGTCATGACCCCACCTGGAGAGACCGATCCCCCAGGAAAACGAAACACCGCATATCTCATCGAAATGGAGCGGGTGCGCCTTTGCCATCTTGGGGACGTCAGCTCCACGCTAACCAGCAGGCAGGCAGAGGAGCTTACTCCTATGGACGTACTGTTCTTGCCCGTGGGAGGCTTCTGCAGCATTTCCACGTCTCAAGCTGCAGTGATGATCCACGCCCTGGACCCCAAGATAGTCGTTCCTATGCACTACGCCATTCCCGGCGTAGAGCCGTCTGGACTGAGCGATCTGGAGCCGTTTCTGCGGGAGATGAGCCTGAGGGAGGTCCAGCCCCAGAACAGGCTCAACGTGACCGCAACCAACCTCCCAGCCGAGCTCCGGGTCGTCGTCCTCGAACGCCGCGTCTAAGCTCTGTTCTCACTAGAACCTACGTCTTTCCGCCTCCTCGACTGTCATTCCCAAACGGAGCGCAGCACAGTGAGGAATCTCAAGTCCTTGTTCTCAAATCTGCGCGCTCAGAAATGCAACGGGCTGCGGGAAGAGGCTGTCAGTCGAATCTCTGGATGATTCCGAACAACATTTTTAGATTCCTCTCTGCGTTCGGAATGGCAGGTTTGGGGGGTTTTGCGCCCACGTTCGGCTTTGATGTGAACACGCCCTAGTCGCTGTTTACAAGACCTTCCTGCGGCGCATCAGCAGCAGCATTGCGCCTCCCGCGATAATGGCTGCCGCTCCCAACACAAGGACCAGCTGAGAAATGCGCGGTATGTTGGGGTCTCCGGGTATGGGCAGGACCGGCGTGGGACTGGGACTTGGCGGAGGGGTAGGCTCGGCGGGAGTGGGAGTGGTCGCCTCGGTTGTCGATACCGGCGTCGGCTCCGCCGCTCCCGGCGGCAATGCGGCAAAGGTCAGATCGTTGTCGTTTTCGAAGAAAGGCCCTGGCTGAAACGCGATTGTTTCCTCGGCCTGGACCTCGCCGTTGCCATATGTGGCAAAGAAGGATATCGTCCGTCCGATATTATTGGTCCCGGTGGGCTGCACTTTCAGGTTTTCGTACCGGCCACCTTCAGTAAGAACAATGGGGCGCTCGTGGGCCTCGAACCCCGGGCGTGCCACGTTGGACTGGTAACTTCCCACGCGAGCGAATATCTCCACCCCGTCGGGAGCGGGCTCTCCTGCGAAAGTGATCGCACCGTTGAACACGTTGGGGATGTCCGGCAATGCCTGAGGCTGCCCGGCACCCATGATTGCCGCAGCCACTGCGGTAACAGCCACCAGTGCGATTGTTCTCCAAAGAACGTTAGCCGCCACCCTTACCCCCTCTGCCTCCGCTACCGGCGCCCGGCAGAGGCCCGGCGCCTTATCCACCCTCTATTGTAGCCCCCGGGCGTCTATAAATTACAAGTTAATAACGTAAGCAACTAAGCAGGTTCCCAGCAGACGCTGTCGCGATTCTGTTGGGGAAGCCAAACTCAAGTATGCGGTTGCGGGAGTCGTCGGATAAATCAAGAGCCCTCCCCGCATCCTGGGGAGGGCTCTCGGTATGGTCTGTCCTTAATCCGTTAAGAACGGATCCTATCGGCTGGGCGCCGCCTGCTAGCCGCCTGGGATTATCTGACCGGCATTGTTGGCCCACAGCCAGTAGCCGAATCCAACCTTCAAATCGGCGCTTGTTCCCGGGCTGACAACCACCCAAGGCTGGGCCTCGTTGGAGTCGTAGGTGAGCGCCCTTGTCCAGTCTATGCCTGTCAGGTAGGAATCAGCGTCTATTGTGCTGTCGAACGCCTGCCGGGTGATGTCGGACACCGGCACCAAGTTCCAACCCTGCACCACGTTGAACGTCTTGGGCGGGGCCGGGCGAGACGGGTCGGTCGGCGGCACGTCGACCTTAAGCGTCACGTCGGATACTGCCCGCATGAAGTAGGCGTGGTTCCCGTCTATCGTCTCCAAGTCGCCAGTGAACGGGTCATCGACGCTCGCCCTGGAGGCGAAGAGCCACGGACCTCGCGGGTCGGCCGGGTTGTACGTGAACACCAAGTTGATGTTGTCGCTAGACGTAATCACGTCATTTATGTCTGTGCTGGCCGGGTCCGAGGGCAGAGAGACCAGGTTGATGCCGGGGTTCAAGTTAAGTTCGTACAGGTCTCTCAACGCAACCGTGAAGTCCAGTTTCGCGTCCTGGGACAGGGCGTTCCCTGCCTCGTCCGTCGCGTTGAACACCAGGCTGTGACTGCCCAACTGGTCTGCCTGGGTCGCTCCCAACAGCTCTTTGCTCACCGTGATGGTGAAGTTCTTGTTGTCCCGTGTGCTGACTTGGTCGCTTACGTCAGCCCCGTCCAACTCCATCTTGGTTATCCACACGGTCACATGGGAGTCTCCAACGTACTCGTCAGCCTCAGTCTCCCACCTGATCCGCAGGAGCGTAGAGTCGCTAAGAGTTATCGATCCGCCTGGAGCCGGAACGGTGTCCAGCACCTCGTCTCCGTTAACGTCCTTCACCGGCGCCGGCAATGTCTTGTCGATTTCGAAGGAGAGTCCTTTTTTGGCGTTGGCGCCGCCAGCTGTCACTATGTTCCCTTTGGTGTCTCGGGCTCCCACTTCCAGGGAGTACCGTCCTTCACCGAACCCGGACATGCTGAAAGTCCATTCCTTCCGGGTTTCTACCACCGAACTCCTCTGCGTGTGGCTGGCCGCGCCGTCGCAGGCGTCAGCGCTGTTGGTGCACTTGTATACCATCCGGCTGGGCAAGCTTCCGGCGATAGGCTCGTCGGATACCACGGAGATTTCCACACCCGACTTGGTGTAGTTGCCGCCAGTGAAGGTCACAGTCAGGTCGGGGGCGATTCCGTCCACAGCCGTCTTCGACCCGCTGTCGATAACGTTTCCTCCAGTGTCCTCCAACTCGCCCACTATGGCCACGGTCGGAGTTGCATCGGGGGCCAATGCGCCCACAGTCAGGAAGACGCTGCTGGCCCTGCCGCTGAAGTGCTCGGCGTCGGAGGGAATTATGCCATCCACGGTGAAGTCGTCAGCATCCACGCTGGCTCCGTTCAACGGCACCGTGAATTCAACTTCAATGCTGGTCCTGTCATCCCCGTTGGCCGCCTTGGCGGTCTTCAACGCCCCGCTGCCCGAGTCCCAGTTGTTCCCCGTTGTCGCCGCTTCCAATCCAGGAGTCTGCTTTAGGATTCTCAGAGCCTGGGAGCCGGTTCCGGCTTGGTTGCCGGCCACGTCCTTGACACTGACCTCCCATTCTATGTCCAGATCAAGCTCGCTGTCGTCGTCGATGGCGCTCTTAACGTCCGGAATCTTATTCACCGGGAAGGACACCTTGTACACACCACTTCCCGCGCTTGTCTCGGCCACGGTTACGTCTTTGGCCAGTTGCTCGGCCAAGGCGGCACCGGCCACCCCAACGGAGAACACAACAGACTTCGCATCAACCCCGCCGATGGTGTCAGACATTTCGACGCTCAACTCGGTTGTAAGGTCGTTGGTCGAGGACTCGTCCGAAGGGGTAATGTTGGTGAAGGTGGGCGAGTCCGGGTCTACGTCAATTATCTTGGTTATGGTCTGGGCGGCGCCTGCCGCGTTAGACCTGTCTTTGTAGGTGACGGTTATGTTGTCGCCTTGTATTACCGCTATCCGGGTGATTTGGTCCGTTGCCGTCATTTGGGGCATCAGGCTGTAGTCGCTGAAATCGTCCACGGCCGGGTCTACACCGTCGATGGCCTTGATGGACCCTGCGAACACGCCCGAGTTGGCGCTGGTCTCTCTGAGACGTATCGGTATGGCTTCGTCCCTGGCTCCTCTAACCGTTACCAAGTCCTCAAGACCGGTGTAGGTTATGCGTATCTTCGTACCTGTTTCCAACGTGTCGCCTTCAGAGTGCATGACCTCAATCATGTTGCCAGCCGCGGAACCGTCCTCGTAGCTGCCTATCGAGCCAGCGTCGTGTATGCTCGCGACTGCAAGCGTGACTCCGCTCGCTCCCACAGCAGCGGCCGTAACGTCTTTTCCGTCTATGGCACCGTCGCCGTTGGCGTCTTGAAGCGGCAATGTGGTCATTTCCAAAGGAATCATGACCGTTCCATCTTCCGCCAGGTCCGCGTCAAGAGTGAAGTCCTTTGTAATGCCGCTCTTGGGTGCCCTGGTCAGCTGCCTGACAGCCGCTACGTACTTAATTTGTACGGGTTGCGAGGTGCTCAGACCTGCCTGGAATATGTTGAACGTAACCTGACCGCGACCCGCATTAAATATGGAGGCAACCGCGATGTCGCCGTCAGTGTCATCACCGTTCAGGTCGGAGTTGACTATAACGATGTCATTGACGTCGACGTCACCGTCGCCGTCGTAGTCCCCAATTGGTGACGTGTCATCGGAAGTGCCGTCACCGTCCAGGTCAGCCGGAACCATAAGCTGCACAACGCCGGTCCCCCCAAGCTGTGAGGCGTCCACGGTAACCGTTATGCCGTCATCGTCATCTCCGAGGACGTTGGGTTCTTTGTTGGGACCTAGACCGACGTAGGCCGCACTGTCCAGGTCAGGGTCGGTTACTTCGATCGTCACCGTCCTGGGACCGTCGCCAACAGCTTCGTTATCGGAAACTGCGCCGGGGTTGACATCGATGACGCCAGTCCATGCGCCCGACGGAGCCGCGCCCACCAGAGCCCCCCACATGAGAGTCAATGCCATGATGACCAAAATGCCGGTCCCCGAGAGAATGAGTAGCGCCCTCTTGTTCGTCATGCTCTAACTCCCCTAACCGCGAATGCCGTCTGAGATAAATTTGGCCTCGCCACGTATGGTGAGTTGGCGAGGGTCCCGGCTGCGATTCTCACTTGTTCCATGCACGTAGTATTAAACGTGAGTCCTTCCCTGTGAATGACCCAGACCATTCAATCACCATACGGAATCCCTGTCAAGGACTTCCAAGCGGGTTTTCTGACCTAAAAATCGCCCCATTCGATTAGGCTGGGGCGCCAGGAAAGTCAGCGTTATGAAGTATTGCAACACTCAAATTAGAAGCTCGCTCCAGGGTGCGCTTCACCCGCTCGGTGAAAGCTAGGGAGACTATAGCGAGTCAGACACTGCATGTCAAGAAAAACGGCGGACTTTGGCGCGATTCTGTTAGAGGCATTTCCTCGCCTCTGCTAAGGATGCTGAAGGCCCCGTCTGAACAAGACTGGCAGAATTGAGGAATCCCGGTGATGGCCGGTGTTTTAAGAAAGCCCTCGTCCTACAGACGCCTAGCCTGTCTGGGCTTGAGCGGGGGCCGAAACCCGCAGGATGCGAGGAGCACCACACCGGCATGCTGAGGTTAGCCAAGGCATGAGAGCAGGGCTAAGGGTTCGGAGAGACTAGGAGTTTTTGGACAGGTTGTCCAGGAACTCCTTGTTCGTCTTGGCCCTCGCCAGCTGTTCGAGCACCTTCTCCGTAGCGTCTGCGCTGTTCACCGTGTCGTTGGAGAGCAGAGCCACCATCCGCCGGAGCAGGACCACCTGTCTAAGCATGGTCTCTTCGAAGAACAGGTCCTCCCGCCGGGTGCCGCTGCGCTGGATGTCGATGGCCGGGAAGAAGCGGCGTTCGGAGAGCCTCCGGTCCAGGTGGAGCTCCATGTTGCCGGTGCCCTTGAACTCCTCGTATATGACCTCGTCCATCCGGCTGCCCGTGTCCACCAGGCAGGTGGCGATGATGGTCAGGCTGCCCCCGTGTTCCACGTTACGGGCGGCGCCGAAGAACCTCTTGGGTGGGTAGAGGGCCACCGGGTCTATGCCGCCGGACAGGGTGCGTCCGCTGGAGGGGACGGCCAGGTTGTAGGCCCTGGTGAACCTGGTGATGCTGTCCAAGAGAATCACAACGTCAACTTCGTTTTCCACCAGCCGTTTGGCCCGTTCCAGGGCCAGCTCTCCCACGCGGCACTGGTCTTCCACCGAGTCGTCGAAGGTGGAGGCGAACACTTCACCATTCACCGAACGGCGCATGTCGGTGACCTCTTCGGGCCTCTCCCCGATCAGCACTACCATCAGCTCGGCCTCGGGGCAGTTGGTGGTTACGCCGTTGGCTATGTGCTTGAGGACCGTCGTCTTTCCGGCCTTGGGCGGCGACACGATAAGGCCCCGTTGCCCCAGTCCGATGGGGGAGAACAGGTCTATCATCCGCGTGGTGAGGTTGTTCGACGCGGTTTCCAGTACGATGTGCTCGTCCGGAAAGATGGGCGTCAAGTACTCGAAATTCTGGCGGGACCTGGCTTCATCGGGATTGAGCCCGTTGACCTTTTCGACCCGCACCATGCCGAAGTAGCGTTCACCGTCTTTGGGGGGCCTCACGTGGCCGGACACCATGTCCCCAGTCTTCAGGGCGAAGCGGCGTATCTGGGACTGGGATACGTAGACGTCTCCCGAGGCGGGACGGAGGGCCTTCTGACGCAGGAAACCGTATCCTTCGGACATGGTCTCCAGGATGCCCAGCGCGGAAAGCCCCTGCTGGTCTGCAACGAATTGCAGCACCTTGTTGAGGACTTCATCCCTGGGACGGCTGGCCAGCTGGCCGTTGGCGTCCAAGCCCGCCGCCTCGGCGATGGAGACAAGCTCCTCCTTGGACTTTGCGTCCAGGTCAGCTATGGTCACCATCGGTGGCTCTTTTGTCGTGGTCATTTACTTCCTCCTATTGTTGGGAACCGGGCCGCTGGTTTGTAGAGATTCGATAGCTATCGTGGCGGTCCGGCGGACGCCTCCCGGGGCGTCAAGTTCTATTGGGAGACCTTCTCCCAGTCTTGCAGGAATCGGGTCTGGCCTGCATCGGTCAGCGGGTGCTTGAACATCTGCATCAGCACCGAATAGGGAAGGGTTGCGATATGCGCTCCAACCTTGGCGGCCATCACGCAATGCAAGGGGTTCCTGATGCTGGCGGCCAGCACTCTGGTCTCGATTTCGTAGTTGGAGAATATTTCCACTAGGTCTTCCACCAAGTCCATCCCATCCTGGCCTATGTCGTCCAGGCGTCCTATGAAGGGGCTGACCGCCGTGGCTCCGGCCTGGGCGCCCAGCAGGGCCTGGTTCACCGAGAAGCAGAGGGTCTGGTTCACGCTGATGCCGTCCCTGGTCAGAACGGACATGGCCTCGATGCCCGCCGGAGTGGAAGGCAGCTTTACCCAGGGGTTGGGAATCCAGTCCACGATGTCCCTGCCCTCGGTTATCATCCCCTCCACGTCCTGGCTGACCACCTCTACGGAAATTGGGCCGTCCAGAATGTTGGCAATCTCCTGCACAGCTTCCTTGTAGGCTGAAAGCTTGCCAATGCCCTCTTTTGCAGCAAGAGAGGGGTTGGTGGTTACACCCTTTATGACGCCCATTCTTGCTGCGCTGCGTATTTCATCTATGTTCGCGGTGTCCAGAAACAGCTCCATCATCACACCTCATCACACACTTCGGATTGGCTTAGAACGGTTGGTCGACTCGATGCTGTCAGCCTAAAGGCGATTCGACTCCGGCATTAAAGTGGAAGCGCAGGTTGGGCGCCCTCCCTCAAGGTCTCTTTCGCAGCGGCCAGGAAGTCCCTAAACAACGGGTGGGGACGATTCGGCCTGGACAAGAATTCAGGGTGGAACTGGACTCCGACCATGAATGGATGGTCCACGACCTCAGTAATCTCTACCAGCCGTCCGTCCGGGGAAATTCCGCCGGCCAGAAGGCCACGATTCTCCAAGTCTTCGCGAAAGCTGTTATTCACCTCGAACCTGTGGCGGTGCCGCTCGGCCACCTCGGACTTACGGTAGGCATCTTGAGAGCGGCTCTTCTCGGTGAGCTTGCACGGATACACCCCAAGGCGCATCGTGCCGCCCTTTTCGATTATGTCCCGCTGGTCTGGCATTATGTCTATCACGGGGAACTCGGTGGCGTCGTCCATCTCCGACGAGTGGGCGCCGTTAAGACCCAGCACGTTCCTCGCGTACTCCACCACCATCATCTGAAGTCCCAGGCACAAGCCCAGGTAGGGAATCTTGTTGACCCTGGCGTACTTGGCCGTGGCAATCATGCCTTCCACACCCCTTGGGCCGAACCCTCCGGGCACTATGATTCCGGAGACGGTCTTGAGCAGGTCGTCGGGGCCGTCCCGCTCGATGTCTTCCGAATGCACCCACTGGATGTCCACGTCCCGGTCGTGAAAGAGGCCCGCGTGTTTCAGGGCCTCGTTGACGGATATGTAGGCGTCGGGAAGCTCGACGTACTTGCCGACCAGCGCGATGGGCAGTCTCTCCTTGGGCTGGCAAATCCTGTCCACCATGTTCGACCATTCTTTCATGTCCCTGCCGCTGCTCTGGAGACCGAGCGATTTAACCAGCAAGTCTCCCAGGCCATAGTCCTCCAAGATAAGGGGGGCCTGGTAGACGGTGGGGACGTTCATTAGGGGTATGATGGCATCCCGTGTCACGTCGCAGAACAGAGCGAGTTTGTCCTTAATCGAGTCGGTCATCTCATGGTCGCTGCGGCAGATGAGACAGTCCGGCTGAATTCCGATGGCGCGAAGTTCCTTGACGCTGTGCTGGGTCGGCTTGGTCTTGAGCTCTCCCGTAGCGGACATGTGGGGCAGAAGCGTGACGTGGATATAGAACACGTTGTCCCTGCCCACCTCATTACGCATTTGACGTATCGCTTCCAGGAATGGAAGGCCCTCGATGTCGCCGACGGTGCCGCCCACCTCGACGACGATTACGTCAGCGGCCGACTCCTCGGCCAAGTCCAAAATTCTCGACTTTATCTCGTTGGTGACGTGGGGTACGGCCTGGATGGTGCCTCCTAGAAAGTCTCCCCTGCGCTCCTTGGTCAGGATAGCCCCGTACACTTGGCCGGCGGTGAGGTTGGACGACTTGGTGAGCTCCAGGTCGATAAATCTCTCGTAATGGCCCAGGTCCATGTCCGTCTCGCCGCCGTCCCGCGTAACGAACACTTCGCCGTGCTGGTAGGGAGACATGGTGCCGGGGTCCACATTAAGGTAGGGGTCCAGTTTCATCACCGATACGGATATGCCGCGGCTCTTGAGGATACGACCAATGGAGGCGACGCTGATCCCTTTCCCGACGGAACTTACGACCCCTCCGGTGACGAATACGTACTTAGCGCTCATACAAAGGGCGCCTGTCCAAGTCCTGGGAAAAGGCAAGCATCATGCTGGGAGAGTCATCGGGGGAAACGAAGTGGACGGAGACGCCTCGAAAGGCCCGCGTCTGAAGTCCAATTCGAATTATAGGGTGGCTAAAGAACGGGTGTCAATAGCCATCTGGCCCTTGCCGAGAACAATAACGGCACCCCATAAACACGATAGATCGGCCATAGTCCGGTTGCCGTTGCAAGAGGCGCTTGATAGAATCGTACTCTGCTTGCTCAAGCAGCAGTGTGGGCCGTTAGCTCAGTTGGCAGAGCGCCGGACTTTTAATCCGGGTGTCCAGGGTTCGATTCCCTGACGGCCTACCACTTATGTACCGTAGACAGAACATTCTCAGAATACTTCGCTTCTTGGTCTACTCGCCCTTCAAGCTGCAATCAACTGTTAACCAGCCGAGGAAAACACCCAGCTGGCGAAAGCTCAATTAGGTCGTTATACGAAGGAGTACTATACCCCAAGCACACTAGTAGACTGCGGCTACATACTTCGTCTAGTTCATACGTTCACACGACATTTGGGTATTGACTCAGACGCTTTCGAGAGAAATAAAATGCCTGGAAGCTAGGAATAGTTAAAAGGACATTACTTTGACAGACTTCACAGAACCTGTCCCACAAGCACTTCTCAACATTGAGAACAAGACTCGGTCTAACCTATTTGCTTGGCGTGGCCAGTTCTCTCCACAGCTTATTGAATGTTTGCTGGAGGCATATTGCCCACCAGATTCAGTGGTCCTTGACCCTTTCGCTGGCAGTGGTACAGTCCTATATGAATCAGCCAAGATGCATTTGGCGGCTTTTGGTTACGAGATTGCACCGCCGGCTTGGAGTTTCAGCAAGCTGTACGAGTTCGCGAACGTACCACCCCGAGAACGAGAAGAGCCGATATCAGAGCTAATGGATAGAATCGACGCTGAGTTTCCAATAACTATCTTCCGTGAAGCCGAACTGTCTGTCGAGGACGTTGAGATAAGAACTATACGGATCAGCGAATCGTTGGGCGATCGCGCCAAGATTCTATTCACCGCACTCATAGTCATCCTGGATATATACAACAACCGAGTCACGAGCGACTTAGTCCAAAGCAAATTTGTGGCTCTTACGAAATTAGTCCGTCAGCTTCCTTTTTCCGCTCTACAGATCAAAGCAGACCTCCAGGACGCTAGATCGTTACCGCTGCCAAGTAAATCGGTTAACTTCGCAATAACATCTCCACCCTACATCAATGTTTTCAACTACCACCAGAACTACAGGCGTTCGGCGGAGATTCTCGGTTGGAACCTACTTCGCGTTGCGCGATCTGAGATCGGGTCAAACCGAGCTAACCGGGGCAACCGCTTTTATACTGTCATACAGTACTGTATTGATATGGCAGACGCACTATATGAACTTTCCAGAGTTCTCGAGCCAGGTGGAAGAGCCGTTATTATCCTAGGATACGAATCTAAGGTCCTCGGTGCCCCGTTCTACAACGCTGATATTGTTGAAAGGATCGCTCGCTTCTCCGATATGTTCGAAATAGTCCTTCGGCAGCATAGGGTTTTTACCAATCGCTTTGGCCTATCAATTCGGGAAGATATTCTGAATGTGCAAAGAGTAGCCGACAAAATCCCTAACCACCTTGCTACGGCTATCGGGCGAAGTGTCGCTATGGAAGCTCTCAATTCAGCATTAGCAACCGTGCCTCAAAACAACTATCCTTCGCTCGTGGATGCAATTTCCCGCATCGACGATATCACCGGTACTCCTGTTTTCGATAGTCTGTTGTATTCCGAGTACCAAACAAGAGACAAAGTAATGATGGTGAAGGAGAAGAGAGTGTCTTATGAACAGTGATACTCCCGTACTCCCAACGCCTCATCTTGATAAGCTCAGTGCCCTTTTGAAGAATCCACGGCTGCCTGAAGCGGACAGAAGCAGGGTCGAGGAGACGATTCAACGTTACTATGGATGGATCAAAGAGCTTACCGGTATCCAGGGTCGGCAGAAAGGAAATGTTCAGCAGCTCGTAGATGCAACTAATCGATACAAGGAATTCATTGAGCTAGATCTTATTTTCGATAGCCCAGAGGATTTCCTGTATCGACAGAAGGGCCAACTGAAACTAGATAACACAATTCTTGAAGAATTTTTACCGCACCTGCTTGAGAAAGCGTTAGACTTAGGGGCCAGCGGCCTTGAACTGGGGCCCAAAAAGACCTTCTCAGGCTTGAGTTTTATGTCGACGCTTCCAAATCTAGGCACTGGTGGACACCCAGTTCTCCGGACAAAGAATCAGGACTTTACGTTAAGCAAGCGACTATACGTGATGACCTCTTTCGACAAAGACTTCAACGACGCAGATCGCATAGAGTCTAATCTGGGCTATGTGTGCGTGGAGTGCAAGACGAACCTAGACAAGACCATGTTTCAAGAGGCGGTAGCCACCAGCCGCGATCTCAAGACGGCAGTTCCCGCTTCCCTATACTTTCTTGTATCTGATTTCCTGGATATGACCCCAGTTTCTATCATGTCGACACACATCGATGATGTGCTTATCGTTAGGAAATCGAAGCGCATGTCGTCGAATATCCGTCAAAGATATAGAAACGCAGAGGAGAGAAGAAGGCACCGAGATGAATACGTCGGGTTTCTTGATAGTTCCAGGTACTACGCCGACGTATTGCAACGCATGGTCGACAAGGTTCAGAGCGTCGTTGACGAGGGGAATCCGGCTGAGGACCAAGTGTTAAAGCAAGGGCATTTCTGATTGCCAAACCAGGACATCAGGTCACAAACCTTGCCTAAACCAGTGGGCCTGTTCTTACCAGAATCCGAACTGGTTCATGGCGGAATGATGACACAACCGGGTTAGCAGGCCAAGACCGCCCCTACAGGTTGAACGGGGGGTCGGTCCAGTCCTGCTCTTTGACGTATATCTGGATGCGGGAGCCCACGGACTCCAGGACCATGACCCGGCCCTCGTCGTCCACTTGCACCGCCACCGGCACACGGAAGAACTTCTCCCTGGAAATGTCCGCCCTCTTCCTGGCCCTCGTGATGTCCAGGTTCGAGTCGATCCTTGCCTGGGACCAGACTGAAGGACGTTCACAGTCTCCCAGGAACTTCCATAAATACGTCCCTTCGGAGTCGTATATGTTCAGCCGCGCCGCCTTCCAGTCCACGACGTAGATGTCGCCGTCCTTGTCCACAGCCACACCGGAAGGGCGGTCCAACTCTCCCTCGCCGGAGCCGGGGCCTCCGATGGTGGCCACGTACTCTCCATCGGGCGTGAACTTCTGGACCCTGGAGTTCTTCCAGTCGGCCACGTAGACGAATCCTTCTTTGTCTATGGTCAAGCCCCAAGGCAGATTGAACTGGCCCGGACCGTCACCGTAGCTGCCCCACTTCCTGAGAAAGGTCCCGTCCTTCTTAAACACCTGGATGCGGTGGTTGTGGCTGTCGGAGACATAGAGGTTTTCTTCACTGTCGAACACGAGACCCATCGCCCCGTTGATTTCGCCGTCTCCCGATGTGTCTCGGGCGCCGACCTTCTGCAGGTACAAGCCCAGAGGCGTTCCCTTGTTAACCGTGTTCTGCGCCTCGAATATTCGTTCACCGGGGGCGGGTGCGTACTGGTCTCCCTCCCGCCAGACCCCTGCGTACGAACCTTCCTCGTCATACAAATAGATCCGGTTGTTGAACTCGTCGGCCACGTAGACCGTCCTGTCCTTGTCCACCGCTATGGCGCTGGGCAGAGGTCCCGTGTCCTTTAGAAAGTCGTTGCCCCGGCTTTCCCAGAGCACCTTCGGTTCGAAAGTGCAACAGGTAATTCCCGCTGCGGGGGCGAACTCGATGCTCTTACTTAGGACGTAGAGCAATCCATCGGCGCCCACTGCGAAGTCCGAGGGGTAGAAGAATCCGTTTCCGGCCAAACCGGTGCCGCCAATGGAATATTCAAAGTTGAAAACTCTTCCCTTCACATACGCGGTAGTCATTTCACCCCCTGCGAGACTGCTTTTTCTTTCGTCGCGGCTTGATCCCTAGGCGAATTGGTACTCCCGGGTGGAGGCTATCAGCGCAAGCATGTCGCCGACGCGCTGGGGAGCGCCGCTGGCCGCCTCATCCGTGTCCCACCTCAGGTCTCCGTCTTTCTCGGCCAGGGCCAACAGCTCGCCCCGGGTGCCCTCATTCACGACGATGGGGCCAAGCAGATCCAGACAAGCGTCCACGAAATCTTCAGACCTAAGGTTCCCCTTGTCCCTTATACGCTTGATGATGGCCTGGACGCCCGGATAGTCGATGGTGGACACGGCGTCGGCGCAGAAGTTGATGCGCTTCACCAGCGAGCCGCTGTCGATCCATTCGTCCCCGTAGTGCCATCCCTCAACTGAAGGCGGGTCGCACAGGAACTGACCCATGTATGAGCATTCCATACCCAGGATTTCCAAACCGGGCCTGGGGTAGGAGAAATCACCCACCAACCTCATGGTGCCGGCGATGACCTCCGCCGGGCTCTTGACGCGCTGGAAGGCCGACTCCTTGAAGAAGTCTGAGTTGAAGATGACGCGCAACGTGTCCTTCAGCACGTAGCCGGAGGAAGTGAAGGTGTCGGCGATGATGTTGACTGCCACCGGGTCCCTCGGGGGAGTGTGAAGCCACGCAGGCACCTGGACCTCGTCGGCCACGAAGAAATTGTACAGATGGCGCGCTATAAACCGGGCCGTGGCCGGTTGGCGCACGATGATATCGATAACGTCCTCTCCGTTGAACCGCCCCTTGTGACCTAGAAAGTCCTTTTCCCCGTCGTCGTGGTCTTCGTCGTCATACTTGAAGTCCCACACCCAACGGCCCATTCCGCTGCCGGAAGGGGACTTGGGAGCCAGGGTCCAACCCGTAAAGGCCCGGGCGCACTCGAAAACGTCCTTTTCTGTATAGTTGCCTTGGCCCATGGAGAAGAGCTCCAGAAGCTCACGCCCCCAGTTCTCGTTGGGCTGGTCCTTGTGGTTGTAGTTGTTGTCCAGCCAGTAAATCATGGCAGGGTTCATGGACAGCTGTACAAGAAGCTCACGGAAGTTGCCAAGCCCGTATTCGCGGAACATGTCCAACTGCCGGGCCAGTTCTAGAGGGTTGTCCAGCTTGGCGTTGCCTGTAGCAAAGACCATGTGCCACAGGAGGGCCATCTTCTCCTCCAGCGGCCGGGGGTTGTTGATAAGGTAGTAGACGTGACGGTTGCTGCCGCTGGGAGGACCGACGCCGCTTTGCAGGTATAGGTAGGTCCTCAGCAAGACGTCGGTGTCCATCTTCGGAACGCCGTGCGTGTCCGGGTCCAGCAGGTCCTCTACAGTCTGCTCATACCCTCTAGCAACGCGCTCTTCCAGTTCGTCGCGGTTTGCGCCGAACCCGGCGCGGCGCATCAAGTGGGCCATCAATGCTATGTCTTGGTCCGCCATTTTACCCCCCTTATCCGTTGTCTGACCGTGATAGTATGGGTCTCGGATATGGTATATTCCAAAAACCGTCACAGAGCCGGAACATTCTTCCCATCGTACAGCCTGTCCAGCTATTGGCGGCCACAGGCCTCCAGAAACGGCATGTTCGGATATTATACTCCAAATCCTGAGGTTTTCCACACACCTGGTGCGGACGTCTTGGAATACGCGTGGAGCCGCCGGTTTCAGGAATTCCCCGGAGTAGACAGTCCTTAAGCTTTGACTCCTGCATTTCCTTTTGTGCGAAGACTGAGGGGGATCTACTACGGATGGTGGGTCCTGGCCGCAACCTTTGCCGTTTGGGTCCTCGCCGGAGGGCTGTTCCATAACAGCGCCCCCATCCTCTTCGGTCCCATTCGGGACGACCTGAGACTCAACAGCACTCAAGCCTCCATCGTATTCGGCATGCAGAGGGCGGAGGGCAGCATAGCCGGGCCTATCGTGGGGCCGTTGGTGGACCGGTTCGGCTCCATGCAGCTGATTATCATCGGCGGAATCATGGCCGGGGTCGGGTACATAATTCTCCATTGGACTCACAACTACTGGCTGTTCATGCTGGTGTTCATCGGCGTCGTTTCCGTGGGCAGAAGCGCCGGACTGGGTGGACATCCATTGATGAGCGCCATCAACCGGTGGTTCCACCGCAGGCTCTCGCTGGCCATGTCCATCTCAACCACCGGAAGCACCGTCGGCGGAATCGTGCTTCTTCCCCTGGTCACTCTAGGGGTCCACACCATAGGATGGCGTGACGTTCTCCTCTACGCGGGGATCTTCACGGTCTTCGCCATCATCCCCCTGGGGCTGTTGGTCCGCCATTCGCCCGAGAGGATGGGTCTCCGGCTTGAGGGAGCCAGGCCCGTGGAGGGATTGGGAGCCAGCTCTGAACCCCAAGGTGAAAGGCAGTCTCAGAGGGATAGTGGAGACTTCACGGCGCGGGAGGTTCTGAAAACCAGAGTCTGGTGGGTGCTGCTGATCGCAACCACGCTGGGAGTCGGGGTGCAGGGCGCCATTTCGCTGCACTCGGTGCAGATGATGGTGTGGAAGGGCATGGACGAGAAGACCGCCGGCTTCATGATCACCGCCATGTGGTCGATGGCCATTCCCATCAGGATTGGCATCGGAGCCCTGGGAATGCGCGTCCCCCTCCACCTGCTGTCGTTTGCCGGAAGGGTCTCGGCAGGCATGGCGCTGCTGGCCCTGTTGCTTCTTGATGGGACCATTGGCATAGTCGCCTTTATCGTTCTGCTGGCCGTCGGGGAGGGAGGAGGAATGCTGGCGTTCGTGGCGCTTGGACACCTTTTCGGTCGCAGGAGCTACGGGACTCTGATGGGGTTCATGTCGTCTACGATCAACGTGGGGCTGATGCTGTCGCCCATATTGGCGGGCCGCATCGTGGACACCCACGACGGAGACTACAGCCTGGCGCTGATAGCCTTCATACCCTTCTACCTGACGGCGGCTCTCTTGTATCTATATATGGGGAACCCGCGCACGCGTCCGCCCCGACGCTCGACGGCCTGACCACGTTAGGCTGAAAGATAGGCAAAGCTGCTCCCGGTCACCAGAGCCGAGCTACGGTGTGCAACTGAGGACGGTTAATTGAAAGCTCGTCGAAGAGAGGTCCTCTGGATTCCGGCTCCTTCGCCGGAATGACGGGGCCGGGGCCGTAGGGCCTTATCTCCCCACTTCTAGGGAGATGCTTGAGGTGGGGCCCCGCAACTGAACACGTGTGGGCTACCGGCCAGTCGTCCCTACCTAAACTAGAGAAGTCGCTTGTCGGCCCCTGGTGAACACCCTTGACTTGGCTATGCGCCCAACGCGGCCCTGAGGGCCCTAGACGCATGGGCCAGGGCCTCGACGCCCCGGTCCACGGCGCCGTACATCTCGAAGAAGCCGTGCACCATCCCGTCATAGCGGGAGAGTTCAGTGGGGACGCCGCAGGCTGTCAGCTTCTCTGCGTAGGCCTCTCCCTCGTCACGCAAGGGGTCGTACTCCGCAGTGATCACCAACGCAGGCGGCAGTCCGGTCAGGTCGTCGGCCCTTAGAGGCGAGGCATACGGGTTGGCGCTGTCTTGCTGCTCTGTCAGGTAGTGGTCCCAAAACCAAATCATCGTGTCCCTGGTTAGCAAATAGCCGTCGGCGTTGTCCAGGTAGGACCGGGTGTCGAAATCCATGTCGGTGACGGGGTACACCAGCAACTGGAACGCCAAGCCAGGGCCGCCCCTGTCACGCGCCATCAGGGTCACGGCAGCGGTGAGGTTGCCCCCGGCGCTGTCCCCTCCCACTGCTATGCGGGCGGGATGGACGTTCAAAACGGCGGCGTTCACGGCCACCCATTTTGTAACAGCGAAGCAGTCTTCGAGGGGGCCGGGGAACTTGGTGTCAGGCGCCAGGCGATAGTCCACGGAGACCACCACGCAGCCGGAGCCGTGGGACAGATGACGCGCAACTCCGTCGGCCCGCGCGACGTTGCCCACAACCCACCCTCCGCCGTGAAACCACACCAGCGCCGGGAACGGGCCTGGACCTTCCGGGGTGTACACCCGTACGGGGACGCTGTGATCGGGCACGGCTATGAAGAGGTCCTCGACCTTGCCCACCTCCGGCCCCGTGCCGAGGGGCAACGCGTTGACGTGGTCACGGGCCTCTGTGGGAGTGAGTTCATGCAGAGGCGGAAACCCGGAGGCTTCCATCTGTATCAGCAGTTCTTGGGCCTGCGGGTCCAACGGCATCGCTGTTCTGCCTCCATCATCCTCTAGTCAGTGTTCTTGGTCCTAGCGCGAGGGGCGCCTTAACTTTAAGAGGTACCCCACGTCTTGCCGAAATCGTCCTTGTGAACGACCTGGCCAGTGAATGTCTTGGCCGTCTGATGGGCCAACCAAATGGACGGAGGACCAAGGACTTCCGGGGGATGCCAACCTGTCCAATCGAAGTCAGCCGGCGAGGTGAACACGGCGCCTTCTGTCTTGATTGGCCCGGGGCTAAGAGCGTTGACGGCGATGTCGTTCTCTTCCAGCTCCTTGGCCAGACCGATGGTGAAAACGTCCAGCCCCGCCTTGGAAACCGAGTAGCTCACGCCCCTCGGCCTGATGTTTTGGGCGGCGCCGGAGGTCACGTTAATGATGCTGCCCTTGCCCTGCTCCACCATAATGGGGGCTAGATGCTTGCAGCCCAGAAAGGGGCCATGCATGTTGACCTTCATGGTCAGGTCCCAATGGCGAAACTCCAGGTCCAGCAGCGGCATGTTGACCCGTATGCCCGCATTGTTAACCAGCACGTCAAGACGGCCGAAATGGTCTCTCACTTCCTGGGCCAGGGCTTGGACCTCCTCTTGTTTGGTCACGTCACACTTGACTGCGACGGCGCTGCCCCCAGCCTCTTTGATCTGGTCGACGGTGCCGTGGATCGTGCCAGGCAGCCTGCCCCCTTCCTGCTCAGTTCTGGCCACAATAATAACCTGGGCTCCCTCCTGGGCGTAGGCCTTGGCTATGGCGGCTCCGATGCCTCGGCTGGCTCCCGTAACGGCGGCTACCATCCCATCCATGCTCCCCATCTAGTCGCCTCCTCTGATGTGCGCTGGCCGTGTGGTCCGGCCAGCCTCGATGGGCGGTAGTATAGCATAGGCCCTGTGGGCTTCAACGACCGGCGCCCTCGGCGGGCCGTGTGGACAATGGCACGGCCTTTGGCTATATTGTTAAGCCTTGCACTGTGTCTGAAGCTGTACATCAATCGGGGGCGGCAATGGCTGAAATGCCCTTCGACGACCTGAAGGTCTTGGACTTCACCTGGTGGGGAGTCGGCCCCATCACCATGAAATATCTGGCCGACCACGGCGCCACGGTGGTCCACATCGAGTCCACGACAAGAACAGACGGTCTGCGGAGCTCCATACCCATGAAGGAGGGGTTCCAGGGACTCAACGCCAGCGCCTTCGCGGGCAACTTCAACAGCAGCAAGTTCGGGCTGGGCCTCAACATGGCCCTGCCCCAGTCCAGGGACCTTGTACGGAGAATCATCGCCGAGTGGCAGCCGGACATCATCGGAGAGAGCTTCACGCCAAAGACCATGCGCAACTGGGAGCTGGACTATCCCAACGTGAAGGAAATCAAGCCTGACATCATATTCTTCAGCACGTGTCAGCAGGGCCAGACCGGCCCCAACTCCCTACAGCCTGGATTCGGCAACCTGGCAGCGTCGGTGGGGGGGATCTATCACGTGACCGGCTGGCCAGACCGGCCTCCCGTCAGCCCCTACGGCGCCTATTCCGACTTCATAAACCCGCCCAACGCCTTGGCAGCCATAGTTGGCGCCCTGGAATACCGGCGCAGGACGGGCAAGGGACAACACCTGGACCTGTCCCAGTTTGAGTGCACGACCCATTTCTTCGCGCCGGCCCTCATGGACTACCAGATTAACAACCGGATAGCCAACAGAAGGGGCAACAAGGACGATTCCCACGTGCCCCACAACGTCTATCCCTGTAAGGAGCGCCCCCCCGACCCGGACATGGAACGCACCGGCGGCTACTGGTGCGCCATAGCCGTGACCTGCGACGAGGAATGGAAAGCCTTGTGCGGAGTGATGGGGGACCCGGACTGGAGCCGTGAAGAACGGTTCGCCACTTTTTCTGCCCGCCGGGAGAATGAAGAGGAGCTTGACCGGCTCGTAGCGGAACGGACGGTCGGATGGGACGCGTGGGACCTGATGGAGACCCTGCAAGGGTGCGGAGTGCCCGCCGGAGTGGTCCAGAGCCAGTCCGACATGCGCAACGACCCACAGTTGGAACATCGGGGCTTCTGGCAGTGGAGAGAGCACCCCGAAGTGGGCCAGATGCCCTATGACGGCCTTCAATTCCTGCTTTCAAAAACGCCGGGAGGAATCCTGCGCCACCAGGCCATGATTGGCGAGCACAACGAAATGATTCTTAAGGAATGGGTCGGCCTATCCGACGAAGAGTTCCTTGACCTTCTCTTGAGCGACGCTTTGGAGACTTCCTAAGGGAGACCGGCCCAGTTCCCAAAGTCGGGTCCAATCCGGTCGATTCCGACCAATTCGCCGCTGACCACGATTCTGTGGTCGTAGACGAGACTGGGAACACAGGCCACGAGGTGCAAGTTGGCGTTGGTGGGCGTAAGTTGGGCGAACTCAGGCTTCAGCGATTGGAGCCTCCGGTAGTTGAGAGACATGTCGTCCTCGTGCACGACCGCTGCCTCAGTCAGCTTGTACAGATAAGATTTCTCCCCGGACTCGACCACCGCGAACACGTCCTCGCTTTCACGCAGCAGGCCGGGTATCTTGGGCAGGTTGTGGAAGACGTTGCCTTCACCCACAATGGGGCTTTCCAAGTGGCCGAACAGCCACTGGCTGCCCAGCTCTCCCGGGCTCGAAGTGGATGGTATGTGCCCCACCACGTTATCCGGGGTCTCGTATGCCTTGCGGTCTCCCAGGTCGATAATTTCCAGTCCGACTACAGCTGAGTCTATGCCGACGGCGTGGACAATCAAACGGTCCGGAGGGGGAAGAGTTCCGGGTAAAGAGGCGTCGGAGGCGTGGATAGGCTGAAACCGCTGAAGCAGAGCCGCCTCCGCTTGGGAAAGCGGCTCATACTCCAGAGGATTGTCCCAATCGTTGGGCCTTGTTCCATCGATAGGCAGCGTTTTTTCGGCGTCGATGGCGTCAGCGGATATGGACGCCGTAACGGGTTGTGAGTCCTCGGACGCCCCCATGTTGCCCGGTCGGGCCCCTTGGGCGGTTGTGTCGCCACCGGTGGCCGGGACCAGTTGTGTGCCGGCCTCAGCGGCCCCGTCCCCTTCCAAAGGGCCTTCCCGGTTGTTTGTCTGGGAAGCGGTGTCAGGTCGGCCTTGGCTGGAGGCCGGGGGCAATGACTCCTCCAGCTTTTCCAGGTCGGCCGTCGCTTTGTAAGCATAAACGTAGTAGGCGACGGCCCCCAAGGCCAGGATTGCTCCAAAAACGATTAAGAATATTGCTGTTACACGGAGCGCCCGGCGCTGCGGCCTTGATTGCACCAGAAGGGCCATAGCTTGAACTCATTCCAGCCCTGATTTATCCGGATGTTTAGAGGCGGCCACAAGCGCTTAGCTCTATGGTCAACACCGCTTTCCTCGGGGCGTCTCGCCCCGTGGGTCATCAGGCATAGTTGTAGTATATAACAGACGCCGCCACCATGATGACCCCAATGCCGAAGGAGCATAACGCTGCCATGCGTATCGACCGGTGCTGCTGTCGAGACTGCACCAGTATGTAGTCATAGCCTGTTTCCATCTTTTGTGAGTCTCCTCCCTTCCCCCGACATATTCGGCATCAATCGGGGTACTGTATCGTATTTTGCTACACCTGCCGTGGATGTAGAAATGGTTCGTCCAATGGACGATATACTTTGCCCAGGCGCCTAGCGGACTCGCTGGGAATGCATTGCCGCCCCGCTGCCTATGGGTTCGTTCAGGTAGATGTCGCCGTTGCGTATCTTGATGTTGAACCCACAGTCCGGGTTGATGCAGACCCACGCCTTGTAGTGGACAGCCGCGCCCTGGCTGCCGTAGTCCGACAGGGGCACAAGATAGCCAATGTCACACTTTAGGCACTTGGGGATACCCTGGTCTTCCACCAAAACCTCCTCCCACCGTCAGCTCCGGGGCCCATGGGGACCCGTGCCGACAAAAAAGATAGTCGGAGTATAGCGCCGGATTTTGCACGGCCCAAAGGAGGAATAGAGCAGGCTTTCGCCAGTTTGGGCGCCCGGACTTTTCACGCAACCGATCGAGGGTGATGGGCAAGGACGACCGGCCCCCGACACGTTCGCCGCCACGTCTTTCTGGCAGAGGCCGGAATCCAGGGGTATCGGAGGTGTGTCCGTGGGCCTCCGGAAGGCTCAGGACGAACGGAATCGGTTTGGCTTCGACGCAAGCTCTGTAAGCAGCCCAGCGGGAGATCGGGGCGGACCGGCGCTTAGAGGGGAACTTGTGACGGCAAGGCGGTTATTCCAGGAAGTCCCGGAGTTTGCGGGAACGGGTGGGGTGACGAAGCTTCCGCAGCGCCTTGGCCTCAATTTGGCGTATCCGCTCGCGAGTGACGCCGAACTCTCGGCCCACTTCCTCCAACGTCCTGCTCCGTCCGTCTGCCAGGCCGAATCGCAGTTGAAGGACCCGGCTTTCCCGGTCTGTCAGAGTGTCGAGCACGTCCTGAATCTGCTCCTTGAGCAGTTGAAAGGAAGCGAAGTCCGAGGGCGCCGGGGCGCTCCGGTCCTCGATGAAGTCTCCCAGGTGGCTGTCTTCCTCTTCTCCGATGGGAGTTTCCAGAGAGACGGGTTCCTGGGATATTTTCAGTATCTCCTCGACCTTCTCAGGCATGACCTCCATGGCCCTCCCGATTTCTTCGGGGGTGGGTTCGCGTCCGTACTCCTGGAGCAGACGCCGGTGTTGGCGCATCAGCTTGTTGATGGTCTCCACCATGTGGACAGGAATGCGAATTGTGCGTGCCTGGTCGGCAATGGCGCGGGTTATCGCCTGCCTAATCCACCAGGTGGCATAGGTGGAAAACTTGTACCCCTTGCGGTAGTCGAACTTCTCCACCGCCCGTATCAGCCCGATGTTGCCTTCCTGAATCAGGTCCAGAAGAGCCATACCCCGTCCGATGTATTTCTTTGCCACGCTGACCACCAGACGCAGGTTTGCCTCCGTGAGGTGGCCCTGGGAGCGCATCCCTTCGTCCTTGATGCGTTGGATGTAGGCACGGAAGAGCCTGTCCATCGCACGGAGCCTGACTTGGGTGTCGGGATCAGTGGCGATGTCCTTCAGCTCGTCCAGCCTACAGTCCTCCAAGACGTCGATGACGTCGGTGGGAAGGACCCAACTGCCCAACGAAAGCTGGATGGTTTCGGCCTCGATCTCCGGCGTCTCCACCCCCAATTCCTCGGCCACAGAGGCCATCAGTTCCGGGTTGAGCTCAGCGTCGATGGCTGCCCGGAGCTTGGGGTGGTCGGTAAGCTGCGACAGGGTCAGGTAGGGTGAGAGGCCGAGCTGCCGTGCAAGGGCGCTGACCAGGGGCGAGGAATGGGCGATTCTCAGGAGTATGGCACAGCATACCTCCCACGTCTCGGGAGTCACGCCGTCCTGCCCAAGCTCCTTTTCCAGCTTCTTGATGTGGCGCTCACCTTCCATCTTGCGCGCCAGAACTCGCTCGTCCTTAGACGTGAGAAGGCGCACACGCCCTATCTCGCGTAGGTACATGCGGACCGGGTCATCGAGGACTTCCGCCCCCTCGACCTCGTGGTCCCATTCCACCTCTTCCTTCTCGGTTTCGGTCTGGGCTCCGCCAGCCTCCGCAGTGGCGGGAGTTTCACCCGGAGTCGCCTCGTCCTCTTCCCAAGTCTCTTCGGTGGGAGGGGGAGGCATGGTGATGGTGGCCGTCCCAGCCAGGGGTTCGGCCTCGTCAGACAGGGGCTTTGCTCCGTGGGTGGCCGGTACGCCTCCGACTACGCTAAGGAGCTCGTCCTTATTGCCGATTTCCCGGTCACCGTTGACGCCCTCGATATACTCTTCGGGGTTATCTCCAAAGCCGCGTCTGCGCCTTACCATCGTTTCACCTTCTCCGGGCCTCTAAAAAGGCCCAGGCATCCAATCATTCGCCTTGATCTGCTCTGCCAACTCCAGTATGGACTCTTCGCTCTCTTCCGCTTCTTCAGGCGTCGCGTCCGCCAGCTTGAGCCCCTCTTCCCTCATAAGCTCACGGAGATGCCGTGCCTCCATCCGGCGGGCGCAATGCCACAATGCCGCTTCTCTCTGTTTCTTGTCAGTGGGGGGCAGGGGCCTTGCCAGAAGGTGGTCCAGATGTCCTTGGAGCTCGTGGTCAAGAGTCTGATGCAACTCCTCTAGTGTGGTGCATTGGGCCAGATTTGTAAATACCTCGCGATTCTCCACCCTCCGGAAATGCTCGAGCCTAAGGGCGTCTATAACGTCCAGGATGCCCTCGGAGAAAGCCGGTCCGTCGCCGCTTTCTTGATCGTCTCGCGTTTCCCCACTTTGGAGCATAAGGGCCAGGCAGTGTTCCTCCAACGGGTCTCGGTCCACGGCGGCAAAGGGCGCCGCCCCTGCCTGGCTCGGTTGCCCGACTCCGTCCGCCCCCCTCGCCGAATTCGACCCGGTCGCCCTGGTCGCGCTCTTGTACCTGGGATGGTCCAGCATCGCCTTCAAACGGTCGTCACTGACTTGCAACAGCCGGGCCAACCTCTGGAAGTAGTAATCTTGACGGAAAGGGTTGGGTAGAGCCCAAACCAAGGGAGATAGCCGGTCCTTCAACGCATTCTTTCCGTCGAACGTTGTCAAGTCGAAACGGGAAGCTAGGACATCGAACAGATAGTCCATCAACGGAATGGCATCACTAACCAGACCTTCCCATGCAGCCGGGTTGTCCCGGATGAATTCGTCGGGGTCCTTGCCTCCCGAAATGGGCGCAACTTTGATCTCCGGCAGCGACGGCCTCTGGAACAGATCAACGCCCCTAGAACGGCCCGCCGACCTCCTCACAAAAACCATCCAGGAAGACTCCAGGCTCCTAAGCGTAGCCTCCTGACCGGCGGCGTCGGCGTCCAGGGCCAACACCACTGGCGGACCTTCTCCCTGCGGCGACGGACGCACTATGCTGCCCACCAGGGCCGCCTGGTCGCGGGTGAGAGCCGTGCCCATGCACGCGACCACGTTCTTGAAGCCGTGCTGGTGAGCCGTGATGACGTCCATGTAACCTTCGACTATTACGACGCCCTTTTCCCTGATGGATTCACCGGCGAGGTGCATTCCGTAGAAGAGCCGACCCTTGTCGAATATTGGAGTGCGCCCTGTGTTCAAATACTTGGGCTGGGAGCCGTCCATCTCCCGCCCGCCGAAGCCCACGACTTTCCCGCCGCCGTCCTGGATAGGGAACATGAGCCTGCCGCGGAACATATCCCTGTACCGTCCATCCCGGTTCTGGTTAATCACTCCGGCCAGAGCGAGCTGCTCCTCGCTGTAGCCCTTGGAAGCAAGGAGCCGCTTCACCGACTCACCGTCGGGGGGGCTGACTCCCAGACGGAATGCGTCCACGGTTTCCCGCGCCAGTCCCCTGTTCTCCAGGTAGTTCCTGGCCCCTGCGCCGGCGGGAGAAGCCAACCGTTCTTGGTAGAACCGGGCGGCCTCCTCGTTGATGAGGACCAGGGGGTCTCCCTCCGCCGGGCCTCTTCTGGGGGCCTTTTCGGGTATGTTCACCCCCGCCTGCTGGGCCAGGCGGCGCAGGGCTTCCCCGAATTCCAGGTTCTCGACGCGCATCAGGAAGGAGAAGACGTCGCCGCCGGAGGCGCAAGCTCCGAAACAACGCCAGGTCTGTCGATCAGGGAAGACGTGGAAGGATGGAGTGCGCTCGTTGTGGAAGGGACAGTTGGCCTTGTAGCTGCGGCCCGAACGTTGCAGGGCTGCATAGTTGGAAACCAGGTCCAGGATGTCCACGCGGCTCTTAATGTCGTCGGTTACGGACATCCCACTCCCAGCGTCCCAGATATATCTTAGTTTAACACAAGCGGCGCGGTGGCTGTCGAAAGATTCCCTGCCCAAGCAACCGTCAAGCTGGTACAATTGGCCCGATGAAAGCCGGCATGAAGACCCCCGGAATGAAGACAAAAGAGTTCCTGACGGAGGCCGCCGAGCTGGTCCGTGCCCAGCTCCCGCCGTCGTTAGGCGCCCCAGGTGTGTCCGGACCCGTTGGTTCTCTGGTCAAGCTCCACTACGGCGACCCAAAGGTCCATTACGAGATGTGGGTCAGGAAACGAATGGGCGTCTTGGAGACCGGTCTTCACTTCGAAGGGGCCGCCGAGGAGAACTCACGCTGCCTGGAAGCCATACGCAGCGAGTACGCGGACCTGGTCTCGTCCCTTGGTCCGGAGGTGAGGGCCGAGGAATGGGACAAGTCTTGGACCCGGGTCCACCGCACGTTCGAGTTCGACTCCCTCGACGAAGACCTTCTCATCGTTGTAGCGGGAAGCGTATCCCAGATGGTGCGCGTTCTCGAACCGGCGGTCCGTTCAATCCGAGGAGCGGGCTAACCTTTACCCACCCATAAAACCCAGCCAGGAGGAGGCGCATGACTTCCAGCATAGACCTGTTCGAGGCCATCAGCACCCAGCGGGGCATCCGCCAGTTCAAGCCGGACCCCATTCCCGACGAGATGATTCACCGCCTTCTCAGGGCGGCCATAAAGGCTCCAACAGGGGGCGCACGCCAGGGCTGGTCCTTCATTGTGATACGTGACCAGGCAACCAAGGACCGCATCGGCGAGCTGTACCGGGCGCATCCTCCTCTCGCAATCACGCCCACAATGAATGAGCAGCAGAAGAAGATGTACGCCACTGCCATCGCCCTGGAAGCGCGCATGGAAACAGTCCCTGCAATGATTCTTTGCTGCATCCAGCGGACCGAACCCACGGCAACCTTCACCCTCGGTTCGTCGATCTATCCGGCCGTGCAGAACATACTGCTGGCGGCCAGAGGCTTGGGGCTGGGGTCCGTTCTGACCACCCGTCAGAGGAGGTTCGAGGAGGAGCTGAAGAGCCTTCTGGGAATCCCCGAAGACGTAGAGACCGCGGCTTTGCTGCCCTTGGGCTTCCCAATAGACGGAGTGGAATACGGCCCCACCCGGCGACGCCCCGTCAGAGAGGTGGCCCACTCGGAGCGGTGGGGCGAACCCTGGCGGCGCGCTTCCTAAGGTTCCCTCTCAGGAGCGTGGATGGGCAGGGTGAAATGGCCCGCTAGGTCCTTCTTGTCCAGGTCCCAATCGAAGCAAAGCAATGTGGAGGAGTCGTAGCGGGCTTCAAGCAGACGGCGGCCCCGGTGCACCACGGCGCTGTCGGCCACCCTGAAGTCCAGGTGGACTCCCTCTTCCCAACCAGTGCGGTTGCACACCCACAGGGGGCAGCCCGTCTCCAGCGTCCTCCGCTCCCATGAGTCCTCCGGCCCATGCTCGCCGTCGGCCCACGCCGCCGCGGAAACCAGGATTTCAGCGCCCTCATCTTTGAGGCCGTTGACTATCTCCGGGAACCAGGAGTCGGCGCAGACCAGCAGCCCCACCTTGGCTTTCGGACAGTCCACGACGACCAGCGAATCCCCCGGAGACGACCAGCTCTCGGCGCCCCCCGTCACCTTGATTTTGCGGTGGCTGCCCATAATGTCTCCACCGGGGCCGATTACGAAGACGGAATTGTGCAGCAGCCCCGTCTGAGGGTCACGCTCGGGGTGGGAAAGGAAGATGGTTACGCCCCTGCTCCGAGCTTTTTCCATCACGCCTGTCATCCACTCGTCCGGCTGGGCGAGAATCCAGTCCGTTCCGATGTGGGGAGTAAAGGAGTAACCCGTCACGCACAGCTCTGGAGTCAACACCCAGTCGACGCCTTGTTCAGCGGCCAGGTCCACGCCCGCCTCTATCAGGGACCGGTTGTGTTCAACGCGTCCCAACTGGGGCGCGAGGTGGAGCATCCCCACTCTCAACAGGTTCATGCAGCCCTACCCAGCGTCATTCGACCCATACGAGAACCTAGCGGCCGTAGGGGTCGAAGAGCCTTACGACGTCGTCAAGCTCAGGCGTTGAGACCTCCAACGCCACGCCGCCGTCGGTCGATTCGATCCTGTGGACCGTGCCTTGAGGTATCCTGACCCACTCCCCCTGAAGCAGATGAATGCGTTCCGGCTCCTCGTCGATGGGACCGTGGAACAGCAGAATGCTGATTTCGCCCGAACTCAGGGTGAGAGCTTCGTCTTTTGTCGCATGGTACTGGACGCTCGTGCCATGTCCTGGCCTCACGTTCAGGAGCTTTACTACATAGAAAGGGGTGTGGACTTTGATGTCCTCGAAACCCCAGGGTTTGTCAATGCGGCAGGACTCCAAGGATTCTCCTCGCGAACGGGGATCGGGAATGAGCGGGCTGAAGCGCCCGTCGTTTGGACTCCAGCCCGACAATATTACCTGCGCCCGCCCCTGTCGGCAAGATTTGAGGCCTGGGATTCGACTCAATCCAGCTTCCACTCATCGACCCACTCCCAGCCTGACCGGAGTCACGCCGCCCTGGATAGACCGTCCTTGACACTGTTCTAGGCAGTGTTTACACTCCGGCAAAACCTGGGTTGGCCGTTGGCCTTCCCGGCATTGCTGAATACATGTCGCGTAAGAGAATTGTAGTTGTAGGCGGAGGCGGCGGAAACTACATTACCCTTACCGGCCTTAAACACCTGGACTGCGACGTCACGGCCGTTGTGGCCATGACCGACAGCGGCGGCAGTTCCGGGCGGCTCCGGGATGAACTGAACCAATTGCCCCACGGAGACATCCGCAGGTGCCTGGTGGCCCTGGCTCCCGACGACAGTTCCACCTCCATCCTGGTCCGCCTGTTCGACTACCGTTTCAACGGCGGCGGCGGGCTGAGCGGGCACAGTTTCGGGAACCTTCTGCTCTCGGCGTTGACAGAGGTTACAGGCAACACAGCCACAGCGATCTCAGAAGCAGGCGCTATGCTGGGCATCAAAGGCAAGGTCCTGCCCGTGACCCTGACCAAGACCACCCTGGTGGCCCACCTGAAGGACGGCTCGGAAATCCGTGAGGAGGCCAACATCGACCAGCGGGGAGCCGTGGACGGCGCCGAGCCCACCCAACCCATAGACTACGTCTACCTGGACCCGCCTGCTTACGCTTACCGACCTGCGGTGGACGCCCTGGAAAGCGCCGACGCAATAGTGTTGGGACCCGGCGACATATACACGAGCATTCTGCCCAACCTGTTGGTAAAGGACATCGCCGAGGCCATCAGGTCCTCCAACGCTCTGAAGATTTGTGTCAGCAACCTCATGACCAAGCCGGGAGAGTCGGACTCATTCAAGGCGTCGGACTTTGCCAGGCTGTCCCGGGAGTATTTGGGGACCTCCGACAAGCTGGACTACCTGATAGTGAATAACTCGCCTTTCCCAGAAAGGCTGCTCTCCCGGTACTACTCCTACGGGCAGGCGCCTGTGGAGACCGACAGGGAAGCATGCCTGGTCGAGGCGAAGGAGATCATCGAACTACCGTTGCTGTCGTCTGGGGTCTACATCCGCCACGACCCCATTCCCCTGGCCCGGACCATCATGGACATAGTGGAGGGCTGGGTCCCGACGGGTCAAGCCGGGAACACCTAGCAGCGGCTCAGGAAGCGCTCATCGCAGACCTGAAGTAGCCCAGGGTCCTCTGAAGACCTTCGTCGATCCCCACTTTGGGTTCCCATCCCAGTTCCCGCTCGGCAAGCCCGGCGTCTAACCGTATCTTGTACACGTCGCCCTTCCTGTAAGGCGCGTAGCGTGGCTGCCGCGTATACTCCGCTGCGTCGGCCAAGGCTTGGAACACCGTGTTGACGTCCGTTCCTACTCCAGCCCCGATGTTGTAGACCCCTCCCACTTCCTGTTCCAATGCCTTGACGTTGGCCTCAACTACATCGTCCACGTAGACGAAGTCCCGCTCCTGGGAGCCGTCGCCGAATATCACGACCTCTTCATCCCGCAGCATCCGTCCGCAGAAGATGGCCACGACTCCCGCCTCGCCGTGGGGGTCCTGGCGGGGGCCGTATACGTTGGAATAGCGGAGACACGTATAGCCAAATCCACCCAGGGAACTCATGGTGTGCAAGTAGGTCTCCGCGGCAAACTTGCTAGCCCCGTAGGGAGACAGGGGCTTGACGGGGTGCTCCTCGTCGCAGGGCAGATAGATTGGCTCCCCGTATAAAGCGCCTCCCGTCGAACTGTATATGACGTGCCGTACACCGTGCCTGCCGCACTGCTTGATGAGGTTCAGCGTCCCCATGATGTTGGCGCTGGCGTCGGAGACGGGCGCGCGGGTCGAGTAGGCGACGCTGATTTGAGCGGCCATGTGGAACACCGCCTCGGGCCGGGCCTCACGAAAAGCCTGGGCCAGCTTGGCGGAACGCACGTCGGCGTCGTGCATGTGGGCCCGCGGGTTGAGGTTCCTTGCGTGGCCCGACGACAGGTTATCCACTACATGGACCTCATGGCCGTCGTTCACCAGCCTGTCCACCAAGTGTGAACCGATGAACCCACAGCCGCCCGTGACCAATACCCTCAATTACGTGCCCCTCCGGGAAAGTCGGTCGAGTGACAGCCTTGGAGCAAGGTTCGAATAGGAACTACGACATGGCCGTTGAAACCAGAGTGTGCCTGCCAGATGGACCGTTGCTGGCGGAGGGGGTGGGATTCGAACCCACGAACCCGGGTTACGGGTTAGCGGTTTTCAAGACCGCCGCCATCGACCGCTCGGCCACCCCTCCAGTCATGCACACAAAGCCTGGGACGACGCCACCCAGCCGCAAACCCGATTTGGCGTCCGCTCAGGCCTCCAGGAAGGCCTCTACGATCTGCGAGACCCGCTCCTGCTGCTCCACGTGGGGCAGGTGGGCGGCTTCCGGGACCATCTCCACGCGGGAGCCGGCGATGCGTTTCGCAAACTCCTCGGCGTAGACCGGGGACACCAGCTTGTCGTGTTCGCCCCATATCACCAGCGTGGGGGCGGTGATGCGGTTGATGCGCTTCTTCAAGCCCTTGTCGGGGATGGGCCATATAAACTTGCCTGTGCAGCTCAGTGACCAGACTCTGTAGAGCTGGGCATCCACGCTGGCGTCTGCATCTTCGGGGAGCTCGGTGAAAGCCTTTGCCGCCGGCCCGTCGGGGTCGAAGTATGAAGCTTCCGCAACCTGGTCCGAGGACATGGACATCCAGTTCTTCACTGGAGCGTCGTCCCTCCACAGTCCGATGGGGTTGATTAGCGCCAACTTGCTCACGCTGGCGGGGTTGGTCGCCGCCAACTCCGCCGCCAACATGCCGCCGTATGAGTGGCCGACGACAGCGGGGGCGTCCAGGCCAAGCTGGTCGAACAGTTCGTAGTACAGCAGAACCAGGTCCCACAGGTTGTCCAGGGGTTTAACCGCATCCGGGTCGCCGGGGGTCGTGCCCGGGTGCTCCGGCGCGTAAACCGTGTGGCTGGCCGACAGAGAGTCGAGGAAGCTGTCCCACTCCAGTCCGTACGGACCATGCAGGAACACCGCCGGCGGGCCTGAACCGGAAATTTTCACACGGACGTTGATCTGGTCCTGCCAGACGCTGAGGGTCTTGTCTTCAACACTGGGCATTGTCGGCTCTCCCGGCCTGACTGGCCGAATAGAATAAAAGGCTATGTCCCCGCCCCCGTAACCTTACGCTTGTCCCTGATTCCGCTTGGCCACCAGTGGTTCACCCATTGGTCGTCGTCCCACATGTTCTGCAGGTGGGGCTGGACTTCTTTGGCGAATATGTCGATGTTCTTCAGGGTCAGCTCGTGAGGCATGGAGCCGATGTGGAGCAGCACCATCAGATTGCCGCAGTGGAGGTCTTCTATCGCCTCCCTGAGCATCTCCGTCACCGTTTCGGGACCGCCGGATATGACCAGACGATGGTCTACAAAGTCCTTGAAGCTCCAGTTTTTCATGTCCGAGAGCACTCCGCCTATCTGCTCGCGGAATCCTCTCCGGAAGGTGTATTCCATGCTCCGGTAGTCCACGTGGCCGGGGGCCATCATGAACTCGGGTGCGATGTACTGGGTCTTGTCGTAGAAGTAGCGGATGTGCTCGTAGTAGTCTTTCTCAGCCTGGGCGTCGGACTCGGACACGGCGACAAGCTGGAGAAATCCTGCGCGGTATGGGTTATTGTCTAGGTTGCGGGAGTCCACGAATTCCCAGAACCCGTCCATGATCCGCTTTCCAATGCCGCTGCCGAAATAGCTCAGGTAACAGTAACAGTGATTGTTCCTGGTGGCGAAGTCCCAGGTGCTGCGGCTCCCGGACCCCGGCACCCACACCGGCGGGTGGGGCTCCTGGATGGGCCTCGGCCAGAGGTTCACCATCGGAAGCTGGTAGTAGCGGCCGTTCCACGGGAATATCTCATCGGTGGTCCACGCCTTCATTATCAGGTCGTGGGCCTCGTAGTAGCGGTCCCTCTGCTCGATGGGAGGAATGCCGTAGCACAGGTTGACGTCCATGGACGACCCCAGAGGCATGCCGGCAATCATGCGGCCCCCGCTGATGCAGTCCAGCATGGCATACTCTTCCGCCACGCGAATAGGAGGGATGGTGGTGGGAAGGGTGGCGCCCATCTGGACGATGCCCACGTCCATGCCGTTGGTGGCCCGCGCCAGCACCGACCCCATTAGGTTGGGGCCAGGCATGAAGCCGTATGCGTTCTGGTGGTGTTCGTTGACGCATATTCCGTCGAGACCGGCCTCGGCGGCATGGATAAGCTCGTCCAGGGTCCAGTTGTAGTACTGACCCACCCTCTTGGCGTCGGCCAGCTCCCACCAGGGCGGATCAACCCACACGGAGTGGTAACGCTTCTCGAAGTCGGCGGGAAGCTCCCGATGGGGCATCAGGTGGAACATGGATATCTTCATGAGGACACTCCTCTCACCCTGGGGCTGTGCTCGTTAGCGTGGCGTACGCATGTGTTGACAGGATTATAACACTTTATTCGGTATCTACCCTCCGGCAGGGGCTCCGCCCAGGCCGGGCTCGGTCATCTTCTCAGGATTGAGCAGCTCGTCCAGCTCCTCGTCGGTCAGGGAGGTCATTTGCTTGGCGGTATCCCTGATTACACCGCCGTTGGCCGCCGCCGTCTTGGCTATCTCCGCCGCTTTATCGTAGCCAATGGCGGGAGCAAGCGCAGTGCCCAGCATCAGCCCCCTCTCCACCATGGCGGGGCCTGTTTCGGTGGCCTTCAGCCCCTTGACGCACTGATCGGAGAAGTTGCTGGCCGACGCCGCCAGCAAGTCGATGGACTGGAGCAGGTTGTAGGCGCACACCGGCATCATCGTGTTCAGCTCGAAGTAGCCGCCCAGGCCCGCCAACGCTATGGTGGCGTCGTTTCCCACCACCTGGGCCGCTGCCTGTATCAACGACTCCGATATGACCGGGTTCACCTTCCCGGGCATTATGGAGCTTCCCGGCTGCACCTCGGGCACATCCAACTCGCCCAGCCCGGCCCTGGGCCCGCAGCCCAGCCACCGAATGTCATTGGCGATTTTGTGAAGGCTGACGGCCAGGGTCTTGAGAGCGCCGCTCGCCTCCACTGCGGAGTCCAGAGCGCTCTGGGCCTGGAAGTGGTTGGACGTCTCCCTTACTGTGACTCCGGTCATTTCCGAGATGATCCGGCAGGCCCTTTCGGAAAATTCCGGGTGCGTGTTGACGCCGGTGCCCACAGCTGTGCCCCCCAGGGCTACCTCAGACAATTCCTCCTGGGCATGAGCTATCCGCACCAGGCCGTATTCGACTTGGCCGGCGTACCCCGCGAACTCCTGGCCAAGTCTGACGGGAGTCGCGTCCTGGAGGTGGGTTCGCCCCGTCTTGATGATTGGCCAAAACTCCTCACTCTTGGCGCTCAAGGAGCCGTTCAGGTCCTCAAGGGCCGGTATCAGCCGCTCTTTGATTTGCATGAGGGCGGACAGGTGGATGGCGGTGGGTATGACGTCGTTGGAGGACTGGCCCATGTTCACGTGGTCGTTGGGGTGGACCAGCCTGGAGCCCCTTTCGCCGCCGAGATTTTCCGTGGCCCTGTTGGCAATGACCTCGTTGGCGTTGGTGTTGGTGGAAGTGCCGGAACCCGTCTGGAAGATGTCCACTACGAACTCTTTGTCGAAATTGCCGTCGGCGACTTCCTGGGCGGCCTCTACGATGGCGGCGCCCGTCTTTTCGTCCAGAAGTTCCAGCTCCATGTTGGCCTTGGCCGCGGCCAGTTTTATGAGAGCCAGCGCCCGGATGAAGCTCCTGGGAAAGCGGAGGTCGGATATGGGGAAGTTAAGCTCGGCCCTGCGGGTGGACGCTCCGTAATATGCGTCTATGGGCACCTCCATGGTACCCATAGAGTCCCGCTCGGTCCTCGTTTGCTGAGATGCCATCGGATTGCTGCCT
The DNA here is from genome assembly GCA_965224415.1 of Dehalococcoidia bacterium. Taxonomy (GTDB): domain Bacteria; phylum Chloroflexota; class Dehalococcoidia; order Lucifugimonadales; family JAGWBF01; genus DAOUJI01. The sequence continues at coordinate 139,519 of CBDCZB010000003.1, read as the reverse complement.
CCTGTAGTTGCATAGCTGAAACCCGGCTGTGGAAGGTCAATCCGGCCTCCCGCCGAGCATTAGAGATTGTAGGGGAATCTCAGAGGTTTGCCAATCGTCTGGCAGGAGCATGGCCGCCGACAACGCACATAGTGAACCTCGTCGCATAGCTCCTATTCTGAACGGCAGCGGGCGCCCTATCATTCCGAACGGCGCGGAGCGCAGTGAGGAATCTCAAATCCTTGTACCCCAACTAGGTCAACCCAGAAAGACAACGGGGACTTAGGGTGGGACCTGGCATAGGAACGGCAAGTGGGTCTGAACAACGTCCCTAGATTCCTCACTGCGTTCAGAACGACAGGTTGGGAAGGGCTGAATTCCAGGGCCAAGACCGTGAAGATTGGCGCACGGGTTTGGGGGGTGGCGGGCTGTGCCCATAAAAAGAATGTGCACCTTAAACTGGATAGTGGAAGGATGGATTAGGTCGTTGTGAAAACGGTAGGCTTTCTCAGGGAACCGCCTTGGGGCCGGCCCGAGAGCTAGAGGCTCAATCGGACGGCCGACCGTGGGGCGGAACACCCACCGACCGACCTAGGAGTTGGGCGGGCGGCCACTCATACGAGAAAGACGCCAACCTTATCTCCTTAGAAAGGAGGTGATCCAGCCGCACCTTCCGGTACAGCTACCTTGTTACGACTTCGTCCCAGTCACCAAGCCCGCCCTCGGCGCCTGCCTCCCTTGCGGGTTAGCTCAACGACTTCGGGTGTTCTCGGCTTCCATGACGTGACGGGCGGTGTGTACAAGGCCCGGGAACGTATTCACCGCAGTGTGCTGACCTGCGGTTACTAGCGATTCCACGTTCACGCAGGCGAGTTGCAGCCTGCGATCCCAACTGAGGTCGGCTTTGATGGGATTGGCTCCAGCTTGCGCTTTGGCGACCCATTGTACCGACCATTGTAGCGTGTGTGTAGCCCAGGGCGTAAGGGCCATGCTGACTTGACGTCATCCCCACCTTCCTCCTCCTTGTGGGAGGCTGTCCCGCTAGAGAGAGTAACTAACGGCGAGGGTTGCGCTCGTTGCGGGACTTAACCCAACACCTCACGGCACGAGCTGACGACAGCCATGCAGCACCTGTGAAGGCTCCCGGCGAACCGGGTCGTCGCCCTTTCGGGTTTCTACTACCAACATGTCAAGCCCTGGTAAGGTTCTTCGCTTAGCATCGAATTAAACCACACGCTCCACCGCTTGTGCGGGCCCCCGTCAATTCTTTTGAGTTTTAGCCTTGCGGCCGTACTCCCCAGGCGGGATGCTTATCGCGTTAGCTGCGGCACAGGGGGGGTCGATACCCCCAATACCTAGCATCCATAGTTTAGGGCGTGGACTACCCGGGTATCTAATCCGGTTTGCTACCCACGCTTTCGCGCCTCAGCGTCAGGAACAGCCCAGAAGGCCGCCTTCGCCACTGGTGTTCCTCCCGATATCTACGCATTTCACCGCTACACCGGGAATTCCGCCTTCCTCTACTGCCCTCAAGCTGACCAGTATCCCCTGACCTCTCCAAGTTAAGCCTGGAGCTTTCACAGGAGACTTAACCAGCCGCCTACGCGCCCTTTACGCCCAGTAAATCCGGGTAACGCTTGCCCCCTACGTGTTACCGCGGCTGCTGGCACGTAGTTAGCCGGGGCTTATTCCCGAGGTACCGTCCTATCTCTTCCCTCGGAAAAGGGGTTTACAGCCCTTAGACCTTCATCCCCCACGCGGTGTCGCTGGGTCAGGCTTTCGCCCATTGCCCAAGATTCCCTGCTGCTGCCTCCCGTAGGAGTGGGGGCCGTGTCTCAGTCCCCCTCTGGCTGGCCATCCTCTCAGACCAGCTACCCGTTATCGGCTTGGTAGGCCGTTACCCCACCAACTACCTGATAGGACGCGAGACCCTCCTCCGGCGATAAATCTTTCTTCACGCCGCCGAGGCGGCATGATCGTATGCGGTATTAACGCCAATTTCTCGGCGTTTTACCCCACCGGAGGGCAGGTTTCTCACGCGTTACTCAGCCGTCCGCCGCTTTCCTCACCCACCGAAGCGGGTGAAGCTCGCTCGACTTGCATGCATTAGGCGCACCGCCAGCGTTCACCCTGAGCCAAGATCAAACTCTCTAGAGTAAACGTTAGTTGCTTTTTTAACCTTACCGTCCTTCCACTATCCAGTTGTTAAGGTGCACACGTTGTTCGAACCTCAATAATAGCCGCCCAAATATTCCATGTCAAGCGCTTGCATGGGCTTCGATTACGTCATCTTCCGTCCCCAGACGGCAAAGAGCGATTCACCTCCAAGCCTCCTCCTCAACGGGAAGGGGGTGTCCGTCCTCCGCAAGGTCACAGCGGTTCCGAACTCCTCCACACCGTCATTTCCCTGAACATAGGCGATAAATGCCCCTTCTCCCCTGGCGGGAGAAGGTTGGGATGAGGGGGATGGTCTACCAAACGGTCCTTCCGGAGAATGACGGAACCCTAGAACCCTGGGAAGAAGGAATGGGACCCCTGGAGCCCCGCAGCTTGCGCCCGGCTATTGGCCCGTGAAGTTTGGCTTCCGCTTTTCCAGAAAAGCGTCTGCCGCTTCCATGTGGTCCTTGCTCAAGAAGGTGAGCGCTTCCAGCGCCAGGGACGTGTCCAAGACCTGGTTCATCTGGATGCGAAGCTGTTTGTTTATCGAGAACTTGGTCCACCGTATGGCCAGGGTCGCGCCGTTGGCGAGGCGGGTGGCCAACTGATTCGCTGAGTCCATCAACTCGTCGGCGGGCACAACCTTGTTTATGAGACCAATCCGTTCCGCCTCTTCAGCGCTTAGAAGGTTTCCCGTCATCAGGAACTCTTTGGCCTTGGCGACGCCTATCAACGCGGGCCATATGATAGCCCCGCCGTCTCCGGCCACAAGCCCCACCCTTACGTGGGGGTCTCCGATGCGGGCCGTGTCGGCTGCGATGATGATGTCGCAGAAGAGCGCGAGAGTGGCGCCCAGTCCCACCGCGTCCCCGTTGACAGCGGCGATGATCGGCTGCTGCACCTCAAGCATGTTCAAGATAAGCCTGCGCCCGTAGCCCGTGGGCAAGTACCGGAGGTCGGGGTTGGCGGCCCTCTGCTTCATGCCCGCGATGTCTCCGCCGGCTGAAAAGGCGCGCCCGGCGCCTGTCAGGATGATGGCGTGCACCTCCGGGTCGGCGTTCAGGTCCAGCATCACGTTCTCCAGCTCCTCGTGAAGGCCGGGGAAGTTGATGGCGTTGAGCCTGTCGGGACGGTTGAGGGTGACCGTCGCCACCTTCTCGGAAACGTCCACGATGAGGTCTGAGTAAACGGTGTAGTCGGGCATCCGGTCCTCCTTATGATTATTGGGCCTACGAACCGGCGGTGTACTGGGCCGCCTCTTCCGAGCCGCCTGTAGCGTCCCCTTCGCTGTATGAGTGCGCGCCAGTCCCGGCCAAGCCGCCTCCCTGGACAATCAGGTACTCGTCCCGTATGGGCTGGCCGTCGAGCCAGCATTCCAGAATCTCCCGCACTCCCGCCGCGTAGCGCGCCTGGGCGGAAAGAGAGGTGCCCGAGGTGTGGGGTGTCATGGCCTGGTTGGGCATAGACCTCCAGGGGTGATCGTTGGGAGCAGGCTGAGGAAACCAGACATCTCCCGCATACCCTGCCAGCTGGCCGCTTTCCAGGGCTCTGACGATGGCTTCTCGGTTGCAGATTTTGCCGCGGGCGGTGTTGACGATGTAAGACCCGCGCTTCATCTTGCCTATCAGAGCGTCGTTGAACATGTCCTCCGTCTCAGGATGGAGGGGACAATGGATGCTCACCACGTCGCACACACTGACAAGCGACTCAATCGTCTCATGGAAAGTCAGGCCCAACTCCTGTTCGACCTCTGCGGAAAGCCTATGCCGGTCGGTGTAGTGGAGCTTGACGTCGAAAGGTTTCATCCGCCTCAACACCCCCAGGCCGATTCGTCCCGCCGCCACCACTCCCACGTCCATCCCCTCTATGTCGTAGGACCTGGAAACGGCGTCGGCGATGTTCCAACCGCCCCTGACCACCCAGCCGTACTGGGGAATGTAGTCTCTGACCAGCGCGAGAATCTGCATGACTGCATGTTCGGAGACACTGACGCTGTTGCACCAGGTCACCTCGCACACGGTGATGTTCCGTTTAATCGCCTCTTGAAGGTCCACATGGTCCGACCCTATTCCGGCGGTTATGGCCATCTTGAGATTGGGCGCCTTGGCTATCCGCTCAGCAGTTAGGTAACCGGGCCAGAAGGGTTGGGAGATGACCACGTCTGCGTCGGCCAACTCCTTCTCGAACACGGAGTCGGGGCCGTCTTTGTCGGAGGTCACCACAAATTTGTGGCCCCGTCCGGTGAGGAACTCTTCCAGACCGAGACCGCCCGAAACCGAACCGAGAAGGTGGCCGGGATTGAAGTCTACGGAGGACGGGGAAGGAAGAGTCTGACCGTCCGGGTAGTGGGTCAGGGTTGGTATGCTGTCGCGGGCGTAGTTGGGAGGGAACCCCTCCACCGGATCGTCATAGAGAACGCAAACAACTTTTTGGGCGGAAGGGGAACCCATGTGAGCCTCCTAAGAATATTTCCGCACATTATATATCGAATCGCGCCAATGCAAAGTCCATTTGCTCGATTTGACGCAAGATTGCGAGGCCTCTAAAATCCTACAAACGACAACCGAGTGTCCAGAACCGGGGCGAGGCTCCTGATTTCGCTGCCCATTCGCCTCCGACATGCCCCGGATGGACCTATGGTCGGTTGGACAGGAGGCAAGAAATGGCTTTCCCGCGACCTCTTGAGGGAATCAGAGTATTGGACTTTACGTGGCTTAGGTCTGGTCCCTGGGGCACTAGATGGCTTGGCGCCCTAGGGGCGGAGGTGATGAAAATCCAGTGGACTTTCGCCCCCGGCCAGCGTGGCGTCGTGGTCGGAGCCGGCGGCGCGCCTGTGCCCGACCCCAACGTGAACGGCACATTCGCCGACACCAACGCCGATAAGTTGAGCGTCACCGTCAACGTGCGCAGCCCCAAGGGTTTCGAGCTGGTCAAACAGCTGGTGGCCGCGTCCGACGTCGTGGTGGAGAACTTCACGGCCACGGTGCTCAAGCGATGGGGCCTCAGCTATGAGGAGATGAGAGAGATAAACCCCGGCATCGTGTACGTGTCTATGGCGGGGTTCGGGCACACTGGCCCCCAGAGCGCCTACATGATAGTGGGACAGGCCACCCAGTCTCTCTCGGGGCTGACCTTCCTTTCCGGCCTTCCCGGAAAACCCTCCGCCGGATTCGGATATTCATACATGGACGACACCGCCGGGCTCTACGGGACAATTGGAGTCCTGACGGCGCTTCACCACAAGAATGCTACGGGCGAAGGTCAGCACGTTGACCTGGCCCAGATGATTGCAGCCGCCACCCTGACGGGCCCGGCTTTCCTCGACCGGTCCGTTAATGGGCGCTCTGCCCGCCGCGAAGGCTACCCGCCCGGCAACCGCGCTGTATGGCCGGGCGTCGGAGCGGCCCCCAACTACCGGGCCCCCAACGTCGCCCCTCACAACGCATATCCAACCCTGGGCGGAGGCCACAACGACTGGTGCGCCATCGCCTGCTTCTCGGACCAGGAGTGGCAAGACCTGGTGCAAGTCATGGGAAGCCCTTCATGGGCCGCGAACGGCAAATTCAGCTCGCTGATGGGCCGAATAGAGCACCAGGAAGAGTTGGACGAGGGAATCCGGGCATGGACTCTGGGCCTCAACAAGTACGACGTCATGGAGAAGTGCCAGCAGGCGGGCGTGGGGGCCATGCCGGTGCAGAGTTCCGAGGACCGGGTGGAGAACGACCCTCAACTGCGCTCCCAGAACATGTACCCCGAACTGGACCACCCGGCCCTGGGCCGCAATAAGTACCAGAACGTCCCCTTCTCCATGTCCAAGTCCACCGTTGGGGTGAACCGCAGGTCCCCCATGATTGGAGAGCACACCGTGGAGGTCATGGAGCGGGTGCTTGGCCTGGAACATCAGGAACTGGTCGAGGGGTTCGAAGACGGCACTTTCTGGCCCGCTGAGTTCCCCCGCTATCCTCACATCGAGGAGGCGCTGGCCAACCCCGTCGCAGTCTCCGGTAACGGGGCTTCACCTGCGGCTCCCGATCCCTGGAAACCCGCCACACCCGGAATAGGCCCGCTGGACGGAGTCCGTGTACTGGAGCTTGCCGATGAGAAGGGCCAGTTCTGCGGCAAGCTTATGGGCGACCTGGGAGCCGACGTGATAAAGATTGAGCCTCCCGGCGGGGATGACGCCCGGTCGATGGGGCCCTTCCTGGACGACGTGCCCAACCGGGACCGGAGCCTCTACTTCTGGCACTACAACACCTCCAAGCGGGGAGTGACCTTGAACCTGGAGACCGCAGACGGCAGGGAGCTGTTCCAGAAACTGGCGGCTTCCGCCGACGTATTGCTGGAGACCCAAGCGCCCGGATATCTCCAGTCCCTGGGCCTGGGTTACGATGAGCTTTCCAAGCTCAACCCCAAGCTCATCATGTGCTCCCTCACTCCCTTCGGCCAGACCGGCCCTTGGCGCGACTACAAGGCCGGCGACCTGACCCACTTGGCCGCGGGCGGGGTAATGGCGTCCTGCGGCTATGACGCGGACGACGACCCCGAGCAGTCCCCCATAGCCCCTGGCGGAGGACAGGCCTGGCAAATCGGGGCCCACTACGCATACATCGCCATCGCCACCGCGCTGCTGGACCGCGACCGGAGAGGCGAAGGCCAATACATCGACGCTTCCATACACCAGGCCTGCGCATTGACCACGGAAGGCGCCGTGGCAAATTACATATACACCGGCCAGGTGGTCTGGCGGCATACCGGGCGCCACGCTTCAGCTCACCGGATCGACAAGGTTTACCGCAGCGGAATCTCTCATGCCACCAAGGAAGGTCATTACGCCACCACCGCATGGAGCGACCCCTTGGAACTACCCGCGGCAATAAAAAGGCTGGGCGAGTGGATGGCTGAGCACGACATGGCCGGAAACCTTCTGGACGGCGGGTACGACACACCCGAGGGGATTCAGGAACACAAGGCTGACCTCTACGTGGCCATCGAAAAGTTCTTCAAGTCGATGCCCGGGAACGACCTCTGGCACGGAGCCGCAAAGATCGGCCTGCCCTGGGCATACATCAGGTCTTCGGACGAGATAATCGACGACGACCATCTCCGTGAAAGGGGCTTCTACGTGGAAGTGGAGCATCCGGAACTGGGCAAGACCTTCACCTACCCGGGCCCCGGCTCCGTATACAACGGCTCCCCGTGGCGCATCTCCCGTCGCGCCCCTCTGGTGGGCGAGCACAACGCGGAGATACTCTGCGGCGAACTTGGGCTGAGCAAGGCCGAACTCGCCGCCCTGGCCGAGTCACAGGTGGTCTAGCCGCCGCGCGCCTATCCTCCAAGAACTTGGAAGAGGCCCCAGTGGCTTCGCCTACGGGCGGCTAGCTCTGGGGCCTCAGAATCATCATCGGAATCTCGCGGGAGGTCCTGCTCTGGTAGACGCCGAACACCGGATTCTCATCAACCAGCTTCGCCCATAACCGGCTTCTCTCCTCGGGGGAAGCCCGCTCCACCGATACCGGGAAGCGTCTCCGCTTCACCTGCAAGATCGCCCTAGGGTTGTTGTTGAGATTTAGAATCCAGTGGGGGCTTTTGTCAGACCCGCCATACGAACCTGCAATCACGTAGTCGGAGCCGTCCTCCATATACCCCAGGGGGACCGTGTGCATCCTGCCCGATTTTCGGCCCACGGTGGTCAGCAAGAGGACGGGAATGTCGTAGCCGTCTCCCGTTCTCTTCCCGCCTCTCCAACCCCCTGTCAAACGATAGACCAAGACATGCATCCCTACGTGCATTTTGCGAGACAAGAGTCCCATGATTCCCTCTCCGTCCGACCAAGATTTCAAGACCGCCCGGCGCCCGGACTCATTGTACCGCGCCCCATTCTATCGCTTTTGACACCGGCCCAAGCGGGCGCTACCGTTTCCCCAAGACGACACAGGCTCGGAAGGAGGCTCCAAGGATGGCTACGAGAAGAGTGGTTACAGGAATCAATGCTGAGGGAAAATCCTACTTCGTGCACGACGGGCCGACCCCCGGAACACCTAACAGGGGAGGTCCGGTGGTCATCAACGAAATCTGGATCGACAACCCGGCCGACCCCGACCCGGCCGCATCCCGCGACCCCGTTGACCCCGATATCTTCCACCGGGACCCGCCGGAGAACGGCTCGGCGATACGCGTAGTGACCTGGCCTCCCCATTTCCCAAGTCCGGACAGCGGCCCTGGGTGGCACACCACTCCAACCATCGACTACGGCATAGTGATTTCGGGTGAAATGGAGCTGACGGTCGATGAAGGCTCCGTGGTCCTCGGGCCGGGTGACGTGTATGTTCAGAGGGGAACAAACCATGCTTGGCGGGTTGCCGGCGACGAGCCGTGCACCATGGCAGTCGTCATGATATCCAGCCCGAACTACCAATAAGGCTGACCGTGCCCCTGACCGGCAGCTCCGGATCTTCCAGTGATCCCAGGCGCTCTGTTTTCGTTTGCCCTGGTCAACGTAATACCACGGGCAGGACAGGGGAACGCCGAGTAACTGGCGCCAGCCAGCTCACAGCCTCGTAAAAAGGCGGAGGCCGGAGTACAGGGAACCTTGCAAGAACGCATGGCTCTTCTGGATTCCGGCCTTCGCCGGAAAGACAGGGACCGGACCTCGGGTCTGTCGTAGGGGCGACCGGCCAGTCGCCTGGTCTCCCATACACGAATACAGTTGATTGAAAGCCTGCCGGAACCGCCTACCCCCGTTCACCCTGAGGGAGGCACCAGCAGCGTCAAAGGATTCATCTATGGGAGTGGACCGGGCCTTCGACCGGCTCAGGCCAAACGGAAAGAGGGAGGCTCCCACCTACTGGTTGAACGGCGGTTCAATCCAGTTCTGCTCCTTGATGTAGACCTGCAGGCGGTTGCTGACCGTTTCCAGGACGATGATGCGGCCTTCGTCGTCCACCTGCACCGCCACGGGCCGCCGGAAGTATCTTTCCTGGTACAGGTCAGCCCTTTGGCGGGCCCTCAAGGTGTTGACGTTGGCTTCAACCTTGGCCTGCTGCCACGGCGGGAGTTGGTCGGCGTCTCCCAGCAACGTAAACATGTGGTTTCCGTCGGGCGCGTATATCTTCAGGCAATGTGCGCCCCAGTCCGCTACGTACACGTCCCCGTCCTGGTCCACAGCCACCCCCGATGGGCGTTGCAGCCGCCCCTCGCCTGAATCTGGTCCGCCAAACACGGCGAGAAACTCGCCGTCCGGCGAAAACTTCTGCACACGGGCGTTCTTCCAGTCCGCCACGTATACGCAGCCCTCTTTGTCGACGGTGATGCCCCAGGGGAGGTTGAACTCGCCCTCGTCGCAGCCAACGCGTCCCCACTTACCCAGGAACTCTCCGCTTTTGGTGAACACCTGGACCCGGTGGTTGTAGCTGTCGGACACGTACATCCGGTCATCCTGGTCGAAAGCCATGCCCATGGGGCCGTTCAGTTCCCCATCTGCGGAGGTGTCCCAAGCCCCTTCTTTCTTCAGAATAAGGTCGAAGGAAACGCCGTCTCCGGCTGTGTTCGGCGCCGGGAACACCAAGTTGCTGGCTGTGTCGTCTCCGCTCCGGCGTGGTCCCCAGTCTCCGAGAGGGTTCCCCTCGCTGTCGAATACGTATATCTGGTTCTTGAACTCGTCGGCGACGTATACGTTTTCAGCGCTGTCGACAGCGATGGCGCTGGGGAACGGCCCTCGACCCTTGGCAAAGTCGTTCCCCCGGCTCTCCCAGATGAACTCCGAGTCGAGGTTGAGCTTGGTGATGCCCGCGCAGGAGACAAACTCCTCGCCCTTGTTCAGGACGTAAAGGGCGCTGTCGGCGCCCAGGGCGAATCCCGACGGATAGAAGAAGGACTCTCCGGCCAGTCCCGTGCCGCCGAGGCAGTAGCCGTAGTTGATAATGCGACCTTGTACGTATGCGGTCTTCATGCCTCTCCCTTTGGCGCGTGGGTCGTCTTTAAGCCAACTGGTATTCTCTGGTGGCTGCAATCAGGCCGAACATGTCGCCGACCTTCAGGGCCGATGCGTTGCGATTCTCCTCCGTGTCCCAGCGCAGCCCGCCGCCCTTCTCAGCCATAACCAGCAGTTCCTGACGGGTGTCATCCATCACTTCCAGCGGCCCCAGCTGGTCCAGACAGGCGTCCACGAACTCCATCGGCGACAGGTCGCCTTCGGCCGCGATCCGCCGAATCATGGCCTGGACTCCGGGATAGTTGATGTTCGACACGGCGTCAGCCACGAAGTTGATGCGTTTCACCAGGGAGCCGCTGTCTATCCACTCGGCTCCAAAATGCCATCCCTCCACGCTGGGCGGATCGCAAAGGAACTGGCCCATGTAAGAGCATTCCATGCCCAACGGCTCCAGCCCCGGCCTGGGATACGAGAAGTCCCCCACCAGCCTCATAGTGCCCGCTACGACTTCCGCCGGACTCTTCACCCTCTGGAAACGGGCCTCCTTGAAGAAGTCGGAGTTGAACAGCACACGCAGCGTGTCCCTGATCATGTAGGTGGAAGATATGAAGGCGTCGGCGATGATGTTGATGGCCACCGGGTCCCGCGGAGGCGTGTGGAGCCACGCCGGGACTTGCACCTCGTCCGCCACGAAGAAATTGTACAGGTGCCTCGCTACGAACCTGGCCGTGGCTGGCTGGCGCACGATGATGTCTATGACGTCCTCGCCGTTGAACCTACCCCTGTGCCCCAGAAAGTGCTTTTCGCCGTCGTCGTGGTCCTCGGGCACGTACTCGAAGTCCCAGACCCGGCGCCCGAGGCCGTTGGGGGGCTTGGGAGCCAGGGTCCAGCCTGTAAAAGCCCTGGCGCACTCGAACACGTCCTGTTCGGTGTAGTTGCCCTGGCCCATGGAGAAGAGCTCCAGCAACTCCCTGCCCCAGTTTTCGTTGGGTTCGTTCTTGTGGTTATGGTTGTTGTCCAGCCAGTAAATCATGGCCGGGTTCTTGGATAGCTCCACCAACAGCTCGTGGAAGCCGCCCAGACCCGACTGGCGGAACAGGTCCATCTGGCGCGCAAGCTCCAGGGGGTTGTCTATCTTGGCGTTCCCCGTGGCAAACACCATGTGCCACAGCAGGGACATCTTCTCTTCCAGAGGCCGAGGGTTGTTAATCAGATGGTACATGTGGACGCTCTGAGCGCCCGGCGGGTCGTTGCCCGCCTCCAGGAAGTGTTGGGTGCGAAAGAGGATGTCGGTGTCTGTGGGAGGTATCCCGTACTCCTCCGGGTTCAGCAACTCCTCAACCGTCTGCTCGTAGCCTATAGCGGCGCGCCTCTCCAACTCGTCGCGGCGTGCGCCGAACCCGGCTCTCCGCATCAAATGCGCCATCAACACAATTTCCTGGCTAGCCATAACGCCGTCCTCCTGTCGTACTGATGTCGATGGGCCGATTTACGCAGCAGTTTGGGACGTAAAGGGAATGAAAACCATTTTAGCCGTGCCTACAGGGAGGGTCAAATTGCTGCGGGCCCGTTTCGCCACTAATATCGCTCTTAGGACCCAGTAATGATGTATGCCGAGGGAACAGCAACCGTGAATCTACTGCTATCGCCCATCCTTTTGGGGTCATCTCATGGTAGGGCGGTTTCCCGCAACCGGGCAGCTAATGAGGCGGCCTGCTCCTTGGTATGGGCTGTCACCTTTGGACTCTGGGAGAGACGAACCATATCCAAAGCATCGGCCGCGCGCCCCGCTCTGATGATACTTCGAGCGTGACTAGTACGCGACCGGCAGGCCTTGTCTGTGTAACCTCTCTCCTCTTTGACTAGCGCGGCAACATCGTCGTTTGATAGCGTAGGATCGCTAAACTCTTCGAAAAATCTAACAAAACATTCTTTCCCTATTGACCGAAGGTTTCGGTCCAACTGCTGGTCATTCATACGTTCCCCTGTAAATCTCGTCGGCGCGGGGATTCGTTATGTCTCGTCGGAGATCTATGCTCGTTACGCCGCTGCCCCTGCCTCAGCGAGCCCGTGCCGAACGTAATCTCGTGCTGGACGATTACGGAAAGCCACAGATCGGACGGGTCGGTTAGAAACTTACTGACCCGCCGTTCGGGTGACGGTTTCACTATCTCATAGACGACGTTGATGTCGAGCAGAAACCCGCTCACTCATTCTTCTCAGCGAAGAATGGTATCTCCCGTTCCGCGTCGTTGCAGTCCGGGAGTTCAAGCTCGATTCCCCGAGGCATGTTCTCCACCAGCCATCGGCCCAAGGGCTTGCGGTCGGGCACCTGAGCCTGCCACAACTTCTCGGTAACCACTATGAAGGACTTTCGAACACCGATTCGCTGCGGCCCCTCCTCCTCAGCGAGTCGCAGGACTTCCGATAAGCGCGCTTTGGCTTCGGCGACGGTCCAAACGCGTTGGGGGTTAGAGTTTGGGATAAGCATCGCCCTCCAGAATCAGCAAATATAGCCCACTATAGACCATGTTGATGCGAGTCGCCAACGGTGGAGCGACAATACCCAAGCACTCATTACTTCAGGCCTTGCGAACAGATTTCACATCCCTACTCTGCGTTGGTTGGGTATGAGATAATCTAGCCGTGGTGAGAGACTGTAGGCGGTACGGGAGGAGAGATGCGGCCCATAGCTGAGATTGCCGAGGTGTTGGGACTGGACCAGGCCATGGTCATCCCCTATGGGAAGTACAAGGCCAAGATACCTCTGGACGCAATAAAGTCCGACGGCCCCCAGGGGTCAATGGTCGTAGTTACCGGCATCACTCCCACTCCGGCGGGTGAGGGCAAGACCACCACAACCGTAGGGCTGGCCCAGGGAATGGGCAAGCTCGGTAAACGGGTCACGGCCACGCTGCGAGAGCCGTCTCTCGGTCCCATATTCGGCATCAAGGGTGGAGGCACGGGCGGCGGTGCATGCTACGTCGAACCTCAGGATGAGGTGAACATCCACTTCACTGGAGACGCCCACGCCGTGGCGTCCGCCCACAACCTGCTGGCTGCGCTCACCGACAACACGGCTCAGCGGGGGCAGATTCCCGGGTTCGGGCCGGCCGGGTGCACTTGGCGCAGGGTGACTGACGTCGAGGACCGCGCCCTTAGGGACATAGTTACAGGCATCGGAGGCTCCAACAACGCCCCCGTCAGGGAAACTGGTTTCGACATCGTCACCGCGTCGGAAATCATGGCCGTTCTGGCCCTGTCCAGCGACCTGGACGACTTGCGGGCGAGATTGAGCCGGATGGTGGTGGGATTCACCGACAGCCGGGAACCTGTTTCAGCCCAGGGCATAGGCGCCGTCGGCTCCATGATGTCCCTGCTCAGGTACGCCATCCAACCCAACCTGGTCCAGACCACCGAGGGTCAGCCTGTGCTGGTCCATGCGGGTCCTTTCGGGAACATCGCCCACGGCTGCAGCTCCGTGGTGGCTGACCGGCTTGCTCTGGGTTACTCCGACTACGTCCTCACCGAAGCAGGATTCGGCTCCGATCTTGGTTTCGAGAAGTTCATGCACATCAAGGCGCGGTACAACGGCCTTGAGCCCCGGGCGGCTGTGCTGGTGGCGTCCGCCCGCGCCCTGAAGTCCCACGGCGGCGTCCGAATCCGTGACCTGGACACCCCAAACGAAGAAGCTATCAGCAAGGGCATGCCCAACCTGGAGCACCACATCTCCGTGGTCAAATCCTTTGGCATCCCGGTGGTCGTAGCGGTAAACGTCTTCCCCTCGGACACGCCGCCGGAGGTTGAACTGGTGCGGCAGGGAGCGCTGAACGCCGGCGCCTTTGCAGCAGTGGAGAGCACAGTGTTCTCCGACGGCGGCGAGGGCGGCGTGGCCTTGGCTGAGGCTGTGGTTCGGGCCGTCGAAGAAGGCGGTACGGTCTCATACCTGTACCCCCAGGACGCTCCGCTGCGGGAAAAGACCCTGGCCCTTGCCCAGAAGGTCTACAACGCCAGCGACGTGCGGTGGGAACCGTCAGCCCGCAGGCAGCTGGCCCGTTACGAAGAGCTCGGATGGGGCGGCCTGCCGGTGTGCATGGCCAAGACCCACCTCTCCATATCCCACAACTCCTCGCTTAAGGGCCGGCCCTCCGACTACACCTTCGAAATATCCGACGTGAGAGCGTCGGTGGGCGCCGGGTTCATATATCCCATTGCGGGAAGCATCGTCACCATGCCCGGACTCCCCGGTTCTCCCCGCAGCCTGGACATCGACTCGGCGGGCAACATCCTGGGCCTGTAAACGCTAGATGGACCTGGACTTCCCCCTTCCAGTCTGGCAAGTTGCCATTCTGGGTGTCATTTCCTTCTTCGTGGGCATACTGGCAGGGTTCGTGGGCTTGGCCCTGGGCACCATGCGTCTCCCCGCCCTTCTGCTGCTGAACGTTCCCCCGTCCACTGCGGCGGGCGTCAACATACTGGTCTCCACCGTGAGCGCCTTCGTGGGAGGCTACAGGCACGTCCGTGCTGGGCGGATAGATTGGCGGCTCGTGGCCCTTATGGGCATCCCCGCGGCCATAGGGTCCTTTATTGGAGGGTTTGCCAGCTCTACATCCGTTCCGGATGGCGCTCTCATCACAGTCGCGGGAGGTTTCGTCGCCTGGCAGGCCGTAGAGTTCATAATCAGACTTAGGAGTGCACCCGCTGGGCCGTCCGGGGACTGGCCAGAAGGGAAGGCCCTCATCTCTCCAGGTCAGGCCGCTATTGAGGGGCTGACCGGCGCCGTTGTAGGGTTGGTTGGCGGAGCGGTAGGTCTGATTCTCGGAAGCGTCCGTCTGCCGGTAATCATCCGATTCCTCAGGATAAACCCCCTTGTAGCCGCAGGTTCCAACCTCGTCATAGGGTTCATAATGGGCCTTGTGGGCTTCATCGGCCACGGCATCAAGGGAGAAGTGGACGTCGGGCTGCTGCTCGTCATGGGCAGTACGGCCATGGTCGGGACATACATCGGCGCACACCTGGCCGGGAAGGCCTCTATCAACCGCCTCCTCCAGACTATGAGCCTCGTCCTCCTCGTGACAGGCGTCCTCCTCATCCGCGACGGCATAAGCCGCTTGGTAGGGTGATCATTGGCACTGCAATGCAATCGTGGCATTGACCACTGTGAGGGAATTAAACTAATATCGCGGCAGAGTACAGGCAATGGCGACGGGGGCGGACTTACATAGTGCTGAGGCTTTGCCATGCTTGTCCCCACTGAGCCAAAGATATACCACATCGTTCACGTCGACCGTCTGCACTCTATCGTCGAAGACGGTTATCTTTGGTGCGACGCGAAGATGGCGCAAGGCAATGGCGACACGGGAACCGCTATAGGCATGGCCAGCATTAAGGAACGCCGCCTAAAGCAGTTGACTCTGACCAGCCACTCCGGTTTACACGTTGGCGATTGTGTGCCGTTCTACTTCTGCCCACGTTCCGTCATGCTTTACGTGATTCACATGGCAAACAACGCCGAGCTCACCTATCGAGGCGGACAGGGGCCAATAGTACACCTGGAGGTGGACTTGCGTCGGACGGTTGCCTGGGCAAACGCTAATCAAAGGCGTTGGGCTTTTACACCTTCCAACGCTGGCTCCTGGCACTTTGAAGACTACGCGGATTTGGAGCACCTGGACAAGCTTGATTGGGATGCGATTCATGCGAGAGACTGGGCAGGTGAGAGACAGCATGGCAAGCAAGCCGAGTTCTTAATGGAGCAGTCGTTCCCCTGGACACTAATCACGGGCATCGGAGTCCTGTCCGCTGGGGTACGCAGCCAAGCACTCGATGCGATGGCTGGTACGCCGCATCATCCAACCGTCGAAATCAGGCGAGACTGGTACTACTGAGGAGGGCGGGATGATCGAATATAAAACCGGCGACATATTCGCGGAGAACGTCGAAGCCCTCGTCAACAGCGTCAACTGCGTGGGTATCATGGGGCGTGGAATCGCCCTCCAATTCAAGGAGGTTTTCCCGGAGAACTTCAAAGCATACGCCGAGGCTTGCAAACGCCATGAAGTCCAACCGGGGCAGATGTTTGTATTCGAAACGGGTCTGCTGACCAACCCACGCTACATCATCAACTTCCCAACCAAACGTCACTGGCGCGCCAAGAGCCGTATGGAAGACATTGAGTCCGGTCTGGCATCGCTGGCCTCGGAAATCAGGGACCAGGGAATTCAGTCGATCGCAATCCCGCCCTTGGGAAGCGACCTGGGTGGCTTGGATTGGAACAAAGTACGCCCGCGAATAGACGCAATGCTGAGCGTGATGGACGGTGTGCAGGCCGTCATCTTCGAGCCGGGCAGTGCCCCATCCGATGGACGGCCAAACCGTTCGACCGAAGCACCGAAGATGTCACCCGGGCGGGCGGCCCTTGTCGCTCTGATGCACCGCTATCTTGGAGGCCTCCTAGACCCTTTCGTGACACTGTTGGAAGTGCACAAGCTTATGTACTTCATGCAGACGGCGGGCGAGCCGCTTCGACTGAATTTCCAAAAAGGTCATTATGGCCCATACGCCGAGAATCTACGCCATGTCCTGCGGTCGGCTGAAGATCATCTCATATCGGGTTACAAGTACGGCGGGGACGCGCCAAGCAAACCTCTCGAACTGGTCCCCGGCGCCGTAGACGATGCAGTTGCATTCCTGGAAAGCCGCCCCGATACCAGGAAACGTTTGGACAGGGTGACTGAGCTTGTCGAGGGGTTCGAATCGTCGTTCGGCCTCGAACTGCTGGCGACTGTCCACTGCATCGCGGCCGAGTATCCGTCCGCACCGGTGCCGGAACTCATCGACCGAATATATGCCTGGGGTCCTAGGAAACGTCAGTTCTCGGAACGCCAAATACGCTTGGCGGTTGACGTTCTCATCAAGAAAGGATGGTTGCAGAACAGAGAAGGCACCCCCCACAATTGACGGACGCCGCGCTGTCCTTTAGCATCCAGGGGTTGCATTGGAGACAGGCCTGATTCATGTAAAGGCCGTGTATAAACGCGGAGGGGCACAATGACTGAATGGAAATGCATTTCCGGGGACTCCCACATCGTCGAGCCGCCGGAGGTCTTCGAGGGGCTGTACGAGAAGTTCGGAGAGAAGGCCCCTCGAATCGTTGAAGACCCCGAGCGTGGCCACCTGCTCAAAGTCGGAGCTCGAACCTCTCTGGTGGGGCGGTTCGGCATTGCCGGGAACCGGCTGGACGACCCCAAGACCCACGAGCTGATGAAGCAGGGCTACGCCGGCCTTCGTAAGGGGGTGTTCGACCCCGCCGAGAGGCTGAAGGACCAGGACATTGACGGCGTGGACATGGAAGTAGTGTACCCCTCCATGTGCATGGCAGTCTTTGGCATTGACGACCCCAGAATCGTATCCGCCGCCTTCAGCAGGTACAACGACTGGCTCGCCGAGTATTGTGGCCACGCTCCGGACCGACTGAAAGGCCTGGCTTGCATCAGCCTCCATGACATTGAAGAGGCGGTCCAAGAGTTGGACCGGGCCGCCAAGAAGGGGTTCGTAGGCGTGTCGGTGACCTGCACTCCACCCAGAGACCGTCCATTCGGCGACCCGTCATACGACCCGTTCTGGCGGGCTGCGGAAGAGGCTGGTATGCCGGTGACCATGCACATCTTCACCGGCGCAATCCCCGGCATGGACCTGCCCGACACCTGGGACCCTATCCAGAAGTACGCCCTGTCGCTGTCAGCCGGAGCCGTGGCCATAGGGACCCTTATCACGTCGGGTGTGTGCCACCGCTTTCCAAACCTGAAGTTCGTTCCCACTGAGTGGGAAACCGGCTGGGTCGCCCACTACCTGGAACGGCTGGACCATGCCGCCTACCGCACTCCAGAGGTGTTGTCGCCGGACCTGGACATGGAGCCCAGCGAATATTTCCACCGCCAGTTCTACATGACCTTCGAGGACGACCGAGTTGGCCTCCGCACCGCCGACATTATCGGAGAGAACAACCTGGTTTGGGGCAACGACTATCCCCACCACGACTCTATATGGCCCCACTCCCAGGACGTCCTGGACAAGACCTTCCTGGAGGTCCCGGAGGACAAGAGGGCCGTTTACCGACGCAAGATGACCCTGGACAACGTGGTCCGACTGTACAACTTGTCCTAGGCAGGCCGTCCCGTCACAACTGAAGCCATGTCACTGATCCCACCAACCCAACGAGGACTCGAATGGTTGCTCGAGTAGCCGCCGGACTGGCGGTTGCAGCCCTGTTGGCGTCTGTAGTGGCAGTGGCATTAGCGGTGACGGCGCTGATTAAAGACCCACCAGCCCCATCAGCTCCAACCAAGGACGAGCCGGGCGCCTACACCAAGGCCGTGGTCGAAGACGCAATACGCCGCTACCAGGAGATAGGCCTGGAGGCGTCCATCGAGTACTACAACAACCGGGACAATGTTGACGGGGAGTGGTACGTGTTCATCATCAACGAGGATGGCAACGCCATCGCCCACCACAACCCCATGTTCAGAAACCTCGACCCCAGCCTCCGCGTAGACGCGGCCGGAAAGTTCTACGGCGACGAACTGCTCGGCGCCACCGAGCAGGGACGGTGGGTCGACTACGTCCTCTTGAACCCGGACACTGGCGAGGAATCCCAGAAGCACACGTGGGCTGTCAGACACGATGGCCTGTTGTTCGGCTCAGGCTGGTACGAACGCTAGGCCCATCCAGCCAGGAAGGCAGCGCGTCTACACACTACTCCCTCTGGGCTCCCGCCTCCGCCGGAGCGACCGTATGCTGGTGTCATGAGCGCCCCGCGCTGAGCTAGCTCCCCAGCTTGGCCACTTCAGCCATATATTCAGTGGCGCCCCGTCCCAGCCAGGGCTGCCAGGGCGACAGCATGAAGCGGACTCCCTTGTCGTACATGGCCCCGACAGTTTCAGTGGTTATGACGTAGCCCGCCACTTTGCCCGCGTCCACGATAGTGGATATTCCCCGGTCGATGGCCTCTGCCACGGGAGCCGGCGTCTGCTCCCGCCCGAACCTCCAGATGATGCCCATGCTGGCGCCCAGGTCTGCAGGGGCGACCATGAACACGTCTATGTGTTCCACAGTGAGTATCTCCGGCAAGTTGTCGATGGCCTCTATGTCCTCGATGAACGCCACCGTCAGGGTCTTTTCGTTGGCCTCGGCGTGGTAGTCGGTGACGCCGAAGGACTGGCGGCCGCCCCCCATGCCCCTGTATCCCATGGGGGCGTACTTGGCGGACTTGGCCATGTGCTCAGCCTCGGCCTTGGTCCGCACGTGGGGGACTGCGATTCCGGTGCAGCCTGCGTCCAGGGTGCGGGTGATGAGGGCCGTGTCGTTGTTCATCACGCGGCATATCGACGTCATTCCCCAAAGGTCGCATGCCCGGGACTGGTGGGTTACTTGGTCCCAGGTGGTGGGGGCATGCTCCGTCTCAATCCACATCCCGTCGAATCCGAACTGGCCAAGGAACTCGATGGTGTCCGGGTCGTTCAGGCCCACGGCCACCGTGGCCACTTGCCCCTGCTCAAGTTTGGTCTTAACTCTGTTTTCCCTCATTCCAGGCATGGTCCGCCTCCTCCGGCCTATCTGGCCGCCTACTGTGTCTCAGGATGCGTGGTGATGAACTTGGCTGCCTTTTCCGGGTCCACGTTGGGGGCGCGGACTTCCACTCCGGCCTTTTCTTCCTGGAGTCTGAACAGGACCGACGAGTCCTGTCTCAACCAGCCCCGGTTGATTCCCTCGATGACCTGCTGCTCCCCCAGGTTGGCTATGGGCAGCGGCACGCTGAACTCCCGGCCCAGCTCGGTGGCCAGGGAGATGTCCTTGATGGAGATGGAGAGATCGGCGGTGGGCGGGTCGTTGTCCTGTAGAAGGACCTTCTTCGGAAAGTCATAGTGAATAAAACTGGCCCGTCCCAAGGCGCCGCGCCGGACAGCCTCCCACAACGCTTCCGCATCCACGCCGGCTTTCACGCCCAGGGTCATACCCTCTTCGAACGCCAAACGCACGCCCCGGCTAATCATGTTGTGGACCAGCTTGGCCACACAGCCGCAGCCTATGCCGCCAACATAGAAGACCTTGTCGCCGAAAGAGTCCAGCAGCGGCTTGACCCTTTCGTACACCTCTGGGTCTCCTCCCACCATCACCGCAAGGTTGCCTGAGGCGGCCCCATCCTTGCCGCCGCTCACTGGAGCGTCCAGAAGGTGGGCCCCCTTTTCTCGAAACTTGGGTTCAGTCTCCCGGATCAACGAAGGTCGGTTGGTGGTCAGGTCAAGATAGACGGAACCGGGAGTAATCCCGTTCAGGATTCCCTCCGGCCCCAAAGCGACCTGCTCCATCTCCTTAGGTCCAGGGACGGACGTCAGGACCACATCGCTGCGAGCCGCCACGTCGGCCGGAGAACTGCCCAGGGACGCTCCCCGCTCCAGGTAGGGCTTTGTGGCTTCCTCCCGGATGTCGTATACGACCATTGGGTATCCCGCTTTCTGGATGTTGGCGGCCATGCCGGAGCCCATGTTGCCCAGGCCAATAAAACCTACACGCTCCATGTTTGCCCTCCTAACGGCGGCTGCTTGCGAGGCGTCTAAACCGTGCCCAACTCCTTCATCTTGTCCCGGATGACGTTGAATGCCCGGGGACGGTTCGCCGCCGGCCTCTGCCTGCCTGTAGCTCGCTCGCCCGACGCGCGAATGTCGGGGACGGTGTCTATGCGAATGAGAGACGGACCCGGCGTGTTGAGCACCTCTTGCGCCCGGTTGGTGAATTCCTCCAGATCGCTGAAGTCGTAGGTGTTGGCGTAGCCCGCTCCGTCGGCCATCTCAGTGAAGGACGAAGTCCCGGCTCCGGGTGTGCTTTGCCCGCCGGTGGTGGCGTACACGCCATTGTCCACCACGAAGTGGTAGAGGTTTTCAGGGGCCTTGTTGGCCACCGTGACCAGCGTCCCCAGGTTCATCAGCAGGCCCCCGTCGCCGTCCAGCAGGATCACTTTGGTGTCAGGTTTGGCGAGAGCCAGGCCCAACCCAAAAGAGGACACCTTCCCCATGGCGCTGGGAATGAACGCGGAGTCCAGGGGAATGACCCTATTATCGTTTCCCGTGGTTTCAGGCCACCGAATGGCGATCCTCATAGAGGTGATGACCACAGCGTCGCCCCGGATGCCATCCAATACGCGAATAAGGTCTGTCTGATCAATCATGGCGTCTCCTCCCCTTCTGTCAGTGTGGAAAAAAGCTTGGGGATGGCATATTCTAGCACATCAGGCGCGTCATCCGGCCCGCTTCGTCCGTTCTCAGGACTAAGCCCTCTGCCGCCGCCATCGACCCGTCGAATCCGCCTTTAGGAGGGTAGGACACACCATGAAAATCACCGACGTCAGATCCCAACTGATTAGACCAACTCCCGATAGCTCCGAGTGGTTCGGAAGCTGGCTGCTGGTTTTCGTGGACACGGATGAAGGCGTGACGGGAATGGGGGAGGCAAGCAACACTCCCGGAGCGGGGAGCTTTATCCTCGCCGACGCCCTGGACCGGGTGAAGGACAGCGTGGTGGGAGAGGACTCCGCCGACATAGACCGGCTATGGAACAAGCTATTCCGCCGCTTCTCCTACATGGGCAGCCGCGGAATGGCCACCTGCCTGATTTCGGGCATAGACATTGCCCTCTGGGACATCAAGGGCAAGACATTAGGCAGACCCATATATGACCTTCTGGGAGGCCGTTTCAGGGAAGGAGTTCCCCTGTACGCCAACACCTGGTTCCGTGGCTGCCAGTCTCCTGAAGACTACGCCCTGGCCGCGAAACGCGTCGTAGAGTTGGGGTACATCTCCATGAAGATGGACCCCTTTCTGGAAATGCGCCCCCACCATTCGGCGGTGGAAGGGGCCATTGGGCCGTCGGAGCCTTCCGGGTACGTGAACGGAGTCATTTCGCCCCAAGGCGAGCAGCAGGGGTTGGACATCACCGCGGCGGTGAGAGAGGCCGTGGGGCCCCACGTGGACATCCTCATAGACGCCCACGGCCACTACAACGTGGCCTCAGCCATACGCATCGGCAGGCGGCTGGAGCCTTACAACATCGGCTGGTACGAGGAGCCTGTGCCGCCCGAAAGTCTGACTGCGTTGAAACAGGTCCGGGATTCAGTCAACGTTCCTATTTCAGTAGGTGAACGACTCTTTGGACGCTTTGATGTAGCTCCCATCGTGGAGAGCCGACTGGCGGACTACGTGATGCAGGACGTGTGCTGGTCCGGCGGAATCAGCGAGATGCGCAAGACGGCCCACTTGCTCGAGACTCACTACGTCTCCATCAGCCCCCACACGGTCCTGGGTCCGGTGCAGCTTCTGGCCGCGGCCCACGCAGTCATGACGGTGCCTAACCTCTACCGAGTGGAGTTTTCCCTGTCGGGGTTGGAGACGTACAACCAGATGTTGGACAAGCCGCTGGACATTCGGGACGGGGTCCTGCATCTGCCCGAGGCGCCGGGTCTCGGTTACGGACTCAACGACGATTTCATCAAGTCCCACGCGATAGAACGCCGCTGATCCGGCGGAAGGTCTGGATTCCCCCGCTGCAAGAGCGACGTATAAGAGCCAGCTGCAGCTCCTCCCCTTCCGGAGAACTTTGCGTAAACCTCCCTCTCCCTCTGGGAGAGGGTTGGGGTGAGGGCGTCTACCCTATTCCCGTTTGGGTGCGATGGTCACTTTGCGCTGTTCTCCAAAACCGGCGCTTTGGGTGGTCACCCTGGGATGCTCGGCCAAAGTGACGTGTATGACCCTCCTGTCGGCTGGAGACATGGGTTCGAGGGTGATCGCTCTGCCGCTGTTGGCCACCTTGTCAGCCACAGTCTTGGCCAGGTCGCGGAGATTGTTGGAACGGCGTTCCCGGTAGCGTTCCACGTCCAGCGCCACCCTGACGTCGGCGTCGTCCAACTTGGTGTTGACTATCATGTTCACCATGAATTGAAGCGCCCTGAGGGTCTCTCCTCTGCGGCCGATGAGCAGGCCGGAGTCCTCGCCGGATATGTCAATAACCGGGCCTCCGCTCTCCTGGTCGTGGGCGCTCCGTAGAGTGGCCAGGGTCTGGGCCCCGGCGGCGCCCAGTATGTTCTTCACCGTTTCCATGGCGAAGGTGGCGGCGCTTTGGGAACCTGCGATCTTTCTGACCCTGACTTTAGCCAGCTCCGAGCCAATGCCTAGGAACCCAGGCTTACCTCGGCTTATAATTTCTACCTCGGCCTCTCCCCGACCTACGTCTAGTTCTCTCAGGGCCACTTCGATTGCTTCTTCTACGGTTTTTCCGGTCATCGTTCGTTCTTGTTCCATCTATGGCTTTCTCCTCAGGCTCTCCGTCGTCTTCCGCACTCGGAGGAGGGGCCTCGACGACGGCCGTCGTCGAACTCCCTTGGTCAACACGCGCGGGCACCGAGAGTCCGAAATATGGTTTGGCAAAATCAGGAACTATGGCGCCGACGTCCTTGGTCATGTAGACGTGGATAGCGACGCCTATGGCATTGGAGATGGTCCAGTACAGGGCGAGTCCGCTGGGGAACGTAAGAGAGAGAAAAGCGAGCATCAGCGGCATCATCCACAGCATGGTGTTCGCTGTGGACTGCTGTCTTTCGTCGGTGCTGGGTGGAGTGGTGGTCTTCTGAAGGGCCCACGTTGATATGCCGACCAGGACGGGCATAATGATTCTTGTGGGATCCGGGTTGGCCAGGTCCAAGCCCAGGAAGTTGGCGTTCAGAGGGATAATGGAGTCGGCGACCGGGTTCCAGGAGTAGATGCGCTGGGAAAGTCCTATGAGGTCGTTGGGGTTGGTGCCCAGGCTCTTGAGCAAGGCCTGATAAAGTCCCACCCAGATGGGTATCTGGACGAACATAGGCCCCAGACAACCCAGGGGGTTGACCCCCTCCCGCCGGTAAAGGGCCATCATTTCGCGGGACCTGCGTTGGGGGTCGTTCTTGTACCGCTCCTGGACTTCCTTCATCTTGGGTTGTATGGCCTGTAGGGCCTTCATCATCCGCGTCTGCTTGAGCTGGAGGCGGAGCAGGGCCACCCGGACACCCACGGTGAAGGCGATTATAGCGATGCCCATGTTGCTCAACAGGTAGCTGTAGAGCACCACCAGCACGTTCAACATCGGGTTGACGAGAATGTCGTTGAATATGAATCTCAGGATTTCCATACCGCTTCTCGCCTAAGGCTTAAACACCCAGTCAGGTTCCAACAGGTCCACGTCGGCCCTCACTTCGAACCTGCGAACTGTGGAATCGTCCAGTCCCAGGAACACGAACACTTTGTCGTCGTCAGAGTCCTGCTGTACGGTCAAGTCGGCCTTAATTCGGCCGTCAAGTTTGGGCGTGTCGTGCACGTTCGTTCCGTCGGAAGAGTCCAGAAGGAATAGTCTGCCCTCGTCAGTGCCCACCACCAGACGATTGTCCAGAAGCGCTGGCCTGGAGACGATGGGGGAGCCTGCGTTGAAGGGCCTGGGCCAAAGCTCATTCCCCTCACTGTCCAAGGCGTAGACGCGCCCGCTCATGGTGGAGGCGTAGACGACCCCGTCCACTCCTACGGGGGCCGCCCAGAACCAGTCGTCCCCTTCAAAGGTCCAGAGCAGGTTGCCCTCAAGGTCCAGCCCGTAGAACTTCTTGTTCAAGGCTCCGAAAACTATCATGTCATCCAAAACCAAGGGCTGGCTCACCACCGCCGCTCCAGTGTCAAAACTCCAGACCTTTTTTCCGGCCCTCTCCCCGGTGGTGGCCACCGCGTATAGGTTCCCGTCCATGGAACCAAAATAGACCTGGCCGTTGGCTGCCGTGGGAGTGGACCAGACCCGGCCTCCGGTCGGGAAGTGCCACGTTGCCGCCCCGTCTTCCTGTTGAAAAGCGTAGACTATTCCGTCCTCAGAGCCGACAATGACGAGGCCGTCGCCCAACGCTGGGCCGCCCACCAAGGCCTTCCCTTCTCCGACCGTCTTTTCCCACCGCCTGGCCCCCGTTGCCCGGTCCAGGGCCAGCAGGCTGCTTTCCTCCCCGTCCCTGCTTCCTCTATCGGCAAAGTATACCAGTTTCTCTCCCACGGCCGGAGGTCCGAATACGCCGTGAGAGTCGGGCAGTTGACGGAACCAGCGGCCCTGAACGTCTCCCTCCCCGACGCCCTCCAGTAGACGGCCTGTGGACGCGTCCAGGGCGGCTACAAAGTTGTCCTTGCCGCCGACGTAGACCGCACCATCGCTGTAGGCCACGCTGTTCCAACCCGAGCCGTATCCGATGATTCGTCCGGGAGTGCAGGCCACAGCAGCCAGAAGAAGGACCGCCAAAGCCAGCAGCAGGGCCGTGGGGCTGGAAATCCGTAGTACAGGCCTGAATCCAGGCCGTGAGCCTATATCGGGCCTGACGAACTGCCGGCTAGGGAACAGGGTCGTAACCTTTCCCCCCCAAGGGATGGCACCGGGCAAGCCGTTTTAACGTCAGCCAACCCCCCTTCAGCGTCCCATGCTGGCTTATCGCCTCGTGGGAGTAGTGGGAGCAGGTGGGAATGTACCTGCACGACATCGGCAGGCAGGGGGAGACTGCACGCTGATACAGGACTATGGACAGTAGGGCCAGTTTCTTGACTCCGCCGAAGGGAGAGAACGAGATATTTGACCGCTCTTCACGGACTGGAAGGAGGTCGGCAGGGGCTGATTGTTCATCCCCCGGGCCGCCGGGACCTTGGCGCGCCCCTGTATAGACAAGGTGGGATTTATTGAGCAAATCTTCCGTCGCGGCCTTTAGCTGTTGATAGTCTGCTTTTCCGGAGTCCCGCCTGGCGATGATGACCACGTCCCAACCGGGTTTCACAGACGCCTGGCGGAGAGATTCTCGGATGCGCCGTTTGGTCCGGTTGCGGACCACTGCGTTGCCGATGCGCTTTCCCACCAGGATGCCAAAACGAGTGTCATCCAGATCGTTCGGAAGGGACTTGATTACGAGCAGCCGGTTGGCCCGGCCCCTGGACTCGCGATGTATTTGTGCGTAGCGCTTGCCGCTGGTAAGGCGGTTTTCCCGTTGCATCTGGGACTGGCCACGCCGCTAGACCGCCAACCGATGTCGTCCCTTGAACCGCCGGCGTTTCAGGACCGCCCTTCCCCCGCGTGTACTGGAACGGGACATGAAGCCGTGCACACGCTGGCGGCGGCGTTTCTTGGGTTGATAAGTACGCTTAGGCATAGGTCTCCTATTGAGCCAATGGATTATAATTGATGGCGTGAACGAGTGTCAATTTGAACAGGCCCAAAAGACGTGCCGAAAAAGCAGCTGAAGACGAGAGCCGACGTGCTCCTGGTGGAGAGGGGCCTGGCGGACAGCCGAGAAAGGGCCCAGGCCCTCATCATGCGAGGAGTCGTCTACTCGCCCACAGGCCGCGTGCTGAAGGCCGGTTCAACCCTGGCTGCGGACACGCCATTGGAGGTCAAGGGCAGGCTCCCTTTCGTCAGCCGGGGGGGAGTCAAGCTGGCCCACGCACTGGACGCATTCGGCTTGGACGTGCAGGGCCTAGAAGCCCTGGACGTGGGAGCCTCCACTGGCGGCTTCACCGACTGTCTGCTGCAACGAGGCGCCAAACGAGTCTACGCCGTGGACGTTGGGCGGGGACAGATGGACTACGGCCTACGGCAAGACCCGCGAGTCACAATCATGGAGGGAACGAACGCCCGCTACCCGTTCCAGCTTCCGGGCGCAGGCGAGATTGGCATAGTCGTCATGGACGTGTCCTTCATATCTGCTGCCAAGGTCATCCCAGAGGCGGCAACACGTCTCGGCCCGGGACGCCCGCTGGTTGTGCTCTTGAAGCCCCAGTTCGAGGCGTTGAAGAACGAGGTCGGCCGAAAGGGCGTCATCAAAGACCCCCACGTCCACGCCAGAGTTCTCGCCAGGTTTATCGTCTGGGTCGTGAGCACGGGCCTGCGTCTGCGAAACCTGACCCCTTCACCCATTCTCGGAGACGCAGGGAACGCGGAATTCTTCCTGCACCTAGAGACCCCCGGCCTAATGGACGGGGCAATTTCGTTACGTTAAGATGTTGCCTCTGTGTTTGTGTCATTTACTCCCGAACTGAGGTAGTCCATGTTCAAGACAGTGTCCAGCAGGGTGAGCTTCCCGGATATGGAGAAGCGCATCCTGGAGTTCTGGAAGGAGCGGGACATATTCCGCCGCACCGAGACGGAAATGGAGGGCCGCCCCCTCTTCATGCTATACGAGGGGCCGCCCACGGCCAACGGAAGCCCGGGAATCCACCACGTTCTGGCCAGGGCCTTCAAGGACATCATCCCGCGCTACAAGACCATGAAGGGATATCGGTGCGTACGCAAGGGCGGATGGGACACCCACGGACTGCCGGTCGAGTTGGAGGTGGAGAAGGAATTGGGCTTCTCCACCAAACGGGACATCGAAGAGTACGGAATCGAGAAGTTCAACCAGAAGTGCCGGGAGAGCGTTTTCCGCTACGTCAAAGAGTGGGAGGAGATGACCGACCGGATAGGCTTCTGGGTGGACATGGACGACCCCTACGTGACCCTGGACAACAACTACATCGAAACGGGCTGGTGGATACTCCGCAGCCTGTGGGACAAGGGCCGTCTGTACCAGGACATGAAAGGCGCCCCCCACTGTCCCCGGTGCGTCACCAGCCTCAGCTCCCATGAGGTGGCGCTGGGATACAAGGAGAACACCCCTGACCCGTCGGTGTTCGTGAAGTTTCGAGTCACAGGCTGGGACGACACCAGAAGGGCAGCAAGGGCCTTCAACAACTCATACGAGCGATTGACTTCCCACGGTGAGGACGTTTACTTCCTGGCTTGGACCACGACGCCGTGGACGCTGCCGGGCAATACAGCGCTGGCCGTGGACGCCTCCGCTGAGTACAGCCTGGTACAACTGGAAAGCGGCGAGAAGCTGGTCCTGGCCTCGGCCCTGCTCAGTGCAGTTGTCCAGGAACCTTACGTCTTACTTGAAACCTTCGCCGGTCGGGAACTAGTCGCCCTGACCTATGAACCTCTGTACGACGCAAGCCGATACGGGGTGGAGATAAGCAGCTTCCAGGCCTCAGAGGACGGCGGGACGCCCACCCTCCAACCTGCCGACAACTACCAGCCCACGGTCATCGACGCCAGTTTCGTCTCCATGTCCGACGGCTCCGGCATCGTGCATCTAGCGCCCGCCTTTGGGGACGAGGACCTCCAAGCCGGGCGGTACCATGGCCTGGCCTTCGTGCAGCAGGTTGACCTCCACGGAACGGTCACCGGCAGCTACCCCTTCGCGGGAAAGTTCGTCAAGGACGCCGACGAAGACATCATGGCCGATCTTACAGAGCGAGGCTTGCTCCATCGCCGCGAAATATACCGGCACACCTACCCCTTCTGCTGGCGGTGCGACACTCCGCTCCTCTATTACGCCAAGCCTTCCTGGTACATCCGCACCAGCGCTGAAAAGGACCGCCTCATCAGCGGAAACCAGGAAATCAACTGGCGCCCCGACTACATCAAAGAAGGCCGGTTCGGAGAGTGGCTGCGAAACAACGTAGACTGGGCCATCTCCCGGGAACGGTTCTGGGGTTCCCCCATCCCCATCTGGCACTGTGACAACTGCGGCCATACCCACTGCGTGGGCAGCGTCCAGGAACTGCAGGAGATGGCCGTCAACATGGACGCAGGTTCCGCAGAGACGCTGGACCTGCACAGGCCCTACGTGGACCGCGTATTCATACGCTGCCCGAATTGCGCCGGGACCATGACCAGGGTTCCCGAGGTGATTGACTGCTGGTTCGACTCAGGGTCGATGCCCTTTGCCCAAGCCCACTACCCATTCGACGGGGAGGAAGCCCTCCAAGACGGCAGGTTCCCCGCCGACTACATCTGCGAGGCCGTGGACCAGACACGGGGCTGGTTCTACACTCTCCATGCCCTCTCGACTCTCATCAGAGGCGGACCGTCCTACAAGAACGTCATCTGCCTGGGACTGATACTGGACGCCAAGGGCCGCAAGATGAGCAAGAGCACGGGCAACGTGGTGAATCCGTGGAGCGTCCTGGACAAACACGGCGCCGACGCCACCCGTTGGTACTTGTACACGTCGGCCCAACCAGGAGACTCCCGCCGCTTCTCAGAAGACCTGGTGGGAGACACCGTACGACGGTTCCTGCTGACCCTTTGGAATGTCTACTCCTTCTTCACGACCTACGCCGCGGTGGACAAGTTTCATCCCGACCAGGTCCCAGCTGACTGGAAACCCCAGTCGGAGCTGGACCGGTGGCTCATGTCCGAGTTGGACATCCTGATCACCCAGGTGGATACAAACCTGGAGCAGTACAACCCCACCGACGCGGGCCGCCGCATCCAGGAATTCGTAGACCGGCTTTCCAACTGGTACGTGCGCCGGAGCCGCAGACGCTTTTGGAGGAGTGAGGGAGACTCCGACAAGCTGTCTGGCTACGCCGCCCTCTACACCTGTCTGTCCACCCTGTGCAAGCTCATGGCGCCTTTTACCCCCTTCATCGCCGACGAGATGTACCAGAACCTGGTGCGTTCCGTGGACGCTGACGCCCCGGAAAGCGTCCACTTGGCCGCTTTCCCCCAACCTTCAGCCCAAGGGGTAGACCAGGAGCTGATGGACGCCACGCGGCTCGCCATGCGGGTTTCCAGCATGGGAAGAGGAGCGAGGTCCAGGGCCGGCATTAAGGTGCGGCAACCCTTGGCTGGCGTCCTGGTCAAGTCGGGACGGGCAGGCGAGGAGCAGTGGCTGCCCAAGGTCGAAGACCAGATTCTGGACGAACTCAACGTCAAGCAGCTGCGCCACGGAGACGCCGAACTCGCCGACGAACTCCACCGGAAAGCCCTGGCGGCGGCAGGAGACCCGCAGGACTCCTCATCGGCTTCCCACGTAGAGGCCATAGTCCAGGTCGACGGCTACTGGGCGGCGTTGGAGGGCGGCTACATGGTCGCCATCGATTCCACCATAACCCCTGAGCTGGCGTCCGAAGGTCTTGCGCGCGAGTTGGTGCACCGAATACAGAACCTGCGCAGATCGGCAGGACTCGAAATCACCGACCGCATCGTTGCCTACTACCAGGGCCCGGACGTTATCCAGGACATGCTGGAAGTCCACGAGGACTACGTGCGGGAGGAGACGCTGGCCGACCAAGTGATGCAGGGAGAGCCGCCCGAGGGCGCACACTCCGAATCGGGGAAACTGGAAGGAGAGCCGCTGGTCCTGGCCGTAAGGAAGGTCTAGCTGTCGGGGCGTTCGCCAAGGGTCACCGAGAAAGTGACCCTCTCTTCATTGCTGAAGGCCTCCACTTCCACCTGCCGTCCCACCCGTGACTCACGGATCATTCCGATGAGTTGGCGGGCGGTTGACACCCTCTCTCCCGCAAAGGAGACTATCACGTCACCGCTGCGGAGACCGCCCTCCCAGGCGGGACTGTCCGGGGTCACGGTTGCGACCACCACCCCTCCCCTGACGGGGATTCCCAGGCTAGTCGCCATGCTGGGAGTGAGGTCGTCCACACCCACGCCTAGAAAAGCCCATCTCACCTTGCCCAACTCGATAAGCTGCCAAGCCACCGACATGGCCGTGTCCGTCGCCACGGCAAATCCTATCCCCTCGATGGGCCTGCCTGCGTCGTCGCCCCGGGCCACCGCAGTGTTGATCCCCACCAGCTCACCCTGAAGGTTCAGCAACGGACCGCCGCTGTTGCCCGGGTTGATGGAGGCGTCTGTCTGAATCAGGCCGTACAACGTTAGCCCTGGGTGGACTTCGTAGGAGCGGTCGAGGGCGCTGACCACGCCGACAGTCACCGACGGCCCTCCTGGAAGAGCCAGAGCGTTCCCAATCGCAATCACCCAATCCCCCACCCAGACGCTCCCCGGAAGAGCAGCAGTGACGAAGGAATATTCTTGTCTGTCAATCTTAAGCACGGCCAAATCGCTGAGCAGGTCCGTGCCGATGACCTCCGCATCATATTGCACGCCGTCGTCAGTGGTCACGGTTATCCTGTCGTAGTCCTGGACCACGTGGTAATTGGTCAGAAGGTAGCCCCGGGGATCGATGATTACACCACTGCCGCTTTGCACGTCACGCTGGGAGCCAAAGAAGGTGAGCGCGGTGAACTCCGTCACTACAGAGACCACCGCTGGCCTGACCCATTCCACCACGCCTGCCACGTCTGGAAACTGGTATTCCAGCCGGACCGGCGTCTGTATGGGTTTCACCTCCGATATAACGGTTTCTCCAAGCCCGGGACGACCCTCAACGGGTGGGGTCCAGGGCGACCGTGTGGGGGCGGGAGGGGCAACGGTGGGAGAAGCGTCTAGTACGGGCGTTGCTGTGGGCGGCGGCGCGGGAGTATCAGCGGGTGTCGGATCGTCGCTGCGCTCCTCAGATGTGCAGGCGGCGGCAAAGAGCACGCTGAGGGCAGCCGCCAGCAGGAAGGTTGAAGCTAAGCTACGGGAACTCAACGCAGATCCAGTCGTCTCGCGATGAGCTATCGCAAGCCCTGTGTGTAGGACTGAATAGCAACCTGTTGGGCCTCAAACACGGCCCCCATTCCCTGAAATGCCAGATCAATCCATTGGGGGACGATGGCGCTGGGGAAGGGGTGTCCCTCGGCGGCCCCCTGAATCTCCACCAGGTCTCCGGCGTCCGTCATCACGAGGTTAAAGTCCACCTGCGCCCTTACGTCCTCGTCGTAAGCCAGGTCGAGAAGAGGTTGCCCGTCGATTAACCCAACGCTCAGGGCGGCCACGGCGGACCTCAGGGGAACTGAGCGTATAAGTCCTGCCTTGACCAGCTGGCCCATGGCCTGGTGGAGGGCCACGTAGCCCCCCGAAACGGCGGCGGTGCGAGTGCCACCGTCAGCCTGAATCACGTCACAGTCCAGTGTGATGGTCCGCTCACCCAGAGCATGGAGGTCGGTGACGGCGCGCAGGCACCGGCCAATCAGCCGCTGTATTTCCTGGGAGCGGCCTCTGACCTGCCCGGCGCCTTCCCTGGCCGTTCGCGTCGCCGTCGACCGGGGCAGCATGGCGTACTCAGCGGTGACCCAGCCTTTGCCCTCGCCCCGCAGGAAAGCAGGGACTCTCTCTTCAATGGACGCAGCACACAGCACACTGGTCTGGCCCATCTGTATGAGGGCCGATCCTTCCGCAAAGCGCTGGTAGCCCGGAGTGATGACCGTTTTACGTGGCTCATCCCAATTGCGGCCGTCGGAGCGTTGGACCTGGGAACTGGGAGTCTGGGTCAAAGGGGCCTCTCTCGAATAGAGTCTTGACTTCAAGTATAGCAAAGGAATGTGAAGAGGCCCGGAGCGGGGAGCCGCCTCTCTAATTACACGGACTAAAGACGCCTGTTCAGCAGGTCATTGCGGGCGTCCACCGAAGCAGGGTGCACAAGCTCCCCCATCTCGATGAGCCTGACAAGCTCCCTGTCCAGGAAAGTGAGCATGGCGGCGTCCAAGCTCTCCCGCGACTGGGACATCACCGAGTCGATGAAGGGGTATCGGCCCCGTTTGAACGGGTCCAGCTTGTCCGCCAGGAAGACGGCCTTGGCCACGTCGGGCAGTCCCGGGTGCGCAGTGCTGTGCCAGTACACCGCCTGGTAAACTTCCGGGTCGTCCAGCCCGTTTTGCCTGAGGGTCTCGGCGGCGACAGGCCCGTGTAGCAGGAGGGGTACCTTCTCTTCCACGGGGTGCACGTGGATGCCCAGTTCGTGGGCTTCCCGCAATAGCGCCTCGCCTCCGGCGGCCCTGGCCAGGTCGTGGGCCAAAGCGCCCAGCCTGGTCTTTTCCGGGTCCAGCCCGTGACGTTCGGCCAGGTCTAAGGCGATGTCGCGCACCCGCTGGATATGATTGAAGAGGCCGGTTGGAAGCGCTTCCAACCGGCTCTCAATTAGGGCTTCTATGGAGGGGGACACTCGTTCAGCCCAG
This sequence comes from Dehalococcoidia bacterium, assembly GCA_965224415.1. GTDB lineage: Bacteria > Chloroflexota > Dehalococcoidia > Lucifugimonadales > JAGWBF01 > DAOUJI01. The sequence continues at coordinate 106,468 of CBDCZB010000003.1, read as the reverse complement.
GGACGGAAGCGGCTTCCCGCCCAGGAGGTGCAGGTGTATGTGCTCCACTTCCTGGCCGGAGTCGGGACCCTGGTTCACGATGAGCCTGTACCCGCTCAGGGTGACTTCATGACGCCGGGCCATCTCCTCGGCCACCACGAACGCGTGTCCCATTGCCGGTATCTGCCCGGGGCCAATGTAGGCCAGGCCGGCCAGATGCTCTAGGGGGATGATGAGCAGGTGCACCGGAGCTTGAGGGTCTATGTCCTTGATCACGTAGACCCGCTCGTCGCGATAGACCACCTCGGCGTCAAGCTCACCTCGGGGAATCTTGCAGAAGATGCAGTCTTTGGCGGACATGGACTAAAGTCCCAGGGCCCCGGCCACAAGCTCCCTGTGGTGCTCAGCGTCCCCGAAGGCCAATTCAGCCACCCGGGCGCGCCTGGAGAAGAGCTGGAGGTCGTGCTCCATCGTGAACCCGATGGCACCGTGGCACTGGTGGGCCAGGGCGCACACCTTGCGGTAGGCCTCGTTGACCCAGGTCTTGGCCATGGAGACTTCCTGAGTGGCGGGCAGTCCCTCGTCCAGGGTCCACACCGCCTGGTAGGCCATGTAGCGGCAGGACTCGGCGAAGGTGACCATGTTGGCGCAGTGGTGCTGTACAGCCTGGAACGAGCCGATGGGCCGCCCGAACTGGACCCTCTGCTTAACGTATTCCAGAGTCATGTCCAGGACTGCTCCGGCCCCTCCCAGCATCTCGACGGACTTGGCGGCAGCGCCCCGCTGGATAGCCACGTTCAGCGCCGCCCACCCCTTGTCCACTTCTCCCAAGACAGCCGACGCAGGGACCTTCACGTTGTTGAGGCCGACTTCCGACTGCCTATCCGACGCCACGGTGCTGAGCATTTCGATGGATATGCCCTGGGCTGAGGCGGGCACGATGAAGAGGGTTATGCCGTCCTCGGGATCGTTCCCTTTGGTCGTCCGGGCCGCAACGACGATGTTGTCGGCGGTGTGGGCGTCGGGCACGAACAGCTTGGTGCCGTTGAGCACAAAGCCGTCGCCGTCCCGTGTCGCCTCCGTTTCTATGCCCCACGCCTCGTATGTGGCGCTGGGTTCAAGGACTGCAAAGGCGAATGTGGCCTGCCCCTGGCAAATCTGGGTCAGGTATTCCTCCTTCTGGGCCTCGCTTCCCGCTTCGAGAATGGTCATGCCGCCCATGACCACCGTGGAGAAGAAGGGGCTTGGCGCCAGCGCCCGGCCCAACTCTTCCACCAGCACGGCCAGGTCTACGAAGCTGCCCTCGGTCCCTCCGTATTTCTGGGGGAAGGCGATTCCCGTCCATCCCAAATCGACAATGGACTTCCATAGCTGGTCCGGGTACCCCTTGGGGTCCTGTTCCATCTCCCGCACCAAACTGTGGGGACATTCCTGTGACAGGAACTCTCGGGCGCTGTTCTTCAGCATCTGCTGGGTCTCGTTGAATCCTAGGTCCATCTTTCTCTGCCTCCTGCGCAGTCCGTTGCGGACTTTGCTAATTCTATTTCACTATTGTGTGGGATGGGGCGGCCTGGGATTCATCCCCGGGGGAGTCCGACGCCCCTGGTCGCGATGATGTTCCGTTGTATCTCCGACGTGCCTGCGGCGATGGTGCCTGAGAAGGACGACATCCAATGCTCGACCATTCGACCCATCATCTGGGAGCGAGAATTTCCAGGCCTGAGCTGTCCATACATCCCCATGATTTCCAGGCAACCGGAGGTGACATTCTGGAGAAGCTCAGTGCCCATCACCTTGCTCATGGATGCTTCCTTGTTGGGAATCATCCCCTGTTCTTGCATCCAGGCCACGTTGTAGGCTGTGAGCCGGGCGACCTCCGCTTCGATATGCAGGTCGGTAAGCTTGTTGCGGGCCACACGGCCGCTGTGTTCGTTCACCTCGTTGGGACGGTCCTTAACGTAGTCCACGGTGTCAGCCACCAGCCGCCTGGCGCTGGCCGAAAAGTCCACGCCCGACCTCTCAAAGTCCAGAAGCGTGACCGCCACGTACCAACCCCGGTTTTCTTCCCCAACCCTGTTCTTCTTAGGCACCCTCACTTCATCGAAGAACACCTGGTTAAACTCGTGGATGCCGGTCATGTTGGGTATGGGCCGGACCGTGATGCCCGGCGTGTTCATGTCCACTAGAACGAAGCTGATGCCCCGGTGTTTCGGAGCGTCGGGGTCCGTCCGCACTAGCATGAAAATCCGGTCCGCCCGGTGGGCCATCGAGGTCCATATCTTGCTGCCGTTGATGACGTAGTCGTCCCCGTCGGACCTGGCGGAGGTCTGGAGGGAAGCCAGATCGGACCCCGACTCAGGCTCGCTGTAGCCCTGGCACCACTGGACCTCGCCCTTTGCGATGGGAGGAAGAAATTCCTGCTTCTGGTCTTCAGTGCCGTGAATCATCAAAGTCGGGGAGAGCATCTTGACAGCGAAGATATCCCTGCCGGGACACCTGTTGTAGGTCAACTCCTCGGTGAGGATGGTGGACTTGATTTGGCCCGCGTCCTGGCCGCCGTATTCGCTGGGCCAGTGCATGGTGAGCCAGCCTCTTTCGGACATCTTCTTTCGCATAGACAGGGTCAAGCCCCAGTCCTCGTTGTCCGGGTTGCGGCTTCCTCCCACCCAATCAGAAGGAATCTCATCCTCGAAGAACCGGCGCAATTCGGCGCGAAAAGACTCGTCTTCAGACGAGAATCTGAAGTCCATTCTAGAGGCGCTCCTGGGGATGTCTCAGCGGGAAATCATCGGCGTCAGGAACTGCTCACGGCTACACAGGTTACCGTCCTGACCACACCGCCAATAGTGTGTATTCTCTCTGTAACCACAGAGCCCATCACGTTCATGTCCGGAGCGTCAATCACGGCTATGACGTCGTAGGGACCGGTGACTACGTCCACCGACGCCACTCCGTTGACGCCCCGGAGGGAGTCGCTCACTTCCCGTGTTTTTCCAACGGCGGTTTCTATCAGTATGAACGCTCTGCTGGCCATGCAACACCCCCTCGGGCGTCCTGCCTGGCTCCGGTCCGCTCCCTATTCGGCGGGACTCAGGCGGATGCGTCAGGCTACGGGGCCCGTAAGCCGCCACCATTCTACGACCGGCCCTATGGCCTGTCAAATCAAAACTCCGGCGCGGCACATCGCCGGAATAGGAAGAACGGACAAAGGAAGAGAGAGCCGCCTCAACCGCGGTCCACTGCCAGAATAGTTACTGCGGCCACGGCCCAAAGCGCCAGGTCCAGGACCAGTTGCTTGTCCCGGATAATCACCCATTCGGGGCTTTCGGCGTCGGTGGTGTGGTTCACAATCCACAGGTAGCGGAACAGGCCGAAAATCACGAAGGGGATGGTCAGCATCATGCTGTGATTGTCCGGGACGTTGGCCGCCTCGAAGGTGTAGAGGGAGTAGGCCACCAGGGTCGCAGCCGCCGTGATGATTATCAGCTGGCTGAGGTATTCCCTGGTGTACCGGTCCAGGGTTGATCGTTGGCTGACCGCATTGTCTCCCGACGCGGCCAGCTCGCTGTGGCGCTTGCTCAAGGCGATGAACAAGGCTCCCAGGCCTATGGTGAAGTAGAGCCAGGGGGAGACCGTCACGTCGATGATCTGGGCGCCCGCCACAACGCGCAATATATACCCGGCGCTGACCAACATGACGTCCAGGAGGGCAATCCCCTTGAGCAGGCCGGAATAGCCCACGTTGACGACCACGTAGACGGACACGACAACCCCGAACCCCACGTCCAGGAGATACGCCCCGGCCAACCCTGCCGCCAGTAGAAGCGCCGCTACAGCCCCCGCGGCCGGCGCCGGGAACACCCCGGAGGCTATGGGCCTGGAGTGTTTTCGAGGGTGGTTCCTGTCCCTTTCTCTATCGAAGAGGTCGTTAATAATGTAGACCGCACCCGCCAAGGCGGCAAATATGGCTGCGCCTGCCAGAGTGTTCAGGAACAGATCAACGAACAGCCCGCCCTCGTCAAGGGTCCATCGCTCATCAAGGGAAAAGGCCAAAGGCAGAAAGACGACGATGGCCTTGGTCCACTGCACCGGGCGTGTGGACATGACGGCGGCCTTGACAACACCGAAGGCGCCGGGCCGATGGGAGTCTGCGGGCCTCTCCTGTTCAGCCATGCTGCCAGCGCCTAAGCGGCAGGCCCTTGCGCTTCGGTCTCAACCCGCTCTGTATCACCGGACTCTCTTTCTTTGTTGGACGGTTGGAACTGCAAATAGACCAGGGCCAGGACTCCCAGTGCAATGGCAAACCAGAGTGTGCAGACGCGAACAATGAATGTAGCTGAAGATGCTGTTGTCCTGGACATGTCGAGGCGGCCAAGCAATGCTATCATTCCGCCCTCCGTGCCAACAAGACCGCCAGGGAGCAAGCTGATGGCGCCCAACAGGGTGGCGGCGGCATAGATGGACACCGCCTCGCCCAGGGAGCCCGGCGCTCCCAGGCCTTGCAGCACGACCCACATGGCCAGGCCTTCCATAAACCAGGCCACGACGCTCAAGGGCAGCACAACCACCAGCTCCCGCGGCCCTGACAGCTGTCGTATCGAGTCGCGGGCGTTGGTGAGGAAGGGCTTCCACCGCGCAGGCAGGGGAAGGGCCAGAACCTTTGCGCTCCCCCAGGAAGAGACGCACAGCAGGAAGAACGCGGCCACCCCTGCGATGACTAATATCGCAGCTGCCCAGCCATACGGAACGAGGAACAGTCCCCAAACACTCAGGAGCAGCACTCCCACCAAGTCCATCACCCGCTCCGCCACCACGGCGGCTGACGAGCGTGAGACGGGGACGCCAGCCCTCTCCCTGAGGAAGTAGGACTTGGCCAGCTCCCCCACCCGGCCGGGGCTGATGGCCATGCTGAGCCCGGCGACGAATATCAGTCCGCTGGACACCAGTCCCACCGGAATCTTGAGGACCCGCATGTAGTAATGCCAGCGGACCAGCCGGAGTACATAGTTGGCGGCGGCAAGGCCAAGGGCTGCCAGCCAGAACCGTACGGGGAAATCCGCGATTTGGTCGATAAGTTCGGGGAAGTCTCCATAGAAGGCCAGTCCGGCGAACACCGCCACGGCCAGGATGACGAAGAGCAGTATTCCCCGCCGCTTCACGGACCGTCTCCACCCGAGACTGGAGCGTCGAGTAACTTGGAGCATTTACTGGAAAGCGCATCGAAACGGCGTCGCCATGCTGTCATTCCGAAGCGCAGCGAGGAATCTAAGGAGGCGCTCCACGGGCGTGTCTCCGTCCCGCCTACAGAGGCTAGCTTCTTGGGCGTTGGGTTTTTAGCCGGGCGGGCTTTGTGAACGAGGTCCTTAGATTCCTCACGCCGCAACGTGGCATTCGGAATGACAGTGTGGGGGTGTTCGGACGGACAACGGCAGGCCGTGGGTATTTCGTAGGGGCGACTGGCCAGTTTCCCCAGCTCCCGACTACGGGAATTTGCTCGAAAGCCTATAGAAGGGCTGCCAACAGACATACGGCAACCCTTGGATTCCGGCCTCCGCCGGAATGACGGGGCTACGATGTCGAGCACAGTCATAGGAGAACATGGTGGAGTTGTGCGTTGGCGGTGTCAAGGCTCGGCGCGAGCGCGAACGCCAAGTTGTTGGAACGAAGCATAGGCGATAGAATGTTGACGCCAAGGAGCAAAGAACACAGCTACGATGTGATGGGAGAGCCGCCATGAAGTTCGGAGTTTTGTATGAAATACAGCGTCCCACCCTCGACGACAACAAGGCCATCGAGGAGACGATTGAGCAGTGCGTCCTCGCCGATGAGATGGGCTGGGACTACGTTTGGTTTGTAGAGCACCATTTCCTGACCGGGTTCTCCATGTCGCCCTGCCCTGAGGTGATACTGGCGGCTCTAAGCAGGATCACCAAGCGGATCAGGCTTGGCTTCGGGGTCATGATACTTCCCTACCACCACCCCGTCCGGGCGGCTGAACGTGTGGCCATGATAGACCACCTGTCAAAAGGCAGGCTCGACTTCGGCACCGGCCGCTCGGCTCCTTACGAGCAGACGGGCATGGGCATTGACCCCCGGAACACCAGGGCCATGTGGGCCGAGTCCCTGGAGATGATTCCCAAAATATGGGACTCGAAGGACTTCGAGTACGAGGGCGAGTTCTGGAGCGTACCTCAGCGGGAGGTGCTTCCCAAGCCCTACCAAGACCCCCACCCGCCGATATGGGTGGCGGCGCTCCAACCCCACACTTACCAGCTCGCGGCGGAGAAGGGCATCGGCGTGCTGGCCCTCTCCTTCACGGCGCCGGAGCTTTTGGCGCCCCACATCCAAGCCTACCGGGAGAACATCAAGAGCGCCAAGCCGGTGGGCAAGTTCGTGAACAACAACTGGCTCAGCCTCTCCCAGGCCTGCTGCGACGAGGATGACCTCGCGGCCAAGGAGAAGGCGGCCTTGTCCCTCAAGACCTTCATCGGGCCGGACAAGCCCTACCTCCAGGGCCAGGTGGACGTCTACAAGACCCTGCTGGACCAGTGGGGAGGCATCCCCGACCACCTGAAGGAAGACTTCTATCGCTCCACGGGCAGGGACGCCGCATTCGACGGTGCGGTGGACACGTCGCAGCTGGAGAAGCCTGAAGAGGTGGACGAGTCCGGCGGAGGCGCTCTGGCCGAATGGGCCTGGAAGGAAATCGACGGCAAAACGCTGGCCGAGCGAGGCGTGGTCGTAGGCGGCAACCCCGACAGCTGCATCAAGGCCGCAAAGCTTTACGAGGCCACTGGCATAGACCAACTGGGGGTTCAGGTGGCCACCGAAATCCTGGACCACAACGCCGCCATGAAAACCATCGAGATGTTCGGCAAGTACGTAATACCGGAGTTCAAGAAGGCGGAGGCCAAAGCCGGGGCCGGTTAAACACCCAACCGGGGAATGTGCTCCTTCTCCCCCTTCCGGAGGCCTTGGCACAACCTCCGTCATACCGGCGCAGGCCGGTATCCAGGGCCTTCCAAGAAGCTGGGTGACGCCCTCACCCCAACCCTCTCCCAGAGGGCGAGGGAGCTACGAAAAGGTTTCTTAGGGGGTTGCACGGAGGGAACGCTGGGAGCTTAGCGGTTTCCCGTCTGAGTTGAAGTCCCCCTTAGCCCTTCTGAACGGGGTTGTGGTTGACCTCCTTGACCGAGTGCACCGTGCAGCTTATCGTCGGCGCCTGCCCGCCTTCATTGGACGTGATGATTTCCAGATTGGTGGGGCCGTCCAGGTAGGAAATCTCCTTGCCGTCCAGCTTGAAAGGCAGGTCGTGGCCCGGGTAGAACACCGTGGAGCTTTCCACCATCTTCTCCACGCTCTCCCGGGCGTCGTTCATGTCCCAGAATATGTTGTATGGAAGGCCGCGTTTCACGGCGCCGCCGTCGGGCAGGGCGTCTCCGGCAATCAGCGTCTTCTCGCCGTCCAGGTCGGCCTGTACGCTGATGTGACCCTTGGTGTGGCCAGGGGTGTCCATGATGGTAAGGCCATCCACTATCACGTCCCCTTCGGAGACGGGTTCGACCTTCAAGCGGGCCAGCATGTCCGCCACGTAGGTCGCACAGGCATGATCGCCGGGGTTGGGATTGCGGGCGTAGTCCAACTCCACGGGATGGACCAGTATACGAGAGTTCTTGAACAGATCGGTATTCAGACAGTGGTCCCAGTGTAGGTGGGTCAGGATTACCATGTCCACGTCGGCGGGCGTCATGCCCTTCGCCTTGAGGCTTTCCACCAGCAGCCCCCGTCTGGACGGCGGTCCAGTGTCAACCAGGATGGTCTGGTTGCCATAGGTGAGCAGAGAGTTGGTTGAGTACCCCACGGAGCCTTGATTGGTGATCAGAGTAAAACCGTAGGTCAGAACCTCCAGCTTGGCCATCACGCCCCCCCTTTTGATAAGCTTAGATTTAGAAGTCACGATAAGCGGGCGAACCCTGCTCGTCAATGCGCGGCTAGTATTCGGCCAATCTGGCATTGTCAGTTAGTACGTGAGCCCAGACAGGATGCTACCTTGGGGATAGACGAAGGGTTGTGGGATGTGAGGTGGTCATGGTGCAGGAGAAGTACGGAGTCCGGCTGGCAACACAGGAAAAGGGACGGCTCAGGAAGATGATCAGGGCTGGGAGGAGTTCCGCACAGGCGATTACCCGGGCCCGCATCCTGATCAAGATAGATGAGGGCTGGACCGCCCCCAGGTGGCCACCGCACTGGACGTGTCGGAGCGGACCGTGTTCCGCACCAAGCGGCGGTATGCCGAGGAAGGACTGGACGAGGTGCTGAGGCACCATAACCAGGTCAACCGGCCCAGAAAGGTGGATGAAAGGGTGGAGGCCCACCTGATAGCCTTGGCCTGCAGCCCGGTGCCCGACGGTCATGACCACTGGACCATGCGGGCCCTGGCGGGCAAGGTGGTGGAGTTGGGATTGGTGGAGTCTTTATCTCCCGAGACGGTCCGCCTGCGGCTAAAAAAAACACGCTCAAGCCGTGGCTCAAGAAACAATGGTGCATCCCCAAGGTAGGTGGAGAGTTCGTGGCGGCCATGGAGGACGTGCTGGATCTCTACGCCGAGCCCTACGATCCGCAGAGGCCGGTGGTCTGCTTTGACGAGACCTCCACCCAGTTGCTGGCCGACGTGAGGGAACCGCTGCCGGCAAAGCCTGGGAGGCCGAGGCGTGAGGACTACGAATACCAGCGGGGAGGGACGCGCAACCTGTTCCTCACCTGTGAGCCTCGCCGGGGCTGGCGCCACGTGGCGATAACCCGGCAACGCACCATGCAGGACTTCGCTCAGCAGATGCGGTGGCTGGTGGATGAGGCCTACCCCGATGTCCCGGTGATTCGGCTGGTTCTCGACAATCTGAACACGCATCGGATGGCCTCGCTTTACGAGACTTTCCCGGCGGCCGAGGCCCGGCGCATCGCCAAGCGGCTGGAGTTGCACCACACTCCCAAGCACGGAAGCTGGCTGAATATGGCGGAGATCGAGTTCAGCGTGCTGGCCCGGGCCTGCCTGCGCGGACGCAACGGAGATGAGGACAGCCTGGAAAGAGCCGTCAGCGCCTGCGTGTCAGAGCGGAACGCGATAGGAGCTACCATTAACTGGCGGTTCACTGCCCAAGACGCCAGACGCAAACTCCATCGCCTCTATCCCTGCCAATCCTGATTTGGTTCAGTACTAGTCAACTAAGAGATGCGCTTGTATCCGCCGGGCTATCCCAACCGTCGGCGAAGCCTATCGTAGACGTTCCCGCGTTGGGCTACGGTCAATATCAGGACTATCAGCCTATCCCCTTCTATCGCATAGCAGATGCGCCACGCGCCAACCCGAATGCGCCACACATCGCGGTGTCCCCGAAGTTTCCCGGAGCCGGGCGGCATTGGGTCATCCGCCAACGCATCAATGGCATTCACCAAGCGTCGAGCTATAGTCGCGTCACGGATGCTGCGGAGGTCTCGTTCCGCCGCATTGGACAGGATGACCCTGTACGTCAAAGACCGAGGTCTGCCTTGATGCTCTCGAAGTCGACTCCGCCGGTTTTGCGATAGTCTTCCAGCGCGTCCAGAGAGTCGAGCAGGTCAAGTAGGTCTTCCAGCACCTCCAGCGCACGCAGGTCCGAGAGGGGCGCCAGGACTCCGACCGTTTCACCCTGAATCTGAACGGGGAACCGTTCGCCTTTAAATCGAAGGAGGTTGGCTATCTCACCGAGTTGCTCGCCGTCAAGACTGACAACGCGGTCCTCACCGGCAGAAGCCACTGGAATCTCCTAGGCAGAATATGGGATCATTCATAGCAACCCAACAGTTGCAGTATAAGTTGCACCCGAATTATACCACCCGGCGTCGCTCGCCCAAAGCTCAACGGGGAGACTGCACTGACTCAAGCGGATTAACCCGTGTAAAGCCTCGATTACCGGTGTCAAGTCTCCCCGAAATGAAATTGAGTCAGTGCCTATAAGTTAAGTAAAGAGGCCCGCTTATTGAGCGGGCCTCTTTTGGCGGACCTCGTGGCAAGCCAAGTACCCCTCGCCTGTGCAATCTAAAATTAATCATAAAACCCCGCATCAAAAGATTGATGCGGGGCACTAGGCCACGTTGCACAGAGCCACGAAGGGCTACGAACTTTTAGCTACTGTACCACATCACCCAAATTTGCACAAGTCACTAATTCACGTCTCGACTTCCGCTTCCTCTTGCTCCTAGACATACTCTCTCAACTCATCTGGCTTGATGGGCAAGTCATCCTCGTTGCAAAGACCAAGACTCTGAAAGCGGCCTGGGACTCGTCACCGGGGGCCTCGATGGATTTCTTAGCTGGCTTCACGCCTACCTCCGAATAAGGCTAACTGAACGGTACAACAGACCGGGAGCCAAAAATCAAGGCAAGTTTGAGTCAGTGCCGGGGAGACTGCCAGGCCGGTGGATGTCTCCAGCTTGGCCATCACGCCCCCCTTTTTGATAAGCTTATATTAAGAAGTCACGATAAGCGGGAGGACCCCGTTCGCCAATGCGCCCTAGGACGAGCGTATCGAGTCGTAGCGGTGAACCTCATCAACGGAACACGGAGGCGGAGATGTACAAACGGATTTTGGCGCCCCTGGATGGCTCGGAGATGGCAGAGCAGGCGCTTCCCTACGTCAGGTTCTTGGCCAAGGACCTGCAGGCCAAGGTGGAGTTGTTGAGAATCGCCGGGGGAGTGCCCCTGGAATTTCTGAACAACCAGGCTCTCCATCCACAAGACATCATGGACGCCGTGAGGAACGAGGCCAACAACTATCTGAACGACGCCACGAGACGGCTGGACAACGTCGGGATCACAGTTTCCATATCCGTCCGCGACGGAGCTCCGGCCCAGGAAATCGTCGAGGCCGCCGAGCAGGAGCCCGACACCATAATAGCCATGACCACCCACGGCAGGTCGGGCATGGCCAGATGGGTCATGGGCAGCGTGGCAGACAAGGCTCTCCACACGACGGACTGCCCCTTCCTGCTGATAAAGGCCAGGGAAGACGCGGAAATCGAGGCGGACGCCAGAGTCAGCAGCATCATCGTGCCGCTGGACGGTTCGGAGTTCGCCGCGGCGGCCCTTCCCCACGCGGCGGCTCTGGCCAGACCCCGGCGTCTCAAGGTGATTCTGGCCAGGGCCACTCCTTCCCTGGGCGAATACCAGAGGTACATGCAATACTCGATGATCGACGCGTCCACGTCCATATACACCGGGCCATACGAGGAGTGGTCACGAGAGGCCGACGCAAACGCCATGGGCTATCTCCGCCAGGTAGGGGAGAGGTTCTCGACGGAGAACGGCGTAACCGTGGAGGAACGCCTTCTCAACGGCAGCCCTGCCGACGCCGTCGTGGACCTGGTGCAGGAAGAGCCTGACAGCCTGGTGGTGATGACCTCCCATGGACGCTCTGGAATGGGACGCTGGGTGATGGGCAGTGTGGCAGACCGCATCGTCCGACACTCGGGAAGTCCGGTTTTGGTCATCCGACCCAAGGCAGTGGAGGATAGCGGCTAGCAGCATAACCAGAGCCGGAACTGGCTATGCCGTGAAGGCCGGCATCACCTTGGCGGCGAAGAGGCGCAGCGCCTCCATAGCCTTGGCCAAGGGCATCCCTGGCCACACCATCCGGAGCGCCAGCCGGTCCACTCCCAACGCCTCGTACTGCTTCAGGTCGGCGATGCAGTCCTCGGGTGAGCCGATGATGAACCTATCCCGGGACAGCTCGCGGAAGGCGCTGGAGAAGGAGTCGTCAGGCAGAGCGTCGTCCTGCCCCCAGCGGGAGTAGGTCTCGTACTTGCCTCCTAGGTAAGGCGGCGCCTCCGCGTATGCGGTCTCCTGGTCGGTGTGGACGTACAGTTCCCGCGCCATGGGAAGAGGCGCGTGGGCCGCATCCGTGCCTGCTTCCTCCCCGGCCCGCCTGTACAACTCAATCTGGTCCTTGATGGTCGCGTAGGTTGCGTGGGGGTTGACGTACCATGTATACCCCAGGCGCGCGGCCCGCACCACCGCCGCATCGCTGTTGGCGGCAATCCAGATGGGCGGATGAGGCTTTTGCAGCGGTTTGAGGGGCATCCGCGCTCCGTCAAGGGTGAAGTGGCTCCCGCGGTGGTCAACCGTGTCCTCCGTCCACAGCCGCTTCACGACCTCCAGGCACTCCACCATCCTGGAAACCCTGGTGCGTCGGTCCACGTTGAAGGCGGCGTACTCCTGGTCACGGTACCCCAGAGCGGCGCTGAGAACGAACTTGCCTCCGGTAAGAATGTCCATGGTGGCGCATCGTTCCGCCAGGTCCACCGGGTTAAGTAGAGGGACCACCTGGGTTGCAACGATGCCCATGCCCTCGGCTTCGGCTGCCACCCTGGCCAGAAAGGGCAGGTTCTGGAGCTGGAGATAAGGGTCGGTGAGGTAGTGTTGGCCTTGGTACACGAAGTCGAAACCAAGCCCCCTAGCCTCCCGGACGTACTCCAGTATGTCCCCAACGACGCGGCGCATGTCCGTGCCTGCTGGCTGCTGGGCGAACCCGGTAAGAGAGACCCCGAACTTCATATATTCCTCGGACTCATAGTCATGTCCCTTAGATTCCTCGCTGCGCTCGGAATGACAGATGAGGAATGCATAACGACATCAGACACACACCGGCAATCAGTTAACGCATTGCGTAACTTGTCCGTTGTTCCCGTTCTCCACTCGTCACCCAGAAGCGTCGCAACTCAACGGGCCCAAGCACCCCAACCAGCGACCCCAGGCGGCCCAACCTGCAACCCAGGCAGCTTAACCTGGGATTAAGAAGCACCCTACCCTGTCATTCCGAAGCGCAGCGAGGAATCTAAGGAAGTTCTTCAGAGGCATCGTACCATCCCAGCGACAAGTCCTTCCATTGTGGATTAAGCGCCTCGATTAGCTCCGCCTTCTTGCTGCGCCGGAACGCTTTGATTTGCTTCTCTCGAGCAATTGCGGTCCTTATGTCAGGCGTCGACTCATAGTAAGCTAGCCATGTTACGTTGTATTTCTTGGTGAAGCCCGGCACAAGCTTGTGTTCATATACCCTTCTAACAAGGTCGTTGGTCACTCCTACGTAGAGTGTTCGAACTCTGTTTGTCAGGATATACACATAGTATTGACGGCCTGGGTCCGTGGGCATGGTCTTTAGATTCCTCGCTGCGTTCGGAATGACAGTGAGTGCGGTGCGTTCGGCATGGCAGACAACGATCCCTTGATGACGGTCAGAAGCATATCGGGTAGTCGATCGCGTATGCTTGGCCTTGGCTATTGGGCGCCAGAGGCATTATACCCCACGCGCGTGGCGACGCCGGAAATCATGCACCGCCAACCCGATTTTCCTTGACACCCCATGGGCGCCATGTTAGGGTTGTTGGCGCTCAAGAATCGGGCCGCGGGAGGGGTTGGAGTTACGCCTATGGGACCTATCTTGGTTGCATTAATCCTCGGGGTAGTCGGGCTGCTTTTCGCAGTGGCCTTGATCTTTCGGGTGGTGAAGGCCGATGACGGCAACGACCGCATGAGAAGCATCGGGACCGCCATCAGAGAAGGCTCACAGGCTTTCCTCAACCGGGAGTATATGGTCCTGCTGCCCTTCATCATCATAGTGTCCGTCGGCCTGTGGCTGCTCATCGACAGGTACACCCACGGAGACTGGATTCCCCGTACGGCCATAGCATACCTGGCGGGCGCAGCCTGCTCAGCCGTTGCGGGATACATAGGCATGAACGTGGCCGTAAGGGCCAACGTCAGAACTGCCGCCGCCGCCATGAGGGGCCTCAACCCTGCGCTCCGCGTTGCATTCAGCAGCGGGGCAGTCATGGGCCTCACCGTGGTCGGCATCGGCCTTCTGGGCGTAACCATTCTCTACGTCATATTCCAGGACATCCTGTGGGTCACAGGATTCGCATTCGGAGCGTCTTCCATAGCGCTGTTCGCCAGGGTGGGCGGTGGAATCTTCACCAAGGCGGCGGACGTGGGCGCCGACCTGGTGGGAAAGGTGGAGGCCGGAATCCCGGAGGACGACCCCAGAAACCCCGCTGTCATAGCCGACAACGTCGGTGACAACGTGGGAGACGTGGCAGGCATGGGAGCGGACCTGTTCGAGTCCTACGTAGGCTCCATCATAGCGGCCATAGCCCTGGCCGCTGCAGCCGTGGCCTCAATCCCGGGACAGGACTGGAAAAGCGACGTGGCTCTTCTGCCCCTGCTGCTGGCGGGATTCGGCATAGCCGCTTCCATCGTGGGAACCTTCGTAGTGCGCAGCGGAGAGAGGGCCAGCTTCGGAGACCTGCTGTGGGCCCTCAGGCGGGGCATCTTCGCCTCCGCCATACTGGTCGTAGGTTTCGCCGCCATAGCCGTGGTATGGCTGGATCTGGACGGCCTGATAGGACCGACAGTCAGCGACTTCGACATCTTCTGGGCCATCGTCGCTGGGCTAGGCGCCGGAGTCATCATCGGCCTGGTAACCGAGTACTACACGTCATACGACTACAGCCCGACCAAGTCAGTCGCAGAATCGGCCCAGACAGGCTCTGCAACCACCATGATCAGCGGTATAGCGACGGGAATGCAGAGCACCGTGGTGCCTGTGCTTATTATCGCTGGAGCCATCCTCGCGGCCTTCGAGTTGGCTGGATTCTACGGAGTTGCGCTGGCCGGAGTGGGGATGCTCTCCACCCTGGGCATCACCCTGGCCACCGACGCCTACGGTCCCGTGGCCGACAACGCCGGGGGAATCGCCGAGCAGGCGCAGTTGGCCCCAGAGGTGCGCGAGCGCACCGACGCGTTGGACGCCCTGGGCAACACCACCGCCGCCACCGGAAAGGGATTCGCTATAGGCTCGGCCGGGCTGACTTCACTGGCCCTGCTGGCGGCTTATGCCCAAGCGGCGGACTTAAACAGAATCGACCTGCTGACCCACACCACCCTGGCCGGGCTTCTCATCGGGGCCATGCTTCCCTTCCTGTTCTCGGCCATGACCATGCGGGCCGTGGGGCGGGCGGCCTTCTCCATCGTCAACGAGGTGCGGAGACAGTTCCGCGAAATTCCGGGAATCATGGAAGGCACAGGCCGACCCGAGTATGCAAAGTGCGTGGAAATCTCCACCACAGGCGCCCTCAAAGAGATGATCATACCCGGCATCATGGCTGTGGCCGCTCCGCTGGCTGTGGGATTTGTGCTCGGCCCGGAAGCCCTGGGCGGCTTGCTTATAGGCGCCGTGGGCGGCGGTTTCGTCCTGGCCATCACCATGGCCAACGCCGGAGGGGCCTGGGACAACGCCAAAAAGTACATCGAGCTGGGCAACTACGGCGGCAAGGGGTCGGACGCCCACAAGGCCGCGGTGGAAGGCGACGTAGTGGGAGACCCGTTCAAGGACACCTCCGGTCCGTCCCTGAACATCCTGCTGAAGCTCATGGCGATTGTGTCTCTGGTGTTCGCGCCTCTTTTCCTGGAGCTGGACGCCCTCATAGACAAGATTTAGAGGCGCCTGTCGTCCGCCCTTGCCCTGGGCTAAAATGTGAGCGCGCCGACAGCCCGCCGCTCTTCTGTGCCCCCACGGCAGCACAAGCGGGTGTAGCTCAATGGTAGAGCTCCAGCCTTCCAAGCTGGTCATGTGGGTTCGATTCCCATCACCCGCTCCAATTCCTTCTTCTCCTGAGTTCCGTGGGTCTTTGTCCCTTCTCCCCTGGCGGGAGAAGGTTAGGATGAGGGGGGACACCAGAACATCGAAGGCACAGTTCAAGCGAATCCCCGAGACCACCCTCACCCCAACCCTCTCCCATCAAGGGAGAGGGGGTAGGCCCCACCACCCCTGATTTGACTGGCTGCGGGACTAGACACTAAAATTGCTCAACCCCGCCGGGGGAAATCCTTGACTCAAACGGCGCGTCATTTTCAACGCCGGCGGCTCTTTTAGGAGGTCCACCATGAAATTCGGAACTTCGTTGTATTGCCAGAACTACCCCGACTGGGACCGCTTCAACGCCGGCCAATTCGGCCCTGGCCCCGCCACTCCCGACCACGTCAAGGTCCTGGAAGACGTGAAGGTCGGCGAGCTGGCCGACGATCTGGGGTTCGACCGGATATGGTCCATCGAGCACCACTTCACGCCGTACACCATGGTGCCCAGCGTGACCCAGTTCCTAGCCTACTTCGCCGGCAAAGTCAAGAACGCCGGAGTGGGAACCATGGTCATCGTGCTGCCCTGGCACGAGCCCCTGAGGGTGGCGGAGCAGATAGCCCTGCTGGATATATTGCTCCAGGGGCGCTCCTTTGCCATAGGGTTCGGGCGCGGCGCCGCCCGCCGGGAGTTCGAGGGGCTGCGAATCCCCATGTCCGAGTCCAGGGCCCGGTTCGTGGAGTCAGCCAAGATAGTTAAGATGGCCCTGAGCCAGGAGAGGTTCTCCTACGACGGCGAGTTCTACAAGATACCGGAGATAAGCATCCGGCCACAGCCAATGAACAAGAACCTGACCGACAATATGTACTGCGCGGCCCAGAGCCGCCAGAGCGTCAACATGGCCGCCGACGCCGACCTCCGCCTCATCGTCGTCCCCCAGAAGGACTGGGACGAGTACTCCGACGACATACGGGTCTACAACATCCGGCGCAGGGAGCAGGGCATGGAGGCCCGCCGCCCCATCGTGGGCTGCAACGTCTACTGCACCAACGACCTGGATGACGCCCAAGAGACATTTTGGGACGCCGTGCACGACCACGCAATGTCGGCCATCCACCACTACGAGCTGGACGAACCCGAGCACTTCAAAGAAGTGGGCGGCTACGACCACTACGCCGAGGCCGCTTACAGGATTCGCGACGGCGGCGCCGGCTCCAGGCACACCCACAGCCACACCCAGATATGGGGCACCCCGGAAATGTGCTTGGAGGCCATCCGGGAAATCCAGGGGAAGACCCACCCCGAGGAGATGTACGGCGTCTTCAAGTTCGGGGCCATGCCCCTGGAAAAGTCCATCGAGAGCATGAAGCTCTTTGCCAAAGAGGTGCTTCCGGAGATTCACAAAGACCAATTGATGGACCCCCTCTAAAGAGGCATCCGGTCAAAAACAAGGGGCGTCCGACGACCGTTCGGACGCCCCTCTTTCAGGCTTACGCCATAGGCAACGGCACACAACACACCTGAGGAGGACGGCATGGGACGGCTGGACGGTAAGGTTGCCATTATAAGCGGTGGGGCTAGAGGACAGGGCGCCGCCGAGGCCAAGATATTCGCCAGAGAGGGCGCAAGCGTGGTCATCGGCGACATTCTGGACGAGGAAGGCAAGAAGACGGAGGCCGAAATCGCCGAAGCCGGCGGAGAAATCACCTACGTGCACCTGGACGTCACTGTTGAGGAGGACTGGCAGAGGGCCGTCGCTGAGGCCGAGTCCAAGTACGGAAAGCTGAACGTGCTGGTCAACAACGCCGGAATTCTCTTCAGGGCCGCCATACCCAACATCACCGTCGAGCAATGGGACCGCATCATGGCCGTAAACGTCAAGGGCGTGTTCCTGGGCACCAAACACTCCATCCCCGCCATGCGCCGGGCTGGAGGCGGCTCGATAATCAACATATCGTCCACGGCGGGCCTGGTGGGAAGCCCAGGAGAGACTGCGGCGTACGCGGCCACCAAGGGCGCAGTCCGCATCTTCACCAAGGCCACCGCCGTGCAGCACGCCAAAGACCAGATCCGGGCCAACTCGGTCCACCCTGGCCCCGTAAAGACGGAGATGATAGCCGACACCCTGAACGACCCCGAGAACTACCGCCAACGGTTGCAGCGGCTGCCCATCGGCCGCCCGGCTGAGCCGGAGGAGATCGGCATGGGCGTCCTCTTCCTGGCCTCTGACGAGTCGTCCTACATGACGGGCAGCGAGCTGGTCATCGACGGCGGGACCACCGCCGAATAACGGGGGGAGCAGCCGACATGGACCTTCTTGAAGCCAACCCCAACCCATTCGGCGGCATAGTTACGGCGCCTGACGCCCTCCCAGACGACCCGGCGGATTTCCGGGACCGGCTCACCAACTCTATCCAATCGTGGAAGGCTGAAGAGTACAAAGTGGTCTGGATGGAGGTCCCCCTTGGCAAGTCGGCGGTGATTCCGGCGGCGGTTGAGGCGGGCTTCACTTTCCACCACGCGGAGGAAGGCTATGCAATGCTCACTCTCCAGCTGGTGGAAGGGGCGTACATTCCTCCCTACGCCACCCACTACGTTGGAGTCGGCGGGGTCGTGATCAACGACGCCAACGAGCTGCTGGTGGTGTCGGAGAAGTACCGCAGGGCCGGAAGGGGACCCGCCTACAAGCTGCCTGGAGGAGCGCTCCACCCCGGTGAGCACCTGGTGGAGGCGGCCGAAAGAGAAGTGCTTGAGGAGACGGGGATCAAAGCCACGTTCCAGTCCCTACACTTCTTCCGGCACTGGCACGGCTACCGTTACGGCAAGTCGGACATCTATTTCGTATGCCGCCTCTCCCCCCAGAGCGCCGATATCACTATGCAGGCAGAGGAGCTTGACGAGGCCCTCTGGATGCCCGTTCAGGAGTTCCTGAACAGGGAAGACATCAGCCCCTTCAACAAAAGCATCGTTGATTCTTGCCTACGCTTCCCTGGAATAGCCCCCGGCGCCATAGAGGGCTACGGTGACCCCGCAATCCACGAATTCTTCATGCCCAGATAGATGGGCCCCAACGGCGCTGCTCCCAGCCCGTAATTCCCGCTTTCGCGGGAATCCACCTCCCGGCGGCAACAAAAGGAAGACAACGAGTATGGCAATGAATACGAAGGCACAAAGGATTGAAGAGAGTTGGGACAGGATCAAGCCCAAGTCCTGGGGCAAGGGAACCCACCGGAGAAAACGGGAAGCGCTGTACGACCTTCTCCATGACGATGAACTGCCGGAGCGCATGATAGCTGGGGTCTTTACGGGGACCCAGGGCGGGGAGTTCATCTTGATTGACGGGGTAGTCGTGGCGACCAACAAACGAGTGCTCGCCGTAGACAGGGGAATGTTGGGGAAGGAGCAGATCCATCAGATAGACTATAAGGACATTAGAGACATCTACCATAATAAAAACGACGTTATCGTCAGCGGCCCAACCTTGGGAACATATAAGATCGCAACCATCGGGGAGGATAACCTTCAGCAGCCGTTCATAAACTGCGTCCTGGGATACATCGACCAACCGTCCGCCAGCGAGAGGTCGTCAAGAACCGAAAGGATTGATGAGAGTTGGGACCGCATCAAACCCGATTCGTGGGACGACGATACCCACCGCAGAAAACGGGAAGCTCTGCACGACCTCCTCGACAATGATGAGCTGCCGGAGTGCATGATTGCGGGACTATTCACCTCCGAAGGGTCGGACTCAGGGGACGACCTTTATATCGACGGCGTGGTCGTGGCGACCAACAAACGATTGCTTGCCGTCGACAGGGGAATGTTTGGGACGGAGGACGTCGCCCAAATAGACTATAAGGACATCAGGGACATACGACATGAAGAAGAATCCGTTCATATCATCGGCTTACACATGACATATAAGATAGAATCCATCTTCGAGGATGGGGTTGAAGATCCCTTCGTAAACTACGTTCTGGCTCGCATGGGTAGAACGTCCCTGGAGGAGAATCCCCATTTCATAGCGGCTCAGGAAACCGCCTTTGCTCATGTGCGGTCCACCCGGCAGGGCATGCCCCCGTTGTCCGTCGCCGATGAGCTTGAAAAGCTGGCGGGGCTCGTGGAGAAAGGCATTCTTACGCAAAGCGAGTTCGATGCTCAGAAGAACCAGTTGCTTGGCGTCGCTCCGGTCCGCGGACCCGTAGAGGGCGCACCCGAGAGTCCGCAGACCGTAGGCATCCAGGAGGCCGCCAGAGCACAACGCGAATTGGAACAAGCGCCAGCGGCCCAGGAAACCGCCTCCAGGGCCCAGAACGAGAGACAGCTGCTGCTGGACCGACGCTGGAACGAACTCAAACCCATGTCTTGGAGTGAGAACGACTATCAGGAAAGCCGGGAAGCACTGTACGACCTTCTCGAGGGGGATGAATTGCCGGAGGGCCTGATAGCGGGGACCTTCAGGCTCGAACGACGGGAGGCGGGAGCGCCGATTGTCGACGGCATAGTCGCAGCGACCGGGAAGCGGCTGCTTGGCGTGGAAAAAAGACGATACGGGGCAGAGAAAGTCATCCAGGTCGAGTACAAGGACATCGGGGAGGTCACCCACAGGTCAGCAGTGACGGGAGCCAGCATTCGCATTAGCGGCCCAACCATAAAGACCTATGAAATCAGATACATCCGGGGAGACTCAGAGTCTTTTGCAAACTTCATCCAGTCCCACCCGGACACCGCCGCGACTTAGCTTGGCTTTGGGAGACGGGCGCCCTCAATAAGGTGTTGCACTTCGTTTGTGAGCCCAGAGACGGCGATGAGGGCCTGAGACAACAAGAAGGATAGGAGTCGTAATGGCAGTTGAACGAACGTCGTCAGGGTTGGACCGGATACTGGACCTGGACGCTGATCTGGAGTTGCTGAGCACAGGCTACAACGTAACCGAGGGCCCGCTGTGGCTCCCCGAAGACGGCTGCCTGCTCTTCAGCGACATGCGGGGCAACCGCAGGCTGACGTGGACTCCCGACGAGGGTGCGGGCAGCGTGGCGGAGGTCCGCAGTCCCACCAACGAGACCAACGGGATGACAAAGGACATTCACGGACGTCTGCTGTCATGTGAGAGCGGCGCCCGCCGGGTCACCCGCCTGGAACCCGCAGGAGACATCACGGTGGTCATGAACCAGCACAACGGGCTGGCCCTCAACCGCCCCAACGACGTGGCCGCGCGCTCCGACGGCTCCATATACTTCACAGACCCTGGTCGGGGAATGCCTCTCGCCCAACGGCAACAGCATCACTCGTCTGTTTTCTGGGTCTCACCCGACCTGGGTTCCCACTTCCTGCTGGCCGACGACTTCGTGTACCCCAACGGTCTGGCCTTCTCTCCCGACGAAAGCGTCCTGTACATCGACGACTCCCAACGCCAACACATTCGGGCGTTTGACCTCCACGAGACCGGGGTCCTGGAGCGGCATACGGAAAGAATCTTCTTACGGTTCGACAGCGAGTTGCCCGGCGTACCCGACGGCATGGCTGTTGACGTGGAAGGAAACCTCTACTGCACAGGTCCCGGAGGAGTCTGGATAATTACTCCGTCTGGGGAACACCTGGGCACGATTCTGACCGGGTCGAGGCAGACCACCAACTGCGCTTTCGGCGGAGAGGGTCTCTCGACCCTCTTCGTCACGACCATCGATTCGCTTTTCCGCATCGAGACCAAGGCCAAGGGGTTCACCTTCCCCAAGACGTAGAAGGAGCCGATGCATGGCGCAGTTGAGGCAGAGCGGCCCCTACGTTTGGGTGACCTGGCTGACCAAGCTGCTGGTTGGAGACGCCTCTTGCGAATGGGCCGCGTGGTTCAAGGCCCAGCACGAGAGCTTCAGCTGGGACAAAGTCCCGGACTCCATCGACTGGACTCCCTCACGCATCGAGCATACGGCAATGGTTGCCGACGTGCGCGAGCAGCTCGAAGAGGAAGGCTACTCCGTTTTCACCGAGAGCCAGAACAGCTTTACTCTGAAAGGTAGGTCCACGTCGATAACCCTGGGCGGCAGGCCTGACCTCGTTGCCCGGCGAGGCGGCGAGGGGATAATCATAGAGGTCAAGACCGGGGTCCCAAGACCCTCCCACCACATCCAGCTGCTCACATACATGTACGCCGTGGCGAGAGCCCCGGGGCCGCACGTGGGCGTAGAGTTCGAGGGCAAGCTAGTCTATGCGGACCACGAAGTCCCGGTGCCTGCTGAATCGGTGGACGAAGCCTTCGTCGCCAACCTGGGCGGCCTGATAAGAAGGGTCGGGGCCGATACTCCCGCGAGAAAGACCCCAAGCCCGGACGAATGCCGCTTCTGCAACATCACCGGCGCTGACTGCCCTGAGCGGGCCGCTGAGGGAACAGTCCTGGAAGGCGAGACCGACGACTTCTAGGGACTCGTGACCGGCGCTGCTAGCCTTGGATGGGCCGGTAACGGTTGACGATGGGCAACCTACGGTCTTTCCCGAAGGCCCTGGGGGTAATCTTGACGCCCGGAGGAGCTTGGCGGCGCTTGTACTCTGTCCGGTCCACGGCTGCTATGACCTGTCTGACCACGTTAGGGTCGAATCCCATGTCCACCATCTCCTGGTAGCTGCGATCCTCCTCCACGTAGGCTTCCACCACCGGGTCCAACACCTCGTAGGGCGGGAGGCTGTCCTGGTCCGTCTGGTCGGGCCGGAGCTCAGCGCTAGGGGGCTTCTCCAGTGCTGCGTCGGGGATGACGTTCCTGGGAGAGCCGTTCTCGTTGCGCCACCGGCTCAGAGTGTAAACCAACGTCTTGGGCACGTCCTTGATGACTGCGAACCCGCCCGCCATGTCACCGTACAGAGTGGCGTATCCCATGGCCATCTCGCTCTTGTTGCCCGTGGTAAGGGTCAGCCATCCGAACTTGTTGGAGATGGACATGATTATGTTGCCCCGGATACGGGCCTGAACGTTCTCCTCTGCCATGTTGGGTTCAGTGCCCTTGAAGTGCGGCTCCAGCATGTCCTGAAACGCGCCGTGGGCTGGCTCTATGGGAACAACCCAGAACTCGATGCCCAGCCGCCGAGCCAGCTCCGCGGCGTCAGCCAGGCTCCCCTCGCTGGAATAGCGGGAGGGCATGCCCACGCCGACTACGTTCTCCTTGCCGAGGGCGTCCACAGCCACGCATGCCGTCAGGGAAGAATCGATCCCACCCGATAGTCCGATGACCGTCTTCTCAAAGCCGCTCTTTTTAACATAGTCCCGCACGCCCAGAAGCAACGCCTGGTAGACCTCTGCCCTCGGTTCCAGGGGTCTCCGGCCATTCCAGGACGGAATCTGCGGCCTTGGGCGCGGTGTACGGGCTGATACATGCACAATTTCGGGCTCGCCGATTTCGTCGAAGAGATAGGGAAGCCCCTGCCTGTGCCTGGGGCCGCGCAGTCGGTACGAGAAGAGCTGGTCCATCTCCAGGTCTGCAACGAGCAGGTCCTCCTGGAATTGCTTGCCCCTCGCCACCAGCTCTCCCTGGGGGTTGAACACCAGACTTGCGCCGTCGAAGACCAGTTCGTCCTGGCCCCCAACGGTGTTTACGTAAGCGACATAGACCCCGTTGTCCTGGGCGCGTGTGGCCACCATCCGCTCCCTGAAGGCTGCCTTGCCCGCATGGAAGGGCGAGGCGTTGATGTTGACGATGACCTGGGCGCCGGCGTCCCGTTGGACCACCATTGGCCCCATGGGACTCCAGATGTCCTCGCAAATGTTCACTCCCACGCCAACCCCGTTGATGTTGTATACGGGGCATGCGGAGCCTTTCTTGAAGTAGCGGTCCTCGTCGAATACCCCGTAGGTGGGCAGGTGAATCTTGTGGTAGACGCCCACAAGCTCCCCGCCGTAGCCCACGGCAGCAGCGTTGTAGATGTCTGAGTCCATGTCGGCGTAGCCCACCACCACGGCCATGTCTCCCGAGGACGCGACGATGCGCTCCATTGCCGTTATGTTGTCTCTGATGAAGCTGGGTCTGAGGAGAAGGTCTTCCGGGGGATAGCCCGTAACGGCCAGCTCGGGAAACGCAACCAGATCGGCCCCCAACGCCCGGGCCTCCTCCATGACAGAGAGAATCCTGGAAGTGTTCCCTTCCAGGTCGCCTACGGTGGGGTTTATCTGGGCCAGCGCCAGCCTGAAATCAGCCATTACATGACGCCTCAGCTACGAGTATAGCACACCGGGGCCAAAACCCTTACCCGCCAAGAAAGCTGCTGCCGGCAGGACGGCTACTCCGGCGACGGAACGTCAGGCTCCACCCTAGCCTTTGCCAGCTCAGGAAACGCGTCCAGGTTCAGAGGCACACCCGTGTCTTCGTATGCCTGGACCACGGCCCGTAGGTCGCCCGGGACGGGTTTCTTCTTGCCCATGGAGGCGTCGTACCCGACGTACACCGCCTCCGCGGAGGTAAGCAGCGTTTCCGTTCCGTGTCCGTATATTTCCATGAGAGCCGTCAAGGAAGTGGAGCCGAAGCTGGCAACGCGGAAGTAGACGTCCAGCAGGTCTTCAACGCGGGCCGGGGCCTTGTACTCTATGGTGACCTTCACCGTCGCAGTGTCGAAGTGGCCGGTCTCTGCTAGCTTGTACAGTGAAAAGCCCAGGTTACGAAAGTACGCGCCCTGGGCCGTCTCCAGGTAGTCCAGGTAGGCCCCGTAATAGACTATCCCCTGGCGGTCGCACTCGCCCCATCGTACCCTGACCTTCGTGTGGAATTTGAAGTCGGCCTTGCCCATCCGGCGCCGTCGCCTCCGTCCATCGCACAGCGTTGGCGATGCACGCCCAAGGATATACTTCCCGCATGGGCGAGGCAACCCACTCGCCAACGGAACGCGATTTCATCGGACACTGAGACGTCGGGCGTCCTTGCCCGCCCGTGCCTGTGGGATTATAATCAACATCCTTGGGGCCCGTAGCTCAGGTGGTTAGAGCGCAGTCCTGATAAGACTGAGGTCGATAGTTCGAGTCTATCCGGGCCCACCAAACTGACCAACATCAAGAACCTCCACGGCCAGTCTCTACAAGCTTCCACGCTGACCCGACCCCCTGACCCTATTCCTTGAACGAGTACGCCGGAGCTCTGTTCACAGTGGACGAAGATCCGGCTGTGCACCGAAGCAGTCTCGGACAAAAAAGAACCGGGGACCTGAATCAGGTCCCCGGTCTTATTATTCGTTCAGGCTTTCCGTCCCCGCTATGGCTCCTGCTGCTGCATCCTCTGCCTGACCACGAAGGCGATTCCGCCTGCCGCTGCCAAGGCCGCGACAACTATCAGCACGATGGCCCATATCGGGAATCCTCCGTCCTCTTCCGGCGGCTCCGGCATAGCCGTCGGCTCTATGGTGGGCGTCGGCGGCACCGCCGTGGGTTCCGGCTCAGGCGTAGGCCTGGGCGTCGCCGTGGGCGCCGATGTAGCCGTCGGCAGCGGCCGAGACGTCGCCGTGGGCTGCGGAGGCGGCACTGCCGTAGCTGTCGGCGGCACTGCTGTCGGCGGCACTGCCGTAGCCGTAGGCGGCACTGCTGTCGGTGTAGGCGGCACTGCCGTAGCTGTCGGTGTCGGCGGCGGAGGCGTCGCTGTCGGCGTAGGCGTCGCCGTGGCCGGAGGCGTCGCCGTGGCCGGAGGCGTCGCCGTGGCCGGAGGCGTCGGTGTCGGCGGCACAGGCACTGCTGCCGTACCGGACGAGCTTACGCTGAGTCCGCTGAGCCTCGCGTCGGCGTAGGTCGCCATGGCCCGCAGCCGCATTCCTGCGTCTGCTGCCCGCGCCGTGTAGCTGTCCGACGTGGCTTCGCTTATGTTGTTCCATGTCACGCCGTCGCGGGACCGCTGCCACTGCCATACTACGTCCTTGACTCCACCGTCAGGGTCGGTAAGCGTGGCTGTCAGGGTTGTGCCTATAACCGGCGTTCCCGGCGAGACAGTTATCCTGCCGGCCTCGTCCACGTTGGTCACTACTACCGTGATGTTTATGGACCCAGTCCCGCCTTCGGAGGTGGCCGTTACGTCGAAGGTGTAGGACCTTCTGGCCGACTCGTAGTCGAGCTCTGCGCCTGTTCCCACCGCGATCTGGCCGGTTTCGGGATCAATCGTGAATGGCGCGTCTCCCATGATGCCGTAGGTGACGGGCTGTTTTCGGTTGTCCTGGGCCTGCACCGGGTCACCCACCGGAGTCCCTAGAGCGCTGTTCTCCCGGATTTCCAGCTTCGCGCTCTCTCCCAAGAAGAACCTGGGCGGCGCCTGTGCCGGGACTACAGGCACACTGACCGACGGACGGCGAGTCCGAACCGATATCTCGGTGTCCCCGCCAATTTCGGTGTCTCCCGCCAAGGTCATCAGGACTCCAAAGAAAGTCCGAGCGCCAGGCGTCGCGTCGCTGGCGGCTTCAACGGTGTAGCTGAATGAATCCAACCCCACCATGTTAAACGTTACCGTCTGACCCTCTACGGTACCGGAAACAGCGGCTTTCTCGCCGGGGTCAGCGTCAGCAACAACAGCGGAACCTTCCTTGTAGCTAAACCCGTCCGGCAGCGTTTCAGCCACCTCGCCAAATCCAGCGGCCAATCCGAGACTGCTTATGGTTACGCCCGCTGGCCTGCCCCGGTCCACCGACGCGGTGGAGAAGGACCGGACAGCATCTCCTATCGCAAGACCCGACTGGACCTCAATGCTGGAGGTTCCTCCAATATCGGTTTCTCCCGCCAGGGTCTCCAGAACGCCCGAGAAAGATTGCGCACCCGTCCCCGCGTCATCGGCGACTTCAACGGTGTAGCTAATCGAGTCCAACGCAATCAGGTTGAACTCGACTGTCTGGCCGTCCACACTAGCTGAAACCGCGGCCTTATCGCCGGGGTCGGCGTCAGCGACAGCTGCGGAACCGTCCTTGTAGCTGAAACCGTCGGGCAGCGTTTCCATGACCTGCCCGACTCCGGTCGCCAGTCCAAGACGGCTTATCGTTACGTCAACCTCACCGCCCCGTCGCACCGACGTTGCGGAGAAGGACCTGGCGAAATCTTCAACTACGACAGGCGCCTCGACCGTTACGTCGGAAGCTCCTCCTATATCGGTCTCTCCCGCCAGGGTTTCCAGAACGCCCGAGAAAGATTGCGCACCCGTCCCCGCGTCATCGGCGACTTCAACGGTGTAGCTAATCGAGTCCAACGCAATCAGGTTGAACTCGACTGTCTGGCCGTCCACACTAGCTGAAACCGCAGCCTTATCGCCGGGGTCAGCGTCAGCAACAGCTGCGGACCCGTCCTTATAGCTGAAACCGTCAGGCAGCGTTTCCATGATCTGCCCGGCTCCGATGGCCAGTCCAAGACCGCTTATCGTTACGTCAACCTCACCACCCTGTTGCACCGTATCCATGGAGAAGGACCTGGTGGCCGTGTGCGAGCTGGCGCCCGTGGAGCCTGGGAGCAACACTGTCGCTACCATTGCTGCCGCCGCTATCGCCACTACCACCCACAATGTTATCGCATTTCTGACCAACAAGCCCTCCTCCTTTTTGCGCGCATCCTATACGGGGTTTTCTATATTCCTAGACCCCATCCACACTAGTCAGCAAAGTACTGTTCTATGGCATCCAGAATCTGCTGTGCGGTTATCTCGTCGTCGAAGTAGTCACCTACCGCCGCCAGTATTTCCTCAGAGCTTATCGAGCCGTCTCCGTCCGCGTCCGCAGTGTATTCCTCGGGTTCCGGGTCGGGCATCATCGGGTCGGGGTCAGTAGTCCCGCCGTTGCCCGGGTCGGGGTCGCCGCCGTCGACGATGGTAATTGCCGCCTTGTCGGGCCCGTCGGTGACATTGATGGTCACCAGTATGCTGTCAGAAGCGCCCGACGGGTCGGTGGCGTTCACCACCACCTGGTATGTGGCCTTGGTCTCGTAGTCCAAGTCACCCTTCGTTGTCAGCTGTCCGTTGCTCGTCGATATCCTGAACGAGGCTGCATCCGGTCCACTCAAGGCGTACAGCAGCAGTTCCCGGTCTCCATCATTGGCAGTCACCGGCGCTCCGATGCTCTGGCCCGCTTTCGTGTTCTCAGCTATCGTACGGCTCGCCTCTACAGACTGGTCTCCCGATGTGGTCGGGTCCTGGTCAGGGAAGGTCGGCGCAGCGTTCGCAGGATCGCTGATCTGTACCGCAGCTTCCGTAGTCGCATGCATGTACACGCCATCTGTGTTCGACTCGTCGCCATCGCCATCGTTGTCTACGGGATCGCCTCCCTCACCGTCTCCGGCGATGTTGTCCGTGTAAGTCACCCTCGCCTGTAGACACATGTCCCTGTCAGCCAGCGCCGGAGTGTAAGCAGCCGACGATGCGTTTTCTATTATGTTCGCGTTTTCTACACCGGGAGTAAACTCGGTCGGGCAAACCAGGGGCGTACCCGTCCGCTCAACTCGGGCCCATTCCCACTTCGTGACCGTGATTCCGCCATCCGGGTCAGTCAGCGTGGCTATCACGGTCTGGCCTACCTGCGGTTCCCTCTGGGACAGGGTCACTTTACCACGGTCTTCGCCGTCCAGGACGTTGACGGTCACGTTGACCTTGGTGGTCCGTCTGTTGTCATCCGCACCAGAGGTGGCCGTGATGGTTATCGAGTACGAACTCTTCGCTTCGTAGTTCGGCGTGTAGTCAGTCGTACCGTCTCCTTCTGGGTCCTTCTGGTTGATGGTCAATACACCTGCGTCGTTAGAGATGTTGAAGTACTTCTTGTCAGCACCCTCAACACCGTAGATGACGGTAACGTCATCTCCGGCTATCTCGAGAGCATCGGCATCGGCCTCGTCCTGGTCGGTCGCCACGTAGGAGGCCTCCGGCAACTCGACGTCACCGGCCGCACCAAAGAGCACTACGTCGTTCTCTTTAACCCTCACTACCGTGGGTACGTTGCCTCCAAGGGTGAAGGTCGGCGCCTCTTTTAGGTTGGTGACATTAATGGTCACCCTCTGAGCTTTTCTCGCACCCGACGGGTCCGTGGCTATCACCGCGACAATGTACGTGTTCCTGCTGTCCGCGCTACCTGTTAGCTCAGTAGCGTCTACTACGTCTACCGGAACCTCAAAGTCTAGCTTGTCATTCTTAACCTTCAACTGGCCTGTAGCGCTGTCTACGGTGAACTGCCTTGAGTCACCATCCTTGCTGTCATTCTCAGGATCGGCAGGGTCGTCGTTGTCATGGTGGACCATCGCACCATCAGGAGCACCGTCGCTTGTGTCCTCCACCATGTTGCCGTCTTCCAGCGTGTAGATCAGTACGTCGCTGTCAGCGTCTGTCGCCGATACAGGCTTCCCTACGGCGGCCCCCGCGGCAGCGTTCTCACCCACCGACCGGCTTACCTCAATGGTATCCGGGCTCGCTGTGTTGTCGTCCTGGTCAGCAAACGACGGGGCAGCGTTGGCCACGGTCCTGGCCTCTACACGGTTCACAGTCACCGCTGAGACCGTCTTGCCGCTGCCAAACAGGTCGGTGTAGACAACCGTTGCCCGCAGGAAGCTGCCCAGGTCTGCAGCAGCAGGGTTCCGGGACTGTGAGCTCGCACCTTCTATGTCAGTCCACGTCTCACCGTCTTCAGACCTCGCCCACCGCCACTCTTCATCACTCACGCCGCCGTCCTGATCGGTCAGGGTGGCCTCAAGCCCCCTGGCAACCTGCGGCTGCGGCTTGTCTATGCTCACCGACCCGGCTTCGTCCACGTTCGTTACCGACACGGCTACGTCGTGGTCGCCGCCGGTGGCCTTTATGGTCACGTTGTATACGTTCTTCTCCGCAACCGTCCCGCCCTGTACCGCCGATGTCGGTTTCTCGTAGTCGGGAGACTTCTTGAATGCAAGCACTCCACCTTCTATGGTGAAGCGCGCCACGTCGTCTCCGCTCAGAGACCACTCAATGGGGTCCCCGTCCTGGTCCGTCGCGTCGAAGGTCGCCACCGGGCCGGTGCCGTTCTCTGCGTAGTCCAGAGAAGAGGCTCCGGCAATCTCTGCGTCATCATCCTCATCGGTGACGTTGATGGTCACCAGTATGCTGTCAGAAGCGCCCGACGGGTCGGTGGCGTTCACCACCACCTGGTATGTGGCCTTGGTCTCGTAGTCCAAGTCACCCTTCGTTGTCAGCTGTCCGTTGCTCGTCGATATCCTGAACGAGGCTGCATCCGGTCCACTCAAGGCGTACAGCAGCAGTTCCCGGTCTCCATCATTGGCAGTCACCGGCGCTCCGATGCTCTGGCCCGCTTTCGTGTTCTCAGCTATCGTACGGCTCGCCTCTACAGACTGGTCTCCCGATGTGGTCGGGTCCTGGTCAGGGAAGGTCGGCGCAGCGTTCGCAGGATCGCTGATCTGTACCGCAGCTTCCGTAGTCGCATGCATGTACACGCCATCTGTGTTCGACTCGTCGCCATCGCCATCGTTGTCTACGGGATCGCCTCCCTCACCGTCTCCGGCGATGTTGTCCGTGTAAGTCACCCTCGCCTGTAGACACATGTCCCTGTCAGCCAGCGCCGGAGTGTAAGCAGCCGACGATGCGTTTTCTATTATGTTCGCGTTTTCTACACCGGGAGTAAACTCGGTCGGGCAAACCAGGGGCGTACCCGTCCGCTCAACTCGGGCCCATTCCCACTTCGTGACCGTGATTCCGCCATCCGGGTCAGTCAGCGTGGCTATCACGGTCTGGCCTACCTGCGGTTCCCTCTGGGACAGGGTCACTTTACCACGGTCTTCGCCGTCCAGGACGTTGACGGTCACGTTGACCTTGGTGGTCCGTCTGTTGTCATCCGCACCAGAGGTGGCCGTGATGGTTATCGAGTACGAACTCTTCGCTTCGTAGTTCGGCGTGTAGTCAGTCGTACCGTCTCCTTCTGGGTCCTTCTGGTTGATGGTCAATACACCTGCGTCGTTAGAGATGTTGAAGTACTTCTTGTCAGCACCCTCAACACCGTAGATGACGGTAACGTCATCTCCGGCTATCTCGAGAGCATCGGCATCGGCCTCGTCCTGGTCGGTCGCCACGTAGGAGGCCTCCGGCAACTCGACGTCACCGGCCGCACCAAAGAGCACTACGTCGTTCTCTTTAACCCTCACTACCGTGGGTACGTTGCCTCCAAGGGTGAAGGTCGGCGCCTCTTTTAGGTTGGTGACATTAATGGTCACCCTCTGAGCTTTTCTCGCACCCGACGGGTCCGTGGCTATCACCGCGACAATGTACGTGTTCCTGCTGTCCGCGCTACCTGTTAGCTCAGTAGCGTCTACTACGTCTACCGGAACCTCAAAGTCTAGCTTGTCATTCTTAACCTTCAACTGGCCTGTAGCGCTGTCTACGGTGAACTGCCTTGAGTCACCATCCTTGCTGTCATTCTCAGGATCGGCAGGGTCGTCGTTGTCATGGTGGACCATCGCACCATCAGGAGCACCGTCGCTTGTGTCCTCCACCATGTTGCCGTCTTCCAGCGTGTAGATCAGTACGTCGCTGTCAGCGTCTGTCGCCGATACAGGCTTCCCTACGGCGGCCCCCGCGGCAGCGTTCTCACCCACCGACCGGCTTACCTCAATGGTATCCGGGCTCGCTGTGTTGTCGTCCTGGTCAGCAAACGACGGGGCAGCGTTGGCCACGGTCCTGGCCTCTACACGGTTCACAGTCACCGCTGAGACCGTCTTGCCGCTGCCAAACAGGTCGGTGTAGACAACCGTTGCCCGCAGGAAGCTGCCCAGGTCTGCAGCAGCAGGGTTCCGGGACTGTGAGCTCGCACCTTCTATGTCAGTCCACGTCTCACCGTCTTCAGACCTCGCCCACCGCCACTCTTCATCACTCACGCCGCCGTCCTGATCGGTCAGGGTGGCCTCAAGCCCCCTGGCAACCTGCGGCTGCGGCTTGTCTATGCTCACCGACCCGGCTTCGTCCACGTTCGTTACCGACACGGCTACGTCGTGGTCGCCGCCGGTGGCCTTTATGGTCACGTTGTATACGTTCTTCTCCGCAACCGTCCCGATCGACGCCGAGTTCGGCTTCTCGTAGTCGGGCGGGCTCTTGAAGGACAACTCACCGCCAGCGTTTATGGAGAACCGCTTGGCGTCGTCTCCGCTCAACGACCACACGATGGGGTCGCCGTCCTGGTCCGTCGCGTCGAAGGTCGCCACCGGGCCCGTCCCGTTCTCCGGGTAGTTTATCTCGGAGTCCTGGGCCCACAAAGATGTGGATGAGAGTAACAATATCGCCAGCATAACGCCGACGATGGCAACCACCTTCACCATTGCTTTGTTAGACAGTCGGTTCAACATGCAATCCCTCACTCGCCAATCTCGGTTTGGACAAACTTCCATACGACTCCCAGAGTCGCCCACAGCTTTTTATCGTCAAGAGAGTAGCATTAGCAAACGCAAGTGTCAATGCGTTTCATACCACTAATTTCCATTGGTTTCTATTGAAATAGGCTTGTTGACACACACCGGCCCGCTACCCCTTGCGCATTGTAACAGGTTTGTAACAGGAATGTGGCCCTTTGGCAAGCTCTGGGCAGGCCCGATTTCCCCTGGATTCCAGCCGCCCTTCGACCGGCTCAGGGCGAACGGTTCTAGGAACTCCGTTCGTGGTGAGCTTGTCGGACCACCCCTCACCCCAACCTTCTCCCGTCAAGGGCGAGGGGGCAATATCCCTTCTCCCCTGGCGGGAGAAGGCTAGGATGAGGGGGCGCCTTCTGGAGTCCAGGGAACCTTGCCGGAATGACGGATGGGGGCCCAGGGCGAACGGCCGTTCACCCCTACAAGCGCGCCTTATATGTATAGTAGGTGCGCCCCTCGCGGGCAGCCCAGGGGGATTCCCCCTCATCCCAACCTTCTCCCGCCAGTGGAGAAGCGGCAGGGCCTTTGTCCCCTCTCCCTCGACGGGAGAGGGTGAGGGTGAGGGTGGCCCAGGGCGAACAGCCGTTCGCCCCTACAAGCGCGCCTTATATATATGATAGGTGCGTCCCTCGTGGGCGCCCCGGTGGATTCCCCCTCATCCCAACCTTCTCCCGCCAGGGAAGAAGGGGCAGGGCCTTTGTCCCCTCTCCCTCCTCCAGATTCGTCTCTCCAGCGAAGGCTGGAGTCCAGGAAACCTTGCCGGAATGACGGCGCCTTTCTCTCCCTCACCCCAACCCTCTCCCGCCAGGGGAGAAGGGGCAGGGCCTTTGTCCCCTCTCCCTCCTCCAGATTCGTCTCTCCAGCGAAGGCTGGAGTCCAGGAAACCTTGCCGGAATGACGGCGCCTTTCTCTCCCTCACCCCAACCCTCTCCCGCCAGGGGAGAAGGGGCAGGGCTTTGTCCCCTCTCCCTCGACGGGAGAGGGCTAGGGTGAGGGTGTATATATGAGGGGGCGTATATATAAGGATCCCCCCTCGCCCCCCAGGAGAGGGCCGTGGTATCATTGCGGCATGGGTAGGAGGAAGCCGTGAACCAAGCGGGCGGAGTGGGCGAGACGCTGGTGGAGTTTCTGCGGCTGGCCGTGGAGCGGCACGGGCCGCGGGACGCGCTGCTGCTGAAGCCGGCCTTCCGGTATCTCCGCTGGAGCTACCGGCGGCTGTGGGAAGAGTCGGGGCGCATGGCGTCGCTGCTCCAGTCCCGGGGCCTGAAGAAGGGCGACCGCGTGGTGGTCTGGGGCCCCAACTCCCCCCACTGGGTGATTATCTTCTTCGGGTGCGTCAGGGCGGGAGTGGTGGCCGTGCCCCTGGACCTGCGCAGCGAGCCGGACTACGTGGAAAAGGTCGTCTCCCGCACCGAGCCCAAGCTGGCCTTCACGTCGGCCTTCACCCCCAGGGGCGGCGTGGAGCTGGGCGTCCCTGAGATAGCCTTCGAGGAGCTGGAGGAGGCCATCCGCGGCATGCCTCCGCCGGAGCCAGTGGACGTCGGCCCCGACGACCTGGTGGAAATCATGTTCACGTCGGGCACCACGGGCGACCCCAAGGGCGTGATGATCACCCACCGCAACCTGACTGCCAACATCGAGGGCGTCTCGGCGTACATAGGGGTCAAGCCCACGAGCCGGCTGCTGTCCATCCTTCCCCTGAGCCACATGTACGAGCAGATGGGCGGGCTGCTGGTGACCCTGTACCACGGCGCCAGCGTGACGTATCCCATAAGCCGCCGCCCGACGGTGCTGGCCCAGACCATTCGGGAGCGTCGAGTAACCATCATGCTGCTGGTGCCCCAGGGCCTGGAGCTGCTCATGAACGGCGTCGAACGGGAGGTGAAGCGTCAGGGCAAGGAAGCCCTCTGGAACAAGCTCCACAAGATTGCCGAGAAGACTCCCTTCCCCCTGCGCCGCTATCTGTTCGGGCGGGTGCACCGCCAGTTCGGCGGGAAGCTGGACTTCATCGTGTCAGGCGGGGCGGCGCTGGACCCGGACCTGGGCCGGAAGTGGGAGGCGCTGGGCGTGAAGATCGTCCAGGGCTACGGCGCCACCGAGGCCTCGCCGGTGATAAGCAACCACTCTATAAAGGAAAGGCGCATGGACTCCACCGGGCGCCCTCTGCCCAACGTGGAGGTGAAGATAGACCCCGACGGAGAAATCCTGGCCCGTGGCGACAGCATCACGCCGGGCTACTGGAACAACCCCGAGGCCACGGCGGCAGCCTTCGACGGCGACTGGTACAAGACGGGAGACCTGGGCTTCCTGGACGACAACGGTTTCCTGCACATCCAGGGCCGCAAGAAGGACATGATAGCCCTCCCCAGCGGCCAGAACGTCTTCCCCGAGGACGTGGAGGCCGCCCTGACCAAGCACCCCAACGTAACCGACGCGGCGGTGGTGGGCCTGGAGCGGGGATCGTCGGTGGAGGTGCACGCCGCGCTTATCCTGGACGACGTCGGCGCAGCCCAGGAGGTGGTCTCGTGGGCCAACGGGCGTCTGGCCGAGCAGCAGCGGGTCCGGGGCTTCACCGTGTGGCCCGACGAGGACTTCCCCCGCACCCACACGCTTAAGGTCAAGAAGAACCTGGTCATCGACACGATTCTGGGCAGGATACAGCAGGACGCGCCGTCCGCGTCCGCAAGCCGCAGCCCGGCGGGCGAGGCGCGGGGCCTCCGGGACATCGTCGCCGACGTGAGCAAGCGCTCCGTGGGGGAGCTGCACGACGACCTGACCCTGGGCGACGACCTGAAGCTGGACTCCCTGGGCCGCATCGAGCTTCTGTCGGCCATAGAAGCGGACCTGGATATCTACCTGGATGAAAGCCAGCTTGGCGCCGGCACGACGCTGCGGGAGCTGTCGGACTTGGTGGAGGAGGGCTCGCGAAACCCCGTGCGGATGCACTTCCCGGCGTGGGGGATGCGGTGGTGGTGCCGGATGGTGCGGGGCTTCCTCCAGCGGACGGTGGTCTTCCCGCTGGTGAGCCTCCCCTACGGCCTGAAGGTCGTAGGCCGCGAGAACCTGGAGGGAGTGACCGGGCCCGTGCTCTTCGCCTCCAACCACAACCTGGGCCTGGACAACCCGCTGATTATCAAGGCCGTGCCGCTGAAGTGGCGCCGCCGCATGGCCGTGGCCGGGGCCGCGAACCTATGGCGGAACCCTGTGTGGTGGGTCGTGAACCCGCTGCTGGGCAACGCTTTTCCCCTGGCCACCGAGGGCCCCGTCCGCCCCAGCTTGGAGAACATGGGCAAGATCATCGACAACGGCTGGTCGGTGCTCATCTACCCCGAAGGGGAGCTGACCGTAGGGGGGCCCATCAAACCCTTCATGAAGGGCGCAGGCCTGGTGGCCGTGGAGGGGCAGATTCCCGTCGTCCCCCTGCGTCTGCACATCCACGACCTGGGTTCTCCGGCGCGCTTCCCCATATTCCGGCGGGGACGCGTCGAGGTGCGCCTCGGAGAGCCGCTGAGCTTCTCGCCCGGCACGGACTACGAAGACGCCACCTGGGCCATCGAGAACGCGGTCAAGTCCCTGTGACAGGCGCAGACCGCGGCTGACTGTCCGAAACCGGTAGCAGGACGGATAGGCGCTTAACGAATCTACTCCGTACAATCAACCGTACTAATATAGTGAAGGGCTAAGAGCTCTTCCCACTCGAAAAACGGGCCCGGCGCCAATCTTGGCGACCGCGGCTGCTAGGAGGCAGTTCGATGGCGTTCACGTTCCCCAAAATTCGCCGACTTGCAATGCTTGCGCCCCGGGCCGCATTGATAGCGTTGCTGTGCATGACAGCGGTAGCCTTGCTGGCTGCTTGTGGCGGCGACCCGGACCCGACAGCCACCACTCCTCCTACCGCAACGACAGCGCCCACTGACACGCCGGAGCCGACGGCTACACCCATGCCCACCCCCACTCCAGTGCCCCCAACTTCGACGCCGGAGCCGACCGCCATGCCCGTCGCGCCCCCCGACACGGAGTTCAGCGTCGAATTGACCCCCGCGACCCGCTGGCAGGAGCTGTTCGACGCCTTCACCGAATCGGAGAGAGACTGCATTCGCACGGAATTGGGCAACGAACTGATCGAGACACTGTTGCCGCAGCGAGTCATGGCCGAAGGCGAGGCGCAGCCTTGGATTCCATCGGTTTTCCGCTGTGTGTCTCAAGAAACAGCGTCCACATTGTTCCTCTCAACCTTCCAAGGACAGATGGGTGTATTGAGCGAGGAGGCGGAACAGTGCCTCCGGGACCTGTTGTTGGAGATCGACATAGCCGGGATAGTCGCGGGCACCATGCCAGGCGCCACGCCTGCCGACGCTCAAGCGATGCAGATATTCACCATCGGCCTTCTGACGTGTGCTCCTGAGCTGATGATGGGCGGTCCCCCGGACTCCATGCAGACGGGAGCGGACATGCTCTGGAGCCATCCCACGGGAGGCTTCGTAGTCAACGCGCCTGCAGTGGTTGACGGGGTCGTGTACGTCGGCTCCGACGACACCAACGTGTACGCTCTGGACGCCTCCACGGGATTTGCACTTGGGAGCTTTGGGACAGGGGACGTGATACGGTCATCCCCGACCGTGATCGACGGTGTGGTGTACGTGGGGTCCAACGACAACCACGTGTATGCCGTGGACACATCCACAGGAACGGAGCTGTGGAGCCACGACACAGAGGAATGGGTGCAATACTCACCCGTCGTAAGCGACGGAGTCGTTTATATTAAAGCGCGAGCGGACGGGGACCAGAAGCTGCATGCTCTCGACGCCATGTCCGGGGAGACCTTATGGGTTTCCGAGAACCCTTACCCTTACATCGACGATTTCGCTTTGGCGGTTGTAGGCGACAAGGTCTACACCCCGGGCGAATCCGGCGAATTCCACGCTCTGAACAGGGCAACCGGAGAGACGGTCTGGAGCTTCAACGTCGGCTTAGGGGCTGAATCCCCGCCCACGGTCGTCGGAGGAGTCGTGTACCTGACGGGCGTCAACGCTGCCCATGCGCTCGACGAGGAGACTGGGGCAGTAATATGGACATACGATACGGAGATGTTGCCTGCCAGGGACTTCCCGTCAGTCGTGGCAGACGGGGTCTACTACTTCTCTCCCGACAATGTATTCTACGCTCTTGATGCGGCAACAGGTGAAACCGTCTGGTCCTACGAGGCAAGTGATTTCATCACCACAAAGCCCTTGGCCGCTGAAGGCATGGTGTACACGGCGTCTGAAGACGGCCGGTTCTACGCACTGGACGCCGCCACAGGCAACCTCGTTTGGAGCCGTGAGGGAACGGATTCGAGACTGGCTTCACCCTCAGTGGTCGACGGTGTGCTGTACGCCGAGTCCAGTGACGGCAACCTGCGAGCTATGAACGCGGCGACAGGCGAAGAACTCTGGAAATTCCAGAAGGGCTACTTCGACGGCGTCCCGTCCTACACCGTGTCCGACGGAGTGTTGTACGTAGGGTCGCTGGACGGCAGCGTCTACGCCTTCCCCGCTCCATAGGTGAATAGGCGCCTCTAGCCTAGACTTAGCCCTTTGCGGGGCTTCCCTAGCGGAGCCTTGCGTTTCTATGCCGCCGCCTTCAGTCCAGAGGCGGCGGCCTGTGGCAAAGGCGACGATTACAATGGGAGCGTCCACGACCTAGAGCCCGCTCGAACTGGGTCCCTAGACCGCATCAAGCTCTCCCCACGTGTCCGCGAGTATGGGACAATGCGCCTGGCAAAAATGGTGAGTACAGTTCTCAGGAAGCATCCACCAACCGAGGAACGTCTCCCACACAACTAAATGGCGGGTCATGGCGGGCTGAGAAACCGGAGAGGCTGCACTCAGCAGACCGGTTCCGTCTACGACAGCTGGGTGAGGCTTTATAGTTCCCATGCCAACGACGTGCTAATATGCTACACTAGTACGCTGAAAAATAGCCTCGCCGAAGAGAGCCTGCTACGACGGACAGCAACCCCTAAGATAGTTTTGGAGGCGGACCGATGGCAGTGACAATCGAAACCCGGGGCACCGCTTTAGTCGCCGTGGCCAGCGGCCGCGTCGACAGCGCCAACGCAAGCCAATTCCAGGAGGAGCTGTCCGTGGTGAATGATGGAAGCGGTTCCGGCGTAATCCTGGACCTGGGAGGGCTTTCGTACATCAGCAGCGCGGGACTCCGCGTCATTTTAATGGTGGCAAAGACACTCCGGTCAACAAACACGAACTTCGTCGTCTGCTCGCCTTCGGACGCCATCCGGGAAATATTCGAGATCAGCGGATTTTCCCAGATAATTCCTATCCACAACTCTCAGGACGAAGCCCTCTCTGTTGTCAACAACTGAACGAGGAACGCGCCCGGTGGAAGATCAGTTCAAGATATTGGTGGTCGACGACGAGCCGGACGTAGAGCCCATGGTTCTACAACGGATGCGGAGGGCCATACGGGCTGGTCGCTACCAGTTTGTATTCGCACATGACGGGGTGGACGCCCTCGAGAAGCTGAACGAAGACAAAGACATCGACATGGTCCTTTCGGACATAAACATGCCGAAGATGGACGGCTTGGCTCTGCTGGAACAGATTCCCAAGGTGGACCCGAACCTCCGGTGTGTGATCATTTCCGCCTATGGCGACATGAAAAACATCCGGACCGCAATGAACCGCGGCGCCTTTGATTTCGTTACAAAACCCGTCGACTTCGAAGACTTGGAAGTCACCATTGAAAGAACGCTAAGCCACCTGATGGAGTGGCGGGAGGCCTTGTCCTCCCGGGACAAGCTGGTGGCCCTGCAGAACGAGCTCGACATCGCCAGCAACATCCAGCAATCGATTCTCCCGGGGCATTTTCCTGAGTCTCCCAGCTATCAGATCTTCGGCAGCATGGACCCCGCTCGGACTGTGGGGGGCGACTTCTTCGACGTTATACGCTTGGACAATAACCGGATTGGGCTGGCTATCGCCGACGTGTCCGACAAGGGAGTGCCAGCCGCCCTCTTCATGATGTCCAGCCGGACGCTGTTGAAGGGCGCCGCCATAGGGCACTCCGAACCCGGCGACGTGTTGAAGGAAGTGAACGACCTGCTCTACCCGGAAAACGAAACCATGATGTTCGTTACCGTCCTGTACGCAGTATATGACCCGGCAACCGGACACGTGACCTACGCCAACGCCGGTCATAACCCCCCGCTGATAGTCCATCCTGACGGAAGTTCATCCCTTATTCCGTCCACCGGCGGCGTGGCCCTTGGGGTAATGCCGGACATCAATTTCAAACAGAACACCGTAATTTGCGCTCCGGGAGACATCTTGGTTTGCTACACCGACGGAGTCACCGAGGCGATGAACGCGGACGGCGAAGAGTTCGGACTTGAGCGCCTGCGTGAGATCTTCCAGCACAATCTTTTCGGGGACTCCCACGAGCTGACTCAAGCAATACTCGACGCCGTGAGCGCCTTTGCAGGTGAGACGGCGCAATCCGACGACATTACCTGCCTGGCGCTGCGTCACATCGGAGGCGGTAATTGAGCGCCCACGTCTCCTTGAAGATTCGGCCCGCCCTTGACGAGCTTCGGCAAATCACCGCCGCCGTCGAAGACTTGGCCCTAAGAGAGAACTGGTCTCAGGACCTGGAGTTCAAGGTCAACCTCGTCCTTGACGAA
The DNA here is from genome assembly GCA_965224415.1 of Dehalococcoidia bacterium. Lineage (GTDB taxonomy): Bacteria > Chloroflexota > Dehalococcoidia > Lucifugimonadales > JAGWBF01 > DAOUJI01. Next base: position 66,789 of record CBDCZB010000003.1, on the reverse strand, counting down.
CTGAGCGTCAACATCGTTAATTACGGAGGAGAGGTCAGCATGATTGAGGTCTCTCTCTCCTCAGAAGAAGAAGCCGTCACCATCGAAATCACCGACGACGGCCAGCCGTTCGATCCGCTCAACGACGCCGTCGAACCCGATATAAAGGCTCCACTGGAGGAACGTCCCATCGGCGGGCTCGGCCTGTACTTCGTGCGGACCATGATGGACGAAATGCGCTACCGGCGGGAACAGGGCAAGAACTTCCTGGCCATGGCCAAACGAAGGGCTGAGTGAACCAAAAACCCCGCTGGTCGACAGCGTTGCTGTGCGGGGTCGGGTCTGCGGTCGCCCTTGCCATAGTAGGCTTGACTGGATGCAATCAAGGAGACCCAACCGCAACACCTGTCGCTACCTCTGTCCCCACCCCCACCTCGGCGTCCACATCCTCATCCGGTCCAGACCCGGGAATCTACGATGACCGTGTGCTTTTCGGCCAGTCCGCCGCTTTCAGCGGACCAGCCCAGCAACTAGGCATCGACATGCGACTTGGGATAAGGGCTGCCTTTCACGAAGCGAACCAGAACGGAGGCGTCCATGGTCGGCGCCTGGACCTGGTTTTCCTGGACGATTCCTATGAGCCGGAAGCGGCCATCGCCAACACCACTCGTCTAATAGAAGAGGAGTTGGTGTTTGCACTGATAGGGGCTGTGGGAACCCCCACGTCCCGCTCCGCGACCCCCATCGCAGCCGAGGCGGGCGTGCCCTACATCGCTCCATTCACCGGCGCCGCCTTCTTGCGGGAACAGGAATGGGAAAACATCGTCAACCTGCGCGCTTCTTATTATGATGAGACCGAATCGATGGTGGCCCAATTGACCGGGGACCTGGACTACGACCGGATCGCCGTGATGTACCAGGACGATTCCTTCGGACGCGCCGGCTACAGGGGCGTTCGGCTGGCCTTGGAGCGCCGCGGCATGGAACCGGCGGCGGTTGGGTTGTACGCCCGCAACACCACTTCGGTCAAGACCGGAGTGCTCGACCTTCTCAGTGCAGACCCTCAAGCGGTAATATTGATCGGGGCGTATGAGCCGGTGGCCCACTCAATTGCCTGGGCCAAACGATTGGGCATGGACGCGGTGTTCATGACTGTTTCCTTCGTCGGCAGCAACGCACTCGCCGAAGAACTGGGCCCCACGGGAGAAGGCGTCTTCGTCACCCAGGTGGTGCCCTTCCCAACCGACGACTCACTGCCTGTAATCGACAAATACTTGAACGCCATTTGGGACTATCTCCCCGACGCAGTCCCCGGCTTCGTTTCGCTGGAGGGCTATCTGGCCGGGCGGCTGGCTGTGGCTGGACTCGAAATGTGCGGACTCGAACCGACTCGGAAGTGTTTTCTTGACAGTCTGCTCGGGGCGGAAGTCATTGACCTAGATGGGTTTCAACTAAAATACGGAGGGCGGGACAACCAAGGTTCGGACGCTGTGTTCCTGACCGTCATAGGGGAAGACGGAGCCTATAATCTGGCCACCCTCTCCGGGGTTTTAGGGCAATGAGCGAGCGGCTGAAACGCATTCTCGACTTGCGGTACCGCATCTCCACCCAGCTCTACATCGCGCTGGGGGGAGCGGTCGTCCTCACTATAGCAGCCAGTCTCGTGGGATGGTTCTCATTCAACAGCGTGGGTTCGGCGCAGGGGCGGGTAAACGATGAGAGCGTACCCTCCATGGCGGCGGCGTTCGGTGTGGCCCGCTATGGAGGAATCCTAGCGGCTGCCGCGCCGAGCCTGACGGCGTCTGAGACCCGCGACGAATTCGCCCAAGTCTCCGCCGGCATCGCCGAGGCGCACGACGGGTTCGAGGAAGAGCTGGGCCGTCTGCAAAGCGGCAGGGATGACCCTCGGTTCGAGACCATCCGTTCTGAAGGCGAGTTGTTGGTGAAAAACATCAGGTCAGTGGAAAGCAGCATGTTGGAGCGTTTCGAGCTGGCCGAGCGCACCCACGCCGTGAGCCTGGAACTTTCCGGAGACAGAAACGACCCTGGCCTCCGGGCTAAACTGGAATCGACTATAAACCCGGCTATTGACGACCAGTTCTTCTATACGATCACCGGCTTCCAGACACCAGAAACATCGATCGAGGCCGCTGCCGTCGATTCTCTTCTGCCGGAGCCGCGGGACACCCATTTTTCCGAGGCGGAGATAGCCCGCTTCCGTTACCTTTCAGAACTCCAAGCCCACGCCAGCATAGCGACGCAATTGCTGGCCAGCGCTTTCACCCTGTCCAACGCCGACACAGTCGAGCCTCTGAGGGAACGGTTCGAGTCCTCCGCCGGCCACATAGAACGTAACCTGGAGTCCTTAAAGGACTCTCCGCTGCACGCAGAACTTGACCCTCTCTTTGCTCGGTTGTTGGAGTTGGGGCTGCATGATCAGAACGCCTTCGACTTAAGTTTTCGAGCGCTGGCGCTCTCCGAGCTTCAGGCGGGCCTGCTGGCTGACAACCGGCGCATAGCTGTTGACCTTGTAGAGCATGTGGATGGATTGGTGGCCGAGGCCCAATTGAGCGCCGAGGAGGCAACCCTGGCCTCCGAACAAGCTGTCCTGACTGGCCGTACACTGTTGTTGGCCATCAGCGGCATCAGCATCGGCGGAGCGGTGCTCCTGGCCTGGTTGTTCGTCGGACGGGTGTTGCTGCGTCGCCTTGCCATGCTGTCCAGTTGGATGCGTCGCATGGCGGATGGCGACCTCGAAACCACGGTCGAAATAGAAGGCCGGGACGAGGTGGCCGACATGGCCGCCGCCCTTGAAGTGTTCCGCCGCCACGCCCTGGAGGTCCAACGCCTGAACCTTGTGGAGAAGCTGGCCGAGGAGCTGCAAGGCAAGAACGTAGAGCTTGAGGGAGTGTTGGCCGAGCTGCAAACAGCCCAGGACCAAATCGTCATGCGGGAGAAACTGGCCGCGCTGGGTGAGCTTACTGCCGGCGTGGCCCATGAGATTCGCAATCCGCTCAACTTCGTCAAGAACTTCTCCCAGATATGCGGGGAACTGCTCGGTGAGCTCCAGGAGACACTGGACGAAAGCGACGGCGAGTTGACCCAAGAGCAGCGCGGCCTCATCAAAGACATCTCCGACGATCTCAAGGGCAACCTGGAACGCATACAGTCCCACGGAGACCGCGCCAACCGCATCGTCAACGATATGCTGTCCATGAGCCGGGGACCGGGTGCGCCCCAGCCCACCGACATCAACCAGCTGCTGGAAGAGCACGCACGCCTGGCTTACCACAGCGTCCGAGCCACAGACCCTGACTTCCAACTTCACATCGAAGTGGATCTGGACCCGGAAATGGGTGAGTTAGAAGTTATATCCCAAGACTTGGGACGCGTGTTCCTGAATATGGTTAGCAACGCCTGCTACGCCACCGACGAGATGCGGCGGGCTAACGAAGCCAGCGGGGACGGCGGCGGCTACATGCCAACGTTGTCGCTGACGACCCGCCGCACCGAGGAGCGTTGCGAGATAGGAATAAGGGACAACGGGTCCGGAATGCCGCCCGAGGTCATTGAAAAGATATTCAACCCGTTCTTTACGACGAAGCCCACCGACAAAGGAACCGGGTTGGGGCTGTCCCTATGCAACGACATCGTGCGCCAGCACGGCGGCGGGATACGAGTGGACTCGGCGCCGGGCGAGTTCACTCTGATGACGGTGGAACTGCCCCTGACAGGCGTGGCAGCCGTCCCAGCCGATGAGGCCGACGCCCCGGTGGCCTAGACCCGCCGTAGACCCCACGCCGCGGAGCCGTCCACCGCATCCTCCTGCTCAACTCACGACCCGTTCCTTCCATCTGCGCCCACCAGATGGAAGAAATCCGAGAATAAGACGATTTATCAGCTATTGCAGGGCTAATACGGCGATGGTATAAGAGCGATGGTAACGTATCCTACACCTAGGCGCTGTTCCCACAAATGATAGGGCACAGCGCCAGACGCATCTCAATCGACTTGAGGAACATGCCGATGGCTCTATCCCGGAACGAACTTGCTTCACGGATGAATATCGGAGCAAATAAGTTCACGCTCCGGTGGGGCCTGGCCATGCTTTTGGTCGCCTCTCTGCTCATGCTTGCCGCATGCTCAGACGACCCCCAACCGGCTACACCCACTCCTCAACAGGCCACCGCCACTCCCCTGCCAAACACATCGACTCCCGTGCCTGCAACCGCCACTCCTGAACCGGATGTCGTCGACCAACTCAAGAAGAACGCCGAAGAGTTCGAATACGCTGTCGGAAAGCATGGCGGAACACTTACGTTCGCCACAATTTCCGAACCGCTCACCTTCAACCTGGCCATTGCCAACGACGCCTCGTCGTCGGGGGTGCTGGGATCCCTCTTCGAGGGACTGACCGAGGTCTCGTGGCTTACCGACGAGGTGGAACCGGCCCTGGCGGAGTCCTGGGCCCGTTCAGACGACGGCCTGACGTGGACGTTCTACATTCGCAGGGACGTCACCTGGCACGACGGAGAACCCTTCACCGCCCACGACGTGGACTTTACCTTCAACCGCATTATCTACAACCACGACATACCCGCCAGCAGCCGCCCGACATTCCACTTCCGCTCTATAGACGAGGAGACCGGCCAGTGGCAGGAGTCGCCTATGACGGTCAGAGCATTAGACGAATACACGGTCGAATGCGTCCTCCCTGTGCCATTCGCCCCGTTCCTCCGCTCTATGGGGACGGCTATATACCCAAGGCACATCCTGGAGAAGCACGTGGACGACGACTCTTTTACCGACACGTGGGACATCGAAACAGACCCGGCGGAGATTATTGGCACTGGCCCCTTCACCATCGAAAGTTACGAACCCATGTCCCGGGTCGTCATGCGGCGCAACCCCGACTACTGGCTCAAGGATGAAGCCGGGAACAGCCTTCCCTACCTGGACCGAATCGTCCACAACATCGTTCCGAACCTGGAGACCGAGCTGGCCAAGTTCCTGGCGGGCGAGTCCGACTCCCACGGGGTTCTGGGAGAGGAATTCGCGGATCTGGAACCGCAACAGGAGGAAGGCAACTTCACAATATACAAGCGGGGCCCCGCTTTCGGCACAACGTTCCTCGGCTTCAACATGAACCCCGGCAAAAACCCGGAAACCGGAGACGCCTACGTGGGGCCGGAAAAGCTTGCGTGGTTCCAAAACAAAGAGTTCCGGCAGGCCGTCGCCCACAGCATAGACAAGGACGCCATCATCGACGACGTGCAGCACGGCCTCGGCTACCCGCAGTGGGCCGCCATTAGCCCGGCTGCGGGGGACTTCCACAACTCTGACGTGCGGCGATACGAGTACGACCTGAACAAGGCCAACGAACTCCTGGACAGAATGGGCTGGACCGACACCGACGGGGACGGCATACGAGAAGACGGCGCGGGCAATCCGTTAGGGTTCTCGCTGGTGACCAACACGGGAAACAGCGTACGTGAAAGGGCCGCCGCCATTATCAGCAGGGGCATGGAGCAAATCGGCCTCAAGGTGGACTTACAGCTCATCGAGTTCGGCGACCTCGTATCCCAGCTGACCGCATCCTACGACTGGGAGGCTATGGTCATCGGCTTGACTGGCGGGACCGAACCCCACGGCGACATCACCGTCTGGCACAGCAACGAGAACCTGCACCTGTGGAACCCAAACCAGCCGCAGCCAGCCACGGAATGGGAAGCCGAAATCGACGAGTTGTACATCAAGGGCAGCCAGGAATTGGACCGAGCCAAGAGGATCGGCCATTACCTCCGCGCCCAGGAAATCGCAGCCGAGAACGTGCCGCTCATATACACCACCCTTTCAGAACGGCTGAACGCAGTACGAAACGTCTTCGGCAACCTGACCCCCACCCTGTACGCGGTCTGGGACATCCGCTACTTGTACCGCACTGACCTGTAGAGGTTTGCCCCCTGGCAAAAAGGTCCTACGGAATTCTCCCCTGGTCGGAGGCGGACTTTACAGACAATCGCCGTCGCCATCGTGTACTCTGTCGTCAGCGAACTGGTCAGCGGAAGAAGCGATGGACTTCGACAATTACAACATCGACCCGTCCATCTACGACGAGATGTTCATGCCCGACGGCGCTCCAAGAGAGCATTGCCGCCAACTCTACGACACCCTGACCCGCCTCTCCACGGAAGAAATCAACGCCATCCAGGACCGCGTAACGCGCTCCTTCTCCAACGAAGGCATCACTTTCACTGTCTACGGCGACAACGAGGCAGACGAGCGAATCATTCCCATCGATTGCCTGCCCCGTGTGATGTCGAGCGCCGAATGGCGGCTCCTAGAGGAGGGACTGACCCAACGTCTTAAAACTCTGAACCTCTTCCTGGAGGACGTCTACGGGGAGTCCCATATCGTCCGTGACGGGGTGGTCCCCGCCGATTTGGTGGACGGGCGCCCACAATACAGGGCAGAGATGCGCGGATTCTCCGCGCCCCACGGCGTCTGGGTCGCCATCTGCGGCACGGACCTGGTGCGCACCAACGACGGCTTCTGGGTGCTCGAGGATAACCTGCGGGTCCCTTCGGGCGTGTCCTACATGCTCGCCAACCGCAAGGCGTCCAAGGCAAACTTGCGTCGCTTGTACCGCGCCTCGCGGGTGCGTGAGGTCGAGCAATATGGCCGGTCCCTATTGGAGACACTGCGGGAACTGGCTCCAGAAGGGCGGCCGGAGCCGTCCATTGCGCTGCTAACGCCAGGGGTGTACAACTCCGCCTTCTACGAGCACGTTTTCCTGGCCCACGAGATTGGCGCGGAGCTGGTGGAGGGCCGGGACCTGATTGTCCGTGACGATTTTGTCTACATGCGCACAACAACAGGTCTGCAACGCGTGGATGTGGTGTACCGTCGCGTGGACGACGACTTCATCGACCCTACCGTTTTCCGCAGGGACTCCCTGGTCGGCGTTCCCGGACTGGTCCGCGCCTGGCAAAAGGGGAACGTGACCATCGCCAACGCACCCGGGACAGGGGTCGCCGACGACAAGAGCATATACGCATACGTCCCGGATATGGTGAGCTACTACCTGGGCGAGGAGCCGCTGCTGGCCAACGTAGAAACCCGCCTGTGCAGGAGGCCGGAGGACCTGGAATACACCCTGGACAACCTCCAGGACCTGGTGGTCAAGCGTGTCGGAGAGTCCGGGGGGTACGGGATGCTGGTGGGCCCCCACTCAACGCCGGAGGAGCGGGAACGGTACGCCGCCCAGGTGCGGGCCAACCCTGCAGACTTCATTTCGCAGCCGACACTCGCGCTCTCCAGGTCGCCGTGCTTGATTGACGGGAGCTTCGAACCCCGTCACGTAGACCTCCGGCCCTTTGTGCTTCAGGGACGCCAGACCCGAATCGTGCCGGGAGCGTTCTGCCGCGTGGCCTTGCGCCGGGGAAGCTTGGTTGTAAACTCCAGCCAGGGCGGGGGCGGCAAGGACTTCTGGGTGCTGGAGGACTGAACGGACGTAACCATGCTCTCACGCAGCGCAGAAGGCATCTACTGGATGGGCCGATACATGGAACGGACGCAGAGCCTCTGCCGCCTGCTCCGTTTGCAAACGGAAGCGTTGTCGGACCGGCCAGTGCGGGAGATATATTTCGGCTGGAGACGCATCTACTCCAGCATAGAACGTGAGCCGCCCGGCGGCAGTCTCGAAATCGGCGACGACGACAGCTACACCCTGGCAGATTCCTATACTCTAGCCGACGACCTCACCTTCGAGCGCACCAACCCGGGTTCTGTGTGGAGTTGTTTTTCTTTGGTCCGTGAGAACGCCCGCCAGATGCGCCACTGCATCAGCGCCGAGATGTGGACGTCCATCAATCTGGCCTACCTCCGAGTCCAAAGGATGGGCATTCGAGACATCTGGACTGGGACACCGGAAACCTTCTACGATGACTTGTCGAGGGAGATGGACACATTCTCCGGTGTAGCAGAGTCCACGATGTACCGTGACGAAGGCTGGAGCTTCCTCCGGCTGGGAGGCCTTATAGAACGCTCCCAGACCTTAACCGCCCTCCTACTGGTCCAGATGGCCGGCCTGGAGGACAACGATGCCGCCGTCGTGGGGTGGACGGCCCTGCTCCGCGCCAATCACGCCTTGGACGCCTACAACCGCAGACACGGCGTCAAGGTGCATCCGGGACAGGCTTTAGACCTGCTGGTCACCGATCCGGCGCTGCCCACGTCCCTCTGCCGGTCGCTGGACGCAGCGGAGGTCGAGCTTGCCGGCTGCGGCCCCGGCCCGGACACGGCTCCCGGGCTCGAGGCGCGGCGGCTGGCCGCGCGGGTGCGTGAGATGGTCCGTTACGAATGGCCGGAGCAGGAAGGACGCGCTGAGTTTCTGCTCCAAGTCATGGAGCTGTCCATAAATCTTCACAACCTGGTCGCAGCCGCCTACTTCCACTACCGTCTGGAGTGACCACGGGCGAACGGCTGAGTCTCCACTAGCCTCCTACAGCGTTCGAGTGAGGTTTAGCGCCAACATCTACGGAAAATGCTTAACCCGTTTATTGCACATCGTTGGGTTCCGGTGATAAATTCACGTACACCAACCAGGACGGCTCCAGCCCAGGCTAAGCGTGTACAACTACGGACTTATAGGCAACATGTCCTCTGCGGCGCTTGTCGGAACCGACGGCTCCATCGACTGGTGCTGCTTTCCGCGATTCGACTCCCCCAGCGTCTTCGCCGCCATCCTTGACCCTGACGTCGGCGGCCATTTCCGCATCGGCCCTACCGGCACAATCATCGAGACCCGCCAGGAGTACGTAGCCGACACCAACGTCCTACAGACCACTTTTCGCACGGCCTCTGGAATAGTTTCGGTCACCGACTTCATGCCCGCCCCCGCTGACCACGACGACAACCCGGAAACCCCTCCCGAAGCTCCATACGAAATTCACCGCATCGTCACTTGCCTGGTGGGGAATATGGAACTGCGCTGCGATTTCCAGCCCAGACACGACTACGCTCGCACCGTACCCAGCTTCCGATTGCTGAGCGGCGATTCCAGCGGGGCCGCAGTCCAAGCCCGCGGCGGCCGTCAGACGATGACCCTGCTGGCCGACATTCCCTTGCCCTTCGACGACCGGGGAGTCGTGTGCAATTTCACCCTCACAGAAGGACAAACAGTCACCTTCGTGCTGTCGTACGGGCACGGGCGCCCGGCCAGCCTGGGACGGCGGCGCACCTCCGAAAAACTCGACCACACGCAACGATACTGGCGTGGGTTGGTGGCCAGAATGAACTACGAGGGACTGTGGCGAGACTCTGTTGTCCGCTCGTTCCTGGCTCTTCACCTCATGATGTACCAGCGCACCGGAGCCATTGTCGCCGCGCCCACCACCAGCCTGCCGGAGACCATAGGCGGTTCCCGCAACTGGGACTACCGCTTCTCATGGCTGCGCGACACAGCATTCACCGTGGATATCCTCTATCGTTTGGGAGACTCCTACGGGGCCGATCGCTACATGCACTGGCTCTTGGACCAGTGCCAGTTAGGCCAGCGGAAAACTCGGATCGTCTACGGCATCAGCCCGACTTCATCGCTCCAAGAATACACTCTCGACCATCTGGGCGGATACGAAGACTCTCGTCCTGTCCGCATCGGCAACGCCGCAGCCGACCATCTGCAAATGGACGTTTTCGGAGAAGTCATCCTCTCCATCCATTCCCTGCTGGTGCTTCGCGGAGAGATTCCGGAGGAAGCCTGGGAGCTGGTCCGCTCTCTCGCGGAAACCGTGATGGGCAATTGGCAGCGAAAAGACCGGGGTGTGTGGGAAGTGCGCGGCGACCAGCAACACTTCGTGTACTCCAAAGTGATGTGTTGGGCGGCTCTCGACCAGGCAGCCTACATTGCCGCCGCTACGGGACACAGACGATTGTACAGGCGTTGGTCTCTCGCCGCCGACGGGATAAAGACCGAAATCCTGGACCAGGGTTGGAGCTCCTCCAAGCAAGCGTTCCGGCAGCGGTACGGCTCCGACGCCCTGGACGCTTCCAACCTGGCGATACCTTTCCTGGGGCTGATACCGCGCGACGACCCTCGCATTCGGCAAAATGTAGACGCCATCGAGCGGGAGCTGACCGAAGGGCCACTGGTCTGGCGCTATCTGCCGGAAGAGACGGACGACGGGCTGGAGGGCCAGCGGGAAGGAGCTTTCACCCTGCTGAGCTTCTGGCTAATTGGAAACCTCATCTACACGGGGCAGACCGACCGGGGTTTAGACTACTTCCACGAAATGATCACCAAGCGCGCCAACCACCTGGGACTCTTCGCCGAAATGTTCGACCCCGCGGCCAACCGGCAACTGGGCAATTTCCCCCAAGCTTACTCCCACACCGGCCTGATTCACACCGCTCTGAACCTTTCCGGCTTCATCGCAGACACTCCCACCAGGCGCAGCAACCCTGCCGGATAGCCTTTCATTCGCGGAGAGCGGCGTTCCTAGTGGATGGCCGAAGGCGGTCTCTTGAGTGAGATTCCCTCCAACGGCTTGAAAAATCTTCAAAGTCGCTGACTTCGAACCAATGACCTCGCATACGGAGGTGAGCAATGGGCAGACTGGACGGCCAGGCGGCCATCGTCACAGGCGGCGCTCAGGGCATCGGAGGCAGCTGCGCACGGCGGCTCGCCGAGGAGGGAGCCAAGGTCCTGATAGCGGACATCGACGACGCCACGTCGGAGGCCAACGTTGAGACTATCCGCAGACAAGGGGGCACGGCTGAGAGCATCCGGGCGGACTTGGGACGACACGGCGACATCAAAGCGATGATCGACCGGGCGACTCAGCTATGGGGCAGGCTGGACATATTGGTCAACAATGCCTACAGCCCCGCCCACGGCGGCGGAGAAGGCGGCGCCCTGGAAGTCACGGAAGAAGCGTGGGACGTTGGAATGGCCCTGCTGGTGAAGTCCATTTTCCTGGCAGCCAAGTACGCTGTGCCTGAGATGCGTAAGACGGGCGCCGGCAGCATCGTGAACATCTCGTCCGTCCATGGTCTCCTTACCGCCCCCGGAAAGCTGATCTACGAGGCAGGCAAGTCGGCAGTCATAGGCGTGACGAGGCAGATGGCCACAGACTTCGGACCGATGGGGATCAGGATCAACGCCATCTGCCCCGGCCACATCGTCACGGAACGCCTCCGGGCCGGTTGGAACGACAATCCGTCAGGGGAGCGTTTCTTTGAGGACCAATACCCGTTGAGGAAGCTGGGCAAGCCGGAGGACGTAGCCAACGCCGTGGTGTTCCTCAGTTCGGACGAGGCCGCGTTCATCACGGGCCACTCCCTGGTAGTGGACGGCGGAATGACCGTACAGCTCCAAGAGGACTTCGGTGTCCGGCAAGCCAACTACATGCGGGAAAACCCTGACACCCGGCTGCCGTATTAAGCTCCGGCCTCTATCGGGTGTTAACCGGGCTTCGTCTCACATCCTACGCAGAAGAGAAATAGAGGCTGATTACAACCAGGACTTCATCTCTGCCTATCGAGCCATTAAAATAGTCCGCCACCGCGGTAATGGCTTCATTCCTGTCTATGGTCCCGTTGCTGTTGGCGTCGTATCGATCAGCTAAGTCCTCGTAGGTGACCTTGACGGTGTAGGTGTTGACCGTATCCCCGTCTGGGGATGCCGCCTCAACCCTGATGACGGTAACACCGTCACCGATCTCGACCTGATGCCCCTCCTGAGCAGTATCAGCGTAGGGTATCTCATCCCCGTTTTCGTCCAAGACTCGGCTGGAGGCATCATCCTTGGTAGCAACAGTCACCGTGATCGGGGATATGCCTGAAGCCGTCACATATTCGGTGTGTTCAGGTGCGAACTCCGGGACCAACGGCCTCGGCCCGACGCTTAGTGCGGTCAACAGCACATCGCAGAACTGCAGGTGCAGCTGGGAAAAGTCATTGTCCGGCACGTCCGCCAATGTCACTGGAACGCATCCGAGCAATTGGTTCGGTGACAGGAGCAAAGTGTTCAGGTTGGAGAGATTGCCCAGTTCGGAGGGGATTGACCCGGTTAACTGGTTGTTGTCGAGCAGCAGAAGTTTCAAGTTGGAAAGCTCGCCCAACTCTGCGGGAATCTGGCCCGTCAACTGGTTGAAGGATAAGTAGAGATTTTCCAAATTGGACAGGCGTCCCAATTCGGTTGGTATGGGGCCGGTCAGTTGGTTGTATCTCAGCCACAGCTCTGTTAGGTTAACTAGGTTTCCCAGTTGAGAGGGTATCGACCCGGTCAACCGATTTTCCCAGAGGTATAGCCCTTGCAGACTAGAAAGACTTCCAAGTTCTTCGGGAATCGATCCGGTCAACCGGTTGCGTGAAAGACTCAGCGATATCAAGCTGGACAGTCTACCCAGTTCGGCGGGTATCGGACCAGTCAACCGATTGCTCCATAGGAGCATCACTCGCAGATTAGATAGATTCCCTAGTTCGACAGGTACCGGGCCGGTCAGTCCATTGCCGGCAATATCCATCCAAGTAAGACTGCCAAGGTTGCCTAGTTCTGGGGGCAACCCTCCGGACAAAAGGTTATATCGAAGTTGCAAACTCTCTAGCTTGGAGAGCATGCCCACCGTTTTGGGAATCGATCCAGTAAGTTGATTCTGAGAAAGGTGGAGTTTCGTCAGATTCCCTAGACTGCCCAATTCGGCGGGTATCCCGCCGGTCAACTGATTGAGGCCAAGCCCCAACACCTGTAGACTAGAAAGCATTCCCAGTTCGGCTGGTAACGTTCCAGTCAACCCTCGATTGTCCAGTGTCAGCAGAGTGACACGCTGTGGCGTTCCATCCACACCAACGCCATGCCAGTCGGCTATGGGGATGTCCGCAGACCAGTTCAGGGTGGCACTGCCAGCCAGAGTATCCCGCACCGCCAAAAGAGTTTCACAGTCGGACACCAGCCCCGCGTTTTCGACGGGGTCGGGGACAGCCACCCCCGAAGAGCAGTCGTTTGCTGCCTCAGTGTCCTCGGAATCTTGGGCGTAGACCAGTCCCACCGAGAAAGCGGCGGCCGCCAATAACACCGTCGTCGCGACTGCCAGAGCCAATTTGCGAAACGACCCCACTCTAATCACGACTTACACCTTCCCGGGTCTCAGTTAATGACCCAGACGACTCTATCCGGAGGAGAAGTAGAGGACGATGACAGCTAGCGCTTCATCCCTCCCTATGGCGCCATTGAAGTAGTCCGCCACCGCCGTGATGGCTTCGTCCCTGTCTATGACGCCATTGTCGTTTAAGTCGTATCGTTCTAACAAGTCCTCGTAGGTGACTTTCACGGTGTAGGTGTTGACCGTATCCCCGTCTGGGGATGCCGCCTCAACCCTGATGACGGTAACACCGTCACCGATCTCGACCTGATGCCCCTCCTGAGCAGTATCAGCGTCGGGTATCTCATCCCCGTATTCGTCCAAGACTCGGCTGGAGGCATCATCCTTGGTAGCAACAGTCACCGTGATCGGGGATATGCCTGAAACCGTCACATATTCGGTGTGTTCAGGTGTGAACTCCGGGACCAACGGCCTTGGCCCGACATTCAGGGAGGTCAGGGCAATTTGCGGCGGGATGCAGAACGGCAACCCCAATCGGCCCAAATCGTTGTCCTGCACATTTTCCAACGCCGCTGGAACACACCCGCTCAATCGGTTCGACGACAGATGGAGCAATTCCAGATTGGATAGACGACCGAGTTCAGTCGGGATTGACCCGGTCAATAGGTTGTTGTTGAGAATCAAACCCTTCAAGTTGGATAGCTCGCCCAACTCTGTGGGAATCGGGCCTGTTACCTGGTTGCGATCAAGCGTCAATTCTTGAAGAGCGGCAAGCTCTCCAAATTCTGAGGGAATAGGTCCCAACAAATGGTTGCCCGATAGGGACATCTTTTTCAGGTTGGTGAGGTTGGACAGCTCGACAGGGATATGACCGGCCAGCTGGACCTCTTCAATCTCCAGCAGCCGCAGGTTTGAGAGGTTGCCCAGTTCGGTGGGCAGTCGGCCCCCCAACCTGTTTCTGCTGAGGACCAACTCTTCCAGGCTGGAGAGGCTGCCCAGCTCCGCCGGGATCGGACCGGTCAACCTGCTCAAGTTAAGGTAAAGTTTTTTCAGGTTAGTAAGGACGCCTAATTCCGCAGGAATTGAGCCCGCCAACCTGTTATTTGACAGGTCCAGCCATTCCAGATTGGCCAGTTCGCTCAATTTCGTCGGTATCGGTCCAGTGAATTGGTTGCCGCCTAAATGCAACTCCCTCAGATCGGCGAGGTTCGCGAGTTTGCTGGGTATCAATCCATTCAACTGATTTTGGTAAAGCCGAAGGATTCGCAGTTCAGACAAGCTCCCCAACTCGGCAGGTATCGAACCGTACAACTGGTTGTGGTTGAGTTCCAAGTATTCCAGACTGGAGAGGCTGCCGAGTCCGCCAGGGATCGGTCCCGTCAGTTGATTATGGTCGAGTGCCAGACTTTTCAAGTTGGAAAGGTTGCCCAGTTCAGAAGGGATCGGGCCAACTAACCGGTTGCGGCCAAGCTCCAGTAAGCGCAGGCTAGGAAGGCCGCCCAGTCGGGCAGGTATGCTCCCGGTAAGATCGTTCCCGCTGAGGCCCATCGCTTTTATGCTAGTGAGACCGTCCAGGTCGCCGGGTATTGACCCAGTCAATTTATTGTTACGGACGTACAAGAATTGAAGGTGGGCGAGATTGCCCAGCTCCTTGGGTATACGTCCGGTTAATTGGTTGTCGCTCAACTGTAAACTCTGAAGACCAGTAAGGGAGCCCAATTCCTTGGGTATGGGGCCATTCAACTGGTTACGATAAAGGTACAAGCTTTGCAAACTGGTGAGGTCGCCCAATTCCACCGGTATAGGCCCGGTCAGCTCGTTGAAGGTGAGGTACATATCCAATAGGTTGGCGAGATTGCCCAGCTCCTTGGGTATCGGGCCATTCAGGCGGTTGCCATCGAGGTAAAGGTATCGGAGGTTGGCGAGGCTGCCCATTGTAGAAGGGATTGGCCCGGTCAGCTGATTATGATTGAGGTGAAGGATGCTCAGATCGGCAAGGTCGCCCAGTTCGGCGGGTATCGTACCCGTCAACCCGCGATTGTACAGGTTCAGCGCTATGACACGCTCCGGAGTTCCGTACACATCGACGCCTTCCCAGTCGCTGATGGGAGTGTCCGCGGACCAGTTCAGCGTAGCGCTGCCCGCCAGGGTGTCTCGCACCGCCAGCAGCGTTTCACAGTCGGACACCAGTCCTGGGTTGTTGCCCGGAGCAGTTACGGCTACGCCTGAGGAGCAATCGTTGGGTAAAAGCGTATCAGACACGGTGTCGCCCTGAGCAAACGCAAAACCCACCGAAAAGGCAGCGGCCGCCAATAAGACCGCCGTTGCGACTGCCAGAACCAATTTGCGAAACGACCCCACTCTAATCACGAATTACGCCTTCCCGGGTCCCAGTCAATGACCCAGACGACTCTATCCGGAGGAGAAGTATAGGATGATGACAGCCAACACTTCTTCCCTGCCTATGGCCCCGCTGAAGTAGTCTGCCACCGCCGTGATGGCTTCGTCCCTATCAATCTCCCCGTTGTCGTCTACATCGTATCGGTCAGCCAAGTCTTCGAAGACCACCAAGATAGTGTAAGTAGAGTCCGACTGCCCGTCCGCCGACGTTACTTCCACCTTAATCGTGGTGGCTCCATCTACAAGATCGACCTGATGACCATCTAAAGCTCTGTCGGCGTCTGCAACTACATCGCCGTTTTGGTCCAAAACCCGGACGGATGCGCCGCTTTCATCAGTGGAGGTCACCGTAACCGGCGACAGCCCCGACGTCGTCGTGTACTGAAAATGGTTCGGGTCGAACTCAGGAGACAGCGGTCTAGGTCCAACACTTAGGCTGGTCAGCGCCGTGTCGCAGAACGGAAGACCAAGTTCGTCCAAGTCATTGTAGTACGCGTACCTCAAGCCTTCGGGAATACACCCGGTAAGCCGGTTGCCCATTAAGGACAGCTCTAGAAGGTCGGGGATGTCCGCCAACTCGGGCGGTATCTCCCCTGTTAACTGGTTGTTCGAAAGGTGGAGCGCAAACAGCTTCTCGAGGTCTCCCAACTCAGCCGGAATCTCCCCGGCTAACCTGTTGTTTTGGAGGTGCAGGATTTGCAGATTGTCGAGGCCCCCAAGCCCCGTAGGTATCGGCCCAGTCAACAGGTTGTCGCTTAGCAGTAGACTTTCCAGGTTGGTCAGGCCACCCAATTCGTCTGGTATCTCTCCAGTTAACTCGTTATGGTCAAGCCACAGCATTTGGAGGTTGAAGAGTCGACCCAACTCCTTCGGTATACCACCGGTCAACTGGTTTGCCGATAGCTCCAGCATCACAAGGTTGGAAAGATCGCCCAGTCCCACCGGTATCACCCCGGTCAATTGGTTGTTGTCCAGGTACAGCCACAACAGGTTTGTAAGATTGCCAAGCTTCACCGGTATCACGCCGGTCAATTGATTTTTCGATAAGGACAGCACGTGCAGATTGGTCAGGCCGCCCAACTCCGTTGGTATCTCTCCGGTCAACTGGTTGCTCGATAGGGATAGAGCGTGCAGGTTGGCAAGACCGCCAAACTCCGGTGGTATCTCCCCGGTCAACCGGTTGCCCAATAGGGACAGGTCATGCAAGTTGGCCAGGCCGCCCAACTCCGCCGGCATCTCCCCGTCCAACCGGTTGTATTCGAGGTACAGCCCAGTGACTCGTCCGTTCCGATCATTGGTGACACCATGCCATTCCCTAATTGGCTGGTCGCTCAGCCAGTTGGCGCTATTCCTCCAATTCGGCCCGTCCAAGTTGTTGTAGAGCTCAACCAGGACGGCCATATCCTCAGCCGAGTCCATTGATGAGCAGCTGCTGCCGCGAACTACTTCGACGCTCCGGAGCCATGTCTGGAATCCTTCATCGACCGGCGCGCAAAGACCTGGATTGTTATAGAAGCGAAGCGACTGCAGCGCTTCCAGTCCTGTCAACCCCTGAGGCATATCCTCGGTCAACTGGTTGTCCATAAGGTGCAGATATCGTAGGTTTGCAAGTTCGCCCAGTTCGGCCGGTATCCCCCCGGTCAGCCGGTTGCTATATAGGTCCAGCGTTTCCAGGTCAAAAAGTTCGCTTAGCTCCGGCGGTATTTGCCCTGTCAACTGGTTGCTATTGAGGCGGAGCACACGCAGGTTGGAAAGTCTCCCCAGCTCCGTCGGTATTTCGCCTGTTAGTCTCTTGGTCCAGAGGTTTAACTCACTAACCCGCAGAGGTGATCCGGTCAAAGTAATGCCTTGCCATTGATCGATGGGAAACCTTGCCGACCAGTTCAGCGTGGCGCTGCCAGCCAGCGTGTCCCGGGCGGTCAGAAGCGCCACACAATCGGATACCAGTCCCGTATTTTTGGCTGGATCGGGCACGGCCACGCCCAAGGAGCAATCGCTGGGTGAAGCCGCGCCAAACTCGGTGTCGCCCTGAGCAAAGGCGAAACCCACTGAAAAGGCGGCGGCGCCCATGAGGACCAGCGCTCCCATGACGACCGTCGGAATCCCAACCATTGGAATTCTCATAGCAATTTAGTTGATTTCTTTAAATGTTTCGAGGGACACCCATACTACCAGAGGTCTTAAGTTCGTGACCATCTCCAGCAGTGCCCTGACAACTACTGTATCCTATTTGGCTTCTATTATTAGAATCCAGAATTCGGAATATGTGGAGCAGTTTCGCCTGTTTCTCGAATATGGCCAAATCGGGGTCATTATGCTCAGACTTAACCCAGCATACGCAAGGCCAGTTCTTAGCGGACTGTTTCCGGTACATATCGTGAGCACGAATCAAGATGTTCATGGAACCGAAAACAGTAGACGAGAAGATACACACGCCTTTGTCGGACCCGCGGGAACCCCCCATATGCCACGGAGGTCCCATCACCCAGTGTGGACACTTCTACGGCGTCATCACTTCCCAGTTGGCTCCCGAACCCTGACAACCGCCGCCGGCGGCTTTTCTGCCTACTGAACCTATCCCGATGCTTGTCGGGCTAACATAGCAGGTCGAACAAAGACCCGGGAGCAAGTCAATTTATCAGTGGTGAAACGCCCTGATATGCCCGCCGGGCTAACACATGGCCCGGAAATCAGGCATAATGTATACACCCTTAACCCCACGTGGTTAATCGAATGAGGCGGCCAATCCGTTCACGATTTCCACGCTCCCAACCCTCCAGCCAGCTCAGACTAGGCTGGCGAACGAAACATGACAGCTTGATATTCCCGGTTTCAATTCAACAGTGGAGGAGGTACTGAGATGGAGAGGCGACTGCCGACGTTCGAAGAGGTGCAATCCTATTTCAACGAGCGGAACAACTGGGGACGATGGGGCGACGACGATGACGTGGGTGCGGTTAACCTCATCACTCCTGAAGTGCGAATAGAGGCTGCAAAGCTGGTGGTCAGCGGCAGGACGGTCTCCCTCAGCAGGCCCTTCCCCAAAGAACCGGCCCCCTGGAACCCGACCCCGGCGGAGCACTGGATGTATTCTCACAACGTCGCCCCGGACAGCGGCTATGCCGCCGACTACCTGGGCATCGCCTTTCACGGCTCGGCGGCGACCCATCTTGACGCCATCTCCCACATCTGGAACTACGGCCGTATGTACAACGGTAGAGACCCAGCCGAGGAGATCACCTTCCACGGCGCCAAATTCGGCGGAGTGGATAAGTGGGCTGATGCAATAGTCACTCGCGGGGTGCTGCTCGACGTGCCTAAATTCCGCAATGAGCCGTACGTGACCGAAGATCGACCCGTCCACGGGTGGGAGCTTGAGGACATAGCCAAGGCCCAGGGTGTGTCGGTGAGGCCGGGGGACGCACTGGTGGTGTACAGCGGCAGGGACGCCTGCATCAGGGCCCGCCCTGACGACCATCCCTGGCTGGGACGCGCCGGGTCAGCGAGGCCCGGTCTGCACGTTTCCTGCATGCCGTTCATCCGTGACCACGACGTGTGCATCCTCGTTTGGGACATGATGGACTGCAACCCAAAGGGGTACGATATCCCCTGGGCGATACACGCTGCCATATCCTCATACGGAGTGGGGCTGGTGGACAACGCCCTTCTGGAACCTCTGGCTATAGCCTGCGCCGAAGAAGGACGCTACGAATTCATGCTGACTATCGCCCCGCTGAAGGTCGTCGGCGGCACCGGGTCGCCGGTGAACCCCATCGCCGTGCTATAGCGTTAAGAGACCTTTGAATTACCCCTCCCTTGGAATGGGTTTGGGTGATAGCGCCTCCCGACTTTTGAGGAGACCTCGGATGACGACTTTCGCTTGTATGACGGAGGTCTTTCCAAGGGTCCCCTACAAAATGGGGCGGAGTCGTAGCTATGCATAGTCCGCGTATTAGTGTATGTAGTATTTATTGCAGGTACAAATACGAACATATTGACAGATAGGCACATAGATTGTATCTTTTTCGCAAATTAACTGGGGCGCCGTAGTTCCTTTCACTTCACCTTCATCCGGCAAGAGCTCCAGGCGTATCCGGGCCATTCACTAAGGGGGTGCACACGATGTCAGACCAAGAAAGATCTCAAATGGCGCATTTGATGAGGAGGGCTGGGTTCGCAGCGACTCCCGACGAGTTGGACGTGCTGTTGGCCAAGGGTTACGACCGGGTGGTAGACGAATTGGTGGACCCTGAGGAGTACGGCATACCGCCCATGGACGCCAACCTGCTTCATCGCATATACCCGTCTCTGGAAAGCGGAACAATCCCGCCGGAAGCGGCCTCGATTCACATCTACCACCTCGTCAACAACCCGCGTCCCCTGGAGGAGAAGATGGCCCTTTTCTGGCACACCATCTTCGCCACCGGCGACGCCAAGATAGACAACGCCCAGGAGTTGGCTCGCCAGATGAGAATGTTCCGGGCCTATGGCATGGGCAACTATCACACGCTGCTGATAGAACTGGCCAAGGACCCAGCCATGATCTACTGGCTGGACAACAACTACAACCATAAAGACCAGCCCAACGAAAACTGGGGCCGGGAGCTGCTGGAGCTCTTCTCCATGGGCCAGGGCAACTACACCGAAGAGGACGTGTTCGAGTGCGCCCGGGCCTTTACCGGCTGGACCATTGCGCCAAAGCCCACCCAGGGCGGGAGCTCCCGCTTCACCTGGGACTTCGAGTACCGGGAAGACGACCACGACGACGGCGAAAAAAACTTCCTGGGGCAGCGGGGCAAGTTCAACGGCGAAGACGTAATCGACATCATAGTCCGCCAGCCCGCGACGGCCAGGTTCATAGCACGCCACTTGTACAACTTCTTTGTGGCCGACGAAGTGCAAGTCCCGTCCTGGCTCCACACTCCTCCCCAGGACCCGGTGGCCGTCAACCTCATCGCCGACGCTTTTGTGTCGTCGGGTTACGAGATGAAACCCACGTTGAGGATGATTTTTAACTCCGACTTCTTCAAAGACTCCAGGTTCAAGCGGGTAAAGAGTCCCGCAGAGACCGTGGCGGGGCTGTGCAAGCTGGTGGGCGACTTCAAGTACCCCAGGCTGGGGCTGGAACTGTTGGGCGTCGAGACCTCCTATATGGGCCAGTTCCTCGGCAACCCGCCCAGCGTAGAAGGGTGGAACCACGGGTACGAGTGGATAGACAGCGGCTCGCTGGTGAAGCGCATCAACTTCGCAGCCGATGCCGTGTCCAACATAGCATACCCCGGTGTCCAGGCTATGGTGGACAGACTGAGGGGCATGGGTGAACTGAGTCCCGAGGAGTCAGTGGACGCGTGCCTGGACATGCTGGGTTCGGTAGAGGTGGAGGACGACACCCGCGAGGAGTTGATAGCAAAGGCCCGGATGAGCGGCGGATTGAAGTGGGAGACGGCAGAACAGACTAGGGAGTCCGCCCAGAAGGCCCTGGACCTCCTTGCGCTGGTGGTCGCCACGCGAGAGTACCAGTTCTGCTAGGCGCCGGCCGCTGGCCGGGTGTCTGGAGTCGCTGATAGGTTTTCGATGCCTGTAAGGAGAGAATCATGAGAACGAAATACGTCAATGGTCGGGTATTCAACTACGACTACTGCCTTGGTGGGATCGGCATCGGAGGAGAGAACTTCTTCTTTCCGGTGGACTTTGCCCTTGGCTCTGAGGGCAGTTTGTACGTACTGAACAAAGGCTGCGAGTTTGTGACGTGTCACGGCATCAGCAAGGTGACTCTGGACCACCGCTTGCTGTGGGAGGACCGGGGAAACCAGACGGACACGGGGTTCATGGACGGGCAGGCGCCCGTGCCCAGCTCGATAGCTGTGGACAGCCAGGAGAACGTGTACGTTTCTGACGAGATGACGAACCACATCTACATATTCGACAGTGACGGAAAGCGTGTCGGGGACTGGGGTTCAGGAGTTCTGGGCGGACTTACGACGCCTCAGAGGACTTCCAATGACTTCCAAACTGACCTTCCCGGACTGATGCCCATCGCAAACAACTTCAGCATACCCTTCGAGCAATACCTAAAGAAGATTGGGGCGATGGACGCAACCGGCGACGGTGAGTTGAACGGCCCTAACGGCCTCACCTTCGACGAGGACGACAAGCTGTTCGTCTCCGACAGCAACAACCACCGTATCCAGATTTTCACCAAAGACGGTCAATTCATAAGCAAGTGGGGTCAGCACGGGACCGACGAGGGCGAGTTGAACCTGCCTTGGGGACTCACCCTCGACAAGGACCACAACGTCTACGTCGCCGACTGGGGCAACTCGCGGGTCCAGAAGTTTTCCGACGACGGGCGTCATCTGGCCACCTTCGGCGCGGCGGGCAGTGGAGACGGCGAGCTGGACCACCCCTCCAGCGTGGCCGTGGACAGGGACGGCGACGTCTATGTCACCGACTGGGGCGGCCAGCGGTTAGTTGTCTATGATGCCGAGGGAGAGTTCCTGACTTCCTTCCACGGGGACGCCGACCAGATCACCCCTTGGGCCCAAGAGAAGCTGATGCAGAATCCAGGCTTCCAAAAGGCCCGCAAGAGGGCCGACCTGAGCCGAGAGCAGAAGTTCCGGAGGCCGGTGGCGGTGAACGTAGACAACGAAGGGCGAATCATGGTGCTCGAAGCCATCTCCTGCCGCTTGCAGATTTACGTAAAAGAACAGAACTGGGCGGAGCCTCCGTACAACCTTTAATCGGTCTCCAGAGGCGTCGGACCCAAAAGCGCCTTACCCGAGCTATCGAGGATGAGGGACTCTATCTCTGCACTAGCCTTTCCGGCGTAGGCAGGAATCCAGGGCGCTGTCCCCTGTCGCAAGGTTCCCTGGGATCTGCACGCCACAGCACCGGGGATACGAGACCGTTGTACCCCTTATCCCAAACTTCTCCCGCCAAGGGCCAGGCGGTCTCTATTCTTATGGAGGACTTCGCGACGAATTCACTGTCCTGTCAACGGCTTTCGTCGCCGCAATTCCATATTGCTCATCATTATTCGGTCTAGGGGTCTGATAGTCGATTCGTATTTATCCAAGGCTATTGACATGGCAATCATCAGCGTGCTAGCGTACCCCAATTCATAAGGTTTTAGGAATGGGATTCAACGAATAGTACGAGGTGAGCCGATGATTTCTAAGAAGGTACATTGGTTCTTGGTGATAGGACTGGTCCTGGCCCTTGTGACTGCGGTTTCCTGTGGCGGAGAGGACGAGCCTGACCCTACGTCCACCTCCGCTCCTCAAGCCACCAATACACCTGTGCCTGCCACGGCTGTCCCGCCCACCGACACGCCGGCCGCCGCCGAACCAACGCGCCCCCCGATCACTCCCACACCGACAGCGATCCCTACAGCAACCAGCCCGCCCAAGATTGAAGGGATATTCGGAGGCACTATAAATCTGCAGGCCAACAACCAGCCGGCGTTGGACTTCCTGGCTTTGGGAGTTTTTGCAGCCTGGATTCAGGTGCCTCCCATGTACAGCCAGATCGTCGAATACAATCCGGAGTCCGAGCCGCTGGACGACCTGAGGGGAGACTTGGCCCGCGAGTGGGAAGTGGCCGACGACGGCATAACCTACACGTTCTACCTGAACGATAACGCCCGGTTCCACGACGGAGAGCCGGTTACGTCCGAGGACGTGGTGTACAGCCTGGCGTTGTTTATTGAGCCGGAGACGCTCAACGACCCTCGCATCATCGAGGAGATGGGCGACCGACGGAGCAACACGGCCAGAAGCTTGAAGGTGTACTACGACTCCTCCAGGGCGGTGGACGGCAGTACAATCGAGATCAAAACGAAGAGGCCCTCAGCCGCCTTTATGCCGATTCTTGCCATCGAGACCACCGTTGTCGTGGTCCCTAAAAGCCAGGTGGAGGCCGGGGTGTTCGCCAGCTACAAGGACCCGAGTTCCATGATCGGCTCAGGGCCTTTCCGAATGGGCGAATTCGTAAAGGACGTTTCCACTCAGAACATCAAGAACACCGACTACTTCAAGGAGGGTCGGCCCTACGTAGATGAGCTGCGCCACTTTGTAATAACTGAAGAGGCGGCCATAGTCGCGGCCTACAAGACTGAGAACGTGATGATGAGCAGCTCCATGGTCAGCAACCTGAGCGTCAAGTCAACCAAGCAGCTTGTGGAGGAGAGCGACGGCGCTATAACCGCCTATTTCGGAGGGCCTTTCTGGACGACGGGTACGCACATGAACGCCAGACGAGCGCCCTTCGACGACCCGAGGGTAAGACGAGCCATACACCTGGCGGTGCACCGTCAGCCGATAATCCAGACATTCGGTGGGATACATCTGCTGGGGACTCCGGTCCCTCCGGGGTACTCATGGAGCTTCACGGCGGAAGAGGCCCTGCAGTTCCCGGGCATAAGGGAGTTGGACGGTGAGAAGCACCCCGACGACATCGCCGAAGCCAAGAGACTCCTGGAGGCAGCCGGAGCGGGCGAGGGGTTCAAGGTTGAGATGACCTGCTACCCGGTCGCCGACGGTTGCGACCAGGCCGTTTTGCTCCAGGACCAATTCAGGAGATTCCTGGGATGGGACGTTGAGATAAGGCAGATAGAGCGGGCTGCTGCGGGCGCCATCTACGACGCAGGGGAGTATGACTTAGCGTCGGGCTTCAACTCGTTCCAGTTCCCGGACGCCGACGCGTCTGGCCTTGCCATCAGGAAGGGTTCCAGGATGGCCGATCTTCAGACCGGCTACCACAACGAGAAGGCCGAGCCGCTTTGGGACCAAATCGCGGCGGAGCTGGACCCGGCCAGACGCAAGGAGTTGGTGGGGCAGGTGAACGAGATACTGATGCAGGACTCCACCTTCGTCAACTCCTACTTCACCATGGCCGGATGGATAGTCAACAACAGGATAAAGAACTTCAACGCCCCCGCTTCCGTATCGGCCCAGCGGAAGCACGAGCACCTGTGGTGCGACCCCGAATGCTAGGTTAGCCCAACTGGCGCAAATAGAAAAGTCTGGCCCGGGTTTATCCCGGGCCAGACTTTTTCCCCGACTTCTTCTTACTCAAGCTCCGAGCGTTGCTATCGCCCGAGAGAGCCTATAGGTTCTCGGGCGGGTCCGTCCAGTCCTGTTCTTTCATGTAAACCTGAATGCGAGCGCTGGTCGCTTCAAGGACGATAATGCGTCCCTCATCGTCTACGTTCACGGTCACGGGCCACTTGAAGTATTTCTCCACGGACAAGTCGGCCCGCTTTCGGGCTTTGGCTGCATCGGCGTCCATGGCGTACCTCTCAAGGACCCACGGGGAGAGCTCCTCTGAGTCGCCTTCAAAGGACGACAGGTAGTCGCCGTTGGGTTCGTAGATGACCAGCCTGTGGGCGTCGTAGTCGGTGACGTAAACATCACCCTCGCTGTCGACCGCCACGCTGGACGGCCTGTAGAGCCGGCCCTTCCCGGAGTCGGGGCCGCCGAACGTGGCCAGGTGCCGACCGTCGTCGGAGAACTTCTGCACCCGGGAGTTGCCCCAGTCGGCAACGTAGACGTTGTGGTCCTTATCGAGAGCGAGTCCCCAGGGCAGGTTCAGGTCCCCTTCGTCGCTGCCGTACTGACCCCATTTGTTGATGAACTGGCCATCCTTGGTGAATATCTGCACGCGATGGTTATGGCTGTCGCAGATGAACAACCTGTCGTCTTCGTCGAAGGTGAGGCCGTTGGGGCCGTTCAACTGGCCGTCGCCAGAGGTGTCCATAGCCCCCACCTTCTTCAGGTAGAGCTCGAAGGGCATGGTGAAGTTGTTGGCTAGGGGCATTAAAGCACTGGAAGGGCGGTCGTCCTCGACCTCTAGGCCGCTGAGCACAACGTCGTTGGAGCCTCGGTCCGGCGTGTGGAGGCCGTAGACTTCTCTGCCGGAACCCCAACTGCCCAGCCGGTTCCCGTCCTTGTCGAAAATGAATATGTGGTTGGTCATCTCCTCGGAGACGTATACGTTCTCCTGGCTGTCCACAGCGATGGAGCTGGGCTGCGGGGCCTGCCCGTCCATGAATTTCCTCCCACGGTCTTCCCAGAAGAATTCGTGGTCCAGGTTGCACTTGGTTATTCCCTGGGAAGGGAACCACTCCATGCCCTTGCTGAGCACGTACATGTTTCCCTGGGGCCCCAAGGCGAAGTCCACCGGATAGAAGAAATTCTTGCCCCCGACTCCAGAGCAGCCGTGGGTGAAGTCGTAGTTGTATACCCGCCCATTCACGTATTTCGTTCTCATGCCTCTCTCCTTCCCTGCGTCGGAAACACCTGGATATTTTGCTATTGACTATCTCAGAGGACCAACACGGGCGCCTAGCAGAACTGGTACTCCCGCGTGGCTACGATCAACGCTAGAATGTCGGCCACCTTCTGGGTGGACTCGCTCACCTGATCGTCCGTCTCCCATTGCAGTCCACCGTTCATGCGAGCATTGGTCATCAACTCCTCGCGGGTGTCGTCCTCCACCCAGACCGGACCCAGCATGTCCAGACATGCGTCCACTGCCTCGTCCGGCCCCAACTCGCCCATGCCTCTCATCCGGTCCACCATAGCCTGGACTCCGGGGTAGGCGATGTTGGACACGGCGTCAGCGGCCAAGTTGATGCGCTTCACCAGCGCGCCGCTGTCTATCCACTCATGCCCGTGGTTCCATCCCTCCACGCTGGGAGGATCGCTCAAATACTGACCCATGTACCAACATTCAAGCCCCAGAAGCTCCAGGCCCAATCGGGGGTACTTGAAGTCTCCCACCAGCTTGCAGAGGCCCGCAATCGTCTCGGCGGGGCTCTTCACCCGCTTGAACCGGGACTCCTTGAAGAAGTCGGAGGCGAAGATCATCCGCAGGGTGCCTTTCATCTCATAGCCGGAGGACACGAAGGCTTCGGCGATGAGGTTGATGGCCACCGGATCCCTGGGTGGCGTGTGGAGCCATGCCGGGACTTGCACCTCGTCGGCCACGAAGAAGTTGTACAGGTGGCGGGCGATGAAACGGGCCGTGGCCGGCTGGCGGACAACGATGTCGATCACGTCCTCGCCGTTGAACTTGCCCCTCTGCCCCAGGAAACGTTTCTCTCCGTCGTCGTGGTCATTTTCCCTGTATTCGAAGTCCCATGCGAATTGCCCCAACCCTGTGGAAGGCGGCTTTGGCGCTATGGTCCATCCGGTGAAGGCCCTGGCGCACTCGAACACGTCCTCTTCGGTGTAGTTGCCCTGGCCCATCGAGAAGAGTTCCAACAGCTCCCGGCCCCAGTTTTCGTTGGGCTGGTCTTTGTGGTTTTCGTTGTTGTCCAACCAGTAGATCATGGCGGGGTCTTTGGCCAGCTCTACCAGCAACTCATGGTAGTTGCCCATGCCGCGGTTGCGGAACATGTCCATCTGGCGCGTCAGCTCCAGGGCACAGTCCACCTTGGTGACGCCAGTGGCGAAGACGGAGTGCCAGAAGAGGCACATCTTCTCTTCCAGGGGACGCGGGTTGCTTACCAAGTACCAGATGTGATGGTTGGTCGCTTCCTTTGAGAACCCTCCGACCACCGACGGAAACACACGGGCCAGCAAACTGACGTCCATGCGCGGTATGCCGTACGCTCCCGGGTCCAGCAGCTCGTCGATGACCCGGTCGTAGCCCTTTGCCAGCGCCACGTCCAATTCGTCGGGAGTCGCTCCGAACCCTGCCCGTCTCATCAAGTGAGCCATTTCAGCTCGTTCGTCGTCTGGCATTATGCCACCTCCTTAACCCTAACCGAATTGCATCGGCGTCGCCCCTGAAGCGGTTGACAAACTCGTGTTTTCAAGAGATTAGCGCCTATATTCTAACAAATTTTTGAAAAATTCTCCCTATCTGGTGCCTCTGAGTCGAGGATCCAAAATATCTCGCAAAGAATCTCCCAACACGTTCCATGAGAACACGATTATGGCTATCGCCGCCCCCGGGAACACCGCAAGCCAGGGTCCGATGCCCACATATCGTTTGGTGGCCCCTTCCAACATACGGCCCCAGGACGGCTCGTCCGGGCCTGCCCCCAGCCCCAGGAAGCTCAGGGAAGCTTCGGCGATGATGGCCACTCCCAGCTGGAACGTCAGGATCACTAACACAATGGCCAACGTGTTGGGCAGCATGTGCCTGAAGATGATTCGAATCTCTCTGGCGCCCACAGCCTGCGCGGCCAGGACGTAGTCCATCTCTTTGATTGCCAGGGCCTGAGAACGGACGATCCGGGCGGTGATTGGTACGAACAATATGGACAAGGCGATTACCACGTTGTTGAGAGACGAACCCAGGGCCGAGACGATTGCAATGACCAGCACAAGAGCCGGAAAGGCTATCATCCCATCAATTAGTCGCTGGACAAGGAGGTCTGTGATTCCCCCGAAGTAGGCGCTGGTCAGTCCCACCAACAAGCCTACGGAGCAGCCGACAAGGGCGCTTATCAGCCCCACGGTTAGGGAAATCCTCGAACCCATAACCAGGCGGCTGAACACGTCCCGCCCCAACTCGTCGCCGCCAAACAGCAGTTCGGAGCTGGGAGGAGCGTATATGCGGTCAGGGTCTGTTGTCCTGTGGTCTTGGGTGGCAATCTGAGGGGCGAATATGGCGATGACTATGAGGAGCGTAGCCACGAAACCGCCAAAGGCGCCCAGCGGCTTTGTTTTGACGTAGCCAACCAGGTTGCGGGCAAGGGACGGCTTCTCCCTAAGATCGGCGAATGCCCGTGAGGAAGAGCCGGTTTGTGCGCCCTGTTCCTGGTTCATCTATTCTCTACAATCCCTTATTCATTCCTAAAGCGAGACTTAGGCGTATCGGATGCGTGGGTTGAGCCACGCGTACAAGAGGTCCGTCACCACATTCAGGACCAGCACTATGCCGGTCAACACTATCACTATGGCCTGGATCATCGGGAAGTCACGCTGGGAGATGGCGGACAACAGAAGCCATCCCATTCCGGGCACGTTGAATATCTTCTCTATGATGACCGTTCCGCCCATAAGGCGGCCGAACTCGTACGCGCTCACCGTGACGACCGGCAACAAGGCGTTCTTCAGAGCGTGGCGTCTGATGACCAATCCCTCAGCCAGTCCCTTGGAGCGGGCTGTACGGATGTAGTCCTCCCGGAACACTTCCAATACGGCAGAACGCGTAATTCGGGCTACAAAAGCCATGTTGGACAAGGCCAACGCGAAAGCGGGAAATATCAACTGATGAAGGTTGTTGCCGGGGTCTTTCCAGAATTGTACGTAGCCCAGGCGAGGCAGTATGTGGCCAAACTCGTTGGACAAGATGAACAACACCATTATGGCGACCCAGAAGTTGGGCAGGGCTATTCCTAAGATGGTGACCGATCGACTCAGGTAGTCCAGGGGACTGTCCTGGTACACTGCGGAGAGCGCCCCCAGCGGCACTGCGACGACAGTGGCAATCAGCAGGGCCAAGATGGTTAGTTCCAACGTAGTGGGGAACCTGGTCTTGATGTCCTCCCACACGGGGGTCTCGTACCAGAACGACGTGCCAAAGTCCAGGTGAAGCAGGTTCCAGGTCCATATCCCGTATTGTTCGATGAGAGGCTTGTCCGTACCCAGCTTGGCCTGGAGTTTTGACACCTGGTCGCTTGTGTACTGGGACCTGCCGTCAGTGCCTCCGAGGATAATTCTGGCCGGGTCGCCCGGAACGAGGCGCAGGATAATAAACACAGCGGTAGTGACTATCAGCATCGTGGGAATGAAGAGGAGAATTCTTTTCAGGATGTAGGCTTGCATTCATTCACCTACTGCTTTGGCACGGTGAGCCATCCACGATCCACATCAGGCCTAAACGTTGCCAGCGGTCAGGCTGAATATTCCGGGGGTCCGGCATAGCGATTCGGGCCAGTCCTCGCCTCCACATTCAGCGTTCTCTTCTTAAGAAGCCGAGCGGATGGACTATTTGACCAACAGTATCTCAAGCACCTTGGGAAGGGCTTCTCTAGCGCGGGCCATCACGCCGTCTTCTTCCAGGCTGCCGACAGGGTGGCGAACCACGGAGAACGGGTAGTCCTCGATTCCGCGAATCTTCGCGATGGCTCTGCCAGTGGGAATGAAGGGTTCGGTGCAGATAGCTACGGCGGGCTTCCCGGCCTTCTCCATCGATATTGCATCGTGCACACTGCACGAGCTGCAGGACCCTCAATCGCCTGTCGACGTGATAATCACGTCACATTTCTCCAGAAGCTCGTCCATCATGTGCTGGGGAACGGGGCGTCCGGGATTCCCCTTGTTCAGCCTGACGACCCCTCCCAGGTCGTAGATGTCCTGGAGCAGGGAGTACACGGCGTCCAGCAGAGTGTCGGCGTTGCGTTTGCCGTTGGAGAGAAGCCCCACCGTTTTCCCGTTCAGGTCTCCGGGCCTTGTCGCCAGAATGGTCTCATCCGGTATGGCTTGGACCGTCGGGTCCAGGATTTCGAAACCTGTGCTTGTGGTTGTCATGCCGTCACCCCCTTATGCTGAATCTAAAGCCAACCTTGTCCGCGTTGCCGGGGCCGTACCGTTACGGAATCCGGCTAGCGTCAATTTCTTTGGTGGCGTATAGCCCGTTCAACCCCTTGGCCCAGCGCGGCACCAGAGAGTCATTTGCCCCGGCAGGGCCGCCGCCCGCCAAAAGCGTCAACGAGCCGGGTTCCAGGCACACGGGAATCGTTTCGTCTTCGGCCCCCGGTTCGGGCGGAAGCGTTTGGCCGGTCTCGGCCCATTCCCTGGCTGTCCTACGGGCCTTCTCGAACAGGAACTCTCTGACTTGTTCCTTGCTCCAGCCCGCCTCTTTTATCACGCCGCCGTGTTCCTGAGAAATCACAAGAATGAGGTTTCCCTGGCCGGGGCCGAGGCCTCGCATTGCAGTGGCGGCGGCTGTGAGAATGGCCTCAGGGGTGCCTGCGTCGCCCGCCACGTTGATTTGCCAAGGCGCCAGGCTGGTGAATACGGATACGGTGCTCGACTCGAGCGGGTAGCCCAACTCGACGTGCATGGGCTCCCAGGGGCTGTTCTCCTCGTCCTCGGCGATGCAGTAGGTGTATTTTCCCGGATGGCCCATCGTGGACTTGTCCAACACGCCTGGGTGGTTCTCCAGCACGTTGATCAATATCAGCCGCATTGCCCTTCCCACCGTGGCGTTTGCTCTACGGTCAGGGCCGGGACCGAAGATGTTGTGCCCGCTGGCGAACCCCAACTTCTGGCGGACGGGACCGTTTATCACCACCAACGGCGCCGAGCCGCCGGTGCTGGCGGAACTGCCGTGGAGGTTGTACTTGGGTTCAACCATGGCCTCCACACAGGCGATGACCACTGGCATGTATTCAGGACGGCAACCCGCCATTACCGCGTTGATGGCCACCTTTTCAGCAGTGATTACCCGTCCTCGTATCGGTTCGATGCCTATAACGTCCGAGGGTCCCCGTCCGACGAATTCCAGGAAGGCCAAGACCTTCCCTGGGGTGGGGGGAGTCACCGGCAAGCCGTCCGTCCAGCCCCTTTGGTAGCAAAGCTCGATGGCGTCGTCGAAGGAGCCGTCGACTTGCACCCTATCCGATGTCAGTGCGTCTGTACTTATCGTCATTTAGCCGCCATTTCTTCGGAGACGGATATGAGTCGAACACCCCAGAGGCGAGTTAGAGGGACGGTGATGCGTGTGTAAGTCCACTCCGTTTCGCATCAGGCACTTCCTCGCGTAGGCGTTTGACAACGCGTCTCTTTTCTGATGGAATTGTGAAACTCAAGGACTCATAATACCTGAAATGTCCAGCTCTGTACATCGTATTCGTTAAACATATCGTTTCCGTCTCGATAGCAAAAAGGGAGGTGAGTCATGGCAGGAAACAAGTCCTCTTCCAACGAATCATGCGTCTATGCGGGGGCCAGGGCCGACGGCCTGTTCCGCAAACGTCCGGGGGAAGCCGCATGGGAGGAATACACCGACGGACTGCCTAACGGCGCCGACGTCGGGGCAATTGCGATTCATCCCCTCGATCCGGAACGGGCTTTCATCGGCGTTCAGGGCGGCGTTTACGCCAATGACGGCTCTGGGGGGCGATGGCGTTCGATGAACATTCCGGAGAACGAAGGACGGGTCTGTTCCATCCTGTTCCCACGCCCGGACCCGAAGGTTATGTACGTGGGGATGACTCCGGCCCAAATCTATCGGACCGCCGACGGCGGGGACTCATGGGAGCTTCTGCCCTTCGACCCCGGCCCCGACGTGATTACCCAGCTTTCGACGGTCATGAGCGTGTTCCTCCCCAGCCAGGTGATTGACATGTCCGCCGACCCCAACAACCCGGACGAGATATACGCCGGGATCGAGGTGGGCGGGGCCTGCCGGAGCCTGGACGGTGGCGAGACTTGGCAGCCAATCAACAATGGACTGCGCGAGGGCGGCGAGGACAGGCTGGACACCCACGGGATAAGGGTCAGCCCCATCCAGGCTGGGTCCGTCTATCTGTCCACCCGTGAGGGAGTGTTCCACAGCGTTGACAAGGGAGAAAGCTGGAAGCACCTGGACGTCAGCAAATACACCCACTTTACCCACACTCGCCAGCTGGCCATCGCTCCCGGGGAACCCTACAGCATGTACGTCACCTATGGCGTATCCGCTCTGAGCGAGGAACCCGGCGGGTTGCTGCGGAGCCAGGACTGGGGCGAGACGTGGAAGAGAGTGGACCACGGCATAGCTCCTCGCGGCGCCATGTACGCAGTGGCAGTGGACCCGCGCAACTCCGCCCAGATATTCTGCAGCACCAACAAGGGGCAGTTCTACGAGTCTCTAGACGACGGGGCCAGTTGGAAAGAATGTTCCCTGCCGGAGAATGTCAAGCGTCTGAGCGCATTGGCCGTCGGGTAAGCCCGGCGCCCTCTTAATCGCTATACGTCTGTATACATCGGCCCGCGATTGACGACGTTCTCCAGCAATTGCGGGTCGAAAGGTTTCAGGTGGGACTCCAACTCGCTGGGAGCCGCGGCGCGCAGCGCATCGAGAATTCTGGGGTGGCTGTAGTAGCCGACGTATGCGGCCTGCACCATGCTGTTGAAGCTCTCCGGTTGACTCCCCTCACAGCGGCGCAATATATCTGCTTTATCGGGACCGGTAAGGTCCGAGAAGTCTTGTTGACGGCCCTGCCGGCAGTCGATCTCCAGTTGGTCCAGCAGCCCCAAAATGTGCCGCCTCAAATGGGGGGCGTCCGCCATCGCTTTGTCCACGTAGGAAACCAGCCCGAGGTCTCCGGCGCCAGGGAGGTCGTCCACGTGAGGGACCAGGCTGTTCAACACTGCTTTCAAGGTCAGGGCTTGGCGGGGCGTTAAAACCAGGTGAGCTTCATCTTCCAACGGCCCCTCCTTCCAGCTCCAGAAGATGCCGGGCGTTGTTGGCGACGTAGTCCCCGGCCCGCAGTGCGATGGCCCCAATGGTTGACGTGGGAGCCACAGTCCCCGACGTTACGAAAACGCTGCCGTCGATGATGAACAAGTTCCGCACGTCGTGGGACCGGCACCAGCCGTCCACGACCGACGTGCTGGGGTCGTCTCCCATCCGGGCGGTGCCCAGATAGTGGCCTATGGCCCCGCCGCCGCGTGTCACAGATATTATCTCGGTGGACCCGGAAGCATCCAGCAACTCCTTGGCCCGCTCGGCGGCGTGGTCCAGCAGCTTTTCGCCGTTCTCTCCCCGCCTGTACACCAGTTTAGGCGCCGGTATGCCCGCATCGTCGGTCAACGCGGGGTCGATAACCACCCGGTTGGCTTCTTCCGGCAGGTCATCGCCGCTCATCATTACGCCCAGCGTGTGCCTGAAGTATTTTCGGAAAGCGGCATGATGCCCTTCTCCCCAAGGCGCTGCGTTCCATATCGGACTGCGGCCGTTCCCCAGACCCATGGAGACGGACGGGCACCCCATCGCCGTTTCCAGAGGGCCGGCGCTGCCATAACCAGCGGACAGCCGGTAGCCATTAACAAATCCCCGCGCAGAGTCGTGTTCGTAGAACTGCTCGGTGAACACGCCTCCGGCTCTCAGCCCGTCGTCGAAGCTGTCCACCTCCTCCGACAGTCCCACCGTATAGCCAATGACGTGGCTCATGAGGTTCTTGCCGACGAGACCCGAGCTGTTTGCCAAGCCATCCGGAAACTGTGGAGACTTGGAGTTCAGGAGCAACCGCGGAGTGCCGACGCCGTTGCAAGCCACCACGACTAATCGGGCCTTCTGCTCGTGTAGACGCCCTTCTTCGTCGTAGTAGAGCGCCCCCTCAGCCAACCCGTTCTTATTCACGACGATTTCCCGGACTGTGGACCGGGTCTTGACCGTCACTCCGTTACGGACCGCTTCAGGCCAATAGACTATATCAACGCTGGCTTTCGCCTTCCGGTGGCATCCCAGGCCGCACGAGGAGCACTGGTAGTCGCATGGGAGCCGGCCCTCTCCGTAAGGCTCGGTGACTATGCCTCGGGTTGATATCCACCAATGCCAACCCAGCTTCTCGAATCCCTTGATGAATATCTGGGGTCCTCTGCCTATCTTGGCCGGGGGCAAAGGCATGGCGGAGCGGGGAGGACCGCCCGGGTTGCCCGCGAGACCGGAAACTCCCATCATGCGTTCGTTGAGGTCGTAGTAGGGTTCCAGGTCCCAGTAGCTTATGGGCCAGTCGTCCGCAGCTCCGGTTATCGTCCTCACCCTGAAGTCGGACGGGCGACACCTGGTCAACCCTCCTTCGTAGTGGATGGTGCCGCCGCCCACTCCGTGGTACATGCCGGGTTGCCAGATGGACTGGGTGTAGTCGTAGGGGTAGCCGTCGGCGAAGCGGTTGACTCCGTCCGTAGGAGGCGGCGAAATGAGCTTCAGATACTCGTTGTCCGTGTCGGCCGTGGG
This sequence comes from Dehalococcoidia bacterium, assembly GCA_965224415.1. Classification (GTDB taxonomy): domain Bacteria; phylum Chloroflexota; class Dehalococcoidia; order Lucifugimonadales; family JAGWBF01; genus DAOUJI01. Next base: position 32,404 of record CBDCZB010000003.1, on the reverse strand, counting down.
ATTGTATGCGGGCTGGACCCAGTCGCCCTGTTCGAGGCAGACGACCCGTATTCCAGGGACTTTGCTGAGTCGCCACGCGAAAGCGGCGCCGGAAGCCCCGCTGCCGATTATCAGAACATCTGCGGCATCTTCAGAAACGGGCATTACCTTGCCTCCAATCCGATTCGACGCTGGCCTGGAGAATTATTGTTGGCTGGCCCTCATCAATTCTCGGCAACTTAGACTGAATATTTCATACTTCACGGGAGATATATACTGTTACCGAACTTTTTGGGAGAAGTCAGGAGGGTTCACGTAGAGTAACCCGCCGAGAAGTCAATTACAAGCGTAGAAGCCGCTAAATCCGCCGCGTGGGAGTTCCGGCGAGCGTCGGCTACCACAGCAGCAACTCGGAGAAGCTGGAGAGGACTATATGTATCGCAGGGGAGACCTCGCCGTCTTTCGTGGCGCCGCCGGGGAACTAAACCTGCTTGGGAGGCGCCTTTCGAGGGCCATCGGCGCTCTTGTCGGCTACCTCCGATTTCAATGGTCAAACCACGCCCTCAATGTCCGGCGCTCCCTCTGTACTTCGTGCTCGGCGTTGATGCACGGTAAGACGTGCTACACCGATGGTCCATACGGCTATCGTCAAGTTAGGCAGAAAGTCGGAATGAACGTGCGTCTGTGCGCGATACCTAAGCTGGTCAATGGCCAAGCCTGTGATGAGCTGCAAACAGCTACTACAACGGATGCGGGTTTGGGACCTGCCTGCGGTTCGAATCAGTGGTATAAAATAGGCTTAGACATGGGGGCAGTAGTCCGTCGCCAGGAATCGTCCAGGGAGTACCATCGGAGGCTCACTCGTCTACGCTCCCATTTGGAATGTCTAGTTGGCTCGCCCAGCGGAGTGCTATGAAACCAATAGTTATCGACAGCGTCACGGCATACAAAGAAACACTAGACAAGCTTATGAACCTCCTCAGCGAGAAAGGCACCACGAGTAAGGCAATCGCTCTCGCTGAGTCTCTGGCTGCAAGCCAAGGTCAAGAAATGAACGTCAAGCACTTGCGTGCATGCACGTACACCGGGGCAGGCTTTAGGCTCAAGAACGTCGCTCTAGTGGAAAAGGGAGTACGGGCCTGGAGAGAACTGGAACCTTACAACTCGGCGACGGCCTCGTATAACTTGGCCAGTGCTCAACTGAATCTCTGGCAACTTGCTGTCGAACAAGCAGGTCTAGGTGACGCGTGGCTGGACCAGCGTAGTCATCTTCACGAAGCCCGTAGCTTGTTCAACAGTGTGGCGGAAGATAAGAACGCAGAAATGGAGCTACGCCTGAAAGCCCTTACTGATTGTGGCAACTCCTTCGATATCGTCGGGCGGTATCTCGATGCTCTCGACTGTTACGGGCGCGCCCTCAAGCTCGATTCATCTTTTGGGATGGCTTTTGGCAACCGCGGAATTACACTTCTCTACGTCGCTCCACTCATGGAAGGCCACGAATCCCACCTGCTGTTACAAGCAGCAGCCGACCTGGATGCCGCCATCGATGATAGGGAGCGGGTGTTGCGCTGTGGTGGACAATCAGCATTCGACACGTTTGTACGTCGGCGCGGCGCCCTATCGATTTCGGGAAGTTCACGTTCCCCTGCCCATGAACCCCACACTTCGCTTGGCGACCCGCATCTCGACTGGTGCCTACGTAATGAGCTCTTCCTACACATTTCCCCGAACTGTATCCGGCCAGTAACCCAAACCCTCGATGCAGTCTCCTTCAGAAGCTTCAAGTTGAGCCTCACTGATGACGCGGTGCTGGACCGCGCCAATGAAATCATTGATGCCTTCAACACCATCAAGCAAGACTATGTTGCGGCTCGATATCTTCTTTGGCTCGCTATCGCAGAGGACAGTCCGATTCGGGAACAGGCACAAACGATTACGAAACGTACATCGTTCTGGGATACTCTTAGCTACGCTCACTGGGGCGTGACACCGGGTATCGGGGTCCAATCGCTGAAAGTCACCATTGACACTTTGGATACCATCGCAGCATTCGTGCACTTATACTTTGGTTCCGGTCGAGTGCGAGACATCTATTTTCACAACTTACCCTTTGCGGACAGGTGGAAGAGGAAACTCGCGACGCCATTTGCCGAGGCACTGAACCAGTCGGAGCAGAACAGAGGCTTGATTGCACTGTTTGACCTTAGTGCTGGACTGGAAAAGCAATCTACATCGCCCTTGAGAAAGCTTGTCCAGCGTCGACATGCGGCGACGCATCGCTTCTTCTCTGTTCATAGCGAGGGAGCACCCGATTCGTCCGATTGGATTGAACGCGTCAGCTGGCCAGAATTAGTCGAAGAGTCCCTTGAATCGCTCCGAACCGTACGCAGCGCAGTCCTGTATCTTGCGCAAATGATACGCAGTCATGAGAAAGCGACGGAGGAGTCGAATTTACTGGTCTTACCCTTCGAGCGAACTGCCCCTGACCTCACGGAGCTTGGGTAGCCAAGACAACTTCGGCTTCTTGGAGCCATGTCTGGACCGCTCCTCCGCTAATGGAGTTCGCAGCCGGGCTATGGATGTCACGGCGGCTTCACCGAGCCTCGCGTCGGCTATCGGATGCCGAAGAGGGAGACGACGGGTCCTGCTCTAGGACTATAGGACTCCTCACGAATGGTGTCGTCCGACTACTTGCTGGCTTCAACTCCACCACCCACGAATACCGGAACATTTCGTGTCTATTGTGAACCTTTCAGTGGGTGATAGCCTTTAGTTGAATACGTCTATCTCTTCTGACAGACGGTTTGCAAAACGGGCTACGTCGTCCGCAGCGTGAGGCAGGGCGTTGATGGAATTGCTCGAAACAGAAGCGCTGCCACGCTTAGTCAGAAGACTATCCCACTGCGGTCCGCAGGGGTTGACGCTCTCCTATGCTGCACGCTGCGTGTCCCTGGGGCGGCGAAGCGGCTGTCCGCTTCGATATGTAGCGACTCGCCAGAGCCACTCTGCAGGTCCGAACAGGAAGCGACTCAACCACGCCTGCGACCACCACAACTGCAGGGCCCACACCGCGAACACAAACACCAAGACCGCACTCCGGTTCACAAAGTCGACATCACCCAGCAAGGTTGTCAAAACAACCACGCCCAGCACCGTCTGCGTCAGATAGTTGGTCAGCGCCATCCTCCCGACTGCGCGCAGACGCTGCTTGAGCCAGTTGTCGCGCTGTTGTTCCAGAGGAGGATGAGGCTCATATATCCCAAGGAGGAAGGAATCGTGCCAAGCTTGTTGGGAATCTGACCGATAAAGGCGATCTCGCGGGAATAGTCGTTCATTGCGGTAATGATGACTCCAGCGGCGGCAAGCGGCAGGCCTACCGCAAGCCCGACCATGGCGGTCAGCCGATATGTCCTCGCAGGCAGGCCGCCGTTCATGAAGCCTATGCGGTACAAACCGGCGCCAACGAGAATCAGCCCCAGGGCGCGTAGGAAGAAGCCCAGCAGGAAGGGAAGCCCGATAATCTCTTGGTCCGAAAACTCGCCCGGTGTCCAGAGACCTGAGAGCGATGCGCTGGTGGTGTCGGCGATGTGCTGCGTGAGCAGGGCTGTGGCAACTGATAGCGTAAACACGGCAACTCCAAGGGAGATGAGCGCCCAATTCGGCAGCTTTCGCAGGGCGATCAGAAAGACACGATGATATTGCATAGGCCATCAGCACATCGCCATCCCACAATAAGGAAGTGGAGGATGCCGATCAGCAGCAGCAGCGCGTTTCGCCACAGGTTCAGCACGACTGCGCGTCTTCCTCTCCGGCTGGCGCGGTCGATGAAGAGAATCATGCCAGCACCGAACAGCAGCGAAAACATCCCCATGAACTTTCTGGTCGATTAAGACTTCGCCGAAGATGCCTACAGCCCAGTCAAACCACGTCTCCGAGCCGCCCGCGCTCAGGTTGAAATAGGGAGCAGGGCCGAACTTGAAGTAAACAGCGTTCATCAACAGAATGCCGAGCACAGCAACCCCGCGTATCAGGCCGAGGCTGGTTATCCGCCCAGTCTCGCGAACGGGGCCGGAATCAACAGTCTGGGAATGTGTTGCCAATGGGCCGAACTCCTTGATCGAGACGTGGAGGGTTAACGAAGCCCCAGTTATGTGGGTGTTTCCGAAGTGGTGGGCCGGCGCCTACTGTACTGAGCCTGTCCCAAAAGGGAGGTAGGATCAGTTGGATTAAGCCGGTGGGATTTATTGAACAACCCTTGCCGGGAGAGTTGAAGGTGGCGATGGATTGGCGAAGGGTGATTGCCGGCCCAGTTGGGATCAGGAAGTGGGATGGAGATTCGGCCCGTGGGGTAGCTGGATGGAGGTGGACATCCAGGCACGATCACGGCGCAGCGCTGCGTCATGCGGTCCTATGGCCAGACTTCGCCCAATCTCTTTGGCTCTGGTACAGACTCTGAAAGCCGGGCATGCCTGGCAGACGGCGCCGGAAGCCCGGTACAGGCGCAACGGGACTCCGTTCGCATGCTGTATGCGGACGAACTCGAGCGTCTGTCCCTGCGGACACGTAAAGCTGTCGCTGTGCTCGTCATAGGTGAATCTGTCCTTGTGATACGGGTCTTTGAGGAACCGTTGTCTTGCCTCTGACACCACCACCTGCTGGCCTCGACGGTCACACTCCGCCAGGTGACTGGCGGAGAAGTATCCGGCGTCGGCCAACGTCATCTGCGCCCTCGCCCCCGTCGTCTCTTCGGCCTGCTCAACCATCGGCGCCAACAGGGCATTGTCATTGGCCGCATCCACCACGTCCACAGCGGTGACCAACATGCCGGACACTCCCTCTTTCGTGTCCGTGGGCGAGACCATAGCCTGGGCGTTGTAGCCAGCCACGATGCCCTGCCTGCCCTTCATCAGACGGGCGTCTCTGTCGGTCAGATTGATACGCTTATGGCGCTTCTGACTCCCAAGGTCGGCCATCGCCTGCCTCACCTTCTCTCTCAAGACCTCCTTGTCGGCCAACTCACCGGGCAGATGGGCAACGGCAGCGTCTCCTCCTGCTTCGTTCTGAGCCTCAAGGTCGTCTATTGCCTTGTCCAACCGACCCAGCAGCCCTCGCAGTCCCTCGGCATCGCAGCTTCTGTTCACTGAGGCGTTGGCGACCGCCTTTGTACCATCCACCGCCTGGACCGCCAGATCCACCAACTCCATGGCCACCGCCGTGCGCACCGTCCGCTCGAACAGCTTCCTCATGGCCTGTCGATGCCCTCGGTAGAACCTCCACAGGGTGTTGTGGTCAGGATGCTGCCACCCGGTCAGCCATAGGTACGGTATCTGGTCCCGGCAGGCCGCCTCCAGTTTCCGGCACGAGCGCACACCGGTCATGAAGCCGTACAGCCACACACTCAACAGTGCACGGGGGTGGTACGCCGGCGCTCCCAGTGAATCACTCTCTATCGCCACGCCAAGCTCCGCCCACTCACCCCTGTCCAAAACGTCGACGAACTCGGCCACGAATCGCGCAGGATGATCCAACGGCAACAGCTCGTCAAGCCTTGGCGGCAACATCCGCATCTGCTCTCTGTTCATCGGTCGAAGCGGCATCTCAGAATCTCCCTAACTAATGTCGCTTCAAAGGTACATCGGAAGACATACCTGTTGCCAGATCAGACTTTTGAGACAGGCTCAATTCGGTACGTGTAGGCCCGCTTGCGGGAGATTGAACTACACGCCATCCCCTGAACTACCTTCCTAGTCAACTGCCTCCTAGTCCGACCGCCCATGAGTACCTGAGTTTTCCGTTGCTATTGTGTCTGACAGATGAAGGTTCTTAATTGTGTACAGAGGTTGGTGAGCCTATTTTGACGGTAGGCAGCGCCATATTTGAGTAGGTGATGGCTCTGTGAGATTTGGTCTTGACCCCAAAAACTGATCCAGCCGATGTGTTAGTTTTGCGGGATGATCACACATGTTGAAGGAGGGTCATTCCATGAAGAAGTCCCGCTACACGGCCGAGCAGATCGCCTTTGCCCTCAGGCAGTCCGAAGAGGGCGCCCCGGTTCTGGAGGTCTGCTGGAAGATGGGCATCTCCGAGCAGACCTTCTGCCGGTGGAAGAAGAAGTTCCTAGGGATGGGTGTGGTGGAGGTGAGGAGGTTCAAGGTCCTGGAAGAAGAGAACTGGAAGCTGAAGCAGTTGGTGGCGGACCTGAGTCTGGACAAGCAGATGCTCCAAGATGTGCTGCGAAAAAAGCCCTGAAGCCTGCTCAGATGCGCGACCGTGCTCGGTATCTTCAGGTAGCGTATGGGGCGAGCGAGCGGCGGGCATGCCATGGTCTCACCTTCCGACGCTCCACCTGCAGGTACGAGAGTGTGGTCACTGAGCAGGCTGCCCTGCAGATGAGGATCAGGGACCTGGCGGCGACCCGGGTGAGCTATGGTTACCGACGCATTCATGTGCTGTTGAAACGGGAGGGATGGCAGATGAACCACAAGCGGGTCTACAGGCTCTACCGCCTGGAGGGGCTCCGCATGAGGCCCAAGAGACCCAGGCGCCACGTATCCAGCCAAAGGAGAGAGATCAGGCCTCTGGCATCGGGGCCCGATGAGCGGTGGGCAATGGATTTTATGAGCGACGATCTGTTCGACGGACGGCGGATCCGTATCTTGACGTTAGTGGATCACTTTACCCGTGAGAGTCTGGCCATCGAGGTGGACGGCAGCCTGGGAGGCCAGCGCGTGGTGGAGGTGTTGACGCGTCTGGCGATAGGGGGCAGGAATCCAAAGACTATATTCGTGGATAACGGCCCAGAGTTCACGTCAAGGCGTCTTGACCAATGGACGTACCTGAACGGCGTGGAGCTGGACTTCAGCCGGCCAGGCAAGCCTACTGACAACGCTATGATCGAGGCCTTCAACGCCAGGCTTCGTGAAGAGTGTCTGAACGAAAGCTGGTTCTTGTCTTTGGAGGATGCTAGGGAGAAAATCGAGGGGTGGAGGCGGTACTACAATGGGGAACGTCTCCATGGCGCTGTGGGCGACCTGGCTCCGGAGGCCTTTGCCCTGGTGGCCTCGGCAGGGGCTCAATGACCCGCGAAACTAACATTGCGGTTGGTACAAAGAATGGGTCAAGACTGTTGATGGTCTACGATTATGTCAGTAGTTAACTGTTCAGCGAAAATGTCCATCCATGAAGGATGTGACATTGAAACAGCGAGAACTAGCTAGACTCCAAGCACTTAACGACATCCTGGAATACCAGGTCACCACCTCACAGGCTGCCGAGATTCTCGGGGTAAGTGAGCGCCATACGAGGCGACTCCTGAATGCTTACCGGAGGGACGGAGCAGCCGTCTTGGCCCATGGAAACCGGGAACGCCGACCGCACAATGCTGTCTTGGAATCCGAGGCTGCCGCAGTGGTGCGACTGGCCAGCGCCAAGTACGCGGGAACCAATCACACCCACCTAACCGAGCTCCTTAGGGAACGGGAGGGCATAAGTCTGAGCCGTCCCACCGTACGTCGCATCTTGGTCAAGGCCGGCATCGGCAGTCCGCGCAGCCGCCGTTCCCAGCAGCGCCGGGTGCGCCGGCAGCGAATGCCTCAGGAGGGAATGCTGGTGCAGGTTGACGGCAGCCACCACCGCTGGCTGGGGGAGAATGGGCCCAGGTTTGCCCTGCTACTGGCCGTGGATGACGCCACCGGTACTGTGCCCACAGCCATGTTCTGCCGGGAGGAGGACACTCCAAGCTACTTCCTGCTCATGGACAGGCTGATTCAGAGGCACGGAATACCCCTCGCCATTTACAGCGACCGACACCCGGTCTTCAAATTTACTGGCGCCATCGACCGTTACCCGGCAGGCCCGACTCAGTTTGCCCGTGCCATGGAGGAGTTGAGTATCCGGATGATCTTCGCCAGATCACCCCAAGCCAAGGGCAGGGTGGAGCGTGCTGCCGCCACATTCCAGGACCGGCTGGTAACCGAGTTGCGTCTGTCTGGGGCCGCCACCACCACGGAGGCAAACGAGGTCCTGAATAACTTCCTGCCACGATTCAATGAGAAGTTCGGTGTACAGGCCGAGCAGGATTGTCCTGCCTACCGTTCCCTGGAGCAGTCAGTGTCTCTCCATGGAATCCTATGCTTCAAACACCGCCGCAAGGTGTCCCGGGACAACACCGTCAAGTACAACCGGCGCACCTTGCAACTGCTGGCTGACGGGACTCGTCCGACTTACGCCGGGGTGCAGGTTGAGGTCCAGGAGGACCTGGATGGCCGGCTCCTAGTATTCGGCCAATCTGGCATTGTCAGTTAGTACGTGAGCCCAGACAGGATGCTACCTTGGGGATAGACGAAGGGTTGTGGGATGTGAGGTGGTCATGGTGCAGGAGAAGTACGGAGTCCGGCTGGCAACACAGGAAAAGGGACGGCTCAGGAAGATGATCAGGGCTGGGAGGAGTTCCGCACAGGCGATTACCCGGGCCCGCATCCTGATCAAGATAGATGAGGGCTGGACCGCCCCCCAGGTGGCCACCGCACTGGACGTGTCGGAGCGGACCGTGTTCCGCACCAAGCGGCGGTATGCCGAGGAAGGACTGGACGAGGTGCTGAGGCACCATAACCAGGTCAACCGGCCCAGAAAGGTGGATGAAAGGGTGGAGGCCCACCTGATAGCCTTGGCCTGCAGCCCGGTGCCCGACGGTCATGACCACTGGACCATGCGGGCCCTGGCGGGCAAGGTGGTGGAGTTGGGATTGGTGGAGTCTTTATCTCCCGAGACGGTCCGCCTGCGGCTAAAAAAAACACGCTCAAGCCGTGGCTCAAGAAACAATGGTGCATCCCCAAGGTAGGTGGAGAGTTCGTGGCGGCCATGGAGGACGTGCTGGATCTCTACGCCGAGCCCTACGATCCGCAGAGGCCGGTGGTCTGCTTTGACGAGACCTCCACCCAGTTGCTGGCCGACGTGAGGGAACCGCTGCCGGCAAAGCCTGGGAGGCCGAGGCGTGAGGACTACGAATACCAGCGGGGAGGGACGCGCAACCTGTTCCTCACCTGTGAGCCTCGCCGGGGCTGGCGCCACGTGGCGATAACCCGGCAACGCACCATGCAGGACTTCGCTCAGCAGATGCGGTGGCTGGTGGATGAGGCCTACCCCGATGTCCCGGTGATTCGGCTGGTTCTCGACAATCTGAACACGCATCGGATGGCCTCGCTTTACGAGACTTTCCCGGCGGCCGAGGCCCGGCGCATCGCCAAGCGGCTGGAGTTGCACCACACTCCCAAGCACGGAAGCTGGCTGAATATGGCGGAGATCGAGTTCAGCGTGCTGGCCCGGGCCTGCCTGCGCGGACGCAACGGAGATGAGGACAGCCTGGAAAGAGCCGTCAGCGCCTGCGTGTCAGAGCGGAACGCGATAGGAGCTACCATTAACTGGCGGTTCACTGCCCAAGACGCCAGACGCAAACTCCATCGCCTCTATCCCTGCCAATCCTGATTTGGTTCAGTACTAGTGCAATGCCAGGGGCAGACTATCCCTTCACAGGAGAGGCTCCGCCACGTCCGGGCCTTCTGAGGGAAATTGCCGCCGCACCTCCGGAAAGCTCCGCGTTGGCCCGCGGCATCAACTGCGCTGGAGACCGGTGCGACTCTCACCTGGCGACATTAGAAACAGGCGAGGTGGACCGAGACTTGAGGCCTCGCAATTCCAGGGCCCAACAACACAGAATACCCACCGCTCGCCAGAGGACTCTTTGGGAGAATGTGCAGCAGGCCAAGCTCAGGGGACTCTCCCTCAGGGCGACCGCCCGCGAGCTGGGCATCCACAGAAACACCGTCCGCAAGTACGCCTTGGCCGAAAGCCCGCCACTGAGGAACATCAGAAGTGCAGCAAGGACACCACAGGCTGAGACGGGAGCGCCCGCCTGAACGGACATTTTCGCAGACCAGTTAAGCGGACATTTTCGCTGGACAACAACACAAGACCACATCTGGTCCACTACGTCATATTATCCGGACCACTTCTAGGGGGGCAGGTCACCTGATCTCTCGGATATCAAACCGTCCCAATTTTGCTGGTTGCCAACAGTGACTGCACTCTGTGAGACGCGTCGACTATCCAATGTTATAGCTCACTTCTCGTGCACCTACGGCAGGTAAGGCCTTAACGGCGTGCGTCGCCTTGGGACCACGGGATAGGACCTCAACAGGGGTAGCGGAATTAGGATACGGCTTCTTGGCGCTCCCCCAGGGTCTTTCGATTTTCAAGGATTCGCCCCATAATTCTCTTGGAAGCGGGGCTCTATCCCTCGCCACATCTGGACGCTGCATTTGCATGAGCGCCAAATGTGACCGTCAATTTGGGTAGACCAAAGGGCGCTGCTCGGAAGGATGGAGTGTCGGACATAGCCATGCTCAGACTCCTTAGCGTCACCAACTTCGCCACCATAGAACAGCTCGAAATTGAGTTGGCACCCAGCTTTAGTGTGCTGACCGGGGAGACGGGGGCCGGTAAGTCGGTCATCGTGGATGCGCTGAGCCTGCTACTTGGAGGACGCGCCGATGTTGGCATGGTACGTTCCGGTGCACGCCAGTCCAGGGTAGAGGGCGTCTTCCTGCTTAGCGACGACATCTCTCAGAAAATCAAAGTTGCTCTGAATGAGTACGAAATTGACGTTGGCGAAGAGGAGATAATTCTCGCTCGGGAGGTCAACCCGGATGGGCGCAACACCTGCCGTGTGAACGGGCGAATCGTACCTCTCAGGCTGGTAAGCACATTGGCCCAACACCTGGTGGACATCCATGGCCAAAATCAGCACTTATCCCTTCTCCGCGTACGTGAGCACATGGATATCCTGGACAAGTATGGTGGGCTATGGCAGCTTCGCACCGAGGTGGCAGAGGGGGCCCGCCAGCTAACGGAGGTGCGCCAAGAGCTAGACCGGCTGCGGAAGGATGAAGAAGAGCTTGCTCAACGAGTGGATTTTCTGAAGTATCAGGTAGTAGAGATCAACACAGCGAATCTACGCCCGACTGAAGATGATGACCTGACCCTGGAAAGGGACCGGGTCGCCAACGCAGAGCGAATTATCACACTGTCCGACCACGCCTACAGAGCGTTATACGATAGCTTCGACCGGCACGAATCGGTCATGGACCTTATCGGGCAGGTGTCCAAGGACCTTTCCCAAATGGAGCAATTGGACCCCTCATTGAGCCAGAACCTTGAGTCGGTAGACGCCTTGACGCACCAGGTGGACGAGTTGGCGCGTGCACTCCGAAGCTATCGTGACGGCATCGAATACAGCCCGGACCGTCTTCAGGAGCTTCAGGAGCGTTTGGACTTGATCAACAGTCTTAAAAGGAAGTACGGCAGCACCATCGGAGAAATCCTGGCCTTCGGCGAGAGGGCCTCGCAGGAGCTGGAAAAGCTATATCACAGCGAAGAGCGTGTGGAGGGATCGAAGTCCCGAGAGATGGATCTTCGAAGGCAGGTCGGCAAGCTTGCGGGTCAGCTCTCCGAAGCCCGGCAACACGCAGCCAAGCGCCTGGCTGATGCCATACAGGAAGAGGTCGCTGGGCTGGCCTTGGGACATGCCCAAGTGCTTGTGGATATCCGTCAATCAGACTCGGAAGACGGTGTGCCGGTTGGGACCGCGGATCCGGTCCCGTACGCAGCACCTTCTTTAGGTGGGGAGTCTATCAGGCGCCTCGCGTTCAACGGGACAGGTATAGACTCCGTGGAATTCTTGATCTCACTGAACCCGGGCGAACCGCCACGCCCCCTAGCCAGAATCGCCTCGGGGGGAGAAGCCTCCAGGCTGATGCTCGCCATAAAAACCATCCTATCCACGGCTGACCAGATCCCAATACTCGTGTTCGACGAAGTCGATGCGGGTATAGGAGGTCGAGTCGGGAGTGTCCTGGGTCAGAAACTATGGAGTCTGTCCAAGAGCCACCAGGTGCTATGCGTAACTCACCTCCCTCAAATAGCGTGCTATGCAGACCACCACGCTAAGGTTATAAAACTTGCCTCACATGATAGGACCGTGACATCGGTGGAGGTTCTGGACGGCGAGGCCAGGGTGACGGAACTTAGTCAGATGCTGGGCTCCGATAGCGGTGCAACCCGCACCAACGCCTTAGAGATGCTACAACAGGCCAAGATCTGGAAGGAGAGCAAAAGGGTGCACCCCATCCAGGAAACTCTCACATAGCCGCCACGGACGTAGACTCGAACCTATCGCATGTCTATTGGCGCCATCTGCCGTCGTGCTACGTTAAACCTCAGCGAGAAGGATCCGCGTTCTATACGGTTTTTGACCTTACCCCGAAGTTAGTATCACTGGCTAGGAGGGTCCGGCCATAGAGCCAGCAAACTCTTTGGGCGTCTTGCCTTTCAGGGAGCTGTGTGGCCTGACCTCGTTGTAGTCCTGCCGCCAGCTCTCTATGACCTCCCTTGCATGTTTGATGCTCATGAACCAGTTGATATTCAGACATTCGTCACGCAGCCGTCCGTTGAAGCTCTCGGCAAAGGCATTCTCCACCGGCTTGCCGGGACGTATGAAGTTTAGCTTGATGCCCCTGCGGTACGCCCATTCGTCCACGGCCTTGCCAGCGAACTCCGGGCCGTTGTCCACAGTAATCACTTCAGGCAGCCATCTTGTCTCCGCCAACCGCTCTAGGACGCCGACTACTCTGACGCCGCCCAGGGAGGCATCCACCTCAATGGCAGGACACTCCCGCGAACAGTCATCCACGATCGTCAAAGCTCGGAAGCGCCGACCGGTCACCGTTCTGTCAGAGACAAAGTCCATGGACCGCCTCTGGTTAGGACGCACAGGAGATGGAATGGTCTCCCGGGCTCTTGCCGCCCCTTTGCGCCTTCTCTTCCTCCTGAGCGCAAGCCCATCTTCACTGTAGGTGCGCTCTGTACGCTTATGATTTATCACCAGGCCTTCTCTCTTCAGCATGATGTGCAACCTGGGACTGCCAAAACGCTTCCTCTCCCCTGCCAGCTCACGCATTCTGCACCACAGGACATCATCATCACCCTGCTTCGGCCTGTACCGGTAGACCGAGGGTGAGACACCGGTAAGCAGACAGGCCCTCCTCTCACTCAGCCCAAGACTCTCTATCGCATATATCGCTGCCATCTTCCTCACCTTGGGCTTCAGAAGTTTTTTGCCAGCAACTTCCTTAAGAGACCAGTTGTCCAACGCCTGCTGGGCCACAATCTGCTTCAGACGCCGGTTCTCTTCCTCAAGGGACCTTAGCCTCTTCAACTCGCTCAACGTCAGCCCAACGTACTTGGCCTTCCACTTGTAGAAGGTGGCTTAGCTCATACCATGCTTGCAGCACAGATCCAATGTCTTCGCCCCCGCCTCCTTCAGAACCCCTATGATCTGTTCCCCTGTGGACCTCTTACGAACCATGAGCCCTCCTTCCATCTCCCCATTGCACCGGAGGACTCTCCTTGCCTCTCCTACTGTTTTCGGTGGCAAGGTCAGTCCCACTATGTGGGCGCTCCCGTCACCCCCTACCCAAACTTTCCAGGAGTTGGAGCTGAGCTCGTTCTTTCTCATCACCTCAAATCTGATAGGTCCTTGCTGACAAGAGAGGGAAATGTTCTCTTCAGATTTCGAGTTTGTGTAGTACGCCATTCCGTCGGGTTGGTTAACGGCCGTTGTCGGAACCGTGTACATTCACTTCTCCGGTAGTTCAAACACATTGGTGTTGACCGGCACAGTGCTGGTTGTGGAAATGTTTGGATGAGTGTTGAACCCTTGTAGTGGGACAACGCCCTAAACCGTGTTGTCATTTTCCGGGCAGAGTCCGCCTCCCGGTCGGTGTCTGTCTATCTGCCTGGCCCTGAATCCATCGGCAGGCTGCAACCCATCTCCGCATCCATGAGGGCATTTATGGCCTCCTCGTTTTCGGGCTGCATCGCCTCGGCCAGGCCTTCAGGTCCGCCCACTGCCTCAAGAAGGCACTTCATACCCTCGCGGTCTTCCGGACTCACCTCCAACGAGGGAGCGGCAGCCTCCCATTCCCTTTCGTTGAGGCACGTGAGGGTCAAGAAGAAAGCGGTCATGCTTCCAGCCAGCCCCGCCCCTGCGTTTCCGCCCACGCCTGCCAGCATGACCGAGCGGAGGTCCAATATTTCCATTCCTGAGCGGATGCACGTTGAGGTCTCTTCACTCAGGGGGCTGGCGTCGTCTATCAGCCCGGTCAAGAACATGCGGGTGACCGTATCGTCTTCCAGGCAGTTGAGGAAATGCGTCTGCTCTTCGGGGGAGGCCAGCTCAGGCCTGGCGAAGAATTGCAGCACATCGTCAGTCATGGCCGCTTCCGAGGTGCAGGCGAGTTCAGAATGGGACAGTTCGGCGGCAATCGCTTCCCGGTCATCCAAATTGAGGGGAACCAGCCTTCCGGATCCTGCGACTCTCTTCAGTGGCTCCACAGTCGGCAGCTCTGCGCCCGTCGATTCAGGCTCCGGTGTTGCCGTCGGTTCGGGCGCCGTGGTCCCAGTTGGCTCCGGTGTCGGCTTGGGCGCCATCGTTGCCGTGGCCGTGAACGTTTCCGCCGGCGCCGGAACGGTGGTGGCAGTGGGCGCCCTCGTTGGATCTTCGCCTGAACATGCCAAGAGGGCTGCTATCGCGACTAGGACTGTAACCATCAGGAGTTTCGACATTTGGCGCCTCCTTAAAATTCGCATTTCAGCTGGACCAGTTTTCCGGGAGCAGACGACACTTTCAGCCGTGCTCTGTGCATTGGATAGTAGCCTTCGATATCTGACATAGAAATAACGATTAAGGCAATGTATATAACAATACTGTGACAGAATTGACGCAGGTGGATACAATGACACCGGTACGAGTGAGGAGACCCTTGAACAGACCGGAGCATCCGGCCAGGCCGCGACGGAACGAAATCCCGCTTGCGTCACTGCGGAACAGGAGGTTAGAGCTTGAAGACAGAGGACCGGCCCGACCTTGAGATGAGGGCATTGCAGGTGCGTCTCACCAAGTTGAGTGAGGCCAGCCTCCGCATCAACGAGAACCTGGACTTCGACAGCGTTCTACAGGACGTCGTGGACAGCGCACGCAACATTTCGGACGCACGGTACGGCGGTATGACCGTCCTCAACGACGCGGGGAGGTTTGAGCAGTTTGTCACCTCCGGCCTGACGGACGAGGAGCGCCGGATTCTGGCGGAACTGCCCGAGAGCGTCCCTCTGTTCGAGCACCTGAACGGAGTGAACGAACCACTCAGGATCGACGATCTCCCCGGGTATCTGAGGGCCCTTGAACTGTCCGGCTGGCGTCCGCCTGTCGCGGTTGCCTCATTTCTCGTGGCGCCGATCCGTAACCGTGGCGTACGGATGGGATCCCTATACTTGACCAAGGGACAAGAGGGCCGGGAGTTCAACCGGGAGGATGAAGAAACGCTGGTCATGTTCGCCTCCCAGGCTGCGCTGGTCATCGCGAACGCGCGCAGATACCGTGACGAGCAGCGAGCGCGGGCCGACCTGGAGGCCCTGATCAACACGTCACCGGTGGGCGTCGTGGTATTCGACGCCAGGACGGGAATCCCCGTGTCTCACAACCGAGAGACCCTGCGAATTGTCGAGAGTCTTCTCGACCCCGACCTCCCTCCTGAGCAGATCATGGAGATTCTAAGCCTGCGGCGGATGGACGGGCGAGAGGTCTCTCTGGAAGAGTCTCCCCTGGCGGAACGGCTCAGCGCCGGTCGAACCATCCGAGCAGAGGAGATCGTCATCCAGGCGCCCGACGGAAGGTCGGTGACCACACTGGTCAACGCCACGCCCATCTATTCCGAGGACGGCAGCGAAATGGAGTCAGTGGTCGTTACCCTGCAGGACATGACTCCCCTGGAGGAATTGGAAAGGCTGCGGGCGGAATTCCTGGGGATGGTGAGCCACGAGCTTCGCGCCCCGTTGACCTCGGTAAAGGGGTGCGCTGCCACCCTGCTCGACGATTCAGCGAACCTGAACGCAGCGGAAATGCGCCAGTTTCACCGGATAATCGACGACCAGGCCGACCGAATGCGCCGGATGATCTCCGACCTGCTGGACGTGGCCCACATTGAGACGGGGACTCTCTCCGTCAGTCCTGAACCGTGCAGCGCCGCTGTCCTGATGGATCAGGCCAAGACCTCTTTTGTCAGCGGAGGGGGCGGGAACGAGTTGGAAATAGACCTGCCGCCGGACCTTCCCGCCGTCATGGCCGACAGGCAGCGAACCGCCCAGGTTCTCAGCAACCTGCTGTCCAACGCGGCCAAGTACTCAAGGGAATTCTCTACCATCCGGCTGAGGGCCGAGCGGCAGGGCCTGTATGTCGGATTCTCGGTCACAGACGATGGAAGGGGAGTTTCCTCAGAACGACTGCCCCACCTCTTCCGTAAGTACGTCAGAATCGAAGGAGACAGCGTCGGACGGCAGATCGAAGGGTCGGGCTTGGGTCTGGCCATCTGCAGGGGCATCGTCGAAGCCCAGGGGGGACGCATATGGGCGGACAGCGAAGGGCAGGGCCTTGGGACGCGATTCACTTTCACGCTGCCCGTGGCCGAACAGACCGAATCCGGCCAAGCTGTCGGCCCGCACCGGATCTCGGGCCGTCGAGGGCAGGAAGTGGACGATCATGCCCGCATCCTGGTGGTTGACGACGATCCCCAGACCCTAAGACACGTTCGGGACGTCCTCTCCAGGGCAGGCTACGCCCCTGTAGTTACCGCCGACCCGAACGAGGCTGTCCGGCTTGTGGAATCGGACAGACCGCAACTTGTGCTGCTGGACCTCGTGTTTCCGGATACCGACGGCATTGAACTGATGCAGGACATTCTAGACATTGCGGAAGTGCCGGTTATCTTTCTTACGGCTTATGGCAGGGACCAGAATATAGAACGGGCCTTCGACATGGGCGCCGCCGATTACATGGTAAAGCCCTTCTCACCCACTGAGCTGACCGCAAGAATCAAGGCGGCGCTGCGGAAGCATGCCGGATTGGGTCACGATGAGCCTCCAGAACTCTTCATCCTGGGCGGTTTGACCATCGACCATTTCCACCGACGGGTTAATGTAGATGGCCGACAGGTTCATCTCACCCCCATCGAGTACGACCTGCTACGAGTCCTTTCCGTAAATTCGGGAAGGGCGCTTAGCCACGACCAGTTGCTGCGAAGGGTCTGGCGCATAACAACCGCCGGCGACCCCCAGGTGGTTCGCACACACCTGCGCAGGCTCAGGCGCAAACTGGGGGACGACGCCGACAACCCAAAATACATCTTCACCGAGCCGGGGGTCGGCTACAGGATGCCGGAAGGGTGATCTGCTGTGAATGTCCAGCGAAAGTGTCCGCCCGGCGCTGCCAGGCGTATGTCTCGATCAGCTTCTATTCCCCCCTCGCAAATGAGGTCAAGCGGCGTCGCTCGGACTACGGCTGTCTCAGTCAGAAATTCTCGGTGTCCCCATCATGTGGATCGGACTTTTCGCCCACATCGTCGGCACAGTCTTCGGCATTGGCGTTACAGAATCGGCGCTCCAGTCGCCTGACGGCTGCCCTGTGCCGCTGCCTGGGCGAACGCGTCGTGGTGGCATGTCAACGCCTTTCCCCATTGTAGTGTATTCGCCAGGATTCCACCTTCTCGGCAGCGTCCTCCAGGGACAGGAACCAGTTCTCGTTCAGGCGCTCCTGACGGAAGCGTCCGTTGAACGCCTCGATGAAGGCGTTGTCCGTGGCTTCCCCGGCTGCCTGAAGTCCAGCTCCACCCCGTTCAGGCAGGCCCACTGGTCCAGGCGCTTAGAGGTGAACTCCGGGCCGTTGTCCACCCGAATGGTCCTGGGGAGCCGGCGCCGCTGCGTCAGCCCCTGCAGGACCTCCGCGACTCCTTCTCCTTTGGTGGTCGCCGCCACCTTAATGACCAGACTCTCACGTGTAAAGTTATCCACTATCGTTAAGAGCCGGATCCGCCGCCCGTCGAAGAGCTCATCGCTCATGAAGTCCATGGACCAGGACTGGGCGGTGGACCTACGCCTGTAGCTGTGCCCCTTCGGCTGCACTATTCTTTGTGGCTTGAGACGCTGCTCAAGAGGACGGGCTCCTGAGGGGAGTTACTCGGCGCACCTGCAACGCTTCTTGATGAGTTGACTGGATGCTAGTACTCAGTCAACTTGGTTTTAGCATTTGTTTAAGAAAACGGACAATTAGGCTATCCTGCCTTGTGGGAAGTGTTGTTGGCGGGGGTGGCGGTGATGGTCAGGGACAAGTATTCAGTGGGGCTGGCGCTGGAACAACGAGAAGAACTCCAGCGTCTGATTCGGGTTGGGAAACACCCGGCCCGAATCACCCCCAGGGCCCGGATTCTCCTCAAGAGCGACGACGGTTGGCCTGCTCCCCAAGTGGCTGAAGCCCTGGATGTGGCCCTGGGCACAGTGTACCGGGTCAAGCGGCGCTTTACCGAAGAAGGGTTGTCCGGGGTTCTGAAGGACCGTCCCCAGGCCAACCGGCGCCGGAAGCTGGACGACCGGGGCGAGGCCCACTTGATCGCCCTGGCCTGCAGCCCGCCGCCGGCAGGGCATGACCACTGGACCCTGCGCCTGCTGGCTGGCAAGGTGGTGGAGTTGAAGTTGGCCTCCTCCATGTCTCACGAAGGGGTGCGCAAGCGTCTCAAAAAAACGCTCTCAAGCCCTGGCAGAAGAGGGAATCGCGCATTACCAAGGTGAGCGCGGAGTTCGTGGCCAACATGGAGGACCTGCTGGACCTCTATGCCGAACCCTATGACCACCGACGGCCGGTGGTCTGCTTTTACGAGACATCGACCCAGTTGTTGGCCGAGACGCGGCCATCTCTGCCGACCCGGCCCGGAATTCCGCTTCGGCAGGACTACGAGCACCGGAGGGAGGACGTCCGCAACCTGTTCCTGGCCTGTGAGCCGCTGGCGGGCTGGCGTCACGTGGCGGTGACCCGGCGGCGCACCATGGAGGACTTCGCCCATCAGATGCGTTGGCTGGTGGACGAAGCTTACCCGGAGACGCCGGTGGTGAGGGTGGTCATGGACAACCTGAACACGCACCGTCCGGCGTCCCTGTACGAGACGTTCCCGGCGGCAGAGGCCCGGCGGATTGCCAAGCGGCTGGAGTTCCACTACACCCCCAAGCACGGGAGTTGGTTGAACATGGCGGAAATCGAGTTCAGCGTACTATCCCGATCCTGCTTGAAGCAGCGACTCCCCGACGAGGAGACGCTCCGGCGGGAAGTCCAGGCCCTGGTTAAGGAACGCAACGCCGCCCAAGCCACCATCCACTGGAGGTTCAACACCCAGGACGCCCGGACCAAACTTCACCGGCTTTACCCTTTTGATTCCAAAGTTGACTGACTACTAGTAAATTATGAGATGGGTGGGAACCAGCCGCTGCTCGGTGGGGTCGACCGCCAGGGCCAGTCCTTCCAGGGTGTAGGCTCCCAACAGAGCCGGAGCGTCATCCTCACCGAACACCGCGATGGCAACAACGATCTTCCCGCCTATCGTGGCCCATGCCTGCCCATAGTACATCTCGGTCCGCCGCCCGTCGGCCAGCAGGAACCTGCGCTTTCCTACCGGCTCGATTCCCAACTCGCGCAGCAGGCCACCGGACAATTCCATGGTCGATGCCGTCAACGCCAGGCTTCGGGTGGAATGTCTTAACGAAAGTTGTTTCTTGTCTCTTGAGGATATTCGGGAGAAAATCGAGGGGTGGGCGCCGGCGCTGCAACGGCGACCGTCCCCACGGCGCTCTGGGGAACCTCGCCTCCGAGGCCTTTGCCCTGCTGGCCACAGCAGAGGTTCAATGAGCCGCAAGACTAGCATTACGACTGGTACAAAGAATGCGGCAGGTTAAAGCCCTTGCAGGACTAGCATAATGGGTGGCACAAAAATCCGGGGGGAAGGTCCAGCGCCAGGCAGGGATTGCGGACATTGCCATGCTCAGACTTCTTAGTGTCACCAACTTCGCCACCATAGAGCAGCTTGAAATGGAGCTGGAATCCGGCTTTAACGTGCTGACCGGGGAAACCGGGGCCGGTAAGTCCATCATCGTGGATGCGTTGAGCCTTCTCTTGGGGGGGCGCGTCGATGGCAGCATGGTACGATCAGGGGCCCGCCAGGCCAGAGTAGAGGGCGTCTTCTTGCTCAACGGCGATCTCGTGCAGAAAATCAGTGTTGCTCTGGGTGAATACGAGATTGACGATAGCGAAGAGGAGCTGATTCTCGCCCGCGAGGTCAATATCGATGGTCGTAATACGTGCCGTGTGAACGGGAGAATCGTACCTCTCAGGCTGCTGAGTGCTCTGTCCGAACACCTGGTGGACGTTCACGGCCAAAATCAGCATTTGTCCATGTTCTGTGTACGTGAGCACATCGATATACTGGACCGGTATGGCGGGTTATGGCAGCTGCGGGTACAGGTGGCGGAGCGGGTCCGCCAGCTAATGGAGGTGCGCCGGGAGCTAGGGCCTGTTCACACTATTGGGTTGAATATGATATCATTGGAGGATGGAACTTACAGAAGCTCAATACGAACGAATAGCTCCTTGTCTGCCGGTGCAACGCGGCAACGTGAGCATGTCGAACCTCCAAGTCCTCAACGCAATTCTGTACGTCGCCGAGCATGGTTGCAAGTGGCGGGGCTTGCCTCCGAGGTTTGGCTCCTGGCACACAGTCTATACCCGCATGAACCGCTGGTCCAAAAACGGAGTCCTCAATCGGGTGTTCGAACACCTTCAACGAGAGCAGATAGTGCGCATCAATATCGAGGCGGTTTCGGTGGACAGCACGATTGTCAAGGTGCATCCCGATGGCACGGGCGCGTTAAAAAAAACGGACCGCAGTCCATCGGCAAGTCCCGGGGAGGATGGACCACCAAGATTCATATGGTTGCCGCAGATGCTCGAACGGCTCTGATGTTCTCCCTCTCCGCCGGACAAGCCCACGACGCGCCTGAAGGACGCAAGCTGCTCAACCGTCTTGGGCCACAGCGAGAGAACTTGTCTATAGTGATGGATCGTGCATACGAGGGCAACGAGACACGCCAACTCGCATTGGCGCTGGGATTCACTCCCGTCGTTCCGCCGTCCTCGACACGGGTCTCCCCATGGACGTACGACATGGAGATGTACAAGAGACGCAACGAAGTTGAGCGCTTGTTCCGGCGATTGAAGGGCTTTCGCCGTATCTTCTCTCGCTTCGAGAAGCTGGATGTGCTCTTCCTAGGCTTCATCCTACTCACTCTTATAGTCGATGCGTTGCGTTAGTGTGAACAGGCCCTAGACCGACTTCGGACCGATGCGCAGGAGCTTGCCCAACGGGTGGATTTTCTGAGGTATCAAGTAGAAGAGATTGGGGCTGCCAATCTTCGCCCGGCCGAAGATGAAGACCTGGCCCTTGAGCGGGACCGGGTCGCCAACGCGGAGCGAATTATCGCATTATCCGACCACGCCTATCGTGCGCTATACGATAGCTTCGACCGGCAAGAATCAGTCATGGACCTTATAGGACAGGTGGCCCAGGACCTCGCCCAGCTGGAACAATTGGACCCCTCATTGAGCCAGGAGCGCGAGTCGGTAGACGCCTTGACCCATCGGGTGGACGAGCTGGCGCGTACGCTCCGGAGCTATCGTGACAGCATCGACTACAACCCGGACCGTCTTCGGGAGCTTGAGGGGCGGCTGGACTTGATCAGGGGTCTCAAGAGGAAGTACGGCGCCACCATCGAAGAAATCCTGGCCTTCGCCGAGAGGGCCTCTGATGACCTAGAGAGACTGTCCCACGGCGAAGAGCGCACGGAGGGACTGAAGTCCCGAGAGATAGAGCTTCGAGAACAAGTTGGCAGGCTGGCAGGTCAGCTCTCCGAAGCCCGCCGGCATTCAGCGAAGCGCCTCGCTGAAGCCATAGAGGAGGAGGTCGCCGAACTGGCGGTGGAACATACGAAGGTGCACGTGGATATACGTCAGTCAGACTCGGAGGACGGTGTGCCGGTTGGGACCAGCGACTCCGGCCCATACTCCACGCTTTTAGGTGAAGAAAGCATCAGACGCTTCGCCTTCAACGGCGCCGGTATAGACTCCGTCGAGTTCTTGATCTCGCTGAACCTGGGCGAACCGCCACGGCCCCTGGCTAGGATTGCCTCCGGAGGAGAGGCCTCCAGGCTGATGCTCGCCATAAAGACCATCCTGTCTACCGCCGACCGGATCCCAATCCTCGTGTTCGACGAGGTGGATGCGGGTGTAGGAGGTCGAATCGGGAGCGCCCTGGGCCAGAAGCTATGGGGTCTATCAAGGAGCCACCAAGTGCTATGTGTAACCCACCTCCCGCAGATAGCGTGCTACGCCGACCACCACACCAAGGTTGTAAAACTTGCCTCCCATGATAGGACTATGACCTCTGTGGAGATTTTAGCCGATGAAATCAGAGTGATGGAGCTTAGCCATATGCTTGGCTCTGACAGCGGTGTAACCCGCAGCAATGCCCTTGAGATGCTGGAGCAGGCGGTGAGGTGGAAGGAGAGCGGAGGAAAAGTCACCCAATATTCCCTGGAATAACAACCGTGCCACTGTCCAGGGACCGTCGACTGGTTAGGCGGCCTTTGAGTTCCGCAATTTTCTCACCGGGCCAAGCCCCAACAGCTTCAAACAGGGGCCGACCGGACCCGGACGCAGGTGACTGACACTTCCTCCTTGCCAGGCCGCTCCGCACTGCATAGGCTGGACTCAGGCCACTTGAGCAAACCCACTACTCCTGAGCCCCCAACCTCCTGAAATCGCCCGAGCCCGGGAAGCGTAGATGGCCCTGCTACGGGACAACCCCTCATCACTGCCAGGGGAAACACGCAACCTCCCCCGAACTAATCCGTAGTTCCACTTTCAAGCGATGGGCTAAGGAATGCACGGCCTGTAGGACTGTCAAAGGGAGACGGTGGGTTCACAGAGCCCCCAGCCACATCTCGAAGACGGTTCTGTCTACCATGCACGTTGGTGGACCATGTGCCATTAGCTCCAAAGAGAATACGGTTCAGCACTAGTGTCGGTGCGGTAGATGGCTCCCACCGGGAGCCTCTGTGGCCTCTACTCAACATCCTTGTGTCCCGCGTCAAGCATTTTTGCCGGTTTGGCGTCAATTAGTTTTGCCGGTTCACCTCCTTTTCCTCACCACGGTCCTGACTGCGTTGTTGAGCTGCATCGGTCCGGTAGCTTGGGACGTCGAACTCCAGGATGACTGAGTGGTGGACCACTCGATCGATGGCCGCGGCGGTGGCCATGGGGTTGGCGAAGATGCGCTCCCACTCCGAGAAGACCAGGTTTGACGTTATGCCCAAGGACCGTCGCTCGTAGCGTTCGGCGATGAGGGTGAAAAGGACTTCGGACTCTTCGGCCCCCTGGGGCAGGTAGCCCAGGTCGTCCAGGAGCAGGAAGTCGAAGTTGTCCAGCTTCCGCAATTGACGCGGCAGGGCCAAGTCCCGCTTGGCGGCCAGCAGTTCCTGCACCAAGCGGTAGGCTGGGGCGAACAAGACGGAATGGCCGTCTTCCACCAAGCGGTGGCCTAGGGCGCACAGGGCATGGGTCTTCCCGGTGCCGGGCAGTCCGAAGGCCAGGACGTTGACACCCCGCTCCACGAAGCTGCCCCGGGCCAGTTGGTCCAGCTGCTGCCGTAGCGCCAGGGGTATCCGGTCGTGCTCGAAGGTTTCCCAAGTCTTGCCCGAGGGGAGCTTGGATTCCTTGCGCAGCCGGTTGATGCGCCGGTGCTTCCGGTCCTCGGCCTCCTGTTCCAGCGCCTCCAGGAATGTGGGCAGGGCGTCGCCGTGACCGGCGGCGGTGAAACGGGCCACCGACTGGGCACCCATGGTGGGCAACTTGAACTGGTGGCACAGCTGGCCGATGCGTTCCTGTATGACGCTGGTGTCCGTCATCCGCACACCCCCGCCGCAGCCAGACTGACCGTGAGCAGACCGTCGTAGACTTTCAGGTCCGGCTTTCCTGTCTGGGTGAGCGACGGGGCCCCGGGCGGCCTGGGCTCCGCCAGGTCCCGCACCACCGTGTAGTCGAAGGGATCGCCTGCTTCCAACAGCAGGGACAGGGCGCTGTCCACCGTGGCTTCCATGGTGGTCGCCGCCAGGTGCAGGATGCGCACGTACTCCACGTCGGCCCGTTCCCCGCGCCACTGCTTAAGCGCGTCGTAGGCCCGCCGAAAATGCATGGTGGGGAACAGCTGCTCCCGGAAGCGGTATCGGGCAAAGGCGCCGGGCCTGCGCACCAGGGAGCCGATGACGTGACGGTAATTGACGTTGGCATCCCTCTCACCGCGCACCCGCTCCATGCCTTCCACCAAGTGGCCTTTGTAGTACACTTCCACCCGGTCGGCGTACAGCCGGACCTGCACCTCCTTGCCGATGAGACGGGAGGGGACGGTATAGGTCCGGCCAGCTGCTTGGATGGCGCTCCACTTGCGGACCCGGGCCCAGTAGTTGACGTATTCCGGCATGGGAGCTGGGGGCAGGGGGCCCAGGCTAAGCCATTTCCTGCTCCAGCTTCCCTTGGACCAGACGATTGCGTCTTTGGACCATTTCCCCGACGAAACGGGCGTAGTCGCCGACGGTGTCGAAATCGCGACTCCCCCGCAGGATGAGGGCCTGGTCGATGGCGTCCTTGAGACGGTAGTGACCCTGCTCGGCGACGCCGTTCTCGTGGCTCTGGCCCCGATTGATGCGGGTGGAGCGGAGGCCGTAGTGGTCCAGCAGGGATGCGTAGGCGTCATTGAGAGCCCGGCCGCGGCTGCGGCGCACCTCGTGGGTGGCGGCGGAGGCATTGTCGCTGCGCACCACTTCTGGCACACCGCCCAAGGTCCACAGGGCAGCCTGCAGCCCCTGCTGCAACGCCAGGAAGGTCTCTCCGATGGCCACCTCGGCGTAGCGCCACCCCGAGTGGCTGAGTATCAGCTGGAACAGCAGATGAGGGTAAGGCTGGCCGGCGATGGTCACCGCCAAGGAGTTGCCATGGGTGAAGTCGATCTGGGCTTCCCGTCCCGGCGGATGCTCTTGAGGGAAGTACACTTCCTGCTCCGGTCCGTTGAGCGCCCGCCAGTCCTGTAATCGTCGTTGCAGGGTGCGCAACCGGGAGGCGCCGAAACGGCCGGGATGCCGGTCTTCCAACCACTCCATAATTGTCGTTGCTTTCAGCTTGCCGGCCGGATCACCCCGCAGCAGGGGCTCAATCTCCTCTTCCCATACCCCGTCGAAGGGATCGGGCCGGGTGCGCCACCGGCGCTCCTGTTTCGTTGTCGACGGCAACGGGCCCCTCTCCCACTTCCGCGCTGACCGCACGCTCATCCCGGCCATGGCCGCCGCCGTTTCCTGAGTCTTTCCTTCCATACGTCTCTGCCTCAACAATGCGACTTGTCGGTCTGTGATCAATCCGGCACCTCCGTGCCGGATGATTTTTCACCCCGACCGGCAAAAATAGTCGTCTTGACCCGCAGAACTAATTGTCGTTAATCACCTGGTTGCCCAGGGTGCCCACAGCAGCGGCTCCCGCGGCGAATTTTAACCAGCAGATTCCGGAGCGCCAACCACACACGAACGTACCATGGCCCAGGGGCCATCCACATGATTCTCAGGGATCTCCGTATCGCGGGGCTCATGTCGAGCAGTATATCAAAGGCTATGGAGACATTGACCGACACCCCCTTGCCTAGGATCATTCCGGACAACGCGGGCCTGTAGACCATCTGGAACGAAAACTGGCGACCATAAATCACGGGGTATCGGTCGGTGTTCGAGCCGCTCTCGTGGATCTTGATCGAGCCCGTTGAACAGGCGATCGGGTCGATTAAGATCGGGGAGTGAAACGCCGTTCGTAGAATCACGTCCCAAGTTCTTGAAGTGGTGATGATAGCCTGTCATGAAACAAGTGGAAGTTGAAGTCCAGACACTCCTCGAACTTCCACGCCACAATCTCTTGATGGGCTGGCGGATTAACTTAACCCTTAACGTAAGGGTTATTGGATTTATCCAGTTTGGTGGACTAGCTTTTACGGAAGATACCGCCGAGCCGTTCAGCGGTATCTCATGCGCTTTTTTCCCAGAATGATGCTGTCGTCGGGCATTGGAACGATGTAGCGGACGACGGCGTTGTCGGGCAGGAGTTCAATCTCCTTGACGAAGGTCTCAATGAAGGCCCTGCGCTCGGCCAGCTCGCTCTTTTGCAGGAACCTGTTCATGTCCTGGGCGTAGGCGGTGATCGTCTTGACGTCATCGAGGACCGCCCTGCGCTGAGCCAGGATTGCCCTCGCCCCCTCCGCGGCGGACTCAAGGCGCTCCTGACGTTCCTTGTGGTCTCGGATGCGATGGGCGAAGTCGGCCATGTTGAATTCGGTCGTCGTATCCACGAGGTCATAGAGCCGGTCGAGCCTGCCCCGCACGTCGGCAAGCTCCGACTCGATGGTCTCCAGCCGCTTGCGCTCCTCGCCGGCCACGTCGTCCATCTGCTCGTCCACGACATTGACCAGACTCCGAATGTTGCCCTCGGTCAGGATGTTGGAGCGAATCAGGCCGACGACCAGCTCCTCGAACTTTCGGGCGTCGACCCTGGGCGAGTCGCAGGACCCGGGCGCGCGCTTGACGAAGGAGTGGCAGACGTAGTAGGGGAACGTGCCCCTGCTGGAGTACCGGCCCGAGAGCGCCCTCTTGCACCTGTAGCACTTGACCAGGCCGCTTAGCAGGAAGGTGCTTCCCACTCTGCGGGGGTGGGTGACCCTGGGTGCTCTGGAGCGCAGTATCTTGTTCACCCGGTCGAACTGGGCCTTGGTGACGAGGGCGGGGAACGCATTTTCCACCCGCACCGGGTCGGCGTTGTCCTTGGCGTTGTTGCCCTAGACCAGGGTGCCTAAATAAGCCTCGTTTCTGAGGATGTTGTGGACGGTGGGCTTGTTCCAGAGCTTACCCCTGGGGCTGGCGATCCCCTCGTCGTTGAGGATGCGGACGATCTTCAGCATCCCCTTGCGGGACTCGGCCAGGTCGAAGATGCGCTTGACGATGCCGGTCGTTTCGGGGTCCGGTTCCAGGGTGGGCCTCTCCTTGGGGCCGTCCAGCACCTTGACCTTTCTGTATCCATAGGGGGCCATGGGAGCGACCCAGAATCCCCTGGATGCGGCCTCCCTCATACCCCGCACGACCTCCTGGCCAAGATTTTCGCTGTAGAACTCGTCCACGCTCTCGATGATGCCTTCCAGGAGCCTGCCCGTGGGGTTGTCCTCAGCCTGCTCGGTGATGGAGACCACGCGGACGCCCTGGCGCCGGAGCATGGACTTCAGGGCGACGGCGTGCTCCCGCTTGCGGGTGAAGCGGGAGAATTTCCAGACGAGTATCTCGTTGAAAGGGGCCTTGGTCTTGCGGGCCTCGTCGATCATCCTGCGGAACTCGGGGCGGTTCATCACGCGCCCACTCTCCGCCTCGTCCACGTACTCCCGGACGACCTCGTAGCCGTTCTTGCTGGCGTAATCTCTGAACGCCCTCATCTGGGCGGAAACGGACAGGTCCACATCCTAGCGGTCGCTGGAGACCCTGGCATAGAGGGCTGCCGGTGTAAGGTCGTGTCGTTCACTCATCTGCTCCTCCTTCTGATTCTTCCTGTTCGTTCCGGCGGGCCTGGGCCCGTTGGCGGCGTTCCCGCCGCAGCCACTCCCCTTCGTCCATGTACCGGCGGAGGGCCTCGCGTATCAGTTCGCTCATGGTGCGGTTCTCCTCCTGCATCACCCGTCTGACCTGCTCGGCCATCTCCGGGGGCAGGGAGAAGGTGAGGACCTTCGATTTCCTGGGAGTGGTCATTCTCTCTTTTTGCCTCTTGTTGTATTACTTTGTCTTACTTTTATCATGAACGAAAGCGGCTGCCGGTGTCAAGGGACGCAACCCCTATAACGGGAACTCCGAATGGGGTAGAATGGGGTGGTAAAAACTGCGATGTAGAGGCTTTCCCCATGGGGACTTTCAGGTGGCCGCTGCGCATCTCCAGCATGGACGGCCAACATGTCCAGGACATCGAGGCGACGGTGGACACGGGAGCTTCGTTCACCACGCTGCCCTCCGG
This sequence comes from Dehalococcoidia bacterium, assembly GCA_965224415.1. Lineage (GTDB taxonomy): Bacteria > Chloroflexota > Dehalococcoidia > Lucifugimonadales > JAGWBF01 > DAOUJI01. Next base: position 4,305 of record CBDCZB010000003.1, on the reverse strand, counting down.
CCTTCTAAGGGAGCTGGGGATCCAGGCCACGGGCAAGCGTGGATTCCTGCTTGCGGACGGGCGGAGGGTCGAGATGGACTACGGGGAGGCCCGTGCAACCATCAACGGCGATAGTGTAACGACCATCGTGGTCTTCGGGGAGGACGAGGCCCCTCCTCTGCTGGGGGCCTACACGCTGGAGGGCCTCGCCCTAGCGGTGGACCCGGAGGCTCAGCGGCTGGTCCCCACAAGCATGATCCTCTACTAGGAAGCTGCGCTCCTCGTTCCTGCGCATAACAGTCTTCCGCGTACCATTGGGACATCTCCCACTCTCCCTCGCACCCCATCAGTCCTCCTCATCGGCGCCGTACTCGGTAGCTTCGAGCCGGGAAGATACGGCCGCCTGCTCTTCCATGTATGAGCGAATGGCGACGCGGGCCAGGATGCGCAGCCCCTTCAGGACGGCCCTGCGGTGTTCCGGCGTGTAGGACGGCATGGAGCGCTCCAGGGCGTCTTCAAGCTCCTGTCCCCTTGACCGCCTTCGTCTGTCGTGGTCACTCTTTCGGGTCGTATCTTTCATGTTGCGTAGTTGCAGCGGCGGCAGGCGGGCCGCTGGCCTCTCATTACGGGTTTGCGGCTGGGCCGCCGGCGCCGACGGAATGGGCGGGCGCCGACGGCATCCAGCCGTCTCAGGCCCCGCCGTGCCGCCGTTGCGCCTGCGCCCGGCGGGGCCGCTTGTCTAGCTGTGCTCCTTGAAGAAGCTCATCTGGAAGCTCTCGGTCACGAGGATCGCCATGCCTCCGGGCATCCGAGCTGCGAAGCGGAAGAGGGCGTGCATGGCCCAGCCGCGGGGCTCCACCCCGTTGCGCCACCGGTGGACCAGCTTGGGGTCCACGCCGATGGCCCTGGCGAAGGCGGCCCACGTGAGGCCGCTGACCTCGTGCAGCCGTTCGAGGCGCTTGGGGAAGTCCTCCGCCAGCACCGCGGCCTAGAGGGCCAGGTCCTGTTCCTCGTTGTCGATCTGTTCCCTGAACCCGTCGAAACGGGACGAATCGTTATGGTTCGTCATCTCTATCCTCCATAGTGAAAAGTTGGTTGAAGTCGTCGAAACCCAGGGCCCTGAGCATCCGGCGGCGAATGCGACCGGAGGGTGTGCGCCCCGCGTTGACCAGCATCGAAATGTAGCCGGGGCTGACCCCGACCTCCCTGGCGAGCCAGTTCTGGGAGCGGTTCAGCAGCGTGAGCCGTTCCCATAGGGCCGCCGTGTTGAGCCGAACAACGGTCCGTCCACCACGCCTCCGGGGGCCTTTCTTCTTGTGGTCGTCTTGCGAACGCATGGTTCTTCGTCTCCCTTTGGGGAAGAGAGCGCGAGCCGTCGCGCCGCTTCCCCGATGTCAGTCGTTGGTCATTGCGGCGGCATGGCCTGGGGGGACTGCCAGTCGCCCGGGGCGCGCCATGCGCGTCCCAGCGGCCCCAGCTGCTCGATGGCGGCCCTGTGGGAGACCCACAGGGGTACGGCCACGCCCCTGGCCTGCATCTCGTCCCGCGCCAGGCGCAGGAAGTGGGTCTGGACGATCTCGTCGTCGAAGACGATGAGGACGGAGGGCCGGGTGCCGTGGTCGTCGGTGGGCCGGTGAGAGGAGAAGTAGCGCAGATAGGGGGCGAGGCGCTCCGACATGGTCGACGGCCGCACGGCCCTCCGCTCCCACTCCAGCAGGAAGGGCCACGTGGTCTCGCCCTTTGTGAGGACGCCGAAGGCGTCGGGGTTGACCGAGCGCATCCCCTCGCCGTGCTTGAAGTGTCGTGAGGCCCTGCGGGGCGGGTCGACCTGGGAGACCTCCCAATCCAGGAGGCCCGCCTGCACGGTGAGGGCGGCAAGGAAGGCGTGGACGGCGGCGGTGTGCTCGACGTTCCTGAGCAGCTGGCGGCTCCTCGCGCCCGTCACGTTGTCCCAGACGAATGGGGTGCCGGGGAACAGGGGAGCGGCGCTCCACCGCTTCTTCGCCACGGCCACGGACGTCCGGTCCCTGCGGGCCAGGAGGGCCAGGGCCCGGTCGGTGAGGGCCATGCGCCCGCTCCCGGCGATGGGCCGGGTGACGAGGCGGAACCCTTCGAGGGGCGTCACCAGCTGGGAGGCCCTGGGGACCGAGACGGCCATCATTCCGGCCAGGTCCGTCAGGGTGATCCAGGGGCAGTCGGAGATGAGGTCGAGGGCGAGATTCTCGGCGGGCTTGAGGGTGGCGGGCAGCAGATAGTCGGGGACCTTCCACCCCGGACCCTCGACGGAGAGGTCGGCTGGGACCGAGACCATCCGGGGCTCGTCCTCCTCGGGAAGGAGGCTTCCCTTCTCTATCCGGTCGAGGACAGAGCGCAGCTCGACGGAGGCGCTGACCGCGGGCGGGCTCCACACCGGGTCGTCCGGCGACGCCGCGGCCGCCTCGCGCTCGAGGGCGAGATAGAAGGGAACGGGGGCGCCGGCCAGCGTCCTGCGGACGTGCCTGAGCCGCACGTCGTCGGCCATCAGCACGATCACGGCTCCGGGGAGCGGCCCCTGGCGCAGCCTCCACATCCGGTTGGAGAAGCCGGTCCTGTCGGCGGTGAGCCCCTGCCTGACGATGCCGACGGTGCGGCCGCCGGGAAGCTCGACGGCGGCGTCCAGGGTCGAGGCCCTGTACCACCGGAACCGTATGGGGTATGCGACGCCGGAGACGGCGGCCGCCAGCCGGTAGATCGTGGCGAGGGAGTCGAGCCGCCCCATCAGGTTGCGCCGCCACTGGGCGGATACGGGGTGGCCGCGTACGAGCTCGTCCAGGGAGGTCTCCTCCTCCTCGGCGAGCCGCCCCAGCCCCGCGGCGGTGAGGTGGAACCTCTGGGTCGATGAGGGGAAGAGGGCGGTGGCGTGGGGTACGGCGGCGCAGAAGCCGCCCGAGTCCAGCTTGTCGACGGCCTCGTGGACCGCGGCCTTCGACCAGCCGGTGACGGCCACCATCTCGGTCCGGTCGAGGAAGGGCATCGACGCCAGGGCTCGGAGGGTCTGGGCTTCACATCCTTCAGTTCTCATTGCTCGGCCTCCTCTCCCGTCGAGTTGTCGTTCCCGGCGGCTCCGTCCTCCCGCTTCTCGTCCGTCTCCCCGCCGTCCTTCTCCAGGTCGGCGGCGCGGTCCTTAAAGTCCCGGCCCTTCTTCTGGGCGGCTGCCCCTGCGTCCTCCAGGTCCTGGGCCGTCAGGGTGTATGCGGAGGCAGCGCTGCGGATCTGCGCGGCGACGGCGGGGTCTCCGTCCTCCGGCTTTCTGACCATCATCGAGAAGGCGGGCATCCGCTCGATGCCCACGGTGGCCCTGACGTATCAGTGGTGGACCGGCAGCGACGTGATGTCGTCCTCGGTCACCCGCTCCTTGCCCAGCTCCCACACCAGCTGCCTTGCGTCGTTCCCGGCCACCTGGAATACGGCAAGGCAGCCGACGTTGGCGAGCAGGGTGTCCCGCATGGTCCGGGAGAGGTCGTCCAGCTTGGCGAGGCTCTGGGTTGCCAGCACGAAGCTGGCCCCGAACTTGCCCAGCTCGCTGAGCATCGACTCGTAGTCCACGCCGGGCATCGACTGCATCTCGTCGACCACCACCAGCGCGCCGCGCCGCTGGCTGAGTGAGACGCTCTCCTGCTCGCGGATGACCGAATCGACGAGGTTGAGGAGGGACGCTCCCACCAGGGCGGACACGTCTCTTCCCACAGCGCCCTGGGCGGTGGAGACCAGCAGGATGCCGCCGCCCAGGATGGTGTCCCGCAGGTCGATGGTGGAGCGCCGCTGGCCGAGGATGGCCCGCGCCCGCTTGGAGGATGCGTAGTAGGAGAGGCGGGTCTGCACGGGGGCGAGGGCCTCGGCGCGGTACTGCTGGTGCCAGCTTCCGAAGTCCCTGGCCCACCATTCAAGGAGGTAGGGGTCCTCAATCCTCTTGAGCACGCCGTCCCGGAACTTCCTGTCGGAGAGGAGCTTCAGCCCGTCGAGGATGGTGTACTGCTGCTCCGCCTCCACCTGCTCGTTGACCTCGTGGAGGGTCTTGACGGTCTGTTCGAGGATGGACTGCATCCTCGGCCCCCACTGCTCCCACAGGCCCTTGGCGACGCGCACCACCGAGTCGGCGGTGCGGTCCCGGTCGGCGAAGACGCGGGTGTCGAGCAGGTTGATGCCCGGCGCCCTCCGCTGGTCGGCCAGGTCGATGATCCGCACCCGGTCGATGAGGGACTCCGGCACATGTTCGAGCAGCCCTGCCACCAGGTCCGCGTGGGGGTCTATGACCACGATGGCGTCCGGGTCCCTGCCCTCGGCCTT
>CBDCZB010000002.1:0-362799 GCA_965224415.1 Dehalococcoidia bacterium | reverse complement strand
TCAGATAAGCGGTGTCGGGCGGCTGCTTGAGCAGGGAGGCCCAGATGGCCTTGAGGGCGGTCTGCGGCCCCACCATGGAGAGGAACCAGAGGCCGCCGGTGTCGGGGTCGCGGGCGAAGGAGTCGGCGGTGGCCGAGTAGCCTCCGGCGCTGATGGTGTAGAGGTCCTCGCCGCTCTGGACGGGTTCGGTGGGAGTCATGGGTTGCCTCCTGTAGGGATGGATGTGGGGAAGGGCGCGGAGAAGGGATTCCCCGCGTGGGGGCCGGCGGCGAAGCGCCGGTCTCGGTGGGCCGGTTGTTAGTCGTCCATCAGCTTTCGCTCTTTGAGGCTGACCCAGCGGTCGCCTCCGATGACCACGTGGTCCAGGAGGTCGATGCCGAGGAGCTTCCCCGCCTCCACCAGGTCGCGGGTGATGGACACGTCCTCGGGGCTGGGCGTCGGGTCGCCGCTGGGGTGGTTGTGGCTGATGATGATGCTGGGGGCCGAATCGATTACGGCGGCGCGCAGCACCTCGGCGGGGCGAATCACCGACGAGTTGACGTTGCCCATGTAGATCACCCGCTGCCCCCGCACCTGGTTGCGGGTGTTGAGCAGGAGCACCCTCAACTGCTCCTGGGCCAGGGCGGACATCTCCGGGGCCAGCAGGTTGTGAACGTCCTGGGGACAGTTGATGGTGGGCATCTCGGCGGGGCGTTCCGGCTGGAAGGCGACCTCGTAGCGGGCCGCCAGCTCGCCCAGCAGGGCCATGTTGGAGCGCAGGGCTTCCAGCACGGCGTGGCCCTCCGGCGTGGTGGGAGCGGCGGATCCGGGGATGGACAGGAGCATTTCCTCTTGCTTGGTTTGCTTCTTCCTGGGCATGGCTCACTCCTTTGTGATTACTCTGGAAACGGGAGCGGGGCCGCCCCTGCTGTGAGGGAACGGCCCCGTGGTGCGCCTTCGGAGAGGCGTCGCTGGATGAATGACCGGCTAGAAGGGAGAGTCGTCCTGGTAGCCCTGGCCGGCGGCGTTGGCCTCGTGGTTGGCGCCGGCGTTGACCCCGTTGGCGGAGCCGTTGCCGGTGTGGTTGCCGCCAGCGCCGTTGCGGGCGGAGTCCAGGAACACCACCTCCTGGGCGTGAATCTCGGTGCGGTAGCGCCGCTGCCCGTCGTCGCCGGTCCAGGAGTTCTGCGCCAAGCGGCCCGAGACGTACAGCCTCTGCCCCTTCTCCACGTAATTAGCGCAGGCTTCGGCGAGCTTGTCCCACACCACGATCTGGTGCCAGTCGGTCTCGGACTCGCCGCCCTTGCGCACCCGGTCGGTGGCCAGGCGGAGCTGGGTGACGGCGATGCCCGACGCCGTGTACTTCATTTCAGGGTCCGTGCCCACGCGCCCCAGCAGTTCCACCTTGTTGATGCTCTTCGCCATGATCGTTCCTCCGTGTCAGGTGTGATTGATGGTTTCCCGAATGAATAGCGGGGCCGCCTTCAGGTATTGGAGAGCGGCCCCGTTTGCGCCCCGCAGGGTAGCGTCAAGGTGCGTCTAGCTGACCCGCAGGTACTCCGAGACGTTCTCGGTGACGATGCCCGCCCTGGCATCGGGGGCGAGCAGGGCGTTCAGCTTCTTGTGATCGACGTTGTACCTGGTGGACTTCACCATCCCCACGGTGCGGGTCTTCTCCCGCCCCTCCAGCTTGGCCTTGTCCTTGCCCTGCTGCTTGAGCCAGGTTCGCAGCATCCCCAGAGCCCACTGCTTGTCCTCTTCGATGGCCTTCAGCATCTCCTGGGCGTTCTCGTACTCCCGGAGCGCTGCCTGCGCTTCCTCGTCGTTCACCGGCTCGGCGTCCTCGGAAGGTTCGTCCTCCGGCTCCTCGACCGCCGCCGACCCCGGCAGGCAGGTGTTCAGGAAGGGGCAGCGTTTGCACTGCCAGTCGTCGGCGGTGAAGTCCCGCTCCGGCAGGGCCTGAGAGTCCCGCCCGTGCAGCAGGTGGTGGGCGCCGATGGTACCCAACCGCTCGCAGGCCCGGTGGAAGGCTTCTCCCACCCGGTCGGCGGGTATCACCTCGAAGTCCCACTGGCGGCTGCCGGTATCCATCGTGGCGATCACCACGTCCCGCGCTTCCCCGAAGGTCCCGTAGGAATAGAAGGCGGCCTGGGCCACCGACTCCGGGTGGCTGCGCTCCGCGCCCAACTTCCACCACCGCTTGTAGGCTTCCGGCCCCCGGGTCTTGATCTCGATGACGCTGGGTTCATCGCCGAAGATGGGGACGACGCCGGTGGCGTCGACGTGGCCGGTTACCACCAGGGCGGGGCCAAGGCGCAGGGACATCATTTCAGGGTTGTCCCGGTCGGTAGGGGTGATGTCCCAACCGGCCCGCCGCATGGCCCGGAGCACCACCGACTCCAGGGCGTTGCCCGCCTCCAGGACCGTGAGGGACTCCTCGGTACGCGCGTTGGTGACCGGGTACTCGTTGGCCTCGTACCAGAGGGCGCGGCGGCAGTGGCCCACCGCCGAGGCCCGGATCTCCAGCGTCCCGTCCGCGGCGAAGCGGGCGTTGGGCCGCGAGTAGATGGTTTCCGTGGTGTCAATCGTCGTGGTCATGGTTGTCCTTCCTCCGTTTAGTCTGTGTCCGGTAAATGAGAGCGGGGCCGCTCCCCCGTTGGAGACGGCCCCGTGTGCCTTGTCAGGTCGGGTTCGGCGGTCAGTCGGCGGCCAGCTTGAGGTCTGCCATTTCCACCTCGTCCCGTGCTTCCAGGTGGCCCCGCAGGATGAGGGCGATACCGTCGCCGAGGCCGCGCACATAGACCGTGCTGCCGTCCTCCATCACGTTGGGCCAGGGCTGCATTTCGCTGATGCCCTGGCACTGGTCCACGATTTCATCCAGTGGCGTACCGCGCCGCAGGTGCAGGGAGACCAACCGGCAGGCCAACTCCGTGACCCCGTGCTGGAGGCTGCCGGCCTTGCCGAGAGACCCGAACACTTCAAAGGGCTGCCCGTCCTCGTCCAGGCAGATGGTGACGTAGAGGTTGCCCAGTTCCGTTGCCAACTTGGTCGTTGTGCTGGGCAGGCTGCGCGGCCTGCGCCGGGTGGCGGTCATGACTGGCCCCCTTGGTCTCGCAGGTAGGGCAGCGCCGGGGCGTAGCGGTCGAAACAGCCCGCCACCTTCAGGGCGAACTCCCTATCCCTTTCGTCGCCGATACCCAGCAGGGTCCTGGCGATGGGTTCCTCGCAGTCCTCTTCGGCGTAGGTCGGGGTGAGGAAGGAGTCCCTGACCAGGTCGGGCAGTTCCTCCCACCGCTCCCGGCTGAGCTTCAGGCCGCCGTGTCCGGCGGTGGAGACCCGCCAGACCCCTTCGGCCAATTCCTCGATGTCCTGGGAGTAGCCCCAGGGGGTGTGCATTCTGGTTCCGGTCATGTCGTTTCCTCCTTGTGTTGTTTAGTCCGGTAGATGAGAAGCGGGGCCGCCCCGGTTGTCAGGGAACGGCCCCGTTGCCTGGTTGGTTGCCAGTTAGCCGGAAGGTCTACTGTTCGGCGCCGCTGTTTTGACCCGCCTCCGCATCCTGCCTCTGCTGCACCTTGCGGGCGGCCCGCTCCACCAGGGGCGTCAGTTCCGAGGCGGGCAGGTCGTCCAGGTCCCGGCCCGTCTGCCTCCTAACCGCCTGCCGCACCCGCTCCTCGTCGAAGCCCTGGCTGACCCCCAGATCCAGCAGGGTCTTGCGCAGGGCCGGGGCCAGCGTGTCGCCGGCGCCGCCGCCGGGCTGGCCCGCCACGTCGCCGTAGAGCGCGTTGCCGAATTGAGCGCCGAAGGTGCGCAGCGACCGCTTGAGAGCGTCGGTGACCGCGCCCTTGAACGCCGTCTCATGCCCCTCGGCGGTCTCGTCGGAGACCGGCTGGAATCCGACGTCGGTGCGGGGCGGCGCGCCGGGGACGGTGACCTTGACCGTGGCGGAGTAGGCCCGGATGCGCTTGACCTCGCCGGTCTGCGTGTTCACATGGTCCAAGTCCCTGAGGGTCACGTCGCCCACCAACTCATGGCCCCAGCCGCCGAAGCCGAATATCCGGTTGGCCTGGTCGATGACGGTGCGGCCCTCGACGTAGCTGAAGCTCCGGTTGCCCCGGCCCTTGCGCTGGGAGACCAGGCTGGCGTCCAGGGGCTGGGCCAGCTTCTCGGTGACGCTGGCGGGGAGGCTGTCCCACAGGAGGTCGTGGGCGGGGATGGTGTCGGTGGCGTGGTGCCCGTTGCCGTTGTGGTTGCTGCCGTTGCCGTTCTTGGCGACGCCGTTGGCGGGGATGTCGTGATTGGCGTTGCCGTTCTGCTGGCCGTTCGCGCTGCCGTTGACCTGGCCGTTGCGCTGGTGACCGTTGTTGTTCGCGCCGTTGCGGTGGTTGCCGTTGCCGTTCTCGTTGGACATGACGTATCTCCTTGAAGTAGTTGTAATTCCGTGGGTGATGGAGGTTCGTGCGGCTTCCGATACAGGAAGCCGTGGGCGGGGCGAAAAGCCCCGGCAGGAGATGGGCAGGGGTAGCCCAAGGGGATCAGTTGGGAAGTAGGTGAAAAAGCGAAGGCCCGCCGGGGAAGGCGGGCCGGTAGAAAGAGGGTTGGGGAAGAGGGAGTTGACTAGCAGGCGTTGTGCGCCGCCCTTTTCAGCAGGCGGCGGAAGATGAGTTGACCGTGGGGCAGCGCCGCCAACTCGCCCACGTCGGCGATGCCCTGGGGCAGGTTGACCACGGCGGCGCGGCGGCCCAAGAGGTCCTTCAGACCCTGGCCGGCTTCCCTCCCCGCATTGTCGTTGTCGAAGGCCAGGAAGACCCGGGGGCAGCCCCGCAGGTTCACCGCCACCTTGTCCATCCCCTGGGTGCCCAGGGCGGCGCAGGCGGGGTAATTCCAGGCCGCCAGCGTCAGCCAGTCGAAGACGCCTTCGGTCAGGATCAGGAACTCAGGCACCGGACCGAGACGAGTCAGCCCCAGCACCGGCTTGGGGCCGGGCACCGCCTGGAAGCGGGGCTTGGCTACGGGGTCAACGGCGCGCCCGGTGAGCCACCGCACCAGTCCGTGGGCCATGTCGGGAACCGTGATCATCCCGGCGAACCGCTCCGAGCCATGCTCAAGGAACAGGCCGGAGGCGCGTATCCGGTCGTCGCCGTATCCGGTAGATTCCAGGTACACCCGCAGTCCGCGACCCGGCGCGTACCCCAATCCCAGGTGCAGGGCAGCTTCCAGGCCAATGCCCCGCGAGGCCAGGTACTCTCTGGCCCCGATGTTGCGCCGCAATTGGCCGGTGTAGAACCGCACCGCCGCCGTCAGCAGCGCCGGGTCCCTGGGCGGAAGCGCAGGGGATGGAACTGGTTTTCTCGCTGGCACCGGTGCCAGCGCAGCTACAACCCGCGCTGTCCCGCCGTCCAGCCGCCGTATCGCCTCGGGCAGGGTCAGGCCCTCGGTGCGCTGCACGAAGTCCAGCACGTCGCCGCCGGCGCCGCAACCGAAGCAGTAGAACTTTTCCGTGTCGGCGTACACCGTGAAGCTGCCCTCGGCTTCCTCGTGAAAGGGGCAGACGCCCTGCCTGACCCGGCCCTTGCCCCGGAGCGCCACACCGGCGACCTCCACCGCGTCACCCAGGGAATGGCGGGCCTTGAGTTCCGCAATAGCCTGCCCCGTACTCGATACGGGGTCCACCGTGGCGTTGGCTACGACCATGATGAGCCCCCTTTCGCCAGTGGTTTAAGACCTCGCAGGCTGCGCCGGGAAACAAGCTTGCCCACCGGCCAGCGCATCCCCAGGACCGCCACAGTTGCCAGGCTGCCGTCTTCCCGCTCCACCAACGCCGCCGCCCGTCCCGTGGCCGGGCTGTAGAGCACCACTTTGTCACCGTCGAACCGGCGCCGGGCGATGTCCAGCCACTCGGCGTAGAGCCACCGGAGTTGGCCGTCAGTGGCGTTGGCCGTGTCTACGTCAGCGAACACCGCCAGAGACCCGTCCAGGTCGCCGGACTGCCGCAACCGCCGCGCATCGTGGACCGCAGTTACAAGGTTGGGCGCCGGGTCCAGTTGCTCTGAATCGGGAGAGAGCAGGGCCGCCAGGAGCCGGTCCACCAGTTCCTCCAACCGTCCGGTAGTAGATGGGGTGTCCAGGGTAATCGTGGTCATGGCGTGCCTCCCTGTTGCTGAGTTTGTTGCTGCCTATGACACCGGCACCGGCAATTAGCCCGCCGGGCCTGCGCCGCCTGCCGACTTTCGTTGGCCCGCATGATCCGCCGCACCACCAGGGCGACGATGCCGAGGCCGACCAGGTTGAGGAAGAAGGTCTCACCGCCGGTCCCGGTGAGCAGCGGCCCGGCGATGAGCAGGGCCACCGCCAACGCGATGGACAGGCGCTTGTGCCGCCTGATGAAGCCCACGACCGCCACCGCGACGGCCTTGATCTGGGTGAACCGTTCCGTGATGCGCATACGCACCTCCTTAGTTTTGTGAACGATGTTGTGAACTGGGTTTAATGCCCGGCGCCGGACGCACTCCGCCCTGGGCGGACATCGCAACGGAGAACGCCGGTTTGGGGGTTGGAGCAGGACGCAACTCGGCCAGGGTGGTATTCCGCCGTAAGGCGAATCCTGGAGGGCTACGTTGAGGGGAAAACGAAGAGGAACGCAGTCCCGTCAGTGGAAACTGCGCTTGAACGTGGAACGCCCAGCCAGCGGCTATGAGGCCACCGACCGGAGCGTGTTGAATCTGCGGTGCCGCTACTCTGGTCCAGCAGCTACGCCGCAGTCGTGGGGAATCGGCCAGAGCTGTAGATGTGCTCCAACCGCGTGGTGAAGGGACAGCGAAGCGTGTCAACCGCTCCGCCGGTGAGACCGAAGATGAAAGAGCTTCCGGGATACCGTCCTGGGTCTAGCTGACACCTCCTGGCAGTAGGACTTCCGTGAATAAAATGTCTGCCGTGGAAAGGGAATCCGGGATGCCGTAGTTGCTTCGGTTGCCACCTCCGTGATTCAGTCCGTGGGAAAGGGGTTCCGCGCCTTGGGTTGGGTCGCCTTGTGAAGCGCACCGCGCACTTCTGTGGTAAGGACTACCGGCTGCGGGCGAAGGATAATTCACTCTGCCTGTCAGCAATTCCCTCGTGGGCGCTCCGGGGAGAGAAGCCTCGATCCTCACGGAGCAGGCCCGGGCGAGCAGGGATCACGCCCCCAGGTTTCTAGGCAGTGGAAACACTGGAAAAGCCAGACAACGAAGTCAGTATCCGGCCCCCGGAAGACCCCTGGCAAGGGTTTCGGCGACGACCCGCCCACATTGATTGCAAACGCCCCGCAGGAAACCGGCAGGTATCCCGCCGGAATCGGGAACCCGCCGGAACCGCCCTGAGACGTTGCCGGCGGGCTACTGCCGCCACCGCAGCAGGGACAGCCGCAGCAGGTCCAAAGTCACCCTACGCAACCCGGCCAGGGTCAACGCCCTCCCCAACGTCGCCAGCAACTCCAACCTGGCCCGCCGCTTTCTGAACTGGTGCAGCGCCTTCAGACGCCAGTTCAACTGCGCGCCCCGGTCCAGGCCCCGCAGCGGCTCCGTCTCCGGCGGCAGGGTCAGGCCGTGCTCCTCCAGCATGGCCACCTCCAGCTCCAGAATCCGCTGGCGCGTTGACACCCACTCCAAGCCCTTGCCCCGGGCCGGGTGGCCGTCCCAGAGATCACGCCACTCCTGCACCAACAGCCAGGCGTCGCCGAAGATCTCCTCGTCGTCGTCGGAGGGATCACTTGTAACCAGATCGGGGTAACGCCTGCGGGACGCAGCCCCCGCCACCGGCGCCGGACGCGGCAACCCGGTTCCGCCGCCTGCCCTGGTCTCCCCCTGGGCCAGCCGCTGCTCCAGCCGCCGCATCCCCTGGGCGTGGGTCTCCCCCAGGGCCTTCATGCCCTCCCGCACCTCCCCCTCCAACCCGGCCACCTGTGTCGTCAGCCCGCCGACCTGTCCCGCCAGCCTTTCCACCGCTTCCTCCAGCTCGTCCCTGGCCCCGCCGTCCCTTTCCACCAGCATCTTCTCCACAGCGTCCCGCACCCGCCGCGACATCCCCTGCTGCACGCTGCCTGCCACCGTCCTGGGGTCCAGGCCCAGCACCCGGCCCGCGCCCTTGTGCCCCCGGGTCCGCACCAGTTGGCGGAACAACGCGGTGAGCCGCAGCTCGTACACGTCGTCGATGACCTGGGCCGCCGCCTCGTCGAAGGCGTCGTCCAGTCCCGTCACGGCGTCGCCATCATCCGCATCAGGGGGCATGGGCCGCGCTTTCGTCCCCGCCGTTTGCGCCTCTCCCGTCGCCCGCCATCACGCCCCCGCCGGCACCGGCCCGCCCATCGCCCGCCGCCGCGAGGCCGTCTGGCCGGGGGCTGTCCCGCCGCTGCCCGGCCCGAAGGCATCACGCTCAACCATGCTCATACCTCCCCGGTGCAAAGTGCACCTTTCCAATAGGGGCCTTGCACCCCCGTCCTGATTTCGCCGGAGTGCAAACTGCACCCCTCAAACGGGGCCGATGCACCCCACCGCCGGAATCCGCCCTGGACTCCAGGTGTTCGCAAACTTACCGCTGAAATGGGGCTGCACCCCCCATTTCAGCTACGAATCCCCTCCCATCAACCGGCGCCATCCAAGTCCCAATTCCTGTACACGTCCCTAACACCACGGCGGCCTCCGAAAATCCCACGCCTCGAAAGGGGGGGTCTGCTAACCCCCCCTTTCAGGGCATTACGCCCGCCCCGCCCCGCCGCCAGACTGGCTTCCCGACCCTGCGCTCCCGCCTGCTGACCGGCTGGCGGAACGGCAGTCCCCGGTCCGGAAAACCCCTGTCCTCCGGTTCCCTGGCGGAGCGGGCGGCCCGCAGCGGCGGGACGGAGTACGCCGAGGGGGACGGCATTGCCGTGGTCGCCAAGCCCGTCTTCTGGAAGGGACGCCTCGCCAAGGTGGCCGTGGTCGCCCTGCCCTGGGAACATCGCCAGGCGCTGGCCCCGCAGCATGGGGCAGCCCCGTGGCCGGGCAGTGAATCCAGCGCCCGCCCCTGGCGGGCGCCAACCTCTCCTTGACAGGCCGGACCGTTTGTCCGATGATGGCTAGTAAGACACTCCATTACATCAACAGGCAAAAAGAGAGACCATGCCACCACGCCGCATTTCCAGGACCATCACCTTCTCCCTGCCCCCGGAGATGTTCGAGCAGGTGCAGCGGGTGAAGGAAGAGGAGGGCCGAGACATGAGCGAGCTGGTCCGGGAAGCCCTCCGCCTGTACCTGGAAGAGAGGGAATTGCGCCGCCAGGAACGCCTGGAACGGCTGCGCTCCCGCCAAGCCACGAAGCCAGAGGACGAAGGAGGCGAATCTAATGACTGAACTACACGACCTGATACCGGCGGCCCTCTACGCCCGGGTCTCCAGCGACCGCCAGGACGTGGACCTGTCCGTGGCCGCCCAGCTTCGGGCGCTGCGCGACTACGCCCAGCGGAACGGCTACCTGGTAGCCCGCGAGTACGTGGACGAGGCCGAGAGCGGGCGTATCGCCGACCGGCCCCAGTTCAGCCGGATGCTGGACGAGGCCAGCAAGCCCGAGGCCCCTTTCAAGGAGATATTGGTCTGGAAATTCTCCCGCTTCACCAGAAAGCGCGAGCACGCCGTGGCCTTCAAGTCCATGCTCCGCCGGCGGGGCGTCCGCGTCGTCTCCATCACCGAGCAGGCCGACGACACCCCCACCGGCAAGCTCCTGGAGGCCATCATCGAGAGCGTGGACGAGTTCTATAGCGAAAATCTTGCGCAAGAGGTTCTCCGGGGGATGCGGGAGGCCGCCACTCGCGGCTTCTGGATGACCACCTACGCCCCCTACGGCTACAGGCGGGTCTACGTCCAGGACGGTCCCAAGAAGCGCCCCAAGCTGGAGCTCAACCCGCCCGCCGACGCCGTGGTCCGGCGCATCTTCGACATGGTGCTACAGGGCAAGAGCATCCTCGACGTGACCAAGACCCTCAACTCAGAGGGCATCCCCACCACCAACGGCAGGAAGTGGCTCAAGACCACCATCCACACCATGCTGGACCACGAAGCCTACACCGGCACTTTGGTCTGGGGAGCAAAAGCCAAGGACGGCGCGCCGCCGGTGCGCGTCGAGGACGCGCATCCCGCCATTGTATCCAAGCGGGATTTCCAGAAGGCCAGGAAGTTGCTGGCGTCCCGCGCCCCCAAGAAGATGAACCCCCGCCGGGCTTCCAGCCCCTACCTGCTCAGCGGCCTGGTCAAGTGCGAGACCTGCGGCAAGGCCATGACCGCCGCCGAGGCCAAGAGCGGCAGGTACACCTATTACATCTGCCACTCCCTGCTGAAGCGGGGCAAGGGAACCTGCGAGACCCCCAGGCTCAACGCCAGGAACTTTGAGAAGCTCATCGTCAGCGAGATCAGGGAGAACGTCCTCACCGAGTCCAACATCCGCGACCTGGTGAAGCTGCTGGACGAGGAAATGGACGGGGTGGCCCGCGAACAGCGGGACCGGCTGGAGACCATCGAGGAGGAGCTTGAGGACGTAAAGAAGCGGCTGGGCCGCATCTGGCAGGTAATCGAGACCACCGATATCGAGATGGCCGACGCCTCGGAGCGCATCAGGGAGCACCGGGAGCGCAAGGAGAAGCTGGAGATCGCCGCCGGGGAGGCCCGGGCGCTGCTGTCGGACCGGCGTCAGTTCTTGGACAGCGCCGACACCATCGCCGCCTTCGCCGCCGAGATGAGCGAGTTCCTCAAGACCAGCGAACTGACCGAGACCAAGGCTTTCGTGAGGTCTTTCGTCAAGGAGATCGTGGTCAAGCCCGGCAGGGCCGCCATTGTTTACTCGATACCCACGCCGGATGACTCTCCGGCAGGTGGTGCGGACGCTGTGGAGATCGCCCTAAACGGGGGTGTTATGAATTCGGTACGTCATGGTGGGCGGTAGTGGACTCGAACCACTGACCTCCGCCATGTCAAGGCGGCACTCTAACCAGCTGAGCTAACCGCCCACGATGCGGCGTATTCGAGTGTAGCAAGACCGTTCAGGAGCGTCAACCAATCTCGTTCACGGCGGGCGTAGGCGGCAGTCCGGTCGAGGACGTATACTGGGAATTCTAAACACCGACAGACTAGGGCCAAGTCCTATACGGCTTGCAGGGTCGGTCGAATGGCAAGGAGGCGCGGAATCTCGTCCTACCGTTTTTGTCCCAAGTGTGGGGGACGCCTGGAGTCCCGGCGCCGAGGCGACAGAGAACGCCTTGTATGCTCATCTTGTGACTCCGTTCTCTACCGCAACCCCGCCGTCGGAGTCGCAGTGATACTCATGGACGGCGCTCGTGTGCTTCTTGGGAGACGCAGCCGAGGCGCGTACCAGGGCATGTGGTGTATACCGTGCGGATACGTGGAGTGGAGTGAGGACGTTAGAGAGGCTGCTCGCCGCGAGTTCATGGAAGAGACCGGACTGGACGTGGAGCTGGGTCCGGTGTATGAAGTCCACTCCAACTTCCACAACCCCGATTCGCTGACCGTGGGCGTCTGGTTTACCGGGACCTCAGTTGGCGGAAGCCTTCAGGCCGCCGACGATCTGGACCGCGTTGAGTTCTTCCCCTTGGACGCTTTGCCCGGCGAGCTAGCCTTCCCGACAGACAGGCTGGTGCTCGACCGGCTGCGTCGGGAGGCCGCCGAATCAAGCCTCTAGCTTGCCCGTCTGTGGCCCACCATCTATGGTCCATTGAGGAACAACACTTGGCCCACCAAGCTATAGATGCTGTTCTAGGACCTCCCGAAAATTGGTCATACTAGGTTTCTTGGACGAAGTCGTTTGGCGCATCGTTAAGTGACCAAACCGAATATCAGTCTCTTTGGCTCTGCGTTCCATGGCGATATCGGCCCTTGAATTGATCCCCCGCACCTATAAACACTCCAAATTGGGGGACATCTTCGATGTGTAGGCATTAAACTTGACCACTGAGTTGACGAATAGGTGAGAGCCAATGAAAACTATCGACGACAGAACGCTAGAAGCTATTGCCGAGTTGATATGTGGCTCAGGTGACGGTAGTGGTGGTGGATACAAGTCTCCGGGGCCCTATCGCAGTATGGTTGATATCGGAAGATTCTTTAACCGCTCTGGAATACATCCTCAGGGACAATCTTCGACTAGGAAATGGTTCGTTCTAGAATCCCTGCAATCCGCAAACGGGACTACTGCATTTGATAAGGTATTGCTAAGGCTATCTTCTCCAAAAGAATATGGTGGCGATGGGAATGTGACAAGAAAAGTTATTGATCATTTAAATGGCGTTCTTCAAGTCGAGGGTATCCAAGTCACTCTTGTGGGTGTTGAACCGCAACTCAGGGAGCGTAATGCCTCCATGCCGACTCCGGAATCGAAAGAGACGCCGCTTAAAGATTCACCTGACTTCCATAAGTTAGTGCCAGACAGCTCGCTCGCTGATGTTTTGTTGTTTCGGTGGCAGGAGGCCCAGAGGTGCGTGCAGGGGGAAGCGTATCTTGCTGCGGTTGTAATGATGGGTAGTATCTTGGAAGGTGTATTGCTCCACAGATTCGAGAATGACCTGCAAGCTGGATATCAAGCAAACAGTTCGCCAAAGGAACGTGGCAAACCCAGACCAATCAACGAGTGGGGACTCTCTGCGTTGATTGACGTTGCTCACGAAGTGGGCTGGCTACAAGGCGATGTAAAACGCTTTAGTCATGCATTGCGGGAATCTCGAAATCTCGTCCACCCATACATGCAGAGGTTGCAACAAGACAAACCGGATCGTGATACATGCTCAATTTGCTGGCCGGTTGTTCGGGCAGCTGTTTCCGATTTGTTGGCGATAGACTGAGTAGTCCTCGACCCATACAGAACATTCCATTGTGTTCACCTCCCGTTGAGTTCTTCCCGCTGGACACTTTGCCGGAGGAGCTGGCCTTCCCGACAGACAAGCTGGTGCTCAACCGGTTGCGCCATGAGGCCGCCGACTCCGGGAGCTAGCTTGCCCGTCTGTGGCCCCCCATCTATAATCCCTTCGTCGGTCTAGTGTCCGGCCGCAATGTTCCCCAAGGAGGAGACATGCACGTAGTAGTCGTTCCCATTCAAATCAAGGACGGATTCAAGGACCAGTTCATCGAGGAGTTGCTGCTGGACGCCAAGGGCTCGGTCAACGACGAGCCGGGGTGCCTCCGGTTCGACGTAATCCAAGACCCTGAAGTCCCAAATCGAGTTTGGCTCTACGAGGTGTACAAGGATGCGGCGGCCTTCGAGGCCCACACCCAGGCCCCTCACTTCTTGAAGTGGCGGGAAGCCACTCAGGAGTGGCGTGATGAAGGTCCCGGGGTGGCCGTAAGAGGCGGAGCCAACATCTGGCCCTCCGACGCCGAGTGGAAGTAACACGGACAGGGAGACGCCATGTACGCACTGATCGCCTCAATCGATGTCAAGGCAGAGTTCAGAGACCGGTTCATCGAAGAGAGCAAGCTGGATGCTCAGGGGTCCGTCAGGGACGAGCCGGGATGTTCCCGCTTCGACATCATCCAGGACCCGGAGAACCCCAACAGGCTCTGGCTCTACGAGGTCTATCTCAACGAGGACGGCTTTAAAGCCCACGGTCAAACGCCCCACCTGAAACGATGGCTTGAGACCCGAGACTGGTGGGACGGTCCGCCTACGCTTTGGGTTAAAGGAGGGACCAACATCTGGCCTTCCGATGACGAGTGGGAGTCTCCCAAAAGCTAGGCGGCGAGAATAAGCAACCACACGATTAGGAGGGACCTGACATGACCACCGTTGGTTCAGGAAATTTCACCTACAGCTTCATACAAGACTGGCCCAAGCTGCCGGAGGGGCAATCGTTCGGTACCGTGAGCGCCCTCGCCACCGACTCCCAGGACAGGGTCTACGTCTTCCACAGGGCCGACCCTCCTGTGATGGTATTCGACAGCGACGGCTCCTTTCTCGATTCCTGGGGCCACAAGGCATTCGCCAACCCCCACGGCATCTCGATTCACAACGACATCGTCTATGTCACCGATCGGGAGGACTCGGTCGCCCTGCAGTTCACTCTGGACGGGAGACCCATCCAAGTGCTGGGTGAGCGAGGCGTCCACTCCGACACGGGCTGCGAAAACCCCGGCGACGTCGTCCCCAGAGCCGCGGGGCCATTCAACTACCCAACCGAAATGGTGCCTGCGCCGTCGGGAGAGCTATACGTAACCGACGGCTACCGCAACTCCAGAGTCCACCGTTTCGCCGCAAACGGCCAACTCATATCATCCTGGGGAAACCCTGGGAAGGGAGGTCCCAACGAGTTCCACCTGCCCCACAGTCTGCTGATTGGTCCCGACGGCAACGTTTACGTCTGCGACCGTGAGAACTCCCGCATCCAGGTGTTCTCCCAGGCGGGCGAGTTCATAACTATGTGGACCGACATGCAGCGTCCTAACGACATCTCCCTGGACAGTGAAGGATACTTCTACACCTGCGAACGGTTCTCCGAGACCAATGGGCCGCAGGTCTCCGTGTACGACGGACAGGGCTCTGTGCTGGCCCGATGGAGCACCAGGGGAGCCCACGGCATGTGGGTGGACTCCAAGGGCGACATATACCTTGGCCTCACGGGAGACAAGAGCGTGGACAAATACGTAAGACAGAGGTAAGGCCATGAAGATCACCGGCGCCAAGACCAGGGCGCTCAGTGCCCCCGAAGAGAACCCGCTTATCGTGGGCAAGGACCCTGGGGGCATACGGGAATACGTTTCCTTGGAGCTAAGCACGGATGAGGGAATAACGGGCTTGGGCATCAGCTTCTTTGGATGGAAGCTCACACCCGCCCTCAAGACCGCCGTGGACATCATGGCCGAGTTGGTGATCGGAGACGATCCCATGCAGCCCGAGGCGGTGACTGGCAAGATACGGGAGTCGGGCAGCGGCTCCGGCCCCGGCGGCATCTTCACCCTGGCGCTGTCGGCCATCGACATCGCCCTCTGGGACATCAAGGGCAAAGCTCTCAACCAGCCTGTGTACAAGCTGTTGGGCGGCTATCGGGACAGGGCTCCGACATACGCCAGCGGCGCCTTGGGACGGCCCTTTAACGTGGAATACTTGGCCGAGGCCGGACCCAGGCTCGTTTCCATGGGGTTCAAGCAAATGAAGACCCAGCTGGGGGCCGAGCCGACGGTGGGCAGGGAGATTCAGCGCATCCGAGTCCTGCGGGACGCCATCGGAGACGACATCGACTTGATGTGCGACGTCAACCAACTATGGAGCGTGAACCAGGCCATAGGCATCGGACGACAGCTTGAAGAATATCATCTCTTCTGGCTGGAGGACGTCGTGGCCCATGACGACTACCAAGGCTTTGCCAGGGTGGCCGACGCCCTGACCACCCCCATCGCTGCGGGAGAGTACGTGTACGGCATCAGGCCCTTCAGGCACATGCTGGAACAGAGGTCTATAGACATCGTCATGGTGGACATGGTCCGAGCCGGGGGCGTGACCCAGTTCATGAAGATTGCGGGAATGGCTGAAGCATTCAACCTGCCCGTGGTAAGCCATCTCATTCCGGAGTACCAGGTGCACACTATATGTGCCATCCCCAACGGGCTGACGGTTGAGTACATGCCCTGGACCCTTGGGTTTTACGAGGAGACGCCGGAAATCGTAGACGGCAAGCTTGTCGCTCCCGACAAGCCTGGGTTTGGCCTGGAGCTAAGCGAAAAAGCCCTGGCGACGTTGGTGATTGAGTAGGCCCTGGATATTCGAACGTATGAGGTAGGGGCGACCGGCCGGTCGCCCCTACGGTTGCCCGCTGAATTGATCGTTCCTCCCGACGGCCCCTATTTTAATGGAAAGGCAATATGCATATGTTTGTTCGGATGTACACGGGCGACGACGGCAAGACCCAT
The DNA here is from genome assembly GCA_965224415.1 of Dehalococcoidia bacterium. Taxonomy (GTDB): domain Bacteria; phylum Chloroflexota; class Dehalococcoidia; order Lucifugimonadales; family JAGWBF01; genus DAOUJI01. The sequence goes on along the minus strand of CBDCZB010000002.1, from coordinate 346,912 downwards.
TTCGAGGAGATTGAGCTTCCCCTGGGAGAGGCCAAGACCTTCCCCCTGAAGGCTGGATCGGAGATTTCCATCCGCCGGGGAGACCACGTGGACCTGGGGGACTGGCACAACGCCGAACGTCGCCAGTTCGTAATCAGCCTGGAGGGCGGCTTTCAGGTGCTGGGAAGCGGCGACGGAGCGCTCCGGGAATTCCACGCTGGTGACATCCTCCTCGCCGAAGACCTGACCGGCGAGGGCCATCGCAGCGGCTCCAGGGGAATCTCGATTTCGGTGGTTGTCCCAATAGAAGAGTAGGCGGACTGTTCAGAGGCGTGTTATGCAGTCTTGAGGCTAGGCCCCCAGGTCTGTGGGCACTACTCGGAGTCCCCTGAGGACGATGTCGAAATTGTCCGCCAGGAATGTGCCCAGGGCCGACGCTTCTATGGTGTCGTCAATGCCCAGTATGGGGTAGTCCTGGATAGAAGACAGTACCGCCGAGCCGATGGCGAAAGCGATTATCACCCCGACGCCAATTCCCGCGACTTTGTCCACCCAGCCAAGGGAGACCTTATCGAATGCGCCCTTGAGCATACTGCCCACCAGAAACACCGCTATCATGGCCAGGAGGAATATCACCACCAGGGCGATTATCTCCGGACCGTTCTTGCTGTCGGTGAAGTTCTCGAAGAAAGGGGCCACCCTGCCTTGAAGCCGGCTTGCTAAGGCAAGTCCGGCCAGAGAGCCAACGGCGATAGCGGCGATGTGGAGGGCGCCCATTTTCAGTCCCGCCACAGCTAGGACTCCGCCAGAAATCAGTATTACTGCATCAAGCCAGTTCATCGTTCCCCAGACCCGGCTGAAACCTTGAGCTAAGCTGGATTCAGCCCAAATACGGCTTAAAGTTTAGCAACGGCGGGCGGCGGGTGCTTCGCAAGCGCCTCGCGAGTTAGCGTCATTTTTCAATCAGCGCTTCCTTCTCCGATGGAGACTCACTGACTTTGCGGGACAAGAGCCGCTTTCGTATCAGAAGCAGCCCTGCCAGGCCCAGGGCCCCCAGTAGAAACCCTCCAAAGACATCCGACGGCCAGTGGACTCCCAGATAGACCCTGGAGGCGCCGCAGGCCAGGATGAGCAGAGACAGAACCACTCTTATTGACAGCGCTTTTCTTGGAGAACCGGCGAAAGTCGGAGCCAGGACCAGGAGAAGACCGAAGAACACCATTGCATGGAGGGCGTGGCCGCTGGGGAAGGCAGGGTTGCCTGGAGTGTCCTCCAGAATGGAGTACATGGGTCTCTCTCGCCCAACCAATTCCTTTATTGCCACGCCAAGCAATTCGACGATCAGGACCATGAACGTGACCAGAGCGTCCGTACGCCTCTTGGCCAGCACAAAGAGAGATATGACCGCGAACGTCGACACAATGGCAACGATGTAGTGGGAAGTGAACGATGCTATAAGTGCAGCCTTGTCCAAAGGACCGCTGCGCAGTTCCTGGAATCCGGTGATGGCGGCGGTTTCCCCCGGGAAGCTCTCGTAGACGGCCGCTGTGGCGCACAGGGTGGCCGCAACGGCAAGCGCAGCCGCCAGTAGTGCGCCCCTGGGACCAAGTCGTATGTTTCGCATGGTTGTGAAGCCCAGACTAGGTACTATATACTACCCGACAGTCTTGGGAACTGGCTGAGCCCCTTTCGTAACTTCTTTACGTGCCTATTGCTTCCACTATCGCCATCGACGGACCTGTAGCATCGGGAAAGACTACAGTGGGCCGCATGTTGGCGCACCATCTTGGCTACCGCTTCCTCGACACCGGTGTGATGTACAGGGCGGTCACCTATGTCGGACTCCAGGCCGGGGTCGCTCCCGACGACGAGCAGGGATGGACCAACGTCGCCCGCGAAACGACCCTCGATGCTGCTAGCTTGAACGACGACGGAGTCTCCGCTGACGGAGAGCCGCTTGTCGCAGAGCTGAGGTCCACTTCAGTGGACCAGGCCGTCTCCCATGTCTCCAAAGCCCAGGGGGTACGGGACGCTCTTGTGGAGCAGCAGCAACGAATCGCCCAGGGAGGGGCCATCGTCATGGTGGGGCGGGATATTGGAACCGTCGTGCTGCCCGACGCCGACCTGAAGATATACCTCACGGCCACTCCCAGGGAAAGGGCCAGGCGTCGTCATCTGGAAATGCGGCGCAAGGCTGTGGGCCAGAGTCCAGTTCCAAGTTACCAGCAGATATTTGATGATTTGGCCGCCAGGGACGAGCTGGACTCCAACCGGTCCAACTCCCCACTGACCGCCGCTGAAGATTCGATCAGGTTGATCACCGACGGAATGCCCGTCAACGAGGCGCTGGAACGGATCATGGTCCTGGTGAGACGGCGGCGTGGGCCTACTGTATAACCTGGGCACAACGGCGGCGAAGCTCGATTTCCCTACCTTGGGGCGTTTTCACGTAGAGGGTAAAGAGGCCGTGCCTCCCAAGGGTCCCCTGATTGTGGCGGCGAACCACAGGAGCAACGCCGACCCCTGCTACCTGGCCGCCTCTGTGCCACGAGAGATGCACTTCCTCGGAAAGCGCAGCCTGTTCACGAATCCCCTGTTCGGACGCCTTCTGAGCTCTGTCAACGTCCACCCCACGGACCGGGACGGAGGGGACCTGCAGGCCATCCGGACCTGCGTTAGATTGCTCAATGAAGACAGCGCTCTGGCGGTCTTTCCGGAAGGGACGAGGAGCCGGACAGGCCTCTTGAACCGGGGTCAAGCGGGTGTGGCCTACATAGCCTCCCGAACCCAGGCTCCCATATTGCCCGTCGCCATCACCGGCACAGAGAACATCGGCTCCTATTTCAGAATCCCCTTTCCTCTGTGCAGCGTCCATGTACGGATAGGCGAACCCTTCAGCCTTCCGGTCATTGAAGGCCGCCCTCCCAAGTCCCTGCTTGAGGGAATGGCCGACATGATCATGGCCAGAGTGGCCGCCCTGTTGCCCAACGAGTCCCGTGGGTATTACTCTATAGAAGCTGAGGTTGGCCGGGCGTCGGGCCCGGGACCAGCCCAATAAGAGTCCGCTGTTATTACGACCTACATGAGGAGGCGCTAACGTGCTGGAGAGTGCATCCAAGTTCGGCATCTACCTCAACGCCGAAGAAAAGAAAGTGGTCAGGATCAACTCCCCTTACTGGATTCCAGAAGAGCCCGACTGGGTGTTCCTGACCAATGAGGTCAACGCGACGCTGCTAAGCATCAGGGAAATGGTCAAGGAGAAGTCCCTGTTGGCCGACGCCGAATCGGTCACCTGGGGAAACATCCCCCTTAAAGACTAGCGGCCCCGTTCGCCTGTTCTGAAGGGCTACGGTTCGCCCACGGACCAGCCACATTCATACGGCTTCGTCGTGTCCTACTCAGCAAGACCGTCGTTCGGCGGCCTACTATGGGCTTGTGACGTTAATGACCCATTCTGCAGTGTCCGAACTCCTCCAAGCGTCGTCATAGCGCGGAAAAGTTTCGTCACAAGGTAAGGAATGGTGGAACTGGTTGTAGTGGACGCTATATTCTCCCTGGGGAAGCGAACGGACTGTACGCAAGCTTTCGTAGAACAACGTGGCATCGTCGTAAACGTCGATAGCGAACAAGTCCTTGTCTCTTCCGTCCAGCCAATAATCGCTGAACCGGGACGATTGATAGGGTGGTCTACGGAAACTGAATACGGTGGCGTTCTCGGACCCCTCTAAATCGACCTGCGCCAAATACCGAGGGAACGGCTCCGGCTCTCTGTATCCACCCAACGTCAATTCACGGTATACGCCAAGGAGCTGGGCTCGAACCCTAGTCCTATAGCCCAAAGCCATAGATACACATGGGGCGTAGTCACCTTCCATAAGAAGACTCATCTCCTCGATGAGGTCATTGAAGTCGGAAAGAGATATCGTCCCGGACTGCTCGTCCATGAACCGGTGCCGGTATATTGAAGGGTGCACCTCGACCAACCAAGTCGTTCCGATAGTTGGATAACCGATGTGGCTCTCATCGTCTTCGGTGCTCCTAAAGTAGTATTCTCCTGGTTCCGCCCTATCGAACAAGAGTATCGCATCCCGCTTGTTGTCGATGACGTTCATACTGCGGCCTAACCATCTATCGGCGAGTTCGATGGCCTCGCTTTCTGTCCTGAGCCCAAGCCAATCTGGGAAAGCAATATACTTGGGGCCGCTGTCCATACGGACGACCAGCTCATTCGAGCCGCTGCCCTTCAAATACTCGACAATCTCGAACTTGTATAACAGTTCGGCTACGTAGCCCCAGGAATCGTGTCTCTTTGTGGCGGAGTCAAGCGACACCAACTTGGCCTTGGTTATTATGTCCGAAGTTGCAATGTGATGCGCCATCTTTGGGGATTCTTCGACCCAAGTCGGGAACTGGACTTGGACGACGCTGGGAGTGGCCGTGGGCGTAGGGACGACGCTGGGAGTGGCTGTGGGCGTAGGGACGACGGCGGGAGTGGCTGTGGGCGTGGGGATGACGGTGGGAGTGGCTGTGGGCGTGGGGATGACGGTGGAAGTGGCCGTGGGCGTAGGGACGACGGTGGGAGTGGCTGTGGGTGTGGCGGCGACACTGGGAGCGGCCGTAGGCGTGGCGATGTCGCTGGGAGTGGCCGTGGGCGTGCCGACGATGCCGGGAGTGGCCGTGGGTGTGGTGGCGACGCCGGGAGTGGCTGTGGGTACAGAACTGGGAGTCGACGAGCAGGCTACGGACACCGCCACAAACACCAGGAAAAGCGCCTGCATGAGCTTCATGGCATCTCCTCGGGGTATGCGGTTCCTGATTCTCCTATGAGGACGTATCAGGTTCGCAAAAAGTTCCCGATGCCTGTGGGGGCTCTAAGAAGCAGCTATCGCCCCTTCCACTCCGGCTGGCGTTTCTCCGCAAAGGCCTTGGGACCTTCTTTGGCGTCCTCCGAAGTGCGGTTTATCTGCTGGAGTTGCGTTCCTATATCCAGGCTGGCCGCCTTGGTGGTGTCTATGCCCCGCAGAGCGGCTTCTTTGGTCAGCCGCACAGCCGTGGGCGAGTTTTTCATAATTGTGGCGGCGTAGGCCTCACAGGTCTCCATAAGCTGCTCCCTGGGCACTACCTTGTTGACAAGCCCGATGTCCAACGCCTCCTGAGCGGTGATGCGCTCCGCCGTCAGCAGCATCTCCATAGCCTTGGTCCAGCCGATGGTACGGGGAAGCTGGGTGGCGCCGGTGGCAGCCATGACGCCCCACCGGGTCATCGTCATGCCAATGCTGGCGTCGTCCGCCGCCACGCGGATGTCGCACGCCAGAGCCACGTCAAGGCCCGCCGCCAGGCAGTAACCGTGTATCCCGCAGACGATGGGCTTGTACACGTTTATCCCGTGGCCCAGCGTATGAATTGGGAGGGGGTCCTCTTTCTCTCCCGTTACGTAGGCCCGCTCTCTCAGGTCGGCCCCCGAGGAGAAGGCCCGGTCCCCCTCGGCTGTTAGGATGGCCACCCAGAGGTCGTCGTCGGCGTTGAAGTCGTGCCAGACTGCCTCCAGTTCCCTGCGCATCTCGTTGTTGATGGCGTTCAGGGCCTCCGGCCTGTTCAGCCTAACGTATGCGATGTGGTCCGTCTTCTCGTAGATCACCGTGGACATGCTGCCTCCCATGAATGGTGCGGGGCAGTCCGCAACTGCCCCTAAGCCGATATTTTCGTTTTGGCGAAGCCGCTTAGTCGAAAGTCAAGACAGAGCGGGCGACCTCGCCGTCCTTCATTGCGCGGAAGCAGTCGTTCACGTCTTCCAGGGGGCCGCGCTTGCTGATCATCTCATCCAGCAATAGCTTGCCCTGGCGGTAGTAGTCTATGTAGGTGAGCATGTCCACCCTGAACCTGTTGGAACCCATGCTGCATCCCTGTATCTTCTTTTCCCTCAGGAAAGAGGCGCCGTCGATTTCTACGTCCAGGCCGTAGGGAATCATCCCGACGATGGTTGCCGTGCCGCCGGGGGCCAGCGCCTCGAAGCACTGCTCGGCTGCGTTCTTGTTCCCGATGCATTCCAGGGCGTGGTCCACGCCGCCGTCCGTCATCTCAATGAGGGCTTCAACGGGGTCTCTGGCGGAGGCGTCCACCACGTGGGTGGCGCCCATCTCCAGAGCCCGTCCCAGCTTCTCTTCCACCAGGTCTACGGCTATTATCCTGGTGGCCCCGGCAATCCGTGCCCCCTGTATGGCCGACAGACCTACGCCACCGGCTCCAAAGACGGCCACCGTGGCCCCGGGCTCGACTTTCGCCGTGTTGAGAGCGGCTCCAACTCCCGTGGTCACCCCGCAGCTTATGAGAGCCGCCTGATGCAACGGCATGTCCTCTGGAATCTTGACCACATTGTTCTGATGGGTCAGCACCTGCTCGGCAAAAGTGGACAGCCCGGCCATCTGCCCCATGGGGTTGCCGTCGGGCTGGCGATACCTGGGAGGGTCGTCGGAAGACCTTCCTGGTCTGTCCAGGCACAGATAGGGTTTCCCTCGCAGGCAGTGCTTGCATTGGCCGCAGAAGCACGAACCGCACATGATGATGTGGTCGCCCGGCTGGACGTAGGTGACGCCCTCGCCCACTGCTTCTATCACCCCGGAGCCTTCGTGGCCCAGTATGACCGGCGGGGTCATGGGCCACACGCCGTCTACAAAGTGGAGGTCGCTGTGGCATACGCCGCTGGCGGCCACCTTCACTACGACTTCGCCGGGCTGGGGGTCGTCCAACAGCACCTCTTCGATGTTCAACGGTTGGTTGGCGCCGCGAAACACGGCAGCTTTCATGATTTACTCCTGGCAAAAGGTTGGCTGAAGGCAGTTTATGCGGGGGCCGTCAGGGTGTCAACGGGAGCGCTTCCGCTGACCACTGTGTGGAACGGCAACCACTCCTTCCTCTCTCCGGCGGAGGCAGGAGTCCAGAGAACCTTGTGAGAAGGACTGGAGCCACTGGAATGACGGGGGGTAGGGTCGAGTATGCAGTAGGGGCGACCGGCCGGTCGCCCCTACATGGTCCGTTGCACGCAACGATCGTGTCTAGTAGTAGACGGCGTTTCCTGCGCCTCCGGTGGCGGTAATGACCTCGCCTGTCACAGCCCAGGACTTGTCGGAGGCCAGGAACACCGTCAGGTAGGCTATTTCCGACCCGTCGACCATTCGGCAGATGGCGTTGCCCCGCGGAGAGCCGGGCGTGAAGTCCTGCTCTTCCATCTCCTCGGCTGAGATTCCAAGCTCCGCTCCCCGCTGGGAGAGCAGCCCTGGAGTGCGCTCGGTGCGGGTCGTGCCCGGGTGGATGCAGTTGACTGTGATGCCGAACCTGCCTACTTGGGTGGCCAGAGTCTTGGTCATGTGCACCATCGACGCGTTTCTAGCGCCGCCGCTCAGGTTGCCGCCGTTCCTGGCGTTGGCTCCGCTGATATTGATGATGCGGCCCCAGCCCGCTTCCTTCATGAAGGGTATAGCCGCCCTGGAGCACCGTAGCGCGCCGACAAACTTCACGTCGAAGTCGTATATCAGGTCCTCGTCCACCACCGTGTCTATGTAGCCAATGGCCGTGGCGGACCCTCCGGGGTGGGAGCCGCTGTTCACCAGGATATGAAGGCCTCCAAGCTCTCTCGCCGCTTCAGCCGTCACCCGGTCCACCTGTTCCCGGTTGGTTGCGTCCATGGGCATGGCGAGGACCTTGCGGCCAGTGTCGTCGCCTATCTCCTTTGCGGCCCTCTCCAAGTCCTCGGCGCCGCGGGCGGAAACGACCACGTCCATGCCTTCCTTTGCCAGCTCCCAGGCTATGGCCTTGCCGATTCCCCTGCTTCCGCCGGTCACCAGAGCCTTCTTGTCCGTCAGCCCAAAGTCCATCTGTACGGCCCCCTTCATTTGTTGGGTATAAGAAATTCCCAGCGCGAAGCCATTCTACTTAAGCGCTCCCCCAGCGGCAAGGACGGCATTGGCCCGCCACGCCGCCAGTCCAAGTGTTACCCATGTACCCCTGTCTAACTTTCATCCATGCGCCCCGTCGTACAGTGAGGGCATTTTTCTGCTTCGACTGACGCCCTGGATACCCTAAACTCACAAACGAAGTGCAACACCTTGTTAAGGTGTTGTCATGGGAATTCGATACAAGCATGTCACCATTGAAGAACGGTGTGAAATGGTCCGTCTACACTCCACGGGACACTCAGTCCGCCAAATCGCGGCAAGTCTGGATCGCTCGCCATCGACTGTGGCTAGAGAGCTGAAGCGCAATGGCTCACGGACCAAGGGCTACGAGCCGGTCTATGCGGACCAACAGTCCCGAGCCCGCCGCTGGAGCGGCTCACGGTTGGAACGGAATGCGGACTTGCGAGACCGGGTCCTCTCCCGTCTCCAACAAGGCTGGTCTCCAGATCAGGTTGCCGGGCGTCTGGCCCTGGAGTCGGGCAAGAAGGTCATCTACCACGAGACCATCTACCGGTTCATCTACGCCCAGTTGGCTCGTACGAAAGACTACTCCTGGCGCCGCTATCTGCCCCGCGGCAAGTCGAAACGCGGCTGGCGTGGACGCAAAGGCGGCAGCCCGGCTTCCTTCATCCATCTCCGCCGTTCCTTGGCCGAACGTCCCCAGGACGCCGCTGACCGCCGGACACCCGGCCACTGGGAGGCTGACCTGATGCTGTTCCGGACCTATGGACAGGCCGTCCTGACCCTGCACGAGCGCCACTCCCGCCTCCTGATCGCCCTCCGTCCCCCGGGAAAGGCGTCAAACCCCATCGCCAGCGCCATGACTCAGGTCCTGGGCGCTTTCCCGCCCCAGTGGCGGCGGACGGTCACCTTCGACAACGGGACGGAATTCGCCCGCCATCACCAGTTCCATGCCTTGGGCGTCGAGACCTTCTTCCTCAAGCTCCACCACTGCGATGACGTAAGGGACTTCATCGCGGAAGCCAGGATGGCCGATATGGTGGACAATCGAATAGGAAAACAGCGTCCCCTGGCCAGAAGCTTGCACCCATGCCAGAGACTCGCTCCAACACTCGGTGCAACGCGCAGTCCCGGGAGCAAGATGGGACTCGCAAGCCTGGCAACGCTGGACCATCAACGTCCCGTTGCGCGCTCCGTCGAAAAAGGGCTGCCAGAGTTCATCGGACTCGGGGATAGGTTTTTCCGGCATCTCTATAAGCCTCCTTGCTCCGTTCCCTGAGCTATCCGCCCAAAGGGGATGGGCCAAGGACGAAACAGGAATGATAGTCGAGCGTTCCGCCCTGGCTGCTGACAAGAACAACGTCATGCTTGGGGACCTGACGCTCTCCGGCTTGACCTCGAGCCTGAATGACGGCCTCCGAGATGGGAGTCATGCCCCACAAATAGAAGCCCGACAAATGCCCGCCTCCCGTGTTGGTGGGCAAGGAGCCTCCGGGGCCGAGCCTGCCCTCGGCGGCAAAGAACCCGCCCTGTCCCTTCTCGCAGAACCCGTAATCTTCCAGCGTCACGAGAGTCGCATACGTAAAACAGTCGTAGAACTCGCAAAGGTCCACGTCTTCGACGCTGATGCCCGCCATCCTGAACGCCGTCTCTTTGGAAAGAACGGCGCCGGTGTTCACTTCAGATTCATAGCCTGCGCGGCGAGGATTGCCAGGATACCCCTGGCCCATCCCCAGGATGTAGACGGGAGGCTGCTTCAAGTCCCGGGCGCGGTCAGAGGATGTTACTATGACGGCCACAGCGCCGTTGTTGACCATGCAGCAGTCCAGGATGTGGAACGGCTCGGCAATCCACCGGCTGTTGTGATAGTCGTCCAAGGTCAACGGGTCTCTATAGACGGCGTGGGGTGTAATGGCGGCCCACCGGCGGTTGGAGACGGCAATGGCGCCGAGATGGTCCCGAGTCGTGCCGTACAAAGCCATGTGCCGCTGGGCGGCAAGGGCATAAGTCATCGGAGCCCCGAATACCCCATAGGCTGCGTTGAGGCCCGTCTGGCCCGTCAACGGTCTCCGGCGCCCATACGCTTGCCCCCCGCTTACGCCTGAAGAGATGGGAGAGTCGCCGAGCACAATGCCAACCACGTCGGCCATGCCGGCCTGTATGGCTAGAGCGGCGTATTGGACCATCATCCCCGCGTTGGAGCCTGCGGTATTGGAGTTCATGTGGGCCCGCAACCGAAGGTCGCGAAGCCCCAGGCCCACGTGGAAGTCCAACTCCAAGCCCCCGGAGATTCCGGCGATGGTCAGCAGACCGTCAATGTCTCCTTTTTTCAGCCCGGCGTCTTCCACGGCGGACACTACGGCGTCCATGGCAAGTTCCGACGCGGGTTTGGTGTAGCGGCGGGTCATTTCGGTCATGCCCAGTCCAACGATAGCGGTCTTTCCACTCATCTCCATGTCCACCATTCGCCACCTCGGTTGGGTCAAAGTTAAGAACGCCGGTCATCCCTTGGACTATCGTGGAAAATCCCCTCTAGGCGTCGCTCAGCCGCTCTCCGATGACCTTGTCCGTTCTCATTTCCTGTAGTTCGTCTTCGGTGAAACCCAGGATGTCGCTCAGCACATACTCGTTGTATTGGCCCAGGGTGGGGGCCGCTGTCGGCTCCTGTTGTGGGGAGCGGCTCAACCTTATTGGGGCGCGGGGATACTCGTGGACTCCGGCGTAGCGCCGTTCGAGCGAGTGAAAATACCCGGTCTCGCGCAGATGAGGGTCCTTGGTCAGGTCCTTGTCGGACAGAGCCATGCCCGCCGCGATGCCGACTCCTTGCAGGGACGAAACCAGCTCGTCCCGGTCTCGCTCTTGGGTCCACGCCTCTATCAGAGCGTCCAGTTCCTGTTTGTGAGCCAGCCTGCCACGGGCTGTGCGAAAACGTTCGTCCGTTTTGAAAGCCGGGTCCCCGGGTAATTCGCAAAACCGATCCCATTCCTCATCTGACGCCACGGCTATGACCACCCACTGGTCTTCCCCTTTCGACCGGTAGCATCCATGAGGGGCCATCCAGTCGCTGCGGTTTCCCTTTCGGTTCACGGGGCTCTTGTTCCCCATCTGCCAACTAAGGAGACGCTCTCCGACGAAAGGAGTGACCGCTTCCATGTGAGCAACTTCCACGAACTGTCCGGAGCCCGTATCGGCCCGGTGTATGAGGGCCAACATCACTGCGTTGGCCCCGTTCAGACCCACGAAGGGGTCGGCGCCGTTGGGAAGCAGCAGCGGTTGGCCGCCTTCATAACCGTTGAAGTGGGTTAGGCCCGAGGCCGCCTCCATCGTCTGGCCGAACCCGATGTAGTCCTTCCAAGGTCCGTCTCTTCCGAAAGCTGGCATAGAGACCATGACGATGTCGGGCCGCAGTTCCCGGAGAGTGTCGTAGCCCAATCCGAAGTTGGTCATGACCCGCGGGCTGTAGTTCTCGATGACCACGTCGCTGATGGCCGCCAGCCTCTTGAAGGCTTCAACCCCATATGGATGCCGGAGGTTCAGCGTAATGCCCAGCTTGTTGCGGTTCACCGAGTTGTACTGGAAGGACTGCTCGTATCCCATGTCTTCCGGACCGGTCCAACCATGCCTCCCACGCCACCAGTCCGGCACCTGGAGGGACTCGATTTTGACTATCTCGGCACCCATGGATGCAAGCAGGCTCGTCGCCAGTGGGCCGGCGTACCCCATGGTCAGGTCGATTATTCGCACTCCTGAGAGGATTGGCGCCATTGCTCCCTCCTCAGACTACTCCCAAAGAACGCAGAGAACGTATGGACTTCCGGTCCAGCCCCAGAAGCTCCCCGTATATTGCGTCGTTGTCCTGGCCCAACGTAGGGGCCGGTCGATTCATGGAATACGGCGTCCCGGACATCCGGTAGACAGGCCCTGTGTGCAGCAGTCTGCCGGCTACAGGGTGTTCCACCGGAATGAAATAACCTCTCTCGTGAAGATGGGGTGAGTTCACGAGGTCTTCCGGTTTGGCCACGGGAGCCAGCGGAATCCTCAGCAACTGCCCGCGATGAAACAACTCATCGGTGGTGAACTTTTCGAACATGGGCCTGAGCAGCGCCTCTATTCCGTCGCTGTTGGCCACCCAACTCTCCCCGGACTTGAACTGGGGGTCGTCGGAAAGCTCCGGTGCGTCCAGAAGCGCTCCGAGACCCTCCCGGTGCGGCCCGCCCAGCAGCAGGAAGTAGCCGTCGCCGCTTGGTTGAATCGACGTTCCGGCGGTGCCTGTGGACCCCTGGCCAAAGCGGTGTCCATGCCTCAGGCGCGGCTCTCCGGTGTAGGAGAGCCTCACCCAGTCGTATATGATGGTGGTCAATGCCGACTCCATGCCCGAAATCCACACTTGCTGGCCCAGGCCGGTGTTCCTGGCTCCAAAGACGGCCATCAAGGTTCCAATGCTGGCTATAATGCCGGTGACGTATCCGGTGTAAGGTCCCCCTGGTTGCAGAGGCTCCCGGTCCCGGTCTCCGTGGGCGTACATCCAAGCGCCCATAGCAGAGTCCACGATATCCGTGGACTTGTAGTCCCTGTACGGGCCGTCCGGGCCGAAGGGACTGATGGAGGTCATCACCAGGGACTCCCTTTTGCTGGCCAGGGTCTCATAGCCCAACCCCAGTTCAGTCAGCCGCCCCGGGCTGAAGCTTTCGATGACGACGTCGGACACTTGGACCAACTCTTTGAACACTTCCTGCCCGGTGGCGCATTCGATGTCCAGAGTTATCCCTTGCTTGTTGGAGTTGAGATGGAGGAAGAGGGCGCTTTTCTCCGAGAAGGAAGAGTCATCGCTGGGATCGACGGAGCGCAACGGGTCGCCCCGTCCGGGACTTTCGACCTTAATTACCTCTGCACCGTAATCGGCCAGGAGCTTCCCGCAGTAGGCCCCGGCCACGTCGATGGACAGGTCGAGGACCCTGGCGGCGCCAAGCGCTTGCATCACAATCTCCTCGTTTCCATTCTCCTCCAACTGAGGAGGTTTAGGTTCACGGCAGCCATGTACGCATTTTAGTCGTAAAGCGGGCGGGTTTGGCGCGTAAACATTATCTGTGGAACGTGAAATCGGAGCAACACACTTTACCGGCTTTGATGGCAGCCCGTAAGCAGCGGCCCCAATCCGGTGAGCTATATGAGATACTATGAGCCATCAATTAGTACATTAAAAAGAACTATTCTATGTTAAGAAATTATCACGCCACAGCTCCGATGCTGGCCCTGTTTGTCGGACTGTTGTTGATATTTGCCCAATTCTACGGCACACCGACGGCGTCCCTCAAATCTGTAAAAGAGCAGCATACGCTCCAAAACAACAGTACCGAGGGAGCTTTGGAACTGATCGTAGCCTTCAGTTCCGCTTCATACGCGGAGAATGAGGGGACAAGAACGGTTTACGCTACGCTGACTGCAGTCCCGGCGCCTAACCGGGAAGTGACGGTGAATGTCGCAGTGGCAGGCTCCGGTGCGACTCTCCCCAATCACCCGGACGGTTCGGTTACTATCGCCTGCGGAGAGACATCCGTCGAGGTGGCTGTCCAATTCCAGGTCGACTCGGGTTCCGTGACCCTGACGTTGAGTCTCCCGGCGGATACGGTGAATGTCACCCTCGGCAATCCGTCCAGCGCTGTCATTACGGTCGGCAACCCTCCGCCCGTCTTCGCCCCGAACACACCCTTAGAATTGTCGGTCCCAGAGAACTCCGGCGCAGGCAAGGCCGTTGGCGTCGTGGCGGCTTCCGACCCCGGTGACACGCTGAGCTACCGGCTGTCGGGCGAAGGCTCGGACAAGTTCGAGGTGGACGACACGGGAAGGATTACTGTGAAGTCGGGCGCCGTATTGGACTACGAATCCCAGCCCACCCACACGGTAACCGTGACGGCCACGGACTCGGCCGACCAGTCGGTCGCAGTAAACGTCGCCATCAGAATGGTAGACGTGGACGAACCGCCGCCGCCGGTTGCTCCCATGTCTATTAGGAGGAACGCCGACAACCCGACCTCCACCTTGGACGTAAGCTGGACGGCGCCGGTGGTCCCTTCCGACGTGCCTCCAATCACTGGATACGAGCTTCAGTACCGGGAACGGGGCGAGACTGACTGGAACACGCACACCAAGGCTGAAACCGTCACCCAAACCACCGTCGACAACCTATTATCCAATACGGTCTATGAGGTGTGGGTGCGGTCCGTGAATGACGAGGGAGAGAGTGTCTGGAGCCTGAGCGACGGCACAACTGACATGGCGGACCTGGTAGTGACCTTCGGCTCCGATACATACACCGAGTCGCCGGGCACTCGGACAGTTGCAACCAAGGTGACAGTCAATCCCAAGGCTGACAGGACAGTGAGGCTAAACATTGAGATAGTAGGTGAGGGGGCCGTATTGTCGCGCCACCCCAACGGTCAGGCAGCGATACGCCGTAGGGCGGGTTTAGTCACGGTTCCCGTCGAATTCCAAAACGATACCGGTTCCGTGACCCTTACGGTGAGCCTGCTTGGTAGGCCGGAGAGAATTACTTTAGGCAACCCGTCCAGTACGGTCGTTTCAATACAAGACAACCAGCCGCCCGTCTTTGGCCCAGGCACCCCTACTGAGTTGTCGGTTGCGGAGAACTCCGGTGTTGGTCAGTCTGTGGGAACGGTCCAGGCTACAGACCCCGGCGATACGTTGACCTACGAGCTGTCGGGCATAGGTTCGGACAAGTTCAGTATAGACAACTCCGGTCTTATAGCGGTGGGGGGCGACGCAAATTTGGACTATGAGGGCAAGGCCAGCTATACGGTTACAGTGACGGCCAAGGACTCGGCGAATCAGAAGGTCTCCATCGACGTGACGGTCAGCATATCCGACGTGGACGAACCGCCTGCGGCGCCGGACTCTCTTTCGGCAGCGCCAGCCGCTGCCGACGGCCACACGACGTTGAAGGTCGAATGGATGGCGCCGTCCATGCCGGACGGCGTCCCGGAGATAACGGGCTACCAGGTGGGCTATCGGGCGCAAGGGGAGACCTCTTGGACCGGCCATCCTGCTGACCGACAGGCCACTGTGGTCCACATCGACGACCTGTCCTCAAATACGGTTTACGAGGTTCAGGTACGGGCTATCAATCATGAGGGAGAAAGCGACTGGGCCCAGGGCAGCGGTACAACCGACATGGCGGAGCCTGCCATCGGAGACGTAGACTCCCAGATGCCTGCTCCGCCCAGGCCTCCCGGAGGTGGGAGCAGCGGCTCCGTCGTTGTCGGAGCCAACGCCGCCCCGCAGTTCATCGAGGGACGGTCCACGGTTCGGAGGGTCTATGAGAACCTGCCGCCGGGCTCAGCCAGTGGAAGCACACGACAGCGACCCCAACGATGAGATGACCTACCTCCTGGCCGGAGTTGACTTAATGTCTTTCGGTATAGATGAGAAGTCTGGGCAAATCGTCGCCTTAGGAACGCTGGACTTCGAGAAGAAGGCGGTCTATTCGGTCAGGGTCATTGCGAGGGATAAACGCCGAGGGACTGCTAGAATCGAGGTCACTATAGAAGTAAACAATGTGGACGAGGAGGGGTTCACTAGCCTCACCGTAGACGAAACCTCGCCCCAGGGCACGATCACTGCAACGTTGAGCGACTCCGACGGTGGAGTATCCGACGTTAGATGGCAATGGGAGACTTCGTCGGACAGGGGAGGCGCTTGGAGAGACATCCCAGGCGCCGTGTTGGCGAGCTTCACTCCAGCCCACGGCGACTTAAACAACTTGGTGCGTGCCGTAGTTTACTACACAGACGGCCATGGTCCTGGCAAGATCGCCGGCAATGAAGCGGTCTTAGTCAAGCGCGCCCAGCCGCCGCCTCCCACCCCCACGCCTGTTCCCACGCAGACACCGACTCTGGTGCCTACGCCCTACCCCACGTCTACGCCGGCGCCCATTACAACACCGACTCTGACGCCTTCCCCAACCCCCAAGCCGACGCCTACTCCGACGGCGTCCCCCACGGCCACCCCTACACCCACTGCGTCGCCAACCCCTACAGCCGCTCCGACCCCTACAGTTGTGCAGGCCCCAACAGCCACGCCTGTCCTCATGCCAACACTGTCTCCGACTGCCACGACGGTTCCGACAGCAACGCCATCTCCGACGCCGACTCCGACTCCGGTTCCCACCCGTGAAGACTCATCCGGGGCCCAAACCCCGGATGCAGTGGCTCCTCCCACGGACGCCAAGGGAGGCGGAATCCCCACGTGGATATATGTCATAGTGGCGGCGGTTATCGTCGGTGGGACAGCAGCGAGGCTTGCGGCCCGTATGACGCGGCGGTAGGCGACTTCGACGTCCCGTGACAGGTGTCGCGAACCGCCTCCGGTGGGTTAATTCCCATCGGACAAAGCGTATAAGACACCATTTGCAGCCACGGCGTATATGACACCGCTGGCCGCTATGGGATTATCCGTGACGGGGCTGCCGAGCGTGAAGTCCCACAATGTCTCCCCTGAATGTGCGTCCATCCCTATGACGGTGCCGTCGTCCGTGCCCAGCAGCACCGTGTCTCCGGCCACCGTCAGTGATGTCGATATTTCCCGCTCAGCGTTCCCGATCCACACCGTCTCTCCGGTGGCGGCGTTCAGCGCAGCCGCCCTGCCCTGTTCCACGGCAAAGTAGACGTTTCCGTGGGCCACAGCCGGGGCGCCCGTCAGGTCACCCCGCACGTCCGTTATCCAGACGGAGCCTTTCTGGTCCGGGTAGCCGTTGATGAAGCCCCAGTGCCAGAACTGGACCTGCCATGCCCAGAAGGCGCGCTCGAAGGGATAGGTGATGGCGTGGCGATCAATGGCGTATATCGCGCTGGGAAAGGCCGCTAAGTAGGCTAGGTCGCCCTCCACTGCGGCACCGCCGTAAACGCTGAAGCCCCCGTCGTAGACGAAGCGCTTCCGACCTGTGTTGGTGTCCAGGACGTGGAGCAATCCGTCTCTAGATGCCACCAACACGGTGTCATCGGCGTAGGCCACAGGGTCAATGACCCAACCCCGGGTCTCGAAGGACCATCTGAGGCTCCCGTTGGAGGCGTCCAGAGCGTACAGCGTGTGGTTAGCGGCGCCCACGTATACGGTGCCGTTGACCACTGACGGAGGGCCCCTCAACGGCGCCCTGTAGGGCCTGAGGTCGGTCTCCCAGACAGGTTCACCGGTGGCCCTGTCCAGCGCTATGACCACTCCGACGCGCATTGTAACGATGACCAGGTCGTTGGTCACAGCTGGCGTGGACCCCGAACCGGCGGGCAATTCGCTGCGGTGTTCCCATACCGCCTCGCCTGTCCTTCCGTCCAAGGCCGCTATCGTTCCGTCGTTGGCGGCGAGGTAGACTATCCCTCCGGCCGCAGCCGGCGCCCCGGAGAGGGCGGCGGAGGTCTGGTACGTCCAGAGTATCGTGTTGGGTGTGGGCGCCTGTTCGGGACTAAATGCCGTGTTCTGGGGGTCGTGCCTGACCTCGGCCCAGGCATTGAGGCCGGTGTCGGTGTTGATATTGGAGACGGGAGGCGGCGGGATGGGCCCCAGTTCGAAGAACACCAGAACGCCCCACACAGTGAAACCCGTGGCGGCTGCCAGCAAGAATGCCCATCTGACCATCCGTTGTCGGAAAATTCTCCGGTGAAACAGCCGCGACAGGACGGCCCCTTCCTCCGATCCAACCGGGGCCACTTCCCCCAAACGGGCCCAACAATGGGTGCAGCTTTGGACTTCAGCGCCGGCGTTGATGTGGCCGCAGACGGGGCACATCCGCACCTGTCCTTCATGGGTCTGTTCGGTCCCCGTAGATGGGTCTATCTCAAGTCCTCCAAGACAGGAATCGTCCGCCGACGGTCAAGCCAGCGCCGTTTCACCAGGATAGTACAGGGGCTGGTAGGCAACAAGGAAGGGTCGGACTATGCCCGACGTTTGGGTGTGCCGTGAAGGGACGGTTTGGGCAGGCGGCCTTTAGCTGCTTCCCCGCAGGCGCGGGTCCAGCACGTCCCTGAGTGCGTCGCCGAGCACGTTCCAAGAGAACACGACAACGGCGATGGCCACGCCAGGGAATAAGGCAAGCCAAGGCCCGACTCCCACGACGGTCTGCGTCGCCCCTCGCAGCATCCCGCCCCAAGACGGCTCTTCAGGGCCGGCGCCCAGTCCCAGGAAGCTCAATGCAGCCTCGGCAATAATTGCCACTCCCACCTGGAAAGTGATGATGACGATAAGCACCGCGGCCACTTGGGGGACTATGTGGCGCCACATTATGCGTAGGTCTCCGGCGCCTACGGAACGCGCCGCGAGCACATAGTCCATCTCTTTGACCGCAAGCGTCTGCGACCGGATCAGCCGAGCTGTGCTGGGAATGAACAAAATGCATAAGGCGGCTATCACGTTGTTGATGGACGCCCCAAGGCCGGCCACAATGGCTATGGCCAGCACCAGTCCTGGGAAGGATATCATTGCGTCTATAATCCTCTGGACCAACAAGTCGGTCAACCCTCCAAAATAGGCGCTGCTGACGCCTATGAGAAGGCCGATGGCCGATCCCACGAATGCGCTGATAAGCCCCACCCTCAGGGATATCCGGGAACCGACGACAATCCTGCTGAACACGTCTCTGCCGAGATGGTCTCCCCCGAACAACATATCCTTGCTTGGTTCGGCATACACACGTTCAAAGTTGGATTTGTACTCGCTATGGGTCTTGATGAATGGGGCGAAGATAGCGACCACAATTAGCAGGAGCGCCACTGTGGCCCCGAGGGCCCCTAGAGTTCTTTTCCTGTAGAACATGGCGATGTTCCGCAAGATGGTTGGCTTAGGCCGGAGGCCGACCAGTTCCGCCTCAGGGAAGCTAGCTGCAGGAATTCCTGTCTCTTGACTCATTTCTCTCTCGCAGCTTGACCTGGGTTATGCGTACCGAATCCTGGGATTCAGCCATGCGTAGACTAGGTCCGTGACAACGTTAAGCACAAGCACCAAAACAGTTATCACCACCACAATTCCCTGAATCGCGGGGTAGTCTCTGTTGGTGATGGAAGTGATGAGCAGGGCGCCCAGGCCGGGTATGCCAAAGACACTCTCGATTACTACGGTCCCTCCCATGAGACGCCCGAACTCATAGGCCAAAACCGTGATGACGGGCAGCATTGCGTTCTTGAGAGCGTGTCGGGTGATAACGACTGTCTCGGCCAGCCCTTTGGAGCGGGCCGTACGGATATAGTCTTCCCGAAACACCTCCAGGGTCGCCGAACGGGTGATCCTGGCGACGAAGGCCGTATGGGACGCGGCGAGGGCCAGAGCCGGGAAAAACATCTGCTGTAGATTTTCCCACGGCCCGTCCTGAAAATCGACATAGGCTAGTGGAGGGAGCCAATCGAAATAGGCGGACAGAACGTAGAGCAGCATGATGGCCACCCAGAAGTTGGGCAGGGCGATGCCTATTATGGTGATGACCCGGCTGGCATAGTCCACCGGCCTGTCTTGGTTCAAGGCGGACACCACTCCCAGGGGGATGGCTACGGCAAACGACATCAGCAATGCAATGACTGTGAGTTCGACGTTGATGGGGAATCTGACCTTGATGTCATCCCAGACTGGGGCAGAGTAGTAGATGGACTCACCGAAATCAAAGCGGACCAGACCCCACACCCACACACCGTACTGCTGGACCAAGGGCTTGTCTGTGCCCAACTCCGCCTGCAAAGCGATGAGGTCTTCGTCGGTGTACTCCTGGAGCCCCTCTTCTCCGGACAGCAGCAACCTGGCCGGGTCCCCCGGAATGATACGGAGCAAAAGAAAAACCAAGGCCGTGACCAAAAAAAGGGTCGGGATGAAGAGGAGGATCCTTTTGGCTACGTACCCACGCATCTGGTTTCCACCCCTAAAGCCGGGATTGTCGGTATTATCCTAGCTTCGGCTATCGAATCTGGAGAGTCGGCCCCCAGGGCTCAGGGGCGCCGCGCTACTCATGTTCTCTATAGCCCCCACGGCGGCGCAGGAGCGCCAAGGCCGCCGTGGGGGCTATGTCAAGTTCTCGCAACTATATCAGCGCTTGTGTGCTTACGGTGGTGTGGTCACCTATTTCCACGTTGCCGTGTCCGACCTTTCAAGGTTAGGTGCACCGGGGGTCACACCACAAGTGCTCGTGCTTCATGTGGGTCAGGAACGCAGGGGCAAGGTTGAAGTTTTGGATCCTGTTGTCCACTATCCACGTGAACACCTGGTAATAAATTATGTGAAGAGCGCCTCTGTCGATGAGGGCGTTGTTGGCTTCTAGTATCAAAGCCTTTCTGACGGCCGAGTCAGTCTCTGTAGTCACGCCCTCCCATATACGCTCTAACTCGGCGTCTTCATGACCAGATTGCACGTAGTAGCGTCCAGTCCCTTTCCGGAAGAAAAGGGCCGCGCCGTCAGGGTCGTAGTTCAGCACACCGCCGGAGGCGATGGAAAATTGGTAGTTTCTGGTCTCGCGAGCCTCTGAGGCCACCCGGGACTCTTGCTGGTTGATGGTGATGTCCCAGCCCAGCGTTTCGCCAAGTTGCTCTTTGACCAGCACCGCAAGGTCGCAGACCTCCGATGTTAGGCCGCATAGGAGTGTCACTTTGGTTCCCGGTCCGGCGCCGGCCTCCACTGTCAGTCGTTGTGCTTCGGCGATGTCGGCTGCGGACTTCACGCCCGGGGAGTCCTCTCGTATGCCACGCATCTGGAGGCCTTCCTCCAAGGTGTAGCTCCATGAGAAGCCCGTGGGCAGGGGCGTCCCTATCGGGTTGACCCCGCCGAAGGTCTCTACTATTGGCTGCCGGTACAGAGCGAGACCCACTGCCTGCCTGACGTCGGGGTTGTCGAAAGGCGCCCTCTCAACGTTCAGCATTACGCCCCAGGCTGCGGGATACCCCTCCGTCCAGTGGAATGTTGATTGCCCTCTGAGCTGGTCTTCAAATTCCTTGGCGTCTCTGGGACTCAGTTGGTTGACGACGGAGTTGGGCATCAGCACCTGTCCCGTCGTGTAGGCCGCCACCACCCGGTTCTTGCCCCGGATGACATGGTGGATCAATCCGTCGAAATAGGGTTTTCCCTCTTTGAAGTATTCTGTATTTCTCTCCTGCTCCGATAGCACGTCTTTTTCGTACTGAACGATCTTGAAAGGCCCGGACCCTATCAGGGTCGAGACGTCCGAATAGCTAGGGAGAATGCCCTGTTTCAACTCATGTTCGGGGTACATGGGGAAATAGTCCCACGACAGGGCTTGAAGGAAGGCCGGGGTCGGGCGCTTGATTGTCACTTCGACGGTGTAGTCGTCAAGAGCCCTTGAACTGTCGTAGTACAACCAGAGGACGTTCCGATCGTGCCTGCGCCCTCCGATGTATTCCTTAAGAACATCGTAGCCTTCGAGCCTGTCGGGCTGATTGATGAGTTCAAGGCTCAGAACTACGTCCTCGGACGTGACGGCCTCGCCGTCGTGCCATACGGCGCCCTCGTGAAGGTTGAAAGTGTAAGTCACTCCGTCGTCGGCCACGCTCCAGCTTTCGCACAAGTCGCAACGGACGACGTTGCGCACGGCTGTCTCGGGGTTGATTTCAGTGAGAGAGTTGTACGATGGAGCCGAGTGTGAGATGGTCACGATGCCGTTGATGTGAGGCATGTCCAAGCGGGGCGCGATGAACGCGTGAAGAGGCAGGATGCCCTGGTTAGGCAGAATGCCCATCATCAGCGACTCTGGCAACGGAGTTGCGGTTGGGGGAATCTGGGCCACAGCCTCAGAGACCGCTTGTTGTATGCCTTGATCGACGGCGGACCTGATTGCCGCTTCCATCTGCCCGACGGTCAGCCCCTCCGGAATCTCGGAGATAGCCTTGGCTACAATGGCTTGAACGTCTTCGGCGGATAGTCCCTCAGGGATGGTCGCAATCGCGGAGGCAACTATTTGCTGCACGTCCTCAAGAGTCAGTCCCTCTGGGATATCAATCCCCGCAATTCCTGTTTCGACGATGCCCCGTATCTGTTGGGTCAAGGCTTGAAAGTCGACTGGTGTAGCTGTCGGAGCCGGTGTGGGTGTCGGAGCCGGTGTGTTAGTGGGCGCCGATGTGGATGTGGGCGGCGGCGCGGTAGTGGCGTCTCCTCCTCCACAAGCGACTGCGGCTGCCAGGACCAACAGGAGCGGCACGGTGAGTATCCAGTTAGACCTGAGGAACTTCAAGACATGCATGGTGTGCGCCTCCTAAGTTTCGTCTGCGGTCGATTCAAGTTTAGACCCCAGGTTTTCCCTTCCAGGATAGGAACGGGCAGATATTACTCCAAGTTTCACCCTTGAGTCAATCTTATTGGGCTGTTTGATTCACCGGATATTTGGAACGGGGTCAAACCAGATGTCCGCGGGCTTGACCCGTCCAATGAAACTTCCGTCAGAGATTGTACTGCGGGTCCACCCAGTCTCGCTCTTTGATGTATACCTGCATCCTGCCGGTGCGGTTCTCTAGAATGATGATGTTCCCCTCGGCGTCCACGTTCACTGCAATCGGCATCCAGAGCTTCCACTCTATCGAGCGGTCAGCGCGCTTTCGGGCCTTCACGTAGTCGGGGTTGGCGTTCACCCGGTCCAGATTGGCTGGGGAGAGGTCTTCTGCGTCCCCGTGGAAGGCGGTGAGATATTCCCCTTCGGAGTCGAATACTGTCAGCCGGTTGGCGCCCCACTCGGCCACGTACACGTCGCCGTCCTTATCTATCGCAACACCGGCCGGCCGGCTGAGTTCGCCTTCTTCCTCGCCCGGCTTGCCGAAGGAAGCCAGGAACTTGCCGTCGGGGGTGAACTTCTGCACACGGTCGTTCTTCCAGTCGGCCACGTATACGTCGCCGGCATTGTCTAGGGCAATGCCCCAGGGCAGGTTGAACTGGCCCTCTCCGGCGCCGTAGGACCCCCACTTGTGCAGAAACTTGCCGTCCTTAGTGAACACCTGCACACGGTGGTTGCCGCTGTCCACTATGTATAGATTGTCGTCCTTGTCGAACACGAGACCCGATGGTCCGTTGAGTTCACCGTCCCCTGCTCCTCTGGCGGGGTCCACTTTCCTCAAGTAGTAGTTGAAGGCAATCCCTTGGGTGTTAGGGATGGGGATCACGTTGTCTTGTGGGGTCCCTTCCACCGAGGGAGCAGGGTCCCAGCTTCCCAGGTAGTTGCCGTCTGTGTCCCATTTGAAGATGCGGTTGGTGTAGTCGTCGCAAACGTAGATCGTTTCCTGGCTGTCCACTGCGATGGAAGCGGGCATCGGGCATTGTCCTTCCCCGAAGTCGGTGCCGCGATCGTCCCAGAGGAAGCGATGGTCCATGGTGCACTTGGTCAGACCCTGGAGAGGAAGGAACTCGAAACCCTTGCTAATTACGTATATGGCGCCCTCGGAACCCAGGGCGAAGTCCGTGGGGCGAAGGAAGTTCCTCCCGCCGCCCCGGCCGGAGCCCACTGCGAACCCGTAGTTGTACACCCGGTCACGAACATAAGTCGTTAGCATAACGGCCTCCCATAGTCGCGTTGGCGGCCCGCCCTGGACCGTTCCGGTCGTCGGGGCGTCTTAGGCGAACTGGTACTCTCTGGACGATACGATAAGGGCCAGCATGTCCCCAATTCTGCGGGCCGAGGCAGCTTCCGCAGTTTCGCTGTCCCAGCTTAGAGCTCCGTCCCGCTGGGCCAGGTTTATCAGCTGCTCCCTGGTCCCTTCGCCAACCTCCAGCGGGCCAATCAGGTCAAGGCAGCTGTCCACGAACTCGGTGGGCGACAGGTCGCCCTGGGACTTGATTCGGCCGATGATGGACCGCACGCCCGGGAAGTGGATGTTGGAGAACGCTCCCGCTGCGAAGTTGATGCGCCGCACCAGCGACCCGCTGTCGATCCATTCGGGCCCGTAGTGCCATCCCTCTACGCTGGGCGGGTTGAGCAGGTTCTGGCCCATGTACTCGCACTCCCTGGCCATGTCTTCCAGCCCGGGCCTGGGGTAGCGGAAGTCGCCCACCATCCGGGTGACGCCAGCCACCACCTCGGCTGGGCTCTTCACCCTCTGGAACATGGACTCCTTGAAGAAGTCCGAGTTGAGCAGCTGCCGCATGGTGACCCGCATGTCGTACCCGGAGGACACGAAGGAGTCGGCGATTATGTTGACGGCCACCGGGTCTCTCGGAGGAGTGTGCAGCCAAGCAGGCACCTGCACCTCGTCGGCTACGAAGAAGTTGTACAGGTGGCGGGCGATGAACCGGGCCGTGGCGGGCTGCCGGACGATGATGTCTATCACGTCCTCCCCATTGAAGCGGCCCCGGTGCCCAAGGAAGTGTTTTTCGCCGTCGTCGTGGTCTTTTTCGTTGTACACGAAGGGCCAGTTGAAGCGGTTGAATGGGCCGCGGGGCAGCTTGGGGCCGATGGTCCAGCCGGTGAAGGCCCTGGCGCACTCGTAGACGTCCTCTTCGGTGTAGTTCCCCTGGCCCATTGAGAACAGCTCAAGCAACTCTCTGCCCCAGTTCTCGTTGGGCTGTTCCTTGTGGTTGTAGTTGTTGTCCAGCCAGAATATCATCGCCGGGTTCTTGGCCAGGTCGACCAGCAGATCCCGGTAGTTGCCGAGACCTTTCTCCCTGAACAGGTCGTACTGGCGCTGCATCTCCGGCGGGCCGTCTATCTTGTTGTTTCCTGTGGCGAAGACGGTGTGCCAGAAAAGGGCGATCTTCTCTTCCAGCGGCCTCTGGGTGACCATGAAGTGGTAGATCATGTAGGAAGACGCTCCCGGGGGCGCCTGGGGATTGACCGTGTCCGGGTGGGCGCGGAACAAGATCTCCCGGTCGATGTGCGGTATCCCGTATTTGTCGGGGTCCACCAGCTCCTCCACGACCTGCTCGTAGCCTATGGCCGTAAGAGCTTCAAGCTCGTCACGGCCGGACCCGAAGCCGGCTCGCCTCATCAAGTGGGCCATCAATGCAATGTTCTCGTCTACCATAACAACCTCCTGAAGACTGCTGTTGGAGGGGAAAATAGGAAGCAGGTCAATTGTAAGCGCCGTAAGCGTTTCGGTCAATCGCATGGGAAGACGATAGTGAACGGTGCCGTGTGGAGGCCGACAATGAGAGGGAGGATCCTGAATTCCTAGCGGGCGCGGGGATTAAACGCGTCGTTGAGGGCGTCTCCCAGCAAGTTGAAGGCGAATATCAGGATTGTGACGGCGCCCACCGGGAAGAGCAGAAGGTGGGGGTCTGAGCGCAGCACTCCGATGTTGCCGTTCTCGAATATCATCACGCCCAGGCTCGGCGTCGGCGGCTGAATTCCAATTCCCAGCCAGCTCAGGATGATTTCCGCTCCTGCGGCGGCTCCCATGCCCATAGACACCAGCACAATCACCGGACTGATGACGTTGGGCAGGATGTGGATTCCCAGAATTCGTCTGGTGGGCGCTCCGACGGCTTGGGCAGCTTCCACGTACTGGTTCTGCTTTATTTGCAGCACTTGGCCTCTGACGAGCCGTTGCATCCCCACCCAGCCAAAGGCTGAAAGGGCTCCGAACACAACCAGGTAGTCGGGAATGCCGAGCCGCACCAACTCCGTTCCGCCCAAGTCCCGCACCCATTCGACGACCCGCGGGCGCAGAGTGGCCGCGACGATGAGAACCAGCAGTATGTCGGGGAAGGACATGAACACCTCCCCCACTCGGTTGATGACCGAGTCGATCCACTTGCCGAAGTATCCCGCCGCAAGACCCAGTCCAAGGCCGAGAAACAGGGAGCCGGTGACAATGGACAGCACCGTAATGATTACGGTGGTCCTCAGGCCGTAGATGATGCGGGTCAACATGTCGCGTCCGGCCCGGTCGGTCCCAAGGGGGTGCTCCCAGGAGGGGGTTTGCTTGACCGCGTTCAGGTTGACTTCCCTGTGGTCGTAGGGAGTCACCCAGGCGGCCAGGGCGCCGGCGATATAGAAGACAAGTATCACGACCAGGCAGGCGACTCCCACCTTCTTCCTGAGGAATCTGCGGAAGGAGTTGGTCCAGAGGCTGTCGCCCCGTTTTTCCCTTTCGAAGGTGAGTTCTATCTGGTTGACGGCCAACTGCGATTTCTCCGGCCCTTAGTATCTAATCCGCGGGTCTATAAAGCGGTATCCGATGTCTACAAACAGGTTGGCCAGAACGAACCCCGTGGCGATTATCAGGGTGATGGCCATGATGATCGGGTAATCCCGGGAGAAGAAGGACTCGATGGCAAGGCTGCCCATCCCCGGGATGCCGAAGTAAAACTCGGTGATGAAGGACCCGGTCATCAAAGTCGCCAGAGACATGCCGGTTAAGGTGAAGAGGGGTATCAGGGCGTTGCGCAGGATATGCCGGTGACGCACCACGTACTCGTGCAGCCCCTTGGCCCTGGCCGTACGGACGAAGTCCTGGGCCACCACATCCAGAGTGGAGGCCCTGGTGATGCGGGTCACCACCGCTATGCCGGGAATCCCCATGACCATGGCTGGCAGGATTATACGCACGTCGAAGAACCCGCCCCAACCGCTGACGGGCAGCAGGTCCAACTTCAGGGAAAACAGGATGAGCAGTCCCGGCGCCGTTAGGAATATTGGCACGGACATGAACATCAGGGTCACCGCAACCGTGGTCGTGTCCAGCCAGCTTCCCTGCTTCAGGGCCGCGAAGAATCCCAGCGGGATCCCCAGGCCCAGGGAGACAATCATCGCCGCGATGGCCAGTTGAGCCGACGTCCACATCCGTTTGGGCAGCAGCTCGTCCACGGTTCGGCCCCGGTAGCGGAAGCTTTCCCCCAGGTCGCCGTGGAACAGGTCCTGGACGTAGATGCGGTATTGGACCAGGATGGGCCTGTCCAGTCCCTGCTGCTTCCTGAGCCTCTCAACGGCCTCCGGGTTGTTGTATTGCCCCAGCAGGACTTGGACGGGGTCACCGGGGCCGACCCTCGTGAGCACGAAGGTGATGAGCGAGACTACCAGAAGCAGGACCGGAGTCCACAGCAGGCGTCTGACGACGTAGACCCAGAGGCTCTCCCCGATTTGACCCACCTCCATCCCCGGCGGGGTTGCTATTCAGTGAAGTAGACAAACCTCAGCTTGGGAATGATCAACTGGGTCAGACGGTAGCCCTTCACGTTGGATTTAATCAGCACATACTGCTCGCCGCTGTTCCAAAGAGGTATCCAGGGTGCATCGTCGAGAATCATCTGCTCGACTTGGCTGTACAGCTGGAACCTCCGGGCTTGGTCGGGTTCGACTCGCGCCTCTTCCAACAGTTTGTCCACTTCAGGGTTTGAGTAGGAGGTATGGTTGTTGGAGCTCTCGCTGTGGAAGAGAAGGTCCAGGAAGTTCTCTGGGTCGGGGTAGTCGGCGATCCAGCCGATTTCGAACATCTCGAAACGCCGCTTCACTAGGTCCTGCAGGTAAGTGGCGAACTCGGTCTGCAGAACCTCCACCTCGATTCCCAGGTTAGTGCGCCACATCTCTAGAATGACTTCCATGTCCAGCGTCAGGTTGGCCCCGAAGCTGCCGGCCGTGGTCAATATGATTGGCTTGTCGAAGTTCTCCAGTTGCGGGCCGTATTTGGACTCTGCCAGTAGCCGTTGTGCCCTTTCCGGGTCATATCCGTACCCCTGGACCGACTCACTGAACCCTGGGAACCCAGGCGGCAGAATCCCTTTTGCCGGTATGACCAGCCCGGCCATTACCGTGTGCGCGATGGAATCCTTGTCTATGGCCAGGTTCAGCGCCTGCCGCACCCTGGGATCGTCGAAGGGCGGCTCGTTGACGTTCATCCCGATGTAGTTGGTGCTGAAGGACGGAGGCGCTTCAACCAGCTGGGGATTGAGTGGGTCCGAGGGGTCCAACACCCGGTCCAGGTCCGCTATGCCCACTCCGGTAAGGTGAATCTCCCCGTTCTCGTACATGAGCATGGAGGTGCCGCCGCTGAGAATGAACCGCACCGAGTCCAAGTGGGCGGCGCCAAGGTGGTAGTCCGGGTGCTTGGCCAGCACCAACTCCTCGCCGGGCACGTAGCTTTCCAGCACAAAAGGCCCAGTGCCGTTGGGTTCACGGAACCACCGGCGTCCGGTCTCCACGTTCTCCCGGTCCAGCACAAAGGCGGCGGGATAGGTGAGCTTGGCCAGGAAGTAGGACTTGGGAGAGTCGATAGTTATTTCCAAGGTGTGTTCGTCAATGACCCGCACGCCGGAGACCTCGTCGGCGTCGCCGTTCAGTCGTTCGTTGAATCCCACTATGTCACCCAGGTACTGGTCGGCTACGGGCGCCGCGGTAAGCGGATTGGCAACCCGTTCGATGGACCACTTGAAGTCCTGGGCCGTAACGGGCTTGCCGCTGTGGAATGTGGCGTCCTCCCTCAGATGGAAGGTGTAGACCGTGCCGTCGTTAGTCACGTCCCATCTCTCGGCCAGGTCGGGGATGATATTCAGGTCCGGGGCGATGGTTACGAGCCCGCCGAACACCTCAATGATTATGGTGGCTGAAGTTGCATCAGTGGTCAGATGGGGATCCAGGGTAGGCGGGTCGGACCATAGGCGGGACAGCGTCCCTCCCTCCACAGGCGTCGTGCCGCCGGAGGAGCTTGAAACCGTGGGGCGCCGGGTGGCGGTGGGTTCCGGCTCCTGGGTTGCAGACCCGCTCGTCGGGGTGGGAGCTACCGTGGCCCCGTTGTCACCCTCGCCGGATGAACGTCTGGAGGGTTCGCTGCAAGCGGCTGCGGCCATCAGCATAAAGGCCGCAGCGAGGAGGAACGCTGTCCACCATATCGCTGTAAAGGAGCCGCGTGTGACAAACCTGGATAGAGCCATATTTGATTCGCTGCCGTAGCCGTTGGAATTCGCGCCTAATCTGCCTGTCATTGTAGTTACTACCGCCCTTTATTTCAATTCTGTCTGCCCACGTCGCGGTTGGGCAAGATGGTTGGTCATGCCTTGACACCTTTAAGAGTGGATAACTATTCTAATTTTCACCAGAATCATTTGTCCGTTGGTTTAACTATGAATCCGTTCCGCCTGTTCTTTCCCTCATCTGTCCCGAGCGGGCTCTTGTTGATTCCTATTGTCGCCATGTTGGTCGTCGCCGCTGCCTGCGCAGGGAACAGGGACGCCGCCGCCGAAGAGCCCGATGTCCCGTCCGCCCCGCCCACGGGAGAGTCCTCCCTGCTTTGGGAGGCGTGGGGCCTCGTCAACACTTCCTACGTGGACGCGATTGCTCTGGATTCAAAAGAGATTACGGAGCACATGATACTGGGCATGTTGGACGCCGCCAACAAGTCTCCGTACCCATTCCTCGTAGAGTTGTCGGACGTGGAGACGGACCTGCCCGACTTCGTGCCGCCGGATCTGTCCGACGTGTGGAAGTCATGGGTCCTTCACCGCCAAAGGTGGCCGGACCTGGACAGCGGTCTGGTTGCTCACGGGGCAGTGAGAGGACTGCTGGACGCCCTCGATGACTCCAGCGTGGTCCTGCTGGACAAAGAGTCCTACGCTCAGGAACTGGAGCGACTGGCCGGGACCTACGAAGGCATTGGCGCTTTCGTACAGCTAGTCAACGACCGGATAGTGTTGGTCCCAATGCAGGGCAGCCCGGCTCTTTCCGCCGGTCTCCAAGAGGGAGACGTGTTGCTGGAGGTGGAGAACGTCCCAGTGGAAGGCCAGACTCTCCAGGAAGTTGTGGACCAGGTGCGAGGTCCGGTGGGGTCCAAAGTCAACCTGCTTATAGAGAGGGAGGGTGAAGACGCCCCCTTGGAGATGCAGGTCTTCCGGGGCGACATCGGCCTTGTTTCCATATCCCGGAGGCTCCTTCCAGGGGCCATCGGCTATATCCACATTTCGGACTTTGGAGACAACACGGGTGAGGAGGTGTTCACGGCTCTGGAAGAGTTCAACGCCCTGGACACCCTTGCCCTGATTCTAGACCTCAGGAGCAATGTGGGGGGCTCCATTGAGGCGGCTAGAGACACAGCCAGCCAGTTCCTGGAAAGCGGCCTCTTCATGTACGAGGTGGACAAGAACGGGACTCAGAAGGACTGGCTCATAGCCGAAGGGGGCATCGCCGTCAAGGACCTGCCGATGGTGGCTCTGGTGAACGAGTTCACCGCCAACGCGGCCGAGGCGCTTGCCGGGTCGCTTCAGGATGCCGGCAGGGCGGAAATCATGGGCGTCAGGACCCTGGGGCTGGGGTCTGACAACGTTTTCATGGAGCTTAGCGACGGCTCGGCCATCTACCTGCCCGTCTCCCATTGGTACACGCCGTCAGGGAGAAAGATAACCGGGACTGGGATAGTGCCCGACCAAGAAGTGGTCCTTACACTTGACGACCGTACCGCTGGGGTTGACTCCCAAGCCAACCAGGCTTACGAATACCTGAACTCTCAGCTGCCGGCCTTCCGCTAGGAGGCCCCGGCAGCAGGGTCAGGGGACTTCTCCTCGTCCGTGTCCTGAGCGGCGTCGTCGGACGAGGTTCCTGATTCTTCCTGGCAGCTAAGACAGACGTACTTGTCTCCCTCGGCTTGGGCGATTTCACTGGAGACGTTCCGGCGGCGGCCGCAGTTTGAACAAGTAATGGCCACAGATGGGGGCGGCGCCGGTGGAGCGGGAGGATTGTAATCATAGCCCCTGAACCCCTCGTAGTTGGGGTCTTGGGCTTTTTCGGCCAGGAACCTCTCCCTGTCCTTGCGGCGGCTCATGCCAGACCATCCATTGTCACACCCCTCCGCGACAGCCTGTAAGCGCTTGGGCCTGTCGCGGACATGCGAATGTTTCGTACAATCCCGTTTGCGGTGAGCGGGGAAGAGGACGCCTTAGGAGACCTGGATCGTCGCTCCGGCGGCTTCCAGCGCCTCTTTGGCCTTGTCGGCCTCGTCCTTGACCACGCCCTCTTTGACCTTGACCGGTGCGCTCTCCACCAGTTCCTTGGCCTCTCTGAGGCCTAAGGTAGTGATTTCCCGCACGGCCTTGATCACGTTGATTTTGTTGGCTCCGATTTCGGCAAGAGTGACAGTGAAGTCGTATTTCTCTTCTTCGGCGGGAGCGGCGTCTCCGGCCGGGGCCCCTGCAACGGCGCCGGCCGCCGGCATTGCGGCCATGGGAGCCGCGGCCTTGATGCCGAACTCGTCCTCCAGGGCCTTGACCAGGTCGGCGAGGTCCATAACCGACATCTGCTTGATGGCTTCCAGCATTTCTTCCTTGGTGGTCATATCATCCTCCTAGATTGTTTACCTTTGGCTGTTTGTAGTGTTGTCCTAGGACTCGGCCCGGAGTTGGTCTGCCCTCTGCTGAAGGAGCATGCTCAGGGCCAATATGGGTCCGTTGAGAACGTTCACCAAGCCGTTCAGGGGCGCTTGGAGCTGCCCCAGAAGGCCAGACAGGGGGGCTTGCACCTGCGCCAGCAGCTGGGCCACCAGCTGGTCCCTGGGCGGCAGGTTGGAGAGAGCCGTTATTTCTTCACTAGACAGCACACGCCCGTTCAGGGCGCCTCCCCGTATAGCCAGGGTCGACCGGGTGGCCCTTATGTATTCGGTCAGAGCCTTGGCCGCGTCCACGGGGTCGTCGTATCCGAAGGCCATGCCGGTGGGGCCTTGGACTATCTCCTTGATGTCAGAGCGTTGGGCCTGGTCGGCGGCCAGGAGACTGAGAGTGTTCTTGATGATCCGGTACTCAACGCTCTTCTCCCGCAGCCTGAGCCTGAGGTCCGTCATGGCGTTGACGTTCAACCCCGTGGGGTCGGTGGCTACGGCGATGGAGCAGGAACTGAACTTCTCGCGAAGCTCCTCAACCTGGTCAATTTTCTTCTGCGTCGGCATATCAGATTAGACCTCTTGCGTTCGTATCGGTTCCTGCCGCTCGGGCCTGCCTGAAATTAAGAAATCCCCGCGCCGACGCGTGGGGATTTTTCACCCGTGCAGGGTTTGCCTGCTTACTCGCCTCGGCGGGCGCGTTCATTAACCTCGCTCTGGAGGACCCGCTGTCTCAGGTTCGATTATTCTATTGTCAGAACAGAGTAACCTCGGCAGAGCCGCCCTGTCAAGATTCCGAAACGACTCATAATAAATGTTGCCGAAGAGGGCATCGTTGCCTCGCAAGCAGTGTTGCGGGAGGGTGGACTGACGCGTAGGCAGTGTGATGGAGTGTTAGAAAGCGATAAGAGAGAGGTGCGCTAAGGCCGACCGGAAAGAAAAGGGAAGACTCCTGGACGAAGCGGCGCAGGTCACCGGGTGTCACCGCAAGTCCCTGATCCGTGCCTTGAGGACTCGCCCAGGTCCTTCTCCTGGCAAGAACCGGCCTCGACCTAGGAAGTACGGCCCGGAGGCTGTGAGGGGCTTGAGGGCCGTTTGGGAAGCCGGGGACCGGATGTGCGGCAAGAGGCTGCAACCCTTCTTGGGGGAGTTGGCGGGGGCCTTGGAGCGGCATGGCGAACTGGTCCTAGAGGCGGAGGTTAGAAGGCAGGTGGAAGAGATGAGCGCAGCCACCATAGACCGGCTCCTCAAGCCCCACCGTCGCCGGGGACTGCGGCGGCCCTTCGGCACGCCCAAGCCTGGCAGCCTCTTGAAGGCGGCCAGGCCCATCCGGACCTTCGCCGAGCGGGATGATAACCGACCAGGGTTCTTAGGATGGACCTGGTGGCCCACTTGGGGGATTCGACCGAGGGGTTCTACCTGGACACTCTGAGCGCGGTGGACGTGGCCACCGGATGGGTGGAATGCCGCGGGGCGCTGGGGAAGGGTCAGGAACGGGTGGGCGGCGCTATACACCACATCGGCCAAAAGGCTGCCATTCCGCCTCCTGGGGATCGACTCGGACAACGGCTGCGAGTTCATCAACCACAAGCTGTACGACTGCTGCCGAAGGAAGGGGATCAGGTTCACCCGTTCCAGGTTCTACAAGAGGAACGACGGCGCCCACGTCGAGCAAAAGAATCGGTCGGTGGTTCGAAGGCTCACGGCTACGAACAGTATCGCAGCAAAGAGGCTCTGGAGCAGCTGAAGCGCGCCTACCGTCTGGCGGGGCTCTACGTGAACTTCTTCCAGCCGACGATGCAGCTCCAGGAGAAGACGCTCCATGGGGCTCGAGTCCACAAGGTCTATGACATAGCCAAGGCTCCCTACCGAAGGCTGCTGGAACACGGTGCGCTTAGCGGGGAACTAAGAGAAGAGATGGAGGACTTGTATTGCCGGTTGAATCCGGCCGGGCTTTTAAGACAAATCCAGAGGGAGCAAGAACGCCTGTGGATCATGGCGGAAAACAACGGCTCAACCCAGACCCTGGACAACATTGCCATTTGAGGCAACACGATCTTTGCCCTGTCCTCTAGTCGGCCCTCATCGACGAGAGCGCCGTGAGGTCCAGCTTGATGCTGGGCCCCATGGACGACGTAAGGAAGGCCGATCGGATGAAAGCGCCCTTTATGGCCGCAGGGCGCGATCTGTTCACTGAGTCCATGAGAGATGCCACGTTGCCCAGGAGCGCCTCGTCGGACATCGACATCTTGCCCACCGGGCAGTGGATGATGGATGTGCGGTCGGTGCGGTACTCCAGACGGCCCTTCTTGGCTTCGTCGATGGTGCGGGGCAAGTCCCTGGCCTGCACCATGGTGCCCGTTCTGGGGTTGGGCATCAGCCCCCTTCGTCCCAGGACTCGCCCCAGCCTGCCTATCTTGGACATTACGTCGGGTACGGCAAGTCCCACGTCGAACTCCACCCATCCGCCTTCGATGCGCTGGATAAGGTCGTCTTCTCCCACGTAGTCGGCTCCCGCCTGCCGTGCGATGTCCGCAGCTTCCCCGTTGGCGAACACCAGAACCCGGGTCTCCTTGCCCAGCCCGTGGGGCAGGACGGTCACACCCCTGACCATCTGGTCGGCGTGGCGCGTGTCAGCCCCGGTGCGCAGGTGTAGTTCGACGGTTTCGTCGAACTTGACCGAAGACACTTCCCTGAGGAGGGACAAGGCCTCCTCGGGCGGGTAGTCCTTTTCCGGGTCTATCTTTTCCCTCGCTGCCAAGTAGCGGCGGCTGCGTTTTACCATTGCACTATTCCTCTATCTTTATGCCCATGCTTCGGGCGGTGCCTTCTATGATTTTCACCGCCGCGTCAATGTCTGCGGCGTTCAGGTCGTTGAACTTGTTCGAGGCGATGCTGCGCACGGCGTCTCTGGACACCGTTCCCACATTGCTGTGGCCGGCGCGCGCTTCGCCCTTCTCAACCCCCGCCGCCTGCCTCAGAAGCTCAGACGCGGGCGGAGTCCGAGTCACGAAGTTGAAGGAGCGGTCCTCGAACACGGTGATGTGGACGGGGATGATGGTCCCGGCCTGGGATGCGGTGCGTTCGTTGTACTCTTTGACGAATCCCATGATGTTCACGCCGTGCTGACCCAACGCCGGCCCGACGGGGGGCGCCGGCGTTGCCTTTCCGGCTTGAAGTTGAAGCTTGATTATTGCCCGAACCTTCTTTGCCAACTGGGTCTCCTATATCTTCTCTACCTGGAGAAAGTCCAACTCGACGGGGGTCTCCCGACCGAAGAAAGACACCAACACCTTCATCTTGGCCTTGGAAGCGTCTATGTCGCTGACCGAGCCGATGAAGTCGGCGAAGGGCCCCGACGCGATGCGGACCATCTGGCCCTTCTGGAATCCCACCTGCACCTTTGGAGGGCCCGACTCAATCTGCTTCAGTATGTTGGACACTTCCTGGTCCTCCAGGGGCACGGGCTTGGTGCGTTTGTCTGTCTCGTCCTCTGTTGATACGAAACCCGCCACGCCGGGGGTGTTACGAACGACGTACCAGCTTTCGTCGTCCATGGTCATCTGCACCAGGATATAGCCGGGGAAGACCTTCTTCCGCTCCGGCTTCCTCTTTCCATCTTTGAGGACGATCTCCTCTTCTGTGGGCACCACCACACGGAATATCTTGTCGTTCATGTCCAGGCTTTGGACACGCTGGTTAAGGTTCTTCTCCACCCGTTCCTCCTGGCCGGAGTAGGTGTGGATTATGTACCATCGAACTTCGCTGGTCGTGCTAGACACAATGACTCCTTGATGGTCTTGTCCTGAGGTTGTCGTTAGGGATTGAGAGTCTACCCCAGAATAAACCGGCTAAAGGTCTGGGAAAAGGCGTAGTCCAACCCGGCCAGGATGGCCCCTATGAACGCGGAAAGTATGATCACGTACACAGTGAGGCGGGCCGTCTCCTCCCTGGTGGGCCAAACGGCTTTTCGGAGCTCCGCGATGGTCTCCCTGAAGAATTCCAGAGGGTTTCCGCGTCGTACAGACTGAGGGTTGATGATGTTGCGCGATGACTGTCCGCGAGCGGAAGGTGAGCGGGCCAAGGTTACGTTACCTCTCTTCCCTGTGGACCTTGTGGGAACGACACCGAGGACAGTACTTCTTCAGCTCAATCCGCTGAGTGTCGTTCCGCCGGTTTTTGCTGCTGGTGTAATTGCGTTCGCGGCAGTCAGTGCATGACATGGTCAAAACTATTCTGACGTCGCCGCCTCTCTTAGCCATTGTCTACTCCACTATCTTGGTGACCACGCCGGCCCCCACGGTCCTGCCGCCCTCTCGGATGGCGAACCGCAGTCCCTCTTCCAGGGCTATGGGTGAAATCAGCTTGATGGTCATCGTGATGTTGTCGCCGGGCATCACCATTTCGGTGCCCTCGGGCAGTTGAATCTCGCCGGTTATGTCGGAGGTCCGGATATAGAACTGAGGCTTGTAGCCGTTGAAGAAGGGCGTGTGTCGCCCCCCTTCCTGTATGCTCAGCACGTAGACCTCGGCTTCGGCCGCAGTGTGGGGCTGGATGGAAGCGGGCTTGGCCAGTACTTGACCCCGCTCCACGTCCTCTCTTTCCACGCCTCGGAGGAGAATACCCACGGCGTCGCCGGCTTCCGTGTGGTCCAGGTTCTTGTGGAACATCTCAAGCCCGGTGGCAACGGTCTTCCGGGAGTCGCCGAACCCGACAATCTCCACTTCCTCGCCGGTTTTCAGCGTGCCGCGTTCCACCCTGCCTGTGACCACGGTGCCGCGCCCCTTGATGCCGAACACGTCCTCGATGGGCATCAGGAAAGGCCGGTCGGTGATGCGCTCGGGGAGGGGGACATAGTCGTCCACCGTGTCCATGAGCTCCCAAATCTGTGCCGCCCATTCGTCGTCGCGGTCTCCCGAGTCTCCCTCCAGGGCCCGCAGGGCGCTCACCCGGACTATGGGAGTGTCGTCCCCGGGGAAATCGTACTGGTTCAGCAGGTCTCGCACCTCAAGCTCCACCAGGTCCAGAAGTTCCGGGTCGTCCATGGCGTCCACCTTGTTGAGGGCGACCACGATCCGGGGCACTTCCACTTGGCGCGCCAGCAGGATGTGCTCCCTGGTCTGGGGCATCGGGCCGTCCGGGGCGGACACGACCAGAATGGCTCCGTCCATCTGGGCGGCTCCGGTGATCATGTTCTTCACGTAGTCGGCGTGGCCAGGACAGTCCACGTGGGCGTAGTGCCGTGCGGCGGTCTCGTATTCGATGTGGGAAATGGCGATGGTCAAACCGCGGGCCTTTTCTTCGGGAGCGTTGTCGATGGTGTCGAAAGCTCTGAATGAGGTGTTGCCGCTGCCCAGCGAGAGCACTTTCGTGATGGCGGCGGTCAACGTTGTCTTGCCGTGGTCCACGTGTCCTATTGTTCCCACGTTTATGTGGGGTTTCGACCGGTCAAAGGCCTGCTTTGCCATGGGGTTTCCTCCGATTCTCTGCTATTCTGGAGCCCACAGGCGGAATTGAACCGCCGACCCCGTTCTTACCAAGAACGTGCTCTACCGCTGAGCTATGTGGGCCCTTATTGCTTGCTTGGTTAAATTATAGACCCGCTTTGGATGGTGGAGGAGGTAGGATTCGAACCTACGTAGCCCGTTCGGGCGCCAGATTTACAGTCTGGTGGTATTAACCGCTCACCCACTCCTCCAGTCTAGCATACGGCCCGCCGCTCTCCAATACACCCGACATTCGCCACTTTTCTTAACAAGCAAACGAACACGAGCCTGGCGGAATCAGGCCACGCTAGAGTGTATCAAAAGCGTTGTTTCGTTACAAGCGGTTGGAGGGTCCCAAAGCAGGGCCTTTACCCCGGCGCCATCTCGCGGCGGTCCTTCGAAAGCATCAGGTGACCCAGGCGGTGAGACCGTATCATCTATATGGTACACTGCACGAAAATCCAGCTATAGGCGGACCCATTCAAGCCATGCCCGACGCAAAAATCGTTTTTCTCAGCGACTTGGACCCTCAGCTTCAGGATATAGTGGTCTCCCAAGCCTTGCCCGGTATGGAAGTCACGTGTGCGTCCCTGTCCATCGACGACGACAAGAAAGCCGCGTTGGCGGCGGACGCCGATTTTCTGGTTCTGTGGCCTGCTCGGATTTCGGAGCAGGTGTTCAGGGCTGCGAAAAAATGCAGACTAGTCCAGCTCTTGTCGGCGGGCTATGACCGCGTCGACCTTTCCCTGGCTGGGGAATTGGGCATTCCTGTCGCGAACAACGGCGGGGCCAACAGCGTTGCTGTGGCCGAGCACACCATGCTGCTGATATTGGCGTGTTATCGGCGGCTGGTCCACTACGCCAACCTGGTGAAAGAAGGTGGGTGGCGCGAGACTCGGGACCGCAAGCCGGACGTCTACGAACTTGAGGGCAAGACCGTGGGGCTGATTGGTTTTGGAAACATAGCCCGCAAGGTTGCTAAGATGCTCAAGGGGTTCGACGCCAAGGTCCAGTATTTCGACAAATACGCCACGGTGACCGGCGCGGAGGAAGTGGAGCTTCAGGCCAAGTCCGTTTCGTTCGAGGAGCTGCTGAGGACTTCGGACGTGGTTTCCATTCACGTTCCCCTCACGGCGGAGACCAGGGACATGGTCTGTAAAGCCGAGTTGGACTTGATGAAGAGATCAGCCGTGATTGTCAACACCAGCCGCGGAGGGATAATCAACGAACCCGCCCTGGCGGAAGCCCTGAACACCGGGTCCATCGGAGCAGCCGGCCTCGACGTGCTGGATCACGAGCCGCCCCAGCCTGACGACCCTCTCCTGAAAGCCGACAACCTTGTCCTCACTCCCCACAACGCAGGCCCCACCATGGAGTCGCTCGCCAAGCGAGCGGCCAACGCTTTCCAGAACATTCAACGGGTCATCGACGGGCAGCCGCCTCTATGGGCGGCGGTCTTCGAGAACCGTTAGAAGGGTCTGGAGCCCCAGGGGGGATTCGAACCCGCCAACCTGCCGATTACAAGTCGGCTGCGCTGCCATTGCGCCACTGGGGCATTCTGAAGGGGCGCGCTGTCCTCTGAGGTCTGGGACTGCGGCATATAGATCGTTACAGGACTCTGGTGGCCCGTTGGAGAACGTCCCGGAACTCCCTACAGACAATGGTATCAAGGGGAAGCGGCGCTGGAAACCCCTAGGCAAGAAGGCGGAAGCGTCTGCCCTTTGAGCCTGAAGACTCCCAATATGGGAAATCCTGGGTAAAACAGGAGAGCAACAGGCAACATGAGTGAGACCAAACTCTACCTGTTCCCAGACACTAACCTTTTTATACAGTGTAAACCGCTGGCAGAGTTGGACTGGTCAATATGGTCCGAATTCGAAGAAGTTCATCTGATAGTTTGCCGCCCGGTCACCAGAGAGATAGACAATCAAAAGACCCGCGGCAACAGCCGGGTTGCGAAGAGAGCCGGTTCCACTTATCAGTCATTCGCTCCCCTAGCGGAAGAAGAACAAGACTTCCTATTAATCAATAACTCAGTACCCATTGTGAAGCTTTTGCTAGAGGGTTTAGGCCAACCCAGCCCAGAGTTGAAGGAAGTCCTTGATTACAGCAAGACAGACGACCAGATAGTTGGTTGCTTGCACAGGTTCCGACCAGTTGGTTGCTTGCACAGGTTCCGAAAGGAGAACCCAGACGCTGATGCCCGGCTGCTTACCCACGACCGGGGACCAATCATGGCCGCAAGATCCCTAGAATTGCCCCAGGTTCCAATCAAGGAAAGTTGGCTACGGCCGCCAGAGCAAAATGAAGTGGAGAAAGAAAACACACGACTCAAGCAACGTGTGGCTGAACTGGAGAAATCGGAACCCCGATTCAAGATGGAGCTTATTGACGAGGAAGGAAAAACCGTCGAGCACCTCGAGGCTGATCATCTCATCTATGAACCGCTGTCAGAAAGTGACAAAGACATTCTCGTGGAATCCCTGACCAACCACTTCCCAATGAGGACAAACTTCACTCCCGGTGAACCCGCAGGGGACGAAAGAGGGGTAACAGCACGTGAATGGTTAGACAGAAGATTCGCACCCGGACCTCCTAAGGACGAGGACATTGCAAAATATAGAGATCGAGAATAGCCCAGTTGGATCAGCCAGTGCAGAAAGATTCTCTCCGACCTACACAAGGAACTTCAACAACGTAGAGGGCAACCTGTATTCGAACTCGCAGTCACCAACGAAGGCACACGTCCCGGAAACGACGCACTCGTGGTCATTGAGGCGATGGGGAATTTCAGAATCTGTCCCCCACCTTACAGAGGAGAGGCAGATGACGACCCAGATGAGGAACTAGCACTCCCCCGTCCGCCACGACCTCCAGTAGGTCCACAAGCCTCTAGTTCTCTCGACGCTACTTTCGGGACTGGAGGAATTCGCGGGATTGGCAGAATTTTCGAATCAGTGAACAGATTGCAGCCACGAGTCAATCTGTTTGATACCAGGCCAATATATTTGCCTCCGCCCGTAACGCCATACGATCAACGTCGAGACCCCAATGGGTTCTTCTACAAGCCTGACAGGCCATCCGAGCCAAGAGCGTCATTCGCTGTCGAATGCGAACAGTGGCGCCATAGCACGGGCCAAGAATCCTTTCTAGGCGAATTATTCTTCGATACTGAAGATGACGAAGTTCGTGGAGCACTAAAGTGCGAGGTTCACGCAGAAAACCTGTCCTCGCCAGTAAGCAAACATTTTCCTGTCAGGATAACGGTCAGGAAACTAGCCTCCTACGAACGAGCTCGAGAACTTGTACAGAAACTGATCGGTCCTAAGTAATAATCAAGCACAATCGTACCCGAAGGCGACACTTCAGAAGGACCAACTAACCCGAAGTCTCATACGACGCTAGGATGGAAACTTAGATGTTGTTTCTCTAATGCGCCACTGGGGCCTTGTGAAGCCAGACGCAGCCGCTTCAAGTAGTTTGAAAGCTGCAGCGTACCGTTAAGTTCGGGTGCCTGACCCGATGCCAGTTGGATGCGTCCGGAGAGCCCGCCCCGCAACACTTTCCTTCTACTATGGTATCAAGGGGAAGAAGCAGTTGAAACCCCCAGGCACGATGGAGGAGTTGCACCCTCCTCAGGCGACTCAATCTCCTCCTCCTCACGTGCCCATGTCCACTCCATGTCGTCCACCAGGTAGGAGTGGACATCCGATTCATTGGTGAGTTTTGCACTCTTGAAAGACTTGTTCTCCGGCGCTTGGACGTTCAGTTGCTGCCATTGCATAGAAGCGTCAAGTGAACTGCTTGCCACCACGTCTCCGGATCCCCCGGCGTAGGCGTAGGCTCTTAGGGTCAGAGAAAGAGTGTCGGGCTCGGCTCTCACCCCGGCCGCCGCCCACTAAAGAAACCTGCGTGACGGGCTCGGTGAAGGTTGCAATGAGCGGCAGTTCAGGATAGCCTTCATTAGCCAGTTCACCCCGTTCGTTGCCCACCAGGAGATAGTCTCCGTCGCCGCGAGAGTCCAGACCGAAGTTGCCGCATTCATGGAGAATGGCCAGACCGTCGTCGGCATCGCCGGCTCGGAACGAGACCCCGTGGGACTCCAGGAATTCATCCCGGATGGGATCAGCGTCCAAGAATGAGCACAGCTCTCCAAGCGAGTCCTCCTCGAATCCCAGGCTGGTTGGCAGTGACGGTTGTTGGGAGGTGTCGGCTTGGCGCGTTGTGAACTCGATGGACGTCACGCGACGTAAGGAGCCGGTCTGATGCAATTGGAAGTCCAACAACCCCATCACCCCCGAACCAGGGGCGCCCTTGGGAGCCAGATTGACGGAGGCTTCGGACCCAGGCAGGTGTACGTCACCGAAAATCGGGACGACGCTGTTGGGCGCGTCGCCGGTCACCCGCATAGCCAACCAATCCGACGTGGCGTTGTGGACCTCCACTTCCAGGGGCAAGGGAACAACCTTGTCCCGGTATCCGACAGCTTTGCCGCCGACGGTCAACTGGGTCTCTTCTTCCAGCAGCACCCTCGCAGAATCCATTACCAGGAACACCTGGAGGGAGTCTTGTGCGGAAACGGATACGGTGGCGGCTTGGGCCGGTTGGGGGTTGTCTCCAAAGAAGAGGGTGGCGATGGTCCAAGTCCACGCTACGACTGCCACGAGAGCCAGGACCATTGGTAATTTCGGGATGAGGAAGGATTTCAAGGGATTCGGTCCCCTGTATTTCTATCCTAGATGTTATTTCTCTAACTAGTAAATATTCGTTATACCGTATCATAGTTCGCCGTCCGAATCCATTGGCTTGTTTTAACGACGTCGGCATCCCACTGAATTGCTCAATTCTTGGGGGTTTGGGGTCTTGCGCCACATAGGGCTTTTTGTTGACACTGACCTATGCCGATGTTACTTTATTAAGCCTGTCCCGGTACCCACCTACCGACGGCATACATTTTCTTTTGGAGGAAATGAGATGGCGAGAGAATACAGGGTGATCTCAGCCGATTCGCACCTGGAGGTGCCGGTCTGGAAATGGACCGATCGGATACCGTCTAAATACCGAGACAGAGCGCCCCGCCGGCTTTTATTGCCCGAAGGCGGTGACGCTGTGATAGGCGAAGGGGGAGTCCATCCCGTCGGGCTGGCCCTTTGCGCCGGGAAGCCCTACGGCGACTTCCAATGGATAGGTGTAACCGCCGAAGAGCAGCACGGCACGGGAGACCCGGAGTCGCGGCTGAGGGAGCAGGACCAGGATGGAATCGACGCAGAGGCGCTTTTCCCCGGGGGCGGTTCCCAGGGCATCCGGTCTGTGAAGGACCCCGAGGCTTTTCTGGCCATGAACCGCGCCTACAACGATTTCTTGTCCGATTACTGCTCGCCGGCGCCGGACCGCCTCCTGGGGTTGGCCCAGATCCCGGACACGGGAATCGAGGACGCCATTGAGGAAATGGAGCGGGTGCGGAAGATGCCGGGGATAGCCGGCGTTGTCCTCAACAAGTACCCGGCCGGCAAGGACGTTACAAGCCCCGAGGACGACCGTTTCTGGGCCGCTTCACTGGACCTCGACATGCCTGTCACAATCCACGTGCAGATAGGTTCTCACCAGTACTATAAGGACGGGCTCATGGGCCAGTACCCCAAGAAGCCGGGGCCCATGGCGCTGAACCCCCACGTTACCGACTTCATCAAGAGGTGCGCCCGCTATGCCATCAGTGGCGGTTACAACTCCACCCAGATGGTCCTTTCGGGAGTCTTCGACAGGTTCCCTAACCTGAGAGTATTCATGGCCGAGACTCAGATCGGCTGGATACCCAACTA
Source organism: Dehalococcoidia bacterium (assembly GCA_965224415.1). Classification (GTDB taxonomy): domain Bacteria; phylum Chloroflexota; class Dehalococcoidia; order Lucifugimonadales; family JAGWBF01; genus DAOUJI01. The sequence continues at coordinate 304,445 of CBDCZB010000002.1, read as the reverse complement.
CTACGACCAGTTCGATGACCTGTATGCCAGGCTCCACCATGTGGGCGAGCAGGAGCTCGGGCTTGCCCCCCTTTCCCGCAAACCCAGCGAATACCTCCGTGACCACTTCCTTTGGGGGTTCATGCGCAATCCGGTGGGAGTGCGGATGCGCCACGAGATCGGGGTTGAAAACATCATGTGGTCCAGCGACTTCCCTCATTCGGAATGCGACTGGCCCCACTCCATCGACGTGATCGAGGAGGCCATGGTTGGCGTCCCCGATGACGAGAGGTACAAGATAGTGGCTGGGAATGCAGTTGACTTCTTCCGCTTGGAGGACGTCAAGTCCGGTTAGTCCGGTCGGCCTGAGGCCCATCCGATGCAAGGTCATTCAGGAAATGGGGCCGCAGTTGGACTGGTGAAATTCCGCTGCTGGACATCGGCGTCAAAGGCATCAATCTTAAAGGGAGGCAACCGTGCAGATAGTCCGAATCTATTCCGGCGATGACGGTGAGTCCCACTTTGAAGACCTGACCATAGACCGGTTGGCGGAAATAGTTTCCCGTCCAGGAGAAGGCACGATTAACTTGGGTCAGGGTCCGGCAAAAGCGGTCAGCGACTACCACCCCTGTCCGCGTCGCCAGTATGTGATGTTGTTGTCCGGAGAGGTGGAGGTTGAAAACGCCGACGGGAGTGTCAGGCGCATAGTCCGAGGCGACGTCATAGTGGCCGAGGATGAGACCGGACACGGCCATATCTTCCGCGCTGTGGGAGAAGAGCCCCGAGTGACACTGTCCATACCAATAGGATAATTTGCCATCCGCCGCATTATGACGTTCCCACGCCAGCCTCTTCCGTGGGGCTTTAGGAGGTCCAGGCGCCATAAGATCGTTTGCCAATAAGATCGCTTGATGGTTCTTCATAGATGATGATCATGCGACGCTGTCCAGGTCCGATGTTGGATCGTGTATCCATAAGCTTGCGGCTCTGAGAGGAGAATCATGCACCTGCGATGGTTGTTCAAACCCACTATTCTGGTTGCCGCTCCGTTGGCGGCTCTCTTGGCGTTAGGCTCAGGATGCGGCGGGGACGCCGCATCTACGTCAACACCGGAGGCTACGCCAGTTCCCCCAACATCAACAGTACAGCCCACGGCCACGTCACCGGCGCCCACGGCCACGTCACCGGCAGCCACCGCCATGTCACCGGCAGCCACGGCCACGTCACCGGCGCCCACGGCCATGTCACCGGCAGCCACTGCCACGCCGCCGCCCACGGCCACGCCGCCGCCGCCCACGGCCGTTCCTTTGCCGGCGGCGCCATCGTCACTATATGAACGGCAAGGCAAGCAGGGAATGGTTGTGCCCATGCATGCCCCCCGCACTCCGACGGGGTTCCATATATGGGAATGTGGGTCCACCAGCGGGTGCCTGTCGAACAACTCGGTCCTGTACAACGGGATCGTGGAGCTGAATCCCGAGACCTTCGACGAGTTCGACATCAGGGGAGACCTGGCCAGCAGCTGGGAAGTCTCCGATGACGGCCTGACTTGGACCTTCCACCTGTTCGCGGCAAACTGGTCGGATGGCATGCCCGTGACCGCCGCCGACGTAGTCTTCAGTTTGGACAGCATCGTTGACCCCGACGCTCGTAGGCCAAGGGCCGGCCAACTCCGAACCTACTACGAGAGCGGGAACGCCCTAGCCGTAGATGAGCATACCGTTCAGGTCACGACCAGGACACCGGCCGCGGGATTTTTACCCTTCCTGGGCCTGGACTATGAGAAGGTATACCCCAAACACCATCTGGAGACGGGCATAGAGTTAACGGAAGACAATCAAGTCACCTCCGGGCCCTTTAAACTCACGAAATCCATCAAGGATGTGTCCCTGCATTACGAGAGGAACGACGACTACTTCAAAGACGGGCGTCCCTATTTCGACGGCATGGACTGGTTCATTATTCGGGATAGAGGGACCATAGTGGCGGGCTTCGAGACAGAGAAGCTTCTTCTGTGCAGCGGCATATGCAACCTCCAGAAGGCCCAGGCAAGACAGTTGGCTGAGCGCCTGGGCGAGAAAATGTCCTACTTTGAGAACACCGGGGGATCGCCCAGCGGCCTGATGTTCAACACTAAAAAGTCGCCCTTTGATGATGAGAACGTGCGCAAAGCGATTAACCTGGCCCTCTACCGCCAGGAGTTCAACAAGATCCTGGACGAGCCTCTTATCGGAGCGCCCTTCCTCACCGGCAGCTGGTTCTACCTCTCTCAAGAGGAACAGAGCAACATTCCGGGCTACAGGGAGCTTAACGGCGAGAAGCATCCCGAGGACCTGGCCGAAGCCCGAAGATTACTGGCCGAGGCAGGTTACCCCGACGGCTTCAAGAGCGAGATTCTCGGTGAGACCATTTCAAACTTCATAGAAATGGGCCAGGTGTTTTCAGACCAGCTTAAGAGATACTTGAACATCGACGCCCCCGTTAAGCAGGTGGACACCGCAACATCGCGGAGCAGGCTGGAGTCCGGCGACTGGGACCTGTCAGCCTTCGGCACTGGAATCCTTTCAATTGATCCAGACGCCTATCTCCAGAGCCTTTACCTCGTTGGAGGGGAAAGGAACTACAGTGATTGGAGCGACCCGAGAGTAGTCGAGTTGTCGCAGCAAATCTCGGCCGAGTTGGATATCGATAAGCGTAGGACTCTGACCCTGGAAGCAGGAAAACTCCTAGAGGACGGCAGAAGCGGATGGGCTATAATGAACTATCGCACAGGAGCCGACTGGGTGAACAATAAAATCAAAAACTTCCATCCCGTCGGAAACTCCGGGGCATACCTCAAGTTCGAGCATGTGTGGTTTGAGGACAATTACACTGTTATCGGTGATAGACCTTGATATGCATGGACAGCAGGCGGACACGGTTGTGACCTGGTTGGCCTGCTCTTCTTCCCATGCCGCCAGGGCCCGGCTTCCCGCGCCCAATTACTGCGGCGCCGTTTCACCACCTGTCGATGGGGATTAAGACGAGTTGCAAACTTACATCCTGAAAAGAATACTTCTCTTCGTCCCCACGATGTTCCTGGTCACCGTGATGGTCTTCTTGCTCATGCGATTGATCCCGGGAGACCCTGCGCTTGCCTACCTGGTCGGTGACGAGGGCGAAGGGAGTTTCACCCAAGAACAACTGGCCGAGCTTAGGGCGGAGCTCGGTACGGACAGAAGCCTGATCGTCCAGTATGGAACGTGGATATGGGACATGGTCCGTCTGGACTTCGGAACGTCGGTCTTTTACCGGACTCCAATCGGGGACGACCTGAAGCAGAAAATCCCCATCACCATCGAGTTGGCCATCCTGGCGGTGCTCATGGCTGCGGCGGTGGCCATACCCCTGGGAATCGTATCCGCCGTTAGGCAGGACACCGCCATAGACTACGTCGCAAGGGTGATTTCCATCGGAGGGGTTGCCATGCCCACCTTCTGGGTGGGTATCCTGGTGATTTACTTCCTTGTCAAGTGGTTCGACTACCTGCCCATCTTCGGATACGTCCATCTCTGGGACAATCCAGTCAAGAACTTGGAGCAACTCTATCTGCCGGCAATTGCCTTGGGGTTCAACAACATGTCCATCGTGGCCAGGGTCACGCGGTCTTCCATGTTGGAGGTCTTACGGGAAGACTACGTACGTACGGCCAGGTCCAAAGGGCTCAGCGACTTCGTGGTGATTGGGAGGCATGCCCTGAAGAACGCTCTGTTGCCGGTGGTTACCATATCCGGACTGGAGTTCCAGCAGTTGATAGCGGGGACGATAATAATAGAGAGAATCTTCGCGGTGCCTGGCATGGGGAGCCTCATGATAGACGCCATCTTCCACAGGGACTATACGACGGTCCAGTCTACGGTCATGGTCATAACATTCTTCGTCGTGACGATCAATCTCATGGTCGACCTGCTCTACGGTTGGTTGGACCCACGAATACGGTACGCCTAGGGCGTCGGTCAATGGATCAGGATAGAAAATGAGACTTGGCCGACCTACAACCGCTGCGGACGATCAGGCAGTCAGCTTGGACATGCGCCCGAGGCACGGATTTCTGCGGAACTTGTGGAACGTTGCCCGCAGCAGGCCCTTGGGGGCCCTTGGGGTCTTATTGGCCATCCTTCTCGTGCTATTGGCCATCCTGGCAGACGTCATCACAACCAAGATACCGTCCGGCACCAGCGCCATGACGCTCGAACCCCCGAGCAAGGAAGCGTGGCTGGGCACCGACGAGTTGGGCCGGGACGTATACACCAGGCTGGTCCACGGGTCCCGGATTTCCCTGCGGGTCGGGTTCTCCGCAGTGGCCATAGGAGTCACCATCGGCTTCATCATCGGCATGGCCAGCGCCTACTTCGGAGGAGCGGCCGACCTTTTCGTCCAAAGAATCATGGATGCGATACTTGCTTTTCCCGGGCTCGTCCTGGTGCTGGCTATCATCACAGTCCTGGAACCGTCTATAAACAACGTTATCGCTGCTTTGAGCTTTGGGCTGATACCTCGTTCGGCCCGGACGATTCGCTCCCAAGCGCTGAGCGTAAAGGAGACGGACTACGTGTTGGCGGCGCGGGCCGTGGGAGCCAGCCATTGGCGGATAATCCTGCGGCACATGGCGCCCAACTGCCTGGCTATCTATATCGTCTTCGCCACCTTCTCTCTGGGCTTCGCTATAATCGCGGAGGCTTCTCTCAGCTTCCTCGGCCTTGGAGTTCCTCCCAACATACCAACTTGGGGCGGCATGTTGAACCAGGCGGCGTCGTCGGGCATCGACCTGGCGCCCTGGCTGGGAGTGTTCCCTGGCCTGGCCCTGGCCATCGTCGTGTTCGCCTGGAATTTGATGGGAGACGCGTTGCGGGACGAGTTGGACCCCCGCCTTCGCGGATCGCGTTAAGACGTAGGAAAGCCCTTGAATCGACAGCTCGTAAGTGCAGGGACCATTTTCACAGACAGGATATTCTGAATGGCGCCAGAGAAAATCTATGACCTTTTCATCAGCCACGGATGGGCGTATGACGAGGAGTACAACCGCCTGGTCTCCCAACTCGACGCTCACCCAGGCTTCGAGTGGAGGAACCACAGCGATGTCCGGTTCGACCCGGCGCTGGACCCCGTCAGCGACGTTGGGTTCTACACTCTGAGAGATATGCTTCAAGAGCAGATGTCAGGAGCCGGCTGCGTCGTCGTCTTTTCGATTATTAGGCCGTCGACTCGCAAGTGGATTCAACACGAGCTCGAGATAGCGGGACACCTGGAGAAACCGATAGTGGGCATCAAGCCGGAGGTTGAGACTCGGCGTCCTCAATGGGAGCAGCTGGCCGAAGCCGCTAAGGAGATGGTCGATTGGGACATCCAGGCCATAGTCGACGCCGTCAAGAGATGTTCCTTATAATCCCGACCTTCGCAAACAATAGATGGTTAAGCCCATAACCCGCACAAGGTCCCACAGCCGTCTACGCAGCGGCAGTAAACAATAGATTCCCTTACAGCGTTTCCATAACGTTTTCATATATTATTTACGTTTCAATATTCTAGTCTATATCTTATCTGGCGCTTAAGGTTGACATAATACCGATTGGTGAGCGCTTTAGACAACGATGCTTGGAATCCTTGACATACTTGGAGCCATGCTGTTAGACTGCGTAACCGACTCCAACTGGCGTCGTGCGCCGGTGTGGAACCCACAAAAATCACAAATGGGGGACACCATGAGAAAACGGTGGTTTTGGCCTAGCTTGATCATAGCCATTCCTTTGCTTCTGGTCATGTTAGCATCAGTGGCTTGCGGAGGTGGCGAAGAAGACACTCCTGTGCCGACCTCGACCACGGCGGCGCCGACGGCGGTTCCGCCCACGAATACCCCTGCACCGGACGAGCCGGAGCCGACCGCCAGGCCGGACGAGCCGGCTACTGCGACTCCTCGGCCCACAGCCACTTCAGCGGCGCCTCAGCCTACGGCTGCTCCGACCCGGCGCGCGCCAGGACCTACGTTTACACCCACTCCTACTCCTCCGCCCACGGCGACGCCTCAGTTCGTCATGACGCCTCAGGGGCAGTTCGTCCGTGAGGGCAAGCGCGGCGGCGTGATTCCCATGCATATGCCCAACACTCCGACCCGTTTTTACATCTGGGAGTGCCCGTCCACGTCATCCTGTATGTCCCAAAGCTCCCCCATGTTCAACGGCCTGATTGAGTTGAACATGGAAACTTACCAATTCGCAGATGTCAGGGGAGACCTAGCCCAGAGTTGGACGGTGGCAGACGACGGCGTGACCTACACCTTCAAGCTGCACGACGCCCAGTGGTGGGACGGTATGCCCGTGACCGCCGAAGACGTGAGATTCAGCTTGGACATGATGGTCAACCCCGACAACCCCTTCCCGAAGACGGGCCAGCTCAGGTTCGTCTACAAAGCTGGCGGCTCCAGGGTCATTGACGACAAGACCGTCGAAGTGAAGATTCCCTTGCCCAGCGCCAACTTCATCCCGTTGCTGGCCAACCAGCAAATGAAGATGCTCCCCAAGCACAACGTGGAAAAAGACCACGACTTGAAGCTACGGGAGAACCAGGTCGGCTCTGGCCCCTTCATAGCCACCGAGTACCTGAAGGATGTGTCCCTCAGATTCGAGAGGAATGACAACTACTTCAAGGCGCCGCGCCCCTACTTCGACGGCATGATATGGCACCTCATGAGAGACCGGAACACCATCATCGCCGCTTTTAAGACTGAGCAATTCCTCGCCTGCTCCAGCTCGGTTTGCGGCCTAACGCCGACTCAATACACCAAGTTGGCCGAAGACCTCGGGGACAGGATGTCCAGTTTCACATACCCGACCGGCGGCAACAGGTTCGTGATATTCAACACCAACAAGGAGCCTTGGAGCGACCCCCGTGTGAGGAAGGCGGTCAGCCTGGCGATGAACCGCCAAGAGTATATTGCCATCGTAGGCGGCGGGACCATTGGCGCTCCCTTCCTTCCTGACACCCATTTCTATCACTCCAGTGAGGAGCAGCTCCAGGTGCCTGGATACAGGGTCGACGCCAATGGGGAGAAGCTCCAGGAGGACATAGACGCGGCCAAAGCGCTGCTGGCCGAGGCAGGATACCCCAACGGCTTCGAGACTACCCTGGACGCCGCCACCATCCCGACTTTCGTCACCATAGGTCAGGTGGTGGCCGACCAGATGAAGAGATACCTGAACATCGACGTCAGAATCAAGTCGCCTACGTACGCAGCGGCCCAAGTGAACGACTGGGCGACTGGCAACTTCGACATGATTTCATTCGGCACCAGCTTCCTGCTGGTTGACCCCGACTTCATAAACGCCAGCCTCTACCTGCCCGGGGGAGAGAGGAACAGCTGGGGTGGCGGTTGGAGGGACGAGAAGGTCATAGACCTGTCGGACCAAATATCCAAAGAAGGCGACGTGGAAAAGCGCAAGGCCTTGACTTTGGAGTTGGGCGCTTACCTGGAGGAACAGGTGCCCCAAATAGGACTGGCTTGGAGCAATGGTGTGGGCATCAACAACCACAAGATAAAGAATTACCATCCGTCCACGGCGTCCAACGCTTCCGTCTGGCACGAGCACACGTGGTTTGAGGACAACTACACGGTGATAGGTGACAGGCCATAACGTAGGGAATCGGACCACCGGAACAGATCAACGCCCATAATAAAGGAGTCCCAACAGAAGGGTCCCCCGAATCTGTTGGGACTCCTTGGTTTATTCCAAAATGGAAGGGGTCGTGCAATGAGCGAAAACAACCAGGAAGCCATCATATTCAAGTACGAAAAGCCTGAACTTACTCCCGGTAAGCCCAAGAAGATAATCAACCTTGCCCGGACCGACCTCCTAAGGGCCACGGCTCAGTTGATCACCGAGGGCGGAGAGAACATGCTCCACCGACACAAGAGCGACGACGGCTTCTTCATGGTGATGAGTGGCCGGTGCCGGTTCTTCGGCGAAGGCGGCGTCATCATCGCGGACCTGGGCCAGTACGAAGGAGCGCTGATCCCACGGGGGCTGGTGTACTCCTTTGAGAGCCTGGGCGATGAGCCGTTGGAAATCCTGCGAGTGGGCGCCCAGCTGCCCGGCGGCGAGCCGGGGATAGAGATAGTGGGCAAGGTCCCCGCGCACATCCAGCAAATAATGGACGAGGGCGCCGCAGCCAGGGCCGCAGCAGCCAACACCGGGCTTTAGCAGGAAACGCGCTCAGCGCGCGCCAAGACAGCCATTCGTCCCGGAAGGCGGACATACTGCCGCCTTCCGCGGGATTGTCCGACCTCGAACAGACAGTCTTTGCCGTAGAAGTTTGCCTATCGAGGGTGTTTCTGGAAATCACCACCTTGGATTGGAGGCTCCGTTGAACGTAATACGAATTTACTCTGGCGACGATGGTGAGTCCCATTTTGAAGACCTGACAATCGAACAGTTGGAAAAGTTGGTCGAGAAACCCGGCGAGGGAGCTATCACTCTGCGTCAGGGGCCCGCCAAGGTGGTTGTTGACTACCACACCGCTCCCCGCCGCCAGTATGTGACGCTGCTGTCAGGCGAGGTTGAACTCGAAGTGGCCGACGGCAGCACCAGGCAAGTAAACCGGGGCGACGTGATAGTGGCCGAGGACGTAACCGGCCACGGCCATATCTTCAAAGGTGTAGGGGAAGAAGACCGGGTGACGCTGGCCATCCCTCTGGGGTAAGGCGCCTTTTGGCTAACCTCTGTCATACCGGCGAAAACCGGTCTCCAGGGTTGCCTTGTCGGGTTCGGAGACAGCCCGTCACCCCAACCCTCTCCCAAGAGGAGAGGGGGAGTTACGCAAAGGGCTCCTCGATGGGGAAGAGGCTTGCAACCGTCATGTCGAGGGTGAGCTGATAGTCATTAAGGCTAGTGACCGTTGCCCGGCGCTAGTCTAACCCCACTTCGTCTTTGAAGCGCCGGATGGCGTCTATGTGCTCCTGAGGCGACTCGAACCCCAGCCCGCCGGTCCCTACGGATATGTGGGTGGCCCCGACGCCTTCCCATTGCTTCATTGAGGCTATCCAGTCCTCGGCGTTGGACTCACGGGACATGACCACCCTACCCTGTACTCCAAGGGCATCCGGGTCGTGCCCGGCTTCCTTCGCATACCCCTTGATCCTGTCGATGACCTCCCGTCCGGCGTCGTCAGGGGGGAATAAGGGGAACATGCCGTCTGCCATGCGTCCGATCCGTCGCAGGATGTGCTCCCTCGGGACAGGGTTATGGGGGTTTCCTTGGCCTATCCACAGAGGAATGGGCCTCTGCACCGGCAAGGGGTTGATGCCGGCCTCGGTTATCGTGTGGAAGCGGCCTTCGTAATTTACCTTCTCCTGGGTCCACAGCAGGCGCAGGACCTCGATTTGCTCTTCGAACTTCCTGCCACGGGTGTGGAAGTCCTCGCCTAACGCCTCGTACTCCACAGGGTTCCACCCGACGCCAATCCCCAACCGGATCCTGCCTCCGCTGAGAACGTCCACCTCGGCCGCTTGCTTGGCCACGAGGGACGTCTGCCGCTGAGCCAGGATCATAATGCTGGTGCCCATAGTGATGTTGTTGGTTATGGCGGCAAGATACCCCATGAGGGTAAAGGGCTCGTGGATGTAGCTCTCGTGGGTGTAGTAGAAGTTGGCGACCTCAGGGTGGTATTGAGGGTCGGCTCCTAGCACGTGGTCCAACATGCTCAAGACCTTGTACCCCATGTCGTCAGCGGCCTGGGCAAAGTCTCTAACGGCGTTGAGGTCTGGGCCGAATTCGGTGATTGGTAAGGACGTTCCTATCTGCACTGGCATCTCCTCTGCAAGTAGAGTTGGGCGTCGCGGCGGAAGCGTTCAGGGAACATCGACAATTCCTCTATCGTGCCTGTGTTCACGGCCATTGAAGAGCGCTAAAACGGCGGAAGCCCCGGCGGACTGTCCAGGGCTTCCGTGATTCTTAGTGTTCCGTTGCGGACCCGGCCTACAAGTTGAACGGGGGGTCGACCCAGTCTGATTCTTTGGCGTACACCTGAATCCGGTTGGCCACGGCCTCCAGGACCAGAATCCTGCCCTCGTTGTCCAAGCGGATGGATATGGGCCGTTTGAGAATCTTTTCAGTGGACAGGTCGGCCCTCATGCGCGCCCGCTTGGTGTCGAGGTTGGAGTCCACCCTGTCCTGCTGCCAGGGAGGAAGCTGCTCGGCGTCTCCGGCCAGGGTGAGCAGGTGGGTCCCCTCGGAGTCGTATATCCTGACCCGGTTGGCTCCCCAGTCTGCCACGTACACGTCGCCGTCCTTGTCCACGGCGACGCTGGATGGCTTGGTCAGCTCTCCCTCACCGGACCCTGGGCCTCCAAAAGTGGCCAGGTACTTCCCCTCGTTTGAGAACTTCTGGACCCGGCTGTTCTTCCAGTCGGCCACGTAGACGCACCCTTCCGTGTCCATGTCAATGCCCCAGGGCAGGTTGAGTTGGCCGTCTCCGTCGCCGTACTCGCCGAACTGGCGCAGGTACGTGCCGTCCTTCGCGAACACCTGGATGCGGTGGTTGAAGCTGTCGGAGACGTACATGTTGTCGTTGTCGTCGAAGTATATGCTCATCGGGCCGTTAAGCTCGCCGTCGCCCGAGGAGTCCCGCGCCCCCACCTTCCTCAGGTACAGGTCGAAGGAGACGCCTTCCTTGTTGGAGTATTCGTGCTGCAGAAGACGGCTCATGGGGGACCTGTGCACCAGAGTCCTAGTTGAGATGCCGTTGGCTGACGGGTTGGCTCCGGGCCTCCAGGTGTCCAGAGTGTTGCCTTCGCTGTCGTATACGTATATCTGGTTGGTGAACTCGTCAGCGACGTATACATTTTCCTGGCTGTCCAGTCCAACTGCGCTGGGCAACGGTCCTCTGTGCATGATGTAGTTCAGCCCCCGGTCCTCCCAGATGAACTCGTGGTCCATCGTCACCTTGGATATTCCCATAGAGGGGTTGAACTCAATCGCCTTGTTCAGAACGTACAGGCTCCCGTTGGAGCCAAGGGCAAAGTCCGAGGGGAAGAAAAACCCCTTTCCCGCCAGCGCCGTGCCCCCAAGGCAATTGTAGTAGTTGAAAATCCGGCCATCTACATACTGGGATTCCATTCCGTCCCCCTTGGCCTAAGTTAGGTTGTTATCCATTTAGCCATTCGTTTGGGCACAGCCCAAGACTTAACCGAACTGGTATTCCCTGGTGGAGGCTATCAGCGCCAGCATGTCTCCGACCCTCTGGGCCGAGGCGCCTCGGGCCTCCTCCGTGTCCCAACTTAAGTCCCCTTCCTGCTCTGCCATGACCCGCAACTCGCCCCGCGTCGCCTCTTCGACTTCTACCGGGCCAATCAGGTCCAGGCAGCTGTCCACAAGCTTCTCGGGCGAGATGGAGCCCATTGCTTCGACCCTCTCCACAATGGCGTGGATGCCGGGGTACTCGATGTTGGCGACGGCGTCGGCGCAGAAGTTGATGCGCTTCACCAGCGCGCCGCTGTCTATCCACTCGGCCCCGTAGTGCCAGCCCTCGACGCTAGGCGGGTCGCACAGGAACTGTCCCATGTAGGAGGCTTCCAGTCCCGCCTGCTCCAGGCCGGGCCTGGGGTATACCATGTCCCCTACCAACCTCATGGTCCCGGCTATGACCTCCGCGGGACTCTTGACCCTCTGGAAGGCCGACTCTTTGAAGAAGTCGGAGTTGAAGAGGACCCGCAGCGTGTCTCCGACATTGTAGCCGGAGGACACGAAAGCGTCAGCGATGATGTTCACGGCCACTGGGTCTCGCGGCGGTGTGTGGAGCCACGTGGGCACCTGCACCTCGTCGGCCACGAAGAAGTTGTAGAGGTGGCGGGCTATGAACCGCGCGGTGGCGGGCTGGCGCACTATTATGTCTATCACGTCCTCGCCGTTGAACCGCCCCTTGTGGCCCAGGAAGACCTTCTCGCCGTCGTCGTGGTCGTCGGGATCGTACTTGAAGTACCACATATACCGTCCGCCAATGCCGGAAGGGGGTTTGGGCTTCAGAGTCCAGCCGGTGAATGCCCGGGAACACTCGAACACGTCCTGCTCGGTGTAGTTGCCCTGGCCCATGGAGAAGAGCTCCAATAGCTCCCGTCCCCAGTTCTCGTTGGGCTGGGCTTTGTGGTTCTCGTTGTTGTCCAGCCAGTAAATCATGGCTGGGTTCTTGGCCAGTTCCACCAGCAGCGTGTGGAAGCTGCCCAAGCCAAGCTCTCGGAACATGTTCATCTGGCGCGCCAACTCGTTCGGGTTGTTCAGCTTGGCGTTGCCTGTGGCGAACACCATGTGCCACAGCAACGCGATCTTCTCCTCGAGTGGCCTAGGGTTGTTGCACAGGTAGAACATGTGGCGGTTGCTGGCCGAGGGTGGTCCGGTGCCGCTCTCTATGTAGGGGAAGGTCCTGAAGAGCATGTCCACGTCGATTTCGGGCACTCCGTGGCCTGCCGGGTCCAGAAGTTCCTCCACCGTAGCTTCGTAGCCCAGGGCCACCCGCCGTTCCAACTCGTCGCGGGTCTCTCCGAACCCGGACCTCCGCATCAGATGCGCCATCAGGGCGATATCCTGGTCCGCCATTGCCGCCTCCTTTGTCTGTTAAGGGCTTTGGGCCGTATGTTTCCGGCCAAGTCCGCCAGGGTTTAGCCGAACTGGTATTCCCTGGTGGAGGCTATCAGCGCCAGCATGTCCCCAACCCTTTGGGCTGAGGCGCCGCGGGCCTCCTCGGTGTCCCATCTCAGGTCCCCCTCCTGGTCAGCCATGACCAGAAGCTCCTGCCGCGTTGCATCGCCGACATCTATCGGGCCAAGCAGGTCCAGGCAGTTGTCCACGAACTTCTCTGGAGGGATGGGTCCCATCGCCTCGATGCGCCGGACGATGTCCCGAATGCCTGGGTACTCGATGTTGGAGACTGCGTCGGCGCAGAAGTTGATGCGCTTCACCAACGCGCCGCTGTCAATCCACTCAGCCCCGTAATGCCACCCTTCCACGCTGGGCGGGTCGCACAGGAACTGCCCCATGTAGGACGACTCCAGTCCCGCCTGCTCCAGGCCTGGCCTGGGATACACGAAGTCCCCCACAAGCCTCATGGTCCCCGCGATGACCTCCGCTGGGCTCTTGACGCGTTGAAAGGCCGACTCCTTGAAGAAGTCGGAGTTGAAGAGCACACGCAGCGTGTCGCCGACATTGTAGCCGGAGGATACAAAGGCGTCGGCGATGATGTTCACCGCCACCGGGTCCTTGGGCGGGGTGTGAAGCCATGCGGGCACCTGCACCTCGTCGGCCACGAAGAAGTTGTATATGTGCCTGGCGATGAACCGGGCCGTGGCCGGCTGGCGCACGACGATGTCAATCACGTCCTCGCCGTTGAACCGCCCCTTGTGACCGAGAAAGACCTTCTCCCCGTCGTCGTGGTCTTCGGGAACGTACCGGAAGTACCACATGTAGCGGCCTCCGATGCCTCCGGTGGGCGGCTTGGGAGCGAGCGTCCAGCCTGTGAAAGCCCTGGCGCACTCGAACACGTCCTGCTCGGTGTAGTTGCCCTGGCCCATTGCGAAGAGTTCCAGGAGCTCTCGGCCCCAGTTCTCGTTGGGCTGGTCCTTGTGGTTGTAGTTGTTGTCCAACCAGTAGATCATGGCCGGGTTTTTGGACAGCTCCAACAGAAGCGTCTGGAAGCTGCCCAAGCCAAGCTCCCGGAACATGTTTATCTGGCGGGCCATCTCGTTTGGGTTGTCCAGCTTGGCGTTGCCGGTGGCGAAGATCATGTGCCACAGCAGGGCGACTTTCTCCTGAAGGGGCCGCGGGTTGTTGCACAGGTAGAACATGTGTCGGTTGCTGGCTGACGGGGGTCCAACTCCGCTCTCTATGTAGGGGAAGGTACGGAAGAGCATGTCCACGTCGATTTCGGGTACGCCGTGGCCGTCCGGGTCCAGCAGTTCCTCAACCGTAGCTTTGTAGCCGATGGCCACCCGACGCTCCAGCTCGTCGCGGGTAGCCCCGAAGCCGGCCCTCCGCATCAAATGCGCCATTTGGGCGATTTCCGGGTCGGCCATTGTGCCTCCTTATGTAAGCAGCCTTTACGCCGTTGCCCTGAATGACTTATTCAGGGCGCCTGAATCTTGTGGTTTGCGCCGTTTCGTAGGGGTGAATAGGCAATCCCTGTCCCTTGCGGCGACATAGGGAGTGTACCTGTGCGGGGCTTTCAAGTCAAGAAAAACAATGATGCGGAGAGCAGCGTCGGAGCCTCTGAATTGTTCCAGATGAAGGCCGCGCAGAGCGGAGCGAATTGTGGGGCTGGTTAGAAGCGGTGTTAAAGCTGATCCTCGAGGCGGACGGGACAAATCGGGCAATCAAGAATTGTTTTATCATTAACGTGGTCGGAGACGGTATATACGAAAGCTCGAATGTGTTGTGTGGAACATTTTCGTGATAGATAGCGTCTATACGTTAAACGATCCGGTGACCAGTTGAAGGGGAACACGGTGAGGACCAAGACACACACCCGCGCGGGGCAGAATGTTCCAAGCGCTCGTGGAAAGCCCGCTACTGTTCGGCGGCTGTCTTCCAACGGAGTCCGACACTCGGCAACTTCTGCCTTGGGCCACCGAACTCGATGGCTGCCCTTGGGGTCTCTACTCGCACTCGCGGCGGCTGCCCTCATCATTGGAGCGTGCAACGGAAACGGCTCTACTCCCGATGTGAGCGAGCCGCCTTTCACCGACATGGAAGCGCCGGTAGTATCCTACGTCGATGAACCGCCGTTCACTGGCCTTGAGCTGTTCGTCGAATACGCTGACCTATCCATCATTGGACGAGTCGTGTCGGTGTCCGAGCTCCAAACAGCGCCCGTGCTCTACCGTCCTACGAACCGGGTGGAATACTACCAGGCATCAGTGGAAGTGGACAGGACCCTGTTCGGTCTCTACTACAACAAGGTGGATGTACACGTACCAGTGTTCGTCGCGGCAGACGGCGGTATCAGCCTTCCCACCAGAGAGCCAGGATTGGAGATAGGCGAGACCGTCATGTTACTACTGGCGCAAGACAGCTGGTTTTTCGACCTGAAGGGCAACGACTTTGAAATCATCGGTGGCAGGAAGTTCGTCGTTGATGACGGGGATGTCACGTCCCACGGCTTAATGAGTGGGGAACCGCGCCAGCAATTGGACGGCGTGACCGCATGGATTGAAGCGGCCCGCTTCTCCCTCGCCCAGCCGGGGATGCTGTCGGGGGAAGTATCCGGCCTGGATAAGAGCGACCGGGCGACCATGAGACTCCTTAAGCTTGACCACAGCCAGCGGCTGGAACATGGAGAAATAGTGGCCGAGTGGACGATGGGGAACGGTCCATGGGAAAAACGCGGCCTGCGGCTGTCCCAAGGCACGTACATTTTGGTTCCCGAGGCCAAGGGCTATCTTCCCTGGAGCAAGGGCCTGATGTTCGAGGTCCCTTCCGAGGGTATGGACTGGAGAGAGCGAAATCTGGGTTTCAGATTCGTACGGCCCGAAGACGCCGCCGGAAAGCCGGTTTCCCAGGGGACCGGTTGGCTTCCGGAGAGAAGCGTCCAAGGGCGGATATACGGAATCCCCGATGAAGCCGATGCAACAGTCAAGATACAACGGCTGCCGCGTGTGCGGAACGAGGTCTACGACATAGGTCCTCCATTGCCAAAGGACTCCCCGGATTACTATCCCCCCGAGCTCACTTGCCTGGGGCAGATAGACGACCTGGAGCCGGAGGATACGGTCGCCGTGCTGGAAGTGCGGAACGGGAGATGGGGGATCTCGGACCACTCCCTATCGAGCGGCCGGCATCTTATCACCGTCGAAGCGCCCGGTCTCGTCGCCAAGCCGGCGGGCTATGTAGCCGTGGTGTTTGGCGGCATAGCCCCTCATCGAATCAAGGGCGTCGATTTCCACGCTGGCGGCTCTGAACCTCCATCTTGTAGGCGCGACTTAGGGCTTCGGGATGATTCAACGGAGACCCCCGCAGGGGAGGTGAAGTCTCTCGACTCAAAATCGCCAAGCGCCAGCTCGACTCCATCTGATTCAACCAAGACTCCCACACCGGAAACCAAGCCTTTGGATACTGTGTCCGAGAGCGGGTACCCGGCTACACCTGTTCCAACGGAAACTCCCGTCCTGGAGCGCGCGCCTAGGTCAACCAAGTCTGAGCCAAGAGTCTATGCTACGATATCTGAACGCTGATTCAGTCGATGTATGAGTTGGGAATCGGTCCGAAGTTGGGCCCAACGGCTTATGATACGGAACACCCTGTTCCAATTGGGGGGTTTCGATGGTGAGATTTATATTCGCCCTCGCCCTAGTAATGCTGACTTCCCTGGCCTGCGGCGTCGGGGAAGCGACGCCAACCCCTCAATCGCTTGAGATGCGGTCCCCTCCCGCCGTGACGCCGGCGCCTCGACAGGTCTCGACTCCCACCGCCTTTCAAGCGCGTGCTCTGTCGGTCAACGAATACTCCAAGGTCTGCGGCGAGTTGATGGACTCCGAACCTTTCCTCATCATGTCAACTGACCCCAAGGCGTATCGGGCATGGTTGGATTCATGGCTGGACTCATGGTTGACTCTCAAGGCGCCCACGGAGTTAAGCGAGTTCCACACCGCTAGGACCGCGTTCTTACAGTACCTTGTCACGGCTGACGGTGAGTCTAGAGGACCCAGCGCGCAATTCCAGCACGCCTATGACGCCATGCTGGAATCAATGGTTAGTCTCCCAGTCTCTTTGCGGGAGCCGTTGTCGGCCACAGGTTGCGTCTCGTCTGTGGAGGTATTTTCGAGCATCGCCCGCGATCTGGAGGTCAAGACGCGTCTGGCCGAACGGGAGACTTCCGAGGGACCCTTGAGCGTCGACGAGTACGCTGAGTGGTGCGCCGACATTGTGCGGACGATTCCCATGTTTGACGACAGGGATGCCATCGGGCGATACCTGCGGACCGAGTGGGGAAAGCTGACGCCGCCGCGGGACATCGCCGGTTTCCACGAGACGCTCTTGGAGTGGTACGACGAATTTGAGCGAACAGGGACGTTGGACGCCGAGACGCCTATTGGTCAAAGAGTCGCGGCAGAACTGAGACAGATGGACTACGGCCATTTTGAGCGGCTCTACTATGGGACTGGCTGTGTCGGCCAGCGTTTTGTGTTCACGGCTGGACGGTCGGACGATTCACATCCGCCTGAGCCGCCTGACCACACGCCGACGCCCCAACGCACCCGGCGACCGTTTAATCCTAAGACGCCCACTCCCACTCCGCCTGGGTACAGCGAAGGATTAACGCCGCAAGAGCACCCGCCGCCGTCTGCGACTCCCAGAGGTGGACTGGAAATTGACTTGGCCCCAGACGTGACGAGAGACGACAAAGCCGCCGTCATAATCCACAAGGCAGACGGGCGGCATATCCGCTACTGGATGGCCCCGGGAATGGACCACCGTGACCTGCTTGAAGAGGGAGACCGGCTCATCGACTTGATTCCGCCTGCCAGTCTCATGGGCGCCAAGCCGCCCGAGGCAACGCCCGCTCCTACGAAAAAGGAATAAACCGCTCAGCAACTAGTATTCGGCCAATCTGGCATTGTCAGTTAGTACGTGAGCCCAGACAGGATGCTACCTTGGGGATAGACGAAGGGTTGTGGGATGTGAGGTGGTCATGGTGCAGGAGAAGTACGGAGTCCGGCTGGCAACACAGGAAAAGGGACGGCTCAGGAAGATGATCAGGGCTGGGAGGAGTTCCGCACAGGCGATTACCCGGGCCCGCATCCTGATCAAGATAGATGAGGGCTGGACCGCCCCCCAGGTGGCCACCGCACTGGACGTGTCGGAGCGGACCGTGTTCCGCACCAAGCGGCGGTATGCCGAGGAAGGACTGGACGAGGTGCTGAGGCACCATAACCAGGTCAACCGGCCCAGAAAGGTGGATGAAAGGGTGGAGGCCCACCTGATAGCCTTGGCCTGCAGCCCGGTGCCCGACGGTCATGACCACTGGACCATGCGGGCCCTGGCGGGCAAGGTGGTGGAGTTGGGATTGGTGGAGTCTTTATCTCCCGAGACGGTCCGCCTGCGGCTAAAAAAAACACGCTCAAGCCGTGGCTCAAGAAACAATGGTGCATCCCCAAGGTAGGTGGAGAGTTCGTGGCGGCCATGGAGGACGTGCTGGATCTCTACGCCGAGCCCTACGATCCGCAGAGGCCGGTGGTCTGCTTTGACGAGACCTCCACCCAGTTGCTGGCCGACGTGAGGGAACCGCTGCCGGCAAAGCCTGGGAGGCCGAGGCGTGAGGACTACGAATACCAGCGGGGAGGGACGCGCAACCTGTTCCTCACCTGTGAGCCTCGCCGGGGCTGGCGCCACGTGGCGATAACCCGGCAACGCACCATGCAGGACTTCGCTCAGCAGATGCGGTGGCTGGTGGATGAGGCCTACCCCGATGTCCCGGTGATTCGGCTGGTTCTCGACAATCTGAACACGCATCGGATGGCCTCGCTTTACGAGACTTTCCCGGCGGCCGAGGCCCGGCGCATCGCCAAGCGGCTGGAGTTGCACCACACTCCCAAGCACGGAAGCTGGCTGAATATGGCGGAGATCGAGTTCAGCGTGCTGGCCCGGGCCTGCCTGCGCGGACGCAACGGAGATGAGGACAGCCTGGAAAGAGCCGTCAGCGCCTGCGTGTCAGAGCGGAACGCGATAGGAGCTACCATTAACTGGCGGTTCACTGCCCAAGACGCCAGACGCAAACTCCATCGCCTCTATCCCTGCCAATCCTGATTTGGTTCAGTACTAGGAGAGTCGGCATGACGCCCCTTATCCCCGTCATAGCGGCATTAGTCGTCCTTGGCTCCCTGGTCCTTGGGGTCAGCTGCGACACAACAGAGCCTACCCCTCAAGGATCTCAAGGGTACCGCGCGGACCCCTATTGGAACGCCCAGGTGCGGGCAACCACACAGGCGAGCGAGCGGCTGCTCACGTTGGCGGGAGAGTTCCGTGACGTTATGGAGGATCTGGAAGTCATCGACCCGCCGCCGACGGTCACAAATACGCCGGCCTTCCCCACTGTTACTCCGACACCGACGCCGGTGCCCACGCCAACGGCCACGCCGCCCTTCCCCACAGCCACGCCAAAGCCGACGGCAACCCCAGCAGGGTACGTAAAGCCGTCGCCGGTGGATTTCGGTTTCTATGAAAGCAGATGGATAGGCGTTGGGCGGTATGCCTTCTGGCTTGAAAGGGGCGTCAAGGTGGGGGGCCGGATCGCCAAAGAACGGTATGACTGTGTGTCGTTGGAGCTGGTGATGGGACTTGCCCTTCACAATGAAACGTTGCTCAGGGAATACGTGGAAGATGTGGCAGTCGGCCCGACACAGTTGCGCGGCCTCGTCGCTGATTACAATTGGGACTACTATTGGGCCAGCTTGTACCACGGGTTGTTGGAGGGGCTGACGACAGGCTACGCAAACCGGTGCTAGCCGCTTGTTCCGTAAGTCCGCCATCGGCCTGACTCTTGGAGCTAAAGCCCTCGTGGACTGGTTTTCGCATCGATTGGACTAGCGTCGACAGCAGAAATCTCTGCCCATGGGATACATTCAAGTTGGCGACTCGGTTGCTCTTCGTCATTCGATAGCCAACCATCACAATGATGGTTGGCATAGGATCAGGGCTTTTCACTATGGAAACCACATCCGCTGAAGTCTGCCGCCAAGCAAGGAGGACGGCTGGAGACTTGTGATCGCGCCACAGGGAGGTTGCAAGCGTCCGCGGTCGTCGTGTGGCTGTTGCTGGCAGTTGCTGGTTGCAGGCCCGATGAATCGACGACCGCTTATCCGACGCCAGCCGACCCGGCGGAGACTCCCACGCCAGATGGTCCCAGAGGCCCCGGCCTAAGTCGCCATAGCTTTTGTAGATGGTTTGATACTTGGTGTGAGGCTATGGCGTTGTACAAAGCCAACGGTAGGCCCGAGAGCGACCGCTTTTTTCTAGCCCTCGATGGAGGCGGCATCCCGTGCGAGAGGCTGCGTTAGCAAAAGCCCGATAGGTAACGCAGACGGTGACTTATGAAACCAGCGGTAACTGCCTCCACTCTTGTCGTGCTTTTTGTCCTAGTGTTTGCTGGTTCAGGGTCCAATCAGACGCTGGGCCAGCGTCCGGAGGAGGGGCCGAAACGCCAATCGTCTCCGATGCTTGACGTCAACTACGACGACAGCTGGGTGGCGAACATTCCTGACGTAATCGGTGGCCACAGGGTACGCTATATCAATACGCCAAAAAGCAAGGCCTGTACCGTACATCCTCTAATCTCCTTACAAACCCAACAGGAGTCCATACATGGGTTCTTGAAAGACCCGCCTGACATCGACTCCGTGCTTCAGTCTATCCCTGGAGTTCCATCTAGTTATTATCTGAGCTTTACTCCTGCTCCGTTTGATAAGGAAAAGAAAGCTGCTAGAGACAGAGAGTGGAATGAAAGCAGGCTTAGATACGGTTGTATCTCCTTGGGAGGGCCTGTAAATATAGACGTGCAGAATCTTCAGGAGGAATAAGTCCTCCGGTGACAAGGCAGACGCCGTAGCTACAGCGGCTCACGGCACTGGCCATGCGAAGTCCTTGACCCCTATTCGGAGCCAACCTATAATCACCGCAGCCTAGGGAGAGGCGGGCGTGCTGTGTGACGTTCGCCGTTTTCCCTTTGAGAGGTGGTCTTGTGAGTTTACCAGCTTCCTTAGACGGAATCAGAGTATTGGACTTCACCTGGCTGAGGTCCGGCCCCTGGGGCACCAGGTGGCTGGCGACCCTGGGCGCCGAGGTGCTGAAAGTACAGTGGACCTTCAACCCGGGGCAGCGGGGCGTCGCGCCCGGAGCCGACGGCAGGCCGATTGTCGATCCCAACGTCAGCGCCTCCAACGTGGACGGGAACGCGGGCAAGCTGAGCATCACTCTCAACGTACGCAGCGAGAAGGGATTCCCGCTGGTAAAGCGGCTCATCGAAGCCTCCGACGTGGTGGTGGAGAACTTTACAGCCACGGTGATGACGCGATGGGGGTTGGGCTATGAGGAGATGCGGGAAATCAACCCTGGCATTGTCTACGTATCTATGGGTGGATTCGGCCACACGGGCCCGCAAAGGGACTACATGCTGGTGGGCCAGTCCACTCAGTCTCTCTCCGGCTTGACGTACCTGGTGGGCAAGCCCGGCATGATTCCGGCTGGGTTCGGCTACTCCTATATGGACGACACGGCGGGCATCTACGCTGCCAACAGCGTGTTGACAGCCCTGCACCATCGCAATAAGACGGGCCAGGGGCAGCACGTTGACATGGCCCAGATGATCATCGGCGCCACCCAGACAGGAGCCGCGTTCCTGGACCGCAGCATCAACGAGCGTCCGGCGCGTCGGCCAGGCTTCCCGCCCGGCAACCGGGCAATCTGGCCAGGCGCTCCCCTAGCGCCCAACTACCGCGGGCCGGTGGTGGCTCCCCACAACAGCTACCAGACCAAAGGCGATGACCACAATGACTGGTGCGCCATCGTTTGTCACACAGACGAGGAATGGCGGGCACTGGTGAAGGTCATGGGAAGCCCTGCATGGGCTACTGACCCCAAGTTCGCTACTACGATGGGCCGCATCGAGAACCAGGAAGAACTTGACCAGGGCATCCTGGAGTGGACGTTGACCCAGGACAAGTACGAGATAATGGAGAAGTGCCAGGCGGCGGGTGTGCGGGCAATGCCGGTGCAGAGCGCAGACGACAAGGTCGACAGGGACCCGCAGCTTCAGGCGCGAGGGATGTTCGTGGAGAGGGACCACCCGGTGGTGGGCCGGAAAAAGCTCCAAAACATGCCCTTTGTCATGTCAAAGTCGGATGTGGGCGTCTTCAAGTCGGCGCCCCAGATCGGCGAACACACCGTAG
This sequence comes from Dehalococcoidia bacterium, assembly GCA_965224415.1. Taxonomy (GTDB): domain Bacteria; phylum Chloroflexota; class Dehalococcoidia; order Lucifugimonadales; family JAGWBF01; genus DAOUJI01. The sequence continues at coordinate 282,511 of CBDCZB010000002.1, read as the reverse complement.
AAGTGATGGAGCGGGTTCTGGGCCTGAGCCGCAATGAAATCGTGGAGGGCTTTGACGACGGCACGTTCTGGCCCCAGGAGTTTCCCCGTTTCCCCCACATCCAGGAGTCTCTGACGGCGCCGTCCAACGGGACTGGCTCTAACGGCGCCAGCGCAGCTAAGTCTCCCGCTCCCACCCAGCAGAACAGCCAGTCCGGCGCCGGGCCCTTCGCTGGGCTGCGTGTGTTGGAATTGGCCAACGAGCACGGCCATTGGTGCGGCAAGCTGCTGGCCGACCTGGGGGCGGACGTGATCAAGATCGAGCCTCCCGGCGGCGACGAGACCCGTACCATGGGTCCTTTCCTGAATGACGTGCCAAACCGCGAGCGCAGCCTCTACTTCTGGCACTACAACACCTCCAAGCGGGGGATCACCCTGGACATCGCCACCGACGCCGGCAAGCAAGTATTCAAGCGTCTGTCTGCTAACGCCGATCTGGTGATAGAGACCTGTCCGCCGGGCTGGATGGAGTCGCAGGGACTGGGCTACGACGAGCTGTCCAAAGACAACAAGAGGCTCATCGTGTGCTCCATCACTCCCTTCGGGCAGACGGGACCGTGGAAGGACTACAAGGTCAGTGACCTGGCGCTTCTGGCGGCGGGCGGACAGATGGCTGAGTGCGGCTATGACGCCGTGGATGACCCGGAACGGCCGCCGATTGCTGTAGGAGGCGGGCAGGCCTGGCACTGCGGCTCCCACTACGCATACATGGCCATCGTGTCGGCCCTGATAACCCGGGACGCCACCGGCGAAGGCCAGTACATCGACTCATCCATTCACGAGGCGTTGGCCTTGACCACTGAGAACGCCGTACCCAACTACATCTTCAACCAGACTAAGATTTTCCGGCACACAGGTCGCCACGGCTCCGCCAGGGAGATCGACACCGAATACGTCAGCGGCAAAGAGATGCCCACCAAATTCGAGGGCCACTTTGCCACCACGGCCTGGAGCACCCCCATGCTCCTTCCCGCGAAAATCGAGCAGGTGGCCAAGTGGATGGACGAATACGGCATGGCCCGGGAACTGGCCGAATACAACACACCGGACCTGATCGCCGAGAACCGGGAGCGCATTTACGAGATTCTGGCAGACTTCTTCAAGGCGATGCGCCCTAACGACCTGTGGCACGGCGCCGCCAAAATGGGCCTGCCCTGGGCTTACATACGGTCCTGGGATGAGATGATAGATGACGACCATCTCCGTGCCCGCAACTTCTACATAGATGTGGAGCATCCCGAACTGGGGCGAACCTTCACTTACCCTGGCGGCGGCGCCATTTACAACGGGTCGCCTTGGCGCATATCTCGCCGCGCGCCGCTCATTGGAGAGCACAACGAAGAAATTCTTTGCGGCGAGTTGGGCTTCAGCAAGGAACAGCTGATGGTCCTGACCGAGTCCGGAGTGATATAGCTTCCGACCCGGGTCTTTAACTATCGGGTTCGGCGGCATCGCTGACACGGCGGCCGGAATGAGCACAAGCGCCGGCCGCCTATCATGTGTCTTTGTGGGCAACTTATACGAGAGGTGAATAATGGCGACAGATAGGACGTTGCGCAGGGCTGCTGTTGCGGGCCTGGGAGTAACACAGATGACCCGCAGGTACGTCAAGCCTGCGACGGCTTTGGCGGCCGAGGCGCTCCAACTTGCCCTGGACGACGCCGGACTGACCAAGGATGACATCGACGGGCTGACCACCCACCCTGGAATGCGTCCCGACGCCGGATGGACGGAACCCCACGTCTCGCTGGGCCTCCGCAATCTGCGCTTGTTCAGCAACTGGCCCTACCCGGGGGTGCCGCCGGGACAGAATATGTTCCTGGCCATCCGTGCCGTGCAGACGGGCATGGCCGAAACCGTGTGCTATCTCTTTGCCGACGCGCCCCTGGTGCCGCAAGGCCCCGCTGGGACCGGAGCAGCCACCTATGGACGCATTCGCGGTACGGTGGGGCTTGCCGGACTTCCCGCCGCCTACGGCTTCTTCGGAGCCAACACAAGCTACGCGTTGGCCGCTCGCCGTCACATGGCCCTCTACGGCACCACCAGCGACCAGTTCGGCGCCATTTCCGTGTCCAACCGGAAGTGGGCTGCCCTGAACCCTCAGGCGGTGTACCGTGACCTCATCACTTTGGAGGATTACCACAACTCCCGCTGGGTGGTGGACCCCTTCCACTTGTTCGACTGTTGCATGGTCAACAACGGCGCCATCGCCATCATAGTAACCACTGAGGAGAGGGCCCGGAATCTGAAGCAGCCCCCGGCCTACGTGGTGGGGATGGGAGAAGGGTTCCCCGGCAACCCCCGCCGCCGTGGGTACGAAAACGAAGTGAACACGGGCGCCGTGACTGCCGGGAAGACGGCCTTCCCCATGGCGGGGATTACAGCCCAGGACGTCGACATTTGCGAGTTGTATGACAACTACACCTACACATGCATCGTGACGCTGGAGGACTACGGTTTTTGTGCCAAGGGTGAAGGCGGAGCGTTCGTGTCCGACGGCAAGATGGAGCCGGGCGGCTCCCTGCCCTCCAACACCTACGGCGGCCTTAGCTCCGGCCACTATATGTGGGGAGCGTCACCCATCTCCGAGGGCATCGTACAGGCTAGGGGAACGGGCGGCGAGCGTCAGGTAGAGAAGCACGACGTGGTGATGTCCATAGCCCAGGGAGGCACCCTGGACTACCACTACTGCTTTGTATTCAGCCCCCACCCTTCGCTGCACTAAAAGAATATAATTCACCTGTTTATGTAGAGAAACTCGCGCGGGAGGTAAAGGATGACAACTGGCAGCATACGCAGGACCGCCGTCGTGGGGCATGGGATAACACAGATGACTCGCAGGTACGTCAAGTCCTCCACGGCTTTGGCGGCAGAGGCTGTGCAGATGGCCCTCGACGACGCCGGGCTCACCAAGGATGACCTGGACGGGCTGGTGACCCACCCCGGAATGCGGCCGGACCCCTCTTGGGCGGAATCCCCCCATGTCGCGCTGGGGTTGCGCAATCTACGTATTCTGAACCACCCCCCAGTCTACAGCAACTCCCCGCCGGGACATAACATGTTTCTGGCCATCCGCGCTATTCAAACGCGCATGGCTGAAACCGTGTGCTACGTATTCGCCGACGCTCCCCTTGGACCCGAGCGTCCCGCAGGCACAGGCGCCGCGACATATGCCCGGATACGTTCCATGACCGGTTTTGCTGGCCTGAACGCCGCCTACGGCTTCTACGGGGCCAACACCAGGTACTCACTGGCTGCCCGGCGCCACATGGCTCTCTACGGCACTACCAGCGACCATTTGGGGGCCGTTGCCGTGTCTAACCGCAAGTGGGCGGCGATGAACCCGGTGGCCGTGTACCGCGATCCTATAACTCTTGAGGACTACCACAACTCCCGTTGGGTCTGCGAGCCGTTCCATCTGTTCGATTGTTGCATGGTGAACAACGGGGCCATCGCCATCATCGTGACTTCAGAAGAGCGTGCCCGGGACCTGAAGCAGCCGCCGGCCTATGTGGTTGGAATGGGAGAAGGGTTTCCTGGGAACCCCAGGCGCAGCGGGTATGAAAACGAGGTGAATACGGGCGCCCAGATAGCGAGGGAGATGGCATTCCCCATGGCGGGCATCACGGCCCAGGACATCGACGTATGCGAGCTGTACGACAACTATACCTACACCGCCATAGTGACCCTTGAGGACTACGGGTTCTGCGCCAAGGGTGAAGGCGGACCCTTCGTGTCGGACGGCAAGCTGGAGCCCGGCGGCTCCCTCCCCACCAACACCTGGGGCGGGCTAATCTCCGGCCACTACCTCTGGGCCGCCTCTCCCATTTCCGAGGGGATAGTCCAGGCGCGGGGCAGCGGGGGTGAGCGACAAGTCGAGAAACACGACGTAGTGATGTCCATCGGCAACGGAGGGACTCTGGACTACCACTACTGCTTCATATTCAGTCCCCACCCCTCATTGCATTAGGCGTCCGGGCATTAAGCGTCCGGGAAACGAATACAAAGGCCCCGCCGAATAAGCTCGGCGGGGCCTTTATTTGGTTCATGGCGGTTCGCAGGTTTGGCTAGTTCAGTTCTCCGCCGGACTCGTCTTCCATCGGCATGTCCATTGCCATGTCCGACTTGAACTCCCTGTTGAAGGTCTTCTCGATCTTCTGTTGGAACTCGCCCCAGAGGGCTGACGTGTCGTGGATGCCGTCCTCTTTCGCTATTTGAAGCTGGTCCCTGAACTCGATGAACATCCAGTCTTCCGAACGGCCCCGTGGCAGGGCGAAAGTTTCGTTGTCGAACTTGGGCAGCTCACCCGGTCCGAAATAGCCTTTCTCCGGCAGCGTGTAGCCCTCTAGGTCGTGGGTCCCCTTGCCCAGCACCTCGCCGGTTTCCACGTAGTGGTCCATGACTGGCTTCATGCCGTAGACCCCGATGGGGCAAGTCTTCATGCACACGCCGCAGGCTTGATAGCGGGACAGCATGGGGATGCAGCGCCTCATTGCTATCTTGTTCTTGTGGGTGCCCCGGTACCAGACTTTCTCCCGCGCGATGGCTCGTCCAGGGCACCGGTTGGTGCATACCTGGCATATCTGGCAAAAGGCGTGAATGCCGTAGTCAACGGGTTCAGTGTAGGTGACCTTGGCGTCGGTCATGATGACCTGCAACCGCGTCCACGGGCCGATGTGGGGCGACATGATAATGCCGTTGGCCCCTAGCTGTCCCAATCCCGCGTTCACGAACAGAGGAATCATCGGGCCGTAGCTGATGGCCGGGCCGTTCACCTGAGTGCTGTAACCCAACTCGTGGATTAAGGCCGTCATCTCCTGGGCGATGAGCGCTTGGCGCTCGTAGCAGTCGTCGTGGGTCCACATGGTGGCCACGCTGGGAGTCATTTTGGTCATCTCATAGTCCTGCTCTATGGACAGGCATATGGCGTGGGGCAGGTCTTTCCTGATGTCCTTCCGTTTGCTGGTGTAGACGTAGCGTTCGTCCATGGCCGTGAAACCCACCTCGACGCAGCCAAGTTCCCGCGCTTTCTGACGTATCTTCTCGGTCACGTCTTCACCAGTGGGCGTCCCCGTGGGTTCCGTGTCGCCGCTGTCTTTCACCCACTTCACGTAGGGCTTCATGTACTCGTCGTAGGAGTTGGACTGGTTTTCCGTGCCTTCGGAGAAGTATTTTCTCCGAGGCCGCATGAAGTCGAAAGCGGCGCTGTCGGTCAGGCTCACCGATTCCAGGGGATACTCCCGGTCGTAGCAGGTGAGGTCGTCGTCTCTGAGAGGAATCCCCGGAACGGTCACCAAGTCTTGGGAGATGGGGATTTGGATGTCTGGGTCTCCGAGGGTCTTACCCGGTCGAGTAACGTAATGGCTGATGTCTTTCAGGGCCATGGTTTCCTCCTTACGGCGACGCGCCGATGTTCCTATGCTACCCGTTTCATCATATTACGTCAATCGGAACGTCAGCTCCGTCCTGACAGACGTGCGTCGAGTCTAGTGCCGTAGGGACGAGCCTATAAGCTGTCCGATACAGGCGATATCCCCATTTTCGAGGTAGGACTCTAGGTCGTCCAGAATGGACATCGGATGGTGCAGCCCGGCCAGATTTGCGCTGCCGACTTGGACCGCAGTCGCCCCTGCCACGATGAACTCCAGAGCGTCTCGGGCGGTGAAAATTCCGCCCACCCCGATGATGGGGATGTCCACTGCTTGGGACGCTCGATACACCAACGCCACTGCGACGGGGCGCAGGGCAGGACCGGAAAGCCCGCCTGTGACGCCTCCGAGAATGGGCCGCTTGGATTCCACGTCTATTGTCATCGCCGGAATGGTGTTGGTCAGGACGACGGCGTCGGCTCCGGCGTCAGCCACGGCCTCGGCAATCGGTGATATGTCAGGCACGTTGGGGCTGAGTTTGGCCAGCACTGGCATGCCGGTCGAGTCTTTTACCCTCGCTACGGTGGCCCCGGCCAACTCGGCAGAATGGGAGAAGTGGGCGCCGTTGTCCACGTTGGGGCAGGACAGGTTCAACTCTATGGCGGCAATGCCTGCGATGCCGTCGGCCATGGCTGCCATGACTCCAAACTCGTGGACCGACTCTCCGGCCAGGCTGAAAATCACCGGCGTTTGCCAGCCGGCCCATACAGGAGCCATTACCTCCAGGGCGGCGTGGATGCCCGGGTTGGTGAGTCCTACGGAATTGAGGAAGACCACCTCGCCTTGTTCTAGGGCTGTGCGGTAGGAGGTCGGCCACCAGCGGGGCTCAGGGTTGCCCGTCCGGGGTTTCATGGTCACCGTTTTCGCTACGACGGCGCCCAAGCGTTGAAAGTCTAAGTGGGAAGGCAAAGGGGCCTGGTCAACCAGGCCCCTTCCGTATCCGTCGTATCCAAACGTCCCCGACGCTATCATCACCGGGTTGGGAATGTGCAGACCCACCGGATGCTTCGGAGCTATCTCTACTGAAAGCTCGGCGGCTGTCAAATCCTCCCCCGACTCGGTTATTCCGCGGCCGGCTCCTCCGCAGCCTCCATTGCAGTCTCAAGGATGGCGGCGGCGTCTACACCGTTCTGGCCACTGTCATGGCCGTTGGTGTCTGTGCCGTCTATGGCGCCGTCCAGGGACCTTTCCAGCCAGGAAGCGGGAAGCCTTTCGCTCTCCATTCGTTCGAACAGCTGCGAGACGCTCGGTCGCTCCACGATTTCCGGCAGCTTCACGTTGGAGCGCGCGGGGATGAGGCGCCCGATGATAACGTTCTCCTTCAGACCTAGAAGCCGGTCCCGTGCGCTGGTGGTGGCGGCCTCAGTAAGCACTCTGGTGGTCTCTTGGAAGGATGCGGCGGCGAGGAAGCTGTCGGTCAGCAGCGACGCGCGGGTGACTCCCAGAAGCACCGGCTTCGCGGTGGCGGGCTCCCCTCCCTCGGCCAAAACTTTGGCGTTCTTGCCTTGGAACTCGAACTGGTCGACGATTTGGCCGGGTATGAACTCCGCGTCGCCAGTGGTGTCCACCTGCACGCGGCGGAGCATCTGGCGAAGGATCACCTCGATGTGCTTGTCGTGTATGGTGACGCCCTGGGAGCGGTACACTTTCTGCACTTCGCCAATCAGGTAGCGTTGGAGCTCGTCCTTGCCCCTGATTCTAAGCATGTCGTGCGGGTTGAGCGGCCCGGCTGTCAAAGCGTCTCCCGCCTTGATGCTGGCGCCGTCTTCGACCAAAACGTGGGCGGAAGCCGGTACGATGTACTCCCTCTCTTCTATGTCTTCCCACACTATGGAGAGGGTCTTGTCGTCCAGCTCGATTTTCCCGCTCATGCCGGCCAGAATCTCTGCGGCCGCCTCTGTGGCGTCGCCGTTTTCGCTGCCCGGAGCGGGGAGGGACCGGGCAAGGGAGGCGCCGGCGTCCACGAAGTCCCCCGCTCTCACCAGCAGTTCGTAGCCTTCCGCCAGCGAGTAGTCCTCTCGATACTCCTCGGTGCTAATCACCTTGATGCGCCGGCCTTCCGCGTCGGACTGTATGGCGATGATGCCGTCTATGTCTGAGAGCACGGCGTACCCCTTGGGAATCCGAGCTTCAAACAATTCCTCAACCCTGGGTAGACCGGATGTTATGTCCAAGCCGGCCACACCGCCGGTGTGGAAAGTCCTCATGGTCAGCTGCGTTCCCGGCTCGCCAATGCTCTGGGCGGCGATGATGCCCACAGCGCTGTTTAGGTCTACCACCTTTCCCGTGGCGGGGATGCGGCCGTAACACTCCTGGCATATTCCTCGGTGCGCGTCGCAGGCCAAGGGCGACCTAACATAAGCCTCGGTCATGCCTGCTTCCATCATCTGACTGATGAGTTCCTCGGTGATTTCTTCGTTGCTCTCGACTATTATCTCGCCGGTGGTGGGATTGGCGATGGGTCCCGCGGCTTTGCGCCCCAGCAGGCTCTCTTCCAGGGGAGACTGCAGTGGGTCTTCGTTTCGCGACCGGAGCAAGATGCCCTCGGTGGTCTCGCAGTCCTCCTCCAGGATGATGACCTCTTGGGAGACGTCGATAAGCCTACGGGTCAGATATCCGCTGTCGGCGGTCCTCAGCGCGGTGTCGGCCAGCCCTTTCCGCGCTCCGTGGGTGGATATGAAGTATTCCAGGGCGGTCAGCCCTTCTCGGAAGCTCGACTTGATGGGCAGGTCGATGATGCGGCCCTTGGGGTCGCTCATGAGTCCCCTCATGCCAGCCATCTGCTTAATCTGCGCGATGTTTCCCTTGGCGCCTGAGACGGCCATCAGAGCGACGCCGCCGTAGTTGGACAAGTCCTCCTTGACGATTTCCTCCATTTCGTCGGAGGCTTTGGTCCAGGTGTCCACCGTACGGCTGTACCGCTCCTCTTCCGTCACCAGCCCCTGCATGTATTGGTCTTCATACACTTCGACCTGCTGGTTGGCGTGCCGGATGATCTCGCCCTTCTTCGGGGAAACCTGAATGTCGTTGATGGCTATGGTAAGGCCGGACGTGGTGGCGTAATGGAAGCCCAGGGACTTGACGCTGTCCAGCACCTTGGCCGCTTCCTGGTTCCCCAGCTGGCGGTAGCATTCCGCAGTCAGGTCCTTGAGGGCGCCCTTGTCCATAAGCTGGTTCTTGAACCCAATCTCAGGAGGCAGAACCTCGTTGAATATCATCCTGCCCAGAGTGGTGTCCCGCCATCCTCCGTCAGCCTCCGCATCCCGAATGCGGATCGGCGCGCGCAGGTCCAGTTGCTCCGCCTCGAAGGCCATTCGCGCCTCTTCGTAGTCCACGAACACCTTGCCGGCGCCGGCGGCTTTGGGAGCTTCGTCGGTCAGGTAGTAGCATCCCAGCACCATGTCCAGGGTGGGAGCGACCAGAGGTTCTCCAGAAGCTGGCGAAAGCATGTTGTGGATGCTGAGCATAGTCTCCTTGGCTTCCGCCACCGCCATTGCTGACAAGGGTACGTGGACGGCCATCTGGTCCCCGTCGAAGTCGGCGTTGAAGGCCGAGCAGACCAGCGGGTGAATCTGAATGGCGCTTCCCTCGATAAGCACCGGCATGAAGGCCTGTATGCCCAGCCTGTGCAGCGTAGGAGCCCGGTTCAGCAACACCGGCCGCTCCTTGATGACGTCTTCCAGAATGTCCCAGACCTCTGGCCTGGCACGCTCCACCATCCGCTTGGCGCTCTTTATGTTGGGCGAGATGCCCAGCACCACGAGCCGGTGCATCACGAAGGGCTTGAACAGTTCCAGGGCCATTCTCTTGGGCAGTCCGCACTGGTGCAGGGCCAACTCGGCCCCGACTACGATGACGGACCGGCCGCTGTAGTCGACCCGCTTGCCCAGCAGGTTCTGCCGGAACCGGCCTTGTTTGCCCCGCAGCAGGTCGGACAGGGACTTGAGCTTGTGGTTGTGGCTGCCCTGGATGGGCCTGCCCCGGCGGCCGTTGTCTATGAGGGCGTCGACGGCCTCCTGGAGCATACGCTTCTCATTCCGGACGATGATCTCTGGCGCGCCCAAGTCTAGCAGCCTGCGGAGCCGGTTGTTCCGGTTGATGACTCGCCTGTACAGGTCGTTCAGGTCGCTGGTGGCGAACCTGCCGCCGTCCAGCTGCACCATGGGCCTGAGGTCGGGGGGAAGCACCGGCAGAACGGTCATTATCATCCATTCCGGCTTGTTCCCGCTTTTGCGGAAGGCTTCCACTACCCGTAGGCGCTTGATGGCCTTCTTCCGCCTCTGTCCGGAGGTGGAACGCATCTCTTGGAGCAGGTGTTCCCGGAGCGCCTCCAGGTCCGTCAGCTTCAATATCTCCATAATGCCTTCCGCGCCCATCATGGCGCGGAAGACGTTTCCTGTGTGTTCCCTGAGTTCACGGTAACGGCTCTCGGCTATCAGCTTGCCGACCCGCAGGTCTTCCAGCTCGTCGATGCGGGTTTCCGTCTCGTCCCGCAGCTTGTTCAACTCCTCGCTGACCTTCTGGCGGGCGGCTTCAATTTCAACGTCGACGGCCGGTCGATCCGCCTGGACCTCGACCTCTTCCTCGGAAGCGTTGGCCGTGGCTTCCTGGAACTTCTGCTCCAGGTCGGCAACCACAATTTCCAGGGCCTGGTTCCTCTTTTCCACTTCCAGCTCGTAGGTCCGCTGCTTGTCTTCTATGGCCAGCTTCCTGGCGTCGTCGTCCACGGACACGACGATGTGCTGGGCAAAGTAGAGCACTCGTTCCAGGTTCCTGGGCGACAGGTCCAACAGCAACCCCAGCCTGCTGGGAGTCCCTTTGCTGAACCAGATGTGGGCGACCGGGGAAGCCAGGTTGATGTTTCCCATACGCTCTCGCCTCACCTTGGACCTGGTGACTTCCACGCCGCATCGGTCACAAACAACACCCCTGTACCGGATTCTCTTGTACTTGCCGCAGAAGCATTCCCAGTCTTTGGTTGGGCCGAAGATGCGCTCACAAAACAGGCCGTCCTTCTCGGGCCTCAGCGTGCGGTAATTGATGGTCTCGGGCTTTGTGACCTCTCCATGGGACCAACTCTTGATCTGGTCCGGGGAGGCGATCGAGATTCGAATTGCGTTGAAACTGGTGGATTGTGTTTCCACCCTGTCTGTCATCATGCTTTCTTACTCCGCGTCCGGCTGTTGAATGCTCTGTGCACCTTCAGACGTTGTTTCCGCCTTGTCGTCTTTTTCCTCGGCTACCTCTGATTCGTCGTCTTCCTCCTCGTCCTCATCCAAGTCGTCGTCGTCATCATCCGCTTTGTCGTCAACGGTCTCGGCCAGCCCTTCGGTCAGGCTCTCGGCCAAAGTTTGGGCCAGCAACTCGTCAGGGTCCAATTCCTCTTCCATCTCTATGGAAGTGTCAACCCTTTCCTCCTCGTTCAACAACTCCACCGACAAGGACAGGCTCTGCAGTTCCTTAAGGAGCACGTTGAACGACTCGGGAACCCCCGGCTGGACGATGTCCTCGCCTTTGACTATTGCCTCGTAGGTCTTCACCCGTCCGGCTACGTCGTCCGACTTAACTGTCAGCACTTCCTGGAGGTTGTGAGCGGCCCCGTAGGCTTCCAGGGCCCACACCTCCATTTCTCCGAATCTCTGGCCGCCGAACTGGGCTTTCCCTCCCAGCGGCTGCTGCGTAATGAGGGAGTAGGGACCGGTGGACCTGGCGTGTATTTTGTCCTCTACGAGGTGTATGAGCTTGAGCATGTATATGAACCCAACCGCGACCGGCTGGTCAAACTTTTGGCCCGTACGCCCATCGTACAGGGGAGCTTTGCCGAATGTGGGAGGGGCCATATTGGTCTCCCTGTGGATTCGCATGGTCTCTTCTTTCATCCGGGCGACGTCCATGTCGGAGGCGTCGACCCCAGCCGTCTCTTCGAGCCATATCTTGAGGGATGCCGAGGTGGCCTCTCCTTGCACGGAGTCATCGTACAGTACGTCGGATTCGAATCCTCTGTCAGACAGCCAGTCATGCACCCGGTCCATGTTCAGGTCCCAGGAGTCCAAGCCCATTGAGGAATCTACCGCTCCGGCTTGTTGGGCGAACCACACTCTGGCCAGGGCGTCCTCTATGGAGACGTCCTTAGCTCCGTCAAACACAGGAGTGGTGGCCCGGAAGTTCAGGTGTCTGGCGGCCCAACCCAAGTGGGTTTCAAGCACTTGGCCTAGGTTCATTCGTGAGGGAACCCCCAGCGGGTTGAGTATGATGTCCACCGGAGTTCCATCCTCCAGGTAGGGCATGTCCTCTACAGGAAGGATTCTGGCTATTACCCCTTTGTTCCCGTGCCGTCCGGCCATCTTGTCTCCGATGGAAATCTTACGGGTCTGGGCGACCCAGACTCGGACAGCCTCGTTGACACCGGGGGGCAACTCGTCTTTGTTCTTGCGGTCCAGCACCTTGACGTCGATGATCTTGCCCCGTTCACCGTGGGGCACGCGGAGGGACGTGTCCTTAACGTCTCTGGACTTCTCGCCGAATATGGCGCGCAGCAGCTTCTCTTCCGCAGTCAGCTCTGTCTCGCCCTTGGGAGTGACCTTGCCCACCAGCACGTCTCCGGGGCCGACGTCGGCTCCTACACGGATGATGCCCCGCTCGTCCAAGTCTCTAAGGCTTTCTTCGCCCACGTTCGGGATGTCCCTGGTGATTTCTTCAGGGCCGAGTTTCGTCTCTCTGCCCTCCATTTCGTACTTTTCGATGTGGACCGACGTGAAGTAGTCGTCCTTCACGAGGCTCTCACTGATGATGATGGCGTCCTCGTAGTTGTAGCCTTCCCAACTCATGAAAGCGACCAACACGTTTTGGCCCAGCGCCAGTTCGCCTCGGTCTGTGGAAGAACTGTCCGCCAGGACAGCTCCGGCATCAACTGAGGTTCCCTTCTCAACTATGGGGCGCTGGTTGAAACAGGTCCCCTGGTTAGTCCGGGAGAACTTAGTGAGCATGTGGCCGTGCTCTACGCCTTGCTCATCTCTAACGGAGATGTTGTGACCGTCCACCGACGTAACGGTGCCTTTTGCCTTGGACAGGATCACCTGCCCGCTGTCCCGTGCGACACGACCCTCGATTCCCGTGCCCACCAGCGGCGCCTGGGGCCTAAGCAAGGGCACCGACTGACGCTGCATGTTGGAACCCATAAGGGCCCTGTTGGCGTCGTCGTGTTCTAAGAACGGTATCAGAGACGCGGAGACGCTGGTGATTTGCATGGGCGAAACGTCCATGTATTCCACGGAGTCAGGCGGCTCTTCCGAGTATTTCTCTCCGATTCGCACTTCCACGCGGTCCGATGTGAACTGGGTCTTCCCATCCAGGATAACGTTGGCCTGGGCTATGACGTACTGCTCTTCCTGGTCTGCAGATAGGTAGACCACGTCCCCTTCCTTGCGGGAAACGAAGGGCTTGACCTTAACCTGTTGCGGGGCCAGGGCGGCTACCTGCTTCAGCCTGTTTCTTCCCACGGCGTGACCTGCCGTTAGGATGGTGTGTCCGTCGGGACTAACCAACGTCTCGGTGATGGTGCGGCCCTCGATGTCCGGGTCGGTGTTGGGCACCTCTCGGAGCACTCTCCGGTAAGGAGACTCGATGAATCCCAAGGGATTGATTCGAGCGTAGGTGGCCAGTGAGCTGAGCAGGCCGATGTTGGGCCCTTCAGGAGTCTCGATGGGACATATTCGTCCGTAGTGGGAGAAGTGGACGTCCCTAACGTCAAACCCGGCCCGCTCTCGGGAAAGCCCTCCTGGCCCCAACGCCGAAAGGCGCCGTTTGTGGGTGAGCTCGGCCAGAGGGTTGGTCTGGTCCATGAACTGGGACAGCTGGGAACCTCCGAAGAACTCCCTCACCGCTGCCACCACAGGTCTGATGTTGACCAGGGCCTGGGGCGTCGCCTGCTCGGGGTCTATCAAGGTCATGCGCTCCCGCACCATTCTTTCCATGCGGAGCAGTCCGACGCGCATCTGGTTTTGCACAAGCTCTCCGACGGCCCTGACCCGGCGGTTGCCCAGGTGGTCTATGTCGTCCACCGCGCCTTCGCCGTTGTTGATGGTTATCATGGTGCGGAACACCGCAATCAGGTCCTTCCGGGTCAACGTCCTGGTGGCGGCGTCCTCGCCGTGTTTCAGCCTGGAGTTGAGTTTGTAGCGTCCTACCCGTCCCAGGTCATACCGTCTGGGTTCGAAGAAAAGGTCGTGGACCAGCGTCCGGGCGTTATCGAGGCTGGGAGGTTCTCCCGGGCGCAGGCGTCTGTAGAACTCGATTTGGGCGCTGGCGATTTGGCGGGCCTTGACTTTGCTGTACTCGTCGTCCGGGCGGAGCCACTCCCACAGGGACTTCAGGTCGTCTTCTTTGAAGTTGATTTCCTTTTCTTCCTGGGGAGGGTCTCGCTGGAGGGTGGACTCTATGTAGCTGTGGGTCTCGTGGGTGTCCACCTCGTCGTACAACGCCCTCAGCTCCTCATCGGTGGCGATGCCCAAGGCACGCAGGAACGTGGCCGCCGACACCTTGCGTTTTCGGTCCACCTTCACCGACAACACGTTCTTAGAGCTGGTCTCAAACTCCAGCCAGGCTCCTCTGGAAGGGATTATCTTAGCGAAGCAAAACTCCCGGTCGCTGGCGATGTCCTTCTCGACCACGAAGTAGGCCCCGGGAGACCTCACCAGCTGGCTCACCACCACCCGCTCGGCCCCGTTTACGATGTAGGTGGCGTTCTCAGTCATCATAGGCATGTCGCCCATGAAGATGTCCTGCTCTTTTATCTCCCCCGTCTCCTTCATCAGAAGCTTGGTCTTGACGTAGAGGGGAGTGGCGAATGTAATCTCCTTCTGCTTGCACTCTTCGGGTGTGTACTTCGTACACATTGAGCAAGAGCCGGTATTGGGATTCTCTATGCCCTTGCAGTCATCGTATCTGGGGTCCTTTTTGTTCTTGGGGTCATGGAAAGAGTGCTTCAAAAAAGAGAGTTCGTACTTGTTGCCCGTGTAGTCCTGTATAGGGGAAATCTCTTTGTAAACTTCCTCCAAACCCTCAATCCTAAACCAGCGGAAGGACTGTATCTGGCTCTGGATAAGGTTGGGTATGTCGACGATCTGGGATATTCTGGAATAGCTCTTGATCTGAGTTGTATCCAGGGAATGGCCGTTAGACAGAGTTACTGTCATGCGTATGCTTCCTCCGGGAGGGGATTAGACGTTGGGCGCCGGCGTGATGCGCAAAATCGGGCAGAGTTTCCTTAGGGTCGTTGACGTGGGTCCGAAGTGGGGGCTCCTGGTAGTGTGAGCCATACTGCAACCTTTGATTATAACCGTTTGTCGCCGGTTGTCAAGGGGTATAGTCAAGCTCAAAATACGAAATTCAAAGGCACGGCCAATAGACTGCGGACCGCGACAGGCCTAGGGGCCGCGGAGTCGATCGGAGAAGAAGCGCTCAAGGATGCGGTCGACGGCGGGCAACTCCCCGGCGGCGTACTTGCCTACGACCCAGCCAATCACCGTGAATACCAGGACGATGAAGGCTTCCAGGGGACCTAGGGTCACACCGATGATGCCCACCACCAAACCTACCGCCGCCCAGAGAAACTTGGGGTCGTTCATAGCGTCATGTCCACGTTTGAGTCCATGTTGTCATTCCATCAGGCGGCGTTCTTGGCCCCGGTCATATCTGACCCTGGACACGTTGACCCGTTCCACCTGCAGTCCTGTCAGCCTCTCCACGACTTCTTTAATTCTGGCCTGAAGGTCGTCCCTTATCTCTTGGATGTCGGCGCCCATCACCACCTGGGGATAGCAGGCTATGACAATGCTGGCGGGCACGGAGGGGGGCTTTCTCCTTCGCTCGGCCAATCGGCATCGCAAGTCCACAATGTTCCGGTTGCCGCCGCCGGTGCGCTCCGCCAGAAGTCTCACGCTGTCCGCTTCCACGTTCAGCCTGCCCAGGTCGGTGACGCTGATGGGCAGCACGCGTTTTTCCCTGCCAGATCCGCCTTTGTACTGGAAGACAAGCAACAGCGCCATCAGCACAATCACAATAATGGGAACGACAACCGCCGCCGCCTCTCCGCCGCCCTGAAACTCGGCCAAGCCCCTCAGCTGCGGCTCGAACCAGGCGTTGGACTCAGACTCTATGTCGGAGCCGCCGGGCAAGAACCAGTAGTTGATTGCTCCGGCGGCGACCAGAATCGTGATGATGGCCGAAACGATGGCGAATAAGGCCGCCAGTGACACTGCAATTCGGTTAAACCTATCCATAAACGGAGGTCCTCATCGCCATAATGAATAGTCTATTCCACTCTGGTCGGGAGTTTGTCGGTGAACTCTATGCTGGTGACGTTGATGTTTATCTCCTTGGCCACCAACCCGCACATCTCCAACACACGACGGGCCACGTTCTGCCGCACTTTCATGACGATTTCCGGTATGGAGAAGCCGTATATCACCCTCAGGTCGATGTCCAGTATGGCTTCCCGGTGGCCGGCTTCCACCCCGACCCCTCGAGACTGCCGTTCACCGCCGCCAACCCGTTCACTGATGGCCCGGCGTATGGAGTTGGCGCCCAGCGAGGCGACCCCTTCTATCTCCCTTGCCGCAATGCCTGCTATGGCCCCGATGACGTCATCGTCTATCTCGGTCTGACCGACAACTTCTATTGTTTCGAGATTGCTTATCTCGGCTATCCTTGCTTCCATTTGTGCGTCTCGGATTTCCTCGTCGGCCATACATACCTCCCGAGTTTAGGCAAACCGTGAGTCCGTGCCGGAATCGAGTCCGCCTAATACCATGCTAGCACGAGGCCCTATAGCTGTCTATACGGCCTCTCAATTAAGTTCCTGGGATTTTAACCCCCGGCGTCTTCAGGCGGATTCTCAGCAGGGTCGTGCTGGTCGTCAGGTAGAGGTCGCGCCGGTCGTCGCTGCCAAAGGCCAGGTTGGCCGTCACCTCGGGAGTCTTCAGAAACTCTACGTCGGCGCCGTCGGGACCGATTACACAGACTCCGCCGTTGGCGGTGCAGAATACGTTGCCCGCCGAGTCCACCTTCATGCCGTCGGGCACTCCGGGTTCGGCCGAGGAGAGGTCAGCAAACTTCCGGCCGTTGCTGATGGAGCCGTCCGCAGCCACGTCGTAGACCTGAATGTACCGGTGATTGCACACCAGGCCCTTGGACTCCTCGTTCTCCACGCAACCCTCAATCCGGCTGTTGTCCACGTACAGCAAGGACTCATCGGGAGAGAAGGCGATTCCGTTCGGGTAAGGAAGCTCGTTGGTCCCCAGGTGGACTTCCCCGTCGGAGGTAATGTAGTAAACGCCTGAGGAGTCTAGCTCACGCTCCTCTTTCGGGGTCCGCATCTCCGGGTCGGTGAAGTAGAGGATGCCGTCGCTTCGCCCCACGATGTCGTTGGTGCGGCTGAGTCGCTTCCCCTGGAATCTGTCCGCCAGCGTGACCACGCTCCCATCGGGTTCGGTTCGGCTGATTCGCCGGTTGGTCATCTCGCAGGTGACCAGCCGCCCCTGGAGGTCCAGGGTGCTCCCGTTCGCCTCACCGTTGTTTTCCCGGAACACCTCCACGCCTCCGTCGGGGGACCAGCGGTAGGTGGTGCGTGTCCTGATGTCCACGAATATGACGCTTCCGTCAGTGGGCATCCACACGGGTCCCTCGGTGAACTGGAACCCGTCGGCTAGAGTCTCAAGCGCGCCCTCGAAAATCGTTGAGCCGGTGCTCATTGCTCTCCTCCTGTCCTGACTTGCCGCTATCCTCCGGCGCCGTGCAACATGGCGCACAGGTGTATATTATACTGACAACGCATAATCAGTCCCACGCTGGGCGGATTGGGGGCGAAAATGGACGACGCAGTCAGAAAAGCCTTGGAAACGGACCTGGTTATCGACATCACCACCAAAGGAAGAAAGACCGGCCAACCCCGCCGCAAGGAGATATGGTTCCACTACCTTGGTGAGGGTGAGGTCTACATTACGGGCAGTCCCGGCAAGCGAGGGTGGTATGCCAACATGCTGGCCGAGCCGGAGTTCACCTTCCACCTGAAACGAAGCGTTCAGGCGGACCTGAATGCCCGGGCTACGGCTGTCACCGACCCCCAGGAGAGACGGAACGCGCTGGACCGGATAGAGGCAAAGAGGGGCCGCAGCATGAACGGCCAGGACTGGGTGGACCGCAGCCCCTTGGTGAAGGTGGAGTTTCCAGACTTGTAGGAGGTCAGAGGACCGCCCGGCTCTCCAATCGACGGACCTTAGGAGGTTTGTAGTGGCTACAGAAACGACCGGCGTTCCGGTCAAGCTCCAAGCGGTGGAGATGGACCACATCGTATTAAGGGTCAAGGACGTGGAACGGGCCCTGCGCTTCTACACGGAAATCATCGGCCTCGCCCCTTATCGTGTGGAGGAGTACCGCTCCGGCAAAGTCCCCTTCCCTTGTGCCCGCATCAACGGTCACACCATCATCGACCTGCTGCCCTGGACTCAGGACGAGCCGGTGGGCGACGGTCCGCGGAACATGGACCACTTTTGCCTCACTATCGAACCCACCGACCTTGTCGGCCTGTCCGAGTCCCTGAAGAGCCAGGGCGTGACCGTCGTGAGCGACGGGCCCGCTCTCAGGTCGGGCGCCCAGGGCACGGGCAACTCCATCTACGTCAAGGACTGGGAAGGCAACACGATAGAGCTACGCCATTACTAAGCCGACCTATTGACACTGATATTTCGAGCGTTGTATCATCGGCCTTGATCGGGTTGGAAACCGTCTAGCCTGGTCGCTTTAACAACCGAATAGTCGCAAGAGGTTGCTCTAAAGGAGCTGAAAAGGGAAGCCGGTGCAATTCCGGCGTGGCCCCGCCACTGTAACTGGTAAGAGCCCTCCAAATCCGAAAAGGAAGCCACTGGCCCTGTGGGCTGGGAAGGCTGGAGGGGTTCGCTAGCAGCCAGAAGCCAGGAGACCTGCCTCTCGCGTGGGATCTGTCTAACACTTCGTGGGAGGGTGTTGCCCAAGGAATGCCAAATCAACCCAACCTGAAGAGGTTGG
This sequence comes from Dehalococcoidia bacterium, assembly GCA_965224415.1. GTDB lineage: Bacteria > Chloroflexota > Dehalococcoidia > Lucifugimonadales > JAGWBF01 > DAOUJI01. The sequence goes on along the minus strand of CBDCZB010000002.1, from coordinate 263,982 downwards.
GTTTTTTGTTGCCTTACGAGAATGCGAAACGGGGCCGACAAGAGGGATCTATGAAAATATTGCTTATTGCCACCAACCGCCACAAGGAGCTTATGAGCCGCATGGACGCCCGTCCTGTGCCCATCGGACTGGCCTACGTGGCCGGCCACCTGGACCCTGACCGCCACCAGGTGAAGACGCTGGACCTGATGTTCTCCGACGACTACGTGGCCGACGTGGAAGCGACGGTGACGGACTTCCAACCCGACCTCGTGGGCCTGTCCCTCCGGAACCTGGACAACAACAGCTACCTGGACCCCCAGTGGGTCCTGCCCATCACGAAAGAGGTTGTGGACGCAGTGAGGTCTGTGTCCGAGGCGCCTATCGTATTGGGCGGCCCGGCCTTCAGCCTCTATCCCAGAGAATGCTTCGACTACATCCAACCCGACGTGGGCGTTTACGGGGACGGAGGAGAAGCCTTTGCCCAGCTCGCCGACTCTATCGAGTCGGGAGAGGACTTTCACCGGCTGCCCGGAATGGTGTACCGCTCCGCCGGTGGGGCGGTGTCCGTCAATGGCCAAGCCTACTCCACCTTCACAACGGCTCCGAGGTTCGACGGCCTGGACATGGAACGGTACGAGAAGGCCGGCTTCGGCATTGGGGTGGTTACCAAGCTGGGGGACAACTTCACCGTGACTTCGCCCGCGTCCAGGCAGAGCCAAAGCTGGAGAGTTCTCCGGCCCATCGAGGACGTCATAAGTGAAGTCCGGGACCTCAAGGAGAACTACGGGCTGCGCAAGGTCTTCTTCATAGATTCCGGGTTCAACGTGCCCCTGGCCCACGCAAAGTCCCTATGCCAGGGCCTTCTGGATGCAGACATGGGCATCCAATGGAACAGCTACCTGGCGCCTGTTCCCGACTCCTTCGACCTGGAAGCGGCCCGCCTGATGAAAGAGTCCGGGTGCGGGTTGGTGGTGATGGCTGGCGTGGACGCCGGAGGCGCTCAAGCAGAGCAGTTCGACCGGGTGAAGCGCATTTGTGACCTTTGTGAAGAGGGTGGGGTCCATTACACCATCTCCCAGTCCTTTGGAGACCCTGGAGAGACGGCGGAAACGGTGCAGGCGAAACTAGATTTTCTGGCGAGCATCAATCCCGCCATTGCCAATCTACGGGTTGGAGCTCGGATACGTCCCGGAACGGACCTATCTCAACGAGCCTTGGACGAAGGGCTTATCTCAGACCCAGCCGAGCTTATCAAGCCCATCTTCTACATGGAGAAGTCGGTCGAGGACTGGTTGGTGGACCGGCTGAAGGAAGAAGCGGACCAGCGGCCCCGCTGGAACCTTGTGTAGAGCGTATTCCATCAGGAGGGGATTCGAAACTATGGGAACCTTCAGGAGTCTTAGCAGATTCAGGAACGCAGTTTTCGTGTGCATTTTGGCGTTGGCCTCGGCTGTCGCAATGGCCTGTGGAGACGACCCCACGTCCATCCCTACTGCGACGCCAACAGCTGCGCCGCAACCCACTGCCACCACTATGGCGCCCGCGGACACGCCCCTGCCCCCACCCACGAATACTTCCGCGCCCTCTCCTACCAATGCGCCTGTCTCACCCGCAGCCACGTCCACGCCACAGCCTACCGCCACACCCGCGCCGCAGCCGACGTTCACTCCCGCGCCTGCGCCGACCCCCACGCCCAGCATCTTCCCCCTGACCATAACCGATTCGAACGGGAATGACTTCGTGTTCGACGCCCCTCCTGAGCGCATCGTCGTCTATGACGGGGCCGCAGTCGAGATCCTGTTCGCCATAGGGCAGGGCCACCGTGTGGCAGGCACTCACGATTTCGTATTCTACCCCCCTGAGGCTGACGACGTGCCAAGGGTGGGCAGCGCTTTCACCGTGAACGCCGAGGCGATCATCGAGCTGGAGCCGGACCTCATCTACACCTTCTTTCCTAGCTCGGTGGAAGCCCTGGAGGCCACGGGCGTCTCTGTGCTCCTGGTCGATTCCCTGAACAACTCTATCGAAGATGTCATGGAGCATTTTCGGCTGTGGGGACGCCTTGCCGACGCCGTGGAAGAGGCTGAACTTCTGGCGGCGGATATACAGGAAAGACTCGACGCCCTCTCCACCAAGCTGGAAGGGATAGAACAGGGTCCCAGACTATATGACCATAGCTTCGATTTCTGGACCCCCGGTGGCGACACTCTTCACGGCAATATTTTCGCATTGCTAAAGGTCGACCTGATCACCAAAGAGCAGTCCGGCTGGGCCCAGATCAGTCCCGAGCAGATCGTAGTGAAGGACCCGGAAGTGATTATCGCCGGCGACGATAGTGCGGAACAGATAACGGGGAACAGCGCCTTTGACGACGTGAGCGCCGTGAAGAATGGCCGCATTATTATCCCCGAAGGCAGCTTTAGTATAGCGGGGACGACGCTCGTCGCGTCCATAGAGAAAATGGCGAGCCTCCTGTACCCCGACTTGTTTCCGTAAGGGAGCGGACCACTCGATGAGCTTGCCTATGACCGGAGACGATAAAGTATGGACCAGGGTGGCCAGGCGCTCCGTCGCCCTGAACTACCCTTGGTGGCGGCTGGGCATGGGGCTGGCGGCTGTCCTGGTCATTGCCGTCGTGGCTGGTGGGGTGGGTTCGGTCTATATCCCTCCGTGGACCGTGGCCCAGATCGTGGCCGACGGCCTGCCTTTCGTGGAAATTTCAGGGGACTGGCCCGACAGCTGGAAGACCATCATCTGGGACCTGCGGTTCCCACGGGTGGCCCTGGCCGCGTTGGTGGGTTCCGCGTTGGCTGTGTCGGGCGCAACCTATCAGGGACTGTTCAGGAACCCCCTGGCCGACCCCTATTTCATCGGCGTAGCGTCGGGCGCCGCCCTCGGGGCGACCATAGTTCTGATGACCGGAGTCCCTGTCTACTATGGCAGCTTCACCGTCCTTCCAATTGCGGCGGCAATCGGAGCCCTGGGGGCCGTCACAGCCACGTACCTGATTGCCAGGCGATCGGGGCAGTTGCCGTTGCTGACCCTTATACTGGCCGGGTTGGCAATATCCTCTCTCCTTGGCGCTGTGACCAGCTACCTTATCATCAGCAGCGATCCTGACGTGCGGCCGCTGCTGGGGTGGCTGCTTGGGGGCTTTATAGGGACCCAGTGGAACGACATGTACACAGCGCTGCCCTATATCGTGCCGGCCACACTGATAATGATGGCCTACGGGCGGGTCTTGAACATGTTCCAGCTGAATGAGGAGGAAGCCAAGCACCTTGGGGTGAACGTGGAACGCTCCAAGCTCGTTCTCATCGTGCTGGCTTCCATCACTGCGGCTGCTGCGGTGTCCGTCAGCGGCATCATCGGGTTCGTAGGTATCATAGCCCCCCATACCGTCAGGCTGATTTGGGGCGTGGACCACCGGTTCCTGCTTCCCATGGCCGTGATTATCGGAGCTGGGTTCCTGGTCCTGGCAGACCTTGCGGCGCGCACCGTGGCAAGCCCGACCGAGCTTCCGGTAGGCATTGTCACAGCCTTCTGCGGAGCCCCGTTCTTCCTGTTCCTCTTGACCCGGACAAAAAGGTTGGTGATGTGAACGCCATTGCAGAGAAACCCCTCGTAAAGTGCTCCATACAAGCCGAAGGCGTCCATCTCTCCTATGGAAACAGGCCCGTGCTGGCCGGCATGGACCTCCACGTCTCCCCGGGAGAGGTTGTGGGCCTCGTCGGCCCCAACGGGTCGGGAAAGAGCACCTTCCTCCGAATCGCCGCCGGGACCCTGTCTCCTCAACAGGGCAGGGTGCTCCTCGGCGGAGAGGACGTTGCGGATCTCAAGCCCAAGGACAGGGCTAAGCTGGTGGCGGTGGTGCAGCAAAGCCCCGCCGCGCCCCCTGGATTCACGGCTATGGACGTGGCTTTGATGGGCCGTAACCCGCACCTGGGCTTGCTCCAATGGGAGAGCAAGTCCGATTACGACAAGTGTCGGAGGGTCATGGAACTGACCGACACTTGGGAGTTCGCAGACCGGCAGTTGTCTACCTTGTCCGGCGGAGAGCTCCAGCGGGTCTTTATGGCCAGGGCCCTGGCCCAGGAGACTCCGGCGCTGCTGCTGGACGAGCCAACCGCTCACCTGGACATTAGCTACCAGACCGCAACCCTTGACATCATAAACCGGGTGCGGAAGCAGTCGGACCTCACTGTGATCGTGGCTATGCACGACCTCACTCTCGCCGCCCAATACTGCGACCGCATCGCCGTGCTGTACGAAGGGTCTGTGCTGGCCTGTGGAGAGCCTTCGGAGACGCTGAACGAGGAGGTGGTCTCCAAAGCGTTCGGAGCGCCCGTGTACATCATCCCCCACCCTGCAACCGGAACGCCGGTGGTCCTACCCATGGGACAGTCGGTGAGCGTCAAAGAAGAAGCCCGCTCCCGTATCAACGGAAGCGGGCCATAGTGCACGACTCAGTTCTCACCCGCCCCATACTTCCCCAGTAGGGGGCGGGGAATTATGGAAGACCCCCGGCCGGGGTTGGCCTACTCTAGACCCTGGCCGGGGCCTCCTTGAAGTGAGGCATCACTTTCGTGGCGAACATCTCCAGGGAGCGCTTGGTCTTGTCGTGGGGCAGGCCAGGGAAGCCGAAATTGGAGAAGATGTGGTCGATTCCGGCGTCCTTGACCGCCTGCATAGCTTCTATCACCATGTCGGGGGTGCCCCTTAGGGGTGGAAGCCCGGCGTGCCCTGGATCGTCCCTGCGTTCCCGGTCTCGCTGTCTCCCTGCCCAGGCCTCGTAGCCGGGAGGCAGGTTGCCGTTCTTGTCCGTGGGCATGCCGACCGGGTTGCCGGAGGCACCGGTGGCCTTCAGGATGCGCCATGCGAAATCGTCCAGCCCGATGGGGTCCCTGTCGGCCTCCTCTTTCGTGGGCGCCACGTAGATGTTCTTGGACATGGGCGGTGACAGATGCTCGTGGGGGTGGCCGAATTCATCCATCTTGTCCCGCCACAGCTTCAGAGTGTCCGGGGCCTGTCCCAGGATGTCTGTTGGCCCGCCCAGGATGGGCTGCACCTGGCGGCTGGCGGCCCACTCGATGGTGGCCGGGCTGGTGCTCACGGCGACGTACATAGGGGGGTGGGGCTTCTGTACCGGCTTGGGTATTACCCAGATGTCGTCCACGTGGGTGAACTTGCCGTGGAAGGTGAGGGTTTCCTCGGTCCAGCTTTTTTGGATGATGTCCACCGACTCTCTGAACCGCTCACGAGAGGTGGTGATGTCCACACCCATGCCGTCGAACTCCTGACGTTGGTAGCCCGATCCCATGCCGAACTCTATGCGCCCTCCGCTGATGACGTCCAGCATGGCCATCTCTTCGGCGACGTGTATGGGATTGTGCAGAGGCAGCACCACAACGGCTGTGCCGATTCGCAGCCTCTTGGTGCGTGCCGCCACGGCTCCAGCGAATGAAAAGATGCCTGACAGCAACCCGTGCCTGGAGAACCGGTGCTCACCCAGCCAAACCTCGTCCAGACCCAGTTCGTCAGCCATTTCGATGATTTCCAGGGCCTCATTAAGCGCCCTTTCCTGGGATACGCTCTCGTGCCAGGGGACTATTGTAAACACACCGAACTTCATGGTTGCACCTTCCCGTCGTTGATGACTGACCCTATTATATCCCAAATCCCAGCAGTGCGGCGTGAGCCTAGTCCAAGGCCGCCAGTATGGCTTGAGATGCTATGTTCGCGGCGGTCCGGGGCCGCCGGGAATCATCGTTGGGTTTTCACCCATAGCCTCTGGCCGTCGGTCGTGAACTCTACGTCGCCGTGTTCGGAGGTCAGGTACGTATGGTCGCGGCCCGGCGTTGAGTCGAGCCTTTCCATCACGTCGGCGTGGGGGTGGCCGTAACGATTGTCGGCCCCAGCTGACACCACCGCCGCCTTTGGATTCACCGCCCTGAGAAAACCAGGCGTCGTGGACGTGCGGCTCCCGTGGTGGCCCACCTTGAGCACGGCGCTTCTCAGGTCCACCCCGGAAGCCGTCAACTCCTTTTCGGCGTCCGCCTCTATGTCAGCGGTCAGCAGAAAGCTTACCTTGCCGTAGACCAGCCTCAGCACGACTCCATTGTTGTTGTCTGCGGACCCCGCGCCTATTATCGGTTCCGGCGGAGGTCCCAGCACATCCATGAACGCTCCTCCTCCCAGATCGATTCGCTGTCCCCGGACCGCCGTAAAAAGCTCAGTGGGACCTGACTTGGACAGCTCTTGCCGCCATGCCGTGTAGAGGCCGTCGTCGGAGGGCAGACCGTTGTCCATCACACGTTTCACCTCGTACCGCCTGACCGCCTCCGTCAGCCCTCCGAAGTGGTCGAGGTCAGCGTGGGTGAGGACGACCATGTCCAACCGCCTGTCCCAGAAGGGAAGCGCTCGGCCCAGCCCGTCCACACCGGTTCCCGGCCCGACGCCTCCGTCTATGAGTGTTCGTGTACCCGACGGAGCTTGAACTAAGATGGCGTCCCCCTGGCCCACGTTCATGATTCTGACGCGCAGCAGGTCGTCAGAGCGGGACGCCAGACCATGCCACAGCGCTCCGGCCAGCACGGCCAGAGCCAAAGCCATGACAAGAAGCGCCGGCGCTATTCCCGTCGTCTCCGCCGTGGCTGCCCCTTGCAGAACGGGCTCCGGAGTCTTTCGCATCCGTTCCAAAAGAGAGCGCAGATTGATTCGGCGGTGTGACAGGCCCACAACCGCCGCCGCCAGGAGTCCATAGTAGACCCACACCAGCAACCCGGAGAACTCCGGCACTGAGATTGCGGAGCCGGGAACGTCCGAGGCGGTACCGACCGCCTGAAGCAGGTACTCCAGGGGCGCCCATGCTATCCAACCCAGGGCCTCGCCCAGTCCTCCGTGTACGAGACCGCCGACCGCGGCTGCCCCTGACGCAGCCAATATGAGGGGGAGGAACGGAAGGGTTATCAGAGTGACCAGTATCCCCAAAGTCGGGACCTGGTGGAAGTTGAAAGCCACCAACGGCAACGTGGCAATGGTCGCGGCCAGGGAGACGGCGATGGCGGCCATAACGCCTCGTCGGAGCGCCGCCTGGAGTGCCGGCCTGGGAGTGTCGCCGGCCAGCCCAGGGATGTCAAAGGAGAGCAGCGCGGCGATGCCTGCCATGGCTGCGAAACTCAGCTGAAAGGAGGTCTGCTTCAAAGCGACGGGGTCCACCGCAGTCATTACAACGGCGGCCAGGGCCAAGGCGGGAATGACGCTCCTGGACCTCCCCAACCCCAACGCCGTCAGATATACCGTACCCATGATTGCCGCCCGTTCCGCCGACGGAGGCAGCCCGGCTATCAGTGCGTAAGCCCAGACGGCAACGATCGCAATTACGAGATGGATGTTCTTTCTGCGGCCGAACAGCCAGGTCCCCAACCAGAGGGCCATCACTAGAACGACACCTACGTGAAGCCCGGATATCGCCAACAAATGCGACGTCCCCGAAGTGCGGAACTGCTGCTGCACCTCCGGGTTGAGGCGGCTCCTGACTCCCAGCAAGAGTGTCTTCGACAGTGAGCCGTGGGGTTCGGGAAGCGATTCATCCAGGCTACGGGCCAAGCCATTCCTGGCGCCCAGCAGTTTCTCTTTCAGTGGGTTTCCGGCGCCTTCCCCGATGAAGCGCACCTCGGGCCGGAACATAGTCCAGTGGATGCCTTGGTTGGCCAGGTAACTGGGGTAGTCGAAGCCTCCGAAAGGCTCCGGCTCGGCTAGGGCGCCGGTGAGTGCCAGACGGTCTCCGTACTTGAAATAGGGAGCGTTCCTGGTTTCGACAAGCTCGGCCTGCGGTTCCGCCACAGCTCGGATGCGGTCTCTCTGGGGTTCCCAGCCGTTGCCCAGGTCAACTTCGTCCACAGCGAAGTCGAACCGGGCGCCGGTGGAGGAAGGGACCGGGTCGCTGATTATCGTTCCCTGGATGGCAACGAGGCTTGGCCCAGCTTCCAAGCCGGGTGTCCCACTGGAGAGGTCTCCTCGCGCGGCTCCCAGAAGGACTGCGGCCGCCAGCAGAGTCGGGACAGTCGCAGGCAGCCGCTGGATGGCCAGCGCCACGCTGCCGGATGCAGCGGCCAAGGCCAGCAAGCCCAGCGCCGGTAGAGGAACGTCCATCTCCATCCCCAGCAGAAGCCCTGCCAGCCATGCCGCCGCCAGATATGACAGTTTCAATGAATGGTTACCTATACCGAATTATTATATTGATATTAATCATATCTTCGTTCCAGCGCCACCGTTGGCTCGGCCATCCCTCGATTGCTCTCCAATAACGGCCTATGTTTCGGATATTGGCGCCCGGACTATGGTATAACTACCAACGGCATTTACACGGACATGCTCACACCCGCGCATCTTTTGCGCTTGTCAGAAGGGCAGAGTGTAAATTAGGTTGGACACCGACAGGCAGAAAGAAAACGAGCTGACCAAGTCCAAACCCGGGCGGCTCGCTGTCGGCGGGTGGATTTCATTCGAGGTTGCCAACGTCGTCTTCTGGATGGGCATTGTTGGCATGACATTCCCCCTATGGGCCGGGGATGACATCACCGTAGGCTACACTCTGGCGGCGACAATGACCGTGGTGCTCCTCGCTTCTCCCATAATCGGCGCCCTCTCTGACCAGTCGGGCCGCCGCAAACCCTATCTTATGGCAGCCGCGGGAATATGCGCCGTTGCCACGATGTTCGTGGGAGAAGTCAGCCTCATATCCTCCCTTGCCCTTTTCGCCTTGGCCTTCACCAGCATGGAGTTGGCCACCATCCTATACAACTCACTGCTGGTCGACGTGAGCGATCGGAGCAATCGAGGCTCCATAGCCGGCCTCGGTGTGGGAGTGGGTTACCTCGGCGCCTTCATCGCGGTGGGATGCGCCATCATCTTTTCCGAAGAGAAGGGCTACCTGTTCGTGTTCAAGGCCCTAGGCCTCATCTACTTCCTGTTCGCCCTTCCGATTTTCCTGTTCCTCAAGGAACAGAACGGGCACAAGGCAATGAGGCCCAGAGACGTGGGGAACCCACTGGCGCTGGCTTTCACTCAGATCATCGGCGTGGTGGGAAGCCTAAAGATGTATCCGGGGCTGCGGCCATACCTCACGGCCCGTTTCTTCTACATGCTAGGCATAAACACGGCTACGGCCTTCGCCGTGCGATACGGCACCGAGACCATCGGACTCGATGAGCGGAAGATTCAAATCATCATGATAGTCGGCATCTCCGTGGCGGTGCCGAGCGCCCTCATTTGGGGTTGGATGGTTGACCGGTACGGTTCGTTCCCGGTGTTGCTTCTTTCGATGCTGGTATGGCTGGGGCTGTTATTCATTGCCGTTGGCATTCCGTGGCTGGGGCTTCCCGAGGGGCTTTGGTGGCTTATCGGCTGCATGACCGGAACGGGACTTGCAGGCATATTCACGGCGGACAGGCCCGTGATGACGAGGTTCGCTCCCCGGGGGCAGATGGCGGAGTTCTTTGCCCTTCACGCCATGGCCGGCAAGACAGGCCGGGTTGTGGGCCCCTTCATGTGGGCTTTTATCGCCGCTACGTTGAGCCTCGGACAGCCGGCCGCCATCTTGAGCCTAATGGGCTGTCTCTTAATTGCATGTGCTATACTCCTCTGGGTCAGAGATCCTTTGAAATCAGGTTCTGAATCCGACGATGAGGTCGGACTTGTAACCACAGAGTCGTCCCAGAGTTAAGACGAGTTTTCATAATGGTCAGTCATCACGATCACTCCCAAGGCCATACCGACGGCGAAGGCGCCACAGCGGCGTCCGGACTGCCTCACGCAGGCAGGATCGGGTTCGTTGGCCGTGAGGATGACCTACGTCGTCTGGACGAGGAGTTCCAGAAAAGCCCAGTCGTGGTCGTCACAGGTCCTCCCGGAGTAGGCAAGACGGCCTTGGCCCTGGAATACGGCCGCCGAGCGGCAGAAGACGGAGCCGCCTCGGAGGGTGTCGCCTACGTCACCTTTGAATACGGCGCTGGCCTCCCAAGGGTTCTCCACGAAATAGGTTCTCTTGCGATGGGAGTTGAATTCGCCAGGAAGAGCTTGGAGGAGCAAAGGCAGTGGCTGCTGGACTACGCTAACCGGGGCGCCTGCCTCATCATATTCGACAATTTGGAAGCTGCATCGGGATGCCTTCCTGAAACCGAATGGCGCGAGTTGTTACAGCTTCTCAAAGACCTGTCCTCCGGCGGCGGACGGACCCTGGTCACCGGCAGAGACCCGTCAAAGCTTTCTATCGATGGGGATGGGGACGAGCTAGAGTTTGCGACGGTGGAAGTGGGCGGACTCGACGATCAGGACCGGCTTCAGATGGAATCTGCTATATTGGATGAGGCCAAGATAGACCCTCCCGGAGACGAAACAGCTTTCTCCGAGCTTGTGGAGTTGCTCAGAGGGAACCCGATGGCCATGTCCCTGATTCTGACGCACCTGAAGGGCCACAACGCACGGGAGCTGGTCCAGCTTCTATGGAACTCCTGCACCGGCCCGCCCCGGGAACCCAACGCGCTGGACAATGCTCTGGAACTGTCATACTCCCTGCTTCCTCAGCGGACCCAGAAGCACCTGCCGTTCATATCCCTGTTCCGCCAGCGGGTGCTGTTGGACGTGCTCACCTTCATCACCCAGGACGAGACCTACCCCAAAATAATGGGAGAGAAACTGGGCTGGGGCGCCTGCCGCGGGCTGCTCAGAGAGGCGCGCAACTACGGCATCCTGGACTCCGTGTCTCCCAGCGTCTACCTGATTCCTCCCGCGGTCTGGCCCTTCCTCAGGCGCCGGCTGGGGCAACTATTTGACTCCGGCCAAATCAACGAGCTGGAAGAGGAGATGGTCCGGGTGTATGCCGGACTTGGCGACTACTTCTTGGAAAACCTGTCCACCGAGGAGTCGGAGTCCACGGTCACCGGCGTGATGGCCGAGGAACCCAACCTGCTTCGGGTGACGGAGTTGGCCGAGGCGGCCCGCAAGTGGGAATACGTCCAGTACGCCATGCAGCCTATCGGCCAGGTCTACAAGATGCAGCTTCGCATCGCGGAGTTGCGCAGGCTGAGAATGCGCATCCTGGAGTCCCTGGGGCCCGAATCTGAGTTGGACGAGGAAGACGGGGCCAGGGACCTGTGGGTGTACCTCCAGGGCACCGAGATCAGCGACTCCCTGGAGAGGGGCGAGATAGACATAGCCGAAGCGACGGCCCGCAGCATGTTGGACTACCTCTCCTCGGCAACAGGTGATGACGTAGAGTTTCAGCTTGCCTCCGTCTACCACCAGATGGGCATCGTGGCCTACGCCCGCAAGGAGTACGAGGAAGCCGCGGAGTGGCAGCAGAAGTCGCTGGCCGTCAATGAGCGGACCAACAGCCAGATCGACAGCGCCGACAACTATTACCAGCTGGGCCTGATAAGCCATGCCCAAGCGGAATTCGAGCAGGCCCGCGAGTCGCACCAGAAAGCCCTTGCCATAAGAGAGGCCGAGGGCGACGACGAGGAGATGGCCAGAGGGCTGCACCAGATTGGCCTCGCCTACGAGGGCCTGTCACAGTTGGACGCCGCCTTCGACCACTACCTGCGGGCGCAGATGATGTACGAGCAGTTGGAAGACAAGGCGTCCGCCGCCTCCGTCTACCACCGCTTGGGACTCATTGCGCAGGCCCACTACAACTATCCCGACGCCATAGGCTGGTACGAACGCGCCGTCAATAACTACGAGGAGATCGGAGACGACGTGGGTGGAGCGGCCGACAACTTCCAGCTGGGCGCATTGGCTCTGAAGCTGGAAGAGTACCAGATGGCTGAGGAGTCTCTGAACAAGGCGCTGTCTGCGTACCGCAAGCTGAGCGACCGGACCGGCGAGTCTCACACGTCCCACCACCTCGGCATAGCCGCCCATGTCCAGCGCAGAGGCAAAGAGGCTCAGGAATGGCACGAATGGGCGCTCCAGGGCTTCCTCGAACTGGACGACCCCATATCGGCGGCCAGCTCCTGGGGGCAGTTGGGACTCCTGGCCGACCAGATAGGCGAACACGCAGCCGCCGTATGGTATGTGGCCCACACCTATGAGATTGCCAGGGAGCACGGTCTGTCGCTTGAGGAGCGGGCCGCCCTACACCTGGCCCGGCTCAGGTCCCTCATGGGCGACGAAGCCTTCCTTGACTCCTGGAACGAAGTCTCCGACACCGACATCATCCCCGTCCTCGACTCCGCGGCCGCGACGACCGAATAGGGCTTGTTACCCTATGTGGGCCATGCTCTGAGGCTTTCAAGACTGTGATTCCGCCTGCCCCACCCGCCATCCCGAAGTGCCCCACTGTCATCCCGAAGTGCTCCATTGTCATTCCGAGCCGAGCGAGGAATCTCAAGCGATTGCTCTGAGGAATGGCGCAATTCGTTTTGCGGAGGTTTCCCTTGGGGGCGTTAAGTGTCTGATGAGCCGGGGTTCAGGGCAAGGGTTGTAGATTACTCACTGCGTTCGGAATGACCCCATAGGGGCGCTCTCAACGACAGACGGGAGGAAAGGACTGCCGGAAGTGAGACTGGGCGTCCTGCGTCTCAGTCGAGACGGGCCCTAGTCGGCGACGGCTCCAGTCTCTTCTTTTTCCATCGAGCAGGCAGGGCAGAGGCCGTAGAAGTCCACACGCTGGGAGGCTATCTCGAACTCGGAGTTGGCCGACAAGGTCTGGCGCAGAATGTTGATGTGCTCCACGCCCAGGTTTGTGTCCACTACAGTGTCGCAGGACACACACACCAAGTTGGCGTGGGGGGACAGATTGGCGTCGTAGCGGGACAGCTTCTGGAACGGCAGTTCCTGCACCAGTCCCTTCTTCTGCAACACAGACAACGTGGAATACACGGTAGCCAGCGTAATGTACGGGAACCTCTCGCTGACGTTGTCGTAAATCTCCTGGACCGAGGGGTGGCTGGTCGAGTTGATAACCGCCTCCGTCACGGCGAGCCGCTGAGGCGTTAGCCTAATTCCCAGCCTTCTGAACTTGTTGGCCAGCTCCTTTTGATTCACTTGTTTGTTCTCCTGAATCCCCATCTCGGAGAGACTTATGATGGTTGGTCTAGAGTCTGCCTGGCTCGAAGAAGAAGGGGACCTGTTTCATGTATATCTGCACCCGGGAGCGGGAGGCCTCGACCACGAACACCCGGTTGGCGTCGTCAACCTCCACGGCCACCGGAGACCAGAACATCTTTTCCCGTTCCATTCCCTGGGCCGTCTTCCGTATTTCCCACATCTCCGGGTTTGCGTTCAGCTTTTCCGTGCCCCACTTGGACATGGTCGCATCGCCCGTGCGCGCGGTGACGAATTCGCCTGCCCTGTCGAACACTTCCAGGCGGTCGTTGCCCCAGTCCGTGACGTAGATGAACCCGTCGCCGTCAACGGCTACGTCGGACGGTCTGCGGAACTCGCCTTCCCCGTCGCCGGAGCTTCCTATGCTCATCTGGAAGGAGCCGTCGGCTCCCAGTTTTTGTATGCGGTCATTGCTCCAGTCGGCCACGTATATGTTGTCGTCCTTGTCAGTGGCCACTCCCCAGGGCATGTTGAACTCGCCTTCTCCCTGTCCGTGGCATCCCATAGAGGAGAGGAATCTCCCGTCCTTCGAGAACTTCTGCACTCGGTGGTTCTCCCCGTCCACCACCAGGAGCTCGTTCTGGGAGTTGAACGCAAGCCCTGCGGGATAGGATATTTCGCCCTCGGCGCTGCCTTGCGTTCCCCACTTGCTTACGAAATCTCCGTCGCTGCTGAACACGGTAATCCGGTTCAGCCAACCGTCGGCAAGGTAGACGTTGCCGTCCTCCCTGTCCACGGCAATGGCCGTCGGCCACACAATGGCGCCGTCCTCGGCGATGCGGTCAGGCCGGGTCGGGGTATGTCCCTTGCCGAACTCGGTGATGTAGTCTTCGCTCAGGGTGAACATGGTGATGCGCTTGCCGTCGGGGCGCGGCTCTGTGGCGCGGCTGACGACGTAAGCCACGTCACCCTCTCCCCTGGCGATGTCCACGGGAGAACGAAAACTGGGACCTGAAAAGTCCGACCGGCCAATGGTGTGGCTGTAATGGAGCTCCAAATGTTGGACCGGCCTGATCTTGTGTTCGACCGATATGCCCCTGTGCAGTTCGATGCTCATAGCCGCCTCCGTGTTGCGCCTGTGTTGCCCCTATCCTGGCCTTTCTCCGCTGGGGGAAGGGATTTGGGGTTTCTTACTCCAGCCGTGCCAGGAATTTTTTAGATAAAGTCCAACTGCTCGAAAGAGTCCCCCAGGACGGCTTTCGAGTCGACCCCCAGCCACTTCTCCAGAATCGTGGCGTAGGTTCCCCGGAAGTCGTTGTTGTAGACGAGGTCTCCGTCAATCAGGTCGCCGTCTTTCAGGGAAGGATACTCTCCGTAGAGGCCCCCCTTGACCTTCTCGCCTATGACGAGGGTGACGCCTGCGGCGCCGTGGTCAGTGCCGGAGCCGTTGTCTCGGACCCGGCGTCCGAACTCTGAGAAGAGCAGCGTTATCACGTTGTCGCCGGCCTCGTGCTCCTTGAGGTCTTCGTAGAAGTCACTGACGGTCCTGGAGGTCTCCGTCCACAGCCTGGAGTGGCTGGCCATCTCCCCTGCGTGAGTGTCGAAGCTGTTGTAGGGGGCGGTGGTGTATAGGATCCTGGTTCCTAGGCCCGCCGTGTGGACCTGAGCCATGTTCCTGACGTATTGGGCCACCGAGTTCCTGGCGTATTCTACGCTGGAGGAGTACTGGATCGGGGCCGTCGCCAGGATGTCCGCTCCCTTGAGGGCGTCCATGCCAGTCTGGGTAATGTAGTCCATCACCATGGTGGTGCCCAGCATTGGCGTGTACAGGTTGGAGAACACATCCAGGGCTTCTTCCCGCTGGTCCTGACCGGACATTCCGGTCAAGAGGCCATAGGTCTCCAGGTCGCCGACTGAGGCGACGGGAACGCCTGGCGCCGCCATAGCCCGGGGAAGCCCTCGCCCGAAGTTGACCCCGGTGAGCACGTTCTCCTTGTCAGGGTCCAACTCGCGTATAGTCTTGCCAAGCCAGCCCTCGTTGACCACCTTCTGAGGCTCACAGGTGTGCCAGATGTCCATGGATCGGAAATGGGTCCTCACCCAGTGCGGATACCCGATGCCTTGTATGATGGCCACCTTGCCCATGTCCCAGAGTTCTTTGAGGGGGCCCATGTTGGGGTTGAAGCCCAGATAGTCGTTTATCGGGATGACCTGCTCTTCAGGCACCCGTACGTTCTGCCGGTTGTCGAAGTAGAGGGGGTCTCCGTAGGGCACGACGGTGTTCATGGCGTCGTTGCCGCCGGAAAGCTGGAGCACTGCCAGCACGGTGTCTTTCTTGTCGCCGGACATGTCAGGCCTCCTTGCCTATTCGAAGATGTACTCTTGGGTCGCCACCAGCAACTGGAGCGTCTGCCCCACGCGCCGGGAGAACTCTTCCGTACCAGGCTCAAGCTCACCCCAACGCTCGGCGGTGGCCACCAGCTTGCTCTTGTGCTCGTCCGACAGCTCGTAGTGGCCCAGAAGTTCCAGGCACCGGTCCAACAGCTGTTCGGCCGATATTGCCGAGCCTTCCGACGCCACCTTGTCGATAATGTATCGTATGCCTGGCAAGTTGGTGTTGCCCACCTGGTCCGCGTTGAAGTTTACCCTCTCCACCAGGGTGCCGCTGTCAATCCACTCGTGGCCCGTGTGCCAGCCTTCCACTGTAGGAGGGTTGAGTAGGGATTGACCCATGTACTTGATTTCGTTGACCACCTGGTAGAAGTCGGGCCTGGGAGTCTTGTGGTCCCCTACCAACCTTATCATTCCCGCCACAGTCTCGGCGGGGCTCTTCACCTTCTTGAACCGGGCGTCTTTGAACCACTCGGAGTTGAACATCAACCTCAGCATGGACTTAATGTTGTAGTTGGACCGGTAGTACTCGTCTTCGAGCTCTTTGATGGCGTCCATGTTCAGGGGCTCGGTGTGCTTCCACGACGGCACCTGAGGCTCGTCAGCCACGAAGAAATTGTACAGGTGCCTCGAGACGAAGCGGGCCGTGGCCGGTCGGCTGCAGACGATGTCGATTATGTCCTCGCCGTTGAAGCGGCCAGTCTGCCCCAGGAAGGTCTTCTCCTCGTCGTCGTGGTCTTGACCATTATAGACGAAGTGCGACTCGTACCTGCCGAAGGGGTATCTGGGTATTGCGTTGGTGATGGTCCACCCGGTGAAGGCCCGGGCGCACTCCTTCACGTCCTCTTCGGTGTAGTTGTCCTCAGTGTCTTTGCCCACGCCCATGGAGAAGAGTTCCAGAAGCTCTCTACCCCAGTTCTCGTTAATGGAGCCTTTGTGACTAAGGCAGTTGTCCAAGTAGAAGGTCATGGCGGGGTCGGTGGCCAGCAACATGAGCAGGTCATGGAAGTTGCCCATGCCGTACATCCGGAACTTGTCCAGTTGAATTTGAATTTGCCTGCCATGTTCGCATTTGGAGTTTCCGACACAGAAGATGCCATGCCAGAACAGGGCGATCTTCTCCTCCAGCGGGCGCTTGGTGTTGATCATGCGGAAGGTCCAGTAAGACTGGTTCGAGTCCTCCGCCACTAGATCCCTCCACTCACCGAAATACCGTGTCAGGAGGGCTATGTCCAGGGCGGGCTGCTCCTCGGGGTTCAGAAGCTCCTCCACCGTGGCCTCGTACCCTTTGGCCGCCCGTTCCTCAAGTTCGTTATAAGGGGCGCCAAACCCCGCCCGGCGCATCAAGTGGGCCATCAGCGCAACGTCTTTGGTATCTGTCATCCGGCTCCTCCTAAGAAGGATTTCCTCCAATTGGCGGTTGGAATCGACCCCAGGTTAAAGACAAACTGGCCTCCTCCGGAGGCCAGTGTAATCCCGGCTTTATCTTGTTTCAGGCGTGTAGAGTTCGGTGTTCAGTTGCGATTCGCAGATTATAACGATTCTGCCCCCGATGATACACCCGACGCATTTCCCTGTCAACGCGACGGGCCGCTTACAACCGTTCAGACACCTCGATTAGACGAAAAGACGAACGTTCCTGCCATGCGGTTCCAATATATAGCAATGATACAATGGCTTCGCCTCGGAGGCTGAGTGGGGTTGAGGAGAAGATGTGCATGGGCGGGGATTCAGCCTGGTCTTGCCAACCGCAGGTTTTGCCCGTCGAACGTCTCGAAACCATTGTCTCAAGGAACATCTATTGGACCTCCTCAGGTCTGTTGGTGACCGGTCCTGGATTTAGGGCCTCTTCCACAACGGCGCTCATGGCCAGGAGTTTATAGGTGAAGGACAAGGTTTATGGAAATTAATAACATCTTCCCCAACGGACTGGATATTCGTGATGCACTGGACTTGCTGCGCCCTGTGTTGGTCTACATTCTCGGCATGACCGTGTACGCGGTCTTTGTCTTCAGGTTCTACCGTTTCGTGGCCTCTAGGGACATGTTCCAGTTGAACCTGGCACAACATGAAAAGTCACGGCATCGGTGGGTGAAAGCCTTCCTGGACTTCACCTTATACATATTGGAATACATCATTCTGTTTCCGGTCTTTGCCTTCTTCTGGTTCGCTGTCCTTACGGCTATCCTGACGTTCCTCTCAAAAGGGAATTCCTTCTCCGACATACTGCTGATGGCGTTGGCCACGGTAAGCGCCATCAGAGTGTCTGCTTACTACAACGAGGACCTATCCAAGGACTTGGCCAAAATCCTTCCCTTCGCGGTTTTGGCTATCTTCCTTATTGATGCGTCGTTCTTCACGGTCTCACAGTCTCTGGACATCCTGAAGGAGGCCGAGGGTTACACCGAGAAGGTCCTCTACTACTTGGGGTTCCTCATCGCCTTGGAGTTTGCGTTGCGTCTAATCTATGGGGTCGCCATGTTGCTGGGTCGGGTGAGGGACCGACTATTGAAAAAGGTTAGTCCGGTTGCAGAGGTTGTGCCCTCCCCTTCGGAGGAGGGACAACCAGCGGGCGACGACTAATACGAGGTCGGTGCAGGCAAGTCCAACAAGAGGCCCTACCGCCAGCTAGCGATCAATGCGTTGAGGGAATCCGTTTGAGGGGATTGATCGGGGTGTCCGTAGAGGACGCACTCAGTCCGCGAGATTAACCTCGCGGCCCCAGTCGTTCCCCCGCTGGGCATAGATGAGTTGAATGAACGACTCCACGACTTCATCGTCCAGTTCACGCCAAGCCCCAGCCAACGCTAAGGCTCCCTGAGGGTCGTGCCGAAGCGCCGGCCTAACTCGAAGGGACTATCCGCTCCCCGTCGTCGGTGGCCATTGCGGTGGCGAAGGTCCGGTACACCGAGTCCTCGACCCTGTCGCGGAACTCTTTCCACAGGTCGTTCTTGTCCACAGTGGGGTCGTCCTTGACCTCCATATAGCGGTCCCGGAACTCAATGAGCATCCAGTCCTCTGAACGTCCCTGAGGCATCTTGAAGTCGTCGCTTGTGAAGCGGGGCATCTCATCGGGTCCGTAGTAGTCCATGCCCGGCAGGCTGTACCCCTCCAGGTTGTGCGTGCCCTTGCCCAGCACTTCGCCCGTCTGGAGGTAGTGGTCCATGACAGCCTTCACGCCGTAGGCTCCGATGGGGCAGACCTTCATGCAGACCCCGCAGGCCAGGTACTTGGCCACGATGGGCTGACAGCGCTTGAAGGTGACTTTGTTCTTCTCGATGCCTCGGTACCATATCTTTTCACGCTGGAGCGCCCGACCGGGGCACCTGTTCACGCATACCAGGCATATCTGACAAAAGGCGTGGAGGCCGAAGTCCTTGGGCTGGTCGTAGGTGACGTTAGCGTTGGTGTGAATCAGCTGCAGCCGCGCCCAAGACCCGAAGTGGGGAGACAAAAGCTGGCCGTTGGCGCCCAGCTGCCCCAGCCCGGCGGCTACGAAGAAGGGCAGGACCGGAGCCAAAGAGACGGTGGGGCCGTTGACCTGAGCGCGGTATCCCAGCGACCTGATGTAGTCCACGAGCTGAATAGTTAGGTCGCCCATTACTTCATAGACGCCCTCATGGGTCTCCTCCGACTGGAGGCTGGGCGTGGTCTGGGTCTTGGCGTAGTCCTGCTCGTAGGCCAGGCATATCACGTGGGGCAGGTCGTAGCGCAGGTTCCTCTTCTGGCTCACGTACAAGTAACGGTGGTCGAACCTCGTGAACCCCACTTCTCCGTATCCCAGCTCTTTAGCCTTCGCCCTTAACAGTTCGGTTACGTCCTCTCCGCTGGCCTCTCCCGTGGGTTCCAGGTTCTTGGTGGACTGGACGTATGCGGCGATGGGGACCATAGCCGCTCGGTGGTCTTCGTAGTGCTTTATGACTTCAGGCGGGTTGTTCTTTCGCTGCTCCCGGAGCCAGTCGAAAGAGGCGCTTTCGGTCAGTGTCAGCATTTCCAGTGGGTAGTCCCTGGAGTAGAAGGAAACGTCTTCATCCCTGGTTGGGACTCCGGGCACGGTCACCAGGTCCTTCGGCACGTCGATAGTGATGGGCGGGTCGTTGAACCCCTTGCCCGGATGGGTTACGGTGTGTCCGACTTCCTTCAGCATGCCTTCCTCCTAGAGCTTTGGCGCCTGGGCGTGCCTGGTATTCGTGGTGTGACCTTCTGTCGCATACTACGCCTATTATCTCAGTGTGCGTAGGATAAGCAATGACCGCAAAGGTGTCAACTTGGACAGGCGTGGGGCTGCACTGTGCAGCCCCTGCTCCCGATTGCAGGCCCCGCAGTCGTTTGTTACACTCGCTCCACTTGCTCATTGGGCCTTGGAGGCCCCATGCGAGGAACAAAGATGGCTGACAGCCCGCTGCAATATAGGTATAACCCGTTGCGCCAGGACATCATCTGCTCTGAAACGGCCATAGACGCGCTGCCGGATACAGTGGACGCCCTTGGAGCCGGCCGGGCCATGATTACCTGCGGCCCCACAATCCTGGCATCTTGTAACGTCGTGCCCCGGGTGCAGGAAGCCCTGGGGTCCCGTTGTGTCGGGGTCTACTCGGGGGTCGCTCCCCACTCGCCTGTGGAATCTGTCGAAAAGGGCGCTGAGATTACCAAAGAGCTGCAGCCCGACGTTTTTATCAGCGTTGGCGGCGGCAGCACCCATGACACCACCAAGGCTATCGCAACTCTGCTGGCCGAGGGCGGCGACATCCACGACTACGAAATAATCTTCGAGCCTCCGGACCGCATCACTGTGCCTCCTACACCTTCTCCCAAGCTGCCTATCCTCAGTGTGCCGACGACGATGGGCTGTGCGGAGTTCAGCCGCGGCGGCGGCGGAATCACCGACCATAAGCTGGGACGCAAGCTGATAATAGCCGGGGAGGGTGTCACCCACCGCACCGTGATTATCGATGGCCAGGCTCTGGCCACCACGCCCCTACGAATCCTGACGTCAACAGCCATCGGACAACTGCGCATCGCCATTGAGACCGTCTACTCCACGGGCCACAACCCCATAGGCGACGGCATGGCGCTCCACGCCATACGGCTGCTGTTCGAGAACCTGCCCCACTGCAACGACGGAGACATAGACACGCTGCTGACCACCAAGACGGCCTGTGCCATGGCCTCGCTGGCGTCCTTCGGAGGGATGGGGCTGAACACCGCCACGTGCCATCACGTCGGCGGACTTTACGGTGTGCCCCACGGCGAGGCCAACGGGATCCTGTTGCCGCACACGATGCGATATAACCTGGACGCCTGCGCTGACCGGCAGAGGTTGATTGCCGAGGCGATAGGCGTTGCGGACAGTGCGATGACGGACGAGGAGGCTGGCTTGGCCGCAGCCGACGCAGTGGACGGCCTATGCCGTGAGCTTGGGCTGCCCCGCACCCTCCGTGAAGCCGGAGTTCCAGAAGAAGGCTTGGAATATATCGCAGCCGCCACCCTGCACGACCGGAGCCTGAGCACGAATCCGAAGCCCGTCCGCGACGCGGGGCCAATCATGGAGGTCCTCCGCGCCGCCTATTGAGCGTGGGATGGAAACGGATGCGGCCCCCATCGTCACTTCGGCGTAGGCCGGAGGGTGGATTCCGGCCTGCGCCGGAAAGACGGTTAGTAATGGCGCTGCCGTCTATTTTCATTGCACAAACGTGTTGTGGGATGTGCGTCCGGCCTTGATTGCAGGCCCTACGGCCATTTGGTAAACTCGCTCCACTTGCTTACAGGGCCAGCCCATAGGTCCAGGCGGCCCCATCTGACGGGAGGGGATCATGGAGATCGGAATATCCAACTTTCCCACGGCCTACACCGTCGATCCCGCAGTCCTCGGCAAACGCGCTGAGGAGTTGGGATTCAGCTCGTACTGGGTCCCGGAGCACGCGATTATTCCGGTGGAAAACAACAGTTTCTATCCTGGTTCCGCGGACGGAGCCATTCCCGAGGGATACGATCAGATAGCCGACCCCTTCATCACGTTGGCCCGTGTTGCGGGAGTTACGAAAAGAATCAAGTTGGGAACGGGAATCTGCCTGGTGCCGGAGCACAACCCATTGTTGTTAGCCAAACAGATAGCGACCCTGGACGTTCTTTCAGGCGGTCGTTATATTTTCGGCATCGGCGCCGGATGGCTCCGGGAAGAGACCGAGATAATGGGAGGGGACTTTGACCACCGGTGGACCCAGACAAGGGAGGCCATAGAGGTCATGAGGACCCTATGGACTGAGGAAGAGGCTGAGCATCATGGCCGCTACTACGACTTCCCGGCCGTCCGCTTCAACCCCAAGCCGGTCCAAAAGCCTGGCCCGCCTGTCCTTCTCGGCAGCATAGCGCCCAACGTCTTCAAGCGTGTAGTTGCCTGGGGCGACGGCTGGATGCCCACGCGCGCCACACCAGCGGAAATAGAAGCGGGGCGCAAGGAGCTGGACCGTCTAGCCGCCGAGGCTGGCAGAGACCCTGAGTCCATCACTGTTGTGGCATACAGCTCGTCCCCTGACAGGGAACTGATCAAAGCATACGAGGACGCCGGAGCCAATTGGGTAACCTGCAGGACGCCTATGGCGCCGGAGAAAGAGTGCATCGAGTTCCTGGAGGACATTGCCCGGAAGGTTTTGTAGTCTAACCGCCGGAGACGGACTTCTGCGGTTAAGAATAAATCAGGAGGAGGCGGCATGGTCACAACTGTAGGCGAAGGCAGATTTACTTACGAGGTGGAGGAGGACTGGGCCAAACTCCCAGAAGGCTGGAACATGCCGGCGGCCGCAGTCTCCGTTGATTCCCAGGACAGGGTCTTCTGCTTCAACCGGGATCCCGACCATCCCATCGCGGTCTTCGACCGGCATGGGAACTTCCTCTACTCATGGGGTTCTGGGATTATCGCATTCGCCCATGCAATTCTGCTGGACAAGAACGACAACGTGTGGTTGGTGGACCGGAACCACGGCCAGGTCTACAAGTACACTGACACTGGGGAACTCCTGATGACCATCGGGGACAAGGGGTTCCGCTCCGACACCGGCGCTGACCCAGAGAACTTCGGGGCCGACACTTACAAGCAGGTCACTCACGCCGGAGGTCCTTTCAATCTGCCCGCGGGCATAGCCCTCAACGACGCGGGCGAGATATTCATCGCCGACGGGTACGCCAACTGCCAGGTGCACAAGTTCTCACCGGAGGGAGAGTTGCTGCTGTCCTGGGGCGAGCCGGGGACCGGGCCTGGACAGTTCAATCTGCCCCACGGCGCCTGGGTCGACAAGCAGGGCCGGGTGCTAATCGCAGACAGGGAGAATGACCGGATTCAAGTGTTCACTCAGGACGGAGAATACCTGACCACGTGGCCCTCGGAGGTGGTCGGCGCCGCTCTGGTCTACGTGGACGACGAGGACATCGCCTACGTGCCGGAGCACAACGCCGGTCTGGTGAGTGTTCTTACGCTGGACGGAGAGCGGCTGGCCCGCTGGGGTTCGGAAATCCACCGTTCCTGCCACGGGATATGGCTGGACTCCCATAAGGACGTGTACGTAGTGCGTCCGGGTGACTGGGGACGGGACCGCCGCGTGGTCAAGCTCCACCGGAAGTAGGGAGCCTAGGCTTCACCTTCTCACATTCAGAGAATAGTCTTCCCCATTAGAGGGGGAAGGTTAGGATGGGGGTGGGAAGGTTGGATTGCAAGTTACGGTTCACTGTGCATACTTTCTGGATTCCGGCCTGCGCCGGAAAGACGTTGTTGGGGCCTGGGTTCCCACTCCTCCCGACATTACCGAGCCGGGTACGAAGAGATGGACATTCGATTGGCTGGTAGGCCTACCGGAAGGAGCGGGGGAGCAGGGTGCTGCCCGTGAGGTAGGAATCCATGTAGTGGGCGGTCTCGCGGCCCTCGGCGATGGCCCAGACGACCAGGGACTGTCCCCTGGCCATGTCTCCCGCGGCGAATATCCCGGGTCTGGAAGTCATACGGTTGGAGTCCAGCTTCACGTTGCCCCGGGCGTCAAACTCCACACCCAACTCGTTGAGCATTCCCTCGTGCTCCGGGTGGAGGAAGCCCAGGGCCAGGAGCACCAGCTCGGTTTCTATCTCGAACTCCGAGTCGGGGACCTCTTTCATGGTCATGCGTCCATCGTCGCCGGGGGCCCACTCCAGGCGTACGCCGTGGAGCTTCTCCACATGTCCGTTGCTGCCCGAAAAGCTCTTGGTCATGATGCTGTAGTCTCGTATGCCGCCCTCTTCGTGGGCGGGTGAGGTGCGGAGGACTCTTCCCCATTGGGGCCAGGGGTTGTCTGAGGAACGGTCGGGGGGAGGCTCCGGCAGCAACTCGAACTGGTGAACGATTTCGGCGCCCTGGCGGTGGGAAGTGCCCAGGCAGTCGGCGCCGGTGTCTCCGCCGCCAAGAATCACCACGCGCTTTCCCTCGGCGGATATTCGTTCGTCTGAGGGAACGCTCTGGCCTGCGTTGAGCCGGTTCTGCTGAGGCAGGAATTCCATTGCAAGATGGACTCCCCTCAGGTTCCTGCCGGGTATGTCCAGGTCCCGGGCCTTGGTGGAACCTCCGGCCAGGCATACAGCGTCGAACTTCTCCAACTCCGACGTGGGAACGTTGACGCCCACGTGGGCTTCAGTGCGGAAGACTATGCCTTCCTCTTCCATGAGCCGTATCCTGCGGCGCACCACCTCTTTGTCCAGCTTGAAGTCAGGTATGCCAAGGGTGAGCAGACCGCCTGGGTACTCGTCCCTTTCGAAGACGGTGACGTGATGTCCGGCCCGGTTCAGCTGCTGGGCTGCGGCGAGTCCGGCAGGACCCGACCCGATGACGGCTGCCCGCTTGCCGGTCCGATGAGCAGGAGGCTCGGGCTGTATCCAGCCCTCGCTGAAGCCGCGCTCGGCTATGGATTTCTCGATATACTCGATGGTGACCGGGTCTTGGTTGATGGCCAGCACACAGGCGTCCTCGCAAGGGGCGGGGCATATGCGGCCCGTGAACTCGGGGAAATTGTTGGTGGCCAGCAACTGCTTCAGGGCTTCCTGCCACCGGCCCCGGTACACCAGGTCGTTCCAGTCGGGGATGACGTTGCCCAGAGGGCATCCGGTGTGGCAGAAGGGCACGGCGCAGTTCATGCACCGGGCGCCCTGGTCTCGAATGTCAGCCTCGGGCCACTCCTGGTATATCTCAGAGTAGTCCCTGAGCCGAATCTGAATCGGCCTTTTTTGTGGACCTTCGCGGTCGAACTCTTTGAAGCCGGTGACTTTACCCATGTACCGCCAGCTCCTGCTCTTCCCGCTCCTTCCTCTCTCTCAGTACCCGCCGAAAGTCCCGTGGGAATATCTTCACGAATTTAGAAACCATGCTGTCCCAGTCGCCTAGGACCATCCGGGCCCTGGAGCTTCCGGTGAGGTCGAAATGTTCCTGGATGAGCGACTTCAACCTCTCCAGGTCCTCGTCTTCCACCACCGGTTCCAGGTCCACCATTTCCGGGTTGCACCTGTCAGAAAAAGTCCTGTCTTCGTCAAATATGTAGCCGTAGCCGCCGCTCATGCCCGCCGCAAAGTTGCGTCCCGTAGGGCCCAATACGACCACCACGCCGCCGGTCATGTACTCGCAGCCGTGGTCTCCCACGCCCTCGACCACGGTGTGGGCGCCTGAGTTGCGCACGGCGAAACGTTCTCCTGCGAACCCTTTGATGAATGCCTTGCCTCCCGTGGCTCCGTACAAGGCCACGTTGCCCACGATGATGTTCTCCTCAGGGACGTATGAGGCTTTGGGCGACGGCACGACGGCTACGTGTCCTCCAGAAAGCCCCTTGCAGAAGTAATCGTTGGAGTCACCCTCCAGACGGAAGGAAACACCCTGCGCCAGGAAGGCCGCAAAGCTCTGCCCCGCGGAACCTGTGAACCGCACCTTAATGGTGTCCCGGGGCAGTCCGTCTTCCCCGTACTTCAGGGAGACCCTGCCGCTGAGCATGGCCCCGGTAGTCCTGTTGGAGTTGAATATGGGCAGGTCCAACTCCACTCGCTTGCCCGATTCGATGGCCTCCTGGCATTCGGAGATGAGACGGCGGTCCAGCACGTCTTCAAGCCCGTGGTCCTGTCCGTAGCTGTTGTGGGTGGCTACGTGGTCGGGGGCGTCGGGTTTGTGGAGGAGGTTGGACAGGTCGATGCCCCTGGCTTTCCAGTGGTCTATCGCAGCGCGGGTGTCCAGCATGTCAACTCTCCCGACCATCTCGCTGACGGTGCGGAAGCCCATGCTGGCCATGATTTCCCGAAGCTGTTCGGCCACGAAAAAGAAGTAGTTGATGACGTGCTCCGGCTGACCGTTGAACTTGGCCCTGAGTTCGGGGTCCTGGGTGGCAATGCCAACTGAGCAGGTGTTCAGATGGCATTTCCGGAGCATGATGCATCCCAGCGCCACCAGCGGGGCTGTGGAAAACCCGAACTCCTCGGCTCCCAACATGCAAGCTATCGCAACGTCCCGGCCCGTTTTCAGTTGGCCGTCGGTCTGTACGACTATGCGGCCTCTGAGGTCGTTCATGACAAGGACTTGCTGTGTTTCGGCTACACCTAACTCCCACGGGAGCCCCGCGTTCTTGATGGAAGACTCCGGAGAGGCGCCGGTGCCGCCGCTGTCTCCGCTTATCAGAACCACGTCTCCGTGGCCTTTGGAGACTCCGGCGGCGATGGTTCCCACGCCAACCTCAGCCACCAACTTCACGTGGACTCGGGCGTCGGGGTTCGTGTATTTCAGGTCGTATATCAGCTGGGCCAGGTCTTCGATGGAGTAGATGTCGTGGTGCGGAGGCGGGGAAATGAGTTCAACGCCGGGGGTGGTGTGGCGGACCCACCCTATATACTCGTCAACCTTGTGCCCCGGGAGCTGCCCGCCTTCTCCGGGCTTTGACCCCTGGGCCATCTTAATCTGAAGGTCCTTTGCATTTATCAGGTAGTTGCTGGTGACCCCGAACCGGCCTGAAGCCACCTGCTTTATAGCGCTGTTTCGCGAGGCCCCGTTGGGGTCTGGGGTGAAGCGGTTGAAGTCCTCTCCACCCTCTCCGGTGTTGCTCCGGGCCTGAATCGAGTTCATGGCGAGGGCGAGAGTCTCGTGGGCCTCCCGGCTGATGGAACCCAAAGAGATGGCTCCCGTGGCGAACCGTTTCACAATCGCCGACGCAGGTTCCACTTCGTCCAGGGGGATGGGTTCGTCCAGGGTCTTAAAGTCCAGCAGCCCTCGGATAGTGGCGAGACGGGCGCTCTCCGAATCGATGTGGTTTGCGAACTCCTTGAAGGTGGCGTAGCTCTTGGAGCGGACGGAATGTTGGAGCTTCGCGATGGTGTCGGGGTTATACATGTGGTGTTCACCGTCGCGACGCCACTGGTAGACTCCGCCGGCGTCCAGGTCCATGTTGGCGGCAACGTCCCGCTCAGGGGTGGACGTGGAGTGCCTCCGCCGTGATTCCTCCTCTATGTCCCCTACGTCAATGCCGCCAATGCGGCTGGGCGTCCAGGTGAAATACTTGTCTATCAACTGCTCAGAGAGGCCGATGGCCTCATATATCTGGGCGCCGCGGTAGCTCTGGATGGTCGAGATGCCCATCTTGGACATGACTTTCACCACACCCTTGTGAACAGCCTTGATATAGTTCTTCTCGGCGGCGTGGAAGTCGATGCCCCGTTCGATGATGCCCTCGTGAATCAAGGAGTCCAGGGTCTCGAAGGCCAGGTACGGGTTTACGGCGCCGGCGCCGTAGCCGATGAGCAGGGAGAAGTGGGCCACTTCTCTGGGTTCCCCTGACTCCACCACCAGCCCCACCTTCGTTCGGCTGCCCTCTCTAATCAGGTGGTGGTGGACAGCCGAGGTTGCCAGCAGAGATGGAATGGGTATCCGGTCCCGCCCGGCTCCCCGGTCGGAGAGGATGAGGATGCAAGCGCCGTCCCGGATGGCCTCTGACGCCTGGTTGCACAGTTCGTCCAGGGCCTTCTCCAACGCGCCCGCGCCGGACTGGGCGTCGAACAGCGTTGATAATGTGGCCGACCTGACGTCTCCAGCTTGGATGTTCCTGATTTTCTCGAGCTCTTCGTTGGTGATGATGGGCTCTTTCAGCTTCAGCTGATGAGAGTGTTTCGGTGTCTCCTCGAACAGGTTTCGCTCTGAGCCTATGAAGCTCTCCGTCGAGGTGACCAATTCCTCGCGTATGGCGTCCAAAGGAGGGTTGGTTACCTGCGCAAAAAGCTGCTTGAAGTAGCTGAACACTAGTTGGGGCCGCTCCGACAACACGGCCAGAGGGGCGTCGTTTCCCATGGAGCCGATGGGCTCACCGCCCGTCTCGGCCATGGGCTGGAGAATCATCCGCAGGTCTTCCAGTGTGTAGCCGAACAGTTGCTGCCGCTCCAGGAGAGTGGCGAAGTCCGTCCCGTGGACGTGTTCGGGCTCAGGGAGATGGTTCAGATGGACTGCGTTTTCCTTAAGCCAGTCGCCGTAGGGATGGCTCCGGGACACCTGGCCCTTGATTTCCTCGTCACCGATTATCCGGCCCTGGGAAGGGTCCACGTAGAACATGCGACCGGGTTGGAGGCGGGCCTTGAAGAGGACATCCTCAGGTGGAATGTCCAACACCCCCGTCTCGGAGGCCATGACCAGCACGTCATCTTTCGTAACCAGGTATCGGAAGGGCCGCAGGCCATTGCGGTCCAGAATGGCGCCTACGCTTGTGCCGTCGGTGAAGGCCAGAAGCGCCGGGCCGTCCCACGGCTCCATCATGCAGGAATGGTACTCGTAGAAGTCCCTCTTCTCCTGGGACATTTCAATGTGGTCGCCCCATGCCTCGGGGACCAGCATCATCATGCAGTGGGCCAGCGGCCTGCCGGTGTTGAGCAGAAGCTCCAAAGCGTTGTCTATGCACGCCGTATCGCTCTGTCCCGCCTCGATGATGGGGAATAGCTTCTCCATGTCGTCCCCGAACAGGTCGGAGGAGAACATAGCCTGCCGGGCGTACATCCAGTTGATGTTGCCGCGGAGCGTGTTTATCTCGCCGTTGTGAATGAGATAGCGGTAGGGATGCGCCAGCCGCCACGAACCCAGGGTGTTGGTGGAGAACCGTGAGTGGACCATGGCGAAATAGGTCACCATGTCGGGGTCGGCCAAATCGGAGTAGAACCCTGGAATCTGGTGGGCCATCACCAGCCCCTTGAACACTATACGGTTGGTGAACAGGCTGGGGATGTAGAAGGTCGACACGTCCTCTATTCCCGAGGAGGCCACGCCTTTTTCGGCCACCCTTCGGATGACATAGAGCTTTCGGCCAAGGTGGGCCTCGTCCTTGATATCGGCGCCTTTGCCCACAAACAACTGCCGAATCCGAGGCATCACTTCCCTGGCGTCGTCTCCGATGGCGTCGGGGTCTACGGGAACATCCCGCCAACCCAACACTTCCTGCCCCTCGTCAACCACGGTCTGTTCGAGGATGCTTTCGCAGGTCTTCCGCTCGTCTGGGTCCTGGGGCAGGAAGACCATCGCCACGCCGTATTCGCCCTGCGGGGGAAGCGGAATGCCGAGTTTGGCGCATTCCTTTTGGAAGAACAGGTCCGGCATCTGGATGAGTATTCCCGCGCCGTCGCCGGTGTTGGGGTCACGGCCGCAGGCTCCCCGGTGACCGAGATTCACCAGAGTCTCGATGCCCTTTTCGATGATGTCGTGGGACTTTACACCCTTTATGTTGGCGACTACGCCGACGCCGCAAGCGTCATGTTCAAAAGCGGGGTCGTAGAGTCCTATTTTCGATGTGGGCAACCGCCTGACCACTGGAATCCTCCGAAATCCCTGGCTATGGACGGGATATAGGTTGTAGGCGTGGGTTGGAGTTGAGAGCCATGCCGAAAGGCGCAACGCCCCGGAGCCCGACCTGCCACGGGAAAAAGACATTATACAGGCGAACAAGCCGTATGTGTACCCCTTCCGTGAAATTCATCACTAACCGGACGGTTTTCACGCCCGTGGGCGCCCATTCCCTCCCCATTTAAGGGGGGTGGAGAGGCGACGGACCTCTTACCCTTGCCCTTGCACGACTGAAACGACCCTCTGTAGAATCAGTACACACTTAAGCTAGAGGCGACCATGAGTCTCCAAGACACGCCCTTTACCCCAATGGACTTCTCCAGAATGGACGAGTCCGAGGACTCTTTCTTTTACGAGATGCCCCGGTTGGTCGTTCACATAGACGACCAGGCTATCGAAGCCGTGGGAGAGTTGTTCCGTGAGGAGATTCCGCCGGGCTCCCGTGTGTTGGACCTGTTGAGCAGCTGGAGGTCCCACTGGCCCAAAGGCCACCCCAAGGAGCGCATGACGGGCCTGGGGCTAAACAGCGTGGAGATGGCGGACAACCCCGATTTGGACGACTACGTGGTGCACGACCTGAACGGGGACCCTGTTCTCCCATTCGATGACGAGTCCTTCGACGCCGCCGTATTGACCGTGTCAATACAATACATCACCCAGCCTGTAGAGGTGTTCCGGGAAGTGAACCGGACACTCACTCCCGGCGGACCCTTTCTGGTGGTCTTCTCCAACCGCATGTTCGTCCAGAAAGCCGTACGAATCTGGACCATGAGCACAGACGGCCAGCGGGCGGGATTGGTCAGGGCCTACTTCAATCTGGCGGGAAACTTCGAGGAGTTGCGTACGGGGTTCTCCAACCCTGAGACCAGCCCCCCCGGAGACCCCGTCTACCTGGTAATGGGCAAGAAGGCGGAGGCATAAGGGGGGTCTGGGAGTTCCTTCCGATAGGAAACCTTGGCAATACCCCCTCTCCCTCTGGGAGAGGGTTGGGGTGAGGGCGTAGGCGGCACCGGACCTACAGGGTCTTGACCATCCGCACGTGCTCTATGCCCGCTTCCTGGAACGTCCCGCCCTCTTCCTGATAGCCGTGGGCGGCGTAGAAGTCCTTGACATAGGTCTGGGCGTGGAGCATGGCATCTCTGACTTCGTGCTGCTGGGCTACGGACTCCAGTATGGCTAGAATCCTTGCCCCTATGCCTTGCCGTCGGCGTTCAGGGACAACGGCCATCCGCCCTATCCGGGCGATGGGCTGACCGGGTTCGGGAGTGTTCCCTGCGGTCAACACCAGCCGCCCAGTCCCCACGACCGTTCCGTCAAGCGCGGCGATGGCATGGACGGCCCTGGCGTCCAGTTCGTCCAGCTCTTCCTCTACGGATATGCCCTGCTCTCCGACGAACACCGCGACGCGCAGGTCGAAAGCGGCCTGCCGTTCGGCCGGGGTTTCAACCAATTTGACTGTAAGTCCTTCCATCGTAGCCATTCCCCAAGGTATTGTTAGAAGACGATGACGCCCCGGCCTAGGCCGCCGCTGTTCAGGTCTTCGTAGGCCTTGTTTACCTCGTCCAGCTTGTACCTGCGGGTGATCATCCCGTCGATGTCCAGCTTCTGCGAGCGGTACATGTCCACTATGCGTGGCATATCCACGTGGCAACGGGCAGAGCCGTAGTAGGAACCCTTCAGAGTCTTTTCCTGCCGGACCAGGGCCACAGGGTCGATGGAGGCGTTGTCGCCCATGGGGGCTATGCCTACGATGACCACCGTGCCGCCCTTACGCGCCGACGCAAAGGCCGTCTCAACAGTCTCCGAACTTCCGAACACCTCGAAGGCGTAGTCGGCGCCGCCGCCCGTCAGTTCCCGCACCTGGGCCGCCGCGTCCTGGTGGGAGGCGTTCACAGTGTGAGTGGCGCCGAACTTGGAAGCGAACTCAAGGGCGCTGTCGCTCACGTCCACCGCCACTATCTGGGACGCGTTGGCCACCTTGGCCCCCTGAATCACGTTCAGCCCCACGCCGCCGCAGCCGACAACGGCCACTGAGCTTCCGGGGACTATCTCGGCAGTGTATATGACCGAGCCCACGCCGGTGGTGACGCAGCACCCGATGAGGGCCGCCACATCCAGGGGCACGTCCTCGTCAATCGGTATGCAGGCGGACTCAGGAGTCACCAGTTCCTCGGCAAAGCAGGCCAGCTTGGCAAAGTGGGTGATGCTCTGGTCCCCCTTGTGAAGCCGGGTGGTGCCGTCGTACATGGTACCCACGGTGGCGGCGTGAGCGTCGCACAGATTGGGCCGTCCGACGGCGCAGAAGTGGCACCGCCCGCAGTTGGGAACGAAGGACAGAATGACGCGATCGCCTGTCTTCACGCGGGTGACGCCTTCCCCCACCTCCGTTATCACTCCGGCCCCCTCGTGGCCCAGCACTGTGGGCAGAGGATGGCGCGCCTCGCCGGCCATGAAGTGGTAGTCACTGCGGCATATTCCCGCAGCCCCCGTCCTCACCCTGACCTCTCCGGCCTTGGGCGGGTCCAATTCCAGGTCTTCAACCACAAGGGGAGTGTTGTAATCGTAGAGCACCGCAGCTTTCATCCAGGCCTCCAGCTAACTTGGCGCCTCTGGGGATAGGCAAGTTGAGCAGAATGGCCTAATCATGCCTTGCTGCCCTAAGCCTGTCAACTTTGGCCGCGGCCTTGAGTGAGTTCTGCAGGCCTAAGCGTAATGTACTGGACCTTTCGAGTTTGTTGTTGGACTTCAACCGTAATGTAGTGGTCTTGGAACATTGCCAGATGGCGCCTACTATCCGCACTCAGCTCGAGGAGCGACAGTCCGTGGTCCGGCTAGCCAATGAGCCTGCCTGCAACTCTGCCGCTGTAAGAAACGCTAAGTGATGTTTGGCAAGACCCGAATCTCAGATGAGGTCGTGCAAGTACCGGTGCAGCAGGAACTTGATAAAGGCCAGAAGTAGGACAGCGCCGATGATGATCGATATAGTGAATGGGTCCCAGGCCTTGGTGGCTATTCCCAGCACCGTCCCGGCGGCCGGTGGATGTTCGGTATCGGTCGTGGACATGATCAACATGAGGATTCCCACGGAAGCGGCCAGGATACCACCGCGCAGGAGTGTGGAAGTCGTGAGGAAATCCTCCAGCGGGGTTGAAAACAGTAGAAGGGAGATTCCCAGGCCAATTAGCGCCGCTAGAAAATGGCCGCCAATCAAAGACCGGGGCGAGCCAGAACGGTTGGAAGGATTTAAGAATACGATAAGGACGCTGGACCCCAGACCGGCAGCAAGGGCCGCGTCGGAGAGGGAGTCAACCATCAAGAGGATGGCAAACATGGCGGCGGTAGCCAGAGCTACCTGGATTATGTAATTCTTGTGGGAACGGCGGAACTGGGGGTCCAAAAGATGCACTTTGGGCGCGTAACGCCGATGCATGTGCACTACAAGGGAAACGAACCAGCCGATAATCCCCATATTCGTTAGCTGTCGCATCCTGTTAGGGGCTCCTGCCGTCTTCACCAGACCGATGCCTGCATAATCCCTAGGACGGAGGTTGCAGCGCCAACCCTGGCTACTCTCTGCATGCTGGCTTGCCGTCGGGAGCAACCTCTCTGGATCGATAAAATCGAGGTATCGTGACCTGACCCTCATTGGTCTCGCTCTATCCTACCACCTTGACTTTTGCGCCAACACGCCCTAGTACGCAAGGCTGAATTTCAGCACGAAGGTGCTTGATTTTGTCCAGTTTGGTGGGCCTATAGGGACGCTCAGGTGAGCGCCCCTATAGGGTCAAACCGGGCTCCATCCAGCACCAGGGTAGCGAGTATCCTTGGGATCATCGGAGGTGACGGGCGTAGCCAAGGGGGAGCTGTGCGCCTGGATGAGTTGAAGCGTGTGCAAACGTGCTGAAAGCCGCCTCCGTTGCCTGGCGGACGCTAATTCACGGCACCGAGAGATGGTTTTGTGAGCCCGATGGGATAGTTGACGGCGTTCGTGGATGCCCCTACCATGACCGTCGTGAAGGATGGCGGGTTCTTTGGACACCCGCAGTCTGATATGGAGAATGTCGGTTCTCAACCCTTCTCGCAGCGTCGGCTTACGACGACGCGGGGTTATCGTATCGGCTGCCTGACCACGCGCACGCTGAACGGTCCGGCAAATGGTAACCGCCGATACCGTACGACTTGGCAGCGGCGCATGCGCTTCCGCGGGCTGAAGTTTGACTCGGACACTTCTGGCGCAGCGGTAGTATCCGCTTTCGCGAGGTCCGGCGTCGCCCGTCGCAACCAGGGGGTTTGACAATGCGCGCACTAATCACAGTAACCTCGATCATCGCTCTCGTCCTGTTAATTGCTGCCTGCCAGGGAGACGCTGGGCCTGCCGGGGAGCAGGGGCCTCCCGGGCCGCAGGGCCCCGCGGGCGCACCCGCCCTCGTGGATGAGGCCACCGTCGCGTCTCTCATTGAGCAGATGCAGGAGCAGTTGGACACGAGTTATACCACGGCGGCCGCACCTCCCAAGTCGACGCCCGGGGACTACACCAAGTTCCTAGTAGGGGACGCCATCAGCAGATACGAATCGGAAGGACTCGATGCCACCGTCGCCTACTACAACGCCAAGGAGAGCCTCGACGGCCAGTGGTACGTCTTCATCATCGATGAGAACCAGACCATCATCGCTCATGCCTCCAACCCCGACCTCGTGGGCAAGCACGTCTCCCAGGCTCTCGGACCCAACTCCTATCCCACCGGGTCCGCCGTCGCCGCCTCCGCCGACTAGGACGGCGCCTGGTTCGACTACACCTACCCCAATCCCGCCTCTGGCGTTGTGCAGACCAAGCACTCCTGGGTGGTCATCCACGACGGCATCACCTTCGGCTCCGGCTGGTACGAACGCGGCCCCGGCAAGTCCGACGCCCCCGCCTACACCAAGGCCTTCGTGCAGCAGGCCATGAACCTCTACGTCGCCCTCGGCCTGGAGGAGGCCGTCGCCTACTACAACGCCAAGGAGAGCCTCGACGGCCAGTGGTACGTCTTCATCATCGATGAGAACCAGACCATCATCGCTCATGCCTCCAACCCCGATCTCGTGGGCAAGCACGTCTCCCAGGCTCTCGGACCCAACTCCTATCCCACCGGGTCCGCCGTCGCCGCCTCCGCCGACCAGGACGGCGCCTGGTTCGACTACACCTACCCCAATCCCGCCTCTGGCGTTGTGCAGACCAAGCACTCCTGGGTGGTCATCCACGACGGCATCACCTTCGGCTCCGGCTGGTACGAACGCGGCCCCGGCAAGTCCGACGCCCCCGCCTACACCAAGGCCTTCGTGCAGCAGGCCATGAACCTCTACGTCGCCCTCGGCCTGGAGGAGGCCGTCGCCTACTACAACGCCAAGGAGAGCCTCGACGGCCAGTGGTACGTCTTCATCATCGATGAGAACCAGACCATCATCGCTCATGCCTCCAACCCCGACCTCGTGGGCAAGCACGTCTCCCAGGCTCTCGGACCCAACTCCTATCCCACCGGGTCCGCCGTCGCCGCCTCCGCCGACTAGGACGGCGCCTGGTTCGACTACACCTATGCCAATCCCGCCTCTGTCGTTGTGGAGACCAAGCACTCCTGGGTGGTCATCCACGACGGCATCACCTTCGGCTCCGGCTGGTACGAACGCCGCCCCGGCAAGTCCGACGCCCCCGCCTACACAAATAGGCCTTCGTGCAGCAGGCCATGAACCTCTACGTCGCCCTCGGCCTGGAGGAGGCCGTCGCCTACTACAACGCCAAGGAGAGCCTCGACGGCCAGTGGTACGTCTTCATCATCGATGAGAACCAGACCATCATCGCTCATGCCTCCAACCCCGACCTCGTGGGCAAGCACGTCTCCCAGGCTCTCGGACCCAACTCCTATCCCACCGGGTCCGCCGTCGCCGCCTCCGCCGACCAGGACGGCGCCTGGTTCGACTACACCTATGCCAATCCCGCCTCTGGCGTTGTGCAGACCAAGCACTCCTGGGTGGTCATCCACGACGGCATCACCTTCGGCTCCGGCTGGTACGAACGCGGCCCCGGCAAGTCCGACGCCCCCGCCTACACCAAGGCCTTCGTGCAGCAGGCCATGAACCTCTACGTCGCCCTCGGCCTGGAGGAGGCCGTCGCCTACTACAACGCCAAGGAGAGTGTTGACGGCCAGTGGCACGTCTTCATCATCGACCAAGACGGCTACACGATAGCCCACCATAACCCGCAGTTTCGAGGGCGTGATCCCAGCCTCCGTGTGGACGCCACGGGGTATTTCTATGGCGACGACTTGCTGAGCGCCACTGAGGCGGGTCATTGGGTCGACTATGTGTTGCTCAACCCGGAATCGGGCGAGAACCGTCAGAAACACACTTGGATTGTGCGGCATGACGGACTGCTATTTGGGTCGGGCTGGTATGAGTAGTAGCAACCCGCCTCGAAACTGGGAAGCGGTCCGGTTTGTTTGGGATTGGCGGCTTTTCCGGATCTACAAGGTTCACGGTTGGTCCATACCTCCTTGAGGTTAAGGCTACAACTACAGGTCAAGCCCGCCTAACACCTCTGCAAGCGGAAACAGCAAGTAAGAAACCTGACGACTACTTGCTCTGTGTCGTTGATC
This sequence comes from Dehalococcoidia bacterium, assembly GCA_965224415.1. Classification (GTDB taxonomy): domain Bacteria; phylum Chloroflexota; class Dehalococcoidia; order Lucifugimonadales; family JAGWBF01; genus DAOUJI01. The sequence goes on along the minus strand of CBDCZB010000002.1, from coordinate 228,072 downwards.
TGCGCTTAATTCAGGCTGGTGCGGAGCTGCGGGCTGTTCCCTCACTTCACCAGGGACGGCCGCACCGAGGACACGGGTAACTGCTACACCCGCCTAGCTCGCAACTTCGCTCTATGGCCTTCTGTGGGCCTCGTTGTCCTGCCCGCCGCCGTCTCGTTTAGGACTCTCAGGCGTGGGGGCCCGCATCGAGGCGGGCGCGCTGTCGGTCTCCCCCGAGCCCACCGACGCGGCGGTGCTGGTGGACCGGGCCAGGAACACCTTCCACGAGCGGAGGGGGCCGGGACAACCTCAACATCGACCTGCCGCGGGACCTTCCCAGGGTGATGGCGGCGCAAGCTGGGCGACGACGCGGACGACCCCACATATATCTTCACCGAGCCTCGCGTCGGCTACCGGATGCCGAGGGGCGAAACGACGGATCCTCCTCAATGACGATAGCGCCCCGCACGAATGGTGTCGTCTGACTACGTGATGGCTTCAAGTCCACCGCCCACGAGTACCTGAGAATTTCGTGTCTTTTGTGAACTGCGAATATTGAATCAGAGTGGTTTCCGCCGCAAGTATTTCTGATGCCTGGAGACTCCTCCTGATACCAGATGCCCGTCGAGCTGTCGACGAGCCCCGGGCGGGTGTGAACCACGACCATCTGCTGTAGTGGGTCTGGAGGTCCTGATGAGTCAGGGGATATGCGGACGCTCCGCACCCATCTTGTGAGACTGCGCCGCAAGTCTGGGAGGGCGCGGAGAACCCGACCTGCGTCTTTGCCGAGACTCGCGCCAGCTACCGGATGCCGAAAGGAGAGACGCAGGGAGAGGCGGATGCGTAGTAAGTCTAGGTAGCGTAACGCTCCCCACGTTCCTTCGCACCACCGCATCACAATGCAGGAATCGAGAGGCCTCGGTGCGTCGACAGGCTGCCCAGCCACATCTCGAAGATGGTGGTATCTACCGTACGCGGTGGTGGACTCGCGTGGAATTGAACGTGGAGCGGGTGTATTATGGAGTTACAACAAGCTGATACTATCGCCCGCATGGGCATCGCTGAAATCCACGGCTAGGACGCTTCGACCCACTGGGAGGTCTGAGATGGCAGCCAACGCATACGTGCTTATAACTTGCGAACCCGTCAGGACGGCGGAGATAGCCCAGAAGCTCCGGAGCATCAGGGGCGCCATAGTGCGAGAGGTGCTTGGCCCCTACGACTTTGTAGTGGAGTTGGAGGCAGACACCGATGAGGACCTCACCGCCCAGCTCCGCCACAACATCCGCACCATCACCGGAGTGACCGGCACCGTCACCTGCGTCTGGTTGTGAACTCTACTCTTCGAACCGCTTGAACACGAGGCAGGCGTTCTGCCCGCCGAAGCCGAAAGCGTTGGACAGCGCCACGCGTACGTCCAGCTTTCTGGATTGGTTGGGTATATAGTCCAGGTCGCACTCAGGGTCGGGGAAGTCGTAGTTTATGGTCGGGTGGACCTGTCCGTCGGTTATTGCCCTCACGCAGGGAACGGCTTCCAGGGCGCCTGCGGCTCCCAGCGAGTGTCCGGTCATGGACTTGGTGGAGCTAATGGGTATCTTGTACGCCTGCTCCCCGAACAAGCCCTTAATGGCCTTGGTCTCCGCCATGTCGTTCAGAGGTGTGGAGGTGCCGTGGGCGTTGATGTAGTCCACCTCGTCTAGTGAGACTCCGGCGTCGTCGAGAGCGTTTTTCATGGCTAGAATGGTGCTGTCGCCGGACTCTTCCGGGTGAACAGGGTGGTAGGCGTCGGAAGTACATCCGAACCCCGCCAGCTCGCACAGTATGCGAGCGTCCCGCGCCAGGGCGTGGTCCAGGGATTCCAGGGCTAGCACCACGGCTCCTTCCGCGGGAACGAACCCGTCCCGTTTGGCGTCGAAGGGCCTGCTGGCCCGCTGAGGTTGGTCGTTGCTGACGCTGAGAGCTTTCATTACGCAGAACCCGCCCAGGCCAAGCTGACTTATTCCCGCCTCGGCTCCTCCGGTGAATATCACGTCGGCGGTCCCTCTGCGCACCGCCTCCAGGGCCTCGCCCATCGCCTGATTGGAGGCTGCGCAGGCGGTGATGGCCGTCGAGTTGTACCCCTTGGCGCCGAGGACACGGCTCAAGTTGCCCGCCGCCATGTTGGGCAGCACCAGAGGAAAGAAGAAGGGCGACATTCGCATTCCGCCCTTCTCGACCACCACGCGGGCGCCTGATTCCATCTCCGGGAAGCCGCCGTTTCCGTTTCCCAGAATCACGCCCACCTTGTGACGGTCTTCTTTGGACATGTCCAGACCAGAGTCCTCAGCCGCCATGAGACCGGCGGCCACGGCCAGTTGGGAGAAACGGGCCATTCGCCGGGCCTCCTTTGGATTCACGTATTGGACGGGGTCGAAGTCCTTCACCTCGCCGGCTATGCGGCAAGAGTAGCCGGTGGGGTCGCAGAGTGTCATGTCGCCGATTCCCGACTTGCCGGCCAGCAAGTTCGCCCAGTATTCGTCCACGTTCATTCCCAGCGGAGTCACCGCCCCCATTCCCGTAACCACCACTCTGCGCCTATCCATCCATCTCCTCTCGTCTGATCCCGGTTGCACCTGGCCCGGCTGCTATGTGTAGAGTTCCGGCTCGATTCCCAGCACCGCTTCCCTGACCTCTGCGGCTATGAAAAGGGACCCGGTGGCCAGCACTATGTCGTCGTCCCCGGCCATAGACCTGGCTTGCTCCAGCGCTCGGCTCACGTCGGGCGCCACGACGGCTTCCGTGCCGTTGTTGCGGAAGGCCTCTGCCACCTCTTCGGCGTCGGCTGCTCTGGGATGCCTTGACCTGGCGACCACGGCCTTTCGGGTCATACCGGCCAACTCGGCCACTATGCCGCCCATGTTCTTGTCCGCCGAGACTCCCGCCACCATTATCACGTCCGAATAGTCCAGATACTCGGGCAGGGTGGCCTTGAGTTTGGCTGCCGAATATGGGTTGTGGCTGCCGTCGCACACGATTCGCGGTCTGCCCGGCAACACTTCCATGCGGCAGGGCCACGACACCGTGCGGAACCCTTCCTTCATGGCCTCCTTAGTTATCTCCAGGCCCCGTTCCGCAGCAGCCTCCAGCGTTCCGACCGCCACCGCTCCGTTCTCCATCTGGAAGTCGCCAAGCAAGGGCGTCCACAAATCGTAAGAACCAGAACGACCGTGCACGGTGAAACTCTGCCCGTCTTGGCTTTTGGCTCCTGGCGTCCAACGAACGTCCTCGCCAACCAAGACCAACTCCGCTCCTTTTTCGTCGGCGACGGACCTGATGACATCCATCGCTTCCGGGGGTTGCGGCGCGCTGACGACCGTCGTTCCAGGCTTGATTATACCCGCTTTTTCGTTGGCGATGCTCTCAAGAGAGTCGCCCAGAATGGACGTATGGTCCAGGCTTATGGACGTGATGGCGCAGGCCTTCAGCGCCGGGGGTTGAATGACGTTGGTCGTGTCGAGCCTGCCCCCAAGACCCACTTCCAGTACCTCGACCTCGGCGCGTTCGCTGAAATGGAGTAAGGCCATAGCCGTCAGGGCTTCGAACATGGTCGCTCCACCCAGACCGGAGTGTTCGGTGACCCACGTAATGTAGGGCCACACCCGCTCCACCAACGAGGCGAACTCATCGGGGCTGACCGGAACGCCGTCCAGCCGTATACGCTCCCTGAACGTATGGATGTGGGGTGATGAGTAGAATCCGGTGTGATAGCCGGCGTTGACCAGGACCGAGGAGCACAAGGCGGCGGTGCTCCCCTTTCCTTTGGTCCCAGTGATGTGGAGGGCGGGCGTCCGGGTTTGGGGATTCCCCATCCGGTCGAGGATGGCTTCCATCTTGGCCAGGTTGTACCGCTTCCTGAACCTCGTGGCCGACCTCATCCGCTCCAGATCCACCAGGCCCAGCAGCTTGGTATAGGCCGACTTATAGTCCATGGCTCTAGTGGTCCCGGAGGCGTTTCGGCATCTTACCCAGGGCCATCTTCAGGCCCTCGAAAGCGCTGATGTCCCGGATGTACCCTATGTTCCCCTCAAGCGGCCTTGGAGAGAAGCCGAAGACTTTCTCCACTGTGCCCAGCTCGGCCACATTGTCCAAGCTCACCATGCCCAGCTGATCAGTTGTGACAGGCGGCCTGGACATGACCGACTCCATCAACTTGACAGCGGGCCGCATTGCGAACAACGGCACGTGCACCCTGAGCCTGCGGGCCCTGTAGGTGCGGCATATCGCGTCGACAATCTCGTTGTAGGTCAGATGGTGGGGTCCGCCAATCTCGACGGTCTCTCTCAAGGGGCCCTGCCGCTGGACGGCCAACGCCACGCACTTGGCCGCCTCATCCACCGCGATAGGCTGGAACTTGTTGCGCCCGCTCCCTGCCACCGTCGCCACGGGAAAGGCTTTGACAAGTCCTGCCAGGGAGTTTATGAACTCGTCCCCAGGCCCATATAGGATGGACGCCCTGACAACGGTGTAGGGGACGCCGGACTCCATCACAGCCTGCTCTCCCCTCCACTTGCTGTGGAGATAGGGAAGCCGTGCGTCGTCGACTGAACCGATGGCGCCGACGTGGACCAGGTGCTTGACCCCCGCTTGGGCGGCGGCGTGGGCCACGTTTCTGGCTCCCCGGTGGTTGACGGCTTCAAAAGTGGCCGATCCCCTCTCTCGAATGACGGCCACAAGGTGAACGACTGCGTCCACGTTGTAGAGCGCGGCGCTTATGGATTCGGGATCGTCGACGCTCCCATAGTGCACGTCAAAGCTGGTCCGTCCGAAGACATCTTCTTTTCCGGGCGTATGGACCAGGCATCGCACCTCGATGCCCAAATCGTCCAGCGCTTTGACTACCTGGCGTCCTAGGAATCCGGTGGCCCCAGTCACGAGAGCAATCAAAATACCATCCTCATCCGGCCAATCTTTCCTGATTTCAGGCTAGCAAAGGCTTTCGTGGGTGTCAACGCCAGTTGCGGTGGCTGCCGTTCGCGCTGAGCTTGTCGAAGCATCCGCCCCGTGATTTCGACGGAATCCAGAAAGCGCCATTTCTTCTAACAAGGCTCTCTGGATTCCGGCCTGCGCCGGAAAGACGGGCTTATTGGACCATCCCCCTTATCCACACCTTCTCCCGCCGGGGGGAATGGGAAAGGCGGACATCCCCTATATGAGCAAGCTGATCAGGGCTGTAGCTATCCCCAGGAAGAGTACGAATCCAACTATGTCGGTTATTGTGGTGACAATCACGGCGGCGCCGAGGGCGGGGTCCAGCTTCAGCACCCGCAGCGCTATGGGAGTCGCCGCCCCGGCCAGACCCGCGACAATCATGTTGCCTATCATGGCCAGGCACAGGACCACGCCCAGCATGAAATTGCCCTTCCAGGCCCACGCCACCAAGCCCACAGCCACCCCCAGCAGCACCCCGTGGAGGATTCCCAGTCCAGCCTCCCGCACCAACAGCCTGAAGGCCCGGCGCGCCGGAAGCTCCCCCAACGCCATGCTGCGGATGACTAGGGTGAGGGTCTGGGCGCCTCCGATTCCGCCCTGGCCCGCGATGACCGGGAGAAATACTGCGAGCACGACCAGCTTTTCGATGGTGGACTCGAATAAGCTCACCACCGCCGCGGCCAGCACGGCGGTGGCCAGGTTCAAGTAGAGCCATGGCAGGCGCCGACGCATGGACGAGAAGAAGGGGTTGAACAGCCGTTCTCCGGCGATTCCGGTCATGCTGTACATGTCCTCGGTGGCTTCCTCTTCAAGCACGTCCACCAGGTCCTCGGTCAGAATCACGCCCAGCAGCCGGCTCTGCTCATCGACGACTGGCAGATAGCTCAAGTCGTACCGCTCCATGAGCCGGGCGCACTCCTCCTGGTCAGTGTCCGCCTGCACCGACACTACCTCGGTGTCCATCAGCTCACGTACCAGAGAGGCTGATCGGGCCAGCGCCAGATTGACCAGCCCCAATGACCCGACCAGCCTCCGGTCTTCGTCCACCACGAGGATTGAGCCCACGTCCTCGACTCTGGGGCCGAATATCCTGACGGAGTCCAGGGCGATGTCGGCGGTGGCCCCGGCCCGTATGGACAGGAATTCGGGAGTCATCAGCCCCCCGGCGGTCTCGTCGGAATAGCCCAGCAGCAGGGCCACCTCGTCCCGGTCTTCCATCGCCTCAAGGGTTTCCTGGGACTGTTCTTCGGGAAGATGCTTGAGGAAGTCGACCGCAACGTCGGGGGTCGTCTGGTCCAGCGCAGCCGATAACGCTGAAGTCTCCAAGCCGCCGAACACCTCGACGGCCTCTTCAGGCTCCATGTGCTCCAGCAGACCCGCAGCCACTTCCGGGGTCATGGACCTGAGCATCTCCTCTTGTTGCCCGCCGCGCAGTTCCCCTACCAACTCGGCTTGGTCCGCCGGACGCAGGTCCATGAACAGTGTCAGAGCCGAGGGAAAGTCATTTGCGCTCAGGTTCTCACGCACCTGGGCCATGAGGTCCTCGGCCTGTTCGATCACGTCCGGGACGCCCGGAGCGTCTGGGGGCCTTTCTGTGTGTTGATGTTGGTCTTGCGGCTGCTGCATGACTCTTTTCGCGTCGACGCCACGCATCTTGCGGGGCTGGAAACGGGCATACCCCGCCCGCTGCCGATTAGTCAGAAACCCTAGTCCCCGTGGCGTGGAATCCCGTTGATTCGATACGAATTCAGGCTAGCAAACCCGTTGGAAAGGTGTCAATTGAATCCGTGGCAGCGTTGGGGGTTTTAGGTCAGTCACCCTCTCCCCTTCGGCAGGCTCAGGGCAGGCTTCACCCTCTCCGGACGAGGAGGCAGTGTCCCTTCCCCTACTCTGGGGGAAGGTTAGGATGGGGGCGATGCCCCTATATCGTTCCAAGCATGGGATTTTAGAGGTGTATTCTGACAAACTTTGGTTTCCCGTGTAGGTCTCCAGTGATAGAATCGCATTGGCAAGGGAAACGCTAGGGAGCTCACCATGGATGTCAAAGAAGCCGCCAAGCTGGCCAAGGAGTCTATCGCCAGCCTCTTCGCCGATGAAGGGATCACCAATGTTGGGCTGGAAGAGATAATACGGAGAAGTCCTGAGAATGTCTGGGAAGTAACTGTTGGATTCTCGAGGCCCTGGGACAAACGCGATTTGCCGACCATTATGTTAGGACAGACCGGTCTGCGGCGCTCATATAAGCTGATTCGTATCGATGACGTTACTGGGGAAGTGGAATGGGTTAGAGACCGAATTCTGCCGGAATCCAAGTGAGCAGGCAACGTTGCAGGGATACTTTCTGGACTCCAACCTGTTGGTCCTGCTGGTAGTGGGGTCTGAGAGCAGGGATATAATTCCCAGGCACCGGCGCTTGGAAGACTACTCGGCCGAAGACTACGATATCCTGCTTGACCAACTTCGGGAAGCCGACCGGCTGTTCGTAACCCCCAATACCCTCACTGAAGCATCCAATCTCATCCGACAACATGGCGAACCAGAACGTTCCCGACTGATGGGCCGGCTGCAATATCTCATCTATCAAAGCCGTGAAGTTGTAGTAGCGAGTGCCAGTGCGTCATCCAACCCCGCGTTCGCCAAACTGGGTCTAACTGACGCAGCGCTGTTGGAAGCAGTAACGGCGGAAACTCCGTTGCTGACGGTGGATTTTTCCCTGTACTTGGAAGCCATTAAGAACGGGGCGGATAGAGCGGTTAACTTTAACCCACTCCGGGGCTTGTAACCCCTACGCCGTTTCCAGGCCTTCCATTGGGGGTTGGCGGCCCTGGGAGCGGCGGACCCGCTGGGCGGGCTGGTAGGCCGCCGGGCGGGGCGGCAGCTCGAAGTCGTTGCTCTCCAGCATCTCGGCCACCGTGCGAATCTGTATCTTGGGGTAGTCCCGGTCCCACAGGTCTGAGTGGAACAACCCGCCACTGGCCGCCTCCGTGCGCATGTCCCGGGTCGGCTCCTCAAGGCTGATGAACAGGCCCAGCGCCGCCTTCTCCCGCTCCACCACGCCCTTCAGGTCGCGTATCTGCGGTGACGAGACGTGGCCGCCCTTCACCTGTATCACCACCTTGTGGGGAGTCCTCCGGGGGCCGTCCAGGAAGTAAAGCATGCCGTCGACGCCCCTGTCCGCGCCCCGCCGCTGCTCCTGTTGGGGCTGGGCCTCCAGCAGGGAGACCGCCCAGAACTGGAACTGGTAGGGGTCCTGCTCCCACAGGGCCCGTGCGCCTCCGGAGTCTTGGGGCTCGCCCACCACGTCATAGTCCTGGCGAGGCTCCAGGTCGAAGGCAGTCTTGAGGCGGTTCTTCATCAGAGCGACGGCCAGGTGGGTGATGTCCACGCCAATCCACTTGCGGTCCAGCTTCTGAGCCGATGCCACCGCCGTGCCACAGCCGCAGAAGGGGTCCAGCACCACGTCGCCCTCGTTGGAGGAGGCGCGGATGATGCGCTCCAGCAGGGCCTCGGGCTTCTGGGTGGGGTATCCGAGAGATTCCGTCCGTGAAGCCGGACGAATGTCGGTCCAGTCGTTCTGCAATGGTACTCCGTGCATCTCATCCAAATAGCGTTTGTATCTTGGGGTCCCGTTCCCGGTATACGCTAGACGCCCTTCCTTCGCCATTGCGACCATATTGTCCTTAGAATATCCCCAATATCTTCCTTGATATGGCGATATGCCCTTGTATTCCCAACCATCAACCGGACGGGTGTGTTCCCCGGTCAAGTCGGCTTCCCATTCTCCGCCACGGAAACGCTTAACTCTCCACTCATAGCTGGTATCTCCGCCAGGTTTCGCCGCCGTTAGATTATCCATTGAATATCGTCTGCCTGAATCGGCTTCCGTGGACTTGTAGAATTTGTCAATATATTCTTGGTCATAATCGGTGTACAACCAATTCCAGATCCACTGGCGGCCCTTCGTGTAAAAGAAGATCGTGTCTCGCACATTTCCATACTGTTGTCGGCCCTGTTTGGCGTCGTTATGCGCGTTCGTCCTTCGCCAGTTTATTTCGCTTCTAAAGTTCGCTGGGCCAAATACTGCATCCAAGAGCAGCTTTAGGTAGTGGCTGGCCGTGGGGTCGCAGTGGAGGTAGAGGCTGCCCGTGGGTTTCAACACCCGGTGCAGCTCCACCAGCCGGGGAGCCATCATCACCAGGTAGGCCATCATGGCGTTCTGCCCGATGAACTGGCGGAAGGCGCCGATCATGTCCTTGACGGCCGACGGGACCGCCGGGTTGCGGATGATGTCCAGCTCGTAGGTGAACTGGGTCTCCTGGGTCCACTCCCAGGTGTCGGTGAAGGCCTTGATCTGGGCCGGCGACTCCTCGCCCGTCTTCTCCTTGAACAGCACGTTGTAGGAAGCGTTGGAGTTGAAGGGCGGGTCCAGGTAGACCAGGTCCACCGACTCGTCGGCGATGTGCTCCCGCAGCACCTGCAAGTTGTCACCGTAGTAGAGCGCGTTGCGCATGTTGTGCCACCAATTTGCCGGGAAATGAGTTCAGAACCATTATAATGGTTAGATACGATGGTGTGATTGGGAAGGCTGTGATGAAATTCTCAGAAAGATATGGCTATACACCTGCAAGGAACTCCATCCAACTTGAATCGATGGACGACGCGCTGCGCAACTCGTTGTGGAATGCTTTAGATACCCACTATTGGAGGTTGCAACGAGTTGATCGGATCGAGGCGACAATAGGGTTGTTACCCGACTTTAGGCACCCTGAATTGCGGGAGATATGTAGGCATTTGTGGATAGACTTCTTTAAATGGAAAGTAGACACACTTACTGACTTCTGGGAAGAAACGAAGCGAGACATCAGCATATTTTTCTCTGCTTGTGACTGGTACGATGCGTATGATTTGATCGAGTTCGTTGCAAATGTGGATACCAAGCCCGATAGAGCAACCGCTTTTCGGAAGACGGTCAATACTTATTTGGAACGAGAATTATCAGGATACCGGTTTGTAAATGGATCCATCACGCCGGTCACTGATCAGATCGAGATTGAGGCGATCGAAACTGCTGCGGCTGGAAAGAACCAGCCAGTAGCTGAACATTTGAACAGGGCACTCGAACTGCTGTCTGACCGTGAGGACCCCGATTATCGGAACTCATCCAAGGAATCTATCTCCGCAGTTGAGAGTCAAGTCAAGTCTACTCTCGGCCTGGATAGAGGTACTCTCGGCGATTTGCTGAATCGATTGGAAGAAAAAGAGCCCCTACATCCTGCCTGGAAAGAGGCTTTCATCAAACTCTATGCGTACGCTTCCGACGAAGGGGGAATTCGGCACGGGCTTACCGAGAACAGCCGTGAGGTTACGTTCGACGAAGCAAAGTTCATGCTGGTCACATGCAGCGCGTTCATCAACTATGTCCGAGGCGTCACCAAGTCCTGACCGGGTAATGTTTCACCAGGCCTCAGTCCAGAACGGCTAGTTGGGCTGGACACGCCAGAGTGTGTTGGACTCCCCGTCCGCCAGGCCGCCGAACACGTAGAGGGTGTTTTCGCCGCTCAGGTAGACTGATGCATGGTTGGTGAGAAGGCCCGGATCGTTCCCGGATCCCAGGTCGCTCCAGCCGTCGCCAGAGGAGTAGGCCCAGAGGTCGTCCCTTTTGCCCTGGGTGCTAAGCCCCCCGTACAGGAAGAACTCCCCGGAGTCGGAGTTCCCGGCCAGGGACAGGTTGAAACGGGGTAGAGGGGCCGGTTCTCCCGGCTCTGTCTCCGTCCAGGCGCCCGAACCCACGTCGAACTTCCACAGGTCTCCCAGGATGGGCACTACGTTGGACTGGCCGCCGAACAGGACCAGCTGGTTGGATGTCCCGTCGAAGAAGCACTGGTGCAGGCAGCGTTTGACGGGACGGTCTCCCGACGGCGACAAGTCGGTCCAGGACTCCGTCTCAAGGTTGAAGCTCCAGGTGTCGTCAAAGCGGCCGGAGTTAGTGAACCCGTGGGAGATATAGAACACATCGTTGTCGGCGTCGTAGCCGGAGCAGCTGCCGTACCGGGTGACGGGCAGGTCTCCTTCCGGCTCCAGCTCCTCCCACTGCCCCGTGGCCGGATCGTATGCCCAGGTGTCGTTGAAGAACGTGGCCCCGGCCTGTCCGCTGAAGACGACCATGCGGCTCCGCTTCAAGTCGAACACTGCCAGATGCCCGAAACGGGGTTCAGGCCCCGACGCGTCCACTTCCGTCCACATCCGGGTTTCCAGGTCGAAGCTCCATAGGTCGTTTATCGCCTGTCCCTTTTCACGTCCCCCGAATAGGAGCAGCGTTGAGTTAACCGGGTCGTAGACCAGGGTCGAGTCCTTGCGCGGCGCCGGCCTCGGCCCCGACTTGGGGCCTGTGGGCATGACCTCCTCCCAGGCTAGGCCGCTCGTCATGGCGGGCGCCTCGGTGGGAGGGACCGTGGGGGCGGCGGTCGCAGCTGGGGTTGGCGGGACTGCTGTCGGCGTTGCGGTGGGAGCCTCGCCTCCGCAGGACACCATGAACAGCGCCACCGCCAGAATGGCGGCCCAAAGAGCCGTCCGCAGTAGGATGCCCCTAGCCCTCGTCGTCGGCATACTGCTCCTTCAGCGATTCCACCACTGCCGGGTCGGCCAGGGTTGTGGTGTCTCCCAAGGCCCTGCCCTCCGCCACGTCCCTTAGAAGGCGGCGCATGATTTTGCCGCTCCGAGTCTTGGGCAGCTCGGCGGTGAAGAATATGTCGTCCGGGCGGGCAATGGCGCCGATCTTGGTGGTCACGTGGGCCTTCAACTCCCTGATCAGGTCTTCAGAACCCTCGACGCTCTCTTTCAAGGTCACGAAAGCCACTACGGCCTGTCCCTTGATTTCGTGGCTCTTGCCGATGGACGCCGCTTCCGCCACTGCCTCGTGGTCCACCAGGGCCGACTCCACCTCCATTGTGGAGATGCGGTGGGCGGACACGTTTATTACGTCGTCCACCCGGCCCAGCAGCCAGAAGTACCCCTCCTCGTCCATCCTGGCGCCGTCTCCGGTGAAGTAGACGTTGGGGTATTTGGACCAGTATTGCTCCACGTACCTGTCGGGGTCGCCGTAAATCGTGCGCAGCATGGACGGCCAGGGCCGCTTGAGCACCAGGTAGCCGCCCTGGTTGGCCCCCACGGGGTCCCCCTTCTCGTCCACTACCTCCGCCAGGACTCCCGGGAAGGGTTTTGAGGCCGAGGCGGGCTTCAGGGTCGTGATTCCCGGCAGAGGCGTTATGAGAATCATCCCCGTTTCCGTCTGCCACCAGGTGTCCACGATTGGGCATCTGCCTCCGCCGATGTTCTCGTGGTACCACATCCAGGCCTCGGGGTTGATGGGTTCTCCGACGCTTCCCAGCAGGCGCAGGGAGGTGAGGTCGTGCTTCCTGGGGTATTCCTCGCCCCAGCGCATGAAGCTGCGGATGGCCGTGGGCGCCGTGTAGCAGATGGTGGCGCCGTACTTCTCGATGATGGCCCAGAAGCGGTCACGGTCGGGGTAGTCGGGAGAACCCTCGTACATAATCGACGTGGCCCCGTTGGCCAGGGGGCCGTAGACGATGTAGCTGTGCCCGGTTATCCAGCCGATGTCAGCGGTGCACCAGTATACGTCGTCCTCTTTCAGGTCGAAGACCCACTTGGTCGTGGCGTAGGTCCCCAGAAGGTATCCGGCGGTGGTGTGGACTATGCCCTTGGGCTTGCCCGTGGTGCCGCTGGTGTAGAGCAGGAAGAGAAGGTCCTCCGAGTCCATCGGCTCAGGGTCGCACTTCAGCGGCTGGTCGGCCACTAGGTCATGCCACCATATGTCCCGGCCGTCCACCATCTGGTCATCGGCCGTGCCGGTGCGCCTGACCACCACCACGTGCTCCACGGTAGGCGCTCCCACCAAAGATTCGTCGGCGTTCTTCTTCAGGGGAATGACGTTGCCCCGCCTGTAGCCGCCGTCGGAGGTGATGAGCGCCTTGGCCTCTGAGTCGTTGATGCGGTCTCTAAGGGACTCGGAGCTGAATCCGCCAAAGACGATGCTGTGGGGCGCGCCGATGCGTGCGCAGGCCAGCATGGCGATGGCCAACTCAGGCACCATGGGCAGGTATATGGTGACTCGGTCACCCTTGCCTATCCCAAGGCTTTTGAGGCCGTTGGCGAACTTGCACACCTCACGGTACAGGTCCCAGTAGGTGTAGACCTGCCAGTCGCCCGGCTCACCTTCCCAGATGATGGCTGCCTTGTTGCGGCGGGCGGTGGTCAGGTGGCGGTCAAGGCAGTTGTAGGAGACGTTGATTTGGCCGCCCTGAAACCACTTGACGTGAGGCGGGTCCCAGTCCAGGACCTGGTCCCATTTCTTGAACCAGTCCAACTCCTCTGCGAACTTGGCCCAGAAGCCCTCAAAGTCGGCTTCCGCCTCGTCGTAGACGTCCGTCGTCTTGACGGTGGCGGCGCTGGCAAAGCCCTCCGGGGGTGGAAAGCGCCTGTCCTCCTGAAGCAGTGCATCGATGCCGCCTGTGCTCTCGACCATGGGCGCCCTCCTTAGTGATACGGAGCTTTCTCAGCCTGAGATTCACGGAATTATTAGCACAACGCTCCCAACTTGTAAACGACCCCAGCCCGTAGTCCTCTGGAGACCTTCGCATCCCCCCTCTCCTCCCGGGAGAGGGTTGGGGTGAGGGCGGCTCCGCGCTTTGGAGAAGACACTGGATTCCGGCCTGCGCCGGAAAGACGGGAGAGATCCCGCACCCTGTCGTAGGGGCGTCCCTTGTGGGCGCCCGTTCGCGTAGAGCGACTTAGTTCAAGAGGCAATTAAATAGACACGACCGGAGAATTGGGGTATGTTAATCTGTATACAACCCATTGTGGAAGGCATGATATGGCAATGATGTTGGGTGAGCCCAAACCGGAAATCAGCATGGTCGTGGAGAACTATCTCCAAGCCATCTACAAGCTGCACGAACGGGGTGAAAGAGTGTTTCCCACCCGGCTGGCCGAGGTTATGGACGTTTCAGTGGCCACCGTTGTGGGCACCCTCAAGCGGCTCAACAAGCAGGGCATGTTGGAAATCGGTTCGGACAAGGAAGTGAAGTTCACCGACCGAGGACAGGCGGTCGGTGAATCGGTGGTCAGGCGCCACCGATTGGCGGAAAGGATGCTCACGGAGCTTCTGGACGTCGAATGGTTCCGGGCCCACACCGAGGCCCACAGGCTGGAACACGCAATATCCCCCTACGTGGAGAAGAAACTGGCGGCGGTCCTGGGTTATCCACAGACGAGTCCCTTTGGAAGCCGCATCCCCGGGTATGACCAGGGTTTCAATCCGCCTCCCATGAAACCCCTCTCGGAGACCGAAGAAGGGGACACCACCGTGATCGAGCAGGTGCCGGAAGAGGACATACAGCTGTTGGAGTATTTCGACCGGAGCGGTCTAAGGCCCGGCGAAAGGCTGGATGTGCTGGAACTGGCGCCCTACAAAGGCACCATCAGCCTGCTACTAGGCGGCAAAGAGGTGGTGCTGGGGATGGAAGTGGCGGGAAAAGTCCTGGTGCAAGCCTAGCCGTCCGCCACGACACGCCTGAAGGAAATTTCCGCACAGTCCGCCTCTCCTAGTTCGGGAGGGCCGCGATGAGTGAATCCCACGGCTTCAGAGCACTCCCTGGATTCCGGCCTGCGCCGGAATGACGGGTTTGGGGCTTTAGTTTTCCCCTTCATCCCAACCTTCTCCCGCCAGGGTAGAAGGGGCAGTTGGGGGCAGGGGCCAGACCCTAGACGCGGTCCAGCAGTGTCCGGAGGGCGATCAGAAACAGGCGGGGATTGTCCCCCTGTACCAAGTGGCCCGCTCCGGGTACGATGGCCGCTGTGCTTCCGGGAATGGCCTGGAGCATCTTGTCCATCGTTTCGGCTCCGAGAATGTCGCTGGCGCCGCCTCGGACGATTAGCGTAGGGCAGGTGATGGCTCCGACAGCCTCCCACAGCCGCTCAGTCGTCCAGCTTGTGGGCCGTGGGCCTGAGGAACGCAGGGCCTTGTCATACTTCCATGTCCACTTGCCGTCGTCCCGCAGCTTGATGCTGTACTTCAGGGCTCCCATGACCTGGTCCCGGCCCCGGTGGGTGTATTCCTGGACGCGGTCCGCGAATTCCTGGTAGCTGTCCAGCTCGTCGGGAAGCTCCCGGAACTGCTGGATGCGGTTCTGACCCACCCGGATGGTTTCCGGTCCGGTGTCCACTATGGTGAGAGCCTTCACCTTGTCTGGGTTTCGAGAGGTGTAAATGTAGCTGCCTCTACCACCCATGGAGTGGCCCACCAGAATGAACTGGTGGAGCCCCAAGGCTTCTACGACAGCGTCCAGGTCGGCTTGGTGAGCTTCCATGGAGTAGTTACCGTCGGGCGCCCACTGGGTGTCGCCGTGGCCCCTAGCGTCCAGGGCAATGACGTGGTAGTCGGGGGCAAGCGGCAGGGATATGAAGTCCCAGCTGTGGGCCTGTTGCAATGCCCCGTGGAGAAAGAGAATGGTCTGGTTGGACGGGTCGCCCCATTCGAGGTAACTGAAGGTGAGGCCATTGGCCTGCACCTCTTTACGGGTGGGCTCCATCTCATGGACGAACTCGACCCCCACTTCGCGGGCGGCGTCGAACATGGACAAGCCTTCTTTGAGCAACTCTTGGCCCATCTACAGGACCTCCCTGGAGCGGATGCCCGCGGCAACGCGGCTTCAACCCGGAAATAAACCAGGGCAATCTTATATCGATTGCCCTGGCGTTGCAAATTCGCGGTCGTTACGTTACTTGACCTGGTACGCCCATACCTGGTGATATATGTCGGGCTCGCCTTTCGGCAGAGTCTGGTGCTTTTCACTCCGTTCAACCAAACTCCACTTCCCGTCGGCCTCCAGCGAAGACTGTTTCTCCTTGAAACCGTCTGCCTCATAGACGTCTGGCCTCAGGGTAAAGATTATGTGCCCGCCGGGGCGGGTGATGCGCACAAGCTCGTCCAGGGAACCGGCGGGAGCGTGTCCCACGGTCATGACTCCCACGCTGATGACGGCGTCGAAGGAGTCGGACGGGAAGTCCAGAGGTTCCCCCAACACCATCCAGTGGAACTCTTTGTATACGTTCTTCTTGGCGGCCTCTTCCAGCATCCCCGTCGACATGTCCATCGCCGTCAGGTCCTGGTAGCCCAGCTCGTGCAGGAACTGGCCCACCAGGCCCGTGCCTGCGCCCGCGTCCAAGATATGGGCGTCCTTGGCGACGAGCCTGGCCAGGGTCTCGGAGCTTTTCTGAGGGCCCAGCCAGCCAAAGTCGGAGTCCAGGTCCTGGTCGTAGGAAGCGGCCCACTGGTCATATCTTTCCGACAGTTCAGTGTTGTCCTTGGATGAATATATCCACTGAATCAAGTTTTGTTCTTGGCTCATAAGTCCCGCCTATACATTCTTGTTGGCCTTGGTCGAGCTTTTACGTGCCGGAAGGCCGGGCCTATTCTGGAGTGCGTACTGCTTTCCTGGCTACATAAAATCCCCATCCCAGGTCTTCCGCCTCTATGGCCGCCACCATCTGGGTGTAGGCCGCTGCCAGGGGAACGAGGGCCTCCGGGTTCAGGTCCTTCTTTTCGGAGGCCATCATGTGCAGATGCTGATAAGACCGCCGTAGATGGCTGGACAGGTCCCTGGCGTCTTCGACTTGAAATCCTGTTTTCTTCAGGGCTTCCTGGTAGCTCTGGAAGCTGTAGTCCGTGTCGAAGAGAAGGCGGTCATACACGTATTTTCGAGCGTCTGCGCTGATGTTGGGTTTGGGCTTGATTAGGTCGTCGAACACCATGAGGCCGCCGGGCTTCAGTGTCCGGTGGGCTTCCTTCAAAGTCGAATCCTTGTCCGGCACATGGTAGATTGCCGCCTGGCTCCAGACGTGGCTGAAGGAACCGTCCTCGAAGGGCAGGTCGGTGGCGGAACATTTCTCGAAACGCACCCGCTCCCGAATGGACTCGGAGCGCCCGCTCAGGTCGGTTCTGGCGTTGTCGATTCGCACGCCGCTCAGGTCGATGCCGGTGACTTGGCAGCCCCACTCCCGGGCCAGCCAAATGGATGTGTTGCCGTTGCCGCATCCCAGGTCTAGCACGTGGGACCGGCTGTCGATTCTGGCCTCCAGGGCCATCATGCGGTTGAGGTTTACGCAGGCCTTGAGGAAGTCGTCTCCCGTGGTTTCATCGAAAAGACCCCAATGGAGGCTTCCTTCCGCATCCCAGAAAAGGCGATAGAGGGCGTCCTCTGCGTCGTAGAAGCGCTCCGTGTCGCGCTCTGAGAACCGGTTTGTGGTCATGGATGTCCCCCTCGGTATGATTGATGAGCTATTTCGGGCGCAATCATCTATCGCAGCTTGCAAATAAGGAATATACCCCAAACGATATAGGATGCGTCAAATCGGCTCGTGCGTTGGGGGCCGTTTTACGGGGAGTCGGAGCGCTGGATGGCAACCGTTCGGCCCGATCAGTCCGGACTGCAGCAATGCTCTAGTCCCATTGGTCCCGTTCAGACGAGCGACTGCCGTTGAGCAGCGCCGTCCTTGACGGCCCCAAAACCCCAGAATTAGAATTAGCCCAACGACGCTGACCCCGCCAAATGGCTGGCCTCAGCTTTACACCACGATTTGACAAAGGTGAAACGAATTGAACGAGAAGGGACTCCGCAAGAGGGTTCAAAGGGCCGTGTCGTCCGGAGGAGTGGTCTACAGGGTAGTCGCCGGGAAAGTTGAAACTGCGCTGTGCGGAAGAAACGACCCCGTCAGATGGAGTCTTCCCAAAGGGACCCCGGACCAGGGGGAGAGCTTGGAGCAGACGGCTCTCAGAGAAGTTCGGGAAGAGACCGGTCTCCTGGCCGACATCGAGGCGCCGATTGGAAATATCAACTACTGGTTTGTCATACCCCCGGAAGGGACCCACTGCAACAAGACGGTCCATTTCTATCTGATGGCTCACAAGGGGGGGGCCACTTCCGACCACGACCCGGAGTTCGATCAAGTCCAGTGGTTCGACCCGGAGACGGCGCTAAAGAGCCTGATCTATGCCAACGAGGTCAAGGTTATGGAACAGGCCTTGACTATGATTGAAGAGAAGCTCGCAGGATCGAACGGCACGGCGGCTCGGTAGGCCCTTCATGGTCAAGCTCGAAGGCGGCAAAGTCATCCTGCGCGAGAAGCGGATAGAGGACGCCGAGCTCGACTATGCATGGCGCACCGACGAGGAGATAGCGCGGCTCGACGCCTCCACCCCGCTTAGGATGCGCTTCGAGGAGTTCCAGCGCCTTCAGAGGGACCAGATTCGCTATCCCACCCCCGCCTCTGGCAGGTTCGCCATCGAGACCCTGGAGGGGAAGTACATCGGCAACTGCATGTTCTATGACTACGATTCGGTGAACCGGCAGGCCGAGGTGGGAATCGTAATAGGTGACCGGGAATACTGGAGCAAGGCCTATGGCTACGATGCAGTGGTCACCATGCTGGACTACCTGTTCAGCAGGCTGAAGGTGGACCGGCTGTATCTCCACACTCTGGACTGGAACATGCGGGCGCAAAAGGCATTCCAAAAATGCGGATTCATTCCGGTGAAGTCGGTCAGGCGTGTGGGGTTGGACTTCATCCACATGGAAGTGACGAGGCATCGGTGGACGGAAATCCGCGAAGAGAAGCTGACGATTAGGGACGCTGGAATCGTTGACCAAACAGGAACCCCCCCGGACTGACCGGTGCTGGGTGGCAGACAGGAGCCCCTCTTCCACCCCACCGATCGTTATCTGATAACCCCCGGTCTCTATCCACTCGCCGACGATACGGGAGCCTCAGGACTGTAGAGGGCTAAACGACTGTGCGTTCGTAGCTGGGCAGGTAGCCCTTACGGTAGTCGTTCTCTTCCCAACTGCTGTCCTGCTCGTCCCACACGTAGGGAAGAACAACCACTTCGCCAGGAACGGAGATTGACTGGGCCGCGTCCAGGGCGTCCAGCACGATAGCCCGCTGCAACGCCGGGTCGTTCGGCTTGCCCGTCTGGTGTCCCAGCGGGAAGTTGACGAAAACCGACCTGGGAGGCTTCACCGCCCTGGTTATGTCCAGGGCGGAAGTCATGGCAACAGTGGGGATACCCGCTTCTTCCGCCGCCCTTGCTATCAGTCCAACGGACTGATGGCACACTGGTCAGGCAGGCGCAAGGAACAGCAGGTCTACCTTGTCCCTGGCCAGACGGTCCACGACCTCGGGGCACAACTCCTGGCGCACCCTCCGGATGGAGTAAACGCCGCCCATGAAGCTGTACGCCGGGTCCGACAGCTCTCCGATTACCCCCTCGGCTTCCAATTCCCTCATGCGGTCCAGGGGGAAGACGCAGTTGGGGTCGGCCTTGGCGTCGTTGGTGAGGTAGCCGAAGTGGCTGATGTGCAGTTCGGGCGTAGGGGTGTGCTTGGGAATCTCCCTAAGCGAGGTGTCATCCTTCATGTGGAAGGGCTTCTGGTCAGCCAGGTGGACGCCCCCGGACGTTATCAGGGCCACCTTGCACTGGTCCACGGGCTTGGACAACGGGGTCCAGGGCGCGTCCTCGTTGACGACCCACCGGTAGGGCGGCTGGTCGGAGTACATCTCCCTGGTGCGCGGTATGTAGTCTATCGGAGCCATGTTAATCGGGTTGGGCCGGTTCTGCCTGGGCTACCGGCCTAGGCGGTTCCACTACGGGCCTGGGCCTCTCTCCCTTTAAATATGATAGCACAGCCCCAGCCAACAGGAGAACGCCGAAGGCCAAGCCCGCCCGACGCATTCCAGCTGTGAAGGCGGCGCATACTTCAGGGTTTCCGGCAGCGTTGGAGCAGGCTTCCAGGCTGGGCAGGAAGCCCATGGACGCCATAGTGGCGGTGACTATGGCAGTGGCTATGGCGATGCTGGTCACGTTGGCGGAGTTCCGCATAAGCTGGGTCAGAGCGCCGACAACTCCGAACTTTTCCCGCTCTACAGAGCTGAATATGGAGCTGCTGTTGGGCGAGTTGAACATGCCCATGCCCATGCTTGATAAGACGAAAGAGGCAACTACCAGGGCCACGGGCGTATTCACCGTCACTGTGGACAACAGTATCAGTCCGGAGGCTGACACCAGGTTTCCGCCCACGTTGAGTTTCCTCCACCCGTATCGGTCTGACAGCCGTCCGCTGAGAGGCCCCATGATGATCATAGCCAGCGCCCCTGGAGCCAGAAGCAGCCCCATCTGGGCCGGGCTGAACCCCAGGACTGGCTGGAGGAAGAAAGGGATGAGGAACCTGACCGGGGAGTTGCTCAGGAAAGAAATCCAACCTGTAAGTACGCCTAAGGCGAATACCCTGCGCTTGAATAAACGCAGGTCCAGCATGGGGCTTTGAGTGTGGAGCTCCCACCAGATGAACGACGCAAAAAGGACGGCAAAGGCCGCCATCCCCGCCAGGACTCCGGGCGAACCCCAACCTGACGTGGGACCTGTGGTGAGGAACAGGAGGAAGGCCACAAGCAACCCTGCCGACAGCCCTGCGCCCATCCAATCGAATTTGGCCCGTCCTCCTTCCTGGCCCAGCCTGGAAGGGTCCAGAATCACCAGAACCGCCGCGATGACCATGAGTCCCGCCGGAACGTTGATGAAGAAGACCCAGCGCCATCCGAGAGTCTCTACCATCAGGCCCCCCAGGACGGGACCGGCCACGGCGCCTACTCCCACCACGCTCATATGCAAGCCCAGGGCCTTGCCTCGCTCATTGGCGGGGAATATGGAGGTTATCATTGCCATCCCGGTGCCCTGCACCATCGCCGAACCGGCGCCCTGGATGACCTTGAACAGGATGAGGGGAAGCATTTCGCCGGCAAATCCCGAAAGGGCGGCGCCAATGATGTAGATGACGAATCCGTATACGTAGATTCGTTTCCGCCCGATTATGTCCGACAGACGCCCCATCGGAAGAAGAAGGGCGCTTATGGTCAATGCGTAGCCCACGACGACCCACTGGGCGGTGGGTAGGTCCGAGCTGAAGTGGTCGGTGATGGTGGGGAGGGCAACCAGGACTGTGCCGTGGTCCACCACGGAAACGAAAGTGCCCGACGCGATGGCGATGAAGGCCCACCACTTGTAGTTGGCGGCTTGCGTAAGGTGCGTTATCAAGGGGTGTCCGGTCCGGTCTGCCTAGCGAGGATCCGGCTGAATCGACGGCGGCTCTGTCCGCCGAATCCTATCTGAATGACGGAATTACCTGCTTGCCAAGACGGTTGAGGGAGTCGAAGACCAATTCTTTGGGAATGCGTCCGCCCACGTTGAGTTCGGCGATAATGCCGGATATGCCGAGGTCCTCCCGCACCTCATTGATTCTTGCAATGACGGTCTCAGGGGAGCCGTAGGCCAGACGGTCTCTGAGTATATCGTCAAAAGTTGCGCCTGCGATGCGCTTGGCCTGCTCAGCCCGCTCCTCCAACCCGGTCACTCCTGGAGTTGTGACGGTGACGTTGGACCAGGTGGCGGCCAGCCTTTCGTATGCCCTCATGGTGCTTGTCTCGGCGTCGTCCCGGGCGCGCTGGTCCGTGTCCGCCACGTAGACCGGCATGCGCAGAATCACGTCGCCGTTTCCCGGGTGGCCAGCCTTGTTCCACTCTTCGCGGTAGACTTTGAGGCGCTCTTTGAGTTCTGGCAGGTCCATACCGCGAAGCCCCACAAATATTGGGTACCCCAATTCACCCATCGCCGGGAAGGTCTCTCCCGTAGTGGCCGCGATGCGGATGGGAGGATGGGGCGTCTGGAAAGGTTTTGGCATGACGCAGACGTTGTCGAATTGATAAAAATCGCCTTCGTATGAGAATCGGTGGTTCGTCCAGGCCCTGGTGATGACCTCCAGACATTCCCGGAAGCGTGGACGGCTCTCCTCGTAGGGTATGCCGTAGCCCTCGTAGGCCCGCATGAACCCGCTCCGGCCCACGCCAAAGTCCAACCGTCCCTGGCTGATGTTGTCCACCGTGGCGGCCTCTTCAGCCATGCGCACCGGGTGGTTCAGGGGCAGGACGCTGACGGCGATGCCCACCCTGACCCGCTGGGTTCGGGCTGCGACGGCCGTGGCCAGTATCATGGGAGTGGAAACGATGGAGGGTATGGCAGCCCCCATTGGGTCCAGGGAACTGGCGGGAGCGGCGAAGTGCCTCTCCGCCAGCCATACGCCGTCCAGTCCCAGCCCTTCGGCGGTGTCCACCAAGTCATACGCCTCCTGGAAGGCCTGGTCCTGGGTGGCGCCTTCCCGGTAGTCCCCTTCTATTACAATGCCGAAATGCATTACAGCGCTCTCTTCTGTTTTCCTATTTCATGTGTCCCGTGTGCCTGTCCTTCGACAAGCTCTGGACGAATGGAGTTGGGTCTTGGGCTCCTTACGCTAGGGCTAGGTCACTCTGCGTTGGTCGTAGGCCTCCTTGGCCCTGTCGATGGCCCTCGTTCTCATTTCTGTCAATACGGGGGAGCGTTCTCTGGCCCACTCGTTAGAGGTCTCGATGCCGACCAGTGAATTCTGGAACTTGGGCATGACGTATCGGGCCATAAGCTCATAGCTCTTAAGGAGCTTCTCCCGCGGCGCCCAGTCGAACGTCTGCACCAGGTATGCCCCGAATCCGCCGCTTTCCTGCTCCAGACGCTTGATGGCGTCTACGCAGTCGTCAGGCGTTCCCACAACCCACGACCCTGTGGCGACCATTGTGTCCACTATCTTGTCCATCGGCTCCGGGTCGTCGGGGAGGCGTCCGAGGGTCTCCTCAAAATACTTGCGCTGGATGCGTCCTCCGCCCTTCCTCACGTCCTCTATGGCTTCTTCCCGAGATTCCGCTATGTGGGTGGGAATGACGATGCGCCAGTCGTCTCTGTTGACGGTCTGGCCATGTTCCGCAGCCGATTCCTCGGCTATGGACCAAAGGGGAGCCAGGTCCGTGAAACCGGGCCTGTCCCTGGAAACGATGAGGGAGAGCACCGCCGCGCCGTGCTTTCCGGCCAGCGCCACTCCAGAGGGAGACAACACCGACGCTACGGCGACCGGCATGTGGGGCTTGGTGTATGGCCTGAGTTGCAGAAGCGCCTCGTTTAGCTGGAACCAGCCTCCGTCGTAGGTGATGGGGTCCGTCTCGGTCATCAGCCTGAGCACCATGCCCAGCGACTCGTCCATCCGCTCCCGTTGGACCGCCGAGTCGATGCCCAGCATGTAGGCGTCGGTGACCAGGGCCCCTGGCCCTACGCCCAACATCACCCGCCCCCGTGTCATGTGGTCGAGTTGCACCATCCGGTTGGCCACCATGAAAGGATGATGGTACGGCAGGCTGATGACGCCGGTGCCCAGCTTAATGTGGCGGGTACGCTCGGCCGCCGCGGCTATGAACACTTCGGGAGAGGATATGGTCTCCCACCCGGCGCTGTGGTGCTCTCCCACCCAGGCCTCGTCGAATCCCAGGTAGTCGAGCCATTCCAGCAGCTCCATGTCTCTGTGCAAAGCGAGAGTGGGGTTCTCGTCGGTTGGGTGGAACGGGGCGAGGAATATGCCGAACTTCAGTCGTTCCGGAAGGGCCATTGTCGTCTCCTCTTGGGCGCCCTTGAAGCCGCCTCAAGGGGGGCGCGGGGCGAGGCGCAAGATACATCGGGCATTATATACCCGCCGCACAGGAGCGGCAACCAAAGCTAAGGCCCCACTCCCCATAACCGTCCCTAGTTGCCACTGTGCGGGCGCCTGGAACATAATGGGCCTTAGCAGCGAGCCGTCTAACTCGGCTGGCCAGGGGCCGGCCGGAGGAAGGAGACCGTTATGGCCAGCAGCGGCAAGGTGACGGGAAGCCAACTCATCGGAAGAGCGCTGAAGCTGGAGGGCGTGCAAAACGTGTTCGCCCTGGCCGGAGACCATACTCTGCCTGTCATGGACACCATGTTCGACATGGACTTCCGGTTTGTCGACGTGCGTCACGAGCAGGCGGCCGTTCACATGGCCGACGCCTGGGGCCGCATCACCGGACAGCCCGGAGTCACCCTCTTCACCACTCCCGGCATGGCCAACTCAATCCCAGGTCTCGCCAACGCCATGCATGGAGGCAGCCCAGTTGTGAACATCAGCGGAAGCGCCGCAGCATCGCAGCTTGGGCGGGGAGCAATGCAGGAAATCGAGCAGACGGCCATGGCTGCTCCCGTGACCAAGGGCTCCTGGCTGGTGCCCGACGCACGGCGCATCCCGGACTATCTGGCCCGGGCCTTCAGAACGGCCATGACCGGCAGGCGAGGGCCTGTCCACCTGACCATCCCCATCGACGTTCAGGAACAGACGGTGGACGCGAGCGAGGTCGCCTTCTTCTCTGCCGAACAGTACCGGGCCGAGGAGCAGGCGTCGGCCAGTCCAGACGCCATACGGGAAATAATCCGCATACTGCAACAGGCCCAGCGTCCCATGATTGTGGCCGGAGGTCCTGCCGCCGACTCCAACGCCGGAGAAGCCCTCGCCCAATTTCTCGATGTCACGGGCTTACCCCTCCTCACCGAGGAGCACGCCACCGGCATTGTCTCTGACGACCACCCCAACTGCTTCGGGTTGTTCGTGCGCGGTCTCAATCGGGTGGCGAATCTGCTGTCTGAGGCCGACACAGTCGTTTTCTTGGGCAGGAAGATGGACAACGCTGTGGGGTTCGGGCTTCCTCCCTCCATATCCGCTGACGCCAAGGTCATTCAGGTTGACCCGGACCCGGCCGAGGTGGGCCGAAACCGGGGCGCCGAGGTGGGAATAACGGCGGACGTGGGAGCGGTGGTGAAGCAGTTGGTCGATGAAGCCGCCAAGCACACCTGGGCTCCCCTGCCCTGGATGGACAGGCTGCGGGGAGTGCAGGCCGCACACGCCGAATGGCTGGACACTCTGGCCATACCGGAAGCCCCCATGCATGCCATGTACCTGCACAAGACTCTGTCGCCGTACCTCCGCCCCGACGACTTTCTCATTTTCGACGGCGGGGACTTCTGCCACTTCGGGCGCTGCCACTACAAAGCACACATGGCCGGACGCTACCTGTACCTGTCCACCCTGGGCATGTTGGGGTCGTCCCTGCCTAGCGCCATCGCCGCGAAAATCGCCTATCCGGATGCGCGGATCATCAACCTGTGCGGAGACGGAGGGTTCGGCTTCCAGGCTATGGAGCTGGATACGGCGGTGAGGCACAAGATCCCTATGACCGTGATTATCGGCAACGATTCCGCCTGGGGCACGGACAAGCAGCGGCAGTTGGGCTTCTATGGCAGGGCCGTGGTGACAGACCTGCTCCAGAGCCGGTACGACATCGTGGCCCAGGGCTTGGGATGCTACGGCGAGTTTGTCGAAACCCCCGAACAGCTTGCGCCAGCCTTGGAGCGCGCCCTGAGCGTCACCGACCGCCCCTACGTCGTCAACGTGGCCGTGCAGCAGGCAATCAGTCCACGGGCCCAGGACGCCATCGACCGCCACAAGGCCGCCGCGTCGTCCTAGGGCCACAGAGCCACCCACCAACATGGGACTCCGGTCCCGGATTAGGAGGAACCAATGGACGGACGATACCCCAACGGGATGCTGCTGGTTTTCAGCAACTGCGGCGAGGCGGGCCGCGAGGATGAGTTCAACCGCTGGTATAACCACATGCACCTGCCCGACGTGACAGCCACCGGAGTGTTCGGCAACCCTATGAGGCTGGAGAACGCGGACCGCAAAGACGGGCAGCCCGGCTACATCGCCCTCTACGAGACCGCTTGGGATGACGCTATGGACGCATGGAAGGCCCAGAATGAGTCCCCCAAACGGGTAAGGTCCCCTGAACGAATGTCTCCCCTGCTGGACGTAGTCCACGTGGGCATCTATCAGAGGTTGGGCGGAGAGCTGCGGGCGGCCAACCGGAAGTCCACCGGAGGGTTCGTGGTCATGGCCAACGTTCCCGACCCTGCACTTACCGACGACTTCAACCGGTTCTACAGCGACATCCACGTCAGGGACATCCTGGAGTCGGGCCTGTACCACATCGCCTACAGGTACGAGTGCAGGGAAGAGGTCACGGGCAAGGGCGCCAGGTTCCTGAACCTTTATGAAACGGACCAACCCGACCCAGCCAAGGCCTTCCGGGAGCTGTTGCAGCTCAACGCCGGGTGGAAGGAAGAAGGGCGGTTCTCAAATGACTTTGAAAGCGTGTACGCCTTCCCCTTCAAACGTCTCTACCCGAAGTGATAACGTAGGGGGCACGCATAAACCAGGCCATACCCAGGGTTTGAGACAGTCCCCAAGGAGCAACTTCGCATGGCACAAACCGGCCAGTCCTTCAGGTGCGCCAAGTGCGCACACCCGGAGTACACCACGGAGGAAATCCGGACCACGGGCAAGTATTCCCGGTTCTTCGACATCCAGAACAAGAAGTTCACCGCCATTTCCTGCACCAGGTGCGGTTACACCGAGATATTCCGGGGCGACACCTCCGGCCTGGGCAACTTCCTGGACTTCCTCAGCGGTTAGCCCTCGGTCAAAGGTCTTTCCCAGGCGTCGGGCAGGTCGTGAAGAGCCGGAAGCGGCCCTGCTACACGGGTTCCAGGTGGGCGTAGCTGAGAAGCAGCCGTTTCACGCCGGCTCCTTCGGTGAACGCCACAGTCACCTCAAAGTCGGTGCCCGAGGGAACGCAGCTGACCACCATACCCTCCCCGAAAGTCGGGTGGCTCACCTTGTCGCCCGACTTGAACAACGTCTGAGGTTGAGAGGGCACCGAGGCTGGCTCCCATACGTCCCTGGCCAAGGCGGTCCGGACCTTTCTAGGAGCCGTGGCGGGCGGACCTGTCAAATGTCTGGGAATCTCCTCCAGGAACCTGGAGGGCAGCGTAGTGGAGAATCCGCCCATGCCAATAAGGTTCCTACGGAAGGCCCTGAGCAGGTAGAGCCGCTCCTTGGAGCGGGTCATGCCCACGTAGCAGAGCCTGCGCTCCTCTTCTATCTCCGCCTCGCTGTCCATGGAACGGAAGTGGGGCAGCACTCCCTCCTCCATCCCCAGGATGAAGACCACGGGAAACTCCAGCCCTTTGGCCTGATGGAGAGTGATCAGAGTCAGTGATTCCGAAGCCTCCACATAGTCATCCACATTGGCCACCAGCGCAAGCCGCTCCAACATGCTCACCAGCCCGTCGGGTGGGTCCATGGCCCGGAACTCCTGGGCCGTGTGGCGCAGCTCCCGGATGTTCTCCAACCGGTCTTCAGAGTCCTCGGTCTTCTCTTCCAGGAACCGTTTGTAGCCCGTCCGCTCTACAACCGAGTCGACCAGCTCCACCACATCAACCTTACGGCTCTCCTCGGCGAGGGCGTCCATCAGCTTGAGGAAATCCGC
The DNA here is from genome assembly GCA_965224415.1 of Dehalococcoidia bacterium. Lineage (GTDB taxonomy): Bacteria > Chloroflexota > Dehalococcoidia > Lucifugimonadales > JAGWBF01 > DAOUJI01. The sequence goes on along the minus strand of CBDCZB010000002.1, from coordinate 200,748 downwards.
CAGGGGACGCGCCGCCCTGGCGGAGCGGAGGGAGGCGGGAACCGTCTCCTCGTCCGGGCGGCCCTGACTAGAGCCGACGGTCTTCAAGGCTTCCATGAGCGAGATTTCACGGCTCCTCGCCATGCGGGTCAGTTCCTGCACAGTGCGTTGGCCTATGCCCCTGGTGGGTGTGTTTATGATTCGGCTCAGGCTTACGTCGTCCTCGGGGTTGGCCAGCAGGCGCAGGTAGGCCATCACGTCCTTGACTTCCCGCCGCTGGTAGAACCTCACCCCTCCCACCAGCCGGTACTTCATCCCGTACCTTGCGCAAGCCTCTTCCAAAGCCCTGGACTGGGAGTTGACCCGGTACATGATGGCGCAGTCCCCGTAGGAGTACCCTTCATGCTTCGACAGCCGGTCTATCTCCTGAAGAGCGAACTGGGCCTCCTCTTCCTGGTCATACACCTCATGGGCCACAATGAGGGCGCCCGTGCCCTTGGAGGTGCGGAGGTCCTTCGCCAGGCGCATCTTGTTGGCCGAAATTAGGTTGGAGGCCGCCTCGAGGATGGCGCCCGTGGAGCGATAGTTCTCGTCCAGATTCACCGTGCGGGCGTCGGGGTAGTCGTTCTGGAAGCTGAGGATGTTGCGTATGTCTGCATGGCGCCAGGAGTATATCGACTGGTCGGCGTCTCCCACCACGCAGATGTTACGGCTCTCCTGGGACAGTAGCCGCGCCAGGGAATACTGGGCTATGTTGGTGTCCTGGAACTCGTCGATGAGGACATGCTGGTAACGCCGCTGGTACTTCTTCAACACGTCGGGGTGGTCCCGGAACAGGACCACGGTCTTCATTAGCAGGTCGTCAAAGTCCACTGCATTATTGCGGCTGAGTATCTCATCGTACTGGCGGTACACCTTTGCCGCCTGCGCCTCGAAGTAGCTTAGCTGGTTTTGTTCCAAGGTGTGGGAGTCGACCATCTGGCTCTTGGACCTGGAGATGGAACTGAGGACCGCCCTTGGATGGAAGCGCTTGGGGTCGAGGTCGACCGCCTCCAGGGCCTGCTTTACCAAGTTTATCTGGTCCTCGTCGTCGTAGATGGTGAAGTTGGATTCCACCCCCACATGCTTGCCGTCGCGTCTGAGGACCGACGCGCAGAAAGCGTGGAATGTGCCAACGGTGAGCTGTTCCGCCCGGGGCCCAACTAGGCGTTCGAACCTTTCCTTCATCTCGCGGGCCGCCTTGTTGGTGAAGGTCACGGCCAGAATACGGTACGGGCTGACTCCGCACACCCGCACCAGATACGCGACCCTGTGGGTGATGACGCGGGTCTTGCCGCTGCCGGGGCCGGCGGCAATCAACAGGGGGCCTTCGATTGTCTCGACAGCTTCCCGCTGGGCGGGATTAAGGCCTTCCAGTATCGATTCCGCTGCGGTGGTCATGCTTCTTTAGACTACCCTCACCCCAACCCTCTCCCACGGGGAGAGGGAGTTCACGAAGCTCTTGCAAGGGACAACGGACTGGACACCGGTCATGTCCCCAGCTTGGGCCGGACCTCGTTGGCGAACCGCTCCATGTTGTCCAACTTGGCCTGGAGAGTGTCGCCAGGGAAGCCCATGCGGTAGTGGCGCACGCCTATCTCGTGGTACCGCTTCAAGTCGTCGGCGATTTCCTGGGGGGTCCCTGTAAGAGGCCACCGTTCCCCGTTGCCTTTTCGCTCGTAGTCGACCTCGCAGGAGAAGGCCAACTCCACGTCGTCCCTGGGTCGTCCCGCCTTCTCTGTCAGGTCCCTTAGCTCTCCGATCTTCTTGGCCAACTCGTCGGGAGGGAACAGGTCGGGCGGCCTGGCGCCGATGGGAATCCAGCCGTCACCCAGACGTGCAGCCCTCCGGATGGCCGGAGGCGTGTTGCCCCCAACCCAGATGGGCACTCCGGGCTTCTGTGCGGGTTTCGGATAGAACTTCAGGTCAGAGAACTTGACGTAGTCGCCGTCGTACTCAGGGTCCTCATTGCTCCACAACTCTCGAAAGACCTTGATGAACTCATCGGTGACCTTGCCCCGCTGGCGGAACGTGTCCAGCCCCAGGGCAACGAACTCCTCCTCCATCCAGCCCACTCCGATGCCCAGAATCACCCGTCCGCCGGAGAAGTAGTCGATGGTGGAGATTATCTTCGCTGCCAGCACCGCAGGCCGGTAGGGAATCACCAGCACGCCGGTGCCGAACTTTATGCGGGAAGTGGCCCCGGCCATGAAAGCCATGACTGTCAGCGGGTCACTGTAGGGCTGCTCAACGGTGAACCGAGGCACTCCGGTGGCTGAATAGGGGTAACGGGGAGCTACGGTGTTGGGCAGAATCACATGGTCGCTGAACCATGCATGCTCGAAACCCATCTCCTCGGCCTTGATCACCTGGGTCTTCATCTCCTCCGGGGTGAACAGAGGGTTCCCCCTGTTCGGTATCACACATCCGAAATTCATCCTTCTCCTCCGACTATGATGCTCCCTCTCTCTTGACGGGTGAGGAGGAGGGAGCCATTTCCAACTCGGCCAGAAGCGTTTCCTGGACCGAAACAGGCTCATTCAAGACCTGATTGTTCCAGAACCTTACTACCCTGAATCCCTGACCAGTGAGCCATCTCGTGCGCTCACCGTCGTTGTCCTCCCGTGTCTGGTGGTGTCCCCCGTCCAACTCGACAATCAGCCTCTTCTCGAAACATACCAAGTCCACTACGTATCGCCCTATGGGGACTTGCCTGCGGAATTTTCGACCCGCAAACTGACGGTTTCGCAAAAGCCTCCACATAGCACTTTCAGCATCGGTTGACTCTTTTCTGAGACGCCGCGCCCTAGATGAGCCGTTTATAGCCCCCTCATCCTAACCTTCTCCCGCCAGGGGAGAAGGGATTGGCCGTTCCGCCCCCTCTCCCTCGACGGGAGAGGGTTGGGGTGAGGGTGATTCCCAACCTCTTCCGACCAGTCATGCCCAACTTCCTTTAGCGCCCTCTGATCTCTTCGGCCAGGATAGGTCAGGCTCTAACCGTCTCCCGCCAGGGGAGAAGGGACTGGCGCCAAGCCCTACCCCGCAGCCCCCTCCGCATACATGCCGGAGATCTCCGCTTCGGAGTATCCGACCTCGGCCAGCAGCTCCCTGGTGTGCTGACCCAGAGTAGGCGCCGGCGCTGGAGCAAGCCGGGCGATGGGTTCTGAGAAGTCCCACGGGATGTCCAGCGTGCGGTATCTTCCGACCACCGGGTGCTCCAGTTCGCGGACCATCTCCAACGCTTCCACCTGTGGGTGGTTCATCAGCGAGTCGAAGGTGTTCATCCTAACTATAGTGGCCCCCATTCCCCTGGCCAGCTTTTCCAAGTCATCGAAGGTCCAGTCCTCCAGCGCCGCCGCCATCTCTTCCCGGATGGTAGGCATCCAGTTAAGGCGCTTGGCAAAGCTGTCATAGAGGGGGTTGTGGGCCACGTCGTCGGCGCCCACTGCGAGACAAAACTGCTTCCATTCTTCCTCCACCCGCCCCATGTCCAGCAGGAAGTTGGCGTCCTTGCAGCGGAACCCGTGGTCAGGGGGTTCGGTGTAGCCGGCGAGCTGCTTTCCCTTCCACTCGTCGGGGGCGGACTCGGCGGCTGTGGCCCACTGCATCAGGTTGACCGCCGCATCCAGCAATGAGGTCTCCGCGTGCTGTCCCAGACCCGTCGCTTCCCGCTCCATTATGCCTATGACCACAGCCTGAGCGGCGGCCCATCCGGCGTTCTCCGACACCACGTCGAACCCCACGCGCAGAGGCGGCTCATCGGCGCGGCCCAGATGCCGGTACTTTCCGATAATGGCCTGCACGTCAAGCTCCGTGGCGGGATGTTCGGCCATCGGACCCTGGCTTCCCATTCCCGATATGGAGCAGTAGATGAGGCCAGGGTTCACCGCCGACAGATCGTCGTAGCCTAGGCCCAGTCTGTCCATGGCCCCTGGCCGGTAGCCCTCAATGAAGGCGTCGGCGCCCTGGACCAGCCTGACCAGGGCCTCCCTGCCAGCCGGAGATTTCAGGTCCAGGCAGATGCCGCGCCTGTTCCTATTCAGCCGGATGAACAGGGAGCTTTCGCCCTTCTCGAATGGTCCAATTTGGCGGAGCCAGTCACCCTCGGTCGGCTCGACCTTGATAATCTCAGCCCCCAGGTCTCCTAGCATCATGGACCCCAAAGGCCCAGAGACGCCCTGCGAGACATCTACGATTCTGATTCCTTCCAGAGCCAGGGGCATGACGTTAATTCCTCACCTTACACGCCGGAAGCGCGTGGCGGTTCAACTTCCGTCTCCCCTTGGAGAGGGTGAGGAGCCGTTTGACGCGGCCTTCTCTTCAAGTTCGCGGACAATCTCTTCCCTGTGCTGATTGAACACCGGGGACGGCCTGTCCACCTTGGTGCGGGCGCGGCTGAACCTCCAGTGGCCCGTGGAGTAGTTCACCGGACCCCAGGCCGACTCGATGGTGTCCATCATGTGGTTGGCCACGACCTGGGGGTGCTCCATAGCCAGGTGGCTCCGGGGTTTGTCATACTTGTAGTGGCCGCACGGCACCCTGTGCCTCCGTAGCGTCTCCACCCACTGCCAGGCGGCCCGCTTCATAAAGCGGTCTTCCAGGATGGGTATGAGCTCGTCCCGGTTGTCCACCCGGGCCTGATTGGTGGCGAAACGGGGGTCGTCCGTCAACTCAGGCATGTCCAGGGCCTGGCACAGGCGGTCCCAGATGCCGTTGTGGACCACGCTGACGCTGATGTATCCAAGGGCCGTGAGGAAGGCCTGGTCCGGCGCTATGTTTGGCCTCGATGAACCCGTGGGCTTGGGGGACTCACCGGAGGCGAAGTACTCCGCAAGCCGTGTGAAGCCGCCAGTCACGGTGGACTGGAGCTGGCTGGTCTCCATGAAAACGCCTCGTCCCGTCTTGTTCCGGACGTGCAAGGCGGCCAGAATGCCCAGGCAGTTGAGCATGGCCCCGTTCCAGTCCAGGTGGGCGGAACCTCTCAGGAACTCAGGCTGGCCTCCCAGCTTGCCGTTCAAGCTCGCGTAGGCCGCTGCCGCTTGGGTTGCCCATTCGTTGCTCAGCATTCCCTTCAGAGGCCCCACCGGACCGTAAGCGGAGGCCTGCAGGTAGATGATGCGAGGGTTGAGCTTGGACATTACGTCGTAGCCCAGTCCCAGCCGCACCATGATGTCACGCTCGCGGAAGTTGTCCAGGGCTACGTCTGCGGAGGCCACCAGCTTGAAGGCGATGCCCAGGTCCGTCTCGTCCTTCAGGTCCAGCATCATGCCGCGCTTGGTGTAGTTGTTGCCGATGAAGGTGCATCCCATGCCTTGCATGGTGGCGCCGCTGCCCCGGCGCACCACGTCCCCGGTCGGCTGCTCTATCTTGATTACGTCGGCTCCGAGCACGCCCAAATAGGTGGCTGAGAGAGGGCCGACTGCGGCCATGCCGAAGTCCAAGACCCTGATGCCTTCCATGGGGAGCCGCTTTTCGACGTTCATCGAACACCGCCAGACCCGATTCCTGGGCGGCCTTCATTATACACCCGCCCCAAGCCCGATGGGACAGCCGCCGGGCGGCCTCGGGCGCTTATCGCCAGAGACGGGGCTCTTCCGAAGAATCTCCGATGTTCACTGCGACCAAGGTAGGGGGTTCCCAATAGAAGATGATCCAGTAATGGTTGTCTTGATATTCCAATAGATCAAACTCTTGGCTCCATATCCGCCGTACATATGGGTTGTCCAAGGAATCAAGCGAGGGGCTTCTGATGAGCTATGCGACGAGGTCGATGATGTCGGCCCTGACGCTGGGAGACGCTGAGTTAAGATAGTGGCGCGCCGCTGGCAGCGGGTGGAAGGTGGGAAGCATGTGCTAAAGGCCAACACGGCTGGGATCCAATCCCCAGCCCTTCATCATCTCCCGCATTTCTTCAACCGTGGGAATGCCGTCGTTTTCTATGGAGACTATAACCTTTCCCCAATCGTCCCTGGTGCAGTAGAACCCCGTGTCGGGGCAACGGTACTCATCAGGCGCTCCGGCAAGCGCTTCCTTGAACCTCTCTAGGACTCGCTGCTCGAATGCCGCGTGTTCGTCGGAAACTTCTCTGTGGTGCATGTTCCCTCTATGTTATAACAGGCTACAGCCCCAGTCTGTCTTGGAATCATAACCTACGCTGAGGCGTCAACCAGAATCACGTTGCATCACCGGACCGGAACGTATCGAGGTCGCCCACCCAGCCTGAGCCGCGCAGTTCCCGGGCCTCGTCGATGGATAGCGGTCCGGTCTCCGGCGAACGCAGTGATAAGTCCTCTGCTTCCCGATTAGTCGACAGCTGGCAACGACGCTTCACATCTGTACAGGCTCGGTCATTGATATCAACGTTTGTGTGTTCCATTCACCTACTATACACCAGACATATTGCCGCTCCAAGGCAGCGTCAGAGGGGGACAAAAATCGGCATCGCATAGGCTTACGACCAATACCTTCCTTCACGTCCACAGAACAACAAACGCCCCAGACAGTCTGTACTCACCCTCCCGCTGCCAAGCCAAAGCGTACAAATGACGATATACTCGTATAATGGTACGAGAAGCTCGGATTATACTTGGAACAGAGGTGCCTAGACTGTGACCGACACGCCGTCCAAACCGCTGCCTCTGCCCGACGACCTGGCCCGGCCCTTCTGGGACGCTGCCAGGGAGCGCAGGCTTGAGATACAGCGCTGCAGCGCCTGTGGCTACTACAACCACCCGCCCAGGCCCCTGTGTGACGCCTGCGGCTCGGAGGAGTTGGCTTTCGAGCCGGTCAGCGGGAGGGGCACGGTGTACAGCTACACTGTCATGCACCAGAGGAACGTGAAGGGTTTCGAGGACGACGTGCCCTACGTGAACGTCATAGTCGAGCTGGACGAGCAGCCTACGCTCTTCATGATTACGTACATGCCTGGCTCAGAGTCAGACAGAGTGCGGATAGGTCAGCGGGTGCAGGTCGTTTACGAGGAGCGGGACGGTGTTGTCCTGCCCCAGTTCGAGGCGGTGGAGGACTAGATGGTCTGGGAGTCCAAGGGCAAGACAGCCGTCGTGGGAGTGGGCTTCTCCAAGCTGAGCCGCACCCTTGAGGGGACTCTCGGCGCCCGATGCCTGGAGGCTTGCGCCAACGCAGTCGAGGACGCTGGGCTGGAACTGTCGGACATCGACGGCATCGCCAGCTACCCAGAACCTCCCTTCCGCGGGGCGGGGTCCACCGACGGCCGCGACATGGTGAGCGTAAACTACATCATGCGCCACCTGAAAATTGGGCCGGACAAGGGCCGAGGAGTGCGGTGGTACGCTCAAATCGACCAGGGTATGGTCCTAAGCGCCGTCATAGAGTCCGTCAACGCACTGGCAGCGGGAGCGTGCAGCTACGCCTTGGTCTGGAGGGCGTTGCACCGCCCACGGGGAGCCTATGGAGCGGTGTCCGACTCTTACGCGAGGGGCGACGCACAGTTCCAGACGCCCTACGGGTTCGCCTCATCCTTCCAGCCCCACTCCCTGGCGTATCGCCGCTACATGCACCTCTACGGGGCTAAGCGGGAAGACATGGCTGCTTTGGCCGTGGCCCAGCGTGCAAACGCCAACCGGAACGAAAAGGCCTACTTCTTGGACACCCCTATGACCCGCGACGACTACATGAATGCCCGGATGATAGCCGACCCTCTCTGCCTCTTCGATTGCGACATCCCGGTGGAGGGCGCAGCCGCCCTAGTCCTGACCACCGCCGAGCGAGCTAGGGACCTGCATAACGCTCCGGCCTACGTGGCCGGTTATGGCCAGAACACCTCTAACATGCCCAACCTGATGGTCTATCCCCTGCTGGACTACATGGAGACGGGTGGCTCCATAGCCGACCGGGTCTGGGAACGGTCAGGGATGGGGCCGTCGGACGTGGACGTGGCCCTGCTCTACGACGGCTTCAGCCCCTCGGTCTACTACTGGCTGGAGTCGGCTGGATTTTGTGGCAAGGGCGAGGCCCACCAATTCATCCAAGACGGGCGGATTGAGCGAACAGGCCAGCTTCCGGTGAACACTCATGGAGGCGCCCTCAGCGAAGGACGCCTCCATTCAATAGGCCACTTGGCCGAGGGCGTGTATCAGGTCACCGGCAGGGCGGGAGAGCGGCAGGTCCCCGGATGCCGCACGGCATACGTGACCGCGGGCTCACCCATGCTCAGGGGCAGTGGTCTGCTCCTGACCGCCGAGCCCTAAAACTCCAGGATGGCCCGGCCGAAAATACGCCCGTGGTGCAGGTCGTCGCAGGCCTCGGCTATGTCGTCGAGGGGATAGCGACGAGTGACCAGTTTCTCCAGAGGCAGCTTCCCCTCTCTGTTCCATCGCAGGAAGGTGGCGAAGTCCTTTTCAGGGTAAGTGGCGCCCAGGCTGCCCCGGAAACGCCTCTGTCCCATCATCAGCAGCTTGGGGTTTATGGTGATTTCATCGGGGGGATAGCCCACCATGACGGCCATGCCGCCGTGGTTTTCTGCTCCGTTGCCGCCGATGCGCACTGACGGAAGAATCTGCTCGGCGGTGATACGCACCCCTATGGTGTCGAAAGCGTACTCTGCACCGCCGCCCGTCAGGTCCAGCACCGCCTGCACCGGGTCCGTCTGCGAGGCGTTCACCGTGTGGGTGGCTCCGAACTCTTTGGCAAACTCCAGCTTGTCTTCCTGGAGGTCTACGGCGATGATGGGGTACGCCTCCAGCATGGCCGCAGCCGCCACCGCCGACAGCCCCACTCCACCGACTCCGAATATTGCCACCGAGTCTCCCGGGCGCACCTGGGCAGTATTCATCACCGCCCCGGCGCCCGTGAGCACCGCGCATCCCACGATGCAGCTCACGTCGGTGGGCTCGTCTTTGGATATGGGCACCAGCAACTGACTGTTCACCAGTGTGTGCTCCCCCCAGGTGAACACGTTGGGCGGCATCACCTGTTCCCTGTAAGTGACCCCTGTGGGAATCCGTGGAGGGCTGCCCAGGACCGGGTTGCGGGGCACCCAGGTCACGATGACGTGGTCCCCTTCTTTAACGTGGCTCACGTCCCGGCCCACGGCGGCGACTACACCGGTCCCCTCATGGCCCAGCGTGGTGGGGCGGGCAAACTCCGTGTTGAATATATTGTGAAGCTGGGAGTGGCATATTCCGCTGGAGAACATCTTGACCAGCGCCTGGTCAGGCTTGGGGTCGGGGACCTCAATCTCGTCGACAATGGGATATTCGCCCAGGTTTATGTGTATCGCGGCACGCGTCTTCATCATTTCCTCCGGTTAGATTGGTCTAGTGGTTCGTTTGCGGAATGGGACCTATTTTATCGCGTATGCGTTGGCCGGTGAACCGCAGGCTCCAGGGATGTTCACCGGCTTGGCCGTGACCATGCATTCGTAGACCCCGTCCTCGGCGCAGTCGGCTGAAAGCTCCTCGAAGGTCAGCAGCTCGGCGATGCCCATGCCCATCAGTGGGATGATGCGCCGGTGCTGGAACTCGCTTCCCTCCACCGGCATGGCCTCCAGGGCAATGTTGTCCGAGAACAGCAGCGAGAACCGACGGTCCCACAGCCATGCGGCAGTCTCACGGCTGGCGTCCAGCCCCGGGCAATGGAGTCCGTCTTCCCCGGGATGCACCGTACCGTGAGTGGCCTCCCGCTCCTCGGGACTCAAGCTCAGGTACCAGCGCATCCAGCCAGTTCGCAGCAGCATGATGTCGCCGGGCTGGAACTCCACTCCTTCGGCGGCGGCCACAGCCTCCATTAACTCCGGCCCGATGGGTAAGCGGGTGTTGGGGTCCACCGACTCGCCGCGCTTTTCGAAGTAACGAGGAATGTCCAGGAAGACTCCACGGCCCACCAGCCCGTGGTCGGCCCAGAGGTTGATGCCCAGCATGACCTTCTCGTCCAACTCCTCGTCCTGCAGGCCCTGGTAGTAGCCGAACTCCCGGTAACGCATGTGGCGAAGCCCGTCCATGTGACCCATGCCACCGTGGAGCTCCCAGCCATCCACATAGTCGCTCCGGCCTGTACGGCGGACGTTGATGTGGTGCTGGTATGGCTCGTTCTTGGAGCGTTGGGGGTGTGGGATGGACCGGGAAGGTTCCAGGTTGAACACCTTGCCCTTTCGCACCAGCGACGCAGCTTTCGTCACCCGCTCGGGTGTGAGCAGGTTCACCATCCCTAGCTGGTCGTCCTTGCCCCAAAGTCCCCAGCTATGGCGTTCTCCGGTCCTCTCGAATGCGGGCAGCTCTGTAAACTTGGGTAGGTCTGTCATACAAGCTCCTCTGCAAGACTCACGGTTCGCTTGTCACTCCGAAACCCTCTCTCCTTGTTGAGTGTTCCGACCAGGGATGGAATATGACGTCACCGCTGCCGTGGTATGACTGCCACGTGTATGGCTGGGCGATTAGTCTCGCCTGCCAGGGTCTTTATGGCCTCTTCCGTCTCCTCCACGGGGAAGGCGTAGGTGTGCAGCTTTTCTAGTGGATAGCGGCGAGACTCTATAGTCTCCACTGCTCTCAGGAAGCAATCGAAGGGCACTCCTCGGATGCCCTTCAAGGTTACTTCTTTGGTGATGAGGTCGTCGGAGGAGAGGTCCTTCATCGGACGCCCTCCCTTCAGACCTGCCACACCCAACGTTCCTCCGGTCTTCAACATGCCTACGCCGTGGGTCACCGGATCAACGGCGTAGGGCGTCAGGTCCAGCGCCGTGTCCACTCCTTCACCGCCGGTAGCCTCCATGATGCGGCCCACCGCGTCCTCGGCCTCCACGTTGATGGTCATGTCGGCCCCGAACTCCCGGGCTAGGGCCAGCTTGTGCTCGTCCCTTCCGAGACCCGTCACGGCCACGAAGGAAGCTCCGGCTTCTTTGGCGGCTATCACCGAGCAGATTCCTCTTTGCCCGCAGCCCAGTATGGCTATGGACTGGCCCTCTTCCAGACCCGTCGCTTCCACGGCCCAAGCGAAGCCGGCGCCCAGGGGGTTGAACATGACGGCCACTTCCGGCGGAAGGGAACTGTCGATGGGGTGCACCACCGACCCCGGCGCCAGGTACAAGAACTCGGCGTGGCCTCCCCAAAGGCCCGGCGGCTTCTCCAACGAGGTTGAGCCGAAGCCTCCGCCGTCGGGGCAGGGGGCGTCCTTGTCGTCCCAACACGCCTGGCACCGCCCGCACCTGTACCTGGAGCGCACGGCCACCCGGTCCCCTACGTCCACACCCCAACGACGCTGTGCCTCAGGCCCAATGGCCTCTATCACGCCCAGAGGCTCGTGTCCCTGGATTACCGGAAAGGGAAGGAAGTAGTCTCCGTGGTAGCCTTCGTAGTCGGTGCCGCAGACCCCCGACGCCTCGATGCGCACCAGGGCATCGTCTTCACCCACGTCGGGGATGTCCACTTCCCGCACGTCGATGGTCCTGGGGCCGGTGATTACCGCGGCCAGAGCCTTGCCCGCCATAGCGCCTCCTCCGAATCGCCGGTTACCCAGCAGGGTCCAGGACCGGGTCCTTGTGGAGCTCGGGCAGGACTTCCTTGGCGAACAGCTCAATGCTCTTCCTGGCCACTTCCGGACTCATGCCCCCGAACTTCACCATTCCGAACATCTCCGATGGCCGGGTCATGGTCTGTATGCGCCGGAGCTTGTCCAGGCACTGCTCAGGAGTCCCGATAACCTGGGTGTCGTCCTGCTCGGACCTGAGGCCCCTGCCGGCCCTCAGCTTTTCGGCTGTATCAACATAGTGTTCATAGCCCTTGGTGTTCCTGAAGTGTTCCGGCTCGTCGTGCTCGTAGTGGCGGGTGGAAGTGTATATCATGTTGGGGTAATACTGCTCCTGGGCTATCCTGACTTCTTCCTCGTTGGCCCCGCAGTACATGAAGCATCCCGTCACCGGGTTGCGGGGGCCCATCCCGACGGAGGCCCTCCTAGCGTTGAATATCTTGATGTCGTCGGTATAGGATTCCCATGACTTCTGGGGGATGATCATCATGCCCAACCCGGCTTCCGCGGCCATCTCAACGCTGGCCGTGCTGTTGGCAGCGCAGTACATGCGGGAGGGCAGGTCCTTGGACAGGGGCTGGGGCCGTATAGTGGTCTCCGGAACCTGGAAGAACTCCCCGTCGTATGAGAAGAGCTCCTGGGTCAGGGCCAGCCTTATGATGTCGTGGGCCTCTATGAAACGGCCCCGCGACTCCTCCATAGGTATGTTGAAGGTCTCGAACTCAACCCTGGCGGCGCCCCTGCCGAACCCGACGGTGATAGGCCTGCCCTTGAGCATCACGTCAAGAAAGGAGAGGTTCTCCGCCACGCGCACCGGGTCGTGCCAGGGCAGTACGATGACCATCGTGGCCATGCCCACTCTCTGGGTCCTCCCGGCGAAGTAGTTCAGGAACTGGATAGCGTCGGGCATCAGCTCGTAGGGGGTAAAGTGGTGTTCCGTAGCCCAAATCGAGTCGTATCCCAGGTCTTCGACCATGTCCGCGAGCCGCAAGTCCTCCCTGACCATCTCATGGTCCGGATTCTTGGCCGGGTTACTGAAGTCCCCGGAAAGATACCTGGGCCAGTCCTCGTAGTTCTGGCAGAAGACGGAAACTCCGAACTTCATGAAGCGCCTCCTGTGAAACGGGTGGGTGAAGTTGGCCGGGCGTATGCCCGTGCCTGTGCCGTCGTGAGTATGGAAGGGAGTATATTAGCGCCCCGCGCCTCCGTCAAACGGCGGGCACTGCCACGAGTCCGCCGCCTATGGAGTCGTACGGCAGCGTGTTTACTCTGATGTTGCGGAATCCAATAGGCAATGCAGTTTGGGGATCAGGTCTGGGATATCGGCTTGAATGATGTTCCACACGACCTTGTCGTCTATATTCCTATAGTCGTGAGTCACTCGGTTTCGAGTCTCGATCATGCTGCTCCACGGAATCTCGGGGTGTGCTTCCCGCACCCTTGAGGGAACAGGCTATGCCGCTCTACCGATCAGTTGGAGGTTGCGCAGGGTGGCATCGTAGATACGGCTGTCGGAGATGAAGGCATCCTCGGTGAGTCCATCTGTATACAACAGGACCTTTTCACCGAATTCGATCATGTCCTGGACATAAAAACGCCAGTCCCGGTTTTCGTGCTCAGAATCAGACATTGGTCATGGCTCACTCCGCGTATGGCCGGAACTAAGTCCGCAGCTCTTCATCCATCGCGAAGTCAACCTGTCGTTCCAGCAGGTCTTCCAGATAGAACTGAGCTCCAAAGTAGTTCCGCCAATCGGGTGTCGTTTCGAACTGAACCAGAATGTCAACGTCGCTCGTATCGGTAGCCTGGTCACGAGCGAAAGACCCATAAAGGGCCAGCTCGCTCACGCCGAAACGCTCCACAAGAATCGGCTTGTGCGTTCTAAGCAAGTCCAGTACGTCATCCCTGGTCACGTGTCTGTTCTCAATTCGGTATATGCCATGGCAACTACGTCAATAGCAGGGATTATACCAATGTCCAAGTAAGCACAGTCCAGGTTCTCACTTATGTTGAACTCTTGGAGCTTCCGTGGAGCATGAGAGGGCCCCTAGCCAAACGCATCCGATATACGCTTAACGAACGGCTTGTCCGCAGGCTCGACTCTCGCATGCCATTCAGCTATGTAGTCTTTGAACATAGATGGAGAGTCAGGCAGGTTGCGGATGGCGTTCCATCCTCCGGGATCACTCTCGAAAATTGCCAAGAGGGAATATGCGACAACTGAGTTCTTTTCTCTCATGCGACAGTCTTTGCGTAAACCTTCTTCCTCGAATGATAGCCAAGTAGAAAGTGTCGTGCCTGTAGGTAATTGATGCTCCTTGCTCGACAGACGCTCCTGAACGTAGCTAGCCAGGGATTCACTGTAACCAGACCAGTTGGGATATGGCGGCTGCGTAAGCCATCTCTCCGCCATGCGACGAAGCGTGAATACAGAAGCCAATTCGCAGATAGTCTCGTGAAACCAGTTATTTGGACTGTCCCTCAATCTTTCGTAGTCCGACAGAACATGACAGAACTCATGTGAGAATTGGTATGCAAATTGGGACCACTTCCTGTCATGTGCGGTGAGTTCGATGAAGAAAGGTTGGTCGGTCGAAACACGATAGTAAGTCATTGGATTCTCACTGCTAGACAGTGATGGCACGACAACGACAGTGCCTGTGAGGGGATTCTTGAGCGATTGGGTCAAACTAGAAGCAGTGTCCATTAACAACAAAAGAATATCGATGGGGCGCGCTTCACCCCAACCGTATGGCGCAACGACAATCTTCATCCGGACATCAACCTTCTCCCTCCGAGGCCAGTACCTGCCCCGTGATCACCATGTCAGCCGTTGATGTTGCTAACAATTGTACTCCATCCCATCCCTTAAACGCCCGCTGAAATGTCATATCCACTCTGCCCAACATGCTTTTGACAGTCTAATCGGCATATCGTGGTTTATAATTGGCCGCAGTGAACAAAGCCTCTTATTCCCCGATGCAAGGAGAGACGTTATGACCGATGCCAGGCAGACCGAAAAGACTTATGGCCAGTGGTGGGAGTCCTCGGAGGAACAGGTGACCGTACGCCTGTCAGCCGTCGAAAAGGTGGGCATGGCCGCGCTCGGAGAGGCCGGAGCGTCCGAGGAGGACGCCGCTTTTCTCCTCAGCATGGCAGTAGCCAAGGCGCTCCAGGGTGACTATGTCCGCGGGCTGGGCTCCATTCGCAGGCATGTCACGGCTGCCCGGAACGGTTCCGTGAACATGAATCCCGTCATCGAACATCTCGCTGACAAGGGAGCGATGGCCCTGGTCGACGGAGGTCCCAAGGCCCAGGATGCCCTGGTGTGCCGGTACGCCATCGACCTGGCCTGCGACAAGGCTCAGGAGTTCGGCGTCGGCTGGGTCAGCGCCCGTAGCTCCGGCGGTTCGCTGGCCCCCTTCATGAAACGTGCGGCGGCCAGAAACATGGCGGCCATGGTGTTCATCCAGGCCCGGTTCCCCGTGGTTGCGCCCACGGGAGGCTCCAGCCCTATGCTGGGAAACGCTCCTGTGGGTTTCGCCATACCCGCCGGGCGGAACGACCCGGTGATAGTGGACATGTCCATCACCCAGACCTCGGCCAGTCCGGTGGCTGACGCGGCCCGCCAAGGCAAGCCGGTGGCATCGGACATGATTCTGGACGCGTCAGGCCAGCCCACCACCGACACCTCGAACTTCCTGAAGCCTGACTACCAGGGGCCCCTGTTCGTTCCCCAGGGTAGCATCCTGCCTCTGGGAGGCGCCCGAAGCGGCCACAAAGGCTATGCTCTGGTCTTCTTTGTGGGGCTGTTGAGCTATCTGATGACGGACACCACCCCACCCTGGGACCTGGCTTTGGACTCCGACAAGGATGGCCGGCCAGGAACCATGTTCCTAGCCATGGACCCGTCCAACATCATGCCCATAGACCGTTTCAAGGAGCAGGTGGACGAGTTCATCGACCACATCACGTCGTCGCCCAGAAAAGAGGGCGTAGATCAGATTCTCTATCCAGGTCAGAGGTCCCAGAAGCTGCAACGCCAGGGAAGGGAGCGGGATAGCGTTACAATGCCCGCCAGCCAGTACCACGACCTGGCCGCGTTGGCCAAGGAGCTGGGAATGGACGGGGTCTTGTAGGACGGATCGTCCCAGGTTTCGGACTTAGCGACATGCGGACTGACCTCATGGTACGAAGCCTACTGGCGGCGTTGTTGTTCTTGGCAAGCGCTTCTGTCACCGTAGGTTGTGGGGAACGCGCGCCCAGCCCGACCCCAAGTCCTCCCTTGCCCTCCCCGACACAAGTCCCACCTACAACTGTTTCAGCAGTCCCTACGGCCACCCCCGGGCCGTCCTTGGAGACGCCCACCGACACGCCTTCGACGTCAACTCCTTCTCCGGAGCCCAGCCCTACTTCAGCACCCCTGCGGCCGCTGATGGTGGAGCGCGTCTTCAGGAACCTGGACTTTAGGGGCCTCACCAACCTGACCCAGCCCATCGCTGGAGACGACCGCTTGTTCGTCGCCGAGCAGTTGGGCCGGATTCTAGCGTTTGCCGACGACCCGTATGTCGATGACGCACAGGTGTTTCTGGATATCCGGGACAACGTTAACGACTCGGGGTCGGAAGAGGGGCTGCTGGGCCTGGCTTTTGATCCGCAGTTCGACGACAACGGCTACTTCTACGTCTACTACTCAGCCTCTGGGCCGCGCCGGTCTGTTGTCTCCCGGTTCCAGCTGAGCGCCGACGGCCAGACCGCCGACAGCGACAGCGAGCTGGTTATTCTGGAAATCGAGCAACCCTACCGTAACCACAACGGAGGCCAACTGGCTTTCGGTCCTGACGGGTTCCTGTACATCGGCCTAGGAGATGGAGGGGCGGCGGGAGACCCGATGGGCCACGGGCGCAACACGAAAACCCTGTTGGGCTCCATCCTGCGCATCGACGTGTCGGAATCCACGCCGGAAACACCGTACACCATCCCCGCCGACAACCCCCTTCTGGACGACTCTGACGCCCGACCGGAGATATGGGCTTACGGGTTGCGGAACCCCTGGCGGTTCAGCTTCGACCGGGAAACGGGACAGCTTTGGACCGGAGACGTGGGGCAGAATAGCCTGGAAGAGGTGGACCTGGTGGAAAAGGGCGGCGACTACGGCTGGAACACGCTCGAGGGTACTCGATGCTTTTCGCCGCGCTCCTCGTGTGACAGGTCCGGTACGGTCCTGCCCGTGTGGGAGTACCCCACCGGAGAAGAGGGCTGTTCGGTCATCGGCGGCTACGTCTATCGCGGCGATAGGGTTCCTTCACTGCGTGGCGCCTATGTTTTCGGCGACTATTGCTCCGGCAAGATATGGGCCATCCGCTACGACGGCCAGGAAGTGACAGAACACTTGCTGCTGGCCGACACCGACCTGCGCATCGCTTCCTTAGGCCAGGACCGCAACGGCGCCCTCTACGTGCTCTCCCAGGACTCAGGCATCTATCGCCTGCGGCCCTAGCGCTGCATCAAGCTTCCCGCCCACTTCCGGTGTTGAATCAAGCAGGCTGACCATTCCTTGAAGAATCAAGGCCACGCATATTACTATTAGTGACTATGACCGAAGAAAATATCGCCGTTCCAATTCCCATGCCAGCTGTCTTGCTTCAATGCGGCGAAGCCTTAACGGACGAATCTACGTTGCATATGCGCGAGCCTCTGACTCTTCAAATGGAGCAAGAGGGGGAGTTCTACATCGCAAAATGCGACGAGTTGAACGAGTTCGGCTACGGCATGGACCCAATCGCCGCTGTACAGGATATACGCAACACCATAGCCGAGCTTTACTGGACATTGAAATTGGACCAGGAGCGTCTTGGATCAGACCTCTCTAAGACTTGGCAGCGTTTGTCCGAAATAGTCTACGAAGCATGACGATCCGCGCCAGGGATTTCGACCTGCTGATCAGTAAATTCGGCTTCCAAACCCGCAACAGCGGAGATTTGCTGGCATGGTTCGAACATTACGGCAAGGTAGTCGTCCGGACCAAACGGTCGCATACCCGAGGCAGGGACTTGCCCTTTCAGCACAATATCCGCCAACAGATGAAGCTCAACGAGGAAGAGTTAACCCAGGCGCTGCGGTGTCACCTAGACAGAGACGGCTACGTTGAGTTGTTGCAGCGCAAGGGTGTGATTTAACGGGGGACCAACCCAATACTCAGTTCCCTCAGTAGAGCCTACACCTCCCGCAGGGCGGGGAGAAGCTCGCGGGAAATCATGTCCATGCTGTGGAGAGCGGTTTCGGCCGGCATGCCCGCCCAGTGCGTGCGGACAACGAGGTGATTGACGCCTATCTCTTCCCAGTAGGGCCTTAGCTGCTCGTAGCATTCCTCTGGCGAGCCTATGATGAAACGGTCCTCCAGCAGGTCATCGAAAGCCTGGTTGAAGGTCTCGTCCTCCGGCATGGCCTCGTCCTGACCCCACGCTGCGTAGTCCTGGTACTTGCCCGCCAGGTATGGGCCTGCCATCTCCAGGGCCTTCCGGCGGTCGGAGCTGCAGAAGACCTCCTTGAGGCAGGGCAACTCCGTGGGAAAGGGCTTGGCCAGGCGGTCCAGCTCTTCTCGGTACAGCCCCATCTGCCGCTTGATGGTTGCCGTCGTGGAGTGGGGGTTGATGAACCAGTTGTCCCCCAACCGTGCGGCCCGCTTCACGGCCCTGTCGTTGTTGGCCGCGAACCACACCGGAGGGTGGGGCTTCTGGACCGGTCGGATGTTCATGTGCACCCCGTCCAGCTTGGTCACTTCGCTCTCGTGGGTGACTTGGTCCTCCGTCCATAGCCGCTTCACCAGCTCCAGGCACTCCTCGAAACGCGCGACCCGCTTGCCCCGGGGCACTCCGAACGCGTTGAACTCGGTGACGCGGTAGCCAAGGCCGACACCGAACACGAAGTTGCCCCTGCATATCACGTCCAATGAGGCCACGGTTTCGGCCACATAGACCGGATTGTGGAGGTTGAGGAGCAGAATGCCCAGCCCAAGGGTCATGTCCCCAGCCTCGGCCTGCAACCTAGCGAGGAAGGGAACCAACTGAAGCTGCTGATTGTTCCCCTCGTTCAAATAGTGCTGCCCTGAGAACAACGAGTCCCAACCGTTGTCCCGGGCATGGCGCACCATGAGGACCTGCTCGTCCAGGGCCTCCACCATGTCTTTGTCCAGATGCTGCTGGTTTGTGAGAAAGAGTCCGACTTTCATGTTTCATCTCCGCCAGATTTTGACCCGCCGATTATATCAGGCTATGTCCGCCGCCAAACTTTAACATTGTCTTCATGGGTTTCCCCTATATTCGTTATCGCAACCGACGACTGGAGACCTATATATGACTGGACTGTTTGGGGCGTTAAAGCTTGTAAGACTCTGGCAATGGCTAACCTTGTTGATTGTATTTGCAGGGGCGGCTGGTGGGACGTACGGTGGATATTTGTTGGTTGCCAGCCCAGACGACGCAAGCTTGGCCGAAGACCAGCAACTTGTCCCTGTGGTCCGGGACGACCTTGTCACATCCATCGCCGTCAACGGAAGCCTCGTGTTCCCAAACACCGAGTCTCTGCGTTTCGACAGCCAGGGAACGCTGGGAGACCTCCTTGTGGTGGAGGGTGAGACAGTTGCGGCGGGTCAGCCAGTCGCCGCCTTAGACCAGGCCACAGTAGCCTCTTTGGAAAAGGACCTAGTATTCGGCCAATCTGGCATTGTCAGTTAGTACGTGAGCCCAGACAGGATGCTACCTTGGGGATAGACGAAGGGTTGTGGGATGTGAGGTGGTCATGGTGCAGGAGAAGTACGGAGTCCGGCTGGCAACACAGGAAAAGGGACGGCTCAGGAAGATGATCAGGGCTGGGAGGAGTTCCGCACAGGCGATTACCCGGGCCCGCATCCTGATCAAGATAGATGAGGGCTGGACCGCCCCCCAGGTGGCCACCGCACTGGACGTGTCGGAGCGGACCGTGTTCCGCACCAAGCGGCGGTATGCCGAGGAAGGACTGGACGAGGTGCTGAGGCACCATAACCAGGTCAACCGGCCCAGAAAGGTGGATGAAAGGGTGGAGGCCCACCTGATAGCCTTGGCCTGCAGCCCGGTGCCCGACGGTCATGACCACTGGACCATGCGGGCCCTGGCGGGCAAGGTGGTGGAGTTGGGATTGGTGGAGTCTTTATCTCCCGAGACGGTCCGCCTGCGGCTAAAAAAAACACGCTCAAGCCGTGGCTCAAGAAACAATGGTGCATCCCCAAGGTAGGTGGAGAGTTCGTGGCGGCCATGGAGGACGTGCTGGATCTCTACGCCGAGCCCTACGATCCGCAGAGGCCGGTGGTCTGCTTTGACGAGACCTCCACCCAGTTGCTGGCCGACGTGAGGGAACCGCTGCCGGCAAAGCCTGGGAGGCCGAGGCGTGAGGACTACGAATACCAGCGGGGAGGGACGCGCAACCTGTTCCTCACCTGTGAGCCTCGCCGGGGCTGGCGCCACGTGGCGATAACCCGGCAACGCACCATGCAGGACTTCGCTCAGCAGATGCGGTGGCTGGTGGATGAGGCCTACCCCGATGTCCCGGTGATTCGGCTGGTTCTCGACAATCTGAACACGCATCGGATGGCCTCGCTTTACGAGACTTTCCCGGCGGCCGAGGCCCGGCGCATCGCCAAGCGGCTGGAGTTGCACCACACTCCCAAGCACGGAAGCTGGCTGAATATGGCGGAGATCGAGTTCAGCGTGCTGGCCCGGGCCTGCCTGCGCGGACGCAACGGAGATGAGGACAGCCTGGAAAGAGCCGTCAGCGCCTGCGTGTCAGAGCGGAACGCGATAGGAGCTACCATTAACTGGCGGTTCACTGCCCAAGACGCCAGACGCAAACTCCATCGCCTCTATCCCTGCCAATCCTGATTTGGTTCAGTACTAGCCCAGGCCCGCGTGGACCTTGAAATGGCAAAGGAAGCTCTCGAAGAAATCCATAGCCCCAGCGCCCAGTTGGAAATAGTTGAAGCCGAATCGAAGGTCGCCAATGCCAGAGTCGCCGTCCTGGACAGTTGGGACAAGCTGCGGCAGCTTTTCACTCCCCCTACCGACTACCAGCTTGCCCAAGCCGAATCCGCTGTAGCCAAAGCGAGGCTTGGGATTGATTCCGCCCAGGAAGCTTTGGACTCCTTGATCAGCGGACCTGACCAGGACACGATCGATGCGCTGCTCTTTCAAATCGAGTCGGCACAGATTGTGTTGGACAACGCCCAGCGAGACAGGTCCCTTGTCCTAGACGACTGGAACGGTAAGCTAGCGGCAGCCGAGGACGCGATAAGCCCGTTGGAGGATGAGTATGTCCAGCTGTTCCTCAAATGGTTGGGCATAGATGCGGAGCGGGTGGACGCCTATATGGAGCCCGAAATGTTGCTGACCCAGTGGGGAGTGTCCCTGGAAATCCTCTTCGACCCTTCCGCCAGGTTCTTAGACATTCGAAGAGGGCGCTTGTCCCAAGGCCCTCCACCCGATGACCCGAACACTCCCTGGAGCGAGGGGGTCATCTACGCGTGGGCCAATCTCTCTCCGTACGACATCCAGCCCACGTGCGACGCTGATTCCACCGGCTCCAACGTCTTGTGCATCCAAGCCGAGCTATCCGACTCTTGGGACAAGCTGGAATCAGCCAGGGCAGACCTCCGTACACTGCAAACTCAAGCCGAAAAAGCCAAGGCGAATGCAGAACACTCCGTGGCGAAAGCGGATGAGTCTCTACAGGAAGCTGTAGACAAGCTGGAGGGTCTCGAAACTGAAGCGGATTCCTTGGAAGTGGAAAGCAAGGTGAAGGAACTGGCGCTGGCCAAGGCGAGCTTCGATGAGGCCGAGTCGGAGCTGGCTGACCTGGAAGAACAGGCATCCCTCGTTGCTCTACTGGAGGAAAGAGGCGCGAACCTGAGCACGGGTGAAGGCATCCATTCGGCCATGCTTCCCATTGACGCCATGAGCGAATCGATGGCGCTGGAAGCATTGGCTGGTCTTAAGGATGTGGAACTTGCAGAGGCCAAACTGTCCGATGCTGAGGAGTCGCTGACTGAGTTGATCAACGCCGTCCCCGACTCCCAGCTTGTCGCTCTTAGGGAGGCCGAATTGACGGCGGCTGAGTTGGACTTGCAGGCGGCCCAACAACGGATTGAAGAAGCGGTCCTAACATCTCCGATTAGGGGAGTGGTGACTGAAATCAATGTGGACTCGGGCGAAAACGTCGGCCCCAATACCGCGATAATGACCGTGGTGGACTCCACCGTAGTAGAGGTGGATGGCGTGGTGGATGAGATAGACGTTCTGTCTATACAAATCGGCGCCGCTGCAAACGTCACGATGGATGCCCTGCCGGGCCAGTTCCTCTCTGGAACCGTCTCTTACATATCTGCTGAGGCCGACAACCAGCAGGGCATCGTGACCTACCAGGTGAGCATACGGGTGGAGCCGCCCGCGGGAATCGTCATCCGCGAGGGCCTCACTGCAGTTGCCCAGCTGGTGCTGTATTCCGAACCCGACGTGCTCCTTATCCCATTGCAAGCGGTGCGGGGGAGCTTTAGCCAACCCACAACGCTGGTTTTCCAGGATGAGGTCTTGACCGAGAAACCCGTTGCCACAGGCGCCAGCGACGACTTTTGGGTCGTGGTGGAGCAGGGACTTGTAGAAGGTGAGCTTGTTGTAATGGAGGGGGGAGGCACTTCCGATTTCGGCTTCTTGGGAGGCGGACTCGGAGGAGGGGCCGGGTTTGGCGGACTCCGTGGGCCACTGGGCGGCGGAGGGCGTCCGTGATCCGTCTAGAGGAGGTCACCAAGGTCTACTCTATGGGCGCCGTGGACGTCGCCGCTCTTAGGGGCGTGTCTCTGAACGTACAGGCAGGCGAGATGGTAGCCGTCATCGGGCCCTCAGGATCGGGCAAGTCCACCTTGATGAACCTGATAGGATGCCTGGATGTCCCAACGTCGGGCCGTTGCTTCATCGAGGACGAAGAGGTGGGTCTCCTGGGAGATGATCGGTTAGCCGGCATCCGCAACAAGAAGATAGGATTTGTGTTCCAGACCTATAACCTGCTGCCCCGCGCTTCCGCATTGGCCAACGTGGAACTGCCTCTGTTGTACGGCGCTGAACCCAACCGCAGGAGGCGCTCGAGGGAAGCGCTGGAACGAGTCGGGTTGGGAGACCGGATGGACCACAAGCCCTCCCAACTTTCAGGAGGCCAGCAGCAGCGAGTCGGCATCGCCAGGGCCCTGGTGAAGAACCCTCCCATAATCCTGGCTGACGAACCCACTGGCAACCTGGACAGCGAGTCCAGCCAGGAGATCATGGACATCCTACACACATTGAACCGCGATGAGGGTCATACCGTGGTGATCGTCACCCACGAACCGGACATCGCTTCCCAGACCGACAGGGTCATATCCATGCTGGACGGCCTCGTGGTCAGCGACAACATGCCGGCAGTCTCAGCCAGTGACGGGGAAACGGCTCCGTGACGCCTTACACCGTAATCGCCACGGCCCTGATTTCCCTGGGAGCCAACAAGCTCAGGGCTGGACTGACCCTGTTGGGCATCGTGATTGGCGTAGCTGCGTTCATCACGTTAATGGCCATAGGTCGGGGAACGCAGGAGCAAATCACATCCCGAATCGAGTCTCTTGGGTCTAACCTGCTCTTTGTCACCGCCGCGTTCAGCATAGACGGATCGTCGGCTTTGACCTTAGAAGACGCCAAGCTCTCCTGGACCCTGTGTTCGCCCCGGCGGTAGCTGCCGTTTCCCCGGAGATCAACACGTCCGGGCAGATCGTGTACGGGAGATTGAATACAGGCGGCCAGATCATAGGCGTTGCCCCTAGCTATGAATCAGTCCGTTTGTCCCCCGTGGCCTCCGGCCAGTTCATCTCGCAGCAGCATTTGGACAACCGTTCCACGGTGGCTGTGTTGGGTTCCCAAATAGCACAGGACCTGTTCGGCCTCAGGGACCCGGTTGGCCAAGCGATACGCATCAGCGGCCGCCGGTTCTGGGTGATTGGAGTGCTGGAGAGCAAGGGCGGAACGGGCTTTGGCAGCGTAGATTCTCAGGTGTTGGTCCCCATTACTACGGCCTATTATCGGCTTAGCTCTCAACGCACCCTCCAGGGAGGAGTTTCAGTCCAGACGATAACTGCCCAAGTGGTTGACGCTGAGTCGATGGACGAGGCTACGAGGCAAATCGAGACACTCATACGGCTGCGGCACAGAATCACTGGGGAGAGCGATTTCACCATCGTTAGCCAGCAGGAGGTTATTGAGACCCTGGAGGAGACGACGGAGACCTTCGTGATATTCCTGGGCGCCATTGCAGGAATTTCCCTGCTGGTGGGAGGCATCGGCATCATGAACATCATGCTGGTGTCGGTGACCGAACGCACCAGAGAGATAGGCATACGCAAGGCCGTGGGCGCCAAACGCAGGGACATCCTGTTCCAGTTTATGTCGGAAGCCACCATCCTCAGCATAGGCGGCGGCGGAGTAGGGGTCCTTCTGGGGCTGGTCCTGTCCAACGTGCTGGACGGAGTCACATTGGGCAACCAGGCTTTCGAGACAGTCACCAGCGGAGACATACCGGTGTTGGCGCTGATAGTCTCCGCCGCTATAGGCCTCTTCTTTGGCATTTACCCAGCCGTGCGGGCAGCAAGGCTCCATCCCATTGAGGCCCTGAGATATGAGTAGGACTTACTGTAGGAGGAACACGTGCCCAATAGGATTTTCTTATTTCTGTTCATAGCGGCATTGCTCCTTGGCGGTGGTCTAGGCGGGATTCTAATTGTGTTTTTGCCTTCGGATGAGGAGAGCGAAAATCTCACCATGTCCCCTGCGGCGCTTCCCCAACCGGGCGCCGGATTGATCAGCGGTCCGGTCGAGGGAGATGCGCCCTCCGTGCAGAGTCTCCAGGAGCTGGGACAAAGGGTTCAGGCCGGTGAGGCGGAGCCTGAAGAACTCCAGGCCGAACTTCAACAACTACAGCGGCAATTAGCGCAACAAGGCGGGGCTGTCAGAGGTCAGCCGGAGCAAACCGGCGGAGTTTTCGGCAGCTCGCTGACAGAAGTGGTGGAGTCCAAGGACGGTGGTGTTTTGGCCTTGGACACTCCTGTCGGACCCCTTCAAGCCACGGTAGGGGATAACACAGTCGTAACCGTACTCTCGGAAGAAGAGGGGACATTGGACGACCTGACAACCGGTGTCCAAGTTAGGCTAGTGGTGGAACCCAATGACGACGGCTCGATGGACGCCGCCAACGTTTTCGTGCTGCCCGAGGGCGTCGATTTGTCCGTGGGATCTGGAGTTGGCGGTCGGTTGGGGGGACTTGGCGTCGGCCAGGGAGCTTTCGGTGGGGCGGGCGGCGGTGGTCAACGGCCAAACGCAGGTCTAGCGCTCCGCGGGGCGGCAGCGGCAGGCCGCCTGACTGGGGTCATAGAGTCCTTGGAGGGTGGAGTTCTGGGCGTTAACACACCAATCGGTCCCATTGAAGTCGCAGCCGGGGATGACTTGGTTGTCACAGTCATCTCAGGGAACGAGGGTGATTTGGAAAACCTCACCGCCGGTCTGACCGTGGTGGTTTCTGTTGAACCCAAGGACGACGGTTCAGCGGAAGCGATCAGCGTCACCATAGTGCCAGAGGGGAGCGGACTGCCCCTTGGAGGCGGTTTCGGAAGAGCGATTGGATTTGGCGGCGGACTGGGAGGATTCGGCCAACCCGAGGGTGTCCGCTAGTTCCCGCCCTCCAGGCCGAACACGCGCCGGATGTTCCCGTGGAGTATGTTCCCCTTGTCCTCGTCGCTGATGGGGGCCTCCAGTATCTCGTCCAGAATCTGGGGCCTCTTGGGATTGGGCCGGTCAGCGTATGACGGACCCACAGCGAAGGTTATATTCCTCGACCCGTGGTTCTTCACCCAGCTGTCGATGGATATGCGGGTCGGGCCTCCCACGTCCCACACCACGTTGGGAGTAAGCTCGGCCAAGTACTCAAGGTATTGGGTGCCGCCGTGGGTGAAGAAGGCGTCCAGAGCCAGGAAGTTCATGTCGGGGAACTCCTGGGCCAGCTTCTGAAGCCTCCAGGGGGCCTCCAAGCCCGACTCGGAGTTGGTGTGGAAGATGGCCGCCAGGCCTAGGTCCGACATGCGCCTGAGAATGGGCCGCATCCACACATTGTCAATGAAGCATCCCTGAAACCGGTGGTGCCAGCTAACGGCTTCCAGCTTCAGTTCCTGCTTGATCCGGTCGATTTCCTCCAGGCTCCGTTCGCCGTGAGTGGGTTCCACGGTGCCGGCGGCAATGCCGAAATGGGCGGGGTCCATATTGCGGTACTCCGCCACTCCGTCGTTGACTCGCATGGTGTCCTTGATGCCGTCGGGCTTGAGGTAGCCGTGGGCGGGCTGTATCACCGCCCAGTCGATGCCCTGGGCCTTAAGACCGGCCGCTCGCCTCTGCTGCTCTTCTTGCAGCCCCAACGATGACCCGCCGGAGCCTCCGTCTCCCAGAATGTTGCTCAGGTCTCCGATGTGCTGGTGGGCGTCTATGACTTCCATGCCTCTTCCTCCTCAAGCCGTTCCGACGCTGCCTTGTAACAGAGACGGCACGAGCCTATCTCTGATTTGCCGCACCATAATATACCTTTACCCCAATCTCTGCACGAGCGTAGGCAGCCACAAAGAGACGGGACGAGCCGCGTGGCCCGTCCCGTTCTGTTGCTCCCACCGATGACTTAAGCTGGTTACTCGGTCGATCAGTCCTTGTCTACGCCGGAGTAGCTGGACTTGTCCTTGTCATAAAAACTGAAGCCTTTCTTATGCTTCCAGCCGCCCCGGCCGTGGCCTTTGAACAGACCTAGTCCATCATCTGGCCGGTCCTGGAACCATTCAAGATACTCATCGGCTTGCTCCTGGGTAATAAGCCCTTTCTCGACCTTGGCGTCGAGCATGGCCTCAACCCTTTCATCCGCCATCTCACTCCTGGCCTGCTCGAAGGCGTCTCTCACAGTGTCCTCGTCGAGTTCGAGAATGGAGGCCACCTTGGATATTAACGTGCTCTTGGGGGAATCCCCATCGCCGTCTCCGGCGCTGAGTCCACCTCTGGCAAACACCGCCCCGACGCTCAGACCTGCCGCCAGAATCCCCACGGCGACGACGGCCAGCAGCCATTTCTTGCTCATACTCGTCTCCTTCCTCGCTCGGTGGATGCCTCACGTCGCGGTGTGGATGCCCCGGGCGCACCTCACCAACGACCACGACAGCCACCATACCAACGCGGTGTCAAGGAATTGTTAATCTTAGGCGCATTTTAGGGGGCTTCGCTCAAAAGGAGAGACCCCTGCCTGTAAAACGGCGGGGGTCCCTTGTCTTCAGTCTGACCGCAGAGCCGCTTCCGCGGGTCTACACGATGGGCTCGGCGATGCCCAACTTCTTGACTTCGGGAAGCACTTCCTTGGCGAAGAGTTCCATGCTCTTCCTGGCCTTCTCCATGGGCATGCCGCCGTAGCGGGCGAACCCGAACATGTGCATGGGCGAAGTGGTCTCGATAGCCAGCTTTATCTTGGCTATGCACTGCTCCGGGGTGCCGATGCAGGTGCCGGCCTCGGCTCGGAGGCGTTCCGTCTCTTCCAGCGAGTGGAAAGCCGCCCGGTCGGACGCGGCTTGCTCGTGGGAGGATGGAGGGTCGGCCTCGTTGGGCACCGGAGCGTCCGCCCCATACTGCTCGTATCCAGACGTGGCCTTAAAGTGTTCGGGGTCGTCGAACTCATAGTGTTTGGTGGCCGAGTAGTTGAATCCGGCCATCCACCGGCTGTAACCCTCTTCCGCCTCGTCCTCAGTCTCTGCGCAGTACATGAACACGCCCACTACCGGGTTCCTGGGTTTCATGCCGGCTTCGCCGCGGGTGCGGTTGTAGAACTTCAGGTCGGCGATGTGGTCGTCCCACGGCTTCTGGGGAATGATCATCAGCCCGGCGCCCAGCTGGGCAGCCGTCTCAATGCTGGGAGGCGTCACCGATGAGATGTACACCTTGTCCATCAGGTTCTTGGACCGGGGGGCGGGGCGTATCACCGTCTCCGGAATTTGGAAGAACTTGCCGTCGTAGGAGAAGGAGTTCTCGGTGAGCCCCAGCCTGATTATCTCGAAGGCTTCCCGGAACCGCTCGCGGGAGGTGTCCATGGGTATGCGGAACCGCTCGAACTCGTACCTGGCAAGGCCGCGACCAAACCCTATGATGAATTCCCGGTCGTCTCCCAACATAATGTCCACTAAGGCTATCTGCTCGGCCACCCGCACCGGGTCATGCCAGGGCAGCACTACGACCATGGTGGCAACGTCCAGCTTCGGGTTTCTTCCCGCGTAGTAGGAGATTAGCTGCAAGCAGTCCGGGGCCATGCAGTAGGGGTCGAAGTGGTGCTCCGGAGACCAGACCGAGTCGAAGCCCAAGTCCTCAGCCAGGTCGGTGAGTTGAAAGGTCTCGGTGGTCAGTTGATGGTCAGGCGTCTCGGGATCTTTGGAGTAATCAGCAGCCAGGTGTCTATCCCAGTCATGCCAGTTGGCATTAAGATGGGCAATGCCGAATTTCACGTTTAGCCTCCTTCA
Organism: Dehalococcoidia bacterium; assembly: GCA_965224415.1. GTDB lineage: Bacteria > Chloroflexota > Dehalococcoidia > Lucifugimonadales > JAGWBF01 > DAOUJI01. The sequence goes on along the minus strand of CBDCZB010000002.1, from coordinate 172,604 downwards.
TATCCATGAACCTTGCCTGATGTGCAGCCTGAGGAGTATATCTTGTTGCCCCTGACGCGTCAAAACTACCTCTGCCCCGGCAGCTCCGACTCACTGCGTAACCCGGCGACGCCCACGCGTAACCCCACTGGCTCGAGGTCCTATGGGACATAGCTCCGCGTCCGTAGAGGTGGTGACCACGGCTGCCGGATTGGCCGAGGCAGTGCGTCGGGCCTCCGATCACCCCCGTGTAGCCGTGGACCTGGAGTCCAACGGGTTTCACAGGCACCCCGAGCATATATGCCTGGTCCAGCTTGCCGTTGCTGGGTCGGTGTACATTATCGATCCTCTGGCCATCGAAGATATGAGTCCTTTGGGGAGGCTGATGGCTGACGGCAGGGTGGAGAAGGTCATGCATTCGGCGGACTACGACATCCGCAGCCTGGACCGTGACTGGGGATTCCACGTAGCGCCGTTGTTTGACACCAGCATCGCCTCTGCGTTTCTGGGCTCCGCCAGGTTGGGACTGGCGGCGGTCCTCAAAGAGCATCTGGGCATAGAGTTGACCAAGACCAAGAGCATGCAGAGGTCGGACTGGACCAGGCGTCCGTTGAGCGGCGAGTCGTTGGAGTATGCTGCGGACGACGTCCGGCATCTGGCGGTGCTCAGGGACGAGCTTGCTGCGAACCTAACCAAGCTCTCCAGGCTGGAGTGGGTTAAAGAGGAATGTGAGCGTCTAAGCCGGGTGCGCAGCCAGTTGCCCGACCCTGAGTGGGCCTTCCTTTCAGTCAAAGGACGTTCGGCGCTGGACCTCCGGGGACTGGCCGTCCTCCGCTCATTGCACCGGTTCAGGGAGCAGGAAGCCCTGAGGCGGAATACGCCTCCGTTCAAGATAATACCAAACGGGAAGCTGGTGGAATTGGCAGCCTCTCCTGAGCGGGACCTTGCCGCAGTAGGGGGGCTGGGACGGTTCGGGCGCGGCTCAGACATGGGGCGTCTCCGTGCGGCCATCCACGAAGGATTGAAGGAGGGTCCGGTGAGGCTTCCCAAACGTGGGAAGCCGGACACGCCCCGGCTGGGGCCTTGGGAACGGGACCAGGTCGCCGCACGGCTCCAGAAGCTGAAGGACTGGCGGGCGGACAAGGGCGCTGCTTTGGGCATAGACCCCCCTTTGGTCTGGCCAGCCGTCAGCCTGGAGCGGATAGCCCGGCTGCCCCAATCGCTGGAGGAGGAGATAGCTGGCCCGGACGTGCGGGCATGGCAGACTGGGGAGTTTGGGGCCTCCCTGGGAAAGCTGGTCGCCAACCTATGAGCGCAACCCGCCAGTCCGGCGGAGGCCTTTTGGAATCGCCAGCGTAAGGTAGGGGGCGACCGGCCGGTCGCCCCCTACGACTGTTGTCTGGCAGGAGCGGGAGGACTCGAACCCCCGACATCCGGTTTTGGAGACCGGCGCTCTACCAACTGAGCTACGCTCCTATATGGTACCCCTGGAGGGACTCGAACCCCCGACGCGCGACTTAGGACGCCGCCGCTCTATCCAGGCTGAGCTACAGGGGCATGGGCCGGGCCAACGGTGCACATATCGGACTGTCCGTATCGCTAGTTTCATTCTAGCAGGGAGACCGTGGGGATTCCAGTGCACCCGCAGGGAAGTACAGGGTCATTCGATTATTCACCCTCACCCCAACCCTCTCCCGTCAAGGGCGAGGGGGCATTGTCCCTTCTCCACTGGCGGGAGAAGGCTAGGATGAGGGGGGAAAGGCCTGTTAGGGATAAGCCGAATAGGAGAAGCGGGTACAATCGAAAGACCCTGCAGGGAAGTAAGCGGGGTATTGCCTTGATAATAGACAATGCCTATCCCTTCCCGCCCAGCGGAAGAAGATTAGCCGCTGGGGATTGACCTCAAGCCCTTCATGGGACGCCCGTTTTCGTCGAATCCTTACGCCTGTCACGTTGACAGAGGTTCCTCTATAAGGCAAGAATAGATGGATTGTTGTCCGCCGAATATCGGCGCCATGAAATCAGGTGATAGATGCATAACATAATGTCTTTCTCAGTAATCGCAAAAGTAGGTCTCCTAATCGGGGTCATGCTGGCCCTTTTCCTGCTGTCGTCTGGTTTGTATGACTATGCGCACGCCCGGACGGCTCCGGAGCAGATAAACTACGAGGAGGGCCGCGAGGATGCCGTGGCGGCCTTCACGGCCGTGGACCCCGAGGGACACGGAATCCAGTGGACGTTGTCGGGGGACGATGCTCTTGACTTTTCCATAGACGGCGGAGCGCTTACTTTCGAGAGGACGCCCGACTACGAGGACGCTCAGGACGCCGACACCAACAACGTCTACAACGTGACGGTGCAAGCCGCCGACGGTTCGCTACCCCCTACCCCCCAAGTCTTGATCGTCAACGTGATCAACGTGGACGAGGATGGGGAAGTGACTCTGTCTGCGTTGCAGCCCCAGGAAGGAATTCAACTGACAGCCAAGCTGATAGACTCCGACGGAGCTCCCGTTGACACCCTCCCGATCACCGCAGATGAGACCGACTTGACCGAAGAGGCGAATAATACAAAATGGAGGTGGTCCCGGTCCTCATCCAAGACCGGCACCTTTGCCAACATCGCGGGCGCAACAACCAAAAATCACACTCCCACTAAAGATGACGTGGACATGTACCTGCGCGCCACAGCCACCTACGACGACAGGGAAGGTGAAGGAAAGACGGCGCACATGGTCTCGGCCAACCCGGTGCGGGCGAAGCCATACGAGAACACGCCCCCTGAGTTCAGGAACATTTATGACGAGAAGATACTTGACGACGTCGGCTTAGATAGACACATCGAGGAGAACTCGGCTCCCGGGACTCTCGTTGGTGATCCTGTTGTGGCCACCGACGACCCCAGAGACGTGTTGACTTATACTCTGGTCGATGCGGGAACCGCCGGCGCCGCCGCCTTTTTCACTATCGACAGTTCAGGCCAGATAAGTGTGGGCCCGGGTGCCTCCATAGACTACGAGGATTTGACCAACCCTGACCACGAATATGAGGTGAACGTCGTCGCCACGGACCCGGCTGACATCGCCACCCCGGAGGAAAACCAATCGAGAGACACCATCACCGTGACCATCGCAGTCATAGACGTGGACGAGGCCCCTTTAATCGCTGCGCCGGATCTGGTTGCGAACCCTCCCACTGGCGTCACGGCCAAAGACTACGCTGAGAACCAGGAGACAACAAAGGTCGTGTCCACCTACTCGGCGACAGATCCGGAGGACGGCAGTGCCACTCCTGTGAGATGGTCGTTGTCGGGCGCCGACAGTAGCAAGTTTGCGATAAGCAACGCCGCTGGGACACGCGGTCAGTTGACCTTTAGGGATTCTCCCGACTTCGAAGCCGAGGCTGACGCAAACTCCAACAACATATACGAAGTTACGGTGACGGCCACCGACAGCACTGGGAACACCGCTTCCCGTGACGTGACCGTCAACGTCACCAACGCGGAAGAGGCAGGAACAGTAATCCTGTCCACGTTGCAGCCTCAACAGGGGCAGCCATTGACGGCGGTGCTTACCGACCCTGACGGTTCCATATCCGGTGTCGTGTGGCAGTGGGATGGAGATGATGCGAACACCAGATCAAGGACCTATACCCCCCACAATGACGACGTTGGCGAGAGGTTGATTGTGATGGCGACCTACACCGACGGAGAAGGTGAAAACAAAACCGCAAAAGTGACTTCCAAACACGTGACGCAGCAGTACGAGGGCCCTAACGTTAACGTTGCCCCTAAGTTTCCCGACCAGGAACAGGACAGGACTGGAGACCAGAGTAGCTCGACGTCCAGGAGCGTGGCTGAGAACACGCCCTCTGGTCAAAACATAGGAGATGCGGTTACAGCTAACGACTGTGACCCCCCTTCAGGTACACTCTCCGACCAAGACCAATGCGCAACCGATACAGACAATCTGACCTACTCTCTGGAAGGCCGGGATAGGGATTCCTTCTCCATAGTGAGGAGTTCGGGCCAGTTGCAGACCAAGGCGGCTCTGGACTATGAGACCAAGAGGAGCTACACCGTCACGGTCAAGGCCACTGACCCGAGCAACGAAAGCGACACGATCTCCGTCACCATCACAGTGGACGACGAGCCTGAGAAGCCGGTCATCAGCGGAAGCGCCCCTGGGACTTACGCTGAGAACGGCACGGCCCCGGTAGCTGTTTTCACGGCCAGGGACCCTGAAAGGGACCGGGTTACGTGGACGTTGGCGGGAGACGACGCAGGCGACTTCACTATCACAAATGGCACGCTCCGGTTCAACAATCCGCCCAACTTCGAGAGTGCAACAGACGATGGCACGGACAACAGGTATTCAGTAACCGTCCAGGCCAGCGACGGTAGCCCGGCCCGTACCGCCACGGAGGAGGTAACGATTAGGGTCCTCAACGTGGACGAGCCGGGTACGGTAACGCTGTCCACGGTGCAGCCGAAAGACGGGGTTGCTGTAAAGGCAACTCTGACTGACCCTGACGATGCCGGGGATCTGATTGTGAGGTGGCAGTGGGCCCAGTCCTCGTCCAAGACAGGGACCTTCACCAACATCAGAGGCGCCACGATGGCCACCTTCATTCCGGGAGACAACCCTGCAACCGATATCGTCGAAGAGCCAAACTACGCAGGCAAGTACCTGCGAGCGACTGCGACCTATAAGGACGATCAGAGCGACAGGGTCACCAAGACCGCTTTCAAGGTCTCCACCAACGCTGTGCTGAAGGAGGACTACAAGAACCAAGCCCCCGTGTTCCGGGACCAGGACCCCGACACACCAAATGTTCAAAACATGACGACGACGAGAAGCATACCGGAGACTGCGGCTCCACGCTCTGCGGTGGGCGCCCCCGTGGCGGCTACGGATATGGGCGAGACCCGACTGGAGGTGTTGACCTACACTCTGTTGAATGATGGCGACTCAACTAGTTTCTCCATAGACAGGAGGACGGGCCAGATTCGCGTGGTCCAGGGGCTGGACCACGAGATGAAGCCCACTTATACCGTCAAGGTTGCGGCCACCGACCCGGGCGATCTGCCCGCCAAGATCACCGTCATGATTAACGTCACCAACGTGGACGAAGCTCCCACCATCACGGCGCCGACTGGGACCGAAGGCCTCATGTCCAAAGACCATGCTGAGAAAACGCCTGTCGATACAGCGGTGTCCACTTACAGAGCGAATGACCCGGAGGACAGTGACACTGACTTGAAGTGGTCGTTGTCCGGAAACGACGCCGACCTCTTCTGCATCGGCAATAATGACGGAACCCCCAACATCCCCCGTGGCGAACTCCAATTCAAGGCTATTCCCAACTTCGAGGCCCCGATGGACGCCGGCCATAACAACCGGTACAACGTAACGGTTGTAGTCACCGACAGCCGGGGAAACACGGCAACGCGGGACGTAGTAGTGACCGTCACCAACGACGAAGAAGCAGGGACAGTAACCCTGTCGACGGTGCAGCCGGAGGATGGAATCAGACTGTCCGCCGTTTTGAACGACCCCGACGGCCGCACGAGCAGCGTCAAGTGGCAATGGTGGAGGGCCACGGACACGGTGAGTACCGCTCCTGATCACGAGGGGGATACTGGTTGGACCAAGATTGATAGAGCCACGTCAGCAACTTATCAACCGGTCGCGGCAGACCAGCAAAGATTCTTGCGGGTGACGGTCACATACAAGGACCGCCAGAGCACCACTGAAGACAAGACGGCTAGTCAGGCGTCGGCCAAAGTGGTGCAGGGACCGGACACCAACAATAAACCTCCCGAGTTCCCCGACCGAGACCCAAACAAAGCTGGCGACCAGAAGGACCAAACAAGAGAAGTGAAGGAGGACGCGGTCTACGGCGCAGAGCTGCCCGCGACTCCGGGTGAAGTGGGCGACCCGGTGACGGCTGTGGACTGTGACGGCGCCGCCGTCTGCGCGGATAGCACCGACGGCACTGAAAACCCGGACAATCTGACCTACTCCTTGGGTGGCACGGACTCCGCGTCCTTCACCATCGTCAGGAGCTCGGGCCAGATTCAGGTGGCTCCAGGGGTTAGGCTCGACTATGAGATGAAGCAGACCTACACCGTCACCGTGACGGCCACGGACCCTTCCTTTACGGGCACAAACCCGTCCAACGCCAGGGACACCATCACGGTGACCATCACGGTCACCAACGTGAATGAGCCGCCCACGCTTTCGAAGCGGGCCCTGGTGATATCCGGCCAGTCGAATGTGGACCACCCGGAGAACGACAGGACCACGGTGGCGACCTACACGGGGGCGGGTCCCCAGGCAACCAGGGTTTCCTGGTCGTTGCTGGGAGACGACGCCGGCGACTTTTCCATATCCGGCGGACGGCTGACCTTCAGGAGCACGCCGAACTACGAGAGCCCGGCGGACCGGAACACGGACAACTCGTACCACGTAACGATAAGAGCTGCAGGCGGCGGCTTCACCGTCACGCGAGCAGTGACCGTGAGAGTCACCAACGTGGATGAGGACGGAGCCGTGTCCCTGTCGTCGACGCGGGCCTCGGTCGGAGTCGAGCTGACGGCCACCCTTACCGACCCCGACGGCAGGTCCGGCGACACCCCTCCCATCACCGGAACGGCGACGGACTTGACTGACGACGCCGCGTGGATATGGGAGAAGTCCCCGGACGGTTCCACCGGCTGGGCCAGCATCTCCGGGGCTAATTCAAGCGCCTACACGCCAGACACGGACGACGTGGGGTCTTACCTCAGGGCGACTGCGAACTACACAGACGGAGAAGGCTTCGGCAAGAGCGAGCAGGATGAGACCGGCAGAGTCACCGCCGTGAGGCCGGATGGGCGCGTGAGCCTGTCGTCGTCTCGGCCGGAGGTCGGCCTGGGCCTGACGGCTTCGCTGACCGACCCCGACGGCGGCGTGACCGGCCTTACGTGGCAATGGGCCAGGTCCCCCGACGGGACTACCGGCTGGGGTGACATATTCGGCGCTACGTCGGCCACCTACACGCCCGATGCGGCGGACCTGGGCGACTATCTGCGGGCGACGGCTACCTATGATGACGCTGAAGCCTCCGGCCAGAGCGCCGAGAGGGTGAGCGGCGTGGTTATCGCCGTGCAACCTGATGGGACTGTGACCCTGTCGTCGACGCAGCCGGCGGTGGGAACGGCGGTGACGGCCACGCTGAACGATCCTGACGGCAGTGTAAGCGGCCTGACGTGGCAGTGGGCCAGGTCCCCGAACGGGACCACGGGCTGGACCAACATATCGGGAGCCACGTCAGACGCCTATTTGCCTGTTGCCGCCGACGATGGCATGTACCTGCGGGCGACGGCGCGCTACACCGACGCCCAAGCCTCCGGCCAGACTGCCAGCGTCGTGAGCGGCAGCGTAGGGGTTGAAGTAGACATAGTCGATGAATATGACGCCAATGACAATGGACAGATCGATAGTGATGAGATACTCCAGGCTGTACAAGACTACTTCAATGATGATCTTACCGTTCCCGAGATATTAACGCTGATCCAGTCCTATTTCGCCAACTAGGTCCTACTTGCAGCGCATAATGGACAACGGATGGGGGCGACCTCTGGTCGCCCCCATCCGTTTCTACGCCCGGTTAGTAGCGGACGTTCTCGTTTACGTCCACCGTAGTCAACGGCGACTCCTTAACAATCGTTGCACACGGGGAATAATCAGCCTATTGCCAGGGAAACTATAGCAGAAACTTCGAGATGGAAAACACCGTCACTGCGTCGGCGCCAGGTTACTTAAAGTCAAGACGCCTTCAAGGACGGCCCTATTGCGGACGGCGGCTTATGGCGACCCGTTGGCGGTTGGGAAAGCATTGGTAGAGGGAGAGTGCGTCAACGCCAAGCATACAAAAAACCGCAAAGCATGACGCAACTTCAGCTGAGCAATGGCTTAAATTAGCGCTCCTCCAGCCTCTTTCTGGCTTCCTTCCAGGTGACCTCTTCGGGCGCCGTTGTTTCCCACCGCACGAAGCCCGATGCTTCCCGGACGGCGATTTCGCCAAATATGGCCATGGCTTCCCGGTGGGATACGGACCCCACAAAGGCTCCGACAGCCTGGTCGGTTTCCCAGAACGACAGAGTGGAGAAACGCAGTCGCAGGAAGTCGGCTTTGAGCCGGTGGTCAATAAGGCCAGGGGCATCCCTGAGTTGCCGTTCCACTTCCCCGTTCACCCTGAAGAAACGCCTGAGCTGCAGCAAATTCCGCAACTTCAGTCGGGTGGCTACTACGGTCACATTTCGTTCTTCCAATTCAGTCCCCCTGGTCAATGGTGGCTGAGGAAGCGGCGCTCAGGGCCGATGTGAGGGGTCCCATCTTGCGGCCCCCCAACACGTAGTCGGACATGTCTCTCATGTGACGGGCCCGCAAAACGGATATGCCGATCAAGACGGCAAAATAGGCGATAAAGACAATCAACACCCAGTAGGCAAAGGACATATATCTTTACCGTCAGTCAGGAGGTTCCAATGGAAGTCTGAGAACCTTGGGGTGGCCGAAACCAGGCAACAGTATCATAAGCTGGTTTTTCCGGCGGCGACCAATCACCGGCATCTCAAATAGTGACCTTCGACAATATATCCCCGACGGAGTTCTCGATGGTTCGCGACACCTCATGGAGAAAATATTTGCTGTCATGATTAAGCATCGGTATACTCCGATACGAATGGATAGGATACTATGGCCAGTGAGGCAAAACAACACCCGGTTGCGCAGGGCCTATAAAGCCAGGCGACTAGAAGCCTTCCGACCAGCAATCGACTTTGGAAGAAAGGGCGGCTGGGGTGGGCGGAATCGGGACGACCGCTGAGCAAGCGCCATAGAACAGGAGTGACAGTTCAGGCAACGGCTGGTGTAACGACCCAAACAAATAAACAGTCAGGACCTGCGACCACTCACATCACCTGAGTTCGGCGGCATTAGGAAGTTAACGGGAGTCAGGCTGTAGGACGCCCTCAGAGACTGTATGAATGTCGCAAAGTCCGTTATAGTACTCCATGGGGTTCCAAGGGGCCCTCCTCATCCATCATCCCACTCGATAAGGAAGCGCCGGACCAACCTCATCGTCAGGAGGAAGTGCATGTTGCGATACATCTACCGTAAATCGCTCTTCGGACTTTGGCTGACTCTGGTCTCAGCGTCGTTGTTGTTTCTGGCGGCTTGCGGCTCAGACCCGACGTCGACGCCAGTTGCCCCGACCGCAACCCCCACTGTTGAGCTCACTCCTGAGCCGACGGCTACACCCCCTGGCGAGCCTTTCGTGATTGGCGTCATGGACGCTTTGACCGGGGTCGCTGAGGCCTACGGGGACCCCTTGCTTAAGTCCAAGCTCCTTGCCATGGAGGAAATCAACGCTGCGGGTGGGATCAATGGCAGGAAGCTGGAACTCATCGTAGAGGACTCCAAATGCGCCGCTCAGGACGCGATCACCGCTTACAACAAGCTGACTGATGTGGACGGCGTGAAAATTATTTTGGGAACCACTTGCAGCGGCGCGATGCTCGGGATCGCTCCCCTGGCCGAGAAGGAGGGAGTAGTCCTTCTTTCGCCGTCCGCCACCAGCCCCGACATCGCCGGCGCCGGAGATTACGTCTTCCGTACGGCCATCAACGACCTTCAACTGGGCATTGACACCGGAAACACCCTTTGGGTCGACGGGATGCGCAGAATCGCCACCATCACAGAGGCCACGGACAACGCCGAGGGAGCCAGGCGCACTTCCGTCGCTCAATTTGAGAAACTGGGCGGCTCCGTGGCAGTGGGAGAAAGCTATTCGTCCGACGTCATTGACTTCCGCAGCCAGCTTACCAAGCTGATCAATGAAGACCCCGACGCACTGCTTTTGTCAGCACAGGGTACGGCTTCAGGCGGTTCCATCATGAAGCAAGCTCGTGAGCTTGGCTACGACGGTCCAATCTACTCCGAATCAGTGCCCACTTCCCCCGATGCTCTCAGCATCGCCGGCGACGCGGCCACCGGCCTGAAAGCCATAGTCCCCAACCCCGACCTGTCCAGCGCAACTGGTAAGGAGTTCCTGGCGAATTTTCAAGCTCGCTTCGGGGCCGTAGCGCCGTTCCCATGGTTCCAGGGATCCGCCTACGACGATGTCTACATCGCCGCCGAGTGCCTGAAGCAGACCAACGATGACCAGGACGCTGACGGCTTCCGGGACTGTCTGTACAACCTTACCTGGAGTGGAGCAGTCGGTGACAACTACAGTTTTGACGAAAACGGCGACGCTGTCGGACTGTACAACGTATTGATCGAGGTGCTCCCGACCGCCGAACGAACTGAGGAGAATTTGGGCTACCGTGTGCTAGGACCCTCTCCTACGCCGTAGCCCTTCCAGTTCCCTGCAATGACAGCGTGACCCGGGCGCTTCTGCTCTGGACATGTGGGTTACTACTTGACGCTCGTTGCATTGTTTAGGCGGGGGTGACCTCGTTGAGCCGTCCGGTTGCACAGTCGTACACGAAGCCGCGGACCTGGTCCTTCACGGGAATGAAGGGGTTGGCTTGGATGCGGGCGATGGATTGTCGGATATCCTGTTCCAGGTTTCCGAACGCTTCCAGCGCGAAGGAAGGCCGAAGACCGGTGTCGGCCTCGATCGAGTCCTTTACGTCATCATCCCGGAAGGTCAGCATGCCGCAGTCCGTGTGGTGGATCAGCACAATCTCGCGTGTTCCCAAAAGGCGCTGGGAAATCACCAGCGAACGGATTGCGTCGTCGCTCACCACACCTCCCGCATTGCGTATTACGTGGGCGTCCCCTTCTGCTAAGCCTAGCAGCTTGTGAGTGTCTAGCCGGGCGTCCATGCATGCTACGACTGCCAGGCCACGCCCGGGCGGCAAAGGTAAATCGCCTTTGTCGAAACTCTCAGCGTAGCGAGCGTTGTTCTCCAACAGTTCATCCGTTTCCGACACAGTAACCTCCTTGTTGTACCAAGACAATCAATTCAACTGGCACCCATTTGGCACCCATTGTAGCAAGTGTAACAAGACTCGACAAAACACCGTCGAAAGTCGGGGAAGCTAGGGACTTAGCCCTGCACCGACGGTAAGCGGGGTCGTGCTGGCGACTATTAGTTCACTGGTAGGATGCCCAAGCGAATGCCAGCGACCACCGCGTCCAGTTTGGTGGACGCATCAAGCTTGTGGCGTAGATTACGGATATGGTTGCGCACTGTGTGCCTGCTGATGCCCAGTTCGTCGGCTATCCGATGGGTTTCCCGGCCCAAAGCCACCAAACGCAACACCTCCAGCTCCCGCCGTGTCAGAGCGGGCGCCTGCCCGGGGCTGGCTGGGGCCGGAGGATGGTCCGATAGAATATCGGCGCCGCCCGCCAACAGCGCATCCCGCAACGAGCCTTCGGCTTGGCTGTAGTCTTCCGTTTCCTGGCTGTCGTCGAAGAGATGCACAAGCAGTGGGGCTCCTCCGAGGATGCCGGCAACTACCATGGGAGTGACGGTGACCCACTTTCGTTCTCCGGAGGAGCAGAGCATTCGCAGCCGTGCTGTCGCCGGGATCAAGCCAGTCCGCAGGTAACGCATCGAGGGGCATCCTCCCAAGCATTCCGGCGTCAAGCTGCCAGGGCCCAACCCGTTCATTACCTCGTAGCAACGACGGCCCAGGACCTCGTCGGACGGATAGCCTAGGATGCGCTCTGCGGCACGGTTCCAGAAAATAATCGTCTGGTCCACCGATACGGCGTAGATGCCGCATGAAGCGGATGCCAATGCCGTGAGGAGGGGACTTGAGGTCAATGCGTGCGCCTTTATAGGGTCACAGACCTATAGAATTTAGGAGGCGAAGTCCGGGAATCCGACAAACCCTAGACCCGAACTTCAGCTACTTGGTCACATCGGAAGCGAACTGGATATTCAGCTGGCGGTAATAGTAGCGCCTACGATGCAGTCGGTCTACGATATATAGGCGTTATGAACCGAGTCTCGTCCCACCGCAGGAATGAGTTCCCCGACGCCTACCAACAGCTCTAAACCGACCCGGAATCTGTTTTAACTAAGCTTTACACAGAGAAAGGTTCTCTTGACTCTAAATAATATAGATGTGTCATTCAAGCGGACGGGTCAAAGCGGAGAGCACGGTAGTGTTGATATTCCTATTGTCAGAGCGTGACCGGAGAATGTTGCCGTGAATGTGGACCGCACCCAGGCACACGCGAGTCGCCCTACCGTAGACATTGGAGATTGTTTGGGGGAGGCCTATCATGTAGCCCTACCCGCTACGGCCGTCGTTCGTGATGCTGTTGACCACGCTGAGGGTTCAGGCTGCTGTTGAATGGGTACTGTCTACCGCCAAATCAGACCAGTTTGGTGGGCCTGATTGGACGGTAGGCAGTACCGTCTTTCACTTGGTGGTCGCACTGTGAGTTCCCCACTCTTCCAGATGGTCTACGATGTGTGATCATTTCACAAAACTAACATCCCAGCTGGATCAGTATTTGGGGTGAGGACCAGGAACAAGTGCGGAATGCCCCTAGCCGTTTCGGAGAAATACCGCATTGGGGGAGTTCAGGGCAATGTCTGGCCAGGTGGTTTAACCTCTGCCCGTAAAACTCTTGGGTTGGGTTGCAAACTTCTACGGTGGCAATACTCCAGAAAGGAAGCGAACGCTAAGCGTGTCCCTCCTCCATCTCCATCAATTCGGACGTTGTGGCAGGTTGTATTCCGGTCTCTGTACTTGTGGGTCTATCAACGATATAACTCCTTGCATTATAATATGGGAAGTGTATGATTTGGACTTTCATATCAGGCCCAACGGCTCATGCCCATACGATGAATACGTGAAGGGTGTGTTTGAATCGGGGACGAAACAGGAGGCCGCAAAAATCAGGGCTACCGTGGACCGACTTGAGCGATCCGGGTCCGACGGCCTCACTGAGATGAGGCTAGCGGAGAAAATGAACGATGTGTGGCAACTCCGTGTTGGGGTACACCGTGTTTTCTACTTTTGGCATGGCGATGCTCGGCGGTACGTCATACTGAACGGTTTCCGAAAGCAATCGCGCAAAACCCCACCTGCGGAGCTACAAAGGGCGGAAGCTCTGCGGGTCGAACATCTTGAAGCAGGAGGAGGAAAATGACTCAACAGGGCGACGCCCATGACTCCCACACCTTATGGTTACAGGATATTGAATACCGAAAAGAGTTCGGGTCTGAGAGTGCTAAGCTAGAGATGGCGGCAGCATTTGTGAATGCGCGAGAAGTGATGAACATGACCCAGTCGGTGCTGGCAGAGCTAGCAGGCACGTCCCAGGCGTACATCGCAAGGCTAGAAAGGGGCGACGCGAATCCCACAATCGGGAATATCGGACGGTTGTTCGGCTGCATGTGGTTGAAACCCAACATCGGACCTACACCAATGGAACCGTTCACGTCCGTCGAGTCGGTCATCATTCAGAACCGGAGTGCTTCAGAGGCCAGCGTCGAATTTCCTGCACCCAATATCCCCTCTTATTCGGTACGAATCAACGGATAAGTGGAAGAGACTTGCGTAAACCGACACAGGGGAAGAAGAATACGAAATGGTGCAACAAAATTGGTCAACTACAAAGCAGAACAAGCCACCCGTTTCTTGGAACGAAAAAGCAAAGACGTTCTCTATTGTGCTGAGTGGGTTGAAAGGTTTGGGAGGGAAGGACACCCTTGAGGCAGAATGGAAACCGCCGGTTACGTATGTTGTTCGGATTAGGGAGGCGAACGCCGGCAGCTGGAGTTTTGGATTCGAGACTCCCCTGACTGCATGTGGCTTTGTCGATTTAAAGCCCGACACCGAGTACGAGGTAGACGTCCGGTCCAAGAATTTCAACGGGGAGAGCGATCCAGTGCTGGTCAAAGTTCGTACGAACCCGGAAGGCGGCTTGGCAGTCTAATGCGAACATTCGGACGTCGTGCCGACGACGACTCAGTCTTCTGGTTATCGGTTGGCAACCAGCAATAGTGGGACGGGTACAGACCCGAGAGATTGGCGGTTATTTTGAGGTGTAGCCAATTTTCAGAGTGTCCTGTAGAGGCGTCTTGATCACCGAAAGTCTAAATCGGAGTTGAGGCGTACCCGATAAGCTGGACAGGGTTGATTGGAGCCAAGGGAGAGGCCTAGTCCTGACCGGTGCTGTCTACCGCCAAAGCACACCAGTTTGGTGGGCCTAAGCGTACTGTACTGCGAACTTTTGAGTGGGTGGTTGAGTTGTAGCCATCTGCATAAGCAGCATAAGGGAGAGCAACCTCTCCTCGCCTGCGGGCATCCCGCCTTCGCCCGCAATAGCCACTCCCTCTTTTACCGAGGGCTGCTACGGGCGAAGGCGGGTCAGTCGGCCGGGGTGGAGACGCTGACGCCATCTGTCCATTTGCCTATGTTACCCCATCCTCGCCAAAGGCCCCCACCGAGTAGAGGCAACTTTGCCCAGCTTCCAGACCACTAGTATTCGGCCAATCTGGCATTGTCAGTTAGTACGTGAGCCCAGACAGGATGCTACCTTGGGGATAGACGAAGGGTTGTGGGATGTGAGGTGGTCATGGTGCAGGAGAAGTACGGAGTCCGGCTGGCAACACAGGAAAAGGGACGGCTCAGGAAGATGATCAGGGCTGGGAGGAGTTCCGCACAGGCGATTACCCGGGCCCGCATCCTGATCAAGATAGATGAGGGCTGGACCGCCCCCCAGGTGGCCACCGCACTGGACGTGTCGGAGCGGACCGTGTTCCGCACCAAGCGGCGGTATGCCGAGGAAGGACTGGACGAGGTGCTGAGGCACCATAACCAGGTCAACCGGCCCAGAAAGGTGGATGAAAGGGTGGAGGCCCACCTGATAGCCTTGGCCTGCAGCCCGGTGCCCGACGGTCATGACCACTGGACCATGCGGGCCCTGGCGGGCAAGGTGGTGGAGTTGGGATTGGTGGAGTCTTTATCTCCCGAGACGGTCCGCCTGCGGCTAAAAAAAACACGCTCAAGCCGTGGCTCAAGAAACAATGGTGCATCCCCAAGGTAGGTGGAGAGTTCGTGGCGGCCATGGAGGACGTGCTGGATCTCTACGCCGAGCCCTACGATCCGCAGAGGCCGGTGGTCTGCTTTGACGAGACCTCCACCCAGTTGCTGGCCGACGTGAGGGAACCGCTGCCGGCAAAGCCTGGGAGGCCGAGGCGTGAGGACTACGAATACCAGCGGGGAGGGACGCGCAACCTGTTCCTCACCTGTGAGCCTCGCCGGGGCTGGCGCCACGTGGCGATAACCCGGCAACGCACCATGCAGGACTTCGCTCAGCAGATGCGGTGGCTGGTGGATGAGGCCTACCCCGATGTCCCGGTGATTCGGCTGGTTCTCGACAATCTGAACACGCATCGGATGGCCTCGCTTTACGAGACTTTCCCGGCGGCCGAGGCCCGGCGCATCGCCAAGCGGCTGGAGTTGCACCACACTCCCAAGCACGGAAGCTGGCTGAATATGGCGGAGATCGAGTTCAGCGTGCTGGCCCGGGCCTGCCTGCGCGGACGCAACGGAGATGAGGACAGCCTGGAAAGAGCCGTCAGCGCCTGCGTGTCAGAGCGGAACGCGATAGGAGCTACCATTAACTGGCGGTTCACTGCCCAAGACGCCAGACGCAAACTCCATCGCCTCTATCCCTGCCAATCCTGATTTGGTTCAGTACTAGTGTTGTCCAAGTACTCGGCGGCTCCATCGTTATCGGCGTTCTCCACCCGGCGGCCCACCCGGTAAAAGGCGCCATCTCCGGCTCCGACAGAGGCTTCCCAGGTCAGCAGCGCCGAGTCGTCGGACTGAAGGGCTGTCCGGACATTGCCGTGCGCGCTGGTCTCCCGGCTACTCCCCCGTCGTCGCAGTCATCACGGCCAGCACGTTGTCCTCGCCGTCTTAGGCGGTGATCCGGTATTCGTACCGGGTGTTCTCCTCCACGTCGCCGTCGAAGAAAGCCGTTGCGATGAACCACCCAGGAAGCAACTGGCCGTTCTTCTGCACCGTATAGTGCTTCGCCCCGTCAACGTCGTCCCACTTTACCCTGACCCGGCCCTGGACGAAGTAAGCTGTAGCCTGGTAGGAACCAGCCGCATCTGCCGGCTCCTCCTGCCCGCTGTCACCGGCTTCCGCCTCGCCCCCGTTGGCCGGGGCGGGGTCGGACGGCGGGTCGGGGCTAGCGGTGGTCACCGTGGCCGCCTTAGACCAGGCCCCCCATCCCTCGTCGTTCCTTGCCCGCACCCGCACGTCATACGACGTTCCGGCGGTGATGCTCTGCCCGCTCCGGTCCACCACGTTGTAGCCGGTTACGGTCCCCCTCTTCGTCGGCTTAGCGTCGGCGTAGGCCGAATCTGCCTCCGAGCTCAGCTTGTATTGAATGCCGTAGCCGCTGATGGCGGAAGAACCCGCCGCCGGCGCCGTCCAGGTGATGCGGAAGGAGGTCTGCTTGATGTTGATAATCTCCGGCGCGTCCGGCTGGCCCGGAGCGGTGTCCGCCACGTCGTCAACCTTGACGGTTACGGCAATGCTGGCGGACAGCCCGCCGTCGTCGGTGGCGGTTACCGTTACCGCGTAGGAACTCTGGTTCTCGTAGTCCAGTGCGCCCTTGGTCTGCAACTGGCCGCTGTTGGAATCTATCGTAAAGTGGGCGCCATCTGTCGTCGTACCCAGGGTGTAGGTCAGCGTGTCCCCGGCGTCCGGATCGGTGGCCGTCACCGGGCTGCCGATGTCCGCCCCCGCCGCCGTGTTCTCCGCCACGCTGACCGTCGCGGCGCTGTCGGCGAAGGTTGGCGGGTTGTTGGCCGCCGGAGCAGGGCTGGCGGTGAGGGCAGTGGCCGGGTCCGACCAGGCCCCCCACCCCTCGGCGTTCTTCGCCCGCACCCGCACGTCATAGGACGTTCCGGCGGTGATGCTCTGTCCGTTCCGGTTCACCAGGTTGTAGCCGGTTACGGTCCCCCTCTTCGTGGGCTTCGCGTCGGCGTAGGCGGAATCTGCCTCCGAGCTGAGCTTGTACTGGATGCCGTAGCTGGCAATGGCGGAAGAACCAGCCGTCGGCGCCGTCCAGGTTATGCGGAAGGAGGTCTGCTTCACGTTGATAACCTCCGGCGCGTCCGGCTGGCCCGGCGGTGTGTCCGCCACGTCGTCAACGGTGACGGTTACGGCGATGCTGGCGGTCAGCCCGCCGCCGTCGGTGGCGGTTACCGTTACTGTGTATGAACTGGTGCCCTCGTAGTCCAAAGCCCCACTGGTCTGCAACTGGCCGGTCTTGGAATCAATGGCGAAGTGGGCGTCATCTGTCGTCGTGCCCAGAGTGTAGGTCAGACTGTCGCCGTCGGAGTCGGTGGCGGCAACCGGGTCGCCGATGTCCGTGCCGGCGGCGGTGTTCTCCGCTACGCCTACCTCTGCCGTGCTGTCGGCGAAGGACGGCGGATTGTTGGCCGCCCGCTTCTCCTTTTCCGACGGCGCGGCGGCGGGAATGGCTACACTGACGCCCTCGGTCCATGGCCCCAGCTTGGCCCCGCTCCCGGCGAAGGCACGCACCGAGTAGAGGTAGCTCTGCCCGGCTTCCAGGTCGCCGCCATCGTCCCGGTACTCGGCGTCACCGTCGTTGTCGGTGTCTTCCACCCGGCGGGCGATGACCTGGTAACCGCTGTCCGCAGTGTCCACCCGACGGCGCACCCGGTAGAAGGTGTCATCCCCGGCCGGCGCATTCCAGGTCACCAGTACCGAGCCGTCGGACTGCAATTCCGCCTGGACGTTGCCCGGCTGCGACGCTTCCTCTATGTCGTCAACGGTGATGGTCACATCTATGCTGGCGGTCAGCCCGCCGCCGTCGGTGGCGGTGACCGTTAGCGCGTAGGAGTCGGTGGACTCGTAGTCCAAAGCCCCGCTGGTCTGCAACTGGCCACTGCTGGAATCTATCGTAAAGTGGCCGTCGGCGGCGGTGCTGCCCAGGCTATAAGTCAGAGCGTCGCCGTCGGAGTCGGTGGCCGTCACCGGGCTGCCGATGTTCGTGCCGGCCGCCGTGTTCTCCGCCACCTGGAGGGTTATGCTGGCGGCGGCGAAGGCCGGGGCTTCCTTCACGTCGGTCACTGTGATGGTTGCGTCCAAGCCGACCCACAGCCCCGCGCCGTCGGCGGCGATTACCGTCACCGCGTAGGAGTCCCGGGACTCGTAGTCCAGCGCGCCGCTGGTCTGCAACTGGCCGCTGTCGGCGTCGATGGCGAAGTGGTCGGCGTCGGCGCCGCCCAGCAGGTAGATCAGCGAGTCCCCGTCGTCCGGGTCGGTGGCGGTGATGGCGTTGCCGATGGCCGCGCCCGCCGCCGTGTTCTCCGCCACCTGGAAGGCTGCCGCGCTGTCTGCGGCGAAGGCCGGGGGACGGTTGTCCCGCACCCCTGCAGTCCACCGGCCCAGGGGTTCCCCGTCCCCGTCGAAGGCCCGCACCGAGTAGAGGTAGCGTTGCCCGGCTTCCCGGCCGTTCCCATCGTCCCGGTACGCCACCACCCCGCCGCTGTCGGCAGCCTCCACCCGCCGGGCGATGACCTGGTAGTTGCTGTCGGCGGCGTCCACCCGGCGCCGCACCCGGTAGAAGGCATCGTCCCCGGCCTCGGTCGGCGCGTCCCAGGTCACCAGAGCCGATCCGTCCTCCTGGGGCGTCGCCCGGAGGTTGGCCGGCTGTCCCGGCTGCGGCGCCGACCGCCGGAACCGTTGCGTCCCCGGCTCCGCCCCGGTCGCCGCCGCCGATGGCGCAAACCAATAGGGGGTCCCGTAGGCCACTGCGCTGTCCGGCCCCCAGCCGTCGACGTTGCGCGCCCGCACCCGCACCGCGTAGGTGGTCAGGGGCGTCAGATGGGTCATGGTGTAGGTCGTAGTATCCGCCGCGGTGAGCTTCGCCTTATCGCCGTCGTGATAGTACGTTACCTCGTAGATGCGCAACGGCGGCTTGCCCGTCATGTCGGGAGCGGTCCAGGAGACCTCCAGGCTTCCCTTGTGGGGGACAATGGTCACGCCAGTGGGCGGCCCCGGCGGCTCCGCAACGTCGGTTACCCGGATGATTATCCCGGTCGAGGGCCAGGTATCACTGGGGACGCTGGGGCGAACGGCTGTTATGCGGATCCGGTAGGTATCCTTGCTCTCGTAGTCCAGCGCGCCCTTGGTAGAAAGTTGGCCGGTAAAGGTGTCGATGTCGAAGTGATCCCCATCGGGCCACTCAGGGTCTCTAAACACAGAGTATGCAAAGTCGTCCGCGGGCGCCTGGGGCAACGTGACGCCGAATATGGGAGCGCCGGACGGGGTGTTCTCCGGCACCGTTACCTCGAACACACCCGTGCCGCCTGCAGCTACAGAGGGGACGTGATCGTTCAACGACCGGCCCTGGCCTCCGAACTCGTAGGCCGTGGCCGTGCCGTCGCCGTCCCAGTCCACCTTCAGCGTCGGGTAGTGAGCGCTGGACCCGAAGTCCCACGGGTCATCGCCGAACCCGTCCCCGTCCAGGTCCACGTTCCAGTTGGCGTAGATGCCCGTATAGCCGGTGACCCATTGCAGCTCCTCGGTGGTCTTGCCCTTGCCATAGACCCAATCCTTGTCCCCGGGCCGATGCCGGGACGTGACGATATCCCAGTAGCTGTCGTGTTCGTCGCGGCCGTAGCTCTTGCCGACCAGTCCGCCGATCTTCCAGTGGACCTCCATCATGTAGGCGAGGTCCCGCCGGGAGCGGTCCTTGCGCTCCCCGGGCTGGAATCCGGCCAGGCTGATCGGGTGACCGCCGGTGGAGTAGCTGGCGGCAATCGGGCCGCTGCTGTCGCCCACCAGGCCGCCCACCCAGGTCGGCGTGTAGGGGAGATAGTATCTGGAACTGAAGCCATCTACCCACCGCCCGGGGGGCGGGTCCGCGTCTTCCAGCCCGGCGAAGCTCAGGTTGCCGGTGGCGTAGCTGGCGATGATGCCCCCGTCGTCCGAGCTGGAGTTGTGGCCCACCAGCCCGCCGACCCAGTTCATACCCGACACGTCGCCGGTGGCGTAGCTGGCCTTGACCGTCCCCAGTCTCAGGTATCCCACCAGCCCTCCAACGTTGCTGCTCTCCCAACCGTCTCCGGACACGTCGGCCTTGGAGTAGGTCTCGCTAATCAGGCTGCGGGCTTCTCCCACCAGCCCGCCCACGTAATGTTCTCCGTTCACCTCGCCGGTGGTGTAGACCCGGCGCACCGAGCCGTAGGCCCGGCCCGCCAGTCCCCCCACGTACTCCCGGCCGGTTACGTCCACGTTTTCCAGTCCCACGTTGCGGACTTCGCTCGCCTCGGCGTAGGCGCCGGCGGTGGAGAACAGCCCAACGTAGTCCTGGTTTGGCCGGTTGACGTACAGGTTGGATATGGTGTGCCGGTTCCCCTCGAAGGTCCCGTAGTACCAGAAGGGCGCCCAGCCCATGCCGCCGTTCCAGTAGTCGTCGCCGGAGTCGGCGCCGACTCTGCCGTTGGTGTCGAAGTTCAGGTCCGCCTCCAGCTCGTAGCCGGTGCAGTCGCTGGGGCAGCCCATGCCGGGGGCCGCGTCGGGGAAGGCGGCGTCATAGTCGGAGCCGCCACCGGCGCCGTCCCCGTCCGCGTCCCAGCGCATGGCGTTCAGCTTCGCCAGGCTATCGACCTCGATGAGGTTGTCGCCGTCCGTGTCATAGTCCACCGTGCCCGGCGCCACCACCGGGGGCTGCACCACCGGCGCCGAGCGGCGCTGCCGCCCGAACTCCTGCCAGGTCGATATGCCGTCGTCGTTGAAGTCTGCCTTCAGCGCCGGGTACTCGCTGGTCGTGCCGAAGTCCCACGGATCGTCGTCGGTGTTGGCGTCCCCGTCCAGGTCCAGGTTCCAGTTGGCGTAGATGCCCGCGTAGCCGTTAGTCTGCGTGGGGGACTGCAACTCGGAGGTGGCCTTGCCCTCGCCGGTGGCGGCGTTGTTGTCGTCGGCGATGCCGGAGGTGGTGACGTCCCAGTAGCTGTTGGTGACGCTGGCGCCGCCCTTGCCCCCCAGCCCACCCGTTCTGCTGCCGGTGGCGGTGACCCTGCCCCGGGCGTAGCTGGCGACGATGGCCCCCCGGTTGTCGCTAGGGTTGCGGCTAAGGCCGACCAGTCCGCCGGCGATATTACCGTTGCCGGATACTTCCCCGGTGGCGTAGCAGGCGCTAATAGAACCACTGTTGTTCAGGCCGATCAGACCGCCACCGTTGGTCACTGAGACAGTTACGTCGCCGGTGGCGTAGCACCGGCTGACCCGGCCGTCCTCGTCCATGAATCCCACCAGCCCGCCCACGTTATGGGTCCCGGTAACGCTGCCCGTGGCGTAGCTCGATTCCACGCTTCCCGTCAGTACGCTTACCAGACCGCCGAAAGAGACTAGGCGGTTGCCGGCGCTCCCGCCTGTTACGACGGCCTCGGAGTGGCTGCGGCTGGCTCTGCCGGAAAGTTGGCCCACCAGCCCGCCGGCCCGATCGCCGGAAACTCGGCCGCTGACGTGGACCCCTTCTATTGAGCCCCAACTGCTCCCCACCAGCGCCCCCACATTCCTTTTACTTGCGACGTTCACGTCCGCCAGGGTCAGATTGCGGATGACGCTGTTCCTCCCCTTAGTAGCGCCGAACAGCCCCACGGCGTTGCGCCCCGGACGGTCGATGTACAGGTGGGAAATAGTATGGCCGTTGCCTTGGAAAGTGGCTGTGAAACCGGGGTATCCCCAGGTAACGCTGGCTAGGGAGTTGCCCCCGATGGGTTCCCAACCAGAGCCACCGTTCCACCAGGCGGCGTCGGCGCTGGTAATCCGGTTGTCGTTGTTCTGGTCGAAGTCCAGGTCCGCCGTCAGCTCGTAGCCGGTGCAGTCGTTGTCGTCGGCATCGGTGGCGGTGATGGGACAGCCCATGCCGGTTTCGGGATTGGGGAAGGCGGTGGCGTAGCCCGCATTCGCCGACGCCCCGTTGCCGTCCAGGTCCCAGCGGACAGCGTTCAGCTTGACCAGGCTGTCCACCTCGATGAGGCCGTCGTCGTCCGTGTCGTAGTCCACCGTGCCCGGCGCCACCACCGGCGCGGAGCGGCGCTGCCGCCCGAACTCCTGCCAGGACGCCGCCCCGTCGCCGTCGGTGTCGTACTTCAGCGCCGGGTACTGGATGGCCGTCCCGAAGTCCCAGGTGGCGGTTGGCCAGTCCGAGTAGATGCCGGTGGCGCCGGTGGGACTCTTCAAGTTGCTGGTGGTCTGGCCCGTACCGCCGTTGCTGGTGGCCTGGCCGCTGGTCAGCGTGTCCCAGTAGGTCTGCTGTCCGTTGATTCCGTATTGGTCAGCGGAGGGGTAAAGCAGTCCGCCCGAATTCCGGCCGGTAACAACGCCGCGGGCATAGCTGTAATAGACAGTGGCATTGCTGCTGGGCACATAGCCAAGCAGCCCACCCACGTAGCTGCTCCCCGTCACCCTGGCGGCACTGTAGGTGTTGCGCAGCGAGGCGTTTGGATGATGTTCCCCGATGAGCCCGCCGATCAAATCCCGCCCCGAGACCGCGCCGGTGACATAGACGGCCTCAACGCCGCTGAAGGCGGACATCTCCCCGGCCACCACCCCGATAAAGTCTCGGCCCGTTATCTTCACCCGCTCCAGCCCCAGGTTGCGAATTCGGCCTCCGTCGCCAACAACACGGAACAGCCCGATGTAGTCGGTGGACCCCCGGTTGATGAACAGGTTGGCGATGGCGTGGCCGGCGCCGTCGAAGGTGGCGGCGAATGGGGCGCTCGAGGAACCAATGGGGTCCCAGCCCGAACCGCCGTTCCAGTAGGCGGCGTCGGCTGCGGTCACGGTATCGTCGTTGCCGTGGGTGTCGAAGTCCAGGTCCGCCGTCAGCTCATAGCCCGTGCAGTCGTTGTCGTCGGCGTCGGTAGTGGTGACGGGGCAGCCCATGCCCGCCAGGGGAGTGGGGAAGGCCAGCGCATACCCCGCATTCGTTGACGCCCCATCGCCGTCCAGGTCCCAGCGGATCGCGTTCAGCTTCGCTAGGCTATCGACCTCGATGAGGTTGTCGCCGTCCGTGTCGTAGTCCACCGTGCCCGGCGCCACCACCGGGGGCTGCACCACCGGCGCGGAGCGGGGCTGGCGGCCGAAGTCGCCGTCCACGGCTGATTTGACGCCGTCGTCGTTGAAGTCCGCCTTCAGCGCCGGGTACTGGCTGGCCGTCCCGAAGTCCCACGGGTCGTCGCCGCCGGCCGTGCTGTCCAGGTTGAGATTCCAGTTGGCGTAGATGCCCGCGTAGCCGTTGGTCTGCGTGGGCGTCGCCAGGTCGCTGGTGGCCTTGCCCTCGCCGGTGCCGGCGTCGCTGTCGTCGGCGATGCCGCTGGTGGTGACGTCCCAATGGCTGTTGGTGATCGTCCCCCCGTTGCGTAGGCCCACCAGCCCGCCCACATTGCTGCCGGTCCCGGTTACTGCGCCGGTGGAGTAGCTGGCGGTGATGTCACCGTCGGAACTGCCAACAAGCCCGCCAACTCCGATCCGACCGCTTACTGCCCCGGTAGCGTAGCTGGCCTTGATTACCGTAGTACTGGTGGCGTTGCCCACCAGCCCGCCCACATAGTCCAGGCCAGTAACGCTGGCGGTGGAGTAGCTCCTCTGGATTTGACCCTCGAAGTAACCCACCAGCCCGCCCGCAGAACTGTTGCTGCCAGTAACGCTGCCAGTGGAGTAGGCGAAATCCACCGCGCCGTAAGCGCTGCCGATCAGCGCGCCGGTGTACGAGTTGGCGGTTACGCTGGCGCTCTCCAGCCCTACGTTGCGGATGGCGCTGGTGGCGGAGGAGGAGCCGAACAGCCCCACGTCATTCGTGGAGCTCCGGTTGATGAACAGGTTGGAGATGGTGTGGCCGTTGCCGTCAAAGACGGCGTTGTACCGGGTGGCTGCGCTGGCGTCGGAGCCGATGGGCGCCCAGCCGTCGCCGCCGTTCCAGTAAGTATCACCGAGGTTGGCCGTGCCGCTGCCGTTGGTGTCGAAGTCCAGGTCCGCCGTCAGCTCGTAGCCCAGGCAGTCGTTGTCGTCGGCGTCGGCGGCGGTGATGGGGCAGCCCATGCCGGTTTCCGGGTTGGGGAAAGCCGTCGCGTACCCCGCATCCGTAGACGCGCCGTCGCCGTTCAGGTCCCACCGCATCGCGTTCAGCTGGTCCAGGTCGGCGACCTCGATCAGCCCGTCATCGTCCGTGTCGTAGTCGTTGGTGGCCCCCGGCGCGGCGCGGGGCTGTCTGCCGAAGTCGCCGTCCGCGGCTGATTTGACGCCGTCGCGGTTGAAGTCCGCCTTCAGCGCCGGGTACTGGCTGGCCGTGCCAAAGTCCCACGGGTCGTCGCCGCCGGCCGTGCTGTCCAGGTTCAGATTCCAGTTGGCATAGATGCCCGCGTAGCCGTTGGTCTGCGTGGGCGACTGCAAGTCGCTGGTGGTCTTGCCCTCGCCGGTATCCGCATTATTGTCGTCGGCGATGCCGGTGGTGGTGACGTTCCAGTAGCTGTTCGTTATCGTGCCGGTATTCCTCCCCGCCAGGCCGCCCAGGTTCGTACCGGCGGGGCTGGCGCTGGAGGAGACCGCGCCGGTGGCGTAGCTGGCGGTGATGCCCCCGTTGGAGTCGGAGTCGCCAGCCAGCCCGCCAACATAGTCAATACCTCTTACCGCCCCGGTAGCGTAGCTGGCTTTGATTTGCCCACCGCCGGAGGAGGATCCCACCAGCCCGCCTATTCTGCCAGTCGAGCCGGTGACGCTGGCGGTGGAGTAGCCCCTTTGGATTGAGCTTGAACCTCCGCTCAAGGAAGCCACCAGCCCGCCCACATAACCGTTGCCATTAACGCTGCCAGTGGAGTAGGCGGCCTCCACAGCGCCATAAACGCTGCCAATCAGAGCGCCGGTGTAGGCGTTGCCGGTTACGCTGGCGCCCTCCAGCCCTACGTTGCGGATGGCGCTGGTGGCGGAGGAGGAGCCGAACAGCCCCACGTCATTCGTGGAGCTCCGGCTGATGAACAGGTTGGAGATGGTGTGGCCGTCGCCGTCGAAGACGGCGTTGTACCGGGTGGATGCGCTGGAGTCGGAACCGATGGGCGCCCAGCCGTCGCCGGTGTTCCAGTAGGTGGGGTCGCCGACGCTGGTCATCTGGCTGTCGCCGTTCTCGTCGAAGTCCAGGTCCGACGTCAACTCGTAGCCGGTGCACGTTGGCTGGTCGGGCGTGTTCGAGTCGCCGTCGTGGTCCGTGACGGGACAGCCCATGCCCACCGCCGGAGTGGTGAAGGCGGCGAGGTAGCCCGCGGCGGTGGAGACGCCGTCCCCGTCCAGGTCGTAGCGCATCGCGTCCAGCTTGCTCAGGCTGTCCACCTCGATCAGCCCGTCGTCGTCGCTGTCGTAGTCCACCGAGTCAGTCGCCCCCTCGACGACGTTGGTGACGTTGATGGTCACGTCGACGAGTGCCGGGAAGCCGCCGCTGCCATCATCGGCCATTATTGAGAAGGAGTAGCTGGTCTTGCTCTCGTGGTCCAATACGAACCTGGTCTTGATCTGGTTGGTGTCCGCGTCGAAGGTGAAGTAGACGATTTCATCACCGATTACATCATAGTAGAGGGGGTCGCCATCAGGGTCTGTGGCGAGCACCGGGCTGCCGATGTTGACGCCGGCGGCGGTGTTCTCCGGCACGCTGAGCGTCAGGGTGTCGGCGTCGAAGGCCGGCGGCTGGTTAGGCGCGGAGCGGCCCTGGCGTCCGAACTCGTAGGCGCTGGGCGTGCCGTCGCCGTCCCACTTCACCTTCAGGGCCGGGTACTCGCTGTCCGTGCCGAAGTCCCACGGGTCGTCGTCGGTGCTGGCGTCCCCGTCCAGGTTGAGGTTCCAGTTGACGTAGATGCCCGCGTAGCCGTCGGTCTGCGCGGGCATTTGCAAATCTCTGGTGCTCTTACCCACGCCGGTGGTGGGGTCGCTGTCGTCGGCGAGGCCGCTGGTGGTGACGTCCCAGTAGCTGTTGGTGATGGTCCCCGCCCCCGACCGGCTTCCCACCAGGCCGCCCACGTTGGTTCCCGCGGGGCTGGAACTGGAGGAGGGGGCGCCCCGGGAGTAGCTGGAGAGGATGTTGCCGACCGCCTGGCCGGCCAGGCCGCCCACGTGGTCGGCGCCGCTGGCCGCGCCGGTGGCGTAGCTCGCCTTGATAATGCCGGAGCCGTCGTTCTTGCCCACGAGACCGCCGGCGTAGCTGCCGGTGGCCGTGGCCGCGCCGGTGGCGTAGGAGGCCCGGATTTCGCCCTTGCTTTCCCCGACCAGCCCGCCGGCGTAGTCATCCCCCGCCGTCACCGTGGCCGTCGAGTAGCTGTACTCGATCAGCGCCGAGGCAGATCCGGTGCTCCCCACCAGGCCGCCGGCCTTCTCGCCGTCTCCCCCGCTGCTGCCCACGGCGGTTACCGCGCCGGTCGCGGAAACATTGCTCACCGTGCCCTGGGTGATGTGGCCCACCACCGCGCCCACGTTGCCGCGCCCCGTCACCGAGACGCCGGTCAGACGCAGGTGGCGGACCTCTCCCGGCGACATCAGGCTGGCGAACAGCCCCACATAGTTCGACTTGTTGGCATCACGGAAGTTCACCATGTTCGACGTGGGGCGGTTGATAAACAGGTTGGCGATGGTGTGCCGGCCCCCGTCGAAGACGGCCATGTACGCCGTGCTCTCGCTGGCGATAGGGCTCCAGCCCAACCCGCCGTTCCAGTAGTCGTCACTGCTGTCGACCACTGCGGCGGAGCTCCCGGTGGTGTCCGTGTTGAAGTCCAGGTCCGCCGTCAGCTCGTAGCCCAGGCAGTCGTTGTCATCGGCATCGGTGGCGGTGACGGGGCAGCCCATGCCCGCTGCGGGAGTGGGGAAGGCCAGCGCGTAGCCCGCGTTGGTAGAGGCGCCATTACCGTCCAGGTCCCACCGGATGGCGTTCAGCTTGACCAGGCTATCGACCTCGATCAGGCCGTTGTCGTCGTCGTCATAGTCCTCCACCACCGGCGCCGAGCGGCCCTGCCGCCCGAACTCGTAGGCGCTGGGCGTGCCGTCGCCGTCCCACTCCGCCTTCAGCGCCGGGTACTGGCTGGCTGTGCCGAAGTCCCACGGGTCCTCGTCGGTGTTGGCGTCCCCGTCCAGGTTCAGGTTCCAGTTGGCGTAGATGCCCGCGTAGCCGTCGGTCTGCGTGGGCGACTGCAACTCGCTGGTGGTCTTGCCCACGCCGCCGCCACTGGTCGCCTTACCGCTGGTCTCGGTGTCCCAGTAGCTGTTTGTTGTCGTCCCCGCGCCTTGTACGCCCACTAGGCCGCCCACAGTGCTGCCGGTCCCGGTTACTGCGCCGGTGGAGTAGCTGGCGGTGATGTTCCCGTCTGTGTCGCCAACCAGCCCGCCAACGCGGGAAAGACCGGTTACCGTCCCGGTAGCGTAGCTGGCCTTGATTTCCCCCGCCGTCTCAAGGTGGGCCACCAACCCGCCTGCATTGTGAGCCGTTCCGGTGACGCTGGCCGTGGAGTAGCTCCTCTGGATTGTATTCATGGAGTAACCCCCCAGGCCGCCCACATAATTGTTGCCAGAAACGCTGCCAGAGGAGTAGCTCCTCTGGATTGCCTCACGGAGGTAGCCCACCAGCCCGCCCACATAATCGTTGCCAGAAACGCTGCCAGAGGAGTAGGCGTCCTGCACCGTGCCGTAAGCGCTGCCAATCAGCGCGCCGGTGTAGTCGCCGCCGGTTACGTTCGCGCCCACCAGCCCTACGTTGCGGACGGCGCTGGTGGCGGAGGAGGAGCCGAACAGCCCCACGTCACTCGTGGAGTTCCGGTTGATGAACAGGTTGGAGATGGTGTGGCCGTTGCCCTCGAAGATGGCGTTGTACCCGGTGGAGCCGTCGGCGTTGGCATCATCTCCCATGGGTTGCCAGCCGTCGCCGCCGTTCCAGTAAGTATCGCCAGTGTTGGCCGCGCCGCTGCCGTCGGTGTCGAAGTCCAGGTCCGCCTCCAACTCGTAGCCCAGGCAGGTGGCGGCGCAGCCCATGCCCGAGGCGGCGTTGGAGAAGGCGCCGGTGTAGTCGGCGTGGGTGGAGTCCCCGTTGCCGTCCAAGTCGTGCCGGATGGCATTTAGCTGGGCCAGGGTGGAAACCTCGATGAGGTTGTCGCCGTCCGTGTCGTAGTCCACGGCCTGCGCCCAGACGGGACTAGCCGAGAAGAGGAGCAGCGCTCCCAGCACGACTGCAACCGTAACCGCCGCCAGCAGCGCGATAAGTCCGAACCGGGCGAGGCTGCCCGTTGCCGTGCTCATCAGCCCGCCTTTCCGACTTCCCGCCCGCAAAAGTCGGGGGGGGGGCTGACAGGGGTATGTAAGGTTTTCAGGAGGGGGCATGGCGGGTGACCTCCAGGCAAGGTTCATTGTTTGCGACACCTTTCAAGTACAGAGTGAAACGACGGTGATTGTATGACATTCTCCGATAGATGTCAGCATTTTTTACTCGTTGCAACTGTTCAGACCTCGGGGGATCTGTTGGCCGGCGCTGTCGCCGATGGAAGCGAATCATACTTGAGCGCATCTGTGGGCGGGTGCTCCACGGTCGTTCGTCCGCTCAAGTCTGAACAGTTACCCAGCAGCATCGATGATGACACGCAGCGCCGCCGGGAGTAAGATATGGACTTGGAGTAAGGAATCGAACTTGACCAACGTCAACGACATAGCGGACTTGGTGCAAATCCTACAGGACCGACCGGAATGGCGTAACACGGTCCGGGGCCTGATAGTGGGAGAGGAACTCGCCAACCTGCCCCAGGCCCTGGCCACCTTCATCGATGCCACCAACGACAATTTCAGTCTGGTTCACCAACGTCTTGAAAGGCTGGAGACCGGCGTGGCAGAACTCAAGACCGACATGAACCATAGATTCAACCAAGTCAACGGCAGGCTGGACAACGGGTTCGGCGAAAATTACGAGTCCAAGATTGCCAAAAACATCATGAGCATTGCCAGGCAGCAACTGGAATTCCGCAGGATCCAAGTCCTGGCCACCAGAGCAGCTGGAATAACCACTGAACTCCAGATGACCATTGAGGACGCCGAGGACACGAACCTCATCACCAAAGATGAGGCAGACCAGCTCATCCTGGCTGACCTGATCCTGATAGGCGAACACCCACACGCCGGGCCAAACACCTACATGCTCGCCGAACTCTCAATCACAATCGGAGAAGACGACATCCGACGAGCAAGTGACCGAGCCCGGATTTTGAGGACTGCGACCGGAAGGTCCGCAAGGCCAACGGTAATCGGAGCCCTAATAGACCCGGATAGATCAGAACTCGCGAAGAACGAAGGGGTCTTCGTCACCCTGACCCCCGAGTAACGGTTCCTCTCCAAGCCCACCGGGCGCTGGAAGAAATCCAAAGGGAATCACCCACAAGAGATCGACCAAGAAATCCCTCCAGGGCCTGCAACCAATGTTGGGCTAATGCCCCCAACAACAGGAATACCGTGTGTTCCGTTGCCCATGTGCTGCGAGCTAGAACCAGGCCAGGACGCGAACGCGTCGGTCAACGTCCTGACAAGAAGCGGCGGAGCGGAGCCTGCGGCCGCCGGTGGTGAGCCGAAAGATCAGCGGCCGCACCCGCTCCGGACAGGCATCGGGACCAAGAGCATCATGGCTTCCTTGTTTGGCGCTTGGTTTGGCGCTTGGCGTTTACAAGGACGCAACCCTCACTATGCTCTCAATTCCATCCTCTCCCAACCCATATCCGCCCCAGTCTGAACAGTTACTCCCACAGTCTGGAGTTGACGGTCGGCGGGCCGGGCGGCTAGGTCCCACTCACCGGAAGGGAGGTTCCCAAGAAGCAGAACAGCACCCAAACACGGAAGAGCGGCGGAGGCCGCTGGGCTGGCGGCGGCCTCCGCGCCAGCCCAGCGGCCCAGGGTAAGGCAGTCCCGGTAGAGGGAGGGGCGGAACCGGTTGGGAGGGAGCAGGCGAGATGAGACCCAGGCGCCGCTCAGTCAGGGTGATGCTCCGTCAGGAGGTGGTATGGGAACTTCTGGACCAACTCAACATCTCTCAGAACGATCTGGCGCGCCGCTGCGGGATTTCCCGGGGCTACATGTCCCAGCTGATGCGGGGGGAACGCAGTCCGTCGCCCCGGCTGCGGCGGCGTTTGATGGAGGTGCTGGGGGTGAGTGATTTTGACACCCTGTTCGTCATTGTGGAGGAGGACGAGTAACGGTCGAGCACACCGGGGGGCTGATGCCCTTGACCTGGAACGCAAAAAGGGCGCATACATGCGCAGTCGGGGCAGGAACATCGCCGCACCAGCGATGTTCCTGCCCCATTGTTGATGTGCTCCAGCCATACGCGCCTGCCGGTTCCTTCTCCCGTGCCTGCTCGGCAACGAACGCCCCTTCGAACAGAGACAGGGACGGTGGTTTGGCCTTGCCGTTGCGTCCCCCGGTCTGGGCGGGGTCCCAGCCTGGAACCCGGCCCGGAGAAGGGCGACTGCCGACCCTCTGCGGGTGCCCTGCGGCGGACGTTGACCAAGTCCAGCGCGACCTCCGGCGCGGCGTCCCGTATCCGGTAGAGGGAAAGACTGTTGGCGTAGCGCCCGTGCCCGCCGGTCCTCCTTGTCTGGGCTCAGACCCCGGTCCGGTCCTCGCCGGGACCGGGACCGGCGCCGTCCGGCTCCGGCTGCGTCAACATCCGGCCATAGCCCCGCTCGTCCACCAGGTGAGTCACCGACACCCGGCCCCGGCTGTCGTAACCGGCGCGGTAGGCGTATTCAACCTCCGCGCCCCAAGGCACCCGTCCGCCGATGCGAACGGTCCCGCCGCCAGGCTGGTTGCCGCCAGCCCCCGGCCCACCGGCGCCGCGCACCACCACGCCGTTGCGCCCGCCCTTCTTCCAGGCCATCACCTTGACCTCGGCGGGCACCACCAGCTCCGCCGCCGTAGGCCGGAACAGGACCCCGTGCAGCTTCGCCAGCATCTCCCCCGACGGGTTTCGCTGGCCGTTCATGATCTGGGAGAGATGACCGGAGCTGATTCCGGCCAGCCGGGCGGTCTCGTTCTGGCTCAGCTCGTGCGCATCCATCCGGTCCCACAGGGCGCGCGGATCGACGGTGGGAGGCTGGGCAGGCTCGATCCTGGCCGGGCCGTCTAGGGCCTCTTCCACCCGCGCCTGGACCGCCGGGCTCATGCTCCTTTCGCCCCGGGACACCTGGGTCATGTAGCCGCGAGACACCCCCACATGTTCCGCCAGGCCCTTCAGGCTAAAGCCTCGCTCCCTGGCCCGCTCCCGGATGTAGCTGCTCTGCCCCCTCCCTTTCACCACTCCGTCCTGGCGGTTGGCGCACCTGGCAGGCCCGACTTTCACCGGGCCGCCCAGCACCGATTCGACCCGCGTCTGGACCGCCGGGCTCATGTTCTTCCGGCCCCGCGCCACCTCCGACATGTAGCCGACCGACACCCCCACCCGCTGGGCCAGGTCCTTCTGGCTCATGCCCAGGGCGCGGGCGCGCTCCCGGATGCAGGTGCTCTCCCCCTGCACCAGGCCGCCCTGCCGGTAGACGACGCCCTGGCCGGGCACCTCGCCCAGCACCGCCGTGGCCCTCTCCCGCAGCAGGGGAGACCAGGGCCGGCGCCCGCTGGCCACCGAGGACAGGTAGCCGTAGTTGACGCCCATCCGGTCCGCCAGCTCCTTCAGGTTGAGGCCGTGCCGCCGGGCCGCCGCCCGAAGCTCGCTCTCGGGCTTGCCCTTGGTCCGTCCCTGGGCCGCCGCCCCGGCCTGCGTTCCCTGGATGTTCCCCGCACCCGCTGCGGCGTTCTCGTTGCCGTCGAACCCGGTTATGGAATGGGTGATTACCTCGGTGGTCTGGATGTTGGTGGTCGTCTTCATGTCGTTTCCTCCAAAACGCAGAAAGCGGGGCCGGCCCAAAGGGACCGACCCCGCTCGTCTGTAAGCAATCGATTTTCAGTTGCCGGTGGCGGCTCATACGGCCGCCCTGGTATCCGCCGCGCCACCCAGGGGGCGACGGGCCTATGGTTCCTGCCGGTTATTCAGTTGTTCCGAGTGGTGAATTACCTCCTTGGTTTCTTGGTTTTGTGAATGACGTTGGGGAGACAGTTCCGCCACCCGGCGCCGGACGCACTCCGCCCACGGTGAGACCCGCAACGGAGAACGCAGGAACGCAGGGTGAGGGTTGGAGCAAGACGCAGCTCGCCCAGGGTGTTATTCAGCGGAAACGCGAACCCTGGAGGCTGCAATGAGGGGAGAATTGGAGAGGAACGCAGCTGGGGATGTGGCTTTAACCCCGGTGCCGGACGCACTACGCCCCAGGTCTGGCATTGGGCCTGAAACGCCGGTTTGGGGAGTTGGGGAAAGGCGCAGTTCGCCCAGGGCGTCATTCCCGCGGAGCTGCTAGGTTGGGGGTTAGGAGAGGGAAATGGAGAGGAACGCAGTCCGGCCAGTGGCTACGTCGTAGGCCGCCGGATTGATGGGAACTGCGCTACAACGATGACCGTCCGGTCTGGCGTTGCAGTGCGACCGGAGCAAGGGGAAGCTGCGGTGCCGCTGTCTGTGTCCAGCAGCTACGCCGCAGTCATGGGGAAGCAGCCGGAGCTTGTTGTCCGCTCCAACCGCAGAGTGTAGAGAGTGCGTAGCGCGTCAACCGCTCCGCCGCTCAGAAGCCGAAGGGGAAAGAGCTTCCGGGATACCGTCCTGGGTCTAGCCGACACCTCCTGTCAGTGGGACTACCGTGAGTTCAGGGTCTGCCGTGGCAAGGGAATCCGTGGAAAGGGAATCCGGGATGCCGTAGTTGCTCCGGTTGCCACCTCCGTGTATCAGTCCGTGGGAAAGGGGTTCCGCGCCTTGGGTAGGGTCACCGTGGGAAGCGCACCGTGCACTTCTGTGGTAAGGACTACCGGCCGCAGGCGAAGGATAATTCACTCCGCCTGACAGCAATTCCCTCGTGGGCGCTCCGGGGAGAAAAGCTTCAATCCTCACGGAGCAGGCCCGGGCGAGCAGGGATCACGCCCCCAGGTTTCTAGGCAGTGGAAACACTGGAAAAGCCAGACAACGAAGTCAGTATCCGGCCCCCGGAAGACCCCTGGCAAGGGTTTCGGCGACGACCCGCCCACATTGATTGCAAACGCCCCGCAGGAAACCGGCAGGTATCCCGCCGGAATCGGGAACCCGCCGGAACCGCCCTGAGACGTTGCCGGCGGGCTACTGCCGCCACCGCAGCAGGGACAGCCGCAGCAGGTCCAAAGTCACCCTACGCAACCCGGCCAGGGTCAACGCCCTCCCCAACGTCGCCAGCAACTCCAACCTGGCCCGCCGCTTTCTGAACTGGTGCAGCGCCTTCAGACGCCAGTTCAACTGCGCGCCCCGGTCCAGGCCCCGCAGCGGCTCCGTCTCCGGCGGCAGGGTCAGGCCGTGCTCCTCCAGCATGGCCGCCTCCAGCTCCAGAATCCGCTGGCGCGTTGACACCCACTCCAAGCCCTTGCCCCGGGCCGGGTGGCCGTCCCAGAGATCACGCCACTCCTGCACCAACAGCCAGGCGTCGCCGAAGATCTCCTCGTCGTCGTCGGAGGGATCACTTGTAACCAGATCGGGGTAACGCCTGCGGGACGCAGCCCCCGCCACCGGCGCCGGACGCGGCAACCCGGTTCCGCCGCCTGCCCTGGTCTCCCCCTGGGCCAGCCGCTGCTCCAGCCGCCGCATCCCCTGGGCGTGGGTCTCCCCCAGGGCCTTCATGCCCTCCCGCACCTCCCCCTCCAACCCGGCCACCTGTGTCGTCAGCCCGCCGACCTGTCCCGCCAGCCTTTCCACCGCTTCCTCCAGCTCGTCCCTGGCCCCGCCGTCCCTTTCCACCAGCATCTTCTCCACAGCGTCCCGCACCCGCCGCGACATCCCCTGCTGCACGCTGCCTGCCACCGTCCTGGGGTCCAGGCCCAGCACCCGGCCCGCGCCCTTGTGCCCCCGGGTCCGCACCAGTTGGCGGAACAACGCGGTGAGCCGCAGCTCGTACACGTCGTCGATGACCTGGGCCGCCGCCTCGTCGAAGGCGTCGTCCAGTCCCGTCACGGCGTCGCCATCATCCGCATCAGGGGGCATGGGCCGCGCTTTCGTCCCCGCCGTTTGCGCCTCTCCCGTCGCCCGCCATCACGCCCCCGCCGGCACCGGCCCGCCCATCGCCCGCCGCCGCGAGGCCGTCTGGCCGGGGGCTGTCCCGCCGCTGCCCGGCCCGAAGGCATCACGCTCAACCATGCTCATACCTCCCCGGTGCAAAGTGCACCTTTCCAATAGGGGCCTTGCACCCCCGTCCTGATTTCGCCGGAGTGCAAACTGCACCCCTCAAACGGGGCCGATGCACCCCACCGCCGGAATCCGCCCTGGACTCCAGGTGTTCGCAAACTTACCGCTGAAATGGGGCTGCACCCCCCATTTCAGCTACGAATCCCCTCCCATCAACCGGCGCCATCCAAGTCCCAATTCCTGTACACGTCCCTAACACCACGGCGGCCTCCGAAAATCCCACGCCTCGAAAGGGGGGGTCTGCTAACCCCCCCCTTCAGGGCATTACGCCCGCCCCGCCCCGCCGCCAGACTGGCTTCCCGACCCTGCGCTCCCGCCTGCTGACCGGCTGGCGGAACGGCAGTCCCCGGTCCGGAAAACCCCTGTCCTCCGGTTCCCTGGCGGAGCGGGCGGCCCGCAGCGGCGGGACGGAGTACGCCGAGGGGGACGGCATTGCCGTGGTCGCCAAGCCCGTCTTCTGGAAGGGACGCCTCGCCAAGGTGGCCGTGGTCGCCCTGCCCTGGGAACATCGCCAGGCGCTGGCCCCGCAGCATGGGGCAGCCCCGTGGCCGGGCAGTGAATCCAGCGCCCGCCCCTGGCGGGCGCCAACCTCTCCTTGACAGGCCGGACCGTTTGTCCGATGATGGCTAGTAAGACACTCCATTACATCAACAGGCAAAAAGAGAGACCATGCCACCACGCCGCATTTCCAGGACCATCACCTTCTCCCTGCCCCCGGAGATGTTCGAGCAGGTGCAGCGGGTGAAGGAAGAGGAGGGCCGAGACATGAGCGAGCTGGTCCGGGAAGCCCTCCGCCTGTACCTGGAAGAGAGGGAATTGCGCCGCCAGGAACGCCTGGAACGGCTGCGCTCCCGCCAAGCCACGAAGCCAGAGGACGAAGGAGGCGAATCTAATGACTGAACTACACGACCTGATACCGGCGGCCCTCTACGCCCGGGTCTCCAGCGACCGCCAGGACGTGGACCTGTCCGTGGCCGCCCAGCTTCGGGCGCTGCGCGACTACGCCCAGCGGAACGGCTACCTGGTAGCCCGCGAGTACGTGGACGAGGCCGAGAGCGGGCGTATCGCCGACCGGCCCCAGTTCAGCCGGATGCTGGACGAGGCCAGCAAGCCCGAGGCCCCTTTCAAGGAGATATTGGTCTGGAAATTCTCCCGCTTCACCAGAAAGCGCGAGCACGCCGTGGCCTTCAAGTCCATGCTCCGCCGGCGGGGCGTCCGCGTCGTCTCCATCACCGAGCAGGCCGACGACACCCCCACCGGCAAGCTCCTGGAGGCCATCATCGAGAGCGTGGACGAGTTCTATAGCGAAAATCTTGCGCAAGAGGTTCTCCGGGGGATGCGGGAGGCCGCCACTCGCGGCTTCTGGATGACCACCTACGCCCCCTACGGCTACAGGCGGGTCTACGTCCAGGACGGTCCCAAGAAGCGCCCCAAGCTGGAGCTCAACCCGCCCGCCGACGCCGTGGTCCGGCGCATCTTCGACATGGTGCTACAGGGCAAGAGCATCCTCGACGTGACCAAGACCCTCAACTCAGAGGGCATCCCCACCACCAACGGCAGGAAGTGGCTCAAGACCACCATCCACACCATGCTGGACCACGAAGCCTACACCGGCACTTTGGTCTGGGGAGCAAAAGCCAAGGACGGCGCGCCGCCGGTGCGCGTCGAGGACGCGCATCCCGCCATTGTATCCAAGCGGGATTTCCAGAAGGCCAGGAAGTTGCTGGCGTCCCGCGCCCCCAAGAAGATGAACCCCCGCCGGGCTTCCAGCCCCTACCTGCTCAGCGGCCTGGTCAAGTGCGAGACCTGCGGCAAGGCCATGACCGCCGCCGAGGCCAAGAGCGGCAGGTACACCTATTACATCTGCCACTCCCTGCTGAAGCGGGGCAAGGGAACCTGCGAGACCCCCAGGCTCAACGCCAGGAACTTTGAGAAGCTCATCGTCAGCGAGATCAGGGAGAACGTCCTCACCGAGTCCAACATCCGCGACCTGGTGAAGCTGCTGGACGAGGAAATGGACGGGGTGGCCCGCGAACAGCGGGACCGGCTGGAGACCATCGAGGAGGAGCTTGAGGACGTAAAGAAGCGGCTGGGCCGCATCTGGCAGGTAATCGAGACCACCGATATCGAGATGGCCGACGCCTCGGAGCGCATCAGGGAGCACCGGGAGCGCAAGGAGAAGCTGGAGATCGCCGCCGAGGAGGCGCGGGCGCTTCTGTCGGACCGGCGTCAGTTCCTGGACAGCGCCGACACCATCGCCGCCTTCGCCGCCGAGATGAGCGAGTTTCTCAAGACCAGCGAGTTGACCGAGACCAAGGCTTTCGTTAGGTCCTTCGTCAAGGAGATCGTGGTCAAGCCCGGCAGGGCCGCTATCGTCTACTCAATACCGACGCCGGGTGACAGTCCCATCGGAGGAGCGGACGCCGTGGAGATCGCCCTAAACGGGGGTGTTATGAATTCGGTACGTCATGGTGGGCCTGACTTGACGTTAGACAGAACTATCTTCGAGTTGTCATTGGGCGGCCTGTGAAGCCACCGAGGCCCTTAGTTCGTCCATTGTGGCCCGTTGGAGCGGAAGAACGCAAGTCAACTGCGCGGGCACAGGGCATGGCGTTGAAGGCAGTGACACTTCGGGCAGGAACGCCTTCGACGTAACCCTGCAAGGCCACTCTTCACCGTGTCCGGGCCGCGACACAGATATCCGGTATCTCATGAGCGGGCTCATGATGGTGGCCTCAGGTTGATGGTCAGTGCCGCCGCGAGATCGCCCCTGCGATCGTCGGGTACCTACCTCGGGTTGAACTCCAGCAAGTCATCCTTTCGTGGCCGTCCAAGAATCATGCGGTACACAGCCAGTGACCGTCGGAGTGCTACCACCCGGTCGGCGTCCCGTGACAGCGGCTGGATTGGCGAGCGACGGTGAATCCTTGCACCACCTTCTGTGAACACCCAATGCGGGACAAGCCCACCGTCGTCTGCGAACTCATCATCAGCGAAGCGGGAGGCCAGCTCCACGGGGTGATGTGTTCTGCACGTGCGAGCGCGGCCCTAGTAGTCAGTCAACTTTGGAATCAAAAGGGTAAAGCCGGTGAAGTTTGGTCCGGGCGTCCTGGGTGTTGAACCTCCAGTGGATGGTGGCTTGGGCGGCGTTGCGTTTCTTAACCAGGGCCTGGACTTCCCGCCGGAGCGTCTCCTCGTCGGGGAGTCGCTGCTTCAAGCAGGATCGGGATAGTACGCTGAACTCGATTTCCGCCATGTTCAACCAACTCCCGTGCTTGGGGGTGTAGTGGAACTCCAGCCGCTTGGCAATCCGCCGGGCCTCTGCCGCCGGGAACGTCTCGTACAGGGACGCCGGACGGTGCGTGTTCAGGTTGTCCATGACCACCCTCACCACCGGCGTCTCCGGGTAAGCTTCGTCCACCAGCCAACGCATCTGATGGGCGAAGTCCTCCATGGTGCGCCGCCGGGTCACCGCCACGTGACGCCAGCCCGCCAGCGGCTCACAGGCCAGGAACAGGTTGCGGACGCCCTCCCTCCGGTGCTCGTAGTCCTGCCGAAGCGGAATTCCGGGCCGGGTCGGCAGAGATGGCCGCGTCTCGGCCAACAACTGGGTCGATGTCTCGTAAAAGCAGACCACCGGCCGTCGGTGGTCATAGGGTTCGGCATAGAGGTCCAGCAGGTCCTCCATGTTGGCCACGAACTCCGCGCTCACCTTGGTAATGCGCGATTCCCTCTTCTGCCAGGGCTTGAGAGCGTTTTTTTGAGACGCTTGCGCACCCCTTCGTGAGACATGGAGGAGGCCAACTTCAACTCCACCACCTTGCCAGCCAGC
This sequence comes from Dehalococcoidia bacterium, assembly GCA_965224415.1. GTDB lineage: Bacteria > Chloroflexota > Dehalococcoidia > Lucifugimonadales > JAGWBF01 > DAOUJI01. The sequence goes on along the minus strand of CBDCZB010000002.1, from coordinate 134,433 downwards.
AGGCGCAGGGTCCAGTGGTCATGCCCTGCCGGCGGCGGGCTGCAGGCCAGGGCGATCAAGTGGGCCTCGCCCTGGTCGTCCAGCTTCCGGCGCCGGTTGGCCTGGGGACGGTCCTTCAGAACCCCGGACAACCCTTCTTCGGTAAAGCGCCGCTTGACCCGGTACACTGTGCCCAGGGCCACATCCAGGGCTTCAGCCACTTGGGGAGCAGGCCAACCGTCGTCGCTCTTGAGGAGAATCCGGGCCCTGGGGGTGATTCGGGCCGGGTGTTTCCCAACCCGAATCAGACGCTGGAGTTCTTCTCGTTGTTCCAGCGCCAGCCCCACTGAATACTTGTCCCTGACCATCACCGCCACCCCCGCCAACAACACTTCCCACAAGGCAGGATAGCCTAATTGTCCGTTTTCTTAAACAAATGCTAAAACCAAGTTGACTGAGTACTAGGCTCGTCGATTGCCCACGCCCACGCCAGCTAGCTATTATGAACAGGCGTTGGGAAGTGGGACGGGGACACTCTGCGGAATGAGGCCCAGGAGTTGTTCACCGATTCACGGCCATCGCCGGTCTGTAGGATAGTGGAAGCGCAGGGGGTGGCCTAGTACTGAACCAAATCAGGATTGGCAGGGATAGAGGCGATGGAGTTTGCGTCTGGCGTCTTGGGCAGTGAACCGCCAGTTAATGGTAGCTCCTATCGCGTTCCGCTCTGACACGCAGGCGCTGACGGCTCTTTCCAGGCTGTCCTCATCTCCGTTGCGTCCGCGCAGGCAGGCCCGGGCCAGCACGCTGAACTCGATCTCCGCCATATTCAGCCAGCTTCCGTGCTTGGGAGTGTGGTGCAACTCCAGCCGCTTGGCGATGCGCCGGGCCTCGGCCGCCGGGAAAGTCTCGTAAAGCGAGGCCATCCGATGCGTGTTCAGATTGTCGAGAACCAGCCGAATCACCGGGACATCGGGGTAGGCCTCATCCACCAGCCACCGCATCTGCTGAGCGAAGTCCTGCATGGTGCGTTGCCGGGTTATCGCCACGTGGCGCCAGCCCCGGCGAGGCTCACAGGTGAGGAACAGGTTGCGCGTCCCTCCCCGCTGGTATTCGTAGTCCTCACGCCTCGGCCTCCCAGGCTTTGCCGGCAGCGGTTCCCTCACGTCGGCCAGCAACTGGGTGGAGGTCTCGTCAAAGCAGACCACCGGCCTCTGCGGATCGTAGGGCTCGGCGTAGAGATCCAGCACGTCCTCCATGGCCGCCACGAACTCTCCACCTACCTTGGGGATGCACCATTGTTTCTTGAGCCACGGCTTGAGCGTGTTTTTTTTAGCCGCAGGCGGACCGTCTCGGGAGATAAAGACTCCACCAATCCCAACTCCACCACCTTGCCCGCCAGGGCCCGCATGGTCCAGTGGTCATGACCGTCGGGCACCGGGCTGCAGGCCAAGGCTATCAGGTGGGCCTCCACCCTTTCATCCACCTTTCTGGGCCGGTTGACCTGGTTATGGTGCCTCAGCACCTCGTCCAGTCCTTCCTCGGCATACCGCCGCTTGGTGCGGAACACGGTCCGCTCCGACACGTCCAGTGCGGTGGCCACCTGGGGGGCGGTCCAGCCCTCATCTATCTTGATCAGGATGCGGGCCCGGGTAATCGCCTGTGCGGAACTCCTCCCAGCCCTGATCATCTTCCTGAGCCGTCCCTTTTCCTGTGTTGCCAGCCGGACTCCGTACTTCTCCTGCACCATGACCACCTCACATCCCACAACCCTTCGTCTATCCCCAAGGTAGCATCCTGTCTGGGCTCACGTACTAACTGACAATGCCAGATTGGCCGAATACTAGGTCGGAAATCGTGCAATCATACCTGCCACGACCGAAACTCATACCAAAATGATACCAAGTCTGCCTTATTCTCACGGCCATCTTAATATGCCCCTCTCACAAAAATAGAGTGCCAACCGGCCCAATGCTGGGAGGCATTCGCTTGGCACTGTACAGGCGACAACCCAGGCCGGAGACATCCCGTTTGACGGCGGCTTCCGCCGCCGTGACGACCCGAGGACGCCTTCCAGATGGAAACGAAATGAGGAATGCTGGAGGCAAGGAAGAAAGGGCTCCTGACCTTGGCACTCCCGATAGCTCTGGCGATCAACTGGAGCGTATGCGTCCAAATGTTGGTCACCACCGCCCTCCAACTCCCAAGTGGCGAGATAAACGGCGCAACTCTGATCCTCACTTACAACTAACCACTCGACCAGAAATCCGCCCCCCCAACCAGCCCTTCGTCATCGACTACTTGGACGTGGACCACACCCCGTCAGGAGTATCCGTATCCGGCAAAGGAATATTTCGGGCGAGACTGCCATGTCTTGAAGTCCCTTGCGGGGCTCCACTCTATCTCATATCCTAGGCCGGAAGATTAATGGTCCCGAAGATCCCTCATTTGGCACCGCCATCCCGCTTGGGACGTCATCTAAGCCTAAGGACTCCCCCATCCGGGAAATGCCTGGCCATGGCATTTTTTATCGTGCTCGCCGGAGTGTTGGTTGCGAATGTCGTCCCGGATGGTCCCGCAAGCCATCCGGCACATGCGCAAACAGCCGACTCCAACGTAGACTTCGCCGAGAACAGAACGGCACCGGTCGCCACCTTCATTGCCTATGACCAGGACGGCGACGCCATTGTGTGGTCCCTAAGCGGTCTCGATGCCGACCAGTTCACAATTGATGACGGCTTGCTGGCCTTCAGGAAGCACCCCAACTACGAAGACCCGCAGTCTGCGGCAAGGGGCGTGCCACTGGCGGAGAGGAACGTGTACAGGGTTACCATCGAGGCGGGCGGCGGCACGCACGACGTGGCCGTGACGGTCACAGACGTGGACGAGGCGGGAACGGCGAGCATGAACAGGCCACAGCCGCAGGCCGACCGGCCCTTCGGGGCCAGCCTGTCGGACGAGGACGAGGGGGTCACGTCCGAGAGGTGGCAGTGGGCGAGGTCCGTAGACCGCACGACCTGGACGGACGTAGAGGGAGCGACATCTCCGAGGCGGAGTCCGGTGCCGGCAGACGTGGGTATGTATCTGCGCGCAACGGTCACCTACTCAGACAAGTTCGGCGCCGGCAAGACCGCCTCGGCGGTGAGCGCCAACCTTGTGGAAGCGAAGACCCTGTCCAATGCCGCTCCCTCCTTCGCCGACCAGGACCGCGATGAGGACACCCCCTACATCGACGTCGCCCGATCCGTCGCGGAGAACACGGCTGCGGGCAGGCCCATAGGCCGCCGTTTATCGGCAACGGACGCAGACGACGACATCCTGTTCTACGAGCTGCTCGACACCCCTGACCTGGAGAATGACGACGGCGATGAGCGGTTCACCATCGACAGTCTCTCCGGTCAGATAAGGGTCGGCAAAGAGCTGGGTGCGGACGCTGGGGAGACCGAAGACGTGGACTCGACGGCCCTAACCGGTGTCCCCACGCTGCCTGAAGACGAGGATGCGGACAAGGCCGACAATAGCGAGTACGTCCTGAGGGTGAGGGTGAGCGACCCGTCTACCGCCTCGGCCACTGTGAACGTTATCGTGGAGGTCACCAATGTGAACGAGGCCCCTGCTTTCGATGAGGACGTACCGACGCTGCTGAGTGTCAGGGAGAACGCGGACCCGCCGGTCATTATGGTTGGGGACAGCGGAACGTCGGTGGATGCCGATACCTACGCCGTCGTCGACCAAGACAGTGGTGACACCACCTTTACATACTCGGTGTCGGGCACCGATCGAGAAGTCCTTGAGTTCGACAGTGGCGTCCTGACCTTTAAGACGGGCCATGAGATTGACTATGAGACAAAGAGCTCTTACTCGATAACCGTCGAAGCCCGCTCAGGTACAGGCTTCCGCAGGCGGTCGTCCACCCTGGACGTGACCATCGATGTGGTGGATACGGAAGACGTAGGAGAAGTTTCCCTGTCCGAGAGGCAGCCGCAAGTGGGCATCGCGGTACATGCCACGGCCAGCGACCCCGACGGCGGCGTGAGCATCAAGAGGTGGGAGTGGGAGCGGTCGGCTGAGATCACGGTGGATGAAGGAACACCTTCGGCCGAATGCCGGGACGACCCTGACACGCCTTTGGATGTCGTTGATCCAGACGGCTGGACCACGATAGATGGGGCCTCGCTGGCGGTGTACACGCCAACGCCAGCCGACGTGGACAAATGTCTGCGAGCGACGGCGGTCTACACCGACAACATAGAGAACCAAGCCGATGCCGACGACGCCGATGCCGACGACAAGGCAACTGGAGTGTCGGAACGCCCCGTGCAGAACGACAGCCCCGCCAATGCCGCTCCGAGGTTCGTGGACCAGGACCTGAACTCACCGGGAGACCAGTCGGACAGGACGAGCCGGAAGGTGGCGGAGAACACGGAGGCCGGGCAGAGCATTGGAACCCCGGTCAACGCCTTCGACGATGATGACGACCTGCTGATCTACACCCTGGATGGTGCGGACGCCGCCTTCTTCAGCATGTCGAGGAACGACGGCCAGCTGAAGACGAAGGCTGCCTTGAACTTCGAGGCCAGGAACAGCTACGGCGTGGTGGTGACCGCCACCGATCCGTCGGGAGCCGCGGACAGCATACAGGTTACTGTCAACGTCACCGATGTAAACGACCCAGTGCATATAACCGGAATCAGCTCGGTACGCTACTCCGAGAACGGTACGGCCCCGGTAGCCTCCTTCACGGCATTTGACGAGGGCGAACATACCATCAGGTGGTCGGTAAGTGGGCGTGATGAAGACCTGTTCACCATCGATGACGGCGTGCTGGCCTTCAGGGAGCCCCCTGACTACGAAGCCCCTCAGTCTGCGGCAGATGGCGCGCTGCTGTCGGTGAGGAACGTGTACCGGGTCACTGTTGAGGCCGGCGGCGGCACACGCAACGTGACCGTGAGGGTCACGGACGTGGACGAGGCCGGAACGGCGAGCATAGACAGGCCGCAGCCGCAGGTCGACAGGCCTCTCTCGGCCAGCCTGTCTGACGAGGACGACAGGGTGGCGGACGAGAGATGGCAGTGGACGAGGTCCGAAGACAGAAGGACGTGGACGGACATAGAGGGAGCGACATCGCCGCAACGGAGGCCGGGGCCAGCTGATGTGGGCATGTACCTGCGTGCGACGGTCACCTACTCCGACAAGTTCGGCGCTGGCAAGACCGCCTCGGCGGTGAGCGCCAACCCTGTGGAGGCGACGACCCTGTTCGATGCTGTTGCCTCCTTCGCCGACCAGGATGACGATGAGTCCACTTCCTACATCGACGTCGCCCGGTCCGTCGCGGAGAACACGGCTGTGGATATGCCCATAGGCGAGCCGGTTTCGGCGACGGACGCCGACGAGGACATTCTGTTCTATGAACTGCTGGACTCCCCCGATCTCGAGAATGAAGACGACGTTGCGCGCTTCACCATCGACAGCCTTTCCGGCCAGATAAGGGTCGGCAAGCAGCTAGGCGCCGATCCCGGCGAGACTGAAGACGAGGACTCGACGGTCCTAACCGGCGCCCCCGCCCTGCCTGATAATGAGGATGCCGACGAGGAAAACAACGGCGAGTACGTCCTGCAGGTGAGGGTGAGCGACCCGTCTACCGCCTCGGCCACTGTGAACGTTATCGTCAGGGTCACCGAGGTGAACGAGGTCCCTGCCTTCGATGATGACGCGCCGACGCTGCTAAGCGTAGTGGAGAATGCGGACCCGCCGGTCATCACGGTTGGGCCCAGCGGCCCCCCTATTGATGCCGATACCTACGCCGTCACAGACCAGGACGGCAGCGTCACCGGCCCTGACGGCTATGACGACACCACCTACACGTACTCCGTTTCGGGCGCCGACCGCGACGACTTTGCCTTCGACCCCACCGGCAAACTGACTTTCATAACGGGCCACGAGCCTGACTTCGAGGACCAGAGCTCGTACTCGATCACCGTTGTGGCTCGCTCCGGTGAGGGCTCCCGCAGGCTGTCGACCGCCCTGGATGTGACCATCGAGGTGGTGGATGGGGAAGACCCAGGAGTGGTGGTGCTGTCCCAGAGGCAGCCGGAGGTGGGCGTCGCGGTGCATGCCACGGCCAGTGACGACGATGGTGGCGTAACCATCAAACGGTGGATGTGGGAACTGTCCGACGAGGTTGCGGTGAACGACAGGGGCGCGCCGTCGGCCGAGTGCCGGGATGACCCTGACACGCCCGGCATAGATCCCGTTGGCGGCTGGACCATGATAGCCGGGGCCTCGGCGGCGGTCTACGCCCCGAAGCTGGCCGACGTAGGCAGGTGTCTGCGGGCGACGGCGGTCTACACCGACAACGTAGGCCGAGCTGAAGAGCAGGCAACGGGAGTGTTGGAAGTCCCAGTAGGGCGACACGGGTCTTCTGGCGCTGGTCAGGCATCAGACAGCGGTTTTGTCAATGCAGCGCCCCTGTTCCCTGACCAGGATTTCACCACTGAGGGCGTACAGTCCGATATGACGAGCCGGGAGGCGCCCGAGAACACGGAGGCGGGGCGGAGCATCGGAGCTCCGGTCAGAGCCCATGACGACGACGGTGATCTGCTGATCTACACTCTGAGTGGCGCCGACGCGCCATCCTTCGACATAGGGAGGAACAATGGCCAGCTCAAGACGAAGGCTCCCCTGAACTACGAGGCCAGGAACAGCTACACGGTGGTGGTCACTGCCACCGACCCGTTTGGCGCCACGGACAGCATAGTGGTGACCATCAACGTCACCGATGAGGACGACCCCGCGGTAATAACGGTGAATACGGGGTGAGCCCAACGGTGGTCCCTGAAGGAATGGCCCGCGTGGGTGGAAGTGAGTGCCTGCACAGTACAAGAAAGAACCTCAACCAGAGGATTCTTGACTTCTGGGATTTGGGTGGAGAGGGTAATAATATTTAGCTACAAATAAGCTCCGTATTGAGACTACTTACCACACTCGTTACCACAATATCGACGGATTTAACAGGGAACCTACGGTACTCCCCGAAAGGTGGACCCTGTGCCCGGCTGCAAGCCACGACAGTTCACGGAGTCTCCTGTTCCGAGCCTCTTCTGGTGGGCCGGACTTGACGAAATCAAGAACCGAGGCCGATTCCGACTTCGCCCCGTCGCTCGGCATGGGGACCGTGTACGTCAGCGTCGCCTCGTCTCCCACCACCTCGATGCCCTCAACGAAGTTGCGGATGAGCGCCTTGCGCTCGGGGATCGTCCCATCCTTCAGGAAGTCCCGGAAGTCCGCAACGTACCGGGCTATCTCCTCGGTGTCGGGCAACTCCACTCTGCGCTGCTCAAGCTGGGTCTCGGCGTCCTCTCTCGCAGCCTCCAGCTGCTCCTCACGGTGCCTCAGAGACATGATGCGGGGTGACAGGACCTCCAACGTCAGCTCGCTGGTCTCGATGGCCTCGTAGAGCTTCTCAAGACGCTTCCTCACGTCGGATAGCTCCGCCTCGACGACCTCCAGCCTGCCGGACAGCTCCCCGGCCATGGCGTCGATCTCCTCGGCCACCAGCGTCACCAGCTCCACGATGGTCTCCTCGGTGAGGATGCGCTCCCTGATCTTCTCAACGACAAAATCCTCAACCCTGGGGGCGTTCAGGTAGCGGGCGCTGCACGTCCCCGCTCCCTCTCTGAACAGGGTGCCGCAGATGTAGTAGGCGAACTGCCCGCTCTTGGCTCCCTGGGCCGAGTAGGGCCTGCCGCAGACTCCGCACCTGAGCAGCCCGCTCAGCAGGAACTTGCTGCCCACTCTACCGGGCCTCTGCACCTTCGGGGCGCGGTCACTCATCGCCTGCTGCACGTCCTCGAACAGCTCCCTCGACACCAGCGCGGGCCACGCTCCCTCTACCCTTACAGGGTCGGCGTCCTTCTCTCCCTTGCTGGTCTTGCCCCAGACGGCGGCGCCGGTGTAAGCCTCGTTTCGCAGGACGTAGTGGAGCGTTCCCTTGTACCAGCGCTTGCCCCGGTTGGTGACGCCCCGGTCGTTCAGCTCCTTGCATAGCTCCTTGAGGCCGCTGCCCCGCAGCGACTTCTCGAACATCTCCCTGACCACGGGAGCGGTGGCCGGGTCAACCTCCAGTGTGGGACGCTCCTTCGCCCCGTCGCTGACCTTGATCTTCCTGTAGCCGAAGGGGGCGTTCGAGCCTAGGAAGAAGCCCCGTGACGCCGCCTCCCTCATTCCCCGTACGACCTCTTGCGCCAAATTCTCGCTGTAATATTCGTCCACGCTCTCGATGATTCCCTCAAGGAGCCTGCCGGTGGCGTTGTCCTCGGCCTGCTCGGTGATGGACACCACGCGGATGCCCTTGCGTCGCAGCTGGGATTTGAAGGCTACGGCGTGCTCGCGTTTGCGGGTGAACCTCGAAAACTTCCAGACGAGAATCACGTCGAAGGGGGCCTTGGGCTTGCTGCCCTCCTCGATCATCTCCCTGAACTGGGGCCGGTTGGCGACGCGGCCGCTCTCGGCCTCGTCCACGTACTCGCGGGCCACGGAGTAGCCGTTGGCCTTGGCGTACTCCTTGAGCGCCCGTAGCTGGGCGGACACGGACAGGTCCACGTCCTGCCGGTCGCTGGATACCCTGGCGTAGAGCGCCGCCGGCGTTATGGACTGTAGATGCTTCTTCATACTGCCCTCCTCAATGAATCCATTCAAGCAACTCTGTTTAGCTGTCCACCAACTCGATGCGGTCGCCGTAACGCCGAAAGTCTGCGGTGTTGAACGTCAGCAGCCTGCGCTCTCCATGCGCCAGCATGGTCGCCACGATGTTGGCGTCGTGAATCTGTCGCCCCCCTGCGGGAATCTTTCGGCATAGGGCCACCAGGAACTCGGTCACCACGGGGCCGTCCTCAAGTATCTCGAAGCTGCCAAGCAGCCTGCTCACGTCATCAAGCGCCTCCTCGCGCGTGAGGGCCACCGGCCAGGTCTGCGGTCGAGTGACCACCGCCAGGTACTCGCGTATCACCTGACGACTGATCCTCAGCGGTCCAGGGTCTCGAAAAGCGTGTTCCAGGCTTGCCCTGGACACATCGTGGTCCGGCGCGGTGGGGATGCGGGACTTCACCAGCACGTTGGTGTCTATGAACATGGTGGGCTAGACCCTCTCCTCGTAGAGGTCCTCTCGCCTGAGACTCAAGCCTTCCGGCCACACTGCCGTGGGGTGGACGGGCCATGCTTCGTCGAGGGGAAGCCTGGGTACCGGATTGGAGTGCGTTCGCCGGAACAGCAGCGTCCCTGTCTCCATGTCAACTTCCGCCGTCTCCCATCCGGCGACGCTCCAGGCAAGGGCGTGGCTGTGACCGTTCCCGCCTCTCTGATTTCCCCACCAGGGCCGGTGCAGCCTTGCGGACGGAGGCAGCTCGAATCCAATGACCGCCTCCACCTCGTTGAAGGAGGTCCTCCACTCAGAGACCTGAAGGCTGCTCAGGTACGAGTAGAGTCTCTGGTACTTACCCCGGATTACCATATCCCGGTACTTGTCTTTCTGGTCTACAGCCATCTCGTGTCTCCTCTGTCTAGGCTCGTCTGGGTGGAAGTTGAGCGACCCGTTACATTGTAGTGAGTTAGTGATAACGATGCAAGTCCCGCAGCGGTGAAAAGGGGCCGGACAGGGCACGCCCACAGTCCCCCCTCACAGGGCGCGAGATTCCGGGAGGCGCTGGCGGTGTCCTACCCGTGTACAGGAAAACCGATGGAGCGGCAAGTTGCTGTTCGGGCGATGTCGTAGCTGAAATCGGGTAAACGGGGCATCCTGTCACATCGGAGTAAGCAATTCGATTCCGGTGCCCCTTCCACGGTCATGGGGCAGCCGCAGCTATGAAGTGGGGAAACTGGAACAAGGAAGTTGGCGGGAGTTATGGGGCAGCACCAGCTACAAGGTGGGGAAGTTGGAACATGGCCATCCGTCCTACGCGAACAGCCGCCAGGTGAGCAGACCGACGACCACGAGCAGCACAAGGGCGATCACGCGTACTATATTGAGCACCACCGTCGTCACCTTGTGCTCGGCGGTCTCCTTCTCGTGCGCCCTCTCAAGCTCATGATGCGCCAGCCTACCGGCGGATGCAGCCTTCTTGGCCTCATCCCGCTCCCGCTCCAATTCGGACGCTCTGCGCTCCGACTCGGACAGCTTCCGCTCCAACTCCCGCACGTTCCGCTCAAGCTCGTCCTCCCTGATGATGGCCCGGCGCAGCAACTCCTCGTCGGTGATGTACTCCCCCTCCATCCGCACGTAGACCCGGTGCCTCTCCCGACGGGCATCGACCTCTCCCGACCTGATCTTCCGGTCCAGGGTCGAGAGGGATATCTCCAACTCCTCCGCAGCCTCCGCTTTCGTCACCCAGCGGACGGGCTCATCCATCTCTGTTCCCTCCCTATTGGCTGACACGTCAGGGTTGCAAACGTGCAAACAAGTTGTCATCGGGTCGATGATTTAGTTTAGCATAGCTTCGCATTTTGCGGCCTGATACGTTGCGACACGTCAGGGCGATACGTCAATCCCGTTTCGTAGCTGAAAAAAGGGCAAATGGGTCGGAAACCCTAGAACCACGGTTCCGAAACTCGTCCGGCTGGCGCAACTTTGCAGCCCCCAGACAACCTAGAGGGCAGACAGCGGTGGGTCAGCGCTATCTATGTGTCACCCCCTACAGGACGGGGATGCATCCGGTGGAACAGCGAGTCGTAGGTGTAGGCGCTCATGCCGGACAGCGCCAGTCGCAGGGATGCAGCCTCCCACAACGGTCGCCAGGACTTCCCTAGTATCCCCCTGGTGGACAGCACGGGGACGCACGACACGAGGATGGGCAGCGACTTCCGGTTCATCCGGGCGGCGGTGCTAACGTAGGTGTCCTCGACCTCTTCACTGTCCACGACGAACAGCGTGACGGGGTACGGCGGCTGGTCTTCTTTATGCTCGTTGGACCAGTAGTAGTCTTCATAGGGGTCGAGGCGGGCACTGACTCCCCTGGGGTGGCGGGCGCGCAGCTCGTGCTCGAGGTAGAACGGCATCCGAAGTCCCCCAGCGGTCATCTGTCCCACGGCGTCTGGGGCAATGGCGGACCGGCCCCAGTTGTAGGCCCGGTCGGACCGGGCGGTGGGGACGGACCACACCAGCTCGCTGTCGGGGTCGGCCCTGGCCTCGGCCGCAAGCTTCGAGAGGAACCACGTGATGCCGTCGGCGTGTTTCGTCTGCCGCGCCCACGTCTCGATACGATGGCCGACGTGCCGCCTGCGCCCCTCTTTGTCGGTGGTGAGGGCCGTGCTCCAGATGCCCCGCGTAGTGGGCAGTTCGGCCCGGTCCCGGTGGGTGACGTAGCGTATGCCCTCGGCGGACAACGTGTAGCGAACGTCGCCGCGTCTGCCGTGACGCTCGATGAGGCCCCAGGTCTTCACCAAGCTGCGCACTATCTGACTGACCCGCCCCTTGGAAACACCGAGCCAGAGGGCAAGGTGTTCACGGGGGATCATCGGGTGGTCGGTGATGAGGTCAAGGGTTCGCTTCTCCGAAGGAGCGAGGCCGAAGACCGGCGCAGCCTGCATCATACGCTCAGGCTGGGGTATGGAGGCCCGTTTGCGCTCCGGCGACGCAGTAGAGGGTCTCCTGCCGGGCCTGCCCCGGGAGATGACGTGTTCCAGGGTGTGGTACGTGTTCCCGAATAACCCGGTGGTCTCCTGCCAGACGCGGCGGTTCCGTCGTTCCAGCGCCCACCTGGACTCCACGGCGGTGAAAAAGTCCCTGAGATAGACGCGGTCGCAGAACCTCCCCGTCAGCCTTCTCTCCCACACGCTGGGAACTAGGATCAGCACGATGTCCGGGCGTCGGCTGTAGTCGTACTCCGCCAAGGCTCGCAGCCGGTCGTGGAGCGAGCGACGCCGCAGGGCCAGGCCCTGGCGCACCACGCCGAAGTCCCGGCCGTCGTGGAGGGTGATGGTGGCGTCGAAGCGGCCCCTGCGGTGGAACTCCACGCGGGTCCTGCGTCCGTCTGTGCCGGGGGACATGGTGGCGGCCAGGCGATAGACGGCGGCCACCGCGTCCATCCGGCGGAGGAGCAGCGTCAGCCACTCCCTGGACATCGGGTAGGCCCGCACGAAGTCCGAGGGCGTGCCAAAGCCCAAGGCCTCGGCCGCCTCTTTGACCCCGTTGGCTGTCAGGCAGTATCTCCCGCTAGACGGCAGGTGGGCGGTGCCATGGCTGACTCTCTCTACGACGCCGTCGGCCATTAGGTTGCTCAGGGTTCGGTGCACTGTCGCGTGCGGCTCACCGAGAATAAGCGCCAGCTCCGTCGATTCGACGAACGGCATCCGGCTGAGGGCGTCGAATAGCTTCCGGCCGGAGAGAGTCATATCAGGGTTTTCATTCCTTGCTGTGTCGTATTCACACATCGGCTGTCGTCGACAACTGCCCTATCATTCCATTGTGAACGGAGAAAATGGCGAATGTAATGGCTTGCTGGCAGTCCAACGTACCAGCGACCAGCAGTTCAGCTTGACATCAATGAGGCTTCTAAGCTAGTCTGATACCTAGTCCTTATTCTTTGGAGTGAATCATGAACAAGAAATGGCCTGTGCAAGACGCCAAGTCGAGGTTCAGCGAGCTCCTCGATACCACCCTCACGGAAGGGCCGCAGATCGTGACCAAGCGCGGAGTCGAAACCGCCGTGCTCCTTCCCATCGAGCAGTGGCGGAGGCTGGAGCGCATGACCAAGCCGGACCTGAAGGAGTTGCTCCTCGCCTCGGAGGCGCGGACCGAGGACCTTACGCCACCGCGCCGACAGCGCCGCCATCGAACACCCTTGGTCGTGGAGTAGGCCCATGTACCTCCTCGATACCAACGTGGTCTCGGAACTGCGTCGCCCCCGTCCACACGGCGCTGTCCTGGATTGGATCGCGGATGTGCCGGCGGAGCAACTCTTCGTGTCTGCCGTTACGGTCGGAGAGATACAGGCGGGGATCGAGATCACCCGTGAGCAGGATGCGGCCAAGGCGGAGGAGTTGGAAGCCTGGCTGGACAAGGTGCTGGCTTCCTACAGCGTATTGCCCATGGACGCGCCCGCCTTCCGGGAGTGGGCGCGGCTCATGCACGGGAGGTCGGGCACCATTACTGAGGACGCCATGATTGCGGCGACTGCCGTCGTTCACAGACTGACGGTCGTGACCCGGAACGTGAGTGACTTCAGCCAGCTTCAGGCGGAGTTGCTGAACCCGTTCGAAAACGGGGCGGGATGAACAAGCAAGAGGACTTCCAGAACCGTGCATTGGCCCTACTCCTCACCGAGCGAGGAGTAGCTGCGGACTTCGAGCAGCGGGCCGGGCGCAGGCGGATGGATGTTGTGGCGAACGTGGAAGGGCTGCGCGTGGTCCTGGAAGCGGAGACCGGGTTCGACCGCAAGGCGCAGGCTATAAAGGATGCCGACGCCCGTCTGCGCCAGAAGCTCGCCACCGTCGTGTTCGCCGTCTGCTATCCCGACGACGTTACCGAGGACAATCTGGCCGAGGCGATACTGGCCTGGACCGTTCGGGTCAAGGCGGGAGAACCGTCAGGCGAATGGTCCACTGGCAGCGTGACACAACTCGCGCAGGCCATCCAGCAGGCGCCGCGTTCCCTGAGCGGCGCGGACGTGGCGGCTCAACTGCTCTCGGATAGCCTGAACGAGGTGGTGCAGCGGCTGAAGACGCCCGTCCGCAAGGGCTTGGCGCGGGCCCTCGACCTCCCCGCCACCAAGCCCGGCGGCGGAGAGCAGAGCGATGGTTACTTTGTGGCCGCCAAGCGCGGAATGCTGGTTGTGGCTACGGCGATGCTGTTCCACCACCGGCTCCAGGGCTACCTACCAGTGCAGCGCCCAGATGGCTACTACGGTGACTGGCCACCGGCCAGCGCCACCGGGTGCGCCGAACAAAGTGCCCCGATTAACGCCTTCCGCGAGGCATGGCGCGGCATCCTCGCCGTGGACTACCGCCCGGTCTTCGAGACCGGACGCGCAGCGTTGGCGGAGTTGACGGCAGACCCGGACACCGGCCAAGCCGTACGCAGTTTGGCCGGTGTGGTGGCGCAGGTCTCGGAGCGGGTGACCGGTTTGCGCCACGACCTGCTGGGGCGCATCTTCCACCGAGTTCTGGATACCGCCCGTTACGACGGCTCCTTCTATACCTCCACCGCCGCTGCGGTGCTCCTGGCGACGCTGGCCTTGCGCGAGCAGGATGCCGACTGGTCTGACCCGAACGCCGCCGCTTCCCTGCGCATTTGCGACCCCGCCTGCGGGACAGGCACCCTCCTCATGGCCGCCGCCGAGCGTATTCGTGACCTGCGCAACGCCGCCGGACGTGGCGACCTCGAAGATGAAGAGGCCCTCGGCCTGATGCTTGTCGAAGACGTGCTGTGGGGCTACGACGTCAATTTGATCGCGACCCACATGGCCGCCAGCACCCTGGGGATGCTCTCCCCCACAACCAGGTTCAGCCGCATGAACATCCACCGGGCTTTGCTGGGCGTGTTCGACGGCGAGCCCTACCTCGGCTCCCTGGACTTCCTCTCCGGTCAGGCCCGACTGGCCGCATGGCCGTCCGCCACGCAGCAGGTGGAGAGCGAGCAGGGGATGCCGGAACCGCCCCCACTGATGGACCTCGTGATCATGAACCCTCCCTTCACCCGCGACAGCCTGCGCCATGACCAGTTCAGCCGCTCCGATGAACAGGCCATCAAGCGGCGGGAGAAGGAGATTCTGGAGGGGCAGCCTCATCGCGCCGCAGCCCGCCTCCATTCCTCCGGTGGGGCTTTCACAGTGCTGGCCGAGAAGATGCTCACGGGCGACACCGACACACTTGCGCTAGTCCTGCCTTCAGTGGTCCCCACTGCGCCGGGCAATCTGGAGTTGCGCAAGTATCTTGCTCAGCGGTTCCACATCGACACCATCGTCAGTTCCCATGATCCCGCCCGTATCTTCTTCTCGGAGAACACCAGCATCGGCGAGATTCTGTTGATCTGCCGTCGCTGGACCGGTGACGGACCGAAGCCGCCGACGAGAGTGGTCAACCTAGCGCGAAACCCGGCGACGCCGCTGGAGGCGCTTGACACCTCTGCAAGGATCGAGAGGGCAGTGGGAACGGACGGCCGGGTTTCGCATGACTTTACCATTCAGCGGGTAGACTCCAGCCATATCGAGCGCGGCGATTGGTTCGCCGTCAACTTCCTGTCGCCGTACCTCGTGGAGGCCTATCGGACGCTCAGCGAAGCAGAACCCGGGGCTGTTCCAATGGTCCCGCTGAGCGACCTTGCAGAAGTTGGCCCTGCGGGGCAACGGATAAGAGACGCATACACCCACTCAAACATGCCGACGCCGTCAGGTCGTCGGGCGCTCTGGTACCACAAGACGGACACGACTCAGTCGATGCGTGCAGAGACCGACGTCTACATTGAACCGAAAGAATCAAAACGCCACCTTGCAGATAGCTATTGGGAGCAGCGCAGCCAAATGTTGTTGCCACACCGGCTCTGGCTGCCTTTGGCGCGGGTCGCCGCGGTGATGCTGCCTGAACAAGCCGTCGGTTCAATCTGGACGCCCTGCCGTCCCCACGACCCGGACATAGCCAGCGCACTGTGCCTGTACCTCAACTCCACGCCCGGCCTGCTGTCCCTGCTGGGCGAGCGTGATAACCGCAAACCGTCCTATCCGTCGTTCTCGCTGGATACGCTGCGCTCGCTGCCCGTTCCCAACTTCGCCGCCCTCGGAACCGCTGAGCGCGACCTGCTGCGCCGTTGGTTCGGCTGGCTGCAAAACGAAACCCTCCAATCCTTCCCCCGAATGCACGAAGACCCCGTGCGACAGCGGATCGACGATGCAGTGATCAAGGCCTTGGGCCTTGACCCCGAATGGGTTGCCACCATGCGCCGAGAGTTGGCGCGGGAACCCTCGGTTACAGATAGAGGACATGGGAACCATGCTGAGAGAGCAAGCACCGATGCCGATGCGGAAGAAACGGATGTCGACGAAGGGTAATGGCAAGCGGCAACACGGAGATGCTGGAGAGCCTGGTTATGCTTGACGTGCGAAGGCAGGAAGCGTGGCAGTTGAGCAGGGCGCATCGTTCTTCGCGACCTGCTCGGTCTTGGCGAAGACGCCGTCGTATCTGTACCCAGACTGCGGACGTTGCTGGCCATCGATCCGTCTATCCACGGCTCCAAGAAGCCGGAGTTGCCGAAGTGAGGAGGCCAGGGAGCCTGAGGCTTTCGGAAGCACAGAGAAATGGTTAAACAGAAACAAGACCAACCTGATAAACAATCCAGATCAAGCGGTCTGGTATGGCGGATAGCTCAGCAGGTCAAACGTTTTGTATGGAAACGTCTTCCGTGGTTCCCCAGTGCTCACGATACGGCTTGGAAGCTGGAAATCAACCGGAGGGACGATCAAAGGGAAAACGCGAAGACCACGCCACCCGAAGATGAGTACGTAGACCTACGCTGTGTATGGGCAGTAGAGTTCTATCCGCCTTCACATGTGGATAAGCTTCTCGATAACTTCCGAAAACTAGGATGGGGTCGGGATGAACGATTGAGCCGGCATGACCCCAGTGAATGGCTCAGCGATGCTAGTCAGCATGGCTTTGAAGGGAGCTTCTTCAATTTGGGCATCATTTCTTCCTCTGAAAGTGCCGGGGCTTTTCTGCCGCGCGCCCGGACGGCTCCAATGCCGGACTGCGTTCATCACGCTATAGGCTATCTATACTCTCTTACTCCCTCTCTCCTTTGCGTCGTCATGTGCTTTGTGTTCGAAGAGAGCTTTCGGGCCCGTATCGATCGTGCGCTTCGGACACGAAGAGAAACTATCAGAACGCGCTTGCGCACACCTTACAGTTACCGCGTTTCCGGCCCTGAAATCCAGAAGGTGAGAGAGATTGAACGGATTCGTGATGAAAGTGCAAGCCTAGTCGGGAACTGGTTCCGAGAACATCTCCCGGGCGTGTTCTCTTCTGGTCTCCTTGACAACGAACTGCCAACGTGTGAATTGGTCACGTTTCGCAAGGCCGAGCCCTTTCCCAAGAAGGATTGTGAAATGCCTCAGGCACCTGAGTATTTGAGCGTACTCAGCTTAGACTTTGCTCCTGATTTGTGGAGGGGTAGACAGAACACTGGCTTGAAATTTGCTTCTTTCCTGAAAAGGGGGGACCGCTACCGACATTCGGCCCTCACGATCAGGGAGAAAGACCTAGATGGCAAGCAACTCAAGGCGTGGGGTGGACTGAATCAACTCACCAGTTATATAGATAACACTGTTCATGGCCTGGTCGGCATATATGCTCTATGGCATCTCTTAGAAGGCTACAGACGAAACCTCAACAAGATTCGCAGTGCTCTCGCTACAGAAAGCAAGCGCCGTCGTCGGCAAAGGGTAATCGAGGTCCTGGGAACGCTTGTCGACAATGTTGCCTATAGCGTAGATATTCGGGCAGTCACGGCTGACCTGATTTCGTCCACTCAAGAGCCTTCCCACTTCTGTCGCGATGTCGCAGTATTTGATTCAGTCCATACATGGATGCCTGAGACCACTCTTGGCGAAGCTCTCAACTCTGCAATCAACGGACGAGCCACGGAACTCAACCAAGCGGAAAGGTCTCTGCGCGACTACCTGACACAGTACGGCTCATTGCTGGCGGCAACAGAGAATGTCCGAACGCAAAAAACAGTCACGTGGCTCACCTATGTTGTCGTCGCATTGGCAAGCATTACGTTCGTTACAAGCGACGCAGCATTGATATCGCTGGACTGGATACAGGATCGTTGGGGAGAGTTCATAGCAGCAATTAGTGCGGCTCTCATATAGAACGAAGATGCAGGTTCCTCCTGCTCACGATTACATAATCCACATGATGATGGGACTAACGCCGGGGCTACCATACCCTGAACAGACACAGCTACCCAACAGGCGAGGCAACCTCTCGCCCTACACGCTAGCTTGGCCCGCAGCACGGAAGTTCCCGGTCTTGTGTAGTTGCACTGTCTGCATGACCTGTGAGGATGTTGCGTTCACTGAGGAGGAGTAACCATGCGATACTTCCACAAAAACGAGTTGCTAGCCTACGGTCTCCTAGCCGTCGCGGCGCTGGTCGCTTCCCTGCCGCTGTACCCGTATCAGTGGCACTTGCTCCTGCACATAATCGGCGTGGTGGTCTTTCTGGGCAACATCAGCGTGACCGCCGCATGGATGCTCATGGCGGGACGCACGAAGAACCGCGATGTTCTGCACTTCGCCGCCAAATCCGTTACCCGCGCCGACCTGCTGTTCACGCTGCCCGGCTTGCTCCTGGTGCTGCTGAACGGCCTTGCGATGGCCGCTGCGCGCTGGGGCGGATGGGCAGGGTTTCATGAGGTATCCTGGATAACGACCTCCTTGATACTGTTCACAGTCTCCGGGCTGGTATGGGTGGGCGTTCTCCTCCGCCTGCAACGCCGCATGCTGACGCTCTCTGGACCGTCGGGCCGGGCCGATTCGCCGCTGCCCGCAGAATTCTTCTCGGCGCTCCACCAGTGGTACGCCTGGGGAACGCTGGCAACCGTGCTGCCGATCATCGCCCTCTATCTGATGGTCAATAAGCCGGCGCTCTGGTAGTGGAACGCCCCAGAGCAATTCCTGGAGGTTTGGCGGCCCTGAGGAAATCTTCAATGTGAGATGCGCTTGGAGACTGAACTCCCCAAGGGAGACTCTTAGGATTGGTCGGACGGCGGCATAGCGTGAGACGTTGCATAACCGGGGGAATCAGCCGGCATGACTGCCGTTGCGCAAGGGAAAATGATGCATGGAACCCGGACTGCCATAGGCGCGACCGCGGAATCGCAGCAAGATGACAACCAGGTGCGAATAGATGCGTCTTACTAAGTCCGTCTGGCTGTTTCTGGTGTCCGTAGCGCTGCTCCCTGCGCTAGCGAGTTGTGGTGGGACGGCCGCCGAGCCTTCAGTCACGCCTCAATCAATGGCGTCCATTGGGACCGCAACACCAACCGCGTCATCCGACATATCGTCGAGAGCGAACACCGACCTCCAGGAACTCCCCGCCCATTGGCAGTTCCTCTCCGGCGTATTCCCGAAATATGCCAATGTGTTTGGCGTCAACATATTTGCCACCGCCCGCACCCCTGACGCTAAAGTAATCCATGCGTCAAACGTAATGGCGCAGTACCTGGACAATAACGGAGACGGAGAGCCGGACAACCCCGATGTCGTCAAGGCAATGACTCGCGCAAACGCCTCGCTCCTCATGACCAAGACGGAAGCCGAGGTGGAGTCTCTGTTGGAGCAGGCGCCCAGCAGTTTCCTGGAGATGGTGGAGAAGGGCCAGGTCCGTGTGCAGGGTCTCTACGGGTCGGAAACCAACCCTAGACACGGATTCGACGCCAGCCTGGAAGAGATCCTGCACCTGATAAGTTCGGTTGGCTACGCGCAGACCTACCCGGACGTGTTTGGCGAGGAAGCGGCTTCGACTATAGCCGCATACATGGACACCGCCAGGGGCGGGCACTTTGAGGAGAGGCAAGCCGCCGACTGCGAGGACGACGGGAATGGTCCATGCGCCCTCCCGCCGGGTCGAGAGTATCCGGCGGGCGCGTGGTACACCTACCTTGATCCCACCTGCGACTACGCTTGTATGACAAGCGAATACTTCTACTGGGCGCTCACGACGATCCTGGGCGCCCAAAGCGACGCTCAGAGGTGTGGAGACATTTCAAGGGAGTGGGCGGCCTGCACTGCCGAGCAACTCAAAGCGAAGGACCCGGATGTCTACGACCTGCTGACCAACCCTCAATACGCATTGCCGCGTATACTGCCGGACGGCAGCTACGATCCGGTTACGCCGTAGACCACCTCTTGATTTACAAAGCCAGCCATGCCGTCGTCCCCGCTTGCTGCCTGCAAAACGGCAGACTCACCCACATGTCCGGCGGCCGCGGGACGGATTGCAACTCTCGCGGGGTCCAGGCTGTGAGTGAGCCGAAAGTTCGCCGCAGGCCGCAAGGCTATTGAGGAGGCTCCTGTTCCTACACCGCCAGCTTGAAGCTCCAGGTGAAAGTTCTTGATTTTATCAA
Organism: Dehalococcoidia bacterium; assembly: GCA_965224415.1. GTDB lineage: Bacteria > Chloroflexota > Dehalococcoidia > Lucifugimonadales > JAGWBF01 > DAOUJI01. The sequence goes on along the minus strand of CBDCZB010000002.1, from coordinate 114,344 downwards.
GTCTGGTGGGCCATGTAAGACCGAATTGCGAACTTTTCACTGGGAGGTTCTCATATAAGGGAAGGAATCATCCGCCCTCAGCTCATTTGAATCAATTCTCGTTCCCCTAAGCGGACTGGTGCGCGCGGAGATATTGGTCAAAGAGATGATTCTTTACCACCTCCCCGAATGCGGGGTCATCGGTTATTCGCTTGTACAGGTCAAAGTTCAGGTCCACGATTTCCTGAATGACCTGCTCGACCTTGTAATCGAACGCAATACGCACATTCTCCAACGTGTTGGCCTTGGTGGCCGCTTCCAGGGCCGCGTCCTCTTCCAGCCGCTCCATCATGCGCCCAAGGGTAACTCGGTGTTCAGCCCCCAGTTCGATACCAAAGCGCTCGTTGAGCTCGGAGATGATGTGAGAAAGGGCTTCCAACTCCTCCGACGTTCGTCTGCCGACCTCCTTTGTCATCACGGGATCTAGTGCTTCTCCCGTGCGTTCCAGGACTACCTCGCCGCCTCCGGTTTGCTGAATGCGGAAGGACTCCATGTCTATGTTCTGCTGTATCTCCCGCGGCAACTCTTCATGGTCCACTTTCAGCAGCCGACGAAGGTGACGACCAAAGACGTACAGCTTTTCGAGGTCGGCGTCTAGGAAGGTAATGACCTGAGCCAAGAAGGAGTTCTCTGTCTCTCAATCGACACGAAAAGCTTAGGTACTCGTGGGCAGTGGACTTGGATGCGGTCGAATGAGCAGCAGTCGCGGATTGCCCGCCTCTTTGACCTAACTCTGTAGGAAGCGGCGGCCCTGCGCTGATTCTTCAGGTGCGTCGCCTGGCTAAACGGCGAACTCCTATGAAGATCGCGGAGCCGAGAGTGGCAATCAACAACAGGAGCCCGGCGCCAGCGCCAGCCAGTGTCCAGTTCGAGATTTCTTCCCACGCTTCGTCATCCGAGGAGTCGGCGTCGCTTTGCCAGGGATGATCGGCAGGCTTGAATGGACCGCCTAGAACAACTCCACTACCCAACGACGCAGTTCCGCGTGGAGTCCTGTTTCGTTGAAAGATCACCCCTGCCGCGTCGGCAGGGATGCTCAACTGTCGCAACAACCATGGCAGTGCCTTCACTGCCCGTTGCGCATCCAGCACCTCCACCAGTACAGTATCCCGGTATGAGGCCACATCCCTGTATGGCGCTCCCCAATCGTTATCGTACGATGCCTCCTTCAGATCGTCCAGTGGGTACACCACAATATCCCCGGGCCAATGAGCTCCACTATTTGTACCGACCCATGAACCCACGATTCCGACGGAGTTGCCTCTCGAATACGCAACACGGCTCAGCATCAGACTCCACCGCCACAGCTCCTCATAGTCGTACTTCACTGGGATTATCTCTAGGTTATCGGGGTGTAAACTGGACCAGCGAAGCCATTCCTCCCTTGCCGCCTGGACCTTGGGATCGTCATCGGAAGCGGCCTTCACTTGGACGTACTGTTTACTACCTGGGTTTGAATGCGAGCCAGCGATGCCAAGACCGCGGGAAAATTTCCATTCGACGCAGGCTCCCATGCCAATTCTACTATGCAGATGTGCGCAATCAACCTCAGGTAAGTTCACCAAGTCGACGTCTGAGAAGTCGAAACCACCCGATCCAACAGGCCGACCCGCTCCGGCAGCGCCGCCCGTGCCACCGGCTCCAGCAGAAGCCGCTGGCCACAGTTGGCGAAACGCCGCCCATCCACGCTCGGAGCGTACCGCGTCGACTCCCCCCTGCCGCAGCATGATGTCTTCGTGCTCCTTCAGCGGTGGGAGGATGTATGAGTGAGGCAGTCCGTGATTCCCCAGTGTCCCTTCTGAACAACCACCGATGTCGAGCACGCATTCATACTTGTCTGTACTGTTGGCCTCTTTCTCAGCCTGCTCTTTTATGTACAGGTAGACATCGTCGCTCACCGCTGTCCACCCACCGCTCTGTATGAAGACCCGATCGCTCTGCGCCAGGTAGACGTAGAGCATGCCGCCACCCTCGTATATCGCCTCAACCTCGATGATTCCGTCTCTCTGAGCCTCCTCAAGAACGCGACAGTGAAGTGGGTCGTCAGACAGCGCGCCGCCCCAACAGTTGCCGGGAGGCGGAGTGGCGTGTACTGACGGCGCCGTGTAGATCGCCAAGGCAGCTATTGCGAACGCGGCCACTGACAGAACGGCAGCTAGTCTGCGCCATCGCGGCCGGCCAAGCTTGCTGACGTGTTCATGCATCTTAACCTCCTTCGATTCGTACCCTTCCCATACGGGGGTATGAACCAACGCCCCGGTCGTTCACGGAGGGGTTCATGTCGTGGCCGTCACTCTCTCGCCACGGCCCATGTCGGAGCCCCTGATCGCCCGGACCTTGTATTCGTACCGTATGTTCGGCTCCATGTTCGTGGAGTCGCTGAAGGTCGTGACTGAGCTTACAACGTCCGCGACGCGGTGGAAGCCGTCCTCTGATTGCGTTCTGCGTAGAATCCGGTATCCGGTGATCGACGGGTCGTCCGGCGCGTTCCACGTGAGCGTTGCCGAGGCGGGCGTCGATGTGGCGGACAAGCTCTGAGGCGCGGGAATCACCGACAGAGTTGTGGCAGCCGGCGTCTCCGCAACCTCTGCCACGAGAATCTCCACCTCCACCGTGTCGGCCCCGCCGTTGCCGTCGCGAGCCTCTACCGTCAGCGTAAAGGACGAGGCCGTCTCGTAATCGAGAGCGCCCGCGACGATGATCTCACCGGAGGTCCCTCCAATGGCGAACCTGCCATCTTCGTTGCCTCCAATGATCGAGTACGACACCGCGTCGCCATCGGGGTCCACGGCCGAGACTATGCCGACCGCAGTGCTCGTGGCCGCATCCTCTCCGACCTGGAACGAGTAGCCGGAAGACGTGAACTCAGGAGGGCTGTTGCATCCCACCGTTGCAGGCGCCGACGGTGGACCCCAGTCGGCAACGTACGCCGTCCCGTCTCCGTGCGCCCTGACCCTGAACTCGCGACACTCCGTCGCAGCGTCGACGGCAATGGTTACCGCCGTGCTGGCGCTGTCGTGTACAGCGACGCTCCACGCATCGGCAGAGTCGGCCCTGATCTCGACTCGGTACTCGTCAGCCCCTTCGACCGCTTCCCAGCGCAGATCGACCTTGCCAGCGCCGGACTGAGCAGCTGCGAGTTCCTTTGGCGCGGGCGCCGGGGGCAGGAACGAAACATCCGTGTAGAAGCTGCACAGGCCCGATGCGTCGCAACTCCACACCTTCGCAGTCTGCTGGCCCCGGAGTCCGTATAGACTCGACCACGGTGCCGAGTGCTCCGTCGCGCCTCCGCCGACCGTCGCCATATAGCCGATTGCTGGAATCTCCAGCGCGTAGTGGTCGGCGTCGGATGCGGCTGGCCAGCTGAGAACCAGATGGCCTTGTTCGTCCGCTTGGGCGGAGCGCCGAGTGCGCGGACAGGCGGCGGTCTGCCCAGACGCCGGCTGAGACCAGAAGCCCCACACACTGTCGTGAGTGGCGCTGCCGTCGCCGTACGCGCGTACCCTGAATTCGTACTTGATACCGCACGTGAGACCGGTGATCGCAGCCGGGGGTGATTTGACGGAGCCCTTTCGGTCGACCCAGGCGGAAGTGGATGGAGACACCTGCCTGTACTCGATCTCGTATCCGATGGTGTTCGACACTTTGGTCCAATTCAGCCTGACGCTATCCGTGCCGGCGCTGACGACTGCAACCCCCTGCGGTGGAGGCGGCAGCTTGAGTGATGTATCGCCATCCGAGCCGTAGTCGCTGCAATGAGTCAGGATAACGGGAGTGGCAGGGTCGCTGTCTTCCTGTGGACAGAGACGTACTTTGACCGTGAACTCGCCGCTGCGCTGGCTCAGGGGAATGCTGGAGATGTCGAACCGGGCGACTGGTGCTACCCCCGAGACCTCCCGCGCAACGATGTTGTTGCTGGCATCTCTCACAGGATTACCTGACCTGAATAGAACGGCCTTGTAGTGGTAGGGGTACAGATTCGAGCTGAAGTCTTTCTTGCCGAACCTCGCTACGACGAATGCCCCGTTGTCATCCAGTTGGAGTTTCTCGTCATTGCCGGAAACACTCAACTTGGGTATGGGCCTGATCTCTTCTGGGAGCCAGTCGTAGCCCTGAATCAGCGACTCGGCGTAGATTCTCTCTATGGGGACGAACAAGGTTTTATCTGCGCTAAGAGCATCCACTCCCACGAGGACTCCAACTAGGATCACGTCATTGGCGTTCTTCTCCCGAACGAACACGGGAGAGCCGCTATCGCCGCCACGTGACGCCTGAGTCACCCATACTAGGCACTCGTAATACCTATAGGCATGGAGTGACACGGCTGGTTCGGGGATTCTATTGTCCTGGATGCCCCACGCATTCCCCGGGCATGTAGGATCGGAACTGCTCTCAGGGATCTGCCCGGACGTCCAGCCCGTCGTCCTGCCGACCTTGTGCACGGTGTCGCCAGCTGAGGGCGGTCTGGCGGACACTACGTTGAATCGAACCGGCGAGCCGCCCGTCGTTGTTTCTGAGAAGTGATGTATCCCTGGATCATATCGATCAGGACCAAGCAAGTTCTCCAAGACCGGCTTGAAGACTCGTCCGTCTCCGAAAGAGATGGCATTGGGAGATAGATTGCTGTGCCCACGAGCGTATGCCTAGTCGCCTTTGCGGCAATCTGGTTCTACTTGTGGGTAACCCGCTATGGCGCATCCCCTGAACGGCGTCGCCGGTAGTGTGGTTCCAATAGGAACACTGTTGAATAGCTCGTCTCCAACTGCTCCCAGCGACGTCCCGAATCTCCACGTGCTGGTCGTATCGGTACAATGCTCCGTCGTCGATACTGCTTGAAATGGTCTCGTTCCGTGTGTGGAAATGGCAGCGGCGGAGACGGGCCTGAGATGCAGTGAGAAGCTGGCCGTGCAAGAACCGTCTGGCTGGGTGCTCATTTGCAACCCGCCCACTATCTCGGAGGGCCTGTGCCACAGCGTCGTGAATCCACGCTGCCGGTCAAACGTGACCCTCAGGCGCAGGGTCTGATCCGAATGTTCGCGCTTATCGCTTATGCAGCCGCCTGTCCACCCGGAACGGCAGGCTCTCTTCGCATGGAGCCGAACGTAGACGTCTACGTCATCATTAGGTTCCGGCCCCACCCCGCGGCAGATCGTAGTGAGATCGAACTGATGGCTCTTACCACTCCCGACAAAGTTGCCGCCGGATCCCATGGAGTCGAAGCCATGATTTTGCCAACCTCCTCTTTCTTCTGGGTTCCCTGGATTGCCGCAAGACACCTTGATGCTGCTGTCGTCATCGTCCGACCCTCTTCCAGAGCTGTTAAGGACCCGCAGCTGGGTCAGCCGTAGTTCGCCGGACGAAACATTGGCTGTCGGACGCGCGGTGAATGCGAAGTCGGGCTTTGATATGGAGACTCTGTAGCCTGTAAGGCCGGAGGGACCTCGCACGTCCAAGACGACGCGGCGGCTCTTTGGAGCAGTCCCAGTTTCGACCCATACGATCTGCCCGGTTCCAAGATATTGATAGCCTGGGAGCGTATCGGCCCCGACATTGCTGATACTGACCACCGGGACCAATTTGCCCGAAACCACAGCCTGTATCCTGACCACGTAGGCACGGCCACTCTGCACATCGAGGTCGAGGTCAAACCGCGCACTGGCGTCGGTCGTAGTTATCGATGCCGTGGTTCCTTCGTTGTCGCCGATAGCCGTGACGTTGATCACGTTCGTCACCGAAATGCTGACGGTGGCTGTGTCGGTGCTGCCTCTCCTGTCGCTCGCCTGCACAGCCAGGCTGTAGGATGCGGTCGTCTCGTGATCGAGGCCGCTCTTAACCGTGATGCGCCCGGAGCCGGAATCGATGGCGAACTTGCCGGCGCTGTTCCCGCCGGTAATCGAGTACGACACCGTGTCGCCGGTGTCTGGATCCGTCGCAGACACCGTGCCGACCAGAGCGCCATTCGATGCGTCTTCTTGAACATTGAAGCTGTAGCTCGAAGCCCCAAACGTAGGGGCGCTGTTCGGACACGTCGAGGCCTTCTTCGACACGCTCGACGACGTTGCGCCGAAGGTCGTCGAGTAGGACGACCCGTCTCCGCGAGCACTCACCCTGAAGTAGTAGGTCGTGCCGCAGGACAGCCCGCTCGCCGTCTTGCTCGTGCCACTGGTCTCGGAACCCACCGTGGCCCAGGAGCCGGTGGTCCCCGTGCGACGCTCCAGCTTGTAGCGGTACGCATTGGTCACAGAACTCCAATTCAGGCTCACGCTGGACTGGGTGGAAGCCGTAGCCTTGAGGCCGGAAGGCGCTGGCGGCGATGGAAGCGAGACCGGCGAACACGATCTGGTCTTCTTCGACACGCTGGTTGAGGGGTCGCTGTATCTATAGGAATAGGGCGAGCCATCTCCACGGGCGCGAACCTGGAAGTGGTAGGTGGTGTTGCAGTCCAGCCCATCCACCTTGTCCGAGGCGCCTGAGTACACGTAACCGGCGTGGCGCCAGGTGGTGGAGCCGCTCTTACGGTACTCGACCTTGTAGGCGCCTGCGTCGGTTACCGCCGTCCAACTCAGGCTGACGCTGGTGTCGGTGGATGCGGTAGCCTTGAGGCCAGTCGGGGCAGGCGCTCTACATTGGCCCGTCTTCTTCGACACGCTGGTTGAGGGGTCGCTGTATCTATAGGAATAGGGCGAGCCATCTCCACGGGCGCGAACCTGGAAGTGGTAGGTGGTGTTGCAGTCCAGCCCATCCACCTTGTCCGAGGCGCCTGAGTACACGTAACCGGCGTGGCGCCAGGTGGTGGAGCCGCTCTTACGGTACTCGACCTTGTAGGCGCCTGCGTCGGTTACCGCCGTCCAACTCAGGCTGACGCTGGTGTCGGTGGATGCGGTAGCCTTGAGGCCAGTCGGGGCAGGCGCTGTCGCCGCACTCCTGGCGGCGCGTCCTTCTCCCTCGTCCTCCGGGACCACGTCGTCGCATTCTGCGGTGTCCACGCCTGGGAGGGGCGTTCCACCCTGCCCACTGGCGTCCTCGTCTCCCTCGTCCTCTGGGACCACATCATCGCGTTCTGCGGTGTCCACGTCTGGGATGGACCCATCCGCTTGGGCAGTTGTCACAAATACAGATACGGAAACAAGAAGAAGAATCGCTGTAGCGGCGAGGAAAATGGTTCTATGTATCATTCTATTTTTACCATACTCTCAATGTGAACTGGAAGAAACCATAAGAGAAGGTAGTTTATCATCACCGTTCATTAGGCAATTTGTCAAGCGGTGACGTGTTCCCCAAGGAGCAGCCCGAACCGGTTCACCGGGCTTCGCGGCCCCGCCGCGTGGAGATCGGAAACGCAAAAAGGCTCCATACATGGAAGCTCCGGGAAGGTTGCCCCCAACGTCGGCCGAGTGAACACACAAAAAAGACCGTACATCAGGAGCGCTCTAGGGGAAGGACACTGCAATCGCGGTGTCCTTCCCCCATTATCTTGCGGTCTAGCGCCCCGCGCCGACCGGCTCCTCCTCCCGCTCCTGTTCCACCGCCCACGCGAACAGGGACAGTGACGGGCCCTGGGCCTTGCGGCCCCTGGGCTTCACCGGCTCCTCGGCCATGAACTCCGCCCAGGAGAACAGCGACTGCTGCGACTCCGGGGCCTCCTCATGGTTTCCATTCCCGTTGACTGGAATCGGAGTGTGGTCGCTACCGTTGGCCCCGTTTCCATCGGCGTGGCGGCCGTTGCCCAGGACAAGCTCGACCGTCGGCCCGATGCCGTTGGCGTGGTGGTCGTTGCCATTGGCCCCGTTGCCATTGACCGGGGCGGCCTCAGGCTCGACCTCGACAACCTTCCAGCCGTCGTCCACCAACAGCTCCTCGGCGGTGGCCTCGGCGTTCCGCGCCTGGGCGAAGACCTCCTCCACCGTCTCGGCTTCGTCCTCTTCCTCCTCGCCGCTGACAAGCTTGCGGGCCAGGGCCATCATCATGTCGTCGCCGTCGTCGCCAAAGGCGGCAAGCCCGTCCTCCGGCAGCTCGCCCTCGACGGCGAGGGAGCTCTGCAGCTTCTTCGCCACCAGCTTGAGGGCGTCGGCCTGTAGGGTGTTGCGGTAGGACATGAACACCACCTTGACCGGGCGGGTCTGCCCGATGCGCCACGACCGCCGCGACGCCTGCCTCATCACGTATACCGAGTAATCTATCTCATCCCAAACTATGGTCGGGAAGTCGATGAGGTCGAGGCCGGTCTGCACCAGCCTGGGGTGGCAGATGAGGACGTCGATGCCCTGCTTGACCTTGTCCGCGACCCACTTCTCCCGCTTGTCGGGGGCCACGGCGTCGGCCTTCATCACCGCCACCCGGAAGCCGTGCCGGGTGAGGATGTCGTCCATGCGCCCGGTGATGTCCCGGGTCCCCGTGTGGGTGACGTAGACCAGCACCCGGCGGCCCTCCATCCGCTCGGCGGCCACCAGGTCGATGAGCGCCTGCTCCTTCGGGTATAGCTTGCTCTCGGAGAGGGGCGGCACCTGGACGATGATGTCGCCGCTCCTGGGGTCGAAGACCGTCTCCCCCTTGGTGCACCCGTCCGGGTACGCCAACAACGTTTGCAGGTAGGTGGCGAGCAGCCGCTTGGAGCCGCTCTTGAGGGCCTCCGCCAGCTCCTTGCGAAGCTCCTCGAACACCTTGTTGTAGGCGCTGCGCTGGGAGTAGTCCGTCGCGTCCTTCTCCGCGTCCATCGAGGACAGGAGTATCTGCTCGGTGTAGTCCGGCAGCCCCGATGCAACGTCGGAGAGGCGGAGGAAGATGGTGTTGCCGATGAGATGGAAGAGGGCTGATGGGGCGAGCCCCGGCCTCTCCCTTACCACCTTGCGAAACTTCTTGCGCCTGCTGTTGCGCCCGTCCTCCATCGACTCGTCGTCGGGCTTGCCGATGGAGTGCTCGACGAAGCCGTACCGCTCGATCCAGCGCCCCTCCTCGGAGCGCCCGAACTCGGAGCGAATCTCCGGGCTAAACCTGTAGAGGAGGTGGAACAGCGTCGAGCTGTAGCCGCCCATCAGGGTGCCGCTCAGGGAGAGGGACTTGCCGCAGGCGTCTGCGAGGACTCCCGCCGCGATGCCCTGGGCAGAGCCGCGCCCCTTGTACTCATGGACCTCATCAGTTATCAGCAGGTCGAAGAAGCCCCTCATGTGGTGCTTCACGTAGTCCGCCAGCGGATACCTCTTCGGGCCGGACTTGTCGGCCTGCCAGAGGGGAGAGCCGCAGGCGGAGCAGATGTGCCTCCTGCGATTCAGGTCGGCGTCGGTCAGGGGGACGCCGTCCTTGTCCGTGATCTGGGCGGTGCAGTCGGGACAGCAGGGAACCTGGAACGGCTCGCCTGTCTCCTCGTCCCTGATGAGCCTGCCCCTGGAGGTGGCCCACCGCTGGATGACGGCGGCCTGCCAGCGATAGGACAGCTTGGCCCGCTCCCGGCTCATCACCGCGAACAGGGGTCCGGAGCCGATGGAGAGCCTGAGCTTCTCCAGGTCGGTGATGGAGGTGACGACGGCGGCCCTTGCCAGGGGAACCGTCTGCTCCACCTCCCGCTTCCACTTGGGCACCAGGTGGGGTGGGCAGAGCACCAGGATGCGCCGGAAGCCCGCCATGTGCGCCGCCGCAGCGCCGATGAAGGTCTTGCCCGTGCCCATCTCGCCCACCACCGTCGTTCCCCGGTGGGCTTCGAGGGAGAGGGCCGCTCCCCTGATGGCGTCCCCCTGCGCCCCCAGGGGGGTGCGGAGCAGGCGGGGCAGCGTCCCGCCGTTCTCCGAGGGGTGGTAGAGCGGCGGGTAGGACTCCACCACCCGCTGGGCGATGGCCTCCTTGTAGGTGTCGATAAACTCTCCGAGGTTCATGTTTTTCTCCTTCCTTATGTGAGGGTGTTGCGTTCAGTCCAAAACGAAGCGAGGCCCCGCCGTCCCCCCGATCGGGAACAGACGAGGCCTCGTTGGATGCGGCTCTGCGCGAGCCGTCTATGCAGCCCTGGGAATGGGTCGTCTTGACCTGGCGTCCTGGTAGCAGCGACCACTGAGGTGGTATGCCTTCACCGGCGAGGAGACGGCCCGACCGTCTACGATGTCCACCGAGGCGGTCTGCATGGCCGGTTCTCCGGGCAGGATGGGCTGCCCGCAGCGGCGGATTCCAACGTCATGGTCGTCTGCATGTGCTCACCTTCCTTTCCTTATGTAGGGTGTGTTGCGCCCGAAACGAGGCGAGGCCCCGCCGTCCCGTGACAGGACAAAGCAGGGCCTCGTGGTTTGCGGCTGAGTTACAGCCGTCTACGCAGCGATCTCGACGATCTCGCCGTCGCCCAGGTCGAGGGAGACGACGGTGGTCTTGAGCCGCTCGCGGTAGGTCTCCTTCTCCGGCGTGTCCTCCACCAGGACCATCTCCTTCGAGGTCTTGCCCTTGACCAGGATGCGCCGTCCCTCGGATTCGAGGACGAGGTTGTCGAGGAAGCCCGCCGCGACGAGCATCGCCATGTGTCCCCTGCGCAGTGGCATGAGCGGGCGTGTGCGGTTGTCCCTGGCGGGCCAGAGGGTGTCGGTTATCTCCGTGCTTGCCCACAGCCCCGTCCGCCTGGCTTCGGCAGCCGCAGCGATGGGGTCCACCGTCCGCGTAGCGAACAGAATGTCGCCGCTGGGAGTGGTGGCGGGGGTGTACTCCGGGTAGGGATAGGAGCGCAGGGGCTCCGGCTCCCCCAGGGACCACTCCATCACCATGCTCTCGGCGGCAGCGTCGGGTACGGGGTCCGCCTTGCGGTAGGCCATGAGCACGACCTGGTCGAACAGCTCCCGCTCAGGGACTGGGAAGGCCCAGCACCGCATCCGCCCGTAATGGGTGGACAGGTAGCGGGCCGAGTACGAGAGGCGCTGCCTTGGCACGATGAACACCAGCAGGCCGCTCTCGGCCAGGTACCTGGTGCAATGGGTGAGGAAGCTATGTTCCACCCGCTTGTCTTCCGAGTCCCAATCATAGGGCGGATTGACCAGCGCGAGGCCGAAGGCACCGTTGGCTATCGACGTGGCGAAGAGGTCCGAGGCCAGGGTCCGGTGAAGCCGTTTCTCGGCCTCCTGCGCCCGGTCCCGGTGCAGTTCCACGCCGTAGGTCTCTATGGGGATGGCGTTGGGCCGGTCGAGGCGCTCGGCCAGCCTCTGGAGGGCGTCCCCGGCCCCGCAGCAGGGATCGAGGACGCGCAGGGTCTCCCGGTCCCTGTAGTAGTAGCCGGTGGGGGTGTGGATCAGGTCGGCTATCAGGTCCACCACCCTCTCGGGCGTGGGGTAGTATCCCCCTTTGGCTTGGGCTGCTAGTCTCATGTCATGTCTCCTTTCAATTCTTTGTTGCGCCGCCCTCAGGCGGCGATTGCGGCGTCCTTGTGGCCGTTCCTCTCCAGTCCGACCACCTCGCCTACAGCCAGGTTGCGCTGGTAGCACAGCACTTGGGCCGTGCCGATGCTCTCGGCGCACGGCACACAGTAGGCGGTGATGAGCTCGGCGCGGTTGGCGACGGTGATGCGCCGCACCAGTGCCGAGCTGCCCTTAGGCGGTGTGTGGCGGTAGAGCATGACCGAGGGGTCGCGCCGTTCCGCCTCCGTCGCCGGTCTGAAGAAGTGGGGTTGTGCCGAAGAGACCAGGTGCTGCGAGCCGTCGTGGGGGCAGAATCGGCAGGTCTTCCCGTCGGGGCAGAACCGCTCCCAGACCCCGCTGTTGCGCTGGCCCCTCCTCTTGTTGTTGCGCTTGCCCTTCCTAAGCGTCCTATCCATCGGACTCCTCCCTGGGCAGCGCGAGCATTCCCGACGCCACGGAGTCGGACAGGTCTTCCCTCAGCTTGTCGGACTTGGGGGAGCACCTGTAGGCGGAGACGCCCACGCTCTGGAGAGGAACTATCTCCTCGTTGTCGATGCCCCGTTCCCAGAGCCAGTCTGCCCAAGAGCCGTGCAGGGGCAGCGGGCTGCGCCGGTCGAGGAAGCGGTGGTGGAGCGCAGGGGCGTCCTCCTCCGACTGCGCCAGCAGCAGGAAGGAGTCCTTCTCGTAGCTGAACTCCGCGGTCCGCGTGTATACCAATGCGTGCCAGCCGCCAGAGCCGCGAAGCCGGGCGATCTTGGTCGTCCAGGTGCCGACGGTCTCGTACGGAATCTGGCACCGCTGGTAGCCGCCGGTAAGCGCCATGCCGTCCGCGCCTTTGATGAGGTGGGCGACGTCGGGGGGCTGCTTGAGGAGGGAGGCCCAAATGGCCTTGAGCGCGGTCTGGGAGCCGACCATCGAGACGAACCAGAGGCCGTCGGTGCGGTCGTCGCGGGCGAAGGCGTCGGCGGTGGCGTTGAATCCGCCCGCCGAAATTGTGTACAACTCTTCGGGGTCTATGGTGTGGGTTGCGAGCATATCGAGTCTCCTTTAGCTATGTGGGATGAGAACGATGCGCGGATGTCCCGCGTGAGAAGCCGGAGGACGTAGGCCGACCGGTCGCAGCCCGTCAGGGCATGAGCCCTCGTTCCTTGAGGCTGACGAAGGTCTTGCCCCCGATGACCACGTGGTCGAGGAGCTCGATGCCCAGGAGCTTGCCCGCCCTGGCCAGGTCCCTGGTGATGGACACGTCCTCCGGGCTGGGCGAGGCATCGCCGCTTGGGTGGTTGTGAGCCACAACCACGGCGGGCAACGACTCGACCACGGCGGCCCGGAACACCTCGGCGGGCCGCACAATCGAGGAGTAGGTGTTTCCCTGGTAGACCACCCGCTGCCCCAGCACCCGGTTCCTGCGGTCAAGCAGCAGCACCCTGAGCTGCTCCTGGGCCAGGGCGGCCATCTCCTTCCCCAGCAGGTCGTACACGTCGTGAGGGGTGTTGATGGAGGGCAGGTCTTCCGTGGAGCGCTCCGTCTGGGTCTCGACCTCGTAGCGTATCGCCAGCTCTCCCAATAAGCTCAGGTTGTTGCGCAGGGCGTCCAGCAGCATTGACTCCGAGCCGGTCGGGGCTGTCTGCCTCTTTGTAGGGGTCTTCTTCTTGGTCATGTCGGCCTCCTTCTGTGTTCGGTTGGAAAAGAGCGGGGCCGCCCCTGTAGGTTGGGAGCGGCCCCGTGTTTGGTGCGCCCAACTGATGTGGGCGTCTACGTTCGGTTGTGGGTCGAGCGAGCTAGAAGGGGGAGTCCTCCCCGCCGTCGTCGCCCGATCCGTTCCCGTTGCCGTTGTTGGAGTCGAGGAACACGACCTCCTGGGTGTGCACCTCCGTCTTGGAGCGACGCTGGCCGTCCTCCGTCTCCCACGAGTTCTGGACGAGGCGTCCGGCGACGTAGACGCGCTGGCCCTTGGCCACGTACTGGTTCACGGCCTCGGCGCTCTTGCCCCAGACCACGATGTTGTGCCAGTCGGCGGTCGTCTCCCCGTCCTGGCGGCGGCGGTCCGTCGCCAGCCGGAGCTGGGTGACGGCGGCGCCGTTCGGCGTGTACTTCATCTCCGGCTCCGTGCCCACTCTGCCCAACAGTTCGACCTTGTTGATCGTGCGTGCCATCTCGATTTCCTCCTTGTGGATGGTGTGGCGCGGGCATTGCCGCGCCCGTCTGAAATGAGAGCGAGGCCGCTCCCTGTAGAGGGAAGGAATAACCCCGTCTTGCGCTCCCGCTGGGGGAGCGTCCATCTGAACTCGTCTCAGCGAGACCGGCTCCTGATCTCGCCGATGGTCTTCGGCTCCCAGTACAGGTCCCGCTCGACGGCGGGGACTCCGCCGAACACCGTCGCCTCAGCCAGCTCGGTGAGGTCGAAGTAGCCCAGTTCCTGTTCAAAGCCCTCGACGAGGCCGAAGCACAGGCCCGTCTCGGCCTGCCACTCGGCCACGTACCAGGTCCAGCCGGTGTAGGGGGAGAACAGCTTGGCCTGGGCGAGCACCGAGTCGTAGTCCTCGACGTTCTCGTTGGCGTAGAGGGCCGGGATCGTGTCCCCCAGCTCCTTCGTCATCAGCTTGTGCCTGCGAAGGCCGCTGTAGTTGTCCTGCCACGTAGTCGTGGCCGTGGGGGTTCCAGTTGCGTCAGGCATGGCGCCTCCTTTCATGTGGGGCATTTGGGACCCGGCGGGGCCGTCCCGGTAGAGGGAACAGGCCCCGTTTGTGCGCTCCGGCTTGGGAGCGTCTAGCTGACCCGCACGTACTCCGATTCGCTTTCTGTGACTATCCCGGCCCTGGTCTCAGGGTCGAGGACGGCGTTGAGCTTGCGGTAGTTGACGGAGTACCGAGTCGATTGCACGAGGCTGACCGTCTTACCGTTCACGGTCGCCCTCTTGTCCTCCTTCCGGCGCATCCACGCCTTCAGGGTGTCCAGCGCGGTGCGCTTGGCCTTTTCCGGCTCTCTGATTGCGTCCTGAGCCTCTGCGTAGGCCGCCACCGCGTCCCGTGCCTCCTGGTCGCTCACCTCCTGTTCCTCGATCTCCTCCTCTCCATCGACCTCAGCCGCACCCGGCAGGCAGACCGCCAGGAAGGGGCAGGACCGGCACTGCCAGCTTGCGGCCGAGAAGTCCCGGTCGGGCAGCGCGTCGGGGTCTGGCCCGTTGAGCGCGTGGTGCGCTCCCAGCTCGCCGAGCCATGCGCAGGCGTCCTGGAGGGCCTTCTCCAGCCTGTCGGCGGGAATCACCTCGTAGTCCCAGGTGCGGTTGCCGGTGTCCAACGTGGCGATCACGGCGTCCCGAAGGTCGTCGTAGGTTCCGAGGGTGTAGAAGGCGGCCTGGGCCACCGCCTGCGGGTGGCTGCGCTCCGCCCCCAGGGTCTGCCATCGGCGGAACGCCTCCGGCCCCCTGGTCTTGATCTCGACCACCATCTCGTCGCCGAAGGCGGGCGTTTGAGCCGCGTCCCCGAACAGGAGCGTCTGGACCTGCGCCGCCGCCTCGTCCTCGTCCAAAGCCTGCCCCGTACTTGATACGGGGGGCATCCGCACCGTGCCGTCCGGGTGGCCTGTCACGATCATGTTCGAGCTGACCCGGACGGCCACCGACTGGGGGTCCTGTGAATCGGCGGCGTCCACTTTCCAGCCCGCCCGCTCCATCGCTCGGGCCACGACCGGCTCAAGGGCGTTGCCCGCCTCCATCGCCGTCAACGAGTCGTCGCTGGGGGGATTGGTCGGCGTGTAGTTCGTCGCGGCGTACCAGAGGGAGCGGCGGCAGCCCAGGGCTGATGAGGCCCTGACCACAAGCTCGCCGTCGTCGTTTATCTGCGCCGCAGGACGGGAGAAGATCTCCGCCCTGTCGGTAGTCGTCGTTACCATCGTCTCTGCCTCCTTGTTTCCTGTAGATGAGAGACTGGGGCCGTCCCCGAAGGGGAGACCCCGCCTCGATTGCCCGGTTGCTCATGCCGCAGCCCTCACCGACTCCTCCTGCGCCGCTTCCCTCTCCTCCTTGGCCTTCAGGTGGGCCTTGAGGATGTGGGCGATGCCGTCGCCGAGGCCGTGGACGGGCACGCTCCTGCCGTTGCCCATCTGGTTCCAGAAGGGCTGCATCTCCTGTATTCCCTGAATCTGTTCAATCACCTCTTCCAGGGGCGTGCCCCTTCGCAGGTGGAGGGAGATCAACCGGCAGGCAAGCTCGGTCACCCCGTGCTGGAAGCTGCCGCCCTTGCCGAGGAAGCCGAAGACCTCGAACGGCTCGCCGTCCTCGTCCACGGAGACCGTGACGAAAAGACTTCCGAACTCGGTCTGGAGCTTCGTCGTGGTGCTGGGAAGACTGCGGGGCCTGGCCCGCGTCGTCGCGGTCATGGCCGTCCCCCTTCCGCCCGGCAGATGGGGAGCTTCCGGCTGCACTCGATGGCCTCCATCCTGCCGTAGGCACGCACCGCCTCGGCGTCGCCCGTGAAGGACTCGGCCTCGATGAGGGTGTCGAACCGCCCGAAGGGGTCCGTTCCGCAGCCGCCCCAGGAGGCGATGGCGTGGTAGTGGATGGCCGGAGAGCAGTCGCGGAGGTAGGGGAGCGCGGGGGCGTAGCGGTCGAAGTAGCCCGCCACCTTCAGGGCCAGCTCCCTCCCCCGGTCGTCGCCGAGGCCCAGCAGCGTCCTGACTATCGGCTCCTCGCAGTCCTCCTCTGCGAAGGTGGGCGTGTACATGGCGTCCCGCAGTTCGGCGGGAAGGGAGTCCCACCGCTCCCGGCTGAGCTTCAGCCCGCCGTGGCTCGGCGTCGATACCCGCCAGACGCCCTCGGCTAGATCAACCACGTCTCTCGTCCAACCCCAGGGTGTGTAGGTGACGTTCGTCGTCATTTCAGACCTCCTTGGTAGTCCTGTAGATGAAGGAGCGGGGCGGCCCCTATCTGAGACCACCCCGCTCGGTTCCGTGTGCCGATTGCCGGGAGGCTAGGCGGCTTGCGCCTGCTTCTCCCTGAGCTTGTCGGCGGCGGCCTCGACCAGCGGCCCGATCTCGTTCGCCGTCAGGTCGTCGATGCTCTTGCCCATACGGTTGACGACGGCGTTGCGAACGCCGTCCTCGTCGAAGCCCTGCTGCCCGGCGATCTCGAAGAGCCGCTTGCGTAGGGTCTCTGCCTGGGAGTCGTTGCGCCGGTTGGCCTGCGGCTGGCCGGAGTTGCCGTTGGCCTGCGCCTGGGCGGGCGCCCGCTCTGGCCTGGGCGGGTTGCCGGCCTGCGACTGGTCTCCGTAGAAGCCGTTGCCGAACTGGACGCCGAAGCTGCGGAAGGCCCGCTTCATGCCGTCCGTGACCGCCCCTTTGATGGCCGTGTCGTGCCCGTCGAAGTTGTCCTCCGTCACCGGGTGGACGCCGACGTCGGTGCGGGGCAGAGCGCCCGCGACGGTGACCCGCACCGGGGCGCTGTAACCCTGGGCGACCTTCACCTCGCCGGTGTTCGTATCGACCGCCTCGATCCGGCGCAGGGTCACGTCGCCGACCAGGTCGTATCCCCAGCCGCCATGACCGAAGATGCGGTTGGCCTGGTCGATGACGGCGTGGCCTTCAAGGTAGTCGAAGACCCTGCCGCCGCGTCCCTTGCGCTGGGAGACCAGCGAGGAGTCGAGGGACTGCCCCAGGGCGTTGGTGACGGCGGGCGGCAGCCCGTCCCAGAGCAGAGCCAGCCCCGCACTCGATGCGGGGTCGTGCTCGCCGACGATAGCCTGCCCCGTACTCGATACGGGGGCGGCGTCGGGCTTGTGCCCGTTGACGAGGCCGTTGCCGGTCCCGTTGTTGTGGTGTCCGTTGTTGTTGCCGTTAGACATGGTGTTCTCCTTGTGTGGTGTTGTTCCTGTAGCGAATGGCCGATGGGCGGATTCCCCTACGGGAAGCCGTGTGCGGGCGAGGCCCGTCGTGAATTGGGCATAGCTCCTCCTGTGCGGTGAGAGTGGGATGGGTGAGGCGGGAGCAAATCCCGTTAGAGAAGCGAAGCGGGCCAAGAAGCCCGTGTGGGGAATGGGGAGCGGGCAAGAGCCCGTCAGGGGAAGGGAAGTGGGAAGAGGCGGCTACCGGGCGGAACGGGCCGCCCGTGCGAGCAGCCGAAGGAAGGTGGCGCGGCCCTGGGGAAGGGCCGCAAGCTCGGCCACGTCGGAGACGCCCTGGGGGAGGGCGACCGTGGCGGCCCGGCGTCCAAGCAAGCCCGCAAGCCGCTCGGTGGCCTCAAAGCCTGCGTCGTCGTTGTCGAAGGCGAGGAAGACCCGGGGGCAGCCCCGGAGGGCAGTCGCAACCCGCTCCACGCCCTGCGTCCCAAGAGCGGCGCAGGCGGGGACGCCCCAGGAGGCAAGAATAAGCCAGTCGAAGACGCCCTCGGCCACGACCGCAAGGGGCGGCGCGGGGCCGAGACGCCCAAGCCCAAGCACCGGCTTGGAGCCGGGCAACGCCTGGAACCTGGGAGTCCTGTCGGGATCGACGGCCCGCCCGACGAGCCAGCGGACAAGCTCGCCGGTTGCCTGCCCCGTACTCGATACGGGGTCTGGAACGACCACCATCCCGGCGAACCGCTCCGAACCTCGCTCGGTGAACAGGCCCGAGTCCCTGAGCCTGTTGGCGGTGAAGCCAGCCGACTCAAGGGCCTCCCGCAAGCCGTGCCCCGGCGAGTAGCCGAGGCCGAGACGAGCAGCGGCGTCAAGTCCGACGCCCCGCGAGGCAAGGTACTCCCAGGCTGCGGGGCTGCGCCGGAGCTGCCCGGTGTAGAACCGCGCCGCCGCCGTCAGCAGCGACGGGTCCCTGGGAGGCAACGGGATTGCTCTGGGACGCCGGGCGGGAGCAGGATGAGGGGCAGCCCCGGAAGCAAGTCCAGGGCTGCCGTCAAGTCGCCGGATCGCCTCGGTCAGGCTCAGGTTCTCTGTGCGCCGAATGAAGTCTAGGACGTCGCCGCCCTCGCCGCAGCCGAAGCAGTAGAACCTCTGTGAGTCTTCGTACACCGTGAAGCTGCCCTCCACCTCGTCGTGAAACGGGCAGACGCCCTGCCGGACCCTGCCCCTTCCCCTGAGTCTGACACCCGACGCCTCCACGGTGTCGCCCAGGGGGTGGCGCGCCTTCAGCGCCGGGATGTCCACGGAAGCGTTGGCTATGACCATCACGCACCCCCGTTCAGCGAGCGCAGGCCCCGCAGACTGCGCCCCGAGACCAGCTTGCCCGGCTCCCAGCGCATCCCCAGGACCGCAACGACCTCCAGCGTCCCGCCGTCGTCCGTGGACACCAGGGCGGCGGCCCTCCCCGTTGCCTGGCTGTAGACCATTACACCCCTGCTTCCGAACCGCCGCTTCACCAGCTGCGACCACTCGGCGTAGGCCCACCGGGCCTCCTTCGTCTCCGCCTTCGACACGTCCATGCCGACGAGGACCGCCAGGGCCGCGTCGATATCCCCCGCCTGCCGCATCCGCCGAGCCTCGTGGACGCTCTTGGCCACGCTCGGTGTCTCCGTCGCCGTCGCCGTCTGCGGCTGCTCTGGGAACATTGCCGCCATGAGTTGGTCGACCATCTCCTCCAGGCTTCGCCGGGGCCGCACCTCCTCCATCGTCCGATTGCCAGTTGTCAGTGTTGCCGTTGTCATCACGACCTCCTTCAGTGTTGTGTTGCCTTGAATCCGTGAGCCCGCTTGCGGGCAAAGAAAGAGGGGCCGCCTCGACGAGACGACCCCTTTTGTGATTGGAATGGGTTGGGCGAAGCCCGGAGGCCCCGTCTTTAGCGTCGGAACCCCCGAACCCCGCGCCCCATGAACCGCCTGAGCAGCAGCCAGCCGATGCCCAGGCCGACCAGGTTCAGGAAGACCAGCTCGCCGTCGCCGGTGATGAGCGACGCCGCAACGACCAGGACGACGATCCCGGCCACCACGACCCGCTTGCGCTTCCACCAGGGACGCTTCTCAGGGGCCTTGACCGCCGCGTCGTTCACCGGCTCGTAGGCCGTCCAGATGGGCAGACCTGTCAGGACCTCCATCTCGGTTATCACCACGCCGGCCGAGCAGCCCCCGGTGTGGCAGCGCACGTCGATGCCGTTGCCGTCCGGTCGCTGCCTGAACGCCAGCCCGTCCGACTTGCCTCCGTGGCAGATGGCCGTCGTCGTCCAGAACCAGCCCCGCTCGTAGCTCACCCGATGCGGAAGCAGGTCTGCGATCCGCCTCGCGCTGGGTCCCGTGTACCGTTCCGCCATGTCCGTTCCTCCTTCCGTTGTCCGTGTGTCATCCATGCCGTCGTGACCTCCTTGTGCTCGATGCCGTTGACTCCGTGACTCCACGCTTCCGATTGCCGACGATCCCCGCAGTCCGATCGTGAACCGAACCCAGAGAGACGCCGGGGGGTGAGAAAGACGCAGCTCGGCCCAGGGTCACATCGCGGGGAATAGAACCGGGGAAAGCTGCGAGACGTGGGGCAGCCAGCCTGTGAAGACTTCATCACAGACCGGCGTGTCGAAAGCTGCGACCCAACCGCGTGACGGTTGCGGCGCAGACGTAGGGAACCAAGCCGGGGCGCAGAGCCTGACCCGTACGTGATACGGGGGGCGCACCTCGACCAGGGATCCCATGGCCCGAAAGCGCGGATGCGCATCGACCAGGGTGTCCCGTCTTCCGAGTCGGCATCGGGGGAGCAGTGCTCGACCCCTCGTCCGGCTCACGCAGCGGGAAGGCGCTTATCCCTCGTGGAACGCCGTCGGGAGAGCAGGGCTCGATCCGTCGGGACGCTCCGGGTCGGGGATGGACCCTCCAGGTTTCTCGGCAGGAAACGCTGGAAAAAGCCAGAAACTGACTCGATTATCGCCCGTCCAACCGAGCGAATGGAAGGGCCAGGGCGGGCTAATCGGCCCCTGCGCCCAGATTGCTTACTGCGTTGCGACAACGGTCCGACAACCATTCGACGGGAGTTGGACAGAGCCTAGTTCCGCCATAGTCCGCAGGTGAGGATCCGCCGCACCCACCGCCTCAGTAGCGCCCGGCGCCGGTCCACCTCCGCACTTCCCAGCGACCGCTCGCGCCGCCGCGCCTGTTCACGTCGGTCCTCCCACTTCCAGGGGTACGAGGCCGGGGGCAGCGTCAGTTCGTGCTCCTCGATGATGGCGACCTCCAGGTTCAGCATCCGCATCTTGGCCTCCGCCTGGGCCAGCGCCGTCCCCGACTTGAGCAGGTCTAAGAACTCGGCCCTGGCCTTCCGCCACTCGACGATCACCGGCGTGGCATCGCCGTAGACCTTCTCCTCACCGTCCTCGGCGTCTGGGGTCACCAGCTGGGGATACGCCCTCGGGGGGACGTACCGTCGCTTCGTGGGCTCAGGCTCCACGCTGTCCTGCGGCGACACCTCTGACCCGTTCATTCCCGCCTCCACACGCAACAGCCGCCGCTCCACGTGGAGGTGATACCTGGCCTGCTCTTGCCGCAGGGCCTTGACCTCGGCCACGACGGCTTCGAGGCTGCCCCGCAGCTCTTCATCCAACTCCGCCACTCGTTTCTCCAGCGCCTCCACCCGCACCTGTTGCTGGGCGGCAGCCGAGCCGCCCCCCAGCAGCAGGTGAGTCTTCAGAGCGGCGCTCAATCGTGCGGTGAGCCTACCCGAATCGACCGCCCTCGCTACGGTTCGGTAGCTAACTCCCAGCGTCTGCGCCGTCTTAGCGCCGTCCTCGGCGTCGATCATGTCCCTCAGAAGCACCATGAGCCGCGTCTCGCACAGACTGTCCAGACTCCGGCTCGCATCGGGATAGCAATCCTCTCCATCCGACCCCGTTTCGGCCTCCACCGGCGTTTTGTCCACTTTCCCGGTTGTCATTGTCCACTCATCTCCGATCTGCTCACCGGCGTTTTGTCCACTCTCCTAGTTGCGGCTGTCCAATCTCCGTGGAGGGAACCCCGGAGACAAAGTGCTTACTGATTACGTCCTGTAGGGGCCGTTCCACGCCTACGGCAGCTTGCCCACGACCCCGGCTGCAACCAGACCACCCAACTCAAATCTCTGTACACGGGTATGACACCACAACCAACCCGTGATTTATCACGCCTTGGAAGGGGGGACTGCGAACGAGCCCGGGCTCGCGCACAGTCCCCCCTTACGCACCATTCCTAAGCCGTTTTCGACTCCCCAAACTCGATTGCAGACATCACGACCCCATT
Organism: Dehalococcoidia bacterium; assembly: GCA_965224415.1. Lineage (GTDB taxonomy): Bacteria > Chloroflexota > Dehalococcoidia > Lucifugimonadales > JAGWBF01 > DAOUJI01. The sequence goes on along the minus strand of CBDCZB010000002.1, from coordinate 92,774 downwards.
GACGAGGAGGCATCAACTTGGAACGGCACTCGACCATCGGGCGGTCCGTTAGCAAGGCCAGGAGACTGATACCCCTGGCCGCCGCGTTGCTCTTGGCGGCGCTTGTTGCCATCCCCACGAGCAACCTCGCCCTGGCCCAGGAACCGCCCAGCGACGAGATCACCCTCGCCAACGCCGACCGTGAGTTCGTCGAGCGCAAGAAGGGCGGCGAGTTCGTCGCAAGACCCATCTTCGACCGGGAGCTTGAGGACCTCTTCTACGCCGTCCGGGACGCCGACACCGGCGACTGGATATCCACCATGTACCGGGTCAGGGGCGGCGAGAAGAAACGCTCCGACGGCTGGGAATACTCGTGGGAGTACCCGGCCCTCGACGAGCAGCCCGACCTCGACCCCGACAGGGCCTACCTGCTGGTCATGCTGGCGGTTGCCGACGGCGGTGAGCGGGGCGAGTTCTACGCCGTCGTCCCCATCCACCAACCGGGGCGCATCTGGGACAAGATCCTCTCCGCCCTCAACCCGGCGAGATGGGCCAGGGCCTTCGCCGGCTGGATGATCGAGGGCGTCCACGGGACTCTGTGCGGCGTGGTGGAGCGGGCGTCGGGTGAGGACGCCGACAACTGCCGGGGCGGGAGCTAGCCCATGAGCGACATCCTCACCGGCACTCCTCCCAACCTCACCTACGCCCATGACCTCGTGCAACAGGCGTGGATGGTCGTCTGGGTCATCACGTCGGGAGCCCTGGTGGTGATCCTCGGCTGGATGGGCCTCTCGCTCATCGTCTCCGAGCACCTGGGCAGGCAGCAGGCCGGATGGCGGGAGATGGTGCCCCGGCTCGTGCTGGGGTTGGTTGCCGCCGCGTCCTCCCTGTGGTGGTGCGCGCTGGTCATCGACGTGGCCGACGCCGTGTCCGGCTTCGTCGCCGTCTCTCTGAACGTCACCGCTGGGGACATGCTCCGCTCAACTCTCAAGACCCTCTTGACCGCGGTTCAGGCCGGGAGCGTGGGCATGGCGTTGCTCCTTGCCGTCCTCTACCTGGTCTACGGCTTCTTCGTCCTCTACGTCATCGTGCAGATGATTCTGAGGCTGGCCCTCATCGACATCCTCCTGGCCCTGGCTCCGATTGCGCTGGGGTTGTGGATTCTTCCGCACACCGCCGGGTGGGGCCGCCACTGGCTCAGACTGTTCATGACGACGGTGTTCCAGCAGGCCATCCAGCTCATCGCGCTTGCGTTGGGCTTCGGGTTCCTCCAAGAGGTCGCCCCGATAGCGGCCTTCGAGCCGGTGCAGGACCTGATCTGGAAGCTCCTGATGTCTCTGGGCTTCGTCTACATGGCGACCCGGGTGCCGTCGCTGCTCGGCAACGCCGGGACCTTCGACTCCTGGCTCTCGATGCTCTATTTCGGCATGAATCTGCCCTCCTCGATGGTGCGGTCGGCCCGGACCATCGGGCTGTTGGCAGGGGGTGCGGCAGGCGGTCCGGGAGGCGTGGCGGTAGGTGCGGTAGCGGCCAGCGCGGGTTTGTCGGCCGCTGCAAGCGGCCTCAGCTCAGCGGCTTCGATGGCGACCCCGTCGGGTGGAGGAGACGCGGGGGGCGCTTCACCCAGGAGCGCCAGCGAGTGATTTCAAACACAACACACAACGACAACCGAACAGACGTGGGCGCGGCGCACGTCATCGACAAGACGAAGGAGGCCGGAGCGATGTGCAGGTAGACGAACGGACACAGCGGAACCGATAGAGAAGGACGAATGGACGAAGACCGGGCGAGGAACGCCCGGCAACGAATACAGCGAGAGGAGAGAAACGAATGGAAAACCTGACACAGACCATATCGAACCTGGTGGGCATCCTGCTGGGCGTCGTTGGAGCAGTCGGCGTGGGCTTCTTCATCTACGGGGCCTACCTGTACCTGACCGCCAGTGGAGCGCCCCACCAGATGGAGCGGGGCAAGAGCGCCATGATGACCGCCCTGGCGGGCATCGTGCTGGCCATGGTGGCCTACGGCGGCGTCGAGCTGGTGATGAACGCGGTCGTGGGATCGCCCGTGGAGGTCGAGGTACCCAACCCAGCCACACCTACCCCCACATCTGACAGCGGCTAAACGGACGTGACGAAGGAGGAGAGAGACATGAGAGAACACGAGGTGCCGACCCACGTGGGGGCCGAGGACAGGGTGCTGCTGTGGTTCACCTTCCCGCAGGTGGTAGCGATGGTAGCAGTGTGCGCCCTGTCCTACGGTGCATACCGCTACGCCCCGGTGGGGCCGTCCGAGGTGAGGATGGCGATTGCCATTCTCTTGGGCCTCATCGGGCTTGTCGCCGTCGTGGGAAGGATAGGTAGTCGGCGGCTGCCGCTGGTGGCCGCCGACCTGCTCAAGTACCGGTTGGGAACAAGGGTCTACGCCGGGCAGGTCGCCCAGTTGGTGCGCAGCGAGCCGCCCGCCTCGGCGCAGCCGGTGAAGAGCGGCCCTGGTCCGTTGAGCCTGATGGCGAAGAAGGTCGGGAGAACCCTGCGCCGCCTACGCCGGAGGCGCAAGAACCGTGAGCGTGTGGGTGGGCGGATGCCCTTTCGTCCCCACCGATGGTTCGGCAAGCCCAAGAGGACCAAGGCGGACAAGAGCAACATCAACGGGACTGGGAACGAGGGCCGCAAGGCCAAGCGCCGCAGGCTCCCGAAGAGCTTCCTGGCAGTGGTGACGGCCGTCGCTCTGGCGGCGGTCGTCGCCGTCCCCCAGTCGGCCCTGGCCGACGGCCACGAGCCGTGGCGGGACGAGATCGACTTCGAGGTGTCGGAGCTGGTGGAGGGACGGCGGATATTCGTCGAGGCCCTCACCGTCTCCGGCGACCACGCTGCCGTGACGCTCAGAGCGGCCACCGACCTGGACATCCGGGTGCGGGCCTTCGGCGGAAGCCAGGGCACCACCCTGCGCTTCTGGGGTTCGGCATCCCTGGACGAGGGGGAGCGCATCGACTACTCGCTCCCCCTGCACGGACCCATGCCGTCCTTCACCGTGTCCTGGGAGGACACCCTCGGCCAGGCCGGGGGGCTCACCGTCGAGGAAGCACAGCTTCCCTATCCCCTGCCGGTCGTCGAGGGAGAGTTGTGCGACCTGCGCATGACTTCCCTGGGCTGGACGCCGGGGGCCGTCAGCGGCGTGGTCGAATCGGAGTGCGTGAAGGGCATCGAGCACCCGGTCGAGCTTCAGACGGTGGCCGGACACGAGAGCATTAGCGAGACCGCGCTCCTGGACGCCGAGGTGACGGCCATCACCGGGACTCTCTCAGCGACAACGGGAGCATCGACCGCCAGCGTCCCGTTCGTGCCCAATGGCGAGACCAGTTTCAGGCTGCACGTTCCGATTGGCGAGACCCTTCACGCCGTGAGCGTGGACGTGAGCCTTGAGGCAAGTCTCCGCATCCCCATCCCTCCGCTGACGCAGCTCACCCACCACCCGGAGCGGGTAGAGCAGGTCACCAAGACCGTGCACCTCCATCGCCCGGGGGACAGCGACTACGACAGCGAGACGGCGACAGCCACCTGCGGGGACGGCTCAACAGCATCCGCCACCGCGACGGCGTACGCCTACATTCCCAGCGCCACCATCGCCAAGGAGGTGACGGTGACCATCGTCCACCCGGAGCACGTGAAGGCTGAGGTGGTCGAGCGGTCGCCCATCAGCCGGAGCCGCGAGGAGTCGCTGAGCCTGGTGTCCGGCGTCGGGGCCGACGACCCCTTCGAGGTCCTGGTCCTGCCGGAGCCTGAGCCGGAAGACCCGCCTGCTGAGCAGACGCCCGCAGATGGCATGAGCGACTGGTTCGACCTGCTGGGATGGGAGTGGCCCCCCAGTCAAGCTGAGGGCAGGCTCTGGTGAGGCGCGCACTGGCAATGATGCTTGTGGCCGGGGCTGCGCTGGCGACCACCGGTGTGGCCCCTCCCTCGGAGGAGCAGGCCATGCTGGACGCCTTCGACCGTGTGCTCACGGCGATGGCCTACGCCGCCGCCGGGTTAGCCGTCTTCGCCATCGTCTGGGCGGGCTTCGTCCTGATGGCCGAGGGCGCCGAGGAGCGGGGCGGCGGCAGGGCCAGGACCGCCGTCGTCATGGCCGTTGTCGGCCTCGTGCTGGCGCTTTCAGCCAAGGGCGTGGCGGCCCTGCTCAGCAGCGGTATCGTCCCCATTCCATAGAGAGAGGACTGGCATGAACGAATCGGACGTTCGGGGTGGATGGATTCCAGGTCGAGGAAAGAGCAGCGCAGGTGGCTATGCCACCGTGCTCGACGGTTCGTGCGACGAGTGCGGACACGTTCCCATTCCGAGGTCGGACGATGCTCTTCTGTGGTTCGGAGATATGGGCCGCACCCTCTGTGCGGCCTGCTGGCCGCCGGTCGATGGGGACAGCGCCATCCATGACCAGCCACTGGAGGCAAACGGGCGAACGCCGAAGAGGAGGAGCACATTGAGATTGTCGTTTCAACGCGCGCAGGGCGCAGTCGTGCACACGAATAGAGGGGCCGGGCTGGCGGCATCGAACGCTATAGAGAGACTTGCCGTTGCCCGCCATAAAGTCAGCCTCGTAGCGCTTCGCGAGAAGCTGAAGAGTGCGCAGGCGTTCTTCAACTGGCAGGCGAAGGCCAAAGAACTCACCCCCAAGCCTCCGTCCCCGCTTTCCCCGTTCTTCATGGTCTCCCACCTGGAGGAGGACGGCCCTGTGCGTCTGGACGGGGTAAAGCTGGGTGTGTGCGAGGTGATGGGCCTGGAGCTGGACGAGCCGAAGCTGGGAGCCTTCGCCGGAGCGCTCAACGCCTGCGACTTCCCCGTGCAGCTCCTCATCCGCCAGCACCCGCCGCGCCTCGATGGACTGAGAGACAGGCTCAGTGAAGCGCAGCCGCGGAACCTTCCGCCACAGACGAGGGCAGCATCGGAGTCCCTCCAGAGGCTATTGACCGATCTTGAGGCCAGGGACGGCATCCTGGACCGGCGCTTCTACGCCGTCTGCGAGCACGCCCGCTTCGACGAGCTGCGCGGCCTGCTGGCGCGGGCAGGGCTGTCCGTTCACCCCCTGAGAGACAGGCGCTTGCGGATGCTTTTCGTATCGGCGGCCCTGGGAGGAACGCCGGCGGAGTTCGACGAGGAGACTTTCGTCGAGGTGGCGATCAACCGACGAGACATGCGCGTCGGAGAGCGCTTGGTGCGCTCCCTGCACCTGGGCAAGTGGCCCAGGTCGCTGGCTCCCGGATTTCTGCAAGGACTGATGGCGGCCGGCGCGCCGATGGACCTGTCCATCCACCTGGGGCCGATACCGGCGGAGCAGGCGGCTCGCACCCTTGAGTGGCAGAAGGTCAGGTTCGAGTCTGCGCAGAGCCTGTCCTTCAAGCGCGGGCGCACCATGTCCCCCGAGGCAGAGATCGCCCTGGAGGACGTGACCCGGCTCAGGGACGAGGTGCAGCGGGGCAGGGAGCGGCTCTTTCACGCGTCGCTGTCGGTGACGCTCTATGCGAAGGACGAAGATTCCCTGAAGGAGATGACCCAGCGGGCCAAGGCCCACTTCGCCGCAACGCTGGGCAAGCTCGACAACCTGGCCTTTCGCCAGCGCGAGGGTGTTTTGTCCACGCTGCCCCTGGGCCTGAACGCCGTGGCCGAGTGGCGGACGCTGGACACGTCGTCGCTTGCCCGTCTCTTCCCCTTCTCGCCTCCGGACCTGGACACCCGCAGGGGGACGCTCTACGGCATCGACATGCGGGCCTGCTCCCCGGTGGTCTACGACCCCTGGGACGGCACGCACCTCAACGCCAACACCGCTGTCCTGGCCCGTTCCGGCTCAGGAAAGTCCTTCGCCACGAAGCTGGGCGTCCTCAGAGGCATCACTCGCGGCGTGACGGCCTACGTCATCGACCCGGAGGGCGAGTACGCGGACATGGCGAGGGCCGTCGGAGGACGGGTGCTCTCTCCCGGCATTCCCGGCCAGGGCATGAACCCCTTCGTCATCGACAAGGGCGACAGTGAGGAGCTGCTGCAACGCATTGGAAGCCTGCGCCGCTTGATTGAAGTCATGGTGGGAGAGAGCCTCGGCGCGGCGCGGAGAGCATCCCTCGACCACGCCCTGGCTGGCTACTACGCCGAGCACAGGGAGCGCACCGGCTTCCGCGACTTCTACGCCCACCTCGAAGGAGAGGACGCGGAGCTTGCCAGACTATTGCGACCCTTTGCCACCGGCAGCCTGCGCAACCTGCTCTCCGACGAGGGGGACGACCTGCTGGGCAACGAGGCGTTGGTGACGGTCTTCGACCTGAGACTCCTCGAACCGGAGCTTCGGCCCGCCGCCGCAATGGTCTGCACCGAAACGGTGTGGGCGGCGGCGGCGCAGAACCCCAAGCCCCGCCTGCTGGTGGTGGACGAGGTGTGGAGCATCATGCAGCACCCGGAAGGGGCCGCCTTCATGGTCAGTATGGCGAAGCGCGCCCGCAAGCACCGGCTGGGGCTTCAGTTCATCACCCAGGACGTGCAGGACCTGCTCTCCGAGGATTCGTCCCGGACCATCACCGGCCACTCCGGGCGCGCCCTGCTCCAGAACGCCGCCTTCAAGCTGCTGCTTCAGCAGGACGCGGCGGCCATAAGCACCGTGGGCGACGCCTTCGACCTGCCCGAAGACCTCCAGAGGTGGCTGCTCTCCTGCCCGCGTGGAGACGGCCTGCTCCTGGCCAAGGGGCACCGCTTCCCCGTGCGCATCGAGGCCACGCCGGAGGAGACGGCAGTCATCGAGTGGCGGCCCGGAGCGCACAGGTAGTGACGTTGAACACGAAAGAAACGGCCCGATAGAGGCCGGGGAAAGGGAGGACGAGACATGACGAGCGACCGAGACCGAATGAACGAAGCGAAACATCGCGACTACGAACCGAGTGAAGACCCCGATAGAGAAAGGAAGAGAACCATGAAACTGAACCCACTGAACTGGCTTTCCGACGACGACAAGAAGAGCCCCGTGCTGCTGGCGGTGACGCCGCCCAGGACGGAGGAGCGCACCCTGCTGGGCGTGGAGAACCTGCTCCAGTCCATCGCGGTGCCCGAGCCCTTCTCCCTGGAGCTGGCCGGGGACGCCGACGGCGTGACGCTCCTGGCCCGCTGCCTCGACAGGGAGGTGGTGCGCGGCCAGATAGCCGCCCACTACCCCCAGGCCCGCATCCAAGAGGTGCAGCCTAAGGACGATCCCCTGCGCCTGGACGAGGGCGAGCAGGCGTGGGCGATGACGCTCCGGGTCGACGGCCCCGAGTACGTGCCCCTGCGCACCTTCCGGGACGACGACCTACTCGACCCCGGCTCCGACCCCCTTATCGCCATTCTGGGCGCGCTCTCAAGTCTGAACGACGACGAGCGCGTCGTGGCGCGGCTGATACTGGGCTCCCTGGGACCCGACTGGTCGCAGCACCACCAGGAGAAGGCCCACAAGCCTGCCGTGGAGCAGAGGCGGGACCCATCCTACACCTACCAGACCCGGCCCCTTCAGATGGACGGCGTGACCATGGCCGTGCTCGGCGTCGGGGTAGTGGCCGCCCTTCAGGGATACCTGTGGGTGCAAGACGGCGAGGTGTGGAAGACCGTGCTCCTGGGGTTGGGAACGGTATCGGGGTTGTCTGCCGCGGGCTGGGCCTGGCATCGCTTCAAGAAGGCCCGCAGCCGCGTCTACGACCCCAACCTCATCAAGGAGAAGGTCTCCCGCATCGCCTTCGAGGGGGAGATACAGGTGACGGCCATCCTCCCCGCGACGGACGAGCCGCGGGAGGGACTGGAGCGGGCCAGGAGGGTACTTGAGCCCGTGGCGGCGGCATACCGCCACTACGACCACCCCGCCGGGGCGCGCTTCAAGGTCGGCAAGGTGCAGCCCGTCACGCCCGACCCGTCGATGCTTCACCCGACAGGCCCCGGCCTGTTCGGCAGGCGCAGCGTCATCGGCGTACGCGAGGCGGCGGCCTTGTGGCACCCGCCCGGGGCCAGGGACGAGACGCCCCTGGTGGAGCGGTCCGGGGCCAGGGCGCTCATCCCCTCGGCCAGGGGCGTGAGGGGCGGCGCCCCGGTGGGTGAGACGACGGCGGGCAAGGCCCGTCCCATCCACTTCCCCGAGGACCTGCTCAGACGCCACCACCTCTACGTGGCCCGCACCCGCATGGGCAAGTCAACCCTGATGCACCACATCGTGCGGCACAAGATGGAGGAGAAGGCGGCGGGCAGGGACTCAGACGCCATCGTCGTCGTCGATCCGCACGCCGACCTGGTGGGCGGGCTGCTCCGGCACGTGCCCGAGTCCCTCATCGACAAGGTTCGGCTCATCGACTTGGCCGACAAGCGGGGATACCCCGGCGTCAACCTGCTGGACACCCGCATCTTCTCGGACCGGGACCGCACCGCCGACTCGGTGGTGCGCATCGCCAAGGGTCTGTGGGACCAGTGGGGGCCGAGGATGCAGTCCATTCTGGAGCAGACCGTCAAGACCTTGCACGAGGCCAACGACCACCCCGCAACGGCCGACGACGAGCAGTTCACGATCCTGGATGCGCTCACGCTCTTGGCCGACGACAAGTTCAAGACCGGCGTGCTGACCCTGGTCAGCGATCCCTACCTGACCCGGTGGTGGGGCAGGGACTTCGCCGGGTGGCGGGGCGAGACCAAAGCCGACGCTTTGGCCCCGGTGCAGACCCGCCTCTCCTACTACGCATCGTCCAAGACGGCCAGGGCCATCCTGGGTCAGCCCCGCTCGACCATCGACATGCGCAGGGTCATCCGGGAGGGCGGCATCCTGCTGGTCTCCACCGCCCAGGGAACGGTGGGCAGGGACGTGGCCGCCTTGGTGGGCGCGTCCCTCCTCAACCTCGTGGACGCCGTGATACGGGAGCAGGGCAGCCTGCCCCCGGAGCAGAGACGGGGCGCGCTGGTAGTGGTTGACGAGATGCAGTCGATGCCGGGCGTGGACTATGAGTCGATGCTCAGTGAGCTGGGCAAGTTCGGGGCCAGCTTCATCCTGGCGACCCAGAGCCTGGCCAAGCTGGACGACCTCTCCCGCACCATGCGCGACACCATCCTCGCTAACGTGGGATGCCTCGCCGTCTTCCAGGTGGCGGGAAGCGACGCCAGGCAGCTGGTATGGGAGATGGGCAAGGACCGGGTGACCGAGGACGACATCGTGTCCCTGCCGGTCCACCAGTGCTACGTGAGGGCCACCGTGGGAACGGAGCGGATGCCCGCCTTCTCGATGGCGGTCACAAAGCCGGAGCCTGGAGACCCCGAAACGGCTGAGCGCATCCAGGCCAAGGCGTCCTCCTACCTGACGACGGACGTGGAGATCGCCGCGCAGCAGGCCGAGGCCGAAAGACGCGCCGAGGAGTTCCGCAAGACGGTCAAGGACATCAGGGAGGGCAAGGACGCCTCGACCGAGGAGAAGGAGGACGCGCCCAAGGACCTGGGACGGAGCGATCAACGCAGCAAGCACTTCCAGCCGCCCATCGACAAGCCCGTGGAGGACGCTGACGACGTGGAGGACGCGGAAGATGGAGAGCAGCGGGAGGATGAGGCATGAAACCTATCGAAGCCGACATCCTGCGGCTCCTCTCCCACATGCCCCTCATCGACCGGCTGGAGGCGGTGGCCGTCTCCGGCTGGTCCAGGGGCGCGGTCTACCGGGCCGTTGAGAACCTTGAGCGGGAGGGGATGTCGGCTTCCGCGCCCCATTCCTCAGGGCTGTCGCCCGCGACCCGCCGCTATTGCCTTACGGCGGATGGGTTGAAGCGGTTGGCCGACGAGGAAGGCATCGCCCTCATAGCGCTCTTGCGAACCCGTCCCATCTCAAACCAGTGGCGGCGGGCGCTCCTGGAGCGGCTGGACGCCGTGGCCGTGGTCTACCGGCTGGCCTCCGCCATCTCCGACCTCGCCCACCCCCTCCGGTTCCGGTGGTACCGGGCCATGCCGATGGACGCCGCAATCGCCCTCCCCGACGGGCGGGTCGTCGCCGTCGTGCGGCAGGGACCGGCCACCGACCGGACGGGCTTTGCCAAGCGGCTGTGGCGGCTCAGGGAGGGTACGCAGTTCGCCGCCGTCCTGTTTCTCATGCCCGACGAGGCGCGGCTCAGGCACGCCCGCAGGCTGTTGGCCGGAGCGTCCTTCATCTCCTACCTCGCTCTGGAGGAGGACGCGGCCTCGGCGGGGGCCGGAGCGGCGATCTGGCGCACTCCCGCAGGGGCCGTTCTCCTCGACCTGGGGGAAACCCTCCGCCACACGGGGCCGCGCGGCCCGTGGCCCGACGAGGAGACGCCCTTGCGGGCGTCTCTCCCAGTAGACCTCCACGATGAGGCCGGTGCGGACTGGATGCTGCCCGCGACGCTGAAGCCCATGGAGAAGCGCGCCCTGGACCTCATCGCCGATTGGCCCTGGCTGTCACCCGCTCACCTGGGCGCGATCATGGGGCTGAAGCGCTCCAGGCTCTCCGAGGTCGTCGCGGGGCTGCACGCCCTTCAACTTATCGCAGATGTTCGAGTCGAAGGCTCCCGCCGCCTCGCCGCAACGGACCGGGGGCTGGCTATGCTGGCCCGCAGGGATCGCGCCTCGGTGGGGGCCGTCAGGAGGCGATGGAGCGTCGCTCCGCTGGACGACAGAGCACCACTCTCGTGGCGCAACGTGTCCGGCAAGAGGAGTCGTCAGCTTCTCCGGAACGTCGCGCACACCGAAGCCGTCCACGGCTTCATCGCCGCCCTTGCGAGGCAGGCCCGTTCCCGGTCCAGGGAGATCCTCCAGCTCGACCCGCCCAGGAGGGCCTCCAGGTACTTCCGATACGCCGACCGGCTGCGCTCCATCCACCCCGACGCCTCCGGCGTCCTCAGGCGGGGCGAAGCCCTCTGGCCCTTCTTCCTGGAATGGGAGCGACGGGCCGTGCGCCCCGTCACCATGGCGGCGCGGCTTGCCCCCTATCTGCGCTACTACTCCTCCCACCGCCCCACCGATGACCACGGCGCGCAGCCCGCCGTCCTGGTGGTCTTCAGCGACGACATCGCGGCAACCCACTTCCTGCGGGTAGCGAGGGAGCAGATGACGAAGGCCCGCGTGGAAATCCCGCTGCTGGGCTCCCACGAGGGTCTGTTGGAGCGGGAGGGGCCGTTGGGACGGGCTTGGCGTACTCCCGATGGATGGGAAACCGTCCGTCCTCTTCCCAACAGTTGAGCGAAGAACATCAGAGAGAGGTAGAGAACCATGCGTCTGTACTATATCGACGAGTCCGAGGGACCCACCTGCTACGTCCGCTCCGCCCTGGGCGTGAACGCCGAGGGGTGGAACTACCTGCACAGCGCCGTCCAGTCGTGGCGCGACGCCATGGCGGGCGACTACAACGTCCCCACCAACCGGGAGCTGCACGCCCCCGACCTGCTGGCCGGTCGCGGCAGGGGAGTCCGCATCGACAACACGGGCCGCAGGCTCACCCCGGAGCAGGGGGCAGAGATATTCATGGGCGGACTGCGGATCATCGAGGGCGCCGCCCATCACCCGGGAGGCATCGAGGTCATCAACGTCTGCCTGCGCAAGGCGGAGGTGAGGGACTACGAGCGGGTCAGCCTGGACCGGCTGCTCAACCGCATCAATGCCTCCGCCGCGGCGGACGGGAGCTACGCCCACCTCATCTTCGACGAGGACGGCGAGTGGACGGTCAGGCAGATCCACGACAGGCTCAGGCGGCGCAATCCCGTGCCCAGCCGCTACGAGGCGTGGGAGGACGGAGAGGCCACCAGGAACATCCCCATCGAGCGGGTCATCGGCGGCCCCTCCTTCCGAAGCTCCCAGGACGACGACCTGCTCCAGATGGCCGACCTCATCGCCCACGCCCTGCTCAAGCAAGAGGAGGAACCCTCCGAGAGGGATGCTGAGTTGAGCCTCCACCTGGCCTTCGGCATCCTGAGAGGCGCCCTGAACCGAAAAGCGTCCAGGTTAGACCCCCAGGGCATCGTCAGGCGATGATGAACGCCGCTGCTCCCAAGCGGCACGGGGATACGCAAAGAGACCGCCCAGACGGGCGGTCTCTTCATTCGCGGGGAGAGGCAGGGCCGCTAGCTCCAAAGAGCCTGCCAATCCTCGCCGTCGGGCAGGTCCCTGTCAGGGCGCATCAGGACCCCGTCCCGGAGTCCCATGACCTCGGCTATGGTCAGCAGCATGAACAGGTGGGCGGGGCTGGGGGCCACGCCCCTCTTCCGCCACTGCCTGACCCGGTAGGGGCTGACGCCCAGGAGACGGGCCAGCGACCGCCAGGTCAGCCCGCTCGCCTTCTTGAACCGCACCAGCCGTTCGCCGAAGTCCGGCGGTAGGACGCACTCGAAGGGCCGGTGGACCTGTCGCTGGGTTCCCATGCTCGCTACTCCTCCCGCGCCCGCCGCCGCAGCGCCTCTGCGATGTCCGGGAACAGGGCATCGAGGCCGCCCTCTACCCCCAATGAGAAGCGAATGAGGTCATGCAGGGCGAAGCCTCCCGGGATGCTGCCCCGGCGCCAGCCCATCATCCGCGAACGCTTCACTCCGACGCGCTCCGCCAGTTCCCTCCACGAGAGGCCCGACAGCTCCTTGAGCCACTCCAGCCTCTCGGGAAAGTCCTTGGGGAAGGGCCTCCGTATCCACTCCTTTTCCATCTCGGTGAGCTCCATGTCTCCGCACCTCCTGTGTTTGGGTTGCACCTGGGTCGAAGATGTGTGGCGGTCTCGCCGTTGGGCGAGGCCGGGGGCGCAGGCGTCGATCCATCCCGGTCTTCCCGGTCCGCACCGACGACCATGGGCGGCTGAAGCACTCTGCCGGGAGGCAGGACGTGCACGCCGAACAGGATGTAGCCGCCGTCGGGGATGCGGGCCGCCAGCTTGACCAGGGCGCACAGCCCATCTCCGTTGGGCTTGGTGCCCTTCCGCCACCGCTGAAGCTGGCGCGGGTCCACGCCCAGGCACGCGGCCAGACCGTCCCAGGTGAGGCCGCTGGCCTCCTTGAAGCGCTCCAGGCGCGTGGGGAAGTCCTCCGGCAGGAAGGTGACGCCGAACAGGAGGCGGGCCGGCGGCATGGACGCCCTACGACTCATCGCTGTCCTCTACGATGAACAGGTCGTGGAAGTCGGTCACGCCCAGTATCTCCATGAGCCGCCCGCGAAGCTCCGGCGACGGGCAGCGCCTCCCGCCGACGAGCAGGGAGACGTAACCCGATGTGATTCCGGCCCGGCGGGCCAGCTGGTTCTGGGTCATGTTGAGGACGTTCAGCCGCTCCCAGAAGGCGTGGGGGTTCAGCTTGATGGTCGGGCGCGAGGGCTTACTCCGCACGTCCGCCCTCCTTCGGGGACAACTCCCCCGTTGGGGATTCGGGGCGGACGGGACCGGAGCCGTTGCGTCCGGACTCCGCCTCCCTCAGGGAGGCCAGGTGAGCGCGCACGATAATGCGGGCCAGGATGCGCAGGCCCCGCAGCCGTATCTCGTTCTGCCCTTTGGTTAGCCTCGTACTCAAGCGTCCAACTCTCCCTTGGAATCCGGCGTCAATAGCAGGTGGCTCAATTGCGTGCGGCGGGTGTATGATCCTCTAGCCGCACGTGCGTTTGCTGTCCTAATAAAGTATAACAATATGGCGGGAGCAGGGACAACGGGACCATGGCTCTATTCCTGACCCCGTTGACAATTGCTTACTCCGATGCGACAATCGTTAAACAAGAGTTTGACAAAACCCTAAGCGGTGAGAGTGTTAGACTGTATTAGGACGAAAGGAGCGCACCAGGGGCAATGAGCGACGAGGACACCGGCTACCACGACCTGGAGATAGGGCCGCTGCTCAGACGGCTCAGGGGCGACATGAGCCTGCGGGAGGTGCGCCGCGTCACCGGCATCTCCAACTCCTACCTCTCGGAGATCGAGAAGGGGGAACGCCGCCCGGGAACCAACCTGCTCAAGCGCCTCGCCGCCCTCTATAGCGTGGACATCCACGTCCTCATGGAACGGGCGGGCTACCTGGACAACGAGGCGGACGGCGACCCCTCAGACGAGCCCCTGGAGATCGAGCGGGCCTTCCAGTACGTCCTGGCCGACCCCGTCTTCCGCTTCGGCGCCCTCCCCTCCGGCCCCCTCTCCCTGGAGTCCAAGCGCTTCATCGTCGAGATGTACGAACGCTTCAGCGGCAAGAGGCTCCTCTCATGACGACCACAAGGGACGGCTTCTGCCGCAAGCTGCTGGAGGGTGTGGACGAGGGGTCCTGCCGGATGAGGATCGGCCCGGAGAGCATGGCGGGGGAGTTCGTGCGCTTCTTCGGCGTCTCCCTACGCCCTGCGATGAATGAACTGAAGACGCTGCTCCGGGAGGCGGGATTCGGCGAGGTGTCCGAGGCGGGCCACCTGCCCGGCGGGATGCGGGGAGTCCACTACACCTCGCCCCACGGCGGCTACGACATCCGCTACCTGAAGGACCAGTCCGAGGGAGCGACGGTCCATACCGTGCTGCACGAGACCTACGAGATCGTCCACGAGACCCTCTGCGACCTCCACGCCGACACCCCGCCGCCCAGGACGGTATGCGTTGAGGCGAACCGTTTCGCCGCCGCCGTGATGCTCCAGCCGGAGACCTTCTCTCTCTTCGCCAGGGCGTCCGGCTTCGATGTGCTCGCCCTTCAGAAGCAGTACGGCTGCTCCTACGCCACGGCCACGCTGCGATTGGCCGAGGTGATGCGCCGCCAGCCGCTGATGGCGATCCTGTACGAGCGGGAGGAGGCGGGCGAGATCGCAGGCTGGGACGGGCAACCCCCTCCCTCGCGGTTCATGGCCTCCGTGGTGGCCCGGACTCCGGGGTTCGGGGCGAGGGACGGCCGCCTTCTGTGCGGGGAGCGCGGCGGCAGGCCCCGCAAGGGAAAGTCCATCTCCTCAGGCTCCCTGGCTCACCACGTCCTTCTCACCGGCAGGGCGGCCTACGCCGAGCATGAGCCCGGACGCAACGGCGCAGGCCCGGCCGACATGGCCGTGGCCGCAAGGCCCGTCGTCTGGAGCGGAAAGCTGGCCAAGATCGCCCTCGTCGCCGTGCCCTACCGGGACCGGGCAGTCCTTCGGCTCCAGCTGACCAACGACTCCTTCGAGCGGCTGGCGGACTTGGCTATGGTCGCGGCCCGTTGACGCAGAGAGTGCAGGTGCGCGATGATAAAGAGTAAGACTACGTGCTACTATTGCAGGCAAAAAGAGAGACGATGCCCGTCAAGCCCAGGAACACCGACACCATTACCTTCTCCCTGCCCCCGGAGATGGCTCAACACCTGCGTGAGGTGGTCGGGGAAGAAGACCGCACCGTGAGCGAACTTCTGCGCGAGGCCATCCGCCTCTACATGGAAGAGCGGGAGTGGCGGATCAAGGAACGGATGCAGCGACGCCGGTCGAGACGGGCTGGACGGAACGAAACACCGGAAGGAGATGACAATGACTGACAAACTCGACATGATCCCCGTGGCCCTCTACGCCAGGGTCTCCAGCGACCGCCAGGACGTGGACCTGTCCGTGGCCGCCCAGCTACGGGCGCTCAGGGACTACGCTGAGAAGAACGGCTACCTGGTGGTGCGCGAGTACGTGGACGAGGCCGAGAGCGGGCGCATCGCCGACCGGCCCCAGTTCCAGAAGATGCTGGACGAGGCCGGAAAGCCCGAGGCCCCGTTCAAGGAGATTTTGGTCTGGAAATTCAGTCGCTTCACCAGAAAGCGCGAGCACGCCGTCGCCTTCAAGTCCATGCTCCGCAGGCGAGGCATCCGCGTCGTCTCCATCACCGAGCACGCCGAAGACACCGCCACCGGCAGGCTCCTTGAAGCCATCATCGAGAGCGTGGACGAATTCTACTCGGAGAATTTGGCGCAGGAAGTCGTCCGGGGGATGCGGGAGGCTGCGTCCAGGGGATTCTGGATGACCACCTACGCACCCTACGGCTACAGGCGCGTTCACGTCCAGGACGGGGCCAAGAAGCGCCCCAAGCTGGAGCTGAGTCCGCCCGCCGATGCCCTGGTCCGGCGCATCTTCGACATGGCCCTCCAGGGCAGGAGCACCCTCGACATCGCCAAGACCCTCAACGCCGAGGGCATCCCCACATCCAAAGGCAAGAAGTGGCTCAAGACCACCGTCCACTTCGTCCTCACCAACGAGGCATACGCCGGGACCGTGGTCTGGGGAGCCAACGCCAAGGACGGACAGCCCCCCGTCCGCGTCGAGGACGCGCATCCTGCCATCATCTCCGAGGAGGAGTTCCGGCGCATCGCCAGGATGATGGAGTCCCGCGCCCCGAAGAAGGTGAACCCCCGCCGCATCTCCAGCCCCTACCTGCTCAGCGGCATCGCCAAGTGCGAGACCTGTGGCAAGGCCATGACCGCCGCCGAGGCCAAGAGCGGCAGGTACACCTACTACATTTGCCACTCCCTCCTCAAGAGAGGCAAGGGCGCCTGCAAGACCCCCAGGCTCAACGCCAAGAAGTTCGAGAAGATCATCGTCGACGAGCTTCGCGCCAACATCCTCACCGAGTCCAACATCAGGGACCTAGTGAAGATCGTGGACGAGGAGATGGACGGGGTGGCCAGCGAACAGCGGCAGACGTTGGAGAGCATCGACAGGGAGCTTGAGGACGTGAACAAGCAACTGGGCCGAGTCTGGCACTTTATTGCGAAGAGCGACAGCGTAGACGTGGCCGAGGCTTCGGACCTCATCGTGGAACTCCGAGAACGCAAGGAGAAGCTGGAGGTCGCCGCAGATGAGGCGAGGGCAGTGCTGAGGGACCGGCGGCAGCTCCTGGACAGCGCCGACGCCATCGCAACCTTCGCCGCCGACATGAGCGAGTTCCTCAAGACCAGCGAACTCACCGAGACCAGAGCCTTCGTTCACTCCTTCGTCAAGCAGGTCGCGGTCAGGCCCGGCAGGGCCACAATCGTCTACGCCATACCCACGCCGGATGACAGCCCGATGCGGGGAGCGGACACAGCAGAAATCGCCCTCAACGGGCGTGTTATGAATTCGGTCTTACCTGGTGGAGCTGAGGGGATTCGAACCCCTGGCCTCCTGCGTGCAAAGCAGGCGCTCTCCCCCTGAGCTACAGCCCCACAGAAGCCAATTATAACCCTATGACTTGGTCGAGGCTATCGTCAAACCCGTCGGCCACCGCGATGTTATAATGGCCAAGAGATAGGGCCGGGGGTGCCGTGACCCACACACGGGGTCCTGCGTCGGCGGCCCCAGGGATCAATCGGGAGGCGGTGGTGCTATGTCCTCGGACCTGCTTACCCTCGACTCTAAACCCCATGCCTCGTACATGATTGCCGGATGGAAACCCCAATGGTCCGACGGCGGAGAAATATCCAGTGGCCTGCCCGAGTACCTCATAAGCAAATTCAACGCCAAGAGAATCGGCGGCTTCACCCGGGAAATCACCATGACCTGCTATCCCTTTCAGGTCCCCGGCACTCACGACGCCTTCAGGCCCGGGGCGGCTTTCGATCAGGGACTTCCCAGCCGCGCAATCACCAGGGACAACTCCGTCTACGACGCCGGAAACGGGTTGATAATCTTCCAGGGTGAAGAGCCGTGGTTCCGATTGGACATGTACTCCGAAGCGTTCTTCGGCATAGCCAAGGAACTGGAGCTGGGAAAGGTCGTGGTGGTGGAAGGATACAATGGGCCGGCGCCGCCGGAGATAGAACGAAGCGTGAACTGCTCCTACAGCCAGCCGGAAATGAAAGAAGAGTTGGAGAAGTATTCGGTGCGGTTTTCGAGCTATGGCTCCGACCGCAAGGCCGGTCCCACCATAGGCATGGGGCTGGTGTCGATGGCCCATTACCACTACCCGGAAATCAACATGATAAGGTTCGGGGCCATGGCTCCGATGTTCTCGTTCATTACTAACAACAACGGGCCTGTGGGAATATCCCGGGACCATAGGTCTTTCTACGACATTCTGCGCAGAATAAGGGCGCTGCTGGGAATGGACATAGACCTGTCGGACCTGCGGGAGAAGGGTGAAGCGGAGTCACAAGAGCTGCAGGCGACGCTGGAACGCATCGCGTCAACCAACACCTCAGCCAGGCAAGCTCTGGAACGGGCCAAGGCTGACTTCCACCACACGCCCTACGTAGAGCCCGTGGAGTTGGCTCCCGGACTAGACCGCGCCCTCGACGACATACTCCGCAATGCCTCGGAACACACAGGGGAGGAACCTTAGGGACGCCATGAACGGACGTTCCCGGTTTACCCGTTGCGTATAGCCAGCTTGGCTGCTGTGACGGTGTTCACCAGCAGCATGGCGATGGTCATAGGCCCCACTCCCCCCGGCACGGGGCTGATGGCCTCCACCTTGTCGTAGACGGCTTCGAAGTCCACGTCCCCCACCAACCGGGAGCCTGACTTTCGCGATGGGTCGCTGATTCTGTTCACTCCCACGTCCACCACAACGGCCCCTTCCCTGACCATTTCCCGTGTGATGGAATGGGGAACTCCGGTAGCGGCCACTAGAATGTCGGCTTGGCTGGTTATTACGGCCAGGTCGCGCGTGGCTGTGTGGCATACGGTGACGGTGGCGTTGGCGCCTTCCATCTTTTGCATAAGCGCCATCGCCAGGGGTTTGCCGACGATGTTGCTGCGTCCGCATATCACCACGTGACGCCCAGAGGGGTCGTACCCGTTGCGCAGCAGCAACTGCTGAACGCCCCCGGGAGTGGCGGGCATGAAATCGTATTCTCCCAACGCCAGCTTGCCCAGGTTCATAGGATGGATTGAGTCCACGTCCTTGTCGGGACTGATGTGGGCCAGAGTGAAGTTTTCGTCGATGTGCTCCGGAAGGGGCAGCTGTAGAAGTATGCCGTGGAACCTGGGGTTCCCGTTAAGGGAGCACACCAACTCTAACAACTCCCCTTGGGCCGTGTCGCTGGGAAGCTGGAAGGTCTCGGTGTATATGCCCACCTCGTCGCAGGCCTTTTCCTTGTTCCTGACGTATACGGCGGACGCAGGGTCTTCGCCGACGAGAATGGCCGCAAGTCCTGGGACAACTCCGTCCTTGCGGCCCATCTCGGCCACTTCTTGGGCAACCTCGCCGCGAATCTCTGCCGAGGTTGCTTTTCCGTCCAGAATCTTGGCCATCAACCCTCATTCTTCCGATGTCGCTTGCTTGAACAGCGCCCCAAACCTGTTGGACACCCAGCGTCGGGCGTATCTATAATACCCTAACTTGGCTTGAGACGTGTACCAAAGGCCCCGTGGGATGATCAGCACAGGCATAGACATCATAGAGATATGGCGCATCAAGGGAGTCCACGAGAGGTACGGCCAGAGGTTCCTTAACCGCATATACACGCCGTCGGAGATCGAATACTGCCGAGGAAGAGCGCCCAACTTGGCTGCCCGGTTCGCCGCCAAGGAAGCGACCATGAAGTCCCTGGGCACCGGCGTGCGCGGGGTGGGGTGGAAGGACATTGAGGTGGTCAGGAACCGCGCTGGCGCGCCTTCCATCAAGCTCCACGGCAGGGCGTTGGCTCGCGCCGAAAGGCTGGGGCTTCAGGAGATGTCCCTGTCCATTTCCCACTCCAGGGAGTATGCCGTAGCTTTCGTCATAGCCCACATCGACGGGGAGATTGAGTCCCCGCTAAGACCGGCCGCGACGGGCCTGTGAAGATAGTAACCTCTGAACAAATGCGCCGCATCGAGGACGCCTGTGAGGCTCAGGGCGTCCCCAAGGACTCCCTCATGGAGAAAGCTGGTCTGGCTACGGCTGTCATCGCCCGCAACCTGACGGGGGGCGCCGCCGGACGTACGATCGTTGTCCTGGTAGGCCCAGGCAACAACGGCGGAGACGGGTTGGTCGCGGCACGACGCCTGGCCAGTTGGGGCGCGTCCGTTACGGCTTGGAACACACCTACTACACGGGAGGAGCACCCCAAGACTTCCTTGGCAAAGAGCGCGGGAGTTTCGATAAGACCCATCACTGAAGCCAGCCTGGACGGTCTGAAGAGCGACCTGCAGTCGTGTGACGTCGTCCTGGACGCGGTGCTGGGCATCGGCAGGTCCCGGCCCCTTGAGGGGCTGGTCAGGGAAGCCATGCTGCTTTTGCGCTCTACCAGAGAAAGTCGTGCCTCGATGCAGGTAGTAGCCCTTGACGTGCCCACGGGCATGGACGCCGACTCCGGTGCGGTGGACCCGGCGTGTCCTAAAGCCGACGTGACCATATCCTACGGGTTCCCGAAAACAGGGCACTACAATTTCCCTGGCGCCGATTTCAGAGGGAAGCTGGAAGTGGCGGATTTAGGGATTCCCAGCCGCCTTTCGGAAGATATCCCGCTGGAGCTGCTGAGTGCTCGCTGGGTTTCTGGAAGGCTTCCAGCCAGGCCCTCCTCAGGCCACAAGGGGACTTTCGGTCATGCTCTTGTAGTGGCGGGTTCCCGCAATTACGTCGGCGCTGCGTATCTGGCGGCCCAGGCCGCCGCACGGAGCGGCGCCGGACTGGTCACCCTGGCTTCCCCTAGCAGCGTATACCCCATCGCTGCTTCCAAGCTGGCAGAGGTTATACACCTGCCCCTTCCAGACGACGACGACGGACGCTTTCACCCCGACGGAGCTAACATCCTGAGAGAGCGTCTCGGCGACTACGACTCTCTGATAATGGGGTGCGGGTTTGGCAGGTCTCCGGGACTGGTGGAGTTCATGGGCCGCCTTCTCTTGGACGGCCATAGACAGGCGATGCCTATAGTTGTCGACGCAGACGGCTTGAACAGCCTGTCCCAGATTCCGGACTGGTGGGAGAGGGCGAATGGCCCATTGCTGCTGACTCCCCACCCTGGGGAGATGGCTACGTTGACCGGCCTCACCGTCGCCCAAGTACAAGCTGACCGGACAGCCATTGTGCGGGACTGGTCCAATAAGTGGGGAACTACGCTGGTTCTCAAAGGGGCCTACACTGCCGTGGCTTCACCGGGAGACGTTTGCCGTATAGCCCCGTTCGCCAATCCCGCCCTCGCCAGCGGGGGCACAGGGGACGTGCTGACCGGTGTTATCGGAGGGCTGCTGGCACAAGGGCTTACACCGGAGGACGCCGCTTGCTGCGGGGTGTACATCCACGGGGAGGCGGGGGAGGCGGTGCGACTGGAAATAGGCGAGACGGGCGCCTTGGCGGGGGACTTGCTGGACCGCATTCCCCGGTCTATCGCAACGATAAAGGCCAAATGATTCCAGGCCGAATGGGGAGAAATGCTTCATCCTGGCGCTATAATGTGCGGGCGCCGTCTGACTTGAGAGTTTTCCGAGGAGCAGTTCGATAGTGAATAAACAAATGGAACCCTTCTATCCGCCGCCGCGTCTGCTGTTGGGCCCGGGCCCCAGCAGCGTCCATCCCCGGGTGTTGCAAGCCATGGCCATGCCCCTTCTAGGGCACCTCGACGGGGCCTTCCTGAAGGTCATGGATGACGTCATGCAGAGCCTTAGGGACGTGTTCAAGACCTCCAACAAGCTGACGTTCCCAGTGTCGGCCACGGGTTCCGCAGGAATGGAAGCCGCATTCTGCAACATCTTGGAGCCTGGAGACGTGGCTGTGGTGGCCGTCAACGGTTTCTTCGGAAACCGCATGGTGGACATAGGCAACCGTTGCGGCGCCGAGGTCCATTCGGTGGAGTACGAATGGGGCAAGGCCATTGGGCCGGACCTTTCGAGGCTTGAGGATGAGATGAAGAAGCATAAGAGAGTGAAGGCCGTGGCTATCGTCCACGGGGAGACCTCCACCGGCGTGCTCAATTCTCTCAAACCTGTTGCAGACTTGGCCCACGCATACGACGCGGTGGTCATAGCGGACACCGTGACCAGCCTCGGCGGAGTAAACGTAGCCCTGGACGAATGGGACGTAGACGTCGGCCACAGCGGCACCCAGAAGTGCCTTGGCGGGCCTCCGGGCCTGGCGCCGGTGACACTGGGACCCAGGGCGGAACAGGTGTTGAAAGAGCGCACCAGGCCCGTCCAGAGCTTTTACCTGAACCTGTCGGACCTGGAGACCTACTGGGACGAACGCCGGGCCTACCACCACACGGCGCCCATCTCGATGGTTTACGCTCTGAGAGAAGCCCTTCGCATGGTCCAGGAGGAGGGTCTGGAGGCTAGGTTTGCTCGCCACGCTCTCAACGCCAGGGCCTTCCGGGCAGGGATGGAAGCCCTTGGTATGAAGCTCCTGGCTGACCCGGACGCCAGGCTGGACCCCCTCACCACCGTGCTGACGCCGGAAGGCGTGGACGTAAACAGGGTGCGCGGAATCCTACTGGAAGAATACGGCATCGAGATAGGCGGCGGGCTGGGGCCTCTTGCGGGAAAAATACTACGAATCGGGCTTATGGGGGACGGCTCCCGGGCTGCCAACGTCCTCTTGTTGCTTTCGGCGCTGGAAAGAATCCTTCCCAAAGAGGGCTTCGAGGTCGCCAACGGGGCAGGGGTCGCCGCCGCACAGAAGGTGTACGCCGAAGAGGATTAGGCGTCGGGCCTGCTGTTACGACTGGCGGTAGGCGTCTTAGCGGTGTGCGACGCGGACCACTAAGACGACAAGTTCGTCGTCAAGCAGTTCATATACGACCCTGTAATCATCAACACGTAGGCGCCGCAGCCCGCGCATCCCTCCCTTGAGCGATCTCCCCGCCAGCGGCTTCTCACTAAGACTGTCGATGGCATGTACTATGCGAGTCCTCTCCGGTTTCGGGAGATCAGCCAACTCCTTGGCTGCGCTGCGCTTAATCCGAACCGAGTAGCTCACGCCTGACCTCATCCCAGTCCAGAACAGGGTCGGAGGGGTCGCGCAGCCGGTCTAACGCCACGGAGAGGTCATCGAAGTCTTCCAGATATCGCTCCAACGCTTGGCGAATCACCTCAGCACGGCTGCGTTTGAGCTGTGTGGCCGCCGCGTCCAAGGCTTCCGCAAGTTCATCTGGCACACGGGCGGTGATTTGAGTCATCGGAATTCCCTCCTGATGGTAAACAATGTCAAAGACATTGATTAGAATCACAGTAATCCCAAAGGTCTAATCTGTCAACAGGTGTGTCGCCTACAGACCGAGGGTCGGATAGCCGGACCAGTCCAATCGTACGCAGGCTATGGGCTTATGGGCCGGTGTCGGGCGGCCATCCGCGCCTGTACCTGCCTCCGTACCTAATTCTGAATCTGTTGACATTTACGATGCTCAGCACGCCGACGATGACGAGCGCGACCGGCCAGAAATCTCGCACCAATCCGTCCCGTACGCCTAGGTTCTCCAAGAGAAACAGGACTCCAAAGAAGATGGCAGTCAGACCCAGGATCGCCGGGCATCCAATGGCCATGCTCTATTCTCCTGCCTTCTCCTGGGTCAACTCCGAAATCAGCCAGCGCTGACCGCGCTTCAACAGGCTTATAGTTGCCTTGATGCGGGCAATTTCGGGGAAGTCCACGTCATATTCCGCAGTGAGCAGCGCGGAGTCATCAGTCGTGGAGACCGTCCTGATGATCAGGTTTTCTACGGCGATGGGCTGCAACCGCGTCCTTAGCATCGAATCGGCCACTTCGGGAACGAAGAGGTCGGGGAGTCGAACGGCGTTTCCCCTGGACAGGGCGTCGTAGTAGTCCCGCACGGTAGACTCTGGGCTGGACTCCCCGCCGCAGGACGCGGCGACAAGGACTGCGGCCAGCGTAGTCAAGAGCACGGCCCCAGGCTTCAACCGTTCAGTTCCTCGTTCCTGTAGGCCTCATCCAGAAGGTCCACAACGTGGCAGACGGTTGCGTTCATTCCTCTTTCGGCGATTCCGGTCTCAATTTGAATCATGCAGCCTGGGTTGGCGGTGGCCACGCAATCGGCGGCCGTTGCGACTACCGCTTGCATCTTGGCGTCAAGGACTCTCCCGGACATCTCTTTTTGCACCATGGAATAGATGCCCGCCGCTCCGCAACAACGGGTCGAGTCCTCCATCTCAACCAACTCCAACCCTGGAATGGCTTCCAGCAAGGCCCTGGGAGCCCGCGTTATGCCTTGGGCGTGGGACAGGTGACAGGGGTCCTGGTAGGTAACTTTGCGTCTGACCTCCCCTTTCGGAGGCTCCAGGGGCAGGCTGGCAAGAAGCTCGGTCACGTCCACTGTCATGTCGCTGAGCTGGCGGGCCTTCTCTGAATAGCTAGCATCGTCCTTAAGAAGCTCGCCATACTCTTTCATGGCTGACCCGCAGCCCGCCGACGCCACAACGACCTTTTCGACTCCGGCCGCCAAGAAGACATCGATGTTCTTCCGGGCCATGCTTCTGGCCGATTCCAGTTCCCCGCTGTGCAAACTCAGAGCGCCGCAGCATCCCTGGCCCACCGGCGTAGTCGTGTCGCAGCCGTTCCGGGTTAGAACCCTGACTGCGGCCTCCATGGTGGCACCCTGCACCAGCGGCATCACGCATCCCGACAATAGGGCGACCGTCATGCGGCGTGGGATGAGGCTCCGATGGGTTCCGGGGCTGGGTCCGAAGAAGCGGTCCGCCATTTGCGGGAGAGACTTCTCCATGTCATGCACTCCGCCGGGCAGAAGCCGGAGCAGCCTCGACGCCCGCACTAGCTTCTGGAGGCCCCACCGCTGGTAGACGCGCAACAGCCTGGCTCCGAAACGGAGACGGCCAAGCCGTCCCAAAGCGCCTCGGAGAAAAGCCCAACGCACCAGCCGCATCTTGAAACCGCCGGCGCCGTTGGCGTTGGTCTGGGCCCGGGTGTACTCCATCAGCCGCCCAAAGGGCACACCTGAAGGACAGGCCGTTTCGCAGGCCCGGCACTGCAGACATAGCTCCCAGTGGGACGCCACCCGGTCCGTTATTCCCAGACGGCCTTCTTTTACGGCTTTCATCAAGGATATGCGGCCCCTGGGGGACTCGGTTTCCACCCCCAACTGGACGTAAGTCGGACAGGCGCTTAGGCAAAGGCCGCAGTGGACGCACTTGTACAGGTCCTCGTCGGCGGGTGCGTCAGGGCCAGTGAAAGCGGGATGTGCAGGCGGCTGGAGCATCTATATCCTCCCCGCCATGCGCCCAGGACTCATGATTGAGTTCGGGTCCAATTGCTGTTTGACACGCCGCATAAGGTCCAGCCCCTGGCCGCTGACCAGGTCTCCCCAAATATCGATGCGCCGCTTGACGCTCAACGGACAGCTCTCCACCGTCAGGTGTCCGCCTGCATCAAGGGCGGCTTCCCGGATTCTGTATATCAGGCTTTCAGTCATGTCGTCTCCCTGTTCATCAAACCAGTAGAGGCGGACGGTCCCGGTCGCCGCGTCTACGGCCACGCCTCCTTCCGGCAGTTGATTGATGGTCCTGAGCAAGCCTCCTATCCGGGATGGCCTGACGGAGGCCCGGAGCATGAAGTGCGGCGCAACGGCGTCGGACCATCCCAGGTTGGTCAGCCGACACCAGAGGTCGACGCTTTCGTCTCCCTTTAGCACGGTGGAACCGGATGGTAGGACGCCTTGGGCGTCTCGCTCAGTCCGGTCTACCATGCTCTTGCGGCCTGAGTAGCCAACCAGGAGGAATCCTCCGTGCTGAGGAGGAAACAGGTCGGGCATTTCCAGCGTGTCAGCCGCCTGCCTGTTGATTGCATAGACCGATGTCGGCTGGCCCGGCAACTTGAGTATCCCAGTGGCCAGGGACAGAGCATCCTCGACGGTAGCGCAGGGCGCCAGCAGCGCGACGCTTGAAGCGGGCAGAGGAACGAGCTTGAACGTGGCGTCGACAATCACGCCCAGCGTTCCTAGTGAGCCTACGTAGAGCTTGCCCATGTCATACCCGGTGACGTTCTTAACGACGCGCCCGCCCGCCTTGGTCAGCGTTCCGTCAGCGAGAGCCACGGTTATGCCTATCAACCAGTCCCTGGGGGACCCGTAGGCGAACCTTGAAGGCCCGTACACGTTCGACGCCAGGATTCCGCCGATGGTGGCTTTGCCGGCCGCCGGAGACTCTACAGGAAGCATTTGGCCGTGCCTGGCCAGTTGGGACTGGAGCGATTCAAGGGTAATTCCCGCTTGCACTTGCGCCACCATGTCCAACGGCTCGTGGAAATTCAGCTTGTCCAGCCTTTCGGTGCCAATGACTAGGTCGACTCGGCTGGGCACGTTGCCCAACCCGATGTGCACACCGCCGCCTCGCGGAACGACCGCCATACGCTCGGCGGATGCCCAGGACAGGGCCTCGGACACGTCGTCGGGCTTTGTGGGCAGAACAGCTTTCCGAGGCGTTAGGCCGTCCACGGCGTATCCGGCAAGACTGTCCTCGGGCGCAAGCGCCTGGGCGACGGAAGAGGGGGCCGGACGGTCTGGAGAAGGCATGGCCACCTATATGTAGGACCCCGGACCGGCGGTGGATATGGCGGCCCGCTGCATCTCATGGGCGTATTCGGGGCCGCCGGGGAATATCTTGCCGGGGTTGAAGAGTCCCGACGGGCAGAAGGCGTCCCGGACCTTCATCATGGCGGACATGTCCTCGTCGCTGAAGACCATAGGCATGTAGGCCTTCTTTTCGAGCCCCACGCCATGCTCTCCCGTCAGGGAGCCTCCCATCTCAACGCACACCCTCAGCATGGCCTCACCCGCGGCGACCACTCGTTCCACGGCTCCTGGTTCCCTTTCGTCGAAGGCTATGCAGGGGTGGAGATTGCCGTCTCCGGCGTGGAACACGTTGGCCACGACAAGCCCATACTTGTCAGCGATTTCGGCCACTCGCTCCAGGGCTTCCGTCAGCCTCGTGCGGGGCGCCACTCCGTCCACGAGGTAGTAGTTGGGGGCGATGGACCCCAAGGCCCCGAATGCTCCCTTCCGGGCCGACCAGAGGCGTTCCCGCTCGGCCACGTCGGCGGCTATGCGCACCTCGCCGGCGCCGCCGTCGTACATGGCAGCTTCCACGTCGGTGCCCAGATCGTCCACGCTTTCCTGGAGTCCCTCCAGCTCCACCAGCAGCACAGCGCCTGCGTCCTCGGGAAAGACCCCCTTGTTCACGTTAAGTATGGCCCCGATGCACACCGAATCGATTATCTCCATGGCGGCGGGCACTATGCCCCGGCCTATGACGGCGGACACGGTGGCTGTGGCGGAGCCGATGTCGGGGAAAACTCCCAACAGTGTTTTCACTGACTCCGGTACGGGGAGGAGCCGCACGGCTATCTTGGTTGCGATTCCGAAGGTGCCTTCCGACCCTACAAACACTCCTCGGAGGTCGTAGCCGGGGGCGTCAGCTGAATCGCTGCCCAGCCACACCACCGAGCCGTCGTCCAGCACGACCTCCATGCCCACTACGTGGTTGGTGGTCACGCCGTAGGCCAGGCAGTGGGGGCCTCCGGCGTTCTCGGCGACGTTGCCGCCGATGCTGCACGCCCGCTGGCTGGAAGGGTCGGGGGCGTATCGGAACCCCAGCTTGCGCGCCTGGTTGTCCAGTTCCAGGTTGGCGATTCCCGGCTCCACTAATGCGATGCGGTCGGCGGTGTTGATTTCCAGGATGCGGGTCATTCGGGTCAGAGCAACCTGAACGCCTCCCATAGAGGCGATGGCCCCGCCGCTCAAACCGGTGCCGGAGCCTCGGCACACCACCGGGACCCCCTCATCCCGCGCCAAAGAAACCACCCGGCTCACCTCGTCGGTGGATATCGGGAACACCACAACGCTGGGCGTCGCGCGGTCGATGGAGCCGTCGTATTCGTAGACGAGCAGGTCTTCGGGGTGGTGAATCACGTGGTCCTTGCCCACGATGGCGGCGAGTTTCTTGACAGTTCTTGAATCAATGGGCATGTCAGATTCCTAACTCCATTCTAATGCCTGCCGCCCAACGCTTCAAACGCCAGCCCTCGCTGTTGGTATACTTCCGCCAATGTTTTTCTGAAACGGGAGGTTTTCCGTGGGGTTTGCCGATGCGGTTGAGACAAAAACTCTTGCCATACGTGAGGCGATTCTGGCGCACCCTTTTGTCACGGGCGTCGGGGACGGCACCCTGGACGTGGAAAAGTTCAAGTTCTACGTGCGCCAGGACTATCTGTACTTAATTGACTACAGCCGCGTCCTAGCCCTGGCTTCATCGAGGGCCCCCAACCTGGAGGCCCAGTCCTGGTTCGCCCGGCTTCTCCACGAGACCCTGAACACGGAGATGGACCTGCACCGGGGCTACTGCGCCAAGTTCGGCGTAACCCGCCAGGACCTGGAGGCCACCGAAGCGGCGCCCACCACCGTCTCCTACACCAGCTTCCTGCTGAACGTGGCCCACCAGGGGACCTACCAGGAGTTGGCCGCATCGTTGCTGCCTTGCCAGTGGGGATACTGGGAGATAGGCGACAATCTATCCCGGCAGGGGCCACCTGAGAACGCTCCCCTCTACGCCGAGTGGATAGCGATGTATTCGTCGCCCGAATACAAGGAATTGGCGGACTGGGCGCGTTCCTTTGCCGACGGGCTGGCCGCCCGTTCCACCGAGGAGGACGTGCGGAAGATGGAAGCGGCCTACGTCACCAGCCTCCGCTACGAGCGCCTCTTCTGGGACATGTCCTACAACCTTGAGCAGTGGCCCCTGTAGCCGCCCTCACCCCGACCCTCTCCTGGCGGGAGAGGGGGCATTCCTCTTCTCACCCTATGGGAAGGTTGGAATGTGGGCAGGAACGAATCCAAAAAGAGAAGCCCCCGAGGCCTGGAGGGTCGGCCTTGGGGGGCTTGGATTGATGCAGCGGGCCGTTCGGCCTCTGCAGATTAGTCGGAGGGCAGCCGGTCGCAGAGCCACTCCTCGATATGGGGAGGCAGGTTCAGCTCGTCGCAATTGGGGAAGAGATCGGGGAACGACTCATCGAAGTCTGGGTAGAAGCCACCGCCGGTCGTAGGCTCGCGCATCTCCTCCGGCCACTCGCCGAGAGTCACCGTAACCGTCCTGGCTGTTCCATCTCGGACGATGGTGAGAGGCGCCTCATCATCTGGGCTGTAAGCGTCCAGTTGGGTAATCAAGGCCGTCACGCTGTCCACCGAAACTCCATTCACCCCCGTGATGATGTCTCCGCCGCGCGTCGGGCGGTCATCCCAGAGTCCCGAACCCATGATGCCCGCGTCGTCAGCCGGGCTGTCCGGTTCGACGCCAATCACGTACACCCCACTGTCTGCGGACAGGTCCAAGTCCTCAACCAGTTCCGGGGTAACTTCAGTGGCCCGTATTCCCAGCCAGGGAGGCCGAATCACCCCGCCCTCTTTCAAGTCGTCCAGGTTGTCCTTCAGGAAGTTGATGGGCACAGCGAACCCGATTCCCCCGAACGCGGACTGAAGCCCAGTCGTGCGGATAGCAGTCGTGACGCCTATGACCGACCCGTTGGAGTCCAGAAGGGGTCCGCCGGAGTTGCCCGGATTGATGACTGCGTCGGTCTGTATCACGCCGGACACCAGACGCCCGACGTGGCTGGGCATGTCTCTGTTGACCTGACTCACCACTCCCACGGTAATTGTGCCTTCAAGTCCGAATGGGGCGCCGATGGCTATGGCCAACTGGCCCGGTTTGAGAGCGCTGGAGTCCCCAAGGGTGACCGGAGTTATCCCCTCGACCACTGACGAATCCACCTTGAGGAGCGCAAGGTCGTTTCCGGGAAGGCGGCCTTTGACATCGGCCTCGGAGGAGGAACCGTCGGGGAAAGTTACGGTTACGGTCTCCTCGCCCTCTACGACGTGGTCGTTGGTGACGATGTGCCCGTCGGAGTCGATGAGGAACCCTGAGCCTCCGCTCTCACCTGTGCTGATTTCCACGACCGCCGGACTGACGGTTTGATATATGGAAGTCACCTCGTCCTCATCGAACAATGCCGCCGCGGCGGGACTGGTGAAGAAGGAGTTAGAACCCGGAACCCACCCAGAAGTAAGCCACCGCCAGCATGGCCGCTATGGCGGCGGCTGTCATGCCGATGCTGAGACTCCTGGCAAACTGTGCCATGTTCCACCTCCTACGATAGGGCAACTGGAGCGGCCTATCGCTCCCGTTATTTGGAATTGTAGAAGGCGATTCTTAATTTCTTATTAAGTTGTCACGCTCCCCGCAGGTCGGGCGGCAAGAGGTTGGGTATGGAGTCTTCTATCGGGTAGCTTTCGTTGCAGGCCTGGCAGTGGAGGGACCCGCTGAGCACTTCCTCTGCGTCCTCAACGTCCACTCTCAGATCCAGCGGACTCTTGCACAGGGGACACGCCAGAATATCAACCAGGTCTCTCTTCATTTCCCACTCCTTCAGTGCGCGAGGACTGTCGGACCGTCCGGGCCTTTATGCGTCAAGGCTTATCTCCACCAAGGCGCGCAGCACGTCGGCAAGCAGGAACACCGCCACGCCCAACACAGTGACCGCCGTCGCCCCGCTAAACGCCGAGGTGATTCTCCGCAAGCCCCGCGTCTCTCCCTCCAGGTCTTGGGGATAGCTCTTTGACCTGAGGAATCTGACCAAATAGAACATGTACAGGGACAACGCGATCTTTACAACCAGGACGGCAATGTAAGCCGGTCCAGCGGTGTCCGACGTGAGCCGGCTCAGCGTCATAATGACCCCGGTCACGAGCAGCACTGCTATCGCTGTGTTTACGAGGCTTCGAAACTGCTCCCCTATGCGCCGCCGGTCGTCTGCTACTCCGTCCCCCTTTGAGAGGTTTGGACGGAGCACGAGCAAGTAGAAGAGCCCTCCGCCGACCCAAGCGACCGCTGCGATGGCGTGAATCCAACGTATAACCAGAATGAGGACTTCGGTGAAACTCATGGGCGCACGAGGCCGGACGAAGGGATTCTACGTTGGGCTAGAGAGCGAGTCAACGAGATGCGGACTTGTTACAGGTTGGGAGTCAACCAATTCGGTTGACAGTTAATCCGCTATGCCCATAAAATTCCCGCGATTCCCAGATTGTGCCTAACGCCAGACCATGCCGATGGAGTTGTAGATGAAGGACCCTCGGGTCAGCAGAAGCTTGGGCATTGAGCACCCCATTCTCCAAGCTGGGATGCCGTGGGTGTCCAACCCCGAGCTGGTGGCGGCTGTGTCCAACGCCGGAGGCCTGGGAATTCTCCATCCTTCAGCCGGGATGGCCGTCGACGGCGACATGTTGACCAACCTGCGAGAAAATATGCGCAGGCTGCGAAGGTTGACCAACCATCCCTTCGGCGTATGTTTCTATCTGGCAAACCCCCGCACAGAAGAACTGATGGAGGCCGCCATTGAAGAGGGCATGAAGATTGCAGTCACCTACAGCGGGAGTCCGGCGCTTTTCACCGGAATGTTGAAGAACAACCAGGTGAGCGTAATCCACGTCGTTTCCACGGTGCGCCACGCCCGCGGCGCCGAAGCTCAGGGCGTGGACATCATGATAGCCGAGGGTTACGAAGGTGGAGGACTGCGAGGCCCTGACGAGCTCCCCAATTCTGTGCTGGTCCCCCAAATCGCCGATGCCGTGTCCGTGCCTGTTATAGTCTCAGGCGGCATAATGGACGCCCGGGGATACGTAGCCGCCCTTGCATGGGGCGCCCACGGCGTACAGCTTGGCACCAGGTTCGTCGCCACTACAGAGTGCATCGCCCACCCCAGACACAAGGAAGCGCTGTTGGGCGCCATCGACACAGGCACTATCATCGCCGGACGCTATCACAGGCCCACGCGGCTGCTGCGCACCGGGACGGCGCTGAAAGCGAAAACCGGAGACGCCGAGGGGGCCGACTCCTCTTCGGCGGAACAGTGGGACGCCGAGCTGGGCCCATCCAGAGTCCGAGCCGCAATCCTGGATGGGGACATGGACGGCAGCATAGCCTACTGCGGAGCCGGAGTCGGACTGGTCTCCGAGATCATGTCGGCAGGGGAAGTGGTAGACAGCTTGGTGCAGGGCGCCAACCAGATTCTGGGCAACCTGCGCTAAACCCAGAGGCGCTGGTCCCGGAGGCGTCTACCCCTCTTCTGAGTGTTCTTCAGCCGTAATCAGTTCCCCAGCGTATGTCAGAAGCGTTTCCTGACGCTTGGCGTCCGTTCCCCTAGACTCCAGATACATCTTCAAGGCGTCCATCGGCGATAGACCCTCAGCCACAGCCGCCGGGATGCGTGTGCGCCGGGGCTGGTCCAACTCCCGGGAGATGGCCGTTACGTAGTGGGCCGGGCTGAGCGCCTGACGGATGTCCGATTCGCTGAGGTGGACGTCCAACTCCGGCGGCGTAATTATCCTCACCCGCAGGATGGAGCCGGCGATTTTGTGGCGTTGGATGGCGTTAATCACGGTCTGAGTGGGATTGAGGTCGCCGGGGTTTATCCGGGCCTCTATGGTGACAAAGGGTCTGGCGTCCACCTGCTGAAAACGGAAGTCGGTGACCCGCTTTCCCTGTGGGGCTGAAGGGTCGAGGTCTATTACACAGAAGCCCTTGGTGTCCTTCTCTTCACTGAAGTCGACCCGTTGGAGGCTGCCTGAATAGACCACCATCGGGTCATGACGCAGAATCTGGTGTTTGTGGATGTGGCCCAAGGCAACGTAGTCCAGCGAAGGCTTGTGCACCGCAGACGGGAACAGGGCGTGGTCATTGCCAAGCATCATTGAGCGCTCGGAACCCACGGTGGAGCCGTTGATGGTGACGTGGGCCGTCAGTACGGCGGGTATGTCCGGGTCCAGCTTTTGGACTTCACGTTCTATTCCCGACGTGCATAGCTCTTCCAGCCGCTCCCTCACCTGGTCCAGGGACAGACTCCGGGACTGCTCTCTGCTTAGCAGCCCACTCCTTTTCGGCCAGGGGACTCCGACTATCTGCACAGGCCCCTTCTTAGTGGGCATGGTGTACGTGGCCAGGTCGTCTCCGACCTGCACGTGGGAGACCTGGAGGGTGTCGAAGATGTCCACCGCCGTGGCTCTGCCCAGGGCCGCTGGGAGATCGTGGTTGCCTACTAGGAGGAAGACGGCTATCCCGGCCGACGACAGCTTCGCCAGACGGCGTGCAAGCTCCCTCTGGTGGGTCTGGGAGGGGTCCCGGCCTTTGTAGGCGTCTCCGGCCAATACAACGAGGTCTACGTCGGAGCTGAGGCTGTACTCGACCAGTTCGTCCAGCGCCGACAGGAAGTCCAAAAGCCGGGTGGAAAGTCCTGTGGCCGGGTCGACCCGGCCGTGATTCTCCACACCTATGTGCAGGTCAGAAAAGTGAACGATGCGCATTCTTATCCCAGCCTCACATCACACTCTTTTAAGCTTGGTTTGATCAGCGTAGAGCTACCACCCGTGCTGCAACTTGTCCTGCAATACGCCGACAAGACTGGCGATGGGGACCCTTATCTGTTCCATCGTATCACGCTCCCGGATGGTCACCTGCTTGTCTTCCAAAGTGTCGAAGTCCACGGTGACGCAGAAGGGTGTCCCTATCTCGTCCTGCCTACGGTAACGCCGTCCGATGCTCTGGGCGTCGTCGAATTGGGTGGGTATGTATTGTCGGAGCAAGGCATGGACGTCCCTGGCTGTGGGGACCAGCTTCTCGTTTCGGCTCAGGGGCAGCACGGCGGCTTTGATGGGCGCCAGCCTCCGGTGCAAACGCAACAGGGTCCGGGTCTCCTCTTTAGACGAGGACGTATCGGGCTCTTCGTCATAGGAGTCTATGAGGAAGGCCAGGGCCGCTCGGTCCACGCCCCCCGACGGCTCAATGACGTAGGGGTAGTAGTGTTCTTTCATCTCGTCGTCGAAATACTTGAGGTCTTCGCCGCTGGACTCTCCGTGAGCCTTCAGGTCATAGTCCGACCGGTTGGCTATGCCTTCCAACTCCGCCCACCCCCAGGGAAACCTGTATTCTACGTCGTAGCAGTCCTTGGCGTAGTGGGCCAGCTCGTCGCCGCCGTGCTGGCGTAGGCGCAGGTTCTCCTGGCGCAGGCCGTGCTTGACGTACCAGCCCAGTCTTTCGTCCACCCAGGACTTGAGCCAGTCCATGTCCGTGCCTGGTTTGACGAAATACTCTATCTCCATCTGCTCGAACTCCCGAGTGCGGAAAGTTGTGTTGCCGGGAGTGATTTCGTTGCGGAACGCCTTGCCGATTTGGGCGATGCCAAAGGGCAGCTTGCGGCGGGAGGCCACCAGCACATTGGCAAAGTTGACAAAGATGCCCTGGGCCGTCTCCGGCCTGAGATAGACCTGGCTGGCCGTGTCCTCAACGGCGCCCATGAAGGTCTTGAACATCAGGTTGAAGTTGCGGGGGTCTGTCAATTCGCCCCCACAGTCGGGGCATTTGGCAGGGTCTTCCACGTCGTCGGACCTGAACCGCAGATGGCACTGCTTGCATTCTACCAGGGGGTCGGAGAAGCTCTCAACGTGGCCGCTGGTGACCCATACCTTGGGGTGCATGAGTATGGCGGAGTCCAGGCCCACCATGTCGTCCCTCTCGTGGACCACGGTGTGCCACCAAGCGTCCTTTACGTTCCTCTTCAGTTCAACGCCCAACGGTCCGTAGTCCCAGGTGGCGTTGAGTCCTCCGTAAATCTCGCTGCTCTGAAAGATGAAGCCCCTCCGCTTGGAAAGGGAGAGTATTTTGTCCATGCCCGTCCGCTCCAGATAGTGGACCAAGAGACCTCCTTTGTTTGTTGGCGAGATTCACACGACGGCTGAGTCAGTATGGGCCGTAAGCTAGGTTAGCAAGCCTGTTGTCGGTATGTAAAGAACCGCCGTCGGCGAGGGATTGTGTTGACACCCATAGGCGCCTGGGATAATCTGGCTTTACTGCACAGGGCCCGTAGCTCAGAGGTAGAGCAGCCGGCTCATAACCGGCGGGTCGATAGTTCGAGTCTATCCGGGCCCACCATGACGTACCGATTTGCGAACTCCGCCATTGAGAGCGATCTCAGCGGAGTCCGCTCCCCCTAACGGGCTGTCATCAGGAGTAGGCATCGAGTAGATGATGGCGGCTCTTCCAGGTTTGACCTGGACCTCCTTGACGAACGAGTGGACGAAGGCTTTGGTCTCAGTCAGTTCGCTGGTCGTGAGGAACTCGCTCATCTCCTCTGCGAAGGTGGCGATGGTGTCGGCGCTGTCCAGGTACTGCCGCCGCTCCGCCAGCACCGCCCTTGCCTCGTCTGCGGCGCTCTCCAGATTCTCCTTGCGCTCCCGCAGTTCCACGATGTGATCCGAGGCCGCGGCCACGTCGATGCTGTCGCTCTTGGATATGAAGTGCCAGACTCGGCCCAGTTGCTTCTTCACCTCCTCAAGCTCCCCGTCGATACCCTCCAGCCTCTCCCGCTGGTCGCGGGCTACGCCGTCCATCTCCTCGTCCAAGTGCTTCACCAGGTCTCTGATGTTGGACTCTGTGAGGATGTTGGCGCGAAGCTCATCGACGATGGTGTTCTCGATTTTCTTGGCGTTGAGCCTGGGGGTCTTGCACGTACCGCTGCCCCTCTTCATCAGGGACTGACAGACGTAGTAGGTGTACTTGCCGCTCTTGGCCTCGGAGGCGGACATGGCCCTGCCACAGGTCTCGCACTTGAGGATGCCGCTGAGCAGGTAGGGGCTGGACGCCCGCCTGGGATTCGCCTGCTTCGGGGCGCGGGAGCCGAGCAGCTTCTTCACCTTTCGGAACTCTCGCTTGGATATGATGGCGGGGTGCGTGTCCTCCACCCGCACGGGCGGCTGGCCGTCCTTTGCGGTGGTTCCCCAGACAACGGCTCCCGTGTAGGCTTCGTTGTTCAGCATGGTGTGGACGGTGGTCTTGAGCCACTTCTTGCCGTTGACCGTGGGGATGCCCTCGGCGTTGAGGGTCTTGGTGATGTCGAGGATGCTCCTGCCCTGTAGGGCCATGTCGAAGATGCGGCGGATCATTGCGTCGGCGGGCGGGTCAAGCTCCAGCCTGGGGCGCTTCTTCGGCCCGTCCTGAACGTGGACCCGCTTGTAGCCGTAGGGGGCGTAGGCCGACATCCAGTAGCCACGGGAAGCGGACTCCCGCATTCCCCTGGAGACCTCCTGGGCAAGATTTTCGCTGTAAAATTCGTCCACGCTCTCGATGATGGCCTCAAGGAGCCTGCCGGTGGCGGTGTCGTCGGCCTGCTCGGTGATGGAGACGACGCGGATTCCCCTGCGCCTCAGCATGGACTTGAAGGCGACGGCGTGCTCGCGCTTCCGGGTGAATCTGGAGAACTTCCAGACGAGGATTTCCTTGAAGGGAGCCTCCGGCTTGCCCGCCTCGTCCAGCATCCTCTGGAACTGGGGCCGGTCGGCGATGCGTCCGCTCTCCGCCTCGTCCACGTACTCGCGGGCGACGAGGTAGCCGTTCTTCTCGGCGTAGTCCCTGAGCGCCCTTAGCTGGGCGGCAACGGACAGGTCAACGTCCTGGCGGTCGCTGGAGACTCTGGCGTAGAGGGCCGCCGGTATCATATCGAGTTGGTCGTTCATCAGTCTCTCCTCCCTGAATCATCCTGTTCGGTAGTCGTGCGGGAGCGCAGCCGTTCCAGCCGCTCCCGTCTTCGCCACTCCCGCTCCTCCATGAACAGGCGAATCCCCTGCCGGAGCAGCTCGCTCACGGAGAGGTCGTCCTCCTTCATCACCTGCCGCACCTGCGCCTCCATCTCCGGGGGCAGGGAGAAGGTGAGAGTCTTGGAACGCCTGGGGGTGGTCACTCTCTTTTTGCCTCCTGATGTATTGTTATATCTTACTATACACTACATAGACACCGGCCTTCAACTCCTACCAGGGGCCAACCGCTGCCACCGCCCCTATCGGCTTCCGCCTGCGCCCAGGCATGTCCGAGGCGACCATCTGGGGACCGAGGACGGAGGCGTGGCTTTCGGGCACGGCGATGACCACTACCCTCGCCAGCTTGCCATTCCTGATGACGGGCCGGGCGAGGGCGGCGTAGCCGCCGCCCAAGGCGAAGCGCGCGGTGCCGTAGCGGGCGGCCTGCTCCGCCAGGGAGCCGGGAGGTACGGGCCTGCCCCAACGGGGGACGCCGCCCCGCTCTCCACAGATGGGGAAGTCGGTCGGCGTCCCGAATCCCCGCGTCCGCCGGGCGACCTTTACCCGGAGGTCAGGCGAATCGGCCCGGTCTTTGGAGTCTCTCCCGTCCTCCCTCGCGTACAGGACCACCATGAGGGGCGGGTCCCGCAGCACCTCGGCCATCCGGATGGACACGGCGGCGTAGGAGCAGCGGAAAGCCCGCTGCAACTTGAGCACGTCCAGCCCCCACTCCAGGGCCAGCGGCTCGAAGGCCCTCGGCTGCATCAGCACCGCCGCAGCGAATCGTTCGGCCTGCGTGCACACCTTTCGGTCGGGCGGAGAGCCGGACTCCATGTCGCAGAGGGTCTCGTAGATGATCTCGTAGGTCTCGTGGATCACCGAGTAGTCCTGCGTTCCCTCCCACAGGTCCTCCCGGTAGTGGATGTCGTAGCCGCCCCCCGGCGCGCTGTAGTGGATGCCCTTCGCGTCCATGTGCCTACTGCCCGATACTTCGCCGAACCCGGCCCGTTTCAGCAGGGCCTTGATCTGCTCCATCGTGGGACGGGCTGGCACATCGAAGTAGCGCACGAAGCGGGCGGCGAGGGTCTCCGGGTCCAGGGCCTTTTGGGGGTGGTCGTCCAGCAGTATGCGGCAGAAGTCCTCTCTCGTCCTATTCATGCTCACTCCAGCAGCCTCTTGTTGGCGAATCGCTCGTACATCTCGACGATGAACCGCTTGGTCTTCAGTGTGATGGGGCCGTCGGGCCGGGTGCCCACGCGGAACACGGGGTCGGCCAGGACGTACTGGTAGGCCCGCTCCACCTCCATCGCCTCGTCGCTGAAGGGGTCGATGTGGCTATCCCGCCCGGCCCGCTTCATCAGCTCCTCGGCGTCCACGTTGTAGAGATCGGCCAGCTTGCGGACCACGTTGGAGCCGGGCAATCGGTCGCCCCGCTCTATCTGGGAGAGGTAGGAGCTTGAGACGCCGATGCGACCGGTCACGTCCCGCAGGCTGAGGTCTCCCCGCAGCCGTCTGAGGAGAGGGCCTATCGCGTCGTCGCCCTCGATCTCCCGGCGCTCGTCCAGGTCCCGGTCGACTTCAGGCTCGTCCATGTCGTCTCCCCCTTTGAGTCCGCAGCTGCGGACATTTCCGCGCACGGTGTGTCTGCAACATCTCAGCTAAACTCCTGCTAAACAATTGTTACATCAGAGCGAACAATTGTCAATGAACCCTTCTCACAAGCCCGAAATACGCCTCTCGGCCATTGCCTCCGTCCGTTCTGTATTGCTACACTTATGCGGACAGCACACATTTTCTAATTCTCGGCTCAGTATACATCACCGACGCCCGCTAGGGCCACACCCTCGCGACGCGCTGGAAACCCGCGAGAGAGACGCAACGAGTGAATAGCAAGCGCAAGCGGAAGCTGACGGACAGGCAGGAGCGGCGGCGGATCGAGGGCCTGCGGATTCTGGCCCGCATCATCGCGCGCCACTACCTCGCCAACCCCCACCTGTATCGCAACGGCGCAACCCCGGCCAACGGTCAGCCGACCGACGCTGGGGAGGCCGTCCGGGAGGAGGGTGGGGCGTGAAGCGCAGGCAGCCCGCATCGCGGGTCAAGCTCGATCCCCAGAAGGTGTGGGAGCTTCTGAACCGGCTCAACATGACTCAGAACGAGCTGGCGCGGCTGGTCGGCACCTCGTCCAGCTACCTCTCCCAGCTCATGTCGGGGACGCGCTGCCCCTCGGCGGCCTTCCGCAAGCGGCTCATGGACGCCCTGGGCGTCACGCGCTTCGATGACCTGTTCTACCTGGAGGACGTCGAGTGAGAATCGGCCTCCTCCCGTCCCACCTCATCGTCGACGACGGCCTCATAGGGCCGGATTTCGGCGAGCGCATAGAAGCCTTCAAGGAGGCCACCGGCCTCTCCTGGGACATCCTTGCCGCGTGCTTGGGCGTGGACCCTCGCCAGCTTCAGCGGTGGCGGGAAGGCACCAAGCCCAGCGGTGACGGGGTGAACGCCCTCGTGAAGCTGTCGTCCCGCATCCCCGGAGGCATGAACATCCTCTTCGGGGTGCACGTCCTCCCGCCTGTGGGGGCCTACCAGCCGCCCTTGGCCGTCGATTTCGCCCTGTACGGGGACCACGGAGAGCAGTAAGGCATGGGAGTGCAGAAGCGCGTATACCGGCCCGTCGAGTACGACTTTCCCCCTGACTTCGCGGAGCGGCTTGAGCTGTTCAAGCAGAAGAGCGGGCTGAGCTGGAAGGAGATTGCCCGTCTGCTCGGCGTCAGCCTCCACCGGCTCAGGCAGTGGCGGAACAAGGGAGCGGCCCCCAGCCACACCCATCTCTTCATGCTGCTGACCATCGCCGGAGCGATGGGACTGCGGGACGGGATTCTGATGCAGCCCGAACGTGACCTGCCCGAAGGGGTGGACCTGGAGGGTCTGCGGGCAATGAGACGGAACGTATAGGCGATCTTCAAGCAAAGGAGGAGGGACTATGACGACCGAGGAACGGAAGCGGACGTTGAACAACCGGCCCCCACCCTTTCCCGAGGACTTCGGGGAGCGGCTGGAGGGCCTGAAGGAGCTGTCGGGGCTGTCGTGGGGCGAGTTCGCCGACCGGCTCAGCGTGACGCAGCGCGGCCTGGCGAAGTGGCGCAGGGGAGGGCCGCCTTCCGGGGCCTACCTCTGGGCCATCATCAAGCTGGCCCGCGAGGTTCCGGGCGGCTACGACCTGATCATGTACGGCGACGACGAAGCGCCGGAATAGAGAAAGGAGGCAGGC
Organism: Dehalococcoidia bacterium; assembly: GCA_965224415.1. Lineage (GTDB taxonomy): Bacteria > Chloroflexota > Dehalococcoidia > Lucifugimonadales > JAGWBF01 > DAOUJI01. The sequence continues at coordinate 53,083 of CBDCZB010000002.1, read as the reverse complement.
GTATGGCTTGCGACGACCAGCGGTTTATCAGCATTGGCTTTCCGGCCCCGCCCCTTCCCGAGGATTTTCCCGTGCGGCTGGGGCGGCTGGAGGACCGTTCCGGGCTTCCCCTGGCGGAGTTCGCCCGCCGGTGGCTGCTGCCCGAAGACCGGGCGACGGAGTGGCGATGTGGAGAGCCGCCCACCGCCCACGAGCTGCGGGCCATGATGGAGTGGGCCTGTTCGATGGACGGCGGGGTTGCGGTGATGCTCATGGACCACACCCAGCCCTGGCCCTACAGGGTGGACGGCTGACGGGGAGAGACGCGATGCTGGGGAGTCTGCCTTAGGGTTCCCTGAGGGTTCCCTGCCCGTGAGAGGAAGGCCGGGACGGCATCAACCGTCCCAGATTCCCCACCTAGAGAAGAGGAAGACCTCGTTGGAGCCCGCCGTGAAGGGGCTAAGATGGTTGTTGAGCAAACGAACCGATCACCAACGAGGTGCATCTATTATGAAGCAAGGCTTACTGGGGTTCCAGTACGAGCAGGAGAAGGGCTCGACAGGTATGACGGGACTGTCCGGGCTGATGACGTACGTGGAGTTGATGGACGCAGCGGGTTTGAGGTCGTCGGTAGAGCGCCACGTGAGACTGCGGGAGTGTGGTCAGGGCTGGACGGACAGCCAGATAATCACGTCGCTGATACTGCTGAACTTGGCAGGCGGTGAGTCGGTGATGGACCTGGAGGTTCTGGAGAAGGACGCAGGTTTGTGCAGGGTACTTCGCCATGCCGAGACCTGGGGGATGGGTAGTAGGGAGCGCAGGGCGCTGAAGGCGAGATGGCGAGTCGAGCGTCTTCGGAGCGTGCCGTCGGAGTCTGCGGTGTTCCGGTATCTGGAGAGGTTCCATGACGCGGGCGAGGAGGCGATGCGGGAAGCTCACAGAGCATTCATACCTGCTCCCAACGGAGCTATGGAGGGTCTGGGGAAGGTGAACGCCGACCTGGCGGGCTTCGTGCAGAGCCGTTCGCCTCAGAGAGAGGCCACACTGGACATGGACGCCTGTCTGGTGGAGACACACAAGCAGGAGGCGCTCCACAGCTACAAGAAGTATAGGGCCTACCAGCCGCTGACCACCTACTGGGCAGAGGCCGACCAGATTGTGCATTCGGAGTTTCGGGACGGCAATGTACCGGCGGGCCATCAGCAGTTACGAGTGTTGATTGAAGGGCTGGGCCGTCTGCCTGCGGGGGTGGAGAAGGTGATGCTGAGGTCGGATACGGCGGGGTACCAGCGGGAGTTGCTGCGGTACTGCGCGGAGGGTAGAGACGAGCGGTTCGGGGTGATTGAGTTCGCGGTTGGGGTCGACGTGACGACGGAGTTCCGCCGAGCGGTGTCCGAGGTCGCCGAGCAAGACTGGCAGACGCTGTACCGCAAGGTTGGGGAGCATCGTGTGGACACGGGTCAGCAGTGGGCTGATGTGAACTTCGTACCCAACTGGATAGGGCACTCCAAGAACAGCTCTGAGTATCGGTTCATAGCTACCAGGGAGCGGTTGATCGAACAGCCTCTGCCGGGAATGGAGGGGCAGATGGAGCTTCCGTTCCCCGCGATGGAGTTGTCCAACAGAGGCTGGTACAAGGTCTTCGGAGTGGTGACCAACCGGAGCATTGCGGGAGATGAGTTGATCTGGTGGTCGAGGCAGAGATGTGGCAAGGGCGAGGAGGTCCACGGCGTCCTCAAGAGTGACCTTGCCGGGGGCAGGCTTCCGTCGGGGCTGTTCGGAGCCAACGCAGCATGGTGGGCGATAGCAGTGTTGGCCTTCAACTTGAACTCTGCCATGAAGCGGCTGGTGTTGGGCGGACAGTGGGTGGGCAAGCGTCTCAAGGCGGTGCGTTTCGCCCTGATCGCCCTACCGGGCCGTGTGGTGCGTCACGCCAGGAGGTTGATCATCCGTCTGGCCCGTGGCCATCCCTCATACGAGTTGCTGCTCACGGCCCGGCAGAGGATATTGGCGCTGGCTGCCGAGCCGTATCGAGCATAGGCGACCCTGCCTGGAGCATCGGTTTGTAGGCGACTCTGCCGAGTTGCCAGGCCGGGCCATGCCTTCTTCGGCCTGACAACAGCCACAATTGGCAGCGAACCGCTGCCGATACCCTCAAAGACGGCACCCGAGACCCTGTCCGATGCCGATCATGTCATGCGTCACCCCAAGTCGACACCCGGACACCCCCTGAAAGCACACCAAGCAGCTCCCAACCATGTCAGGTGGGGGATTTGGGCCGTCTGGCCTTCTTGACTTTTATGGCCCTTCGGGACTCTAATTGCATAAGACTTGGCGATGGAGGGATTGGAGTTTGCTCGATGAGATTCGTTCCGACTTGGTGAACGAATCAGCGAGTCTTTCCAATACACTTCGAAAAGCAAAGATCCTCGCAAGCGCATTAGGCCTGCCGGAATTCCGGGACTGGATTGACTTCGAACTAGGCGGGTATCCTGACAGGGATAGTGTGCCGAGCTACAGACGGTTTCGCCCAACCAACCTCGGTACATTTGCTGGCCCCTTCCAAAGTGGAGTCAAAAATGTCGTGCTACCGACCTTCGACTTGCCCGACACCGTTAAGGAATTTGCCGAGAACCTCATCTTCTTTGATGGCGTGGGTGCCCTAGAAGCACAGGCGTCCAGCTCGCACCAATGGAAGTGGCCTCAAGAAATGGTGATGCTTGCTCAGAACAGTATCCAGATGACTGGAGGTATGGTTCTTGTCGACGCACACCAACCAATACCTTCTCACGTCATCTCCGGAGTCCTAGACCAAGTAAAGAACAGACTCTTGGACTTTGTACTTGGGCTTCAGGAGAGCAATGTGACTGCCGAGGACTTGGACAACCGCACGGTAGAGCCTGAAGTTGCACGAAATCTCTTTCACATCAACATCTACGGCGACCGCAATATAGTAGCCAGCGGAGAGCGGGTGAATCAGAAGGTCAAGATTGTGCAAGAGGGGGATATTGACTCGCTGCTAGAGTCACTCCGCGAGTTCAACGTGGAGGATGATGACCTTAGTAAGCTTAAGGACGCTGTTCTTGCAGAGCCTAGTGCCACCAGCGGCAGTTATGGTCCCAAAGTGCAGTCGTGGCTAGGAGGAATGATTTCCAAGGCGGTCACCAAGACATGGAATGTCGGCCTTGAGAATGCTTCCAAGCTATTGACCGACGCTCTCAACGGTTACTACGGATTTTGAGCTTGATCGGGATTATCAATCACTTAGAAGACCCCCTTCAAGGCCATCTCGTAGACCACCGCCCCTCACCGCCTGACCACGCCCTGGGGGTCTCGCCTTGAGGCCCTGCGGTTGAGGGCGCGGTCGAGGATCCCGAAGGCCCGGTCGATGCCAAGGCGTTCCACCCTGGGGGACGGCTCCTCCTCCTGCTTGAGGAGGGCGTGGGCAATGAGGTCGGCCATCTGTAGCATGTGGTCGGAGTGGGAGCTTCGGAAGGCGGGGCCGCCGATGACCCTCTCTATGGGGATGTCCTTGGTGCGCTCGCCGTCCTCCCACGCCTCGTACCTGCTGGGCACGGGGTTGCGGCTCCTGAGCCTGCGGTAGAGGCGGGCCACCATTTCCTCCCGTCCCTCGTCGAAGATGAGGAAGGCGTGGCGGTTGGCGGATGCGACGGAGGAGTTGATGCGGTTGAGCAGCCGGTCGAGGCTGGCTCGCTCGTAGCCCCTCACGTCGGGCTTGCGGAGGCAGACGTTGACGACCTCCACGCCGCCGATGGTGCGGGCGGCGTCCTCGATGACGCGCAGCCCTGCGGTGAAGATTTCGGCCCCGTGCCTGGGGGAGAGCCTGCGGTCCGCGCCGTCGATGCGGGCCAGCTTCCCCCGTCCGGCCAGCAGAGCCTGCCCCGTACCCGATACGGGGTCGCAGGCGTGAAGCTCCCGGTCGGTCGGGACGGCGTAGCGGTCCCGCAGCTCGAGCCGCCAGTCTCGGACGCGGGCGTGCAGGTCATTCCATCGCTCGGCGTCCACGCCCAGGGCGGTTCGGACGTAGTAGCGGGGACCCTCGGACTCGTCGATGTAGTAGATTCTCATGGCTTTTGTTCTCCGGTCTGGTTGTCGTTGAAGGGGCGCACCGGCTCAAAGCCTTCACCGGGGGCGAGCCATGCCCGTCCCAGCGGCCCCTCACGCTCCAGCAGGCCCCGGTGGGAGACCAGCAGGGGAAGGGGAGTCCTCGTTCGCACCATCTCCTCAAGGGCGACTCGCAGGAAGTGGGTGGCGGCCAGGTCTTGGTGGAAGACCACGAGGACGGCGGGCCGTGCGCCGTGGTCGTCGGTGGGCCGGTGGGAGGAGTAGTAGCGCAGGTAGGGGGCCAGCCGCTCCGCCATAGTGACGGGTCGCACGGCGCGGCGCTCCCACTCCAGGAAGAAGGGCCAGGCGGCGGCGCCCTGCCGCAGGACGCCGGAGGCGTCGGGCTGCACCGAGCGCCTCCCGCCGAAGTGCCGGAAGTAGCGGGACGCCCTGATGGGCGGGTCGAGCTGGTCGATCTCCCAGCCCAGGTCGCGGGCCTGGGTCGCCAGGGCCGCAATGAAGTCGTGGACGGCGGCGGTGTGCTCGATGTCGCGGAGAAGCTGGCGGCTGCGCCTGCCGGAGACGTTGCGCCAGTCACCGGCGTCTGTGGGCGTGACGCTCCACCGCTTCCTTGCCCCGCCCACGGCCACGCGGTCCCTGCGGGCCAGCATGGCCAGCCCCAGGTCGGTGAGGGCCAGCCTGCGTCCCGAGACGGGGGCGCGGACGACCAGCCCGAATCCCTCCAAGGCGGCGGTGAGCTGGGACACTCGCGGGCGGGAGACCCCCAACAGCCCGGCAAGGTCGGTGCGGGCGAGCCAGGGCCAGTCGTAGAGCAGGTCCAGGGCGCGCTTCTCGGCGGGCCTGAGCAGGGCGGGAAGCAGATAGTCGGGGACATCCCCTCCCGGAGAGTGCTCGTCGATGTCGGGGGGAAGGGAGGCCCCGCGCGCCAGGGGCCGCTCGGTGGGCAGAGCGCCCCTGCGGTCCATGCGGTCGATGGCGGCCCGCAGGCTGACGGCGGCGCTGACGGAGCGCAGCCGCCACACGGGGTCGTCGGGGGACGCTGCGGCCGCCTCCCGCTCCAGGGCGAAGAGCGCCTCGGCGGGGGTCTGGGAAAGGCGCCTGCGGGAGTGGCGCAGCCTCACCTCGTCGGGCGCGAGCAACAGGACGGCTCCGGGTTGCGGCCCCTGGGTGAGCCGCCAGAGACGCTTGGAGAAGCCCGTCCTATCGGTGGTCGGCCCCTGCCGGACGATGGCCATGGCGCCCCCTCCGGGGAGGGTCACGGCGGCGTCCATCGGCATGGCTCGATACCACTGGAAGCGGATGGGATAGGCCGTGTTCGATATGGCGGCGGCGATGCGGTAGATGACGGCCACGGCGTCGAGTCGTTCCAGGAGGACGCGCCGCCAGCGGGCCGAGACGGGCAGGTCTCGCAGCAGGCCCTCCAGAGCTTGACCCGTACCTGATTCGGGGGCCGCGTTCTCCGCGTGGGCCAGCCGGCGCAGCCCGGCGGCGGTGAGGTGGAACCTGCGGGTCGGGGGGATAAGCTCGGTGCCGTGGGGGACGGAGGCGATCAGCCCCGCGTCCTCCAGCCTGCCGACCGCCCGGTAGACGCCGCCCCCCGACCAGCCGGAGAGGGCGGCCATCTCCATCCGGTCGAGGAGGGGCATGTTGGAAAGGAGCCTGAGCAGGTCGCCGTCCAGGGGACTCATTCCTCACGCTCCTCGTCCTCCGCCTGCGGCTCGGCGGCCCCGGGGTTCTGGTCGCGCTTGGTGCGCTGCTTGCGCCGCGCCTGCTCCTGGGACTCGCCGCCCTCAGCCGCCTGGCGGTTCCTGAGCTTCTCGATCTCCTCGCGGTACTTGTTCACCAGGGCTTGCAGCCCCGCGTCCCTCTCGGCCATGTCCTTGGCCGCCGTGAGGTAGCTCTCGGCCTCGGCGACGATGCGCTCGGCGGTGTCCGCGTCTCCCTCCTCCGGCCTGGCGACCTTCATGGAGAAGGCGTCCATCCGCTCCGTTCCCACGGTGGCGCGGACGTAGCACTGGTGAACGGGCAGCGACGTGATGTCGTCCTCGCTCACCCGCTCCTTGCCCAGCTCCCAGACCAGGTGACGGGCGTCGGACCCGGACACCTGGAAGACGGCGAGGCAGCCGACGTTGGCGAGCAGGGTGTCCCGCATGGTGCGGGAGAGGTCGTCAAGCTTGGCGAGGCTCTGGGTCGCCAGCACGAAGCTGGCCCCGAACTTCCCAAGCTCGCTGAGCATCGACTCGTAGTCCACGCCGGGCATGGACTGCATCTCGTCCACGACGACCAGCACGCCCCGCCTCTGCTCGAAGGGGAGGCTTCCCTGCTCCCGTATCACGGCGTCCACCAGGTTCAGGAGGGACGCGCCCACCAGGGCGGCCACGTCCTTGCCCGCCGTGCCCTGGGCGGTGGATACCAGCAGGATGCCGCCGTCGTGGATGACCCTGCGCATGTCGATGGTGGAGCGGGACTGTCCCAGGATGGCCCTTGCCCGCTTCGACGATGCGTAGTAGGAGAGGCGGGTCTGCACCGGGGCCAGGGCGTCGGCGCGGGTCTCCCGCCGCCAGCCGAAGAAGTCCCTGCCCCACCACTCCACCAGGTAGGGGTCGTTGACCTGCGCCAGCACGTCAGCGCGGAAGTCGTCGTCGGCCAGGATGCGCAGCGCGTCGAGGATGGTGTACTGCTCGCCCGCGTCCCTGCTCTCGTTGGCCTCGTGGAGGGTCTTGACGGTCTGTTCGAGGATGGACTGCATCCTCGGCCCCCACTGGTCCCAGAGGCCCTTGGCGATGCGCACGACGGAATCGGCGGTGCGGTCGCGGTCGGAGAAGATACGGGTGTCCAGCAGGTTGACGCCGGGCGCTCCTCGCTCGTCGGCCAGGTCTATGAGGCGCACCTGGCCTATCAGGGACTCCGGCACGTGCTTCAGCAGGCCGCCCACGAGGTCGGCGTGGGGATCGACGACGACGATGGCGTCGCCGTCCCTGCCCGCAGCCTTCTCCACCAGCTTGTGGCGGACGATGTGGTGCATCAGGGTGGACTTGCCCATCCGGGTGCGGGCGACGTAGAGGTGGTGGCGTCTCAGTAGGTCGGTGGGGAAGTGAATCTTCCTGGGCGTTCCCGTGGTGGTGTCGCCGACGTGGGCGCCGCCGCTGACGCTGCGGGCGGTGGGCAGCAACACCTTGGCCCCGGCGCGGGCCACCAGGGGCGTCTCGTCCCGCGCTCCGGGCGGGTGCCACAGGCAGGCCGCCTCGCGGACGCCCATGACGCTGCGCTTCCCGAACAGGCCGGGGCCGGACGGGTGGAGCATGGAGGGGTCGGGCACGGCGGGCCGGACGCTGCTCGCCTTCAGCTGCGCCCCTGCGGGGTTGTCGTAGTGGCGGTAGGCCGCCGCCACCGGCTCCAGCAGCTCCTTCGTCCGGTTGGGCCTGGTGTCCTGGGGCAGGATGGCCGTCACCTGAATCTCGGCGTCGAAGGCGATGCGGGAGACCTTCTCCTTGATGAGCAGGGGGTCGAAGACGCGCTTTCCGGCCCTCTTGATGCGGTGCCAGAGCCAGCCGCCCGCGGCCAGGGCTGCGGCCACGCCGATGCCCATGAGCACGGCCTTCCAGGTCTCCCCCGCCTGCACCCACAGGTAGCCCCGCAGGGCGGCCAACGCCGCCACGCCCAGGACGGCCATCGTCACGCCGTCCGTCTGGAGGGGCCTGGTCTGGTAGGTGTAGGAGGGGTCTCGCCGGTCCTCCACGGGCCGCTTGTGGGCCTTCTCCAGGTGGGACTCCGACCAGTCGGGCCCCAGGGAGCGCAGCATCAGCCGGGCCACGACGCGCTCCCCCTCGTTGAGGTTGGAGAGCGCGCCCAGCAGGGCGATGAGGGGGTCTGAGCCGGGGTCGAGGAGGTCGTCGTCCCGGAAGGTGCGCAGGGGCACGTACTCGGGGCCGTCGGCCCTGAGCGTCATGCTCCACGCCTGCTCGCCCTCGTCCAGGCGCAGGGGGTCGTCCTCGGCGGGAATCTCCTGTATCTGCGCCTGGGGGTAGCGGGCGGCGATCTGGCCGCGCACCACCTGGTCTTGCAGGCAGCGGGCCAGCAGGGTCACGCCGTCCGCGTCACCAGCCAACTCCAGGGAGAAGGGTTCGGGGACGGCGATGGAGCCGAGCATGTTCTCGACTCCCAGCAACGTGCGCTCCCCGGTCCTGGGGGGCGTCACCGCCAGCAGCACCGGGGGTTTTCCATCCTTGTCGTTCAGCAGCCACTTTATGGGGTTGAGTTTCACTTGGATTGCTCCTTTCACTACTGGCTCGGATAGTCGGGTGAGTGGGCCGGGCTTAGCGCCTGCCCGGTCTCCACTCGATCACCTCCGTCTCCTCCGGCGTCGCCTCGATGCGGACGGGGAAGCGGTGCCCCTTCGACAGGAGCAGGCCGTCTCCCCTAGGACAGGAGAGCAGCCAGCGTTGGAGGTCCTGGGGCAGGTCGAAGGCGTCGCCCACCGTGCTTATCGCCGCCGCGTCCTGCTGGAGGAGGAGCTTGAAGGCGGCGTTCTGAAGGAGCGCCCTTCCCGAATGCCCGGTGATGGTTCTCGAAGAATCCTCGGAGAGGAGATCCTGGACGTCCTGGGTGATGAACTGGAGTCCCAGCCGGTGCTTCCGTGCTCGCTTCGCCATAGAGACCATGAAGGCCGCGCCTTCGGGGTGCTGCATGATGCTCCACACCTCGTCCACCACCAGAAGGCGGGGCTTGGGGTCCTGGGCGGCGGCGGCCCACACCGTCTCGGTGCAGACCATCGCGGCGGCAGGGCGAAGCTCCGGTTCGAGGAGCCGCAGGTCGAAGACGGTGACCAGGGCCTCGTTGCCCAGCAGGTCGTCTCCCTCGTCGGAGAGGAGGTTGCGCAGGCTGCCCGTGGCGAAGGGACGGAGAAGCTTTGCGAGGCTGCCGTCTCCCGCCTCGTCTTCTTGAAGGTATTTGTAAAAATCGCGGAAACCGGTGCGCTCCCTGGCCTGGTCGTAGTAGCCCGCAAGGGCGTGGTCGAGGGATGCTCGGCGCTCTGCGCCAAGGCTCTCCCCCACCATCACCTCAATGAGCCTTCTCAGGCTGCCGATGCGCTGGAGCAGCTCCTCGGAGTCGCCTCTGTCGATGACAAAGGGGTTCATGCCTTGCCCCGGCACGCCGGGAGAGATCACCCTGCCACCCGCCGCCCTCGCCATGTCCGCGTACTCTCCCTCGGGGTCGATGACGTAGGCGGTCACGCCTCTCGTCAGGCCCCGCAGGACTCCCAGCTTCGTGGCAAAGGACTTGCCGCTGCCCGACCTTGCGAGCACGGCGGTGTTGGCGTTCAGGTGGGTTCCGTCCCAGGGGTCGTAGACCACCGGGGAGCAGGCGCGCATGTCGATGCCGTAGAGGGTTCCCCGCCTCGTGTCCAGGTCGGGGGGCGAGAAGGGGAAGAGGCGGGCGAGGGACGACGTGTCCAGCGTCTGCCATACCGCCACGGCGTTCAGTCCCAGGGGCAGCGTGGACAGGATGCCCTCGCGCTGGCGGAAGGCCATGTTGTCCAGCTTACCCAGAGTGGCGGCGAAGTGGCCCCTGGCCCGCTGGGTCATCTCCTTGAGCTTCGCCTCGTCCTTGGCGTGAAGCGTGACCGACAGCGATGCGTGAAAGAGCCGCTCCCGGCCCCGCTGCACCTCGTCGCGCAAGCGGGTCACGTCCTCCAGGGCGATCTCCGCCTCCGGGGACATGGTGCGCCCTCGCTTGAAGGAGAGGGACTGGGCCGACTCGAAGCGCACCTTCTGCCACTCCAGCATCCGGGCCGCCTGCTCGGCGGGGATCGGCCCCAGGTGGATGGACAGGTCCATCGGCGCTCTCCCGCCGCCATGAGCGCCTGGAGGAAGCCTGGGGCCAGGGAGCGGGGCCACTTGCCCAGGTGGAGGGAGCGGACCAGGCGGTCTCCGACGCGCACCTCGCTTCGGCCCATCTCCACCTCCACCGGCTTCTCCTGGTCCATCTCGGCGGGGGCGCCGCCCAGGGCCGAGGCCAGCATCAGCATCCGCAGGCGGCGGCCGCTGAGGGGGTGGACGGACAGCCCGGCCCGCGCCAGCAGGCCGCGCAGCTCGTCGAACCGGGCGAACTCGGTGATGGCGTAGAAGCGCCGGTCAAGAATGCCGTCGCGGGCCTCAAGCTCGGTGAGCAGCCTTCGGAGGGACTCCGATGCGGCCTCGGTCTGAGGGGGAAGGTTCTGCGGCTGGGCCTCCCCGAGCTTGTCCCGCAGCCCGCCAAGGCGCGGCGGGTGCTGGCGGATGAGGAGCTGCACGGAGAAGTCGCAGGCGTTGAGCGCCCCGGCGAAGGCCCCCAGCTTCGGCTCGTCCAGCTCAAGGCCCATCACCTCGCACACGCCGAGCTTCACCCCGTCCAGGCGGACGGGGCCGTCGTCGTCCAGGTGGGAGACCATGAAGAACAGGGGCAGGGGCGGCGGCGGCTTGGGGGCCGGAGTCGAGGGTTCCTCGATTTGCGGGTTGCTATCCTGCGGCGCGGCCGCGCCGTCCGGCGGCCCCTCCGCTTCATCTCTCTTGAATCGTTCAAACAGCTTCTTCAACTCGTTCTCTCCTTTGGGCTAGGGGGTCGGGAACGGGACGAGGCCGCTTCTGAGGAGGGCGGCGACCGCCTTGGCCAAGAGCACCAGCACCAGGCCGACGACGGCCATCACGACGGCGGCCTTGGCCCTGCCGCCGCCCCGGTCGTCGGCGCCCTCTGCCATCAGGACGAAGCCCGCCCAGACGATGGCGAAGACGGCGAGACCGGCGGCGGCGTAGGACATGGCGGTCAGCACCCGGTCGAAGGAGTCCAGCATGGCCTGCTCCTCCGGCGATGGGGCCGCGCCGGTGGTAGCCAGCGCAGCTCCGGTCAGAAGGGTTGCCGTCAACAGACGCCTCACCACAGCCTGCCCTCAGCTTGACTGGGGGGCCACTCCCATCCCAGCCGGTTGAACCAGTCGCTCAGAGCCTGCCCCGCACTGGATGCGGGGTCGCCGTCTGCGGGCGTCTGCTCAACGGGTGGGTCAACCGGCTCCGGCTCCGGCAGCGTGAGCTTCTCAAAGGGGTCGTCGGCCCCGACGCCGGACGCCAGGCTCAGCGACTCCTCGCGAGTCCGGCTGATGGGCGACCGCTCCACCACCTCGGCCTTGACGTGCTCCGGATGGACGATGGTCAGCGTCACGTCCCGGTAGACCGTCTCGCCGGGTATGGACAGGGTTGCCGAGATGGTGTGCTCGGTCGTCGTGCCGTCGTCGTTCGTTACGGTGACCGTCTCGCTCACGGTCTGGCTCGTCCCCGGCCTCCACAGGCTCACCGTCTTCGTGCGGCGCTCCGTCCGCTCCGGGTGGTGGGTAAGCTGCGTCAGCGGGGGCATGGGGATGCTCAGGCTTGCCGCAAGGGTCACGTCCACGCTCACTGGATGGAAGGCCATACCCGCTCCGACGGGAAGCCGGAAGCGGGTATGGCCGTCGGGCACGAACGGGACGCTCGCATGGGACGAGCCGGTCGCTGCGGCCAGGGTTCCCGTGATGGCCGTCACCCCGGCGTCCATCAATGCCGTCTCGGTGACGCTCTCGTGTCCGGCCACCGTCTGAAGCTCCACCGGGTGCTCGATGCCCTTCACGCACTCCGATTCGACCACGCCGCTGACGGCCCCCGGCGTCCAGCCCAGAGAAGTCACGTGCAGATCGCACAGCTCGCCTTCAACTTGGGGCAGCGGGTACGGTATCCGGTCGTGCTCGACGGTGAGCGCCCCCGCCTGTCCCAGCCCGTCCTCCCACGAGAAGGTGAAGGACGGGACCGGTCCGTGCAGGGGGAGGGAGTAGTCGATGCTCTCCCCCTCGTCCAGGGACGCCGATCCCCAGAACCGCAGCCACGTGCCAGTCGGCCCGCCGAAGGCGCGGACGCGCAGGTCGATGGCCGTCGCCGCCCGCAGGGTGACGGCGGCCCGGTCGCCGGAGACGCTCAGGGCCTCGACGAAGGCCCTCCGCCCCTCCACCGGCTCGGTCACCTCGAAGTCGATCTCGTCCCGCCACGGCTCGTGGTCGTCGGCAAGGACCGACTGAGGGACGGTCGCGACCGCCGCCGTGAGTGCGACGGCGGCCATGACCGAGAGGAAGCCCCTGGGCTTCTTCCGGCGCTTGTCCCTGCCCTTTCCGTTGATGCTGTCCTTGTCCGTCCTCCTGGGCTTGCCGAACCAGCGGTGGGGACGGAAGGGCATCCGCCCGCCCGCCTTCTCCCGGCCCTTGCGCTTGGGACGAAGGCCGCGAAGTGTCCTGTTCGCCTTCTTTGCCATCAGCCGCAGGGGGCCGGGGCCGCTCTTGTCCGGCTGCGCCGGCGCGGGCGGCTCGCTTCTCACCAGCTCGGACGGCGGCCCGGCGTAGAGCCTGGCCCCCAGCCGGTACTTCAACAGGTCGGCGGCCACCAGGGGCAGCCGCCGGCCGCCTATCTTTCCGACGACGGCGGCCATCCCCGCAAGGCCGAACAGGACGGCAATCGCCATCCTCACCTCGGACGGCCCCACGGGGGCGTAGCGGTATGCGCCGTAGGACAGGGCGCACACCGCCGTTATCGCCACCACCTGCGGGAAGGTGAACCACAGCAGCACCCTGTCCTCGGCCTGCACGTGGGTCGGAACCTCGTGTTCTCTCATGGTCTTTCTCCTCCTTTCCCGTGTCCGCCTACTCGGTGGAGGCCCCGGGGTTGGGCAGTTCCGGCGTTACCACCGGCTCCACGACCGCGTTCATCACCAGCTCGACGACGCCGTAGGCCACCATCGCCAGGACGACGCCCGCCAGGGCGGTCATCATGGCGCTCTTGCCCCGCTCCATCTGGTGGGGCGCGCCACTGGCCGTGAGGTACAGGTAGGCCCCGTAGATGAAGAAGCCCACGCCTATCGCCCCCACGACGCCCAGCAGGATGCCCACCAGGTTCGAGATGGTCTGAGTCAGGTTTTCCATTCGTTTCCTCCTCTCAGTCTCCGTTTTGGAATCACTTGTCCTTCTCTATCGGTTCCGTTGTCTCTGCTCCGCTACCTGCACATCGCTCCACCTCCTTCGTCTTGTTGTCAGATGGGCGCAGGCTGCGCCCGCGCTCCGTTGGGGTCGTAGTTACTCGTCTGCGCTCCTGGGGGCCTCGCCGCCGTCTCCCTCGCCGGATGGGGTCGCCATGTCCGCCATGGAGCGCAGGCCCGAGGACGCAGCCGACAGGCCCGCGCTGGCCGCCATAGCTCCAACGGCCATGCCGCCCGGCCCCCCTGCGGCCCCGCCCGCCAACAGCCCGATGGTCTTGGCGGACCGCACCATCGAGGCGGGCAGGTTCATGCCGAAGTAGAGCATCGAGAGCCAGGAGTCGAAGGTCCCGGCGTTGCCCAGCATCGACGGCACCCGGGTCGCCATGTAGACGAAGGCCAGGGACATGAGCAGCTTCCAGACCAGGTCCTGCACCGGCTCGAAGGCCGCTATCGCGGCGAACTCGCGCAGGAACCCGAATCCCAACGCCAGGGCGATGAGCTGGATCGCCTGCTGGAACACCGTCGTCATGAAGAGGCGCAGCCACTGGCGGCCCCAGCCCGCCGTGTGGGGCAGAATCCACAGCCCAAGGGCGATGGGCGCGAGGGCCAGCAGGATGTCTATGAGCGCGAGGCGCAGCACCATCTGCACGATGACGTAGAGGACGAAGAAGCCGTAGACCAGGTAGAGCAGGGCCAGCAGCAGCGCCATGCCCACGCTCCCGGCCTGCACCGCCGTCATCAGCGTGCTCAGCGTTGAGCGCAGCATGTCTCCGGGGGTGACGTTCAGGGAGACGGCGATGAATCCCGACACGGCGTCGGCCACGTCGAGGACCAGGGCGCACCACCACAGGGACGACGCCGCGGACACCAGTCCCAGCACGAGCCGGGGGACCATCTCGCGCCACCCCGCCTGCTGGCGGCCCAGGTGCTCGGAGATGATGAAGCTCAGGCCCATCCAGCCGAGGATGACCACCAGGGCGGCGGACGTGACGGCCCAGACGACCATCCACGCCTGGCGCACCATGTCGTGGCCGTAGGTGAGGTGCTCCGGGGTTCCTGTGAGGATGTCTGCCATCGCCCGCTACCCTCCCCGGCAGTTGTCGGCGTGTTCGCCGGACGCCCGCTCGACCACGCCGCAGAGCGTCCCGTGGACCCCCTCGATCACCCAGCCGGCGAAGGCCCTCGCCCAGCGCGCCGGGTTGAGGGCGGAGAGAATCTTGTCCCAGATGCGCCCCGGCTCGTGGAAGGGGACGACGGCGTAGAACTCGCCCCTTCTGCCGTCCTCGGCCTCAGCCAGCATCACCAGAAGGTAGGCGCGGTCCGGGTCGAGGTCAGGCTGCTCGTCCAGGGCCGGGTACTCCCAGGAGTACTCCCAGCCGTCGCTGCGCTTCTTCTCGCCGCCAGACACGCGGTACATGGCGCTTATCCAGTCGCCGGTGTCGGCGTCGCGCACGGCGTAATAGAGGTTGGCTATCTCGCGGTCGAAAACGGGTCGGGCGACGAACTCGCCCTTCTTCTTTCGCTCGATGAACTCCCGGTCTGCGTTGACCATGACTATGCCGTCGCCGGGAGGGGTCTGGGCCAGGGCGACGCCGCTTGAGGGGATCGCCGCCAGCGCCGCCAGAAGCAGCGCGGCGGCCAGGGGTACCAGCCTCCCGGCTCTGCCAAAGGTCCGTCGGACGGTCGATTGCGCTCCCACGTCTTCGCCTCCTCGTCGATGGGTCGTATGTTCTCCCATCGAGTCTGAGGAGTCGGGGGGCGAAATATCATGGTGCGTGAGGGGGGCACGCAGACGTGCCCCCCTCACGGGGCCTCCACTTTGAGAGGCCGGATGTGGTGTCATACCCGTGTACAAGGATTTGCTTCAGTTCCCGAAAGGGAGTCGGGGGCGGTTTCCAACGTGAAATAGGCGGAAATCCGGGGTGGTGGAGCCGTTGTTGCGAGCACTTCGAGGTAAGGGTTGGTTCAACGTCTGGGGGCGTAAATGCCCAAAAGGGAAGTCCGAGAGTCGTTGCGGGGGAGCGGAATCCTGCTAAATCGGAGCGAGCAATTCGGGGAGCGGGGCCTTATCGGGGGGTGAGATACCCCCTACAGGACTGCCCCCTACAGGAGATGAGAGCCAGGAGGTTCGACCATGAACGAGGCGCAGGTGAACGGGACACAGGCGGACGAGACGTTGGCTGGCGGCCCGCTGGACGACGAGACGACGGCGGACGAGGTACAGGACGACGGGAACGGGGCTGGTGGTCCGGACGTGGAAAAGCTGAGGCGAATCAGGCTGAGCGGGTTCCTGCGTGAGCTGGTGCGGGAGGAGGGTAAGATGGAGGCTGCGGAGCTGCTGGGAGTCAACTACAAGACCCTGGCGCGGGCCGTGAAGTCGGGCGAGATCACCGGGCGCATGGGCGATGCGCTGGAGCTGCTTCTGGGGACCGGCGACGACCCGGAAGTGACGCGGATTCGGGGGCGCGTGGAGGCGTTGGAGGGCGGCGTGAAGGCGCTGGCGAAGGAGCTGCGGGACGGCCTCGGCGAGATTCGGGCTGCGGTTGCTGGCAGCGCCGAGTCTCAGGGACAGGACCACGCGCAGGACGGGGAGCACGACGACGGGGCGGGCCGGTCGGAGACCGGGGCCGCCCCTCCGGTGGCGGGGTTGCGTCC
The DNA here is from genome assembly GCA_965224415.1 of Dehalococcoidia bacterium. GTDB lineage: Bacteria > Chloroflexota > Dehalococcoidia > Lucifugimonadales > JAGWBF01 > DAOUJI01. The sequence continues at coordinate 37,339 of CBDCZB010000002.1, read as the reverse complement.
TCGCCAGCCCTTCACCGAGCGGCGTCTGGACCCCGAGATCGTGACCGAAGAACCCGCAGAGGATGACCAGGAGGTCTACGGCGATGCGTGGCCCCTGGTCGAGGAGTGGCGCAGGCTGCGGGCCGACCACCCCCATCGAGGGAAGAGCCTGTCGTGGCTCACGACGGAGGAGCGTCTGCTCGTGCTGGAACTGGCGATGCTGGAGGAGCACGGGTTGACGCTGCCGCCTGAGAAGCAGCCGCTCAGGGGCTTCGGGCGCAAGGGCCAGACCACCCACCGCTGGAAGGCGCTGGCCGACACACGGGTGGCGTTGCGGAAGCGAAAGCTGCTGCGCTGGGTGCGGACGGTCCTCACCCTGTGGCTGTGGCGGAAGTAGGCCCCGGAGACCGCTCCGGGGCCGGTTTTCGGCGGGTGCTAAGTCCCAGCGAAAAGGGCGCTAAATCGGTGCGAGCAATCTACGTTGGGTTGGCCCGAAACCCCCTCCGAAGCCTTCCATTCGCTCGTTCGTTCGGGCGATAATTGAGGCAGTTTCTGGCTTTTCCAGCGTTTCGTGCCTAGAAACCTGGAGGATTCCCGTCCCCCGAATCCGGGACCGGCTGCATAGGATCGAGCCTTGCTCTCCGAACAGCCGCCCAGGGGTCAGACCGGAAGGATTGAGCCTCGCTCTCCCGATGGTCGCCCCGGAGGACACATTCGCAGCGGTTGGAGCGTCTCTCGCTTCGGCCCCTCGGACACCACCGTATCGAGTACGGTGCAGGCTCTGGTCGGAGTGCGCCCCGCACACCGGCCATTCCTCATGCCTGCGGCGCAATCGTCACGCGGTTGGGTCGCAGCTCTCACGCACGCTGGCCTGCGATGACGTCGTAGGGTCTGCGTCGCTCTCACCGCGCCGTTCTGTGGTTGATCTGCAGGCCGGTCGCACACCCCATTTCACAGCAGCTCCCTCTGAGTCCATTCGCCTGATGTGACCCTGGGCCGAGCTGCGTCTTTCTCACCCCGGCGTCTCTCCCGTTCGACTCGTGGTCGGACTGCGGGCGTGGTCGGACTGCGGACGTCGTCGGAACGGCAACACGGATTCACGGATTCACGGAGTCAACGGCAACACACTCAGTAAGGAGGTAACGACGCTATGGACGAATCACGGACACAGACAGGAGAAGGAGGACGGGACATGACGGAACGGTACACGGGACCGAGCGCGCTCAGGATCGCCAACCTGCTTCCGCACCGGGTCAGCTTCGAGCGGGGCTGGTTCTGGACGACGACGGCCATCTGCCACGGCGGCAAGTCGGACGGGCTGGCGTTTCGGCAGAGACCGGACGGCGAGGGCATCGACGTGCGCTGCCACACCGGGGGTTGCTCCAAGGGCGTGGTGATAACAGAGCTTGAGGTTCTCATCGGGCTGCCCATCTGGACGGCGTATGAGCCGGTGAGCGACGCGGCGGTCAAGGCCCCGGAGAAGCGACCCTGGTGGAAGCGCAAGCGGGTCGTTGTGGCCGGAGTGGTGGCGCTGGTGATTGCGGCGCCGCTCATCACCGGCGACGGCGAGCTGGTCTTCCTGAACCTGGTCGGCCTGGGCATCGGGGCGCTGCTGCTCAGGCAGTTCATGCGGCGCACGGTGCGAAGGCCCAGACGCTGACGGCTTCGAGCCGCGCACAACCCATCCCAACACGCAAGGGTCGTCTTCATCCGGAGACGGCCCTTCTTCTTTGCCCGCAAGGGCGCAATCCAAAGGCAACAAAGCACAGGCACTAAGGAGGTGCACGATGACAACGGCAACACTGACAACTGGCAATCGGACGATGGAGGAGGTGCGGCCCCGGCGAAGCCTGGAGGAGATGGTCGACCAACTCATGGCGGCAATGTTCCCGGAGCAGCCGCAGACGGCGCCGGCGACGGAGACACCGAGCGTGACCAAGTGCGTCCACGAGGCTCGGCGGATGCGGCAGGCGGGGGATATCGACGCGGCCCTGGCGGTCCTCGTCGGCATGGACGTGGCGAAGGCGGAGACGAAGGAGGCCCGGTGGGCCTACGCCGAGTGGTCGCAGCTGGTGAAGCGGCGGTTCGGAAGCAGGGGTGTAATGGTCTACAGCCAGGCAACGGGGAGGGCCGCCGCCCTGGTGTCCACGGACGACGGCGGGACGCTGGAGGTCGTTGCGGTCCTGGGGATGCGCTGGCGGCCCGGCAAGGTCGTCTCAGGGCGCAGCCTCCGGGGTCTGCGGCCTCTGAACGGGGGTGCGTGATGGTCATAGCCAACGCTTCCGTGGACATCCCGGCGCTGAAGGCGCGCCACCCCCTGGGCGACACGGTGGAGGCATCGGGCGTCAGGCTCAGGGGACGGGGCAGGGTCCGGCAGGGCGTCTGCCCCGTCCACGATGAGGCGGAGGCCAGCTTCACGGTCTACGCCGACTCTGAACGATGGTACTGCTTCGGCTGCGGCTTGGGGGGCGACGTGCTGGACTACATCCGGCGCACAGAGAACCTGAGCCTGCTCGAGGCGATCCGGCGTCTTGACGGGGGCGCTTACCCCGTCGTATCTCGCCCGGCTCCGGCCAGGCGTCCCAGAGCAATCCCGTTGCCTCCCAGGGACCCGTCGCTGCTGACGGCGGCGGCGCGGTTCTACACCGGGCAGCTCCGGCGCAGCCCCGCAGGCTGGGAGTACCTTGCCTCGCGGGGCGTCGGCCTTGCGGCCGCCGTTCGGCTTGGACTCGGCTTCGCGCCGGGGCACGGCTTGCGGGAGGCCCTTGAGTCGGCGGGCTTCGATGTCGAGCGGCTCAGGGACTGCGGCCTGTTCACCGAGCGGGGTTCGGAGCGGTTCGCCGGTATGGTGGTCGTTCCCGACCCCGTATCGAGTACGGGGCAGGCAACCGGCAGGCTTGTCCGCTGGCTCGTCGGGCGGGCCGTCGATCCCGACAGGACTCCCAGGTTCCAGGCGTTGCCCGGCCCCAAGCCGGTGCTTGGGCTTGGGCGTCTCGGCCCCGCGCCGCCCCTTGCGGTCGTGGCCGAGGGCGTCTTCGACTGGCTTGTTCTTGCCTCCTGGGGCGTCCCCGCCTGCGCCGCTCTTGGGACGCAGGGGGTCGAGAGGGTGGCGGAGGGCTTGCGGGGCTGCCCCCGGGTCTTCCTCGCCTTCGACAACGACGAAGCGGGCCTTGAGGCCACCGAGCGGCTTGCGGGCTTGCTTGGACGCCGCTCAGCCGCCGTCGCCCTTCCCCAGGGCGTCTCCGACGTGGCCGAGCTTGCTTGCCTTCCCCAGGGCCGAGCCGCCTTCCTCCGCCTGCTGGCTCAGGCGGCTCGCTCCGCCCGCTAGCTCCCGCCACTCCCCTAACGGAGCTTCCCCGCTCCGCTTGCCTGCGGGACTCGCTCCCGGTTCATCCCCATCCCACTCTCACCACCCAGAGCCTGCCCCCGACTCCGATCGGGGGAGGTCCTATGCCCAATTCACGACGGGCCTTGCCCGCGCACGGCTTCCCGTAGGGGAATCCGCCCATCGGCCATTCGCTACAGGAACAACCCATCAGAGAAGGAGACACGCAATGTCTAACGGCAACAACGGACACCACGGAAACGGCCTCGGCCACGTCAACGGGCACAAGCCCGACGCCGCCCCCGTATCGAGTACGGGGCAGGCTATCGTCGGCGAGCACGACCCCGCATCGAGTGCGGGGCTGGCTCTGCTCTGGGACGGGCTGCCGCCCGCCGTCACCAACGCCTTGGGGCAGCCCCTCGACTCCTCGCTGGTCTCCCAGCGCAAGGGGCGCGGGGGCAGGGTCTTCGACTACCTCGAAGGCCACGCCGTCATCGACCAGGCTAACCGCATCTTCGGTCATGGCGGCTGGGGATACGACCTGGTCGGCGACGTGACCCTGCGCCGGATCGAGACGGTCGATACGAACACCGGCGAGGTCAAGGTGGCCCAGGGCTACAGCGCCCCGGTGCGGGTCACCGTCGCGGGCGCTCTGCCCCGCACCGACGTCGGCGTCCACCCGGTGACGGAGGACACCTTCGACGGACATGACACGGCGATGAAAGGGGCCGTGACCGACAGCATGAAGCGGGCCTTCCGCAGCTTCGGCGTCCAGTTCGGCAACGGCTTCTACGGAGACCAGTCGCAGGCCGGCAACCCGCCCAGACCGGAGCGCGTGCCCGCCCCGGTCAACGGCAACTCCGGCCAGGCCCATGCCAACCGCCCCGTTCGGCAGGCTCAGAGCTTGCCCTCGACTGGATCGGGTGGCGGGCGCAACGAGTCCCAGGTCGAGAGGCTGCGCGGTCGGCTCATCGAGCTGGCCGTCAAGCAGGGCTTCGACGAGGACGGGGTGCGGAGCGCCGTGGTGGACAGGCTGGGCAAGGGCCTGGATGACCTGACGGCGGACGAGCTCGGGCCTCTGGTCGAGGCCGCCGCCAACAAACTCAACCAGATGCGGCAGGCCCAGAGCCTGCCCCGTACGTGATACGGGGCCGCCTAGCCCGCCGGTCGAACCGGGACACGCAATCGAGCGGGGTTGTCTCCGATGGGGCTGCCCCGCTCTCTCATCTACAGGACTACCAAGGAGGTCTGAAATGACGACGAACGTTACCTACACACCCTGGGGTTGGACCAAGGACGTTATGGAACTGGACGAGGGCGTCTGGAGGGTATCGACGCCGAGCCACGGCGGGCTGAAGCTCAGCCGGGAGCGGTGGGATTCCCTTCCCGCCGAGCTGCGGGGCGCCATGTACACGCAGACCTTCGCAGAGGAGGACTGCGAGGAGCCGATAGTCAGGACGCTCTTGGGCATCGGCGACGACCGGGAGAGGGAGATGGCCTTCAAGGTGGCGGGCTACTTCGAGCGGTACGCTCCCGCGCTGCCGCACCTTCGGGCCGTCGCGCCGGGGCCGCATTTTCACATCATGGCCTACGGGGAGGGATGGGGGCCGGACACCTTCGGGCGGTTCGACACCCTCATCGAGGCCGAGTCCTGCGCCGGTGACGCGGCGATGGCGAGACACTGCCGGAAGCTGGAGGCCGTCGAGTGCAGCCGCACGCTCCCGCTCTGCCGGGCGGAAGGGGGAGGGCCATGACCGCGACGACAAGGCCCAGGCCCCGCAGCCTTCCCAGCACAACGACGAAGCTGAACACCGAGATGGGCAGCCTGTTCGTCTCCGTCTCCGTGAACGAGGACGGCGAGCCGTTCGAGGTCTTCGGCTTCCTCGGCAAAGGAGGCAGCTTCCAGCACGGCGTCACCGAGCTTGCCTGCCGGTTGATCTCCCTCCACCTGCGGAGGGGCACCTCGCTTGAAGAGGTGATTGAACAGATTCAGGGAATACAGGAGATGCAGCCGTTCTGGAACCAGATGGGCGACGGCAGGAGCGTGCCCGTCCACGGCCTCGGCGACGGCATCGCCCACATCCTCAAGAGCCTGCCCCGTACTCGATACGGGGCCCATCTCCGGGCCAGGGAGGAGCGAGAGGCAGACGTGAAGGCGGCCGCATAAGCGGCCAGGACAATCGAGGGTTTGGAATCCAGCGGGGTTGTCTCTTCGGGGACCGCCCCGCTTTCCATCTACAGGAAACAGGAGGAATCGACATGACGACAGACATCGACCGGGCGGAGGTCTTCTCCCGCCCCAACGCCCGCTTCGCCGAGGACGGGCAGCTTGAGATACGGGCCTCGTCGGTGGGCAACTGCCGCCGCGCCCTCTGGTACTCGGCTACCGGATACCAGCCGACGAATCCCCCCAGCGAGGAGTCGCTGACGGCGATGGAGGCGGGCAACGCCCTCGAACCCGTCGTGCTGCGGGCGATGGAACGGGCGGGCTGGCAGGTGTCTCCCGCCGACCCCCAGGACCCGGAGGCGGTAACGGTGCGCATCGGCCCCGACCCCGTATCGGGTACGGGGCAGGCTCTGCTGGTGACGGGACACCCCGACGCCACCGGACGGATGCCCTTGGACGGGGACGAAGCGGACTCCGAAATCCAGATGTTCCTGTTCGGTGACGGGCCTGCGGCTTCCCGACACGGCGACGAGATGGTCGTCGAGGTCAAGACGCGGGGGCCGGAGGCGTTCCGCCGCTGGCGGACGCTGGGGGCCGAGCGCAGCCACCCTCAGTCGGTGGCACAGGTCGCCTTCTACACCCTGGGAACCTTCGGCGACCTTCGGGACGCCGCCATCGCCACGATGGACACGGGGGCACGGACCTGGGACTACGAGGTCATCCCCGCCGAGCGGCTGGAACGGGCCTTGCAGGACGCCTGCGAGTGGCTGGGACAGCTCGGCGCTCATCACGCGCTCAAAGGGCCTGACCCCGGCGCGCTGCCCGACCGGGACTTTTCCGCAGATAGCTGGCAGTGCCGGTCATGCCCCTTCCTGGCGGTCTGCCTGCCGGGTAAGGCGGCAGAGGACGGGACGGACGAGGGGCCGGAGGTCGAGGAGGTGAGCGACCAGGAGGCGCGGGACGCGGTGGCGGCCTACGGCGAAGCCCAGGAAGCCATTCGCGAGCCAGAGAAGGCCAAACGCGGCGCGCGGGACACCCTGAAGGCGTGGATGCGCCGGAAGGGGGACGCGAAGGCGACCGTGGACGGAAGGACGGTCAGCCTCGTGCAGTCCACGAGGTACTCCGTCAACTACCGCAAGCTCAACGCCGTCCTCGACCCTGAGACCAGGGCCGGGATAGTCACCGAGAGCGAGTCGGAGTACGTGCGGGTTGCATAGCCGCTCCCAAGCCGGAGCGCACAAACGGGGCCTACCTCTCATCTACCGGGACGGCCCCGCCCAGTCCCATCAAACCGAGCATGAAAGGAGACACCATGACCAACGCAACCGGAACCGCCACGACCACGACCACGACCACGTGGCAGGACAAGCACAGCGGCCTGCGCAGGCACAAGCTGATGACGAAGGAGCTGGGAGACACCATCCCGGCTCTCTACGCGAACGAGAACGTCGAGAACTACGACGACGTGCTCGCTCCCGCCAAGCTGTTCTCCCCTTACGGCAACTGGACCTGGTACGTGACCGAGTGGAACCCGGAGACCGGCGAGTGCTTCGGCCTCGTCCAGGGGTTCGAGACGGAGCTTGGCTACTTCTCGCTGGACGAGCTGGCGGAGGCGACGGTGTTCGGTGGCGTTCCCGCCGTCGAGCGCGACCTGTACTGGGAGCCGAAGACCCTCGGCGAGATACGGAGGGCGGGATGAGCAGGTTCGCGCCGAAGACCCTGCGGAGGATGCCGCCCGCCACCAGGGAGATCGCACGGCTGGCCAACGAGTTGGCCTCGGTGCAGACCCGCATCTCCAACCGCATCGACGGGCTGGTGAGCATGGAGATGATGGCGAACGCCTCCAAGCGGGTGTTCTGCAACAACGCCGCCCACGCCGGACTGGTGGACGCCGCGCTGCGCTACCTGAAGGCGATTGACGATCCGGCCCTGGGGCCGGGCGCACGGGCCGACGCGCTGATGGCTCTCCAGACTGCGGCGGCGCACTTCGACCCCGACAATCTGTTCGAGGGCGACGACGACGGGCCGGAGCCTGGGCCGCGGCACATCGAGTTCAGCTAGACGCTCCTTCTTCGGGAGCGCAGGACGGGGCCGCTTCCCTCTACAGGGTGGGGCCTCGCTCCCGTATCGGAGTACGGGACAAGCCTCATTCAAACGGGCGCGGCATGGCCGCGCCACACCAATTCAGGAGGAATCGAAATGGCACGCACAGTCAACAAGGTAGAGCTTTTGGGACGGGTGGGGACTGACCCCGAAATGCAGTACACGCCGAACGGCACCGCCGTCACCAAGCTGCGGCTGGCGACGGACCGCCGCAGCCAGGACGTTGAGACAACCGCCGACTGGCACAACGTCGTGGTCTGGGGCAAGAGCGGTGAGGCCGTGAACCAGTACGTCCAGAAGGGCCAGCGCATCTACGTCGCCGGACGCCTGGTGAACAACACCTGGGAGGGCGACGACGGCCAGCGGCGCTACCGCACCGAGATTCACACCCAGGAGGTCGTCTTCCTCGACTCCCGCAACGGCAACGGCGGCAACGGGGACGACAACGGGCAGGCGGCCGACGCCTCCCCATTCTAGCAGCAGCTTCACAACCGCATGGCGACGCCTCACCGAAGGCGCACCACGGGGCCGCTCCCAATCCACAGGGGGCGGCCTCGCTTTCGTTTCCAACCGACAACGAAGGAGGCCGACATGCCGAGGAAGAAACAGACCAAGCCAACCGAGACCGTCGCCGTCGTCAACCCGGAGGGGCAGGCGGTACTGGATGCCCTGCGCAGCAACCTGAGCCTGCTGGGAGAGCTGGCGGTGCGCTACGAGGTCTCCACCAGGCCGGAAGGCCCGGTGGACCCGCCCTCCATAGGCTCCCCCCGCGACGTTTACGACCTGCTGGGGCCGGAGATGTCCCAGCTTGCCCAGGAGCAGCTTCGGGTGCTGCTGCTGGACATTCGGAACAACGTGCTGGGCCAGCGCATCGTCTACCAGGGCAACATCAACTCGTCGATTGTCCGCACGGCGGAGGTGCTCAGGCACGCCGTCCTAGAAGCCGTCCCAGCCGTCATCATCAGCCACAACCATCCCAGCAGAAACCCGGACCCCAGCCCGGAAGACGTGCTCATCACGCGGAAGCTGAAGCAGGCGGCGGAGCTGCTGGACATCGAGCTTCTCGACCACGTGGTCATCGGCGGCACGAGGTTCGTCAGCCTCAAGGACCGCGGGCTGATGGGCTGAGGTCCCGCGCCGTCCGGCCCCCACGCGGGGGAATCGCTTCCCCACGCATCGGCTCACAACACAACACGACCAAGGAGACATGACATGCTCGCAACCCACACCACCGACCCCGAAGACCTGTACACCATCTCAGCCGGAGGCTTCTCGGCCACCGCCGACGCCTTCGCCCGCGACGACCGGACGGACGGCCTCTGGTTCGTCTCGATGGTCGGCTCCCAGACGGCGCTCAAGGCGATCTGGGCCTCGCTCCTCAAGCAGCCCCCCGATGTCGCCCACCTCATCAAAGGCGCGGACGGCATGGCGCTTACCGGCGGCTACCAGAGGTGCCAGATTCCGTACGAGACCGTCGGCACCTGGACGACCAAGATCGCCCGGCTTCGCGGCTCTGGCGGCTGGCACGCCCTCGTTTATACGAAGACCGCCGAGTTCGGCTTCGAGAAGAGCAGCTTCCTGCTGCTGGCGCAGTCGGAGGACGAGGCCCCGGCGCTGCACCACCGCTTCCTCGACAAGCGCAGCCCCCTGCCCCTGCACGGCTCCTGGGCAGGCTGGCTCTGGGACCGGGGCATCGACAACGGGGAGATAGTTCCTCTCCAGAGCGTGGGCGTCTCCGCCTACAGGTGCTCCCCCAAGTCCGACAAGCTGAAGGAGGACCTCTCCAAGGCGGTGGCCGCCGGATGGCTCACCCTGCCGGAGGAGGGGCGCGATGGATAGGACGTTGAAGAGGGCCAAGCGCAGGAACAAGAAGCGCATCGGGCACAACCACGGGGCCTGGCGGCGGTTCTCCCCCGACGGTACCCACTGCCGATACTGCCCCCACGACGGCTCGCAGCACCTGGTCTCTTCGGGACAGCCGCACTTCTTCAGACCGGCGACGGAGGCGGAACGGCGCGACCCCTCGGTCATGCTCTACCGGCACAACCCAGTAACGAGTACGAGGCAAGCCCTGCCGGAGGGCGGCTCGGTACTGGTGCGGCGCATCACCGTCGCCAACCGCGCCGAGCTCATCACCGCCTACTGTGTGCCGTGCGCCGAGAGCATCGGCACGGCCCAAGTGCTGTGCTACCAGCGCAACCTGGCAATAGGAGAGGTGGTCGGCCTGGAACCAACACACAAGGACATCGGAATCGCCGCCTGACGCGTCACAGGACACACAGGAAAGGAGAGGAGACCATGCCGACTGAACAGACGCTGTTCTTCGACTGCCCCCACTGCGACGAGCGGTTCGCGCAGGTGGAGGAGTTCGACAAGGACATCCACACAGGGGAGGTCTACCACTGCGGCTCGTGCGGCATCCAGGTGATATTCCAGGCGGTGACCGTCGAGGACTACGTGCCTCCCCCCAGGGCGAGAGGGGACTGCCGCTTCTGCAACCCCGAACCCTGCCGGTTCGGGCCGTCAACTACGACCGATAGCCAAGAGAAAGGAGAGACGACATGAGACTGGCTGCACAGGCAAAAGGCGGGTTTTACCCCACGCCGGAGCGGGTGGTTGACCTGCTCGCGGAGCTGATTCACACCCCCTCCGGCTACTACAACCGGGGGCGGGAGACGCTGCGCATCCTCGACCCCTGCTGTGGGGCCGGGGAGGCGCTGGCCCAGCTGGCCGAGCGCATGGACGCGCCCGACGCCATCCCCATCGAGACCTACGGCGTCGAGCTGCACAGGGACCGGGCGGAGGAGGCGGAGAAGCGGCTCGGGCGCGCCCTGGCCTCCGACCTGTTCGCCACCTCCATAGCGAACCGGGCCTTCGGGCTGCTGCTCTTGAACCCGCCCTACGATCATGACTCGGAGGACAAGCGGACGGAGCACGCCTTCCTCACCCAAACGACGCGCTACCTGGCAGAGGGGGGCCTGTTGGTCTTCATCGTCCCCAGGCAGCGCCTCGCTGTCTCGGCCCGCTACCTCTCCACCCACTACGGGCGGATGCGCTGCTGGGCGTTCCCGCACCCGGAGCGGGAGGTCTTCGACCAGGTGGTGCTCATGGGCTACCGCAAGGCCGACCCCGTTCCCGACGCCCAGGGCGAGCGGAAGGTGCTGGAATGGGCGGTGGGAGAGCCGGAGCCGATGCGCCCCGACCCCTACCCGCCGTTCACCCCCAAGACCACGCCCGCAGGGGACATCCTGTTCACCACCCGCACCGTCGATCCGGTGGCGGCCGCGGCGGAGGCCAGGCGGTCGGGGCTGTGGACCAGCACGGAGATAACCGACACCCTCTGGCCCGCCAGGGACACCCGCACCCGCCCGTTGATGCCGCTGCGCAGGGGCCACATGGCGATGCTGGTGGCGGCGGGCTTCCTCGACAGCCTGGTGCTCGAATCCGAGGGCAGGCGCATCCTGGTCAAGGGCCGCACCGCTAAGGAGATGGTCATGGTGGAGGACAGCCCGGAGAAGGAGGTCCACCGGGAGAAGCTGGTGACCACCGTGGTCGCCCTGGACCTGGACGGCGGAGAGATCACCGACATCGCAGCTTAGACGGCTCACTCCAAGAGCCGCACGACGAGGCTCCGTCATCCCTCTACAGGGAAACGGCGGGGCCTCGCCTCGTTTGGACACAGCACGCCATCCATATATAAGGAAAGAGAGGCTGAGAGATGCAGACGATCATGGTGCTTGAATCCTGCTGCCGGTGCGGGCAGTCCATCCTTCCCGGCGAACCGGCCATGCAGACGGCCTCGGTGGACCTGGACATGAACGGCAGGGCCGTGTCTTCCCCGGTGAAGGCGTACCACCTGCGGGGAAGGTGCTACGACGAGTACAGGGGCGCCGAAGCCGCCCGCAGGGAGGCCCTCAAAGCCGCATAGACGGCTCGCACAGAGCCGCACGACGAGGCCGCAACCTGCGGGCTGCGGGCCTCGCAGTTCACCAAACCGCCTGGGGACGTTTCCAGGAACCCGCGACGCAGAAACGTCCCCCACCGGGGGCGTTGTGCGTCCCGGGTCCCGGCGTCCTCCTTCGGCAATAACAAGGAAGGAGACACGCGCAATGAACCTCGGAGAGTTCATCGACACCTACCGCGACGCCATCGCCCACAGGGTGGTGGAGTCCTACCCGCCCCTCTACCGCCCCTCGGAGAACGGCGGCACGCTGCCCCGCCTGCTCCGCTCCCCCCTGGGGGCGCAGGCCGACGCCATCAGGGGCGCGGCCCTCTCCCTCGAAGCCCACCGGGGCACCACCGTCGTCGGGGAGATGGGCACCGGCAAGACCTTCATCGCCGCCGCCGCAGCGCACATGGCGGGCTTCAAGCGCATCCTGGTGCTGGGGCCGCCCCACCTGGTGCCCAAGTGGAAGCGGGAGGTGGAGGTGACGGTGCCCGGCGCTCGCGCCGTCATCGTCACCTCCATCACCGACCTGGAGAGGCTCCGCTTCTCCATCGGCTCCGGCCCCCTGTTCGCGGTGATGTCCAGGGAGAAGGCGAAGCTGTCCTATCGCTGGAAGGCCGCCGTCATCGAGCGGTGGGCCGTCTCCAAGGGCAGGCTGGTGCGGGACGAGGAGACCGGCGAGCCGTTCAGGGTTCCCTGCTGCCCCGACTGCACGGCGCAGATCGTGGACAAGGACGGCGTGCCTCTGACCGACGCCGACCTGAACCGCCGCAAGCACACCTGCTCCGGCTGCGGTTCCCCTCTCTGGCAGGCCGACGGGTCCGGCCCGGCCCGCTACCCCCTGGCGGACTACGTGAAGCACCGCATGAAGGGCTTCTTCGACCTGCTTATCGGAGACGAGATTCACGAGTACAAGGGGCGCGGTTCGGCCCAGGGCATCGCCGCCGGAGTCCTCGCAGACGCCTGCGGCAAGTCCCTCTCCCTGAGCGGAACGCTCATGGGAGGGTACGCCTCGACGCTCTTCCATCTGCTCTACAGGTTCTCGCCTGAGATAAGGACGGAGTTCGAGCGCTCCGACGAGCACCGCTGGATTCAGCGGTTCGGCTTCGAGGAGCACTCCATCGGCAAGCCCGACAATGACGCCCTGGAGGACGGGCGCAACAGCCGCCGCCGCAAGTACCGGAAGGTGACGAGGGAGAGGCCGGGCTTGGTGCCCTCGGCTCTCTTCCACATAATCGGCAATACCGTCTTCCTCAGACTCGCGGACGTGGCCTCGGGGCTGCCCGACTACACCGAGCAGATACTCCTGTCCAGCATGGACTCGGAGGAGGACGCGACGGGCTACTCCCAGCGCAGTGCCTACGACACCGTGTACGAGGAGCTGAGAAAGGAGCTGGCCGAGGCGCTTAAGGCCGGTTCCAAACGGCTGCTGGCCACATACCTGCAAACCCTGCTGGCCTACCCCGAAGGTTGCACCAAGGGGGAGACGGTCTTCGACCCCAGGAGCGGGGACATCATCGTGCAGGTGCCGCCCCTGTCCGAGGAGCGGCTCTACCCCAAGGAAAAGGCGTTGGTGGACCTGGTGGCCGCCGAGCGGCTGGAGGGACGCCGGGTGTTGGTCTACGCGACCCACACGGGTACGCGGGACATCACGGAGCGGATGGACGAAATCCTGACCCGGCACGGGTTCCGGGTGGCCGTGATGAAGGCCAACGCCGTGGCCCCCGAACGGCGGGAGGCGTGGGTCGCCGATAAGGTCAAGCAGGGCATCGACGTGATGATCTGCCACCCCAGGCTGGTGCAGACCGGCCTCGACCTCATCGACTTCCCGACCTTGGTCTGGTTCGAGACGGATTACAGTGTGTACGTCTCCAGGCAGGCGTCCCGGCGCTCCTGGCGCATCGGGCAGACCCGCCCGGTGAAGGTGGTGTTCATGTCCTACAAGAACACTCTACAGGCCGACGCGCTGAAGCTGGTGGCGAAGAAGATGCAAAGCTCGCTGGCCGTCGAGGGCGAGCTGCCGGAGGACGGGCTGGCCGCCTACGGCGACGACGGGGACGACCTGATGATGGCCCTGGCCCGCAAGCTTGTCCTCGACCACGATCAGGGAATCGTCAGCGGCGATGAGGAGGACGTGGCGGAGACGATTGAAGATGTCCTGGCCCAGGCCAGGAACGCCGAGGCCACCGCAGAGGAGCTGCTAGTGGACGATGGCTGGAAGCTGGTCGAGGTGGAGCCGGAGACCGTTGGGGTCAACGGCAACGGGAACGGACACCACGCCGATAGCTTCGGCATCGGGCCGACGGTTGAGCTTGTCCCGGCCAATAGCCACCATGCCAATGGTAACGGCCACGAGGCGATTCCGGTGAATGGCCTGCCCCGTACTGGATACGGGGGCAATGGGAACGGCCATCACGTCGAGGCCGACGAGCCGCAGCAGTCGCTCTTCTCCTGGGCCGAGTTCATGGCCGAGGAACCGGTCAAGTCCAAGGGCCGGGGCCGCAAGCCTAAGCCCGCATCCCTCTCGATGTTCGAGTGGGCGTTGGAGCAGGAGCGGGAAATGGAGCCGGTCGGCGCGGGACGCTAGGTCGCAACACGACAGGGGGAGGACACTGTAGTTCGGTGTCCTCCCCCTGCGAGTCCATGTATGCAGCCCTTTTTGCGTTTCCGGTGAGGCCGCTCTGTCACTGGACAATGTACTCGGCCTCTATCGGGTTTCAGCAGGTCTATACCCGTGTCCGACCGTGCTGGGGGGCTGACTGACGTGGGCGCACTACGACAGTTAGTCAACATCCGGGCTAGGTAAGCGTCTCCGTTTGACCGCCCATGTACGCCGCCTTTTTTTGTTGCCAGAAACCTACACCCCTGTCTCAGAGTTCCGAATCGCTGTAGATTGACGGCAGATACCCGCAAAACTATACTTGATTCCCTCGTAAAAACCCGTTTTGAGGAAGTTCCAACGATTTAGCACACTTGAGCGCTACAGTATGTTGGGCTAGTATACGGAACAGAGACTGTATATGGTACCCAGGCGTGGGTACGGTTGTTCTAATTAGGCCTGCACAGACTTTTTACGAGAGAATCATACTTTCATTGTAGGTTGTAGGCTTTCATTGTAAGGAGTTAGCAGGACATGGAGTCTGAAGAAGGTTGGGTCGGAATTGCAGACGTAGCTACCCACCTGAGCGTAGGGAAAGACTCCATATACCGTTGGGTTGACTCAAAAAACTTCCCAGCGCACAAAGTGGGGCGGCTCTTACGCTTTCGGCTTTCGGAGGTAGACGAGTGGGTGAGGGCTGGGGGTGGCAATAGGCAGAAGACTCATCAAGGTCGCAGGACGACACTAGCTCAAAGTCCGGATAACGGGTAAACGTTCATGCCGCGTATCTTTGACAACCTTGCGTCTGACACCAGTCTCCTGCCCGCGTTGCGGGAGACCCTGGACCTGTCGTCACGGGCGGACTTCTGCGTTGGCTACTTCAACCTACGTGGTTGGGGTGGTCTTGCTCCGCTCGTGGACCGTTGGCAGCCGGGTGACGGACCGTGCCGCGTGCTAATCGGGATGCAACGACTCCCGCACGAGGACCTCCGAGATGCCCTGAGCCTTGTCGACAGGCCCTCCAGCGTGGACAACCAAACGGCGCACCGCCTGAGAGTCCAGTTGGCCGAACAGCTTCGCCAGCAGCTCACTATCGGTGCTCCCACCAACGCCGACGAGCGGACCTTGCGGCAGTTGGCAGCGCAGCTTCGCGCCAAGAAGGTCATAGTCAAGCTGTTTCTCCGTCACCCGCTGCACGCAAAGCTCTACCTGCTGTTTCGCAACGATCCCATTAACCCCATCGTGGGCTACCTGGGAAGCAGCAACCTGACCTTCGCCGGTCTGTCGGCACAGGGCGAGTTGAACGTGGACGTGCTCGACCAGGACGCCACGGTGAAGCTGAAGCAGTGGTTTGAGGACAGGTGGAACGACCGGTTCTGCGTAGACATTACGGAAGAACTGCTTCAGATCATTGAAGATAGCTGGGCGCGGGAGGCATTGATACCTCCTTATCACGTCTACCTCAAGATGGCCTACCACCTCTCCCACGAAGCTCGTGCCGGCCTTGCCGAGTTCAGGATTCCCAAGGTATTCGGCGATCGACTGTTCGACTTCCAGGCCGCCGCGGTCAAGATCGCGGCCCACCACCTGAACAAGCGCAACGGTGTGCTCATCGGAGACGTGGTGGGTCTAGGCAAGACGCTCATGGCCACCGCCGTCGCCCGCATCTTCGAGGACGACTACGGGCTAGAGACGCTCATCATCTGCCCGAAGAACCTCGTCCCGATGTGGGAAGACTATGTGTACCAGTACCAGCTTCGCGCCAGAGTCCTGTCACTGAGCAGGGTGCTCGGCGAGTTGCCCACGCTGCGCCGCTACCGGCTTGTCGTCATCGACGAGAGCCACAACCTTCGCAATCGGGAGGGCCGCCGCTATCGAGCCATCCAGGAGTACGTCCGAGCCAACGAGAGCAAGTGCATCCTTCTATCGGCCACGCCCTACAACAAGACGTACTTGGACCTGTCCAGCCAACTGCGAATCTTCGTGGAGGAAGACCAGGACCTGGGCATCCGCCCTGAACGACTCCTGCGGGAGTTGGGCGAGATCGAGTTCAGCAGGCGTCACCAGGCCTCGCCGCGCACGCTGGCGGCCTTTGACTTCAGCGAGTATGCCGACGACTGGCGAGACCTGATGCGCCTCTACCTGGTGCGCCGCACCCGCAGCTTCATCCAGGACAACTACGCGGAGACGGACCAGGAGACTGGCCGGAAGTTCCTCACCTACGAGGACGGGACCCGATCTTTCTTCCCGACACGCGTGCCAAAGACAGTCAAGTTCGCCATCGACGACTCCAACCCCAATGACCAGTACGCCCAGCTGTACTCGCCGAAGGTAGTCGACATAGTTAAGAACCTCCACTTGCCCAGGTACGGCCTCGGCAACTATCTGCTGGATAACCCAGCAACGCCACCAACCAAGGGAGAGGAGCGGCAGATCGACGACCTGTCCCGGGCTGGCAAGCGGCTCATCGGGTTCTGCCGCACCAACCTGTTCAAGCGCCTGGAGAGCAGCGGCGCGGCCTTTCTGCAATCCGTAGAGCGGCACGTGCTCCGCAACTACGTCTTCCTCCACGCCATCAGGAACGGCCTGCATTTGCCCCTCGGCACGCAGGACGCCGAGATGCTTGACTCCCGCTTCACCGACGAGGACGCGGACCAGGCGAAGGGCGCTCTCTTCGATCCTGATGACGATGATCAGGAGGAAGCAGTCGAGAAGACCGGCGGCGCTTGGGCTGCCTCCGACTTCGAGGCGCGGGCAGCCCAGATATACGGGGAGTACGAGGGCCGTTACAGCCGCCGCTTCAAGTGGCTCCGCCCCGACCTATTCAAGAGCTCCCTTGAGAGCGAGCTTCAATCCGACTCCAATGCCCTCCTGGACATACTCCAGGCCTACGGGGACTGGGACCCCGCAAAAGACGCCAAGCTCGACGCGCTCAACTCACTGCTGACGGAAACTTTCCCAGACCAGAAAGTGCTGGTGTTCTCTCAATTCGCCGACACGGTTGACTACCTAGAAGCGCAGCTCAAGAACAGAGGGATGGCGGACATGGCAGGGGTTACCGGCAACTCCGCCGACCCCACGGATTCGGCATGGCGATTCAGCCCGAACAGCAACCAGAGGCCGGGCCAGGGCAAACCGGAGCGGGAGCTTCGCGTCCTTGTCGCCACTGACGTGCTCAGCGAGGGCCAGAATCTTCAGGACTCCCACGTAGTCGTGAACTACGACCTACCCTGGGCCATCATCCGCCTCATCCAACGTGCGGGTCGCGTGGACCGCATCGGGCAGAAGGCAGAGGAGATACTCTGCCACTCCTTCCTTCCCGCCGAGGGCGTCGAGCGCATCATCGACCTGCGCGGGCGAGTACGGGAGCGGCTGAGGGAGAACGCTGAGGTGGTTGGCGCTGACGAGGCGTTCTTCGAGGACGAGGACGAAGACCACGATCAGGCTATCGTCAATCTGTACCACGAGCGAGCCGGCATCCTGGACGGCGACCCGGAGGGTGACGTAGACCTGGCGTCCCACGCCTACCAAATATGGAAGAACGCCATCGGCGAGGACCCGTCGGTGGAGAAAGCCGTGGCCGACCTGCCGGACGTCGTCTTCTCCTCACGGAAGCACATGCCTATCGCCCAACGACCCGAAGGGGTGCTCGTGTTCATGCGCACTTCCGATGGAAACGACGCTCTGGCCTACGTGGACCGCGATGGCCAAAGCATTACCGAGTCGCAGCTTGAAATCCTCTCCGCCGCCGAGTGCAGGCCCGACACCCCGGCACAGCCTCACCACGAGAGTCACCACGAGCTTGTTGCCGAGGGAGTCAGGCACGTCGTCAGAGAGGAAAAGCGAGTCGGCGGACAGTTGGGACGGCCCTCCGGCGCCCGCTTCCGCACCTACACTCGCCTAAAGGCCTACGCCGACGCCATCAAGGGCCAGCTGTTCGACGTGGACGCTCTCCACAAGGCCATAGACGACATCTACCGCTATCCTCTGCGCCCTTCGGCAGTAGACACCCTGAACCGGCAACTCCGCAGCGGCGTATCCGACGACCAGTTAGGCGAAATCGTCATGTCCCTGCGTGAAGAGGACAGGCTCTGCCTGACGGGGGACGCCGCCGCCGAGGCCCAAGAACCACAGATCATCTGCTCCCTGGGATTGTTCGACACTGA
Source organism: Dehalococcoidia bacterium (assembly GCA_965224415.1). Lineage (GTDB taxonomy): Bacteria > Chloroflexota > Dehalococcoidia > Lucifugimonadales > JAGWBF01 > DAOUJI01. The sequence continues at coordinate 19,054 of CBDCZB010000002.1, read as the reverse complement.
GGACGACTCCTGATGCCAGTCTCCATTGAAGAGCTACGGCCCCACCTACAGGCTTTCGACTTTCCGCGTCTCTTCATGGAGGGGCTGGGTTGGGACCACTACACGGCAGAGCCGTTCGTCGTCCGAGTCAACGAGCGGGACTATTCGCTCAATCCCATTGCGGAGAAGGCGGGCTTCGCCGTCTACGAGTGCGACTCCAGCGTCGACAACAACATCCCCCAGTACCCGGTCCGCCGCAAGATAGAGAGCGAGGTCGCCAAGCGCACCTTCGAGCACCTCATTATCTTTACCGACCCAGGCCGCAAGGCGCAGGTCTGGCAGTGGGTCAGACGGGAGAGCGGAAAGCCAGCCGCCTGCCGCGAGTACGCCTACACCACCGGCGGCAGTGGAGACCATCTGCTCCAGCGCATCCAGCCGCTATTCGTCTCCTTGGATGAAGAGCCATCGCTGAACATCGCCCTTGTCGCCTCACGGGTCCGCGCCGCCCTGGACGTAGAGAGGGTCACCAAGCGCTTCTACGAACGGTTCCAGAAAGAACTGGAGGACTTCGGGAAGTTCATCGAGGGTGTCACGGCCCAGGGCGACCGAGACTGGTACGCCTCCCTCATGCTCAACCGCATGATGTTCGTCTACTTCGTTCAGAAGCAGGGCTTCCTCGACGAGGATATCGACTACCTGCGCAACCGCCTGAAGATGGTGCAGGAACAGGGCGGCGGCGGGCGTTTCCAGCAGTTCTACCGCCTCTTCCTGTTGCGGCTGTTCCACGAGGGCCTCGGACAGCCCGAGGCCCAGCGCGCTCCCGATCTGGCCGCCCTCCTCGGCAGGGTGCCCTTCCTCAACGGCGGCCTCTTCGACGTACACGACCTGGAGCGTGACAACCCTGGTATCTCCATCCCGGACGCCGCCTTCGAGCGAGTCTTCGACTTCTTCGACGGCTACCGTTGGCACCTGGACGAGCGGCCCTACCGGGAGGACAACGAGATCAACCCCGACGTGCTCGGCTACATCTTCGAGAAGTACGTCAACCAGAAGCAGATGGGGGCCTACTACACCAAGGAGGACATCACCGGCTATATCTCTCGAAACACGGTAATCCCCTTCCTGTTCGACGCCGCGAAAAAGGAGTGCCCGGTGGCCTTCGGGCCGGACGGCGGCGTGTGGCGGCTTCTGCGCGACGACCCCGACCGTTATATCTATCCCGCCGTGGGGCACGGCATAACCTGGAACGCGCGGCAGGCCGAGAGTCCTACTCGCCTCGCCTCGCCCTTCGACCTACCGGAGGAGATCGCCGCCAGCCTAGACGACATGTCCAAACGCAGCGGCTGGAATCGGCCTGCGCCCGACGACTACGCCCTGCCCACGGAGACTTGGCGCGAGGTGGTGGCCCGCCGCCAACGCTACGCCGAAGTCCGCGCCAAGCTCGCATCCGGCGAGGTCCAAGAGGTCAACGACCTCATCACGCTGAACCTGGACATCGAGCAGTTCGCTAAAGACGTTATCGTACACAGTGAGGGGCCGGAGCTCCTGCGCGCCTTCTGGCACGCCATGCGGGACGTATCGGTGCTGGACCCGACGTGCGGCTCCGGCGCATTCCTCTTCGCCGCTCTGAACATCCTCGAACCCCTCTACACGGCCTGCCTGGAGGGGATGCGCGGCTTCTTGGACGATTTGGAGCGCTCCGAACGACCTCACAGTCCCAACGCCCTCAGCGACTTCAAGGACGTATTGGGTCAAGTCGAAAAGCACCCAAGCGAGCGCTACTTCATCCTCAAGTCCATCGTCCTGAACAACCTCTACGGCGTTGACATCATGGAAGAGGCAGTAGAGATATGCAAGCTGCGCCTCTTCCTGAAGCTGGTCGCCCAGTTGGAGACCTACGACCAGATAGAACCGCTGCCAGACATAGACTTCAACGTCCGCGCCGGGAACACCCTGGTGGGTTTCACATCTCTGGAAGCCGTGCGCCAGGCCATGACAATCGAGCCCAACGGCCAACATCGGCAGGTGTTTCCTGAGGACCAGGCAGCCCTCGATCGCATCAATGAGGAGGCCGAGATTGCCAGCGCGGCCTTCAACCAGTTTCGTTGGCAGCAGACCATCTACAGCGACGACGCCCACATCACCGCCGAGCACAAAGCCGAACTGCGCGACCAGTTCCGCAGCCTCGCCGACGAACTGGACCGCCACCTTACCAGAGAGTACGGCGTTGACCTTAAGAAGACCGCAGCATACAACGCTTGGCGCGGCAGTCACCAGCCTTTTCACTGGTTCGTGGAGTTCTACGGCATCATGAGCAAAGGTGGTTTCGATGTGGTGATCGGGAACCCACCGTACGTATCCAGGCGGAAGGTAGCCGAGTCGTACACACCGAAGGGGTTTCAGACCGCCAGGTGTCCCGACATATACGCCACAGTCGTAGAGCGAAGCGTCAACGTGTGCCGGACCGACGGACGGACAAGCATGATTGTGCCGCTGAGCCTTGCATTCAGCTCGGGATTCGCCAGCCTGCGCTCTTATCTGTACGAGGAATGCGATTCGCTCTGGTTTTCATCTTTTGGCCGAATCCCCTCCGCACTGTTCAGTTTCGATACGCGGGTGCGCAACACGATCTACCTAGCCCGTAAGGCGTCAAGGTCGCCGAAGCGCAGCTTCACGACGCGGCTACACAGATGGTTCGACTCTCAGCGTCCGGTCCTGTTCGACGGCTTATCGTATGCGCCGTTCTCCCCGTCAGCGTTCGGCGGGTTGATTCCGAAGCTGAGCAGTTCCCGTCTCCTACAGGAATTCGAGTCACTATTGGAGGGTAGCAGCTATCGACTCCAGAACGAGCTCACCCCAGCGCGCCAGGGGCACCACCTTCACTTCAAGCAAACCGCCTACAACTGGCTGACATTCTGTGTACACCAGCCGCCTGTGTATGACGCAGACAACAGCCTCATCCCCCAAACCGGGTATGGAGCAGGCACCTTTCAGGATGCCAGATTCGGGACGCGTCCATGCTCTTCTTGAATGGCAAGTTGGCTTTCGTTTGGTGGATTGCAATTGGGGACGACTTTCATCTTACTCTGAGCAACTTTGCCAGTGCCCCATTCGGACCGGGGCAGCTGACTGAACAGCAGCGGAAACATCTCTTAGCCTTGCTGCCGGAACTTGAGAGCGCAATGAGTGAGAACCCCGTGTTCAAGTTGAATGCTGGCAAGAACATCGGAAACTACAATCTGGCAAAGTGCCGCCACGTAACGGACAAGGTAGACAAGATATGGTTGGAAGCCCTGAGCCTAAGCGAACTATGGGAAGAGGTCGAGTTGGAGCACGCATTGGTGGTGAGGACTTCCTTCGAGGACGAGGAGGAAGAGTAGAGTGGGCAGCTACTACATCAAGTATCGCATGGGCAGGGAGGGGTGACTAGTATTCGGCCAATCTGGCATTGTCAGTTAGTACGTGAGCCCAGACAGGATGCTACCTTGGGGATAGACGAAGGGTTGTGGGATGTGAGGTGGTCATGGTGCAGGAGAAGTACGGAGTCCGGCTGGCAACACAGGAAAAGGGACGGCTCAGGAAGATGATCAGGGCTGGGAGGAGTTCCGCACAGGCGATTACCCGGGCCCGCATCCTGATCAAGATAGATGAGGGCTGGACCGCCCCCCAGGTGGCCACCGCACTGGACGTGTCGGAGCGGACCGTGTTCCGCACCAAGCGGCGGTATGCCGAGGAAGGACTGGACGAGGTGCTGAGGCACCATAACCAGGTCAACCGGCCCAGAAAGGTGGATGAAAGGGTGGAGGCCCACCTGATAGCCTTGGCCTGCAGCCCGGTGCCCGACGGTCATGACCACTGGACCATGCGGGCCCTGGCGGGCAAGGTGGTGGAGTTGGGATTGGTGGAGTCTTTATCTCCCGAGACGGTCCGCCTGCGGCTAAAAAAACACGCTCAAGCCGTGGCTCAAGAAACAATGGTGCATCCCCAAGGTAGGTGGAGAGTTCGTGGCGGCCATGGAGGACGTGCTGGATCTCTACGCCGAGCCCTACGATCCGCAGAGGCCGGTGGTCTGCTTTGACGAGACCTCCACCCAGTTGCTGGCCGACGTGAGGGAACCGCTGCCGGCAAAGCCTGGGAGGCCGAGGCGTGAGGACTACGAATACCAGCGGGGAGGGACGCGCAACCTGTTCCTCACCTGTGAGCCTCGCCGGGGCTGGCGCCACGTGGCGATAACCCGGCAACGCACCATGCAGGACTTCGCTCAGCAGATGCGGTGGCTGGTGGATGAGGCCTACCCCGATGTCCCGGTGATTCGGCTGGTTCTCGACAATCTGAACACGCATCGGATGGCCTCGCTTTACGAGACTTTCCCGGCGGCCGAGGCCCGGCGCATCGCCAAGCGGCTGGAGTTGCACCACACTCCCAAGCACGGAAGCTGGCTGAATATGGCGGAGATCGAGTTCAGCGTGCTGGCCCGGGCCTGCCTGCGCGGACGCAACGGAGATGAGGACAGCCTGGAAAGAGCCGTCAGCGCCTGCGTGTCAGAGCGGAACGCGATAGGAGCTACCATTAACTGGCGGTTCACTGCCCAAGACGCCAGACGCAAACTCCATCGCCTCTATCCCTGCCAATCCTGATTTGGTTCAGTACTAGGGATGTATGAATACAGCAATCACGCCAATGGCTTACGGCCTGAGATCCATCAGATATTTCGGACGGTTGACCTCGCATCCCATTGCCCCGAGATACTTCGGATTGGCAACGCTGCTGTAAGTGATGGAGAATCCGCGCTCAGGGATTTGATGCTTATTGATGAGACGATACCGGGTTTGGGACAGCACAACATCAACGAGATAACGGAAGGAGGAAGCGTTACCGCCGTGGCCAGAATTGAAGACAGAGCTATCTTCAGAACTATTCAGTACGTGGGTAGCTACCTTGAGCATAGTCCTCTCGAATGGCTTACTCGAAGCATCGTGACTATGTCCTGTCTCCACGTGGAGAACAGCCTTAAGCGCCGACTCAAGATTGACGGTCCTCTCTCCCTCGGCATGATACTGAAACTTGGTAAGGCCAGATCTCTTGACACTGACTTGGTAGAAGCTCTAAGGGAGCTAAACCAAGCAGTGTACAACAAGTCAAAGCACTCTATCGAACGTACCTCCGCCGACGGGCATATGTTTTCGATAGCGGACTCTATTGCCGTCTATCTGATATGTCGAACTCTTGGATCTCGTATATTGAAGAACTCCGGAATCACTACTAAGTATGACGAGCTTGTGTTTGGCAAGGAGATGCGGGCGGCGTCAAAGCAATACACTACATGAAGGAGTCACGAATCATGCAGAAGGCTCTACACATCAGGACGACCGTACTGCCGGGAGGCAAGATAGAGATAGTGGACCGGGAGCTCCCTGTGGGGGAGTCCGTTGACGTGGTCGTCAGCCAGTCGCTGGCGTCAGAACGACGGTCCGCGGTTGACATTCTGGCCGAAGCGCCGGGTGGCCTGGTTTTCAAGACGGGGGCGGACGTAGCGGCCTACTTGAAAGAAGAGAAGGAATCATGGGGCCGTTGATACTGCCCACCGGCGGCCCGGTCTATGTCGACGCCAATGCGATCATCTACAGCGTAGAACGCGTTGAGCCGTATCACGGTCTGTTGGCCCCGATGTGGGAAGATGCCAGGGCTGGCCGGTTCACTTTAGCAAGTAGCGAGCTGGTTGCATTGGAAACCCTAATCAGACCCTTGCGAGACGGCAACGCCCGCCTTGAGATGCTTTTTCGGTCCATCCTTGCCGCTGCGGAGATGGATCTCATCCCCGCAACCCTGGCAACTTGGGAAGACGCCGCCCGTATCCGCGCCGAGACGGGCTTGGCGACACCCGACGCCCTCCACGCCGCGACCGCTCTGCGCGCTGGCTGCGCTGCATTCATCACCAACGACACCGACTTTCGCCGTGTCGACGACTTGCCCGTCGTCGTCTTGGACGATCTGGTCGAGGCGGAAACGGAGGCATGACCCGTGTCAGACGATAGGTTCAATGAGTACTGTGAGGGGCTACTCGCCAGCTACAAACGCAGGAATACCAGAACCGTCACTCAGCACCTAGAAAGCCTTTGTGGGTTCCTCAGACAGAAAGGAAACGTGGTGCAGACCATGTTTGGAGGTTCGGTGCGGAAGGGCACTTACGTGACCGGCCTCAGCGATGTCGACGCCCTTCTCATAGTGAACCAGTCTTCGCTTGTAAACCAGACTCCTGCAAGAGCCATAGAGTACCTGCGGGACACCATCCAGGATCGGCTTCGGCAGAATACCGTTAGCGCGGGCAACCTAGCGGTGACGGTCAGCTACTCCGACGGGATCGAGATTCAGATACTGCCCGCCATACGGACCAAATCTGGCGGGGTTCGGATTGCCGACCTGGAGAGCAATCAGTGGAGCAACGTGGCGCAGCCTGATGACTTTGCCAGGAAGCTCGCCAAAGTCATCACGGCGAGGGACGGCAGGGTAGTTCCGATAATCAAGCTTGCCAAGGCTATGGCGGACTGTTTCATCGCGCAAGAGGACAGGAAGCTCAGTGGCTACCACATGGAGTCCTTAGCAATCGATGCGTTCTCAGATTATCAAGGCCCGCTTGATCCGAAGGCCATGCTCATTCACCTATTGGGGCACTCGATCAATGCGGTGAAGAGTCCAATCACAGATTCCACGGGGCAGTCGAGATACGTGGACGAATACCTTGGCCCGGCAGAGTCCGGACCTCGCAAACGGGCCTCAACGTACTTTGGACAGATGCGCGGCAAGGTCAGGCGCTGCAAGACCAAAGCAGAGTTCACCGATCTGTTCTGCGAAGGTAACTGAGACACAGCAATGAAGCACACGGCAATGTTGATTCCCTCGTAAAAACCCGGTTTGAGGAAATTCCAGCAATTTCGCACATATGCGCGCTACCGTATGTTGGGGTAGTATACGGAACAGAGACTGTATATTGTACCCCGGCGCGGGTACGGTTGTTCTAATTCGGCCTGCACAGACTTTTTACGAGAGAATCAATGTTGAGCTTAGCGCATGAAACCGGGGCCGTCGGTGCAAGCAGGCATCCGCAGCCTTGCTGGCACCGGAGATGGCTCATCAAGGACCCTTGCGCTTGCTTGAAGAGCCGCTGACTGCCCTCTTCTGCTCCAATCGCTGCCCCGGCGACCTCATCCTCAAGACCTACGACCTCGCCAGAGCCATGAGGGATGCTGGCGTGCCAGTGATTGGAGGCTTCCAGACGCCGATGGAGCGGGAATGTCTGCGCCTGCTACTGCGGGGCGAGCAACCTGTGGTCGTCTGCCCCGCTCGCGGCATCAACAACATGCGCATCCCTCGTGCCTGGCGACCCGCTTTGGATGACGGCCGCCTGCTGGTCCTGTCACCCTTCCCAGCGATGGCCCGACGCCCCACGGCGGAGCTCGCGGCCCAGCGCAACGACCTGGTGGCGTCGCTGGCGAGCCGGGTCTTCATCGCCCATGCTGCTCCTGGCAGTAAGACCGATGCATTCACCCGCCGTCTAGCCGATGCCGGCAAGCCAATGCTGACTCTGGACAGCCCGGCGAACGAGCATCTGGTGGAAGCGGGAGTACAGACGTTTTGGCTACGCGCCGTGAAACAGGTTGGCCAATAGACGAAATCATGAAAGCCTACAAAGACTGTCACGTTTGTCAGGCAGATACTTCAACGCTAAGGTCCATCGACGTCCCGGCGGCTGACCCTTCATGGCCTGTGATAAACGTGGCCGACCTCTTTTCGGGTTGTGGCGGTCTATCGCTGGGGATACAGCGAGCGGCACACGACTCTGAGTACTCCCTTGATGTTCGACTGGCCCTGGATTCTGATCAGATAGCGATGAACGTATACCGCGATCTGTTCCCGACTGCGACGACAATCTGCAAACCCATCGAAGAGGTATTGGATGGGGAAATAGGTTCCCGGCTCACAAGATCAGAAGTCAAGCTTGCGCATCAGGTAGGACGCTTGGACTTCATGCTGGGTGGACCTCCGTGTCAGGGCCATTCGAATCTGAACAATCATACTAGGCGTGACGACCCCAGAAACGGGCTCTATCTTCGTATGGCAAGGGCAGCTCAGGTCCTAAGCCCGTCGGCAATCATCATTGAGAACGTCCCAACCGTTACTCACGATGTGCAGAAGGCAGTTCACAGGACAATCGACTGCCTCGAATCTCTTGAATACTCGGTCGGTGTCGGCGTTGTCGATCTATCGAACCTGGGGGTACCTCAACGGCGACGGCGGCACATAATAGTTGCCCTGCAAGATTGCGAACTTGAAGCCCAAGCATTAGTTGACGGTCTACAGTCTCCAATTTGCGGACACGTTCCTAGGTCAGTTCGCTGGGCCATAGGGGATTTGGAGGATGACGTAAAGGACACCACATTCGATTCCGCCTCCACTCCGTATCCCATAAATCAGTCACGGCTCGACTGGCTGTTTGACAACGACAAGACCGACCTACCGAACGAGTTGAGGCCTCCATGTCATAGGTCCGACCACACCTACACCGCCATGTACGGTCGAATGGTTTGGGATCTTCCCGCGCAGACAGTGACCACAGGCTTCAATTGCATGGGACAGGGCAGATATGTGCATCCGTCGCGCAGGCGAGTGATTACGCCACACGAGGCCGCCAGACTGCAAACGTTGCCGGACTCTGTCAATTTCGGCTCAGTCCCGGCACGGAAGCACTTGGCGAAGCTAATTGGGAATTCCGTCCCACCTCTGCTTTCGTTCGCCATTGGCAAGTCGGTCATTCCATTCTTGAAGAGTTTGTCACAACCTTTCAACGAGCCCGGGACGTCAGACCGAAGCCTGATTGCACAGGGTGTCTGAATTGCAAACCATCCACTTCACAGTAGATTCGGAGCTGCTTCGCGAGTTAGGCGAGCGACTGGTCGGGCGCCAATACATCGCCCTCGCCGAGTTGGTGAAGAACAGTTTCGACGCAGACGCGACGAGAGTGGAGATTCGCATCCAAGATGATTCAATAGAGGTGTCGGACAACGGTCACGGTATGACTGAGGAGGACTTTGCGAGTCGCTGGATGCGTGTGGGCTCGACTCACAAGATCCACGAGATGACCTCGCCGGTGTTGAAGCGCAGACTGACCGGCTCAAAAGGAGTAGGGCGTCTGGCCGTACAGTTTCTGGCCAGCGAGTTGGAGCTTACCTCAATTCCTGATCGAAGCAGACCTCCGGAAGAGTCAACGGACCAAGAGCTGTTTGCGATAGTGGATTGGGATACGGCAGTTCAAGCTGGAGAATTGACTCAGGCAACCGCTGAGTATGAGTTGCGGCAACCCGATGAGGTCGCCTTCCCGCTCCAAAAGCCTCACGGCACCACGGTCACCCTCAAGAAGCTCAAGCATGAATGGAATCCCGAGGAGTTTCAGAGTCTAGCAAGAGAGATCTGGTTTCTCCAGCCTCCGTTTCGGTCGTTGACTGGTACATCCGACGTTAAGGATGGCGGTTTTGAAGTGGATTTAAGCTCACCTGATCCAACTGCCGTTGCTCTGTTCAACACTCAGATGGCCCGAATACTGGATCTTTACACATCCCGGATCGTGGGAAGACTACTGTCGAAGGACGACTCCGACAGTTGGCCGTTGAAGCGAGAACTATCACTGTCGTTGGAGCTTGAAGGCCAGGCTACGCAACCCTACAAGCTTTCGGTCCCAGTTCGGGGAGAGGACTCGTGTCTGATCGACAGTCTCGATTTCGAAATCCGCATCTTCACCCTACAATACCGTCAGCCCTACGGCATAGCGGTGCAACAGGCCCGAGAATACATGGCGCAGTGGGGCGGCGTCCACATCTATGATGCCGGCTTCCGCATTCCTTACGCCGGGCCAGCCGCGGACTGGTTGAGGCTAGAGTTCGATCACGCTCATCGCATGACGCAGTCTCAGCTTCTTCCATCCGACTTGAACGTACATCTGGGGTTGAATCATCTGCCGACCAATTCGCGAGTTCTCGGTGTCGTCAACATCGACACAAGTCGTGAGGCGAGGATGGCGGCAGTCGGTGACGTGGCCCAGGGACAGCACCTTCAAATACAGGTTTCCCGGGATCGACTTGTTAGCAACGGGGCCTTTCATCAACTTCAAGACGCCGTGCGATTCGCACTGGACTACTATGCAACTCGCTTAGCCGCTCGGAGGCTTACCGAGAAAGCGTCCCAACGAAGTGTGGGCGCGTCCAATTTCCTCGTAAAGAACGTTTGGGACGTGTTGGAGAAGCACGAAAGCGAGATTCCCCCGAAAGTGGCGACCGAACTTAGGACAGAGCTGGACAAGACCGTTGAATCTCTCCGCGAACAAGCAGATTGGACCAAGAGTCAGTCCGGCCTGCTTGGGGCAATGGCAACGGTCGGGTCAACGGCCATCGCTTTCGATCATCAGCTCAACCAGCAGCTGAGCCTCTTGGAATACCACGCTGAGACTTTAGACAATCTTGGAGAGACGAATCCGGGAATCAGTGAAGCGATCGCTCCCATAGCCGCGAACATCAAGAATTGGATCCAGGACGTGCGCGATACACGCGCTATCTTCTCTCCCATTACGGATGAACGTAATCGCAACACAGTTGCGCGATTCAAGGCAAGGTCGCTAGTCCAGAACATGGCAGACAACATGAGATCGATACTGCGGGGGGTCAGGGTCGATGTCTCAGAAGTAGATCGGGACATCCTGCTGCCGAACGCAAGCTATCCGATCTGGATGGCCATCTTCCACAATGTGTGGATGAACGCTTCCAATGCGATGCTTGACAGCGAAACCAAGCATATAGCAGTCTCATCAGCCATATCCGGCAACGATCGCGCGATTCGGGTTCAGGACACTGGAGTAGGCATTGACCTGAAAAGGGCGGAAAGCCTATTCGAACCCCTTAAACGAGGCTTGGAGATTTCTGCAGAGCGGCGCGCACTCGGATACGGCGGGACCGGATTGGGCTTGGCTATCGTTCGGCTGTTAGCCACCGACCTCGGAGCCACTGCGCGGTTCACAAAGCCGGAGGCTCCATTTAGCACATGTTTCGAATTGGACTGGCGGGAGGAGTCATGAGCACGATACAAGTGTTGGTGTATGACGATAACCCAGAGATTGCGGACCGTTTGGCCACGAAGGTCCGGGCCGTCTGCGACAAGGCGAATGTAACAGCAGTTAAACGAGAGGCCTTCCAAGAATTGATCGGGCAGATGAATCGCAGAAGAGCCGCGTGGAGAGCCGGCGAAAGAGACATGGCCTCAACTGAAGTCGACGAGGCAGACATAATCGTGGTCGACTACGACCTTCTACGTTACTCGGAGGCAGGGGATACCACAGGAAGCAGGCTGGCGTATCTTCTCCGCTGTTTCACCAAGTGCGGGTTGATCATCGTCCTCAATGAGTACGGGACCAATTCCTTCGACCTGAGCCTTCGCAGCCCTTCGTTGGATTTTGCCGATTTGCATCTAGGCGACATTCAAATCGGCAACCCGGGGCTATGGACCGGTTCGTTTGAGGGTTACAGGCCCTGGCATTGGCCCTCTCTACCCAACGCCAGGGTGAATTTTGAAAAGTGCGTCGAGGATGTTCGGCAAAACCTGGATGCACCTATCCTCGACTTCCTTGAACTTGAGCGCTTCATTGACTGGTTGCCGAAGAGCGCGCACGACTTTTTCCTGGGCAGCGGCAGAATGGAAGCCGTCCAATTCAGCACCTTCGTGAAGCAGGCCCGCGGCGGCCTCGAATCGAAAGATGAGCTACCACCTGAATACATGGCACGGGTGGCTGCGGCCCGGTTGCTTGCTCTGTTGAACGGGCTCATTCTTCCCGAACAGAGCATTTTGGTCGATGCGCCGCATCTTGCTTCTAGGTTTCCTAGCCTCGTGCGAGACGAATACCAGGACATACATGGTTGGAATCGTTTGTGTGATCCTAACAACGAGGAGGTCAGCGGCCTGTTGGCGGATGTCTTGATGGAGTACAGATTCAAAAGGCAGCACTGGCTTTGGAGGCCCGTCTGGTATTGGCCAGACATCAACAGAGATGAGCGCATCCCCGAAGTGAAGGACCCCTGGACAGTCAAGGACATTGATTGGGTATTCTGCGAGAACATCTCGCGGTTCGTGCCCACCGCACTTGCAGATGACTTCAGAGCAGACGTATCTCCACCCTTCAATAAGCGTTTCGTTTTCAAGAGCGAATCTCCGGAGGCCCTCACATTCGTGGCTCAGGCAGGATCCGGCGGACCTCAGGATCCGTTGATTGTCGCCTACGTTCCTCAAGTTGCATTTAGCGTGTAGGGAGAACCATGCCGGTCGGTCCAGCAGACGAAACAGTTCGACTCGCAGTATCCGACATCCTGTCGAACTTTCTCAGTGAATATAAGTGGGAGGACGGTCCACTTGCGACTCTTCGAGACAAGGTTTACGGAGTATACAGGCCTAACCACATCGATGCTTACGGACTGCGCGGTCTTGCACGTGGCAGTTCCGAGCTCGGCCTGAGGGGCCAGCATCGATTTCTGTTCTTGGAGCCCGTAATTGACAAGACTATCCTACCTTTGTTGACCCTTGAGACTTCAGACCAATGGGTTCATTTCAGAGTCTACGTGCTTCTCACAATGCTCGATAAGTATGCGGGCCTTCAATCCCTGGCGATTAGATTTGAGACAGACGAAGGAGGACTTGAATCAGGACATGGGTCACACGATTTTTGCCACGCGCAACTCTGCAGACGCATAAACGGCACGACTTTGGCGACGACCCCAGATTGGATTCCAGAATCCCAGCCCTCCTTCCCGCTCGACGCCGAGAATCAAGTAGGGCTTGTCCTGTGCATGCTGACTTCTCTCTACGGCCGACGCCATGTGTTTGACAAGCTCAACGCAGCCGGGGATAAGGACCTGCGCCAACATCTGAGGAAGGTTCGGGCATTGGCTTGAATCGGCTTGCGCAAGGAAAGGACCAGATGGCTACTCTGCAAGCCATGCCGCGTCATTCCATGGGCGCTGACCCAATGCAGACAACCAGAAGCCGCTGCATTGCGCCCGGAGACAAACCGAAGTCTTCGACCGCATGTCTTCCTTGGACCCGGGCTCGGCGATCCACTGCCTACAGAACCGGCGCATGCCAGCGGCCTCAAAGTGCCCCATGGCTCAAGGTGCGCTCCAAAGGCCATAAGAGAAAGAGGTCACTCTGACCATGCAGGATGCTCTGACCTCTGAAGGGCGTTCCCGGCTGATGTCTCGGGTCCGAGATAGAAACACTCGCCCGGAGTTGCACGTTAGGCGAGCACTCTGGACAGACGGTTTCAGGTATAGATTGCGCGTCCGGGACCTGCCAGGCACCCCCGACTTGGTCCTATCGAAGTATCGGCTTGCCGTTTTCGTCCACGGGTGTTTCTGGCACCAGCATGGATGCAAGAAATCCAAGCGGCCAGCTTCCAATCGGGAGTTTTGGAACTCGAAATTTGATGCCAACATTAGCCGGGACGCCAGGAACCGAACTAGGCTTGAGGACCGAGGATGGACGGTGACCACAATTTGGGAGTGCAAGCTCAAGAGCGACACCGAGAGCCTGCTCACACTATTGAGGGAGCTCAGAAGTAACGGAGGGGCAGAACTCTCTGCCAATCCGACAGGAGTGGTTTCGTTACGCTCGTGAGGTTAGGCTACAAGGGGGTAGTCGTCGTGCCAGATCGATGACCAACCCACGGTCCTCAGCCAGTCCAGGATGCCTACTATAGGTCGGCACCAGCTTCCAGATTGTCAGAAACGTTGTACAGATGACAGTCGGGGCGGAGGTTGGGGAGTTGACCAGTGCCACCGAACCCACTTGTTATATGAGTACCTCCCAGCGAAAAGTTCGCAAATCGGTACACCTTGGCCCACCATTTTTGACGGTAGACAGAACTGAGCCGTTCAGCGCCATCTCCTCGGCGTTCCTCCCGGGTATGGAGCTATCGTCGGGCATGGGGATGGTGTAGCGCAGCAGGGCGTCGCCCGGCATCACGACGATCTCCTTGACGAAGGTCTCTATGAAGGCCCTGCGCTCAGTCAGTTCGCTCTGGTTCAAGAATTCGCTCATATCCTGGGCGTAGGCCGCAATGGTTTCCACGTCGTCCAGGACCGCCCTACGCTGCGAGAGGATCGCCCTGGCCTCCGCCGCTGCTTCCTCCAGGCGCTGCTGCTGCTCACGGTGCTCCTTGATACGGTCCGAGGCGTCGGCCATACCAATGTCGGTCGTCTCTACGAAGTGCCAGATGCGGCCCAGCTTCCGCTTCACGTCTTCAAGCTCATCCTCGATGGTCTCCTGCCTCTTGCGCTGCTCGTGGGCCACTCCGTCCATCTGCTCGTCGACGACCTTCACCAAGGCGCGGATGTTGCCCTCGGTGAGGACGTTGGAGCGAATCTTGCCGACGACCAGTTCCTCAAAGCGGCGGGCGTTGAGCCTGGGAGTGTCGCAGGCATCCTTGCCGCGCTTCATGATCGACTGGCATACGTAGTAGGAGAACCGGCCGCTCTTGGCGACCTGTCCGCTGAGCGCCCTGTTGCACGCCTTGCACTTGACCAGTCCGCTGAGCAGGTAGGAGCTTCCCACCCTGCGAGGATTGATGATCTTGGGTGCGCGGGAGCGCATCAGCCTGTTGACGCGCTGGGACTTGGCTTTGGAGACGATGGCGGGGAACGCTTTCTCGATCCGCACCGGCTCGGCCTTGTCCTTGGCGTTGGCGCCCCAGATCAATGTCCCCGTGTAGACCTCGTTCCTGAGGATGAAGTGGATGCCGTTCTTGGACCAGAGCTTACCCGCGGGGCTGGCGATGCCCTCGTCGTTGAGGGCGCGGGCGATGTGCAGCATCCCCGTTCCGGCCTCGGCCATGTCGAAGATGCGCTTGACGACGCGGGAGGCGTCGGGGTCGGGTTCCAGGGTGGGCCGCTTCTTCGGCCCGTCCTGCACCATGAGCCTGTTGTAGCCGTAGGGCGTCCTGCTCCCGATCCAGAAGCCGCGAGAGGCGGCCTCGCGCATCCCCCTGGTGACCTCCTGGGCCAGATTCTCCGAGTAGAACTCGTCCACGCTCTCGATGATGGCCTCCATGAGCTTGCCGGTGGGAGTGTCATCGGCGTGTTCTGTGATGGAGACCACCCTGACCCCCTTGCGCCTGAGCATGGACTTGAAGGCGACGGCGTGCTCCCGCTTGCGGGTGAAGCGGGAGAACTTCCAGACCAGAATCTCCTGGAACGCGGCGTTGGGCCTGGCGGCCTCGTCAATCATCTTGCGGAACTCGGGGCGGTCGGCGATGCGTCCGCTCTCGGCCTCGTCCACGTACTCGCGAGCGACGATGTAGCCGTTCTTGCGAGCGTAGTCCCTGAGAGCCCGCAGCTGGGCGGAGATGGAGAGGTCCACGTCCTGGCGGTCGCTGGACACCCTGGCGTAGAGGGCCACCGGCGTGGGGTCGGTGAGTGTTGGAGGGGTATCCATCATCCCTCCTCCTCACCGCCGTCGTCGTCCAGCGCCGTCGTCGACCCCGGCGTCTGCCGTTCCATGTGGGCGCGGACGGCGACCTTCGCCAGGATGCGGAACCCCTTCAGCAGGGTCTCCCGCTGCTTCGGGGTGTAGGAGGACATCAGCTCGCTCAGGGTCTCGTCCCCGTCGGGCCTCTCCCGTCTGTTGTGTTCGTTCTCTCCGGTGGCATCTTTCATGGTGCGTAATCGCAGCGGCGAGTCAGCGGGCCGCCGGCCTCTCGTTACAGGTCGGTGGATGCGCCGCCGGGAGCGGACGGATGGGGCGCGCTCCCGGCGGCGTCCATGCCGGCTCATTCCCCGCCGTTGCGCCTGCGCGGGCGGGGCGAGCCGGTCAGTCCTTGAAGAAGGTCATCTGGAACCCCTCGCCGAAGATGATGTGCAGTCCTCCGGGGATCCTGCTTGCGAACAGGACGAGGGAGTGGTAGGCGCCCCCGCTCGGCTCGACGCCCTCGTTGTGCCATCGGTACATCTGCTTGTAGTCGATGCCGATGGCCTTGCTTTTTGTGAATATTTTCCGAACTCATGGCTTTCTGTTTCCAGTCGTTCATTGCGGCGGCAGGGCCTGGGGCGACTCCCAGTCGGTGGGGGCGCGCCAGGCGCGTCCCAGCGGCCCCAGGGCGTCTATGGCCTCCCGATGGGAGACCCACAGGGGCACCGTCTCGCCCGCCGCCCTCATCTCCTCCCGCGCCACGCGCAGGAAGTGGGTTGCCGCGATGTCGTCGTCGAATACGACCAGGACGGCGGGCCGGACGCCGTGGTCGTCGGTGGGTCTGTGCGATGAGAAGTAGCGCAGATAGGGGGCGAGGCGCGCCGACATGATTGAGGGGCGCACGGCCCTTCGCTCCCACTCCAGGAAGAAGGGCCAGCGTGTGTCGCTCTTGGCGAGGACACCGAAGGCGTCGGGGTTGACGGCGCGCATCCCGCCGTCGTGCCGGAAGTGGCGGGAGGCCCTTCTGGGCGGGTCGAGCTGGGCGATCTCCCATCCCAGCAGGGGGGCCTGCATCGCCAGCGCGGCCAGGAAGCCGTGGACGGCGGAGGTGTGCTCGGCGTTCCTCAGCAGCTGCCGCGTTCTCCTGCCGGAGAGGTTGCGCCACTCCAAGGGGATCTCGGCGTCTTCGAGGGCGACGCTCCACCGTCTCTTCGCCACGCCGACGGACGTGCGGTCCCTACGGGCCAGGTGTGTCAGCGCCCGGTCGGTGAGGACGATGCGTCCGCCCGCGTCGCGGGGGCGGCTCACGAGCCCGAAGCCTTCGAGGGGGTTGACGAGCTGGGAGGCCCTCTGGGGCGAGACGCCCATCAGCCCGGCCAGCTCCTGGAGAGCGACCCAGGGCCAGTCCGAGATCAGGTCGAGGGCGCACTTCTCGGCGGACTTGAGAATGACGGGCAGCATATGGTCGGACATGTCCGCCGCCGCCCCCCTGTCGGGGAGATCGGCGGGGAAGTCGGCCCGCTCCGGTTCCGGCTCCCGCGGCAGCTCGCCCCCGGGGGCCGCCCGGTCGAGCTCGTAGCGCAGGTCGATGGCGGCGGAGACCTTGACGGGGCTCCATATCCGGTCGCCCGATCCGGCCAGGACCGCCTCGCGTTCCAGGGCGAACAGGGCCGGCACGTCGGTGGTCGAGAGGAGCCTGCGGGCGTGCCTGAGCCGCACGTCGTCGGCCATGAGGATGAGGAGCGTTCCGGGGAGCGGCCAGTCGCGCAGCCGCCAGAGCCGCTTGGAGAAGCCCGACCGGTCGGCGGTTAGTCCCTGCCTGATGATCCCGACGGTCCTGCCGCCCGGCAGCGTCACGGCGGCGTCCATCGGCATGGCCCGGTACCAGCGGAACCGGATGGGGTAGGCGACGTTGGAGAGGGCGGAGGCGACGTGGTAGACGGAGGCGAGCGGGTCGAGCCGGTCCATCAGGATGCGCCGCCACTGGGCGGAGACGGGATGGGAGCGCACCAGCTCGTCGAGCGCGACGCCCTCCTCTCGGGCGAGCCTGCGCAGCCCTGCGGCGGTGAGATGGAACCTCCGCGCCGGGGGAAGCGGGTCTACGGCGTGGGGCACGGAGGCGCAGAACCCGCCGGACTCCAGGCTCTCTATGGCCTCGTAGACGGCGCCCCTCGACCAGCCGCAGACGGCGACCATCTCCAGCCGGTCGAGGAAGGGCATCGAAGCCAGGGCGCGGAGCAGGTCGGCCTCACATCCTGCGGGTTTCATTCCACGGCCTCCTCTTCCTCGTCAGCGGCTCCGGCTGTCCCGCCCCTTCCGGCGTCCGCAGCGTCCGCTCTCCGCTTGCTGGTCTGCTTCCTCCGCACCGCGTCCCGCTCAGCCTCCCGCTGGTCCTCCTGTTTGGCGGTTTTGAGGTCTTCTATGCCTTTGCGGTAGTCGCCCACCTTCCGGTGACCGTCGGCGTCGGCGTAGTCCGCCTGGCGGGCCGAGACGGTGTACGCGGTTGCCGCCTCGCGGATGCGGGCGGCGGTCTCCGGGTCTCCCTCCTCGGGCTTGCGGACCATCATCGAGAAGGCGGGCATCCGCTCCTTGCCCACGGTGGCGCGGACGTAGCAGTGGTGGACGGGCAGCGACGTGATGTCGTCCTCGGTGACCCGCTCCTTGCCCAGCTCCCAGACCAGCTGCCTTGCGTCGCTCCCGGCCACCTGGAAGACGGCCAGGCATCCGACGTTGGCGAGCAGGGTGTCCCGCATGGTGCGGGAGAGGTCGTCGAGCTTCGCGAGGCTCTGGGTCGCGAGCACAAACGACGCCCCGAACTTGCCCAGCTCCGAGAGCATCGACTCGTAGTCCACTCCGGGCATCGACTGCATCTCGTCCACGACGACAAGCGCGCCGCGCCGCTGGCCGAGTGAGACGCTCTCCTGCTCCCGTATCACCGAATCGACCAGGTTGAGGAGGGACGCTCCCACCAGGGCGGACACGTCCCTCCCGACGGCTCCCTGGGCGGTGGACACCAGCAGGATGCCGCCCTGCAGGATGGTGTCGCGCAGGTCGATGGTGGAGCGGCGCTGGCCGAGGATGGCCCTGGCCCGCTTGGAGGAGGAGTAGTAGGAGAGGCGGGTCTGGACGGGCGTCAGGGCCTCGGCGCGGTACTGGCGGTGCCAGCTGCCGAAGTCCCTCGCCCACCACTCCAGCAGGTAGGGGTCGCTCACCTTCTTCAGGACGGCGTTGCGGAAGGGGTCGTCGGACAGCAGCTTCAGCCCGTCGAGGATGGTGTACTGCTGCTCCGCCTCCACCTGCTCGTTGACCTCGTGGAGGGTCTTGACGGTCTGTTCGAGGATGGACTGCATCCTCGGCCCCCACTGCTCCCAGAGGCCCTTCGCCACGCGCACCACCGAGTCGGCGGTGCGGTCCCGGTCGGGTGGTCCAGCAGGTTGATGCCGGGGGAGCGGGTCTCGTCCGACAGGTCTATGAGCTTTACGCTGTCGATGAGCGGCTCCGGGACGTGTTCGAGGATGCCGGCAACCAGGTCGGTGTGGGGGTCTATGACCACGATGGCGTCCGGGTCCCTGCCCTCGGCCTT
>CBDCZB010000001.1:0-595878 GCA_965224415.1 Dehalococcoidia bacterium | reverse complement strand
CATACCAGGTGTTGTCTACGTTGCGGTACGCGTGGGCTTCGTCGATGATGACGAAGCGGTACACGTCCTTGTTTACCGGCAAGACCCTTCGCCCTCCGTCAGGGGACAGTTGCCGGTCTTGGGACAACTGCTGGTAGGACACCACGGTGCCCGGCAGGTTGGCCTCGCTGAGGCGCTGCTGCCAGAGGCGGTCCCGAAGCTGCGCTGGCGATATGACCAGCACGTGCTGCCCCAAGTCCCGGGTGTGCTCACGGATGAACTGCACGCCTATCTCCGTCTTGCCCATGCCCACACCGTCGGCGTAGAGGACGCCGCCGTAGCGGTCCAGAATCCGCTTCGCCCGTATCAGCCCGTCGCGCTGGAACGCGGTGAGAGTGTCAAGGTCGGGAGAGGTCGGTCCGTCGCCGTCCAACTCACCCTCGTAGAGTTCGAGCAGTGCCCGGAGAAACACAGTCTGGGGATCGCTCTCCAAAGCTGGAGGCCGCAGTAGCGCCAGCAGCTCGTCACGGAAGTCCTGGGCGTCGTCCCAGAGGCGTTGATGCCAGCCCAATGCCATGCCCACGACGTTGGGCTGGTAGTGCACCATGCCAAGCTCGAGGTTGGCGACGAGTCCCCCCTGCGTCAGGTTGGCAGAGGACACCAACGCCGCGCCTGCCCCTATCGGAGACCCTGAGTCGTTCAGTTCGCCGATAACGTAGGCTTTGCCGTGCAGGAAGCGCCGGATGTACCGACGCACCGCAACGCTATCGGACTCGAAGAAGCGGGTCACCCGCTCAAGGACGGCTCGCCGGGCGGCGGGAAACGCCGAGAAGTCCCGCTCACGGCGCAACACCGACACCGACTGCTGAAAACGGTCAGCGACGGTCTCCCCAGGCGGGCCGGCCAAGGCCTCCGGCGCTGCACCTATCAAGAGACGGGTGGGCTGTTCCCGCTCCACCGCTATCTGGGCCAGTGCGTCCAGCCCTTGTAGCCCAACATAGCCTGTGGCTACGTTCACCGGCCCACCGTAGTGCTCCGCCAGCCACGCCAATGCTTGCTGGTGGTTGCCGTAGTCAACATTGTCCACCAGTTCAAAGGGGCCGTGTGTGTCGAGTGGTGACAAGGCGATAAATTTCCTTCACCGAAACAGGATGCGGGTTCCAGGCGTAAAAGATCCTGCGCGTCTGCCGGGGGGACGCTCTACCTCTACCTTACCGCTCTTCTCCATGGGGGTCAGTGTTTTGCGCTATGAGATGACCAGAGTGAAAATCTGTAGCGTCGGACTTCACGAAATCTTCTACGTCCTCTATTCTCTGCCAACCCTTGGATGCGAACTCGTTTTGGAGAGCCTTCTCAAGCAAGCTGAAATCAAGCAGGTCATCGCCAAGTGTAAGCTGGCCGAGCTGACTGCCTCGGAACCTGAAGTCGCCAAACGGCGCGACCTTCCATATGGCCTGCTTCATCTTGTCGCATCCTTCCAAGCTCTTGGTGCCGAAGAAGATCGCATAGACAAGCTGCTCGCCCTCATACAGCTCGAAGCGTACCACGTACTGCGCTCCGTTCGCCTTTAGCTGGTCCTTGTACAAGTCGTAGAAGAAGTCCTTTCGCTCCTTCCCGTCGGCTAAGTCTATGCCTTCCCGCCATGCCGAGCAGCCAAACAGTTCGTCTAGGTGTCTTTCAAAATTAGGATGTTCTTTGAACCTGTTCATCTCCCTATACATGAAGGAGATATAGACTTCCGACTTGGGATTCCCCAAGATTCTCCCGACGACGCGCATAGGGGTACCGGAAACACCGAACGGGTCGATCATCACGAATGCGGGAGCTAAGCGGGCTTTCTGCTCGTCAATACTGTCAAGAGCTTCTGTGAGCGTCTCGTCAAAAGTAGAGTTTATGACCTCGTAGTTGCACTTGGGAGGCAACATAGGCTGAATCTCCCCAAGGACCACTTCGAGGTGCTTGCTTCGAGCTTCGTTTTGCTCGATAAAAAGGTAGTTTACTTCACTCCGAATCTGGTTCCTAGCGCGATGGTCAATCAGCGCACGCAGCGCTATGACCGGTGACCCAGGCTCGCCATTTGAGTACTCACCTGGCCCTGCGAAGGCGTCAATAAACAGGACCCGCCCATTCCAACTGGTCAGGATTGGTAGCCAAGCCCCCATGTAGTGCTGTAGCACCATGTGCTTGCCTGTGGTGTGCGGCTCAAGGTCCCAGGTAGTCGTTCTAGGAGGCATTGCTGTGTCCTTCTGTTGGCTCTGGGCAATCGCGCCATAGTCGTCCGTCCAAAATTGCTTCGTCTCCCGACTGCTTGCCGCGCCGTCCGCCAAGCTGTTTCAGGAAGAACGCCACGCCTGTCTCAAGGGACTGGTCACGCAGGTCCCGCGCCCATTCCAGGTCCATCGGCCTCGCTGCGGGACCGCTTTCGCCTCCGGCGATTACCCACTGCACGTCGCCGGCATCAAGCCACTGCCGAAGGTCAACCGCCCCGAGCAGCGGCTCGGCCGAGACGAACCGAATTGCCGCCGGCAGTCGCGCCAGCACCGCGACGCGCGGGGCATACTTCTGGTTCTCCACCGATGTGCCTATCCACACGCCATCAGGCCACACACAGTCGTAGCGAGCCTTGTTGCTCTCCCACCACCCGACAGCTCGCCCCGGACGCTTTGTGAGGACTTGGAAGACGTGCCCCCGCTGCTCCGCCGCCTCGCGCATGACGTCGAAGATGTTGTTGATGAAATCGTAGGACACGCGGGGATGGAACACGTCTGACATGCTGTTGACAAATACCCTGCGAGGTCTTTTCCAATTGAGCGGGGTGTCCAGCCGCTCCGGCAGCAGCCGCACCTCGCGAGGGTCGCCCTCGTATCCGGGTACGCCCATTGCCTTTAGCCGTGGATACAGGGCGAACATGTAGCAGTGGTCGCAGCCGGGCGACACGCGAGTGCAGCCCGTCATCGGATTCCACGTCTCATCAGTCCACTCTATCGTCGATCCCATCGCAATGTACCTCTCGATAGTCTACGGTGATGCACCGTAGACCGAAACAGGCTCATGTCATACTGCCTTTGCCTACAGGCCCTCGAACTTCTCCAGCACCAGTTGCCGGTAGGCGGGGCTGACGGCGTTCTCCGTGAAGTCCGTGAAGATGAAGCGAAGTTCGTCCTCCGTCAGGTCGTAGGCGCGGGCCACCAGCGCGTCGATCTCCGCCCGCATATCGGAGCGCTGGCCGTCGGTGAGTTGCCCACACTCTACACCCGCCTCTTCCGCGAACTCAGCGAACCGCTCGTCGACGCAGGACAGCCGCGCCGCTAACCTGCCGATTCGCTCCCAGGGAGTGTTGTCCGGAGGCGGGAAGGTGAGACTGTTGAGGATGAAGTAGTTCAGTGTAGTCTCAACGGATCGCCGGGCCTGCCAGTCAAATGGGGTACTATTGAACACTCCGAGTACATAGGCTTGCTCCGAGGCATCCCACAAGTGAAACGCAATGTAGGGAGCCCTATCTGTCAATGGTGTTCTCGAAGGCACTATGCAGCTGATTACTGTCCTAGAGTCAGTGCTGCGGGATATGGCCCTAAAGGCCGTGCGGGAAAAGTGGAAGGGAAGGGTTGACGGGTCACGTAGCACTTCTTTGGGGAAAGCCTTACGAAACTCTCTGGAGTGTGCTCGCTTGTTTTGTAGAAACTTTTCTATTGTCTTCTGGTCGCCGTATCCAGCAGGATCATTGCCGTGTGGTTCGTATTGGCCGAACGAACTGCCCTTCCAAACGGCAATACGGCCCTCACCCGGAGGGTGAGTGAAAAGCGCCCGCTGCTGCGCCGAGTCTAGTTCTCTATACAGAATTGCACTCGGCGCAGCAGCGGGCGCTTTTGATTTCTTTTGATTTCCAGGATTCTGTAGCGCATCAAACCTCACCCCGCCACGCAACTTGCTGAGCACGGAGACATGCGTGGGGGTGGGCAGCAACGGCAACTCCCATGTTGGCTCCCTGACTGAATCATCCGCTGGAGCCGGAGTCCATGAAGCGAGTACGGACAAGTCCACCTGTACACCTTCGCTGGTGATGCACTCCGCAAACTCCCGCTCGTTGCGAGCGGGTCCGGTTACAGTCAGGGAGCCGTCGACAGGAGTCCCCACCTGTGCCGTCACCAAAGCTATCGAGTACTGCGGATGGATATCAAATGCCCAATGCCGGTTGTTCAACAAGGCGTCTATACGGCTTGGACAGCACTCCTTGAAGAACCAGCGGCGGAAGCCACGGCTTCCGTCGTTCAGGAATGCCACCCTTGGCAGCACCACGCCCATGAAGCCTCTGCTCCTGGCGATCGACGCATAGCGTTCGCAGAAGAGCTTGTAGAGGTCGGTGTCTCCACTTCCTTGAATCGTGTACCCGTTCGCCGGTCGGAAAAACTCCCGTTGCTCTTCAATTTGCCGTCTTATGTCTTCGACCTCTTGGCGCAGCTCGGGCTTTTGCCGGAATAGGTGTTCAGCTCGCTCATCTCTCTCAAGACCAGAGCTCAGACCTCGTATTCCAGGGTCATGCAACGCCAAGAAGCTAGGCATCTCGAACTTAATCTTGTTCCATGGGGGATTGCCCACCACGACATCAAAGCCTGGGTGCTCGCGGTGAAAAACGTTGGGAAACTCCAGGGGCCAGTGGAAGAAGCGGTACCGGGCGGCGATGCTTGAGGCCTCGCTCAGATCTGGTGCCATCGCCGCCGTCTTGCCCTCGTCACGCGCGATGACCGCGTCAGCGTTGGTCTCCAAGGTGTGGCGGGCACCGTCCAGCCCCAGCGGTTCCGCCGTCCACAGATTAAAGGCGGACCGCAGTCCTGTGGTGGCCTCTTCGCGCCGGGAACCCAAATTCTCGGACTGTTTCACCTCTTCCGGCGTGCGGTCGGGAACGGCAGCCTGCTCTCGCTGCAAGCGAGCGGCTTGTTCCATGGCATTCCGCACCGTCTGGCCTGTGAAGAGCGGGCTGTCGCTGGCGCCGACCACGGACGGATCGGCCACGCCGATGAGGGCATCGCCGCACTTGAGGTTGCTGCCCAGATAGGAGAGGGCCAAGCCGGGAACGAAGGACGCCAGCCAGAGCGTGACGTTAGCGACCTCCACCGCCATCGGGGAGAGGTCTACGCCGTAGATGCAGCGTTTGAGTATGAGCCGCCGCAGCAGGTCGCCGTCCTCCGGCTGCTGAGAGACCGTCCCATTGTCCTGGCTCAACTCCTTCAGTAGCTGGGCAATACCGGGCAGGCCGCCGACTTCGGCGAGGAAGATCTCGATGCGGTCAGCAATCATGTCCAAGGCCGCCGTAAGGAAGTGGGCGCTGCCCATCGCTGGGTCCACCACCGAGAAGTCGAACAGCCGCCGCGTCGCTTCGGTAGGGTCCTGCTGGGCGACCTTCTTGACCTCGGCCAGATGGTCGTCGAGGGCGGGCAGCAGCGAATGGCTTAGAAGGTGGTCTACAAACTCGTGCCGCGTGTAGAACACGCCTCCGGCCTTGCGTCCGCCCGTCTCGGCCTGGTAGTAAAGCTGCGCCCTCGTCACCTCCGGCTGCTCCCCGGCGCGGACTGGGCGAAACATATCCTGCCTGAAATCGTAGGCCAGGTCTTCGGGGGCACGGGTTAGCCTCAGGGTGAGCAATGCTTCGTATATGGCTCCCAGGTGGCCGATCTGCAGGCCGGCATAATCCAACCCGGGAGCGTCGAGTTTGTCCGTCTCGTAGGAGATGGCCGCGAGCGCAGGAGCGAGATAGACATCGGCGATTTCGGCCCGTTCCAGCAATGCGCTGCCAGGGAAGCCATCGGCAGCGAAGAGGCTGCCGTTGTAGGCCGGTACCCCGGCCGAGCGGTCTCCGGTACGCACCATCCGCACCAGCGTCCGCATCCGATCCCATCGCTGTGTTGCCCTGCGGCTGTAGGACGCCTGGGCCAGCCGGGAGTCCTCGGCAAGCTGGCGT
Source organism: Dehalococcoidia bacterium (assembly GCA_965224415.1). Lineage (GTDB taxonomy): Bacteria > Chloroflexota > Dehalococcoidia > Lucifugimonadales > JAGWBF01 > DAOUJI01. The sequence continues at coordinate 589,943 of CBDCZB010000001.1, read as the reverse complement.
GCGCTGTGGGGCCGGTAGGCCGCCGAGCCGATGGGGAGATAACCGCGAGCCTCGGTGTGCAGCAGGAACATGAACCGGAATACCAGCGTCAGCGCCGCCTCCTCTATCTGCCGGAGTTGCTCCCGGTCACGCATATCTGCGCCCTGCGATTCAAGATACTCACCCAGCCCACGCGCAATATTGGGCAGTGCGTCCTTGATGAGCCGCTCCTCCAGCCCCTTCCGCAGCTCTTCACCAAAGTCCTTCGCCTCACCGACCCACTTGGTCAGCCAGCCGTCCTCTTTCAGCGATTCGGGCGCGAGCAGGCCGAGGTAGAGGCGGTCCTTCCGCTCCAACTCGCCAAGGTCTATCTCCACGTGCTGCCCGGTCGCCGGTCCTACCGGAGGCCGCCGCTGGAACAGCCGGTAGCGACCCTCTGCTGTCAGTACGCCCCAATGCGCCCCATGCTGCGCGCAGTCGGACAGCACCATGCCTTCGGGCAATTCTCCGCTGTCCGTGAGACGGCTGAACTGGGAGGCGTCCCGGTGAGGATGCACCACAGCAACCGGCGCGTCGCCGTGCCGCAACAGGTAGCCGCGCTGGGGAAGCTGCTCCACCTGGTAGCCCATGCCTTGGAACAGTGAGCGCCATCCAATGCTGCCGGTAGGTGCGATACCTTCAACGGCGCCGGACAATCGCTGCTCGTTGATGGGCCGACGCAGGCGCTCCCGCATGAAATGAGGCGTGAGGAGATCCTTGACCCGCAGCCCGGGAACCACGGCCTCCTCAAGACGGCCGAACTCCCTGGCCAGGAACGACGCCGCTTCACGGGTCGCCAGACTGCGGCTCGTCTCCAACAGGTGGAGGACTTGACTGACTGGCAACTCCCGAACGGGCCGGGCATCCTGCGGCCCGGCTACCCGCAGTTTGTTTACGTCGCCCGACGGGGCCAGCAAGACAACCGGATAGGCTTGACGGCCTTTCCGTGCTTCCCACAGCCTCCGTAGTTCCACATCGCTCGCTGCATCATTGAACCACAGAAGATGGTAGGCAGGCGTCTCCCAGACCGTTGCGGACTGCCCAGCCTGCGACGTCCAGTCGCGCCCAGGGCCGAATGTGGCTTCGAGGCGTGCGGATGTCTGACTGGCTGTAGGTGATGTCATCGACCCTCTCTTGATTGTTAGCTCAGAAGCACAGCGTCTTTGACATTATCCAAGTTTCGCTGTAGATTTGCAAGTAGTTGCTGTCTCGCCCAGATGTAACCCTGGGATATGTACAAATGACTGCTAGCACAAAGCCCAAGCAATCTCTGGTCGGTATCGAGTTGGTCCGGCTGCTCGCCTATGAGGGAGACCGCATCTTCACGACGGAGCAGGCCAGGGAGCTGGCCCCCCGCGTCGGTCTGAAGGACGCCTACCTCTCCGAGGCGCTGTACCACCTCCGTAAGAATAACTGGATCGTGTCGCTACGGCGAGGACTCTACGCGCTCTCTCCCACCGTGCCGGGGGTTGCGGCCGCCCATGAATTTGAAGTCGCTACGGCCCTCGTAGAACCCGCCATGATCTCCCATTGGTCTGCCCTGCATTATTACGGGTTGACGGAGCAGATACCCAGGGACGTGTTTGTTCTCACGACGACGGATGCCTGGGTTCCCCGTCCGAGGAAGGAAGGGAAGGAGAGGGCCGGGGGCGGCTTCATCGTCGGGGATACAACGTACCGGTTTATCCAGGTCAAGCCCGACCGCTTCTTCGGCGGAGAAAAGACGTGGGTTGGTGAAGCCCGCGTGTCCATCACTGACTTGGAGCGCACGTTGCTGGACGGGCTCTCCATGCCGCGGCACTGTGGAGGGTTCGGGGAGGTGCTCTACGCCTTCCAAGTCGCGATGCCTCGACTGAAGATCGAACGCATCACAGAGTACGCCATCAGGCTGGGCGTGACCACAGCCAAGCGCTTGGGGTGGGTGCTCGAAGCCCAGGGGGTTCTCCCATTCGAGTTGGAGGAGCTGGCGGCGCTGCCGATCAAGGGCTACCGCAAGCTTGACCCTACTGGGCCTCGCAAGGGGCCTTGCAACGGCCGTTGGATGGTGCAGGAAAACCTGCCAAGGATGGTTGAGGCATGAGACCACTCCGCACGCGCCTACAGGAAGCACGCCGACGCCTCGGCATCCCCTGGGAAGCGCTTGAACGCGACTACCTGCTGTCCTGGATATTGGCTGGCATTAGCCGGACGCCCGTGCTCCGTGACACACTGGTCTTCAAGGGAGGCACAGCTCTCCGAAAGTGCTATTTCGGTGACTACCGCTTCTCCGAGGACCTGGACTTCTCAACGCTGAAAGGGATTCCGACTGGCAACGAGATAGAGGAGTTGATAAGGGAGGTGTGCGGAACCGCCGTGCGACTACTGGACGAATACGCTCCTGTGGAGATCACTTGTGAGCGTTACACGGAGAGGGAACCCCATCCAGGCGGTCAGGAGGCGCTCGCCATCCGAGCGAGGTTTCCGTGGCATAGCCGCCTACAGACCCGCGTCATGGTCGAGGTCACGATGGATGAGAGAGTCCTGCTGCCTGCCGAGCAGCGGCAGATCATCCACGAGTACGGCGAGCCGCTCAACGCGGAAGTGAAGGTGTATTCCCTCGAAGAGATCGTTGCCGAAAAGCTGCGAGCGCTCCTGCAACAGGCGGAAATGTTCGAGAGGAGAGGTTGGAGCCGCTCACGCGCCCGCGACTACTACGACCTCTGGCGGGTGCTCGACGCCTACAGAGACCAGATGAACCTAGCGGGCTTCGACTCACTGCTGCGTGAGAAGTGCGCCGTCCGGGGTGTCTCCTTCGCAGGGCCTGACGAATTCTTCCACGACCGTATGCTTGCCTTCGTCGAAGAGACTTGGGAGCAGTCGCTCGGCCCGCTCGTGCCGGATTTGCCCATATTCGAGACTGTCATCAGCGAGCTGCGGCCTCAGGTGGCGCAGCTGGTTCATCCAGGCGGCCCATAGTATGACTTGAGGGAGGGGGCAGACTCACAGGGCCAGCTGCATCTCAAAGATGGTTCTGCCTACCGTCAACTTAGGCCCCGTGAAGAAGAATCGAACCGTTCATCGGGCCTGGTGATACGTTCGGGTACGCGGGAACGACGTGACACACTCATTGGTGAGTCCGCTTTACCGACCTGGCTTGAATGGACCCAAATCGACCGCCCACGCGTACCTCAGTTTTCCGTGTCGATTGAGTCCGTCAAATGAGGTTCTTGATTTTGTCCAGTGGGTGAACCCTATCCCACAGCAGCCTTTCGTGCTGAGGTACTCTGAGACCAGCGTCCTAGAGTTTGTACAGCATTTGTACCCTATAAGGGGGTCCATGTGTGCCCCCCGTGTGGGGAGGCGCGTGAATGGGTGCCCTGCCTCACGGAGATTGATGGACCGTCAACGAATCAGTCTGTGCTGTTCAGTTTCAGCCAGTTCGGGTATCCGACGGGAGGGAGATCGTCGTGGAGGTAGGATCGAGATTCCTATGTCCCCCATAGTGAAGTCTCTGACGGGATATCGACTTATGAGTCGGTTGCGCTCTGGTAGTTGGCGACCGGCTCGATCTCTCTGAGTTGACATACGCCGATGCTTTGGGTACCGTTGGTCTACCACCCCTATCGCTTCGCTGGTAGGGTCGAGACCGCCCCTGAGGCGGTCTCTGTCTTTGTTGGGGAGCAACGGTTGATCAACAACATCAAGACAGACGGCGTTCAATCTCTAATACCGCACCCTCAAGGACACGCCCCCAAGACTAGGGAGCACCACCCGCGCTGACTGGCTCAGCCTCCCGTTTCCGCCTCCAGGGCGAGCGTCCTTAGGGGACTCTACGGACGCGGATTCGAATTTCCGCAGGGCCACCGACACGCACCAGGCGGGAGCCGCCGCGCAGGTGCCGGACCTCTCCCCAAATCAGGGCGGCAGCCTCGCTCACCCGCAGCCTGACGTTCCGCATCAGGCCCATCATGGCAATGTCCACCGCTCCCCGGTTACGGGCGCTGGCAGCGCACTCCCGCTGGCCGCCCCTACTCGGACGCGGCTCGTGCGCCGTCTTCCGTATGGCGAAATAGCAGTCCCGGTCTAGCGGGAGCACCCGGCTCGGACCGGGAGCATCATTCTGCGCCCGGTCGTCCAGCGCGGTCCGGGCAACGCCGTGATGGACAGGCACGTCAAGATCGCATCCTTATGGTAGCGGGCTATCGCGGCGGCGGCCACAGGCAGGGTGGAGGGCCTTGCGCCCGGCTCCGATCTACGCCGCCATATCCTGACCGCGCAGAGCGATTTTCTATTGACCCTTGGTATGCTATACTGCATACATGGCATATATAGCATACCAGCGGCCTTTTCTCCCCTACTCTACAAGCTATTCGGGCACGGCCGACCAGACGCGGGAGCAGCTTGTCGAGTTGATTGGCGTGTCCTTCAGGACGGCGAATCGCTGGGTGAGCGGTGGCACCAGGTCCATCGCCACCCTTGCTGCCGAAGACTTCCGTGACGGTGCAAGGTAAAGATCATGACACGACAACATGTTGATCATGGCGACATCGCGAGGTTCGCCCAAGACAGGGTAAACCTTCCAAGGGACAAGGCGAGTGAATATCGGGCCCAGGCTCGCCGCCTTCGAGAGAAGCTCGACGGATATCTGAGTGAGAACCCCGACTTTACGCTCAAGAAGATGTTGCTATCAGGTAGTCTTGCGAAGGGTACGGCGCTGCGCTCCCTGAACGATATCGACCTTGCCTGCTACATCAGCGGTGCTGACACTCCCCAGGACGTAGCTAATCTCCTCAATTACTTAGCCGAGCGCCTCCGCAAGGCATTCCCCAACTTCAGTCCGAACCAGGTAGCACCCCAGACTTACAGCGTCACGGTCTCCTTCCGAGGAACGGGACTCGACGTTGACGTAGTGCCGATACTCTACGATGGGGACCCACAGTGGTACGGGAAGCTCGTCAGTCAAGACGATGGCTCTTTCCTGGAAACCAGTATCCCGCTTCACCTCGAGTTCATAGGCAAGCGCAAAAAGGCACAGGAGCAGCATTTCGCGCAGGTCGTACGCTTGGTGAAGTTCTGGGCTGGTAGGGTGAAGGACGAGTCGCCGGGATTTCGATTCAAGTCCTTCATGATAGAGATGATCCTTTCACATTTTTGTGATAAGGGGCTCGGCTTTTCCGACTACCCTGAAGCACTTCAGCACTTCTTCACGTACGTCGCCCACACTGACATGCGGAAGAAGGTCATATTCGCCGACTATTACCGGGCATCGGCGGTCGGACAGTTCTCCGATCCGGTGCAGATCATCGACCCGGTGAATGAGAAGAACAATGTCGCCAGCCTTTACACAGCCACGCAAGCTGACGCAATAGTTGAGGCAGCCCTTGACGCTGGCGATGCCATAGACGCGGCCCTCGCTGCACCGACCAAGCAAGAGACTGTCTACTATTGGCGAAGGGTGTTTGGCTCTTCGTTTCAAGTGTGAGGAGGGTATGAGTTACAGCTATACAGTTACCGACACAATAAGCTTCACTCGGACGCACGCTAGTATTCGGCCAATCTGGCATTGTCAGTTAGTACGTGAGCCCAGACAGGATGCTACCTTGGGGATAGACGAAGGGTTGTGGGATGTGAGGTGGTCATGGTGCAGGAGAAGTACGGAGTCCGGCTGGCAACACAGGAAAAGGGACGGCTCAGGAAGATGATCAGGGCTGGGAGGAGTTCCGCACAGGCGATTACCCGGGCCCGCATCCTGATCAAGATAGATGAGGGCTGGACCGCCCCCCAGGTGGCCACCGCACTGGACGTGTCGGAGCGGACCGTGTTCCGCACCAAGCGGCGGTATGCCGAGGAAGGACTGGACGAGGTGCTGAGGCACCATAACCAGGTCAACCGGCCCAGAAAGGTGGATGAAAGGGTGGAGGCCCACCTGATAGCCTTGGCCTGCAGCCCGGTGCCCGACGGTCATGACCACTGGACCATGCGGGCCCTGGCGGGCAAGGTGGTGGAGTTGGGATTGGTGGAGTCTTTATCTCCCGAGACGGTCCGCCTGCGGCTAAAAAAAACACGCTCAAGCCGTGGCTCAAGAAACAATGGTGCATCCCCAAGGTAGGTGGAGAGTTCGTGGCGGCCATGGAGGACGTGCTGGATCTCTACGCCGAGCCCTACGATCCGCAGAGGCCGGTGGTCTGCTTTGACGAGACCTCCACCCAGTTGCTGGCCGACGTGAGGGAACCGCTGCCGGCAAAGCCTGGGAGGCCGAGGCGTGAGGACTACGAATACCAGCGGGGAGGGACGCGCAACCTGTTCCTCACCTGTGAGCCTCGCCGGGGCTGGCGCCACGTGGCGATAACCCGGCAACGCACCATGCAGGACTTCGCTCAGCAGATGCGGTGGCTGGTGGATGAGGCCTACCCCGATGTCCCGGTGATTCGGCTGGTTCTCGACAATCTGAACACGCATCGGATGGCCTCGCTTTACGAGACTTTCCCGGCGGCCGAGGCCCGGCGCATCGCCAAGCGGCTGGAGTTGCACCACACTCCCAAGCACGGAAGCTGGCTGAATATGGCGGAGATCGAGTTCAGCGTGCTGGCCCGGGCCTGCCTGCGCGGACGCAACGGAGATGAGGACAGCCTGGAAAGAGCCGTCAGCGCCTGCGTGTCAGAGCGGAACGCGATAGGAGCTACCATTAACTGGCGGTTCACTGCCCAAGACGCCAGACGCAAACTCCATCGCCTCTATCCCTGCCAATCCTGATTTGGTTCAGTACTAGGCATATTGCGGCCAAGGTCGCCACCGACCTCAAGCGGATGCAAAGGTTCTACGACGAGCCGCCGGACAATTGGATCGACGCCTTTGAAGTAGAGGTCGTTGAGTTCCTCAAGGAAGGACTCCTTGATACTGTGGCCTATGGCTTTAGGCAGAACGGCTCCTGGATCGAGCCGACGCTGTTCTACACAGCTAGAGACCTAAAGGGTGTGACTGCTAACGATGATGACCCCGGACGGGTTCGACCCGGTGCCCAGACAAGCGGGGCGTCCTTCTACAGCTACCTAACATACAACTCTGTGTGGAACCAGTTGACGTGGCAGCAGCAAGAGGAGTTCGCCAGGAGGCTCCCCTTCCAAAGAACTGTGGGAGCAGAACCCGGCATCAACGGCTACCGGAGCACAGACCTTACCTACTCGTCGGGTGGCCGTGCCCTCGAACGCGCCAGCTTGAGGAGTTACCGATGACGACTCAGCCCGCCATCGACGAACTGTTTGATCGTCGTATCGCCCTCCCGGATGTTGAAGCACGTGAGCGCCTGCACCGCCTCGTTGGGCTGGACGATCACAAGACGCGTTTGGCCAAGATGCTCGGACTGCTCATCAACCCGTCCGGGCTGGAAACCTGGGTAAGCGAGCACCATCCTGGAGCCAGCGGAGTGCTCGACACAGTATTGCGAAGGCCTCCTCTCGTTGTGCTCGCTGGGGACGTCGGGTCCGGGAAGTCTGAGCTCGCGGAGACCATTGGCGACGAGGTAGCTCGTCGGGAGAAAGTCAGCATCATGCTGTTCCCCATGAGCCTCTCCACTCGTGGGCAGGGGCGTGTCGGTGAGATGACCCAACTGTTGTCCGCTGCTTTCGATCACGTTCAGGAGGAAGCCCATAAACGCAAGGACACTAGCGGAACCTCACGTGGAGCAGTCATTCTCCTAGTAGACGAAGCCGATGCCATCGCCCAATCGCGTGAGGCGGCACAGATGCATCATGAAGACCGGGCAGGTGTGAACGCCTTTATCCGAGGGGTAGACCGCCTTGCCAACAGCAAGCTCCCGGCTGCCGTGATCATGTGCACGAACCGGCTCGGGGCTTTGGACCCGGCAGTACAGCGTCGTGCAGCAGACATCCTCACATTCACTCGACCAGACAGCGGGCAACGCTCGGCCGTACTAGCGCCGCACTTACACCAGTTGGGGTTTTCGCAGACGCAGGTCGCAGCTGTGGTCGATACCACCGGGCCACGCCAGCATGGGGACTACGGCTTTACATTCTCAGATCTCACCCAGAGGCTTCTACCCGCAATTGTGCTCGATGCGTATCCCGACGGCCCAGTAGACGCGGACCGTGCCCTGAAGATCACCCAAGCAATGACTCCTACAGCGCCCTTCCGGGATGGTGCTCCATGAGCGAGTGGTCGTTGAAACAACTCCTCGCCGGACTGCATGACGACATCCAGCGACGCCTGGAGACAGCTAGGCGGAGTTTCGCGCACCCTGGCACCAAGGGAGATGCCAGCGAGAACGTGTGGCTGGACCTTCTCAGCACGTACCTGCCTCAGCGCTACCAAGCTGCCAAGGCTCATGTGGTGGATAGCAGAGGTGTATTCAGCGACCAGATTGACGTGGTCGTATACGACCGTCAGTACTCACCCTTCATCTTCCGGTACGAAGAGCAGACCATCATACCTGCTGAAAGTGTGTACGCAGTGTTCGAGGCCAAGCAGACGCTCAATGCAGCGCATGTAGAGTACGCACGCGAGAAGGTAGCTAGCGTGCGTCGACTTCACCGGACCAGCCTGCCGATTCCCCACGCAGGAGGAACCTATCCTCCCAAGCCACTCATTCCCATATGTGGTGGTCTGTTGACTCTTGAGAGCGATTGGAAGCCAGCCCTTGGCGAGTCTTTGCTCACAGCGCTTGGCGACGGCACGGGCGATGACCATCTGGACCTCGGTTGCGTTGCAGCCCACGGATACTTCAGGTTTGACGAAGGGAGCGAGGCATACGAGACACACTCAGGTGGCAAGCCTGCGACCGCCTTCCTGCTCACGCTAATCTCGCAGCTTCAATTTAGCGGCACGGTGCCAATGATTGATGTCCATGCGTACGCCCAGTGGCTCTCTAACTGACTAGGAAACACCGTTTATGGCAGACATAGCAGACCAACAGAATATCCCCCCAACCCTGCAAGCCATCCGTGCGAGGCTGGATCTCACGCAGGAGCAGCTTGCGGACCGGCTTGGCGTGTCCTTCGCGACGGTAAACCGTTGGGAGGGCGGCGTCACCAGACCGCAGAAGGCGGCGCGGACGGCGATTGCCGCGCTCGCTGCCGAGGCGGGCATCGACGCCGAAGAGCCAGCCGTAGACGAGGCGGGGTCCGCGGCCAGCGTGACCCGGCGGCGGTCCCGACGTCGGCAGGCCGACGTTCCTGACACCAAGCCTATGGAGCAGATGCTGTGGGACGCCGCCTGTTCCATCCGAGGCGCAAAGGACGCGGCCAAGTTCAAGGACTATCTGTTGCCGCTTCTTTTCCTCAAGCGCCTTTCGGACGTGTTCGACGATGAGATCGACCGGCTGGCCGAAGAGTTTGGGGACCGTGCAGTCGCGCAGGAGATCGCGGAAAGTGACCACGATCTGCTCCGCTTCTACCTGCCGCCGGAGGCTCGCTGGAGCGTGGTCAACGGTCGAGAGGCCCACGACTGGCCCCTCGATGCTCAGGGCCGCAGCACTCGTCCCAGAGACATCGGCGAGCATCTGACCAGCGCGGTGCGCGCCGTCGTGCGCTACAACCCCACGCTCTCTGGCGTCATAGACCTCGTGGACTTTGCGTCGGAGCGCAATGGAGAGCGCGACCTGAATCCGGCCCGGCTCGCCGCCGTAGTCGAGACTTTCTCCGATCCCCGCTACCGCCTGGGCCTCGCCGACGTGCAGCCCGACTTCCTGGGCCGCGCCTACGAGTACCTTCTCCGCAAGTTCGCCGAAGGTTCCGGTCAGAGCGCGGGCGAGTTCTTCACCCCCACCGAGGTCGGTTTCCTCATGGCCCACATCATGCGCCCCCGGCCCGGCGAGACGTGCCATGACTACGCCTGCGGCTCGGCGGGACTACTCATCAAGCTCCAGTTGGTCGCTCGGGAGACCGACCCCACCAGCCGCGTTCCCCTCAAGCTGAATGGGCAGGAGCTCCAGGCCGACAGCTACGCCGTCGCCCACATGAACGCCATCATCCACGACATGGAGGTCCAGATAGAGCGGGGCGACACCATGATCAACCCTAAATTCAAGGACGCCGTGGGCCGCATCACTGGCCACGACATCGTGGTTGCCAATCCCATGTGGAACCAGGACTTCAACCAGGACATCTTTGAGAACGACCCCTTCGACCGCTTCCGCACGAGCGGAGGCGTCACCATCGGCAAGGGAGACTGGGCCTGGCTCCAGCACACCCTGTCCTGCCTAAACGAGCGCGGTCGGGCTGCTGTGGTGCTGGACACCGGCGCGGTGACGCGCGGCTCCGGCAGCAAGAACGAAGACAGAGAGCGCAACATCCGCAGGTGGTTCGTGGAGCGGGACCTTGTAGACGGCGTGATCCTGCTACCGGACAACCTCTTCTACAACACGAACGCCGCCGGCGTCATCGTCGTGCTGTCCAAGCGCAAGCCGGAGACGCGCAAGAGCAAGATCGTGCTGATCAACGCCAGCCGTCGCGTTGGCAAGGGCCGTCCCAAGAACTACATCCCGGGGGAGGATATCCGCGCCATCGCGATGATGTTCCTGAAGGGCGAGCCGGTGGAGGGCGAGGTCGCTGTCATCACGCGGGAGCAGGCAGAGGAGGCCGACTGCAACCTCAGTCCGAGCCGGTGGGTGGGGCAGGCCGATGATGTGACTCAGCGTCCAATCTCGGAGATCATTGCTGAGATGCAGCATCTCGATGAAGAGGCCAGCAAGGTGGACGCGTCCTTGGCAGGAATGCTGAGCAGCTTGGGGAATGCCGAGTGATACCGGAAGGATGGACAACCAGACTCTTCCCTGAAGTCGCCAATTACAGGGCGGGCCGTACCCCCGCTCGCGCTAACCCCGACTATTGGAAGGGGACTGATGATGGTGTGCCCTGGTTATCAATCTCTGACATGACTCAATTCGGTGTAGTCTCTCATACGAAGGAGCGAATTACTAAGACAGCGTTTGAGGAAGTTTTTCGGCGAGAGATAGTACCCGCAGGCACGCTACTCATGAGCTTCAAGCTCACAATAGGTCGGGTCGCTACGCTTGGCATCGACGCCTGCCACAATGAGGCAATAATCTCCATATATCCGCGTAATGATATCGATCAGAGGTATCTCGGGTACTTTCTTGCACAGGTCGATTACGAGGAACTTCAGGACAGACAGGTCAAGGGGAACACTCTCAATAGAGACAAAATCAATCGAATCCAAGTTTTGCTCCCACCACAAGAGGAGCAGTCGTCCATCGCCGATATCCTTGATATGCTCAGACGTTCGATCAGCCTGCAGGACCAGTTACTCAGTGGGGCGCAAGCACTCAAGCGTGCCGCGATGCGGATCCTGTTCACTCGCGGCCTGCGTGGCGAGGCGCAGAAGGAGACAGAGATCGGGCCAGTGCCTGAAGAGTGGGAGGTCGTGCCGCTGGAAGATTGCGCCGTCGTCCAGACAGGTGCCGCAAAAGGACGAAAGTTTGGTAGCGCGGAAGTTGTCCAAGTTCCGTATCTACGGGTAGCCAATGTGCAAGATGGCTATCTCGATCTGGCAGAAGTAAAGACTATTTCCATCCGGAGGTCGGAGCTTGATCGCTATAGTCTCCAACGGGGCGATGTCCTGATGACTGAGGGAGGAGACTTCGACAAACTCGGTCGGGGATTCATATGGGAGGCTCAGTTGAAGCCGTGTGTCCATCAAAACCATGTGTTTGCAGTGAGGACGGATCGAAGTCGCTTGTTGCCGGACTTCTTTACCTACGAAGCTCAGAGTGACTATGGGAAAGCATATTTTCTGAAGGTGGCTCATAAGACCACGAATCTGGCCTCCATCAACTCGACGAAACTTAAGGCATTTCCCGTCTTGATCCCCACTCTTGGCGAGCAACGCGAGATCGTCACTATCCTTGACGCCATCGACCGCAAAATAGACCTGCATCAGAGGAAGCGCGCCGTGCTGGAGGAGCTGTTCAGGGCGCTGCTGCACAAGCTGATGATAGGGGAGATACATGTGGGGGAGTTGGGTATTGCAATGTTGCTCGGCGACACTACAGCAGTCACCGAGGCAGGTGAGTCAGTAGGGAATAGGGTATGAGAATCAAGAGCGTCACGATCAAGGACTTCAAGCGTTTCACGGACTTGACTGTCCAAGGCATCCCCGAAACCGTTCGCCTCATAATGCTTGCCGGTCCCAATGGTTCTGGTAAGTCATCATTCTTTGACGCGCTGCACACCTGGCACCGATGGACATCTCAAAGAAGCCCGTCATGGGAAGCCGATTACCATGCCAAAGCTGGCAGGCCTGACCATGGGGGCTGGAACAATAGTCTCTCGACAATTCAGCTTCATGAATCGGGGTACCATCCGACAAAAAAGTCCTTGTACGTGAGGTCGGCCTACCGAAACGATCCTGAATTCAGAATCACCAGGCTTCAGAGACAGGGAGACCTGTTGGACCTAATGCCGTTCGGCCGCATGATTGATAACGACGCAGCAGTTGGAAGGAACTATCAACGGTTGGCCAGTCAGGGTCTAGTCGACCTATACGAAGGCGGGCCAACAACATTCGATGAATACTTAGAGAAGAGTATCGGGGCAGTGAGGGAGCCATTGCTCAGATTGTTCCCAGACCTAGCATTGAACAGTCTGGGGAACCCCTTGGAAAACGGAACCTTTCATTTTTCTAAGGGCACCAGCACAGGATTTGCTTTCATGAACCTGTCGGGAGGAGAGAAGGCAGCTTTTGATCTAATCCTGGATCTTGCTATTGCAAAGCGCTCCTATGACGACACGTTGTTCTGTATCGACGAACCTGAATCTCACATGAACGCCCGACTTCAAGCGGAGTTGCTGTCTGTGCTGTATGAGCTAGTCCCTGAGACTTGTCAACTGATGCTGGCGACTCACTCTATAGGTATGATGCGTCGTGCCCGGGACATAGAAACTCAACACCCCGGAACAGTCGTCTTCCTCGATTTCGGTGATCGCGACTTCGACCAACCTCAAGTGATTGAGCCGACAGTCCCCGATCGAGCGTTCTGGCAGAGGGCTTACGAAGTGGCACTTCACGACCTCGCAGCCCTGCTCACCCCTGAGCGCGTAGTGATCTGCGAAGGCGAGCCGATGAATCGGAATGCCGGACAGAACTACTCCCACGACGCTCGTTGCTATGAGCGTATCTTTCAGGATGAATTTCCAGAAACCCAGTTCATTCCTGGAGGCAGTGCTTCCGAAGTCGCTAGTGATCGGCGAGGCATCGCCTATGCACTTGGTGTGTTGACGCAAGGTACGCAAGTCGTAAGGCTCGTTGACCGCGATTCCTCATCTCCTGACGAAATAGCCGAGTTGATGAGTCTTGGCGTCCGAGTGTTGTCAGGACGCAATCTGGAATCCTACTTGTTCGACGACGAAGTCCTACGGGCACTGACTGATTCAGTAGGGAAGACCGATAAGGCTGATGACCTCTTAGCTGAAAAGCAGCGCATCCTCAGCCAGAGGACTGGAGATGCTCCTGACGACCTAAAGCCGGCCAGTGGTGACATTTACAACGCATGCAAATCCCTACTGGAACTTACCAATCCCGGAAACAACGCCAAGACCTTCATGCGGGACACCCTCGCTCCACTCATCGAGCCCGGGATGGTCGTGTACGACGAACTGAAACGAGACATCTTCGGGTAGGTAGTGCGCACATATGAACATCGAGCAAATTGTAGCCCTGGCCGCATCCGGCGAGTCTGAGACGCTGGAGTTAAAGGAAACGACCGGCACGCGTCGAGAGGCGGCCATGACAGTCTGCGCCTTTCTGAACCAACACGGCGGACAGGTGCTGTTCGGGGCGCTGCTGCACAAGTTAATGACGAGGGGAATTCGGGTAGATAGTCTCAGTCAGGTATTCCACTAAGAGGAGTTACCGTGTTTGATGAACTGCGTCGTGCACTGCGCCGCCTCGAAGATGGGCAGCACGTACCCGTATCTTTGCAATGCGATGATGATGGGTATTTCGACCGAGAATGCCCATCTGAAGAATGCGCGTTCTTGTTCAAAGTCCATTTCGGTGATTGGGGTGAGAAAGTAAGAGAAGTGGCTGGTTGTCCTTTCTGTGGGCACTCCGCCCTCCGAGAGGAGTGGCACACAATGGAACAAACTGAGCACCTCAGGAAGACTGCCATCTCACACGTAAACAAGACTCTTGGCCCAGCATTGCGACGCGACGCTGAGCGGTGGAACAGACGACAACCGCGCAACAGCTTCATAAGCGTCACTATGAAGGTTACAGATGGCCCTAGGCACATTCCAGTTCCTCCTGCAGCAGCTGAACCAATGCGACTTCGAATAACGTGTACTGAGTGTGAATGTCGCTATGCTGTCATTGGAGCCGCGTATTTCTGTCCGGCCTGTGGGCATAGCGATGCAGAAGTGCTGTTCAACCACACAATATCAGGAATTCGAAAATCCCTTGGCGCACTTACCGAGGTAAGAGCCGCGATCTCCGATCCGGATGCTGCAGCAAACACAGTGCGTTCTTTAGTAGAAAACGGGCTCCAATCTGGAGTTACTGCGTTTCAGAGGTACGCTGAGGCCCTCTATTCGCGACTTGTAGCTGGTCCTAAGCCTCGTCGAAACGCCTTCCAAAACCTCGCAGAGGGTAGCGAGCTTTGGCACAACGCCACAAGAAAGAAATACTCTGACTATCTTGCCCATTCGGACATGATGGAGTTGAAGCGAGCATTTCAACAGCGTCATCTTCTTGCCCACACGCAAGGGATCGTTGATCAAGATTACATCACACGCAGCAATGACACATCCCAACGAGCGGGGCAACGATTGGTAATTCGCGAGTCTACTGTTCATCACTACCTGGACATCATTGAGAAACTTGCGGTGGGCCTTCTGGAAACCACAAGAGCATGTCTTCGCCAATCGTCAAATCAAGATTCGCGGGTGGCCGATGACGCTTGACCGAACCGCTGCCCTAGCCGCATCCAGGGAGTCCGAGACGCTGGAGTTCAAGGCCACGACCGGGACGCGCCGAGAAGCAACCATGACGGTGTGCGCCTTCCTGAACCAGGGCGGCGGGCAGGTGTTGTTCGGTGTCACGCCGGACGGAACTGTGGTGGGCCAGCAGGTCAGCGAGCGCACCATCGAGGAGTTGAGCGCCGAGCTTCGGCAGATCGACCCTCCAGCGTTCCCCACGGTCGAGCGAGTTGCCGTGGACGGCGGCCGTGAGGTCATCATCGTCAGCACTGGCCAAGGAGCGTCGAGGCCGTACTCCTACCGCGGCACCGCCTACCGCCGCGTCGGGAACACTACCCTCTCCATGTCCGCCGACGAGTACAACCGGATGCTCTTCGAGCGAATGCACAGCGAGCTGCGCTGGGAGAATCAGCCCGCCGTCGGGTGGTCCGTCGACGACCTTGACGCGGCTGAGATTCGACGGACGGTCGCTGAGGCGGTCCGGCGCGGACGGCTGGAGGAGCCTGTAAGTGGCGAGCCGTCCGACCTGCTGCGCGGTCTCGGCCTACTGCGCGATGGTGTGCTACTGCGGGCCGCGGCGGTGCTGTTCGGCAGCACGGAGCGGCTGGAGTTTGAGATGCCGCAATGCCTCCTGCGCGTCGCCCGTTTCCGAGGACTCGACCGGATGGAGTTCCTAGACAACCGCCAGTTCAACGGCAACGCCTTCACACTCCTGGCGAACGCGGAGCGCTTTCTGCGCGACACCCTGCCCATCGCCGGGCGGTTCAAGCAGGACCGATTCGAGCGGATCGACGAGCCTCTGTACCCGCCACTCGCCACTCGCGAGGCGCTGGCCAATGCTCTGTGCCACCGCGACTACTCCATTGGAGGCGGTTCGGTTGGTATAGCGGTCTACGACGACCGCCTTGAGGTCACATCCTCCGGGTCGCTGCACTTCGGCTTGACGCCGGAGAAGCTATTTGGCCCACATGAGTCGCGCCCGTGGAACCCGTTGATCGCCCGGACTTTCTACCGGTGCGGGATCATTGAGGAGTGGGGAAGTGGGACGTTGAAGATAGCCGAGCTGACGAGCAGCGCAGGGCTTCCGGTCCCGGAGATCGAGGATGACGGCGGGGCCGTCACCGTGCGCTTCCGGCATGGTCGGTTCGTTCCAAAGCCTACAACCAGTGGCGTGAGCGGGCCTGAAGAACGACGGGAGACGATACTCGCGCTGCTGGAAGGCGTGGAGGACGGCTTGACGCGCCAAGAGCTTCACGCGCGTCTGGGTCCCGAGGTCAGCGAACGGCAGGTACGAAGGGCACTAAGTGAATTGAAGAACGGAGGGTTGGTCGTGTCCACGAATCGCGGCCCGTTGACACGCTGGAGGAGAGAGGCGCGATAGGGGGCAGATATGAGTCAGATAGGGGCGCGATAGCGGTCAGATAGAGCCCTGTGGGAAGGGGATCAAGGCAGCGAATAGATCCCTTGGGGTCCAAGGGAGTCCAATAGCGGTCTATTGGACTCGATGTTGACGGCGTTGGGGGCGTGATTGCGGTCAGATAGGGGCGCGATAGGGGTCAGACCATGACCGAGTCGAAGATCACAGAAGCAGGCAGCGTCCAGTTTCCGATGGTCCGCCATGCGGCGGAGATCGGCTGGGCACCTTTGCCGCCGTCAGACGCCCTTGCCATGCGAGGGGGCGAGGCCGGGCTGCTGTTTCGCGGCGTGCTGGAAGAGGCGCTGCATCGCTTCAACTCCTGGATGACGGCCGATGCCGTCCGGTCAGTGGTAGAGAACATCCAGGCACTTCCAACGACGATTGAGGGCAACCGGCAGATGCTCGCCTGGCTGCGTGGCGAGCGGCAGTGGTACGACGAGGCCGAGCAGCGCCACCGGCAGGTCAGGCTTATCGACTTCGACGAACCGGTCGCCAACGTCCTGCAAGTGACCTGGGAGTGGCGGCTCAAGCCTCCGGCCCGCAAGGGCAACCGCGCCGACGTGATGTTTGTGGTCAACGGCGTGCCGGTCGCCATCGTCGAGCACAAGAACCCGACGGACGCCGACGCCATCGAGCGGGGCGTCATGCAGCTACACCGCTACGAGATCGAGACACCCGAGCTGGTGGGCGCGGCGCAGCTCTTCAACGTGACCCATCTCCTCGACTACTGGTACGGCGTCACTTGGAACCTGTCGCGCCGCTACATGGCGCGGTGGAAGGAGCCCCAAGAAGAGAGCTACCGCTTCGCCGTCCAGTCTTTCTTCGAACCGATGGACTTTCTGCGCACCCTGCGCGACTGGGTTCTCTTCTATGTCGAGGATGGCGAGACGCGGAAGACCGTGCTGCGCCAGCACCAGCGCCGCGCAGTGGACCGCATCGTCGAACGCTGCGCCGAGACGGAGAGACACAGGGGCCTCGTATGGCACACCCAGGGGGCCGGCAAGACCTTCACACTGCTCACCGCCGCCCGCCTGGTCCTGGAGGCCAAGGAGGAGTTCCGCAACCCGACGGTGGTCGTCGTAGTGGACCGAACGGAGCTGGAGGGCCAACTCGCGGGCTGGGTCGAGCGGCTGCTCGGCGAGATGCAGCAGCAGGACATCGCCGTCTGGCGCGCCAGCTCGAAGGAACAACTGCGAGAGCTGCTGGCCACTGATAGGAGAGGGCTGATCATCTCGATGATCCACAAGTTCGAGGGCATCGAGAAGGACGCCAACGCCCGCGACAACATCTACGTGTTCATCGACGAAGCCCACCGCTCCGTCGCCAGAGAGCTTGGCACGTACCTGATGGCCGCACTGCCGAACTCGACCATCGTCGGCTTCACCGGCACGCCCATCGCGCGAACGGAGCACGGCGAGGGCACTTTCAAGATATTCGGGGCCGACGACGAGCAGGGCTACCTGGACAAGTACTCGATAGCCGAGTCCATCGAGGACGAGACAACGCTGCCCATCCGCCACATGATGGCGCCCAGCGAAATGACCGTGCCTGCCGAACAGCTTGACCGCGAGTTCTTTGCCCTTGCCGCAATGGAGGGCGTCACTGACGTCGATGAGCTCAACCGCGTGCTGGACCGGGCCGTAGGCTTGCGTACCTTCCTCACAGGCGACGACCGCATCGAGAAGGTCTCGACGTTCGTTGCCAAGCACTTCCAGGAGAACGTGCTGCCCCTCGGATTCAAGGGGTTCCTGGTGGCAGTCAACCGGGAAGCCTGCGCCAAGTACAAGCGGGCCCTTGACAAGCTGCTGCCACCAAAATGGACCGTGCCGGTGTACTCGGAGAATTCCAATGACGTCGTGGAGAGGCCCCTCGTTGCCGAGCTTCAACTTTCGGAGGAGCGGGAGAAGGACGTTCGCCTGATGTTCAAGAAGGCGAGTGAGGACCCGAAGCTGCTCATCGTCACCGATAAGCTGCTGACTGGCTTCGACGCGCCGTTGCTGTACTGCATGTACCTGGACAAGCCGATGCGTGACCACGTCTTGCTACAGGCGATTGCGCGAGTGAACCGTCCTTACGTGGACGGGACAGGCATCAGCAAGTCCATCGGACTCGTCGTGGACTTCGTGGGCGTGCTGCGCGAGCTGAGGAAGGCGCTGCAGTTCGACTCCTCCGACGTGAGCGGCGTCATTGAGGACCTCGACCTGCTGATGCACGACTTCCAAGACAAGATTGCCGAGGCGAAGGCAATCTACCTGGACAATGCGGATGGCGGCAGAGTAGCCGAGACGCGAGCAGCCTATGCCACTACTGGCGGAAGCGCAGACCAACGCTTGGAGCAGATTGTGTACACGCGCTTTCTCGATCCCGATACCCGCAAGGGGTTCTTCTCGACCTACAAGGAGATAGAGGCGTTGTGGGAGATACTTTCGCCATCGGCTGAGCTGCGCGACCACATCGACACTTTCAGGCACCTCACCCAGCTCTATGCCGTAGTCCGCAACGCCTACGCCGACCGACCGAACTTCGAAGCGGATCTGGCTCACAAGACCCGGCGAATCGTCGAAGAATCGGCTGCGATGCATGGCTTGGGCAACCTGACCAAATCTGTGACCTTCGACCTTCGCACCCTCACTGCTCTGCGGAAGCAGTCCGGTTCCGACGAAGCCAAGGTGTTCAACCTGGTGCGCGGCCTCCAAGCGGAGGTAGAGAGCGAGCCAGGGCTGGAGTCCGTGCTGCGGCCTCTCAAGGAACGCGCAGAGTCCGTGCTTAAAGACCTTGAAGGGCGCGCGACTTCCGGACTGGCGGCATTGGACATGCTTGAGGCTCTTGCCAAAGAGAAGGAGGCCGCCGTCGCCGCCGCGAGGGACAGCACACTCCCTCCAAGAGCTTTCGGGGTGTACTGGACGCTGAAGGACGACGCTGCCCTCCACGCCGCTGGTGTGAGCGCGATGGGGTTTGCAGAAGAAGCCCAAGCGCTTGTGGAACGCTTTCCCAACGCCGCCGTGAACGCCGACGAGCAACGACGGCTTAGGACTTCACTGTACAACCCATTGCTGAGGGTGGCGGGCCGTGAGCGAGGCCGGATCGTGGACCAAACCCTGGCGATACTGCTGAGCGGGGACGCCGATGTCGAGGCGTGACGACAGATCATGGGGACTGCGGCAACGGGTGGAGTATTGGGCGGAGCGCCTCCGCGTCCCTGCGCCGCGCATGCGAGTCAGGGATATGACCCGCAAGTGGGGTTCCTGCTCGACGGCCGGCACGATTACCCTCGCGACCGATCTGGGCAACCAGGATGTCGGGTTCCAGAACTTCGTTATCGCGCATGAGTTGCTCCACCTACGCGTACCGAACCATGGGAAGCTCTTCAAGGCGCTCATGACAGCGCACGTGCCCGATTGGAAAACCTACGATGTGGACAGAAAAGGTCGCCACGCGGTGTGTCCGTCAGGACGAACAAGGGTAGTGTCATGATGAACGATCCGAATGCTTGGGGCGAATAGCGCAGCCCCCGCGCCACACCTAGGTCCTGATTGAACGCGTTGCAACGGTGAGAATCTTGGACATCGCTGACGGGCTGAATAAACTCTCCGTTGGCTAGAAGGAGATTGCATGCCGGGTGATATAGAACCAAGCAATACCGACGAGATCGACGTGTTCGTATCCCATGCCACGGAGGACAAGGACTTTGCCAGCCCCCTTGCACACCAACTCCGCTCGGCAGGATTGAGGGTTTGGTTTGATGAGTTTGAACTTGGCATCGGGGACAGTCTTAACGAGAAAATCAACTATGGCCTGTCTCGAAGTCGCTACGGGGTGGTGGTCATCTCGCCAACATTCTTTAGGAAACACTGGACCCAGCTTGAAATGAACGGCTTCGTCGCTCGTCAGACAGCCGGGAATCGAGTCATCCTACCAATCTGGCATAGGATTACCAAGAACGAGATCATCGAGCAGGCTCCTCCGTTGGCAGACATAGTTGCACTAAACTCATCGATTCAAAGCATGGAGGAGATAGTCGGCGAAATCGTGGAAAAGGTGAAGGACAGGGGATCGCCCAACGTCAGTCCCCAGATGCCACCTGTGACAATCCGTAACACTGGCCCTACCTTCGCTGTCTTCTACATTGCCCAAGTCAAGGCAGCAGAGCTTCCCCGGGGAGAAAAGCCTGAGCCTTCGTTCTCTGCCTTTGAATTCCCTCCGACTGGCTGGGTGTCTGTGGTGACCGAAGACGAAGAGCTTGAGTATATCTTGGAGGGGATGACCCTTCGGGTGAGACTTGATTGGGGCAACCAATGGTCGGGTGATGAATACCTTGCTCATCAGCTGATGTCTGGAGACCAGCCATTTGCCCTGACGCTCCGCCCGAGCACTGGAGCCCAAATCCATTTGCCGTCCGTCATCAACACCTCGCCGCCCAGAGGATTGATTAGCTCAAGCCGATCTGGATGGATGATTTTCCAGCTTCAGCAATAGCTGTCGAGTGATCGAACCTAACCGGCCCCGCAAGGAAGTCCGCCCTCTGGTTTCCCTCCGCCAGCTACTGGGCACGATCAGCAGCGGACGTAGCTGAACCCCCCAAGAGGTCCTCCTCAGAGTCCGCTCCGGGCGTATGGCTGTCGTCAGGCATGGGAACGGTGTAGCGGATCGCGGCCCTGCCGGGCGTGACCACCGTCTCCTTCCCGAAGGTCTCGATGAAGGCCCTGCTCTCGTGCAACTTGTTTGTGGTGGAGGTTTTGGATCTAGACGGTCAAGCAACAGCAGTGGTGCCCCTGAAGGCCCTAGCGGTGGTCCTCCCCAACGCATCACAATGTTCGTGGTCTCAAGCTGCCAGGCCACATCTTGAAGACGGTGCCAGCTACCGTCCACGGTGGTCCCACTCGTGCATACGGGCTGGGCCAGCTTAGATCCAGACGGGGTAGCAGGGTGCGGCGCCTAGTTGCCCGCTACGCCCGTCCCAACGGCCTGCCGGAGAGGTTGGGGCCGTTGGGACGGGCGCGCTCCTGTCCAAAAATCCGAACTCGTTTGAATAGTCCCTAACCGACCGCCCACGAGTACCTCAGGTTTCCGTGTCTGTCGTGTCCGTCGGATGAAAAGACCCTAATCCTCTGTTGGGAGCGAGTCTACGAGTAGTGCAATCCAATCGCGTCATCAGCCACTGCAGGCGGTGCCACAGCCAGGGATGTTTCCGGCTAGCGGCGGCTAGACGACCGACTTGGTCTTCGAGGGGCGGTGGGGTATTGCCCTCACTGATCGCTACCGGGGACCGGCTGAGCTTAGCGATGGATTGGGATATGGTGGCGGCTCTCGCCGCCCGTGACGAGAAGGCTGAGGCTCCCTCGTAGCGACTGGTTCGGCCTCTCGACGTTGATCTACTTGGAGGCTTCGTGGTAGCCTTGATCTACCACCCCTGTCTCTTCGGCGGTAGGGTCAGACCGCCCCCTCAGGGCGGTCTCTGTCTTTGTTGGGGAGTAGAGATTGATCAACAACGTCAAAATGGACGGCTTCAATCTCTGCTGCCCCGCCCTCAAGGACAGGCCGCCAGGACTGGGGAGTACCACCCGCGCTGACTGGCTCAGCCTGCTGTTCCCGTCTCCAAGGCGAGCGCCCTTCAAGGGACTCTACGGACGCGGACTGGAATCCCCATAGGCCCACTCGTTAATCCGGGCTGGGCTCCGCCAGTTCAGATCCGGACGGGGTAGCAGGGTTCAGTGCCTAGGTTGCGCGCCAGGCCTGGTCTCAGCGGTCGCACCCTGCTCGGGAGGGCTGTTGTGGGGCATGCTACTGTCTAACAATCTGACCTGGCTTGAACGGACCCAAACCGACCGCCCACGAACACTTAAGCTTTCCGTGTCGATTGAGTCCGTCAAATGAAGGCCCTTGATTCTGTCCGGGGGGGGCCACGAGGCCTGATTTAAGGGTCGGTGCCAGCAATGGGCCTGACGCGCACGCGCTCCCTCGGATCGTAGCCCATGCAGTATGTAACACGACCTCGACCCGAGGGAGTGCTTCCTAGTACTGAACCAAATCAGGATTGGCAGGGATAGAGGCGATGGAGTTTGCGTCTGGCGTCTTGGGCAGTGAACCGCCAGTTAATGGTAGCTCCTATCGCGTTCCGCTCTGACACGCAGGCGCTGACGGCTCTTTCCAGGCTGTCCTCATCTCCGTTGCGTCCGCGCAGGCAGGCCCGGGCCAGCACGCTGAACTCGATCTCCGCCATATTCAGCCAGCTTCCGTGCTTGGGAGTGTGGTGCAACTCCAGCCGCTTGGCGATGCGCCGGGCCTCGGCCGCCGGGAAAGTCTCGTAAAGCGAGGCCATCCGATGCGTGTTCAGATTGTCGAGAACCAGCCGAATCACCGGGACATCGGGGTAGGCCTCATCCACCAGCCACCGCATCTGCTGAGCGAAGTCCTGCATGGTGCGTTGCCGGGTTATCGCCACGTGGCGCCAGCCCCGGCGAGGCTCACAGGTGAGGAACAGGTTGCGCGTCCCTCCCCGCTGGTATTCGTAGTCCTCACGCCTCGGCCTCCCAGGCTTTGCCGGCAGCGGTTCCCTCACGTCGGCCAGCAACTGGGTGGAGGTCTCGTCAAAGCAGACCACCGGCCTCTGCGGATCGTAGGGCTCGGCGTAGAGATCCAGCACGTCCTCCATGGCCGCCACGAACTCTCCACCTACCTTGGGGATGCACCATTGTTTCTTGAGCCACGGCTTGAGCGTGTTTTTTTTAGCCGCAGGCGGACCGTCTCGGGAGATAAAGACTCCACCAATCCCAACTCCACCACCTTGCCCGCCAGGGCCCGCATGGTCCAGTGGTCATGACCGTCGGGCACCGGGCTGCAGGCCAAGGCTATCAGGTGGGCCTCCACCCTTTCATCCACCTTTCTGGGCCGGTTGACCTGGTTATGGTGCCTCAGCACCTCGTCCAGTCCTTCCTCGGCATACCGCCGCTTGGTGCGGAACACGGTCCGCTCCGACACGTCCAGTGCGGTGGCCACCTGGGGGGCGGTCCAGCCCTCATCTATCTTGATCAGGATGCGGGCCCGGGTAATCGCCTGTGCGGAACTCCTCCCAGCCCTGATCATCTTCCTGAGCCGTCCCTTTTCCTGTGTTGCCAGCCGGACTCCGTACTTCTCCTGCACCATGACCACCTCACATCCCACAACCCTTCGTCTATCCCCAAGGTAGCATCCTGTCTGGGCTCACGTACTAACTGACAATGCCAGATTGGCCGAATACTAGTACGCTCCATGCGTCGTCCATCCCGATGTCAACATGCGGTGTCCGGCGATCGATGAGTCTGCGAGCGGGGAAACGGTGCAGCGGACAGTAATCGCCTACGGCGCCTCTGGTGGCTCTCTCCCCTAACGCCCTGAACGGTCGGCAATCTCGGCTAGGAGGTACTGCAAGACCAGGGCAACCACATGGTCCATATCGACCCTTTCTTTGTCCAGCCGCGAGTAGGGGATGCTAGCATCAAGTTCCCCAAGTTGCCCTTCGTTGATTGCCACTGATCTTGTGAGATAGTCGCTGCCAAGGCTCCACCTGATAGATAACCGGATGTCGAAGTCGACACCACTGCTTCCCGTATATCCGGTGAATATGTAGTCGTTCTTCAGTTCAATCCGTCGGTCGTCTCGCAGCTTGAAGCCTCTGTCGATCAGGTAGTTCTTTCTCGTCGTCTCCCAACTGCTAGCATCTAGCACGCTAGTGCCTTGTACTCCCCCATGTGGACCGCGCTTGGCGTAACCACTCTTGGTAAACCGATTGAAGAGTTCCTCTCCCAAGAGCCGGCAGGCAGAGTCCAACCCATCAAGTGTCGGCCGAATATGAGTAGCATAGACGGCGTCCAGTGTCTTGAGATCGTAGTCGTCCGGTGCTGATCCCTTCTTCTCTTTCACGAAGGCTGCGATCTCCTGATCGACATCGAATCGCTCCAGCAATCCAGCGAGTTCCGCGAGCGGCACGACCTCGCAGTCGCTTCGTGACTGACGCCCCATACCACCGTAGACAACGGCCTTCGCGGAAATGGCCGGAACGAGCTCGGCAACGCGGTTGATCGAGCTGAAATAGTCGGAAGCCACGGTCGAACCGGACTTTGCCTCGATGGCGCTGATGCCCCGGCCGGTCTCGTATAAGATGTCGCACTCCAGCCCTCTCAGGTCCCTGAAGAAAGAGAGGTTGGGTTGCCGGCCTCGGTTGAAGCGGTGCTTGAGTGCTTCCGTAACGACCACGTTCTCAAAGAGCGCTCCCCGGAGAGGGTGAGTCTCCACCTGCTCGGGGCTCTCAATGCCGAGCAGGTAGCTGGCCAACCCGACATCATAGAAGTAGAGCTTGGGCGACTTCACCAGGCGCTTTCGGATGTTGGCGTGAAACGGCTGTAGTTGGAAGACGATGTAGCTTGTCTCCAGAATCGTGAGCCAATGTCGCGCGGTTGTGTGGGACACCCCGGCATCCGAACCTAGTGCGCTCAGGTTGACCAACTGTCCGACCCGGCCCGCGCAGAGCTTTAGGAAGCGCCGAAATGCGGAGACGTTGCGGATCTCCCCTAAACGGCGCACCTCGCGCTCGATGTAGGTCTCAGAGTAGTCGGCGAGTGCCTGCCGCGGATCCAGTCCCTGATCGAGAATCCGTGGATAGAACCCCGAGTAGATGATGTGATCGATCGCATCGCTGGCACCCGTGGTCCGCCGTTCCCTGAGGGAGAATGGCAGCAGGCGGAGCAGCGCGGTTCGGCCGGCGAGCGACTGGTTGATGGCATCGGAGAGCTGGAATTGCTCGCTGCCTGTGAGCGCGAACAGACTGTTGCCACCTCGTTCGTCGGCGAGGACCTGAAGATAGGAGAGGAGTGCGGGAACGTACTGGACCTCATCGATGACGGCGCCTTCCCCAACTGCGACAGAAACCCCCGAGGGTCAGACTCCGCGAATTCCCGCTGGTCCGGGGCTTCCAGGTTGACGTACTGAAGGTCGGGAAAGGCCGCGCGGCAAAGCGTGGTCTTCCCAGACTGCCGTGGACCGGTCACGGTCACGAACGGGTATTGCTTGAAGAGGGCTGTCAGCCACTGGGTGATTTCTCGCTCGATCACGGCAATAAAGATACGGGGCAGATGAACAAAGTGCAAGTACAAGGTTCATATTGCCCAGCGCGGCGGCCGTCTCGAAGTCTCGGAGAACAGTTGCCGCGTCGCGCGAACTGGCGGGTCGAGCCCTCAGAAGGAGATCGCCCAACTGAAAGCTCTGAGTCCAATACGTTCTGACCACACCAAAGGGGATTCGCACCGGTGCTCAGGGCTGGCGTGGCGCAACCATTTGTCGACCCGCCTGACGTTACATGGTTGTAGCCAAGTCCACAGCCCACGAGTACCGCAGTTTTCCGTTGCTATTGTATCTTTCGTTCGAAGGTTTTTGATTTCGTGTAGTGTGGTGGGTAGGAGCGTACTGCACTCAGTACCGTCTTTCAGGTGGTGGCAGCGCTGTGAGTTACCAGTTTTCACCGACGGTCTACACTGTGTGATCATCCCCAAAAAACTAACATTCCAGCCAGACTAGTACTCAGTCAACTTGGTTTTAGCATTTGTTTAAGAAAACGGACAATTAGGCTATCCTGCCTTGTGGGAAGTGTTGTTGGCGGGGGTGGCGGTGATGGTCAGGGACAAGCATTCAGTGGGGCTGGCGCTGGAACAACGAGAAGAACTCCAGCGTCTGATTCGGGTTGGGAAACACCCGGCCCGAATCACCGCCAGGGCCCGGATTCTCCTCAAGAGCGACGACGGTTGGCCTGCTCCCCAAGTGGCTGAAGCCCTGGATGTGGCCCTGGGCACAGTGTACCGGGTCAAGCGGCGCTTTACCGAAGAAGGGTTCCGGGGTTCTGAAGGACCGTCCCCAGGCCAACCGGCGCCGGAAGCTGGACGACCGGGGCGAGGCCCACTTGATCGCCCTGGCCTGCAGCCCGCCGCCGGCAGGGCATGACCACTGGACCCTGCGCCTGCTGGCTGGCAAGGTGGTGGAGTTGAAGTTGGCCTCCTCCATGTCCCACGAAGGGGTGCGCAAGCGTCTCAAAAAAACGCTCTCAAGCCCTGGCAGAAGAGGGAATCGCGCATTACCAAGGTGAGCGCGGAGTTCGTGGCCAACATGGAGGACCTGCTGGACCTCTATGCCGAACCCTATGACCACCGACGGCCGGTGGTCTGCTTTTACGAGACATCGACCCAGTTGTTGGCCGAGACGCGGCCATCTCTGCCGACCCGGCCCGGAATTCCGCTTCGGCAGGACTACGAGCACCGGAGGGAGGGCGTCCGCAACCTGTTCCTGGCCTGTGAGCCGCTGGCGGGCTGGCGTCACGTGGCGGTGACCCGGCGGCGCACCATGGAGGACTTCGCCCATCAGATGCGTTGGCTGGTGGACGAAGCTTACCCGGAGACGCCGGTGGTGAGGGTGGTCATGGACAACCTGAACACGCACCGTCCGGCGTCCCTGTACGAGACGTTCCCGGCGGCAGAGGCCCGGCGGATTGCCAAGCGGCTGGAGTTCCACTACACCCCCAAGCACGGGAGTTGGTTGAACATGGCGGAAATCGAGTTCAGCGTACTATCCCGATCCTGCTTGAAGCAGCGACTCCCCGACGAGGAGACGCTCCGGCGGGAAGTCCAGGCCCTGGTTAAGGAACGCAACGCCGCCCAAGCCACCATCCACTGGAGGTTCAACACCCAGGACGCCCGGACCAAACTTCACCGGCTTTACCCTTTTGATTCCAAAGTTGACTGACTACTAGTGGGCGGTAAGTTGGGCCAACAGGAATTCTTGCGGATGGTCTCCCTTTATCCGGTTGCAGTGGGAGCACAGCAAACGCTTGACATTGACGCCTAAAACGTTTACTATATTTTCATAATTATTAAGCGAATCAGGAGCTAGGGCAATGGCCAAGAACGCACCAGGAAAGCACTACCGAAAGGGTCTGACACTGGTAGACCTATTCAAGCAATTCCCCGACGACGCATCCGCCGAGTCTTGGTTTGCCGAGCAACGTTGGCCCGACGGAATACGCTGCCCGCACTGCGAAAGCGACAAGGCCAGCCGGAGCGGGAACCATCCCCGTATGCCCTACCATTGCAAGGCTTGCCGGAAGTTCTTTTCCGTCAAGACTGGCACGGTGATGGAAGGGAGTAAGCTGGGTTGCCAAAAGTGGGCGCTCGCCATATACATCCTGACCACAGGAATCAATGGAACGTCCAGCATCAAACTCCATCGGGACCTGGGCATCACCCAGAAGTCCGCTTGGCACCTGGCCCACCGGATACGGGAGTCTTGGGCGGACAAGCAAGAGTCCTTTTTCGGACCCGTGGAAGTTGACGAAACCTACGTTGGAGGGAAGGAACGCAACAAGTACAAGGCCAAGAAACTCAATGCCGGTCGGGAAACGGTAGGCAAGACTGCTATCGGGGGAGCTAAGGACAGAGAGACAAACCAAGTTTACGCCAAACCCATAGCGTTCACTGACAGGCAGGCTCTACATGGATTCGTAGAAGGAGCAACCGACGTTGGGGCCGTGGTCTACACGGACGAGGCGTCGGCTTACCAGGGCATGAAACACCGCTCTCATTGGGCCGTGAAGCACAGCGCCGGGGAGTACGTCCGGGACATGGCTTACACCAACGGGATAGAGAGCTTCTGGGCCTTGCTCAAGCGGGGATTGCATGGAACATACCACCATGTGAGCCGGAAGCATCTTAGGCCGCTACGTGGGGGAATTCTCAGGGCGCCAAAATGACCGCCCCTTGGGGGCTGACTTGCAAATGAGCCGAATTGTCAAGGGTATGGAAGGAAAGCGGCTTCCCTACCGGAACCTAACCAGCTAGTAGTTGGGACTCCGTACCCCGCCTTGAATCAAGGTGTCCAGTTTCGCGTTCAATTGCTTGTATTGAATGGTGTTCTGCGCTTCCAAGCAGTCCAGGCGTTCCTTCAGCCCGACCATTTGAACCTCCAGCCCGACCACTTTGACTTCGACTGTATTCATGTGGGCTTCCACCCCAATCATGCGGGTTTCCAGACCGTCCATGCGGGCTTCCAGCCTGCCCAGTCGTTCGATAATCGGCTGTAGGACGGCTATCAGAACCTCTTGTAGGTCCGCCCGTGTCAACGGTCTGTCGGTCGTCATGGTTCGCTCCAAAGGGTCTATACATACGTACAGTATGTATAGATTATATATCATCTATAACCCTTGTGGTATACTCAAGAGGCTACAGTCACTCCCCTATCAAGCTGAGGAGAGAATCATGGCAGAGCAAGACAAGAAGCGTGGGCGCCCAGCCAAGCCCATGCCCGAACCCCTCCCCGATACGCCAGAGAACGTCGCCAAGGCATTGTTGAAAACGCCTCCCAAGAAACAGACTGACTGGAAGTACATCAAGAAGAAGGACTAAAGACGTAGCCGCTTTCCGGTCGAGTCCTGGGGCCGTTGACATGCGGCCCTCATTGCTTTAAACGCAACCTTTTTGCTCCTATCATGAGTGCCATAATGATTGCGGGAGTGTGGCTTCGTGGTTTATTGCGGCGGACTTAAACTCCGTTGGGCTTATTAGGCCCCGTGGGTTCGAATCCCACCACTCCCTATTGTTTACTCTGATATATAAGTCCCATATTTTACGCCACCCAACCGCTGAAGAAGAGGTGACGAATGGCCAGGTGGATAAACATCGTGGAGAGCAACTGCAAGGACCCAAGTAGAGAAACCGAATACAACGACTGGTACGACAACATACACATGCCCAACGTGTTGGCCACTCCCGGGTTCGTATCAGCAAGGCGGTACGAGATTTCCAGCCCGAAGGAAGGGCGGGGCAAGTACATCGCCGTTTACGAAATCGAGACCAACGACCTGGCTGAGACTATGAAGGTCAGGGGACAAAAACGGGCCGAAGAGGGGGAGCGGGGCGAGATGTCGGACCTGATAGACTCAGTGTCCCAGGTGCAGTTCCGGTTGATAGGCTCCTTCGAAGCCAAGAGCTAAACCCAGGACCCTACCTCGCTGTGCGCCCGCCGTCAACGACAAGCTCAGCCCCCGTAACAAACGACGCATCGTCCGAAGCCAGGTACAACACTGCGTAGGCCACGTCTTCAGGGGTGCACAGGCGGCCCATCGGAATGGGCCTTACCGTCCTGTCTCGGACAGCTTCGTCCTGCAAAGCGTCTCCGAAAAACGCCGTGTCAACCGGGCCGGGATGGACAGAGTTACATCGTATGTTGTCCTTGGCATAGTGAATTGCGGTGACCTTGGAGAAGGTGCGAACGGCACCCTTAGTGGCCGAGTAGGCAGCGGAACCCCTGCCTCGAATGGCGGCCACCGAGGATATGTTGACGATGGAGCCGCCGCCGCCCTTCCTCATGGCCGGGACTGAATGTTTGGTCCCCAGAAAGACGCCCTTCTGGTTCACGTCCACCACCCGGTCCCAGTCTTCCAGCGAAAGGTCCTCTATTCCGAACGGGCCGCGAATCCCTGCGTTGTTCACCAGAATGTCCAACCGTTCGTAGGCCTCCACTGCTGTCCCCACGGCCCGGCGCCAGTCGTCTTCCGACGCCACGTCCAGCCGGACAAAGACAGCTTCCCCGCCCTGCTCGCCAATGTGCAGAGCCACGGCGTTCCCCTGCTCCTCAGCAACGTCCCCTATCACCACCCTGGCGCCTTCACAGGCAAAGAGGCGCGCTTCCGCCTCTCCCTGCCCCATGGCGCCTCCGGTGATGATGGCGACCTTACCGTCCAATCGTCCCATATGTCTCTCTCACCAACCCTAGACGAGACCTAACCGTCGCGTTCCGTGGTCCGCTCTTCGATCCGATACAGCTCCGGCAGCCCGATTATTCCCTCTATCCACTCCCGGGCTTGAATGGCCGTCTCATGGTCGAATTGGGGCCTGCCCGTCTCAATGTATGCGGAAAAGACGTCCCTGACCGCCTGGGCGGCGGCAATGGCAGCCGTGGTGGCGTCCAGGACCATCTTGTATCCCATGTCCTCAAGCTCCCGCCAAGACAGAATGGGCCGCCCTAGTACTGAACCAAATCAGGATTGGCAGGGATAGAGGCGATGGAGTTTGCGTCTGGCGTCTTGGGCAGTGAACCGCCAGTTAATGGTAGCTCCTATCGCGTTCCGCTCTGACACGCAGGCGCTGACGGCTCTTTCCAGGCTGTCCTCATCTCCGTTGCGTCCGCGCAGGCAGGCCCGGGCCAGCACGCTGAACTCGATCTCCGCCATATTCAGCCAGCTTCCGTGCTTGGGAGTGTGGTGCAACTCCAGCCGCTTGGCGATGCGCCGGGCCTCGGCCGCCGGGAAAGTCTCGTAAAGCGAGGCCATCCGATGCGTGTTCAGATTGTCGAGAACCAGCCGAATCACCGGGACATCGGGGTAGGCCTCATCCACCAGCCACCGCATCTGCTGAGCGAAGTCCTGCATGGTGCGTTGCCGGGTTATCGCCACGTGGCGCCAGCCCCGGCGAGGCTCACAGGTGAGGAACAGGTTGCGCGTCCCTCCCCGCTGGTATTCGTAGTCCTCACGCCTCGGCCTCCCAGGCTTTGCCGGCAGCGGTTCCCTCACGTCGGCCAGCAACTGGGTGGAGGTCTCGTCAAAGCAGACCACCGGCCTCTGCGGATCGTAGGGCTCGGCGTAGAGATCCAGCACGTCCTCCATGGCCGCCACGAACTCTCCACCTACCTTGGGGATGCACCATTGTTTCTTGAGCCACGGCTTGAGCGTGTTTTTTTTAGCCGCAGGCGGACCGTCTCGGGAGATAAAGACTCCACCAATCCCAACTCCACCACCTTGCCCGCCAGGGCCCGCATGGTCCAGTGGTCATGACCGTCGGGCACCGGGCTGCAGGCCAAGGCTATCAGGTGGGCCTCCACCCTTTCATCCACCTTTCTGGGCCGGTTGACCTGGTTATGGTGCCTCAGCACCTCGTCCAGTCCTTCCTCGGCATACCGCCGCTTGGTGCGGAACACGGTCCGCTCCGACACGTCCAGTGCGGTGGCCACCTGGGGGGCGGTCCAGCCCTCATCTATCTTGATCAGGATGCGGGCCCGGGTAATCGCCTGTGCGGAACTCCTCCCAGCCCTGATCATCTTCCTGAGCCGTCCCTTTTCCTGTGTT
Organism: Dehalococcoidia bacterium; assembly: GCA_965224415.1. GTDB lineage: Bacteria > Chloroflexota > Dehalococcoidia > Lucifugimonadales > JAGWBF01 > DAOUJI01. The sequence goes on along the minus strand of CBDCZB010000001.1, from coordinate 558,445 downwards.
GCCAGCCGGACTCCGTACTTCTCCTGCACCATGACCACCTCACATCCCACAACCCTTCGTCTATCCCCAAGGTAGCATCCTGTCTGGGCTCACGTACTAACTGACAATGCCAGATTGGCCGAATACTAGTCTATTGCCTGGGCTGTTGACGTAGATGGCCGGGGCGTTTACCTCCCTGGGGACCAGCCTGGCTTCCTCCAAGTTGTTTGGGAAGACCTCCACCATGTCGCATCCGGCTTCCGCATACAGGTTGCCCCTCTTGATTCCCTCCTCCACGTTGTCCGTGCGCATGGCGTCGGTGCGGCCCACGATGACGAAATCGGGGTCGGAGCGCGCCTCCACTGCCGCCTTGATTTTGTCAACCATCTCTTCGGCTGGGATGACGTGCTCTATGCCTCTGTGATAGTGGGCCCTCTTGGGGTAAAACTGGTCCTCGATGTGGATGCACGCAATTCCAGCCGCCTCCGCCTCGCGCACCGTGCGGTGGACGTGGACGGGTTCACCGAACCCGGCCCCACAGTCCACTTTGAGGGGGACGTTTACCGCCTGGCAAATATACCGGGCTGAGTTCATCACCTCGGTCATGGTAAGCAGCGGCTCGGTGGTGCACAGGTGGGCGCCCAGCTGGAAGCCTCCTAAACCCAGGGCCTGAAATCCCAGGCTCTCAGCTATGCGGGCAGTCAGTGGGTCATACACGTTGACGGCCCTGATAAGGCCCGGCGCATCCAGCATTTCCCGCAGGCGTCGTGTAGTCTTCATAAGCCGAATACTATCACAGCCTTACAGCCAGGGGCCACCAGTGAGATTGACAGGGGACAGCGGCCCATCTACACTCCAAGCTAGCCTGAAAGCGGCCATCCAGCCTGTCTTAGGATTGCAGGAGGAGAGTTGACCAGCCAAAAAGCCGTCTACCTGGAGGCCATCGACTCTTACCAGAAGGAGTTGGAACGCCTTCTGGAGGGCATCGACTACTGCTTCGATTGGCGCGCGGAAGAAGGGGAATGGTCGGCACGGGAAGTCATCTACCACATGCTCCACAGTCCGGTCGGCGGCGTCCATAAAGCTGTCCAGGGAATGCTCTCAGGACAACCGGAGACGGTCAATTTAATCGCCGATGAAACTCACCTTACACCTGAGCGTCAGGAGAGGGACTTGGACGGAGTCCGTCAGGACGTCGCGGAGCTCTTGTCCGGGCTGCGGGAGGCTGTTGCGTCGGCCAGCGAAGAGGACTTGGACAACGCGCAGGCGGATGTGTACTTAAGCCGCACCGGCGCCACCGAACCCCGCACAGCCCGCAACATGGTGGAGCGGATTTTCGTCGGCCACTGGAAGACGCACCTAGAGCAGATTGCCGCCCTGAGAGAGAGCCTGGGTCTGGACTAGACCCGATCCGATAAGCACAAGACCAAGGGGGACAACGTGAGCGCCACCGTGAACGCCGAAGAGCGTTTTGGTTACTACTATGAAGACTTGGAGCCGGGCACGCTGATCAAGCACTGGCCCGGCAAGACCATCACCGATTCGGACAACAACCTGTTCTGCCTACTGACTCGGAATGAGCAGCCCCTACACTCGGACCTCCACTATATGGAGACCTCCCACCAATACGGCAAAATCCTCGTTGTGGGCACCCTGGTCTTCAGCCTCGTTGTGGGCATGACCGTGCGGGACACCAGCGGCAAGGCCGTGGCCAACCTCGAATACGAGAAAATCACCCACGACGGCCCCACCTTCATAGGCGACACGGTCTATGCCGAGACTGAAATCCTGGAAAAGCGGGAGACCAGCAAGGGAGACCGGGGAGTCATCTACGTGGAAACCCGAGCCCACAACCAGCGGGACGAGAAGATACTTACCTTCAGACGGCGGTTCCTGGTACCCAAGAAGAACGCCTAGTCCGGCGTTCTTGGCCTACCCGACTTCCCCTTGGCCCCGGTCCTGATGCCAGATTTCATACACCGACTCCAGGAATCCAGTGGCGTAGTTGCGATGGTTGAAGACCATGCCTGAATCGTGGGCGTCCCGCTTGGCCTGCTCGTAACGGCGCACCGCCGCTTCAATGTCATAGGGAAAGGGTATGGCGCCCATGTAGTGGAGAAAAGCGGGCAGGTCTGACCACTCGGCCAACTCGTAGTAGCTGGCCTCGGTAACGCCCCAACGCTTCCCGTCCTCACGTCCGCGGTAAAGGCACCAAAATCCCGTGTCGTCTCCCTGGCTCATAGGGCCCCTCTTCTAGAGACCCCAGTTTCAAGGCTCAAGAGTTTGAGACTGCCTTAACTCAGGTTGGCGAACCCGTCGGGGGTCTGCACTTCTATGACCGTCAGCACGTCGGACTTCAGGGCGTCCTCCAGTGCGGAGGTCATTTCCGCCACGGTGCCCACCTGCACTCCGTTGGCGCCGTATGACTCGGCCAACCTGGCAAAGTTCGGGTTCTGCAGCTCCGAGCCTATAAACCGTCCGCCAAAGTCGGTGGTCTGGCGTTGTTTCAGCACTCCCCAGGCGTTGTCATTGAACACCATCACCACCTGATTCAGCCCATACTGGACACAGGTGCCCAGTTCCTGCATGTTGAACTGGAACCCGCCATCTCCCGTCAGGCACACGACCTGCCGTTCCGGGAAAGCGGCTTTTGCTCCGGCTCCTGCCGGCAGAGCGAATCCGAGCCCTCCCCAGTGGGAGAGAAGATAGCTTCTGGGTTCGTAGACGGGCAGCAGGTAGTTGGCGGCCGAGTGGGTGGCCACGTTTACGTCGCCTGTGAAGATGGCGTCCCTGGCGGTCACGCTCCTGATGGCCTCCATGACTTTCAGTTGGTTGGACATGGTCTCCTGCTTGTGGGCTTGTATGGTCTGCTTGAGTTCAGCGACTTCCCTGTCAAAGCCAGCTTCGATCTGAGCGGGCTTTCCCTGTACGGCGTTCTTAACGGCGTCCAGGACAGCCTTGGCGTCGCCCTCAACACTTAGGCTGGCGTCGTACACTTTCCCGATGGCCGTCTTGTCGGCGTCCACGTGGATGATGTTCTCCGGCAGCCTCCATCCGCGCCCTTTGGTCCGGGACACGGCCAGGCTGGAGCCGACCACCAGCAGCGTGTCCAGCCCGTCCAGGAACCTCTGGAGCGGGTCAGAGTCCATGTCGCCGCCACGGGGTATGCCCTTGTGGGAACCCAAGGCCAACGCGTGATCGTCGGGAATGGCGCCCTTACCCTCCGCGGTTGTCAACACCGGCACACCCAGGGTCTCGGCTAGGGCCGCAAGCTCCCCGGAAGCCCCAGACCTGTGGAGCCCTGCTCCCGCCAGGATGGCCACCCGCTTGCCCGACAGCAGCCGCTGCGCCGCCTGCTCTATCTCGTCCGGGTCAGGGGCGGGAAGACTCTTCTGCTGGTATTGGGGAATTTCCAGATCGGCCTTGTCGAACTGGACATCGACCGCGATTTCCACCTCTATGGGACGAGGACGCCGTGTCTGGAACCGTTCAAACGCCTCGTATATGCGGTCGGGGATGGCGTCGATCCGGCCAACGTGGGAGTTCCACTGGGTCACGGACGTGAACATCCCCAGCTGGTCCTTCACCTCATGGGTGGCGCCGACGCCAAGACGGTACACGTCCTCTTCAGCGGTGGAAGTGAGGTTCAACACAGGGGACGAGGCCAGGTACGCCTCGCCCATGCCGCCCATGGAGTTGGCGGCTCCCGGACCGGTGCTGGTCAAGCAAATTCCCGGCTTTCCGCTGACCCTGGCGTAACCGTCAGCCATCAGGGCAGCGCCATGCTCGTGACGCGCCGAAATGAACCTGATGGCGTCACGATGGTCGTAAAGGGCGTCGTATATGTCCATCATGTGGGTGGATATGATGCCGAATATGGTGTCCACACCCTGTGCCTTAAGGGTTTCGACTACTGCCTGCCCGCCTGTAAGCTGTGCCATGTTCACCTCGCATAAACAATGGGGATTGGCTTGTGAAAGGGATTATACAACAAAGTAGGCGGCTTTCCGCGGCGTTCCAGCATTCACCAACTCGCGGGGAAGAGATAATTGATGATGGGTATATAATTGGGCAATCCTGTTTCTGGAGCCACGCCTCAATGACTGACGCCCGGTCCGGAGAACACCCTCGCCGCGTCTACGCACTGAGTCCCAAGGACCTCACCGAGGAGCAGCTGGCAGTGGTATGCGCCATGACATCCCGACGCCCGGAGCCTTTTGATGAGATAGCCCAGCAGGTGACGCAGGAAAGGGCAGCGGACTTCCACGAGCGTTGGGTGCTGGGATACGGGCACGCTTCTGTGGCTGAGCATGCAATCATACACATGGCGGTGGAGAACATCTCCCGGCTGGCCTGCGACGCTCTCGAGGACAACAGGCTCGCCTCATACACGGAGAAGTCCTCCCGATACCAGGTGATTGACCAGGGGAGCTACCATGTCCCACAGGAGCTGGAAGACCACCCAGAGCTTCTAGGGCTGTACAAAAGGACTTGCGACGGGCTGTTCCAGGCATATCAGGAGATGACGGACGCCGTTGCTGAACGGCTGCAACGGGAGTCGTCCATGCCCTTGCAGAGAGCGCAAAGGACTGCCATAGACAGCTGCCGCTTTCTGCTTCCCACTGCAACGCTGACCAACGTAGGGGTCACCATGAACGCCCGTGTCATGGAACACGCCGTATCCAAGCTGCTGTCGTCAGAGCTTACGGAGGAGCGGGAGCTTGGCGAACTTCTAAAGGAGAAGGGGCGGGAAATCACGCCGACCCTAATCAAGTACGCAGACGAGAACTCCCATCTCAAAGCCTCCTCCAAAGCCCTGCGGTCCCATCGGGACCTCATCGAATCTAGCGCGGAGGCGCCGGATACGTCCGTGAGGCTTCTGCACTATGACCCCGACGCCGAAAGGAAACTGACTGCGGCATTGTTGTACAGGTCCTCAAGGAACCCCTACTCCGACGTATGGGCCGCCGTGGAGCGTATGAGCGAGGCCGACATGGAGCAGGTCCTCGACAGCTCCTTCGAAGAATTCGGCCCCCATGACGCCCCCGTCAGGGAGCTTGAGACGGTGGACTACACTTTCGAGCTGGTCTTGGACTACGGCGCATACAGGGAATTCAAGCGCCACAGAATGCAAACATATCTGCCCCAGCCCCTCACAGTCGACAACGGCTTCCTGACGCCCCGCCGAATTAGAGAAGCCGGTCTGGAGGGCAGATTCACGGAGGTTATGGAGATGACATCCGAGTCTTTCCATAGAGTCCACGAACAGCTTCCCCACATGGCGCCGTATTTGGTGACCCACGCCCACTACCGCAGAGTGTTGACCAAGATGAACCTGCGGGAGTGCTACCATCTCTTCAAGCTAAGGACTCAGCCAACAGCCCACTTCTCCATAAGGAGACCGATCGAGCAAGCTATGAAGCTAGCTGTGGAAGTCCATCCACGGCTGTTCAAGCATCTCAAATTGAGACGGTTCCCCGACTGGTGGGAGAGCTTCTACCCAGAGTCGACTGGATCCCGACCTCCGCCGGAATGACGATGCAAGAATCTCAACGCCGTAGGGCAATGGCTGCCGGGGAACCATGCGTTCCATCCTTCCCCAAGCCGCTTGGAAAGCTCCAAATTCTCTTCCGCAACCGTTCGTTTGGAGCCGGTGCGTCCAATTGACTGCTATAACCGGGTTGTGCTACGCTTCAGACGAGCATAGAGCGATTGTTTAAGCTGGGCAAGCAAGATGGGAATCCCCGGAGAAGGAGCGGTAAAAATGATTCAGGTCACGTCCCCGGCGCTTGAAAAGATCAAGGAAGTCATCAGTGAGCAGGGAGAAGACGCGTCTTCTCTCCGGGTCATCGCCATACCGGCTCCCCAGGGAGGCGTCCAGTACATGATGACTATGGAAGAAGAGTCCCAGGACGACGACACCATAGTGGACTTGGACGGCGTCCAGTTCCTGATGGACTCCGACTCCATTCCCTTCCTGGAAGAGGCCACGATAGACTACATTGAAGACCTGACCAGGGTCGGCTTCGTCATCAACAATCCGAACTTCCAGGTCGCAGGCGGCTGCGGCAGCGGTTCATGCGGCTGCGGTTCCCAAGAGGGCGGTGGCGGCGGCTGCGGTTCCCAAGAGGGCGAGGGCGGCGGCTGTGGCTGCGGCAGCGGAGGCTGCGGAAGCCACTAGCTCCAACCGCGCTGACGCCCGTTCAGCGCATCACATCCGTTAAACAATAGAAGAGGCCCTAGCACGGGCCTCTTCTATTTATTGTTCTTCACACAGCGGCTATAGGTGAGCGCCTTGACCCGTCGGTTGTGAGACGCGTACTATTCCTAGAAATCGGGCATCGCGCAGTTCCGGTAATTCCTGGCGCAGTCTGGATGCCTCCCACGGAGAACGAGATGGAATTCGGCCTTTTCATGATGCCTCTTCACCCGCCCAACAGGTCTTACGCCGACTCCTATGACAGGGACTTGGAACTGCTCGTGCTGGCTGACGCTCTTGGATACCATGAGGCCTGGATAGGTGAGCACGTAACCGAGACGTGGGAGAACGCTCCCGCGCCGGAACTCATCATCGCCCAGGCTTTGGCCCGGACCAAGAACATCATCCTGGGCACGGGCGTGACGCTGCTTCCCCTTCATCATCCGGTGGATACAGCCCACCGGATAGCCATGTTGGACCATCTGGCCCGCGGACGCCTCTACTGGGGCGTGGGCATGAGGTCAATCCCCACGGACTTGCAGATGTACGGTCTGGATCCCGAGGACATGGACTCGGTAAGGGAACGCAGCAGAGAAGCCCTGGAGATAGTCCTGGGCCTGTGGGCCTCAGAGGACGGCCAGTACCACTACGAGGGAAAGCACTTCAGTGTGCACTCCCCCGACGCGCCCGCAGAACTGAACCGGCGCCTTTACTACAAACCCTATCAGAAGCCCCACCCGCCCATAGGAATGGCGGCCACCTCCCCAAGCCCCAGCACACCTTACATGGCGGGGTCGAGGGGATGGATACCCTTGAGCAGCCCTACGCTGAACGCGGAAAAGCTGAGGGTGCATTGGGACGCCTATGAGGACGGAGCGAACTCGTCAGGCCATACGCCACGGAGATCGGACTGGCGCATAGCCAGGGACGTTTATGTCAGCGACACTCCCGAACGGGCCAGGGAAGAGGCCAGGATAGTCTTGGGCAGGCCCTGGAACGAGCACCAGTGGAAAAACCGGAGGCACGGCGGACAGCTGGAAGCCCATAAGGACGACCCGGACATGCCCGACGAAAGCGTGGACGTGGACTTCATGATGGAGCACAACTGGATTGTCGGGGACCCAGCGGAGTGCGCCGACAAAATCACCCGCCTCTACGAATCGGTCGGAGGGTTCGGCCAGATTCTGGTTATAACCCACGACCCAGACGACCACTCGCTGGTACAGCGGTCTCTCAAGCTGCTCAAGGAAGAAGTCGCTCCCAGGGTCGAAGCGCTGGGGTGACCCGACGCCGGTCTCGCAGGTCTATAGGTCCAGGGCGTCGGCTAGCTTCCTCTTGTGGTACTTAGGGTCTCCCAGGTAGTGGTAGAGGGTCCTTGAGAGCTTGGTGTAGAGGGTAAGCCCGTACTCGATCATCGAGCCCAGCCCTGCGTGGACTTCATGGGCGTAGTTGCAGGCCTGGAAGAAGCCCTCGCTGGACACCGCTTTGGCCAGGTGTATGCTGCTGGTGGCGTCCCGCCCTTCGTCCAGTTTCCAAAGCGCCTCGTATGTCGTCCATCGCGACGCGTCCAAGTGGTTCACCAGATGGATGATGTGGTCCTGGACTCTCTGGAATCGGCCGATGGGAGTCCCGAACTGGTGCCGGGTCCGGCTGTATTCCACCGACATGTCGAACACAGCCTCGCAGCCGCCCACTTTGTAGGCGCACAGCACCGGTATGGAGCGTTGGACGGCCCTCGACAAGGCGGCCCAACCTTGGCCTGGCGTGTCGCCCAGCAGATTGGACTCCGGGACCTCCACCGAGTCGAAGTCGACCACCGCCGACGTTGTGATGAAGCCGTCCACGTATCTGGAGGATATTCCAGGTGAATGTCTGTCCACTACCAGCAGCGAGATGCCCTGGGACGGATCAGTGGAGTTTTCCGTTCGCACCGGGCATATCAGGTGGCTGGCGTCGGAGCCGTCCTGCACAAACAGCTTAGACCCGTTCAAGACGTAGGAGCCGTTCTTCCGCTCGGCGGTCATGTGGACGTTTTCAGGCCCCCAGCCGTAATGCTCTTCAGTGATGGCTGGGACCAGTATCTGGCGTCCCTGGGCTACGGCGGGGAGCATTTCCGACTTCTGGTCGTCCCTGCCGGCTTCCATGACTAAGGAGGCTCCCAGGATTCCTGACGTGAAGAATGGGCCAGGTATGGGGCCGCGGCCCAATTCTTGGTAGAGGACTCCGGCGTCGATGAGGTCACGGCCCTCGCCTCCGTAGCGGTCGGGGATGATGATGCCCAGCCAACCCAGTCCGCTGGCTTTGCTCCAAATCTCGTCGGAAAACGCCCTGTTTTCCTTACCCATCTCCACCAGAGTTTCCTTGGTGAACTCGTTCTCGATGAACTCCCTGACAGAGTTCCTCAGCATTTCCTGGTTTTCAGTAAGGGAAAGGTCCATAACTGCCTCTTGATGTTCGTTGGTCTTCCAGACTTGAGCTATCTGATGGCGCCGGCCTGCTCTCGCTGGGCCCGGCCCACTCCGATGCGCCTCGCCATAATCACCTTCTGTATGTCCGCTGTGCCGCCGGGGTGCACTGCAACGATGCTGGACCGCTGGTGGGCCTCCATGTGGCCTCCGCACGGTCCCCACTGTTCATCGTTGGTCAAAGCGTATGGGCCGAGAAGCTCCAGGATGGCCTTGCCTATTCTAAGGCCGGACATCTTGCGGAAGTAGGAAGCTTGGGAGCCGTGGTAAGTGACCTGCTGTCGCGCATGTCGCATCCAGTAGTTCCTCAGGTTGAACAGCCGCAGTATCTCCCAATCAATGTAGGCGTCCACCATCAGGGAACGCACCTCGGGGTCCTGGTTCAGGGTGTGGCCGTTGCGTTGGGTGTTCTTGCAGTATTCGAACAGCAGGTCCCTGACTTGGTTGCCGCCTATGCGGCCTCCGACACCGTGCTCGATTTCCAGGTGGGTGTTGGCGACTTTCCAGCCGTTGTTCTCGCCGCCGACCAGGTTGTTGCCAGGTACGCGCACGTTGTCGAAGAACACTGTCTGTTTGTGACCGCCTCCGGCTCCGCTTTCGCCTCCCGCAATCAGCAAGTCCATCTTCTGTGTGGTGATGCCCGGGCTGTCCGCAGGAACCATGAACCATCCCAGGTTCTCGTGGCGCGGTTGGTCGGGTCCCGTGACCGCTATCGTCCAATGTTGGTCGGGGAGGAACGCGCTTCCGACGAATATTTTCTGTCCGTTCAGCACGTAGTCGTCGCCGTCTCTTATGGCCGTGGTCTTGACTCCGGCAAGGTCCGATCCCGCGTCGGGCTCGGTAAGCAGCTGCCAGCTTGTGACCTGCCCAGTGAAGATAGGAGGCAGAAGACGCTGTTTTTGCTCTTCCGTGCCCCAGATCAGGATAGTGGGGCCTCCCATCTTTCCACCGGAGTCATAGTAGGGCGGAATGCTTAGACCGTGCCTGTCCAGCTCTTCCTCCAAGATGACGGCGTGGTCCACGTCAAGGCCGCCTCCGCCGTACTCCGGTGGCATGGTGGGCCAGAGCCAACCTCTGGAGCCCAGCCTCATGCCGATGTCTCTTCGCTTCAACCATTGCTCGCGGCTCAGGTCTGCCGAATCAGGAGGAAATTCCAAGTCATCCGGTACGTTGTCGACCAGCCAGTCTGCAACTTCTTTCCTGAACGCTTCCTGCTCCTGGGTGTAACGGGGCTCGAAGTCCATACCGCCTCCTCTGTCGCCGTCGCGCAATGGCCGACGGCTTTGGCGCACCTGATTTTACTGTACGCACCCGCTAGAGGCAACACGCGGAGCAATTTCAGAAATTGGTCTCACGCCAGTGATTAAGGTTTCGGGCCATTCTCTTGCGGCTGAAGGGTATGGAATCTGTCTTTTCGACAAGCGACGAACATCCGGTTTCCAATCGTTTCGAAGCCTTGGGGGCGGCGGTTTCCATAGGTTGAGACTTCCTTGACTGAGCATGGGGCCGATGTTAGATTCGGGATGTCCAAGCCCCCGTCCCTGAGAAAACTCTTGTATGGATGATATTGTCGGACGTTTATTCCAAGGGGACGACCGGGCGCTGTCAAGGCTGATCACCCAACTGGAGAGGGGAAGCCCGGGAATAGCCGAGACCATGTCCCGGTTGCATTCCCGCACCGGCAGGGCCTACTCGATAGGAATCACAGGGCCGCCGGGCGTGGGAAAGAGCACCATAGTGGACAGGCTGTCCGAGGTGGTCCGTGCCGAGAGCCTTTCCGTCGGCGTGCTGGCCGTTGACCCGACCAGCCCCTACAGCGGGGGAGCGTTCCTGGGAGACCGGGTCAGGATGCAGCGCCACTATCTCGACTCTGGCGTGTTCATTAGGAGCATTGCCAGCCGCGAGAGTTCGGGGGGCCTCCCCAGGGTCGTAAAAGGCGCCATGCGCCTCCTCGACGCCGCAGGCAAGGACATCGTACTGGTGGAAACCGTTGGGGTAGGGCAGACGGAGCTGGGGATAATGGGAACGGTCGATACGGTGGTTGTGGTCCTGATGCCCGAGGCCGGCGACGCAATACAGGCCCTGAAGGCGGGGTTGATGGAGATAGCCGACATTTTCGTAATCAACAAGGCGGACAAGGAGGGGGCTGAGCGAATGGCGGCGGCTGTCAATTCCATGCTCAGGATGACGCCAGCCGTCGCGGACTGGACTCCGCCTGTGATTTCTACTGAGGCCCACAACAACAAGGGAATTGGTGACCTGTACAACGGGATAAAGACGCACCGCACTCACCTGGAAGAGACCACGGCGCTGAGCAAGAGACGTGAAGAACGCACCGTCCAGGAATTCCTCTCCACCGTGGAGGAGGAGTTCAGCCGGCGCATGAAGCGGCTTATGAGCGCCGACCCGGGACTAATCGAGCTGTTGGAGAGGGTGAAGAAAGGAGAAGTGGAACCCTATTCCGCGGCGGAGAAACTGATTGACGCCGGTATCGCCGGACTGACATCTGACCGCTAGTATTCGGCCAATCTGGCATTGTCAGTTAGTACGTGAGCCCAGACAGGATGCTACCTTGGGGATAGACGAAGGGTTGTGGGATGTGAGGTGGTCATGGTGCAGGAGAAGTACGGAGTCCGGCTGGCAACACAGGAAAAGGGACGGCTCAGGAAGATGATCAGGGCTGGGAGGAGTTCCGCACAGGCGATTACCCGGGCCCGCATCCTGATCAAGATAGATGAGGGCTGGACCGCCCCCCAGGTGGCCACCGCACTGGACGTGTCGGAGCGGACCGTGTTCCGCACCAAGCGGCGGTATGCCGAGGAAGGACTGGACGAGGTGCTGAGGCACCATAACCAGGTCAACCGGCCCAGAAAGGTGGATGAAAGGGTGGAGGCCCACCTGATAGCCTTGGCCTGCAGCCCGGTGCCCGACGGTCATGACCACTGGACCATGCGGGCCCTGGCGGGCAAGGTGGTGGAGTTGGGATTGGTGGAGTCTTTATCTCCCGAGACGGTCCGCCTGCGGCTAAAAAAAACACGCTCAAGCCGTGGCTCAAGAAACAATGGTGCATCCCCAAGGTAGGTGGAGAGTTCGTGGCGGCCATGGAGGACGTGCTGGATCTCTACGCCGAGCCCTACGATCCGCAGAGGCCGGTGGTCTGCTTTGACGAGACCTCCACCCAGTTGCTGGCCGACGTGAGGGAACCGCTGCCGGCAAAGCCTGGGAGGCCGAGGCGTGAGGACTACGAATACCAGCGGGGAGGGACGCGCAACCTGTTCCTCACCTGTGAGCCTCGCCGGGGCTGGCGCCACGTGGCGATAACCCGGCAACGCACCATGCAGGACTTCGCTCAGCAGATGCGGTGGCTGGTGGATGAGGCCTACCCCGATGTCCCGGTGATTCGGCTGGTTCTCGACAATCTGAACACGCATCGGATGGCCTCGCTTTACGAGACTTTCCCGGCGGCCGAGGCCCGGCGCATCGCCAAGCGGCTGGAGTTGCACCACACTCCCAAGCACGGAAGCTGGCTGAATATGGCGGAGATCGAGTTCAGCGTGCTGGCCCGGGCCTGCCTGCGCGGACGCAACGGAGATGAGGACAGCCTGGAAAGAGCCGTCAGCGCCTGCGTGTCAGAGCGGAACGCGATAGGAGCTACCATTAACTGGCGGTTCACTGCCCAAGACGCCAGACGCAAACTCCATCGCCTCTATCCCTGCCAATCCTGATTTGGTTCAGTGCTAGGGGACCGTTCCAGCGGGCTCTTTCAGGAAACGGGAGAGTCTAGCCTAGAACGGTCGTTTTATGTAAAGCGCCAAGAGGTCAGACAATGGAACACAATCGAATCGGAGAGGGTGTGAGATGCCGTTGACCAGCTATTCCTTGGGTATAGACCTGACGTCTTCGTCCAAAAGGCCCAGCGCATATGCGCTTGTAAACAGCGGGGCCGAACTGGCTGAGTTGGGCCGTTTCAAGACAACTGAAGAAATCGTTGATTTCGTCAAACGTGTAGAGCCTGGGCTCATTGCCATCGATGCTCCGTTGACTCTTCCCTTGGGGCTGGACTGCCTGGAGGAGGACCACGACTGCATTCAGAAGCTGGAACTGAAGGGCAGGACGGCCGAGCAGGAGCTGGCCGCCATGCACATAGGTTGCTTCTTTACGACCAAACGCTCCATCATCAAGACCATGATATACAGGGCGGTGGACCTGTACAAAGACCTGGTCGTCCAAGGGTTCAACGTAGTGGAAGTGTACCCCTATGCCACCAAGGTGCTCATGTTCGGGGCCAACATCCCGCCCAAGAACAGCGTCAGGGGACTCCAGTTCCTCAAGGAGCACACTGGCAAGCTCATCTCAGGGCTGGAGCCGTACGAAGCTGGCCTGGACCACAACGCCTGCGACGCCTTGCTGGCCGCTTACACAGGATCGTTGCATCTAGCCGACCGCAGCGATCTGCTCGGACTGGCCGAGGAGGGGCACATAGTAGTCCCCAAGCTGGTGAAGACCGGAGGCTCCAACGGGGGGAGGCCTTCCGCCTAGCCCGCGTTTACGTCTAGACGCCCCAATAATTTTGGAGAAGAGTGACGATGGACTTCAAAATCACCGGACGCAACCTGAACATCGAACAAAGCCTGAAAGACCACGTTGACAGGAAGCTGGAACGTCTCGTACGTCACCTACCGGCCATCACCGGCGTCGATGTAGAGCTAACCAGAAACAATAGCCGCGACCCCGCCTCCAGGATTGTCGCTCAGGTGACCCTGGACGTGGATGGCACCGTCCTCAGGGGAGAAGAGAAGGGTTCAAACGCCGCTGCAGCAGTGGACGCAGCCCTCGACGTGATGGACCGTCGGATGGAGCGACTCAAAGGCCGGATATACAGAAGCCAGCAGACGAAACGTTCCTCGGTGGGCAGAATGCAAGCCGAGGCCGCTCCGGTCCTGGACCCCGAACCTCCCGGCGAGGAAGCGGCGGACACAGGCGGAGTCATAGTCAAGACCAAGCAGTTCCCTATGAAGCCTATGACCGTGGAAGACGCCGCTTTCCAGATGGACATGCTGGGCCACGAGTTCTTCCTGTTCCTGAACGGCGAAACGGGTGAGCACAACGTGGTTTACCGCCGCTCAGACGGCGACTATGGCCTGATACAGCCTTCGCCTCTGTAGGGCGGGCGGAAGCTCTTTCGTCTTCCGCCCGTTTCCATGCTTAGGGTTAGTCGTTGTCTTGGTTGCGGTTCCCGCCCAGACCCAGGAAGGGCTGGAGCATCGACGTGAACTCCATGGGGAAGATGAACTTAGTGGACGGGCTGGACCCAAGGGACTTGAGCGTTTCGAAATATTGCAGGCTCATGGTCTTGACGTCCACGGTGTTGGCCACCTGGTAGATGCGGTCCAGCGCCGTGCTGAACCCCTCGGCCCTCAACACTGCCGCCTGTTGGTCTCCTTCAGCCTGAAGTATTTCTGCTTGGCGGTGGCCCTCCGCTTCCAGAATGGCTGACTGTTTCTCACCCTCGGCCCGGTTGATCGCAGACTGACGCGCTCCCTCTGATTCGGTGATGTCCGCCGTTTTGATCGCTTCAGCCGACTTCTCCCGTTCCATGGCGGCCTTCACGCCGGGGGGCGGGTCTATTTCGTTCACCTCAACTCCGTTCACCTTGACGCCCCAGCGCCCAGTGGTCTCGTCCAAGCGCACCTGCAACGATGACCCTATCCGTTCCCGTTCGGCCAACGCTTCGGCCAACGAAGTGGCGCCGATGACCGCCCTGAGGGTTGCCACCGCGAGGTTTTCCACGGCAAACTCCACGTTTTCAATGTTGAGCACCGACTTCTCGGCCTGGTCTTTAAGCACCTCGAAGTAGATGACGAAGTCCATGTCAACCACCACGTTGTCGCTGGTGATGTACTTCTGAGTCATCACTCTACGCACCCTCTCACGGGTGTCCACTACGCGACCGCTGTATATTGGAGGAATGACCATCTGAAATCCGGGCCCTGCCACCTTGTGCAGCTTGCCCCATTGGAGAATAACCAGCCTCTCGAACTGTTTGACTACTACTATTCCTATCGCCATGGCTTCCTCCTTGTTGTTCTACCCCGGTCCTTCAGGGTCTATGCTTCGTCTTGGTGAGGCTCGTCGTTGAGGCGGGCCACGGTAAGAATGACTCCTTCCGCTCTCACCACCACAACCTGTTCACCCGCTTTGATTAAAGTACCACCGTGACCGAATGCTGTCCATAGACGCTCTTCTATGCGCACCCAGCCCCTGGGGTCCAGGTCCTCCGTAACCATGCCCACGGACCCGATCAAGTGGGTCATTTCGTCCTCCGCCTCGTTGGACTCCTTTCGTGACTGGACCACTGTCCTCAGGAACCAGAACACCAGCAGGGTGAGGACCCCGGCAAAGGACCCCAGTAGGTAATAGTTGACCCGGATATTCGGAGTGGTCGGCGACGGGGCGCCGAAAGTGTCGAAGAGGAACAGACCTCCGAATATGAAAGCCACTATGGACCCGATGCCCAGGATTCCGAACCCCGCCACGAAAACCTCAGCTATGAACAGCCCAACCGCCAGTCCGAGAAACCCCACAGCGGCCCAGTTGACCGGCAGGTTCCCCAGGCTGACGAAGGCCAGCAGGAGGAGGATTGCTCCAACCACCGCGGGGACAATCATTCCCGGATTGAACAGTTCTATTACGAGACCCAGGCCGCCCAGCGACAACAGCATGAAGGATATGTTCGGGTCCGCCAGAAAGTTGAGGAACCGTTCCACAAAGTTCATGTTGAACTCTTCGAGGACGGCGTCCTGAACGTCCAGCGTCACTTCGATAGGCCCAGTGTCCGTCTGGACGATGACCGTTTGTCCGTGGATTTGGGCCAGCAGCTCCCGGATGTCCCCTGCCACGAAGTCCACGACCCCCAGTTCCGCCGCTTCGTCGCTGGTATAGGACCTGGGAGGGTCCTTTACGACGGTGTCAACCAGGGCCTCGGAGTTCCGGCCCCTATGAGCGGCTATGGCTCTCATCAGCGACGCCGTGTGTTCGACCACCTTGCCCTTGAGGGTGTCAGGCAGGTCTTCGCCTCCCACGCCCACCGGGGCCGCCGCTCCTATGTTGGAGGCCGGCGCCATAACCGCAAAGGTCCCCGCCGCCGTGATGAAGGTCCCCGCAGAGGCGGCGCTGGCGCCCCTGGGAGAGACGTATACAGCGGTGGCCACCCTATCGCTGAGCAGTTCCTCCACTATCCCCTCGGTGGAGCCCAGCAGGCCCCCCGGAGTGTTCAGCTTGATGACCAGGACTTCGGAGTTCCGGTCGACGGCCCGGTCCACGGCCCTGGAAATGTAACGCTCCACCACGTTGTTGATTACGCCGTCCACGTCAATCACTAGGACCTCCGGCCCTCGAGTCTGGGCGGAGGCCGCGCCAGTCAGCCCCAGGGACAAGAGGATAATCGAGGAGAGGAGGAGCAGGAGGTGAAAGGGTCTTGTGATGCGCATAACTTTACGCCGTTGGGGATATATTTATCATGGCCTCAACCCCGCACGGTGTCAAACGTGCATCCACCGAGAGCAATCAGTGGATATTCCCCTCGTTGACACTCCTTGAAAGGCATGACTAGACTGAAATAGAGGATAGAATACGCCTGCGTTTCGAAGGCGCATATTCTCTAATCATGGATCTGACCATCTGAGCGTTCAGGCCGTCGGAGGAGCTTGATGACATCCATAGCCCGCACTGACCCGGAAATTGCGGAGGCGATAAAAAGCGAGGAGATGCGGCAGCGGCAGAGCATCGTCCTCATCGCTTCGGAAAATTACGCCAGCAAGGCTGTCCTCGACGCCCAGGCGAACGTCATGAACAACAAGTACGCCGAGGGCTATCCAGGGCGCAGATACTACGGCGGATGCGAGTTTGTGGACCAAGCGGAACAGCTGGCGATAGACCGGGTGAAAGCCCTGTTCGGGGCGGAGCACGCCAACGTCCAACCCCACAGCGGAGCCCAGGCCAACCTGGCCGCCTATTTCGCCCTGCTGGAGCCGGGTGACACGGTCATGGGTATGCAGCTGGACCAGGGCGGGCACCTCACTCACGGCAGCCCGGTGAACTTCTCAGGGAAGCTGTACAACTTCGTCGCCTACGGCGTCAGCAGGGACACCGAGACCATCGACTACGACCAGGTCGCCAGCCTGGCCGAAGAGCACAGGCCCAAGCTCATCGTGGCGGGTTACACGGCCTACCCCCGCACCATCGACTTCAAGAGGTTCAGGGAGATCGCCGACTCCGTTGACGCTCTCCTGATGGTCGACATGGCCCACATAGCAGGGCTTATAGCGGGAGGAGTCCACCCGTCTCCACTTCCCCACGCCCAGGTGGTCACCTCCACCACCCAGAAAACCCTACGCGGGCCCCGGGGCGGACTCATACTATGCACAGACGAACTTCGCCCAAAGATAGACAGGGCGGTCTTTCCCTTCTCCCAGGGAGGCCCCTTCATGCACGTGATTGCGGCCAAGGCCATCTGCTTCCTGGAGGCGTCCCGACCGGAGTTCGCCGAGTACCAGGCTCGAATCGTGGAGAACGCACAGGCCATTGCCCAGGGACTCGCCGAACAAGGACTTCGCATAGTGTCCGGAGGCACCGACAACCACTTGCTTCTAGTGGATCTGAACCCCATCGGTCTCACGGGACGGCAGGCTGAAGAGGCCCTGGAGTCCGTCGGCATAGTGGCCAACAAGAACACCATACCCTATGACACCAGGCCTCCCAGGGTGACCAGCGGCCTGCGCATAGGCTCTCCAGCCATTACGAGCCGTGGGTTTGGCGTGGAGGACGCGAAAAGCGTCGCCTCACTCATAGTCCAGCTGCTGACCAACCTGGAGGACGAAGGGGTCCGTTCTCAGGTCAAAGACGCAGTCCTGGAGCTCACTTCCCGCTTTCCTGTGCCAGGTCTCGACTCCTAGTGTTTGAGGGCGGACTCCTGGGATGCTATAATCATCCCAGAACTTTGACCGGAGATACGATTTGCGCAAATACGAACTGGTGGTGGTCTTCAGCCCCATACTTTCTGATGAAGACAAAACGAGCGCTCGGGACAGAATAAAGCAGCTCATAACCAACGGAGACGGAGAAATAACCCAGGAGGAAGACTGGGGTATGAGGCGTCTGGCCTACCCCATCCGAAAGGGCAGCCAGACTTTTCTGGAGGGATCCTATTTCCTGACCCGGTTTTCCACCGACACAGTCGCCCCCAGAGAGCTGGAGCCACAGCTTAATCTGGGCGAGAACATTCTCAGATATCTGCTCGTCAACGCCGATTCCGTTAATATAACCGCCCCAACCACTGCGGACTTCACTCCAAGAGAACCCGGCCCACGCAGGTTCGACTCCCGCAGAGGACCAGGCGGCCCCTTCCGCGGGCCTCCCCCTCCGCCGGGCGGACCTCCCGGCGCTCCCCGGGCGGCCGTTCCGAGCGAAACGCCAACGGCGGCTCCCTCTGCCGAACCCGCAGCCGGCGAGTCTCCCACAGCCCCATCCGAGGCTTCAGCGGCGCAATCAGCGACCGACGAGTCTCCGGCGGCGCCGTCTGAGGCTTCCGCAGCAACTCCCGACGCACAACCCCCGGCTGAGGCCTCCGCAGCAACTCCCGACGCACAACCCCCGGCTGAGGCTTCCGCAGCAACTCCCGACGCACAACCCCCGGCTGAGGCCTCCGTAACAACTCCCGACGCACAAGCCCCGGTCGAGCCTCCCGCGGCTACTGAAACTGCTGTGACTGCTTCCGATGAATCCAGCCCCGATAAAAACGCGGAGGAGTAGGCAGGTCCGCAATGACTCTTAACAAGATGATGGTCATCGGAAACCTGGGCCGCGACCCTGAGATGCGCTACACCCCCAGCGGGCAAGCGGTTACCAACTTTTCCCTGGCCACCAACTACAGGTACACCACTGCCGACGGCGAAACAAGAGAGGAAACGGAGTGGTTCAGAATCTCAGTATTCGGCCGCCAGGCGGAGTCATGCAACCAATACCTTTCCAAGGGAAGTAAGGTCTACGTGGAAGGCAGGCTGAAAAGCAGCACCTATCAGACCCGGGACGGCGAGACCCGGTTCTCAAACGAGATCAATGCGTCCGACGTCAGATTTCTCGGCGGGTCCGGAGGACGTTCTGACGACTCCCCCCGGGAAGGATCCTCGGGCGGCGACTCGATGGTGGAGCCGGACGACCTTCCCTTCTAACATTGCGCCAAGAGACAAGCGACTCTTATGACACCGGAGGTTAGACACCTATAATGCCGCCACCGCCGCGAAGAGACAACAGACAGGGCCGGGGACGAGGCAGGGGACGCTTTGTTCCGCGCCGCAAGGTATGCGCCTTCTGCGTTGAGAAGGTGCAAATCATCGACTACAAGGACATAGCCCGAATGCGGCGGTATATATCCGACCGCTACAGGATGGAACCTCGACGAAAGACGGGAGTCTGCGCCCGCCACCAGAGAAGCCTGTCCACGGCCATAAAACGGGCCAGGCACATAGCATTGGTCCCCTTCACTCCAGCCCACGTCAAGGGCAATACTCCCACGGCGCTAAGGCCCATTCCAGCGGCGCCTCAGCCCGCCCCTGTAGGGTCAGCTCCCCAACCTACGCCAGTTGCAGAACCGGCGACGGAGGGAGAAACCCCGGCTGCCGCTGAACCGGCAGAGGCCGCCGAGACTCCGGCGACCTCCTGAGTCAACCTCTCTTGGACCGGCTGATTCCATCCGTAAGGCCCTCCAAAGGGTACAGGTATACAACGGGCCTGCACTATGCGCTCTGAAAGAAGAAACCAAACCCCGCCCTCCGACCGGCGGATGGGGAACCGGCGCCCTCCACGTCAGGACGCCCGTATCACGCGCACCCAACTGGACCCGGCGACCCGTAAGCGGCGGCGCATTGCAATCGCAGTGGGGGGCGTTATCCTGGTTGCCGTCATCGGCGTCATCGCCTTTGCCTGGTACTGGGAGTTCGTGCGCCCCAACCAAGTGCTGGCCGCCCGGGTGGGGGACAAGGTCTACACCCAGGCGGACATAGTGACCCGGATTCGGCTGGAGAGGTCCATAGCTGCGGGGTTGGGCCAGACCTATCCTGTGGGCAAAGCGCCCTTCGAGGTGCTGAGCGATCTCACTCAGGCCGGCATCATCAGGCGGGCCGCCCCCGGCTTCAACCTCTTCATCACCGACGTCGACGTGGACCAACGGCTCCGCGAGAACTTCGCTCCCCGGATTGGCAGTCCCGACGAGGCGGCTCCAGGCCAGTTGGACAGTGAATTCAGAGAACGTTACCAGACATTCCTCACCTCCGCCCACATATCTGACTCCGACTACCGGGAAATAGTGGAAGAGAGCATCCTGCGGGAGAGGACCAGGGAAAAGCTGGGCGAACGCATACCCTCCGTGGCCGAGAGCGTGGAACTCCGATGGATAGTCCTGCCTTCCAGCTTGCAGGAGACTCAGGCAGGCGTCCCCCAAGCGGACCCAGATGAAGTGCGGAACCGTGTTGACGAGGAGGACTTCACCGCTGTTGCAGCGGTGGTCAACACCGAGCGGCGGTTTGCGGACGGCCAGGGTTACGTGGGTTGGGTGCCAAAAGACGCTTTTACGCGACTGGACAAGGCGATATTCGGCGACCCTGAAAACGACATCGAGCCCATGCAGGTCGACGAAATTCGCGGCCCGATTTTCCAAGAGGCTGGCACTTACATCATCCAGATGATCGACGGTCCTGCCCAGCGTGAAATCAGCGACCTGATGCGGGACCGTATGAAGGACCAAGCCCTGTCCAACTGGCTCATCGACCAACAATTAGAGGGCGGACGCGACGGCTGGTTGGAGGTGAAGAACAACTCCGCCATCTACGCGTGGGTGCTGGACCAAGTGGCCAAGCTGAATATTCCCGACCCCGCTCAACCCACTCAGGCTGCGCCGCCGGGATGAGAATGACCGCCCAAGACGAGATTGAAGGATAGACGGTGGGCCCTGACCATGAAATAGGTATAGGTCTTATGGGTCTGGGGAACGTCGGAGGTGGAGTCGCATCCGCTTTGACGGGGGACCCCAGTCCAGTCCTCAAGTTGGCTGAGTGCGGAGTCGTCCTGAAAAGAGTCTTGGTGCGTGACGCGTCCAGGCCACGCAGTCCCGAAGCGGTCGGTCCTCTCCTGACAAGCGAACCCCAAGCTCTGCTCGACGACCCCGGAGTCCATCTCGTCGTTGAGCTTATAGGGGGCGAAAACCCCGCCTACGACTACATCCGGAGGGCATTGGCCTCCGGCAGGCACGTGGTAACAGCCAACAAGGAGGTCATGGCCAAGCACGGCGCCGAGCTTACGGCCCTGGCATCGGAGAAGGGAGTGCATCTACTCTTCGAGGCGAGCGTGGGAGGCGGAATTCCGATTGTCGGGCCCCTAACCAAAGACCTGCTGGCCAATCGCATTGGCTCTATAACGGCCATCATCAACGGCACCACCAACTACATCCTCAGCAATATGGCCAACGGCGGCGCCAGTTTCAACGACGCCCTGAAAGAGGCCCAACGCCTTGGATATGCGGAGGCGGACCCGTCCAGCGACATAGAGGGCGACGACGCAGCCTACAAGCTGGCTGTGCTCTCCAGCCTGGCTTTCCACACCAGCGTCCATTCCGACGACGTATATCGGGAGGGCATCTCTCGGCTGGAGGCAAGGGACTTCCGGTACGCCCAAGAACTCGGGTACGCCATCAAGCTGCTGGCGATAGCCCAGGACGACGGCGACGCTGTCCAGGTGCGGACTCACCCTGCACTTGTCCCCTTGACCCACATGCTGGCCAAGGTGGACGGAGTGTTTAACGCCATCGAAGTGAAGGGTGACCTCGTTGGGCGCGTATTGTTCCACGGGCGAGGCGCCGGCAGGGAACCCACCACCAGCGCCGTAGTAGGGGACATCGTGGAGGCGGCGCGACGCATAAGGTCGGGAAGCCCTTCTCAGCCACGACCTGTCACGGAAGCCAAGCCCATCACTCCCATGTCGTCGTTGGTCAGCAAGTATTACGTGAGAATCAACGTCGCGGACCAAGCCGGTGTGCTGGCCCACATCGCCCGGATACTCGGCGACCACGACATCAGCATCGCCAACGTGCTCCAGAAGGATGCCGACCCTTCCACTCAAACGGCTGAACTGGTGGTGACGACCCATCCGTCGTCGGAACGTTCCATGCAGAAGTCGTTGACTCTGATTAGAGGCGTCAACACCGTCAGGGAAATAAACAACCTGATAAGAATCCTGGATTGGGACGACGAATAGAACACCAGTCCCCCATACCCCAGGAAGATTGCCGGACGGGATTGGTTGTATAATGGCCCCAGAACGCCAGAGGATGTCGTCTAAAGAGATGCCCAATGATTGACCGCGCAAAGCTGCACTCCGCCGTAGCCAAAATGATAGAGGCTATCGGTGAAGACCCGTCCAGGGAGGGCCTCAAGGACACCCCCAGACGAGTCGCGGACATGTACGAAGAGCTCTTCCAAGGCCTGGGGGTCGAGCCGGAATCCGAGCTGAACACGGTGTTCGAAGAAGGCGCGTCCCACGGCGAATTGGCTGTCCTCAGAGACATCTCCTTCCATTCCATCTGTGAGCACCACTTTCTGCCCTTTTTTGGCAGGGCTCACATCGCTTATGCCCCAGACCGTAAGATCGCCGGGGCCAGTAAGCTTGCCAGGGCGTTGGACGCCGTAGCTAGACGGCCGCAGCTTCAGGAGCGAATAACCGCCCGTCTGGCAGACGCCATTCACAACGTCCTGCAACCCCACAGAACAGGAGTCGTCATAGAAGCGGAGCATCTGTGCATGACGATGCGGGGAGTCAAGAAAGAAGGCAGTCTTATAGCGACCTCGGCCTTCAGGGGGTCCTTTGACGCGAACGGCTCCGATAAGGCCGAGCTTATGGCCGCCCTCTACGGGAGAAGGCCTTGACCGGTCTTACCCGACTAGACTCTTACGGCGACGCGGAAGAGGCGTGGAGGAGCGTTCTCAACGGTCCAGTAAGCCACACCATTTTCACTACCCATCAGTGGCAGAAGACTTGGTGGAAACTCTTTGGCGACGGCGCCGAGATGATGATGCTGTGTATGAACAGCGGAGATAAGGTGGATGCAATAGCGCCGCTGGCCCGCAGGAGCGGCTCCATCTCGTTCATCGGCAGCCAGGACCTGAACGACTACGGAGACTTCCTGGTGGCTCCGGGAAGCGAACTCCGCTTCTACGATAGCCTGCTGGAATTCCTTGAGGGAGAGTCCTGGGACTCCATCTCCCTGTCGTCCCTGGCCGCTGATTCTCCGACCCTGGTCCATCTACCTGAGTTGGCCCGGTCCAGAGGCCATTCGGTAGACATAGAAGAGGAGGACGTCGCTCCCAGAGTGAAGCTGCCCGACAACTGGGAAGACTACCTGAGCAAGCTCTCTAAGAAGGACCGTCACGAGCTCAGGCGCAAGCTCCGCAGGCTGGAATCGGCCCACGAGGACTTGGTCTTCCGCGTTTATTCGACCCATGAGGATGTGGAAGCCAATCTGGAAGACTTCTTCCCTCTGATGCGGAAGAGCAAACAGGAGAAGCGGCGGTTCCTTACCCCGGAACGGGAACGCTTCTTCAGGAGCATAGCCCGGGAGACCGCCGAAATGGGCGCCTTCCGGCTCTTCTTCCTGGAGTTGGACGGCAACCGCACAGCCACCGCCATATGCTTCGACTACCGCAACGCCCGCCACCTATACAACAGCGGCTACGACCCCGACTATTCCTATTATTCCGTAGGACTGGCGCTCAAGGCCATGTGTGTGCGGGACGCCATAGAGTCCGGCCTGGAATGTTTCGATTTCCTCAGGGGACCGGAACCGTACAAGTATGACTTGGGCGCGAAAGACACAACGATATATCAACTGACGGTAACGCGAAATTGAAAGTAGACAGGCTGGCTCTGATAAGCCTGCATACCTGTCCTCTTGCCGCTCCGGGGCAGGGCAAGGCCGGGGGTATGAACGTATACCTGAAAGAACTCTCTCAGCGGATAGGCAGCATGGGAGTGAAGGTGGACATGTTCACCCGCAGGCACCCCGGACACGATGCGGACGTCGTCGACCTGGACGACAACGTCCGGTTGGTCCATCTGGACGGCGGCCCGCCCGACTTGCCCATGAACGCTTTTTTCAGCCACCTTCCGGGTTTCCTGGAGGACATGGAACGGTTTCGGCGGTTAGACGGCGGAAGCTATGACCTGGTCCACTCCCACTATTGGCTGTCGGGATGGGTCGGCGTCAGGGCGGCCCGGCGTTGGGGCGTCCCCCACGTCGTTACGTTCCATACTCTCATGGAAATCAAGGCCCGCGCCCGGGTGGGTGAAGACGATTCTCCCCACAGGTCGGAGGTCGAACGCGAGCTTATGGCCACTGCAGACCTGATAACAGCGTCCAGCCCCCATGAGAAGTCGGCCATGGTGCGCCTGTACCAAGCGCCGGAGGAGAAGATCCGGCTGCTTTCGTGTGGTGTGGACCTAGCCCTGTTCAAACCTCTGGACATGGAGGAGTCACGCAAGCGGTTGGGTCTCAATGGAGAGAAGGTCATTCTGTTTGTAGGCAGAATTGAGCCGATAAAAGGCCTGGACCTTCTCCTGCGAAGTGTAGCCGCAATGGAAGAAACCCATATAAAGGCTCTGATAGTCGGCGGAAACATGGAACAGGAAGCCGAGGTGGTGCGTCTAAAAGAGATGGCCCAATCGCTGGGCATCGAAGAATCGCTGGAGTTCGTAGGGCTGGTGGACCAGCGAGAGTTGCCCGTCTACTACAACGCCGCGGACGTTTGCCTGGTGCCTTCATACTACGAGAGTTTCGGTTTGGTCGCGCTGGAAGCGCTGGCCTGCGGCACTCCGGTGGTGGCGTCCAGAGTGGGCGGTTTGAGCGGGGTGGTGCATCACGGGCGCACAGGATATCTGGTTTCTGGACGCTGCCCAGAGCCTTACGCCGACTCGGTGGAAATGATATTCTCCAACAAGGCCCTACAAAAAAGCATGGGCCGCGCAGCACGGGAACGGGCTGAAGGCATGGGTTGGGAACGAGTCGCTCAGGACACCTTGCAGCTGTATAGGGAGCTTTAGACCCCCTTCGGGCCCGCCCCGGTCCGGAAGCCAGAAACCGGAACTCGTAATTCAGTTGGCATTCTACCGTTGATTAAGTCGTTTTTTCGAGCCATTGGACGCCACATACGGACCAGCTTCGGGGCAGGCATTCTGGTCATGCTGCCCCTTGTGGTCACATTCGTTATACTCAAGTTCCTGTTTGACACCTTCGACCCCATCCTCGAAGACCTGATAGAAAAATTTGCTGGCCGGTACACGCCCGGCATGGGCATTGCCGCCCTCGCCATAATCATATACGTGGTGGGGTTGATAACAACCCACGTACTGGGGCGTCGTCTCATCGAAGTCGGCCACGGTGTCGTGGACCTGGTCCCCGTAGTGCGCGGCATATACCGCACCGCCCGCCAGGCCACCGAGGTGTTCAGCGCAGTCGCCGACGGCGGGAGCGGCAAGTACAGCGCCGTAGTGTTCGTCGAGTTTCCGGGATACGGGCTGAGGTCTATCGGACTGGTCACCGCCATTATGAAGGATGAGAACGGCGACACGTTGCTGGCCGTGTACTGCCCCACCTCTCCCTTCCCAACCTCAGGGTTCCTGTGCATCATACCCGAGGACCGGGTGACCTATACAGACTTGCCTGTGGATGAAGCAATGAAGCTGATATTGTCAGCTGGAATAGCGTCGCCAGAAAGCATAAGAACAGGTCCCCTCACCTTTGGCGGGACTCCCGGGCCGGCAGACAACGGTCCCAGGCCGGAGGAAGCGGCTCCTGTGCAGCCCACCGCTGACGAAACGGAACCCGACCCGGAGAGGCCCTAAAACCTCAGCACACATCAATCGGTGCGGTCTTTTTGCCCTTTGGCTAATCTTCTCAAGGCAGCCTTTGCCCCGTAGACATTCAGGAATTCTGCCCTCAGCTCGTCCCAGGGTTGACGCACCAATTTGGCACGGTTGAATCTGTTTATCACCCTGAACGTGAAGAAGTAGGCCAGCGGGTGCATGGGGTTGGCAATCTGGTCGGTGACCAGGTGACCCAGAAAGGCGGCGCTCACCCCAATCACCACCGGGTCTCCCCCGGACAGCACTCCCGCCAGTATGCACGGGACCAGCAGTTCATAGCTGTGGAGAAAGTAGAAGACTCTGGAGTTGTCCCCTTTGACGAACCAGAGGTAATACTCCAACAAGTGGTCCAGGTCTACGGCGATGCCGGTCGCCGTGGCCGCCAGCATGGAGTAGGGGGACGTGGTGACGGCCCACACGATTCCGCCAATGCCTATGGATATGGCTGCATGTCCTGGAGGCTTCACGCTGCTACTATGCCATAAGATGCGGTTGTGTGGGGAGACGCAGGACTGGCGGCATACCGCGGATTCCTTAGCGGAGCATGAAGACGCGGTCCAGTCCGGCCAGGTCTTTCAGGATGGAAATCTCGGCGCCTGGAAACAGGGATTCTCCCATACTGCGCAAAGGCTCGGCCTGTCTGGGGTCCATTTCCAACAGAATCACGCCGTCTCCGGATATGGCGTGCTGGGCCTGCTGCATCATTCTCCTGACCACGTCCAGCCCGTCCTGGCCTCCATCGAGAGCCTCGGTCGGCTCCTGCTGAACCTCCGGCGCCAAGCCCGACAACTCGCTGGTACGAACGTAGGGAAGGTTCGCCACAATCAAATCGACGTTGGCGCCAATGGGTGTCAGCAGGTCTCCCTCCAGGAACATGATTCTGTCCGCTACTCCGTGCGTTTCGGCGTTGGTTCGGGCCACATCCAAGGCAGCGCTGGAACAGTCGACCGCGAAAATCCTCGCCGACGACAGGCGTAGGGCCAGGCACACGGCGATGGCCCCAGACCCCGTTCCCACGTCAACCACGGACAGTTCCGGGCGCCCTGGGAATTCATTGGCAATCTTAAGAGCGGTCTCCACCAGTGTCTCGGTCTCCGGCCGTGGAATCAGGACTGACGAGTTGACCTTAAAGTCGATCCCGAAGAACTCCCTCCGCCCGGTGATATAGGCCAGAGGCTCGCGGCTCAACCTTCTCCGGCGGGCCTCAGAGGAGGCTAGGTCTTCTTCAGGAGACAGAGGCCGCTCAGGGTGGGCCAGAACTTGGGCGCGGGACATTTGGAGAACGTGGGCCAGCAGAGCTTCCGACTCCAGCCGGGCGTCGGGAATGGAAACTTCCTCTAGCGACCTGGAAATTCGAAGCAGCGTCTCACCCAGGTTTGGCATAGGTCAGGCGAGAGCGAGGTCCTGGGGTGTCACTGGATCAGGTCAAGGCTTGTTCGAGGAGTGAGGTGCGTTCGTTGGCGCCTAACGCTTCTATGATTTCGTCAACGCCCCCGTCCAGCACCTGCTGGATGCCGTGGAAGCTGGAACTGATGCGGTGGTCGGTGATTCGGTCCTGAGGGAAATTATAGGTCCGAATCTTTTCGGCCCGCTCTCCGGTCCCCACCTGGGCGCGTCGGGCCGCGGTAATCTCGCTGTCCTTCCTGCGCTGTTCCGCCTCGTAAATCCTGGCACGCAGGACCGCCATAGCCTTTTGGCGGTTCTTGAACTGGGAGCGTTCGTCCTGACAGATGGACACGGTGTTGGTGGGAATGTGAACAATGCGAACCGCTGAGGCCACTTTGTTGACGTTTTGCCCACCGTGACCGCTGGCATGGAATATGTCCACCCGCAAGTCGTCCGGATTGATGTCCACTTCCACCTCATCGGCTTCGGGAAGAACAGCTACAGTCGCAGTGGAAGTGTGGATTCTGCCGGACGCCTCGGTGAGGGGCACTCTTTGCACTCTGTGGGCGCCCCGCTCGAACTTGAGCCTGCTGAACGCCCCCGACCCTTTGATCTCGAATACCACCTCTTTGAATCCGCCCTTTTCGGCGGGGTTGGAGTTCAGCATCTCAACCTGCCAACCCTGCAGTTGGGCGTAGCGGGTGTACATGCGATACAGGTCTCCGGCGAAGAGGGCCGCTTCAAGCCCTCCCACTCCCTCGCGTATCTCTACGATGACGTCCCTGTCGTCGTTGGGGTCCTTGGGCAGAAGGGCCAGCTTCAGGTCCCCGTCCAGTCGCGCGATGCGTAGGTCGGCTGACTCCAACTCGTCCCGGGCAAGCAAAGCCATTTCCGCGTCGGGTGCGTCTTCCAGGATGGCATGAGCGTCCTGCTTGCGGGTCAGGAGACTGCGATACTCACGGAGCATGGCGACCCGCCCTTCGAGTGAAGAACGTTCCTTGGCCAAGGTTTGGACTCTGGAATGGTCGGTTGCCACTTGCGGATCGGAGAGAAGGTTCTCAATCTCGGTGAACCTGTCCTCTACGAAGGCCAGCTTTTTCAGTAATCGGTCGGTGGAAACGTCGGGCATTGGCAATTACTTGATGTTGTAGTGATGATTATATAGTTTATCCTATGCGCAAGTATGCAACAAGAAGTCTGCGTGCGAAAATTTCACATCCGGGCTACAGTAGTATAAACTTCCGTTGTCGGCGGGCCGCCCGTTTACTTCCTCTGTTTGACTCCATGATGAAGGCCCTCGATATCGTCGGGCTATCTTAGGTAAGGAGGAGCGAATGGCCACCATAGGCATGTCCCACAATGCCCTGTACGTGCGAGACTTGGACAAGTCCCTTCATTTCTACCGAGACCTGCTGGGGATGCGAATGTACCATCAGGCGACGGAAGACGGCGGCAGTTACAGACGGAGGGCCGCATACCTGGACTGGGAGGGGAACGACGATTCCTTCAAGCTGGTCATCGCCCAGTACCTCGACAAGGAGTACCAGAACGGCGGCACAGACGCCACTCCCATAGACCACTTCTCTTTCTGGGTGGACGACATCCATGAGATGTACGAGAAGCTGACGACCGACGGCGTTCAATGCTTCTCGGAACCCAGAGAGGTGGACAACACGCTGTTTCAACCTGTCTACGGGTGCAGGTACTACTCCCTCTTCTGCTATGACCCGGACGGCCTTCCCATCCAGTTCGAGCAGTGCATCAACGAATAGGCCAGCGGCTCGTCAAGCGCCGCCCAATAGGAGGATACGTTGAAGACAA
The DNA here is from genome assembly GCA_965224415.1 of Dehalococcoidia bacterium. Taxonomy (GTDB): domain Bacteria; phylum Chloroflexota; class Dehalococcoidia; order Lucifugimonadales; family JAGWBF01; genus DAOUJI01. The sequence goes on along the minus strand of CBDCZB010000001.1, from coordinate 529,630 downwards.
GAGCCTTTTCTCACCTCGCCATAGGCGTCAAGGACATGGAGACAGCCCTCGGCTTCTACCGGGACCTGCTGGGGCTTAAGGTGGACCTTGACAGAATCGAACGCGGAGGCACCTCAGATGAGAGGAGGGCCGTGTACCTCCGCTGGGAGGACGGTCCTGACTCGACCTTCATAGTGCTGGGGCAGACCAACACCATCATCCCCGGCGAGCCGTTGCGGATGAACCAGCTGGGCTACCACCACTTCGCCTTCTGGGTGGAAGACCTGGAGGAAACGTTGGAGAAATTGAAGTCTGCGGGTGTAGCGGTCCGTTCCGGCCCCAACACCATGGACTCCGGCTGGTACGGGGAGGACGGAAGCGGCCAGGTGATGACCACGGTTTTCCAGGACCCCGACGGCAACTTCGTGCAACTGGACCAACGGGTAAGCTAGGGCCTGCGTTTTGGAAGAGGCTATACCGGCCCAGGTCGGAATTCGGCAGAACCGAGGCTTCGTCCTTGGGAGCCTCTCGTTCGGCCACGGCATATCCCATCTCTATGACTTGGGATTCCCCCTAATCCTGCGGGAGATAGCCGCTGTTTTTGGGTACAGCAACCTTCTGGTTGCTGTCCTCTTTTCCATTCGGCAGGGGGGATCCAGTGTCGTCAACCTGGGCGGCGGTCCTTTGGTCGATATGCTGAAGGACAAGTGGGGCCTGATCCTGACCGCCTGCATGGCCTGGTCGGCCCTCACTTTCATCATAATGGGGGCGTCTCCCAACTTCGGGGTCCTCGTCTTGGCCGTGCTGCTGATTTCCGTGCCCGGTTCGCTGTGGCACCTGCCTGCGGCCGCCGCCCTTTCCCAGCGGTTCCCCGATAGGCGAGGATTCGCCATCACCATCCACGGCACAGTGGCCAACATCTGCAACTACTTGGGGCCGCTGCTGGCAGCCGTCCTCCTGACCGTGCTCCTATGGCGTTACGTTCTGTTCATCTATGCAATCCCGGCGGCGCTGATGGCAGTATTCGTCTGGTGGTCGCTCAGGGACGTTGGGAGCCCCGACGGCGAAAAGGAAGAGGCCAAACAACTGATGCCCCAGCTGCGCCATTCTTTGACGGCGGTCAAGAACCCGGTTGTGATAGCCTTGGTGCTGGCCGCAACGCTCAGGGGCATTGGGTTGAGCGCTGTCGCCCACTGGACTCCCTTCTACCTGATAGGCGTCGAAGACGACATGGGGGTCATCGACGCTGCCAGCAGCTTGGGAATGGGCAAAATCGAGGCGGGCTTACATCTAGGGCTGCTGGCTGGGATGGGCGTGATTTCCGGGCCAATTCTAGGTCCGCTGTCCGACAAAATCGGGCGCAAGGCCATCATGGTGCCTGGTTTCATTGTAGCAGGGGCGTTGTCGCTGCTGGTGGTCAAGACCGGAGACAGCCGGCTTCTGCTGCTGGTGTTCGCGGGCATGGGGCTTTTCAGCTTCGCTCTGCACCACATCCTGCAGGCCTCAGTGCTGGATATCGTCGGCAGAGGCACCGAGGCTACGGCCATAGGGCTGGTCTTCGGACTCGGCGGGCTGATCGGGATCGCGACTCCGTTCCTGGCCTCGGAGCTCATAATCAAGCACTGGGGCGGCTACGGCTCGATATATTACTATTCCGGCATCCTGACGCTGATTCCCGCCGTCATCGTGCTGTTTACGCCCCTCCGCCCCAAGGCTCCGGCTGAACCCGCACCTGCCTGACGTCTAGAAACCCCTACGGCTCCACGTGTCCCTGACGGAAAATGCGGCTATCCCCTTAGTTGCGGTAAAACGGAATCTCGAAAGACTTCCAGCGTGCTTTCTGGGAAGGAGTAGGTCTCCGTAGTCTGGACGAAGAACCTGGATATGCCGTAGTCGCGCAGTTGGCCCAACCGGGAGGCGACGTGGTCGGGAGGACCGAACAGCCCGATGGCGTCGCACATCTCGGCCACCATGTCGTCGGACAGAAATGAAGTGAGCCTGCGCGCCTCGTCCCAGTCCTCAGCGTGGGGGATGTCGGGATAGAGAGCCAGCAGTTCCGGGGGAATCTCAAAGTCTGGGACCTCGATCCCGGCTTTCTTGAGCCATGAGGCTCTGTACGGCTCCATCACCCACTGAGCGCATACCGGCCGCGCCATCGCGTGGGCCGTCTCCATGTCCTGGGATATATGGACGCGTCCGGCGTGCATGACTTCGACACTGCCGAGGTTTCGCCCCGCACGTCTGGCTCCGGCCTCCACTCGTTCCATCGCCGCATCCAGCATGGCGGGATGCAAGCCAGCGGATATGAGGACTCCGTCGGCCACTTCTCCAGCCAATTCCAGGGTCTTGGGGCCGCTGGCTGCGATGATTAGAGGGGTGCGCCGTCCGGCGGCGAAAGGCAGCCTTGCATGGAAACCGTCGAAGTCGACCTGTTCGCCGGCAAGCAAGCTCCTCACCGTGAGCACGCATTTCCGCATCATGTCCAGCGTGGACCTGGGTTGTCCGATGGTGCGCACTGCGCTGTAGCCGCTGCCTATTATTATGCCTATCCGACCCGGAGCCAGCTCCTCCACCGTCTGGACAAGGGACGCCAGCACAGAGAAGTGGCGCGTAACCGGGTTGGTCACAGCGGTGTAGAGTTTCAAGTTAGAGGTGTTTTGGGCCGCCAGGGCCAAGGTTACGTACACGTCCCGCATAATCAGCTGGGTGTCCGGAATGCCCATACCGTCGAACCCAGCCTCTTCCACCCTGCGGGCAAAGGCCGCGGATTCATTGGCGGGGGCGCAGCCCGGAACCCTCAGCGCAATCTCCATAAACGGCTCCTTTCTTGGCTCTCGATTCTATCTGAGGACGCCCAAAAACTAAGCCGGGCGTTATGGGGCGCCTCCACCTGTGGCGGTCTCCTTTGCCAGCCGGACGTAGACTTGCTGGGCCGTCATTCCTTCGACTTGAATCCACTTGTCCCGGGATGAATGGCCCCGCACTATGACGACCGCCGACTTGGGCACACCCAGAGCGTCGGCCAGCAAGTCGGTGACGGCTTTGTTCGCTTTCCCCTTCTCCGGCGTGGCCTTCACAGACACTTGCAACGTTCCATCTTTAACGCCGCCAACGGTGTCTCTCGATGCTTTCGGCTGGACCCTGAGCCTCACCCTGCCGTGCTGTTCAGGAGCGCCTTGTTTCGCGGTTTTCATGGTCGGGAGGCCGTGCAGAATGCCGGGGCGGGCATGCACGGCGGGCTGACGCGTCAGTCGTGGGGGTCCTGGCCGTTGTCCGTCCGGCAAGTGGAACACACTCCGTCGACAGTGAAATGGTCCAGGTCCGGCTCAAAGTCGAACTCGGCCACGAGGCGCGTTCTGAACTCGTCAAGGTAAGAGGGGCTGAGGTTATCCGCCTTACCGCATACGCGACAGACCATGTGGTTGTGGCGGGCGTCGGGGTCGGTAAGCTCATAGTGCAGCCTGTCGCCTATCCCCACTTCGGTGACCAGGCCCAGCTTCTTGTAGAGATGGAGAGTGCGGTAGACGGTGGCTATGTCCATATAGGGATAGGTGTCTTTGGCCCGGCGGTAGACCTCGTCTACATTCATGTGGCCGTGGCCGTCAGCTATGGCCGACAGGATGATCAGCCGCTGGGGCGTGAGCCTGAGGCCTTGGGCCTTTACCGTCTCCAGGATTTGCTCGTGTTTCAACGCTTCACTCGCAATTGCAACTGCAAGAACCATAGCCCAGCCCGTCTCCGGGTGTCAAGGACTCCGCCTTCTATGAAAGAGCCGACTGACAGTCCCGAAACCCTATAGTATCATTGGGTCTCCCGACCGGAACGGTATACTGCACGTAGGGAGCCGCCGATGGACTACAGAAACATCCGCCTCGAGGTAGACCCGCCCTTCGCCACACTAATCCTTGACCGACCTAAAGCGTTGAATTCGCTGAGCCCCCACATGCTGCGGGAGATAGTTGACGCCCTCCAACAGTTGGAGATGACGCCGGGACTGAAAGCCCTGACAATCCGAGGCAATGGACGGGCTTTCTGCACTGGAGCCGACCTGGACCTGATAGCCGGTTCCCTGGACGCCCCCGACCGCATCAAAGACTACCTGACCGTCCTCAACGGAATTATCTTCAAGCTGGAGGAACTGCCCTTTCCGGTTATTGGAGCAGTCCACGGTTTCGTGCTGGCAGGAGGGCTGGAACTGATGCTGGGATGCGACATGGTCATCGCTGCCGAGGACGCTCGCATCGGCGACCAGCACGCCAACTTCGGGTTGATGCCCGGCGGCGGCTCAACCCAACGGCTGCCCGGACGCGTCGGGCGCCAACGGGCGATGGAACTGCTCTTCACCGGACGGTGGCTGTCCGGGAAGGAAGCCCAGGAGTGGGGCTTGGCGCTGCGGGCTGTCCCCCCGGAACAATTGGACCAGGAACTGGAGGGTCTGTTGGACCAACTCAGGCACAAGAGTGACCAGGGTATGGCGCGCACCAAGGACATGGTGCGGAGGGGCCGCCAACTGCCTCTGCGAGAGGGTGTGGCCCAGGAGGTCGAGGCCTTCGTGGAATACACCACGACATCTCCCCATCCCAGGGAGGGCATCACTGCCTTCAAGGACAAGCGACAACCCGTGTTCTAACCCACCGCCGCGGCAAGCTATAGGAGGAAACAGTCATGGAACTGGGGCTGAGAAACAAGACCGTCATCGTCACCGGAGGCGGCTCCAACATCGGCCGGGCCATCGTACACGCATTCGCAGAGGAGGGCGCCAACCTGGTCATCGCCGAGATAGACGAAGCTCAGGGCGGCAAGGTCGCCGAGGAAGTCTCGGCTCTTGGAACGGGCTCCAGGGCCGTAGTCCTAAAGACAGACGTGACCGACTATCCGCAGGTCGAAAACATGGTGTCCGCCGCCATAGACGAGTTTGGCGGCGTCGACGTCCTGGTCAACAACGTAGGTTGGTCCGTGGACAGGCTATTCATGGAGAAGCCGAGGGACGTGCTGGTCAAAGAAGTTGACCTGAACTTGTGGAGCCCCATCAACTGCGTCCGAGCGGTGCTTCCACACATGATCGAACGCCAGTCAGGCTGCGTGGTGAGCATAAGCTCCGACGCCGGCAGGATGGGAGAGTACCGGGAAGCCGTCTACTCGGCTTGCAAGGCCGGCGTGATAGCTCTCAACAAAGCCATAGCGCGGGAGACTGGGAGGTACGGCATCCGACTCAACACGGTGTGCCCAGGCTTGACAGTGCCCGAGCCGGAGGAGATGAGCAGCGAGAGCATGTGGCACGAAATGAGAGAGATTTTCACTGATGATACTCTGGAGCGGGTGAAGCGGGCTTATCCACTGAGACGGTTGGGCTCAGCCCAGGAAGTGGCCAACGCAGTGGTGTTTCTGGCTTCTGACGCCGCCAGCTTCATCACCGGACAGACCCTGAGCGTCAGCGGAGGCTACACGATGATGTAGTTCGGAGATCCGGGCGGAAGACAGCGACAACGTCAGCACAGTGAAAATAGACGGCGACTGGCCGTTCCCCTCTGGGGGAAGGTTGGGATGGGGCCAGAATCCAGAGGCGCCATCCCTTCTCGCAAGGTTTCCTGGGCTCCGGCCTTCGCCGGAGTGACGATTCAACGGATGTCCCTTTTCTTCAACGTCACGTGGCCTCCTCAAGGCCATAGTGATTACTCGTTGCACTTGGATTGACAGGTTAGGCGGCTGCGCTGCATGGCCTCAATGGGAACAACTCCTAGCCTGCGGCGTCTAAGCTTCTTAGAAGCCCATCGATGGAGACCGTTTCCTGGCCAGCGCCGCTCATGTCCCTGAGGCCCACCTCGTTCCGGGCCAGCTCTTCCTCGCCCACAATTACCACGTACTTGAATCCAAGGGCGTTGGCCTGGCGCATCTGGCCCCTCAGGCTCCTGGACGCGCTGCCCAGCACGGCTCCAGCCCCCCTCTTTCTGATTTCGGTCGTGATATTCAGGGCCGCCTCCCGCGTGGACTCTCCGATGGACGCCACCAGGTATTGCGGCGCCGTCTCGTCCGGCACTTCGATTTCCTGACGTTTCAGGTTAAGAGCAAGCCGTTCCATGCCTGTGCCAAATCCGACGCCCGGCGTCGGCCTGCCGCCCAACTGTTCTATCAAGCCGTCGTACCGGCCTCCGCCGCAAATAGTGCTTTGGCCGCCCTCTTCCTTGGGCTGAATCTCGAACACTGTTCGGGTGTAGTAGTCCAATCCCCTGACCAGGCGATGGTCCACACGGAAGGGTATGGACGCGGCGGCCAAGTACTTCTTGAGGAGATCCCAATGCCGCTGGCACTCGTCACAGAGGAAGTCCACCGACATGGGGGCCTCGGCGCCAAGGGGAATGCACGTCTCCTGTTTGCAGTCCAGCAAGCGTAGAGGATTGCGGTCCAGTCGGTTGCGGCAGTCTTGGCATACCCTGTCCGCGTGCTGCGAGTAATAGTCTCGGAGCTTCTTTATGTATTCCGGCCTGCAGGTCGAGTCTCCTATGGAGTTGACTGTCAGGTTCACATCGCCCAGTCCCAGGGCCCCCATGAAGCTCCAGGCGAAGTCGATAACTTCCGCGTCCACCGACGGGTCGGCGTCTCCCAAGACCTCCAGCCCGAACTGATGGTGCTCTCTAAAACGGCCCGACTGGGGCCGCTCGTACCTGAAGACGGGGCAGAAATAGTAGAGGCGGACAGGCTGGGGAAGATTGTGCATCCCGTGTTCCAAATATGCGCGGCAGACGGGGGCCGTGCCCTCGGGCCGGAGGGTGATGCTGTCGCCCCCTCGGTCGAGGAAAGTGTACATCTCTTTTTCCACGATGTCGGTGCCCTCGCCGACGGAGCGGACGAACAGGCCTGAGTCCTCGTACACGGGGGTGTCAAGCCGGGAAAAACCGTACTGGCCGCATAGTCGCACCGCCTGCCGCTCGATATAGCGCCAGTATTTCTGGTCTTCCGGGAGGTTGTCGGCGGTGCCCCGTGGGGCCTTGAACTGCATGGTCTTCCTCCGTGGGCTAGAATACCCTAGCCCCAATTTAGTGTAAAGGCGGCGCACAGGCGGGATAAGGCCGGAACCGTGCCTCACCAGGAGCGCTCCCGCTAGACTTGACCACGGCGTCAAGGTATCATGGACTACACAGGGTCAGGGCAAATAGTCAGGAGCCGACAGACACAGTGACCAGCGGGATTAAAGACCTCATAACCAGGGTTGAGGACTACCTGCCCCAGGAAAGCGTCGAGTCCATAGAAGGCGCCTACGAGTTCGCGGCCGAATGCCACGAGGGCCAGACCCGTGCATCGGGCGGGCCGTATATAGAACATCCCCTCCAGGCCGCCCTCGTCCTTGCCGACATGCGCTTGGACCAGACCACCATCTCCGCCGCGCTGCTCCACGACGTCGTTGAGGACTGCGGCGTCACACACAAGCAAATACAGGAAAAATTCGGGACCGACGTGGCGAGCCTCGTTGACGGCGTAACCAAGCTGACCCGCATGGACGTCAGCATGATGGACGAAGGAGAAGGCAGGGCCAACGGCGCCGTCCGCGACGACCGCATTCAGGCCGAGAGTCTCCGCAAGATGCTGGTGGCCATGGCAGAGGACATCCGCGTGGTCCTCATAAAGCTGGCCGATCGCCTCCACAACATGAAGACCCTGGGAGCCCTCAACCCCAGGAAGCGGAAGATGATCGCCCAGGAGACCCTGGACATCTACACCCCTCTGGCCCACCGCCTGGGGATTTGGGAAATCAAGTGGCAGCTGGAGGACCTGGCCTTCAGGCACATCGAACCCTCCAAGTACAAGTCCATATCCCGGATGCTGAACCTCAAGAGGGACGAGCGGGAGGACTACATCAAACGGGTGGCGGTCACTCTCTCAGAAACCCTGGAAGAGGCCGGAGTCAGCGCCCAGGTCATGGGGCGGCCCAAGCACATCTACAGCATCTTCAAAAAGATGGAGAAGTACCAGGCCCAGGGCATGGAACTGAGCGAGATATACGACCTTTACGCCCTGAGGGTGCTGGTGAAAGGCAAGGACGACTGCTATGCCTCTCTGGGAGTGGTGCATAACCTCTGGCATCCAATGCCGGGCCAGTTCGACGATTATATAGCCGCGCCCAAAGAGAACTTCTACCAGTCCCTTCACACCACCGTCATGTGCGAGGGGGGCGTGCCTCTGGAGGTCCAAATCAGGACCCAAGACATGCACCAGACGGCTGAATATGGAGTGGCGGCCCACTGGCGCTACAAGGAAGGCGGCGGCTCCGACCCCAGATTCGAGACCAAGATGGCCTGGTTGAGGCAGCTGCTGGAGTGGCAGCGGGGGGTCAGCGGCACGGAAGAGTTCCTGGAGGGGGTCAAGACCGACCTCTTCCGGGACCAGGTGTTCGTCTACACGCCCAAGGGCGAGATCATCGAGCTGCCGTCGGGGTCCACTCCCATAGACTTCGCCTACAAGATACACACTGAGCTTGGTCACCGATGTATAGGCTCCAAGGTGAACGGGCGTCTCGTGGCCTTGGACTACCAGCTCAACAACGGCGACACGGTGGAGATTCACACCACCAAAGCCGCCCGCGGACCGAGCCTGGACTGGCTCAATCCCAGCCTCGGATACGTGCGCACGGCCGGCGCCCGGCAGAGCATCAGACTCTGGTTCAGGCGCCAGGCTAGAGGAGCCAGCGTACAACGGGGCAGAGACTACCTCCGCAAGGAATTGCGACGGCTGAGCATGTCGGTGAGCGAGGCCGACGTCGCCAAGATATTCAAATACGACAGCCCGGAGGAGTTTCTGGCGGCCCTGGGTTCCGGCACCATCACCGACTCCCAGGTGGCTTCCAGGCTGATGGCAGGCCAGGAGAAGCGGGCCGTGGACCAACCGGCCCCGGACCTGCCTCTCTCCAGTCCTTCCAGCGGCATCAAGGTGCTTGGGGTGGGAGACCTGCTCACCCGCATGGCCCGCTGTTGCAACCCGATTCCCGGAGAGGAAATCGTCGGCTACATCACACGGGCCACGGGAATCACAGTCCACAAGAAGACGTGCCCCAACCTCCGCAACGAGGACGAGAAGGAGAGGCTGGTCAGCGTGGACTGGGGCGAGGTGCAGCAGTTCTACCCAGTAAGAGTGACCATCGTGGCCTGGGACCGGGTGGGCTTGCTCAGGGACGTCACAACGCAGGTGTCGGAGCAGGGCGTCAACATCGCGATGGTGGTGACTAGCGAGAACCCCGACGGCACGGCCACCATGTCTCTGACCCTCTCTACCACGGGCGTGGCTCAGCTTAGTCGCCTCTTCTCCAAGTTGGAGGGAATCAAGGGAGTGTTGAGCGTAACTCGATATAACGAGTCCCCTGCGTCTTCACCAAGCTAGACACAGGGTATATACTGGTTAGTTGAATAGAAGCATATACGGAGGACCCTTTGCCTGCTGAAAAGACAGCCCGGAAAATGGAAAAGAGGCGGCTGAGAAACCGCCAAGTGCGAAGCGCCACCAGGACTATGGTCGGCAAAGCCGGAGATGCGCTCAGGTCGGGTGGCGACGCCGAAACCGAAGTGGGAGCTGCGATTAAAGCTCTAGACTCGGCCGTGACCAAGGGAATCCTCCACAAGAACAATGCAGCGAGGAAAAAGTCGCGCCTCATGGCCAAGTTCAACGCTTCCCAAGCCTCATAGCCAAGACTTCATCAAGCCCCAAGACGCAAAGCGGCCCCGCCTCAACGGGCCGCTTTTCATTTCCCCTTTCCAGGACAGCCGCATGGTGTATAATGGATACATGGCGTCCCATTAACTGCTATATATGGAGGTCGCTGCATCACTGATCTCAATTTCCACCAGCTGCGCATCTTCTACACAGTGGCGCGCCAGAGGGGATTCTCCCGGGCAGCTAAGGCGTTGGAAATCAGTCAGCCAGCCGTCTCCATCCAGGTGCAGGACTTGGAGAAACATCTAGGAGTCCCTCTGTTTCATCGGAGGTCAAAGGGCCTCCAATTGACCGAAATCGGGGAAGCAGTCTACGACTACGTCCACAGGATATTCAGCCTCTCCTCCGAGCTCTGGGAAGCGGTCCAAGCCATTCGGGGCCTCAAGGCCGGCCACCTCACCATAGGCGCCTCCACCACACCGGGCGAATACATCCTGCCCGTCGCCATGGGCCGTTTCCGGCGCCGCTACCCCGACATCGACGTAGAGCTTAGGATATCCAACACCCGGTCTATAATCAGCCAGATACACCAGAGAGAACTGGACATAGGCATGATCGGCTCAGGTCTGGAGGGCGACGACGCTCTGGCGACCTCCACCTACGTCATGGATGAGATCGTACTGGTGGCCGCTCTGGACCACCCTTTGGTGACGGGAAGCCCGGTTGATTTGGAATCCGTCATGGACGCCGGGCTGGTGATTCGCGAGCAAGGGTCGGCCACCCGTCAGGCGGCGGAAGAGTGTTTTGCCCACATGGGAGTCAGCCCCAAAGTCGCTATGGAGCTTGGCTCCAATCAGGCCGTCAAGCTGGCTGCTGAGTCGGGCGTAGGCGTGGGCGTAGTGTCCAAGTTCGGAATAGGGGCCGAGGTGAAGGCGGGACTGCTCAAAGTGATTCAAGTCAAGGACTGGGAATGCATTCGTCCCTTGACGCTGGTCTACTTGAAGGAAAAACGGCTTTCCCCGGCGCAAAACGCCTTCCTGGAAATCCTGGAGACTGAGCATCCACTGCCCTCTATGGGTTAGAACCGCCGGCGCCTTACCTGTAGGCGCCTTAGAGGGAACGAAAGGGCCGCGCCGATGGATGCTCGGCATGGCCCACATCCACGAGCCTTCTCCCAGCGGGTTGATGGTCTGTGTTCACGGGCAGCCGGTACATGCACTACGCGGCAATCTCGGTCTTCAGCGTCACGTATGCAACCATCTCGCCGGGTTCCAGGTTGATGTCGTCAATGGCGCTGGGTGAAGGGATGATATCCCCGTATTCTTCGGATAGGCTAATGACATCCGCCAGCACATCCTCGGCGTTCCGCAGCGCCTCATCGACCGTGGCGCCCATTGACACCACCCCCAACATGTCAGGGAAGACCACCCCGTATGAGCCTACCTCGCCGGCAATTACCACTGGATATCGAATCATAATCCTCCTATTATATCCAGCCAGCTTTCTTGGCTATGGAGCGGGCCGTCTCAATGCGAAGCGTAGGGTGACGGGGAACGGTAATATGCCCTTCACCCCCGTCGTGTCGGTAAATGTCGTGGTTGGAGCCTCGGCGTACCAACCACCAGCCTTCCCGCCTGAGTCTCCGCTCTATCTGGTCTCTGTTCGTTTCCATGCTGTAACGCTAACATAGAGCGGCCTTTGAGCATTTTGTACAAGTCGCTCTGACCCAAGGACTTAAACAGCGACGATGGTTCCTAAGCCAAGGGTACTGCGGCTAGTTCGACAGTAGCCCAGTCAGGGAATGGTTGTCAAGGGACTCGGCACGGAATTGTCCACCAGCGAATTCAAACTTAGACATTGTCGGATACTCTATATGCCCCTGCCCGCGAGGTCAAACATGAACTTGAAAGGCCCCCAGACGCCGCGAATGTCGTAGTACGCGGCATCGCCCCTGAGGACCCTGCAGCCCAGACTCCAGGCGCGGTCTGAACGCTTCATCATGGTGAAACCCAACTTGGGCAGCGCCAGTCCGATGCGAGTCATGGTCCGCGCAATTCGAAGGTCGGGCATTATCTCGTCATCCACGACCTTCTCGTAGGCAGTCATGTCGGGGGTCTTTCCCTCCAAATAGTCCACCGCCGCGGGAGCGGCGATTTGACCGCTCCTTATGGCGTAGAAGATGCCCTCTCCGGTCCAATAGTCCAGCATCCCAGCGGCGTCCCCTACCAGCAGAACAGGGCCTTTGGTGATGGGGGCTCCCTTCTTCCGCCTTGGGAGACGATGGCCCCGAGTGAGCTTTTGCTGGAAGTCTCCCAAGTCCAGGTATTTCAGGTATCCCGCCAACAGATCGCGCAACCGGTGGGCGTGCCTGGGAAAGCTGGCCACCCCAATGGACAGGTGGTCTTCCTTGGGGAAGAGCCACATATACCCTCCCCGCACCATCCCAAAGTCGATCGCTACAGAACGCTTCCACCGTTCCAATTGTTCCTGGTCTGTGTAGACTTCAGCCTCCAGCCCCACTCCAAGCTCCCGTCCTGCTTCCAGGCCCGTGTGTAAGGCTGTCACGCCGTTCACACCATCGGCACCGGCCAGTACCCTGCTTGAGAATGCGTCTTGGCCTCCACGGACGGTCACCAGACCGTCAGAATCAATCTCGATACGTTCAACCTTGAAGCCGTCTTTGAGTTCCGCTCCCGCCTCGACGGCCTTCTCGGCCAGCATCGCATCGAAGGCTGAACGCATGGTCATCTGGGTGAACGGCTTGGAAAAGCTGCGGCGGAAACCCTCTTTCATGCGATAGGAGAGCCACGCCGTGTCCACGGTGCGCTCCGAGACAGGCTCTATGGGGAAGTCCAGAAGGCGCACGGCCCGCTCATTAACCCCGCCCCCTCAGGTCTTGTACCGGGGCAGGCTATGGCGTTCCAGGACCAGGGTGCGGACTCCTTGCAGCGCCAGCTGACGCGCGAGAGTCGCACCGGATGGTCCGGCTCCTATTACTATGGCGTCGTATCGTGTCGCGGCGCTTTGAGCCACCGTTGGAAAAGCCTCCGTAAGTTTTGCTCGGCCTGCGAACTCGGCTTGAGCAGCGCTGGTTTTGATGTTAACATTGACTCCGCAATCCCGCATCAACCCAGGAGTAAACGCGCCATGCTTCCGTCCAGTTGCAACGTCGCTCTCAAAGAATGGGCCGTCGCCGTAAGGGCATTGGATCAGGGACACCAGATAGTCCTTCTCAGGAAGGGCGGAATCAGGGAAGACGGCAAGGACTTCCGCGTCATCCACCCCGAGTTCCTTCTGTATCCCACCTATGAACACCAAAAAGAGGCCCTTCTGAAGCCGCCCTACCAGGAAGCGTTGGCCCGGATACTTAGCGAACCCTACGACGCCTCGACCATCATCTTCTCCCATTGGGCCAAGGTGGAGGAAGTCATTGAGGTTTTCGAACAGGAAACCCTGGACTCTCTGTCCCCCTGCCACATATGGACTAACGACTACGCCCAAAGCAGGCTTCACTGGAAGCCCAAGTTCCCCCTGTCCGTGATGCTTCTGCGGGTCTATAGGCTGGCAGAACCGATTGTCGTGGCTAATGACCCCGGCTACAGCGGCTGTAAGTCCTGGGTGGACCTGACCGACGGGCTTTCACTGGAGGACATGACGCCTGTCCTGTCCGACGATGAGTTCCGCACCAAGGTCGAGGAAGTCAAGTCGGCGATGAACCTCGAGCCGGTGCGGGCCTAGGAATACCCTATGAAATACCGCCGATTACCGAGAACCGACCTGAACCTGTCGGAAGTTGGATTCGGGGTCTGGACAGTGGCCACGAACTGGTGGGGACGCATAGAAGAGTCGGACAGCATACGGCTGCTCCAGGAATCCATCGACAGGGGCGTCAATTTCTTCGACACAGCAGACACCTATGGCGAAGGGTACGGGGAAGAAATCCTTGCCAAGGCCCTCGGAGCGGAACGAAAGAACGTCGTCATCGCCACCAAGTTCGGCTATGACTTCTACACCAACGTCGAGCGCGAGGGCCACACAGAACGGCCTCAGAAGTTCGAGCCGGAGTTCATCAGGTACGCCTGTGAGCAAAGTCTAAAGCGCCTGAAAACCGATTACATAGACCTGTACCAGCTCCACAACCCCAGGCTGGCCGCTATAGAGGACGATGAAGTCTTCGACACGCTGGATGAGCTGGTTAAGGAAGGCAAGATACGCTACTACGGCTCCGCCATCGGCCCGGATATCGGATGGTTCGAAGAGGGCGAATCGTCCATGCGGGAGCGGAACGTAAGCTCCGTTCAGATAATCTACAGCATATTGGAGCAGGACCCGGCGAACCGGTTTTTCCCTATCGCAGATGAAGAAGAAGTGGGGCTGTTGTCGCGAGTCCCCCACGCGTCGGAGACTCTAACGGACAAGTTCCGTGAGCCCCCGGAATGGGACCCCTCAGACCATCGTTCCCACCGGAGACATCTATGGATGGTGGAAGCCATCAAGAAAGCCGACCAGGTGCGATTCCTGGCTGAAGAGACGGGCCGCACGATGGCGCAGGCGGCCATCAAGTTCTGCCTCGCGCAGCCCACAATCGTCACAATCCTGCCCAACATCACCAACTCACAGGAGTTGGCTGAATACTGTGCGGTACCGGAAGTCCCGGACCTGGAGCAGGACGAGTGCGATTACATATACGACCTCTGGGACAACTCCTTCTACCTGGAGGAACCCGCTACTTCCTCTCCAGAGGCGTCCTAAGCAGCTGCCCGGCCTGGCTGGCCGGTCCATCGGGCGTTGCTCTTCCAGTCCCGCATCGCGGCCTGTTTCATCCAGGGCCAGTCAACTGATGCGCTGTTGGCTGCCCACGACTAAAGGAGAGGTTGGTCCATGGTCCAAACAACGAAACTGGTCTACAGCTTTGAGGAAGGCAATGCCGGCATGAGTGACCTGCTGGGCGGCAAGGGCGCCAATCTGGCAGAAATGGCCAGCATGGGCCTGCCGGTGCCGCCGGGGTTCACGGTGACCACCGAGGCTTGCTTGGGGTATTTCGACCAGGACCGGACCATGCCCGACGGCCTTTGGGAGCAGGTTAGGGAATACATGGAACGCCTCGAGGCCGCTTCCGGGAAAGGCTTCGGTTCGCCGGTAAACCCGCTGCTGGTCTCCGTGCGATCGGGCGCCCGAGTCTCCATGCCCGGCATGATGGACACTATACTGAACTTGGGAGTGAACGATCATATAGTCCAGGGGCTGTCGAAGCTCATGGGCGACGAGCGGTCGGCTTACGACGCTTACCGCAGGTTCCTTCAAATATACGCCCAGGTGGTTATGCACGTTTCGTCGGATACCTTCGAGTCTATTCTGTCTTCCCACAAGACAGCCGCCGGGGTCTCCCAGGACCACGAACTGACCGCTGCTCGCCTGGCGAACGTGGTAGCCGACTTCAAGGCCTCCATCCAGAAGGCGACCGGTGAGCAGCCGCCCACAGACCCCTGGGTTCAGCTGCACGGAGCTGTTGGAGCGGTGTTCGAAAGCTGGAACAGCCCCAGGGCCATCAGCTACCGCAACCACTACGGGATAGGCCACGACTGGGGCACCGCCGTGAACGTGGTCTCCATGGTCTTCGGCAACCTGGGCGACGAAAGCGGTACGGGAGTCCTTTTCACCCGCAACCCCTCCGATGGGCGGCGTCAAATATACGGCGAGTACCTTTCCAATGGCCAGGGAGAAGACGTGGTGGCCGGTACACGGACTCCTGAGCCTATCAGCGCCCTGGCCAAGAAGATGCCTGAGGTCTACAACCAACTTGAGGGGACAGCCAGGCGGCTTGAAACCCACTACCGCGACGTTCAGGACATCGAATTCACCATCGAGGCAGGCAGCCTCTACATACTACAGACCAGAAACGCCCAGCGAACCATCCAAGCGGCTGTGAAATCAGCCGTCGATATGGTGCGTGAAGGCCTCATATCCAAGAACGAAGCCCTGAAGATGGTCAATGCCGAGGAATTCTCCCAACTCTTTCTTCCCAGGTATGAACCTGAGGCCCGGGCCAAGGCCATAGCCTCGGGCTCCCGGATCGCTAAGGGAGCGGCGGCGTCTCCAGGAGCGGCGACGGGCAGGGTTTATTTCGACGCAACCCGTGCGGAAGAGGCCGCCGCCCGGGGAATCCCCGTAATCCTGGTGCGTCCTGAGACCAAGCCAGAGGACATACACGGAGTGCTTGGAGCCAAGGGTGTCCTCACCAGCCGAGGCGGCGTCACAAGCCACGCAGCCGTAATCACCCGGGGGCTGGGCGTCCCTTGCGTCGTGGGGTGCGAGGCGTTGGACATTGACATCCAGGCGGGAAACTTCACCGCAGGGGGAGCAACTGTCTGGGAAGGCTACGAACTAAGCATAGACGGCACCACGGGCGACGTATTCCTGGGGCTGGTGGAAACCATACGGCCCGACATCGAGGAGCAGGAAGAAGCCGGGATTCTCCTGGAATGGGCCGATGAGACAAAGCGTTTGGGAGTGTGGGCCAACGCCGACACTCCTGCCGACGCCGAGCGATCAGTAAGTATGGGAGCGGAAGGCATCGGGCTTTGCCGCACCGAGCACATGTTCCTGGGACCGGAAAGGGTTCCCATCGTCCAGGAGATGCTGTTCAGCGCCCAGGACATGGACCTATCCGACGACGAGAATCAGGCCACCAAAAGGTTCCGCAAGTCTCTGGAAGACCTGAAGAAGTTCCAGATAGAGGACTTTGCCGGGATTCTGGAAGCTATGGGCGAGAGGCCCGTCATAATTCGGTTGCTGGATGCGCCTCTGCATGAGTTCCTGCCCCGCCACGACCAGTTGGTGCGCGAGTTGGCGGAATTCAAGGCCACAGGCGCTTCAGGCTCCAAGTTGGAATCGCTGGAACAGCACCTTGGTCTGGTGGAAGGACTTATGGAGGCCAACCCCATGTTGGGACACCGGGGCTGCCGGCTCGGAGTCACCTTTCCCGACGTGTACCGTATGCAGGTGGAGGCCATCATCACAGCCAGCGCCAGGCTGCTGCGTAAGGGCATTGCCGTACGCCCGGAGATAATGATTCCCATGACTTCCCACGCCAACGAGTTGAAGCTACTGAAGGAACAGTTGGCGGCTGTCGCCGACGCCACTCAGGAGCGGCTGGAAGTCAGAGTTCCCTACATATACGGCACTATGATAGAAGTCCCCCGCGCCGCACTCACCGCCGATCAACTGGCCGAGTCGGCGGACTTCTTCAGCTTCGGCACCAATGACCTCACCCAGACCACCTTCGCCTTCAGCCGCGACGACGCCGAAGCCAAGTTCTTGAACCACTATGTGGACAACGGGGTGCTGCCTTTCAACCCCTTCACCACCCTGGACCTAGACGGAGTCGGCGCCCTTATCAGCATGGCCGTGGAGAAGGGCCGCGAGGTGAAACCGGACCTTGAGGTGGGGATCTGTGGAGAGCACGGGGGAGACCCTGCCAGCATCGCCTTCTGTCACAAAGAGGGAGTCAGCTACGTCAGCTGCTCCCCTTACAGGGTGCCTTTGGCCCGGCTGGCGGCCGCTCAGGCTGCGCTTGACGACGACGCCTAGTTCCCTACAACGCCCTTCGGCGAACGCCATGCCTCAGTCTTCGCTGCCATCGAACAGCACCAGGCCGCAGGGCGGAGCCGTCCGAAGCGGAGCGCTGCAATGACACGCCTCACAGAGCTATGCCGGCGTCTGGTTGAAGCCCGATCATTCGAATACGGCATCATTGCCATCATTGTCGCCAACAGCGTACTGCTTGGCCTGGAGACTGTCTCCTCACTGGAACGGGAATACGGGGACTGGATGCGCATGGGCAACCTGGCGGCGCTCATCGTGTTCATCGTCGAGGCGGCACTCAAGATGATTGCCTTGGCGCCGCGTCCGGACAGGTACTTCCGAGACGGTTGGAACGTCTTCGACTTCTCCATCATAGTGCTGGCGCTCATTCCGGCCACCGGACAGTTCGCCACGATTGCCCGCTTGGCCCGTCTGCTGCGGGCGCTGCGGCTCGTCTCCAGGATACCAGAGTTGCGCCTGATAATTTCGGCTCTGGTGCGTTCCATACCCAGCGCCGGGCACGTCATGCTGCTGATGAGCATCATCGTCTACATCTATGCCGTGATGGGCTACCACCTCTTTCACGAACACGACCCGGCCAACTGGGGAAGCCTGGGGATCTCCCTGCTCACCCTGTTCAACATCATCACCCTGGAAGGTTGGACCGAGGTGATGCGCACGGCGATGGAGATGAACTCCTACGCCTGGATATACTTCGTCAGCTTCGTGATAGTCGGCACGTTTGTGGTCATAAACCTGTTCATCGCCATCATCATCAACAACCTGGACGAAGCCAAGATAGAACGTCTCAGGGACCTGCAGGAACCGGTGTCACGGGAAGAACTCCTACGCGAGCTCCGCTCCGCCCGCGACGCCCTCCACCGCTTGGAGCAACGCCTCGAAAAAGACGACAACCCATAGGAGCACCGTCTGGACTGTGATTTGTTGGATTCCGGGATTGCCTTGATTAGTTCCCACTAACGCCCGCATCCTCCCTAAATCGCGGCAATCACACAATCACAAGAATCCCAGTCAGACGAGTGGGTTGCCTTGACTCTTTTGTTTGAACTTCTTGTTGGTCACCCGCTTGAACTCAAGGCTTCTGGCGCCAAAATTGATGAGCAGCCCCACCTCCAGGTCGTAGGCCTCCACGTAGTTCATTGCCTGCGCCAAGTGGGCGTCCTCCAAGCGGGCGACGGCCTTCAATTCCACCGAGACAACGTTGTCGACGAGAAAGTCTGCACGCCTCGACCCAATTTGCCTTCCCTTGTAGTAGACCGGCATTACATGTTCGCGGCTGAAGGAGATCCCCCTGGTCAGCCATCTCGATTGTCAATGCCCGTTGATATATCACTTCCTGAAACCCATTGCCCAAGCCGGTGTGCACAGTCATCGCACACCCTACAACTTTCCCTGTCAACTCTGAGTGCTTGTACTCTTCCCTAATCACAACAATCACAAAGTCACACAAATCACAGTGCAGACTGCCCCTCCAGCTTTGTGATGTCCGCTTCGTCGAGGGGGAAGTATTTGGCGTCGGGGTGGTGGATGACTAGGGCGGAGACCGAGGCCTCCGGGTCCATCATGTAGCCTTCCGTAAGCTCCACGCCTATGTTGGACGTAACTTCAAGCAGCCGGAACAGTTGCTCTTGGTCTTCAAGCCTCGGGCAGGCAGGGTAGCCGAAAGAGTAACGCTTGCCGCGATACTGTGCCCTGAACAAGTCGGTGTAGGGGACGTTCGGAGGGTCGCCGAAACCCCACATTTGGCGCATCTGCTGGTGAAGAAGCTCAGCGAACGCCTCCGCGCCTTCTATGGCCACCGCCTGGAGAATGTGGGAGTTCAGGTACTGGCCTTCTTCCTTCCATTTGTTGGACAACTCCACCACGCCGGCGCCCACGCTGGTTGCGAACAGGGCAACGTAGTCCATGCGCCCTGAGCTTACGGGCAGCACGTAGTCGGACAGACACAGACCCTCCCGCTGCGACTGGCGCCCAAACCGGAACCGCTCCAAGACTGTCTTGCCGTCGGGGCTGTAAATGAGAAGATGCTGGCCGTCGGACTGGGCGGGGAAAAACTTGAACACCGCGCTGGCCCTTACTTCCGAATGGGCAAGCATCAGGTCTTCAACCTGCCTCACCCTGTCTCTAAGCTCGACAGCAGAGGGTTCGCCCCGGTCCAAGTCATCAGAGAACCGGCCTTTGTATCCCATGTGCCTTACATAGAGCATCTGGGGGTTTATGTAGGGGAAGATACGGTCCAGGTCGTAGTCCTTCAACACGTGCAGCCGCAAGTCAGGCGGGTTCGGGACATCGTAGTCCTGGCGCACCCGGGCAGGATCCACGCCGGCAACTGGCGCCGCAGAGGCAGCCTGCTTTCGGGCAGCCTCGGCAGCCAGGATGTCCTCAGTCTCAGAGGCCAGGGCGGCGGCCAGGGTCTCCCGTTCGTCGGCCTCCATGATAGTGTTGGCGAGAGCGAGGCCCGTCATTGCATCGGAGGCGTACGCCACAAGCCCGTCGTACTGGGGCGCGATGCGCATACGGGTGAACCTGTTGGACAGGGCAGCGCCGCCCACCAGGACGGGCGCGTTGATGCCCGCCTGACGGAAGTCCTGGACGGTTTCCACCATCATCTGGGCCGACTTCACCAGCAGGCCCGACAGTCCGATGATGTCGGGGTTGTGCTCTCTGGACGCCTCGATAAGCCGCTCCGGGGGGACCTTGATCCCCAGGTTGATGACCTCGTAGCCGTTGTTCCCCACTATTATGTCAACCAGGTTTTTGCCGATGTCGTGGACGTCTCCTTTGACTGTAGCCAGCACCACCTTACCCTTGGTGGCAGTCTCCAGCTTGTCCATGTGAGGCTCAAGCTGGGCCACTGCGAACTTCATTGACTCCGCCGACTGGAGCACTTCGGCGACTATCAGCTTGTTGTCGTTGAACTGGCGGCCCACCTCGTCCATACCGGCCATAAGGGGGCCGTTGATGATCTCCAGAGGCCTACGACCCTGAAGGGCCTCGGCCACATCCTCAGCGAGCCCTTCTTTAGTCCCTTCAATGATGGCAAGGGCAAGACGGTCGTCCAGCGGCAGCAGCTTACGCTCCTCTGCGGAGGCAGCAGGCGCCTTGTCGCGGAAGTGGGCGGCGAAAGCGGCCACCGGGTCTTCTCCGCGATACCATATCAGGTCCTCGGCCAGCTTCCGTTCCTCCTCGGGGATGGAAGTATAACGCTGCATAAGCTCCGAATTGACGATGGCCATGTCTAGGCCAGCCTGGACGCAGTGGTAGAGAAACACCGAGTTCAACACTTCCCGGCCTGCCGCCGGCAGACCAAAGGACACGTTGGATATTCCCAGCACCGTCTTGGTCCTGGGCAAGGCTTCCTTTATCAGCCTGACTCCCTCAATGGTCTCCGCGGCTGAGCCTATGTAGTTCTCGTCGCCGGTGCCGGCCGGGAAGACCAAGGGGTCGAACATGATGTCTTCCGGCTCCACTCCGTACTTATTCGTCAGGAGGTCGTAGGAGCGCAGGGCCACTTCCAGCTTGCGCTGGCGAGTCACGGCCTGGGCTTGCTCTTTGTCGTCATCGATGCAGCCCGTCACAAGAGCGGCCCCATAGCGTTTCGCCAGCGGCACCACGGCCTGGAAACGTTCCTCGCCGTCCTCCAGGTTTATCGAGTTGATGATGGACTTGCCCTGAAGCTTCTTGAGGGCCTCCTCGATAACCTTAGCATCGGTGGAGTCAATCATGATGGGAGCCTTCACCTTCTTGGTCAGAATATCCAGGAAGGCATTCACGTCGGAGATTTCGTCCCTGTCGGGGTCCTGGAGACACACGTCCAGCACGTGGGCGCCATTGCGAATCTGGCGGCGGCCCACCTCGGCGGCCTCCTCGAACTCTCCGCTGTTAATGAGCCTGCGGAAGCGCCGGCTTCCGAGAACGTTGGTGCGCTCTCCCACCACGGCGGGCCGCAGGTCGTCGTCTATCAGCAGCGCCTCGATTCCAGAGACCCGTGTTCCTTCGGGAGCAACTGTTGCCCTCGAGAGCTTGCCGGAGGCGGTTTCGGCAAGAAGGCGGATGTGGGCCGGGCCTGTCCCGCAGCAGCCGCCTACTATGTTCACCCAGCCTGAGCCGACAAAGCGGCCTATGGTTTCAGCCATCATCTCTGGGGTCTCATTGTAGGCGCCGTATTCGTCGGGCAGACCGGCGTTGGGCACACACGCCACGGGAAACCGGGACAGAGAAGCCAGAGTCCGGATGTGGTCGGTCATGAACTCGGGGCCGGTGGCGCAGTTGAAACCGACCCAGAGCAGCTCTCGATGGGCCAGCGACGTATAGAAGGCTTCGGCGTCCTGCCCGGCGAGAAGGGTTCCCATGGGTTCTATGGTGCCCTGCACTGCTACGGGCAGTTCCCGTCCCAGCTTGGCAAACGCGCGGTCTATGCCCTCAAGGCCCGCCTTGACGTTCAAGGTGTCCTGGCTGGTCTCCATGAGGAGTATGTCCGCTCCTCCCTCCATCAACCCCTCGGCCTGTTCCTGGAAAGCTTCCGCAAGCTGTTCGAAAGTCACCCCTCCGGTCACCGAAATGGTCTTGGTGGTGGGCCCCATGGCCCCGGCGACGAAACGAGGGCGGTTTGGAGTGGACGCGTCGTCGGCCAGCTTGCGGGCTAGAGCCGCCGCTTCCCTGTTGATTCGCCGCGCTTCATGGCCCAGGTTGTACTCGTCCAACACTATAGAGGTCCCGCCGAAAGTGTTGGTCTCGATGATGTCGGCCCCGGCGTCCAGGTAGCCGATGTGAATTTCCTCTATTACGTCCGGACGGGTTATGATCAGGTATTCGTTGCACCCTTCGTATTCCTCGCCGCCGAAGTCGTCGGGGCCGAGGTCGTAGCCCTGTATAGACGTCCCCATAGCGCCGTCCATCACCAGGACTTTCTCGCGCAACAGGGACTTGAGGATGTCGGTCTTGGGGGACTGGTCCATGGGGGCCTCCGAATGCGGTGTGCAGTTTGTGGGCAAGGTTGCTTCCAAGTCGATTATAGCATGGGAACGGTAACCGGACGGCGACTGCCGCTTGACACCCAGCTCGCACCGAACCTAATCTGGCCTCAGCTCGCACGGAAATCGCAGGGAGGAGCGGCGGCTGAAGTGCTATGACATCGAAACCCGAAACAGAATCGTCCCCTTCCGAGTGGCAGATGGGGAAGCGCCAACTTCTCGCCTTGCTCGAGGAGATGGAGCGGGACCTGCCCGTGCCCCAGGCGACCGTCTATGCCCGCGCGGGAGGGTTCAGCGCCCTGCTGAAGAACATTGACCAAACGCTGGTCCCACAGTGGGTAAATGATTTTGCCGCACGGTTCGACAGGTCCCCCACCGGAGTCGCCGCCTTCTTATGGGAAGATTTCGCCTCAGTGGTCCTTCCACCATTCCCTCTCCGGGAAGAAAGCCTGTTCCAAGGGCGGGATTTCGCACCCCTGCGGGAACTCGTAGCACAGGACTACGTGATAGGAGCCGCGCTGCTGAGGCTGGGCAAGTACGCGGTTGGCGTCTACCACGGGGAGAAGCTGGTATCCTCGAAAGTGGGCAGTAGATACGTCAAGGGCAGGCACAGTGCCGGGGGAACGTCCCAGCTAAGGTATTCCCGCATCAGGGACAAACAGATTCAGGAGATATTCGGCAAGGCCTGCGAAGTCGCCAAGGCGCAGTTGGGCCCCTACGAGGCCGCGCTGGACTTCCTGTTCCTGGGCGGAGAGAGCCACACGCTGGACGGTTTCCTGAAACGCTGCACCTACCTGGAGGGGATGTCACCCCTCATCGTAGGCAGGACTCTCAACATCCGCGAACCCAACAAAGCCGCCCTGGACAAGCTCGCCCCCCAGATATGGGAAAGCCGTGTGTTCCGGGGGTAGGGTTCTGTTGTCTAATAGACACAGGTCATCTCCGCGCCTTAGGCAGAGGGCATGAAGCTCAGTAATAATTTGGCGATTGTTCCGGCACGCATCGGCGGATGCCGTTTCTGCCCAATCGTCAAGAAGCGCCGGGCCTCCTGTTACGATTTTCGCGACAGCCTTGTGATACACTTTTAACATCGGACTAAGACCCTGGAGGATGAGCGTGGCCTTGACGCCGAGCGTGAAGAAACAACTCATCGAAGACACCTGCGCCATGATTGAAGAGATGGGCGGGGTTGGGGCATTGCATGAAAGGTTGGAACAGTTCCAGAGGGCTGCAGACCGCATGTTCAATGAGCGTGAAACCTTGACGGAGAAACACCCCGATAAATGGGTAGCAATGGGAAAGGATGGACCCCTGGCCATAGGTGATTCCTTAGACGAAGTCATCGAGGAAGTCGAGAGTCAGGGGATGCGCGCCGGAGAGGTCATGATTGAGTTCCTGGATTCCGATCCTCCTGTCCTGATTCTATGATCGTAGGCAGGTTCGATAACCGAGGAAGGCCCTACGTTAAAGGTCTAGTCAATTTTCCACGCCTCAAAGTCAGTGTGGAGACGCTTTTCTTGCTCGACACCGGGGCCGACAGCACTTGTCTCCATCCGCTGGATGCAGAAAAAGCCCACATCCCTTTCAGTGAACTCAGAGACATACAGACCTATAAAGGCGTAGGCGGCAGTTCACCCTACTTCCGTGAAGCAGCCGTACTGTCTTTTGAGGATGACCCACAGACGAGATTCTATACGGTCGACTTGCTGGTTGCGGAGCCGCACGGGAGGAATCGGGGGCTTCCCTCCCTGCTGGGTCGGGATGTCATCAACCACTGGTATATGGAGTATGACCCCTCATTGTCCAGGCTCGAATTCACGGTACGACACGCCGACTACACGTTAGGAGTCCATTGACGGGCGACGACAACCTCCACGCCGCCAAGGGCCCCGCCGCCCAAGACCCGGCGCTGGAGCTTCTGGAGTTCCCGCTGATACTCCGGCGGCTGGCTGACTGCACCACGTTCGAACCGGCCCGCGTCCTTGCCATGTCGCTGGCTCCCTCGTCGGATCCGACAGTTGTATCCATGGGCCAGGAGGAGACATCCGAGGCACGGTTGCTCCTTGAGCGAGGATCGGAGCCCGACCTCTCCGCCGCCGCCGACGTGGGGCAGACCCTGGAGCGCGCGGCTCTCGGCGGAGTCCTGTCCGGGGCGGAGCTACGGGACCTGGGCGCGACTCTCCGGGCGGCCCGCCAGGCGCGGTACAGCCTCCACAGGCAGCACGACGCTCCGAGGCTCCGCGCCATGACCCAGGAGATGCCCGTGATGGAGGACCTAGAGCGGGACATAGCCAAAACGGTCGGCTCGCTGGGTGAAGTGTTGGACGGCGCCAGCCCCTTGCTGGGAGAGTTGCGGCAACAGACCAAGGCCGCCCACCAGCGGCTGATGGACTCCATGGAGCGGGCTAAACGGCGTCTGGAACGCCAGGGAATCCTCCAGGAGCCCATTATCACTCTACGCAACAACCGCATGGTCCTGCTTGTAAGGACCGAGATGAAACACCGCTTAAACGGCATTGTCCACGACGTGTCCGACAGCGGCGCCACCCTGTTCATGGAGCCGATGGGGTCAGTGCCTCTGGGCAACCAGTGGCGTGAATTCCAACTGGCCCAGGAGCGGGAGGAAGAGAGGATTCTAAGGACGCTGTCAGTCCAGGTGGAGTACCTCGCCGACGACATTCAACTCGCCTCAGACCTGCTGGCGCGGTTGGACCTGGCCCTGGCCAAGGGCCGCTACGCCATCCGGCTGAAGGGGGTGCCTGTGACCCTGGCCGCTTCCAGTCAGGATGCGCCTCATCTACTAAAACTGGTGGACGCCCGTCACCCGCTACTGGAGGGCGACGTAGTGCCGCTGACCATCCAACTGGGAGACCCCTGGTCTCTGATGCTCATTACCGGCCCTAATGCCGGCGGCAAAACGGTGGCCCTAAAGGCCATGGGGCTGCTTGTACTGATGGCCCAGGTCGGACTCCAAGTCCCGGCAAGAGAGGCCCAGGCGAGCATGTTCGACCGGGTGTTCGTGGACATAGGGGACCAGCAGAGCATCCAGCGTTCGCTGTCTACCTTCAGCTCCCACATAACCAATCTCAAGTCCATCATGGAGCGGGCGACTCCCAGCTCCCTTGTGCTTATCGACGAACTGGGTTCGAGCACCGACCCTGAGGAGGGCGCGGCTCTAGCGAAAGCGATCCTGCTCAGCTTCTTCAACAAAGGAGCCAGGGTTGTAGCCACCACGCACCAGCGGGATGTGGCCGCCTTTGTCCAGGAGCACGACGGGATGGCCAACGCATCGGTCGAACTGGACCCGCAGACCCTCGCTCCAACGTACAAGCTGACTGTGGGCCTGCCGGGAAGCAGCTACGCCCTGGCGATAGCCTCGCGACTGGGTCTAGACGATGTTACGGTGGCCCAGGCCCGGAGCTTCCTGGGGCCCGTCCATCGTGAGACAGAAGGAATACTCAAGGAGTTGCACGAGGAACGGCGGCTTGCGGCCCAGCTGTCCAAGGACGCCGAAAAAGCCCTCCACGAGGCTACTGAGAAGCAGACCCAACTGGACGAGAAGCTGGCCAACCTACAGAACAGCGAGGCCGTGATGCTGATGGAATCCCGCTTCCGGTTGAGGCGGCAAGTAGATGAGGTGGCTTCCAGGCTGCGCGGAGTGGAGAAGGCGTTGGAACGAAGACTGGTCAATCCTCTGCCTCCCGTTCCCCCTGACGTTGAACAGATCGGTCCGGAACCGGAAGAACCAATTCCGGAGTTTGAAGAGGCCTCCAAGATAATCCAAGAGGTACGGGCGGAGCTTGACGCTCCCGCATGGGAGCCGCCGGTCACTCCCAGAGGCAATTGGATAGGCTCGCTGAAATCCGGGGACCGGGTGTACGTCAAAGGCGTGCCCCAGCCGGTGGAAGCCCTGAACCCTCCTGACGGCGACACCATTGAGGTTCTTCTGGGATCGATGCGGGCGAGGCTTCCCGTGCACCAACTGGACAGGCCTGCTCAGTCAAGGACCGGCCCGTCGGTCAGTGTCCGCTATTCCAGACCTCAGCGCGCCACGGTCGAACGGGAGCTCGTCCTCCGTGGAATGCGTGTCGAGGAAGCCTCAACCCTCGTCGACGGTTTCCTGGACGACGCCACGCTGGCGGGCCTGTCCACGGTGCGAATACTGCACGGGGCCGGATCCGGGGCCCTTCGCTCGGCCATAAGGGAACTCCTGGTCCATCACCCTCTGGTCAAGTCGTTCGGGCCGGACCCGGAACTCCGTTCAGATTCGGTCACCGTAATCGACCTTAACTAGGACGTGGACGAGGGAAGTGTGCCGCTGACGTGTTGTATGAACTCCAGCCAGTTTCCGTCGGGGTCCCGGGCATAGGCGGCCTTTATGACCATGTCGCCCCGCTCCAGAGTCACGGGATCCGTCAGGAAATTGAGTCCCTTCGGGGACATTGACGACGCGAAATCGTCTATATCGTCCACGAAGAAGCATAGGTGGGTGGCGCCCAGGGTGTGCCGGTCCAGATGCCTGTCGTCCCCTTCGGGGTATAGGTACTGAATCAGTTCAATCTGGTGGCCCGGGTGGTCTGGGCTGATGGAGAAGAACGCCGCCAGCAGATGCGCTCCCTGGATGCCCGACGAACTGAGGCCCTGGGCAGGGCCGTTGTCCACACGCCGCACGAGGTTGAGCCCCATACTGTCCCTGTAGAACTTCACTGACTCCTCTAAGTCCTTTACCACGAAACCGGTGTGGAAGAATGCGGCCAACGGCCCTCCTTCAGGAGGCGGGTTCTCTTCCCACTGGATGACGGGTTCGATGAACTCCAGCCAGTTGCCGTCCGGGTCCTGAGAATAGACTATCTTACGGACCACCTTGCCGTTGTCGTCGGTCCGGTGGTTGACCGTACCTGGGAAGGTGAGGCCCTTCTGGGACATGTCAGCCACGTACCCGTCCACGTCCTTGGTGAAGAAAGCCACGTGAGTTGCTCCCTGGTCGTTGGGCCTGAAGCCGCCGTCCTCCGGGCTTTCGGGGTCGATGTACTGGATAAGCTCCAGGTGATGTCCATTGCCCAGGCTGAGAAAAGCCACCTTCAAATGGGTGTGGTCAAATCCCAGGGGGCTGGGCCTGTCGGGGGCCGACTCGCTCTCTCCGTGACGGAGAAGTTGAAGCCCCATAGTGTCCCTGTAATAGCCCATCGACTTGTCCAAGTCAGCCACTACAAAACCGGTGTGATAGAAGTCGTTTACCATTTTTCCTCCTTATTCATTTTGTTTGCGCGCCCAAGCTGGATCATTCCCCCTCGCCCTTTACGGGAGAGGGTTGGGGTGAGGGTGAGACTAGGGAAGCACATCATTCCCCCCGGTATTCCGGCGCCCGTTTCTCAATGAACGCCCGTATGCCCTCCTGGAAGTCGTGGGTCAGGCCGCTGGCGCCCAACATCTCAGCCTCGTCTTTCAGTTGGCCATGCAAGTCTTGCGTCCAGGAGCGGTCCATCAAAGCCTTGACCCGGCCATAGGCGGCGGTCGGGCCGGATGCAAGCTGATGGGCTATTTCCATCGTGTGCTCTCCTAGCTTGTCCGGGGCACACACCCGGTTAAACAGGCCCGCTTCCAAGCAGGCTTGGGCGCTCATCGGCTGCTTCATCAGATAGATTTCCATGGCTTTAGCCTGCCCCACCAGCCGGGGCAGGTAGTAGGTCGAGCCGCTGTCGGCTGTGGCCCCGATGTTGGCGAAAGCCAGGAAGAACCGGGCCTCTTCGGAGGCGATGCGAAAGTCACACGCCAACGCGATGGCGGCGCCAGCGCCAGCGGCAACTCCGTTCACCGAGGCTACAACCGGCCTGGGGAGGTTCCGGATGGTTTCGATGACCTTGGTGTGAATTCGGTCAGCGATGGCCTGCACCCTCGCCGAGAACTCTTCCTCTCCCAGCTCCAGCCAGGAGTAGAACTCCCGGAGGTCAGCCCCGGAACAGAAAGCGGTTCCGGAGCCGGTCAACACCACGGCACGGACAGCGCCGGAGCGGCATTCGGTCAGGGCGTCCGCAAGCTCGTCGATGGTCTCGTTAGTCAGCGCGTTGCGCGCCTCCAGAGCGTTCAGCGTGACCACCGCCACGCCTCCATCAGTTGTCAGCGAGACCTTATCGCCCAATGCCGCCTCCCCTAAAACCACGGGTATAGTAGCATCTATAGATGGGGAAGCATATAGACGGGAACGCTTCGGGGTCAAGGGAGGACATCGCCTATGACAGGCACGGAGTACCCGGCGCTGGAATATCGGGAGAAAGATCAAGTCTCGGAGAGTTCGACTTCCCTTTCGAGCGCACCCTTAATCCACCCATTGATGCTGACTCCGTTTCTGGCAGCGGAAACGGCCACTCGCTGATGAAGGTCCGGCCCTAAACGCAAATTCAGATGGCCGGAGAACGGGCGGCGAGGATCCACCCCGTCCTCTTTACACCAGGCCAGATAGTCTTCTATGGATATTCGGAACTCGCGCTTTAGACCCTCTACGTCGGCTGCCTCGAATGTCGTTATCGGGTAGGGGCCGGCGTTGACAACCTCCCCATGAAGCAACTCCACAGAGCTGTCGTAAGTAATTTTGGCAATGTAGCCCTTATATTCCATCATGGGGTTACTCCTATGCTGTCGAGGAACTTGGCGATTGCCCGGACTGTAGCCTGGCCTACATTTGGGCTAGGATGAGGCCTATGGATGCTCATCCGTCCCCCTTCCTTCTTCAAACCAACTCGGGAGCCTTCCCTCTCCGAGACTTCAACGCCAACCGCTGCCAGCAAAGCCACGACCTCCACCCATCTGATGTCTGAGGGGGTGGGTCGTGTAAAGATACGCGTTAGGGTCCGTTGATATCTCGTTCTGATAACTGTATGGTACTATAATATAGTACTGCAATCAAGGATTTGAGCGCATTCTTAGCATGGTCTTGTCTGGTACAATTAGGCGCTGGGGCAGCGATTCTGTCGGGAGGGCCGCTATGACCTCGGAGCACCCCGAGGCGCAGGCTGTGCTGGAAGCCAACCAACGCTTCTATGAAGCGTTCGGAAGCCTGGACATCGACCGGATGGACCAGGTATGGGAACACTCGGACCGGGTGCTGTGCACCCACCCAGGTTGGCCCGTGCTCCTGGGCTGGGAGCGGGTGCGCCAAAGCTGGGCCAATATATTCAACAACACGTCTCTGATGCACTTTAACGTCACCAACGCCACTGTGGTGATCGAAGGCGACGCCGCGTGGGTGAACTGCATCGAGAACATCAGCAGCGTCGTGGACGCCCGTGCGTCCAACTTCGGCGTTCAGGCAACCAACATATTCGCCCGCGGACCAGACGGATGGCGGATGGTCCACCACCACACATCCGGCTAGAAGCCTCTGCCTAGCCCCCTCTCCTTCTGGGAGAGGGTTGGGGTGAGGGCTACACCAGCCTCAATGAGGGACAAGACCTCGGCCTCCGAATATTCCGCGCCCGCCAGGATCTCCTCCGTGTGCTCTCCGAGCTTTGGGGCGCGGCTGCGGATTCGTCCGGGGGTCTTGGACAGCTTCACCGGAATTCCGATGTTCTTCACCACGCCCAACTCAGGGTCGGATAGCTCTACCAGCATCTCCCTGTCCAGCACATGGGGATCGGAGTAGACCTGCGCAATATCCATGATAGGCCCCGCCGGGACTCCCGCCGCCTCCAGGACCTCAAGCCAATGCTCCGTGGGCTCTGTAATGAACGTCTCTTCCAGGATCGCCGCCAGTTCCGTTTCCCTCACCTTCCGGTCAGCGTTGGCAGTAAACCGAGGGTCCTCTAGAAGGTCCGGTTTTCCGATGGCCTTGCACATGGCTTCCCAAGTGGACTGGTTGGCCCCACCCAGGTTGAGATGCCCGTCGGCGGTCCGCAATGCCTGGTAGGGCGCGGACAGTCGGTGGGCTGAACCCAGGGGCCCGGGTATCTCTCCCGTCGCGAAGTACACGGACGACTCCCAGAACGTATAGGCCACCCCGGCCTCCATCAACGACGTGTCCACCAGCTGGCCTTCACCCGTCTTGAGCCGGTGGATGTAGGCCGTGAGCACGCCGTAAGCAGCGTACATCCCCGCCGTGAGGTCCGTAATGGGAACTCCCACATTCACCGGAGGGCCGCCAGGAGTTCCCGTGACGCTCATGATTCCGCTCATGCCCTGGGCCACCAGGTCGAAGCCTCCCCGGCGGCTGTACGGCCCTGTCTGGCCGAAGCCCGACACCGAACAGTAGACCAGGGACGGGTTCAGCCTCTTCAGGTCTTCATATCCCAGGCCCAGCCGTTCCATGGCGCCCGGACGGAAGTTTTCGGCCACCACGTCGGCCTCTTCCATCAACCCCAGGAAGACCTTTTTCCCTTCCTCAGTCCGTAGATCCAGCGCAATGCTCCTCTTGTTGCGGTTCACGGCCAGAAAGGCGGCCGACCAGTCCTGGATGAAGGGAGGGCCCAGCCGTCGGGCGTCGTCACCGCCGTTGGGCTTCTCCACTTTTATCACGTCGGCGCCCATGTCCGCCAGGAGCAGTGTACAGAAAGGCCCTGCCATGATTTGAGTGCAGTCAACCACCTTGACGCCGCTCAAAGCTCCATTGACGGGCGGCATGTTGTCTGGCATTGGGTTTTCTCCATGCTGAGTTTATGGCAGGTCATTATATCAAGGGGCTGCGGGCAGGGGCAGGACGCGAGAGCCCGTTCTACATATATAATGCCGTAAGGGATTCTTTGTGTTACTGATGTGGCCGACCCGAAGCTGATAGCGAACAAGAGTTAGGTCAGCCAAGGCCCTTCATCGCCCAAAAGAGCTGAGGGGAGAACTACAGGGGGTAGACTATGGGCACGAGGCTTACGGCGGCAGGTGTCGACAATGTGTACACAGCGGCCAGCACATGGGTCGACCATGCACTTCGGACTGACGATTCTCTGTTCACTCCGGGTGTCCCGATATGGTCGAGCCGATGGCTCGGAGAACTCCACCAAAGGTTCCTGAACCAACCGGACATATCGGGCATCGGCTTTCTTGAGAAGTTAAAGGAACAGTTGGCAGACAGTCCTCCAGAAGTGTATCAACTCATGGGGGAAGCACTGTATGTTCACTTCCTGATAATCTGGCATGAGGGCATGCGAGGACAAACGAAACAGGCCCAATTAGATCAGGTCCTTGATTGGTCGAGCCAGCCGGTAACAATTCCAGCTCAACTGGTCGCCGGTCTGACGCCAGGCATATCTAACATTTCAGCGGGTGCTCGTTGGAGGCCGTACAACGTCGGATTCGTTATCGAATTCGTCGAGCAGTGGAAGAGCCAGGAGTTAAGCGAACGCCAACGTTTGCTCAACGACTCCTGGACGTTCAAAGGCTTTGTCATGAGGATGCGGTGCCGCAGTCTTTTGCTTGGCAAAAACCCAAACACACCCCGTACCCAGCGTCAGGCGATCCTTCATCTCGTCTTTCCTGACACTTTCGAAGGGCTAACAAGCGAAAACACCAAGAACCGCATAGCCTCCGCCGGTACATTCTCGAGGTTCATTGTAGAGCCGACCGACGACGTTGACCGGAAGCTGGAACAGATTCGTAGAGGGCTGGAAGGCGAACTCGGAAGAGATTTCCATTTCTATGACGACAACATCAAGGGACAGTGGGACCAGTCTACACCCGGCCTTTGGGATCAGTTCGTTAGGCGCGCCAAGGAATACGTCGACTCAGGTAGGCTCGAATCCGAAGAGATCGATTACAAGAGTGAGATAGGTCGAAAGCTCGCAGAGGCGCGAGATGCAGTGTTTGACGGCGACGACAACTGGGCCGATCTGGTAAAGAGTGGGGTACTTGGGAACCTTATCTTCAACATAACGCTAATAAGATTTCGTGACTGGATCGACAAATACCCGGAAGACGCTTCGAAAGCATTACGCTCTATTTGGACGGAAGATGACTTATCTGTTTCTGAACGGATCCGAACCTTCAGCGATAGGTTCCCACCATTAGTAACTAGGATAAGTGGAGCCGGGACCCGTATGAATGTCATCTCCGTATTGCTTATGGGGCTTGATGTCGAACGATACCCGCCTTTCAGAGTCGGAGTGTTCAACAACGCATACGAGCGTACTGGGTACGATAGACCCGATGGCGACGCGGACGAGGCGGCCCTGTACGAACACGCATTAGGTTTCCTCGACCGGTTCATTGAAGAGGCGGCGAAGCGGGGGCTGGAGTTGCGCCACCGACTCGACGCCCAGTCAGTGATCTGGGGAATGCCTCAGAATGGCTCCAATGGCCCGCCTCCACCACCGCCTCCTGAATCTACAAATTTGGAAGCCCTCGCCGACGAGGTGCTTCTTCCCGTCGAGTTCTTGGAGGAGATAGTGACGCTCCTACAGGAGAAAAAGCAGGTCATCTTCCAGGGACCGCCTGGCACGGGCAAGACGTTCGTGGCTCAGAAGCTGGCCGCCTGCCTTGCGGGGCCAGAGGAGCGGGTTACGTTGGTGCAGTTCCATCCGTCTTACGCCTACGAGGACTTCGTTGAAGGGTTCCGTCCCACACTCGAAAATGGACAGCCCGGGTTCAAGCTCAGGAAGGGTCCATTGCTGAGGGCCGCCGAACGC
This sequence comes from Dehalococcoidia bacterium, assembly GCA_965224415.1. Lineage (GTDB taxonomy): Bacteria > Chloroflexota > Dehalococcoidia > Lucifugimonadales > JAGWBF01 > DAOUJI01. The sequence goes on along the minus strand of CBDCZB010000001.1, from coordinate 496,827 downwards.
GCACGGAACGATTCAGAGGCTGACCACTACCTCATCATTGACGAGATAAACCGGGGCAATATCGCCAAGGTGTTCGGGGAACTGTACTTCCTGCTGGAGTACCGCAACAGAGAGATGACTCTCCAATACTCGGAAGAGCCCTTCTCGCTGCCGCCCAATCTGTACATCATTGGGACGATGAACACGGCAGACCGATCCATAGCGCTGGTGGACATGGCGCTGCGCCGCCGCTTCTACTTCAAGATGTTTCACCCGGACGACGAGCCGGTAAAAAGCGTTCTCAGGAAATGGATCGCCCAGAATGCGGCCGGCATGGAGTGGGTGGCCGACGTGGTTGAACGGACCAACGAACTGCTGAAGGACGACCGGCACGCTGCCATCGGGCCGAGCTACTTCATGACGCCAGGACTCAACGAGGCCGCTGTCCGCCGGATATGGGAGCACAGCGTCCTCCCGTACCTAGAAGAACGACGGTTCGGCGGAGATGACGTGGCCGAGGAATTCGATCTGGATAAGCTGCGTCGTGCAGGCGGCCCGGCCGTTTCCCAAGAGGACGGTGATGAAGAGGCAGGAAGCGCCGCCGGCCACCAAGCTGACGACGTGAGCAATGCGTCAGCTTAACCTGAAGGAGTACCAGAAGAGCGTGGCGATCGAGCTCACCCAGGTTGAGTACCACACGCTCCGCGAGGCGCTTCCATCCATCACAGTGGAACCTGCCACGAGCGTGGGCGGCGCCTATTGGCTGACGCCCGGTTCAACCGTCGGCGCCGTCGACATCGGCGACTTGTCTGTACTGATACAACCGAAGATTGGCATTCACCAGTTACTTTCTCTGGCCTGCTACGTAACGGGCGCTTACAAGCCCCAGGAAAAGCGGCTGTTCGACTTCAAAGAGGAGACGGCGCTGCCCGATGCCTTGGCACTGGCGCTGGGAGCCGCCGCGCGCCGAGCGTTCTCCCGCGGTCTGCTCCACGGCTATCTCTCCGAGGAGGAAGCGCTATATACCGTGCGGGGACGCATCAGGTTCGACGACCAGATGCGGCGCAGGTTTAGCGTCCCCCTGCCCATCGAGGTTCGGTACGACGAATTCACCGACGACGTCCTGGCAAACCGGTTGGTGAAGGCGGCTGCAGGGCGGCTTGCTGGGATGCCTCTCCGCTCACAGAAGGCCCGCAGGGATCTAGCGTGGATTGCGGGAACGTTGGACAACATATCGCTGATCGAATTCCCGCCCCGCAATGTGCCGGATATCCCTTTCGACCGTCTGAACGAGCACTACACGGACGTAGTGGCTCTGTCGCGGCTCATCTTGCGGCACGGCGCGTTCGAGTCAGGCCGTGGTGACGTCAGGGCATCCGGGTTCCTGATGGACATGAACGTGGTCTTCCAGGAGTTCGTGACGGTGGCGCTGCGGGAGGCCCTAGGAGTTTCCACCGACGCGCTCAAGGAGCGCAACATACCGTCGCTGGACCAAGAAAACCTCTGCAGCTCAGGCCAGACCTGGTCTGGCGGCAAGGCTCCTCCTACGTATTTGTGGGAGACGCAAAATACAAAAACGTGACCGACGAGTACTTTCGTAACGCCGACCTTTACCAGCTGCTTGCCTACGTCACGGCCCTCGACCTGCCGGGCGGGATGCTCATCTACGCCAAAGGCGAAGCTGACACGGCTACATACTACGTCCGACACTCCGGCAAGCGACTGGCGGTGGCGTCGCTCGATCTATCCGGCAGCCTTGACGATGTTCTGAAAGACGTCCGGCGGCTGGCGGTGAGGGTAAGGGTGCTACGCAATGACGCGCCGGGCCTGCCGACCTCTCCCACCGAGCGCACAACCGCTCTCGTTCGCACTGAGCTTGTAGAAGCGCCCCGCTGACTGGTTCCTCTCACCCCATCTAAGTCTTCACCCTCCAACGAGGAAGAGGTTTTGGGGAGCGCCGTCCCGATCAGAACCTGGCGTTGCCGGGAGTGCGGGGGAAGGGGATTACGTCGCGGATGTTCTGGAGGCCGGTGATGAACTGGACCGTGCGTTCGAACCCCAATCCGAAGCCGGAATGGGGCACAGAGCCGTACCGGCGCAGGTCCAGGTACCACCAGTAGTCTTCCTGATTCAGACCCAACTCTGCCATCCGCTCTAATAGAGCCTCCTGGCTGTCCTCGCGCTGGCTGCCGCCGATGATTTCCCCGATGCGGGGCACGAGAACATCCATCGCCCTCACGGTTTTGCCGTCGGCGTTCTGCTTCATATAGAAGGCTTTGATCTCCCTGGGGTAGTCGGTGAGCACTACCGGCCTGCCGACATGCTTCTCGGTGAGATACCGCTCATGTTCCGACTGGAGGTCCAAGCCCCACTGTACGGGAAACTCGAAAGGTTCGCCGGACCTCGTCAGAACGTCGACGGCCTCGGTGTAGGTCATGCGCTCAAAGCTGGAGTTGACTATGCCCTCCAGCGTCGATATGGCCGTCTCGTCGACCCATTTGTTGAAGAACGCCATGTCCTCCGGGCAGTTTTCCAGGACGTAGGAAAAGACGTATTTGAGAAACTCCTCGGCCAGGTCGGCGAGGCAGTCCAACTCGCAGAAAGCCACCTCCGGCTCGACCATCCAGAATTCGGCCAAGTGGCGGGACGTGTTGGAGTTCTCCGAGCGGAAGGTGGGACCGAAAGTGTACACGTTGGACAACGCCAGAGCGAATATTTCCGCCTCCAGCTGGCCGCTCACCGTCAAGTAGGCCGGGCCTCCGAAGAAGTCGAGGCTTTCGTCTATGGCGCCGTCCACACGGGGAGGGTCGTTTATGTCAAGTGTGGTCACCCGGAACATAGCGCCGGCGCCCTCGGCGTCGCTTCCCGTGATGATAGGCGTCTGGACGTAGAGGAAACCCTTGCTCTGGAAGAAGCTGTGGATGGCGAAAGCGGCGGCGCTCCTGACCCTGGCCGTGGCGCCCAGTGTGTTGGTGCGGGGGCGCAGGTGGGCAATCTCCCGCAAGAACTCCAGAGTATGCCGCTTCTTCTGCAGCGGGTAGGTGTCCGGGTCCGCAGTCCCCAGCAGTTCCACCGTCTCGGCCTTCAGCTCGAACCTCTGTCCCTTCCCCAGGGATTCCACCAGCGTCCCCTCGACGCTGACGCTGCATCCGGTGGTAAGGGATTCGACAAGGTCATTGCCCTGGGTGGACTCGTCGGCCACCACCTGCAAATCGGAGAGTGCGGAGCCGTCGTTGACCTGGATGAAAGCGACGGTCTTGGAGACGCGCCGGGTCTTCACCCATCCCTGTACAAGAAACCGGCCTCCCGCAGAGTCGTGCCTTATGATTTCAGCTATGGGCGTACGCTTCATGGGCCAATTCTAGCGCCCTCCGCCACTAGCAGGAAGAGCCAGTCCGGCGCACCGTGCTGTTAGGGTTAGAGTTGCGGCCGTGCATGATGCCAGGTCGTGGACTGTTCGTAAGCGTATGCGGCCCTCAGCAAAGTCTGCTCTGACAGCGGCGGTCCTATGAGCTGCAACCCCACCGGCAAGCCTTGGCTGAACCCGCAGGGCACGGAGATGGCCGGCAGCCCCGCCACGTTCACCGGAACGGTGTACACGTCGCTCAAGTACATCTGGAGCGGGTCGTCCAGTTTCTCGCCCAGCTTAAAGGCCACGGTGGGCGACGTGGGGGTCGCCAGAACGTCACAGCTCTCGAAGGCTTTTTGGAACTCCTCGATTATCAGCGTACGCACCTTCTGGGCCTTTAGATAGTAGGCGTCGTAATATCCTGCGGACAGGGCATAGGCTCCCAGCATGATGCGCCTCTTGACCTCCGGGCCGAATCCGTATTCGCGGGTCTTCTCCATGGCCTCCCACATGCTGTCGGTGTCACGGTAGGAGTAGCCGTATTTGACGCCGTCGTACCTAGCCAGATTGGCGGAGCACTCCGACGGGGCCAATATGTAGTAGCAGGCCAGGGCATAGGACGCGCTGGGGAGGGACGTTTCCACGACGTGCGCCCCCAGACCTTCCAAATGGGAGACCGCGGTCTCCACGGACTGTCGGACTCCTTCTTCCATTCCCTCCGCAAAGTATTCACGGGGCATCCCCACCCTGAGCCCCGATATTCCCCCGGCAAGGCTGGCCGGATAGTCCGGGACCTGGACGGAAAGGGACGTGGAGTCTCTGGGATCGTGGCCTGCGATGGCTTTCAGGACGAGGGCGCAATCGGTCACGTCTTTGGTGATGGGACCGATTTGGTCGAATGAGGAGGCGTAAGCAATAAGGCCGTACCTGCTTACCAGCCCGTAGGTGGGTTTAATCCCAACCACACCGCAGAGAGAAGCAGGCTGCCGGATGCTGCCTCCCGTGTCGGAGCCCAGGGCGTAAAGCGCTTCGCCAGCCGCCACCGCCGCTGCTCCACCTCCGCTGCTGCCCCCAGGCACCCGGCCCAGGTCCCAGGGGTTGTGGGTGGGGTGGAACGCCGAGTTTTCGGTTGAGGAACCCATGCCGAACTCGTCCATGTTCCCCTTGCCCACCATCACTGCTCCGGCTGAGGAAAGCCTCTCCACCACTCCGGCGTCGTATGTGGGGACGTATTCCTCCAACATCCGGGACGCGCAGGTAGTGGCCACTCCGCGAGTGCTTATCAGGTCTTTGATCTGGACGGGCATTCCCGTCAACGGACTCCCGTTCCCACTGGAGATGTCCAGCCGTTGGACGTCTTCCCGGGCGCGGTCGGCCGTCACAGTGACAAACGTCCGCACCTTGTCTTCGATTTCCTCGATGCGGGCCAGGCAGGCTTTGACTACGTCGGACGCGCTTATCTCGCCCCGCGCAATCAACGCCTGGGCATCATGGATTGTCGAGTTGTAGAGCTCGTCGGAGCCAGTGTTTTCTGACATGCTCAGTCTTCCAGAACCGCCTTGACCCGGATCAGGTCGTTTTCACTGACCGGAGCGTTGGCGAGGACGCTCTCCACCGGGTCCGAGTCAGCCGCTTGGTCTTCCCGTAGAACAGTGTCTAGAGATATGGAGTGGGCTGTAGGCTCGACCCCGTCAGTGTCAAGGCCCTGCAACGTTTGGAACATCTCCAAGACCTGGGAAAGCTGCCCAGCCATCAACTCCAGTTCTTCGTCAGTCACACCGATACGACAAAGGGCCGCTATGTGTTGGACCTCATCTCTGCTCAGGGCCAAGTTCATTCCTTTCGCAGTCCAGGATGATTCAAGCTGGCGCCAGAGCCATTATAGCCCCTCGTGGGGCGCCGGGCAGTCCCACATGCCAGTCAAGTTAGACCGGAAACATGGCAGCCGTCAGCTTGACATATAGGCGTGCCGGAGTAGAATTATTCCATCCGACGCCCGAAACGGCTCCCCGGTTTTCCTGCACGTTTGGGCATTGCACTAACGGCAACGATGGGTGTTTACCGGAACGCCCCGCCGTATATCGACCAGGAGTCCGTGAGGAAAGGGTCCAAATAAGGAGGTCGCGATGGCCCAGGCGCTGGAAGGTTACAAGATACTCTCGGCAGACGACCATACGTTCGAGGCGTCGGACCTGTGGACGACACGAATGCCCAAAGAATACTTGGATCAGGCTCCCGTTCTGAGAAGCCTTGATGACGTAGATATGTGGTTCAGCGGCGACTTGCGCCTCGTGGGACTCTCGCCGGGCGCTCACCCCGGACGGAGATACGAATCGGACCCTGCCGTCAAGGCTGAAATAGGCAAGACCAGGGTGCGGGAAGAGCACGTTCGGCCCGGGGCCAACGACCCCGACGAGCGCGTCAAAGACCTGGACATAGACGGCATCGACAAGGCGATACATTTCTCCACCGTCGGGCTCCACCTATATAAAGTTGCGGACACCGAGCTCCTGCACGTGATTCAGCAGACTTGGAACGACTGGATGGCCGAGTTTTGCCACGCCCATCCCGACAGGCTCTACGGCAACGCATTGCTGAACCCCGAAATCGGCGAAGCCGCTATCATAGAGTTGGAGCGGTGCAAGAAAATGGGCTTGGTGGGGGCCATGGTCCCGGTGGGAACCACCCCCGGCATGAGATACAGCCATCAGATGTACGAGCCCTTCTGGTCAGCCTGCGAGGACCTGGAGATGCCGGTGGCCTTACACATCGGCTGCAACCGGCCTTCTCCCGACAACGAGTTCATGGACCCCCAATCGCTCAGCGCCTCCTTCCTGGCCAACATCGACATCTACCCGCGCATGGCCATCGGCGACATGATTTTCGCCGGTGTGTTCGAGCGCCACCCCAAGCTTCAGGTGGGAGTCATCGAGTTCGAGGTAAGCTGGATTCCCAGCTTCCTGGAGCGTATGAACTACACCTACACCGAAAGGGTCAGCGCATCCACGAGGCTTGACCGGTACAAGTTCCAACCCGGAACGCTGCCCAGCGACTTCTGGTACAACAACTGCTTCGTGGGCACCCAGGAGGACCCTTACTCCATGAGGGTGAGGGACTTAGTCGGCGTAGACAACATCCAGTTCGGAGCCGACTACCCGCACGACGAAGGCACCTTCCCCAAGTCCCGCGATATCGCCGCAAAGCTCCTTGCCGACTGCACTCCGGAAGAGAAGCAGAAAATACTCTGGGACAACGCCTCCAGGGTATACAACATCCACTAGACCTTGATGACGCCGGGGGATTCGTGTCCTCCGGCGTCCTCTAGAACCGTCTCCTGTCCCACCCGCTTGACTGGCCTCCCCATCGGACAAGCAGCTTGAGGAGGGAATCATGAACGTCGGCTTCTCCGTGCCGTCTGCCGTCGGAAGCCCGGTTGACCCCGCCGCTCTGGCTAAACAAGGGGAGGAGATGGGGTTCGACTCGATATGGATTTGCGAGCACCCCTTTGTTCCCGTCTCCACCAGCACACCCCATCCGTCCAACGAGGCCGGCCAGTACGGCGCCAATATATGGAGCATGCTCGACCCGTTCGTGGCCCTGTCAAGGGCCTCGGCCGCAACCTCAACGCTGAAGCTCGGCACCGGCATCGTCATAGTGCCCCAGCGGCATCCTCTCATCCTCGCCAAGGAAATCGCCACCCTGGACCGCCTCTCCCAGGGGAGGTTCCTGTTCGGCATAGGCAGCGGAATATTCCGCGAAGAGCTGGAGATTCTCGGCGCGGACTATGACCACCGGTGGAGTCAGGTCAGGGAGAACGTGGAGGCCCTCAAGGAACTCTGGACCAAGGACGAGTCGGAATACCACGGCAAATACTACGACTTCCCTCCTGTTCGGGTCTTCCCCAAGCCGGCCCAGGAACCCCACCCGCCCATACTCCTGGGAGGGGGCGGAGACGGACAGGGAACCTCTCCGGACCGGGTGCTGAGAAGAGTAGCCCGCTGGGGAGACGGCTGGCTGCCCCACTGGATAAGCATAGACGTCATGAAGGAAAGCAGGGCCAAGGTGGACGAGTGGGCCATAGCGGCTGGTCGTGACCCCTCGGCTATCGAGTTCACCATCTTTGGACGCCCCGCCGACCCTGACCACCTGAACGGGTTCCTGGAAGCCGGCGCGGACCGGGTGGTGTTCGGCATGGGCGACGCCGACACAGCTAGCAAGTGTCTGGCCGTCATGGAGAAGGTCGCCAGGGAGATGTTCGGCTAGGCCAACCCGCTCGCTAATATCTCCTCACACCGCCCTAGGAGGAATGAATGCCCATCGAGATGATCTCCCCTGAGCTTGAGCGCATCGTTGACCTGGACGCCCAACACGAGGCGCTCAGCGACGGCCACGGCCCCGAGGAGTCGCCTGAAGACGACTCCCGCAGACTGGGGATATACCCCAACCCTGAGGGGCCGGTATGGTGGGCAGAGGAGGGATGCCTCTACTTCAGCGACATCGGCCACAACCGCCGGATGAGGTGGTCACCTACTGACGGTGTCAGCGTAGGCCACGAGCCGACCAACTACGCCAACGGCCTCACTCGCGACCCACAAGGGAGGCTGTTAGCCTGCGAGCAGGGCCTGAGACGGGTGGCGCGGATCGAGCACGACGGCTCCACCACCGTCATCGCCAACCGGTACAGGGGAGTCCACCTGAACCGGCCTAATGACGTGGTCTGCCGCTCCGACGGCAGCATATACTTCTCCGATCCCGGCGCCCCAAGCCCCCACTGCGACCTGGACTTCTCCGGGTACTACCTGGTCACGCCTGACCTGGGCGAAATCGTGATGCTGGTGGACCTGAAGGCGCCCAACGGGCTGGCAATATCCCCCGACGAAAGCGCCCTCTACCTGACCCAGAGCCGGAACCGCCGGATTTGGGCCTACAACCTGATGCCCAACGGCTCCATCAACCGTGCGTCGGAACGGCTCCTATTCGAGCTTCCAGAAAGCTACCCGGCAGGGGTTTTCGACGGGATGAAAGTGGACATAGAAGGGAACCTCTACATCACCATGGGAGGCGGCATCGCCATCACGAACTCAGAAGGCAAACACCTGGGCAACATCTGGATAGAGGAACCGCCCTTCCGGGTCATACTTCCCTGGAAAGACCAGATTTCCAATTGCGGCTGGGGGATGGAGGACAACAAGACACTGTTCTACACGGGGCTTTGCAGCATGGGGCGAATTCAGATGAAAATCCCCGGGCTGCCTGTGCCGCCGAGGAAGCTCTGACGCCACCGGCGCATAACGCGCTCTCAATAGGGAAACCAACAGTTTGAGGAGGGGCCATGTTCACCAGAGTTCACCATGTCAGCTACCAAGTCCTGGACGTACAACCGGTAAGGGCGTTTTTCGAAAAGCATTTCAGCATGGCGCCGGCTGAGGAGGGCAGGTCCAACACCGGAGTCATCTATGACTACATCATGTACAAAGTAGGCGACGTAGTCATGGACTTCATCTCCCCGGTGGGCGATTCGTCCCTGGCCGAAAAGCTGAAAGAGGAGGGACCTCAGCTCGGCCACGTGGCCTGGGCCACCGACGGCGTGTCCATCGAGGACCTCTTCAACGAACTCAGGTCCAATGGGGTTAAAATAAAGCGGGACTCCCTCCTGAAGAGTCCCAAGGGGTATATCCGGTTTGACATCGACGAAAACGAGATAGGGGGAGTCCCCATGCAGCTTTCCGAAGGCAACGCCCTGGGATGGGACGATAACCAGGACGCTTCGGAAAAGGTCTGAACCCCAGGACAATCGGCGGCAATTTGCCCCTTCTCCCGTCGAGGGAGAAGGTCGGGATGAGGGGGAGCAAGGACTTATTCAAAGGTGGGTTTCAGAAGAAATCCCGGATCACCCTCACCCCAGCCCTCTCCCTTCGAGGGAGAGGGGGATGGACTCCGATGGAGACTGGAGCGACCAGGTACGAACCAAATCCAAATACGCGAGGAGGCAACCATGCCGGGCAACCTTAAAGAGAAGATCCGACGGGGGGACATAGTTGTAGGCTGTTCGCTGATAGCGACGCCAGGAAACTTTGGGCGGACTCCAGCGGACCGCGGGAGAATTGAACAGCTGGTAAACTCTTACCCCTACGACTTCTTCACGGTGGACAGCCAGCACATGCCCTACAACGAAGAGGCGCTTTTCCGGCTTTGCGACATAGCCAAAGAGTTTGAAGTGCCGGTGCAGCTCCGCATCAAGAGCCCCAAGTGGACCTACATGATAGGCGGCATACTCGACCTGTGCCTCGGAGGAGTCGAGGTGCCTCAATGCGACGACCAGGCCACCGCCCAGGAGGCAGTGGAAAACTTCTACTACCCCCAGAAGGGGAAGCGGGGCTGGGGCGGGGTGGCGTACGACACTGATTGGACCGGAGGCGACGGAGAACCCCACTCGATTCCCACCCGGACCGAGTACGCCGAGTGGTGGAGTCATACCGGCGTCCTCATGCTTCAGATAGAGTCAGTGGAGGCCGTGATAAACGCCCGCAACCTGGCCAAACCAGGCATTGACTGCCTGTCCTGGGGCGCGCATCCCACATCCAACGACCTGGCCTTCAGCCGCGAGGGTCACCCGGAGTTCCCTCTGAAGACCGACCAGGAATGCCTGGAGCACATGATCGACTTGCTGAAAGACTCCGACACAAAGATCTGCATGAGAAGCGGCGCCCGTTCCAACCGGGAGCACTACCAGAACTTGGGCGTCACGGTGTTCATGGAACGAGCGGAAGTCTAACCGCTAATTACGTAAGGTTTCCTAACGCCCTCTCCCTCTGGGAGAGGGTTGGGGTGAGGGCCAATTAGAACTCGACCGCCCAGCCTGCTACTGGGCGGTCACTCCCCCATCGATGACCATCTCCGAGCCGGTCATGTAGGACGATTCATCAGAGGCCAGGAAGAGCACTCCGTAGGCCACTTCTTCAGGAGCCGCGCTGCGTCCCATGGGAACTCTGGCCAACCTCTGGGCCTGTTGAGTCGGGTCCCGACGAGACTCCTCGGTCATGGGCGTGTCGACGGGGCCGGGATGCACCGAGTTACAGCGGATGTTGTCCTTGGCGTGCTGTATGGCCGTCGCCTTGGTGAACAACCGTACGGCGCCCTTGGACGCCGAGTAGGCCACTCCAGACCTGAGGTTACCCACCATCCCCGCAATCGAGGAGATGTTCACGATGGAGCCGCCTCCGGCCCTGCGCATGGCTGGTATGGAGTGCTTGGTGCCCAGGAAGACACCCTTGGCGTTTATGGCCATCAGCCGGTCCCATTGCTCCTCTGTGGTGTCCTCTATTCCGTTAGGCATGAATATGGCGGCGTTGTTCACCAGCACGTCGAGCTTGCCATAGGCGCTTTCAGCCAGATCCACCGCCCGCCCCCAATCCGCCGCCAAGGTCACATCCAAGCGGACGTACCTGGCGTCGCCGCCCGCCTCCTGGATTTGAGCTTCCACGCGCGCGCCTTCCTCATCCAGTATGTCGCCCAGCACGACCTTGGCGCCTTCCTGGGCAAACAAGATTCCCTCGGAAGCTCCCTGGCCCCTGGCCCCTCCTGTGATTATCGCCACCTTGCCGTCCAACCTTCCCATACTTCACCTCGCTTCGCATTTTTCACACGCTGTACTTGAGTTGTATATTTAGTGAGCCTAACAACGACGTCAACAGAAATTCTGGGTTATGAACACCTGCTCATTGGCGTCGATCGCGACGCCTATTCCCTCTAGATCGTAACTGTCTTTCAAAATGTTTTCACGGTGCCCTGGACTGTTCATCCATCCATCCACGACTAGTTCCGCCAACTCCTGAATCTCGTAATAGTCCTTTCGGACAATCTTGCCAGCTATAGTCCAATACTGGCCGTACAACGAGGAATAGAAGATGTTCTCTGCTAAGCCGTAGGTGTAATACGACCCATAATCCTTACGACAATCATACCCTACTGAGGAGCCTCTATCTGTAGGTGATTGACCGCGCAAATTTGTGTGCGAAAAGAAATTTTGCCCTGCCATATCTGCACTGTGTGAACGGGCTATGGCCGCAAGGTCTGGGTCCCAACCTAACGGGGTTGACCTCTCTTTATTCACTAATCGGTGAATCCTCAGCTCCAACTCGGCGATCCAGCCACCGCTTGCCCTCTTTGGGACGGGGGTTGAAATTGCAGTGGCGGTAGGGCTAGGGGTTGCTGTGGCCGCGGACCTCGAAGTTGGTGTTGGACTGGGCATTGGGGTCGGCGTTGGACTAGGGGTTGCTGTAGCAACAGGCCGAGATGTGGGAACGGATGTAGCTATGGGATCGGATACCGCATCGATGTCGTCTCTTTTGGCCACTGCTTTAGATGTAGCGGTAGGATTGTCGACAACTCTGGTAGAGGTAGGAGTGGGCGATGGAATGGTAGCGGGAGCCTCGGAAGGCGTTTCTCCGTCGTCAGCCCAGGGACCCCAATCCAACCACGGCAGCCATCCTCCTTCCTCTTGTGTGGACCAATAGTATAGGGCAGCGCCTGCAATAGCTACGATGACCACAAGTATGATAAGGCAACCCCAGGGCCGACGAGGTTTAGACGGGTGCCTGAGCGGTCGCCGGGGAGGCGAAACCGGCGGCCGCAATCTACGCCACAACCTTCCGCCCTGGCAGCGTACACAAGTGCAAGCGGGAGGATGGTCGTAATACCAGTTTGGTCGTCCCATGGCCTGTGTAGGGAGAGGACCTACCTCTGAGGCGCCTCCCTGGGATAGTCCAGGACGTTCAGGGGCGGATAGGAGTCGGCGTCTATTTCCAGGTAGGTGTGGAGGCCCTTGACGTCCAGGCAGTCAATCATGTGCCTCTCCCTGGCTTTCGCAGCCAGCCGGCCCATGTTGATCAGGGCCTGCTTCAGGTCCGGATGGTCGTACCAGTAGAGGGCCAGGTACTTAGATGGCCCTCTCTCTAGAGCAAGGTTCCGGTAGCGGGTCGAGTCGGTCATGCCATCCGCCTGGAGCAGATCCGGCAGGTGGGTGTGACTGTACCACCGGTTGAACTCCTCGTCCCTATCCGGGTCTGAGGTGTCGGAAAACACCAGCCGGAGAGCGCGGGGAAGCGTCTTGGCGATGGGCTTGAAGTCGGGTATGGACAGCAGGTCTGACCCTTCACCCGTTGGAGGATAGTCCACCACCTCCAAGGGGGCGTATTGGGACGGGTCTATCTCCTCGAAGCGATAACCGCCTGTTGACTCAAGGCAGTCGATGTGTCTGCCCAAGCCGTAGGCTCCGAACCCGATGCGGGAGATGTCTCTGATGCAGTCCATGACATCGGGGCCCTCCACTTCGTATACGGCCAGGTACTGGCTGGCTCCATCGTCAGGGTAGGCATTGGCGTAACGCCTGGCCCGGACGAACCCGGAGGCGACGCTGAGATCGGGGAAGTGGGTGTGGCAATACCAGCTGTTGTACTCGTCGTGGCGGGCCGGATCGTTGCAGTTGCTGAATACCAAAAGGACGCCTTTGGGCATGGCTCTCCCTCCTTATCAGCGTAGATGGGCTGGGGACAAGTCCAGAGGACTTCTAGCGGCGGTTCCCGAAGGGCCAGAGGGCCTTCTTGAGCTTGGAAAGCAACCCCTGCTTGCCGCCGGACCCTCGGCGCCTTCCCAGACGCCGGTCAAGACAGGCCTGGCACGTGCAGGCAGGTGGATGATCGTAGTACCACTCAGGACGCCCGGTCATAGCGAAACTACCCTCACTGTCCGCGAATCGACGGTCCGCGGTCCTTGCCGTCGCTCATGGCCGCTTTAATGGGGGCCAGCAGCAACTTGATCAGCATGAAGGGCGCCAAGGCCAACGACGTCAACAGGTCCTGACCTCCTCCGTTGGCTGGGGGAACCGTGGAGTTGGACGGGAGCCGTGGCTCATCGGAGCTGTTGAAAACCCTTTTCCAGACCATTGGACCGCCTGGTCTAAATCTAGTCGAACATCAGGACTGTTCTGGCCACCTCGCCAGCCTTCATGGCCCGGAATGCCTCGTTGACGTCGTCCAGGCGCCCTCGGCGGGTGATCATTTCGTCCAGCATAAGCTTGCCCTGACGGTAGTAGTCAATATAGTCGAGCATGTCGATCCTGAACCGATTGGAGCCCATCGTGCTGCCCTGCATTCTCTTTTCAGTCAGGAAGGACGCCCCGTTTATGGTAACTTTCTGGCCGAATGGAATCATGCCTATGATAGTGGCAGTGCCGCCCTTCTCGAGACATTCGTAGCACTGCTCGGCAGCTTGCTTGTTGCCGACAGCCTCGAAGGAGTATTCTACGCCACCCCCGGTGAGTTCTTTGATGGCCGCCACCGGGTCTTCCTTGGAGGAGTCCACTGTATGGGTTGCGCCCATCTGGGACGCCCTTTCCAGCTTGCCGCCCATGGGGTCCACGGCGATTATCTGTGAGGCGCCGGCAATTCTGGCGCCCTGGATCGCCGAAAGTCCAACACCGCCTGCTCCGTACACAGCGACTGTGGCGCCAGGAGGAAGCTTTGCCGTGTTGAGCACGGCGCCCACACCGGTGGTAACGCCGCAGCCAATGAGGGCCGCCCTGTCCATTGGTACGTCGTCGGGTATCTTGGCCACCGAGTTCTGGTGGACTAGCATTTGCTCAGCAAAGGTGCCCAGCCCTGCCATCTGCTCTGGAGCGTCGCCCGATGAAGCAAGCTTGTATCTGGGAGCGTCCTGAGGTGAACGGGCGGGCTTGTCCAGGCAAAGGTGAAACTGACCCCGTAGACACTTCCTGCAATTGCCGCAGTATACCGACGGGCACGTGATTACGTGGTCGCCTGGTTGCACGTAGGTGACCGCCTCTCCCACCGCTTCCACCACTCCGGCGCCCTCATGGCCTAGGATGGCCGGAGGGTCTTTCGGGTACAGACCGTCTACGTAATGGAGGTCACTGTGGCAGACCCCGCTGGCCCCGGTGCGGAGCAATACCTCATCTGGTCTGGGATTGTCGACGTCCACGTTTTCAATAGCCAGCGGCTGGTTGGGTCCATGGAAGACGGCGGCTTTCATAGATGACTCCTGTATCAACAAGGATAGTCCAAGGCTTGTTGGAAGTTTAAAGTCCCGCCATATCCGTGTCAACGAAATATGCGCTCCCAAGCGTTCAGCAGCCGTATATGTGGGGTGAGGCCCTTAGACTCCACAGGCGGCGCTTGGCTCAGGATGAACGGAAGGGGCCAGCCCCTTCGGCTAGCGGCTGCCGCGAAGGCGGGGGTCCAAAACGTCGCGCATGCCGTCACCGAAAAGGTTCGCTCCGTAAACGGCCAGCGCTATGGCCACGCCTGGAGCTATGACGGCCCACTGGGCCTTCAGCAAAAAGTCGTTGCTGGCTGAGTTGAGCATGCCGCCCCAGGTCGGCGTGGTCGGCGGCACCCCCAGCCCAAGGAACCCCAGAGAAGCTTCAGCCGTAATGGCCGTACCCAGGGTCAGGGACGCTAGAATAATGTATATGGCGAAGCAATTGGGCAACAGATGCCGGAAAATAATGCGTATCGGGGACGAGCCCACAGCCCTGGCCGCCAACACATAGTCCATCTCCTTTATGCTGAGCGCTTGGGAGCGGACGGTGCGTGCGGTGCCCGGAGCCAGGAAGAAGGACAACGCGAAAATCACGTTCCACACCGAGGGGCCCAACACGGACACTATGGCCAAGGCCAGAATGATCCCCGGAAAGGCCATGAAACCGTCTATGACCCTCTGGAAGAAGAGGTCGAAGGCGCCTCCAAGATAGGCGCTGGTGATGCCCAACAAGGCCCCCGCAGTGATGCCAAGAGCGACGCTGAGGACTCCGACCAGCATGGAAATCCTGGCGCCAAATATGAGACGGCTCAGGTTGTCCCTGCCCGCCTCGTCAGTGCCCAGCAAATAAGTCCTCTCGCCGTCAATGGACTCAGTCCCAGGTACTGACCAAGTCTCCCTGGCATGGGTCTTTGTCGCGTCCTGGGGCACTATCACCGGCGCGAATATAGCCACAACGGTAATGCCGATAAGAATGAAGGCTCCTACCGCTCCGAGAGGCTTTCTTCTGGCGAATCTCCAGATTTCGCTAAAGACCGATAGGAACCCTAGCCATTCACGTTTTTTCGACGACGCACTGGCCGCGCTATCTCTGAGATTATCCAACATCGCTAGTATGTCCTACAGAACTACCCTACGCGTAGCGCACTCTTGGGTCTAACCATCCATATAGAAGGTCTATCACCAGGTTGACGGTCATCACCGCCAGGGCAGGCACCAGAATCAGAGCCTGAATCGAGGGGAAATCCCTGGAGTTAAGACTTGTGATGAGCAGGTTTCCTATGCCGGGCAGGTTGAATATAGTCTCTATGATTACGATGCCGCCAAGAAGGTTGGAGAACCTCCAACCTGATACGGTAAGGATCGGCAGGAAAGCATTCTTCAAGCCGTGCCGCCCTATCACCACCCAGTCGTTCAGTCCCTTGGCCCGAGCAGTCCGCACGTAGTCCTCCCGGAGGACCTCCAACATGGATGACCTGGTAAGCCTCGCTATAAAGGCCATATCGTGGAGCCCAAGGACCATGGCTGGGAATATCATGATTTCCAGGTTCTCCAGAGGTTTATCCCACAGCTCCACGTATAATAAAGAAGGCAGCCAACCCGCCCACCTAGTCAGCGCAGTCTGCAGCAGCAACGCTATCCAGAAGGTCGGGGCCGCCACGAACAGGATCGTGAACACCTTGGTCCCATAATCGACGGACGAGTCCTGCTTTACTGCGGACCACACTCCCAGGGGCACGGCGATGACCATCGACAGAATGACCGACATCACCGCCAACTGGATAGTGATGGGAAAGCGGCGTTTCAGCGCATCAATCACCGGGGTTTTGGTTTTAAATGACGTGCCAAAATCCCCGATCAACACTCCGGAGAACCAGTCGCCGAACTGCACCATCAGGGGCCGGTCCGTGCCCAACTGCTTGCGAAGATTGGCGAGCGCTTCCGGGTCGATGTCCGCCCCTTCGCCTTCCCCTGCCATCATCAAGAACGCAGCATCCCCTGGTAGGATGTTGATGATGAAGAAGGCGACGAAGCTTACTATGATAACCGTCGGGATAAACAGGAGCAGCCTTTTTATCACGTATGCGGTCATCGGCTAATCTCCCACGCCTCCCATTGGGTCGCCGGATACTTGCTCCCTCTCCCCGTGGGAGAGGGTTGGGGTGAGGGCAAAGCGCCGTCAGTGACGCTTAATCAGGTTGACCTCTGCCGTTGGCGTTCCGGCAGAGGTCAACGTATTCTTATCGGTTACCGGCCTTACGGCGCCGGGTAGGGCGGGTTGTTCGGGTCGTAGAGCGGAGCGTCAGGGTCGAACCAGATGTGCTCCAACTCCGCGAGCATGTCGTTCGGCCTGAGGTATTCTCCCCACTGGTTAGGCCATAGACCCTGGTTCTGCAGCTTAACGCTGGTCACTCCAAAGCTGGGTCCATAACCCACCTGGAACCACTGGCTTTCACCCTGTCTGAGAATGTTGTCCGCCTCCCTCAGCAGTTCCTTCCTCTTTACCGGATCCAACTCCTTCTTCTGTCTCTCGAAGAGGTCCACTATTCTGGGGTCTTCGTACTTTAGAGGGTTCTCAGAGCCGCCCGGCAGGTATATGGGCGAGAAGACTCCGTCCGGGTCGTCAGTCAGCGTGGCGATGATCCTGTAGCTCAACTGGAACTCGCCAGTGGCTTGCCGCCTTATGCCAGCCACACTCTCGACTTCCTCGATGCCCACGTTCACCCAGTCGGCAATGGCCTCAAATTGCTCCTTGAGGAACACAGCCGCAGTCGGGTACACACTGACGGTCCTGACCATGATGTCGAATTCCAGAGGCTTGTTGGGGCCGTAGCCTGACGATTCCAACAGGGCCTTGGCCGCGTCCAAGTCCTCCTGGACTTTCGAGCCGTCTGCGTTCACCCTGTAGCCTTCCCACTCCGCCACCTCGGCTGCGCTATGAGCGACGCCTGGCCCAAAGTAGGAGCCTGGCCACATTACTCCGTCGTAGACTCCGTCTTTGAACTCTTGGCGGTTGATGGCCAAGTTAACCGCCTTCCTCACGTTGACATCGTCAAAGGGAGGATTGATGTGGTTTACGAAGGCCGCTATGGGGCCGGTTAGGGCCTCGCTGGGCCTGAGCCTGCCGCCGGACTGCTCTACGGCGGCTGCACGGGTGGCGGGACTCACACCGCCGGGTGCACCGGCCGAGCTAAGAGTCTGACCGGTAAGCATGGAGGCCAACTGGTTGCTCCGCCCTCTCACTACCAAGATGTCGATTTTGTTCAAGAAGGGAAGTCCGGACTTCCAGTAGTTGTCATTCTTTTCAAAGGTCCAGCTCTCTCCTACCACGGCTTCAGTCAGTCTGAATGCTCCCGATCCCATTACGTTATCGGGCAGGTCAACGTTGAGTCCGGACGTGGTGTGGGCCTCGCTGACCATCACCATGTAGTCCAGAGCCAGGAACTTCAGGAACGCTCCGGCGGGGAAGGACATGGTCACGTCTATGGTGGTCGGGTCTATAACCTGCGAACTTGCGTAGTACGCTTTTATGGCGCCCGCCCTTGGCCGTGGTTCGCCCGGTTCAACCATCCGGTCAAGGCTGTATTTTATGTCGGAGGCCGAAACCGGAGCGCCATTCTGCCATGTTGCCGCCGGATTGATGTTGAAAGTGTAGGTCAACCCATCGTCGGACAACTTCCAGACGGTGCACAAGTCACAGGGACTTCCAGCGGGTTCTTGAAGTTGTAGTGGACCAATCCGTTGAAGGCGGCCCTGGCGCCACGGGTCGAGTCCAGCGCCGGAGCCACGTGCAAGTCAAAGTGGGACGCGTAGGCGTAGTTGTAGAGGGTAATACTGCCGCCATATTCGCCTTCCGGCATCATCATGCCGTCGCCTGGCATCATCGCGCCCGGCGTTGCCGTGGGAGGTATCTGGGCCACAGCCTCGGACACGGCTTGCTGCACGCCCGAGTCAACGGCGGACTTGATGGCCGCTTCCATCTGATCGACGGTCAGACCTTCCGGTATTTCGGATATGGCTTGGGCCACAATAGCTTGCACGGCTGCCGCGGACAGGCCCTCAGGGATAGCAGAGATCGCCGTAGAGATTATGGCCTGCACCTCCGCTGCGGACAGTCCTTCAGGTATTGCAGAGATTGCCGAGGCCACTATGGTCTGAACGTCTTCGGAGGACAGCCCCTCAGGGATGGCCGCCATAGCCGAGTCAACAATCGCCTCCACGTCGCCGGCGGACAACCCTTCCATCCCTTGTATCCCTTCGTCGACAATGCCCCGTATCTCTTGAGTCAAAGCGCCGAAATCAACCGGCGTGGGCGTGGGTTGTGGGGTGGGTGTTGGCGCCGACGTTGGAGTGGCGGCTTCTCCACCGCACGCCACTGCGGCCGCTAGGACCAACAGGACTGGCAAAGCAAGCATCCACCGTGATTTGAGAAGCCTTAGGACGGTCATGCAAGGAACCTCCGACCGTAGATCTCGGGGAATTTAACAGACATCATTCTAAGATGTCAATAGGAACACACTCGGTTAGGTTTCGGCATACACCATAGATTTACGATTACCGTCTATGATTTGGCCTAGAGCTAATCATATAGGCGACGGCCAAGCTGCAAACAATGTTGGCCTCTGCCGGAATAGTTGCGGCAGAGGCCAACATACTCAATAGCGATTCGAGTTTACGGCGCGGGGTACGGCGGGTTGTTGGGATCGTAGGTGGGAGCGTCAGGATCGAGCCAGACGTGCTCCAACCCGGCAAGCATGTCTATGGGCCGGAGGTATTCCCCGTACTGGTTGGGCCATAGACCCACGTTCTTCAGCTTGACGCTGGCAACTCCAAAGCTGGGTCCCCAACCCACCTGGAACCACTGGCTTTCACCTTGTCTGAGGATGTCGTCGGCTTCCCTGAGGAGTTCCAGCCGCGTCGCGGCGTCGAGCTCCTTCTTCTGCCGTTCGAATATGTCCACCACCCTTGGGTCGTCGTAATCCAGAGGGTTCTCAGAGCCGCCCGGCAAATATATGGGCAAGAAGACCCCGTCTGGGTCGTCTGTCAGAGTGGCGATGATCCTGTAGCTCATCTGGAATTCACCGGACGCCTGACGCGTGATGCCTGCGACGCTCTCAACTTCCTCGATCTCCACTTCCACCCAGGGAGCTATCGCCTCGAACTGCTCTTCCAGGAAGACCGCAGCGGTTGGGTATATGCTGACGGTCCTCACCATGATGTCGAACTGGAGCGGGTTGTCGGGACCGTAGCCTGATGACTCGAGCAAGGCCCTTGCCGTGTCCAGGTCTTCTTGTACTTTGGATCCGTCGGCGTTCACTCTGTACCCTTCCCACTGGGAAACCTCAGCCTCTCCGTTAGCGACGCCAGGTCCGAAATAGGAGCCGGGCCACATGACCCCTTGGTAGACGCCGTCCTTGAACTCCTGCCTGTTGATTGCCAGGTTGACGGCCTTTCTGACGTTGACGTCATCGAAAGGAGGGTTCAAATGGTTTACGAAGGCCGCTATCGGGCCAGTCAGCGCCTCGCTGGGTCTCAACTTCCCGCCGGACTGCTCTATCGCAGAGGATCGGGTGGACGAATCTACAGAGCTGGGAGCGCCGATGGCGCTAAGGGTCTGGCCAGTCAGCAAGGACGCCAACTGGTTGCTCCTACCCTGGATCACAAGAACGTCCGCTCTATCCAGGAACGGCAGTCCTGGCTTCCAATAGCTTTCGTTCTTCTCAAAGGACCATTTCTCTCCGTTGATCACGTCCACAAGCCGGAATGCTCCTGAACCCATCACGTTTTCAGGCAGGTCCACGTCGACCCCCGATGTGGTATGGGCCTCGCTGACAATCACCATGTAGTCCAAGGCCAGGAACTTCAAGAATGCGGCGGCGGGGAACGAGGTAGTCACTTCCAAGGTCCCGTCGTCTACGACCCGTGAACTCTCGTAATACGCTCTGATGGCGCCCGACCTGGGTCTGACTTCTCCTTCTGCCACCATCCGGTCCAGGCTGTACTTCACGTCGCCGGCAGTAACCTGGTCCCCGTTCTGCCAAGTGGCGGCGGGGTTCATGTTGAACGTATAAGTCAGCCCGTCATCGGAAAGTGTCCAGTCAGCGCACAGGTCACAAAGGACTTCCCGGGCGTCCTCAAAGTTGTAATGCACCAACCCGTTGAAGGCGGACCTTGCTCCGCGAGTGGAGTGAAGAGACGGCCCCAAGTGCAAATCGAAGTGTGAAGCATAGGCCGAGTTGTAGAGCGTGACCGAGCCTCCGTACTCACCGTCTATCATAACCGCCATAACCGCTGGCGTCGTTGGTTCGGGGGTCGACGTAGCGGCCGGTGAAGTCGCCGTGGGTTGCGGCGTGGATGTTGGCGCTGTCGTTGGGGTCGCTTCGTCTCCGCAGGCGACCGCCGCGGCCAGGACCAACAGAAGAGGCAAAGTAAGCATCCACCTTGACTTGAGGAGCCTCAGAATGGTCATGCGAGCGCCTCCCGACTGCAAATTTTGGGTAATTTAACGACTAAATCGAACATATGTCAATAGGAACGCGTTCGGTCAGGTTTCGCCAACCGGAGCGCATTTACAGTTTCCATCTATAACCTGAGCGTTATTGTTCCGGCTGCGAGCATCCCCAACTGCTACTCGTAGGGTTGGAGCTTGATTTCGTGCAAAGCGGGAATCACTTCCTTGCCCAGCAGCTCGATGGAGCGCATCACGTCCTCGTGGGGCATGTCGCCCTCGTTCCCGTATATGTGCAGGTAGCCGGGGTTGAGGCGCGAGATGACCTCCGTCAGCTTCGAAACCACCGTATCCGGGCTTCCCACGATGATGTTGTTGAGACCCCTCAATTGGTCGTAGTTGAGTTTCTGACCGACGAAACCTCCCGCCGTAGGACGCTGTGCCTTTACCTTCAGCGCTCCCCTGGACTGGTAGCCGGGCGGGTCCACGTGCTCCCTGAGCCCGCGCTGGCGATGGTTCTCGGTCCAAAGGAACCGCCGGCCCATCTCGATGGCCTTTTCGTCGGTGTCGGCGCAGAACACCTTGAGGAGGTATCCAAAGTGCTCAGGCCCGGGCTTGTATCCGGCTTCGAGCGCCGTCTCTATGTATATGTCCTTGAGCCATTGGGTGATTTCCAGGAGAGCGCCCAGGTTCATGTAGGGATGGCCGTGGCTCGCAGCCCAGACTACGCTCTCAGGGCTGCCTGTGCCGGGGAACCAGATGTCCGGGCGCGGTTCCTGCATCGGCAGGACCCACGGGTTGACCACCCTGTACTGGTAGTGCTTCCCCTCGAACCGGAAGGGGCCGGGCTCCGTCCAACACTTGATGATGAGGTCGTGGGCCTCCTCGAACCGTTCCCGGTTCTCTGAAGGGTCTATGCCACCCTGAAGGCTTTCCACAGCGCCGCCCCGGACGAACCCGGATATGATTCTGCCGCCAGAGTAGCAGTCCAGCATGGCAATTTCTTCCGCCATCCTTACGGGGTCGTTGATGGCGATGACATTCCCCAGGATGGCGATTTTCACCTTCCTGGTCAGCTTGGATATGACTGCCGCATCCAGGTTCACGGCGGGTTTCATGCACCAGTAGGCCGAATGGTGCTCGTTGCTCATTATGCCGTCGAAGTCCACCTCGTCGGCGTATGCGTACTGGTCATGGTACTGGGAATAGAGTACGTGGGCCTTTTCCCGGTCGAAGTGGCTGTTGGGAAATCCCAGCCGTCCTGAAGGGTACTTCTCCAGGTCGTTGTCTGTGATGTAGCCGTTGGGCTGCTCCGAGAACCAGTAGACTTCCACCTTGTCCTTGGGCCTTGCAAGCTGCTCTACCATAGCCAACCTCCCGCCAGTCTATTGTCTCCCCAGTTATTGGACTATCTGTCTTCCTTTTATCAGGGCCCGGGATTGGTCCGAATCGAACTGGAGGGGTACAGTGGGATCAATGGGGTAGGCGCGGGTCCAGTCGGAGTGGAGCACCCTGTGCTTCACGCGCCATATTTCGCCCTCCCGGACCATGGTGTCGCGGTATCTGAGGCCGTGGGTGGACTGGTGGGGGACGCCATCAATGGTATAGTTCAAATAGTCCACGGCATAGGTCTCCACCTCGGCCGTGTCACCGTCGAGCTTGACTTCCTGGTCGCCCCTCGAATGCGTGGAGGCGCCGAAGCAACGAACGATCGTCCCGAGGACTTCTTTGATGCGGTCACGTCCAATAGCCTCGAAAGTGCCGTATCTGGCGTAGGCGTCCTCCGTAAAGCAGTCGCCTATCAACTCCACGTCTTTTCTGTCTATGCCTCGGTAATACCGGGCCATCAAGTCCCGTATCCCCTGCCGGTCCAGCATCTCTGAAATCGCCTTGTCCATCGTCATAGCCGCCTCCTAGTTGAGAAAGTCTTTGGTCCATGTTGAGTATTCAGGCTGCTTCATGGATATGTCCAGCAGCTCTCCGGCGGCCAGGTTGCCCTGTACGTCGGCCGGCGCCCCTCCATCAGCAAGGTGCTTGAGGGTGTCGTAGACCGCTTTGGCCGCAGCATAGAAGGGTAGGTGGCCTTGCAGGGCTATCCTGACCCGCTTCTTAGCCAATTCTTCCTTTCCCCCGAGAGACGCCGGGGCCGACCCCAAGAGCAAGGGCAGCTTGGTGGCGCTTAGAATGGCGTCCAGTTCTTCACCGCTGCTGAGACCGGCGACGAATATCCCGTCGATTCCCGTAGCCTCATAAGCCCTGGCCCTCTCGGCCAACTCTTCCGGCCCTGAGCAGGCCCGCGAGTTGGTGCGTCCCACTATTACCAGCGTCGGGTCCTGTCTGGCGGACAACCCAGCCTTCAGCTTCCCCACCATCTCCTCCTGAGAGATTAGCTCCTCGCCGCTACGGAAACCCCTGGGAAGCACGGTGTCCTCTATGGTCAGGCAGGAGACGCCGGAGGCCTCCATCTCCTCCACAGTCCGCATTACGTTAAGCGCATTGCCGTAGCCGTGGTCGGCGTCGACCATGAGGCTGATGTCGCAGGAGCGTGTCACCCGACGGGCCTGCTGCGCGAACTCACTCAGGGTCAGGACAATAAGGTCAGGCGCCCCAAGCACCGTCCCGGAAGCTATGGACCCCGACAACATCCCCACCTCGAACCCCAGGGACTCGGCCATCCGGGCCGACATGGCGTCAAAGACCGACGCGGGATGAACGCACTGGTCACCTTCCAGGATGTTCCGGTAGCGCTGGCGGCGTTCTGAGAGCAGCATTGAACTCCTTTCAAATATAGGGCGTTACATTCGGAAGTGGAATAGATTTTAACACAGACGGGCGTCGTCACTGGGCTGTGAAGCCGCCGTCGATAACCAGCTCGGCTCCTGTAACGTAGGACGATTCGTCGGAGGCCAGGTAGAGCACGCCCTTGGCTATGTCCTCGGGGACCCCAAGCCTTCCAAGCGGGGTGTTCGCTATCAGACGTTCTCTGTGTTCCTCGTCGGAGAAGGATACCTCGGTCATAGGGGTTTGTATGAAACCCGGGTGGACCGAGTTGCAGCGGATGTTCTCGGAGGCGTGCTGTATCGCCGTGGCCTTGGTAAGCAGCCGAACGGCGCCCTTGGAGGCGTGATAAGCCGCCGACGTACGGCTTCCGATGAGTCCGTAGATAGACGAAATGTTGATTATGGACCCTCCGCCGGAATCCCGCATGGCCGGAATGGCGTGTCGCGTACCCAGGAAAACGCCCTTTGCATTGATGTCCAACATGCGGTCCCACGCCTCGTCGGAAGTGTCCTCCAGGGTGGCCCGGTTGGAGATGCCGGCGTTGTTCACCAGGATGTCCAGCCTTCCGAACCGTCCCACTGCAAGGTCTACTGCAGCCTGCCAGTTCGCAGCTGCCGTAACGTCGAGTCTGATGAAGACGCACTCGCCGCCGGACTCATTGATTTCGGCCTCGACGCCCTTGCCCTCCGCTTCCAGAACGTCACCTATGACGACTTTGGCGCCTTCCGTTGCGAACAGCTTCGCCTCAACGGCGCCCATTCCTCTGGCTCCTCCGCTTATCAGGGCAACCTTACCCTCCAACCGCATGGCTGCCTCCTCTTGTCGAGCTAGGGCCTGTTCACACTATTGGGTTGAATATGATATCATTGGAGGATGGAACTTACAGAAGCTCAATACGAACGAATAGCTCCTTGTCTGCCGGTGCAACGCGGCAACGTGAGCATGTCGAACCTCCAAGTCCTCAACGCAATTCTGTACGTCGCCGAGCATGGTTGCAAGTGGCGGGGCTTGCCTCCGAGGTTTGGCTCCTGGCACACAGTCTATACCCGCATGAACCGCTGGTCCAAAAACGGAGTCCTCAATCGGGTGTTCGAACACCTTCAACGAGAGCAGATAGTGCGCATCAATATCGAGGCGGTTTCGGTGGACAGCACGATTGTCAAGGTGCATCCCGATGGCACGGGCGCGTTAAAAAAAACGGACCGCAGTCCATCGGCAAGTCCCGGGGAGGATGGACCACCAAGATTCATATGGTTGCCGCAGATGCTCGAACGGCTCTGATGTTCTCCCTCTCCGCCGGACAAGCCCACGACGCGCCTGAAGGACGCAAGCTGCTCAACCGTCTTGGGCCACAGCGAGAGAACTTGTCTATAGTGATGGATCGTGCATACGAGGGCAACGAGACACGCCAACTCGCATTGGCGCTGGGATTCACTCCCGTCGTTCCGCCGTCCTCGACACGGGTCTCCCCATGGACGTACGACATGGAGATGTACAAGAGACGCAACGAAGTTGAGCGCTTGTTCCGGCGATTGAAGGGCTTTCGCCGTATCTTCTCTCGCTTCGAGAAGCTGGATGTGCTCTTCCTAGGCTTCATCCTACTCACTCTTATAGTCGATGCGTTGCGTTAGTGTGAACAGGCCCTAATTGGCTAACGAATATCCGGGCCAACGTGCCAATCGGAGTATAGCACGGGGCCGACCCGCCAGGGTTGAGACGCTGCCGGACAGCCGATATAATCCCCACAGGCCACGGCGCGCGCCTTCCAAGCTTACGGCGGTGCATGAGCCGGATTATTGATTCGATCTGCGGCAAAGGCATTGCTCCATGACCATAGACCTATCTCCTAACATGCAGGACTACGAAACGGCCCGCCGGGAATTCCGGCTGGAAGTGCCCGAACTGTACAACTTCGGGTTCGACGTGATGGACAGCTGGGCGGACGACCACACCAAGCTGGCCCTAGTGTCGGTGCACCCGGCGGGCGACACCGCCGACAAGCACACCTTCTATGACCTCAAAGTCCTTTCCAACAAGTTCGCCAACATGCTGCTCGGGCTGGGCGTGGAAAAAGGCGAGCGGGCTTTCATAATGGCGCCGCGCGTTCCCGAATGGTACGTGGCCAACCTCGGCATGATGAAGCTGGGCGTCGTCCCCATGCCCGCCACCGTGCTGTGCACTCCCCACGACATCGAATACCGCGTAAACCGCGCAGAGGCCAGCGTGGCGATAGTCGATGCGGAAAACGCCTACAAGGTGGACGAAATCATCGCCTCATGCCCCACTCTGAAGCACGTCATTCTAATCGACGGCGAACGCCGGGGATGGACCAGCTGGACCGTTGAGAGGGAAAACCAGTCCTCAGCTCTGGGGAGCGTCGAACCGACCCGCAGCGACGACCCATTAGTCATCTACTTCACCTCCGGCACAGTGGGTCCGCCCAAGATGGTCCTCCACACCCAGGCGTCATACGCCATCGCCCACGTCGGCACCGCCAAGTTCTGGCATGACCTGAAACCCACCGATCTCCACTGGGCCATTTCCGACACTGGCTGGGCCAAGACCGCCTACGGCAAGCTGTTCGGCCAATGGATTCAGGGCGCCGCCATCATGCAGCACAACGCTGTGGGGCGTTTTGACGCCGACCTGACGATGAGGATTCTGGAACGGTACGGCGTAACCAGCTTCTGCGCGCCTCCCACCGCCTACCGTATGTTGGTGCTGGAAGACCTCACCAAATACGCCCTCAACAGCCTGCGTCACTGCACCGGCGCCGGCGAGCCGTTGAACCCCGAGGTGATGAAGCTCTGGGAGGAAGGCACGGGCCTGAACATCTACGACGGGTATGGTCAGACCGAGACGACGCTGCTGGTGGGCAACTACCGCTGCATGGACATAAAGCCCGGCTCCATGGGTAAGCCGACCCCTGGGTTCGAGGTCTCCATAGTGGACGAGGACGGTGACGAGCTCCCTCCAGGCGAGGAGGGCCAAATCGCCGTCAAGGTCAAGCCGGAGCGGCCCGTGGGGCTTATGAAAGAGTATTGGAAGGATGAGGACGCGATGGAGTCCTGCTTCCAGGGAGACTGGTACCTGACCGGGGACAAGGGATTCAAGGACGAGGACGGGTACTTCTGGTTCGTAGGCAGGGCCGACGACGTAATCATCTCGGCGGGCTACAGGATCGGCCCCTTCGAGGTGGAAAGCGCCCTGATAGAGCATCCCGCCGTCGCCGAGTCGGCGGTCGTGGCCAGCCCCGATGAGATTCGGGGCAACATCGTAAAGGCGTTCGTGGTGCTGGCCCCCGGCTATCAGCCCTCCGACGAGCTTACTCAAAGCCTCCAGATCCACGTGCGGACCGTAACCGCTCCCTTTAAGTACCCCAGAGCTGTGGAGTACGTCACGGAGCTTCCCAAGACCATCAGCGGAAAGATACGGCGCGTCGAGCTAAGACAGATGGAAGAGGAGAGGGCAGCGGGATGAGCGACATCATCACGACAAGCGACCCTTCTCGTCTGCCCTGGGAGATGACCCTGGCCGAAATCATCGACGCAGCCGCCGAGCGCCACCCCGACAAGGTCTTTTTCCGTTATGACAAGTACGACGTAACCTACGGTGAGTTCCAGGAAGCGACGCGGAGGGTTGAGCAGACCTTCTCACGGCTTGGAGTGGGCCACGGCGACCGGGTATGCCTGTTCCTGCCCAACGGGCGGGAGGTGCTGTTTATTTGGATGGGGCTCGCCCGGCTGGGCGCAATATGCGTCACCGTGAACACGGCCTACAAGCAGGACGAGACGGCCTACATCATCAACAACTCCGAGTCCAAGGTCCTGGTCACCCACGAAAGCTTGCTCGACGTCGCACGGTCTGCGGCGGCTCAATGTCCGTCTCTTGAGGCATCCATCCTGGTCTCCGGCGGTTCGGACCTGCCTGAGGGTTGGCTCGACTTCTGGGACCTGATGGACTCGGCTCCTGCGAAGGACCCGCCCGGGCATACGGAAGTAGACCCCGACGACGTAGCCATGCTGGTGTACACCTCCGGCACCACGGGGAACCCGAAGGGCGTCATGCTGACCCACAGCATGTTCGCGGCGTCAGGTCAGGGTTTCGCAACGTGGACAGAGTCCACGCCCGACGAGCGGTTCTTCACCTGCATGCCCTACTTCCACGCCAATGCCCAGTATTACTCGACAATGGGGACCCTGTGTCTTGGCGCAACACTCACGGTGGTGGACAGGTTCAGCGCCAGCCGCTTCTGGGACCAGGTGAGACAGTCCGAGTCCACGGTCGTCAACTTCATCGGCATGATGATGCCCGTGCTCCTCAAGCAGGACCCGTCGCCGTCGGACCGGGACAACAACGTGCGCCTCTTCTACGGCTCGCCCGCGATGGCCCCGGAGATGCTTGAGGAGTTCGAGCGCAGATTCGGGGCCGCAGTCCTCATTGGCTTCGGGATGACGGAGACCTGCTACGGCACTATAGAGCGACTGGGAGAACCCCATCGCCAGGGGTCGTCCGGCAAGCCCCGCTGGCACCCCGACTCCAGGTTCCAGAATGAATTAAGAATCGTGGACGACTCCGGAGTCGTCCAACCGCCGGGCGCTCCCGGAGAAATAACTCTGCGCAATCCAGCAGTGATGCCGGGGTACTGGCGCAACCCGGAACGGACCGCCGAGTCCCTTCGGAACGGATGGCTCCACACCGGAGACCTCGGCTGGGTGGACGAAGACGGCCATCTGTATTTTGTAGACCGCAAGAAGGACGTGGTGCGCCGCAGGGGGGAGAACATATCGTCTCAACAAGTGGAGGACATCATCAAGCGACACCCAGGGGTTATGGACTGCGCCGTCATCGCCGTGCCGTCGGAGTTGGGAGAGGAAGAGGTCAAGGCCTACGTGGTCCATCGCAAATACCACCCCCTCCAGATTACTCAGCAGGAAACGGATGACGAAACTACGGTCTTTCCCTCCGACGAGATGGTGGACCTCACCCCGGAAGACGTGATTTACTGGGCCGCCGAGAGGCTGGCCTACTTCAAAGTGCCCCGATACATTGAGATGCGGGAAGACCTGCCCCGGACACCCTCGCTGAGGGTCCGCAAGGACGTGCTGCGGGGAGAACGAGAGGACCTCACAGCAGGCTGTTTTGACCGGGAGGCAGCAGGCATACGCCTGGGCCGATAGCTACGATCGGGTCAGACCCAGCCGTGCTGGCCGGGCAACGAGACCAGGTTAGGGCCTATTTCGTCCACTCGGGTTACTCCGCAATAGCCCATAGCACGGTCGAACTCCGCACTGAGTATCTCCAGCGTCCGCGATACGCCAGCCTCGCCCCCTACGGCCAGACCCCAGAACAAGGGCCTACCGATAAACACAGCCCTGGCTCCCAAAGCCAGCGCCTTCAATACATCCGTCCCACGGCGTATGCCGGAGTCCAAGTAGACCTCGGCCCTGCCGTTCACCGCGTCCACGATATCCGGCAGCGTCTCTATGGACGAGTGGGAGCCGTCAAGCTGACGCGCACCGTGGTTGGACACGACGATGCCGTCCACGCCCCTCTGAACGCATCCAAGGGCGTCCGCAGGGGTGCGGATTCCCTTTATGATCAGAGGCAACGACGTGACGGACTTGACCCAGGCCACGTCCTCCCAGCGAAAGGGCAGCCTCCGCATCTCCCACGCCTGGGCTTCCGGCGTTCCTTTGACAAGCCCCAGCTCAGCCTTCTCCCCGACGAAATTGGCCAACTCCAGACCCTCGGGCCGCCTGTACCGGTTGCGGATGTCCCGCTCCTTGGTGCCCGGAATCGGGTTGTCCACGGTGACCATGACGGAGGAATAACCCGCGTCCACAGCCCTCCGCAACAACATCTCGCTGAGTTCCCGGCTCCTGTGGTAGAGCTGGAACCATATAGGCGCCGTCGCCTGCGACGCGATTTCCTCGAGGGTGTAGTTGGAGTCGGCACCGACTCCCATAATAGTTCCCGCCTCCCCGGCGGCCCGGACTACGGCACATTCTCCGTCTCGGTGGGCGATGCCGTGGTGGCCCGCCGGAGCGATCATCACGGGGAAGTCGATTTTGTGGCCCATGACCGTTGTTGTTGCGTCCCGCTCTCTTACGTCGACCATAAACCGCGGCCTCAGGCACACGGCGTCCAAGGCCGTGCGGTTCCGCTTCAACGTGTATTCTTCGTAAGTTCCGGCCTCGATGAAACCCCAGACCTTCGTGGACAGAATCCGGCGGGCCTCCGCCTCAACGTCGTAGAGGTTCAGGAACCTGTCCAGCTCATCCGACATATTAGATGCCATAGAGCTTAGAGCAGTTGTCCCAGAGAATCTTCTTCTTGGCCGACGACGACAACCCTTCTATCGACAACAGCTCCTCCGTTGCTCGGGGAAAGGCCGAGTCTGGATGGGGATAGTCGGTGGAGAACACAATGTTGTCGTCGCCCAGCCTGCTCACAACGTCTTCGCTCAGGGCCTCGTCGGCGTCCACGGAAATCCAACACTGGCGGAGGAAATAGTCGGTGGGTCTCACGGACAGTTCCACCTCTTCTCCGGGGCCGAACTTCTCCCACTGGTCGTCCAGCCGGTACAGCCACCAGGGCAGCCAGGAGCAGTTGCCCTCCAGAAAAGCCACCTTGAGCTTGGGAAATCGCTCCATCACCCCGCCCATAATCATGCTGGACATGGTCATCATAAGCTCGATGGGAAAGACGGTTGAGTGGAGAATGGACCTGTAAGCCGGGTGCCCGGCGAACCTTCCCCCCACGTAGTCCTTAGAGACGGCTCCTGACGTGCCGTGGAAGCATATGGGGACTCCGATCCTCTCCGCTTCCGCCCACAGCACGTCGAACTCCGGGTCATGGGGATGCCGCCCAGCCACGGGCATAGGAAGCATCACTACTCCCACCGAGCCCAGGTCCTCGACGCTACGCCGGGCCTCCTGCGCCGCCATCTCAGGGTCGGTGGGACTATGGACGTGGCTTTCATCCTTGCGGGATCGCGCTTGCAATACTCAGACACCCAGTCGTTGAATGCCTTGCATATCTCAAGAGACAGCCTGGCATCCAGGGAGTCCTTGGACACGAACATGCTGGCCGTGGTGCGGAACATGACGGCTATGTCGATGCCCTCCTTGTCCATTGCGCGCAACGAAGTGGAGGCGTCGAACCCGGTGGCCCAACCCTCCGACATCACCTCCCTGGCCCGCCTGTCCATGGGCTCGTTCACTTTCCAAACGTGGTCGTCATGCGCCCAGGGGGGAATTGGGTTGCCCTCCAGGGTCCATCGGGCATAGTGGCCTGCGCCCGATGCCGTGGGTTTGGGGGCTTTGTCCAAGAATGATGTGTCCATGTATTTCTCGAACAGGTCGGGAGGCTCCATCAAGTGAAGGTCGCTGTCGATAACCCTATAGCCGTTCTTGGACATCTTCTCCTCCGGCGGTCTTGCGGGAAAGATTATAGCAAATAGCCAAACAGGACATTCTCGAATCAATATTGACACTGGTTAATGTGTGATATTAACATTCCTTATACCTGAATCGGGGACCCTTTATCCGGGGATGCAACAAGCAATGGCGGATGAACAACAACTGGCCCAAGCCATAGCCGACGAATGGGACGCAGGAGACATGGGCTGTGGTGAGGTCATCATACTGCTCAGACAGCGGATGCAGAAGCTCAAGCCCCATGAGGTCCTCAGGCTCACGGCCCGTGACTTGGGGGCGCCCCAGGATCTCCCCGCCTGGTGTCGCATGACAGGCCGCCGTTTGCTGAGGGCCGAACACCCCGACTATTGGATCGAGCAAAAAGAGACGCCACAATGACACACCGGAAGGAGACTGCATGGCCGGAAAATTCTGTGTAAGCCTCACCAACGCGAAGAACGACCCCGACAGAGCGACGGTGGGATTTGTAGTCGCCAACGCGGCGCTGGGTTCGGAGAAGGAGACCGTAGTCTTCCTGAGCGCCGAGGGCGCCCGACTTGCCGAGAGGGGCTACGCCGACGACATCCACGAAGAGGGCTTCATGGGCCTGAAGGACCTGATGCACAACTTTGCAGGCGGCGGCGGAACGATATACGTATGTGCTCCCTGCTTCAAAAAACGAGGCCTGGACGAGAACAACCTGGTGGACGGCGCCATGATTGTCGGCGGCGCCAAACTGGTGGAGTTCCTCTCCGACGGCAGCCCCTGCGTCACCTACTAGCGGACAGCGCCTTTTCGCCAATCCCTCAAAGGCCCTGCTGATGGACCAGGTCGAAAAACACGCCCACCAACCCGACGTCATGTTCGACGGCGGCGACCTCGACTGTGGCGGCGGACTGCTGCTGTTGATTCGCCGCCACATCGACCCGCTGGAGCGCGGCGGGCTTCTGGAGATACTGTCCACTGACTCCACAGTGGAAGTGGAGCTGCCCGCCTGGTGCCGCATGACCGACAACGCGCTTGTCTCGTGGACCAAAGCCGGAACCCGGCGCAGCTACCTCGTTTGCAAAGGCCCCTTCTCAAGCCGCAGTACGGCGCAGGCTACCACGCCGAAGACAGCGTACTTGGGGTTGGGGGCACAGTTCCGCGTTGACGTAACGGTCCCGGAATCGCTTCCTACGCCGGCCCCCGCTCAGACGATACAGCCGTTGTCGGTGTTCGGCATCGGCAGCTGGCCACGGCCCCGATGGATGCTGCAAGCGATTCATGACCGTCTCGAAGGCCGGCTCGACGAGGCTGAGTTCCAAGCC
Organism: Dehalococcoidia bacterium; assembly: GCA_965224415.1. Taxonomy (GTDB): domain Bacteria; phylum Chloroflexota; class Dehalococcoidia; order Lucifugimonadales; family JAGWBF01; genus DAOUJI01. Next base: position 464,481 of record CBDCZB010000001.1, on the reverse strand, counting down.
ACGGCCGACGACGCCGTGCGCCTTTCCATAGACGCCCAGCTTCGTGCCGGTGTGGACGTGCTTACCGACGGTGAGCAGAGACGGGACAGCTACGCCAGCTTCGTGGGCAGCCTGCTGGACAACTGCCAGCTTATACCTCTCAACGACCTGGCCGCTATGGTAGACGACTCCGAGAAGTTCGAACGCGAGCTCCGAGCGCTGGACGTTCCGGCCTCGGAAGTCCGACATCCCGTGGTCTTTGGCAAACTGGGACGGAGCCACCCGCTGGCCGTCCACGAGTTGGAATTTGCCAAGACATGCTCGGAGAAGCCGGTGAAGGTGGCGCTGCCGGGTCCGTATCTGCTTACCCGCACCATGTGGCTCGACTGTCTTACAGAGAGTCCATACGACACCCGTGAAGAACTTGCCCAGGACGTAGTGCGGGTCCTGCGGGAAGAGCTACACTTCCTTCTGGCCAAGGGTGCGGCGCTCGTGCAATTCGACGAGCCTGTGCTGTCCGAGGTGGTGTTCGGAAGCCCGACCGGCGGCAGGTCCTTCATGTGCGGAGCGCTGGCGGAGAAGATGGACACAGAGGAAGAGTTGGCCTTCGCAAGCAGCCTGATTAACCGGGTTGTGGAAGGGCTGCCCATGGAGCGGCTGGCCCTGCACGTGTGCCGGGGCAACTGGTCCAAAGATGAGGGAGTCGCCCTTGCAGGCAGCTACGGGCCTCTGGTTGAGACACTCTCTTCGTTGAACGTGGGGACCTATTTCCTTGAGTTTTGCACGCCGCGAGCCGGGGACTTGGAAGCCATATCCGGCCTTCCACCGGACCGGCGCATCGGCGTGGGAGTTGTCAACCCCAAGCTCGATACGGTCGAGTCAGCCGCCGAAATCATCGAGAGGGCGGAGCAGGCCATTTCCATTTTCGGCCCCGAACGGGTCCTCCTGAACCCAGACTGCGGCTTTGCCACCTTCGCGGACAACCCGGTGGCCTCAGCCCAGGTGGCTACGGAGAAGCTGGCGGCCATCGCAGAAGCCGCCGCCGAACTCCGCAGCCGCCATCTGTGAGGACAGCCATTATGCCTACTGCCAAATTCGGCTCGTTCGACGACCTGCTCCAAGTCACCGCCGATGACCTCCGGCCCATTGTCAGGGCGTTGCGTGAGGCCATTTTTGACGTTCACCCGGAGGCATGTGAGGTGGTGCGCTTAGGCGACAGGGCGGCCACATACGGCGTCGGGCCTAGAAAGATGATCGACGGCTACGCTTACATTCTCCCCAATCGCGCCTGGGTCAACCTGGGCTTCTACCAGGGCGTCTCCCTGCCGGACCCCGAGCGGCTGCTTGAAGGAACCGGCGCAAAGATGCGGCACGTGAAGATACGCGCCCTCGAAGACGCGAGTCAAGCGGATGTTCGCGCCCTCGTGGAGGCCGCGCTTGCCGAGCGCACGGCCGCTCTCGCTCACCGCGACTGAAATAATGACCGGCGGCCTACTCCGCCGTCACCGAAACCCTTTGGGTAGAGTCCCATCTAACTCACAAATAAAAGGCCCCGCATTCAGTGTGCGGGGCCTTCTGATTTTGGGGTTGAGGGACTTATTCGTAGGGCTTTAGCTGTATCTCGTGGAGGGCGGGGACGACCTCTTTACCTAACAACTCCACCGACCGCATCACGTCGTCGTGGGGCATCAAGCCCTCGTTGCCGTAGATGTGGATATAGCCCGGGTCCAGGTGCTCGATGATCTGGGTCAGCTTCTCGATGACCGTGTCCGGGTTCCCCACGATAATGTTGTTGACCTCGCGCAGCTCGTCGTACCCCATCCTGCGGCCAAAGGTGCCCGTTCCTATTGTGGGCCTCTGGCTCTTGACGTTCAGCGCCTCACGAGTCTGGTAGCCGGGCGGGTCGTTGTGCTCTCGGGGTCCCCTCTGCCTGTGGTCCTCGGTCCACATGAACCACTTGCCCATTTCGATGGCCTTTTCGTCAGTGTCGGCGACGAAACACCTCAGCAAGTATCCGAAGTGCTCAGGACCCGGCTGGAAGCCAACGTCGTGGGCCGTCTCGATGTAGACGCTCTTCAAGTACTCAGTCATTCCAATAAGGGCGCCCAGATTCATGTAGGGGTGCTGGTGCCGCGCGGCCCAGACCACGCTTTCAGGGCTGCCCGTGCCAGGGAACCATATCTCAGGACGGGGCTTCTGCACCGGCAGCACCCAGGGGTTCACCACCCGGTATTGGAAATGCTTGCCTTCGAAACGGAAGGGGCCGGGTTCCGTCCAGCACTTGATGATAAGGTCGTGGGCTTCCTGGAACCGCTCGAAGTTCTCCGTGGGGTCGATGCCGCCCTGGAGAGACTCAACGGCTGTGCCGCGCACGAACCCGGAGACGATTCGGCCGTTGGAGAAGCAGTCCAGCATGGCTATCTCTTCAGCCATCTTGACGGGGTCGTTGATCGCTATGACGTTGCCGAGTATCGCTATCCTGACGTTCTTGGTCAGCTTGGAGATGACCGCGGCGTCCATGTTGACCGACGGCTTCATGCACCAGTAGGAGGCGTGGTGCTCGTTGGACATGATGCCGTCAAAGCCCACTTCGTCAGCAAGAGCGTACTGCTCGTGGTACTGGTTGTAGAGCACGTGGGCTTTGTTGGGGTCGAAGTGGGTGTTGGGGAACCCCAGGCGCCCGGAGGGGTATTTCTCCAGGTCTTCATTGGTCACGTGTCCATAGGGCTGCTCTGAGAACCAGAATACTTCTACTTTATCCTTCATCGCACCGCCTCCTGGTGGACTTCAACCCGGGGGGCCCCGTCGCACGCCTGTCGCTTCAGCCCCTTAGAGGCTCGCCAGGAAGTCCAGCGTAGCCTTGGCGCAGGCGTCCGGCTGCTCGTCCTGAGGGCTGTGCCCGGCCTGGTCGATGGTCTGGAGCTTGGAGCCGGGAATCGCTTCCTGGTAAATCTCTCCTGAGTTAACGGGTATGATGCCGTCCTGGGCGCCGAACAGAATAAGCGTCGGGACGCTGGCCATTTCCAGGTACATGGGCAGCACGGGATTGTGCATGTAGGGCTTCCACAAAAGTCGTGAGTCCATCTCCCGGTTGGTCCACAGGACGTTCTTCTCCTCGTCGCTCAGGTCGTCGATCTTGGGGGCTTTGTCCGCGTCGACCCACCATTTGTCAACGTACTCGTTGAGGCCCGCCATGAGAATCTCGGTGATGTCACCCTCCCTGGGCCTGATTCCGGCTGGCGACAAGAGCGCCTGGCTCTTGATTCGGGGATTCTCCGTGGAGGACAGTTCAGCCGCGATCCATCCGCCCATGGAATGGCCCACCAGAGCGACGTCGTTCAGGTCCAGCTTTTTCATCAAGCCTATGTAGAAGCGGACTACGTCGGTTATCGAGTTTACCCAGGGAAGTCTGTCGGACTCATCGTATCCCGGGTGGGACGGGACGTATACGGTGTGGTTCTGAGCCAAGGCGTCGATGTATGCGTTCCACTGTTGGTTGCCGGTTTCTCCGTGCAAGTACAGTATCGGCGAGCCGCTGCCGCCCCTCTTGATGTGGGTGCGGCCCCCGCCGATGTCAACATATTCGTCAGTGTAGTTCTTGGTGATGGTCATGGAGCAATCCTCCTGGAGATGTTGAGCGCCCTTAACTCCTGCATCAGGAACCCAGATGAATATACCCCGTGTCCTGGGCGGGCAGGGTGAAGTTTGCCTTAGCCCATTGCCTTTGTCAATACCGATTTTAGCCGCTAAACTTGGCGGCGGCCCCAAGGGGTCAACAACCCGCCCCCCGCACCGAGAAGCAACCGCCTTTATGTATATCGCCAAGCCAATAAGAGCCGTACGGGGAGTGTTCTATGGATGGTGGCTCGCGCTGCTGAGCTCATTCATCCACGCCATAGTCATCGTTCCGGTGTTCCAGGGGGCAACCATCTGGAACGTTCTGATGAAGAACACCTTCGGCTGGAGTCCCGCCCAACTGGGTCTCGCCTGGTCGTTTCAGAGGGCAGAGGGTTCCATCTCCACACCTCTTTCCGGATACCTGACCGACAAATACGGTCCCCGTTTTGTAGTGATGGTGGGGATGTTCATACTTGGCGGCGGTTTCGTCGCGTTCAGCCGCGTCAACGAGCTGTGGCACTTCTACCTGGCGCTGCTGTTGATGGCGGCAGGAACCGGATTGGCGGGTTGGCTTCCCCTCATGACCTCGTTGAACAACTGGTTCCACAGACGCCGGAACATGGCCATGAGCGTATCCCTGGAAGGGCTGTACGCGGGCGCTTTCGTGATAGTGCCTGCGCTTAGCTGGGCCGTGGACCCCGACCGCTTTTCGCCGGACGCGTGGAGGACCGTAACCCTGGGCATAGGCGTGGCCATGCTGGTGCTGGCTTGGCCCATGACCCGGTACATCAGGAACAGACCGGAGGACTACGGCCAATACCCCGACGGGATTCCCCCATCCGAGCTTCCGGCACAGGAGCCCAGATCCCCGGCTCCGCTGGAGCAACACCAGGGCTACACTTGGCGAGAAGCCATCCGCACCTTCAACTTCTGGTGGATATCCATAGGCCATGCCGTCACTACCGGCGTATACACCACTGTTCTGTTCCACCTGGGAATCATGCTGGACGACAGGGGATACTCCCTGGCCACGGTGGGCCTGATCGTCGCGGTAAGCCAAGCCGTCGCGGGAGCGTTCAACCTGATAGGCGGATACGTCAGCGACAAGGTCCCAGTCAGGTACACCCTCTTCTGGTTTTCCCTCTTCCCGTCCGCGGCGGTGGCGGTGCTGTTGATGTCCGAGAACCTGGCTATGGCCTATCTGTTCGCCGTGCTGCTGGGCGTGGGGATGGGCGGAAGAACGGCGCCGGTGTCGTCCATGCGGGGCACTTATTTCGGACGCCGGGAGTTCTCCAAGATAACAGGCTTGTCCATGATTTCGGTCAACGTGGTGTCCGTCGCCGCGCCGCCGCTGGCAGGGTTGAGTTACAAATGGCAAGACGAGAGCTACACGGCGGTGTTCGCTATCCTGGCAGTGTTGGGGATATTGGGTTGCTTCCTGTTCCTGCTGCTGGGCGAGCCGCGCCCCGACCCACACCCTGCGCCCGCGTCCACCTAGACCTCGCCGTCAATCATCCGCCGCGCCGTTGAGAATATCCCCTCGAACATTTCCGTGGTCAGGCGCCCTGTCTGGGTGTTCTGCTGGCTGGGGTGGTATGACGAAAGCAGCACTGTTCCGTCGGAGAAGGTGTGGGTCTCTCCGTGCCCGAACCTGGGTCTGGGCTTGGGCTCCGGTTCGGCGTCGCCCATGATCTCACGCCTGGCCTTGAGATAGGAGTCAAACGCGATTTTCCCAAGGGGCACAACCACTCTTACGCGGGAAAGCATCCGCAGCTCACTCTCCAGGTACGGCCTGCACGTGAGCATCTCGTCCCGGCTGGGCTTGTTGTCCGGAGGGGCACAACGGACCGCAGCCGTTACGTAGGCGTCGATGAGCCGGAGACCGTCATCCCTGTGCTGGGAGGTTGGTTGGTTGGCGAAACCGAACTTGTGCAGCGTCCCGTACAGCCAGTCACCGCTGCGGTCGCCAGTGAACATGCGCCCCGTCCTGTTTCCGCCGTGAGCAGCCGGGGCCAACCCCACCAGAAGCAGCCGGGCGTCGACGGCGCCGTAGCCGGTCAGCGGACGGCCCCAATATTCCTCGTTCCGATACATCCGACGCTTGACCCGCGCCGTTTCTTCACGGTGATGCACCAGCCGCGGGCACTTCACGCAATTGACGATGGTTTCATTAAGCAGACCAAGTTCGGCGCCGTTCATCATATCCTCCAAACGTCTGCTATCATACCTGGAAACGGCAGAGGCGCACGACATGAACGAAGAGACAATAGAGGCCGCTTTGAAACTGGTGGACCGGGACCGCCTGGAAAGCCGCGTCAGGGATTTGGCCAAGGCGCCGCGAAACGCTGTCTCGAATCCACATCACTTCCAATGGGCCAGAAACCACGTAGCCGACGCCCTCAGAGCCTCCGGCTGCGGAGTCACGATGCAGCAGTTTCCCTGCGGGAACCGCACGGGCATCAACGTGATAGGCTCCAGACCCGGCTCCGACATCCAACTCAGGCCACTGCTGGTAAGCGCCCACTACGACACCACCCAGGACTCGCCCGGAGCCGACGACAACGCGTCAGGTGTGGCTGCGATGCTGGAGTGCGCCGCGGTCCTCCAAGGCGCGCCTTTGAAGCGGCCCATTGAGTTTGTTGCCTTCGACATGGAGGAAGCCCAACCGGAGCGTGAAGGGCTGGTTGGAAGCTCGGCGTTCGTGAGCTACTTGGAGGGAATCGAGGGGCCGCCAGTATTCGAGGGGCTGTTCAACCTGGAAATGGTGGGCTACACGTCCGGGCCGGGCTGCCAGGGACATCCACCGGGTTTCGAGTTGGTGCTTCCCGATGCCTTCGCCAAGGTCCGGGAACGGGACTTCCGGGGCGACTTCATAGCGGCAGTAGCTCTGGGGGAGAGCGCCGCGCTGAGCCGGGCGTTCGTCGAGTCCGCTCAAACGTGGACGCCTGAACTCCCCGTCCTGCCCATAGAAATCGCAATTCCCATACCCCAATTGACCGACATATTCCGCAGCGACCACTCCCCCTTCTGGGCCGCGGGGATTCGAGCGATCATGATCACCGACACTGCGGACTTCCGAAACCCCAATTACCACCAGCCCACGGATACGCCCGACACCCTGGACTACGGTTTTCTGACCCTGGCAGCAAAGGTGTTGATGGCTGCTGTGCTAGACGCCTGCCTCTAGAGGTTCCGCACGGGTCCAAACCGCCGAAGAGGCCAATATCTGAACCAGACCTTGCCCAGTATCGCTTCCTGCTTCACGGGGCCATATCCCCTGCTGTCGTCGCTGTCGGCCCGGCAGTCTCCCAGGACGAAATATTCGTCAGGGTCCAAGAACCATTCCGTAAAGGCAGACTTTGGCTCCGTTCGGACGTCGGCATTCAGGTACGGTTCCGCAACCGCCTCGTCGTCCACGTACACTCGCCCGCTGTCCAAGCGTACAGTCTCGTTGGGCATTCCAACGATGCGCTTGACGTAGGTAGACAGTCCCTCCCGAGGGCTCCTGAGCACGACGATGTCGCCTCTGAGAGAAGACCGCCGCGCCGACATGCGGTTCGCCAGCACGTAGTCACCATGCACCAGGGTTGGCCCCATGCTGGGGCCGTTGATGCGATACGGAGTGGACGTAAGAAACGCCGTCACCGAGAATATGGGCCTGAAAAGAAAGAGCGTCCAGGCTCCCGCCCTCTTGAGCATGGACTGCTCATCAGGACCGGGAGTCTGGGCGCTCCCCGTGTTCATTGTCAGAGGTTGGCGGCTAGGCGCCGTAGCGGACGTCCGACTCCTCGTCCTTGTATTCTACGTTCTTGGTGGCCCAGAAAATTGTAGCAACGGCATCGACGGCGGCAATAAGTTCCCTGGCAGCGCCTTCATCGACGTTTTGCTTGTTGCGTCCGGCCAGCTTGTTGGCGTTCCAGATGGTGGTGTGGAGGTCCGGGTACGTCTCCAGGTGGTCGGGCCTGAAGTAGTCGTGCCAGAGGATGTCCAACTCCTTCTTGCACAGGTCGGCGTGGTCTTCCTTCACGGTGATGTAGCGGCTCAGAGTGTTGGCGTGGCTCGCCGCAGCGGCTGCGTCGCCCTCAGCGGGAGCGGCCAGCGCGTTGATTCGCGCCACCATCTTGAGAACGGTCTGGGCCGCAATCTTGGCGGAGATAGGGTCGTAGATGCCGCAGGGGATGTCGCAATGGGCATGGGCTTCACTAATTTGGAACACCCGGTGAACTCGTGAGAACAGGTTCTTCAACATTGGGAGCCTACCTCCTAGAAATTATGTCCGTATCGGAGCTTGCAGATTCGTTTTCGCCTCGCACATTCTAGCCATTTGCGGCCCGCCCCGCAACACGAACCGGTGTGGCGGGCTTCAGCCCGACTTGAGAATTCGGGCGGCCTCTTTGGAGTGGTAGCTAAGGATTATGTCGGCGCCGGCCCTCTTTATCGAGCCCAGGACTTCTATGAGGGCCCTGTCACCGTCCAGCCATCCGTTGGCGGCGGCGGCCTTGAGCATGGAGAACTCCCCGCTGACGTTGTAGGCGGCCAGCGGATGGTCGAAACGTTCCTTGGCCCTGGCAATCACGTCCAGATAAGACAACGCGGGTTTGACCATCACGATGTCGGCGCCCTCCTCTATGTCCGTCTGAATCTCCCGCATGGCCATGCGCCAGTTGAACGGGTCCATCTGATAGGTTGCGCGGTCGCCGAACTGGGGAGTTGAGTCCGCGGCCACTCGGAAGGGGCCGTAGAAGGCCGACGCATACTTGGCTGAGTATGCCATGATGGGGGTCTGGGTGAGGCCGTTGTCATCCAGGGCACTGCGTATGGCCGCGACCTGCCCGTCCATCATGGCCGAGGGCGCCACCACGTCGGCGCCGGCAAGGACGTGGGACACGGCGGTCCTGGCAAGCAGCTCCAAAGAGCGGTCGTTGTCTATTCGCCCATTGTCAACGACCCCGCAATGCCCGTGGTCTGTGTACTCGCAGAGGCACACGTCGGTGACCACCAGCACGTCGGGCACAGCCGCCTTGATTACCCTGATGGCCTCTTGGACGATTCCCTGCTCGTCGTAGGCTTCCAGGCCCATTGGGTCCTTGTTTTGAGGAAGCCCGAAGAGCATGACGCTGGGAACGCCCAAGTCGTGGGCGTCCGCCACCTCCGGAAGAAGCTCATCCAACGACAGGTGAAAGGCGCCCGGCATTGGCTCTATAGGTTCCCTTACGTTCCGTCCGTGGGTCACGAACAAGGGATAGACGAAATCGGTGACCGAGAGGCTCACTTCCCGGATCGCTTCCCGGAGAGGGGCCAATTCTCTCAGTCTTCTGAGACGGGTCTGCGGAAAAGCCATCCGTCCCACCTCCTAACTTGGCGCCTGGACGCCCAGGTTCCGTGTACTGGCATGTTCCTACGTTAGAAAAGCGCCCTTGATGGCGTCCACCAGTCCCGGTATGGTGTGCTCGGAAGCCACCACGTCCACCTGAAGCCCCGCAGCCTCTGCGGAAGCGGCGGTGATGGGGCCGATGCAGGCCACCACGGCGCCCTTCAGTTTCGACGCGTCTCCTTCAAGGATACCTATCAAGTTCTCAACTGTCGATGAACTGGTGAAGGTCACCACGTCAACCGACCCAGCGGACAGAAGCTCCGTAGCCAGTTGCTTAGACTCCGGCGGCGTGACGGTCCTATAGGTGACCACCCGCTGCACCCGTGCACCCATGGTGGTCAGCCCCTTATCTAGCACGTCCCGGCCTATGTCCGCCCTCGGCAGCAACATCCGGTCACCGTGCTTCACACGCTCCGACAGTGACTCCAGCAGCGACTCGGCCACGTACTGCTGGGGCACGATGTCTGCGATGACTCCCCGCTTGGCCAGGGCCGCCGACGTGGCGGGACCGATGGAGGCCACGTTGACGCCGCCGAACCGTCTGGCGTCCCGCCCAAGCTCTTTCATCCGGTCGAAAAACGCTTCCACTCCATTGGCGCTGGTAAAGACAACCCATTGAAATTCACCCAAGGATTCGATGGCCAGGTCCATCTCGGTGAACGACTCGGACCGCTCGAATCGTATGGTGGGCAGTTCTACGGCCCTTGCTCCCTCGTCTTCCAGCAATGACGACAAGGCCGAGGCTTGAGACCTAGACCGGGTAACCAGCGCCGTCTTCCCGAATAGAGGTTTCTTATCAAACCATCGGATGCGTTCCCGCAGGTCTGCAACCTCCCCGATGACCGCCGTCACTGGAGAGGTAAGGCCGGCTTCAGTTCCCTTAGCGCGTATGTCCCGGAGGGTCCCGGAAACGGTCTTCTGGTGCGGCTCGGTGCCCCAGTGGACCAAGACCACGGGAGTGTCCGGAGACATTCCTTCAGCGATCAGGGTTTCAGTCACTTTATCCAAGGCGCTCCAACCCATCAGCGCGACGATGGTTCCCCCGGTCTTTGCCAGCGCATCCCAACGGACGGAAGATCCTTCCTTGGTCGGGTCTTCACTGGCGCTGACTATGGTGACACTGCTCGCAATGCCCCGGTGGGTGACGGGAACTCCCGCATAAGCGGGCGCGGCCACCGCCGACGTAACACCGGGAACAACCTCGAAATCCAACCCTGCCTCGGCCAAGGCCAGGGCTTCCTCCCCGCCCCTGCCGAATACGAAGGGATCACCCCCCTTGAGTCTGACCACGGTTTGACCGTTCGACGCGCGGTCAACCAGGAGGCGGTTGATGTCCTGCTGGCTCATGGCGTGCTGGTCCGGCCCCTTGCCCACGTAGACTCGCTCGGCGTCCTTTCGAGCGTGTTCCAGAAGCCTCACGTCCACCAGGCGGTCATAGACGACCACGTCAGCTTGCTGGAGTCGCCTCAGCCCCTTGACGGTGATCAGACCCGGGTCTCCAGGCCCTCCTCCGACGAGATAGACTTTGCCCTTATCGGAGTCCATGTCGGGCTACGACCCTCCGTCGTCGTTCACCAAGTCGGCGGCGCCCTGGTCCATGAGCTTCCGGTGGGCTAGCCGGGCCACGTACTGGGGGTGGTCAGCCGGGCCGGAAACGGTTGTGCGGAACACCCGGCTGGCGTCTGGAGTTGACAGGAACACCGACAGGTTCACCAAACCTGCTTCCGTCCAGGCATAAGCCCCGGCCGGCGTCCGGCAGCCTCCCCCCAGCTCCTCGAGAAACCTGCGCTCAGTTTCGACTGCGATGCGACTGTCGGGGTCGTTTAGGGCGGACATCAGGTCGTCCATACCAGTGTCCCCGTCCCGCACTTCCACCGCCAGCGCTCCCTGGCCTGGGGCAGGAACGAACTCTTCCGGGGACAGATGCTCGCTTATCTCGCCCTCCAGCCCCATTCTCATCAGCCCAGACACCGCAAGGATTGCCCCGTCATATCCGTCTCCTTTGGCTTTTCGGAGGCGGGTGTCCACGTTGCCGCGTATGTCCTGTACGTCCAAGTCCGACCTGACGGACTTTATCTGGGCGGCGCGCCTGGGGCTGCTGGTGCCTATCGTGGCTCCCGGAGGAAGCTCCCTAAGGCCCACTCCCCACCTGTCCACCAGGGCGTCCCTGGGGTCTGCCCTTTTGAGGGCGGCGCCTATAACCAGACCCTCCGGAAGTTCGGTGGGGACGTCTTTCATGCTGTGCACCGCCATATCGATGTCGCCGTCCAGAAGCGCACGGTCCAACTCCCTGACGAACATCCCCTTACCGAGGCGGGCCAGCGGCTCGTCGGAGCGGACGTCGGCGGTAGTCTTGATGGTCACTATTTCGCAGCGCCGCTCCGGGAAAGCTTCGCTCAGAATGTGGAACGCCTGCTGTGCCTGAATCAAGGCTAGACCGCTTCCACGTGTGCCAATCCTGATGACTTCTTCTCGGAGGGCCATAGACATTCGTTAGAACCAGGACAAAGGTGGCAAGTGACGGACTTGGCAGAGTAAATACACGGCGATACGGGTCATACCGTGGATTGAGTCAATCCGGCCAGTACCTTTTCCACCGCGGCCTCGTCGCGTCCCGCCTTCACCAGGTCTATGAGGTCACCCGTGATGCACTCCTGCCACCGGTCGGGGTCCACGGTTATTCCCCTCTGTCTGAGTTCTTTCCTAGCCGTCGAGAGGACGCCCGCCAACTCGGCGTATTCCAAGACATCGCTGGTCTCCAGCCCTTCCCTCAGCTTGCGTGCCAACGCGGGGCTGGCGCCCCCTGTGGACAGCGCCACGGTCACGGCGCCCTTCTTGACGATGGCCGGCGCAATGAAGGTGCAAAGTTCAGCGTCATCCACCACGTTCAGGACCACCCGTTCCCTTTCGGCCTCGGCGGCGATCACTGTGTTCACTGAGCGCACGTTGGTTGCCGCTATGGCCAGCGCGGCGCCCCTCAGGTCTCCCTCGTTATACTTGCGAAGAACCAGAGTGATGTCGCCCCGTCTTACCGCTTCTTGGATGCCGTCAGTGACCTCAGGACTGATGACTGTTATCTTGGCCCCGCAGTCCAGCAGAGGTCGAATCTTGTGCTCTCCAATCTTGCCGCCCCCAATAATGACGCAGCTCTTGCCCTTCAGGTCGAGGAACACCGGGTAGTACGCGGCCATTGACTTCCGCCTATACGCCCGACTACACGAAATACCGCACACGGGTCTTCTTGTACTCCCGTGTGCTGTAGAGCATCAGGTAGTCGGTGATTCCCGTGGAATCGGATATTTCCCCAGCAATCTCCTCACAGCCTTCCTTGGACGTGGCGTGAATCATCGAAAAGTGGGTGTAGGGCCAGTCGGGGAAGGTGGGCCGTTCGTAGCAGTGGGTGACAGCGGGATTCGAGGCCATTATCATGCCCACTTCCTCGGCACGTTCCTGAGGTACGTTCCACACGCCCATGCCGTTGGCCTGGAACCCAGCCTTCCTGTGGTGGAGAACGGCGCTGTACCGGCGCATGATGCCCCGCTCAACGAATTCGTCCGCTATCTTGAACAGGTCGGGGACAGACACGCCAAGCCGCTCCGCCATGTCGTCGAAGGGCCTTGAAACCATCGGCAGGTCTTCCTGGAGCTCCCGTATGCACTCGATGTCGTAGTCGCTCACGGGAACCGGCTTGTTCCAGTCGGCGCGGACCTGCCCGGAATTGGCATCGGACTGTCCGGCTTTGTACCCGTCGGGACTGAAATACTGGTAGGCTGCGCCCTTCTCCTTCACCATGTCGAAATTGACGCCTATCTTGAAGAAGCGGATGGTGGGCATGTTTCGCATGGACAGGGCGCCCGTTTCACGGGCCATTACCCGGGCTGTCTCATCCACCACTTCTCCGGGAGGCACTGCCAGAGTGAACCAGAGGTTGTAGTAGGAACCTTCCCGCGCGTAGTTGTGGCTGACTCCGGGATGCTCGTTGATTTTCAGAGCTCCCGCTGTGAGCTTGTCTGGTTCGAAGGCCATGGCGATGAGGCTGGTCTTGTAACCGAGCCGCCGGGTGTCAAATATGGCGCTGACCTGGCGCACTACGTTCTGCTGCCTGAGCGTGTCCAGACGTTCCAGGACCTCTTTCTCGCTTATTCCCAGGCGGTCTCCGATTTCCTGGTACGGCTCCTCAAATAGAGGGAAGCCCGACTGGATTATGTTAAGCAGTTTGCGGTCTGCTAGGTCCATTTCCGGCATCCTCTGGTCTCCCGTTCTCCCTTGGGCTGATAGGCGCGGATTCACCCGGTAAAGGCTATGCCTTTCGGACTCCTCCGCTAGGGCTAGGTTAGCACAGGGCGCTTTTGAGGGTCAACGACAAGGCCATGCGCCTCAGGGTCTTTCGATACCCCTACACCTTGTCTCGCCGTTCGTGATGAGCCTGTCGAACCACCCCGCGGCTCGGGGTGAACGGGAAAGACAGCGCATTGTGGCGCTGCGTATGCGGGCGCTATCATGGTGTTTGGGGTAGGCGTGGGATGGACCTTGAACGCGACAAGAAAAGACTCCTGGAAAAGCTCCGCCGGGAGCTGCGCGACGACAACGTGGTCGACGCCATGTACAAGGTCCCTCGAGAGGACTTTGTGCCCACAGGGCTCCGCCATCTGGCCTACGCCGACATTCCTCTGCCCATTGGCTCCGGTCAGACCATCTCTCAACCCTACATGATAGCCGCGATGTTGAACGTCTTGGGTTTGAGAGGGAACGAGTCAATTTTGGAGTTGGGTACGGGAAGCGGGTACCAGGCCGCCATTCTGGCCGAGATGGCGCCGCGCGGGAAGGTCTTGTCCGTTGAAATAGTTCCGGAACTGGAGCGCCAGGCGAGAGACCGGCTGGCCTCCCTGGGGTACGACAATCTGGAGGTGGCCACAGCCTCCATCGAACTGGGCTGCCCGAAAAAGGCCCCCTTTGACGCCATCGTAGTGTCCGCCGGCGCCCCCAAGTTGCCCCAGTCCCTCATTGTACAGCTCTCCCTGGGAGGCCGCATGGCCATACCAATTGGCAACCTGGAGGGGCAGAACCTGATGAAGGTGGACAGGACGGGAGAGGGATACAACGTACGGGTGCTTGGGGCATGCCGTTTTGTGCCGCTGGTGGGCAATGAAGCCTGGGACCCCAACCGCCTGGACGCCCGCCGACGGGACAATGAGTGAACCTTTGCCCAATTCGCCGGCGGCGGGGAATTGTAGCCCCAATGCCCAGTTGCTATACTGGCTCTGACACATGACCGCCTCCGCTACAACAAATTACGAGACCGTCATCGGTCTGGAGGTCCACGTACAGCTACTCACGCAGAGCAAGATGTTCTGCTCGTGCAGGGCTGACTACCAGACCGCCAGACCCAATACCCTGGTGTGCCCAGTGTGCCTGGGCGCCCCGGGTACGCTGCCTGTCATCAACAAACGCGCCCTGGAACTTACCATGATGACAGGGCTGGCCCTCAACTGCACCATTTCGCCCTACACCAAGTTCGACCGGAAGAACTATCCATACCCCGACCTGATGAAGGGCTACCAGATATCCCAGTACGACCTGCCGGTAGCCGTCGGAGGCTTCCTCGACCTGGAAGCCGACGGCAAGACGGTCAGGGTCGGCATTACGAGAGTCCACCTGGAAGAGGACGTGGCCAAGCTTGTCCACCTGCGAGACGGTTCAGGCGAGGCGTACAGCCTGGTGGATGTGAACCGCTCCGGCGTTCCCCTTATGGAGATAGTAAGCGAACCGGACATGCGCACGCCCGAGCAAGCCCGCAACTATCTGACCGGCATTCACTCCATACTTCAGTACCTGGGCGTCACCACGGGAAACATGCAGGACGGCAACTTCAGGTGCGACGCCAACATCAGCGTCCGTCCCACCGGAGAGACGGAGCTGGGCCGGAAGGTGGAAGTAAAGAACATGAACAGCTTCCGGGCCGTTTACAACGCTCTGAAGCATGAGACGGAGAGGCAGGTCAACGTCCTCCAAAGTGGTGACAGGGTCGTGCAGGAGACTCGCGGCTGGGTGGACGGCCGGGACATTACGGTATCCCAGCGCAGCAAAGAGCAGGCTCACGACTACCGCTACTTCCCCGAACCGGACCTTCCTCCGCTTTCCCTCGACGCATCCTGGATTAAAGCGTTGGAGTCCTCTCTGCCCGAGTTGCCCGTCCACAGGTGCAGCCGATTCATGGACGAGTTCGGCTTGTCGGAATACGACGCCAGACTCCTGACCTCCTCCAAGGCAACCGCAGACTATTTCGAGGAAGCTTTGGACGCCGTCCGATTGACCGGAGATGGACTCAAATCCAGGGCCAAGGGACTGTCCAACTGGATACTGGTGGAGTTGGCAAGGCTGTTGAACCTGGAGGGAGCGGACATCTCCGAGTCCAGGTTCCCCCCGGAACGGATGCGCGAACTCATGGACCTCATCGACGACGGGACATTGAGCTCCAGCCTGGCCAAGACCGTGCTGGAAGAGGCTTTCAGCACATCCGCAAGCCCAAGCGCCGTCGTCAAGGACCGTGGTTACGTCCAGATTAGCGATGCGTCCGCTCTGGAAGCGGCGGTGGAAGAGGCGCTCGAAAACAACCCTCAGGCCGTGGGCGACTACCTCAACGGCAAAGAGAACGCCGCAAAGTACCTGGTGGGCCAGGTGATGAAGGCCACACGAGGCCAGAGCAAGCCGGACCTGGTGGCCTCGCTGGTCGACGCCAAGCTGAAAGCAATAAAATTGGAACGGGTGTGATTCAAAGTGGCTCTGCAACTGGCTCAAGTCCTGGTGTCCATCATCCTTGTGGCAGTCATACTCATGCAGGTCCGTGAAGCCGGATCGGGATTCTTTGGCAACGCCCAGTCCACCTTTCGCACAAGACGCGGGCTGGAAAAGACGCTGTTCCAGTTCACCATCATCCTGGCGGTGGTCTTCCTGATAATGTCCATCGTCAGCGTCCGTTTCGCCTAGGTTCCCGGAGGCCATCGTGGGGTCTTCCGGCCTCATCACGCTTACCACTGATTTCGGTGTATCCGACAACTACGTCGGAGTCATGAAGGGTGTGATTCTTGGAATCAACTCCTCCGCGTCCATCGTAGACATTTCCCACCAAGTCTCGCCCCAGGACGTGCTTCAAGGCGCCTTCGTGCTGGGAACCGGCGTCAAATACTTTCCCAAAGGAACCATACACATCGGCGTGGTGGACCCCGGCGTAGGCTCCTCACGGGACGCCTTAGTCCTGTCCGGTCCTGACGGCCATTTCGTGGGGCCGGACAACGGCATTTTCAGCCTGGCAGTGGGCCGGAACTCCGAGGGCTTGGCCACCGGCAGACGCCCCTTGCCGAAGGGATGGACGGCCCGCCGCATCACAAACTCCAAGTACATGCTGGAGAACGTCATCGCCACCTTCCACGGGCGGGACGTATTCGCTCCAGCGGCGGCTTACCTATCGCTGGGAGTCCCTCCAGACGACCTTGGGCCGGAGGTCGGCAAAATCATGCGGCTTCCGTTCCCCGCTCCCGTCAAACGAGACGGCGGCCTGCTGGGTAAGGTGATATACGTAGACAGGTTCGGCAACCTCGTGACCAACATAGCCGACAAGGAGCTGGCCGGGTGGGAGCGAGTCCACGTCGAGATATGCGGCAAGGTGATAGACCGGCTCTCGCAATACTATGCCCAAGGGGGCAGTCTGGCGGCGCTGATAGGCAGCGCCGGTTATTTGGAAGTCGCCGTGAAGAACGGCAGCGCCGCCGAGGAGTTGAAGGCGGGGGTCGGGACGCCTGTGAGTGTGAGCGTTTCGGCCTGACCTTGACCAAGGTCGCATGACGAAACGCGTGAATCACGGGCGCCTGGCAGCCTTCTACCCATTTCTACGCTGTGGTATTCTTACCTCGCCGCCAACCCACCCAAGTCGGCCCTGATGCTGGAATAATCATCCGGAACACTGTCAGGAGTGCAAAATACGCCTTAACTCATGTTTAGACCCATCTCTAGAATAGTCCAGGGCCTTGTCCACATGCGCACCGCCACCCTCGTTTCCGGCGCCCTGGGGCTGGTGGCCGGACTGGTCGTGGCTGTCCTCATATCAATACCATTGTCCAACCTGGAAGGCTGGATGTCATGGGGCATCCCCTTCGCCGTCAGCGCGTCCTTGGGGCTTCTGGGTCTGCTGATAGGAGTGGCGCGGTCGGGCGACATGTCGGGCGTGTTACAGTCGAGCGGCGGCGGAGAGCAGAGGGTCGGGGCGAGCCAAATTCTCGTGGACACCAGCGCCATCATAGACGGCAGGATTGCCGACCTGGGCCTCACCGGATTCATACAGGGAAAGCTCATCATCCCTTCATTCGTTCTGGACGAGCTCCGCCACATAGCCGACTCTGCAGACGCCATGCGACGAACACGGGGCCGGCGCGGCCTTGAAGTTCTGGGCAAGCTTCGGAGAGAAACATCGATACCCATCCAGGTCATGGACGCGACCCTCTCACCGGGCACAGACGTGGACGGACAGTTAGTCAAAATGGCCAAGAGCATGGACTCCCCCATAATGACAACCGACTTCAACCTCAACAGGGTCGCCGAAGTGCAGGGAATCCAGGTGCTCAACGTGAACGAGTTGGCCAACGCACTGAGAGCCGCCGTTCTCCCTGGCGAAGACCTGACCGTGAACATCGTGCAGGAAGGCAAGGAGATGGGCCAGGGGGTTGCTTTCATGGACGACGGCACGATGGTCGTCGTGGAGGGCGGACGGAGATATATCAACAGCCTTCAGGACGTTACGGTGACTAGAGTCCTCCAGACGGCGGCTGGACGCATCATATTCGCCAGCCCCAAGGCCGGGTAGGATTGGCCGCCCGACGGGAACGGCCCGCCGACGGGGCCGTAGCCGTGATATTGGCGGCGGCCGGCGAAAGCAGGCGGATGTCCGGCGTTGACAAGATTTTCACGCCCATCATGGGCATCCCCCTCATTGCCCACACTGTCAACGCGTTTGAAGAAATAGAGGGCGTCGGCTCCATCACCCTGGTCTTGTCCGAAAGCTCATTGGATGCCGGCAAGTCTCTGGCCAGGGACATGGGATGGTCAAAGCTCACCCCCGACCGTGTATGCAAGGGCGGCGCGCGGCGTCAGGACTCGGTGCGGAAGGGACTGGAGAACGCCGAGGCTGTGGGATGCCGGTGGGCGGCGGTCCACGACGGCGCCAGGCCCTGCATCTCTTCCGACGTGATGGAGCGGGCGCTGGAGGCAGTTCAGGAGACGGGCGCCGCCATCGCTGCAGTCCCTGCCAAGGACACCATAAAGACGGTGTCGACCGACGGATTGGTCGAGAATACGCCTCCCCGGGAGACTCTGTGGATGGTCCAGACGCCCCAAGTCTTCGACTTCGGCCTGCTGATTGAAGCACACGACTCATGCCCGCCTGGCGTGACCGTCACCGACGACGCAGCCCTCGTGGAAAGAATGGGGGGCGCCGTGAAGGTGTTCATGGGTTCCTATGAAAACCTGAAGGTCACCACCCCGGAAGACATGACTGTAGCGGAAACATTCTTACGGGCAAGGCTCGCCCGGCGCGTTGTCAATGGCCCGGTCTAGGGTGGGATTCGGGTTCGACGCCCATCCCCTCGTAGAGGGGCGGGCCTTAATCATTGGCGGGGTGGAAGCCCCATTCGAGAAGGGCCTCTCCGGCCACAGCGACGGAGACGTCCTGGTCCACGCCATAATGGACGCCCTTCTCGGAGCCGCCGCCCTTGGCGACAAGGGGACTCACTTTCCCTCCAGCGACGAATCGTTGAGGGGAGTCTCGTCCCTGAAGCTCCTTTCCCAGACTGCCGAGCTTGTCCATCGGGCTGGTTGGCGCATCGTCAACGTGGATGCTACAATACTCGCTCAGAGGCCCACGCTGGGGCCTCTTGTTTCCGAAATGAGAGCCAGAATCAGCGGTTTCCTCTCCATTCCCGAGGCCGACGTGAGCATCAAGCCCACCACCACGGACCACCTTGGTTTTGTGGGACGGGAGGAGGGAATGGCGGCCTACGCGGTGGCCCTGCTGGATGAGGCCGCACCCCCAGAGGACGCACCGTGAAGCTCTTCAACACCCAGAGCGGCATTGAAGAAGAGTTCTCACCAGCGGGCGACACCGTCAAGATGTACGTCTGCGGCATCACCCCCTACGCTCCGGCCCACATGGGCCACGCCATGAGCTACGTCATATTCGACACGCTGCGCCGGTACCTTGAGTACAAGGGTTACAAGGTGGAGCACGTCCAGAACTTCACGGACATTGACGACAAGATAATACAGAAGTCGGAACAAGAGGGAATCGACTTCGAGTCCTTGGTGGAAACCCACATCCAGGACTTCATGGACAGCATGGAGGCGCTCAACGTCCAGAAGGCTCACGTATACCCCCGCGCCACCAGAGAGATACCCAGAATGATTGACATCATCGGCTCCCTGGTTGACAAGGGCTATGCCTACGCTGCCGCCGGCGACGTGTACTTCCGGGTCGCCAAGGCCGAAGGCTACGGCTCTCTGAGTCACCGCAGCCTGGACGGCATGTTGTCGGGGGCCAGGGTCGAGCCGGGAGCGGGTAAAGAAAACCCCATGGACTTCGCCCTCTGGAAGGGGGCCAAGCCGGGCGAACCTTCCTGGGAAAGCCCGTGGGGGCCGGGACGGCCGGGCTGGCACATCGAATGCACCGCCATGTCCATGGAGTACTTGGGAGAGACCCTCGACATTCACGGAGGGGGTCAGGACCTGATTTTCCCCCACCACGAAAATGAGGCCGCCCAGAGCGAGTCCTATACCGGCGTCAGGCCCTTCGCCAGGTTCTGGGTGCACAATGGGCTTCTCCAGATGGGCGACGACAAGATGAGCAAGTCCCTTGGGAACCTGGTGTCCTTGGAGGACGGGCTCAAGGTCCACTCCCCCGACGCCATACGCATAACCTTCCTCAGCTCCTCCTACCGGCGCCCGGTCAACTACACTGAAGACACGGTGGCTTCCAACGAACGGGCCGCCGAACGGCTTCGGGCCGCCCTGGCGCCTGGAGCCGAGACCACTGGCGGCGACATCCTCGACGCCGCACCTCTCAAGGACCGTTTTATCGAGGCGATGGAAGCTGACCTAAACACCCCACAGGCTCTTGCGGTCCTTTTCGACATGGCGCGGGAGATCAACAGGGCCAAAGAGTCGGGCTCCAACGTCTCCGAGGCACAGGGATGTCTGAGAGAGTTGGGAGTCACGCTTGGGCTCACCTTCTGCAAGGCTGATTCGGCCGGCGAAAACGATATCGCACCCTTCGTCGACCTGCTGCTGCAGGTGCGCACTGAACTGCGAGCGGAGAAGCAGTACGGCATGGCCGACTCCATACGCGACCGCCTGACTGAACTGGGGGTTGTGCTGGAAGACACCGCCCAGGGAACCCGCTGGAAGTACGGCTGATGCCCTCGGCGACGGGCCTGCCTGTGCGCCATACCCAATGCCATGATTAGCGCCGAGTTTCTGGAGCGGCTAATCGATGTCTGCGGCCAGGACAACGTTTCAGTGGACCCGGCTGACCTGGATCGCTACTCCTGCGATGCCCTGACGCCCCATCGTGTCTTTCACGACGCCGACATTCTCAACGCCATTGCCTGGGCCGTGGTGAAACCAGGCTCCGCCGATGAGGTGTCCCAAGTCATGCGGCTGGCCTGCGACTACGAAGTCCCCGTTGTCCCCCACGGAGGTGGCACCGGCGTCATGGGCGCCGCCATACCCATCCAGGGAGGCGTCATCCTCGACTTGAAGGGCCTCAACCGGGTCATCTCCGTCAACGCGGAGGACATGACCGTTGTCGTGGAGTCGGGTGCGATACTTGCGGACGTCTCCGACGCCCTGGAACCTTACGACCTGATGCTTGGGCATGACCCTTGGAGCGTCCCCATAGCCACGGTGGGCGGCGCCATCTCCACCAACGGAGTGGGCTACCTCGCCGCGGCCCACGGCCCCATGGGACGCCAAGTGGCGGCTTTGGAAGTCGTGCTGCCCACCGGCGAGATGCTGACCACAAGGCCCGTTCCCAAGTCCTCGTCCGGCCCCAACCTGAACCACCTGTTCATAGGCTCGGAAGGGAATTTCGGAGTAATCACCAAGGCTACACTGCACGTCTTCAGGGTACCGGAAGAACGCTCCTTCTACGCCTTGGAGTTTCCGTCCTTCGACTCCGGGTTCAACGCCGTAGTGGAATGCTTGGCCCTTGGCATCAGGCCCTCTTTGGTGGACTTGTCGGAGGAGTCTGACGGCCGGGTCTACCTCTACCTGATGCACGAGGGCTTCAAAGAAGGGGTCGAGGCCCAGTCCCGCAGGTGTCTGGAGGTGTGCAAAAGCTACGGCGGCATCGACCTTGGCCCGGACCGCACCCTGGACTACTGGGATCAACGCCATTCGTCAGGGCTGTCGTACAAAGAGGAGATGCTCGGCCAGCCTCGTAAGGTCCGGTGGGAACGCAGATGGAGGTCGTTCGACTATCTCCACGTGGCGCTGCCCATTTCCAAGGTGCTGGAATACCGGCGTATATGCGAGGGAATCCTGGAGGAAAACGGTCTAAAGGCCGTCGAGTATGCGATATGGGGACAGCCCGAGCTTTTCTCGATGCTCATCGTCCCTGCCGACGACACAGACATGCAGGAGTCCCGCCTGTCGCCGGCTCCCGGCATGGGAGAGACGGTGGACCGGATACTCAGCCTGGCGCAGGACATGGGCGGCTCTATGGAGTATTGCCACGGGGTGGGCGTCAAGCTGGCCCACCTGCTTCCTCGGGAGATGGAAGGCGGATACCAGGCTGCAGCGGCCATAAAGAAGGCGCTGGACCCCCATTCCATCATGAACCCTGGGAAGTTGTTTTAGCCCAGACGACTTCGTCCCGATTGTAGACGGAAACCTTAGTCTTCAATCCCCTGTATGAAGGACGCCGCCAACCTGTTGAACTCGTCGGGTTGTTTGAGCATCGGCCAATGTCCCGCGTTGGGGATTACGTGGATAGGGCCAAGCGAACGGCCATTGAGGGCGCGTTGGGCGTGGGACGACAGCAATATGCGGTCTTCTCGTCCCCAGATGAACATGAGTGGCTTGTCGAGGCCACACAAGGCGGTCAACGCCACCAATTCCCGTTTCAACCCACGGATGTTTATGCCCGACCTGATGGACTCCAGCATGGCCCGCTTGACGTCGGGTTTGTGTCGGACGTCCATCAAATCATCCAGCATACGCACGTACTCGGGCCTCGCCTGGTGGAAGATGCTCTTGACCATGCTGCGCCCGCTCAACATCGGCGGCGAATGGAGCAACTCTCCAAACCCCGGAAGGGTGGACAGGCGCAGGAACCAGGGCATGTTTCGGTCCAGCCCGGCGGTGTCAACCAACACCAGACCGCTGACCCGGTCCGAGTAGTTTACGGCGCACCAAGACGCCACCAAGCCTCCGGCGGAGTTGCCCACCAGCACGGCCCGGCTTAGCCCCAACGCGTCCATCAAAGACACCAGGAAATGACCGCCCGCCATCGAGTCATACAGCAGGCCAAAGGGCTTGTCGGACTTGCCGTGACCAGGCAGGTCCACGGCATACACCGAACCGATCTCTGACAGCGGACCAATGTTCTCCGACCAAACGGCAACGGAGGCGCCCAAACCGTGCAGCAAAATCAGGGCTGAACCCTCCCCGGCAGATAAGTACCTTATGCGTACGCTGTCCGGCGCCCACGCCCTAGAGGGATCTTTGGACCAAAGCTGGCCGGCCTGTACGTCTATGTATCGGTCTGGGTACTGCACCTTCAACTAAACGCTTGAACTCGCTTGCATTCTTGTCCCAGAACCCCGGAGTGACCGGAGGTCCTCCTCTTGGCCACCCACTTACGCCAGCGGAAGAGGCTCCTCGACCCTGGCTTCCTTCTTTTTGTCCGGTAGGCCGCCGGCAAGTTACTCGCTGTTACCGGAGCACTTTTCCGTCGGCCCTCTTCCGAACCGGACGTGACACTTTCGCGTCATCAGGCTCTCCGGTGTCTGTACCTTGCGTTAGTGTCTAGGAAATGTAAACACTAGTATTCGGCCAATCTGGCATTGTCAGTTAGTACGTGAGCCCAGACAGGATGCTACCTTGGGGATAGACGAAGGGTTGTGGGATGTGAGGTGGTCATGGTGCAGGAGAAGTACGGAGTCCGGCTGGCAACACAGGAAAAGGGACGGCTCAGGAAGATGATCAGGGCTGGGAGGAGTTCCGCACAGGCGATTACCCGGGCCCGCATCCTGATCAAGATAGATGAGGGCTGGACCGCCCCCCAGGTGGCCACCGCACTGGACGTGTCGGAGCGGACCGTGTTCCGCACCAAGCGGCGGTATGCCGAGGAAGGACTGGACGAGGTGCTGAGGCACCATAACCAGGTCAACCGGCCCAGAAAGGTGGATGAAAGGGTGGAGGCCCACCTGATAGCCTTGGCCTGCAGCCCGGTGCCCGACGGTCATGACCACTGGACCATGCGGGCCCTGGCGGGCAAGGTGGTGGAGTTGGGATTGGTGGAGTCTTTATCTCCCGAGACGGTCCGCCTGCGGCTAAAAAAAACACGCTCAAGCCGTGGCTCAAGAAACAATGGTGCATCCCCAAGGTAGGTGGAGAGTTCGTGGCGGCCATGGAGGACGTGCTGGATCTCTACGCCGAGCCCTACGATCCGCAGAGGCCGGTGGTCTGCTTTGACGAGACCTCCACCCAGTTGCTGGCCGACGTGAGGGAACCGCTGCCGGCAAAGCCTGGGAGGCCGAGGCGTGAGGACTACGAATACCAGCGGGGAGGGACGCGCAACCTGTTCCTCACCTGTGAGCCTCGCCGGGGCTGGCGCCACGTGGCGATAACCCGGCAACGCACCATGCAGGACTTCGCTCAGCAGATGCGGTGGCTGGTGGATGAGGCCTACCCCGATGTCCCGGTGATTCGGCTGGTTCTCGACAATCTGAACACGCATCGGATGGCCTCGCTTTACGAGACTTTCCCGGCGGCCGAGGCCCGGCGCATCGCCAAGCGGCTGGAGTTGCACCACACTCCCAAGCACGGAAGCTGGCTGAATATGGCGGAGATCGAGTTCAGCGTGCTGGCCCGGGCCTGCCTGCGCGGACGCAACGGAGATGAGGACAGCCTGGAAAGAGCCGTCAGCGCCTGCGTGTCAGAGCGGAACGCGATAGGAGCTACCATTAACTGGCGGTTCACTGCCCAAGACGCCAGACGCAAACTCCATCGCCTCTATCCCTGCCAATCCTGATTTGGTTCAGTACTAGCCTTCGTGACGATTTCGGCTCGAAGCGGCGCCGAGTGCTACACCCACGGCAACTCCTATTGCCACGCCAACGCCGACGTTGCCGAGTAACGCGCCTATGCCTGCTCCAACTCCAGCTCCGAGCGCGATGCCTAAACCCACCTTCTTATCTGCGACCATACCGTGTTGTCTCCGTCGGGTATTGTAAGGGAATTATATACGGTCTTACCTAGGGGGTGTCGTCTGCCGTCCTTAGAGAATCTCGACAACACCGCCAAACAAGAGCGCGTTGTCGTTCTGTCAGGTGTTGAAACGGCTGTCTGCTCAACGTGTCCTCTATCGACTGTTCAACAGTATCGCGTGGAAGATTTTCTCCAAGAGCTTGAGGAATTACAGCGACCGCAACAGGAAGAGCCTCCCAAAGGTCCTGGTCCATTAGAACGGTAGGTGGTTGTTCGTTTCTCAGTTCAGGGTCGTCCATGTTCGTTCCCATATTGCAGTTGACACCTCGGAGAAAAGATATGCAGTCTTACCCAGAAGTCAGAGTGCAGCGCTTGCCAATTGCCGCCGTCACGTTTCGTCTTTACCTGGATATAAGCCACATGCTTCCTAGCATCATCTGTGGCTACAATATCAATGCCAGGCACATTACCTGAAAAGGGCGAAGCGTAATTTCCACGGCCCCTAAGCTCTGCAGCAACGTAGTGTTCGCCAGCCCGACCTATCCTATCTGTTCCCCGTCTAGGTATGACCAACCCCCGAACAAGAATAAACTTGTCCAATGTCGAAATTGCGCCTCGACAATAACAAGACCAAGGGGCCAGACTTAAGATTTCCCGTAAGCCCACCCACTTACGCCAGCGGAAGAGGCTCCTCGACCCTGGCTTCCTTCTTCGTGAAGACCAGGCTCGAATCTCCGGCGTCCACCAGAACCCGGTCCCCCTCCACGAAGCCGCCGCTCAGTATCTCCCTGGACAACGGCGTCTCCAGGTGGCGTTGGATGGCCCTCCGCAGTGGCCTGGCTCCAAAGGCTGGGTCGAATCCCTCCCGGGACAGCCATTCCCTGGCGGCCTGGGTCAGTTCAAAACTGATTCCACGGTCCTTCAAACGGCGCAGCACGTCCGCCGCCATCAGGTCCACGATGCGCTCGATTTCTTCCTGGGTGAGGGGCTGGAACACGATGATTTCGTCGATCCTGTTGAGGAACTCCGGCCTGAAGGCGTGCTTCAGAGCGTTCTGGACGGTTTCCCTCAGCCGCTCCGCATCTATTGAGTCTTTTCCGTCCGAGCGGAAGCCGAAGGGCCGGTTTTCTATCTGGCCGGTGCCCAGGTTGCTGGTCATGATTACAACCGTATTCCTAAAGTCGACGGTGCGTCCATGACCGTCGGTCAGGCGTCCGTCCTCCAGAATCTGGAGCATGACGTTGAACACGTCGGGGTGCGCCTTCTCCACCTCATCGAACAGCAGCACTCTGAAGGGATGCCTGCGCACGGCTTCGGTAAGCTGCCCGCCGTCGTCGAACCCAACGTATCCGGGAGGCGCGCCGATGAGCCGGGAAACAGTGTGCTTCTCCATGTATTCGGACATGTCGATGCGAATCATGTTGGCTTCGTCGTCGAACAAGAACTCGGCCAAGGCTCTCGCCAGTTCGGTTTTTCCCACACCGGTCGGCCCCAGGAATATGAAGCTGCCTATGGGACGTTTGGGGTCGGCCAAGCCGGACCGGGCACGCCTGATGGCCTCAGACACGGCGGCCACTCCCTCGTGCTGCCCAATGACCCGCTCGTGCAGCCGCTCTTCCATGTTAAGGAGCTTCTCGGCTTCGCCTTCCAGGAGCCTGGACACCGGCACACCCGTCCACTGGGAGATTAGCTCGGCGATGTCCTCCGCCTCCACAACCATGTCAATGTCCTTTTCCCTGAGCCAGCTGTCCCTGTCAGCCTCGAACTCAGACTCTATACGCAGGCGTTCGGTCTTCAGTTCGGCCGCCCTCTCATAGTCGGACCGTTGGGCCGCGGCCTCTTCTTCGTTGGACAACTCCTGAATCCTGCGCTCCCGACCCTTCAGGTCCAGGGGCATGCTCTCGGCGTCTATGTGTATCTTGCTGGCCGCCTCGTCGATGAGGTCCACAGCCTTATCGGGCAGGCGCCTGTCCGCCAGGTAACGCTGACTCAGACCGGCCGCAGCAGCCAACGCCGAGTCCTCGACCTTCACCTTGTGATGTGCCTCATACCGGGGCCGCAGAGCCTTCAGGATTTCCACCGTTTCGTCGACCGTGGGTTCTTCCAGGTATATGGGTTGGAACCTGCGTTCCAGGGCAGCGTCTTTCTCGATGTGCTTCCTGTACTCCTCGGTGGTAGTGGCTCCGATGCACTGGAGCTCGCCCCTGGAGAGAGCGGGTTTCAGCAGGTTGCCGGCGTCGATGGAACCCTCGGCGCTTCCCGCGCCTACGACTGTGTGAATTTCATCTATGAACAGTACGACTTCCCCCTGGGAACCCTTCACCTCGTCCATGACCGCCTTTAGACGGTCCTCGAACTCGCCCCTGAACTTGCTTCCGGCCACCAGGGCGCCCATGTCGAGGGCCAGCACCCGCCTGTCCCTAAGCACGGTGGGCACGTCCCCTGACACGATGCGTTGGGCCAGCCCCTCGGCTATGGCTGTCTTGCCCACTCCAGCCTCGCCTATAATTACGGGGTTGTTCTTCTTCCGTCGGGTCAGGGTCTGCATGACCCTGCGGACCTCGGCGTCCCGCCCAACGACAGGGTCGAGCCTGCCCTGACTGGCCAGGTCTGTCAGGTCGATGCTGTACCTTTCCAGTGCGCGGTATCTGCTCTCCGCTCTGGGATCGGTGACTCTGTGGGGTCCACGCACCTGTTTGAGGGCCTGGTACAGCTTCTCCTTGGTCACCCCATGCTTGTCCAGGATTCGAGCTGCGTCTCCCTCCCGTTCCGTCGCAGCGGCTAGAAGCAGATGCTCGACGCCTATGAACTCGTCCTTCATCATGGCCGATTCGTTCTTGGCGTTCTCCAGGAGCCTGCTCGCTCTGGGCGTAGCGTAAATCTGGGGCGACTGGACTGACACCTTGGGCGAGTTCTCCAACGCTCTGTCCAGATCATCCCTGACCGCCTCGGCGGATATGCCAAGGTGCCGGAGTATTTCGGCCGGAAGCCCGTTGTCCAGTTCCAGCAGGGAAAGAAGGACGTGCTCCACGTCCCATTGGCTGTGCTGGCGGCTGCGAACCGTCTCCTGGGAGGCGGCCAGAACTTCCCGCGCTTGCTCAGTGTAGTCATCAGGTCTCATCATGGCTGTGAACGTCTCCTACTGGCGGTGTTGTCTAATGTCGTTCTTGGCGCTGCGGAGTTGGGAGACCTCTGCGGAAAGCCTGTCAAGTTCCGACTCCATCTGGAGCATCCTGTCCATAAGCTTCAGCACCACCTCTACACCGGCCAGGTTTATGCCCATGTCGTCGGTGAGGGACTTAATTCGCCGCAGCTTATCTATGTCATTGTTGGAGTAGAGCCTCTGCTTGCCCTCTGATCGGGTAGGTTCGATAAGTCCGACTCTCTCGTAGTAGCGCAATGTTTGGGCGTGCAATCCTACAAGCCGGGCCGCAATACTGATAACGTAGCAGGGTTCGCTCTCAAATCTCTGTGTCATGATTAGACCGGCTGCCTCCTGGAATTTAGAGACTCCTTGATTTCTTCGAACAGCCTCCGTTCCTCATCTGTAAGGCCCTTGGGGAGCGCGGCCTTCACGGTCACGTGGAGGTCTCCCCTGGAATCGGGCCGGTTGAGCCTGGGCATCCCTTGACCGGCAAGCCGGAAGGTCTGGCCGTTCTGGGTCTCAGGCGGAATTGTCAGGGCCACACGCTTGGTCAGCGTAGGCACAGCGGCTTCCCCTCCCAGGACTGCGTCCAACGCCGGGACATCCACTTCGGTGTACAGGTCGGCGCCCGAACGCCTGAACTTCGAATGCTCTCGCAACCGGATGTTGAAGCGGACCTCGGTCTCCTTCCCGTCTCCCACAGGAACGCGCACCGTGGAGCCGTCGTCAACTCCAGGGGGGATCTTCACTTCTATTCGCTTGGAACCCTCCCCGGACAGGATGGGCACGTCAACGATCCGAGTTGTCCCCCTGAACGCCTCTTCCAGCGTAACGTCTACGTCGTACCGGAGGCGCTGCGGCCTGGACCTTCCGCGTCGGAAGCCCGACAATATATCGTCGAACGCACCGCCGGAGACGCCTCCCATCTGACCGTCGAAGTCAGGAGAGCCGGAGAACCAGTAAGTGAAGTCGCCCCTTCCCTGAGAAGCGCGGGCTTTGTCCAGCTCGTCGGCGTGCTTCCAATCGTCTCCGTACTTGTCGTACTTAACCCGCTTCTCCGGGTCCGAAAGCACCTCATAGGCTTCATTGATTCGCTTGAACTTGGCCTCTGCTTCGCTGTCTCCGGGGTTTACGTCAGGGTGCCACTGCCTGGCCAGCTTGCGATAGGCCTGGCGTATGCCCTTCTCATCGGTGTCTCCAGTGACGCCTAGAATGTCGTAGTAGCTTGGCATTGCAGCGGTTCTCGCTAAATATATTCCAAAGACAGTATAGCATTACTAGGTGTTTCAGTCAATAATCCATATATTATCACATAATCTAAATTGTAATGAATTAACAGTATAGTTGATATGTCAACATCAACTTAGTATACTCCTACTTGAGAGGCGGGAAGAAAGAATATCGGTCCCGCCCACCTGGACCAACCGGCCCTAGGCTCTAATCAGGAAGGAGGAAGAGCAATGCCTATAGTAACCTACAGACCCTTTGGTGTGTCCCAGCGTTTTCCCAGAGGGATTGACCGGTTTCGGAGAGAGATGTTCGGACCGCGCCACTGGGCCAGGCAGTTCTGGGCTGCAACCCCGCCCATGGAGCTGGACGTCTACGAGGACGGGGAAGACCTAAAGGTGGAGGCGTCGGTCCCTGGCGTTAAGCCCGAGGACCTGGATGTGAGCATCAAGGACAACGTCCTGACCATCAAGGCAGAGCATAAGTCGGAAGAAGAGATAAAGGAGGAGAATTACCTCCACCGGGAGCGAAGTTTTGGCTTGTACAAGCGGGCCGTGCGTCTTCCTGAGTCGCTCAACCTAGACAAAGCCTCAGCCGACTACAGCAATGGCGTCTTGACCGTGACGTTCCCCAAGTTCCAGGAGCCACAGCCCGACGTCATCAAGCTGGAGGTCAAGCCCCCCGCCGGGAACGGCGCGGAGATTCCAGACGAGGCCACCAGCAGCTAAGCTCAGCGGGCGATGACGCCGTCACGCCGGAACCGTCACATCCGCGGCGAATTAGGGGCCTCGACAGTTGTCGAGTCCCCGCTTTTTGCCTTAGCCGGTCACGATATCCTTCATCATACAGGCGTGTTCTCCTTGACAACGTAGGGGGCCTCTGATAGCATCCCAACGTCATTGACCCGTATGTTGCAGTCCCAATTTTTGGTATAGGTCCTTTCTAAATTGGCTTTCGTCACCGCTCTCCGTTGCAAGGAATGCGGCAGAGAGAACCCAGTAGAACCCATCCACGTCTGTGAATTCTGCTTCGGACCTCTTGGCCCGGTCTACGACTACGACTCTATAGCCAGGGTCATCAGCAGGGAGCGAATAGAAAAGGGTCCTCTGAGCCTCTGGCGCTACCAGGACCTGCTTCCCGTTGACGGCCCACAGAGCAACGAGTTGGCCGTCGACCTCAACGCCGGGTTCACGCCGCTTATCAAAGCCAAGAACCTGGGCGAACTGCTGGGCTTGGACAACCTCTACATCAAGAACGACACCGTCAACCCTTCCTTCTCCTTCAAAGACCGGGTTGTCACCGTGGCCGCCACCAAGGCTAAGGAGTTCGGGTTCGAGACCCTGGCCTGCGCCTCCACTGGCAACCTGGCGTGCGCCGTCGCCGCCCACGCCGCCAGGGGTGGGATGAAGTCCGTCGTATTCATCCCTGCGGACTTGGAATACGGCAAGATCATTGGAGCGGCCATCTACGGTCCCATAGTTGTGGCTGTGGACGGCAACTACGACGACGTCAACAGGCTGTGCAGCGAGGCCGCAGACACCTATCCCTGGGCTTTCGTGAACATCAACATGCGGCCCTACTACGCCGAAGGAAGCAAGACCTTGGCCTACGAGGTGGCCGAGCAGCTGGGCTGGAGGACTCCCCAGCACGTAGTCGTTCCGTCGGCCTCCGGCTCCCTGTTCACCAAGATATGGCTTGGTTTCAACGAGATGGCCGACCTTGGGCTTATAGACATGCCGTCTCCCCCCAACATGCACCTCACCCAGGCTTTCGGCTGCTCGCCCATAGTGGAGGCGTACAACAGCGAGTCAGACATCGTTAAGCCGGTGCGGCCCAACACCGTCGCCAAGTCGTTGGCCATTGGCAACCCAGCCGATGGGATATACGCCCTCCGCATCCTGCGGCAGAACGGCGGCACGGCTTATCCCGTGCCTGAAGAGGACGTATCCGCCGGAATGAAGCTGCTGGCCGAAACGGAAGGCGTCTTCACAGAGACCGCCGGCGGGGTTGTAATATCAGCCCTGAAACACATGGCCCAGACCGGCGTCATCAAGAGGGACGAGCTTACCGTGGCCTACGTTACGGGCAACGGTCTGAAGACCCAGGAGGCCGTAGACCACGTGGTCCATCCTATGCAGGTGAAACCCACGATGGGCTCCTTCGAAGAAGCCTACAACGCTCTTCAAGGACCGGTCGGAGCTGTCCAGTAAGGCATCGAGAAAGCGGCTAAACCATTCAGCAGAGGCGAAGCACATGAGCGGCATTCTGGTCAGGATTCCCACACCCCTCCGGAAAATCACCGAAGGCATCGACAAGGTTGAAGTGAGCGGCCCAAACCTGGGCCACTTGATCAACGACTTGGACGGCCAGTTCCCAGGCTTCCGAGAGCGGCTGGTCGATGAGAACGGAGAGTTGCGTTACTTCGTGAATATTTACTTGAACGGTGAAGACGTACGCTTTCTCCAAGGGCTGGACACCACCACCGGAGACGGCGACGAGGTCAGCATCGTCCCCGCCGTGGCCGGAGGCTAGCTGTGCTCCACTGGGGGCCAAGCCTCGTTATGTGACTTACAGGCGGACTCCCGCCCCTACGGAAATCCCCACTACGCACCAAGCCATAAATTCTTTGTATCCTCTCCCCCACCCCCGAGACCTCCTGCTGACCGCATCCGGTTTCCCGACGAGTGAGCCCATGCTAATATAGACGCGGCCCACTTCCATGTTCGATGACCCCATACGGGAGTTTCTAAAGGAGCTCAGCGCCGGCAGTCCCGCCGTCTGGGCTGTCTTCGCGGTTGGGACTGTTGGAGTCTTGACTTTCGCCCTCCACCACCTACTGGAAGGGCTGCTTCACTTGACCAAGCGGCTGAGGCGCGTCCAGAAGTGACCGGCGCCGGCTTAGTCCATCCCCCTCACCCCAGACGCGTTAGGCCCCAAAAGCAAAAGGCGTCCGCCTCATCTCGGGCCTCCTTTGAGAGACCTGCCCTATGATTTTCCCCAATGCCGGAATCCAGGTAGAGCCGTCCCTGCTGGTCCTTCTCGGGCTCATGACGGGAGTGTTGGGAGGGTTCTTTGGAGTGGGAGGCGGATTTCTAATCACCGGAGGCCTGTTGGTGTTGGGAGTGCCGCCGGTGTACGCCGTCGGCACGGGACTGACCCTGGTCATGGGGTCAAGCCTTCTCAACGTCCTGAAATACGGCGGCGCCGGGAACGTGGATTTCAAACTGTCCCTGCTAATGGCGCTGGGCGCCGCGCCAGCCCTTTATCTTGCCCAGCGGTTAAACGTCAGTCTGGAAGATTGGGGTGTGGAAGGGCCGGTGATACGGTACATCTACACCCTTTTCATGGCGTCGGTGGGGGCTTTCATCATATACGACTACTACAAGATGAGGCGGGTGGGGCTTTTGGGCGACGTAACCACGACGCGCCAACTACCGGAGAAGGTGCGTTCGCTGAGAATTCCACCCCACTCCATCCGTCTCCCACGGAACAGGTCGATAAGCTTTTACGTGTCGCTGCCCGCCTCGGGAATCAGCAGCATCTCCGTCTGGATTCCATTGGCGGCGGGATTCACCGTCAGCTTCTTCGCGGGGTTGCTGGGAGCGGGCGGCGGGTTCATCATCATACCGTTCCTGGTGTTCGTTCTAGGGATTCCCGCCAGGGTGACGGCAGGCACGAGTCTGCTGCAAATCATGATCACCTCGGCGGTGGGCTCATTCATCTATGCGCTGTCCGACAGGGTGGACTTGCTCATGGCGGTGATAATGCTGGCCGCCGCATCCATCGGTTCGGTGTTGGGCGTCGCCACGGCTCACCACGTTGACGGGGCGAGGATAAGATTCCTGTTCGGAGTCACCATCCTCATGACGAGCCTGTCGGTAGCGTTACGGCAGCTTTCCGATTCCCCCGGACCGGGCGCCTTGTCCTACGCCGCAGCCGCTATACTATTGGGGTTCTCGGGCCTGATGTGTCTTATAATTGCATTGGAGCTCATCGGAGCAATGTTCGCTTCTGAATCTCACCACGGGTCCCATCCAGGTATGCACGATCCGCCGCCGGGCGACGTGGAAAAGGAGTCTTAACAATGGCCAGCTATGTCTTGTTGCTGAACTACACCGACACAGGAATACAAAACGCGAAGTACATGCCCCAACACATAAGCGCCTTCAGACAAGTCGTGGAAATGGCGGGCGGAAAGATGCCCCAAGTCTTTCTGACTATGGGGGCGTTCGACATGGTTGCGCTCATAGAGGCGCCCAGCGATGAGGCCTGCCTGTCCATCGTCCTGACCCTGGCCAGTGTAGGCAACATCAGGAGCACTACACTGAGGGCGTTCCCCGAAAACGACATCCCGGAGGCTGTGCGGGGCATACCTTCTCTGGAGGATGACTTCAGCCGGATACTGGACTACATCAACCCCGGGGGACAGACTACGTAGAACACAGAGCGCGGACTGTTTCCTGCGCCAATTCCTGTGGGACATCCCGGCTCACCACGGCCTTGCCCAGGCTTTCGAGAAGCACCCACTTCACAGCGCCTGCTTCCGTCTTCTTGTCCATAGTCATGGCCGCCAAGACCTTCTCCGGGTCAACCCCGGGAGCTTCCACAGGCAGTCCGAACCGCTGGAGAATTCGACGCTGCCGTTCCACCAGAGCCGGGTCTGTAAACCCCAGCTGTTGGCCTATGCCGGCGGCGCCCATCATCCCGACGGAAACCGCCTCGCCGTGCATGTACTCACCGTATCCGGCGGCGGCTTCGATTCCGTGGCCTATGGTGTGGCCGTAGTTGAGCAGAGTCCGGATGCCCAGGGTCTCTCGTTCGTCCTGGCTTACTATTTCGGCCTTGATGGCCATGCTCCGCTTGATGACCTGGACGGCCAGCTCCCGCACGTCACCGCCCGTGGACTCATCGTTCAGGCCAGCCAGTGACTCCGCGTACTCCTCAAACAGGTCGAACAACTCGGAGTCAAGGATAAGCCCGTGCTTGATCGCCTCCGCCCATCCCTCGGCCAACTCCCTGGTCCCAAGGCTCGACAGGGCGGACGCGTCGGCCAGGACGGCCTTGGGTTGGTAGAAAGCGCCCACCAGGTTCTTCCCTTGGGGAAGATTAACGGCCACCTTGCCGCCTATGGAGGCGTCCACCATCGCCGCCATGCTGGTGGGAACCTGAACAAAGGGCATTCCTCTGAGGAAGGTGGCTGCGACGAATCCGGCCAAGTCTCCCACGACCCCGCCGCCTACGGCTATGATAGTGTGTCCCCGCTCGGCTCTCCGCTCCACAAGCCACTGGTACACCTTCTCCGCCACGTCCAGGCTCTTGCTCTGTTCGCCTGCGGGCAGAATGAAGCAGTGGGCTTCTATTCCGCTCTTCTGGAGAGACCGCTGGGCGGTGCGCCCGTGGCTGGGGAAGACGTTGCTGTCGCTGATGACGTAGACCGGTCCGCGTATCCCTGTTTCCAACAGATGGTCGCCCAGATCATCCAATAGGCCCCAATCCACCAGAATTGGATAACTGCCACCTGCGTGATTGACCACCGCGGCGGTCTTGGATTGGTCCATGCTTTCTCCTTGCTTCCGTGCTGCTATGCAGCCGTTCCTTCCGTTTGCTGGGACCGGAGACGCCACAGTTCGATCACTTTGCCCGCAGCCTGCTCGACGGACAGCCCGTCGGTGTCCACGATCTCATGCGCCTTTAAATAGGACTCCTGCCTGCTCGCTTTTAGCTCCCTGATGCGCCCCAAGGGGTCCTGTACAGTGAGCATAGGCCTCTGTTCCAATGGTCCGGCCTGGCTGCCGCGCAACCGTTGATATATGGATTCAGGCGAGGCGTCCAGGCAAACGACCAGCCCTGCGCCCAGTAGCGTGTTTCGGTTGTCAGGGTCCGCCATGGCCCCGCCGCCAGTGGATATGACCTGTCTGGAGCCTTGTGCGACACGGTGCAGCTCTAGCCTTTCCACGCCCCGAAACACGTCTTCCCCGTCCTCAGCAAAGATGCGTTGAATGGACTTGCCCTCCCTGGCCTCGATCTCAAGGTCCATGTCCACAAATGTCCAGCCCAGCTCGTTGGAGACAACTCGTCCTACCTGGCTCTTGCCCGTGCCTGAGAACCCCACGAGGATTATGTTCCCCATCGGAAGCCGCCTATTGAGAGTCCCGCCCAGGCATCGAGTTCCTTGGGCGCACCGTAGTCAAGTAGGAGCTGTAGTTGCGCTTGGTCTCGGGTATGCTGTCGCCGCCCATCTTTTCCATGAATGCGTCAGCCAAGGTCAGGGCCACCATTGACTCGCCTATGACTCCCGCCGGAGGGACTTGGCACACATCGGAGCGTTCGTAGTGGGCCTGCACCAGCTCGCCGGTGTCCAAGTCCACCGACGGCAAGGGATTGACCAGCGTTGAGATGGGCTTTACGGCAAAGCGGGCCAACAGAGGCATGCCATCAGTCATGCCGCCCTCGGTGCCGCCGGAGCGGTTGGTGCGGCGGGTCCAGGGCCGGTCCGGGTCCGACACCGGGTCTATGACGTCGTGCACCAGAGACCCCCTGAGGTTCGCCGACTCCCATCCCTCGCCTATAGAGGCCGCTTTGACGGCTGGTATGGACATGAGAGCCTGGGCAATCCGCCCGTCTATCTTTCGGTCCCAGTGGACGTGGGAACCCAGGCCTATGGGCACGCCCGTGGCGACTACCTCGACCACTCCGCCCACGGTGTCCCCGGCCTCTTTGGCCTCGTCGATTATGGCCATCATCTTCTTGGCGGCAACCTCGTCCGAGCAGCGCACCTCGGACTCCTCGACCTGACGCCAGTCAATGGGCCATTCCACGTTGGCCCATTCGCCTCCAATGGAGAGTACGTGGCTGTACAGGTTCATGCCGAACTCATCCAGCAACCGCATGGCCACGGACCCAGCGGCGACCCTAGCTGCGGTCTCACGGGCGCTGGCCCTTTCGAGCACGTTCCGTACGTCCTCGAAGCCGTACTTCATCGCTCCGGGCAGGTCGGCATGGCCGGGGCGCAGCCGGGTGACCCTATCCACCTCCGACTCGATGGGGGAAACGCTCATCTTTTCCTGCCAGTTCACCCAGTCCTTGTTCTCTATGGTCATGCCGATGGGGCTTCCCAGCGTCTTGCCGTGGCGCACGCCCGACACGATGTGGACTCTGTCCTGCTCGATGAGCATCCGGCCGCCACGTCCGTAGCCTCTCTGGCGGCGGGCGAGGTGGCGGTTAATGTCGTCTTCTGTCAGGTCCAGGGCGGCCGGTACGCCTTCCACGATTATGGCCAGACCCTGGCCGTGGGACTCACCCGCCGTAAGAAACCGGATCATCGTTCATGCCCTCCGAGTGTTGGCTCCTCCCCTCACCCCAACCCTCTCCCAGAGGGAGAGGGAGTCACGCCGACTTTCAGTTAGGCCCCCCTCTCCCTTGGGGAGAGGGGCCGGGGGTGAGGGTCCCCGACATAGCCTCGACAGCGGCGTTCATCATCACCTGCACGGGCGCCTCTTTGCCGGTCCAAAGCTCAAAGGCCCTGGCTCCCTGGTGCACCAGCATCGAAAGCCCGCCTATGGCTACGGCGCCTGCTTTTGCCGCTTCCCGCAGGAAGGGCGTCTCCGATGGATTATACACCAGGTCATAGGCGACGACCCCTGTGGGTATATGCCGGGCTTGGATGGGACTGCCCGGCTCGTCCGGCCCGTGGAGCATTCCCATGCTGGTGCTGTTGACCAGTAGGCTGCTCTCCGCAGCCGCCCGCGTGATCCGGTCCTCGTCGTCCAGAGGAACGGCGTCCACGCTGAGGCCGCTCGGCCCTCCGCTTGCTATTAGTTCCGCTAGTCTCTCAGCACGCTCCAAAGTCCGGTTCACTATGGTAATGGACGAGACACCCTCTCCGGCCAGGGCCAGTGCCACAGCCTTGGCTGAACCCCCAGCACCGAATATCACGACCCTGGCGCCTGCAGCCGTGAATCCGCTGTTCTCCGTGAGTCCTCTCAGAAAACCCACGCCGTCGGTGTTGTGGCCTACCAGCTTTCCATTCTGGTTGACCACCGTGTTAACGGCCCCAGCCTGCCGCGCCCAGTCCTCCACCTCGTCCAGATGCTCCATGACTGCTTCTTTATGGGGCACGGTAACGTTGTTTCCTATGGCATCGGGAGCCCGGATGGATTCCATGAATGCGCCCAGGTCCTTAGGGTCAACTTCCCAGGGCTGGTATCGGGCGTCGATGCCGTAATGGTCAAACGCCGCCTGCTGGAAGGCTGGAGAGATCGAGTGGCGGATAGGGAACCCGATGATTCCTATCTTGAGGGGCATGGCAAACTATTCCGATCGAACTAAGCGGGCCAGTGTTCCCACGTTGTCGAGAGACTCCAGCGAGCGGACGGCATCCACGATACGCTGAGCCTGGGCATCGGAAATGACCGGCGAGGCATATCTGCGGAACTTGTCGGCCATCTCATCGTAGCTGTAAGGGTTGCCAGGGGCGCCCTTCCAGTCTATTGCCTGGAAGGTATGAGCAACGCCATCGACGGTGGCTGTGACCTCTCCCACCGGGCCGCCTGGCTGCCCGAACCGCCCGTCGTCGGAAAGTTCCACTTTCTTGGCCAAGTCTCTGACTGCTGGGTCCCAGAGGGTTTTGTCGTTGTACACCGACGGGTCCGCTATGTCGCGGCAAACGGCAACAGCCGCGGAGAAGGGGAGGCTGTACTGGGCGCCCAGCACCGTCTCCGGCTCCCTCTGTCCATGCCGGTCCACCATCCTCTTTGTCCCCGCAATGCTGAGACTGTGTACTCCCGAACCGTGTTCCACCACGAACTTGTGTATGCCGTCGATGATGGGATGGAATGAAGCGTGGCAGGCGTAGGCCTTCACAGTCATGTCCATTAGTATGTAGCGCGATCCCAGTCCCTCCACGAGCAGGTGGGGTTGAGGATCGGGGGAGTAGACCTTGAGGAAACCCTTCTCTCCTTCCAACACCGTGGACGGCCCCGTGAACCCGCTCGCCGCAAGAATTCCAGCCTCCAATCCCATCTGGCAGCCACGGCCCACGTGCAGCCGCTTGGTCATGGCGCCCTCTTTCGAGAACTCCAGCAGCCCTCCGGCGTGGGAACCGGCTATGCCCAAGGCGTTGGACACCCCCTTTGCATCCAGGCCCAAGAGCTTCGCTGCCGCCGCCGCGCCCCCAAAGGACGCGTTGGTTCCGGGCCCATGAAACCCTGCCTGGTCCTCGACGGCCCGTGTGGCCGCCATTCCTACGCGGCAGGTGACTTCGTACCCCGTAGCCACGGCGGTGATGACCCCCTGGCCGTCTATACCATCCCGCTCGGCAAGCGCAAGGGCCGCCGGAAACACGGCGGCGCTGGGATGGCATGAGCCGGCGAAGTAGGCGTGGTCGGTCTCGAAGCCTCCAATCATAACGCCGTTGACCAGGGAAGCGTAGGACGGGGACGTGGTCCAGCCGACGCCGAATACGGAGCAGGCCCCGTTGGGAGCGCTCTCCCTAGCCAGCGCTCCGGCCATACCGGCCCAGGGCGTCGATGCGCCCACGAAGCCGCTGGCCAGGTCGTCCAGGATATAGACCCGCACCGCCTCCACCACGTCGGGAGGCAGGTCGGAGTAAGCCGTTCCGGCGGTGAATTCAGCCAGGGTTCGTGTCTCGTTCATTCGCGTGGTTATTTCCCCTCACCCTAACCCTCTCCCGCCAGGGGAGAGGGAACAAATTGAGGTGCGGCTATTAGCGTAGGGCCTCTCTGGCGGCGTTGTCTCCCCCAATGCGGCCAAAAACGGCGCCACGCACCAGCCCCGTGCCTCCGGGGTAGTTGTGGTAGAAGAAGTCGCCGGTTATCTCGCCGGTGGCGTAGAGGCCAGGGATGGGCTCGCCTTCCGTGCTGATCACCCGTGCGCCGGTGTCAATCTTGACGCCGCCGAAAGTGAAGGTGATGCCGCAGGACGCGGGATACACCACGTAGGGCGGCTGGTCGATAGGCAGGGCCCAGTTGGACTTGGGAAGCTCCAGGCCGTGGGTCCTCACACCGTCCTTGATTCCAGGGTCGAACTCGCCCGGTCGGCAGGCCGCGTTGAAGTCCCTCACCGTCTCCACCAACGTCTCGGAGGGCAGCCCCAGGTTGGACTCCAACTCCGGAATGGTGTCGGCGGTGACCGGCACGCCCGTCTCGTAGCGTTCCTCCAGCAGGTGGAGGGTCTTCTGGTCGAATATCTGGTAGGCCACTCCGCCGGGCTCGTTCATTATCATGCGGCCCATCTTGGCGTAGGTGTAGCCGCCGGTGTCCTCTCCCTCGTCGGCGAAACGCCGTCCCGTCTTGTTGACCATGATGGAGAAGGGATAGGAGAGCCGGTTGGTCAGGTCGGTCATACTCAGCTCGCCCACGGCGGCGGCGTTGGCGTCGATGGGCGTGGCGTGACAGCCCTGCCAGTGGCCCGCGGGCATGGCGCCGATGTCCAGGGCCATGCGCAGCGTTTCGCCGGTGTTGAACCTGGTGCCCCGCACCTTGACCCGGTCCCAGCCCTGGCCCAGATACCTGGCCCGCATCTCGGTGTTGGCCTCGAACCCGCCTGATGCCAGCACCACGGCGCCCGCGGCGACGTCCTCCACGCCGGAGGGAGTCCTGATGCGCACTCCCAGCACCCGGCCTATGTCGTCCTGCATGAACCCAACCATCTTGGCCTGGTAGGCTATTTCGATGCCCGCCTGTTCGGTGGCGGCATACAAATGCTCCATCAGACCCACACCCTTGTTGCGCGCTCCGAGCACGGAGCCGGGGGTGAACCTGATCCGATCTCCGCCGGTCTGGGACCAGAGGAAGGTCCATTCCCAACGCACCCCCAGGTCGGTCATCCACATCACCGTCGAGAGGGACTCCTTGGTGAGCACGTCGCAAAGCTCCTTGTTGGCCTCGCCCTCGGTGACACGCATGATGTCGGCCATGTACGCGCTGGGGTCGTAGGCGCCCGCCTCGACCCTGTCCCATTCATTCTGGGAAACGTCGGGCCGAAGGGGCTTCAGGTCTTCGATTCCCTCATAGGCGAACCGGAACAGTCCGCCGCTGAACCTGCTGTTGCCGCCCTTTTCGGCCTCCGGGGCCTTCTCCAGCACCAGGACCTTGGCCCCCCTCTGATGGGCTGACAGGG
This sequence comes from Dehalococcoidia bacterium, assembly GCA_965224415.1. GTDB lineage: Bacteria > Chloroflexota > Dehalococcoidia > Lucifugimonadales > JAGWBF01 > DAOUJI01. The sequence goes on along the minus strand of CBDCZB010000001.1, from coordinate 424,525 downwards.
CGGCGGTCAACGCGGCGTTGCCTGCGCCCACCACGATGACATCATATTTCCTAGAGGCTCCCATAGTCATGCTCGGTCACCTTCCCCCGTATCAAATGTCCAGCCAAAAGGCAAGCCTGAGTGTACCGTTGCGGCTAGTTTTCGGCAAGTGGCGGGGGCGGGGGAACGCAATGACGCGGAGACGCTATGGCGCAATGGTTTCACGTGGGACTTCGCATTGCGTCCTTGCGCCTTAGCGTCTTAGGGATTGCTGGGTTTGTTGTTCGTTTCGATGAAGTCGCTGCATTTCGAAAGGATGCGGTCCAATCCCAACAACTATTCCATGCGCCTCAATGACCAATACAGATTGATGATAGAATTGAAAAGTGGGCCTCAAGGCAAGACTGTGGTTATCTTAGGGATAGAAGACTATCACTAACGGAAGAGGAAGAGGCCATGAGCGCTGAACATATGCCAGCCGAGGTTTTCCCTCCAGGGGAGTTCATCAAAGACGAGATAGAAGAGCGGGGATGGACCCAAGAGTACTTGGCTGAACTCCTGGGAAGTCCGGTGCAACTCGTGAACGAGATTATCATGGGAGAGCGCTCCATCACCCCAGAGACGGCCCAGGCGCTGAGCAGCGCATTCGGCACCAGCGTTCAGTTCTGGATGAACATGGAGTCCATGTACCGGTCATCGCAAGCTCCCACGAGTGACGCAGACGCCGTGGAAGAACGCGCGCGGCTGTAACCGTCATAAACCAGAGCATGTCGGAAAGCAGCCGCCGTCACCCCGGCAGGAACTTATCGAGGTCGTATTCACTCAACCCAGCCATTAGCTCTTCCAGACTGGCGTACCCGGTCAGCCCGTCCCGGTCGCGCACCTGCCGCATGGCTTCCAGGGTTGCGGCATTGGGAATAGGACTTTGTGTCTTGTTGTCCATGTTCAGACCGTCATAAAAAGGGTCACCATGTCGGCGTCGTTCCAGGGCAGACCCGCAATCCAGCGTTCCAACTCCTCTTTCCCCTAGGGCTGATACCCTGGGTGTCGGTCCACTGAACGGCTTTCCAGGACAAGTAAGACCGGCTGTAGTCAACCAGGGTGTTGCCTTCCCAACCGCCGCCCCACGTGTAGGGGTCACAGGCATAATTGGGGTCGTTCTCGTAGTCAGGGTCTTGCCACCCAAGATTGATGTCGACTGCCATGTGCCCAAGAAAGCCGTACACAGGCTGGAGTGGCATCTCAATATATTTTATGGTAACCACCCCTACGTCCAGCCCCATGCTTCACCGCCTTTGAATTGGGTGGACCAATTTTATCGGACCCGTCAAGTCACCGGCGGCAAATTCTCCCTTAAGCGGGCAGACTAGCCATCGGGTTGCCGTAATTCCGAGCCATCTGGAGGGAGCTGGTCACATTCGACTCCATAGCCCGGTAACTTGACGCTACCCGAAAGAACTCACGATGCCCACGGTACTCGCCACGACTTTCGGCAGCGTCCCGGGCATTTCGGATCGCAACGACTGCGACGACGTAAACAGAATCGAACCAGTCATCTATCTGAGCAGCCAACGTTTCAGAGCGTTGGGCAGGAAAAAGAAAACTGTCTCCTAGGCCGTAGTGTTCGCGAAGAATGTCTGCTATCAACCAGACGATGCTGAAACGGGCATATTCCAGCCAGTGTTCTTGTTCCTTCTCGGTCGCAACTCGTTTCCATACCTTTCTTTGTATCACAGCTGGCAGAAGCAGTTGGCTGGCATTCAAAGAGTCTGTATATATCCGGTCATAACTGAACGAACCCTCACGTGCAATCGTCGACATATTGTCTTTTTCCAAGAAATACCGGATTTTGTCTTTGGCTTCACCCGGGAAGCCAGCAAAAGCCACAACTGCTTGAGCCACTTCCTTACTCGTTAGTTTCCGGTTTTCACCATCTGGGCACCTATATTTCGCCTTCTCAGCCTGGCCGCCAATCATCCTGCTCCACTCTCCTCGTTTTATCTCATAAAACCAGGGTGGGTTCATGACATCGAACTCCCGCTGCACTTTGATTTGGATAGGGTCAGTGGAAAGGAAGTCTTCAGGCTTCAATCTAGCCTGTGTGTTCGTAGCACTTGCTATGGGCTTAGCGAAATGCTCCGGGCACTCAGTGAGCTTTACGGTTACAAGTACGTTGGGGTCGTCTTTCACTACAGCCCTAGCATCAACCAGGGTTACAGTTGTTTGACATCCATTGATTATCTGGAAGTCTTGTACGATCAGCTTGTTGCTCGGTTCTAGCCTCCAGGACATGCAAATGGCGGTAATTCCATTGTTGAGCAGATGGAATCGGTGCCTCTCAGTTTCGTCCAGAAGTGTCCGTTTTATGGTTCTGTTAATCTTATTCCCCAGCGGACCGCGAGGGTTTAACCGAAATATCTTGTATCTGTGCCTGCTGAATGCACCGATAATTTGTTCGACCGGTATCGTCATCGACACAGTTCGCCACGGCCCAGCCACCGTCTGATGGAAAGACCCCGATTCGAGTTGAAACTCAACGTCACACTTAGTGACTTCATCGCTCTCCTGCTGTGTCACATATTGCTGATAAAGGTCGCCCATATCCCAGGTCTCCAATGTGACCTTCACATCGATTGGGTTGCCATTGACGTTAACAGTCAAGGTTTTGGACCTATTCTCCTCTGTATGCCTCCGAGCTTGGGCACTTAACGTACCACTGGTAACCCAAACTAGGTTGACCGAACATGGAAGCTTGCTCGCTTTGAGCATCTTCATGAGTTGGTCGTGCAGTTCTTTCGTTTCTTCATTACGACTATGGACTACCTCGTCAGCGTTCAAGATTCGTTGGGGAGCGTTCAAAAAGGCTGCTAAGGTAGCTACACCCATTGTCGTCCCTGGCTCTCGGTGCTTACTCTGAAACAAGTTCACGGCGGAATCGTCGTCAGAATCGGGAATGAACCAACCATCGATTTCGAAGTCGTCGGGGCCATCAATAGCTGTGGCTTCTATCACATCGGTGTCTTGGATATCGTGTCCAAGCGTGAAAATGGTTGTAAAGGCCCAGTGGGAGAACCCTTTGTCCCGGTTCTCGCCATAATATTGATTTGCCGTTTCCTCAATCAACGGTAGTATGTGGTCGTAGTATTCTTGTGCTTGTTGCTTCTTAGTAGTCATGTTCAACCCCCCAGATGAAGCGTGATGTAGTCGCCGTTCCAGGACAGGTCGGCAATCCAGCTGTGCAGGGCGGCTTTGCCTTCAGGCCCGATGCCCTCTCTGTCAGCCCATTTATTCGCTCTCCAGGCCAGGTAATGCCGACTGAATTCGGCTACGCCGTTACTGCATGAACCGCCGCCCCATGTGTAGTGTTCGTCGTCGAATTCATCCTCGTCTTCATATTCGAAATCCTGTTCCCCCAGCAATGGGTCGAACTTCAATTCATTGAGGAAATCATATACCGGCGGGCGCGGCTCATCCAGGTATTTGATGGTCACCACGCCTACGCTCAACCCCATCGTTCACCGTCCGTACTAAGTCTTGGGTTTAGTTTATCAGAATCGCCAACATGCTGTTGGCAGTGTGACGCCCTACCCGCCATTCCTGCGGGCAAACGGGGGTGACCCCGTTTGTTGACGCTTGAGAAGGGGATTTCCTATACTGTCGGGCAGTAGGCGCCCGCTGGCGAGGGGCGCCGATAGCGAACGCACCCTGTGGATCAAACACCCACCCCCAATCCGGAGCCAGACCTCCACACACCGCCGGGCGTTCCCGGCCCTTCCGATGACTCCGCGGACTCCACTGCTCCGTGGACGCTCCCATACGTCGCAGCGGGCATCGCCGCCGTCATCCTGGCCACCGTAGCTCTGCTGGTCCTCCATGCCATATACGAAAACGCGATAGGGGACATCAGCCCGGCCCTCTCCCTGCTAGTCCTGGGAGGAGCGCTGGGAGCAACGTTGCTGGTCGTGTCCTACGGTCTTGGCCCCATGAACTTCAGGGTTCCTCTAAGCTCCCTCGGATTGCGACTGGACGCTGGAAGGACCCAGGCGCATCTGGTGTACACCGCCCTGGCCTTTGGAGGGAGCATAGGGTTCATCGTCGCCTACGCGGCGGTCCTGGATGCGGCCGGGTTGGAGAGCCTACAGCCCGATCAAGGGATTACCGAGGACGCAATTCTCGGCGGGGCCGGTGCTGTGGCGTCCGTCCTGATGATTGTGGTCATAGGGCCCTTCACGGAAGAGGTGTTCTTCCGCGGCTTTATATTTCCGGCACTGCGCGCACGGTTAGGGTTGGGTTTGGCCCTGGTGGTCAGCGGGGCGATTTTCGCCGTCTTTCACGTGGACCCAAAGGTGATGCTGCCCATATTCGTTACCGGCGTCATGCTGGCGTGGCTCTATCACAAGACCGGTTCCATCTGGCCGCCCTTAGTCGCCCACGCCCTCCAAAACGCCCTGGCCCTCGCCGTTTCGTTGTAGCCGCCGAGCGGGGCGGCGTCATGTGATATACTGTCCGGTAATAATCCGAACCGTGTGTCATACACTTATAGACCGCTACTGACCCAGTGTACGCCAGCAGGATCAAGAACAAGTTCCAAGAGTTGGACCGGGAAGGCCGCATAGGCATAATCCTCTATGCCACCGTCGGTTACCCGGACATGGACGCCACCGAAGAACTGGTCCCCGCTCTGGCGGAGGCGGGAGCCGACATCATCGAGCTGGGAGTCCCGTTCAGCGACCCGTTGGCCGACGGCGCCACCATCCAGGAGACGAGCCATCAGGCCTTGCTCAACAACGTGACGCTCGACGACTGCATAAAGCTGACGGCCAGACTGCGCCCCAGAATGCCCAACACGCCCCTGCTGTTGTTCGGCTACTACAACCCGTTTCTCAGTTACGGATTGCATGAGTTTGCCAAGGACGCGAACCAGGCGGGACTCGACGGCGTCATAGTTCCCGACCTGCCCCCCGACGAAGCCGGCCCCCTGATGAATGAATGCAGGGCGGCTTCTATCGACGTGGTGCACCTTCTGGCGCCCACCAGTGTAGACAGCCGGATTCAACTGGCCTCCGACAGCGCGTCGGGATTCATCTACTGCGTCAGCCTGACGGGAGTCACAGGAGTCAGGGACAGCTTGCCGGAAGGGGTGTTCGACCTGCTCAGGAGAGTACGCAGCTACACTTCCCTCCCCCTTGCAGTAGGGTTCGGAATCTCCAGGAGAGACCATGTCGAGGCGTTGAAAGGCCACGCCGATGCAGCAGTGGTCGGCAGCGGGCTGATGCGGGTCGTCATGGAATCCCCTCGGAGCGAGATGGTGAGGCGGGCCCAGGAGTACGTCCGTGGCCTGGCGGGCGACGATGTCCCGGTCAGTGGCGGAGCGGCGCTATGACAGTGTGTCGGGGCGTTAGAGGCGCCACCACGGCCGTCGAGAACACCCGGGAGGCGATTTTCGAGGCCACGCGGGAGCTTTTCAACGAGACGGTCCGAATCAACGGCATCCAGAAAGACCAGGTGGCTGCAGTTTTCTTCACCACAACTTTGGACCTGAACGCCGCCTACCCGGCCACAGCGGTCAGAGAGATGGGCTGGGACACCACGGCCCTGATGTGCAGCCATGAAATCGACGTGCCTGGAAGTCTGCCCCTGTGCATTCGCGTACTATTAATGGTGAACACCGAGAAACAACCGGAGGAGCTGCAGACCGTCTACTTGAACGGGGCGGTGAACCTCCGCACCCAGACGCTTGAGGCGTCCTGACCTCCGAATCAAAAGTCAATAACAGCAGGCAGGAAGGATAACCAACATGATTGTCGTAATGAGGAGAGACAGCACTGAATCGGACCTTGACCAGGTCCGTCGAAGAATCACCGGTCACGGTCTGAGCGCGCAGGTCTCTGAAGGCTCCGAGCGCACCGTTGTGGGCGTCCTGGGTTCCATATTCCCGGAGCTGCGGGATGAACTGGGGCGAATGGACGGGGTGCTTGAGGTGGTCCCCATATCCAAACCCTACAAGCTGTGCAGCCGGGAATTCAAACCGGACGACACCATCATCAAAGTGGGAGGCGTGCCCATAGGGGGAGATGACTTCGTAGTCATCGCTGGGCCTTGCGCTGTGGAAGACGAGGAGCAGGTCATCTCCACCGCCCAACTGGTCAAGTCCCAGGGAGCGACCATCCTCAGGGGCGGAGCATTCAAGCCCAGGTCATCACCCTACAGCTTCCGGGGAATGGGCGTGCAGGGCCTTCAATTGCTGGCCAAGGCCCGTGAAGAAACGGGCCTGCCCATAGTCACCGAGGTCATGGCACCGGAGGACGTGGGCATGGTGGCCCAATACGCCGACATGCTCCAGATCGGGACGCGAAACGCTCAGAACTTCAACCTACTGGACGAAGTGGGCAAGGTCAGGAAGCCTGTGCTCCTGAAGCGCGGCTTCTCCATGTCCTACGAGGAGTGGCTGCTGTCGGCTGAGTACATCCTTGCTGGAGGCAACCACGAGGTAGTCCTGTGCGAACGCGGCATACGCACCTTTGAGACGGGCACCAGGTTTACCCTCGACCTCTCGGCCATGCCGGTGATAAAGGACCTGTGCCACCTTCCCGTGGTGGCTGACCCCAGCCACAGCACGGGCAAGGCCAGCCTCGTAAGCCCCATGACGGTTGCATCGGTGGCCGCCGGGGCCCACGGCGTAATCGTGGACGTGCACCCCAACCCCAGCGTGGCAAAGTGCGACGGAGCCCAAGCGCTCACCTTCGAGGCCTTTACCGACCTTATGCCGCAGGTCAAGGCCGTGGCTAAAGCCATCGGGAAAGCATCCGCCGCTGCTCCCGCCTGATTTCTGCGGCTTCTGGCACGCGGTTCAAGTTGACGCTCCATATAGGCTATGCTACCATCCGAATCGTCAACACAGAGCCGCACTCATCTGAAATCGACGCCATTAAGAGGCTCCCCTTCTGAGGAGCCTCTATAGCTATTAGATGACAATCAAAGACCAACTTCAACAACTGTCTCTCTCGCGAGACACCGCTGTCACCATAGGGACCTTTGACGGAGTGCACCTGGGCCACCAACACCTGATTAACGCCACAAAAGAAACAGCCGGGGCACGGGGCCTGGAGCCCGCGGTCCTGTCCTTCAGGAACGCTCCCAGGTCGGTCCTGCGTCCAGACTCCCAAGTCCGCTACATCACTCCTCTGGACGAACGGCTTAGTCTGATACGCGACCAAGGCGTGTCGGTGGTCGTAGACGTGGACTTCACCCAGGAAGTGTCCCAGATAAAGGCCGAAGAGTTCGTGTCGCTGCTACAAACGAACCTGGGCATGAAGGCTCTAGTCGTAGGGCCGGACTTCGCCATCGGCTACAGGAGGGAAGGCAACGTCTCCACCCTGAAGGCTCTGGGAGAATCAACGGGCTTCGACGTAGAGCAGGTTGACCCCGTGGACCTGGACGGAGAAGCCATTCACACAGGAGCCATACGGGAGCTCATCGCCGAGGGCAACGTGGAGAAGGCGTCCAGGATGCTGGGGCGTTCCTTTTCCCTGAGCGGGACCATCGTGGAAGGAGACCGCCGGGGTCGGACCATCGGCTTCCCCACAGCCAATCTGTCCGTGGCTGACGACATCGCCATCCCAATGAAGGGCATCTACGCCACCTGGGCTGTCGTGGAAGGGCGGCGAATAATGGCCGCGACCTGCATAGGATACAGGCCGACCTTCGGCATCCACGGCATGACCATAGAAGCCTTCATACTCAACTTCGACGAAGACATATACAGCAAGCCCATGAGGCTTGAGTTCGTGCGTCGAATACGCGACGAGCAGACCTTTTCCAGCGTAGAAACTCTGGTGGAACAGATGAAGCTGGACGTGGAGCAGACCCAGGACATCCTCTCCACAGCGCCTGGCCGTGGCGCGGGGCCATGAGCATGAGGTCCCATGCCTCTTGACGACCAAACCCTAGACCTGATCGCCAAGAGGGGCGTCAGCGAAATCATCGTCCGGGAAGAGTTCATCGAGCGGCTCCAGGGCGGCAAGCCCATGCGCTTGAAGATGGGGTTCGACCCCAGCCGGCCGGACATCCACCTGGGCCACGTGGTGGGGCTGAGAAAGCTCCGGAAACTGCAAGACCTGGGACACCACGTTATCCTCATCGTAGGGGACTGGACGGCCCAGATAGGAGACCCCAGCGGCGAATCGGCCACCCGCCCCATGCTCACCCACGAAGAGGTAATGGCCAACGCCGAGTCCTACATGCGCCAGTTCTTCAAGGTGATAGACAAGGACAGGACGGAAGCCGTGTGGCAGAGTGAGTGGTTCGGTAAGTTCACCCTGGCTGACGTGCTTCGTCTCACCAGCCGCTTCACAGTCGCTCAATTCCTGGACAGGGCCGACTTCGCCAACAGGTTCCAGGCCCACCGCCCCATCGCCGTGACCGAGCTGCTGTACCCCCTTCTCCAGGCCTACGACTCGGTGGTCATCGAATCGGACGTGGAGTTCGGCGGCACGGACCAGAAATTCAACCTGTTGGTGGGCCGCGAGCTTCAGGAGATGATGGGGCAGACACCGCAGCAATGCTTTATGGTGCCAATCCTGGTGGGCACTGACGGCGTCCAGAAGATGAGCAAGAGCCTGGGCAATTACATCGCGGTGGAAGACCCTCCCAACGAGATGTACGGCAAGGTCATGTCCCTACCTGACCAGGTGGTCATCGAATACTTTACCTTGCTGACCGAAATTCCCACGTCTGAGATAGAGGACATGGATCGGGCGATGGGCGCAGGCTCTTTAAACCCCATCGAACCCAAGAAACGGTTGGCAGAGGAGATCACCGCCCAGTTCCACAGCCCAGCCGAAGCCAACGAAGCCAGGGCCCATTTCGAGCGAGTGATACAACAACGGCAGGCGCCCGAGCAGATGGAAAGCCATGTTGTGAGGGGCCTGGACCAGAGCGGGGCCTCTTTCTCCATCGCCGACGTGCTGGTGGAAGCCTCCGTAGTGACCAGCAAGGGCGAGGTGAGGCGTCTCATCTCGCAGGGAGCCGTACAGGTGGACGGCGAGAAGGTGGCCTCCGACAGCGTCCGGCTCCGTCCAGGAAGCGTCCTAAAGATAGGCAGACGCAGATACCTCAAGATAGAATCTCAGGAATAGACGCAGGTCTGAGACCAACTCCAGGAGGAGAAGTGAAAATCCCCAAGCAAAACCTCAGGACTCCAGGGCCGACCCCCCTTCCCCAGGAAGTCATCGACGTCATGGCCCAGCCCATGATCAATCACCGCGGCCCTGAGTTCAAGGAGATGATCGAGCGGTGCACCGAGAACCTCAAGCAGGTGTTCATGACCCAGAACCGGATGTACATCCTCTCCTCATCCGGTACGGGAACTTTGGAAGCGGCAGTGGTTAACACCCTGTCCCCCGGGGACAAGGTCCTCGCCGTGAGCATCGGGTATTTTGGTGACCGCTTTAGCGAGGTCGCCCAGATTTACGGCGCCGACGTAGTCCGCATGGACGTGGAGATGGGATACGCCGCCGATCCCGACGCCATACGGAAGGCCCTCAACGACGACCCCGACATTTCCACGGTGCTCATAACCCACAACGAGACTTCAACGGGCGTTACCAATGACATAGAGACCATCTCCAAGGTGGTGAAGGGAGAGTTCGGAAAGCTCTTCATCGTTGACGCCATCAGCAGCATGGGTTGTGTTCCGCTCCCCACTGACCTGTGGAACGTGGACGTGGTATGCACGGCGTCACAGAAGGGGCTGATGGTTCCTCCGGGTCTGGCGTTCATCAGCATGAGCGACGAGGCATGGTCCGCTCGAGAGCGGGCCTCAATGCCCCGTTACTACTTTGACTTAGAGCGGGCCCAGAGCTACCTGGAACGGGGACAAACTCCCTGGACTCCCAGCGTGTCCATATTCTACGGGCTGGATGAAGCCCTGCGGATGTTGCTGGACGAAGGCATGGGGAACGTGTTCGAGCGTCACCGTCACATAGCGGAATACACCCGCAGCGGGCTGAAAGCGCTGGGACTTGAGATGCTGGCGGCGCCATCCCACGCTTCCGACACCGTGACCTCGGTGAAAGCCCCTAAAGGAGTCGACGTGGGGCAGCTGTCCTCGATCATGCTCCAAGAACATTCGGTGGTTCTGGCCGGAGGTCAGGGTACGCTAACCGGCAAGATATTCCGGGTCGGCCACCTGGGACGCGTGCCTGAAAGCGACATCGATGAAGTCCTCAGCGCGTTGAAGATTACCCTGGAACAGTTGGGCTTCCAACCGGCGGCCGCAGCGTGAGCCTTGTCCTAAGCGGAGCGAAGGGCGGGCAGTGACAGTGGCCAAGGTCCTCATAGCCGAGTCCCTGGATGCGGAGGGAGTCGAGCTGCTGAAGCGGCAGCCCGACCTGCAGGTGGACGTGAAGACCGGCCTGTCCCACGACGAATTGGTCCAGAAGGTAGCAGACTACGACGCCCTCATAGTCAGAAGCGGCGCCCAGGTGACGGAAGAGGTCATCCGGGCAGGCAAGAACCTCCAGGTCATTGCCAGGGCCGGCGTAGGCGTGGACAACATAGACCTGGACGCCGCTACCGCCAACGGCATCGCTGTGGTCAACGCCCCCACGGGCAACACCATCGCAGCGGTGGAGCACACCCTGGCATTGATGCTGGCCCTGTCCAGAAACGTTCCCCAGGCCCACGAATCCCTCAAGGCCGGATCGTGGAGCCGCAGCGCCTTCATAGGCGTCGAAATCAGAAACAAGGCCCTGGGCATCGTGGGCCTTGGCAGAGTCGGGTCCGAGGTCGCCCGCAGGGCCCAGAGCTTCGGCATGAGGGTGCTGGGATACGACCCCTTCATCAATCCGGAAACGGCTCGTCTGCTGGGGATAGAGCTTACGTCCCTCGACAACCTGTTTGAGGAGTCGGACTTCATCACTCTGCACACACCGCTGACGCCGGGGACCCAGAACCTGATAAACGACGAGAGCCTGGCCAAAATGAAACCCGGCGCCCGCCTCATAAACGTGGCCCGTGGAGAGCTTGTCGACTCCGAGGCTGTCCGCAAAGCTCTGGATGAGGGCAGGCTGGCCGGCGCCGCCGTAGACGTATTCCCCACCGAACCTCCGGGCGACGACGAACCCCTCATAAACCACCCAAAGGTTATAGCGACTCCCCACCTGGGGGCGTCCACACGGGAAGCCCAGAGGGAAGTCGCCATAGAGGTGGCGGAACAGGTCATCGCCGTATTGTCAGGCGTTTCGGCCCGCAACACGGTCAACGCGCCCTTCATGCCCCCGGAAGTCCACGCGGTCGTGGCGCCCTTCATCCCGGTGGCCGACATTCTGGGCCGTCTGCTCACGTCCCTCGCGGAAGGCCAGTTCCTCGGAGTAACCATCGGCTACCAGGGGGAAATCGCCAACCACGACACCACCCTGCTGACATCGACTGCCCTAACCGGGCTTCTGAAACAGGTCACGGACGCCAGGGTGAACCAAATCAACGCGCCCCTCATTGCCCAACGCCACGGGTGGAAGGTGAGCGAGAACAAAGACTCGGACCACCGCCACCACGGCAGCTTGCTCTCCATCACGCTGAACACCACCGTGGGCGGGCTGACCCTCGCCGGGACTTCACTGCGCGACGAGGTCCATCTGGTCAGCGTGGACGAATACTGGCTGGACATCACCCTCACGGGAGTGCATTACCTGCTGTTCGTGGAGCAGCAGGACAAGCCCGGCTCCATCGGCGCAGTGGGAGCAATAGCCGGACAGAACGACATCAACATCAGTTTCATGCAGGTCGGGAGGCTGAGTCCCCGAGGGCGGGCGATGATGATAATCGGAGTGGACGACCCGGTCCCTCCGCACGTTCTCGACCAGATCAGAGACTTGGAGCAAATCGACACAGCCAGGCTTGTGCACCTCTAAGCAAGGAGGCTCATTATGGGACGTTTGGACGGCAAGGTGGGGTTCGTTTCCGGGGGAGCCAACGGCATGGGCGCTACCGAGGTTAGACTCATGGCCGCCGAAGGGGCCAAGGTGGCTTTCGGAGACAGGGCCGAGGACCAGGGCAAAAAGATGGAGGCTGAGGTCAAGGCTCAAGGCGGTGATGTCCTGTACATCCCAATGGACGTAACCGTAGAAGCTGACTGGGAGCGGGCCATAGAGGAGACCGTAGCCAAGTTCGGCAGGTTGGACATCCTCGTGAACAACGCCGGCATCAGCCGGAGCTCCTTCTCCGACCACGACAGCACGGAAGGCTGGGACATGCTGTGGAGCATCAACGCCACCGGAGTGTTCCTTGGAACCAAGTACGCAGTTCCAAGGATGGAAGCCGTTGGCGGAGGCTCCATCGTCAACATCTCATCAACGGCGGGCCTACGAGGTTCGGCGGGCGGACACCCCGGATACAACGCCTCCAAAGGCGCCGTCAGGATGTTCACCAAGGCTATGGCAGCCCGCTTGGGACCCTCCAACATCAGGGTGAACTCAGTGCATCCGGGCAGGATGCCTCCCATGAGCTCCTCGACTCGCTCAGAAGCGGAACTGGAAGCGCAAGCCGCCGGGTGGGCTGCCAAAACACCGCTGCGCAGGTCGGGCAGGTCCGAGGAGGTGGGCACGGTGGTGGTGTGGCTGGCGTCGGACGAGTCCTCTTACGTCACTGGGGCCGAAATCCCGGTTGACGGGGGCAACACATCAATATAGTAGGCGTTTAACCGGCATATAGTTGGTCATCTATGGTCCAGATAAGGCAAGCGACCGCACGGCTCCGTCTGTTCCTGGCTGAGATTTCAGCCAAGGAGGACGACCTCAACGCCTTGATACGCCAGTTCAGGACCCAGAAAGAGCGGCTTCCCAGGCAGGCCATCTACGGCAGGACTACGTTGGACATGGTCCTATCCGCAATGGCGGAAATCGAGGAGCGGCTGGAACACGCGCGGGCGGTGCATAGACACCTGACCGCCATCAAACGCAAAGCCGAGGACGAGCTGGTGGCGTTGGAATTGACCCAGCAGGTGGAAGAGGCCAAAGACAACCTCAAACAGTTGAAAGCCAGCGGACCTACCGGCCTATCCGACGGCGAACTCAGCTCGGAGATAAGGCGGCTGGAAGGGTTCATCGCCGAGAATTCCAAGAGGGCTGAACACGCGATAACCGACGCGCTCAGAGACAACGAGGGTTCCTAGGGGGCGTCGTGCAAAGGGTTCATCACCAAGCCGGTGGCCAGCTTGGGGAAGAAGAACGTGGACTTGGGAGGAAGCCTCAGCCCCTGGTCCATGACGGTCTCGAACAGGTCCAGCGGAAAGGGTTTCAACAGGAACCCCATCTGACATTCGCCGCTAACCGCCCTCCGTTCCATCTCTTCCAAGTCGTGGACGTAGTCCACGTGCCGGCCCAGCGCCTCTCCCAACACCGGATTCAACACGTGCCGCTCCAGTATCCACGCCTCGGATTGGGCCAGCGGACCCCTTGCCACGGGGTGAACGGTGTTCTTGAACGTAAGCAGGTTTAGTCCCGTTTCGGCGGGGTCGTACAATCCAGCCGACAGACGGCCCTTGCCCGACTCACCGACTTTCTCTTCCAGACCCTGCAAGCCCATGCCGCCATCCAACGGCTCCCACTCGAAAACGGCTCTTAGCTTCTCCCGAATTTTCTCCAGGCCGCCTTGGTCCAGGCTGGCCAGCGTCCTGTGGTACGGCAGGACACGCAGCCCGGGGTCGTCAAAGTCCACCAACCCCATCATCACGAAGTCCCAGGGCGCGGGGCGGGAAGCAGCGGACTCCTCAGACATAGCCCGACGGTAGTTCAGTGCCGTCTCGTACCTGTGATGGCCGTCTGCTATGTAGAGGGGGCTGTCGGACAGGGCTGCCTGAATTCTCTCCACGTCGGCGGGGTCGTCCAATCGCCACATGGCATAGTCCTGACCCCCGGCGTCGGTGAACTCCGCCAGCGGCTCTTTGGCCGCTGCATCGGCCAGAACGGCTGGGACCTCTCCCGACGGGTCGCGATACAGGCACATGATGGGACTGATGTTTGCCCGCGCGGCCGAAATCAAGGCCAGCCTGTCCTCTTTATCGGCGTCGCGTGTATTTTCGTGGGGCAGCACAACCCGCTCGTCGTATTCGGCCAGCCCTACGGCGGTCATTAGCTCAAGCCGCGATGTTGGCTGACCCCCTATGGTAAAGGCGTGCCGCACAAGGTAGAAGCAGGGTAAGTCTTCCCTCTGCATTACATTGCCGCTAAGCCACTCCCTCAGCAGGCTCGCGCTTCGGGTGTAGCGGTTGTCGGACGGGGTGTCGGCAGGAAGCCTCTTCCCCGACTCCAATCGCACCACGTTGTGTGGACTCCGGCTGTACAGGGACTCTTGAAGCTCTGGAGAAATTGTGTCGAAAGGCGGCGCGATTATGTCCGACAGGTTGCCGACAATGTCCGAATTATATCTCAAGCCCCGAAAAGGGCACACTTCCGCCATGACGTTCCGAGACTCCGGCCCTAGAGTATGACCTCGCTGATTTGGAAAGCGGGCCTGACGTCGGTGTAGTTCTTGGTGTCCCCAATAATCTCGCGGGCCGCCGAGATGAATGCGTTGTGCACGTCCTCGACGGTGTTGAAGACCATTCCAGCGATGACGTGGAACCGCGGCGGGGCGTTGGGGTCTGTATCGGAGATGCCCTTGTCTACGTTAAACGCTACCAGGCCCAGCGGCTCCAGCAGCCCCTTGGCCATGGGAACGTGGTTGTTCATGTAGTATTCGTGATCAAACTTCGAACCTTCGTCGTTGGGGAAAAGTATCGTGACTCGGATCATCCCGTTCTCCTCATGCGGTTTCCGGCGCTTGGCCCGGCAAATTATAGCACAGGGCCGGAGGCTTATTACTCCAAGACGCCGCCCTCCAGGAGTTCCTGACGCTTCTCTTCCGAGTACCCAAGGAGGTCGCCCAGAACGTACTCGTTATGTTCACCCAGAAAGGGCGCCCTGTGGCGCACTTCTCCCGGAGTGTCGCTCAGCTTCCAGGGGATGCCAGGTATCCACTCCGCCCCCACCATCGGGTGGTCCATCTCCACGAACACGCCTCGCTCGTGGCTTTGAGGGTCGGAGAACTGGTCTTCGATGTTCATGACTGTCATGGCCGCCACGCCGTTGCTCTGTAGAAGCTCAGTAACCTCTTCAGTCATTCTGCTTGCTGTCCACTCGCTCACCATGCGGTCAAGGTCGCGGACGTGCTCCAACCTCGAGTAGTGGTCGGTAAATTTCGGGTCTCCGGTCCAGTCCGGGTCGCCCAACGCTTCGCAGAACCGCAGCCACTCCTCCTGGTCCTTCACGGCAATGGACACCCAGCGGTCTTCACCGGCGCATGGATAATTCCCATGGGGCGCCATCACGGCATGTCCGGCGCCCAGGTTGGTGCGGCTGCGGCCGTTCATGTTGAAGTCCATAAAGGCCTCACCCAGCAGGCTGACCGCCCCCTCAAGCTGAGCCAGTTCGATACGCTGTCCCTGGCCTGTATCCCTACGGTGGTGGATAGCGGCCATCAGCCCGATGGCCGCGCTCAAGGACGCAATCACGTCTCCCCAGGCGCCCTGAATCTGACCTGCGAGCAGCCCTTCGGGGCCTACTCCGTCGCTGTCCGGGGCGTATCCTATCAGTCCCATCAGACCCGACAGGGCCGAGGTGATGGACGCGTAGGCCAGCACATGCCTCAGCGGGCCTTCCTCGCCGACCCCTGGCATCGACACAGTGATGATACCCGGGTTGACGACTGCCAGGGCCTCGTGTCCCACGCCCAGCCTGTCCATGACGCCCGGTGCATTGTTGTTCAAGACCACGTCGCTGACGCGGGCCAGATCATGGATCACGGTTATGCCTTCGGGCTTCCTCAAGTCCACGGTGATGCCCATCTTGTTCCGGTTAATGCAGTGGAAGAGCGGCTGCAACTCAGGCCACTGGCCTCTGTCACCTCCGGCGATGTCCTCTCCCACTATGGGGCGGCCTCTCCTGGTGCCGTCCAACCGCGTTCTGGTCTCTACCTTGATGACCTCGGCGCCCATGTCGGCCAGGAACTGGGTGACCAGAGGTCCGGCAAGGACGTTCCCCACGTCAATGACTCGGTATCCAGCCAGAGCCTGCCCTGAGCTTGCCGATGGGGCCTGCATGACGCTAGACCACCCCTGCCATGCGTAACCTGCCCAGGTGGGACTTATCGACTCCGAGACGGCCACAGAGTATTTCCTCGTTGTGCTGTCCCAGAGTCGGGGCGGGGCCTCCTATCCGTCCCGGCGTCTCCGACAACCGGAAAGGTGACCCCGGATGCTTGAGTGTCCCCGCCACTGGGTGCTCCACATCCACGAAATATCCCCGGTCGTTCAGGTGCTCGTCTTGGGCAACGTCCTCAATGGTGCGCACCGGTGCGCAGGGCACTTTCGCCTCCATGCAAAGCTCGAATATCTCTTGCTTGGTCCGTTCTTTGAACCAGGGGGCTATCAATGCTTCCGACTCGTCGGGATACTCCTCCGCCATGGCCCGGCGGTTCCTGTACCTCTCCTCCTGCTGCCATTCGGGGTCTCCGATGAGCTTCAGGAAGTTGAAGTACTGCTCGATTCGGAGGGGGTAGAGGCAAACAAACCCGTCCTTGCACTCCATGATGGTGTTGGGGAAATAGGCTTCCCCGCCGCGCCGCCCTTTGCGTGTTCCCGCGACGCCTCGATAGATGAAATTGGGCAGGAAGTATACGAAGGAGATGAGCGAGCCAAGGGCCTGGACAGACCCCACGTCCACCCACTGGCCTTTGCCTGAGACATCCCTGGAGGACAACGCTATGAGCGTGGCCAGCACAGCCGCAAGCCCGCCCATATAGTCGGACTGGGAGTAGGGTATGGCGAGGGGATGACGGTCGGGCCACCCGATTCCTATGCTGATTCCCCCGGCGGCCTGTATGTTTATGTCCTGGCCAGCGTACTCCTTCATGGGGCCAGTGCGTCCGTAGGGCGTGACCGAGGTGTATATCAGCCTGGGAAAGCGGTCTTGCAGGCTGGCGTAATCCAGTCCCAGCGACTCCAACTTGCCGGGCGCCGTGCTCTCGACCAGAATATCAGCGTCTTCCAGCAACCTGAGGAACAACTCCCGTCCCGTAGAAGTATCGATGTCCAGGGTTACGCCCAGCTTACCCGTGTTCAGGAAGAGATATAACCCGCTGGCTTCCGGATGGGGAACGTCCATCGGGAAGGGTCCCTGGCGCCTGGAAGAGTCTCCCTTTGGACTTTCGACCTTGACGACCTCGCAGCCCAGGTCTCCCAACGCCCGTGCCGCAAAGGGAGCGGAGATATAGTCTCCCAGCTCCACGACCTTCAGGCCGGATAGACTGCCCGTGGACATCAGGACCGCGCCTGTGCTCCCGGCAGCGTGAACTGGTCGAACCGTACGAAGTCCGGGGCCAGGTCCACCTCGCGGGACACCAGGGACACCTTTGCGGAGCCGGTGGCCGTTGTTTCGCCCCACTGGTTCTCGCACCACACCTCCAGGTCAACCAGGGGCGAGCCGTCCACCATGGCCTTGCCCGTCACCTTGCCTTTGCACCAGGTAGTGTCGTAGATGAAGTTGGGTCGGGTGAGCCGAACATTAAGGGCCTTGAGAAACCCTAGGTTGCCGGTCCAGTTGGTGACCATGTTCTCAATCCAGCAGACCCTCTGGATCCCCGCGTCGTGGGCAAAGGGAAATCCGAACTCCTGCGCCACATTGTCCTTGATGAGGGATGCGTCCCAGGAGTCGGGCATGCCGGTCACCGGGTCCCAGTACACATCGGCGGGATGGCGACGCCAATGGTCCAGGAAGTACCCGAAGCTTATCGTGCCGCGAACCATGTCCACGAAGTTGAGCATGTCGTCGCTGGATAGCGGCCCCTTGACCACGGTGGAGACCGGGTCGCCCGGCTGGACTTCCTCCCAGTACCGGGGTATGTCTCCCCTTATCTCTTCTTCCTCATAAGCCTTGTCGATGGCTTCCAGGTCGTCGGGAGTGTAGCGGT
Source organism: Dehalococcoidia bacterium (assembly GCA_965224415.1). Classification (GTDB taxonomy): domain Bacteria; phylum Chloroflexota; class Dehalococcoidia; order Lucifugimonadales; family JAGWBF01; genus DAOUJI01. Next base: position 406,540 of record CBDCZB010000001.1, on the reverse strand, counting down.
AGCGGCCTATGCTCAAGTACTTGCCGCGCTCCCTGGAGGGGTTCCTTGGCACACGCAGCATGTAAGTAGTTGCTTTGGCCACGGTCTCGGCGTCCTGGTTGGTGTACACCACCTCTCCCGTCTGGAGCGCCATAGGGCCGCAGAACTCTCCAGTCTTCTTCTGCACGTCCAGCAGCCGTCCTGTGGCCTTTATTCGGTCGTGGACGATAATGGGCCTGTAGAACTCCCAGTCGGCCCCGCCGTAGATGGACTGAATCCCCGGCAGCTTGGGCGCTACAAAGGTGTCGTCGAAGCAGTGGAGACTGGAAGGGTGGGACTGGAGGCTGCCGAAGAGGTTGGTGGAGACCAGCTCTTCCGACATGTACAGCGGGTTTCGGCTGCCGATGGCAAGACCGTACCGGATGATCATCTCCTTGCCGGCTTCCGTCCACCGGGGTTTCCGGCGAAGATCCACGTCTATTAGCTTCCTGGCCTCTTCAATTGCCTCGTCGGTGAGGTCGGGGTAAACGTTTTCAGGCATTGACAGTGTTCCTTCAGTTCAAGGCTTGTTTTCTTACTGGATTCCCCTGGAGGGCAGCACAACCTCCATGCGGCAGTTGCCCGTCGGTTCTCCTCGCTGGTTCTGACATGAGCTCCGTGTCTCGATAATGTGGAGGTCGCCCTCTATCCACTTCCGCACGACTTCACCCTCGACCCAGGTCGTGTCTCCCTCGATGTTGAAGCGGCGAAGGTCGTGGTAATACTTGCGTACATAGGCGTGGTCGCTCATCCAGTTGGTGACCACCTGCCCCAGCCAGGAACCCCTCTGCGGACCCAGGTCATAGATGCCGGGCAGGGCGATGATTTTGGCCATGGTGTCTTCCCAATGGCCTCGGTGGGGATGGTCAGGCACACCCGTCTCCGGGTCCGGCTCGGCGAATGAGCTATGCTTACGGAAAGCGCTCCAGCGATAGTAGTGGTTGCCCCCAGGGCTGGCGCCTACGCCCGTATTGAAGGCGTCGAATCGGCCCGCACCGAAGATTATCTCCACCACCCTCAACGGACCGCGCACTACCCCCGGAAACTTCTCCCCCTCCTGCACGTCCTCCCAGTAGCGAGGCTCGGCGCCTCGTATTTCCTCATTCTGGTAGGCGTCCCAGATGGTCTGAAGCTCTTCTTCCGTGTACTTGGGCTTCTCCACTCCCTTGAAACGGTCCCGCTCCCGGGCGGCTTGCCGCTCGGTGCGGATGCTCCAGGCTTTGGCATTGGCTACAGCTTGTCCGTGCTGGTTCACGTAGAGGGTCTGGGCGTATTGGATGGCCATGTGGCCGGCGTACTGGCTGGACTTCTCCACGACATCATGAGGACGGTAGGAAGCGCTGATAATGTCGCCGGGCCGGACGGGCTGGCAATATTCCCACTCCGAGCCGCCGTAGAAGCTGTGCACGCCAGGGAGGCCGCCCAGGTTCGTCGCGGTGGGCGCGCGGACGGTCCACAAGAACAGTGGAGTTCCAATCACCGAGCCGTAATCGGTGGACTTGCCGTAATTCTCGTCCCAGTAGAGGGGATTGCGCTCACCCATGCCCGTGGCGTAGGTGCGAATGGCGTCGGCGGTTATCTCTCCCACATGCCTAATGCCGTGGTAGTAGACGCCCAGCCGTGCCTTTATCCTGTCGATGCCCTCTTGAGTAATATGCCCGTATGAACCCTGGTCTGAAGTCGCCATGTTGTTCGGCCTCCGGTTCTAGCTGACCGCCCCCGCCTCTATCAGCCGGTCCACGTCGTCGGGTGAAATTCCCAGCAGCCCCTCCAGTATGGGTCGGTTGTCCTCGCCCGGAAAAGGCGCGTGGCGGGAGGCTTCTGGCCTTTTCCCGTCCAGCATGTAGGGCGTCCTGATTATCGTGTATTCGTCCCCGTCGTTGTCGGCTATCCGTTGGGAAAAGGCCCGTGCTTTCAGGTGCGGGTCCTCGAACAGGTCCCTAGCGCTGTACGAGGGAGCGGCCGCCACTCCTTCCCGCTGGAGCGTCGCCATGAGATCGAACGGGTCATGTCCGGCGGCCCATTCTCCCAACAGCGCATCCAGAGCGTCCTGGTTCTCCCATCGGAGGTTCTGATCGGCGAATCTGGCGTCGGCCAGCCAGGCTTCTTTCCCGGCGGCCCTGCACAACCCTTCCCATTCCTCCTGAGTCGCCACGGCTATGGTAATCCAGGCGTCCTCTCCCGCGCAACGATACGCCCCGTGGGGCGCCATGATGCTGTCCCTGTTTCCAGTGCGCGGATTGGCGTTCATTTCCGAGTCGGCGCCGTTCAGATCGGCGTCCAGCACGTGCTCGCCGACCATCGCCGTCGCAACGTCCCTGGAAGCCATGTCTATGTACTGGCCCTTCCCGGTGGCGCGGGCGTGGTACACAGCGGCCAACGCCGAGTACGCCGCGGCTTGCCCTGCCGTGTAATCAACCACCAGACGCAGCTCGGAGGGTATCCCATCGGAATATCCCGTCACTTGAGACCAGCCGCCCATCGTCCCAAATATAGGTGCGAATCCTACATACTTGGAGTAAGGGCCCTCGGAACCCAATGACGACGATGACACCATCACCAAGTCGGGCTTCATTCGAGACAACTCGGCGTAGCTGAGTCCGAAACGCTCCATGGTGCCTGGCCGGAAGTTCTCCATTACCACGTCGCAAACGGAAATCAGCTTGCGGGCCAGGTCTGCCCCGTCGGGCGCCTGGAGATTCAAGGTCAGCCCCAGTTTCCCATAGTTCAGGTAGCGGTCCACTTGGGCTGCACGTCTCTGCGGGAAGCCCCCCCTGGCCCTCGCTGAGGCTATCTTTATCACCTCGGCGCCCAAAGAGGCCAGCAGCAAAGTGCTGTAGGGACCGGCTGCGGCCCATGTGAAGTCGGCGACTCGCACATTTTTCAGAGGAAGGCTGTTCATCAAGGCTTAGATAACCTCTGTCTGTTTAAGCCGGACGATTTGCCTGGGGTCGTAACCCAGAAGCCCGCCGTAGACATCCATGTTGTGCTGGCCCAGTTGGGGAGCTGGGCTCCGGTTGACCGACGGAGTCTCAGAGAACAGGCCAGGAGAGCCGGGCGCTCGATAGTTCCCTAAGACAGGATGCGCCATATCGGCGTAAAACCCTCGGTGCTCCATCTGTGGGTCAGCGAGCATCTCTTCCATCGTGTAGACCGGACCGGCTGCGCAGCCCTCAGTTTGCAGCCAATGGTATATCTCGTCCCTGGTATGGTTCATGGCCCAGTCTTCCACCAGGTCGTCAATCTCGAAGCGTCGGGCGATGCGAGAGTCATGGTCGGCGTACTTCTCGTCTTTGGCCCACTCCGGGTCTCCCATAACCCGGAGCAACCCCTCCCATTGACGCTGGGCAGGGAGAAGCATCTCCCAATAGCCGTCTTTGCACTTGTAAAGGCCCCCAATATACTGGTACAGATGCCGGTGTCGGCGGTCTTCAATGTATCCCCGGTCGGGCCACTGGCAAAAGTCGGCGGCGTTGAGATTGATGAGGATCTCCTGGGCCGACACGTCCACGTGGCGTCCTTCGCCGTCCATCGTCCGACTCAGAATCGCAGCCACGGAGGCCAGGGCAGCGCCCAGCCCCACCTGGTACTCGCCGATGTAGCCGCCGATCTTTATGGGTTCACGATCTGGATACAGGCGGTCGGCCAGTCTTCCGCCGGGAAGCATCCAGCCGTCGCCGCCGGAGTGGTAGTTGTTGAGATAGTAGGCCTTGTAGTCTTTGTATGGACCGGACCGGCCAAAGGGCGTTATCGAAGTGCAGACCAACGACGGAAATTCTTCCCGTAGGCTGGCCGGGTCTATGCCCGCCGTCTCCGCTTGGGCCAAGGGCAGGTCCTCTATCACCATGTCCACCTGGCTCAACAACCGGTGCAATATCTCCCGCCCCTTGGCGGCGGCTATGTCCAGAGTGATTCCCCGCTTGTTGTTGTTCAAATAGATGAACAGGAAGCTGTTGTCTTGCCCCGGGGAGCCGTTGAAAAAGGGGCCGCGGGAACGGGCAACGTCCCCTCCATCGGGCGGCTCCACTTTGATGACATCGGCGCCCATGTCGGCAAGCAGTTTGCCGCAGTAGGGTCCGGCGACGAAGGAGCATATCTCCAGCGCTTTGATTCCGTCGAGAGCGCCTGGGTGCATGGTTTTTCCGGTTTCCTCACATACGCTGACGTTTTAGAGCAGGCCGGTGAACGAAACCACGGCCTGCTCTTTTATTTCGATTCCAAACAGGGTTTAACCGCCGTTCATACGCTGTCGCAGAAACTCTCCGATGCTGTCCACTGCCTGCTGCGCCTCTGGCAAAACGGGCGCCCAGTTGTGCCAGACGTGGGGCATGTCGTCCCACACCTCCAGGGTGGCGTCAACCCCCGACGCCTTTGCCTTTTCCACCAGCCGTGTCGAATCGTCCAGCAAGGTCTCGATGGAACCCACTTGCACCAACAGCGGCGGCAGCCCTGTCAGGTCGGCGAACAGGGGCGACGCCAACGGCGCCTCCGGATTGGCGGAACCGTAGTAGAGGCCCGCCATGTCATCCAACCGCTCCTTGCTTACCGTCGGGTCCGACTCCGCATTGGTCTTCATCGAGTCTCCCGACTGGGTCAAGTCCGTCCACGGAGAGATGCAAACTCCCGCCGCGGGCATGGGAAGCCCGTAGTACCGCAGAGCTATCAATGTGGAAAGGGTCAGACCGCCGCCGGCCGAATCGCCGGCAATGGCCATTTTAGAGGGCAGATGACCTGTAGACAGCAGCCAACTGTACGCCGCCACCGAGTCTTCCACCGCCGCCGGAAACTGGCTCTCAGGGGCCAGGCGGTATTCGAGGCCCAGCGCACAGATTCCTGCCGCCTTGGCTATCCAGGATATCGTGGAGCGGTGGCTCCTCATGGAACCCTGCACGTATCCGCCCCCATGAAGATACAGCAGCGCGGCGTTGGGCGGGTTCCCTTCATAAGCTATCCACTCCGCCGGGACTCCTCCTGCCGAAACCCGGTTGACCTTTACGTCCGGTCCGAGAGGAAACAGGTCTTTACGGGCATCGGACAGAGCTCGTGAGTCATCGATGTTCGTGCTGTCGGTGGTGGGGCGATTGCGGAGTTGCTGGAGAATTTCTTCCAGTTGAGGGCTGGCCATGGCGTTCCCTCCTAAGGTTGATTCCCGCTGGCTGCAGAGAAACGGCCCATGGTGAGCGGAGCGGGCCGCGAGCCGGGCTAATTATACCACAGGGCGCGGTAGACCTTGACCCCAGGATTCTCGTACCAGACTTCTGTCAGGCCTTCCTCTTCGAAACGGGTAAACTTCTCCAGGCCCGCCTCCGGATAGTAGACCTCTTCAAGTTGCCCAACGACGATGTACTCGACCTCGTATTGCTCCATCAGTTCCAAGGCCCGCCGATTGTTCGTAGTCGTGTATATCTCATCTACGTGAGACACGCGTTGCAGCACGGTCTCCCGGTACTCCATCCTCTGCTGTTCCTGGTGCCATCCCCAGCCCACGACGGCTGGAAGCCCCGTGTATATGGAGAAGCGCGCCCCCCATCTGTATTGGGGAGTCCACGCCTCCAGAATCACCGGCGAGCCTTGAATTCTGTCCTGGAGTCCCCTGATGGCCTGATAGTCCCAGTCCAGGACCAGCAGTTGGTCTTGGTCCCAGTGCATGGCCTTTTCCATGTACGCCGCCCCGTCCAGAGTCCTGTCCTCCGTGAGGAAACGGTCTCCTATGCGGTGCCACGTGCCCAGGACCGGATACATCATGCTGGAGGCAAGCAGTAACAGGACGGCGCCCGCACATACTGCCCTCCAACGCAACAGCGATTTTGGTCTGCGGAGGCTCAACCCGGATCGGGTCGCAAGCCTCCACAACAGGAAGGCGGATGCCATCGCCAGCAGCGTCCAGACGGCCAGATAGTGCTTGAACAGGGTGTTCATGCGGCCGATATCGTCCTGCACCCTGACGAACTCAACCCCAAAGGCCACGAGCAGAGCCAGCACAGCCATCCCCAGGGGAAAGACGACGTAGGGAGCGGTCTCGCGGTCCCCGCAGAGAATTCGGGCTACAGTCCACACCAGCGCTGCCAAGAACAAAACGATGACCGCCGCCACCCAGAATCCCGTTACGGCCGTATAGACGAAAAGCAGCAACGTAACGCCGCCTCCCAATATAAACCAAGGCCCGGCTCCGGACTTCTCTATACTGCCTTCAGCGGCCTCGCCGGGCACCTCTAGGGTGGAGGAGTTGGTGCCCCTGCTGAGCAGCCTCCTGGCGAACATTGCAGCCGGGTTCCAGGCAACGTAGACCAGAAAGCTGCCCAATATGAACAGGAACAATCCATGTATGCCCAGGAAATTGAGCAGCGGAGTCTGCCACTTGGCGGCAACGATCCCAGTCGGGAAAGGATGGTAGTTGTTGTGGAATGGCAGGAAGGCCAGGACGCTCAACAGCCCCACGACCGCCGCCGCCCCGATGAAGATGACGGCCCGTTCGGAGGGCCGGCCTTGCCGGAGATATGCGCCAAGCGCCATCGAGCCGACCGATAGAAGGAGGAAGGTCGGGTAGTCCCATGTGTTGATGGCCCACAAAGCCCCCACGGAGACGGCCAGAAATACGGCGGCGGGCAACAGACGCCGTACAGCTCCGTCCCTGATGCCCAGCAGAAGGTTGAACGCCAAAGCGACGGCCAATAGTGTGAAGGGTATGGCTATCATGTGGGCGTGCAAGTCGGCGAACAAGAAGCTGAAGAAGGGGAACTCGGTTATGTGGGGGCTTATGTCAACCCAATTGCCGAACTTCTCAGGTATCCAGAAGGTCAGGGCCGACGGACTCACGTCGTCCAGCACGGGTATCATCCGGCTGCTGTACCAGAAGTCCGCCAGGAAAGTCAGCGACGGGTAGGGAGCGCCGTGGAATATGGTGTTCCAACCTCCCTTGACAACTTGAGCAATGACGCCCAGGTTGCCTATGACGGCAACGAAAGCCGCCGCCAAAACCCCGGCTCCCACGCCATGCCACGGAACACGTCTGCGCCAACCGCCCCGCCAGGACTCTGCGGTTGCGGAGGGAAGCTCACCGACAGGCGGTGGGGAGGTTGAGTCTGCGGAGGACGCTGCTGCGCGTTTGAAACCGGTGGCCAGATTGAAAACTATGGAGTACGCTCCGGTGATGGTCAGCGCGAACAGCAGGGGCGTGGCCAGGTTGTAGGCCACCGATGGAACAATCCCCGTGGCCTTCACCAGCGTCGCGACGATAAACTGCCCCCAGTAGTAGTAGTTCAAGTATCCGCCCGCGAACCAGGGGTCATAAGGGGGCATCACACTGGACCTTAGGACTGCGTTGAGGTACGCAAAGTCCATAGGCTTCTCACCGCCCCTGTACAAGTGCCACAGGTCGGAGTTTGCCCACCTGATCGCTACGAAGGAGAGGAACGCGACGATAAACAGCGCCTCTCCTATCGCCAGCAGACGCCAGTGGCTGACTATGAAGTCCTTGAAGTCCCGCCAGCGAAACGCTAACGTCAGACCTGACAACGCCGCCACTACAAGCAGCCCAATAAGCGCCGAGTAGCGGGAGAAGTGCATCCACTCCAGGCTAGCCAGCAACCACGCTACGTAGGCTACGCCCAGGATTCCCACAGCTCGGGCCAGGACTACACCCCTGTCAGGAAGCCACTTGAAGATGAACACGGACAGAGGCAGAGCCGCTAGGTATATGACTTCCACCAGCAGCAGCCATGCCAGCACGGGGACCGCGTTGGTCCAGCTGTCCCGCTTGATGATGTCGGACCAAGTTCCACCTTCTCGTTGAGTGGCTTTGTCTCCCTCGTCGAGATGAAGAGGCGGTGTCCGCTCTTCCGGCAAAAGTATGCTTTGGTCCAAACCGCCCAGCAGCAAGTCGAAAACCCGGTCGCTGGAATATCCTCCGACGTTCCGGAACATGAGGACTCTAGGATGGTCGTAGTTGATTACGTTTTCGTCAGCATAGCCCAGGTTGAAGGTAACCGGCGCCGGAGGCGACTCCTTGATTAGCTTAGGCTCGGGCAAACCCGCGCGCCCAAAGGGATCGTCCACGAAAGCTAATCCGAAAAGGTTGGGATGGGAGCTAAACTCCATCGTCAGCTCGTACCCCAACTCACCGGAAAACAGCAGCCGGTAATAGTGGGAGCTCAACGGATATCGCTGGGGCAGACGCGCCACGCTGCCATAGGTCCGGTTGCTGTAAAAGACCAACCAGTCTCCCTTTGAGAGCATTTCGGACATCGATTCCATCTTGGAGGTCGAGTCAGGCTCATAGATGGGTATCTGATTGCCGTGCACCCTGTAGCTGTACAGGTTGGGAATGCCTTCGTCCCAGTGGTTGTCAGTGACGATGTTGGTGTCGCGGGAAAGGTTCTCATGAATCCACTCCGACGCCTGTACAGCGGGATGAGGAGAGGCATAGACCCGGCTGAAGGACAGTGCAAAAACCGCGGTCGCAACCACGATGAACGCGGTCACAGCCAGCACAGCTTGCGGCGCATACCTGACGGCCGGCGCCAACGACCTCCGGAGCCGGTTCCCTGCAGCCCAACCAGCCTCGCGCAGCCTGCGCGCCTGGTCCGCTAGGTCGACCAGCATCCCCGCTCCCAGCAAGGCCATAAAGGGCATAATAGGAAAGATGTACCTGAGGAATTTGGTCTCGAAGAAACCCAGCAGGATAAAGTTGGGCAGCGCCCAGGCCAACAGCATCGCGGCGCCTATGTTCATCCGCCCGTCGCGCAAAGCCCCGATAGCTTCCCTGATAAGCCAATAGGCCACCCCACCCCAAGCGGCTATTCCCAGCGGAAGCCCGAACCCCCATATCGTCGTCTGCCGCAGCTCATAGAGGAAGGCCGGAGCTCCCACATACTGCACCGTGAACGGGACTATCCCCGCCGTCCTCGCCACATTCTCGGCCTGGTATCTGATGTCGGCCACGAAGGTGACCATATCCAGCAAGGCATAGGGAGTCGTAATGAAGAACACGACCACCGACACGGCGGCGGCTGACACGATGTGGACGACCACCTGGGTCTGCTTGGCCGGGGAAGGAGTCTCCCACGTCCCGTCCTTGTTGGTGGCCAGAATAAACCCATAGCCCATCATCAGCGGCAGGACCAGCGGTAGGGACGAGACCTTCATGGCGAAGGTCAGACCGACGAACACTCCCAGCAGAAGGGAATCCCGGAGCCGCCCATGCTCCACGGCGCGGAGCATGGCCCAAAAGGACGCCCCGACAAAGAATACCAGGAACGGTTCAGGCCGATAGAAGTGGCTGCTTTGTATGCTGACCACGGTCAGAGCCGCCAGCGCCGCTCCGAGCAGTCCGGCCCTGCGGTCGAAGATTCGCTTGCCCAGCAGGTAGACCATGAACACTGTGCCCACGTCTGCCACAACGGCCAGGGAGCGCCCGATGTATGCCATGCTCAGCAGAGAGCCCAGATCGGTAAAGGGCTCGAATATCCCCCGGATAAGCACGACGGTGTATATCAGAAGGGAACCCAGGGGAAACCAGTGGGGATTCAGGGGGCTTTCAGCGGGGTCCAAGGCCGTGCGCAGGCTGGGGAGCCCCGGCTGGGTCTTAGGGAACGGCCGATTGCACTCCAGGTATCCAGGAGAGTCGGTGAGCGTCCGGAACATGCAGTCTGCGCGCATGTATAGGGAGCGCTCGTCGGGGTGGAAGCCGTACCCGTCATCCCAGCCTATTCCGTAGAGGCGCAACCCCAAGGCCACAGCCAGTATCAGGGGAAGCAACAGAGCCGGCGCAAACCGGCTGTATGTTCGGACCGACCCCGGCAGGGGCGGCAATTTCAGTTGCGGCAATTTAAGCCATATTCAAGCTAAGCCGATTTCAGCGTTTCGGAAGGGACTGCGAACGCCGCTATTCTAGCAACCTACTCTTACGACGGTAAACCTGCGCGGGATTCCCATCCAAAAGAATCGTTAGCACAAGAGAAGAGGCGTGGCAGGCTTCCCGAAAGGTTCCCTCTCCCGCGATGGGGAGAGGGTTAGGGTGAGGGGGCAACGGCAATCCCCGGCGGTCAGATTTTGTGCAACGATCACAGTCAACGAGAACGTCACCCTCACCTCGGTCCTCTTCCGCCAAGGCGAGGAGGAACCTGCACACAAACAAATAGGGGAGGCATAGAGCCTCCCCTATTTGTCATTCACATGACGGGCCTTTACAGGCCTTTGTCGGTCATAAAGGAGCAGAGGTCGGCTGTCCGGCACGAATAGCCCCACTCGTTGTCATACCAGCCGAGGACCTTCACCATTCGCTTTTCCATAACCATCGTGGAAAGCGAGTCGAGAATGCAGCTATGGGGGTTGCCCTTGAAGTCGGTGGAAACCAGCGGCTCCTCACAGAACTCCAGAATCCCGTTGAGCTTCCCCTCTGACGCGCTCTTAAAGGCCGCATTGACCTCTTCCACGCTGACGTCCTTTGCGACCGTAGCGGTGAAGTCGGTCAGGGAGACGGTGGCCGTAGGCACACGGAGAGCCATTCCGTGGAGCTTGCCGTTCAGCTCCGGTATGACGCTGCCCACGGCTCTGGCGGCGCCGGTGCTTGTGGGTATGATGTTCATGGCCGCCGCCCTGGCCCGCCTGAGGTCCTCGTGGACCTGGTCCAGAATCTTCTGGTCGTTGGTGTAGGCGTGCACCGTGGACATCAGCCCGTGCTCGACCCCAAAGTTCTCGTTGAGCACAGCAACCATCGGCGCGAAGCAGTTTGTGGTGCAGGACGCGTTGGACACAATCTTGTGGGCCGCCGGGTCGTACTTGCCGTCGTTCACTCCCAGCACCAAGGTGATGTCCTCGCCCCGGGCCGGAGCGGATATGACGACTTTCTTGGCGCCCCCCTCCAGGTGGCCTACGGCCTGGTCAGCGTTGGTGAAGAACCCGGTGGACTCCACTACAAGCTCGGCCCCCACCTCGGACCAGGGAATCTTCGCCGGTTCCCTCTCTTGGAAGACCGTAATGGGCTTGCCGTCCACGGCAAGGGCGCCGTCAACCGGCTCCACTGTGCCTGGATAGACGCCATAGCTTGTGTCGTATTTGAACAGATGGGCGTTGGTCCGCGCGTCGGCCAAGTCATTGACCGCCGCCACCTCCAGCTTGTCCGGGTACCGTTCCATGATTGCTCGCGTCACCTGGCGCCCTATGCGTCCGAATCCGTTGATGCCTATTCGGGTGGCCATCGCAACACCTCCAGAGGATTATTGGTCCGTCGTCCCTGATATTCTACCTGAGGCCCATGCTAACGTGTTTGAAAGCGTCGGCGCCGGCGTACCTGGCCGAGCTTCCCAACTCTTGCTCTATTCTTAAGAGACGATTGTATTTCGCCAGCCGTTCGGAGCGGCATGGGGCGCCCGACTTTATCTGACCCGCATCCCACGCCACAGCCAGGTCAGCTATCGTGCTGTCCTCGGTCTCACCCGAGCGGTGGCTTATGACGTTGGCCCATCCCGCTTCTTTGGTGAGTTCCACCGCCTCCAACGTCTCGGTGAGGCTTCCTATCTGGTTGACTTTGATGAGCACAGCGTTGCTGGCGCGGGTCTCCACGCCTCTACGGATACGTTGCGAGTTGGTGGTGTAGAGGTCGTCACCCACCAGTTGCACCCGGTCGCCAATGCGGGCTGACAGAGACTGCCAGCCTTCCCAGTCGTCTTCGGAAAGCCCGTCTTCGATGCTCAGGATCGGGTACTTGTCGGTCCAATCCGAGAAGTAGGAGACAAATTCTGCGGCGGTCAGGCTGGCTCCCTCCCGTTCCAAGGCATAGACGCCGTCGGAATACAGTTCGGTTGCGGCCACGTCCAGCATGATCCAGCAGTCCTGCCCTGGCTTGTACCCAGCCTTGGAAATGGCCTCCACCACCAGGTCCACCGCCTCCGCGTTGGAGAACAAGGACGGAGCGAAGCCTCCTTCGTCTCCTACGTTAGTGCTCAGGTCTAAGTTGGTTAGGATTCGCCCCAACGCCTGGTAAATCTCGGCGCCGGCCCTCATCGCCTCCCGGAATGTGTCTACCCCCACCGGCGCCGCCATGAACTCCTGGATGTCGGTGGAGTTGCGAGCGTGTCTTCCGCCGTTGAGTATGTTGAACATGGGAACGGGCAGAGAATAGCTGTCCCTGTCCGCCAGGCAGCGGTACAGGGGCGCCCGTTGAGAGGACGCGGCTGCGTGGGCGACAGCCATGGACACCGCCAGAATGGCGTTGGCCCCCAGGTTGGACTTGTCGGGCGTCCCGTCCAACTCCAGAAGCCGCCGGTCTACATCGCTCTGGTCGAAAGGCGACACGCCCTTTAGCGCCGGGCCGATGACGCTCTCTATATTGCTTACGGCCTTGAGAACGCCTTTGCCGTTGTATCTGGCCGTATCCCCGTCCCTCAATTCCAGGGCTTCGTAGGCGCCGGTGGAGGCTCCTGAAGGCACCATAGCCAAGCCAACGGCTCCGTCGGACAGCAGGACTTCAGCCTCGACGGTAGGGTTGCCCCGCGAGTCCAGGACCTCGCGCGCCCTAACTTCACTTATGGCAGCCGCCACTCTTCACCATGCTTCAATAGGGGTTACCTAGAACTGCGTGTTTTGGCCGCCTGGACGGCCTTTTCAACCGCGTCGGCGGGGGTGTCAGCAACTATGATTTGGTCGTCGACGGCGCCGTTTCTGGATATGGTCCAGGTGCCAAGCCCCACCACCGGAACACCGTTGCCCAGGGCGTGGCCAATCTCCGACAGCGTTCCGTAAGCGCCTTCCATTGCAATAACGGCCCTGCCCGTGTTCACAACCACCGAGTTACGGGCGTATCCCATGCCCGTGCATATGGGTATGTCCACCCACTGGTTGGCCGCATCGGGGTCGATGCCGGGCAGGATGCCTATCGTGGTGCCGCCAGCAGCCTTGGCCCCTCGGCACACAGCCTCCATGACGCCGGACAACCCGCCGCAGGCCACGGAAACTCCACGCAGCGCAAGCTGCCGCCCAACCTCGTAGGAGAGTTCCTTGGTGGCGTCGGTGGCCTGACTTCCGCCTATCACAGAAATTATCAACAGCGCCCTCGTGTGTAACCCCCCAGCGCACAGGCGCTGGCTTACGTAAACCTGCGCCCGTTACAGGGCGCACCGCATTATAGCAAAATTATATCAAAGGCCGGAGTTGTAGTTCTCAGCGCAATCAGAGGCGAGCCCCGGCGTTAGGGAAGGATGGCTGCGGTGGCGGCGTCCAGAGCCTCCACTATGGGGAACGGGTATACTCCCACAAATATCGAGCCTATGACCATCACCGCCAGCACTGCGATTATCAGCCTCGACGGCGAGCCAGTTCCCTGGTCCTCAAGCTCCACGCCCTCCTCGGGCGCGTCGAGGGAAGCCCCGGCGGGCGACGGAATGCCGTGGTCGTCGGCAACCTCAGAATCGCCGGCAGGTTGTATGTACATCTGGCGTATTACCATCAGGTAGTAATACAGCGATACGACGCTGTACACCACTGCTATAGACGCCAGCCAAAGTAGCCCCTCATTGGCGGCGGCGATGAATAGGTAGAACTTGGTGACAAAGCCCGCGAAGATGGGAAGCCCGGCGAGGGAGAACATGCCTATCGCTATAGACGCGGCTATGAACGGATGCCGATCAGCCAACCCGGCAAAGTCGGCTATCTCTTCCTTGCCTGTCATGTTGAAGACGGCTATAACACCCACGAACACAGCCATGTTGGTGAAGGCGTAGCCGATCAGATGGAGCATGATGGCGTTGGAGGCCAGAGGAGACAACGCCGCCAGGCCCACGAGCAGGAACCCCACCTGACCGATGCTGGAATAGGCCAGCAGACGCTTGATGTTCGTCTGTGGTATGGCCATCAGGTTTCCGACCGTCATCGTTACGACCGCAAGCACGGCAACAATGATTCTCCAGTCGTCTATAGCCGGTGCGAAGGCTTCCGCAAACAGGCGCAGAGCCAGGGCAAAAGCCGCCGCCTTGGACCCCACGGCCAGGTAGGCCGTGACGGGCAGAGGCGCCCCCTCGTAAACGTCTGGAGCCCACATGTGGAAGGGAGCCGCAGCCACCTTGAAACCCAGCCCCACCAACATCAGGGCAAGCCCCACCCACAACGCCGGGCTGACTTCAGTTATCCCGGCTATGGACGCCGTAAGCTCGGCGGCTATGTCGTCGTAGCGAGTGGCTGTAATGGAGCTGTACACCATGCTTAGCCCGAACATCAGAATCGCTGACGAGAAGGCTCCGATGATGATGTACTTCATCCCGGCTTCGTTGGACTTTGCGTTGTCCCTCGCATAGGAGACCAGGATGTAGAAGCTGAAGCTCATCAGCTCCAGGGCGATGTAGGCGGTGAGAAGCTCCCTGGAAGCGGCCATGACGTTCATGGCCAGCACCGCGAAAAGTATGATCCCGTAAAACTCGCCGGGGTGCCTCAGACGTTTCCCGACGTAGTCCACCGAGGCAAGTATCACGAAGATGCCCATGACCATGAACATGACCTTGAAGAACAGGGCATAGGCGTCCACGGCTATAAGACCGCCGTATAAGGCCGTATCTTCGCCCCACAACAGTGGTACGGAGAGTCCCACAAGCCCCGCCAGACCGGCCACGCTCACCCAGGCCAGCAGCTTCTTGTGCCGGTCCGGTAGGAACAGGTCGACTGCGAATACCAGCAAGGCCAGACCGGCCAGCAGGAACTCCGGCAGCAGCAGATGTAGATTCTCAGTTAGCGACATTGCTCCGGCCTAACTCACTCCAGGAATCATGTTCACACCCGAGTTAATCACGTTCATGAGCGGCGCAGGCCAAACGCCCACGAATACCAGCACAAAGGCCAGCATCACCCCTGCGCCCCACTCCATGCGGGTTGCGTCTCCCAGATGCTCCCAGCGGGGGTCCAGCGGCCCAAAGAAAGCCTTGGCCAACAGCCGCAATATGTACACGGCGGTTATGCCCGCTCCAACCACGGCCAACACCGCAAGGGGCAGGTATTCCTGAAACACGCCGACAAAGACCAGGAACTCGGCGACGAATCCGCTAAGACCGGGCAGGCCAAGGGACGCCAGGCCTGCCACGGCGAACAGGACCGCCGTTTTCCCCATTCTCTTAGACAGCCCGCCCAATACGTTTATGTCCCTGATGTGGGCCCGGTCATAGATTACTCCGACCATGGCGAAGAAGAGAGCCGTCATTATTCCGTGGGAGAACATCTGTAGGACAGCGCCGCCAACCCCCAAAGGATGGAGGGTTGCAATGCCCATTAATACATACCCCATGTGGCTGACACTGGAGTACCCCACGACGTACTTCAAGTCCTGCTGGGCCATAGCCGAGATGGCGCCGTAGATTACGTTCACCGTGCCCAAGCCAATGAGCAGTGGCATCCACTGCTCGGCTCCCTCCGGGAACAGGAACATGCCCACCCGAATGATGCCGTAGGCGCCCAGCTTCATCAGCACTCCGGCGTGCAACATGCTCACCGCAGTTGGCGCCGCCACGTGGCCGTCGGGCGACCATGTGTGGAAGGGCCACAGACCGGCCAGCACGCCGAATCCGATCATGAACAGCGGGAAGAAGAGGGTCTCGAAATGCTTGAAGCCATCGTTGAAGTCCACGTCCTGGAGAGTCCTGACCCCGGAGTCAGGGTCGCCAAGGGAGAACGTAGGCATCCCGGCGTCGTAGGCGATCCAGTAGACCGCCAGTATGGACACCCACACCAGGACGCTTCCCGCCACCAGATACAGCACCAGTTTCATGGCGCTGTAGTCCTTGGTCCTCAAGAACGTCCCGAAGTCGGAGCTGCTGCCCCACACGCCGATGAGCAGGTACATGGGCAGAACGGCCAGCTCGTAGAAGAAGAACAGGAAGAACAGGTCCCTGGTCACGAACGTGCCGAACACTCCGGCCACGAGGGCCATGTACAGAACGAAGAAGTCCTTGGGCCTGTGTTCTATGTTCCAGGAGACCAGCACACCGGCGAACATGACGATTCCCGTCAAGAGGACCATCGGCGCCGATATGCCGTCCAGACCAAGGCTCAGGGAGATGTTCAGGGGGGCGTCCAACCACTTGAAGGACTCGCTAAACTGATAGCCGCCGTCCTTGTAGTCGTACATGGCGAATAGGACCACGCTGAGGACCAATGCTGCGGCCGAGACCAAAAGGGACAGGACCTTTATCTCCCTCCCTCTGTCCCGGGGGATGAAGGCTATCACCCCGGCTGCGGCCAGGGGCAGGACTATGGTTGCCAACAATGCCATGCTAAGAGTTGGACTCCTCCATCAGCCAGTCATAAGCCACCAGAATAAGGCCACCCCAACGGCGCCCACCGCTATTCCAAGGGCGTAGGTGTACAACCTGCCCGTCACGTGGTAGCGGAGCCCCATTGCCGCCCGCCTTATCGACAGACCCGTCCCATTTACTGCGGCGTCGTTCAATACGAGGCGGTCGAACAGGGCCGTGGCCCGCGAGAAGGCAAGCGCAACTTTGTCAATAACCCACTGGTACAGGTCGTCCAGGTAGTATTTTGCGCCCACCACTGCCAGCGCCCCGGCGGACCGTTGCTTAATGGGTTCGATGGACAGTTTCTTGGATACGTATACCCGCCATGCGACAACAAAGGCCGCCACGGCCAGCAGGATAGACCCCAACATCAGCCCGATGTTTGGGGCAAAGCCGTGGGGTTTATCGAAAAACAGGAAGGTCCCGAATCCGCCCGAGTCGGCTATCTTTATGGCGGTGAACCCGAATACGACCGTGAGCGCCCCCAGAAGGCACATCGGTCCGAGCATAACCCAGGGCGACTCGTGGACGTGTTCGTTCTCGCGTTTCAAGTCGCCCAGAAACACCATGAACCAAACCCTGGCCATGTACAGCGCGCTCATAAAGGCGACTATGAAGGCAAATGCCAGCAGATAGACACGGTGGTCCAGCACGGCCAGCAGTGCCTCGTCTTTGCTCCAGAAGCCGGAGAATATGGGGATTCCTCCCAACGAAAGCGCTCCAATGGCGAAGGTCAGGGCGGTGACCGGCATCACTTTCCGCAGCCCGCCCATTTTCCGTATGTCCGTTTCCTCGTCCATGCTGTGCATGACGCTGCCCGCTCCGAGGAAGAGCATCGCCTTGGAAAAGCCGTGGGCCACCAGATGGAATATGGCGGCCGCATAGCCGAATGACCCCAGGGTCAACATCATCAGCCCCAGGTGGCTTATGGTGGAATATGCCAGCACCCGTTTCAGGTCCGTCACGACCATGGCCATGCTGGCTCCCATAAGGGCCGTAATAAGCCCGATTACGGCAACCACCGTCAGGGCGTCGGGAGCAGCCTCAAAGAGCGGGAAAGCCCTGGCCACCAGATAGACGCCCGCCACAACCATTGTGGCGGCATGGATGAGTGCGCTGACGGGCGTGGGGCCTTCCATAGCGTCGGGAAGCCATACGTGGAAGGGGAACTGGGCCGACTTGCCCATCGCTCCTATGAAGAGCAACAGGGCCGCGGCGGTTGCCGTCCCGCTTCCTAGAAGGCTGGGCTCGCCGTTTACCAACGCCTGGGCCTCGCCAAATATGGTGGACATGTCGAAGGTGCCCACTTGCTTGAACAACAATAGAATGCCGATCAGCAGGGCGACGTCCCCGATCCGAGTGGTAACAAAGGCCTTCTTCGCAGCCTCGGCGGCGGAACGCCTCTCGTACCAGAACCCTATCAGCAGGTAGGAACCCAATCCCACCAGCTCCCAGGCCACGTAGAGCAGCAGGAAGTTGTCCGCCAGCACCAGGGTAAGCATGGCCGCCGCGAACAAGGAGTGGACGGCGAAGTACCAGCCGAAACGGGGGTCTCCCTTCATGTACCCCAGAGAGTAGACCTGTATGACCAAGGCCACCAGGGTGACCAACCCCAGCATTACGATGGCCAGCGGGTCCACTATCAGGCCCCAGGCCAGCTCTATGCCGCCCGCCGTGAACCACTCCCGCTGGAACAGACAGGTGGGGACTCCGAAAGCCTCGGAGCAGTCGGCAGCCAGATAGCCCGCCAGGACGAACCAGAAGGTGACGAATCCCGCAGCGATGGCCAGCAAGGATAGGGGAGAACCCTGCCCCGGCAGCCATCTGCCCAAGGCTATAATCAGAAAAAAGGATGCGAAGCTATACGCCGGTATGAGCCACGCGCTCTCAGCTAACCCCATACGGAGGTCACCACTTCATCAAGTCAACCTCGTCCACGTTTACGGTGGACCGGTTGCGGAATATTCGTAGGACTATGGCCAGGGCGAGGCCGACCTCAGCGGCGGCCACGGTGATTACAAAGACGGCGATTATCTGGCCCGTGAAGACGTCATTGTCCAGGAAAGCGGCGGCGGCGATGAGATTGATGTTGACAGCGTTCAGCATCAACTCGATGGACATGAGAATCAGCACCGCGCTGCGGCGAGCCAGAACTCCGTAAAGTCCGATGCTGAAGAGGGCCGCGCTGACAACCTGGTACGCTTCCAGGGGCATCAGGACCTCCGGCCCGGATTGCCCGCGATGATAATGGCCCCGATAAGGGCCACCAGCAGCAACAGCGACGCCACTTCAAAGGGCACGGCCCAGTCGGTGAAGAGCTTATTGCCTATTCCAGTGATGCCGGGACCCTCGGGTGACGAGTCGGGCCTGTCTATCCACAGGAAGGAAGCGGTGAGGACTCCGAAGACTGCGGCGGCGGCAATGATCGCCAGCGGCCACTGCTTGTTGTCGGAGATTCGGGGATATTCGCCGCTGCGGGTGAGCATAATGGCGAACAGAAGCACGATGATGATGGCCCCGCCGTATATGAGGACCTGTACAAGGGCCAGGAACTCGGCGAAGACCAGAAGATAGATGCCCGCCACGGACCCCAACGACACCAGGAGAAACAGGGCGGCGTGAACGACGTTCCGGGTCGCCACCATTCCAACTCCGCCCCCCAAAGTCAGGAAGGCCGCCAGGGCAAAGAGAAACTCGGACATCCTAGCTGGCTGCTTCCTCTGTTTTCGCCTTCGCCTTAGCTTCCTTGGCCTTTTTGGACGGCGGTTCCCAGTTGGTCTCCCGCTGGTATTTCACGCCCATGTCCAGCAGAGGCTCCAAGTCCAGCCTGTCCCCGTTCCGTTGGAAGGTGCTCATCTCGTGTTCGTGACTCATAACAATTGCGTCGAAGTTGCACACCTCGACGCAAATCCCGCAGAGTATACACCTGTTGAGGTTTATCTCGAAAGCGTCAACGATTTTGCGCCGCGAGCTCTTCCCTTCCTGCTGGAGGGGGTTGTCCTTCATGGAGGCGGTCATGCAGTGGGTGGGGCAGTTCCGTATGCACACCATGCAGGCCGTGCAATAGGGTTCCCCCACTTCCGAGTCCCACGTCAGCGCCGGGAACCCCATGTACCGTGGCTGGATCGGGAGATGCTCCCCCGGGTACTGGGCGGTGACGGGCTTTCTCAGTCCTTTCACCGTCGAGGCCAGGGTTACCAGCATTCCTTTTATTCCGCCTATCATCGGCTGCCCTCTTCCTGTTGTGTGAATCCGTCTTAGTCGGCGGCGTTGGGAGCCGGTTGAGGCCCCGTTCGCCGTGCGTACAGCTCCGCCACTCTTCTTGCCGGCTCCGTCAGCTTCTTTTGTATGAAATACCCTATAACCACAGTGAGCGCAAGAGACATGAGAGTCAGGCTCCACCAGGGCCAGCCGTAGAACAGATAGATTCCCGTGATGACGATGTTCGCAAAGGACAGGGGGACTGCCACCTGCCACGCAAAGGCCATCAGCTGGTCTATTCGAAGCCGTGGGAAGGTGCCTCGTATCCAGAATATAACCAGGATGACCAGATAAGTCTTCAGCAGGAACCAGAGCCAGCCGGGAAGCACGGGGCCTTCCCAACCACTAAAGAACAAGAGGGTGGTCAACGCCGCAATGGCAAAGGTGTTCATGTACTCGGCCAGGAAGAACACCGACCAGTGGGCGCCGCTGTACTCTACGAAGGGGCCTCCCACGATTTCCGATTCGGCGAAGTAGATGTCGAAGGGTATGCGTCCCAACTCGGCCAGGCCAGCCACCAGGAATATAACCAGTCCCAGCGGTTGGAGGACCGCAAAGGGTATATCAATGGGATTGTGCTCTACGATGTTGGGGTGGTCGGCCGGCGTCTGGCTCATCGTGATGACCTGCAGGTCCAGAGACTGGGCCAGCATGGCCACGGCTATAACTACCATTATCACTGGTATTTCGTAGCTGACCAGCTGGGCCGCCGAGCGCAGTCCCCCCAACGTTCCATACTTGTTGGCGGAACCCCATCCCGCCAGCACAAGCCCCAGGATGGTCAGCACCGAAAAGGCGATGATATAGAACAGGCCCATGTCCAGGTTCCTGAGGACCAGGTTCTCTGAGGCGGGGATGGTCACCCATATCATGAAAGACGGGATCAGCACCACCAGGGGCGCAACCCAGAAGACGGACTTGTCCGCCCAGGAGGGGATCAGGTCCTCCTTCAGGACCAGCTTCACGGCGTCGGCAATGGGCTGCATCAGCCCCATCGGCCCTGTGCGGGTCGGCCCCAACCTGCGTTGGAGGCGTCCCAGGGTCTTCCTTTCCAGCCAAGTGAGCGAAAGGACGACCACCGAAAGGGCCGTAAAGAGAATCAACAGCCCGACGATGATGAGGATGAAGTCCAACCAGTCCATTGCGACGGCCTACCTATCCACCTCTCCCAGGACTATGTCCAGGGAACCCAGTATTACAACGGAGTCGGCAACCCAGGCGCCATCCAGCATGTGCTCCAACGCGCTCAGGTTGCAGAATGAAGGGGGACGGACCTTCAAGCGGTAGGGCTTGTCAGTTCCGTCGCTGACCAGGTACACGCCTATCTCCCCACGGGGATTTTCCGAGCGCACGTATACGTCGCCCTTGGGAGGACGTATCAGCCTGCGGCCCATCGTAGATACGGGACCCGGTTCCATCTGTTCCATGGCCTGCTGGACAATGCTGTAGGACTGGTACATCTCCTGTAGCCTCACGTAGTAACGTTCCCAGGAGTCACCGTCGATGCCAGTGGGAATCCGAAAGTCGAAACGGTCGTACAGGGAGTAGGGTTCGGCCTTCCGCACGTCGTAAGGCACTCCGCAGGCCCTGAGACACGGGCCGGTCATGCCGTAGTCGATAGCGTCGGCGGCGCTGATGCTCCCCACGTTCTTGCACCGTGCAACGAACACTTCGTTGTAGGTCAGAAGCTGGTCGCACTCCTCTATGTCCGCCTTCAGGTCGACCATCAACCCGTCCATCAACTCCTGGAAGTTGTCCGGCAAGTCCTCTTTCACGCCTCCTACCCGGAAGTGGTTGTGCATCATGCGGGCGCCGCTGACCGCCTCGAACACAGCCTGGAGACGCTCCCTGCCCCGGAACGAGAACATGATTGGCGTCATGGCGCCGGCGTCCAGGCCGATGGTGCCTACGAACAGCAGATGGGAGGCGATGCGGTTGAGCTCACAGAGAATGATGCGTATGTACTCGGCCCGGTCCGGGACTTCCAGTCCCATCAGCTTCTCCACCGCCCTCACGTACACCAACTCGTTGTTGAAGTTGGATATGTAGTCCAGGCGGTCAAACAAGGTGACCACCTGGTGGTATTGCTCTCCCTCGCACAGCTTCTCCGAGCCGCGGTGGAGGTAGCCGATGTACGGTTCCACCTTGACTATCTTCTCGCCATCCACCCACAACACCATCCTGAACACCCCGTGGGTGGAGGGGTGCTGCGGCCCCATGTTGACCACCATTTCCAGGGGCTCGGCGTCTAGTTCCAGGCTGCGTTGCGCGTCAACCATGAATTACGGCTCTATCCTTCCGTGAATTCCAGATGTAGTTCCGTGTCCTCCTCCACTCCCTCATACCCGGCCTCTGATAGGGCCTGCTCCAGCTCGCCCCGCCCGTCGTTTTCCTGAATCCAGGCGGACAACTTCACCACAAGGTCGTCCTGGGCCTCGGACAAGGTCGTCCCCGCCCCCTCCAGAGACAGGGGTTCCAGCAACGCCACAGCGGTTTCCTCCGACATGTGCATGCGGGCGGTGAGAACCACCTTCTTAGGTCTAATATTCGGCGTATTCATGGAAGGGGAAAGATTTCCTTCCCGGGTGTCCTTCAAATCCCTCGTAGAGCACCAAGGGGGAAAGGTCCGCGTTTCCTTCGAAGACTATTCCAAACAGGTCGTGGGCTTCCCGCTCGTACCATCCAGCAGCCCGCCAGACGGACGTGACGGTGGGAACTCGCGGGTCGTCGTAGGGCAACTCAACCTTGATGACCAGTATGCTCTCATGCTCCAGGGAGAGAAGCACGTACACCACCTCGAACCGTTCCTCGTAGTCCACCCCGGCAAGGCAAAGGAGCATATTGAAGGAAAGCCCCGGGGTGTCTTTCAAAATGCGGCAGGCTTCCGCGACGTCAGAAGGCTTGACGGTTATCTGAGGGCGGCTGTCGACAGCTCCAGGGACGGGGTCGAGTCCTTCAAGTGACTGGAGGACGAGGTCGAGCAATGCCTGGGCCGTGCCGCTTAGAGCGGCTTCGCCCCCGGAGTTAGGGGACTCGTCGGAGTGGGCGGAAGAACTAGGCCTTT
The DNA here is from genome assembly GCA_965224415.1 of Dehalococcoidia bacterium. Taxonomy (GTDB): domain Bacteria; phylum Chloroflexota; class Dehalococcoidia; order Lucifugimonadales; family JAGWBF01; genus DAOUJI01. The sequence continues at coordinate 383,926 of CBDCZB010000001.1, read as the reverse complement.
CCGCCACTGGTTTTGGAATCCCTCATTATTTTTTCTTGCAGCTTCAGGATGCCCTGCATGAGAGCTTCAGGCCTTGGCGGGCACCCAGGCACGTACACGTCGACGGGAATGATGTGGTCCACTCCCATTACCACCGAGTAGGAGCGGTAGTAAGGCCCCCCGTTGGTCGCGCAGCTGCCCATAGCGATAACCCACTTGGGCTCGGGCATCTGCTCGTACAGGAGCTTTATGGGCTCGCCCATCTTCTTTACCACCGTCCCGGCGACTATCATCACGTCGGATTGGCGGGGAGAAGGCCAGGTGACGACACCGAAACGGTCCAGGTCATGGTGGGCCATGTAGGTGGACATCATCTCTATGGCGCAACATGCCAGTCCGAATGTCAGAGTCCAAAGAGACGACTTCCGGGCCATTGCGAAAAGCTGTTCGGCATTGGCCGTGACCACACCCGGCATCGCCCGATCGAACAGACTAGGCCCAGGTGTGTTGCCTTGCCCCTCGCCTGTGGCGCCACGGTAGATGGGGTTTATCTCGACCACTCAAGGACTCCTTTTCGCCAACCGTAGAGTATGGCGAATCCCAACACACCGAGAAACATCAGCATTGCATAGAAGGCCACGTCGCTGACGTCCAGGAAAACGACCGCCCAGGGAAACAGGAACACAGCCTCTACATCGAATATCAAGAAGAGTATTGCGAACACGTAGTACCTGAGATTGATTTGCGACCATCGGAAGGGAGCGGCCGGAATTCCGCATTCGTATGGGGTAAGCTTGACCGCCGACTTGCGCCTGGACGATATGAAAGCCGACGCGGCGAACATGCCAGCGATGGCCAGAAATCCTACAATGAGCGACAGGATCACTGCCGCCCAGCGAAAGTCAAAATCTTCAGGCAATCGGTGCGTCTCGCAAACTTAAACGGCCATGAATTTCAATGAAGAGGGCTGCGGGTCAAACGGGCGCCCCACACCCCCGGTCCTTAATCCGTCGAGACGGCGCCCTACCCGCCCCGGTTCGGGCCTCATGTTAACATCGGGCGGAATTTAGTGTCAATGAAACCCGGTCGACCGGGTTTCCAGCCTGAACCAGGACAACAGCCTTCAGGTCGGCTCACTCTCCAGTCTAGCCAGTCGATTTGGGCTTGCTAGAGGCCTTTAGGATATAATGGCCTCGCAATAAACGGAGGAGGGGCCGCCGAATGGAAGTTATTCTGGCCTTGCCCAGGGGGTTCTGCGCCGGAGTGGTGCGCGCAGTGGACATAGTGGAACTGTGCCTCAAGAAGTTCGGCGCTCCCGTCTACGTGAAGCACGAGATCGTCCACAACCCTTACGTCGTGGCTAGCCTGGAAAACAAGGGCGCCGTCACGGTGGAGGACGTGGAAGAGATACCGGAAGAGTCCGTCGTCGTCTTCTCCGCCCACGGCTCTCCTCCCGAAGACTTCGAGAAGGCGTACTCACGAAATCTCAAGGTCATAGACGCCACCTGTCCCCTGGTCACAAGAGTGCACAACGAAGCCAAAAAGTACCATAAGGAGGGCCGCAAAGTGGTCCTCGTGGGCCATCGCGGACACCAGGAGGTCCGAGGCACCATGGGCCAGGTCCCCATGTCTCTGATGGACGAGCGTGACAACATGGAGTTTCCTTCCTGGAACAGGGACACACCCGTAGTCGTGCTGACCCAGACCACTCTTTCCGTGGACGACACCAAGGAAACGGTGGACCAAATCAGCACGGCCTTTCCCGACGCAATAACCCGGGCCGACATTTGCTACGCAACAACAAACCGTCAGGAGGCGGCCAAAGCTCTGGCCCGACAGGTGGACGCGGTCCTGGTGATCGGCGCCCAAAACAGCTCTAACTGCAACCGGCTCCGGGAAGTGGTGGAGGCCCGGGGCACTCCGGCCTATCTTATCAACGGGCCCGAGGACATTGACGAGTCGTGGTTCGAAAACGTGGCACGGGTGGGCGTAACATCGGGAGCGTCAACACCCGAGAACCTCGTTGACGCAGTGATCACCGCCCTGCATCCAATATCGGTGACCACTATCGACGGAGTGGAGGAGAACGTCTCCTTTGTTTTGCCAAAGGAGCTGCGGGGCGTAAGTTAGGAGTTCTCCTCCTCGCCCAGGTCTCCCACTTCCCTGAGAAACCGTTCCACCTCGGAAGACAGCGGGGGCAACTCTTCATCCTCAGCCTCCCGCTGGGAGCGGGAATCGTACTGACGCTCCAGTTGGGACAGGATGTCCTGAAGTTCCGGGTTTCTCTGAACAGCAGACGTTAGCTCACGATATTGCCGCTCACCCCTCTCCTTGTCCGCCAGATGCTCCGGAAGACCATACAGAGAGCAGACCATCTCCATTAGCCGGGCCACTCCCGCGTAGTCCTCTTCCAACTGTACGTATTGGGGTAGGTGGACCACGAAACTCATGTTTTCGATGCCCCGTTTGGCGGCTTCCTGGCCGATGAGGGACATGATGCTGGTGGGGCCCTGGTAACTGCTGGGCTGCAATTTCATACGTTCGGCGTCGGCTGAGGCCTGGCTTCCCGTGCTCGCACCGGACACCAACAGCGGGCGCGTGTGGGGCACCACATCGTACATTCCGCCAATCATGCAGTAGCGTTTGGCGCCCAACGTCCCCAGCATCTCCAGCACCGAGTCCACATAGTCCTCGCCCATCAGGTGGGGTTCCCTGAGATTCATGAAGAGCAGATCAGGCCCGCTGTCCCGCTGTGAATAGCTCACCGTACTGTTGGGTATGGTCATCTCGCGCCGGTCCCCGACAAGTCGGGAGCGGGGCCGATAGCGCGTGAAGTCATAGACCATCCCCGGCCTGAAAAGCTTGCCCAGACTCTTGGCCGAGAAGTGGCGCTCCAGACGGGCAAGCGACAGAGTTCCGACCCTGCCCACGTTCACCCAGGGACGCAAGATGGAAATGGCATGTGGCTCGTTTAGCTCCGGGAGGGGCTCGTTGAACTCGAAGAGGCCTATTCGCATGACCCTTATCTTGGCAGGCTCAAGCGTGTTTTTCAAGGGTTGGGCGGCATTACGTTATGTCAGACGCCCAATCCTCCTGTGCTATACTTCTGAGCGCAGTCAGCCACGCATCCCAGGCCCCATTCCCAAGCCGCCCCGTCCCAAGGCGAACTATGGAGGAGAGAAGTTGAAACGCGCCGTGACATTCTACAGTGAAGGCATCATGCTGGTTGGAGACGTCTACACCCCCGACGACATGGAGCCCGGCGAGAGAAGGGGAGCGGTCCTTCTCTGCCACGGATACACCGGGGTCAAGGACCTGTACTTGCCCGACAACGCCGCCTATCTAAACAAAGCCGGATATGTGGCCATGACCTTCGACTACAAGGGCTGGGGAGACAGCGAAGGCCAGAGAAGCCGCCTCGCCCCCTACAGCAGGGTTGCGGACGTCCAGGCCGCCATGACTTTTCTGGGGCTTCAACCCGAGGTGGACCCGGAGAGAATTGGACTCTACGGCACCAGCTACGGAGGCGCCACGGTATCCTGGGTGGGGGCCGTAGACCCAAGGGCCAAGTGCATCGTAAGCGTGGTGGGTGTAGGAGACGGCATACGCTGGATGAGCCGCGTCAGGCGGGTGGACGAGTGGTTCGACCTGCTGGAACACTCCAAACGGGACCGGGAGCAGCGGTCCCTGACCGGCGAATCTGAGATGGCTGACCGGAACTACATACTGCTGCCGGACCGCCAGTCCCTGGAGCTCTCTATGGCGGCGCGCAGGAACAACCCTTCCGCCATAAACTCCCTGCCAATGGAGTATGTGGATGAGACCCTTGGCTTCCACCCAGAGTGGGTTGTGGACAAGATTTCTCCTAGGCCCATCCTCTTCATCACCACCGACGACGACCGCATCGTGCTCCCGGAGGAGTCTCAGGAGCTGTTCAACCGCGCCGGAGAACCTAAGAAGCTAGTGACGCTCAAGGGCTACGGACACTACGAAGTCTACCAGGAGCCGGCCCTGGGCGAGGTGATGGCCGAGAGCCTGGCCTGGTTCTCCACCTACATCCCCGCCCGGTAGGCCAAGCGAAACCAAGAACCTCCACGCTCCGGTTTAGGTTGTCCACCGTGCCTCGGACTTGAGCGCGTCCAGCACCCTGACCATCGCTTCCGTGTCCCGCTTGCAATAGGCTAGCATAGCTTCCTGGATCTCGGCCTTCTCGGTCTCCGGCGTATCAGCCGCAATCATGCGGGTATAGCCAATAGAGGCAACGTCTCCGCCCTGTATCTCCAGGTCTCCGTAGCTCAGGTCTGGGACCAACGCGGGCAGGGTTGATTTCAGCGAATAGCTGCCGTGAAATCCGGGATGGTAGTAGTGGCCTCTGACCACATCCAACAGGTCGAACAGCCGGGCGCATAAGGCCTCCAGGCGGCTTTCATACTGAGGGAACAGACGCGCCATGTCCGTCAGAATGGTCCTTTCGTAGCTGGAATACACGACGACGCTGCCCTCAGAAGGCACGGCATCCAGAAGACTAACGACAAAACGCTCCCGGGGGTCGTCGTCGTCACCGTTGAGAAACTCCCGGTGGGTCATGCCTCCGTCCGCGTCCCGTATATGCAGTGACCATTGGAAGGGGACCGTCTGGTAGGGCCTCGTACCGACGTAGAGCGGCAGCACTGGGCCAACGGTCTCAAAGTCCATGAAGCTAACCGGATAGCTGATTTCGTCCAGGACTCCGGCAAGGTCGGGACCGACAAAGGGCGCTCCCATAACCACGCTGTCCCGCACCCGTCGCTGAGTATCATTCAGACCAGGAAAGTCCGCCGGTATCGAGCCGATCTCCTGAATGCCACCTTCCCTCAGACGGACCCACAACTTCTCTCCCAATCTGGGCAGCTGCCTGATCGGATGTTCCGGTCCATTCCGGTGGCAGTGTCCGAAGAACGAGCACTTGTAGGGCTTGTTGCAGTGGCGTCCTGTCTCTATGTCCGGCTCCGTGCCCTGGCGCAAGGCTTCCCACATCCGATCCAGGTCGTCCCCAATATTGTCGGCGGCAAACGCACGGGCCCGCTCGGTGACGTCCTCCAGAGAGAACAGCTGCTCCGGATCGTAGGGGCCGCCCTCGTACACGTAGGCGTTGTTGACGTGCATCAGCCAGGCCCTGTCCACGGGAACGCCCGCCCCTTCCAACACATGCATCTGAATCGCTACGTCGGGGATGTACACTGGACTGACGCCGGTGGAAGACTTCACCTCCACCATGTCGAATCCCGGCCCGCCGCTCTTGTGCAGAACGTCGACCCTGGTCCGGATTCCCTCGAAGCTGAAAGCGGCCTCGTATAGAGGCGGGACGGGAACGGAGCGCAGCAGCCTCCTGGTTGTTCTCACCGCCTGCTCGTGTTGGTAGTATTCCTCAGCGACCAGCTTGCCGCCGGGGAACCGCTGTCTGGCCAGCTCTCCCACGGCAGTCCCGGCATCGAATCTCGCCTGCTGGCCCGGGTCTACGGGGTCGGCCAACTCCCGGCGATAGGTTTCCAGGTAGAGCCGCTTCAGACACTGCAGTCCGGCCATGTACCTGGACTTGGACAGCTGAGGACTCCTGAGGGAAACCATAGGCATAAACTCCCGGCGCGGGGCCGTCAAATACTACATCTAGGCCCCATTTCGGATAATTTAGCATATAATCAGGGCAATACAAACGTAAGGTAAGGAGCATGCAATGACAACGTCAGAGGGAGTCTTGCAAGGAAAAGTCGCCATCGTGACGGGAGCGGCCAGTCCCATCGGGATGGGGCGGGCCATCACAGAAGGGCTGGTGCGGGCCGGGGCACGCGTCGCAATGCTGGACATTAACAATGACTGGCTGGAACAGTCATCCAACGACATGCGCGAGCTAGGCGGCGACGACTCGGTCCTGCCCATCATCGCCGACGTGACGGACCCTGAATCGGCGCTCCAGGCCGTCGAGCGGACCATTCGCGAGATGGGTGGACTTCACATCCTGGTCAACAACGCGGGAATCACCCTGCGTTCCGGTGGGCTCGCCTCTCCCGACCCTTCCGGGACACGTGCGGACTTCTGGGACATCGAACCATCCGGCTGGCTGCGGGTCGTGTCCGTGAACTTGAACGGGCCGTTCATAATGTCCCACGCCGTCGCCGACCACATGATTCAGCAGGGGTTCGGGCGCATAATCGGCGTCACCACCAGCATGGACACCATGTGGCGCAAGGGAGGCGCGCCTTACGGTCCATCCAAAGCCGGGCACGAAGCCCTGGTGGCTATCATGGCCCAGGACCTTGAGGGGACGGGAGTCACCGCCAACGTGCTCACGCCGGGCGGTGCTACAGCCACCAACATGGTGGCGGTGCCGGAGGGAGGAAACCGCGACCTTCTTATCCAACCAGAAGTGATGCAGGCACCCATGGTCTGGATTGCTTCCGACGAGGCCAGCCACTGGACCGGCAGGCGCATCATCGCCTACAACTGGGACGACTCGCTGCCGTTGGAGGAGAGGCTGGAGAAATGCGGCGCCCCTGCCGCCTGGCCCCAACTAGGGCTGCAGGCAATCCACCCTAACTGGCAGGCCCAAGGCTGAGAGAGGGCTGTCTTGGGGGGCCGGATACGCCAGGGCGCAAGGACGCAACGACTCCCTTTGTCCTGAGTGGAGCGCCAGCGGCGTTGAAGGGTCGCCCCTACCCAAGCCGTTCCATGTGGACGAACTCCGAGAGGGGCTTGCGGCGCTTGCCGGAGGGGGCGGAGTCAGCGGGGTAGCCATAGGGCATGGCGGTGATGAACTCCATGTCTTCAGGGATGCCGAGGAGTTCCTTCACGGCGTCCTGGTCCCATCCGCCCACCATGCAGGTCCCAATCCCCTCGCTCCACGCCACCAGCAACATGTTCTCGATGAGACGCCCGGCGTCGAACTGGGCCATTCGCTTGTCGTCCATAGCCACCGCTATGGTCATAGGGGCGTCGGCGATATAAGAGCCGCCGGAGGTCAATCCGGACAGCTTGGTCAGGGTGTCCTTATTCCTGATGACAATGAGGCGCCACGGCTGCCGGTTGCGGCGGCTTGGGGCCCAACGGGCGGCGCGTAGAATCTTGTCCAGAACTGCGTCGGGGACCGGGTCCGGCTTGAAGCTGCGGACGGCCACCCGCGAGCGTATGGCATCGTAGACGTCCATTTCGGCTCCTTTATTCAAACGGGCAACGCCAACAGGCGCGAGCGATTACAGCCCTTGCCAATAGCGGCGTCCTTCTAGCCTGACCACCCTGCCAAATCCGGGGGCAGGAAAGTGGCCTGACGCCGCAACGGTCCCGTCCCGCTCCAGCTGCTCGAATATACGGGTACGGGTCTCTACTGCCAGGTCAGGGATTATATCAGCGGCCGGGAACCAGTCGGTCTCATGCACCTGGGCTACGCTGTGGGCGATGTCGCCCGTTATCAGCGCCTTCTCTCCCTGGGACGAGACGGTGATGCTCATGTGACCAGGTGTGTGGCCTGGGGTGGGCAGGCTGGTCAGATGACTGGTGAAGGCGTGTTCGCCATCGAACAGTTCCAGCACACCCAGCTCTTCCAGGGGCCAGACCTGGGCTGGCGCATTGGGGAACCGGTCCCGCTGCAGTTCCTCGTTGTGGCAGGCTTCCCAGTCGACGGAGCTGACCCAGTACTTGGCACGCGGGAAGACCGGCTCGACCTTGTCCCCGTCCCGCTTGAGGTTCGTTCCCACGTGGTCGACGTGGGCGTGGGTCATTATCACCATTGTGATGTCCTCAGGGGAGATTCCCTTCGAGCGAAGGTTGTCCAGAAGCAAGCCGGACTCTCCCATTACCCTGGTGGACTTGCTGTCTCCCATGCCAGTGTCGAAGATGATGGTCTGCCCATCGGACCGCACCAGGAACGAACCTATATTGAGGGCAATGTTGTGTTCGTCGGTCATGTCCGCAGCATAGGGGTCCCACTTGGACGCTTCCACCGACGGGAAGAATGTGCACGGGTCGGCGTAAAGCTGCCCATCGGATACTGCTATGATTTCTACGTCCCCCACAGTTATCTTCTCTACGGCCATCTCGCTCCTTTAACGGCAGTCTGCGCTCGCCGTGAGCGCCTGCCTTGTTGGATTAGGGTGCACAACTAAGTCCCGTTCAGCTTCGATTCCAGCTTCTCAAGGCGGTCCTTCAATTTCCGGTTCTCGTCCTGGAGAGACTCCATCTCCTCTCGGAGCTTTCTGACGTCGTCTCCCCGGTCCTTCCCCTCGCTGATGGCGGAAATGGCCTCGCGGCATAAGCGGACAACCCGCCCGTCCAGCTCCCTGGGAATTCTACGGGAGATCGCCGGGATGGCCTTGTCATCCTTTAGCTCCCTCAAGGCGCCCACCGCGTTGGCCCTCGCGCGGAGCCACGGATCGTCGACGAAGTCCGACAGGAACTCCACGACTTCACTCTTGCCCTCACCCAACTTGCCCAGGGACGACAGGGCGGCTTCCCGGGCGCGGGAAGGTTTCCCGTATTTGGACCATTCCTTCGCCAGCTCTATGCCTCGTTCGTCTTTCAGGTCCGCCAGGCCTAGCAGCGCCTGGGCCGTGGCCACTTCCTGGAACGACGGTTTCCCCAACGCCGCCGAAACCAGGTCGAAGGAGCGAGGCTGCTTTGTCTTGGCTACCGCGCGGACGGCTTCAGCCTCCACCAGATAGCTCTCGTCGCTTTCCATCAATGGTTCCAGAGCCTTGAGAGCGGCCTCTTCCTTGAAGGCGCCAAGGGCCCCGGCCACGGCCCTTCTGGCCTTGGCGTGTTCCACGCCCGTGCATGAGACAAGGGCGTTCAGGGCGGCGTCGGACTTCATCGTGCCGAGAGCTTTGGCCGCTTCTACCTGCACACCCCAGAAGGAATCTTCCAGCACGGCCTTCTTCAAGGCCTCCACACAGTCGGGGGCGCCTAGCTTGGCTAAGGCCTGGGCAGCGTCGATCCTGCCCAGCACATCCGGGTCGTTCTCAAGCTGGTGGAGCAGCATCTCCTTGGGACGCGTGAAGTCCAGGCTCTTGAGGCAGAGGTAGCCTGGGTCGAAGGAGACCATCTTAGGCTTTTCCTGCATGGAAAAGCGGAAGGTCTGCTCCTTCCGGCTTATGTCCAGCTTGTGGGAGACGGAGCCGGATTCTGTGTAGAAGACTGCTTGCACGGAGGTCCTGAAAAGGCCCGTCAAGTCGTCCACAGCTTGGTTTTGGGAGACGGTCAGTTCGGCTGAGTTGGACTCCTCGTCCCACTTATAGGCGACTTTGAACTCCGGGTGGCCTCCCTTGTAGACCCACTGGTGGAAGAACCAGTCCAGGTTCCTGCCTGTGGAGTCTTCGATAGCCTTCTGAAGGTCCTCTGTCACAACATTGCGTCCCTGGTTCGTTACACAATAATGGTTTAGCGCTTTCCAAAAGCCGTCGTCGCCCAGGACTCCTCGGAGCATGTGGAGCACCAGCGCGCCCTTCTCATAGAGGTGCCGGTCGAACAGGTCCACTGGCTGGTTGTAGACGTTGTTGACGATGGGCCGCCGGTAATGGCCTGAGTCCTCTCCGAAATATATCCCCGCGTCCTGGTACACACCGTACCGAAACTCGTCCACTCCCAGGTCGAACTCCCGGAACAGCAGCTCGGAGTAGGTGGCGAACCCCTCGTTCAACCAGCCGTGGGACCAGTCCCTGCAGGTAAGCAGGTCTCCCCACCACTGGTGGGCCAACTCGTGGGCCACTATTCCGTCTGCGGAGTAGTCGATGTGGGCCCGCTCGTCGTGGAGCAGGTGGTCCGTCATGGTGGTGGCCGACGTGTTCTCCATTCCCCCGAATATGAAGTCGGCCACGGTCACCTGGGAATATTTGTCCCAGGCGTAAGGCACCCCGATTTTCTTGGTGAAGAACTCCATCATCTTGGGCGTCTTGCCGAAAGCACGGCGGGTGTCTTCCTCCCTGCCCGGAGGCGAATAGTAGAGAATGGGCACACCCCCCGCGTCGCCGTCCCTAATTTCGGCGTACTCCCCTGCCACCAGGGACATGAGATAGGCGGGCAGAGGCTTGTTCTGGACCCAGTGGTCGCTCCGCCTGGAGCCGTCCGAACCTGAAGGCTCGGATGACGTGAGGGTCCCGTTGGAAATGGTGGTCCATTCCGAGGGCACGGTTACTACGATTTCGCTGGTGAACCTTTCGTTGGGGTAGTCGAAGCAGGGGAACCAAAACCTGGAGTCCTCGTCCTGCCCCTGGGTCCACAATTGCTGGGGCCGGTCCGGGTATCCGTCGTCGGGCATATTGAAATAGAGGCCCTTACGCGGAGTCGTGCCGTATTCAATTCTGACCGTAATCTCCTCGCCAGCCTTCCGGGGACCGCCAAGGTTGATGGACAGTTTCCAGTCCTCATGGACATAGGCCAGGGAAGTCCCGTCGGACAGCGTGATGCCCGAAACGTCTAATTCGGCTGCGTCCAACTCCAGTGTGGAGACGCCGTCGTTGATGGGGGATACTGTGTGTGTGGCTGCGCCGCTGATGGAACGGGAGTCCACGTCCACGTCCAGATCCAGCTTTATGTGCTTTATGTCAACTGTCCGGTCCCGCGGCCACTTGGGTTCATCACCGGGCAGAGCAAAGGGCTTCCTGCCGTTGGACTGCTGTAGGCCGGCTCGCCTTCCGCAATGGAGTCCCAATGACTTCTCATAGACCTCTTCGGCGCTCACTGCTCGTCATCCTCCGATTCGTTGTCTCCGCTCCCGACCGGCTGGAAGGCCGCCCGCAAGAAATCCAGCTCCAGCTTAAGCCGGTCGGCCATCTTGTCCGATTCTAGGCGTGTCAGAAACTTCAGGTGACCCAGCAGCTTGCTGCTAAGCTCCCACTTGGCCGCCTTAACGTCTCGGGAGAAGGCGTGGAGCTTATTGATGACCCGCTCGAATACGTAAACGGCGTCGTAGGTGTCTACGACTATCATCGGAATTTCGAGCCTCAGCTTAGCCTCGAATCGGGGCGGAAGGTCCGAGTTCCCTAGACGTTCTACGGCCACGGGCGTGACTTCGCTTTGGGTAAGAAAGTCCTCGGCGCCCCTCGGTCGGCTTGCGCGATGGAGCCTGAACCCCCATTCCTCAGGCGCCCCTGGAGAAGTCAGGTGGAAGCCTTCTCCCCCTTGCTCAGGGGATTGACCTGAATCTTCGCTCACAGGTCCTGCTCCGTGATGCCCCAGGCGTCCAAGACTTGCCGTGGAAGGCTTATGGGGCCAACGGCATTCTCGTACTCCCTGACGTGTTTCCGGGCCAGCACAGAGATGGCCTTGAGCAGCTGGGGGCTGACCTTGATTTTGGCCCTGAGAGTGGGTTCCCTGTCCTCCTGAAGCTCTCCGAAGAAGAGGATGGAGCTGTACAACCCGCTGCTGATGTGCAGCGAGTCGCAGTAGAAACTCACGGCGCCTGCCGTTGAATAGTATTCATCTACGGTGTATTCCTCCGGTGGGATAAGGGGCTGTTCCTCCGTGGTCATGACCACCTCGAATCGCCTCAACAGGCGTTGTCCACAATAGGGTTGAGTCAACGGCTAATACTATCACTTGAAGGCCCAATTCTCCATTACCGCCCCCTCGCCCTTGACGGGAGAGGGCTGGGGTGAGGGTGAATAATCTAAAGATCCTGGCCCGTTGCTATAATATGGGCGACCATCTCACAACGAGCGTTGGAGCCATGAGCCGTACCGGACTGGAAAGGGTCACCTGGGAAAAACTCCTCACCGGGTTGCTTCCCCAGGTTTCCCGGAGCTTCTACCTGACCATCAGGGTCCTTCCAGGCGAACTCAGAAGGCCGGTGGGGCTGGCATATCTGTTGGCCAGGGCGGCGGACACCATCGCCGATACGCGGGCGCTGCCTCCGGCCCAGCGTCTTGAACGCCTGCTCGGCTTCCGCGCCGTTCTGGAAGAATCGGCGCCCTCGAAATCGGTAGGAGAAATGGCCCGCGACCTGACGGACTTCCAGAAATCCGAGGGCGAGTTGATAAGCAGCCTGGACGAAGCCCTGCGCTGTCTGGAGTCCATTCCGCAAGAAGACCGGCGATTGATACGGTCGGTGGTCGTGAACCTCACCCGTGGCATGGAGATGGACCTGACCGTCTTTCCGCCGGAGGAGGCGGGGGCCGTAGGGTCCCTGGAGACGGACGAGGACTTGGACCAATACACGTACCACGTTGCGGGGTGCGTGGGCGAGTTCTGGACGGCAATCACCATGTCCCATACGCCAGCTCTGAGGAAGTGGGACCTGGAGAAGATGTCCAAGGCGGGCGTCAGATTCGGGAAGGCCCTGCAGCTCACCAACGTGCTGCGAGACATACCCAGAGACCTGCGCATCGGGCGGTGCTACCTGCCCGAAACCAGGCTTTCGCAGCTAGGACTCAGGCCGGACGACCTGCTGGACCCGTCAGTGGCGCCGGCGGCAAGGCCAGCCCTGGCATGGGGCATCGAACGGGCTTTAGAGCATTACCGGGAGGCCGTGGGCTATATCCTGGCCATACCCAGAGGCTCACTGCGCCTCAGGCTGGCGGCCCTGTGGCCTGTGATAATCGGGATAGCCACCCTCGGAAAGCTGGCCCAAAACCGCGACTGGCTCAACCCTGAGGTGACAACCAAGGTCAGCCGCCGATGGGTCTATTCGGTCATGGCCGCGTCTCTTCCCGCTGCCAGGTCCGACACCCTGGTGAAGATGTGGACGGCAACGCTGGCCGCTCGGGTTCGCTCCGCCCTATAGCCTTGGTCTGGGTCTGCAACGTCTGCTATCATCAACTCCCTCTCCCTCTCCAAAGTGGAAGTCGGTACGGGCTATAGAGACCTGAGCATGACAATACAACACTTCAGCGCCGTGACCCTGGCTGTTAAGGACATGGCCAGGGCAGTCGAGTTCTACGACAAGGTGGGCCTGGAAATGATATACGGCGGCAGCGACGCCAGTTTCACCTCGTACCATGTAGGCGCTGCTGAGTACCTCAACCTTATTCTATCGCCGTCTTACACATCAGGGTGGTGGGGCAGGTTCATCATCAGGGTGGATGGAGTCGATGAAATTAACGGGCTGTTGAAGGAACGGGGATTGCAGCCCGAAAGTCCGCGAGACGCTCCTTGGGGCGAACGCTACTTTCATATCACAGACCCGGACGGCCATGAAATCAGTTTTGCGGAACCGCTGACCTAGACACCTTGAAGCCGTTGGAGGTTAACTTGGGCCTGTACATCGTGCTGGGGGCCATGAAAGGCCGATTCCTCTCGGAGAACGGCAATCCATACGACAACTTCCAGATGCTGGGGTACGTGGACGCCGACACCCCATCGGACGCGGTGGTCAGGTTCTTCGAGGAGCCCCACTTCCCCATCCAGTGGCGGGACGTTCAATACATGTGGGCCGAGCAACTGACCGGAGACGCTGAGAACGGCCATTACGGAGACTACCACCGGGTCTACATAGACGATATAAGGAAGCGGTACGAGGTCCCGAGCTCAGAACCGGAGCTATAACGCCGGGCGACGGCCGCACAGCCCCGTTCACCCCCATCTCAATCTTCCCACTCAAAGGGGAAGAGGGTTTGCAAAGGTTTCCTACAGGGAGGCTCAGTCCAGGCTCTCGGCGACGGGGAGAGCCGTTTCCGCCAGGTGCTCCATGACCCTGATGTTGTCTTCCATGCTCGATACGCGAAAGTCGTAGGTCAACTGGTCGATCCCCAACTCCCCGCAGTAGCGGATGTCGTCAATCACCTGCGCAGTGTCGCCGATCATCGCCCCGCCGCTCCTGACAGTACCCTGCTCACCCAGTCCTATGTCTGTGAAATGGAGGCTTCTCTTCAACGATATGGTTATCTCGTTGGGGTCTCGACCGGCCAGCTCCGTTTGCTCCCACAGGTAGGGGAGGTTCTTGGCCACGAAGTCAGGCGTCTGCCTGGTGGGGTGCCAGCAATGCCCGTATTTGGCTGTGCGTCGCAGAGCGCGTCTGGTGTGCCCCCCGACCCAAATCGGCAGAGGCGACTGCACTGGCTTGGGTGTGAACTTGATGCCGTCTATTTTGACAAATCTGCCGTTGTAGACGGGGTCCTCCTGGGTCCACAGGGTCTGAAACACCTCAATGTACTCATCGGTCATTGGACCGCGCTCGGCGTAGGGAACGTTCAAGGTCTCGAATTCCTTTTCCAACCATCCCACTCCCACACCGCAGATGATTCTACCCCCGCTTAGCACGTCCAAGGAGGAGAACATCTTGGCCTGCACCACCGGGTCCCTATAGGGCACGATGATTACAGTGGTGCCCAGGCGTATAGTGTCGCTGCAAGCCGTCATGAAACCCAGCAGGGCCATTGCGTCGAGGAAGGGTTCGTCGGCGGGCCGGATAAACGAGCCGTCCGCCGTATAGGGGTACTGGGTGGTCCCCGCCGTGGGCAGCACGACGTGGTCGCCTATCAACACGCTCTCGAAGCCCAGGTCCTCAGCCCGCTTGACGAATTTCTTAACCCCCTGGGCGTCGGGCGCCCTGGACATCGCCAATCCAATCTTCATAGCAACTTCTCCTGCAACACCGGGGCTGTCAGCCAGCCATCTCAAAGCGTTCCGACTCGGGGTGCTTGGACCAAAGCTCGTCAGCGCCGGCCATGGACTCCTTTCGCTCTGGGCTGGCCCGCCACTCGTCGTAGATTTCGTTGCTGTCCCAAGTCACCAGCGTGGATATTTTGGAAGGGTCGCTCAAGGACACCATGGTCTGCCTGGCGCCGAATCCCTGGAACTTACTCTGGGCCTCGCCGTTGCGGTCCAAGAGCTTCCTTGCGTCCTCTATCTTGTCAGCCTTAGCCCAGTGGTGAGTCAGAACTCCGATCATCCGCCATGCCTCCGGAAAGAGATGGCGCCGCATGAAACACACGGCAGCGTAGCGAGTATATCACGAGGCCTGAAGCCTTAGGCGTTACGACCGGTCAGGCCACAGCAATGCGCGGCATTCATGAATAAAGCAGGGAATTCAAGACTACTGTTCGCAGCGATGGGCGCCGGGCAAGAAGGGAATGATTTCCGGAAAAGAAAAAGGGACCGGTCTGACGCCGGTCCCTTTAGTTGACCAAGGTCCAGTTGAAACTAGGCCTTACCGATGCGGAACATCTTCGTGCCGCAAGTAGGGCAGGTTCCCTGGGTGGCGGGGCGGCCGTTTTTCATGGTGATCGACTTAGGATCACTCATGTCCCTCCGCGCCCTGCACTTCACACAGTAGGCCTGCATCCAGCACCTCCCAAATTTGGTAATCGTATTTTAGATAGAAGTTCACCTAGATTTCAAGCCGGATAAGTCGTGAATTCCCCTCCAAAACCGGGGAATTCCACCCCAACAAACCGTATACGGCCCAAGTCTTCCTTCCAGCGCCAATCAGCAATGGGCTATATTGACAGCGTAAGCTGTCTGGGTCTGGCGGCGGAGTCCTCCGTCCTCATGTCCTCCAGCCCGTACTTGTCTTTCAATTCCTTCATCATCCATCGGTGCCGGTCTTTCAGTCCCCTGGGCGCGAACGCTCCATTGTAGACCGTGCGATAACTAGGAATGAGGTTGGGAAACTCCGAGTTGAGGAAATTCAAGAAGTGGCCCTTGGTCCCGTCCATCAAATAGAGAGTGTTCCCCTCCAGGAAACGGGCGCCGTGGTCCATAGCGGCGGCCGCCAAGGGCTCCAGGTTGGACTTCTTGTCGGTGACGCCTGGGATGATGGGAGCTATCAGCACTCCCGCATTTACGCCGGCCGCCGCCAGCTTTTCCATGGCTTTGAGCCGCTTGATGGTCGAAGGAGTCCCCGGCTCCAGCTTGGAGCGGAGCGTGTCGTCCAAGACAGTCATTGAGAAGCAAACGGTGCATCCCGCAACCCTGGCCAACTCGCTCAGGACATCCAGGTCCCGCACTATCATAGTCCCCTTAGTGATTATTCTGATGGGGTTGCGCTTGGCGCAGAAGACCTCCATGCAGCGGCGAGTGATTCGCTGCTTGCCCTCGATGGGCTGGTACGGGTCGGTGGCCGTGCCCACAGCCACCGGCTCGAACTTCCAAGATGAGCGCGACAGCTCGCGCCGCAGTTTTTCCGGAAGGTTGGTCTTGACGAATATCACCCCACTGAAGTCGTCGCCGGGATTCAGGTCCCTGAACCAGTGGTATCGCCTGGCAAAGCAGTAGTGGCAGCCGTGAACGCATCCCTGGTACGGGTTCAACGACCAGTTGAAGGACATGTTGCGGACTCTGTTCAAAGCGGCCGACACTTCTATCTCTTCATAGTGGGCTTTCATGGATTGTTCCTCGACTTCATTATGTGCAGTGGATGTATAGCGGGGGCATGAACCTCCGGCTACCCCCAGTTCCTGGACTTGGGGAGGGCGTAAGGCGCTTTGATGCTCTCCACGCGGCTCACTACAACGTTCATACTCCCGTTCAGCCGAGAGACCTTTCCCCTGACTTTCAGCGCCGGCTCCCGTATAACCAACCGATAGCGTTGGAAGACATCCGGCCAAACCACCAGGGGCACGTGACCGAACTCGTCCTCCAATGTGATGAAGATAGTCTTGGAGCTGGCGGGATGCTGCCGCCTGATCACCAGCCCGGCCACGGTGACCTCCTCTCCGTCGCCGAGAGCTTCCACCCGGTCGCTGGGAAGCGTTTCAGGGTCTAGGTTGGGGCGGATGTAAGCCATGATGTGGCCCCTTGGATGCACTTCCATAACCGCGTATTCCTCCAGCATCTCTTCCCAATCGGTCATACGAGGCAGGTCTGCCATGTCCTGGTCGACGGGCAGCGCCAGCGGCCACTGGTATCCGTGGGTAGGTCTCCTCAGACCGATTTCCCAGAGGGCACTCCTCCGGTCAGCCTTTTGATGGCCTCGGATTAACCCGTCCAAAGCCCCCGTTAAGACCAGGCTCTCCAACGCTCTGCGCTGGAGTCGAGTGCGCTCCATTGCATCCCCCAGGCCTGTGAAGGCACCTCCTGCGTCGCGGGCTTTGAGGATGGCTTCAGCCCCGGCCTCTCCCACCCCCTTGACGTTCAGGAAACCCATCAGCACGGACTCATCCTTGATGGCGCATTTGGCGCGGCTCTCATTTATGTCGGGATTGAGGACGCCGACACCGTGCCGCTTGGCGTCCTCCTTCAGAGTCTCCAGGTTATAGAAGCCCATGGGCTGCTGGTTAAATATGGCCACGAAGAACTCGAGGGGATAATAATGCTTCATCCAGGCCATTTGGTAAGCAGTTATTCCAAAGGCGTAGGCGTGGGACTCCGGGAACATATACTGGCCGGAGAACCTCTTGAATATGGTGAGGGCCGTTTCCTCCGGCACGCCCCTGGCGGCGGCCCCCGCCCGGAACTTCTCCCAGTAGTCTTGAAGGAGAGATTTGTTGTTCTTGCGTCCGAACGCACGGCGCAGGTTGTCCGCCTCTTTCGGGCTGAAACCCGCTACGTCCATAGCCAGCTGGTTCACCTGGTCTTGGAACAGAATCACGCCCATTGTCCGAGCGAGCGCCCGCTCTTCCAGGGGATGGTCGAACTCCCAAGGCGCATTGTTGGCGTATCTTTCGATGAACCGGCTGACACCGTCGTTGACACCCACGCCCGGCCTGACCGCCGCCACCTCAAAGGCCATTTCAGTCAGGTTGGTGGGCTTGATGCGGGTGATGGTCTGCATCTGGGCCGCCGACTCCACCTGGAATATGCCAATGGTGTCGGCTTGATGGAGGCTTTTGTAGACAGCCTCGTCCTCAAAGTCGATGCTGGATAGGTCTTCATATCTGCCCGTCCGTTCTTCGATGATTTCGAGAGCTTCCTGCATCTGGGACAAGGCGCCCAGGGACAGAAAGTCGATTTTTACAAAGCCCGCATCCTGTACGCTGTCCTTGTCCCACTGGCACACGTACCGTCCGTCTATCGCTCCCGGCTGCACCGGCGTCAGGTCAATCAGGGGCGTGGACGATATGATCATGCCCCCCGGGTGCTGCCCAATGTACTTGGGGAAGCCGTCCAGCTGCCCCGCCAAGTCTATGAGGTCCCCCCATACGGGAGCGTCAACCTTGCGGCGGAAATCCGGCAGTTGAAGCATCTCGGACCGGAGGCCCGAGGCATGGCGCGTATCCACCCTCTTGGACAGCTTGTCCACGTCCTCCGGCGGGAGTCCCAGGGCCTTGCCCAGGTCTCGTATGGCCCCCTTCATGCGGTAGGTGGCTATCGTGCCGGTCAAGGCCGCCGAGGGCCATCCCCAACGCCGGTGCACCCGCAGTATCAGTTCCTCCCGGATGTTCCGTGGAAAGTCCAGGTCGATGTCGGGAACTGCGCCCATCTCGTCGTTCATGAAGCGGTCCAGAGACAGGCTGTACTGCAATGGGTCAATGTGGGAAAGGCCAATCAAGTAGCCCACAAGCATCGAAACAGACGACCCCCTGCCCCGGCCCGGAGGCCGCTCCTCCAGAGGCGTCTCACGGTCAACCAGGCCCAGGTCTATCATCACTTCCCTGGCCATGTTTATGATGTCGTAGTAGATCAGAAAGAAGCCCGCCAGCTCGTGCTTCTCGATTAGCCGCAGCTCCTCATTCAAACGCTCCCGCACCTTGGACGAGATTGAGCCGTATCGGCGCATCGCCGCCTCATAGCAGAGTTCCCTCAGGTAGCTGAGAGGCGTATGGCCCTTTGGTACAGGATGGTCGGGGAACTGGTAGCCAAGGTTGTTCTCCAGATTGAATCCGGAGCACCGCTCGGCTATTGCCAGCGTATTCTCCAGGGCATCGGGAGTCTCCTTGAAGAGACTGGCCATCTCTCGGTGAGACTTCAGCTGGAAGTTGGCGTTGGGGCGCCGTTCCCGGTGAGTCTCTTCCAGAGTTCGGTTGTGCCTGATGGCCACCAGCGCATCCTGGAGCCGGCTCCGTTCGGGCGCATGGTAGTGGACGTTGTTGGTGGCAACCACGCCCACGCCCAGCTTACGTGCCATCTCGTACAGCTTCCGGCAACGCAGCGTGTCGCCCTGGACCAGGTTCTGCTGCAACTCCATGAAGACGTTGTCGGACCCGAACCAGTCCAGATAGTTTCGCGCCTCCTCCTCAGCTTCCCTCCGTTTCCCCTCGTCCAAGAGAGAGGGAACTCTTCCCTTAGGACAACCTGTGAGCAGAATGACTCCCTCGGCATGTTGGGGAAGAAGCTCGGGATCCAATTGGGGCTCACGCCGGTCTTTGATTCTCGAGAACGTGAGAAGGCGGCAGATGTTCCGGTATCCCGCCCTGTCGCGGGCCAGCAGGGTCAGGTGCGAACCGTCGGAAAGGGTAACTTCCGCGCCTGTGATAGGCTGCATCCCCAGGCTGTTGGCAAGCCTGGCGAACTCCATGGCACCGCTCAGATTGTCATGGTCTGTCAGGGCCAGGGCGTTGTAATCCAGCCCTTTGGCCCGCATGAGGAGTTCCTCCAGAGAGGATGCCCCCTCGTGGAAGGAGTAGTTGCTGTGGCAGTGGAGTTCTGCGTACTTCACGGACGTACGACAACTCTCCGCCATGATGTTATCCTTGACATATTGGGTACTGTAGTATACGTTCTAGGCATGATCGAAATAATCGAAAGCGGCGCTTTCAG
The DNA here is from genome assembly GCA_965224415.1 of Dehalococcoidia bacterium. Lineage (GTDB taxonomy): Bacteria > Chloroflexota > Dehalococcoidia > Lucifugimonadales > JAGWBF01 > DAOUJI01. Next base: position 364,348 of record CBDCZB010000001.1, on the reverse strand, counting down.
CAGGGTCTTTTCGTTTTCATGTCATTCTGAACGCAGCGGAGCGGAGTGAAGAATCTCAAATCCTTCATGCAGAACCTTGTATGGGCGAACGAGAATGACTGCATGTGAGAACTTTAGATTCTTCGTCGCTACGCTCCTCAGAATGACAATGAAAAGAGCCTGCCGCTTCTAAGTCGGTGGGTTGACAACTTGAGAGACCCGCGACAAGAGGTAAACTATGCCCGAAACATTTACCAAGTGGGATATGACGGACCGCCTGCGCACCAGGGAGGACGCCCGTTTCTATCTCGAAGCGGCTGCCGAAGAGGACCCAGGCGACGGCAGCCTGATTCGTGCAGCCTTGAACGATATTGCGCGTGCCCACAACATGAGCCGGCTGGCCCTTGACGTTGGCATTACTCGGAAAGGTCTGTACAAGGCTCTGTCCGAAGATGGCAACCCCTCCTTCACCACGGTGATGCGAATCACTCGCGCATTGGGGATGAAACTTCGGATTACCGTATAGCACAGTCACGGCGGCTCACTCCCGACCCTCGCCCCGCATACGGGGCAGGAAATAGGGCGTAAAGTATAGAACCCGCTGTGAATCGCCGGACAAGGGGCTGATGTCACGGCGCCCGCCCGCCGCTGGCGTGGGCTGCGACGACAGTCAACAAATCCTAGTCCGTTGGCTTAGCTGACGGAAGTGTACATTGCCTCACCGCAAGGGCGTATGCTAAGATTATCTAGTCAAAACAACTAGTTGGAAGTGACATCATGCGCGAAATTCAAGCCACTGAAGCCAAGACGCACCTGGCTGAACTCCTTCGGCATGTCGAACATGGCGAGACAGTCGCCATCACGCGCCACGGCAAGACCATCGCCCATTTAGTTCCAGCTCACGCTCAAGACAGGGCCGATCGTGAGGCGGCAGTGGACCATTTCCTACAACTCAGGGATGGCTGGGAACGCACTGGAATGTCCCTTGATGAGATACTGGCCACACGTCACGAAGGACACCGCGTATGAGTCGCCTCGTTCTGGACGCGTCGATCGTCTCCGACTGGCTCCTGGACGACGAGTTCGACCCAAGAGCATCCACCGCACTGACTAGGCTTAGACAGGATGGGGCGGTCGTGCCGCAACTCTGGCATTATGAGGTACGCAACGCTCTGCTGTCGGCGGAACGGCGGGGCTGCATTTCCAAGAATGGGACTACAGAACGACTGGATTCCTTGAGAAGACTGCCCATTCTCACTGACCAAGAGGCTGACCTTCAGACGGCCTTCATCCTGGCAAGGGAACATGGCCTGTCCTTCTACGACGCCCTATACCTGGAACTGGCCAAAAGGCGCAAGGCGCCCCTGGCTACGCTGGATATACAACTAGCACGAACTGCCACTGCTGAGAGGGTCGAGCTTCCTCCCACGTAGCCGGACATAGCACACCCCGTGCTGTAGACGCCGACGGAATGTGCAAAGCACTTCCGTTGCCGCCCACGGCACGGGGTGAACGAGAGTCCTTTGGAGAGTTAGAGGCGAGGGATTAGGTCGTGCCGGGCCAGCCCCTCTCGGAGATGTCGATGGTCACACTGTCGGGTCCGGCGAACTTGAACTCGTGCCTGTCCCTGGCGCCCGCTTCCGCCCCCATGGATAGGGCCGCGTTGATGTCATCCCTGGGGCTGATGCCCACGGAGGCCATCTTGTCGGACATTTCACCCGCGTCCTCCACGTGGACTCCTATGTGATGGAGGCCGCTGTACTCCATGCCTTTTTCCGCGCCCGCTGCCTGGTCGTTGTTGAACTTGAGCAGCGCTATGTTGACCGTGCCGTCACTGACGAAGAAGCCTGTGGCGTTGGCGCTGTTCACCTCTCCCACCACCTGCAGCCCCAGCGTCTCAGTGTAGAACTTGCACGATGCGTCCGGGTCCTGGGTCGATATTGCGATGTGCTTAATCTTGGCCATTCCGTCCCTCCTGCTCTTTCTCTTCAATAAGATACCACAAACCGGCGTCCCGCCATTATTCTCCTGCGAAAAACCGGCGGGGATTGTCGACCATGATGCGTTGGATGTCCTCGTCGCTGGCGCCAAGCTCTTTCAGCCTGGGCAGGACCTTTCGGGATATGAAGCTGTAGGCGTCGGGATTGAAGCTGTGCCGGTCTTCCCTGATTTCCTCGCTCAGCCAGTTGGCTGGGGGAACATAGTCATGGGCAAGCATGATCCTGTGAGTGTATCCGGCCTCCATCAACTGGAACGCCAACTGGGTGCGTCCCTCCCAGTCGGGAGTCCCCGGAATGCGTCCTCCCGGGTACCGGTCCAGGCCAATCCACACTCCCTTTTGCAGCAGGCCCAGCAGGTAGTCCATGTCGGTATCGTCGTTGCTGTGTCCTATGTAGACCGCGTCCAGGTCCACCCCTTCCTCTTCAAGGATACGCACCTGCTGCTCCCCCACACGGTCAGGCGACCAGGTGTGGGTGGATATACGTGTCCCAGTGGCTTTGCACGTTCGGCCGGCCGCCCTCAACACCATCTCCTGGAGCTCAGTCACCCCTCCTCGGTCGCTGGCCACCTTGATTATGCCCGCTTTGATGCCCGTGCCTTCGATGCCCTCTTCCACCTCCCGTATGTACACGGAAGCCAGCAGGTCTGGTGAGGCCGTGCCAAAGGACACAGGTATGCCCATGTGGTTTCCCGTGGCCGGAATGATGTTCACCCCGCTCCGTTGGGACACTTCACGCATGATTTCAACGTCCCGGCCAAGGTCGATGGTGGTCACGTCAATGATGGTCCTGAGCCCCTCGTCGTAAGCCTCTTTGAGCGCCTTGGGCACCTGGTCCAGAACGGCCTGGCTATCGACCAGTTCGGGATACGTGTGCTTGAGCCCTGGACCGCTGATGGAGACGTGTTCATGGCTGAGGGTGAACCCCAAGTCCGATACGTCTATCGGGCCTGTTACGGTGTTGACTGTAGTTGGCACGAATTCCTCCTGTTGGGCGGCGGCTATTCCGGTCCGGACCTACTCCGGTTTGGGAATTAGGCCCAGAATCTCTCTTGCCTGAGCGGGAGTCGTGGGCTCCCGGCCATGCAACCGGGCCAGGGTCACGGCCCACTCGACATGGTCAGCACTGGACTTGGGTTCGGAGTTGTTGGGGAGCCAGGGGCTGTCTTCAAACCCGACCCTTACGTGGGCGCCCGTGGCGATGGCGATGGCGACTATCTCAAAGGTTAACAGCCCGCTGCTGTGGGTTATCCAGATGGCGTCGGGATAATGCTCCCTTATACGGTCGGTCATGAAGTAGTAGTTGTGGGGAGTCGAGGGCATCCCCTGCCTGGCTCCTCCCCACTTTCCCGACGGCTCCACCAGGAAGTAGTGACTCTTCTTTATGGAGCCTTCCTCCATCAGGGTGAACGCATTGTTCAGGTGACCCGCGTCCTGCACCGCCGGCTCAGGCATGGTGCCGCGGGCGTAACATGCGTCCAGCGTGGCGACTATGTCCTCGTAGCTGTTGGGCGAGATGCGTGTCTCCCGTTTTTCGGTGGAGGCGTTCATGGGCCAGGACACGTTGTAGCCCAGGTTCAGCGACACCATTTCCACGGGCTGGGGAGCGTCCGATAAGTAACGAACGACCGACTCCACCGGCTCTTCCCAGGCCCTGGCCGTCGTATGGTTCAGAGCCAGGTCGCACCTCTCCCTGATGAGACGGTCGGCCTCGGCATACCATTCGGTGTCGTAGCTGACCCTGCCGTCAGGATGGCGGGCGTGCATGTGCACTATAGAGGCGCCGGCGTTGTAACACCGCACAGCCTCCTCAGCCACCTCCTGGGGAGTCCAGGGCACATTGGGGTTGTCCTCCCTGCCCCGGTTGCCGTTCAGGCAGGCCTTGATGATTATGGCGTCCATGGGAAGCTTCCTCTCTCGGGCCTTGACGACAGGCTAGTTCTGTTCAAAGACGTCTAGTGCGATCCTGGACGCCTGGGCCGCGGTGGGCCATCCGGCATAGAAAGCCATGTGGGTGATGACTTCTCCGATTTCTTCCTTGGTCAGGCCGTTGTCCAGCGCCCGCTGAATGTGGCCGGGAAGCTGCCCGATGCGGTACTGCGAGATAAGGGACGCTATGGTGATGAGGCTCCTGTCCCTTTTGGAAAGCTCGGAACGCTCCCATACGTCCCCAAAGAGCACTTCTTCATTGAGTTGGGCCAGCTTGGGGGCCACCTGCCGGATGACTTCACGCGCGGTAGTCATAGCTCCTCCTACATATCGGTCGAATTGGACGCCCTATTATACCCCGTCCGCATGACCTACGCCCGTTTGGGGTCCTCTTACGAGCAACGGTAGTGGCGGTCCAGTTCCGAGGCGTAACGGCGCCCCAGCGCGGCGTCGTCGGCTTCCAGCCATTGAGTGAACCGGGTGGAGGCGGTGGGCGGGTCAGCCGACACCAGATGGCCCGCCAACAGGCCGTCGATTTCATCCCTGGTCAACACCACATCCCGCACCAGCCAACCTGCCATTCGAGCGGACAGCACTACCACGGAAGGCCGCACGTGAATCAGTCGAGCTCGGCTGCCCACTCGTCGGGCTATGAGCCGCACCATTTCCTCGAACGTGAATGTCTCAGGACCCACCGCGTCCAACACGACATTTTCGCTCCCCGACCCGGCGTTCACGGCGAGTTGGGCGAGGTCGTCCACGAACACGGGTTGGATCGGATAGTCTCCGGACCCTGCGATGGGGAACACTGGAAACCGCCGCAAGAACCAGGCGATGTTGTTTATCAACACATCCTCTGGGCTGAACAGCACTGTGGGCCGGATGATGGTGTAGGACAACCCGGACTCGTGAATTGCCTTCTCCACCAGAGCCTTGCCGCGGAAGTAAGGGAGTGGTGAGTCTTCCGAAGGGTTGGTGATGCTGATGTGGACGATGCGTCTAACGCCGGCTTCGACCGCCGCCCGTATCAGGATGCGGGAGTTCTGAACGGCGATGCCATGAGTAACCGCACCGCGTGCGAAGCGAATCCAGTAAGTGTTGTGCAGGGTGTTTGCTCCCCGAAGATGCTCCACCAAACTGCCAAAGTCGCTGAAGTCCAGAGGCAGAGCCTCCACTCGATTGCCGAAGGGGCTGCGGGAGGCGGGAGTACGGGTTAGCGTCTTTACAATGCCGCCGCGCTCCAGCAACCGCTGGGCGATGTACCGGCCGGTGTGTCCAAAGGCCCCAGTGACGACACTGACATCAGATCGGGTCATTGCTGGACCTTTGTTCATTCGGACGAGGGAGCAGGAAGGATCGTGGAGAACGACACGAGCTGACTCATTCCGAGGTTTTTTGCCTCCTCCTCGACGTAGCTCTAGACAGTGTACCTCATTGCGAGGCTCGCCAGGGAACGTTCTTGCAGCGGCAGAAACGCACTGCTCACGGCCTACCCACTCACTGCCAACGGATCGAAAATGGTGGGGTTGTCCCGAATCCCGGAGCAGACCGAGTCAACGAAGGGACTCGGAACTTGACGCGGCGCCGAAACAGACGCGCCGCCTACCGAAGCCGCCAACGGCCAAAGGGCGACCTTCTAGGACTCGGAGAACACCTCTTTGGTCACCGTGGCGGCGTGGGCGCCGGTGGGGAAGCCCGCGTAAAACGCAACCTGGGTTATCAGCTCGCTGAGTTCTTCCTTGGTCACACCCAACCCGACGGCTCGCCGTATGTGGGCCCGCAGTGGCTCAGTGCGGTAGAGAGCCATCAGGGCAGCTACGGAAATCAGCGCTCTGTCTCGCGAATCCAGGACAGGCCGCTCCCAGATGTCTCCGAACAGCACTTCCTGTGCGACGGACCACAGTTTTGGGGCGAATTCCTCCATTGCCGACTTTGCAGTTGTCATCGAATGCCTCCTTATACTTCGGTTGTGGTTTGTCGTGGATGTCAAATCGATGGAACGGTCTTGAACGACGCCTTAGGCGGCTACAAGCCTTGCGAACGAGACAAGGGAACCGAGGTCGCCGGATGGGCTAGTCGGCCACCCGCAGGACGGCCTTTATCACCCCGTCTTCGTAGTCCTCATACATCTTGTAGGCCCGGTTCACGTCTTCCGGGGTGAACTCCATCCGGTGGGTGATCATCTGCGCCGGGTCTATCCAACCCTGGTCACGGAGAGCGACTATGTCCGCTATGTTCGGGGGAGATTTCCCACCACGGGCGGCCGTTGTGGGCATTAACGTGGGCTGGTTCTGGGTCAGGAGCGCAGTGTCCACCGGAACGATGGGCTCCGACTGTATGCCGAACATGATCACGAGGCCGTACTGGGTCACGTAACGCAAAGACGAGTCAAGGGTGTCGGCAAACCCTGCGGCTTCCACCGTGATGTCCGCCCCCTTACCGTCGGTAAGCTCAGCGATGGCGGCTGCCAGGTCTTCCCTGTCGGGGTTGACGGTATGGGTCGCTCCAAAGCGGCCTGAATACTCCAGGCGGTAGTCCAGAGGGTCCACCCCGATCACTTTCTGAGCCCCCAGCTTGGACGTGAGCATGGTGAAAGACAACCCAATGGCGCCCTGACCGAATATGGCGACGGTCTTGCCCATGATGGAGCCCATCTGCTTGCAAGCGTAGAGGACAGTGCCCGAGGGTTGACACATGACCCATTCCGAGAGGTCTCCGTAGTCCGGCAAGGCCACCATCTCGCTGGCCTGGGACGTGAGATATTCCACCAGACCGCCGCTGACTTCGCGCTCGGGCAGCACGATGACGCGCTGGCCTTCACGGAACCGGTCGCTGCGGCTCTCCACAACGACGCCCGCAACCTCGTGGCAAGGTTCGCCGATGCCGAACGGATAGCGCTCTTCCGGGTGTATGGGACCGTAGGCCCTACGTATGTCGCTTCCGCATATAGAGACGCGCTGGACTTTTATCAGGCACTCATCGTCTTGAGCAGCCGGCGTCTCCACGTCCTTGAACTCGAACCGCTTGGGTCCCACAAGCTGGGCAGCCTTCATCCTGACGCTTTCCTTTTAACCAAGTATGGGCCGGAGCAGGGTAGAGACTAACACAGGCTCTGGGGACAGACAAGGAGCCGGACCAGACCCTCCGATTGACGCCTACTATGGTGTGGAATACACTCCCCTCGTCCTACGCCGAATCGGTCCGCCCGAAGGGGCTTTCGCCGCAATGAGGAGGGTTGATAATGACCGTCCAGTGGAACCACAAAACCGCAAGAGTCAACGGGATAAACATCCACTACGTCCATCACGGCTCCGGCAAACCCGTAATGCTCATACACGGGTGGCCCGAGTTCTGGTACAGCTGGCGTCGTCAGATTCCCGCGCTGGCAGAGAAGTTCGAGGTGATCGTCCCAGACATGCGGGGCTTCGGCTACTCCGACAAACCGCTGACCGGCTATTCGACCCGTCAGTCGGCGTCGGACATGTACGAACTGGCCAGACACCTGGGGCACGACAGCATTCAGCTCGTGGGCCACGACATCGGAGTCCGAGTGTCTTTCAGGTTTGTGTTGGACCACGAAGACTACATAGAGAAGTTGGTGCTCCTCGACGGGGCTCCGCCCCTGGAACGCATGGCCCCCCAGCCTCCCGAACAAATCAGGTCCGTGTGGCATTCCTATTTCCACCAACAGCCCGACTTGCCGGAAGCTCTGGTGGGGAATAACGTGGAGACTTACCTGCGCCACTTCTACCGGGACTGGTCCGTGAACAAGCACGCATTTGCTGATGAGGACATAGCCCACTACGTAACGGCGTACTCCCAGCCAGGGGCGCTGCGGGGAGGTTTCAACTACTACCGGGCCTCCTCCGACGAGGACCCGCCCGACTGGCAGGCCGACGCAGACAGGACTGTCCAGACCCCGCTGCTGTACCTGTGGGGGTCGCGCCGGGAACTGTCTGCCCAGCGCGTCGGGGCCGTGCCGTTGGACGCCTGGACTAAGCATTTCCCCAACTCAACTGGGAAATACATAGGGGACCACGGCCACTTCCTCCAGACAGAGGCGCCCGACGAAGTCAATAGGGAACTTCTGGAGTACCTGAACCCGGGTTAGGCGCCAGCCCCTAAGATGAGACGGCCACTACCTCTACGGTCGTGTTCGGGGTCGCCACGGCGACCGAACCGTAGAGCGGTCAACGGTTCTGGTAGGCGGCCACCAGCTCGTGGGCCTGGTCATCGTCCACGCCGGTGAGCTCGATGCGCATTCGTATTGCGTTGTAGACCGTTACGTCCGGGTGAATGGCGGCGGCGGCGTTGTCCCGGTCGGCTTCTATGACCGCATCCACCCACGACAACGGTGCGCCCGCCTCTCTGGCCACCCGGCTTATCAGGTTCACCGCGCAGCCGGAAATGCCCGATAGGAAGGCCTCGGCGGCTCCTATCTCCTCTCCTGGCACGCCGTCGTCGATAACCCAGTGGTGGTTCCTGGAATTGGCGATTGCTCTTCCCTGGGTGCCTGTGCTGTAGGACCGGACCGTGATGGTGTGCACATTGTCAGCCATGACAGCCTCCTCACTGCTATCGCGCGCTTTCGCTTGATTCCCGCCCTTAGACCGTGCCTGAGTCCAATCCAGCCTCCAGGACTGGCGTGTTCTTGATTATATCGTCGAAATTGACCGTGCCTGTCCACTCCCACCTGCCGGAGCCGTCGTCCAAGCAAACGAGGTCACCTGCCTCCTCCAACAGTTCCAGGTGGGCCAGAGCTTCCGTGAAGGCGATGTAGAAGTGGCGGCTGTTGCGCTTGATGTGGGGGAAGTATTTCCGGGTCAACGCGACGGGTTCCATGGGAGACACTTTGAGGAGCTCCAGGATTTCATAGCACCGTTCGACGTGGTGGTCCAGTATTTCTATGGCCCTGGCAGTGAAAATGGGGTTGAACTTGTAGCGGTAGAACGCCCGATGAGCCGGAAGAATGACCAGGTCCTCTCCCAGCGTTGGCACCCTTTTCAAGGACTGGAGATAGACCTTCAGCCCAAAGTAACGGTTCCCGGCGTGGTAATGTCCAGGCATGTGCTCACGGAAGCCCCCGTAGTCCATGGTCATGCTGGGGTGGGGAGTAATCAGGGGCAGGACATGGTCCCCTGAGAAGAGCACGTTTTCATAGCGCACCACCAGCTCGTCGGGAGAATGGCCGGGCATGTAGTAGAAAGTCATCCCGTCGTCGTTCAATCCGTCAACGACAGGGTGCGTCACCTCCAGATGGAAGGAATCCTCCTCGTATCTCTGGACCCTCTGGACCCAGTGCTCGTCCGCGTGGGGCCGGACCTTCTCGTACCGCCGGTTGACCTCCCGGGCGGCCCCGTGCCGGTGGACTCCCACCAGGCTCTTGTAGACCTCGTGGGCCCACACCTCGGCGTCGCTATGGCTGGCCAACGCATAGCAGTTGCCGTCGTGGTCCATGTGTCCGTGGGATATGACGATGCGGCCAACGTCCTGGGGTCGGCGCCCCAACTCTTTTAGCCCTTCTTCCAAGTACTGATAGGTGTCATGGGCGCCCGTATCCACCAGGGTCAACTTGTCGCCTTCCACCACATAGCACCAAGTGGGGCCTAACGGGCTGTTCCACGCCTGTGGCACGCCTATGGCGTCGATGACTATGCCATTGGGCAAAGTATAACGGGCGATCATCCTGTTGCCGGCATGGTCGCCCTCTTTGATAATGCTGGATTCGATAGGTGAGTGCACCTTTCTTGAAGGAACCCTTTCTCGTAGTTAGGGAGACAATCGGGATTGTGCGCCTAGTTGTCACGTTCGTATAAGTGGCCCTATTCGTATTGGACGGTAACAGGGCGGCCTTTGTCAAGGACATCCAGAGTCTATGCCTGCACCATAAGCTGGCGCCCCATTCGATCGGATGGCCGTGGGTCGGAGGGTCGGGCGCCGATTTAATGGGCCGCCCGACCTTTGAGCCGATCAATTCGCACGTCTATTTTACGTTGACAAGCCCAAGGCCGTTGTGCTAGCTTACGGCGGAATTCTGACCGGCTCTGCCGCAGGCGGTGGGGCATACGACGAATCTTACGAGAATCGTAAGGCAAACAGCTAAGGAGGAGACTCTATGGGACTCTTTAGGTTGAGAAGCCCATTTTTGTGGCTGGCAGTCCCGTTGGCGCTGGTCCTCATTGCCGCCATAGCCTGCGGAGGGGAAGAGCCCACGGCCGTTCCGACGAGCGCTCCCGTGCCTGCTGCCCCCACCGACACCCCGGTGCCCGCCGCCCCCACCGACACGCCTGTGCCGCCGCCGCCGACCGCGACGTTGGCCCCTGGTGAAACGCCGCGGCCCACCGCTACTCCAACGCCGCCGCCGCCACAGCCCACCTTCACTCCGACGCCGACGGCAGTGCCCACTCCCACACTGGAGCCGGGGATTGAGCCCAAGTACGGCGGCCAAGTGCCCATGCACGCCTACTCCGCACCGTTGCTTTACCACGCACCCGGCAGCAGCTACCAGTCCGTAGTGTCAGCAAGCCCCATGTGGAGCGCCCTCCTGCAGTTCAACCCGGAGACCCCAGCGCTGGACGACATCAGCGGCGACCTCGCCGAAACCTGGGAAGTGTCCGAGGATGGAAGGACCTACACCTTCCACCTCCACGACAACATCGTATGGCATGACGGGACTCCCTTCACGTCCGACGACATGGTCTACAACTGGGACTACTACCTTTGCCCCGAATGTCTGCCCGCTTTCTACGCCGACGAGACGCTGCAACCCAGTGACCTGGGAAAGCACAACCGGACCATTGGCCAGTTCCGGGGACTTCACGAGAGCCATGACGCCCCCGACCGCAACACCTTCAGGGTGACGTCCAAGTTCGCCTCTCCGGGCTTGCTGCCCCTTTTCGCTCTGGACGACACGCCCATCTTCCCCAAGCACCTGGCCAGCCAGGGCAAGTTCCAGAACTTCAGGACCCCCGACTACCTGATAGGCACAGGGCCCTTCAAATTGGTCGAATACGTGGAAGACATCAAGATCGAACAGGAGAAGAACGAGGACTACTACGTAGAAGGTCGACCCTACTTCGACGGGATAACCCACTTCATACTGACCGACAAGAACACCATCATCGCCGCCTACAAGACGGGTCAGGTGCTCATGGGCAACGCTGCGGTCAACAACCTCAGCATCGCCGAGTCGCAGCAAATCATCGAAGAGTTGGGCGACCAGATGACAGCCGTATGGATTGGCCCATCGTTCAACATCACCACCATGATGAACACCCGGGTCGAGCCTGCCAGTGATCCCAACGTCCGAAAGGCCATCAACCTAGTCATGCACCGTCAAGAAGCCATCAACTTGCTGACGGGCGGACGAGGAGTTATTGGGACCCCGGTTCCTCCCGGCTTCGCGTTCAGCTTCCCGTACGAGACGGCTGTGTCCTTCCCCGGCTTCCGAGAGGACTCCCCCGGAGTCAAGAGCGCCGAGGACATAGCCATGGCTCAGTCCTTGGTGCAGGACGCCGGATTCGGCCCTGGCTACGACCTTACCATCACTTGCCGGAAGGTCATTGAGTACTGCGACGTGGCCCTGATACTCAAAGACCAGCTGGAAAAGTGGCTGGAATGGGACGTAACAGTGAGGCAGATGGAGAGCGCCGCGGGCTCCCAGGCCTACAACGACGCCGACTTCCAGATCGCCATCCAGGCCAACAGCTTCACCCTGCCAAACCCTGACAACGCAGTGGTGGCCTACGTGAGGGGCCAGATGCCGCTGCGGACCGGATGGGAAGTCCCCGACAGGGTCAAGACTCTGGTGGAGGAGATATCGAGGGAGCTTGACCCTGAGGAAGCCGCCAATAAGGTCAGGGAAGCAAACTCCCTCCTGCTGGACAGTCCCCTGGCTTGGCCGGTCTGGTACTACACCGTAAGGGCTCAACTGATCGACAAGCGTATCCGGAACTTCCACCCTTACACGGTGCAGGCTTCCAGCAAGAGGCACTCGCACATCTGGTGCGACCCTGCCTGCTAGTCCGCCTCGACTGAATTGAATATAACGACGGGCCTAGGTTTTGCCTGGGCCTGTCGTTTATAATTCGACTCTAAGGCCACAATCGGCGCCTTTATCCCTATATCAGGGAGCTTCCAGACTTCGGTCAAGCGTAAGAAGATGCAGTCCTATATCCTGAAACGCGCCCTTCTGTTCATCCCGACGCTCTTCCTCGTCTCCGTCATTATTTTCGTTATTCTCCGGTTGGTCCCAGGAGACCCCGCCATCCAGATTGCGGGGGGCGCCGGACTTGACGAGGAGTTCTCAGAAGAGGACCTACAGAAGATCCGCAAACTGCTTGGCACCGACCGTCCCTTGATCATCCAATACGGGGACTGGGCCGGCAGCATGTTCAAACTGGACTTCGGAGAGTCCTTCACCTACCGGGCTCCCGTTTGGGACAAGATATGGAAGAGGTTCCCGACCACCCTGGAGTTGACGATCCTGGCGCTGCTGATGTCCGGGGTTGTTGCGATCCCCTTGGGAATCCTGTCCGCAATAAAGCAGGACTCTATAGGCGACTATGCCAGCAGGATCATAACCATAGCCGGAATCGCCGTGCCCAACTTCTGGGTGGCCATCCTAATGCTTTTCGTGCTGTCCAACGTCTTCGCTTGGGCGCCTCCCATCGAACTTGAGAGCTTTACGGAAGACCCCTTGGCCAACTTGAAGAAGATGATCTTCCCAGCCATAGCCCTCTCTTTCACGCATATGGCGTTCATGGCCAGGGTGACCCGCTCCTCCACGCTGGAGGTGTTCCGAGAGGACTACATCCGTACAGCACGGGCAAAGGGCCTGAGCGAGATGACCGTCATTGGACGCCACGCCCTCAAGAACGCCCTGCTTCCCGTGATAACCGTCGCCGGTTACGAGTTTGGGCGCCTCATCGGCGGCACCGTAATCATCGAGCAGGTGTTCGTCGTGCAGGGGATGGGCAAGCTCCTGATAGACTCCCTGTTCGACAGAGACTACCCGATGATACAAGGCATAGTGATGGTCATCACAGTCATCGTTCTGGTGCTGAACCTGGCCATCGACATCATGTACGCTTGGTTGAACCCCAGGATAAGGTACGCATAAGCGGAGGCTCGCCGGCAAAGTTCGAACGACTGCCATCGACCAAAATGAATCAAGAACGGACAGCATATCCATTCCCCGAAAGCGTGGCCATGGGACTGCGGACCAAACGGACCGTTTGGCAGCACGTGATAGTCTTCTTCCGCACCAAACCCCTGGGGGCGGCAGGGGCCGGCATAGCCCTGTTCCTGATTCTGGTCGCCATTTTCACGCCCCTGATAACCACCCACAGAATCTCTGCCATAAGCGTTGAGGCAAAGTTCAGCGGTCCCTCGTCCGAACATTTCCTGGGAGCGGACCACTTAGGACGGGACACCTTCAGCAGACTGGTGGAAGGCTCCAGAATCTCCCTGAGGGTGGGGTTGATAAGCTCCTTTGCCGGATGTTTCGTTGGCCTGCTATTGGGGCTGACCAGCGCCTATTTCGGGAGACTCTGGGACCTGCTGGTCCAGCGAGTGATAGACGCCATGATAGCCTTCCCCGCCCTGGTACTGGCCATCGCCATTATGGCGGCGCTGGAGCCGTCGGTAAACAACGTCACCCTGGCGCTGGCAATCCTGTTCGTTCCCAGCACGGCCCGGATTATCCGGGCGCAGGCTCTCGCCATCAGGGAGATGGACTACGTGCTGGCGGCCAGAGCCGTTGGAGCGTCCGACTGGCGAGTCATCGTGCACCACATGGTCCCCAACGTCGGCGCCGTGCTCATCGTTATACTCACCTTCCAGCTTGGGGTGGCCGTCATTGCTGAGGCCAGCCTGAGCTTCCTGGGCCTAGGCGCGGGCCTTGACGAGCCCTCCTGGGGCGCCATGCTCAGGGATGCGGCGGACAACTATATTTCCGTTGGCCCCTGGCTGCCTGTGTTTCCTGGCCTGGCCATCTTCATGCTGGTGTTCGCATGGAACCTGCTGGGCGACGCCCTTCGAGACGTTCTCGACCCCAGGTTGCGGGGGACCACCTAGGGCGTAGAGGCGCCGGAGGGTCAGAGCAATGGTAAAGTACGTCGTAAACTGGCCTGCCAGACTCAGGGAGCTGGCCAACTTTGTGGGCTTGTCGGACGAAGATCGCCAGCTGATACAGGACAGCGGCCCCATCATCATCGACAACTCTGAAGAACTCACCGGAATCATCTACGACAACTTCATCAAATTCCCCCAGTCCAGAAAGTTTTTCCTGAACGAGCACGGAGAGGTGGACGAGGTGCGGTTGGAGCGGCGCAAGCACACCTTGGCCCGCTGGTTCAGAGGCACCATCAGCTTCACCATGGACGAAAGCTTCGCAGTGGCCGCCCTGGCCGCCGGCATCTCCCACAGCCATCCCCCGAGCCACCGGGCCCACCTTGGACCCATTCCCGCCCGCCAGATGGTAGGCACCATGTCCTACATCCAAACGGCCGTGGCCGAGCTGCTGTTCAGGGAGATGGACGACCACCAGACTGCCGTAAAGACCAGCGCGGCGTGGAACAAGCTTCTTTTGTTGCAATTGGACATACTTCTGGCTGGCTACATGAAAGAGCTTATGTAGCAGCTTCCGGCAGGGAAGAATCGGGCGCATCAGATTGACACCTGCCCCTGGCCTGTCTAGGATGGTTCGGTAACCTACCCCGCAACGATAGAAGTAAGTCGAGGGCTCCCTGCCTCCAGGAGCGGCATGCAGCGACAGGTCCGGCAGTTCGGGAGACTGGCATTCAGGGGACAGCGCTGTCATAAGCCCTTAGCGGGCTGAGGCAGGCTTGGACGATGGCCTCCACCCGACTCATCGCTCGGGCCCTGAGCGACCGATTTCTCCCCGCCCTGGAATACAGCGACTACCGCAAACTCTGGTTGGCGACCCTGTGTTCTCAGTCGGCCGCCTGGGCCCTCATCGTAGCCCGGGGGGCCCTTGTCAAGGACCTGACCGGTTCCGACGGTTGGGTGGCTGCGGTCACATTCGCCGCGATGATTCCGGCCGTGGCGATGGCCCCCATCGGAGGCTACTTAGCCGACCGTTTCGACCGTCAGACTGTCCTCAGGTACGCCTACGCCGTCAACCTATGCCAGAACCTGCTGCTGGCCGTATTGGTGGTCACGGGACTCCTGGAAGTGTGGAGGCCCGAAATACTTCTGGTGGTCTTGTCGCTCATCAACGGCTGCGCCAGGGCCACTCAGATGCCCGCCGCTCAGGCCTTGCTGCCCAACACCGTGCCCCCGGAAAGAATGTTCAACGCGGTCGCCCTCAACTCGGCCACGCAGCAGGGGTCCCGATTCATGGGACCGCTGTTGATATTGCTGATGCTGTGGATAACCGGTCCCTTCCTGGACTCCGGGCGAGACTGGGTATTCTTCCTGTGCGTCGGCCTCTACGTACTTGGCCTTGGCTTTGTGCTGAGCATCCGCACCGTTTCCACCGGCGTCGTGCGGGCGGGCGCCGGGTTCAGAGTCATAGGAGCCAACATATGGACCGGGGTCTCATACCTTTACCGGAACCCGGTAATCATGTGGCTGGTCCTGCTGGTCGTGGGCCATTGCGCTTTCACCATGTCATTCGAGTCCCTTTTCCCCGCCATATCCGTGGACAAACTGGGAAGGGAGCCGGGGGACGATCTTCTGGAAGGCTTCTCGCTCCTGATGGTGGCATATGGAGCTCCCGCCCTGGCTATGGCAGTCACGTTGGGCGGGATAAAGAGCGAGCGAATCAGGGGCCGCATGTTCCTGGTCCTGGGGACTCTAAGCGGCCTCGGGCCTATAGCGTTGGGGCTGTCGCCCAACTTCGCGCTGGCCATGTGCTCGGTCGCTCTCATGGGCGCAGCCCAGGGAGGCTTCATGACTTTGAGCCACGGTATGCTTCAGGCCTTGGCCCCCGACGCCATTAGGGGCCGCCTGCTGAGCGTGTATACATGGCACATTCAAGGCATGATGGCCATCGCCAACCTGACCAACGGCATCATCGCGGACTTCAACATCACCGCCTCGGTCGTCCTCGGCGGCGGCGGCGTCATCTTCCTGTGGGTAATGGTGGCTGGCTTTGGCCGTCTTTCGCTGAGGGACATATTCGTCAGGGGCCATTTACATACCCCCACTCCAGCATAGTTGGCCTAAGAGAACTAACCCTGGGAGCGTTTAGTACGGCTCACCCGTAGTTTCAGGAGCTTCGTCCCGCTCGGTGGAGTCGTCTCGTGACGACGGTGGGGACTCCTCAGGCATCCGGGAAGACGCGTCCCTAATCCACTGCTTCAGGCGGTCCAGCGCAGGCGGAGACACATAGAACACCTGAACGTCCGAAGGGAAATGGACCCTGTGCTGCTCTCCTATGACTAGGATGGCTGACTCGTCCTCCCCGATGCTCTCGTTGATTTTCTCGCTGATGTGTTGATACCGCCGGGTCACTGCGTCGTTGTAGGACTCGACCACAGTGGTGAAAACCTTCTCGCTGGTCAGGCCGGAGACCAGGCACCTCTGCCAGTCTGTTGTCTCCTGCACCAGCTCCATGTCCTCCGTGGCCTCCAGCACGGCGCCTGAATAGTACCGGGCCCTTAGAGCACGGTACGCCAGGGGGTTTATCTGCTCCAACATGGCCGCGCCTTCCTCTCCCTCCAGGAAAACGGTCTCATGAAATATGTGGGACACCGGGCCCAACGACGCCTCCAACCGGGCGACGTGCTCACCGGCCCCCTCCCAGTATTCCTCCAGCAGCGCCTTCAGATCGTCCGGCGCCTCGGGCAGGCTGAGAAAGAGGGGCACAAGAAATATCTTCCTACCCTCCTTGTACTGACCGGCTTCCGGCTTGTCTATCTTTCCGAGAGGACTGCTCATTCGTCCTGTTCACCTGCCATGCGGAAGAATCGAGGTTGGGGCCAGCGCCCGGGCTTATGCCTCAACTTTAACCCACGCTCCCTTGTCCGAGGACTCCTGAAAGGCATCGAGCAACCGGTGGCGTTTCACCGCCAGGGTGAAGTCGTTGTCCACTCCTTCTCCCGCCTGCTTGGCTTGGGAGTATCTCCGGTAAAGCTGGGCCACGTTGTACGCCTCTCCGGCAGGCGTGTCACTGGGCGCCCATCGGTGCTTGTCCGGCGGAGTCATTGCCTCCATAGACCCATCGTGTCTGCCGACGTGTATCTTGATGTCCGTATACTGGACCATCTGGCCCCCGGAAGCCGTCAACGTGCCCTCGTTGCCGAATACTTCCAGCCGCCAACCTGTGCCGTGCCAGGGTACCGTGGACACGTGAACGGAGGCGACAGCGCAGTTGTCCAGGCGTCCGTTGACAAGCACGTTGTCGGGAGCGTCACAATCGACCTTATCTCCCTCAGTAGTGGTCCAAACGGGGACTTGCACGGCCACCTGGGCCGACAGTTCTATGAACTCGCCCACGCAGTAGCCCAGCATGTCCAGAGAGTGGCCCGTGGCGATGGTGAGGGTGTTGGCCCCGGCTTTGCGATCGGCGGACCAGGCCCGGTCTCGTCCCCTCTGAAGCAGTCCAGGCAGGAACATGGTCATGTTGCACAACAACGGCTCGCCCACGCAGCCGTCGGCCAGCAGCTCCTTGATGTGGATTACCGCCGGGTCGCCTCTGGACTGGAGACCTATCATGGTCCCCACTCCCTTCTCCTGGGCCAGTGCGGTCAATTCTTCGGCCTCCGCCAAATTCGCGCCCAACGGCCACTCACAGAAGACGTCTTTGCCTGCCTCTATCGCAGCCTTGACCATTTCATAGTGGAACGGCACCTTCACAGAGACCACCACCAGGTCCACACTGGGGTGCTGGACCATCTCCCGGTAGTCGTGGAACGCGGCCCCTGCACCGTAGAACTCCTTGGATTCCTGGGCCGTCTCCGGACGTGAGGTGCAGACGGCAGCCAGCTCATACTCGGGGAGAACTTTTAGGGCAGGCAGATGCGCCCTCTTGCTCCACCCGTAGTTGGCGTTGGCTCCTATGATTCCGATGCCTATTTTGTCGCCGGCCATGCTCGTCCTCCTATCATGGTTTTCGCCGTGTCCAACGGTCTAAGTTTCCCAATCGTCCTCGTCGCTGCCCTGCTCTGTGAATCCCAAGTCTGTGAGGCCCGACCTGAGAGTCTCCAGCCAGTCGGCAATGGAAATGGAGAGGGGGACTACGATTTCCACGTCACCCGACGGGGCGCACGTGACCTGTCCGGGGTCTTCCTTCCCCAGCGGAACGCTAATCTGCTCCCGGTCGATACCTAGCGCGTCCGTGACGCCAAAAATGGCCTCCATGTCCTTCATACCGATTATGTCATCCATCGGCCAAAAACTCCCCGCAGATGGTTTATTTGCGAACCCCCGTTAATGTGGTATGTTACCCACCAAAACGGCCTCTCGCAACCGAGAGGACGCCTTAAGACTGGGAGGCGGCAATGAGTTTCGGGTGCAACACTCCGGTGGTGGGGCCGGCGGCGTCGCCGGATAACATTCTGTCCATCGCAACCAAGGTCGATGAACTGGGGTTCGACCACATTTGGGTGAACGACCACATCATTCTGCCCCACTCAATAGCCCCCAGATACCCCTACTCTGAGACAGGCGACCCTCCCTTCGCCAGAGAAGCTCCCTGGTGCGAGCCGCTGGCGGCAATGGGTTTCCTGGCCGGTTGCACCAAAAACGTGAAAATCGGCGCCCTGGTGCTGGTTATCCCCTACCGAGAGCCTATTCTTACAGCCAAGATATTGTCCACACTGGACTTTATGTCCAACGGGCGGATAATACTGGGCGCTGGCGTGGGTTGGATGGAAGAGGAGTTCAAGACCCTAGGGCTGGACACCTTCCGTCAACGCGGCAGAGTGACCGACGAGTACCTGGATATATTCAAGAAGCTGTGGACCAGCGACAATCCCTCATTCCAGGGACGCTATGCCAGCTTTTCCGACATACACTTCTACCCCAAGCCCATCCAGAAGCCTCACATCCCCATCTGGATCGGCGGAAACGAGCCGCCCGCAATACGGCGGGCCGCCCGAATAGGAGACGCCTGGTTGCCTACAACGCAGCTGATGAGCATGGAGGAGATTGCGGACAAGATAGCTCTCCTCCGTCAGGAAGTGGAGAAGGCCGGAAGGCCAGCGGGTTCTGTTAGCGTCAGCCGGAGCATCCGCCGGGGCGACTCAGCCCAAGACACCAGGGACGAAATCGCCCGTTCTAGGGAGATAGGCATAGAGCATTTCATTCTCGGGCTCTTCACGCAGGACATTTCCGCTTACCACGATGGTGTAGACTGGTTCGCCAACGAAGTCATGCCCTATGTAGACTGACCCCAAACGGTCGTTGGTTCCACTTGGGTCCACGGCATTAGCCGGATGTGCAGACCCGCCCGCCCGGCACAACATCGTAGAGAGAGCGACCGCTCCCGAGACCGGCTGCATAAACAACTGCGGCGGCATCTGGATTGTTGGCGGAGAGGGGTTGTCATGTCATCGACGCTTTTCCTTGAGGCTTTCGGACAGTTTTCCCGGGACACGAACCTGGAAGGCATTGTTTCCGACGAGGAGGACCTCTATAGCGTTTTCTTAGCGCACGCGGAATTGATGAGTTGGTCCACCACGTCGAACCACCGCAAGCCGCTGCTATGGGGGATGGAGGAGGCAGAGCTGACCGCCGGGACCGACGACTCGCAGATCGGATGGGTGCAGGTCGGACTGGAACCTGTCACTGGCGGTGGACTCAAGTCGGGCAGAGACCTGCCTCCCCCGGAGACGAGGCTGAGCTTCGCCTCCGGGGGAGGCAGGACAGGTTTTGGAAGGCTCCCAGGGCTGCGAAGAGGCGGGACCGTCGAGCCGGCCATCGTGCTTCCGGCGTTAATCCAGTGTTTCGATGACGCGCTCCGCCGCTTTGGGGACGTCGAGTTGTCTGGGCTCCAGGTGACGGCTTGTCGAACAACTGACTTAGAGCCCAGCAAGCGGTCCTGCATTGGAGATCTCGTCTCTGGGCTCAATTGGTTCAACACGACCCTGAGAGGGAGAGCAGATGCGCTCGTGTCCTTTGACAACGAGTTCCTCGGGGGCCATGCCGAGGCGGAGTTGGTAGCCGGCGTCCAGTGGAGGAACAACGGATCGTTCGAATTCGGACCGGTGGCAGCCGTGCCTGAGCAGCACCGGGCCAAGGCGCCGGTCGAGGCGCCGTTCCTCTTCAGCTCCCCTGTGCCCTCGGGTCTCGGCTTGTCGGTCACAATGCCTGAGTGGACGGCGAGCGCTGCGGGGTGGGCGTTCGCAACCGTCATCGACGCTGCCCACGTCATCGCACCAGATGTCCGCGAATTCACAATTCGAGTTACACGGGTCCGGTGACGGCAAGCGCGATCTGATATAGGAACTGGGGGTGGCGGAAGGAAGGCTCCCTGCTCCTGTCCATTTCTGACCCTTGATTCGGCCCTACGCAATGAGCCATTGGACGGCGGGGTCGGCGTCCCCTGCTCCTGCCGGTCCTCCAGCGCCGCGGCGAAGCATGCCCTGAGCGCAGCCGAAGGGGTGGATCGCCGCCTGTTACCAGTCCCGTCCTCGACGTTCGCCAAATGCTCGGCTTGTACACCTGACATCCCACAGTAGGGGCGCCACAGCTTCGCAGGGTCCTTACATTAGTAAACCTGGAACGGGGGTAAGCCTTTGCTCGATGGGGTCAACGGCCAGGCTGAATATATCCAGCGTGGTCGCTCCTAAGAGAGCTCCCGCGCCGTCAGCGCCGAAGACTATGGGAACCGTCTTCCGGCGCCCATCCAACTCCACCTCTGTCTCCCCGGTCTCCATCTCCACAACAGCCCCAGTGGCTGTGCGAAACAGGCCATTTTCTTGAGGACTGACTCCTAGACGCCGCAACAGGCCAACTGGTAGAGACGTTCGGGTCGCTCCCGTGTCAACAAGCGCCTCGACATCCTCAACGAGGCCGTTGGCGCCGCCAACACGGATGTTTACGCTGAAAGTTCCCACGGACGTTTATGAATCTTACGCTTGGTGGCAGCGACTGTAAAGGATACACATGCTGACCGCGTTCAACTATTGAAAAGGCGGGGTACATCTGCCAAGATAGTAACATGCGTATCGGAGCTTTCGAAATCACCGAGCCCCTGCCTGAACTGGTCAATCCTCACGCCTTCACAATGGTGCGGCCCTGGGTGGACGTGGGAAGCGTGGTCAGCATAGCCATGGCCCGTTTCGAGAGGCACCTGGGAGTAAAGGAATTCGGTAGGCTGGCCAGGCCTGGCAACTACTTCGACTTCACGCGGTACCGCCCCACCAGCAGGTTCTCCAAAGGCGTCCGGGAACTCACAATACCCAACAGCGTCATCAACTACAGCCAGTCTGAGAATGGCCCGGACATGATCTTCTTCCACCTGCTGGAACCTCACGCCTACAGCGAGGACTACACCGACTCGGTTGTGGAGATCTTCAAACACTTCGGGGTGAAGCGTTATGGCCGCCTGGGGGCCATGTACGACTTTGTCCCACACACCCGCCCCGTCATAGTCACCGGGGACCTGGGCGGCGTCGCTGCCAAAGCCGGGGCTGGAGGTCTGCGTCAGAGGAGCAGCAAATACCTGGGGCCCACCAGCATCATGAACCTGGTGAACGACGGCATCGCCAAGCTGGATCCTCCGATAGAGACCATGAACTTCATGGTCCACGTTCCTCAATATCTTCAGTTGGACGAGGACTACACCGGGGCTGCAAGACTGCTGGAGGTCCTGGGCTCCATGTACGACATGCCCGAAGACCTTCCTCCCTTCAGGCGGGGCAGAAGACAGTACAGAGAACTGGACAAGGCGATGGGCAACAACCCGGAGTTGAAGGAGCTGGTCACCCGAATGGAGGAGCGCTACGACTCAGAGGAGGCCGAGGCCACGGAGGCTCCGGAAGACCCTGCCCTCTCATCAGAAGTGGCGAGCTTCCTGGCGGAGATGAACCAGCTGTTCGCCGATCCCGACAAGGAAGAACCCACCTAGGCCGCCCTCAGATGGACCTGGTCTACGAACGGGGCCGCCCTGATAAGCCAAGGGGCCATGCCATAGTCTACTTCCGCTCAGGCGGCGTTCCCGAAAAGCTTTACGCCACCTACGTTATCGTGCTCCCTATATCCGTGGACTTTGCCAAGTACGTGCCGCCCTTCCTGGCTTCGTCCCTGGGCAGCGCCGCCATAGGCGACCTGTCCGCTTTTTCCTTGCCCCCGATGCCAGAAGAAGCAGCGTCATGGGCCGAGTTGGACAGGCTGGCCGCCATCCGGGACGACGACCTAATTTTCGCCGGAAACATCCTGAGCTACGACACCCCGAGGATGATGGAATCGGTCACCGAGGTGGTCCAGGCCTACTCCAGCAGCTGGTCGAACACGTCCTCCGCTCAACTTCAGCCGGAATTCCCAGAGAGCCTGGAGCCGGCTTCCCAAGATGCGGTGGGAGTCAACGAGGTGCTCTTTGGCCTTCTGAGCGAGCGAGACAAGCTGGCCGAATTGTCCAAGCTGGTGAGCAAACTCCGGTTCGCCGTGGAGTCCACCGACCCCCAAATTCAGGAAGACGCCAAGGGCGAAATCGAGTTGTTGACGAAGTTCCTGCCGGAGAACTACTACATCCCAGCCCTGATACAAGCGGTCCTCGACTCATCCATAAAAGGGGCCCAGCTTGCCAAGCTGTATTTGGACCGTTGCTACAAGCTCTCCAGCGGCGAGATGGCCAGGGCACAGGACCTGGAACGTCTGATAGAATCCCTCCGAGACACGGAATAGCGCAGGGCTTTTAGCTGTCCCGGTCTCGCAGTTGCTTCAAGTCCCATAGCGGAGCGCCGGGATGCACCTTTCCCGCCTCAGGCTGACCAACTTCAGAAACTTCTCCCACCTGGACTTGGAATTGCCGTTGGGCCTCACAGTCCTATACGGCGGCAACGCCCAGGGCAAGACCGGAATCCTCGAAGCCATCTACCTGATGTGCATCGGACGATCGTTCCGCGCCCTTAGCGACCATGAACTCATGCGGTGGGACACTCAGGACGAAGGAACAATCCTGTCCGGCGCCTTCCAAAGAGGCGATTCCAGACTCCAGGTCATAATCGGCTACAAGAGGTCTCCGACGCCCGCTGGAACGTCTCAACGCCGGTCAATCCGACGGGACATCAGAGTGAACGGGTCGAGACGCACCACCCCCCAACTGGTGGGCCTCGTGAATGCAGTGCTCTTCTCTGCAAACGACATCGACCTGGTGTATGGCCCGCCTTCCGGCAGGCGTCGTTTCATGGACATCATGATTTCCCAAGCCGACCCGCTGTACTTCAGGTCACTCCAGAGATACGCCAGGGTAGTCCAGCAACGAAACAAGCTCCTCAAAGCGTTGCAGGACCACAGGGCCAACGAAGACGAGCTCGAATTCTGGGACCAGGAACTGGTCCAACACGGGTCCCTGATTGTTCAACGGCGGGACGACGCAATGGCCGACTTATCCGTCCTAGCTAGAGAAAGGCACTTCGACTTGACGGAATTGGCTGAAGACCTGCTCCTGGAATATAAGCCGAGCGTACCCCCGCCGGAGTCAAACGACCCGGAGGACATGGCCAGGCAGTTCACCGCCGCATTGGCAAAGTCCAATGCAAAGGACAGGTCCACGGGCGCAACAGGAGTCGGGCCTCATCGAGACGACGTGGCCATTTCCGCCAACGGAGTGGACATGACCACTTACGCATCCCGCGGCCAAGCGCGAACGGCAGCCCTGAGCATGAAGCTGGCCGAGGCCGAATACCTTACGGCGGCTAAGGGAGAAAGGCCGCTGGCCCTTCTGGACGACGTGCTCTCCGAGCTGGACTGGGACCGGAGGAAAAAGACACTGGAAAAGGCCGCCGACTACCAGCAAGTCGTGTTGACCACGGCGGACAGGGGAGTCCTGGACGACTTCGACGGACTGAACGCCGCCTTCTATCAGGTCCAAGCAGGAACCGTTAAATCGGAAAATCATCCGTAGAGAGCGCTCAACAAGACAGATGAGGTTTCAGGATGAGCGAAAGCCTGGACTTTTCGGAAGCCGTTGATAGAGCCGCATCAGCAGTCGTCAAGGCCCGCCACGTCGTCGCGCTGGTGGGGGCGGGCATGTCCGTGGAGAGCGTCATCCCTCCCTTCAGAGGACCGGGGGGCCTGTGGACCAAGTACGGGGAGCCTACGTCCCTGGGCTACAGGGAATTCATGGACGATCCGGCTTTATGGTGGGCCAGCCGATTGGAAGAGGAGAAGACGCCAGGAAACGCGTCCTTTGACATGAAGGCCGCTCTGGACGAGGCAAAACCCAATCCAGGCCACTTCGCCCTAGCCGAGATGGAGCGGATGGGAGCGCTGCAATACGTGATAACCCAGAACGTGGACGGCCTCCACTTCCGGGCGGGCAGCGTCAACGTGGCCGAGATTCACGGGAACCGCACCAAGCTCAGGTGCATCGAATGCACCCTGCGGATCGGGCGGGACGATTCCCCTGTGGTAGAGTTCCCTCCCCTGTGCCCCGAATGCGCCGGTACAATGAAAATCGACACGGTGATGTTCGGCGAATCCATACCGGCCGATGTGCTCAAAGTGTGCCTGGACCAGGTGGACCTGTGCGACTGCATGTTGATGATAGGCACGTCGGGCACGGTCCATCCCGCGGCCGGAATGCCCCGCGCCGCCAAGGACCGGGGCGCCGTGGTGGTGGAAATCAACCCGTCCCCGACCTCTTTATCTCTCCTTGCCGACATCATGCTTACAGGCCCTTCGGGAGAGGTCCTGCCTTTGGTGGCGGCCAAAGTCAGGGACAGCCTTGGAAAGAGCTAGTTGTAGAAAGATCCCGCGCCGGGGCCGAGGGAGAAACTAGGGCGGAGTCGGCGGGGCTACTTCGGGTATGTCGATGGTCACTGGACTATCGAAAGCGGAGAACCTGTATGTGACAGTATGGGATTTGACGTCATCGTAGCTATCAGCATCAAAGACGAATTTTCTGATCAGATAATCATCCTTGCCAATGTAATACTCCACACGGACTTCTGGGGGCGAGTCATAGAATTCTAGGTACACTCCCGGAGGGGCCGTTCCGATGAGTTTGTACGATTCCTGCCCGTCGACTGCCTCCGGTTCGGCTAATTCCAGCTTGCAGAAGGAATTAGGAGAGATGTCGATGATTTTGTTGACGGTCTGGGCATACTTGTCCGGATAGGTGATCGTCCTCCATCGTCCGCTTACCGGACTTCTGAGATATTGGACATTGCCAACCCAAAGTTCATCGATTTCATTAACTACGCTCCTGTTACTCAATGAACTGGTGAAGGCTCCTGTTAGCCGAATGCGGTCAGGTCCTTGGAAATCAGCGACTATGGCGCCGTCTACAATGATGTCACCGCCCTCATCGGTGCTTTCCTTTCTAACGATGTGGTAGTCGTATTCTACGTGGTATCCAGAAAGGGCCTTCATGGCTTTGCGGGCCTTATCAAGGATCTCTGCCGGCGTCACGGGCACATCTGGACTACATTTTACTGCCACTGCAACCACCATTGCCGTGGCGCTGAAGGTCGGCTCCGAGGCTCCTGCCCCCGGATCGTCCACCATCTCACTCTGCTCAGACCCGTCCACGGCCGGCCCGGGTGTTTGGTCTGGGGGTTCTGCATCCATTGATTCGCTGTCATACATCCCTGGATGCTCCTTCAAGTACGCTTCCACAGTCGCTCGCTCCGCTGCCTCATACCTTCGGCCTTCCGCAGACAAGGTCCCTTCTTCTATGAGCTTCTCGCAATTCCCCAGGTCCACTGCCAATACTCGGACGATTTTAAAACCTTGGGTTGAGCCGGAAGAGTAACGGCACTCGCCGTACACAATTTGCCCCTCAATGATTCTACGCTGGCTGTTTTCAAGAGGAGGTTCATGGTCCCAGCCCATCTGGATAACATCGGGGCCGGTCAGCGTTAGTTCT
This sequence comes from Dehalococcoidia bacterium, assembly GCA_965224415.1. Taxonomy (GTDB): domain Bacteria; phylum Chloroflexota; class Dehalococcoidia; order Lucifugimonadales; family JAGWBF01; genus DAOUJI01. The sequence goes on along the minus strand of CBDCZB010000001.1, from coordinate 338,438 downwards.
TGCTCTGCGTCCTTACTTGAGCCGGTCGGGGTTTGTTTCTGCTCTGTCACCTCAGAAGCAGAACACCCGACGACTGCCAGCGACGCCAACGCTCCAACCACAACTACTACGAGCCCTAATATGACTTTGCCCACGTCGGCCGCCTTATTTTCAACTACAAGGCGTTTCTAGAAGTCGGGGCCTTCGGCGTCGCCGCCCTCCGGGCCTGAGGTCCCTTGGCGTCGTCCGGGCCTTCGGCGCGCGCGAGGTTCTCGCCGAGACGGCGGCTCGGGGCGGGTCTGGGCGGCCCTGCCCTCTTCAGGCCGAGCGCCCTCGGGCGGCCCCCAACCCGGGGGAGGGCCCCAGCCTTCGGGGAACTGCAACGTGCGGACGGGATAGTTGATTACGATTCCCTCTTCAGTGAACCTGGCGTGGAGCCTCTTCATCAGTTCCGACTGGAGGCTGAAGCTGGCAATCCTGTTCTTTGCCTGGATGAAGAGCCAGAAGTCCACGTTGGAGTCGCCAAAGGCGTCGAAACCGAACCAAGCGCCGTACCCCTGTACGGCGTCGGGATTGTCCTCCAGAAGGTCGTCCATAACCTCTCTGGACGCCTGCTCGACCTGCTCCAAATCACTGTCGTAGCTGACGCCGCAAGTAAGGTAGATGTTGACGGCTTCACTCGGCGCCGCTGTGTTGGTGATGATGGTTTCGGCGAAGCGTGAATTGGGCACCACCACCAGGTTGTTCCTCCAGGTGCGTATGCGAGTGCTGCGCCAGCTCACGTCCACCACATAGCCGGATATCCCACCCTCCAACTCGATGTAGTCGCCGGGCGTGACCAGCCCTTCCGTAACCACGTAGGCGCCCGCGAAGAGGTTGGCGAGGGTGGGTTGAATGGCCAGCGCCACGGCCAGGCCGCCAAGGCCAAGTCCTGCAACCAGAGGGCTGATGTTGATGCCCAACTGGTCCATGACCAGAATGCCGCCCAGAGCGTATATCACCACCATGGAAACCCGACGCACCAAGGGGACCAGACGACTGCCTGAGCCGCTCTCCAAATCCTTCGACAGGTTTTCGATATACCAGTTCAGGGTCGTCGGTATTATCGAACCCAGGGCCACGGTCCCCAGAAGAATCCCCATTGACACGGCAGCCGCGTCCAGGATGTCCTGTTGCCTCGCGCTCAACTCCACGGGCACGCTTACACCGAGGTAGGCGCCGAGCATCAGAAGCAGCAACGTAAAAGGGAATTTGATGGACAGCAGCAGCCTGCCGTCCAGGTCGGTGGGCGTCCAGTGGGCGAAACGGAGGACTAGGGGGAAGATGCCTTTGTTGAAGATTAATGCCAACAGCCCGGAAAAGCCGAATATGGAGGCTCCAATGATGAGGTCTACCCACATGGCTTACCTGCTTCCGGACCTGGGATGATCGAGCTCCGCTGGCCGCCGCTAGCTGTTGACTAGCTCGCGCACCGCCTCAGTGAAGGAGGGCAATATCTTCTCCCAATCGCCGACCACGCCGTAACGGGCCTCTTTGAAGATATTGGCGTCAGCGTCCTTGTTGATGGCAACAATAACTTTGGCGCCGGAACAGCCCGCCATGTGCTGGCTGGCCCCGGATATGCCGACGGTTATGTAGAGTTCGGGAGTGATGGTCTTGCCGGTCAGACCCACTTGCCAACTGTAAGGCACCCAGCCGGAGTCAACGGCGGCACGGGAAGCGCCCACTCCGGCGCCAAGTATACCCGCCACTTCTTCCAGCTTCTTGAATGGTTCGGGGCCGCCAAGGCCCCTGCCGCCGGAGATGACGATGTTGGCGTCTTCCAGCTTGACGCCCTCCGACTCCTCCTTGACCACCTGGACGACCTTGACCTTGGCCATGGACGGGTCCAGCTCTACGGAGACGTCCACTGTCTCACCGGAGCGGGAAGGGTCCCCTTCCAGAGGCTCGTAGACCTTGGGGCGAATGGCCGCGATTTGGGGGGTTCCCATGCAGGTGACTGACGCCATGCATGAGCCTCCGTACACTGGCCTGTTGGCGACTAGCCGTCCGTTGCCGTCGATTCGCACTTCCAGGCAGTCTTGGGCAAGCCCAACGCCAAGGCGGAAAGCCAGCCTCGGAGCTATTTCTCTTCCTATGAGAGTCCGGCCAATCAGAATGATGTTGGGAGACGCCTCAGTGCAAACTTTTTCTAGAGCCGCCAGTTGAAGGTCCGCCTGGTAGTCCTGAAGGAGATCGTGGGAAACTGCGTACACCTTGTCGGCGCCGTGGCTGAACAGTGTCTCGGCCAGGTCTCCGGCGGCTCCCGCCAGGACTGCGGCGCTGAGTTCCTCGCCCAACTCGTCAGCCAGTTTCCTTCCGACGGCCAGCAACTCCCTTGTGGTGGAGTTAACGCCGCCCTGGTCCAGTTCACTTACGACTAGCACTCCGCTGGGCATGGATTTACCACCTCCGAGAATCTTGCTGTGTCTTCATGTTCATCCGCCATATGGCACAGGCGGCCCCATCAAATGAGCTTGGCCTCTCGAAGCTTGAGGGCCAGGTTGCGCCCTGCTTCTTCGTCCGTGTCGCCCTCAATTATCTCGCACTCCGCCTCCACGACGGGTATGAACAGGTCCACGAGATTGAGCTTGGACTCTATTTGGGAGGAGTCCACGTCCAAGTCGCTTAGGCTCCACTCGGTGGGCTTCTTGCGCGTGGCGGCCATTATGCCCCTCAGGGTGGGATACCGGGGTTGGCCAAGCTCGTTGCTGACTGTCACCAGCGAAGGAAGGGGGCCCTCGATGACCTCGTATCCGTCTGGGACGACTCTCTCCACCGTGACCTTACCATCGCCCACCTGGACATTTTTGGCAATGGTGATGCAGGGGATGCCCAGGAGTTCCGCCACCCCTAATGGCACCTGGGCGTTGTCCCAGTCCGAGGCTTGACGCCCGCAGAGCACCAGGTCGAAGTCCCCCAGCTTCTTGATCGCGGCGCTGAGCAGGGACGCCGTAAAGAAACTGTCGGCCACGTTTTCGAACTCGGTTCCGTTGAGGAGAACAAGCTCGTCGGCTCCCATGGAGAGGGGCTTTTTCATCACGTCCAGGGAAAAGCTTTGACCCATAGAAATGACGGTAACATTCGCTTCCTGGGCGTCTTTAATGCGCATGGCGGCTTCCACTGCGTTTTCGTCAAAGCCGTTCACTACCGGCGGTATGGAGGCGGGAGTGACTACCTTTTTGTTCTCACGGTCGACCTGAAACGCTGAGGCCGGCATCTCAGGGTCGATGACCTGCTTGGCTAGAACTATGATGTTCAGGGGCATGGGGCCTCCTAAGAAAACCGTAAGGGTGGAATGATGGACAAGATAGGCGACATTGGCAGCCAATCGAGAATATAGCGCCGCCCACAGGCAGTGTCAAACGACTCCACGGCCCCAAATCCGCGTTGGCAAAGGGGTCACCGGGACGTTTTTAGGCCAGGCTGGACAAGGCGTCTGCACCGGCGTTATCACCGGCTATCTTGCCGAACACGGCCCCGGAGGTCAGGCCAGACCCTCCGGGGTAGTTGTGGTAGAACAAGCCTCCCACCATCTCCCCGGCGCAGTAGAGACCGGGTATGGGGACCTCTTCACAGTCCAGCACCTGGCCCCGCTCATTGATCTTGAGGCCGCCGAAGGTGAAGGTTATTCCACAGGTCACCGCGTAGCCGATGTACGGCGGCGTGTCCAGGGGCAGCGCCCAGTTGGACTTGGGAGGGTCTATGCCCGCTGTGCTCTTTCCGTCCAGGACAGCCGGGTTGTAGTCCCCGTCTTGGACTGCGTTGTTGTATTCCTCCACGGTGCGAACAAGCCCGTCCCGGTCGATGTCCAGCCGATCGGCCAACTCTCCGATGGTGTCGGCGGAGGCCATTGTCACCTGGGGAATCCGGTACTCGTCCCGCAGCTTGTCCCTAACCTTTTCATCGAATATCTGGAACGCCACGCCCTGGGGTTGGTGCAGAATCTCCTTGCCGTAAATGGCGTACGTGTAATTTCGGAAGTCCGCGCCCTCGTCCACGAACCGCTTGCCTTCTACGTTAACTATAAGCCCAAGCGGGTAGGAGTGCTTCTGGTATAGCTCGGTGACAACTCTGTCGCCGTAGGGCGGAGCGTTCAGGTCCCATGCCACGGCATGGCAGCCGCTCCAGTGCCCGTGGGCCTGGGCGCCTATATCCAGCGCCATGCGTATTCCGTCGCCAGTGTTGTACGGGATGCCCCGCACCTTGGCCAGTTCCCAGCCGGGCCCAAGATATCGGGTGCGCATCTCCGCGTTTGACTCGAACCCTCCACACGCCAACACCACCGCTCCGGCGGCGACGTCTTCAAACCCGTCCGGCCCTTTGACTCGGACTCCCGACACATCTCCTGCCTGGTCTTGAATCAGCGAGACGGCCCTGGTGGCATACCTGACGCTGGCCCCCATCCTATTAGCAACATCGAATTGCTGGTCTGAGAGGCCTTTGCCGGCGCCGACAGCTTCGATAACCAGCCCTCCCCAGAAACGGTATACGTCTCCCACCTTGAAGGCTTGCCTGCCGAAAGACAGGACGTACCGGACACCCTTTTCCCTGAGCCAGAGAAGGGTGGGAAGGGACCTGGTCACCAGCAGCTGGGCCATGACCGGGTCCGAGAGACCGTTGGTGACCCTCATAAGGTCTGCGTAGAAGTCGCTTTCGGTGTACTTGCCGACCTCGATGGAGCGTTCCTCTTCCTCAGACATGTCGGGAACGAGGGCTTTGATCTCCTCCAAGCCGTTGTACGGGCAACGGATGACGCCTCCGGTGAAATAGGTGTTGCCGCCTCTGAAGTATTCCGGGGCCTTCTCAAGGACCAACGTGCTGGCTCCCTGTTCACGGGCCGCGATGGCGGCTGAGAGAGCAGCGTTTCCGGCTCCCACAACCACAACGTCGAAACGGTTGTCCAAGAAATTACCTCTGCGCGGATTTGCCGAGCTGCGCCGCTGGGCGTGGCTGGGCATGGATGACGCAAGCATCATAGCGATTTTCCCCAGGAGGCACAACACTCGACGATTTCCCCCTATCCGGCTATATTCAGCCCTTGCCAGTTGTAGACAAACCTCTTATACTATGTCACCAGCTTGTGAGCGAAAACCCGCTATCTAGGTCTATACTACAGGATAGGCCTATTTAACGTGGACGGCCCCGCTAAATTAAGGAGGCGCTATGTCACGGGCTAAAGCCCTCGGGATCTTTCTGATAGTCGGCCTTATTGGCATCCTGGCTTCCATGTCTGTGGCGTTGGCTCAAGACGCGGCAGTAACAGGGTCTGTCACTGTCGCGGACAGTGACGACTCCAATTATTCCGAGCTCCTGAGCGACACGCTGACCGTCAAGCTGTCCAACCTCCCGGCTCTGCCCGCCGACTCAGTGTACGAGGGCTGGATTGTCTCCGATGACGGCCCCCTGAGCATCGGAGTGCTCGAAGTGACGGACGGCGCCGTCGACCATAGCTTCGCTACGAGCAACGGTTCCAACATCCTGTCCATACACCACACGTTCGTGATTAGTGTTGAACCCGCCAATGACTCAGACCCAGCTCCGTCGGACGACAAACCTTACGTCTTGGCGCTCAACGCCGATGCCTTTGCCCAAATACAAATGCTCGTCCACTCAGCCGAAGGAAACCCAACCTATGAGGGTGGCCTCTACGTTGGTGAGCCCATGGGTTCCGCGGTAGGCCTGAGAGCACAGACAGCGATGGCTTTGGCCTACGCTGAAATGGCCTCGGACGCCGATTCGTTGGATGATGTCCGCAGCGGCTCCCAGATGGTCCTAGATGTGATAGCCGCCGGCCCTGGAATAGCCGGTTACGCTGAGCAGGTGATGGCGCAGGCCTCAGCCGCAACAGCGGCAGACCCTGACGACACCAACATAGCGCTCCGGGCCCAGGAAGCTGCCGACACTGCGGCCAACGTCAAAGCATGGGTGGAGCAGGCGCAGGCACACGCAGAATCAGCAGTCTCAAACGCCAATGGCACGGTGGCCCGCGGTAAGATAGCCAACGCAGTAGACCGGCTTACGAAAGCCTTGAACGGTGTCGACGCCAACTCCAACGGATCGGTGGAGCGGACAGCCGGAGAAGGCGGAGCAATACAGGCGTACCAGGCCTCTCAGGGCTTGGGCAGCTTTGTGTTCGGAGTAACAGACCCCCCGCCCCCGCCGCCGCCGCCCCCGACGCCCGAACCGCCGGATGTGGGTGACGCCAGCCTGTCCGGAGCCATTGCTCCCATATTGCTTATCGGCTTAGCTTTGATAGCCGTCGGCGGAGGCGTCCTGTACGTATCCAACAGGAGAAGGAACAACACGGTTTAGCGCCCTAACAGACGGACGAACGTAAGAAGCCCCCGATAATCGGGGGCTTCTTCTATTTTGGACTCCTGAGCGTCACTGGCCACTACAAGGTACAATAGAGAAACCATGCTGAGCGGGGGAACGACATGCTGGCCATCACAAACGTGCGCCTAATCGACGGGACCGGCTCCGACCCGGTTGATAACACTACGGCTCTTATCAACAGCGACGGGACCATCGAAGCAGTTGGACCAACGGCGTCTGTTGATGTCCCGCCTGACGCCCAGGCCTTTAACGGACATGGACTCACCCTGCTGCCGGGCCTCATAGACTGCCACGACCACCTCGCGATGCAAGGCTACGATTTGGCGGGGCGATGGGGGCTTGACGAGCCTGCCAGCCTCCGCACACTTAGGGTTGCCCAGACCATAGAAGATACGTTGCAATCAGGATATACAACCGTACGTGACGCGGGATGGCTGGACGCCGGTTTCAAGTATGCGGTTGAAGAAGGCATTATCGACGGGCCGCGGCTCCTTGTCGCTGCCAGTCCCATCTCTCCAACGGGAGGCCTTGCAGACCGGAGGAGCCCGTCTTGGCATCGTCCGCTCCTAGGGGACAACCCAGGGCTTCCTATGCTCGTGGCCGACGGGCCCGACGAAGTGCGCCGGTGTGTGCGTGAGGCTGTGAGAGTGGGAGCAGACGTAATCAAGTTCGCCACCACGGGAGGGGCAAGCTCCTGGCCTGGCCACGGACCCAAAGACGTTGAGTTCGGCCGGGACGAAATTCGCGCCTTAGTCCAGGAAGCAAAAGCTCACGGCAAGCGAACTATGTGCCATGCCTTGGGAGGTCCAGGCCTCCGCATGACTGTCGAGGAAGGGGCGAATTCCATCGAGCACGGCAGCTATCTGGACCAGGACCCGGACCTGTTCAAGCTTATGGCTGACCAGGGGACCTTTTTCGTCCCGACCTTGACCGTATATGTATACCACAGGACACAAGGCGCGCCCCATGGGCGAGAGCGGGCTGAACATCTGCAACCCCACCATATTGAGAGCATTCAACTTGCCCTGAAAGCGGGCGTGAAGGTCGTGGGCGGCACCGACGCCGGAGGTTGGTTGCATGGAAACAACGCCCAGGAACTGGAATTGTTGGCGGCGGCGGGCATGAGTCCTATGCAGGTCATCCAAGCCGCCACAGGGTGGGCCGCAGAGTGCCTGGGCATAGATAAAGAGAGCGGGACTGTTCAACCGGGGAAAGCCGCCGACCTATTGCTCATCGAGGGCGACCCCTTAAAGGACGTAGCCATCTTGCAAGACAGGTCGAAGATCAAGATGGTTATGAAGGCGGGGAAGGTCTACGTAGACAACTTGTCTGTCTAGGCCCGGGTCCGGTATATCTCCACCGCCGCCCCGGACATGATGGAGCCTTTTATGGGCGGGTTGGTCTTGATGACTTTGACGCGCACTGCCTGAATCGGGAACCGGGCCAATGACAACGCGGCTATATTTTCAGCGAGCGCCTCAAGAAGGTTACGAGGCGTACCGTCCATCACTTCCTTGACGGTCCTGTAGAGGTGGGCATAGTTGACGGTGTGGCTGAGGTCGTCGGTCTTTCCAGCTTCTTCCAGGTCCAACTCAGCTTCCAGATCCACCTGAAACCGCTGGCCCGATGCCTTCTCTTCCGGGTTGACTCCGTGGTGCGCGTAGAACTGCATCCCCTGGAGCAGGATACGGTCCATCTATTCCTCGACCACCGCCGCCGTGCCGTAGGCCAGGATTTCGGCGGCTCCGCTGGCCACCATGGAGGTAGTGAACCTGACGGCAAGGACGGCGTTGGCGCCCATTCCCTCCGCATCTCCCGTCATCCTCTGGATGGCTTCCGCCCTAGCGTCCTCCATCAACCTGGAGTACCCCTTGACCTCTCCGCCAACCAGGCTCTTCAGTGCGCCCATAATGTCGGCTCCCACGTGGCGCACACGCACCACGCTTCCTTGGGCGGAGCCAAGGGTCTTTACAACTCGCTGTCCCGGAATGTCGTTTGTAGTTACTATAATCATGTTGTCTCCGAGTTACGCTTTCGACATTCGTTCGGCCAAGGCAAGAAGGTTTTGCGCCCGTTTCACAATGGGCACGTCGACCATCTTGCCGTCCAGAGACGTGGAGCCACGGCCCGCGGCCTCCGCCTCCCTCCACACTTCGAGCACCCTGCGGGCGTATTCCATCTCTTCCAGGCTGGGGCTGAACGTCTCGGTGATTATGTCAATCTGGGACGGGTGGATGGCGAACTTGCCCTTGAACCCCAGTTTCAACGCAGTGGCCGCATCCGCCTTGAGCCCATCGGAGTCCCGGAAGTTGACGTAAGGGCTGTCCAACGCCAGGACATCGGCGGCCTTGGCCGCTGTGCCGACGTATGCCCTGGGGAAATAGACTTCGTCTCCCTGGTCAGTCCGCTGAATCTCCATGTCATCGGCGAAGTCCTCTGCACCGAAGGCAACGCCGACCACTCTGGGTGAGGCGGCCGCTATTTCGAAAGCCCTGACCACCGCTTTGGCATTCTCAATCCATGGGATTAGCTTCAGCGTTCCCGCCGTCATGCCCGCCCGTGTTTCAGCCTGGGACATGAGCCGGTCATACTCCCGGACATCCCACGGGGACTCCACCTTGCCAGCGCTGATCCCGTAAAGGTGCGGCCCCACGACTTCATTCAATTCATCCCGGCTCAGCCCCGTATCCAACGAGTTGATGCGCACCATAATGCGTTGGCCCTTGGCGCCCAGGGAAGGAGTCATCTCGCTCACGACCTGGCGGGCGTTCTCCTTCTCGTTGGAAGGCACCGAGTCCTCTAAGTCGGCGATGATAACGTCAGCGTCAAAGTCCCTGGCCTTGGTGAGCATGTCCCTGCGGTTTCCAGGGACAAATATCAGGCACCGGATGATTTCCAACGCGGTCCTCCCGGATATGCTCGAATTTGCGGTCAAGTATAGCATAACCTCCCCACGGTCCCTGAGGCGACAGCGCCCCCTCCCCTGGTTTGGAGACGCCCTGTTGATGCATAGCTGGGCCAGCTTTTTCATGTCAGCTTTTTGATATATAATGTAGCGCATCATCAATTCCACATAGTTGATAGGACGGTGGATATGGCGGTCACCAACGACGAATTCCGAAGTTGCATGGGAGCCTATCCCACGGGTGTGACCGTGGTGACAACTTTGGACGAGGAGGGCAATGTACACGGCATGAGCGCCAATTCGTTCACCTCCGTATGTCTGGAGCCCCCTCTAATTCTCGTTTGCGTGGCCCACAACACCAACACCTACGGTTTCATAGAGAAAGCCGGGAAGTTCGGAGTGAACGTCCTACGCCAGAACCAAGAGGCTGTAGGACGCTATTTCGCTCGGAAACCTGAGGACAGGACCGGCGACGTCCCTTACGAAGTGTCCATCAGTCCGGGTATGGGTCTTCCATCCATAGGTGAAGCGCTAGTCTTCTTCAGCTGCGAAGTGGTCGGCTCCCACCTCTACGGAGACCACACCATCTATATCGCAGAGGTCAAGGAACTGGAACGGGGCGACCCGGGAGCGCCGGTGCTCTTCTACGAGAGCCGCTGGTACGCCGACGTGGACATGTCCTAGGGCGTACTGACCTTAAACCCTGCGGCGAAACTTCCAGCGAGTGGTTCCGAGTACTCCTACCACGTCACTCCTAACGCCTGACCTGTCATTCCGAGCGACCTACCTGTTGTTCCGAGTGCCCTACCTGTCATTCCGAGCGTTCTACCTGTCATTCCGAACGCAGCGAGGAATCTCAGAATGCCGTTCGGAGTCATGGTCGAATTCAACCGACACGGTCTTACCCCACGGCGCTCCGTTTCTAAGGCCTCCGGTTTAAAGAGAAGGACTGTAGATTCCTCACGCCGCTGCGCGGCGTTCGGAATGACAGGTGCGGTGGCCCGGCGTTAGGAACGACAGGTGCGGTGGCGCGGCGTTAGGAACGACAAGTGCGGCAGTGCTGCGCGACGTTAGGAACGACAAGTAAGGCAGCGCTGCGCTGCGTTCGAAATGACATTGGGCGGGACGAACGTCTTCCCAACGGACCCGTTCAGCTTTCTATGACTACATCGACCAGGGAGGGTTGACCCGAGGCCAGGGCATTCTCGATGGCCGCGCGCAGAGTCGCAGGGTCTTCGACTCGCCGGGAGTTGACGCCGAACCCTTCGGCTATGGAGGCCAGGTTCAGATTCGGGTCGAAGTCCATCCCGATGTACTGGCTTTGGCGTGATTCGTCCTTAATCATGTCCTTCAGGTAGATGTCCATGTTGACCTTCAGGACCTTGTACGCCCTGTTGTTGCATATCACCCAGACCACGGGCAGTTTGTAACGCACCGCAGTCCACAGGGCTTGGATTGAGTAGAGTGACGCTCCGTCGCCCACGACCGCCACCACGGGACGTTCAGGCTGGGCCAGCTTGATGCCAACGGCGCCCGGCATGCCCCAACCCAAGGCGCCTCCGGTGATTCCGTGGAGGCTCCCCACCTCGTCAAAGTCCATCGCTCCGTGGAGCGCCCCCCTTGAAGTGACTGACTCATCGGCGATGATGGTGTTCTTGGGCAAAGCGCTTGTGAGCTCTGCCATCATACGCTCGACGCTCATGGGAGACCTGTCCCACCTGTCCTGAGTGCGTTTTTGAAAGGCCTCCAGGGACTTCTGCTTTTCTTGTGCAACGTTTAAGGCCCTCGAACGGGCCGACTCCTGGGCCGAACCGGGCATCTCAGCTTGGAGGGCGTCAGCCAGGTCGGCCAGACCGGTTCCGGGGTCGCAAAGCATCCCGACTTCCGTCGGATAGACCTTTCCTATCTCGCGGGCGCTGCTGTCAATATGGATGACCCGCGTGGCGCTCCCGACGAAAGGCTCAGGGTTGTACAGGAAGGAGGAGAAGACAGGGGCGCCTACGGCTAGAAGAACATCGGCCTCAGCAATCCTTCGAGCCGCAGCCGGGTTGTTCAAGTTCAGCGCCCCGAGGAACTGGGGGTGGCTCGTCGGAAAGTTCACTTCGGCCGTGGAAGAGGCGAACACTTTGGCGCCTGTCAGCTCAGCAACCTGGACCACTTGGGCCAAGGCGTTGGATTGGGCCACCCGGTCTCCCACCACCATGATGGGGTTCTCGGCTTGGGACAAAATCTCCACTGCTTTGGAAACCGCCGAAGGGTCAGGCCTGGTCCTGTGGTAGCCAGGGAATGAAGCCACTGTCTCCACGTCGGCTTCATCGTCGAGAGAGTCCCAGGGAAAGCTCACAAAGACCGGACCCGTCGGCGGGGCCACCGCCTCCTTGAAGGCCCGTCGCACCGCAACTGGGACATCGGCCCCGTGGATGATCTCGTGGCTCCACTTGCTGTACTGCCTCGTCATGCCCACCAAGTCCCCGGAGAGAACAGGATCTGCGAGAAACATGCGCGTGTCTGAGTTCCCCGCCGTGAGCACGAGAGGAGTTCCTCCCCGGAAGGAGTTGTAGAGCATGCTTATCGCGTTGGCCAGACCACCGGCGATATGCACGTTGGCAAAGGCGGGTTTGCCGCTGGCTCTCGCATAGCCGTCAGCTATCCCCACCGCGGAGGCTTCTTGCAGAGCGGTGATGTATTTCAGTTCAGGAAAGTCCTGCAGCGCGTCCATCAGAGGAGTCTCGCTAGTGCCCGGGTTCCCGAACACGTACTCGACACCTTCGGCCATAAGCATTTGTGCTAGGGCTTGTTTGCCGGTCATTCTGGGCATGCTTCCCTCCAACTCAACGCGGTCGCGACTACTTGCTGATCGCTCGGAGAACCGTAACATTGGGCAGGGATTGAGTCAAACCTGCGGGCGCTGTGGAATCACAGACCAGCGCCCATTTGACGGAGGTCATTTTACAGCCTATCTTTGGAGCAGCCAGGGCCAAGTTCGACTAAGGAGGATAGCGATGGATCTGGAATCCATGGCGGCTGCCGTGGCCGCCCTGCTAAAGGAAAAGGGCCACACTGTGTCCGTGTCTGAATCGTCCGCGGGAGGCCTGATATCCGCGTCTTTGGTTTCGGTCCCTGGCGCTTCAGCCTACTATCTGGGCGGAGCCGTAGTGTATACACATAAGTCTAGACAGGGTCTGCTGGGTATAGGAGACGCCGACATGGTTGGCATTCGAGCCTCCAGCGAACCTTACGCTATCCTGAAAGCCCGCACCGTGAGACATCTAATGGAGACTACATGGGGCCTCAGCGAGACGGGCGCCTCCGGCCCAACGGGCAACAGGTACGGAGACGCCGCAGGACACGCATGCATCGCCGTATCAGGTCCTGTGGAGAGAGTCATTACTCTGGAGACCGGCGACGGCGCGAGGGAGGCCAACATGTGGATTTTCACCAAGACGGCCCTCGACCTGCTGGAGTCCTGCATCCGCGAATCGGGGTGACCTACATGAAGGTCCCCTTAGCCTCTTTCAACGCCCGTTACAAAGTGGACTTTGACTATTGGCGGGCGGCGCTTGCCAGAATGGGCTAGTTGTGTGTTAATATGTACTTGGTGGTAATGTCCTGTGTCTCGTACGGTCACTCCTTTCACCAATCCGCAGATTACTCCGGACTGTTCCTGAGCGGGCTCGTGGGTCTATACAAGACGCGTCACGTGTTTTCGACCTTGGTGACCAGAACCTTTGCCAACTATTCGATGGAAGGAGGTCACCGATGAACTACGTGGACAAGACCCTTGCTTGTGTGGAATGTGGGCAGAGCTTCATATTCAGCGCCGACGATCAGCAGTACCATGCTGAAAAAGGCTATGAGAATGAGCCTAAGCGATGCCATTCGTGCCGTCAGCAGCGACGCGACCGCAGGACGACAGACGGCTTTGGCGGCGGCGGCGGCTACGGCTTCGACCGCGGCCCGCGTGAGATGTTCCCTGTAGTCTGCGCCGAATGCGGAGTAGACACCACAGTCCCGTTTCGCCCTCGGGGCGACCGTCCGGTCTACTGCAGCGATTGCTTCAGTCGCCAGGGCGGAAGGACGACCGGATCTGGACGCTTCTAGGCTGTAAAATAGCGTCAGAACATAGGGAGAGGCGGTGAAACCCGCCTCTCCCTTTTGATATGCTTAACGTAGGGCCTGTGAATCTATGCCGTGGGAACGAGGAAGAAGATGAGGACCAACATTGAATTCACTCCAAGTTACTCCATGCTCACTGTTGAGCTTTCGCCGGGCGAATCCGTCAAAGCGGAACCCGGAGCGATGGTGGCCCAGCAAGACGTTGACATGTCAACCGGGATGAGAGGGGGAATGTTCGGAGGGTTCAAGAGGATGCTGGGGGGCGAGTCCTTCTTCCTCAACACCTTCACCGCCCAACAGGGCTCCGGCTGGGTCAGCCTTGCTCCGCCGTCTCCTGGCGACATTCACTCCCACGAGCTTCAGCCCGGCAGAAACCTGTTCATCCAGTCATCTTCCTTCCTGGCGTGCACTGAGAACGTGGAGACTGATGTGAAGTTCCAGGGGGTGAAGGGATTTTTCAGCGGAGAAAGCGCCTTCTTCATCCGGACATACTCGGACAGGTCCGGGGAAACCGTCTTCTTCAACTCCTACGGCGCCATTAAGCAAGTCCCCGTCGAGGCAGGACATGAGCTGGTGGTGGACACCGGTCACGTGGTGGCCTTTTCCGACGACGTGGAATACTCCATAGGCAAAGTCGGCGGAATTGGCTCCCTTATAGCGGGCGGTGAGGGCCTCGTCCTGAAGTTCAAGGGCAACGGACACGTCTGGGTCCAGAGCAGAAACTTGGCCTCCCTTGCCGACAAGCTCATCCCGTTCCTCCCAACACGGAAAGGCGGAAACTAGGAACCGCCGTGACGCACAGCTTCGCCCACGGGAAGTGCTGTGGCATACGATGAGAGCCTTGCAGATCGGGTCAGGGCCGTTCTGCAAGACAAGGTCAGCCCCCCAACTGAAACAGTCGAAAAGAAAATGTTCGGCGGACTCTGCTTTATGGTGGGCGGACACATGTGCTGCGGAATCACCAGCGGCGACCTGTTGGTCAGGGTGGGCGCCGACAGGCATGAGTCGGCCCTTTCCCAGCCCCACGCGAGACCCATGGACTTCACGGGCAGGCCGATGAAAGGTATAGTCTACGTGGGCAACGATGGCCTCGCCGACGACGAGCAGTTGGGACAGTGGGTGGACATGGGATTGGAATTCGTACAGAGCCTGCCGCCCAAGAAAGCAGCAGCCAAAAAACCGAACCGAAGGAGGAGTCTATGAAGATTGGGTTCCAGCTGAACTCATACACCTGGCCTGGAGGAGCAAACAGAATTGGTGAGCACCTGGCCAACATGTCGCGCACGGCAGACGACGCCGGATTCGACAGCATGTGGGTGTTCGACCACTTCTTCCAGATTCCGCGAAACGGCGTCCCCGACGAAGACGTTCTCGAAGCCTATAACGTGCTGGGCTTCTTGGCGGGCCACACCAAGAAGATGCGCCTGGGAACCATGGCCACCGGCAACACCTACAGGCACCCTGGCATGTTAATCAAGACCCTCACGGGCCTGGACGTCGTGTCCGGGGGCAGGGCCATAGTATGCATCGGCGCCGGCTGGTACGAACTGGAGGCAAGGAGCCTGGGGCTTCCCTTCCCTCCCCTCAGTGACCGTTTCGAGATGCTGGAGGAGACCCTTCAGCTGATGAAGCAGATGTGGTCCGGCGACAGGTCCCCCTTCCAGGGCAAGCACTACCAGCTGGACGAACCCATCTGTGAACCCCAACCCCTGTCAGACCCGCACCCACCCATCTGGGTCGGCGGAGGCGGACTGAAGAAGACCCTCAGGCTAGCGGCCACGTACGGAGACGCCAGCAACCTGGTGGCGCATCATGGTCTGGAAGATATGGCCATGAGGCTGGAAGCACTGAAGCGGCACTGCGACGCCATAGGGCGTCCCTACGAGGACATCGAGAAGACCTGCATCGGGACGCTGCACATTGGTCCCAACGGCATGACCGTCAAAGAGGGCATCGAGTTCTGCCGCAACATCGCCAACCTGGGAATAACCAACGGCGTATTCAACATGCCCAACGACCACGAACTGCGGCCCATAGACATCATCGGCAAGGAAATCATCCCGGAGGTGGCGGGCTTCTAGCCGGCAGTGCTGAGGGCAGGCGACTTTCAGCATAGACAACAGCTGCCCCGTCCATCGGCATCGTAAATTGGTCAGTTACGATTGCAATGCAATCGCGCTATAATATAGCGAAGTAATCTACAGAGGAGCCACATGGCCAGCATTACGGTGCGCAATCTTGACGAAGGACTCAAGAGACGACTGCGCATAAGAGCGGCGGAGAACGGCCGCTCCATGGAGCAAGAGACCCGTGAAATCCTGCATGCAGCGTTGGACGAAGATACGGCCCCGTCCAAAAGTCTAGGAACGGCTCTCCACGAATTGTTTAAGCCTCTTGGCGGTGTAGAGATCGAGGTTCCCCCAAGAGAACCGATGCGCGAGCCCCCGCAGTTCGACTAAGTCCTGTACCTGTAGATGTTTGTCTTAGACACTAACGTTGTCTCAGAGTTGATGGCGGCCGATCCCCACCCAAGAGTTCTCGAATGGCTGGACGCTCAATCAACTAGGGCCTGTTCACACTAACGCAACGCATCGACTATAAGAGTGAGTAGGATGAAGCCTAGGAAGAGCACATCCAGCTTCTCGAAGCGAGAGAAGATACGGCGAAAGCCCTTCAATCGCCGGAACAAGCGCTCAACTTCGTTGCGTCTCTTGTACATCTCCATGTCGTACGTCCATGGGGAGACCCGTGTCGAGGACGGCGGAACGACGGGAGTGAATCCCAGCGCCAATGCGAGTTGGCGTGTCTCGTTGCCCTCGTATGCACGATCCATCACTATAGACAAGTTCTCTCGCTGTGGCCCAAGACGGTTGAGCAGCTTGCGTCCTTCAGGCGCGTCGTGGGCTTGTCCGGCGGAGAGGAAGAACATCAGAGCCGTTCGAGCATCTGCGGCAACCATATGAATCTTGGTGGTCCATCCTCCCCGGGACTTGCCGATGGACTGCGGTCCGTTTTTTTTAACGCGCCCGTGCCATCGGGATGCACCTTGACAATCGTGCTGTCCACCGAAACCGCCTCGATATTGATGCGCACTATCTGCTCTCGTTGAAGGTGTTCGAACACCCGATTGAGGACTCCGTTTTTGGACCAGCGGTTCATGCGGGTATAGACTGTGTGCCAGGAGCCAAACCTCGGAGGCAAGCCCCGCCACTTGCAACCATGCTCGGCGACGTACAGAATTGCGTTGAGGACTTGGAGGTTCGACATGCTCACGTTGCCGCGTTGCACCGGCAGACAAGGAGCTATTCGTTCGTATTGAGCTTCTGTAAGTTCCATCCTCCAATGATATCATATTCAACCCAATAGTGTGAACAGGCCCTAGTGAATTGTTCGTCACAGCCATAACCGAGGCGGAGATCCGGACCGGGATCGCCATGCTGCCTGAGGGGGAACGGCAACGCAGGCTGATGGCCGCAACCGAACGGGCCTTTGGAGTCCTGTTCTCAGAGCGTATCTTTCCCTTCGATAGCTCCTCCGCTGCGGCCTACGCAATTATTGCCGCCAGTCGACGTGCCTTCGGCAATCCCATAAGTCAAGCCGACTGCCAGATTGCGGCCATCGCCCGATCTAACGGAGCAGCGGTTGTGACAAGAGACGTAGGCGGCTTCGAGGGATGCGGAATAGAAGTGATAAATCCTTGGTCGAGCGGATGAGGATAGCCTGGCAACTTACCGGAGCATAAAACGGGAAGGGTTCACGCTTTTCCTTCCCGATAATGCAAAGGCGCCTGTGATTGCTCATCCGAATATTCACCCAGCACTGGGCGCCGAGACATCATCCGCCGAATTTCCAGAGAGTCGCGGCGGTATTTCCGAAGACCCACTCTTTGTCTTCTTCGCTGGCGAACTGCACGTTTTCCATAGGAAGCCGCAGCGCGTTCCTGTATCCCTCACGGTAAGCCGACGGAGGGAAGTCGCTACCCCACATAAGCCGCCTCGCCCCGAACGCCTCCAGCGCCATCTCGATGAGGGGAGGCGTTTCCGGAAACGGATTGGGTTGGACCAGGGGAATAGGCCTGGGGCAAAACTCGCCAAATCCCGGCACCTTCATGTACGCGTTGGGGTACTGGGCCAGACCCAAGACCTGGCGGTAGGTGTCGTAGGGAATCTCCTTGTCCGCCCGTCCGGGCCCGAAGTAGGCACCCACCCCTCCCAGATGCTCCAAGACCAGCTTGAGTCCCGGCATGTCCCTGACGATGCTCTCGAATTCGGGGGCGGCGAAGTCCTCCAGCGTCCCTATGAGGGACACCGGGACGTTCAGCTCCTCGGCCTTCTTCCAGATGGCTAGAGGGTCGTCACCAGGAGAACGGGTAGGCGGAGTAAGCCGCACGCCCTCGGCTCCCCGATTCACCCACTCCTCCAGCCTGTCTGGGGCGTCGGGACTGACGGTGTCGACTAGAGCCACAACCGAGAAGCGCCCGGGATGACGGCTCAGGCATTCGATGATGTAGGAGTTGTCGAACGCGCCCATGAACTGGACCAACAGAGCCTTGTCCACTTCGTTGGCGTCCATCTGATTCAGAAGCAGCTCGACGGGCTCCATCCAGTAAGGCGAAGCATGGGTGTGGGTGTCGATGATAAGCACGCAAGTCTCCTTTCGTGAGCCCCGTTTCCGAGGCCGCCCGAATTGATGCCGTATTCTAACGCGGGCCTCAATCGGGGCGCCAGCCCGCTTATTGGAGCGCCAAGGCGGTCCCGCCCACTTGCCGACGCCCGTGAACGGCTAGTATCATCCTTTCGTCCATTCGCCAAAGCCCAGACGTGGAGGTTTTCTCATGAAATACGACGTGATAATCGTTGGAGCGGGTTCAGCTGGAAACACGCTGGCGGCCAGGCTGTCGGAAGACCAGGACAGGTCAGTGCTGCTTCTGGAAGCGGGACCCGACTTCCCCAACTTCGAGCATCTGCCCGACGACCTGAAGCTGGGGAACAACGTGTTCCTCTCCGCTTACGGCCCCCACACCTGGGGCTACACGGCCAGAATGACGCCCGAACTCCAGGATTTCCCCATTCCCAGGGGCAAGGCCACCGGAGGCTCCAGCGCCGTCAACGGCCAGGTGCTGTACCGTGGAATCCCAGACGACTACAACCGATGGGCGTCCTGGGGCAACGACGAATGGGAGTACACCAAGGTGCTCCCCTACTTCAGAAAGATGGAGAGCGACCACGACTTTCGGGGAGACTTCCACGGCACCGAAGGCCCCATACCCGTGAAGAGGCATACAAAGGACCAGTGGCTACCCCACTCCTCGGCGTTCTACGAGGCGTGCCTGGCCGAGGGTTTCCGGGACGACCCCGACCAGAACCATCCCGAATCCACCGGCGTCTCGCCCAGAGCGAGGAACACCATCGACGGCGTCCGGATCAGCACTGCCCTGGCATACCTGGACCCGGCCCGTCACAGGCTGAACCTAACCGTCAAGGCCGACGTGCTGGCCCGGCGAGTCCTTTTCGAGGGCAAGCGGGCCGTGGGGATGGAGGTGGAAAGCGGGGGCGAAATATTCACCGTCTACGGCGACCAGGTGATTCTGTCCAGCGGCGCCATAGGGTCTCCCCACATACTCCTGCTCTCAGGAGTGGGGGCCGCGTCCCACCTGGCGGAAATCGGAGTGCCCCTGGTCCATGACCTGCCCGGCGTGGGGCAAAACCTTCGCGACCATCCATCGGCCTCCGTCCTCTACAAAGCAATAGGCGATCGCCCCGATGTCCAAGCGCCGCTGATACAGGTGGGGTTGCGGTACACCGTTGAAGGCTCGTACCTCGAAAACGACATGCAGGTCACCCCGATCCTGATGACCAGCGAACACCGGCCAGCCCAGGTGCCTATAAGCGACGAGGAAAACTACTTCGGACTCAACGCCAGTCTTCAACTGGCTCTGGGCATGGGCGAACTCAAGTTGACGTCCACCGACCCTCGGGTCCAGCCCTTCCTCGACTATAACTACCTGACCGACCCCTTCGACCGGGAGCGTATGAGGAAGGCCGTGAGGCTTTGCGCCAAGCTGGGAGACAGCGGCTCCTTCCAGGAGATGGTCATCGAGCGGGTGACGCCCACGGACGACGAGTTGGCTTCCGACGAGGCTCTGGACGCCTGGCTCATGAAGAACACAGGCACGTCTCACCACATCTCATGCACGTGCAAGATCGGTCCCTCGTCGGACCCGATGGCCGTGGTGGACCAGTACGGCAAGGTGCACGGCATGGAGGCGCTAAGGGTTGCCGATGCGTCGGTGATGCCCGACTGCATCCGCGCCAACACCAACGCCACCACCATAATGATAGCGGAGAAAATCGCCGACTGGATAAGGGAGGGCAAGTAGGGCTGCCATAGGGAATTGCGACGCCCATCGATTTGCAGCGCGAACGTCAGAACCGAGAGCCGGACCCTAAGCGCCTATGACCAGAAGGCTCAAACCGTCAATCCGGTCCGCAAAACTGTCATTTACAGGAATGACAGCCCTAGGTGTGGGAATAATGGCGGCGGGAAAAGCCAGGTCGGTTTGCTCACGCGCTTGACGGACCTTTCCAGAGCCGGACGCTCACCGTGGCCGTGAGTATGACGAACAACGTGTCTATAAGCACCCAGAATATTCGACGAGTCTGGCTCTGCCCATCCTCGCCCACGGTCAGGTCATCGAACCAGTTCCAGAAGAACAGGATAGCCAGGACCGCTGCGGCATGGAATGTCAAGTTGAACCAGAGGCGCATGTAGGTGTCGTCTCGGACGCTTTTCTTATGGGCATAGGTCGTTGCCACCGTGACAATAACGGCAAAGGCCATGAACCAGTTGATTACGTGCCAAATCGAATCAACGTCGACCAAATCCTTGTAGAAAGGATTGAACACGAAGTGAAGAAGCACTCCGACGGCAACAACGCCAAGACCCAGAGCAAGGGATTTCTTGACCGTCTCCATATCAACTCCTTTCCTGGGAGCCTAGCTGGGAACAAAAGCCTCGGTGGGCAGAACATACATAGCACAGGCCCTATGTCGCGTCAATCGTTGCCGCCTATCCCGTTGACCGGGCTTCGGAGTCTCGGGTTGTTCGGTTGGCTCATAGCTGTGGCTGCGCTTGTACTGGGGACCGCCGCCTGTGCCGGTGACGACGAGGCAAGCGATCCGGGAGTTGTAGAAGTCGCTGCTGGAGAAGACATACAGATACGCTCTCTGGCAGTGCTCACCGGACTGGGAGATCTGGGGACCCCCAGCCAGCGGGGCGTCGCGCTGGCGTTGGAGGACTATGGCCCCATCAAAGGCCACAATGTCTCGATGGGCGCTGGACTCGACTCACTCTGCACGGCGGAAGGCGGGCAAGCCGCCGCCGAAACAGTGGTTGGCGACCCACGTCGGAACGTCCTGCTCCGTAGCAGCCGCCGCAGCTTCTCCTATTCTCAGCGAGGCGGGCTTAGTGATGGTGGCCCCCTCCACCACCTCCCCATCCCTCACCTCTGACCTAAGCGGAACGGCCGGCTCCAACCACCATCCTGGGTACTATCGAGTGGCCAACAACGACCTCTACCAGGCCCGTGCCGTAGCCCAGTTCGCCTATGAAAACCTGGGCCTGCGCAGCATGGCTGCCATGAATGACGGAGACCCGTACACCACCGGGCTGACCAGCGCTTTCACCGACGCCTTCGAGGAGCTTGGAGGTTCGGTAACAGTGGGCGCCGTCAAGCGCGGCGACTCGGACATGGTCCCCGTGCTCGCGCAGTTAGCGAAATCCAATCCCGACGGCCTCTTCTTCCCACTCTTCCAGAACGAAGGCCTGCATGTCGTCAAGCAAATCAGCCAGGTCGCCGGCCTTGAGGACGCAACGCTGATTGGCGGAGCAGCCCTGCTGGTGACCGAGTTCCTGTCTGCACCGGAATCAGAGGGAGTCTACTTCCCCGGCCCTGAGCTGAACTTCGGCGCCAACACGAACCAGACGACTGGGATAAGCGGCGGTCAACTGGACGCGGCCTATCAGGAACGGCATGGGGAGGAGCCTACGTCCACCTATATGCGCCACGCCTACGATGCGGCCACTCTGCTACTGTGGGCCATCGAAAACACGGTGGTTGCAGAAGGGGCCGAGCTCCGAATCGACCGGGGCAAGCTGCGTGAGGCGCTTACTGGGATCAGCGGCTTTAGCGGAATAATTGGGTCTATATCGTGTGACGAGTTCGGCGACTGCGGCACCGGCCGGGTCCACATCTCCCACCACACCGACTCCAGCGTCACGGCCCCTGAGGAGCTGCCTGTGGTCTACAAGTTTGCTCCATGAGAGTGGAAGCTGAGACAAGCGAAGCTTAACCTCGCTCACGCCGCCTTGGTCGGAAAACGGTCCTAATTGCCCGGCGCAGACTGCCAACACTCCGCCTGGACCCTATGGCCAGGAGGGGACTTCCCATCAGGGCCACGACAACAAGGTCAACAGGCGACGACCCGATGTCTGCTGGAGCTCCGCACCCTGAGGAGGTGCGCCTTGGCTCTTCCGCAGCCGGGGCCTCTGTCGGCTCTGGGGTTGCGGGCGACAATATAGGCTGGTCTGCAGGTTCGTCCGTGGACTCGTCGTCGGCAGGGCCAATCTCCTCTTGACCAGAGGCGTCGCCGGAAGCGGGTGGGTCTGCGCCTCCGGACTCCATCATCGCCTCCAACTCTTCAGGGGACGGGAGAGGGTCGAGGCCGATGGCCAGCCGCCACTCGGTGTCGAGGCCGTACTGGTCGAACCTGTATACGGCCTTGAGGGCCTCATCCGCCGTGTCCCCTTGACTGAACCGGCCCATCAGTTCCGCCATCTTCTCTTCACCAAAACGGGCGAGTAGGTAGCTGACCACCGACTTGCCGTGGCCGTATCCGATGAGTATGTCCTCCGGCTCACCGCCGAGGTACTGAAGGTGCCACAGCGGCTTCAGCCTACGAGTGTATACGGCATAGGCCAAGGCCCTGTCATACTCCGGCGTCTGGTCTACGTTGCCGTACTCGGCCAGCCCCTCGTTCAGCCAGGCTGGGACGGCGTTGCCGAACTGACCGGCGGCTTCCCCTACAAGGATATGCACGAACTCATGGGATGCTATTCCCGTAACCGTTTCGGTGGCACTAAGCAGCACCACGACCCGCTCGTCAGACCACGCCTGCCCTTGGGTCTGTAACTCTTGACTGACGGCTTGGGAACGGAAGGGGAGCGCCCTGACCATGTCACGGTAATTGCTGTAAGACACGATGCGAATGGGCTCGATGGGTTGAATGCCAAGGATCGGCCCCATGTTGTCCAGAGTTTCCTGGGCGGCGTCCAGCACGGTCTGGGCCCGCCTCTCCACAAAGTCGCCGTAGTAGTAGATGGTGAGAATCCCGTTGGTTATGCGCTTCCAGTCCAGGCTCTCGTCCAGGTAGAGGTGTTCCCGCTCATCGGACGTAAAGGTGCGTCCTGCCTCGTCCCTGATTTCATAGTGGTACTTGATAACAGTTCCAGGAGGCCTATAGCTAGTGGCGGCGCTCAAGTCCATGACGTATTCACCGTCAACCGATTGGCCAGGGTCCAGGTCCAGGTATCCGTAGACACTCCTGCCCGTCGCCTTGGTCTTGAGGAAGACGCGAATCTCATCGATAGGGTCGGGGCTGGATGCGCTGAGTTTGAACACGACCTTGTCGGGAAAGTCGGTCACCACCTGCTCCGACACGAGCTCTATGCCCTGCTCCTGGGCAAAAGCCCCTGAGACGGCAGACATGGAGACTGCCAGCACAGAAACGGCCAGAATCAGCAGCGCTATTCGAGTCATCATTGCAAAGGACCCCACAAGGCTTGAGAAGATTGTATCCCGCCGCACCTTCCTGTGTCCAAACCCGGCGTCTAGTAAAGTGCTACGCCCAAGACGCAGACATGGATTGAATCGGGCGGCAAAGCCCCTGTCTCCGCCAGGCCATGCGGTGGATTTGGAACATTCGGTGTAATACACTTAGGCGGCAACCCGACCATACACGGGTCAGCGCCGAAAGGCAGAACATGTGCGGAATTATAGGCTACATCGGAAGAAGGGAAGCCTGGCCCATCGTATACTCGGGCCTCCAACAGCTGGAGTACCGGGGCTACGACAGCGCGGGCATTGCCCTGGTAAACCCGGACGGCATCGAAGTTCACAAGTCCGCCGGCAAGGTGCGTGACCTGGCGCCTGAAGGCGGCCGCATCTGGCCCCAGGGGCGGCTGGGCATCGGCCACACTCGCTGGGCCACCCACGGCAAGCCATCCCACAGCAACGCCCATCCCCATACGGACTGCAACGGCGCCGTGGCGGTGGTCCATAACGGCATCGTGGAGAACTACCTCGACCTGAAGAGCGAACTGATCGCCAAAGGTCATGTATTCAGTTCGGAGACGGACAGCGAGGTCATCCCTCACTTGATTGAGGAGGGCATGAAGTCGGACCTGTCGTTCCTGGACGCTTTTCTATGGGCAGGCTCTAAACTGGAGGGTTCCCAGGCCATCGTTTCCGCCTGCAACAACGGGCCGGACAGAAAGCTGCTGGCGCTGCGTCTGGGCAACGCCGGCGGGATCACTGTCGGACATCGCGCGGGCGAGGCCATGGTGAGCAGCGACCTCCAAGGAATGGTCTCCTTCACTGACCGGGTCAGCTTTCTGGAAGACGGTGAAACCGCCATAGTGACCGAGGAGACGGTCAAGTTCCTAGACAAAGCTGGACAGCCTGTGGCCAAGACCTCTCTATTAATTGCCCCCGCCTCCGGCCTGGTCGATAAAGCAGGCTACCGCCACTATATGCTCAAGGAAATTATGGAACAGCCGAGGGCGGCGGCAAGCGCCATGCGTGAAAGGATAGACTTCACCAACAACCGAGTCATCCTGCCTGGTTTTCACCTGACCGACGACGAAGTCAAAGCTCTGAATCGAGTCGTGCTGTTGGGATGCGGCACCAGCCTCCACGCAGGCATGGTGGGGCGGTGTCAAATTGAGGAGTTGACGGGTCTGCCGGCTGAGGTGGACAGCTCGTCGGAATTTCGCTACCGGAACTTCCACATGGACGACCGCACACTCGTGGTCGCCATCACCCAGTCGGGGGAGACCGCCGACACCCTTGGCGCCATGTCAGAAGTCAGAGAAAGGGGCGGCCAATTGGTCGCGTTGTCCAACATAGAGGGCAGTCAAGCCACTCGAACAGCCGAATCGACCCTGTACCTGGGTTGCGGGACCGAAATAGGGGTGGCCAGCACCAAGACCTTCATGTCATCCCTTGTTACGCTCACACTGCTTTCCTTGTATCTGGGACAGGTGCGTGGGCATCTTGCTCCATCTGATTTAGAGGATGCAGTCAAAGCCCTGGCACGAATTCCCAACCTTGTCGGCAGAATTGTCGGAGATCAGGACGTTTACGAGAGGCTGGCCCGCAAACTCTACCAGAAAGACCACTTCCTCTATCTTGGTCGAGGCATCACCTATCCCATAGCCTTGGAGGGCGCGCTGAAGCTCAAGGAAATCAGCTACATACACGCCGAGGGATACGCAGCCGGCGAAATGAAACACGGCCCCATCGCTCTTATTGACCAGAACATGCCCGTGGTAGCCATAGCGCCACAGGGGTCTACATACTCAAAGATGGCGGGAAATATAAAGGAGGCCAGGGCCAGAGACGGTCAAGTCATAGCAATAGCCACCGAGGGGGACGAAGACCTGGCTTCAGAAGTCGACGAGGTACTGTACATCCCCAGATGCCCTGAGCCGCTGACGCCCATCCTTGCAGTGGCGCCGTTGCAACTCCTCGCCTACCACATCGCTATCAAACGGGGCTGCGACGTGGACCAGCCTCGCAATCTAGCCAAGTCGGTGACCGTAGAGTAGCCGTTGCTTCCCCAGTCCGGTAGGGCGTATTATTGCCCCATTCTCCACCCATTCCTCAATGGAGGCCCCATTGTCCACTTCCCACAACGGCGATCCCCTCAAGGTCATAGTCTGGTACGACTACGTCTGACCCTGGTGCTACATCGGCCTGGAGCGGGTCGACAAGATGGCCTCGGAATACGACATAGCTGTGGAAGGAAGGGCCTACCTGTTGCGCCCGGATACGCCCCTGGAGGGCATCCCGCGCCCGCCAAGCCCGGAAGGTTCGGACAACCTGCTGTCCGAACCCCTTAGGAGCCAAGCCGAATCCGCCGGGTTGGTGATGAGGAGGGCCCCGAAAACCTCCTACACTCTATATGCTCTGGAAGCCACCGAACACGCTCAACAGCTGGGCCTGTTCGACCCCTTCCACAGGGCCGCCTATAAGGCGTACTGGGAGCACGGCAAAGACCTGGGAGACATGGATGTGATACGGGACCTAGCACTTCAATGCAGCATGGACTGGGACGACCTTTCAGGCAAGCTCGAATCAGGCTATTACCGAGAGACCGTGCTAAGTCAGTACCGGGAGGCCATGGACCTGGGGATCAGAGGAATACCTGCGTTCATAGTGGGAAACCAGTTGTTCACGGGCGCTCAGCCCTACGAGATTTTCAAGCTGGCGGTGGCCAGGGCGCGGGAAACCATGGGCGAGTGACCTGAGGGAGAAAGGCCTCGACGGATTCCCTTGGCGGTCTACTCCTCTTCTTCTTGGGACATAGCCTTTACGGAGCGCGTTGAGAAGGGCACTTCCGACGGCTCTCCCTCTTCGGAACCGTCCAGTGAGTCGGAATACGGTTCCCGCCACTCGGCAGAGTATTCGTCGTCCTCGTCCATGTCAACGTCGCCGTGATATCGCATCAGCGAATCGACCGAATAGACTTTGCGGTCGTCCTTGCCTCTGGTGGGGAAGGAGCATACTCCTTGAAGGCTGGGGTGCCGGTAGACTTCCCAGATGATGATGGAGAGTTCCTGGCGGCTCACTCTGATGACGGCGGCGTCGTATCTATTGCCGCCGTTAATTAGCCGAATCAGCCTTTTGCTTAACTTGGGTTCAATCCGCCCCAGATATTCGCCTTGGCTGTTTTCAACGACGATGGCATGGTCTCTGGTCACCAGCTTGACCGAATCGCCGGAGGCCAGCTTTGCCAGCACGGCGCCGGGCGCCGGGCGGTTCGCTGTAGTGACCCCGGACCTCCCACTCTCCTCTATGAACATATAGGGCATAAAGGGCTTGCCGGCTTTCCGCGCCTGGGCGCCTGCTCCTGCAGGCGGGGCGGTCTCTTTCAGATGGGAAATCCGCTCCAGGTTCTTCTTGGAGATGGTGTTGTACGGCGCCAGATGGGACGCCCTTTCAAAGGCGTCCCAGGCCTCATCGTAACTCCCCAATTCCAGGAAGGCCTTGCCAAGCCGATTCCAGGCTTCCACATCCTCGGGAAAGACCTCCAGAATTACTCGGTTTACGTCGACAGCAAGTTCCCATTGACCCTTCAAAGCAAGGTCCACCGCTTCTTTGCTCTTGTCCCTACGGAGCTTGTTCCGCTCCGCAGGTCCCAGTCTTACCGTCGCTTGATCGGGCGTTTCCATCACTCGCTGTTCCAAATGTATTGTGCGTTCCGAGGCCGCACTAGCCTCCGCCGCCGGACTATATGGAGGACCTAATGCCGATTGAACGGGACTCCCTCCATCCGACCTTGCATCGCCGCCTGCCCAACTTAGGAGCGGCAAGGCGAGTTTGCTAATAATGAATATAATAAATGGGCTTTAGCGGTCAAGGGATATTTGCCCTGGATTTCGAAACTTGCGAGCTGATTTTTCGACCCGTACCACGCGGCGCATGCCAACGGCTTCAGCCAAGTGAGTCTCCAACAGAACGAGACGGTACTATGAATAGACGCCCCGAAAGCTCCACCACCGGACCAACAACACGTCACGCGCCATCAGCAGAGAGTCCAACAGCGGGCGGACCTTGCTCTCCGTTCGGTAGTGCCAGTCAATGGGGACCTCCACCACCCTCATGCGTCGCTTGCGGGCCAGGAACAGCGCCTCCACGTCGAACGCAAAACCGTTGAGCCTCACCTGAGAAAAGAGTTCCTGCGCCGCCTCACCTGAGAAGCATTTGAATCCGCACTGGGTGTCTTCCACTCCCGGCACCGCCAGGAAGCGGACCAGTATGTTGAAGAAACGGCCCATGCGGTGACGCCCTTGGGGTTCTTGAAAGCGCCGGGCTCCCTCGGCCTCACGGGACCCGATAGCCACGTCGAACCCCGTAAGATTGGGGGGCAGAAACCGGGCAATCTGCTCTATCGGCATGGATAAGTCGGCGTCGCACAAGAACCTGTACTGACCCTTGACGGCTGTCATGCCGCTCTTTACCGCCCATCCCTTGCCCCCGTGGGGCGCCTCTATCAACCGAAAGCCTTGGTTGAGATCAGTGAATTCTCGGACTAGGGCCGCAGTGTCGTCGCTGGAGCCGTCGTCCACTACAGCCACTTCCCATGTATAGGACTGGGAAGCCATG
Organism: Dehalococcoidia bacterium; assembly: GCA_965224415.1. Classification (GTDB taxonomy): domain Bacteria; phylum Chloroflexota; class Dehalococcoidia; order Lucifugimonadales; family JAGWBF01; genus DAOUJI01. Next base: position 310,614 of record CBDCZB010000001.1, on the reverse strand, counting down.
CAGTCCCGCACCAGCTCCAGGGTGGACACTATCCGGCTGGCTTCGTTGTAAGCCGGGACTACTATGGACAGAAAGGGTTCCCGGTCATTGGACGGACCATCTGCGCTGAGAGTCATGCTACACCGAAGGATGCGGCATCAGACGGATGCGGGACTATGGCGCCTCAAGGTCGAATGCCGTATGAAGGGCCCGGACCGCATCGGCTACCTTCTCTTCGGACACTATGCAGGTGATGCGTATCTCGGACGTGGTGATCATCTCGATGTTGATGCTCTCATTGGCCAGGGCACGGAACATGCGTGACGCGTAACCAGGCGTGTTCTGCATCCCCGCGCCTACGATGCTCACTTTGGCCAGAGAATCGTCGGTGTGGAACGTGGGAGCTCCCTTTTCAGCCGCCACGGGACCTACTACGTCGACGGCCTTCTGCAGGTCGGTGCGGGCCACTGTGAAGCTCAGGTCCGTCAGATTTTCTTGGCTGGCGTTCTGGACTATGGTGTCAACCGAGATTCCCTCGTCGGTGAGGGGTTCGAAAAAGGCGGCGGCGATGCCTGGGCTATCGGGGACGCCCCTTAAGGTTATCTTGGCGACGTTTCTGTCCGCGGCCACGCCGGTCACTTTGATACGCTCTTCCATTTCAGTCTTTGCCTCTCTGTGTATCAGGGTGCCCGGTCCATCGACGAAACTTGAAGCCACAAGTATGGGGATGTCGTATACGGCGCCCAACTCTATGGACCTCGGATGCATCTTAGCGCCGTAGGTGGCCAATTCCAGCATCTCCTCATAGCTTATTTCGGGAATCCTCCTGGCCTCGGGGACGATGCGGGGGTCGGCGGTGTAAATCCCCTCCACGTCGGTATAGACCTCGCACCGCTCGGCTTCCAAGGCGGCTGCCAGGGCCACCGCCGTCGTGTCGGAGCCTCCCCTTCCCAAGGTCGTCACGTCCATGTCATCGGTGAACCCCTGAAATCCGGCCACGATGAGAAGGTTTCCGGCGTCCAACTCTCGTCTCATTCGGGAGGGGTCTATCTGTGCGATTCGCGCCCGCCCATAGGCCGTATTTGTCTTTATACCCGCCTGGAAGCCGCTGAGGCTTAGCGCCTGGTAGCCCAAGGCTCGTATAGCCATAGCCATCAGTGTGCATGAGACCAGCTCTCCGGTCGAGAGGAGCAAGTCCAACTCCCTGGGGTCTGGAGCGGTTCCCGACACACTATAAGCGAGGTCGATAAGCTCGTCGGTAGTCTCTCCCATTGCTGACACGACGGCAACTACGTCATTGCCGCGATCCTTGGACGCCACGATTCGCTGGGCCACCCGCCCTATCTTCTCGGCGTCGGCCACCGAGCTTCCGCCATACTTTTGCACCACTAAAGCCACGCAGCTACCCTACTCTACGCCTGATGAACGCCCATCAGGGACGGCCTTGTTATCTTCACCTCACCCTCGGCCCCGCACTGCCTAGCGGCCTCGGCCATCTCATAGGCCACGGTCATCTCCCTGCCTTGGGTCAAAGCCAGAATAGTGGAGCCGCTGCCCGACAGGAAAACCCCCAGGGCCCCTCCCTTCATTGCGGCCTCGAATATGACCTTCATAGGGCGGAACAGGGACTGGCGGTAGGGCTGGTGAATCCGGTCTTGAGTGGCGTAGGCCAAGTCCTGCATCCTCCCCGTCGTCATGGCGTTGACCAGCAGAGCCGTGCGCCCCGCGTTGTAGACCGCGTCCGCCCGGCTGTAGGAATCGGGCAGAACGGCCCTGGCGTCTTCCGTGGATATTCGCTCCACTGGAATGAAAACGACGGTATGCAAGTCCTCGGGAAAGGGGACTGGCACGCACACCAGTTTGGCCTCTTCCTGGGCCACCAGCCTGAGCCCGCCATACACTGAAGCCGCTACGTTGTCGGGGTGCCCCTCCAACTCGACAGCCAGGCTCAACAGCCGCTCCTTGGACATCTGCGAGCCCCCGGACAGCAAGTCTCCGGCGAACAGGCCTCCCACGATGGCGGCTCCGCTGCTTCCCAGCCCTCGCTTCAACGGAATCCCGTTGTTGCACCGGAGCTTGAAGTGGGGAGCTTCAGCGTTCTTGGCCTTGTAAGCCCTCAGACAAGCCTGGTACACCAGGTTTGACTCGTCGGCGGCAAGCTCGTCCGACCCGAAACCGAGTATCTCCACACTCGGGTCAGGGGCGGCCTCTATGGTAACCTCGCTCCACAAGTCCAGGGCCATGCCCAGACAGTCGAAGCCGGGCCCCAGGTTTGCCGTCGTCGCGGGAATTTTAACGGTGACTTTGCTTCTGCTGACCATCTTTTGCCGCCTTGGACCTATTCCTCCAGGAGCTTCAGCCCCAGGTCCCTCAGCTGTCCAGGATCTACGTCGGAAGGCGCCCCGAACAGCAGGTCGGCGCCGCTCTGAGTCTTGGGGAAAGCAATGACATCCCGTATGGACTGGGCGTCGGATAGGATGGCCACCAGCCTGTCTATACCTGGCGCTATTCCTCCGTGGGGAGGCGCGCCGTATTCGAAGGCTTCCAGCAGATGGCCGAACCTGGCCTGCACCTCTGCATCGGAGTAGCCCAAGACTCGAAATACCTGCTCTTGAAGCTCGCGCTGGTGGACCCGTATGCTGCCGCTGGCCAGTTCGCTGCCGTTGCATACAAGGTCATAGGCTTTGGACTTGAGGCTTCCCAACTCTCCGTTCTGGGACTCGGATGGAGACAAGGCCGCGGCTTTGAGAGCTTCCAAGTCGTGGTCCTTGGGCGCCGTGAATGGGTGATGGGAGGAGTCCCATCTGCCCCCTTGAGGGTTCCACTCGAAGAGGGGAAAGTCCACCACGAACGCGAACGACAGAGTGTCAGGGTCGGCCAGCTCCAGCCGGTCTGCGATTTCGGACCGAAGGGCGCTCAACGGCGGGTCTATCTCTCTGGTCGGTCCAGCGAGAAGAAGGAAGAGGTCTCCAGGCCCTCCACCCATGCGCTCGGCCATCTCCCTAACCAGGTCAGGACCCATCCGCAAACCCTGGCTGAACTGCAAGTCTTCTTCGGTGAGGTCGTCCAGCGACGGGCCGCTGACCCGAACGTGGCTGAGGCCCTTAGCTCCCCTGTCTCGGACTAAATCCTCCAATTCCTTCAGCATGGAATTGCTGTAGTGGGCCAAGCCAGGAGCGACGAAACCCTTGATTGCTCCGCTGTCCTCGGCCACCCTGTGGAAGACCCGGAAGTCCGTCTTCAGTGCGATGTCAGTAACATCGGACATTTCCAGACCAAACCGAAGGTCCGGCTTGTCCGACGCATATTTGGACACGGCTTCCTCGTAGGTGAGCCTGGGAAAAGGCTTTACCAGCCGCTTGTCCGGAGCCAGGGTTTCAATCATAGAGGTGTAGAGTTCCTCCACCAGGGAGAGGATGTCCTCCTCGTCCACAAAGCTCATCTCCAAGTCGAGCTGTGTGAATTCCGGTTGGCGGTCCGCCCTCAGGTCCTCGTCTCTGAAGCAGCGCGCGATCTGGAAGTACCGTTCGAATCCAGCCACCATGAGCAGCTGTTTCAACTGCTGAGGCGATTGGGGCAAGGCGTAGAAACTGCCAGGCTGCAAACGGCTGGGCACCAGAAAGTCCCGGGCCCCTTCCGGAGTGCTCTTGATGAGAATGGGCGTCTCAATCTCCAGGAACTCTCGCTCGTCCAGGAAATCCCTGATGTATTTCACGATTTTGTGTCTGAGGACGAGGGTTCTTTGCATCGTTTCGCGGCGGAGGTCCAGATACCTGTACCGCAACCGGAGACTCTCATCCACGTCCGACTCCTCGTTGATGAGGAACGGGGGCGTAATAGAGCTGTTCAGGACCTCCACCTCTTCCGCGATGACTTCAACGGCGCCGGTGGGAAGGTTGGGGTTCAACGCCTCCGGTGGCCTTGGAGCAACGGTACCTGTGACGGATAGGACCCACTCCGGCCTTGCCTGGTCAGCCGCTTTATACGGTTCTGGGTTCAACTCAGGGTTGAAGACCACCTGCACCAAGCCCGACCTGTCTCTCAGGTCTATGAAGATTACTCCGCCGTGGTCCCTGCGCCTGTGGACCCAGCCAGCAAGGGAAACTTGACTGCCCGCATTGGCGTCTCGGAGCGTTCCACAACCGGTGTCTTTGTACAACCCTTGTCTCCCGTCAGTCCTCAAGCCGTTTAAATATGCTGTCAACTTGGAGCGCCGACGGCCTCATGAACTCCTCCAAGGCCTCTTTGAGGCCGCCGGGAGCGTCCACAGGGGGAAGGCACATGGCCCCGATGCAGACATAGGCCCTAGCTGACTCCCCCGCCATGTAACCAAGTTCCGATAACGTCGCCTCGTCAGCCGAGTCAACGACCTTGATGTGGACACTACCGTATTCCAACGACTCCGCAGCGTCGGTCAGGGCCGCCGTGTCTTTTCCGTGCGGGTCGCCTACAATGGTTATGTCAAGAGCAGGCGCCTCCAACGAGACGCCGCCCGTGTCCCCGCCGTCAACTGGATGAGAATCGGGAGAGCCGTCCATACCCACTGCTCCGGGACCCGCTATGCAGAGGTCAGAAAAATGGCCCCGCCACGAACGGGGCTTCAGGAAAAAGCGTAGCATAGGCGCCAAGCCTTTTCAAGAAAACTGAGGCTAATCTAACGACGCCGAAAGCTCCTTGGCCGCGACCCCGTTCAGTATGACCCTAACAGTACGCGCCTCGTTCTCCCTCAGGACGTCCTTGTCCAGCGAGAACATGTACATGGGGGCCAACAGATAAGGACGCTCGCGCCCTTGTGGGTCCTCTTCCAGCAGCATGTCCACGTGGACCACACCCTCGTCTACAAACACCTTCTCAACGGACAAAGGATCGCCTTTCAAGGGACGCCAGAGATAATAGGCGGCGACAATCAGAGTTTGAGTGAAATCGGCGTCGCCAAGCACCTCAGTGCGCCCTCGCACCCTCAGCAGGTCCACTCCCTCCAGGAAGTCCCTCATCTGCTCTTCGGACTGGACCAGCCTGACTTCGAGACGCTCGACGAACGGGTCGGCCTCTTGGTCTTTGGGGTTCACCCATCCGCCCAGAAGGAACCGAAAGGAAATCTCGCCGTCTTGGGAGATTTCCTCCGACGGAATTGCATCGCGACTCTCAGCTTCACAGGCCGCAGCGGCCAGAGCCATTAGAAGCAGAAGCGCCGTTAATAACCGCGTTGTGAGTGACATGGCCTTTTAGATTATATTGCAGCGCCGTCGCTTTTACCCATTCCCAGTGTTGCCACGAAGCCGAAATCGCAGATAGACTTGGCAGGAGGATTAAGCTGAATCCAAGAATATGAGTCAAGGGGTGAGTCCATGTCCGAAATAGCCTTCATCAAGCAGTTCCTGTCCGAGTCCCATAAGTCCTGGGGGGAAGCGGTGGAGGGACTCACTTCTGAGCAAGCCCACTGGCGACCTTATGACAGCGGCAACCATATTGCCTTCAACCTATGGCATTATACCCGGACAGTCGACAACATTGTGCTGTTCCTCTTTCAGAGGAAGCCGACCGTATGGATGGCAGGCAAATGGGACGAGAAGTTCGGTATGGATTCGAAAGACCAGGGGACGGGCATGGAGACTGAGAGCGCCGCGAATCTCAGGATAGACGACTTTCCAGCCTTCATTTCCTACGCCCGGGAAGTTTGGGCGGAGGCCGATTCTTTCATGGACAACGTGACACCGGAAGACATGGAACGAATCATCCGTATGAGGCCGTTTGGCGAGCTCCAGATGCGGGAAATCCTAGGGCGGAGCATCCTCACCCACGGCTGCCAGCATCTGGGCGAAGTTTGGAGCCTGAAGGGCCTCCAGGGTCTGCCGGGGAATCCTCTGTAAGATGTCCAAGACCCCGACGGCCCCTGGGCGCCCTAGTTGAACAGGCCCCGCTCCCCATGGCTGAACCTGGCCATAATATCGAGCTGCCTTCCCTTTGTGGCAGCAGTCCAGGTGATGCTCGTCCCCTTGTTGGTGGCCATCAGCGAGGAGTTCGACACTTCCATCGCAGTGGCGGGGCAGGTGGCTACGGCCACCTTCGTCACCTGGTCCATCGCAGCGCCCATAGGGGGGCCGTTCGCCGACGCCTATGGCCGCCGGTTCGTAATCCTGTTGGGCATGGGCATCGCGATGGTAGGGACGGCGGGCTCCGGGCTGGCCTGGGACTTCTGGTCTCTGGTGGGCTTCAGGCTCATCACCGGCATAGGCGCCGCCATCATTCCGGCCAGTGTGTTCGCCGCGGCCGCCGACCTGTTTCCTCCTCAGAGAAGAGCCAGGGCTCTGGGCGTGTCCCAGGCCGCCGGAAGCGTCGGCCAGATAGTGACTGCGCTTCTGGTGCCTATCATCGCTGGCGTGGGCGGATGGCGCTGGACTTTCTACGCAGTGGGGGCTTTCGGCCTACTGACCTGGGCCGTCCTCTTCTTTCAGCTGCCCAGAGACCGGCGCAGTCCGGACGCCAGGCTAGACTTCAAAGGGCGAGTCGGCGAGTTGAGCAAGAACGTGGCGTTCTGGCACCTCATGGCCGTGAACTGGGTCCACAAGACGGCCACCTTCGGGGCCGTTGGATACCTGGCGGCCTACCTGATAAAGGAGTACGGACTGGAGGAACAGGACACCTCCGCCCCTCTCACGGCGCTGTACACCGCCATGACCATAGCGCTTGTCATCGGCGGGTTTCTGACAGCCCAGGGAAAGCAGAATATGATGCTGATCGTCACTATGACGATAGGCGCCGGGTTGGCGGCACCCCTCTTTATCGTTGACTCAGGCGTATGGGTCACTACATCGTTGGCCATCGCCTTCACGGCCAGCATGATCCTTGGCCTGCCGTATATGGCGATGCTGGCCATGCAGGTGTCGGGCAGGTCGAGAGCCACCGCCGCCGGGCTGTTCGGCTCGGCAATCCAGATGGGTTTCGCCACCGGGTCCGCTTTCGGCGGCATTGCCCTGGGACTGGGCGGGTTCGCAACCGCGGGGTACCTGTTCACGGGGCTGGGGGTGCTTTCCGTAGTCGTTCTGTTGCTGAGAGTCGAGACAACCCGCGGTTAAGACCGCCTACTGCCTGTAAAAGCTGCCGACCCTACAGTGCTATCAGCAGCCGCAAGCAGGGCGTTTCGTTGCCATGCAAAGCCACAAAAGTTACAATTAGACGCCCCGAACCTTTCAATTACGCACCAATAAACCTTGCAATTAGCCACTTTCCAACCTTTCAATTGGACGTATCTAAACCTTGCAATTGGACGTACCTGAGTTTACAATTGGACGATGGCACACAACGAACTTCACCCACGTTTTATCGAATCACGGTTTGACGAGGCGCTGGAGGATTCCCCCGTCGTATTGATTCAGGGTCCGCGTCAGTGCGGGAAGACTACGTTTGCGCAGATGGTGTGTGCACCTGAGTTTCTTCCGGGTCGTGCATCGACTGGCAATGCCATGAGCCGCGGTTATGGCTACCTCAGCCTCGACGACGACGTGGTGCGCGCGGGCGCCGAGATGGACCCCATGGGGTTCATAGACGATCTCCCCGAACGCGTCGTTCTGGATGAGGTGCAGAGAGCGCCGGGGATCTTCACAGCCTTGAAGCTGGCAGTCGACCGGCGGCGTACGCACGGCCGGTTCGTCCTCACCGGCTCTTTCAACTTGCTGGCTGTCCCGACAGTACAGGACTCTCTTGCCGGGCGCCTGGAGACGGTCCGATTACATCCCCTGTCCCAATGTGAGTTGTACGCAAGTCGCCCTGCCGACGGCGGGTTCATCACTGCTTTGTTCGAAGATGACTTCACGATTCGGCAGACCGAGCGGTTGGGAGCAGAGCTGGCTGAACGGATTGTGTCAGGCGGATACCCGCCAGCGCTTGCGCGTCCCGGAGGACGGAGGCGCACAAACTGGTACAGAAACTACATCGACGCCCAAGTGCAACGGGACATTGGAGACCTGTCCCGCATCCGGGGACTGGACGCCCTGCCCAGGCTTCTGAGCATGACAGCGATCCAGACCGCCCAATTGCTCAACCTGAGCAGCCTTGCGGCGCCCTTCCAGCTTAGCCGTCCAACCATTGGCGATTACATCGCGTTGTTGGAGCGGGTGTATCTGTTGGAACGGCTACCGTCGTGGCATAACAACCGTGGGAAACGTCTCGTCAAGACTCACAAGCTCCATGTTGGCGACACCGGTCTGGCTTGTGCGCTTTTGGGAGCCTCAACCTCGACATTGCTGGCGGACCGCACGTTGCTGGGAAACCTTCTCGAAACGTTTGTATTCCAGGAATTACGCCGACAGGCCGCCTGGCACTTAAGCCCGGTGGAATTCTTCCATTACCGTGACAAGGACAAGGTCGAGGTGGACATCGTTATGGAATCCGGAACCCTTGTAGCCGGAGTCGAGGTCAAAGCAAGCGCCACGGTCACTCAGTCAGACTTCCGCGGCCTGCGGAGGCTCAAGGACGCCTCCGGCGATCGCTTTGCCGCCGGAGTTGTGCTCTACGACGGGCAGACCAGCGTCAGTTTCGGGGACGGCTTGCACGCCGTTCCCATTCGCCTGCTTTGGGAAACGCCGTGAGGGACGTCTTCCGGCTCTCACTGCCCCGGAATCCTCTTACCGGTGACCGTTTATCCAGAGAACGGTCGCTGAGCGGCTGAGAGCTGGGAAGCGTCAACCCCGGTGAGGACCGACACGACCTCTTCCAGCAGACCTTCCGCCCTGGTCCGCACCGCGTCTCTGGGCAGACCTCCCAACGGGTGCTCGGTGTAGATGACCGGGTAGTCTCGCGCACCCCACATGGCGGCCATTGCCGTGGCCGTTCGCCGGAAGGGCTCTGTGCATATCGTGGCGGAAGGGATGCCCGCCTTCTCCACGTGGATGCCGTCGTGCACACTGCACGCACTGCATGACCCTCAATCCCCGATTGCGACAATTACGTAGTCGCACTCCTTGCCCATCCGGTCTACCACCTCTGGGTCGGCGGGTTTGGAAGCCGAGGGCTTTCTGTGGTAGACCACGTCCGCGACGCCATAGCGTGCCTTCAGCAGATCGGACATCTCTTCCAGAATCTCTTTGCCGTTGGGCTTGCTGTCGTCGATAAGACCGATGCGCTTGTCCTTCAGGTCTAGCAGCCGGGGCGCCCCGGAGAAGGCCGGCATGATGGGCTGGGTTGTTGGGTCAACCAGGGTGTGTAGATTGCGTCCTTGCTCAGTCATGGTCTCCTCCGTCAGTCCAGTGTTTCCGGGGTCGCCGCCTAAATGGGCCACCTAATGGGCTTGGTCACGGCTGTTGATGAAACCTTGGGTCCCCAGCTGGGCATCACCCCGCACGTGGGGCCTTCAGGGCCTCCCGCAAAGATAATCAGGATGTCGTCGGGTTCGGGCACGAGGGAGATATAGCGGTCCTCATCCCCCGGCTCCACTTCTCCCTCCATCACCAGCGCTCTCTTCAAGTCCGCCGCCGAACGCCTTATCCGGGGGAAAAGGTACTGCCGTACATCTTCCTTGCTCCAGCCCTCCCAAATGTCGCTGGTCCCGGCGACCACTACCCCTACCTGCCCCTGGCGGACTACTGTCGAGGTGTCTCCCACGGAGCCTGCGTTGGCCATGGAGCTTCCCAGAATTGAAACCACGTCGGCCACGCCAGTAAGGATAATCTCAGGCTTGGAGGCCATGCGGACTTGTCTAGGCGAATCGCAGGCAAAGACGGTCACGGCGCTTTGCTCGGCGGAGAAGCCGCGTTCCACATGGAGAGGGTTCCAGTGAGTCTCTTCTTCGTTCTCGCCAATACAGAAGCTAAACTTGCCCGGATTCCCCAGGATGCTCCGGTCGAACAGCCCTGGAATGGACGCGCAGGCGTTCATCAATATCAATCTCACAGACCGGCCTATGGTGGAGTTGGCGCGGTTGCCGGGTCCGAACAGGTTGTTGCGCCGGTTAATGTCCAGGTCTCGGAGCACAGGACCGTTAATGACCACCAGGATTCCCGCCCCGCCGAGGCTGGATGAGGGTCCGATGAGGTTGAAGGTCGGGTCCAGCATGGCTTCCGAGGCGGCCAGCACTACGGGAAAGTAATCGGGAAGGCACCCGGACATCACGGCATTGGCGGCGGCTTTGCCCACCGTCACTTCACGCCTGCGTTCCGAAATGGTTCCCAGGACTTCATCGGCGGGCCGCTCCACCCTGGCAAGGAACTGTTCCACCCTCTCCACTGTGGGCGGCACAACGGGCAGACCGTCAGTCCAGCCTAACTCATAACACTTTTCGATGGCTTGGACAGCGTCGTCCCATTCGGCATGAACTAGGTCTCCCAGTCCAGAGACCATATTGGACCTCCGCGATGTTCTTTGCGGCCCGAAACTGGAGTTAAGCTAGCACAGGCGTGGATGCCGGTCAAGAAAACACCTTTCCCGCACATTTCGAATTCCTGATGGCTTTAGGGCCGCGCTCCTGTATAATTCCCACACGATGGCAAATCGGGACATCCAAGAAGCGCTGGACTACCACGAGAAGACCAAGCATTCCTTGTGGAGCCTCCAGATGGACTCCTTCGGCCTGGACTTCAGCAACCAGCCGCTTCCCTTCAAGATATACACCGACCTGGAGTCCATTCCGCTGCCTCACGAGTCCCCGGCGTCGGACATGCCAGCCCTCGACGCCATAGCGTCGACCGGCGTCTCACCGGACGCCGAGGGAGTCAGCGGGATTCCCGATCTGGCCACACTGGCCGGAATCCTGTTCCACACGGCAGGCATCACCAAACGGGGTGTGCACCCTGGGGGAGACATCCTGTTTCGGGCCGCCCCCTGCACCGGCGCCCTGTACCACATCGAACTGTACCTTGTGTCCGGAGACCTGCCTGACTTGGACGCAGGGGTATACCATTTCGGGCCCAGGGACTTTGCTCTCCACCTCCTTAGGCGCGGTGACTTTCGCCAAGTCCTTGTGGACGCGTCGGGAGGGGAGCCGAGCTTAGCGGAAGCTCCCGCCATTCTGGTCTTCACCAGCACCTTCTGGCGAAACTCCTGGAAGTACCGGGCCCGAGCCTACCGCCACTGCTACTGGGACAGCGGAGCCCTTCTGGCCAATCTGCTGGCAGAGGCTTCAGGCCACGATCTGCCAGCGAAAGTCGTCCTTGGGTTTGCCGACGACCCAGTTAACCGCCTGCTGGGGTTGAACGACGACAAAGAAGTTTCGCTGGGCATGGTCTCCCTGGGTTCGGGAAGTGGACCAGCGCCGGTCCCGCCAGATATTCCCGTCATATCCTACGAGACCCTGCCGCTGAGCGCCCACGAGATTGACTACCCGGACATGGGAAGAATCCACCATGCGTCGTCGCTGGGGAGCGGGGACGAGGCCCGGTCGTGGAGAGTCCCGTTGCCTTCTGTGGAGCTTCCCAAAAGTCAGGGAACGCTGTTCCCGCTGGACTTGAGCGGCGCGTTAGACGAAAGGGATGAAGGGTCAGTCCAGGATGTTCCCCAAGACTCCATAGACCGCACCATCCGTCGGCGCGGCTCCAGCCGCCAGTTCGTTCATAGGCCCATAACATTCAGGCAACTTTCTTTGATGCTGGACCGGTCCACCCGGGGAATTCCTGCGGACTTTCTTGGCGCCGAGGGAGCTTCACTCAACCAACTCCACATCATAGCCAGCTCCGTGGATGCCCTGCCTTCGGGGAGCTACCTCTACAGACGAGATGTCCAGGCCCTCGAACAGCTTCAGCAGGGTGATTTCCGGCAAGTGGCGGGCTATCTTGGTCTCCGCCAAGCCCTCCCGACGGACGCCGCGGTGAACATATACATGATCGCCGACCTGGACATGGCGCTGGAGCGTTACGGGAACAGGGGCTACAGGGCGGCCCAACTGGAAGGCGGCATCATCGGCGGCAAACTGTACCTGTCAGCCTACGCCCAACGGCTGGGCGCCACGGGGCTCACCTTCTTCGACGACGACGTCACTACCTTCTTTTCTCCCCCAGCCGAAGGAAAAGGTGTCATGTTTTTGGTGGCTGTAGGAACGCCTCTCCGTCGGAGGGTTCGCAGGCCCGCGTCGCTCGTTTAGCGAGGCTATTTTCCGCGTTGTCTTAGGAGCCGGTGTCAACCAGAAGCAGGACTACGCCGTTGGCTCCTCACACGTACCACAGGATTCTTGCTCCCGCCTATAACTGGTCAGCATGGCTTGGCGGGCGCCTCGGTTACGCAGGCCTGAAGGCCAACCCCGGAGTCTCGGGGTCCATGTCTTCTAGGTCCAACATCACGTCCGAGCCAGTTTTGATGGAGCCGGGATTGGAGGCGTCCACCCCTCTTATCACTCCACCGATGCGCGGCCCCTCTTCCAGAGTCACGATTCCGGAGCAGTAGGGGTTGTCCCGTCCGTAGCCTTTGTCGATCATACGATTCGGCGCCACCGAGATGCAGGTGAAGGTGCTCAGCTTCCCTCTGCCAGAAAACTCAGTCCACTCAACATCCCTGGACTTGCACGCCCTGCAAATGCTCCTGGGCTCGACCGACAGGAGGCCGCAACTCTTGCAGCGCACCCCCATCAGCTTGCCCTCGTCCCTCAGGTATGCGTAGAAGGAATCGCCGGTGAATGGACGTTCTGCCATCTCTACTCTTCCCTGCCCAGGATATTCACGACGCAGGTGCCGCCGGTTCCTCCCACGTTGTGAGTCAGGCCGAGCCTTAGGTTAGGGATGTGCAGCTGACGGTCTCCAGCCTCATCCCGCAACTGGTGAAAGACCTCGATGACTTGACCTACTCCGGATGCACCCACCGGATGCCCCTTGGCCTTCAGGCCGCCGGAGGTGTTGATTGGCTTGTCTCCAGTGCGCGCCGTACGTCCTTCATCCACCGCCCTGGCCCCCTCGCCTGGGTTGAAGAACCCCAGGTCCTCGGTGGCGACTATCTCCGCGATGGTGAAGCAGTCGTGGACCTCGGCGAACTGGATGTCCCTGCCAGTCACCCCAGCCATCTCGTAAGCCCGTGCTGACGCGTACTTGGCGGCGGACAGGGAGGTGAGCTCGTCGGAGTCGTGGAGCGCCCGTCCGGTCGCTTGTCCCACACCCAACACCCGAATTGGCTTGTCGGTGAAGTTGTGGGCCAGGTCCGACGCCGTCAGCAGCACACACGTGCCTCCGTCGGTTATGGGGGCGCAGTCGTAGAGGCGCAGGGGCCATGCAATCCAGGGATTGGCCCTGGGATCGTTCAGGAAGTCCATCCCGCTCTTCCACGGCGGCACGGGGTCTCCCCTTTGCTCGGCCCTGGCGATGCGCCGGGCCATCACGTCGTCGATGGTCTGGTTAAACTGGGCTTTGGGGTTGAGAGCTCCGTTGTTGTGGTTCTTGATGCACACCTTGAGCAGGTGGTCCAGATTAGTCTCGTACCGGTCCATGTGGGCTTTGGCGAGGGCTCCGTAGATTCCGGGAAAGGTGACTCCCGCCGGGATCTCGTATTGGGCGTCGGCGGCCGTAGCCAGCACGTCGGTGACGCCTTCGGTGGGCAGGTCGGTCATCTTCTCCACGCCTCCCACCAGCACGATATCATACAGGCCTGAGGCTATGGCCATGATGCCTTCTCGGAACGCGCTGCCGCTGGACGCGCAGGCGTTCTCTATGCGGGTCACAGGTGTGGGAGTCAACCCCAGCCAGTCGGCCAGGATGGGCGCTGTGTGTCCCTGACCCTCGAACAGGTCGGAGGAGTAGTTGCCCACGTAGGCGGTCTCGATATCCTCGGTGTCTATGCCCTGATCGAGGCTCTCCAGCATGTCCTGAAAGGCCTCTGTAAAGAGGTCACGGCTGTTCTTGTCTTTGTAGGCGCCGAAGTGGGACATTCCGGCCCCCACTATGGACACCGACCTTCCCAGTTGGCGCTTCCTTTGAGATGTCATCTGCTTCCTCCTATGGGGCCTTCGACGCGGGCGAATGCTTCCCCGGACAACCGTTGCAATTATCCCCAGCCCGGACTACACCGTCAACCGACGTCGGACTACCACCAGTGGGTTTCGTCTAGGTCGCTGTCGCCGTCCAGTGCCGCACCCCAGGGCCGGGAGGGGAGGTACTTCCAGGCTCCGTCGGAGAACATGGCCACGATGTTGCCCTTTTCTCCTTGGGAGGCCATTCTGCGGGCGATACGCTGCGCCACGTGGAGGGTTGCGCCTGATGAGACGCCAGCCATGATCCCCTCGGCCTCGATAACCGACTTGGCTGCGGCGATGGCTGTGGCGCTGTCCACCAGAAACCTTCCCGACAGCATCTTGAGGTCCAGCAGTGGGGGAACATAGCCTTCCGACAGACTCCTCAGTCCCTGTAGGGACTGGCCCATGCGCGGCTCTACGCCGATGACCTTTACCTTTGGGTTGGCCTCTTTGAGCCGCTTCCCAACCCCCATAATGGTGCCGGCCGTGCCGATTCCAGCGACGAACACGTCCACCGGGTCCAAGGCCTCCACAATTTCCCTGCCCGTGGCGGCATAGTGGGTCTCCATGTTGGTGCGGTCGTCAAACTGCCCCAGGTATTGCCATCCGTTCGCCTTAGCGAGAGCTTGCGCATGGTCGATAGCGCCCTTCATGCCCAAGCCTGGCTCGCACCAGACGACCTCCGCCCCAAGGAGCCTCAGTATGTCAGCGATGCTGGGCACGACCTCCGGGGGTATGACCACCGTCACGTTGTACCCGCGCTGCTTGCCGACCATGCACGATGCTATAGCCGTATTCCCGCTGGAGGCTTCGATGATGGTGTCGCCCGGTTTGAGGCGTCCCTGGGTCTCGGCCTGCTCCACCATAGCCTTGACTATCCGGTCCTTGATGCTGCCGCTGGGATTCTGGCCTTCCAACTTAGCGTAAATCCGGATGCCTTCCGTGTCGCGGGATGCCAATTTGGACAGCTCCACTAAGGGCGTGTTCCCTATGAGGTCCAACAGTGAAGATATCGTCATTGTCTCTAAGCCGTGGCGGATATGGAGCGGTCCCGATGGGCCGACTGGAGCAGCACTCTGGCTCGGGCCATGGTCAGCGGGTCCGAGTTGGTGCGGACGACCACGTGGCCGTTTTCGGAAGAGCAGATCGGCATTCCGTTGTTGAATACTATTCTGTTGCCCAGGTTTGCCGGGACCCGGTCTCCCGGCGTCAGTATCCCCACAAGGTTCAGCGGGTCGCAGGCTGAAACCACTGCCCAGCCTCCGTCAGACTTCCTGGCCTCCCGCAGCGCCTCCACGGCCTCGGGCAGCGCGAACTGTTCGCCTGTGGTCCCAGCCACAAACCTGCCGCCCCGTATTTCGCCGCGGGCCTCCATTCTCCTTAGGGTTTTGACCAGGTCTCTCCATCGGGGAACCAGAGGTTCGCGGCCAATCAGCTCGGCGCACAGAACCCCGTAGCGTCTAAGGAGCTGGTTGGCGACGGCCTCTGTCGCCTCGGCAACCGGTTCCACAGGCTCCAATGCCGACCATCTGCCAAAACTGCGCCGCCTTTGCGTCCGCCGGAATAGGCCTGCGCGCCTTCCCTTCCCATTCTGTCCTTTAACACGCTGTCGGAGAATCTCAACACTGTCGGATGTGACCTTGCCAGCCGCCGCCAAAGTCCACAATGTTTCCTCCACGTCCGACGGGAGGCGATGTACATACGCCACAAGGTCCGACACGAAAGAGGCACCCCGCTTGTTCAGGGCTTGCAGGACTTCCTTGGGCCCGCCGTCAGGCAACTCATCTTCTTCAGCGCCTGCGGCCAACCAGTCCAGACATTCTCTCAACGCGAATGTGATGGGTGTGTTGCGATTGAAGTTGATTCTGCCAGAAGGAGCGGACTCACCATCCCGCTTCCGGGAGAGACGCCCCCACACAATCTCGCCCCCTAAGCTCAGAGAATCCAGCTGCGTGGGCTGGAGATCGGACACGCGGGCAGCAAGAATCTCGCTCTCCCAGGCTCCGGCGGCGGCCTCGAATCCTTGAAGCTGGTCGATGACGTCCAGCAGGCCTCCCTCGCCTGTGAGCTGCTTGCCAACCTCCACGTGCTGCCACCTGAACAGGAACTTGATGAAGTCAGCAGCGGGGACCGGCTCGATCTCCTTCCTGAGCCTGGAGATGGTGGACGCGTGGATTCTGGCAAGGATGCGCCGGTCGCAGAACTCCTCCTCATCCAGACCTTCACGGTAACGGCCCCGGATGACCATCCCCTCGGCTTCCAACCTGGCCAAGGCCGATCCCACACGGCCCTCGCCGATTTTCAGCAGCCCGGCCATTTCAGAGACTGTGAAGGGTCCCGAGGACTCGGCCCAGCCTCGCACCATGGACAACGTCGCCTCATCATCAGTGACCTCGGTCTCGTAAGACGGCTCCGGAGGTGCAGGATAGATGCGGGCCGAAGGGTGCGCCGCCCGCACGGCTAGCAGCGCCTCCGCCGCGGCAAAGGCCGACAAGCCCTCGTCGGTCTCGACTAGGTAAGCGCGTCCTACGTTCCTTAGCTCGCTGAAATAGACGTACAGCGCATCAACGCCCAGACCGGTGCGCCGGGCGCCTTCTTCCTGCGGCAGGCACACAAGTGTCAGCAAAGCATCGTGGAGCTCGTCGGCGTCCCTGATGCGGGGCCAGGCGTTGTCCGATTCATTGGTTATCGCTTCCGGGTCCAGTCTGCCCAGGTCACGGCTGTCCTCGGGCAAAGCGCGCCTCAGGGTTACCGCCCGGGCCCGCCTTTCTTCCAGGGGTGCGTCGTCGAGGAATGCGTAGGGCATGGCGTTGAGAATCTGGTGGGAAAATGCCGACGGCTGTACCGTGTCCCTAGCGTAGACCTGGATTTCACCGGACTCTATCGACTTGAGGAGCCTCTCCAGGCCTTCCACGTCGGAGGCATCGGTCAAACAGTCCCTCATGGTCTCGAAAACCAACGGGTGGTCGGGCAACTCCACATAGCCCATCTGTTTGTTGTCCTGGCAGGCGACCTGGGCCGGAAACACCGCCGCCAAGAGGTCGTCCGAGCGCATTCTTTGGAGAGGCGCCGGGACCTTGGAGCCGCCGGTATGCCTGAGAATCGCCAACGCTCTGGTGACGTTCCAACGCCACCTCGTCCCGAACAGGGGCGCCTGGAGCATGGCCTGTCCTAGAACGTCCCTGGCATTAGCGGACTTGAGCAAAGAAAAGGTGTCCGATACGGGAAAGGAGAGTTGTGGGTCCAGTGAGAAATTAAGCCCGTCATCGGTGGCCGACGCCTGCAACTCGAAGTCGAAGGCCCGGCAGATATTCTTCCTAAGGGCCATCCCCCAGGCCCGGTTAATGCGTGAGCCTACGGGGGCGTGAATGACCAGTTGCATCCCGCCGCTTTCGTCAAAAAACCGCTCTGCGACGATCCGGCTGCCGGTGGGCACCATACCCAGCACACGTTTCCCTTCCTCTATGTAGGCGACCATCTGCCCGGCGGCTTCCTCGGAAACTCCGGCGGCATTCATCAGCCACGTACGCGCTTCACCAGGGTTGTCAAGCCGACTGTCGATGCCGTCGCGGATAGCGGACACCTCATCGGAAAGCTCCCAAGTGCGGCCCGGCGCCTCGCCCAGCCAGAAGGGAATGGTGGGCGCCTGGCCCTGGGCATCCTCCACCCTCACCCGGCCCTGCTCGACTCTCCTGATTTTCCAGGGGGTGTTTCCCAGGAGAAACACGTCGCCAGCCATGCTCTCGATGGCAAAGTCCTCGTTGACCGTACCCACGAAAGCGCCTTCCGGGTCCACCACCACGTCATAGTCGGCGTTGTCGGGGATGGCGCCGCCGCTGGTCATGGCCGCCAGTCCGGCGCCTCTCCTGCCCTTGAGCTTGCCGTTGACGCCGTCCCGGTGGAGATAAGCGCCTCTTCTCCCCAGACGGTCCGAATAGCCTCTGGAAAGCGCCTCTACCAAGCTGTCGAACCTATCCTTGGGCAGGTCCTTGTAGGGGTAGGCCAGCGTGAACATCTCGTACAGGCCGTCCTCTTCCCACTCCTCCACAGAACAGGCGGCGACCATCTGCTGGGCCAGGACATCCAGCGGCCAAGGGGGAATCGACAGGGCGTCCAGGTTCCGGTCTGAGATTGCCTTCATAAGCGCCGCGCACTCGATAAGCTCGTCCCTGGTCAGAGGGAACAGCCGTCCTTTCGGTGTCCCGCCAACGGTGTGGCCCGACCTGCCCACCCGTTGGAGAAGAAGCCCAATCGACCGCGGAGAGCCTATCTGGCACACCAGGTCTACTACACCCACATCAATGCCAAGCTCCAGGGAAGCAGTCGCAACACACACCTTGATGCGGCCTGACTTGAGCTTCTCTTCGGCGTCCAGGCGTGTGGCCCTGGAAAGGCTGCCGTGGTGGGCGGCCACAGCGTCCTCGCCCAGCCTCAGAGACAACTGGTGGGCCACCCGTTCGACTAAACGCCGGGTGTTTACGAAAACCAGCGTCGTGCCGTGCTCACGGACCAAGCCAGCTATGTCATCGAGGGTGTCAGCCCAAAGCTCGTGGGTGGCGATGGGGCCCAACTCCATTTCCCTGGGGAGGGCCAGGTCGATGTTCATCTGTCGACTGTGTCCAGTATCGACTATGGTGCAGTCGGGTTCGCCTTCCTCGGATATGTTGGAAGCGCCCACTAGAAGCCGGGCTATTTCTTCAATAGGTTTCTGGGTGGCGGAAAGTCCGATTCTGGTGATGGAGGCGTCGGCCAGCGAGCACAGCCTTTCCACCGACAAGGAGAGGTGGGAACCCCTTTTGTCGTCGGCCACTGCGTGTATCTCGTCCAGTATGAGGGTTTTCACTCCTTTGAGTCCCCTGCGTCCGCTTTTCGAGGTCAGCAGGATATAGAGGGATTCCGGCGTGGTTATGAGAATGTGAGGCGGGTTCTTGGCCATCTTCTGACGCTGGGAGGCAGGAGTGTCTCCAGTCCGAACCTCGGCCCGAATCGCAGGCAAGGTCCAACCCCGCTTTTCAGCCAGCTCGGAAATCTCCTGCAGGGGAACCGACAGGTTCTTGTGGATGTCGTTGGAGAGGGCCTTCAGGGGTGAGACGTACACCACCTGGGTGGTTTCCGGCAGACCTTCCTCAACGCCCGCACGCACCAGTCGGTCAACGCAGTTGAGGAAAGCGGCCAGAGTCTTACCGGAACCTGTGGGCGCTGCTATAAGCGTATGGCGGCCCTGGGCAATGGCTTCCCACCCCTCGGCCTGGGCCTGGGTGGGCGCCTGGAACCTCTCCAGGAACCAGTCTCTAACGATGGGGTGAAAGTCGTCCATTAGTCCTAGCATCCTACAAGATGGCGTCTAGACTCAACGGTTAGATGCGGCTATATACGTCCTTTCGGTTGCCGACCAACCTGACGTACATGTCATCAGTGTCTGGGTCATACGTGTAAATCACTCTGTAGTCCCCAACACGCGACCTTCCTGTTCGGCACAAACGACTAGGACAAACCGTACAACGCCGTCGATTCACTCAAGGCTAGGAAGGCGTCGACCGATACCCTTCCGGCGGGGCTGTGCAAGCTCATCCACCCTGGGTTCCGGCGCCAAGAGCAATTCTTTGAGGTCCGGCTTGACCTTCTTCTCAGCGTCGCAATCCAACTTCACTCGTCTTGGTACGCTCACATTATAGTCAGCGTCTGCTTCCGTCAACAAACTGTTATCCTTCCGAGTCTCCCCTACAAGTCGTACTTGTAGGCGTAGACCACGTAGTCGGGCCTGGGATGGTGGTCGAACTGGGGAACCCTTTCAAAGCCCATGCGCTCGTACATGCCCCTGGCGGTGCCCATAACCTGCGTCGTGTGGAGGCCGACGACAGGGATTCCCCTGGCGCGGCACATTTCCAGACACTCGTTCATCATCGCCTTGGCTACGCCCAGACCTCGGTCGTCGGGATGCACCGATACCAACCTGATGCCCGCCCAACCCTCCGGCCAAGACCCAGCGCCACCCCTGTAGCCGTCCAGGTAGAGGGTGATCGAACCCACGATGCGGCCGTCCAACTCGGCCACCACCAGCTCGGACTCATGAGCCCGGCTCTGCACGTCGCCTTGGCTCTCCTCGTACCGCTCCCACCACTCCGGCGGGTAGTGGTCCTTGTACTCCCGGTAAGCGGCCTGGATCACCTTGCCGACGGCTTCATGTTCGTCGGCTGAGGCCGTCCTTATTTTCAATGTCCTGTTTCCCGCCATCAGTTTGTCTCTCCGAAACTCCGTCACTCCAACGGGGGAGCTCCCACAGGTATGATTATCGACACTGACGAAAAATTATGCAAAGGTCATACGCCACACGTTTAGATTAACACCACGCGGCTAAAGGGCGAAAGGCGCATCGCTGTAAGCCACGCGGTGTTGGGGTCTATCGCCAAGGTGTATAATGGCACGAAGAGGCGCCGCTTTATCCACTATGGACTACGTTAACATTCATGAACAGCCCGAAGGCAAGGCCCGCCATCTGATTACCAGCTTCAAAGGCTGGCCCGACGCCGGAGAGGGAGCCAGCAGCGCCCTGCGCTATCTTATTCGCAAGCTCCCCGCCCGGAAGTTCGCCGAACTCGATTCTGAAGACTTCTACGACTTCACCCAGACACGCCCGCAGACCAGCATCAACAGCCAGGGTGCGAGAGTGGTCCGGTGGCCAGCCAACGAGCTGTTCATGCAGTCGTCTGCTGACGGCTCCGACGGCGTAATGGTCTTTCTCGGTGTGGAACCCAATCTGAAATGGCGGACCTTCGCCCGCAGCATCCTGGACGTGGCTGAAATTTCAGGGGTCGATTCTGTGATTCACGTCGGCTCCCTTCTGGACGCCGTTCCCCACACCAGGGCCGTGCAGCTAACCGGATCATCCAACGGTGCGGACCTGAAGAAGTCACTGGAAGGAAACAGGATAGGGACGTCCAGCTACCAGGGCCCCACGGGAATTACTTCGGCCTTCATGGAGGGCTGTTCCCAGAGGGGCATGAGCTTCGCCAGTCTCTGGGGCCACATTCCCCACTACCTTCAAGCCGCCCCCAACTACCGCGTGGGCTACGCCCTGGTGGACGTATTGATCAAGCTCCTAGGGGTCTCGATACCTCTGGACGAGCTGCGTTCGGCTGCCTCCACCTTCGACGACGAGGTGGAAAAGGCGGTTTCCAAGGACAGCCAGATAAGCACCTACGTGGGAAAACTGGAGCAGCAGTACGACGAGGCCAGATCTCTTATTCACGGGGACGGGTTACAGCCGGACGAAGTGGTGAAAGACCTGGAACAGTTCCTGAAGGAGCAGCGCTCAGGCGGAGAAGGCTTTTATTGATAGTTCAAAGCCATGCCCGTTTCGCCTAAGCTCCTTCCCAGCTTAGCTCGAACAACTGGTCGAACGCCAGAGGCCAAGGGGGCCTCAGATACCCCAGAGCGTGAACGTCCTGCCGCCACGCTCCCAGGGGCGAATGCCAAGTGTAAGCGGTCCCGCCGCTGATTTTGCACAATCGGTCCAACACCGACTCCGCCAATCTTGCGATGCTTTCCTTGGCTATCAGAGCAGTGTGACGGGTCTGTGAGCCGTTTTCGGCGGCTTGCATGGCTCCTTCGAAGGCCTGATTGATCAGCCAGGCGTCTTGCTCGGCGTAGCTCCACTCCACTTTCTGGAACGCTCTCAGACCGCTGTCGCTGGAAAGAGCGCCCTCCATCCGCTGCCGGGCGTACTCCATAGCGGCGTCCACAACTCCTACGACGGAGGACAGGAACGCTCCCGCCCCCAGTCCGCCGTTGTCCGGGGCGGCTTTCTCCCGGTCGTAGGCAGGCCAGGCGCAGCGTGTGGCCGGGAAATCGGTGAAGTGAAAGGCATGGCTGTTGGTGGACATCATTCCATGCCCCGCCCAAGGCGCTGTCAGCTTCATTCCGGTGGACCCGTCCCAAGCGACGCCCCTAACTTCCAGGAAGAAGTTGTCCATGCCGTCCTCGTCTGCGGGCCTCGCCCGGGTGGTCATAAAGGAGGTGACGCCGGACCCGCTGCCAAAGTGCTTGGCGCCGTTGAGCAGGTAACGGTGAGGGTCTCCCGTGGGAGAAGCCGTCGCGCGGGTCTTAGCCGTGTCGCCTCCGCTGCCCGGCTCGGACACTATCGTTCCCCACCAGGCGCCTTCATGAACTGTGTCAAAGACCTCTCGCCGCTGCTTGCTGAAGTCGGAAGTGAAGGGTTCGGGAGCTTCCTGGGGGCGCCAGGCAGCCAGCACCAGGTGGTGCATTGCGCTGGCCAATGCCACCGACGGGTCGCCCTTGGCAATGGTCCTGATTACCGTGCATATCGGGCGGGCTGACTGGGAATAGCTTTCCCAAGCGCCTCCGAGGTCTTTCGGCGCCGCCATCAAGTGGTAGCCTATCTCTTGAAGCCGCTGGAAATCCTCTGGGTCGGCCTCGGTGCGCCGCTGGCGTTCATCACGGGTCGCGGCGAAGTCGCGCGCCACGTCGTGGGCCTTGTCCACGATGCTCTGTATGTCCATGAGTTACGATTCCTGTGCGGGGGGGAAGAGAATCGGAGTCATGCTCTGATAGGCGGCGTCGTTTGCTATGCCCATAACGACTCCGGCTCGCGCGTCGCGGAAGTACCGCTCAAAGGGAAGCCTGCCCGCGAACGCGGTCCCGCCGAACATGGTCATAAGGTCCTGGGTCACCCTGGTGGCCGCTTCCGCGCAGACCACTTTGGCCTGGAAGTAGGGCAGGGCCGACGGGGAGCGGTCCTGGTCGAAGGCCGACGCCGCCGACAGAAGCAGGGCCCGCGCAGCCTCTATCTGGGCGCTCATCTCCCCCATGCGGCGCTGGTTCAAAGAGGCGTCAATGCGCCGAGCACCGCTGGGATGGACTCGTCCTGCCTCCTCGACTCCCAGCTCGAACGCTCCGGAGGCGATGCCCAGATAGGCGGCGGCGTAGGTCAGGGCCAACACAGGGCGGAAGAACCCGGTGGTCTCATCCTGTACCTTGTGCTCGGAGCCCAACCTGTATTCCTCAGGCACGAATCCCGAGAAACGCACCGGGGAGCTGTTGTTGCCCCTCATGCCCAGTCCGGTCCACGGTTCGACGACCTCTACGTCCATTTCGTCGGCGGCCACGAAGAGAAGAGTTCCGTCGGTCTGTGGAGTGTCCGCGCCCACTCTGCACCTGAACATATAGTGGGTGGCCTTACCAGCAGAGGTTACGAAGGACTTGCGCACGTTGTCGACCTGGTAGCCTCCAGGAGCTCTCTCCACAGAGGAGCTGTCGCTGGCCGGAGTCCAGTCGGCTCCCTGACCGGAGGACTCACCTCCTGCGACTGTCGTGAACACCTCGCCCCTAGCCATTGGCTCTACAAACTTGTCCACCTGGAAGGGCGTGGGGATGCGGGCTACTATCTCCGCCGCTTCCAGGTGCATCTTGTAGCACATCGCAGTGGACGGGCATTTCTTGGAAAGCTCCTCCACCACCAGGCACGTGGTGACGAGGTCCTCTTCCAAGCCTCCGTGCTCCTTGGACACCCGCAGCGCCCAGAGCCCCTCTCGTTTGAGGGCGTTCAGCGACTCCTCAGGATATTGGGCGTTGCGGTCCACCTCCGCCGCCCTGGAGGCCAACTCCTGCTGGGCTATGTCGGCGGCGCGCTCTTTCCATTCCTGCTGTTGGGCAGTTAGGGGGAAGTAGCTCATACTCATTCCTTGCTCTTCGAGTTTTCAGGTCAGTTCTCTTAGGCAGCCTGATCGGCTGTTGCACTATCGGGGCGACGGCTGAAGCGCCTAGGCAGGCGCCGGACTTTGCGGCAGGTCGTCCTCCCAGTGAGGAGTCAGCAGCTTGGCAGTGGTCGGCAGTATGAGGATAGACAACCCCCCTATCATGCTCAGGATGAAGGACAGCGCCACGGTCCAATAGTAGTTGCCGGAGATGTCCCAGGCTAACCCGCCCAGCCCTGCTCCCGCCGCCATACCGACTCCCGCTCCCAGCATCTGCCATCCATACGTGACACCTATGGGCGCTGTGTGGCCGTAATATTGGCGGTTGATGATGGGGAATGCGCTCATCTCGCCGCCGAAGCCTATGCCAAACAGCGCCGCGAACAGATAGAAGGTCCAGGCGTCCTGGGCGACGAATAGAATCAACACAGGCAGGGCCTGGAGGAAGAAGCAGACCGCCATTACCCCTTTGCTTCCGATTCGGTCGGCGATGACTGGTACGGCGAACCGGGTGCCAGTGCTTGTCAGCGACATGACCATGAAGGTCCCCGCGGCCAGCCCTTTGGACAGTCCCTGCGCCTCCGCAATGGCCACCATGTACACGAGGACAATGGCGTGTCCAGCACAGCCCCAGAAATGGATTCCGATGAGGTTCCAGAAAGCGCCTGTCCGCTGCGCGTGCCGCAGGAAGGTCCCCACCTGAACCCTGGATTCCTTGCCTTTCTTTCTGATGCGTTGCACCGGTTCGTCGGGTTCCGCCCCGAGAGGCTTCATGTTAATGTCGGCGGGCTCGCTGTGAAACAACCTGACCATCAGCAGCAGAAGTATGCCGCCGGCGATGCCCGGACCCCAGAACGCCCATTGGAGGCCGAAATCGTTCAGCAACCACAGTATCAATGGAACACTGACAAAGGGGCCTACTCCCTGGGACGCCTGCAGAGCTCCCATTCCGACGCCCAGCCGCTTCTTGAACCAGAGACTTACACCCACCATCAACGGCACGCCGAACACTGCCATCGCTGCGGAGAGAAGCACGCCGAAATAGAGGTAGAACTGCCACAGCTCCGTCATAGTGCCGGTGAGCATCATGGCTACTATGAACAGCAGGGCGCCCACAGCCATAGTGGGGCGCGCCCCAAAACGGTCGCCCAGCCAACCTGCCGGGGGACCGAAAACACCGGAGAATATCCACTGGAGACTGAACGCGGCGCCGATGGCTCCATAGCTCCAGCCCAGTCCGTCGGGGTTGTGCAGGACTGGCACCAGAACGCTGGACGCGGAGCGAGTGGCCGAGCTGGTCAACCTCATGCCCACGGCCACGATGACCATTATCCAGGCGTAGTGCATCTTCAACGCCCGGGAGGCCTTTAACGGGGTGTGGTTGTCAACGCTCAAAGAACGAACCTCGGAAAGTCAATCGAATTGTACAGTAGCTGTGGAGGCATGTCCAAGAAACGTCGGCGCCCTCTTCCGTGGTCAAACCAGGGCCGCCATGATACAATCGGGATGGAGCATGGACTCAGGGAGGCAAGAATGGCTGAATCTGCCATCACAACCGATGAAGTCACCGAAGCCCTAAAGGGTGTGTACGACCCGGAGATCCCGGTTAACGTCGTGGACTTGGGCCTGATATACGACGTCGAGGTCACCGAGGGCAACGTCTTCGTCACCATGACTTTGACGGCTCCCGGGTGCGGAATGGGCCCCTTCATAGCCCAACAGGCCGAGTGGGCCATCGCTGAGTTGGAAGGCGTAGAAGACGTCCAGGTTGAGATGACCTTCGAGCCGCCCTGGAGTCCCGAGCTCATCTCCGAAGACGGCAAGAAGCTGCTGGGGCTGGACTAGGCTGTATGACAACTCCTACGCCTCAGGAACAGGCCCGACTCGAAGCCATCAAGAAGTCCTGGCAGCAGAAGCGCCAGATAAACCAGCGGCTTGGTCAGATAAAGACCAAGTTGGCCGTGTACAGCGGCAAGGGCGGAGTGGGCAAGACGACCGTGGCGGTGAATCTGGCTACGGCCCTGGCCAGCCAGGGCAAGAAGGTCGGCCTGCTGGACGTGGACATCGATTGTCCCAACGTGACCAAGGCCCTTGGCATCAAGGACAAACCCGAATACGTGAACGGGGAGATCAATCCCGCTCAAGTTCACGGCGTCAAAGTGGTGTCTATGGCCTTCTTCCAGGAAAACGAGGAAGAAGCCATCATCTGGCGCGGGCCGATGATCCACAACGCCATAAACCAATTCCTTCAGATGACCAACTGGGGAGACGTGGAATACCTGGTGGTGGACCTCCCGCCGGGCACTTCAGACGCTCCCCTTACCGTAATGCAGGCTCTGCCCCTGGACGGCTTCATTGTGGTCACCACTCCCCAACACTTGGCCAACCTGGACGCCAAACGCTGCATCAACATGATTCGGAAGCTGAAAGTCAACGTCTTGGGAGTCGTGGAAAACTACACCGGGGAAATGTTCGGGGAGGGGTCGGGCAAGGAACTGGCCACCGAGATGGAACTGCCCTTCCTGGGTTCCATTGCCATGAGGTCAGACTACAGAGACACGTCCAAGCCCACGGCGCTCCGCAACAAAGACGTCATGGCGGAGTACGAAGGGGTCTTGAAGAACGTGAAGGCCAGCCTGGAGCAACTCGGCCTACAGGCCGCGTAAGTTAATCCGCGGCGACCTGCTCTTTCGCCCGTTTCCTGCCCTTTTTCGACCTTCCGCCGGTTTCCTTCTCTACGATGTGCTGAAGCAGCGAGACCTCTCTCCGCCTGGCCGCTTCGTAGTACGCCGAGCTTTCCCCCATCTTGCGGAACTTCCGGTAGCGGTTCTTGAGCAGCTTCTTCAAGCTGGTCTTGCCCAATAAGGCCAGATTCCGGGTGATGGCTTCCGCCAACTCGCTGGCGGCGGCTGACTTGTCGGTATGGGCGCCCTCGTCGGGTTCAGTCACCACCTCGTCGATGAGGCCCAATTCCTTGCAGTCGTAGGCCGTTAGGACCAACTCTTCCGGCTCAGTCTGGTTCCTGGCCAACCCTTTGTGGAGACGGCTGGGCGTCGGAGCCGTGGGAGCGGGAGTGAATACTGCATACCGCTGCATCAGTATGGAGTCGGCGATGCCCAGGGCCAGGGCTGCCTCGCTGCCGCCTTCGCCCACGATTGCCGACACGATGGGAGTCGGAGCCTCGGCCATGAGCGACAACGTGGTGGCAACCGCGTTCCCCACGCCTTGCTCCTCCGATTCCAGTCCCGGATGGGCTCCCTGGGTGTCCACTAAGGTCACCACAGGCAGTTGGAACCTGGAGGCTAGGTCCACCAATCTCCGGGCCTTTCTGAACCCCTCTGGATAGGTATGGTACTTGTTGCTGCGTCCTCCCCGCGTCCTGTCCTGGCCTATTATCACTACAGGCCCCCCGTTGAGGTGCCCAAGGCCGCCCACCATGGTGGTGTCGTCTCCGCTTACGCGATCACCCTTCAGCTCGAAGAAGTCGTCCACCATCTCCTGTATGTATGAGCGGGCCGTGGGCCTGCGAGGGTGTCGGGCCATCTTCAGGGAGCGCGCCGGGTCGGCGGCGCCGTTGGACGGCTGGTCTTGCTTCTTCTTCCACTTCCGGGAACCGTTGCTCTGCCGATCGGTCCCCAGTATTTCCAAGATGGTCTTGAGGCGATCTCTCAGGGCGTCTCGCGGGACTATGTTGTCTATGAGACCGCCCTTCATGTGGGCCTCGGCGGTGTGGGCGTCGGGCGGGACAGGCTTGCGGGATTCTTCTTTCAGAGTTCTCATCGGCGCCAACCCTATCAGAGAGCCGGGTTCGGCAAGGATTACGTCGGCCAGGTTGGCAAAGCTGGCGTACGCCTGCCCTGTCGAGGGATTGGACAGCACCACTATGAAGGGGATCTGCTTGTCCCTGAGCCTGTTGGCGGCGGCCACGGTCTTCGCCATTTGAAGCAGAGAAAGCACCCCCTCCTGCATCCGGGCGCCGCCTCCGTTTACCAGCGCCACAAAGGGAGTCCCGCTCTTGGCGCCGATCTCAAAAGCTTGGGCGACCTTCTCCCCGACCACGCTGCCCATGCTGCCTCCCATGAAACCGAAGTCCAGCACGGCGATGTACGTCTTAACCTCGCCAATAGTGCATCGTCCGGTTATGCACGCTTCGGTCAGCCCTGTGCGCGTCTGGTCTTGTGAGAGAAGGCTGGGATAGGCCGTCTTACGTGACAGAGACTCTGGGCCGACGGAGGACATGGCCCGGTTTGTCTCTTTGAAGCTGCCATCGTCCACCAGCAGCGCGATGCGTTCTCTGGCGGTCAATGCGTAGTGGAAGCGGCAGTGGGGGCATATCCGGTAGGTCAGGTACATCGAAGACTCGCCGATGGCCTCATCGCAGGCAAGGCAGTGGTCCCTGACTATGGACAGGTAGGACCTGTTCAGGGTTTTGCCTCGACGGAGCAGGCGCACCAACGAGTTGGTAAGGTTTCTCAACAGGACTTCCGTTCTCGGATTCGGCTTCCGGGGAATGGAAAGCCTTGTTTCTTATGTTACATGGTGTCTCTGAATAAAGAAATGGAAAACGACTCTAATGTTACGAACTTCTCCGTTATGTCATCCTTTGCTATTCATCCGAGGAAGCTCCGATCTGGCTCATGGCCGAGCTTTGCGACCCGGAGATGAGGCCCTCCTCGTTCAGCAGTTTCACCAACTCCACGGCCCGTGTGTAGCCGATGCGGAGCCTGCGTTGTAGAAGCGACGGGGTGACCGTCCCGGACCTCTCGGCTATCTCGCGGGCCTGTTCCAGCAGATCGTAGTCGTCCACATCGGGTTCCGTCTCCTCAACGTCGCTCTCGGTCATGGAGATTTCCGGCGGCGGCGGGCCGGTTTGCCCTTTCCAGAAGTCCACAACCGCTTCTATCTCAGGATCGGACACATATGCGCCCTGCACCCTGACGGGCTTCGGAGAGTCGGAGGTCAGCAGAAGGGCGTCTCCCTTGCCCAGCAGTTTCTCGGCGCCCACGGCATCCAGTATCACCCTGGAGTCCACCTGGGACGCCACCGCAAAGGCCACTCGTGCGGGTATGTTGGCCTTCAGCAGCCCCGTCACTACATTCACCGACGGACGCTGGGTGGCGAGAATTAGGTGAATCCCCGTGGCCCGCCCCAGCTGGGCCAGGCGGACCAGAGCTTGCTCCACTTCATAGGCCGCCGCCATCATCAGGTCTGCAAGCTCGTCTATGATAATTACGAAGAAGGGCATATGCTCCGAGGCCTTGCGGTTGTAGGCCTCCAGATTTCGGGCGCCTACCGCCTCCAGTTTCTTGTAGCGGCGCAGCATCTCGTTTTGGGCCGCCTTAAGCACGACCAACACATGGTCCGCGTCGACTATGACGGGAGTCACCAGGTGGGGGATTCCGTTGAACGGAGTCAGCTCCACCCTCTTTGGGTCCACCATCAACATCCTCAGCTTGTCGGGCGGGCAGGTCATCAACAGAGACGCCACGATGGTGTTGATGCACACGCTTTTTCCGCTTCCGGTGGCTCCGGCGATGAGCAAGTGCGGCAAAGAACTCAGGTCTGAGGCCACGGGTTCGCCCGCCGTGTCTTCTCCCAGGGCAATTGGGAGGGAATCCTTGGCGGCAATCTTCCGGAAGCGGTCACTCTCTGCTACTGACCTAAGGGCGACTGTGCGCGGGTGGGGATTGGGGACCTCCAAGCCCACCAGCGCCTCTCCTGGCACCGGGGCTTCGATTCGCAGGTGGGGAGTCTTCAGCGCCAGGGCGAGGTCCTTCTCACGGACCAAAATACTCTGGACCTTGACCCGGCTCATCTCTGAGGGTTCGCCGGTGTCCTTGCCGACCCGCTTGCTGTCCCTGTGCTTCTTGACCCATCCGGGAACCAAGCCGAACCTGATGACGCGTGGACCGGTCCTGACATCGTCCACGGCTACGTCGACACGGTGGTCGGCCAGGGTCTCCTCGATGTGGCGGGACATTTGCTCCAATACGGCTTCATGGAGTGGCCGGTCCTCTCCGGGAGTGAGCATGTCCATGGGTGGAAGACTCCAGCCATATTTCTTCGACGCCGACCCTGCTTTGTCCTTGGGAGTGGACGCCGCCGCAGTCTGGACAGCGTCATGTCCGTTGGACGACGTAGGTCCCGGGCCCGCATATTCCGGGTGGACCGCCCGGGAGCCTGTAAGGTCGGCGGCTGCCCTGTCGCGGCGAAATGCCTTTCTAGCGGTCGCCGCGGTTGCAGCGACAGCATGCCGGGACAGGTGAGACACCTGAACCCATGCCCACTGGCCAACCCGTTTGTAGACCGGCCCCGCCCATCTCGGGTGAACTAGAAGAGGAGCGGCCAACACAACCGCCGCAATCTTGAGCGCCGCCAAAGCTACGGGACGCCCGCCCAGGTATTGGCTCCAATCGCCTCCGAAAGAAGCCGTCGCCATGACTCCGCTGGAAGCATCAATCATGGATAGAACCTGCAGGCTGACAATCACGGCTAATGCCGATGCAATCCACAGCCTCCAACCTGAGGCGATATAGTTTGTCCTCCATCGCGCAATGAAGAGGAATAGAGTGACCCACAGGACCGCCGGAACCCATCCATACCCAAGTGCCCGCAGCTCCCAGTCCCGGGCTGTGGGCCAGAGGACCAGGGTCAGGGCCATAGCCAGGGGCAGAAGCAGAGCGGGCAGATAGCCTTTGTTGTACCAGAGGAACCAACGTACCCCGGACCGCTCCCTGAGCTTCGACCGTTGTCGGTTGTTCCTGTTGGACCTTCTTGAGGAAACCGTGTTAGAAGTAGCCAATCTACACCTCCAGGGCAACTGGAGTTACAATGGGAGAGCGTCCAGTCTCCTTCACCAATAGCCTGGTGACGATTTCCCGGACGCGCTCATTTATACCGTCCCAGTCGGCGGGACCTGACCCCTTGCTCAACGATTCGGCCAGTGACGCGGAGATCCTGCTGAAGACCCCCTCCATCTCCTCGCCTTCCATGAATCCCTTAGCGATGATTTCCGGCGGTGTGACAGGCATTAGGGTATGCTTGTCCAAGGCCAGCGCCACGACGACGACGCCGTCCCGGGAAAGCGCCTTGCGGTCTCGGATGACTCTGCTGCCCTCAGCCAGCCTGTTGCGCCCATCCACGTAGACGTGTCCTGCCGGCGCCGAACCCACGATTTCGCCCTTGTCTCCGTCTATGTCCAGTACGTCTCCGTCTTCCAGGATGAAGATGTTTGACTCCTCGACGCCCATGGACTTAGCCAGGGCCGCATGGGCCACCAAGTGGTGGAACTCCCCGTGCACGGGCACGAAGAACTTGGGCTTCACCAGGTTGAGCATGGTCTTCAACTCTTCCTGGGCGGCGTGGCCGTGGACGTGCACCAGAGCCACTCTGTTATACAGCACCCGCGCTCCCTGCCGGAACAGGTTGTCAATGGTCCTGGTGATTACCGTCTCGTTGCCCGGGATGGGCGTAGCGGAGATTATCACCGTGTCGCCCCTCTTTATCCTGATGTCCCTGTGGCCCCTGTTGGCGATGCGCACCAGGGCCGAGGTGGGCTCACCCTGACTTCCGGTGGTGATGAGGACCAGCTCTTCCGCCGGCAGGTTCCTGGTCTCTCCCAGGGGCAACAGGATGCCGGGCGGAGCGTCAAGGTAGCCCATCTCGATGCTCATCTTGACGTTCTCAACCATGCTGCGGCCGACGACGCAGACCTTGCGGCCATGATTGTAGGCAGCGTCTATCACCTGCTGAATCCTGGAAATGAGGGAAGCGAAGGTGGCCACCAGCACCCTGCCCGGCGCCTCTCCGATGGCCCGGTCCAACGCGTCGCCCACCACCTGCTCCGACGGGGTGTACCCAGGCACCTCGGCATAGGTTGAGTCGGAAAGCAGCAGCAGTACGCCCTTTTCGGCGTAGGATGCAATCTGCGCCAGGTCTGTGGGCAGCCCGTCGACGGGCGTGTGGTCTATCTTGAAGTCTCCTGTGTGGATGACCATGCCCTGGGGTGTGGAGATGGCCAGACCCATGGCGTCGGGTATGGAGTGGCAGACCCTGAAGAACTCCACTGAGAACTTGCCCAATTTGACGGGTATGCCTGGTTCCGCCAGCACAATCTTGGCGTCCTTATTGCCCGCCCGCTCCCGGAGCTTTACGGATATAAGTCCGTGGGCCAGACGCGGGGCATAAACGGGAACGTCCAAGCTGGGCAGCAGAAAGGGGAGGGCGCCGGTGTGGTCCTCGTGGCCGTGGGTAATGAGGATGCCCCGGACCCTGTCCTTTCTTTCCAAAAGGTAGGTGATGTCGGGGAGGACCAAGTCGACTCCGGGCATGTCTTCTTCCGGGAAGAGGATCCCACAGTCCACCACTATGATGTCCCTGTCGTATTCCAGGGCCATCATGTTCTTCCCGACTTCACCAAGTCCGCCAAGGGGGACTATCCGCAGAGGATTCCTGGCCATGTCAGACCGTGGGCGCCGCAGTGTGGGCGCCTTTCTGTTGTAGATGACTAGAAGAGGGAAAGTTGCTCGGGTTCCGTCTCAGTTTCTTCTTCAATTGTTGTCGCATCTTCTCGTTCCAGCAACCCTGGTATGGCCAGGAAGTCGCTCTCTATAGTTTTCCTCAACTCCTGACGGTGAAGGGCCGCCGCGGGGTGCATGACGGGATAGACGTTGAGTCCGCTTATCTTCCTCAGCTTGCCGCGGGCACGGCTGATGGTCTCGTTCTGAATGAACTTGGCCATCGAGAACCGTCCAAGGGTGACTACCAACTCCGGCGCCAGAAGCTCTATCTGACGGTCCAGATATTTGCCGCACTCGGCCACCTCAGCCGGAAGTGGGTCCCTGTTGTTGGGAGGTCGACATTTAACCATGTTGGCTATGAAGACGTCCTGTCGCTTCAGGCCAATGGACGCCAGCAACTCCTCCAGGAACGACCCCGCTGCCCCTACGAAGGGCCGCCCCAGCCTGTCCTCGTGGTGGCCCGGCCCCTCTCCTATGAACATGATCCGGGCGTCGGACGGACCTTCTCCCGGAACTGCGTTCGTGCGTCCCTGGGACAGAGGACAATCATGACAATTGCGGACCTGAGAGGCGACCTCTTCAAGGCTGTTCATCTCCGACATCCCGACACCCCCCAGCCGTAAAGGAATAGAGTTATCAGGCTCTTAAGCGCGACGAGTCGCAGGGAACGTCAACTCGCCGCAGCGGCTCAAACGGACCGCCGTCCCCGGCCCTATGGAAACGGTTATTCGTCTGCCACCCCGTTTCCCTTGAGGTAGTCTATGGCGTTTTGGATTGTGGCAATCTCCCCGGCGTCCTCGTCGGATATCTCGATGGCATTATCGTCGGTGGAAAACTCTTCCTCGAAAGCCATTATTAACTCGGCCAAGTCAAGGGAGTCCGCGTTCAAGTTGTCGACGAAAGACGCGGAGGGAACCACACTCTCTTCATCGACGTCCAGCTTATCGATGACGATAGACTTTACTCGCTCATAAACGGTTGCCATGATATTATTCCATCCTCATTCGGTCCTTGCCCGAATCCTTCCTTCAATATGATGTTTTTACGCGCCTCCCGGAATCTGGGCTGAAGTCTATCATAGGGCCTCATCAAAACCCTTGACCTCGCGCCTTTCATTTTCCATCTGGTCCATGGCAGAACCCAAGACTCCATTGACGAACTTTGGAGAGGTTTCCGCTCCGAACACCTTTGCCAACTCCACCGCTTCGTTTATCGCCACCTTGCGGGGTGTGTCGGGCCGGTAGTGCATCTCGTAGAGGGCCAAACGCAAAATGTTGCGTTCCACCGCCGGAAGTTGGCCGACCGGCCAAGCCGGAGCAAACCGTTGGATGTGCTTGTCTATTTCACTTCTCCGCTCCCGAACCCCTTCCGTCAGCTCCATTGCGTAGTTTGCGGACTCCTCAGTCAGCCCCGCTTCTTTCCCAAGCCAACGCAATGAAGATTCGGCCGGGTGCGAGACCAAGTCAGCTTCGAACAGGGCTTGCAGGGCGGCGACCCGGGCCTTGCTCCTGGGGTTGACGGGCGCGGGGGCCCGCCGTGATGTCGTCTGGTTAGCGAAAGCCCAATCCCTCTCAAACGCTACGCCAAGGCGGGCGCCGTGGCGACTTGCCTGGCTGTTTCCAGGTCGGCCACATTCATGATATCGAGAGACCTGTCTTTGTAAATCGAGTCTGAGCTGATTCGCTTGATAAGGCCGCCCAGGACGCGCCCCGGTCCAAACTCGATGAAGCCGGACACTCCCTCATCTATCATACGTCCCACCGACTGCTTCCAGCGTACGCAGCTGCACAGCTGGGTTCTGAGCTCTTCCCTTACCATTTCAGCGGTGGTCAAGGGGTCGGACGTGGCGTTGGCAATGATGGGTATATCAGGATCTCTGATGGTGATTTCGTCGATCGCGGCGCTAAGACCTTCCTGCGCCGGGGACATAAGGGTGGAGTGGAAAGCTCCACTGACCGGCAAGGGTATGGCCCTCTTGGCGCCCCGGATGGATGCCATATCCAAGGCCCGCGCCACACAGAGCTTGTCGCCGCTTATGACGATTTGGCCGCCCCCGTTGATGTTGGCTATCTGCGCCCCAGTCTCCATGCAGACTTCGGCCAGCGTGGTCTCATCGAGACCAAGGATGGCAGCCATGCTTCCGGGCCGCTGATCGCAAGCCTCTTGCATCAGACGCCCCCGTTCTCGCACTAGCCTGAAACCGTCTTCAAGGTCCACTGCGCCGGAAACCACCAACGAGGTGTATTCTCCCAAGCTGTGTCCCGCCACTGCAGCCGGCACGTACTGGACCTGGCCATGCATTTCCTCCATGGCCCGGAGGCACGCCAAGCTCGTCGCCATTATGGCGGGCTGTGAATTGACGGTCTTCTCCAGCTCTTCTTGGGGGCCCTCGAATATGATTTCGGTGAGATGGGCGCCGAGGATTTCATCAACTTGGTCGAAAACTTCTCTGGCCGCTTTGGAACTCGCATAGAGTTCCGAACCCATCCCTACGAACTGCGATCCCTGGCCTGGGAATACGTATGCAATTTTTAGTGACTCGTCAGTTCCCTCAGTAGCCGCCATTTTGCATCAACCCTCTACATCGACTAAGTTCGATTGACATAAGAAAATACCTGAAATAGTCCCAATATGCAACCCTGGAAAACCCGTGTTAACGCTCTTTCAACCTCCCGCTCCAAAATGCCCCCTCCCAATGCGCCAATATTCTGGCTGCGAGTGGCCTATACTTCTCCTTTGTCCAGGACCCGGCGCCCCTTATAGGAACCGCAGCTTGGGCACGCCCTGTGCGCCAGCTTGGCGCTCCTGCACTGGGGACACCGTCCCGGATGCACGGCCTTTAGCTTGTAGTGGGCCAATCTCTTGCCCTGCCTGGATTTGGTCAGTTTTTTTACTGGAAGCGCACCCATGTCTTCAACTCTTTCTGCTTGAAATTTCAGGCCTATGCTGGCCTGGGTTCGGATGTTTGCCCAAGAAGCCCTTGCAGCGGCCCCCACCGAGAGTCCACACCGCTGTCTTCACACTGACATTCGTCCACGTTCTTATCCACTCCGCACATTTGGCAAATGCCCATGCAAAGGGAGTCACAGAGTGGCTTCATAGGTTCGGCGGCAATCAGACCCTGCCTTATGCCTTCGCTCAAATCGAGGATATGGCGGTGTGTGATAGTGAACGACGATGGATCGGCCCCGTCGGGGAGACGCACACGGCCGCCGGTGGCGACGTCGACGGTGGGATAATACTCTTCCCTAATCGAAAGGCGCTGGCGGCTTTCGAAGGTCTTAAGGCACCGGCAACAAACCGCGGGGATACGCACGTCTACTCCGGCGTCCACCCAGATGCCTTTGTCCGTTCGCATCATTACGACTTTGCCGCGACAGCGGACCGGAGGGTCCCCTTCGCAGTGGTCAAATTCGTCATCCACTTCAAAGGTGCGGGTCGAACCCACCCGCTCCTTCATAAATTGTGAAACATTATATTCCAATGGATGTCAGGCCCCATCCTTGATAGGACGGGTGTAATTATATGAGGCGTCTACGCAAGAGTGTCAATCCCTTGTAACACTAGTATTCGGCCAATCTGGCATTGTCAGTTAGTACGTGAGCCCAGACAGGATGCTACCTTGGGGATAGACGAAGGGTTGTGGGATGTGAGGTGGTCATGGTGCAGGAGAAGTACGGAGTCCGGCTGGCAACACAGGAAAAGGGACGGCTCAGGAAGATGATCAGGGCTGGGAGGAGTTCCGCACAGGCGATTACCCGGGCCCGCATCCTGATCAAGATAGATGAGGGCTGGACCGCCCCCCAGGTGGCCACCGCACTGGACGTGTCGGAGCGGACCGTGTTCCGCACCAAGCGGCGGTATGCCGAGGAAGGACTGGACGAGGTGCTGAGGCACCATAACCAGGTCAACCGGCCCAGAAAGGTGGATGAAAGGGTGGAGGCCCACCTGATAGCCTTGGCCTGCAGCCCGGTGCCCGACGGTCATGACCACTGGACCATGCGGGCCCTGGCGGGCAAGGTGGTGGAGTTGGGATTGGTGGAGTCTTTATCTCCCGAGACGGTCCGCCTGCGGCTAAAAAAAACACGCTCAAGCCGTGGCTCAAGAAACAATGGTGCATCCCCAAGGTAGGTGGAGAGTTCGTGGCGGCCATGGAGGACGTGCTGGATCTCTACGCCGAGCCCTACGATCCGCAGAGGCCGGTGGTCTGCTTTGACGAGACCTCCACCCAGTTGCTGGCCGACGTGAGGGAACCGCTGCCGGCAAAGCCTGGGAGGCCGAGGCGTGAGGACTACGAATACCAGCGGGGAGGGACGCGCAACCTGTTCCTCACCTGTGAGCCTCGCCGGGGCTGGCGCCACGTGGCGATAACCCGGCAACGCACCATGCAGGACTTCGCTCAGCAGATGCGGTGGCTGGTGGATGAGGCCTACCCCGATGTCCCGGTGATTCGGCTGGTTCTCGACAATCTGAACACGCATCGGATGGCCTCGCTTTACGAGACTTTCCCGGCGGCCGAGGCCCGGCGCATCGCCAAGCGGCTGGAGTTGCACCACACTCCCAAGCACGGAAGCTGGCTGAATATGGCGGAGATCGAGTTCAGCGTGCTGGCCCGGGCCTGCCTGCGCGGACGCAACGGAGATGAGGACAGCCTGGAAAGAGCCGTCAGCGCCTGCGTGTCAGAGCGGAACGCGATAGGAGCTACCATTAACTGGCGGTTCACTGCCCAAGACGCCAGACGCAAACTCCATCGCCTCTATCCCTGCCAATCCTGATTTGGTTCAGTACTAGGTGACTTCGCTTTATGACAACGGACGTCTTACCACCTGTTTCGAAAGAAGTCAGGGCATGGACTCTCGGATGAAGTCTATTATGTTCTGGGTTGAGGTGCCTGGTCCGAATATTCCCTTGATTCCCATGTCTTCCAGGACGGGGCGGTCCACCTCTGGGATGATGCCGCCCGCCAGCACTGTGACGTCACCCATGTCTTTTTCTTTCAGTCCTTCCATGATTGCCGGAAAAATCTCCATGTGGGCGCCCGAAAGGATGCTGAGTCCGATGACGTCCACATCCTCCTGAGAGGCTGCCTCCACTATCATCCTGGGGGTCTGACGTATTCCGGTGTATATTACTTCCATGCCGGCGTCTCTGAGAGCTCTGGCTATGACCTTGGCTCCCCGGTCATGGCCGTCCAGACCCGGCTTGGCCACCAGCACGCGAATAGTCTTGTTCTGGGTCATCTTGTCCTCTGAAGTTGTCTCTAAGGAGTCTGGACCAACTCAGTGAGTATACCATGCACCGAACGGGGGTGTATGAAGGCAATGATGCCGGACAGTCCCTCTCTGGGTTCCTTGTCCACCAACTCCACCCCGTCCGCGGCCAGGTCTTTGAGGGAGTCTCCCACATTGTCCACGTGGAGGGCCAGGTGGTGGAGTCCTTCGCCCCTGCGTTCGATGAAGCGCCCTACCGCAGACTCCGGCGTCAGCGGCTCCAAAAGCTCGATGCGAGTCTCGCCGATGGGCATTAAAGTCGCCTTGACTCCCTGGTCTTCCAGTGTCTCAACCTCTCCTGGCGGGACCTGAAAGAGGTCCTGAAACCGTTTCATGGCCGCTTCTATGTCTTTTACGGCCACGCCGATATGGTCTACGTAACGGGCTGCACAACTTCCGCTCAAGTTTTCCTCCTACAGTCGCCTGGGAATCGACAAACTCATACAGGATACTGGGCCATAAGCTGCCTGGCAATGATGAGTCTCTGGACCTCTGACGTGCCCTCGTATATCGTCGTCACCCGGGCGTCGCGGAAGTAACGCTCCACAGGAGAGTCCTTGAAATAGCCGTAACCTCCATGCACCTGGATAGCCTGAGATGTCACCTTCACAGCAGTTTCGGAGGCCATCAGCTTGGCCATTGACGCCTCATCGATAAAGGGCAATCCCTCGTCCTTCAGAGTGGCGGCGTGCATCGTGGCCACGCGTGCCGCAAAGACCTCGGTGGCCATGTCCGCCAGCATGAACTGTATGCCCTGGTGCCCCGCCAGCGGTTTGCCAAAGGTCTCCCGCTGCTGGGCATACTTGACGGAAGCCTCCAAGGCTGCCTGGGCGATGCCCACACACTGGGCGGCTATCACGATGCGGCTGGAGTCCAGAATTTCCATGGCGTACCGGAAACCTCGTCCCTCCTCGCCCAGCCGGTTGGCCTCGGGGACTTTCACGTTCTCGAAAACCAACTCGCTGGTGCTGGAACCCCGTATGCCCATCTTCCCGTGCTGCTTGTGGATGTGGAATCCCGTAGCGCCTTTTTCTACGGCAAAGGCGGTGACGCCCCGGGAACCCTGGCTGCGGTCCAGGTTGGCGAACACCACTACGACGTCGGCGATGTCGGCATTGGTGATAAAGGTCTTGGAACCGTTCAGCACGTAGGCGCCGTTGGACCGTGCCGCTGTGGTCTCCATTCCAGCGGCGTCGGAGCCGCCCCTGGGTTCAGTGAGAGCCCAGGCCGCAATCTGGTCTCCCTTTGCCAAAGGCGGGACCAAGCGGAGCTTTTGCTCTTCGCTTCCAAATTTGTACAGGGTGGTCACTCCCAGGGAGATGTGGGCGACAAGGCAGACGCTGGCCGACGCGTCGCCCCGGGCCACCTCTTCTTCGACGATGGACATCTGGCGATAGCCGCCCCCGGAGCCGCCGTACTTTGGGTCGATGCCCATCCCGGTAAGACCGAGGGCCGCCATTCCCTTCCAGTTCTCCCAGGAAAACTGCTCCTTTTCGTCTATCTCTTTGGAACGGGGCATCAGCTCCCGTTCGGCAAAGTCTCGGACGGTGTTTTGGAGCATCCTTTCTTCTTCTGTAAGCAACAAGTTCGCCATTTTATCCCCCTAGTTCCACCGCCTAGCTTGAATTCATCGCTCGACTCCGGCCTTAGCCGGGGTGTCTCCCTCTCCCTCGACGGGAGAGGGCTGGGGTGAGGGTGACCCCCGGTCTGCTCAGTGTAGAATGAGTTTGTCGAAGGTTCTTCCCTGCTCCCGCACCTGGATTCCAGCCTACGCCGAAATGACGGGTAAGGATGGGCTGTCGTTGTCCCTCTCATGCCGACCTTCTCCCGACAGCGGAGAAGGGGCAGCCGGACAGCTTTCGTTCCAACAACCTTTTAGAAAGCTACGAACTCCTCCTGCTCACCGAAGACCTCCCGCAAGACGTCGCATATCTCTCCGATGGTGCAGTAACTTTCCACGCATTCCAAAATCGCTGGGAGGGTGTTGTCCGTGCCTCTGGCAACTTCTTCCAGTCGCTTCAGGGCCAACGTCGCGGCCTCGTTGTCCCGCTCCCGCCTAAGGGTCTGCAACCGCTCCACCTGCTGTCTGGACCCGGCCTCGTCAACTTTGAGCAGTCCCTCGATAGGAGGGCTGTCGGTGACGAACCTGTTGACTCCCACAATAATCTGCTCGTTCTGTTCAACCTGCCGCTGGTGAATGAAGGCGGCGTCTTGAATTTCCCGGATCTGGTAGCCGTTTTCCAATGCTGAAACGGCGCCGCCCTGGGCGTCTATTTTTTCGATGTACTCGAAAGCCTGCTGTTCCAGCTGGGAAGTGAGGCTCTCGACGTAGTAAGAGCCTCCCAGGGGATCGACCACGTCGCCCACACCGTTTTCATAGGCCAGCACCTGCTGTGTTCGCAGCGACAGCTGGACAGACTCTTCGCTGGGCAGCGCCAGGGCCTCGTCCCGGGAATTGACGTGGAGGGACTGGGTGCCTCCCAATATCGCGGCCAGCGCCTGCACAGTTGAGCGGAGCAGGTTGTTGTCGGGCTGCTGAGCCGTCAGGGTGACGCCTGCTGTCTGGGTGTGGAAGCGCAGCATCCACGATCTGGGGTTCTTGGCCCCGAATCGCTCCTTCATTATCTTGGCCCACATCCGGCGGGCCGCCCGGAACTTGGCCACTTCTTCGAACAGGTTGTTCTGGGCTACGAAGAAGAAGGAGAGCCGTCCGGCAAACCGGTCCACGTCCAGCCCGGCGTCAACCGCCGCTTGGACGTAGGCTATCGCGTTGGAGAATGTGAAGGCCAACTCCTGGGAAGCGGTGGCCCCGGCTTCCCGCATGTGGTAGCCGCTGATGGAGATGGTGTTCCAGCGAGGGACCTCTTCGGCACAATAGCTGAACACGTCCACGATGAGCCGCATGGAGGGCTTGGGCGGGTAGATGTAGGTGCCTCGGGCTATGTATTCCTTGAGGACGTCGTTCTGGAGAGTTCCGTTGAGCTCCGTGGCGGGGACGCCCTGCTTCTTGGCCACGGCAATGTAGAAGGCCAGAAGCACCGGGGCCGTGGCGTTAATGGTCATCGATGTGGAGACCTTGTCCAGGGGGATGCCGTCCAGCAGCGTCTCCATGTCCTGGAGGCTGCTTATGGGCACGCCAACCTTGCCTACTTCGCCCTTAGCAAGTTCGTGGTCCGAGTCGTAGCCGATTTGCGTCGGCAGGTCGAAAGCCACCGACAGACCGGTCTGCCCCTGCTCCAGCAGGTACTTGTACCGTCGGTTGGACTCTTCCGCCGTCGCAAACCCGGAGTATTGCCGCATGGTCCAGATGCGGCCCCGGTACATGTTGGGCTGGACTCCGCGAGTAAAAGGATACTCCCCAGGGTAGCCAAGCTGGCCCTGATAGTCACTGTCTTCGACATCTTCCGGAGTGTATATCGCGTCCTGGACTATCCCTGAAGACGTGACGAAACTTTCTTTACGTTCCGGGAACCGACTGACGGCAGGGCCCAGGGTTTCCTCCTGCCAGTCCTTCTTGGCGCGGCCGGTCATTGGGACCTCCTTAGGTTATTGGAACAGATACGCCTTTCGGCTGCGGGCCGCTCACTTGGAGAGGTGGCCTACGAGCTCGAGGGTCCTTTGCACAGTGGCTGCTTTGTCGGGTCCTGCGGCCACGGGGGATACCAGGACTTCCGTGGCCCCCATATCCAGCACCCCTTGCAGCTTGGACGCCACCTGGTCTTCGTTCCCCCAGAAGACCGTCCCGTCTATCATGGCGTCGCTCCACTGGCCCGAAGACGCCTCCGGGTACCCTGAGGCGATAAACATCCTCTGGTAGAAGGGGAGGCGGGTGTTCATGATTTGCTCCCGCACCGCCTTCCTGACCTCTTCGGTGTTTTCATTGACGCACACAGGGGCATGGGCGATAAGGGGAGGCGTAGGGCGACTAGCCTTCTGGGCCCCGGCTTCCATGGCAGGAAGGGCCACGTCCCTCAGGTACGGCGGTGGGCAGACCCAGCTTATGGCCCCGTCGGCGACCTCGCCACACAGCTCGAAAGAGCCTTTTTGCAGCGCCGACGCCATGACGGGCATGTCCATAGCCTCCGGGATAGTCCCCTCGGCCTTGTAGTGGTCTCCGTCGAACTCTACTGAGCCGGTCTGGATGAGCGCTTTCAGGATAAGGAGGTATTCCCGGAGATGCCCCAGGGGCGAGTTGAACTTGAACCCCATGCCCACCATGCTGGGCCGGTGGCTGGGGCCCACGCCAAGGCGGAACCGGCCGGGAGCCAACTGCCCCAACGCCTGCACCTGCTGCACCATAACCAACGGATGTCTTGGGTAGGTGGGCACGATGGACGTGCCGTACAACGCCTTCCCGGGCCTGGACGCGGCCACGGCCAGAACGGTCAGACTGTCCAGCCTTACCGCTCCGGTAGTCATCCACGCGGCGGGGATTCCCAGCTCCTCCACACGGTCTATCTCTGCCAGGACCTCCTGGACCTTCGATCCTGCTACTGCTACTCCGATTAGCTTTTCAGTCATGGCGCCCCCTTGAAAAAACTAGCGCAAAATGGCATTGGGAGACGTTTGCGAGTTTAGCAATCGGACGGGTAGGCGTCAACGACACGAATTGACACCCCGAAAAGCCTTCCTTACACTACTCGAAACCCGATTCATCCACCTGGAAGGTCCCCATTTGACCGATGAGAAACGCGTTTCCGTGGCCCCGTCCCGCTTCAGGCTCACCGGAGAGGACGGCGCCGACGGCTCCCTGATAGGCACGGCCTGCAACCAATGCAGCGCCCACTTCTTCGGCAGCCTGGTCTTCTGCCAGAGTTGCTCTTCCAGCGACGTGCGTTCGGTAGAGCTGAGCCGAACGGGGAGCCTCTACAGCTACACTATCGTACGGGCGCCTCCGGCGGGCTGGCAGGGAGACGTTCCCTATGCCCTTGGGCAAGTCCAGACCAAAGAAGGCCCCCACGTGATTTCAGAGATAGTGGACACTCCTTTCGACGAAATTCGGGTGGGGATGGAACTGGAATTGACCGCAGCGGTGGGAGGCCAGGACTCCAAGGGCAACGACCTGGTGGTCTACAAGTGGAAACGTACGGGCGTCGCGGCCCGCACTGTTGAAGGAGGGTGAATATGGCCCTTGCTCCCGGAAGAGAGGTAGTAGTCCTAGGCGTAGGGCTCCATCCCTTTGGGAGATTCTCGGAAAAGGACCTGGCTGGTCTGGCCCGCGACGCCGTGGTAGAGGCCCTAGGGGACGCCGGAGTCCGCTGGAGGGACGTGCAGGTCGCCTACTTCGGCCACGTCTACTACCAGGGAATGTCCATGGGCGAGGTGACGCTGAAGGACCTGGGCCTGACGGGAATCCCCATAATCAACGTGGAGAACGCGTGCTCCAGCGGCTCCACTGCCTTCTGGCAAGCCTATTGGGGAATAACCACCGGCCTTTACGACGTGGCTTTGGCGTTCGGCGCCGAGAAGGTCCCAAGGGGGCCGGTGACGGTGACCGCCGAGGACAGCCCCGAACGACTCATCGGAGCCGACCACATGATGGCCGCCTACGCTCTTAGGGCGCGGCGA
Source organism: Dehalococcoidia bacterium (assembly GCA_965224415.1). Taxonomy (GTDB): domain Bacteria; phylum Chloroflexota; class Dehalococcoidia; order Lucifugimonadales; family JAGWBF01; genus DAOUJI01. The sequence continues at coordinate 267,644 of CBDCZB010000001.1, read as the reverse complement.
TACATGGAGGAGTACGGCGTCCCCATAGAAGCCCTGGGGGAAGTGGCGGTGAAGGCCCACGAGAACGCGGCCCTCAACCCCTACGCCCACTACAACAAGCTCTTCACTCTGGACCAGGTGCTGGAGTCACGGGCCATAGCCGACCCGCTGACCTTGTACCAGTGCTGCCCCACCAGTGAAGGCGGCTCGGCGGCTATTCTGTGCGCCAAAGAAGCCGTGGCCCGCTACGCTCCCGGCAACTCCCGCGCCATCTCAGTGGCCGGGGCCGTCCTGACCACCGGCACATACACAGGCCGGGGCGCGGACAATCCCGCGATGAATCCCTATCGGGGCGAAGAGGGTGCAAGGCAGGCTTACGAGATGGCGGGCATCGGACCCGAGGACGTGGACATAGTCCAGGTCCACGACGCCGCCACCATAGGGGAGCTCCAGCAGCTTGAAACCCTGGAACTGCTGCCAAAGGGTGAGGCCTGGATTGCCTCACGCGAGGGACGCACTCAACTCAGCGGAGACCTACCCACCAACACCGACGGCGGGCTGCTGGCCATGGGCCATCCCTTCGGAGCAACGGGCATCCGCCAGATTCACGAGACGGTGCTGCAGCTTCGCGGCGAGGCAGGCAAGCGTCAGGTCGCCGACCCCAAGGTGGGCATAGCCCAGTGCTCAGGCGCCGGCGACATTACCACGGTCCACATCCTGAAGAAATAGGCTAGCCTCAGACCCCTTAAATAGGTGGGCCGAAGTGTACTGTACAGCGAACTTTGATTCAGTATTTCTTGATAAGGTAGGAGGCCAATCATGAGCACTACCGCAAAAGGCAATGTGGTGCAGGTAGTCCATGGCACTCAGGACCCAAGTACCACAACCCAAACCCGGGGTATGATCAGAAGGCCCGGTATCGACGCCAACACCGTTGGCGCCGGCAAGATCTGGCTAGGCCACGTGACTTGTTCACCTAATACCTTGGGACCTCCACACCACCACGGCGAGGCAGAGACCGCAGCCTTCGTGTTGAGCGGCCATGTCCGGGTCTACTTCGGAGAGAATTTCGAAGAATACGTGGACGCTGGCGCAGGGGACTTTATTTTCGTGCCAGCGCATATGCCCCATATTGAAGGGAACGTAACCGACGAACCTGCTGAGGCTGTGCTCTCGAGGGGTCCAGACAACATAGTGATCAATCTGGGGGAGTGAGCGTTCTCGGGGTTGAAGTAGGCGGGGATTCGTTGCGTCCCGGCCTTCGAGGAGTGGCTTGTGAGTAGCGAACGTTCCGGCGGGCTTATTTAACGGCAATCAGCGCCGACTCGAGACGTGGTCGGGGGCTCTGTGAGCATGGTTCGCATCGCTGGCTTCCGACTGACCCGCCCCAACGTTGTACACAATCATCAGGTTCAGTCGACTGATGGCTGTGCCTCGTGTCGAATAAATGGCTTAGTTGTCTAGCTATGACGTAAACCTGTAAGCAGCATCGATCTAGGGTAAGGGTAGTAGGGCAGGGATCGTCTGCCATAACTTGGCGGCCTGCACTACTTCACCGGAGACCCCAATTTGGTCAATGGCTGCTGACAATCTCGTCTCGACGTTCCTGTCGAGTATAGTGCCCAACCAGTCACAGGAGGAGGCAGATTGCTCTTCCAGAACCAACCGCAACGCTAATTCGTTACTTTGTACTGTTGGTGGCCTGGCCAGACAGCCATTCATCTCAACGTGCATTTGAGACTTGAGACATAGCCCCCAGCAATTTAACCTCAATAAAGTCGACGACTTGGATGCAACCGGGCAGATACTCCCGGACACGCCCAACCGATACTTGAGCACTTCCTCCATGTGCGATCTGGTTGCGGTTGTTTATGATCGAATCTATGGCGTTTCGCCTTCGGCCCCCATCTTCATCTAGAAATGCCTCTAAATCATCAGCCCATACGGGATCGAAGCTTCTCGCGGTTTCGACGAAGCGTGCTGCCTTGGGGTTAGAGACGCGCTCTAGCCTACTAGCAGCAAACCTGGCTACTTGCGGGCTAGCAGTGTTTCTCACGAACTCGCCGTACACTTCTCTCAGGGAGTTCTCAAGGAACCCTGCGGTCAATACGCAGAGATACCTTCCCCAATGACCAACGAGCTCGATGTTGCCACCTGTGGCCGTGTCTGTAACCGCCAACAGCGACCTCAGTGAGTCGAGTTGACTTACGAGTTTTTGGTTCCGCATCTTACAAGGCTGCGAAGTGCTCGACGGCCTTGATCATGCGTATTGACACGGAGCGCTCATCAGCGGTAGACCGCGAAATCGCCTCCAGGTAATTTGGGTCTTCGAGGAGAGAACGGTGGGCTAAGCTGGTTTGTTCTGGATCAGGAGGGTGGTCCGACGAAACGATCCTCCGAGCCAAGGCTACCGACATCGAATCGAATACGGCAGCGTTGAGGACCCGCTCTAAGCGGAACGCCCGCCCGCCTAATGCGCCCATAAAGGCATCCATTGTTCGGACAAATATATCCGTCGATTCCGTCAGGAAGTCATCAAGAGGATTCCTGTTCCTCTGGACGAACATTGTCAGAAACTCAGACATGGGAGGTTTGTAACTCTCTTCATCGAAGAAAAAGGCAAGGAAGCGGAGGATAAGCTCCTGGTCTCTCTGTCGCGAGTGTACTCTACCGAACATCGACCGCCAGCTCGGATGCTCGTTGAGTATTCCAAGCTTATCAACGAGCTTTCCGTGGCAAATGGCACTACGAATCTCCTGGGATGACAGCCGGAGACCTCCGCTATTTATTCTGTCGAATATATGGTAGACGCTCGTGTTGTTCTCCGCTGGAGCGTCCTGCTTCACGACTGTTGCGTGAATGACCGAGTTGTCAATACGGAATCTATCGGGAGGCGCCAGGTCTTGGTAAGTCAGACCCTCAAACTCCTTCTGAACCCCTGTCAAAGCGAATGTCCGATGTGTCGTCGTATTAGGTGATGGGTTGAATACCCCGTTTCGAAAGAACTGGATGCTCTTGAGTCGCTGTTGTCCATCGATAACTACGTATTTGTCCGAGTCAAAGTCTCTTGACAAGAAGATCCCTGGAACCGGCAAGCCGAACAACAAGGATTCAATAAACCTAGATGCGTGTCTTAGCCCCCAGACAAAGCTCCGTTGGAACTTTGGAACAACGATCTCACCTCGTTCAAGGCGGCGGCAAAGCCCCTCAACATCAAAGTCTATCCCGAAGCTAGTTATCTCGTAGCGCACTGCGGCAATTGAATCGGAGTCATCGTCCTTGACATCCACATCAGTCGACGCCACTATATCGTCCCCGTCAAGTCCGGGGTTGGACACTTGATCCTCATCGCTACTGCTAGACGTTGCTGCCATTGGGTGGGCCCCCTACCTTTGATGCAAACAGTCCCCTCAACCACGCATTATATGGAGCATCACATTCGCATAGTCAAGACATGGGGCCAAGCCATCTACGTCGCGAACAGTACTCCGGTATTTACCCAACTGGACCTGGTGAGACCCGAACCTTCACACTCTTTGGTACACTTCCTCCAAGACCGAAACTAAGCTCGAACGCACAGGCAAACCAGCCTGTCTCCCATTCCACCAAATCCCGTTGAGGTCATTCTACTACAAATTTAGGAGAAGTACGTGCCGTTGAGCCGCCTATCGCTCTATGTTGACTCTGACAATACTCGAGTATCCGTACAGGAGCCGTCGTGGTTGCGTACGTTCTCGTAGCCCAGCAGTCAGCTCAGGACGAACCAAGTGTGGGAGGAGCGCTCATCCATCCAGCGGTCGGCGATGGTTTCCCTGTCGCCGTCCACGCCCGGGCCGCCACAGCTGCCTCTCAAATGGCCAGCTAGGCGCGGCGGAGTGCGACGACGGGGATCTGGCGATCGGCGCTGGCGCGGTAGGCAGCGAAGCGTGAATTCGCCGCAACCACTTTGTCATACAGCGCGGTGCGTTCTTCGCCTTGGGTTATACGGGCCTCGGCGACAAAGCGTTCGCCGGTAGTTTCGACGAAAACGTTCGGGGCGGCGGCGATGTTCAAGTACCACGCTGGATGGTGGTCCTGGCCGTAGTTCGAAGCGACGACGATGATATCGCCGGACTCTTCGAATTGGAAATACATCAAGGGCGCCGATCGCAGCTTACCGCTCTTGCGTCCCGTGGTCACGAGGATAAGGACTCCCTGCCCTTCCAAGCGGCCCAGAAGGCGGCCGCCCGAGAGGCGGAACAAGAGCCGGTGCATCGGGACGAAAAACCACGCGATGATGAGGCGTCTATAGGTCGGCATGGCGGGCTTCTTCATGGGATATGTTCGTTCCCGGCGCTGGCGGAGACGAAGGAACGCGAACCCTCACGCTCTTTCGAGCACTTGCTTCTTCTACGACCTGGCTTTCGCTTGGACGTACAGGCAAGTGAGCATGGCTGCCATTCCGCCACTTCTCCGGTGAGAGTGACGGACCCCGAGGCTTGCCGACAACTGCGCCGGTCGGGCCGCCTATCTCTCGATGGGGGCCCTGACGATGCTGCCGTACTCGGTCCAGGAACCGTCGTAGTTGCGGACGTTGTCGTAGCCCAGCAGACGGCTCAGCACGAACCAAGTGTGGGAGGAACGTTCGCCAATCCGGCAGTAGGCGATGGTCTCCTTGCCTCCGTCCACACCCTTGCCGCCGTATATGGCCGCCAGCTCATCGGCTGACTTGAACGTCCCGTCCTCCGCCACAGCGGTAGCCCAGGGCACGTTTGCCGCCCCGGGGATGTGGCCGCCCCTTTGTGAACCCTCTTGGGGAAGGTGTTCAGGAGCAAGAAGCTCTCCGCTGAACTCCGCCGGAGAACGCACGTCGACCAGGGCAATGTTCCCTGACTGGACGGCGCTCAAGACCTGCTCCCTGTAGGCGCGGATGGACTCGTCGGAGGCGCCGGCCGAGTAGCTCTTGGCTGCGTGGCTGGACGCGTCGGTGGTCAGCGGCCTGTCCTCGGCCACCCACTTGGCGCGCCCTCCGTTCATGAGCCGCACGTCGTTGTGTCCATAGTACTTCATTTGCCAGAAGGCCCACGAGGCAAACCAGTTGTTGTTGTCGCCGTAGAGAATCACGGTGGTGTCATTGTCGATGCTCGACTGGCCCAGAAGCTCTTCCATCTCGCTCTGGCCGACGATGTCGCGGCTCACGTTGTCCTGAAGCTGGCTCTTCCAGTTCCAGGCGACGGCGCCGGCTATGTGGCCTTGCTCGTAGGCCATGGTGTCCACGTCCACCTCTACCAATCGGACGTTGTCGTCGCTTCCGTGGTCAGCCACCCACTGGGTGTCAACCAGGGACTCAGGATGCGCGTAGTCGGCCATAGCCACACCTCCGGATTGTGTTGCAGGGTTGTTGAAACTTGCGCTAGAGCAATCGAGTCGATATTAAGACGCCACGTTATAACTGTCAAATTGGCGAATTGACTCGACGCCTGCCCCAGATTACAATGCGAATCGCCGAGCGGCGAGGTTTCCCGCGCAGTTGCGCTGCCGAATTCATCCCCACACTCTTTACGAGGAGCAACCATGTCCTACCAGACCATTGTAGTTGAAAACTCCGAAGGGGTGGCCACCATCACGCTCAACAGGCCCGAGGTGCTGAACGCCATGAACCACGTTCTGGTGGGAGAGCTTGACCAGGCCATGTCTGAAGCGGAGGAGGACGACTCCATCGCGGCCATTATTCTCACCGGCGCAGGAGACAGGGCTTTCTCAGCGGGCGCCGACATCCACGAGCAACGGGAAGACGCCACGAAGCGAGAGAGCGGAGAGCTGACCGAGGACGAAGACCGCCATCACAGGGCCACGCGGTCACAGGCCAGCTGGCACGTTGGTTCAGCCTCGAAGCCGACCATCGGCGCCCTCAACGGCTTGTCCTACGGCGGCGGCAGCGTACTGGCATCGTCCCTGGACATCCGGGTTGGGTGTGAGCGTTCCCGGTTTCGATTTCTGGCCGCCGCATACGGCCGCCTCAACTGCACCTGGACCCTTCCGCAACAGGTGGGCTGGCCCATAGCCAAGGAGCTTCTCTTCACAGGTCGAGTAGTGGAACCCGACGAGGCCCACCGCATCGGACTGCTCAACCACCTCGTCTCCCACGACCGGGTGATGGAGAAGGCCCGGGAGATTGCGGTAACCATCGCGGGGAACAACCAGAACTCGGTGCGTGGCCTGAAGAAGCTGCTTATGGAAGACGTAGGCTCCGGATTCCAGGATATGTGGGAACGGGAGCGAAACTTCCTGAGGGACGACTTTGTGGCTCCCCACGTAGAGGACTCCTTCAAGGAGTTCATAGAGCGCAAGGGCCGGTCTTAGAGCAGCGGAGCCGTCCAACAAACAGAAATCTTAGACGTCCCGCTCACCCCCATCTCAATCTTCTCCCTCAAGAGGGAAGAGACTTTGGGAAGACTTCGTTACAGCTGATTCCTCAGCTTCGCCAAAAACTGATTCACCTGGTGCAGATGGAGAGTAATCGCAGGCCGGCTCAGCCAACCCTCATAGAAGTTGATGTGCAAGTTTGCAGCGCTGCCGAATTGCAGTGTAAGGTCGCTATCTTCGGTCTCATCCGCCAATTTGTCGACAGCGTCATGCAGGTCATGGTGGCTCTTGTGGTCCCACCGACGTTTTTCAGCAACGGCCTTGACCATTTGCGAGGCGGCGCCCCAACCCTTTTCCGAAGCTTGCCGCAGGTCGTCCTTCTCTAGCTCTTCCTGGGCTTGCCGCCAGTATTCCGCCGATTGCTCAGCATAAGTTTTTCTCGCCGTTGTCATGTGAAGAACCTTCTCCTAATCGTAGCATACATGGTATGCCCTCGCGTTGGACTGTCAAGGAAGACAGGGGCCTGCAAGCGCCCGGCAGCTATTGGATGATTTCCTTGTCCAACATCTCCTGAATATGAGTGTCGCTGTAGCCCATCCCTGAGAGGACCTCTTTCGTGTGCTGGCCTACGGTGGGGCCGAGATGCCTGAACCCTGGCGGGGTGTCCGACATGTGGAGTGACGGCGCCGGCTGAATGATCTTCTCCCCCTCAGGCCCCTCCACCTCCAGGACCATACCCCGTTCGACCAGATGCGGGTCGTGCATGGCCTCGTCGATGGAGTAGACCTTTCCAACGCATATGTCCTTGTCCTTTAGCTCTTCGAACCATTCGTCCATGGTCTTGGTCTTGAACGTGTCCGTGAGCAGTTGGAACACCTCCTGGCGTTTCTCGCCCTCAGTAAGCTGGTGGGGAACAAGGTCGGGCCGTTCCAGATAGTTGCAGAGGTTCTCCCAGAACCAGGGTTCAAGCGCCGCAATTGAGATGTACCGGGCGTCCTTGGTCTCGTACACGTTGTAATGGGGGACGCCCCCGTTGAGCCTGTTGCTCCCTCGCCTGGGAATTTCGCCATAGGTCTGGTGCCGGGCGATCAGAGCGGCCATCAGGTAAAAGGCGCCTTCGGCCATTCCTATGTCGATGTATTGGCCACGCCCCGTCTTCTCGCGGGCGATGATGGCCGCCAGAATTGCGACGGCGCTGCAGAGGCTGCCCCCAGCGTAGTCGGCGATGTAGTTCATGGGTATGGCTGGCTTGTCGTTGGGATCGTATCCCACAAAGTCCAAGGCCCCCGCAATGGAGATGTAGTTGATGTCGTGGCCCGCCATCAGCTTGTAGGGACCGTCCTGCCCGAACCCTGACAGGGACAGATAAACGATTCGCGGGTTAATTCCATTGATGGTCTCATACCCCACGCCCAGACGGTCCACTACGCCGGGCCGAAAACCCTCGATGACGACGTCAGCGTCCTTGGCGAGGCTGTAGAAAATGTCTTGAGCTTCTTTATGCTTCAAGTTCAAGGCGATGCTGCGCTTGTTCCGGTGCATGGCGCTGTACTGCAAGTCCCGGTCCATCTGGCCCCACGTCGCAGCGCCGGTGGAGCTGCGCTCGAACGCGGTCCGCGCGCTATCCATAGGGCGTTCGACCTTCAGCACGTCGGCGCCCAGGTCGCCCAGCATCATCGTGCAGAACTCACCCGGAGTGTTGCGGGTCAGGTCCAGAACCTTGATTCCATCTAGGGCGTACATCCTTCGTCTCCTGAGCTAGTTGAGGCTTCCCATGAACTTGCGCCACACGTCGACACATTTGTCCGGGTCGGTGTGCTGCACGAAGCCCGACGTTCCCTTTATGACCTCCAGCCTGGCGCCTGGAATCAGGCTTACTATGCCGTCTGCCCTCTGGGGCTCCCTGTTGTACTCCCCCTCGGAGATGAGGACCAGGGTCGGTGTTGTGATTTCGGGCAATATGGCAGTCAAGTCTACGGTGGACAGGTACGTCAGGGTTTCCACCACCACGTGCTGGGCAGTGGGTATCATCTGCTGGGCGTACCATTCCCGGTATCCGTTGTCATTGTCGCCGGGCGGGGCCCTGCGGTCCATTTCCTGCCGCACCCAGGGTTCGACTCCTTGAGCAGCCACCAGGTCCCTGTTCTCGACATAGGACGACGCCCCCACGAACTTATAGGGTGAGCTGCACACGGTCACGCTCTTGAGACGGTCGGGATACATGTGGGCGAACTTCATGGAGATGGTGCCGCCCACCGTCTCTCCAATGAGGTGTACCTTGTCCAGGCCCATTGCGTCCAGGAAGTTCCTTATGTCATCCGCGAACCCTTCCAGGGACCAGTCGTAGCCGGGAGCGGGAACGGACGAGTTCCCGTAACCCCTGGCGTCTATTCGCAGGGTTCTGTACTGGCGGGCCAACTCCGGGACCCATCCATACCATAGCTTGTGGTTCTTGGCCTGGCCGTGGTGCATCACCACAGCGTCGGGGGTACGCCAGGGGTCGGTGTAGTCGTTGTCCTCATAGAACATCTCAAGGGAACCAGGCAAGCTCACGGTGGGCATACTCCACCCCCAATACGGTCGAAAATCCAGGGCGATTATAGCATGGCGGCTTCCCGCGCTGTCGGCTCCGGCCTCGGCCGGAGCCGACAGCGCCTCACAAGTAAACACTATTGCGTTAACGACATCGGCTCCTACGCAAGCCGGTCTCCCGTGGGGTAGAATAGCCTCCATGCCCCACCAGACCGAGCCCAGCGCCAACAACAACTTGGCTGACCTCATGCGGCCCATGCTCCCGGGTTGGGAAGTGCGATCCGAGAATACCCAGGTCATCGTGGGCCGTCCCGGCCTTCGCCCCGATATACTGGTTGCGGCGCCCGACCGCTCCCCGGTGGCAATCGAGGCGGAGTACATGCCCGCGTTGACAGCGTAGGAAGAGGCCCGGGGACGCATGGGCCTCAACGTAACCGTTCATCCCCACCCCATCGAATCCGCTATTGCTTTGCGCTACCCGGAGGATGTCGGCGACTCCGACGACCTCCAGGCCGCCCTCAACGACGCCCGACTGTCCTACTGCGTGTTCACGGTGGAGAAGTATAGGCAGACCCCGTCCCGAGAAATCCAAAGCATTGTCCGCTTCCCCGAGTCAGGCTGGTTGGAAGGCTCCTACGTCGACCTTGCCGATCTGGTCCGTTTGGTGTCCGTGCCGCAAAAAGAAGTGGATCAAGCTGCGGATACACTCCAAAGCGGCATCGAAATAGCTGCCAGTGTGCTAAATCAGATGACCGAAACCAGGCCGGACATCAGCCCGTCCATCGCCAGCCGCCTGAATATGACCGACGCTCCTCAAATGCGGCGCATGGCCTGCGCCATCATCGCCAACGCCATGCTCTTCCACGAACGCCTCGCCGGACGGCACAGCGTCAAATCGTTGCAGCAAATCTGTGGCTTCGGCGCACGTAATCCGCAAGCCGACCTACTGGAGGCCTGGTACAGCATTCTGGCGTTCAACTATCTGGATATATTCGACATCGCGAAAGCCATCGTAGAAGAACTTCCGGCGCGGGAAGGTTCACAAATCCTGAACATAATCAGCCAGCAGGTACTGCAAATCGCGTCCAGTGGAGTCAACAACGACCACGACCTAACCGGCCAGGTCTTCCAGCGGCTCATCGCCGACCGCAAGTATCTAGCCACCTTCTACACCCTGCCCGCGTCCGCGGCGCTGCTGGCCCGGTTGGCCGTGGCGAAGATGGAAGGCATGGACTGGTCCGACGTAGACATGATTGGCAGGCTCCGCATCGCTGATTTCGCCTGCGGCACCGGCGCCCTGCTTGCGGCTGTCTACGAGCAGATAGCCGCCCGCCACGAACGCGCCAGTGGAGAACTGGACAAACTGCACCCCGTGATGATGGAAGACACGCTCTATGGCTGCGACGTAATGCCCTCGGCCATCCACATAACGGGGTCCACCCTGGCTGGGCTGCGACCCAACGTAGAGTTTCGGAAATCCAACCTGCTGACTATGCCCTATGGTCGTCAAAGCGAAGACTCGGTGGCTATAGGGTCCCTGGAACTATTGGACGCCAATTCGGAACATTCGAAGGCCATGCCAGAGAATAGTTTCGACCTGGTGATAATGAATCCGCCCTTTACTCGGGCAGGCTCCGACTGGGAGGGCAGCGACAGAACAGAAGACTATATCAAACAGTTCAGAGGGTTGGGCACCGAGCTGGAGACGCAAGAGCAAATGTCGAAACGGCTGAAAGATTATTCCAAAGGCAGTTGCTATCACGGTTACGCAGGCATAGCGTCGGCGTTCGCCGCGCTGGCGGACAAGAAGCTGAAGCCCGGTGGAGTGTTGGCTCTCGTGTTGCCGCTGTCCGCTGCATCCGGAATTTCCTGGCGGGAGTTTCGGCACATGCTGACGTCCAGTTATACGGACTTGACCGTGGTCAGCATTGCGGCTTCAGACAATGACGACTTCTCATTCTCAGCAGATACCGGCCTGGGCGAATGCCTGGTAATCGCAAAAAAGCTGGACGCAAACCAGGACCCCTCCGTGCGAATACATTTCGTCTCGTTAAGACAGAGACCGGAGGGGTTTGCCCACTCCAATTCAATCGCACGAACAATCACAGGAAACGATTACACCAGGCGAATCGAGGATGGACCGTATGGCGGCACACCCCTGATTGTCGGGGGTGAACTAATGGGAGAGATGTTGGCCGCCCCGGCTTATAAGGACGGGGATGACTGGTCAGAAGTGCGGTTGGCGGACTATTCGCTGGCACAGACGGCCTATGAATTGGCCCACTCTCGACTGTGGCTGCCGGGGTCTGCTACGGCCCTTGGGTTGCAGGTGGTCCCACTGAACCAAGTGGGTAAACGCGGCTACTATCACATGAACATCGCGGGCAACGTTCGCTCTGGGCCGTTTACCAAGGGGCCGCCCAGCCAAACGGCCAGCTACCCCTGCCTTTGGAACCACAATGCTCAGCAGGAAACTCGCTTGGTGTGCGTTCCCGACTCTGAGTTGCGCGTAAGGCAAGGGATGGAAGCCAAAGCTGCGGAGGTTTGGGCTACAGCAAGTCGATCCCATATCAACCAAGACTTCCGGTTTAATTCTCAACCGCTCTGTGCTGCGTTCACCGACCGAGAGAGCATTGGCGGAACCGCGTGGCCGAATGTGCATTTCGACGTCCCGCAATTTGACTACGCGTTGAGCCTGTGGGCAAACAGCACACTTGGGCTGCTGTGTTTCTGGTGGCACGCTAGCCGGCAAACAAGCGGACGGGGAAGAATCACCATCAGCCAAGCCGAAACGCTGCCAGTGCTGGACTTTCGCGCTCTGAGCGACGAGCAGTTGGCCTTGGCCCAGGAGATATTCGAAGAGTTCAGGGACAAGGAGCTCAAGCCTGCTTACCTGGCCGACGCCGACCCCAACCGAGCCCTGCTGGACAGGCGTGTGGTCTGCGATCTGCTGGGATTCAACGAAAGCGTCTATGAAGGTATCCGGCGTCTTGCCGCCAAGTGGTGCGCTGAGCCCTCGGTCCACGGTGGCAAGGCCCGGCCCAAAGACGCCGTGTTTGTGATTTAACTGCGCCTTCCATCCGCATCGACCGCCCCCGTGACCCAGCCAAGCACGGCAACCTGGTCACCATAGGAAAAGCCCAGCCTCCAGACAGCGCCGTTTCCACCGGCGGAGTCAAGTCTGCTATTATGTATGCTCCTTAGGCTGGACTCCAGCAGTGCATTCGGAGAGAGGGACTGCGAGTTGCAACAAGACATCAAAGTGTCGGTGGGAGTGGAGGAAGGGCCGCAAAGCCAGGACGACAGGCCAATAAAGCTCCGGACCCAAGGCCTTAAAGTTTCGTATGGACAGTCCCTTGCATTGAGGGATGCGGACATCGCCATACCTTCACAGCGGGTGACGGCCATCATAGGGCCGTCGGGCTGCGGTAAGAGCACCCTTTTGCGCTGCTTCAACCGCATGAACGACCTCATACCCGACGCACGGATAGAAGGACAGATACTCTTCAACGACGTGGACATCTACTCCCCGGAAGTGGATGCAACGGAGATACGCTACCGCATCGGGATGGTCTTTCAGAAGCCCAATCCCTTTCCAAAGTCCATCTACGACAACGTAGCCTTCGGTCTGCGCATCAACGGATACAGGGGCAACATCGGGGACATGGTCGAGCGAACGCTGAAGCAGGCCGCACTCTGGGATGAGGTGAAAGACCGGCTGAAGAAAAGCGCCTTGACCCTCTCTGGGGGACAGCAGCAGCGGCTGTGCATCGCCAGGGCTCTGGCCGTGGAACCCGACGTAATCCTGATGGACGAACCATGCTCGGCGTTGGACCCCATCGCAACTCTTGCCATAGAAGACCTGGTGCGTTCGCTTTCCTCGCAGTATACGATTATAATAGTCACCCACAACATGCAGCAGGCGGCCCGGGTGTCCGACCGAACTGCTTTCCTTTCGGTCGGCCCAGACAGCGCCGGTCACCTTGTTGAGTACGGGAACACTCGCCAGCTCTTCACCAATCCCACTGACGAGAGAACCGAAGCCTACATTACAGGAAGATTCGGATGACCGAAGAGCGAATAGGAATCACCAGGGAGGGACCCATGCGGGTGCGGTCCGGACTGGACCGGCAGCTCCGCTTCCTCCAGGACGAAGTGCTGACCCTCGGGAGCATGGTGGAGAAGTCCATCGCCAGGGCCGTGGACGCCCTGGACCGCCGAGACCTGGAAGCCTCTCAGCAGGTCATCATCGAAGACGACCTGGTGGACAGCAAACGGTTCGAAATCGAGGAGAGGTGCATCGACCTCATAGCCACCCAGCAGCCTATGGCCGGGGACCTGCGCATCCTGGTGTCCATGCTTCACATCGCGGTGGAACTGGAACGCATGGGCGACTACGCCGAGGGCATCGCCAAGATCAACATCATGATGGGGGATGAGCCCCTCATAAAGCCCCTAATCGACGTCCCCCTGATGACTGAAAAGGCGACCCGAATGCTTCGCCGCAGCCTGGAGGCTTTGGTGAACCGCGACACGGTGACGGCACGCCAAGTATGCAACGACGACGATGAAGTGGATGCGCTGTACCAGACGGTCTACAGGGACCTGCTGGACATCATGATCAAGGACCCCGACACTATTCAACGGGCCACTTACCTGTTGTGGGTGGCCCACGACCTGGAGCGAATCGCTGACAGGGCGACCAACGTGGCCGAACGGGTGGTCTATCTGGTGACGGGCAAGATGGAGGAGATAAACGTCTCCAAGTACTAGCCCTTCTTGTGGAACATGTGAAGCAGGTTGCGCTGATGGGCCCAGTTATGGGCCCTTTTCAATAGCCCCTCCGGTATCTCCCGCCCGTGAAGCGTTATCCTGATGGTCTCATATTTTCCGCTCATAGGCGTGGGGGCGTCGGGCAGGTGAACAGCCTCGCACCCCCCGGCTTCTAGGGCCGCTTTCAGAGCGTCGTAGCCCTTTAGCTTGGCGTTGGGGCTGCGGTACATGCGGAACTCCACTGAACCCAGCATCTCATGGAAGTGGTCCGCCGCCTCTTCGAGGTTGTTCCCGCCGCCTTGGCGCAGTTCCCTTCTGGTGAAGCGCGGAGCGCTCATGGAGTCATGTCCAAGCCCGGCTTATGAACGCCGTACAAGGTGTCGGAGACCTACGGCTCCCTGGCGTACTCCTGAAGCTCAATGCGGACGTTGTCTGGGGCCTTTACGTAGCAGATCGTGCCGTTGCGGCCTTCACGGATGGGTTCCAGGACCTCGACTCCGGCCGCCTCCATCCTGGCAACCAACTCCTCCATCCCGTACACCCTCAAGCCGAAGTGGTCTATGCCCATCTGCGGCGCGGGGCTGGCCGGGAGCATGTCCTCGCCTTCCGGCGCGTCCATAACGGTGATGCGGACGCCTCCCATGTCCAAAGCCCTGTGGGTCTGACCTGACGCTGCGGTAAAGGTGTCAACGTGCTGGGCGTCGAGGAAGTCTACATACCATTGTACTGCCGCCTCGGGGTCTGTGGACCTCAAGTGCAGGTGTGTGACCGACACGCTGGGCATAGCTCACCTCCGAGTTACGAGTTGTTCTTGGGAATCAGGATTTGGCATAGACTAACATGAAAGCCCAACCCTGGGAAGAATTGATTGGGTGGATGCATCAGCACCAACGGCTCCCTGTCCCACGAGGCGCCGGTTACGCTGTTACACTGGACCAAAACGCTTGAGCCGTACGGCAGGAAGTCTTTTTAGCCTTTGATTAAGCGGGTCCACCTCGATGCCCACCGACTCTAGGGCAGTCACTCCCAGCAAAGGTTCGCTCTCCGCCTCACCCATAACAATCGTGCCGCCAACGATTTCACCCATGAACTCAATGTCTGCCGTCGTTACATCCATTCGAATTTCACTGCCGTCGGCCAGGGAATATACTCGCTGCCCTTTGGGTTCAAGACCGATGGATTCCAAATACGGTCCAGGCACGAGGGTATCAGTCGCTCTGGTATCGACCAAGAACAGTCCTTCCCAAACCCTGTCGGGTTCGGCCGGGTTACGTATGGCAACGGTTACATGTGTTGCGCCCATCTCAGGTCCTTTCTCACTCACCAAAATTCAACTCAATACTACCATACGCCGCCAGGTCTCCATGTCAGCATCAAGCTCTACACCGGGCCGGAGCGCTCCAAGGGGTCCGACAAGAAGTCCAATCCATGTTTGTCTAAAAGGTCATCATCCTTGACACTAATCTCGCTCAGGGGGTAGCATCCAGGCAACACTAGACACGGAGGTTCGGATGGCAATAGGAAAAATCAGCATCCTGGCCCCCACCGCCCAGTCCAACACCCAGGACTCCGGCTTGGCCCCAAGGGTCGGCGGACTCGGGGGCGGCACGCTGGGCCTGATAACCAATAGTTGGCGGAGCTTCGACGTGGTGTCGAACCACATCGAGCAGATGGCCAAGGACCGGTACGAGGTCCGTGAGGTCATGCGTACCATCAACCCCGACGTTTCCAGCCCCACTCCCAAAGACACGCTGAACATCCTCATCGACAAGTCCGACGCCGCCATCGTCGGCATGGGGCATTGAGGGTCCTGCACAACGTGGAGTGTCCACGACGCAGTTTCCCTGGATGAGAGCGGAGTCCCCTCAGTCGTCATAGTGACCGAGCAGTTCAGCCGGCTGGCTTCGATCATAGCCAAGTCCCGGGGCAGGCCCGGCCTCCCCATCCTTGTCCTGCCGGCAAACATTGAAGACATGTCCGACAATGAGTTGGAGGACCTGGCCCATAAGACCCTGGACCAGGCGGCAGAGAAGCTGACAGAGGTCTAGACAGGCTGTGACCAGCCCTCCCCTGAAATCGGAACGTTCAGAAATCGAGGACTCGCCCGAGGCAGTCCTCGATTTCGTATTGAATCAGGGTTGGGGAGACGGCCTGCCCGTGATTCCCCCCACTGAAGAACGAGTGCGGACCATGGTGGAGGGGTCCGGCCTGCCCGCAGACCATCTCATAGGCAGCGTGGGGCCCGCCAAAGGTGAAGCCACCATCGAGAAGATTGCCGTGAACGCCGTCATGGCCGGCTGCAAGCCCGAGTATATGCCGGTGCTGACAGCCGCCATGGAAGCAGTATGCGAGTCCCAGTTCAACATGGACGGGGTGCAGAGCACGACCAATCCCTGCGGCGTCGGCATAGTGGTCAACGGCCCAATACGCAACGCACTGGACATCAACTGTTCCCGCAACTGCATGGGCCCAGGATGGCAGGCCAACGCCACAATAGGCCGGGCTATGTCATTGATGTGGCTGAACATCGGCGGGGCCAAACCCGGTGAGGTGGACAAGGCATCCCACGGCTACCCAGGCAAATACACCTTATGTTTCGGGGAGGACGAGGAGCACACGCCCTGGGAGCCGCTCCACGTCGAGCGAGGGTTCAAAGCCGAGGAAAGCACGGTGACAGTGAACTCCTTCAACGGCACCCTGAACATCATCGGCGCCACCTATACCGAGATAGACAGCATGCTCCACGTCATCGCCCACGACTTTAGCCAGATGGGAAGCAACAACCTGCACCTTGGCAAGGGCAACCCGGGGTTGGTCCTGACTGCGGGCCATGCACGCTGGGCGCACGAGGCCGGAATGTCCAAGTCCGACGTGAAGGAGTTCGTATACCGGAACAGCGGCTTCCCAGTCGAGAAACTAAGGCCGATGATCCGGCGCAACCGGATTGACGCGGTGATACAAGACGGAGTCGTCCGGCAAGTGCGTAAGCCCGACGACATCATGATAGTGGTGGCGGGCGGTGTGGAACCCTACCACGCCGTGCTTATGCCGACCTTTGGCGACTCGTGGGCCGTCACTAAGCCCATCCGCGTTCCCTGAGCAGAGCTATTTGACGGGCTTGGCCCACTCTGGTATCTGTTTGGTCGGAAGCTGGACTGTCGCCGTGCCCTTGGTGGTCATTTCCTTGCGCTGGTTCTCACCGATGAACTCTATGTCCACCAGGCGTTCTTCGCCCTCGACGCGCTTGTCAGTGACTTTGCCACGAAGCCAAGTTGTGTCCCCGACCATGTTGAAGCGGCGGAGTTCTACGTACATCTTCTTCAAAAAACCGTCGTCGCCCATCCAATTGGTGAAGAGGTTACCCACCCAGGAACAGCGCTGGCACCCGTAGTCGTAGGCTCCGGGAAGGCCAGCGCTCGTGGCCGCCTCCTCGATGTCATGGACGCGCACGATGGCTTCCTGGGCGCCGGTGTTGGGGTCACGAAAGCCCCATGAGGGGTGACGCCGGACTTCTTTGAGTTGAAGGCCGTGGGACAGTCCGCCGATGCAGCCTGCCACAAAGGCGGTGATGTCTCCGTGGCTCAGGGGACCCTTGACCACTGGCCCCACCTCGTCGCCCACGTTCACGTCGTCCCACCACCTGGGGTTGGCGCCCCTGATTTCCTCGTTGAGGACTGCGTCCTCTATCTCATCGATTTCGTCCCTGGTGTAGGCGTAGGTCTGGAAGTCGTACTTCCTGTTCTCTCTGGCCGCGGTGCGTTCGGCCCTAAAGTTCCATCCGCGGGTGCGGGCAATGACCTCTCCGCGCTGGTTGTAGTAGTGGCAGGTGGAGGACTGCTTGATGGTCTTCCCAGCGAACCTGCTGGGCATCTCCTCGAGGTCGGAGAACTGCTCCTTTACGGAGATGCGGTCGTCCATGTGTATGGGGCGGAACCACTCCCAATCGGAGCCAGAGTGGAAGGCATGGACTCCCGGGAGCCCTCCCGTGCGGCCTGAGCACCAGTAGACGCTATACAGGAAGCAGGGGGGAGCTATGATGGTCCCATACTTTGTCTGGCGGGCGTACGACTCGTCCTGGTAGAGGGGATTCGGGTCGCCTATGCCCTGGCAGAAATGGCGAATGGCGTCGCGTGATGCGAACTCGTTGAAGAGTCCTACACCGTATTGCCTGGGCCTGTTGAAGGCGCCCAGTCTATCCCTCAGGCGTTGCAGCCCCTCTTCCGTTATCTTTCCAGCTTCCAACACCATGAAACAAAACCTCCTGGGTTAATGGGGACCTTTACACGGGAGCTAGGTCCGGCGAACCCTATGGTAACGGTTCCCGGCCAACTTAGACAACCTCAGTGGACAGCACCGCTCTCCACAAGCAGCTTCAACCTGGGTGAGGGGACTCCTAGCAAATCTACGAAAACGTGCTTATTGTGTTCTCCCAACAGGGGGGCCGGAAGCCTGACCTTGGCCTCGGCGCCGCTCATCACCCAGGGTTGCCCGTAGAGCCATTCGGCGCCGATGTGGGGATGTTCTGTCTCCAGAAACGCATTTCTCTGATGGAAGTGGTCGTCCTGGAACTGGTCTCCGATGTGCATGACGGTCATAGCCGCCACTCCGGCGCCTTGTAGAAGTTCGGTCACTTCCTCAGGACTTCTTTGAGAGGTCCAAGCCGCCACGTGTTTGTCCAACTCCGCTCGGTTAACGTGACGCAAGTAACGGTCTCCGAACCGGGAGTCCTTGGTCCAGTCCGGGAAGCCCAAGGCTGCGCAGAAGGCCAGCCACTCCTCCTGTGTCCGAACGGCTATGGACACCCACCTGTCGTCGCCCGCGCAGGGGTAGTTATTGTGGGGGCCAAACTCAGGGTCAACGTTGCCCATGGGTTCCGAGACCTTTCCGTTCATCGAAAAACCCAGCAGGCTCTCGCCCATCATGGCCGTGGACGCCTCTAGCTGGGCCACCTCCACGTATTGGCCTTGGCCGGTGCGGTTCCGGTGACGCAGGGCGGCGGCGGCGGCCAGCGCCGCGTGCAGCGATGCCACTGCATCGCACCACGCCGACTGGATTTCACCCACCAGAGGCTCGTCGGGATACCCCACCAGGCTCATCATACCTGAGAGGGCCTGGACGATGGGGGCATAAGCCAGAATGTCCCTTTCGGGACCCGTCTCCCCCGCCGCGGGCATGGAGACGACGATGATGTCGGGCCGCAAGGCCCTAAGCGCCTCGTATCCCAGCCCAAGCCGGTCCATGACTCCGGGAGAGAAGTTGTGCATCACTACGTCGCTCTGGGCAATCAGGTCCTTCACGAGGGCCAGGCCGTCGGGTTCCTTCAGGTTGACCGTGACGCACATTTTGTTGCGGTTGAGGCTGTGGTACAGAGGCTGAAGCTCCGGCCAAAGTCCCCGGTCTCCCCCGGCAAAGTCCTCGCCAACCAGAGGTCTGCCCAGACGAAGCCCGTCCATTCGGACATGGCTCTCCACTTTTATGACCTCGGCGCCCATGTCTCCCAGCAATTGAGCGCCCATAGGCCCCGCCCATGCGGTGCCGAAGTCCACAACCCTGTATCGTTCGAGGGGCAGAGCCATCGCTATATGATTCCCGTCCTTCTCATCAGCGTCAGGTCTTCCGGACTATGCCCCAACTGGCCGCATATAATCTCCCGGTTGTGCTGGCCCAGGGTCGGGGCGGGTCTGACCAGCTTCCAGGGAGTTTCCCGGAAGCGGATTGGAGCGCCGGGGTACTTCAACGTGCCTGCCTTGGGGTGGTCCAGCTCATGGAAGAACTCCCTCTCGTTCATGTGCTCGCTGTTCATCACGTCGTCTATGGTGCGGACAGGCACACAGGGCACCCGGTTCTCCATGCACATCTCCATGATTTCCGCCTTGGTGTGCTCCATGAACCAGGGCGTAATCAAGGCTTCAGCTTCCTCCGGGTATTCCTCCGTCATGGCCCGACGGTTCCGAAATTTGGGGTCCTCTGTCCATTCCGGGTCGCCGATCATGTGGAGAAAGCGCTGGTACTGCTCCATCTGGGGACAGTCGATGCAAACGTAGCCGTCCTTGCAGGGGAGCACACAGTTGGGGAAAAGGCCCAGCCTCATCCGGTTTCCCGAGCGCCATCCGGCTATCCCTCGATATATGTAGGTGGGCAGATGGTAGCCGGTGAGTATTACGGCAATCACTTGGGACTCGGACACGTCGACAAGTTGGCCTTCACCGCTGATGTCTCGTCCTACAAGTGCGATAGTGGTGGCCAAGGCCGCAGTTACTCCCGCCATGAAGCTGGCCTGGTAGGCGGGGGTGGTCAGAGGCTCTCTGTGGGGGTGGCCGTTCCCAAAGCTGAAACCTCCCGCCGCGTTGGCGGTCAGGTCGCATCCTTTGTAGTCCTTGTAGGGGCCCGTTCGGCCATAGGGCGTAACTGAAGTGACTATCAGCCGGGGGTTCTCTTGCTTAAGGGTCTCGTATTCCAGACCCAACTCACGGGTTTCGCTGACGGGCCGGTTCTCCACGAATACGTCAGCCCATCTGAGGAGCTCCAGAAGAATTCCCCTGCCGGCCGGATTTCCAGGGTCGAGACTTATCCCACGCTTGTTGGAATTCAAGAACAGGAACAGCCCGCTCCGCTCACGATCGGGAACGTCTCCGGGGAAGGGGCCGTGAATCCTGGCCTCGTCGCCGTAGAACGGCGGCTCCACCTTGATCACGTCTGCCCCCATGTCGGCCATCATCTTGGAGCAGTACGGCCCTGAAATGGAGCTGCCGTACTCGACAACCCGTACCCCGTCCAGCGGACCTGATGGACCGGTCTTGTCGCCCACCACTTTCCTAACCTTCCGCAGCTAGGCCGCTTAGGTTGGGAATGACCTCCCGGCCGAAGAGCTCGATGCACTTCACACTGTCCTCCGGGTCCATGCCCAGGTAGTAGACCCTGAAGAACATGTACTCAGCGCCGAACTCGTCTCTATACTGCTGGATTTGCTCCGTCACGTCGTCCGGGTCTCCGACGATGATGCGCTCTCCCTTGAGCTGTTCGAAGTCCAGGTTGTACCTCTCTCCGGGCTGGCCCGCTTTGTGGTAGACCTGATAGAGTCTCTCAAAGGAATCGCGTATGGTCCGCTCGGCGGCCTCACGGCTGTCGCTGACGAACATTTCTCTAAAGAATACTGGTGGGGGCGCTGGAAGCCCCAACCCTTCCCTACACGTCTTATACGCCTCCAGCGCCTCCCGTAAGAAGACCTTGGAGTGTCTTGGACTGGTGAGCCATGCATCTCCCGCCTCAGCCGCACGCCGGACTCCCCGCAAGGTGTCTCCGCCAACCCAGATCGGCGGTCCCGGCTGCTGCAACGGTTTCGGAGCAATGCTCACGTCTCTTATCCGAAAGAACTCTCCGTCCCAAGTGACCCGGTCCTGGGACCACAGCTTCCTGATGACCCGTATGGACTCCTCCAGACGCATTCCACGGCACGCCTTGGGGATTCCAAAGGAGTCGAACTCCTCGTCTCTGTAACCCTGGCCGACTCCGAACACGAATCGGCCCCCAGTGATGACATCCAGATTCGCCGCCAGCTCTGCGGCTTCAACCGGGTTGTGGAGGCTCAGCAGATACACTGCCGTGCCCATCGTCATTCCCTCGGCTTCGGCGGCCAGCCTCGCCAGTAAAGGGACCGGTTGGAACATGCCTTCGTCCGGCCCCATCGCGTAGTGATGGGAGGCGAATATGCCATCAAATCCCGATTCCCGCGCAGCCCTCGTCTGCTTTATTGCATACCTGAAGGCTTCGCTGCCCCCCATGTCGGCGGGGTAATGGGGGTAGAGGTCTATGCCGAATTTCAAGCAAACCTCATAGGTCGGCGACCAGTTCGAAAGCCCGTCTAATCTACCTTAGCAGCAGCCGTTAGTCAACGGAAATTTCGGCTCATGCTAAAATGTCACAAAACCTTCATATAACCATTTTTTGCTTAGGAGGAAAGTCATGACTCAACAGGAAACTTACGACCTGCTCATCAAGGGCGGAACACTCATGGACCCGGCCCAGGGCGTCAATGACCGACGTGACATCGCCGTCAAGGACGGCAGGGTCGCCCAGGTTGCCGAAAGGATTGACCCCACAACCGCAACCGAAGTCCTGGACGTTGCGGGCAAGGTCGTGACTCCGGGTCTGATAGACCTGCACGGGCACTTCTACCACGGGGGCAATCCAACAGCCTGCGACGCCAACTACTGCGCCCTGGAGGCTGGATGCACCACCGGCGTGGACGCGGGCTCGGCGGGTTGGGCCAACTACCGGGCCATGAAAGACTACATCTTCCCCACGAAGGACGTCCGCCTTCTCGCCTTCATCCACATAGGGGCCACCGGCATTCTTCTGAACGGCGTCGTTGGCGGCGAGCTCCAGGACATCCGCCACGCCAACGTAGACCGCACCGTAGACGCGATAAAAGCGGAACCTGACTTCTTTCTGGGAGTAAAAGTGCGGATGCAGCGAGACGCCGTGGCGCACTGGGACGCCCGCACCGCTCTCCATAGGGCAAGGGAAGCCGCCGATAAGGCGGGCGTAAAGCTGATGGTGCACGTCAGCGGCACACCAATCCCTCTGCCTGAAATCCTGGACGTGCTAGGCTCGGGAGACATAGCCACCCACGCCTACAACGGCCATCCTGAAAACATATTGGACAAGAACGACCGGGTGCGCCGGGAGGTCAGGGCAGCCGCTGAGCGGGGAGTCGTGATGGACGTGGGCCATGCGGGAGTCCATTGCGACGTGGAAATCAGCAAGGCCGCCATCGCCGAGGGCTTCTACCCCACCTCCATCAGCACTGACATCCACAACCCTCCGCCGGAACGGGTGGTCTACGGAATGAGCGACCTGGTCAGCAAGTTCCACGCCATGGGTCAACCCCTGGAAGACGCCCTGGCCGCCAGCACGTCGCGTCCAGCAAAAGTCCTGGGCATGGACAAGGAAATCGGGACCTTGGCCGAGGGAGCAATAGCCGACATAGCCATATTCAACCTGCAGGAGGGAACCCACGTCTGGCAGGACATGGCGGGCCATACCGTGTCCGGGAACCTGAGGCTGGCAACTTTCGCCACCCTCAAGGACGGAGCAGTCGTGTGGCGGGAAGGGAGCTACCTGGGCCGTTCTTAGGACAGGGGCTGTTCCAAAAGGCGGCGCCGCATCTCCGCCGGGACCTCCCTGAAGCGGCGCCACGGCGGAGCGTCCGTTCTGACGCCCACGGACCGGGCCGCCTCGACAGCCATAAGGACTCCGCCGACAAAGTCGTCGATGTGGATATGCTCGGCTTGCACTGAGCCGTCGGGGGCGGCGTTGTGGTAGTTCCCCAGCGGAAACGCTATGCCGGTTGACCTGTAGCCATAGAACCTGAAGCCGCTGGCTTCACAGGTGCCGCCGCTCATAAGTTGCCGCTGGGCCTTGAATCCCGAATCTCTTTGGGACAGTTCCTCCCTGGCCTTGAGCAAAACACTCTCGGCCTCGGCGTCGAACGTAAAGCTGGCATCCCCCACCCTGATAACCGGCCCCTCACCGATGGCGGCCCCCGGCAATGTCCGGCTGGCTTCCAGCGAGACTACGAGAGTTTCCCTGGGCAATACCCCATCCTCGGCCAGGAGCCTGGCTCCCACCAGACCTACCTCTTCCGCCCTGGTGAAGACGCCGTACACCTCTCCGCCGGCGCCCTCGTCCTTCATTCGCTCCAAAGCGACCAGTATGGCTGCGCATCCAGCAAGGTCGTCCAGGGCCCTCATATGCACGAGTTCACCGTCAAAGTCGAAGTCGGTGAGGTCGAACACTATGGGCAGCGGACACTGCAGATCGGCGGCGGCTGTCTCTAATTCGACGTTGATAAGACGGTCGTCGTCGGTCCCGTGCTTTCCGCCTGTGATGCCTTTAACCCGTGTGCCGTCTTTGAGGACCGCCTGCACCGGGACTCGGTCAGTCAGGGAAACGGCGGGGACACCCCCAAGGGGCGCGGCGACAACCTTGGCGCCGTCAACCTCCAGTCCCTCGAAACCCGGATGGTCCATGTGGGCCATGAAAGCTATGGGAGGGTCCTCCGACGGGACTCCCAGACGGACAATCAAGTTCCCATGCCGGTCAGCCTCTATGCCAAGGCCCATCCCCTCCACCGTCTTGCGAATGAAGGAAGCGACCAGCCCCTCCTGGTACGCGACAGCGGGACACGCTCCCAGACCCGCCAACACTACCAGAGACCTGCTTCGGATTCTATCTGCGTCATTGCGCCATTGCGCCATTGCGTTTCCTCTTTCCCACTCGCCCCGATCGGGTTATAATCCTGGAACATTGTAACCCAGCCGGGCTAACCCATGTCGGGAGTATAAGGAGGCAGCCAATGGCAGACAGAGGCAGAGTCATCGTACACGTTGAGCATGGCAAACCCTTCGAGATTCGGGAGTACGAACTCCCGGACCCCGAACCCGGAGCAATCATCGTCAAAATCGAGCAGGCCGGCATCTGCGGCTCCGATCTGCATACCTGGAGGGGCGACCAGGTAAACATTCCCATCCCTCCCGGGGGTCGCGTCATGGGCCACGAGGGGACGGGCGTCGTCTACAAGATGGGCGCCGGAGTCACCACCGACAGCGGCGGAACTCCCATCAAGGAAGGCGACCGGCTTATGCACGTCCACGTCTTCCCATGCTACAGCTGCCACATGTGCAACAGGGGTGCAACCAACTGGTGCGTAAACCGCCAATACCCCGAAGGCGGTATATGGCCCTACTTCACGGGAACATACGGTGACTGGATTTACCTGCCACCCCGGCACCCGGCCTTCAAGGTGCCCGACGAGCTTCCCGACGACATTCTTGGTTATGTCAACTGCGCTATGGGCACCGTCACCGAAGGGCTGATGCGCGCCTCCGCCCATGAAGGAGACTCGGTGGTCATAATGGGCGCAGGCGGCCTGGGGCTCAACGCAATCGCAATGGCCAGGGACATGGGCGCCGACAGAATCATAGTCCTCGACAGGCTGGAGAACCGCCTCAAGCTGGCGGAAGACTTCGGGGCCGACTACACCATCAACATCGAGGAGTACAACACGCCGGAGACACGGGTGCAGCGGGTCTGGGAGTTGACCCGGAACCGTGGCGCCGACATCGTCATGGAGCTGGTGGGCAGGGCCGAACTGCTGGTTGAGGGAATCGACATGCTCAGCAACGGCGGCACATTCGTCGAAATCGGGGACATCGTCCCCGGACCCACGGCGGCCATCGACCCATCCAAGATGCTGAGGGGCAAGAACATCGTGGGATCGTCCATGTACCGGCCGGACACCCTAGCCAGGCTGCTGGACTACCTGGTGAAGAACCGGGACAAAATTCCTTTCCACAAGATCGTGTCCCACAAGTTCACGTTCGACGAAATTAACGACGCCTTCCCGAAAGCCGAATGGCAGCAACGCCAGACGGACATCTCTCGGGCCATGCTGGTCCCCTAGAACACCCTTCCAAAACTCCCTCTCCCTGTGGGAGAGGGTTGGGGTGAGGGCCGCTCTGCGTCTTCCCCATTGGGGGGGAAGATTGAGATGGGGGTGAACGGGAGCGGCACCTTGGCTCAGGGCTGCCCTGGCTCAAGGCTGATAGATAAACGCGTCGGGCCTGAACGAGGCCCACGAAAACCACAGCACGCTGGGGTAGTGGGGAAGGGGAGCCAGCCGGGCGCCCTCCAAAGGTCCCGACGTGGCGAGTCCCAGCAGATTCCAGGAACTCCCCGTCTCCTCGTCGACGAACACGCCGTCCTTGCCTTCCCTGCTGCGGGAAAAGCTCAACCGGTCTCCCTCGACTATCGGGGAGAAGACACCTACGGACCCCACTTCGCGTCCGAGGGCGATCACCTGGTTGTCCAAGGCCGACGCCGTGTGCGGCTCGTAGAACACCACCACCGGCTCTCCTCCCACTACCGCTTCCACAACCGGCTGCTCCCGCAGGACTGAGTAGGGCGCAGCGAAAGCCTCTCCGTTCAATTCGATGCCCGCCACCCGCTGCATCCTCGAAAGGGTAACTTCGTTGGAGCCTGACGTGACGCCCAGTTGGTTGTAGGTGTCGTACCCCGCGTAGGCGGACATGCCATAAGGAATGCCCGTGTCGGGCTTCGAAAGGACTTTGCCGTCAGGGAAGCTCGCCTTGAAGTCCGACCAGGACACCATCGCCATAGGCAGCTGCTCCAGCTTCACGCCGGCGTACACGCCAACGATGCCCTCTCCGCCAAACTCTTGCCACCAGGACTCGGTCTGCCGGTCATACATTATCAGGTTGAGGCGGCGCAGCTTGCCGGAAACACCAAAGTCCAGAAGCTCCCCATCCAACGTCCGCCTGTACACGAAGGCGGTGTTGCAAAGGGGTCAATAGGTGACCACAACAGGCTCGCCTCCCACCACGTCGTTGACCAGCTCGTGGAACATCATTATCTGAACGGGGTAGGCCCTGTGGTCGCCGTTTATGCTGACGGTCTGCACTGGCTCCCAGTCGGCCAGCCAGTGGCTTGCCGACTCCACCGACTCGAACTGGGGGGTGTCGATGGACTGGATTCCGTCCTTGGGAGGGCCGCCTCCTCGGATTCCAATAAAATCAATGGTCTTGAACCTGAAGTCCGTTTTCGGCCATTCGGAGGTGTTTATCAAAGCTTCGGTCAACTCACGGCGAGCGTCCGACCGGCTTATGGCTTGCACTCCCCCCTTGGAATACTCGACGGGTTCGGGCGTGGACGTGGGACGTGGCGAGGCGGTGGGATTGGGTTGAGGCGTCGGAACGGGTGTGGCTGTTGGTGGAGCCGTGGGACTGGGAGCCGCAGTGGGGCTGGGCGCAGGCGTCGGTGTCGCATTGGGCGTTGGGCTTGGAGCCGGAGAGCCATCAGAACCGTCCCCGCATGCCGCAACAGCGACAACCAACATGACTGCGGCTGTCAACCTCAGGGCCAAAACCGCCGGCTTGGAATGGGAAATGCGACGACGGGAGACACGCCTCGGGAGAACTTCGCCCTGATGCCCGGCTTCCAAAGAGGTCCTATATTCCTTCCGTGTAGACGAATCGATCCGCTGTAGCAGGTTTGACAACCTTCAATGCCTAAGCCTACATTACCCTAGTACTGAACCAAATCAGGATTGGCAGGGATAGAGGCGATGGAGTTTGCGTCTGGCGTCTTGGGCAGTGAACCGCCAGTTAATGGTAGCTCCTATCGCGTTCCGCTCTGACACGCAGGCGCTGACGGCTCTTTCCAGGCTGTCCTCATCTCCGTTGCGTCCGCGCAGGCAGGCCCGGGCCAGCACGCTGAACTCGATCTCCGCCATATTCAGCCAGCTTCCGTGCTTGGGAGTGTGGTGCAACTCCAGCCGCTTGGCGATGCGCCGGGCCTCGGCCGCCGGGAAAGTCTCGTAAAGCGAGGCCATCCGATGCGTGTTCAGATTGTCGAGAACCAGCCGAATCACCGGGACATCGGGGTAGGCCTCATCCACCAGCCACCGCATCTGCTGAGCGAAGTCCTGCATGGTGCGTTGCCGGGTTATCGCCACGTGGCGCCAGCCCCGGCGAGGCTCACAGGTGAGGAACAGGTTGCGCGTCCCTCCCCGCTGGTATTCGTAGTCCTCACGCCTCGGCCTCCCAGGCTTTGCCGGCAGCGGTTCCCTCACGTCGGCCAGCAACTGGGTGGAGGTCTCGTCAAAGCAGACCACCGGCCTCTGCGGATCGTAGGGCTCGGCGTAGAGATCCAGCACGTCCTCCATGGCCGCCACGAACTCTCCACCTACCTTGGGGATGCACCATTGTTTCTTGAGCCACGGCTTGAGCGTGTTTTTTTTAGCCGCAGGCGGACCGTCTCGGGAGATAAAGACTCCACCAATCCCAACTCCACCACCTTGCCCGCCAGGGCCCGCATGGTCCAGTGGTCATGACCGTCGGGCACCGGGCTGCAGGCCAAGGCTATCAGGTGGGCCTCCACCCTTTCATCCACCTTTCTGGGCCGGTTGACCTGGTTATGGTGCCTCAGCACCTCGTCCAGTCCTTCCTCGGCATACCGCCGCTTGGTGCGGAACACGGTCCGCTCCGACACGTCCAGTGCGGTGGCCACCTGGGGGGCGGTCCAGCCCTCATCTATCTTGATCAGGATGCGGGCCCGGGTAATCGCCTGTGCGGAACTCCTCCCAGCCCTGATCATCTTCCTGAGCCGTCCCTTTTCCTGTGTTGCCAGCCGGACTCCGTACTTCTCCTGCACCATGACCACCTCACATCCCACAACCCTTCGTCTATCCCCAAGGTAGCATCCTGTCTGGGCTCACGTACTAACTGACAATGCCAGATTGGCCGAATACTAGCTGTCCTTCTTACGTCAAAGGACACACCCAGCTACAAATGCCAGCCACAAAACGACCGATCCTTTAACTAAGCTCAGGCACAGGCGCTTTCATCGTGAGCCCAAACGCAAGCAACCCACAATGCCCCAACTGCAACCGCAGGGAATTGAAGGGCGGGCTGACCTTCGCAATAAAGACCAAGGAAAGCGAAAGCCTGTGCTGCTGGCTGTGTGCCTTCAAGAATCCGGCGATGCTCAGGCGGTCCTTCTACACAGCCATTGTCGTGGGAACCGGGCTTACCCTCTTGAACCAGGGCGACACAATCTTTTCCGGCGCATGGCCGGGCGCCCTTTACTGGAAGGTCCCCCTCACCTTCGGCGTTCCCTTTTGCGTTGCAACCTGGGGAGCGCTCTCCAACGCGCGGCGTCAGTAGACCTGCGCAGCCATAATACCCACAATCTGTGGAGCAAGAATTGTTCTGCAGGAACCCCAGTATAGTTTTGGTGTCATTCTCCACGTTGATGCTAAACAGCCAGTATAACCGCAACGCTTGACAACTCTCCTCGGTAGGCGTAACTTTGAGCCGTTTCTGGCTCCTATACAATCTTGGGACGAGGATGAGGTGCAGGCAACAAGCCCCCTTGACGGTTGTATAGGTTTGCTGTGGCAGGTTAACCCGAATATTGCCTGCAAGGGGGAACTATGACTACAAGTAGGAAATCCACCGACGAGCGGAAGGAAACATTGGCTCGAACCATCGTCAGTCAGTTGGCCCAAGGTCGCCGTGTGGAATCTCAAAGTGACTTCCAAGCCGTGTTAGTCAGGGGCCACGCCGTCAACCATGTCCTACACCTGATTCTAACCCTGGTTACGGCTGGCGTATGGGTCATCGTATGGGTGGCCTTAGCCCTCTTGGGTGGGGAAAAGCGAGAGATTATTCAAGTAGACGAGTTCGGAAATCCTCCCATTTCCAACCTTTAGACATGACCCTGCTCAGTAAAATGGCAGGATTGACGATCTGGAGAAGCAACGACTGAGGTTGGAATAGGATGGAAAGCCTGAACAGATATGACTAGATTCTGCTGGGATATTTCGATGGGCAAGCGTTGACGGGACTGGTGGCCAATCCCAACTTCTGCCGCGATGGCACAAGAGCAGCCGGCGCCCGTCGTAGTCGACATTGAGTATCCGGAGTCGTTGTCCCGGCTCCACTTGCTCCTCAAGACCTTTCTTGGGTGGCTGTAGGCAGGCATCCCCCACGGAATCATCCTGTACGTCTACGGCATAATCGTTTCCCTTGTGGGTCTCGTGGCCTTTGTCGTTATATTGATCAAAGGAACCTATCCGCGGAGCCTATTCGACATTGTCGTCGGCTACTACAGGTGGGAAGCCAGGCTCAACGCATATATCGGGTTTATGACGGACAAATATCCGCCATTCTCTCCCGACGAAGTTCCCGATAACCCCGTGCGGCTGCATGTGGAATACCCCGAGCGGCTTTCCAAGGGCCACGCCCTGCTTAAGTTCTTCTTAGGATGGATCTATGCAGGGATTCCCCACGGACTGATCCTGCTCCTCTACGCCCTCTTGTTGTGGTTGCTTGGAATCGTAGTCTGGTTTGCAATACTTTTCACGGGCCGATACCCAAGGGGCATCTTCAATCTGGCCGTGGGGTACACCAGGTGGAGCACTCGTGTGAGCGCATATATGGGTCTAATGCGGGACGAGTACCCTCCCTTCAGCACCCGCCCCTAGTCCTCTGACTTCAAGCGACACGTCAACGAGGGGCTCCTCTTCTGCGAGAGAGCCCCTCTTCCATTTCGAAAACTGCGCTTTCAAGGAGATTTCGGTTAACTGTCGACTGATGGGTAGGGGCGACCGGCCGGTCGCCCCTACAGGCTACGCTCATGCCGCCCGTCACTTCAGAGGAGGCCGGAATCCACGAGGCGGTCCTCACCCGCCGAGGGCGAGGGGGCATGGACCCGGCCTATCCCAGAGTGGCCGGGCATATATACAGGCATCAGCCGACCGGCAAGTCAATGCCGTGTCCGGCGGCCTTGTGGACTTGGGCGTTATGGATGTAGTTTTCGGTGACGTTTTCCAGCCGGAGACGGTTGCCGTCGGACAGGGGACGCACCTGGCCCGGCACGCCCACCACGAGGGAGTTGTCGGGGATGACGGCTTTGTCCCGCACTATCGCTCCTGCCCCGATTAGCACGAAGTTGCCCACTTCCGCGTCCTCCAGCAGGGCCGCGTTGATTCCGATAAGGACGTTGTTCCCCACCTTGTGGCAGTGGAGCACTGCGCCGTGGGTCACCAGCACGTTGTCGCCGATGTCGAGGTAGTCGTCGGCGTGGACGACGCAAGTGTCCTGGATGACCGAGTTGCGGCCTATTGTGATACGCCCGAAGTCGCCCCGTATAACCGCTCCCGGCCATACACTGGACCCCTCGCCAATCGACACATCTCCTACGATGTAGGCGGCGTCGCTTATGAAGACTGAAGGGTGGATTTTAGGAGTCTTGCCGTTCAGGCTGCGAATCATGATGCCTCCTGGCTAAGCGGTTGGTCGGCATATTCTAACACCAGCCAGACTCAAACGGGCCGCTCCCAGCCACCGTACGTTGGCTCCACTTGTGGCGCCCAGTGTTATACTCGCCGTCAGCGCTCATGTGGATACTCTTCGCGATACTCTTCCCGACCTTTACCGGCGCCGCCAACATCCTGGACAAGGCAATCGTTGACCGCTGCCGCAGCGTCCCCCAATACTCCTACTGGATAGGAATATTCGAGCTGGCCCTCGGGCTCATCACGTTTGGAATCGTGACGGGCCTGGACGGAGTGGAGACCCGGACTGTCGGTTTGGCCTTGGGCACCGGAGTCCTGGCAGCCTGCAGCTTGATACTCTTTCTCAGCGCCCTCCGGACCGGGCAGGTGGCGCGGGTCGTGCCGGTATGGCACCTCTATCCCCTGATTGTGGCGCCTCTGGCGGCGGGATTTCTCGGCGAGACGCTGTCGTCCCTGGCCACCGGGGCCATATTCCTTTCAGTCGCAGGGGCGGCGCTGGTGTCGTGGGAGAAGACCCGGGGCGGCAGGCCCACGGGAGACGTCAGGGTGATTCTGCTGAGCCTGGGAGCCGCGGCGCTTCTGGCGTTCTCATTCGTCGTGGCCAAGGTGGCCCTGGACGGCGGCGACTTCTGGCAGTTCTTCGGCTCATATCGGGTCGGGTTCGCCCCCATCATGTTCGCACTGGCCTTTTCATCAGCGGAGGCCAGAGCGGGCGCTCCGGCGCTCCTCCACGACCGGCCTTTCATGGCGATGATGTTCGGGGTCGAGGTCCTGATTACGTTGGCTCTGCTCACCCGGTTCGCGGCAATCAATTTGGGAGACGTGGCTTTGGTGGCTGCCGTGGGCGCCATCCAACCCGTGTTGGTGTTCTTCTACTCTCTGGGGCTGGCCTCCTGGCGTCCGGCGGCCTTTGGCCACTGGATCACCCGGGGAACACTCGGGCCACAGGCTTTGGGGATCGCCTCAATAACGGCAGCGGTAGTGATTATTTCGTTGCAGTAGGCAGCGACAGCAAAGCTGAAGCGAACGTCCTTCTCTCAGGTCCAAAACTTACGTGGCCCCCTCGCCCTCCGGGAGAGGGTCGGGGTGAGGGAAATCAGACCCACGGCGCCCTAACGCTTGGTGTATTGAGGCGCGCGCCTGGCCCTCTTGAGACCGTACTTCTTGCTCTCCTTGATGCGCGAGTCCCTGGTTAGGAACCCGTGCTGTCGGAGAACGGTCCTAAACGACTCGTCATAGATGACGAGGGCCCGTGAGATGCCGTGGCGCACTGCGTGGCTCCAAGCGGATATGCCTCCGCCTTGGACAGAGGCAACTATGGTGAAACGGTCCAGCGAGTCAGTGACCTTCAGAGGCTCTTTGACAGCCTCCTGCCAGGGGAACCAGGAGAAAACTTCCTCCAACGGACGCCCGTTGACCCTGACATGGCCGGGGGCGCCTATGTCCGAGGAACCAGCCGCCAGGTACAAGCGCACCTTGGCTATGGCCAACTTCCGTTTTCCCGTTCCGTAGTAGTACTGCTGGGTAGACTCCTGGACCAAGTTTATCTCCTTAATGACCTACTCTTATTCGGCTCCCGACGCGGCCGGGGCCCCCAGCTGCGCCTGGTGGGGATGGCTGCCCCCACGGTAGACCTTGAGCCGCTTGAACATGTCCCTGCCCCTTTTGGTACGGGGCAGCATTCCCTTGACCGCCATTTCTAGGACCCTCTCCGGGTTCTTCTCCATGACGTCTTTCATTACGAAGGTCTTCAGGTTGCCCACGTACCCGCTGTGGCGGTAGTAAAGCTTCTGGTTCAACTTCCGCCCGGTGACCCGCACTTTTTCGGCATTCACCACGACCACGAAGTCGCCCGTAAGCACATTGGGCGTATAGATTGGCTTGTCCTTGCCTTGAAGAGTCCTGGATATCCGAGTGGCGAGCCTGCCCAGAGTCTGCCCGGAGGCGTCTACCAGGCGCCATTGGGGAGTGACTTCCGACTGCTTCGCGTGATATGTCTTATCTCGTTTCATTCTCGTCCAACCCAGCCTTAAGCGTATCCGACGAAAATCCAGGATAGTTCACCTTTATCAAGCACAGCCCCTTGGCCGGAAGAGAGGGGCAACTATCCAATTTTTGAACGGACCGGTCAATTATATTTCGAATTGCGTCTACGGGCAACTTGCCCAGGCCCACTCTGACCAGCAGAGCGTTAGTCCTCCTGATCTGGTGAGGCAGAAAGCTGTCGCCTTCCGCCTCCATGATTACTCTTTCGTCCTCCCTCCGCACATCCCATCGCCTGACCGTGCGCACCGGGTTGCGGCCCGGCGGCAGTGACGAAGCGATGGTGGAGAAGTCGTGAGCGCCCAGCAACGATTCGGAGGCTTCTCGCATTGCCGTCAGGTCCAGCCTGTCCCTGACCCAGTAGGAGAAGTTCCTCGACAGCGCCGTCGGGTGGACATGGTTCCAGACGGTGTACCGGTAGATCCGGCTGACCGCCGAGAACCTGGCACTGAAGTCCCGGGGCATCTCCACAGCTCCCCGAATCCTGATGTCACGCGGCAGGAAGGAGTTGAGCGCTCGGCAGAATATATCTATTGGATAAAGAGCTTGGGTCAGGAAGTCCGCCACCTGACCGACGGCGTGGGCCCCTGAGTCGGTGCGGGACGCCCCACGGATGCGAATGACTTCTCCGGTAAAACTCTTTAGGGCATCCTCCACTGTGCCTTGGACTGATGGAGCATTGGCCTGAAACTGGAACCCATTGTACGCGGTACCTTCATATTCCAGGACCAGTGCAATTCGCCGCTCTTCTGCTTGCTCACGGTCCTGAGCGTCGTCTGCCACGGCCATCTTGTGGCCCCGGCGCTTAGACCAACTCGATGAGGGACATGGGCGCTGCGTCGCCCTTGCGAGATCCCAGCTTCACTATTCTAGTGTATCCCCCTACACGGCTGGCGTATCGCGGCGCCAACTCGTCGAAGACCTTGGAAATCACCTCCTCGTTTGGGACGCGTGACAGGGCCAGCCTCCTGTGGTGGAGACCTCCCTTCTTACCGTGAGTGATAAGCCGTTCGACCTCTCTACGGGCCTCCACAGCTTTGGCGTGGGTGGTAACCACCTTTTCATGCCGGACAATATCGGACGCTAGATTGCGCAGCAACGCTATCCGCTGGTCCTTGGGTCTGCCCAGCTTCTTTCCTTTAATGCGATGGGCCACCATGAGAATACTACTCCTCGCCCTCGTCGTATTCCGACTCGTCGTCCTGGTCGTCGTTGCCTAGGTCTGCGTCATTATCTTGAGGCAATTCGTACTCCACAGTGGAAGGCTCTGACGGTCCAGCTTCTTCCATCGCCAGGGCGGCGGCGTCATCCAGACTCGCAAGAGTGGTTTCACCGTCTGTTGAGCGTTCGTTTTCCCCGATGACTCCCTCTCGCTTCAGTCGTTCCATGAGCTCTTCCAAGGACTTTTCCCCGAAGTTCCGTATCTTCAGGAGCTCTTCGTTGGACATCTCCAGCACCTGGCCAACCTTGGTGATGTGGGCCCGCTTGAGGCAATTTAGAGTCCTGGACGACAGGTCCAGCTTCTCAATGGGAGTCTGGTAGACCTCAGGGGACACCATCAACGAGGTGCGTTCCGTCCCCGCCTTCACTTCCGAACCCAGGTTGTTGAACAGGAAGAAGTGGCTCACCAACACCTCGGAGGAGGCCTTAACCGCCTCGACCGGAGTAATGGCGCCGTCTGTCCAGACTTCCAGCACGAGCCTCTCGTAGTCGGTGAAGTACCCGACACGGGTCCTCTCCACGTTGTAGTTGACCTTCCTGACAGGGTTGAAAATGGCGTCGACCGGCAGAGCTCCCATGAGAGAGCCAGCGGAGCCGTCTCCTTGGGTGGGCACCGGCTGGTAACCCTTGCCGTTGTCCACATTGAACTCCACCGACAGGGTGGCGTCTTCGGAGTCCAGGGTCGCCAGGTGATGCTCAGGGTTCACAATCTCGAAGTCGGCGGAGGCAGCCACGTCGCCGGCGCATACCCGACCTTCTCCCTTGATTTCGAGACGCATCTTGCCCGGGCGGCCCGTCACCGAACGGATTCGAATCCCCTTCACGTTCAGAAGAAAGTCCATGACCTCTTCCTTCATGTGGGGGATGGAGGAGTACTCATGAAGCACTCCGTCTATCTTCACCCATGTAATGGCCGCTCCTTCAACGGAGCCAAGGAGCATTCTGCGCATGGGGTTTCCAAGGGTTATTCCATACCCTCTTTCGAGAGGTTCTATGGCGAACTTGGCGTAGGTGTCCGTCAGCTCCAGCACCTTGATCTCCGGAACGATTGTTTCCGGTGTGCGCTGGGCCGCGGTTCGCGTCAGGATTGCGGTTTCCAGTACCATTGCTTTACCTCGAGTAGAACTCCACTATGAGACGGGTGTCTATCGCAGACTCCAGATCTTCCTCTGTGGGCAGGTTGTTCACGGTGCCTGTCATGTTTTCCAGGTCAAGACGAATCCATTGAGGTATCGGCCTCTTGGGAATGTCGTGAGTCAACGCCGTATAGAAGTCCTTGGACTTTCGAGACTCCTGCCATGATATGACATCTCCGGCCTTTACCATAACGGAAGGGATGGTCGTCTTTTTGCCGTTTACGTTGAAGTGTCCGTGGAGGACAAGCTGCCGCGCCTGGTTCCTCGAGTCTGCGAACCCCAGTCTGAATACGACGTTGTCCAATCGCCGCTCGAGAATCTCCATCAAGTATTGGCCTGTTGCGCCTGGCTTTTTGAAGGCCTCATCCATGTAGCGGCGGAACTGCTTCTCCATGACGCCATAGATTTGCCTGGCCTTTTGCTTTTCTCTAAGCTGGACGCCATGGTCCGAGGTGCGCCGTCTGCGGGTTGACTGGTTGCCTGGAGGAGTGCGCCGCCGTTCGATGGCGCAGCGCGGCGTGTAGCAACGTTCGCCTTTGAGCATGAGCTTTCCCCCAGCCCTGCGGCACAGCCTGCAAACCGGTCCGGTATATCGCGCCATACTATCTACACCCTTCTTCTCTTGGGAGGCCTGCACCCATTGTGGGGTATGGGAGTAACGTCCCGAATGCTGCTTATCGTGAGCCCGGCGGCCTGTAGAGACCTAATGGCGGCCTCTCTGCCCGCACCTGGGCCTTTGATGAGAACGTCTATGAGACGCAGCCCGTGGTCCATGCCTCTGCGAGCGGCCTGCTCGGCGGCCCTCTGGGCCGCAAAAGCCGTGCCCTTTCTCGACCCCTTAAAGCCGGACGTTCCAGCGCTGGACGAGACAATGACCGCACCCTGCGGGTCGGTCAGAGTGACCAAAGTGTTGTTGAAGGTCGAGTGTATGTACGCCTTCCCCCGGGGAACCGACCTTCTTTCTCTTCTGCGTGTTCGCGGTCTGGCCATGAGGCCTCCTCTACTTCTTGCCGCCGGTCCGGCGTCCGCGTCCGGCGACGGTCCTTCTGGGTCCCTTGCGAGTACGTGCGTTTGTGCGAGTCCTCTGTCCTCTGACGGGCAGTCCGCGCCGGTGGCGCAGCCCGCGCGTGGAGCCGATTTCTATGAGCCTTCGGACGTTCATCGTCACTTCACGCCTGAGATCGCCTTCCACCTTGTACTCTTTGTCGATGATTTCCCGCAGCCGGTCGATTTCCGCTTCCGACAGCTCGGTGATCTTGGGCTTGGGTTCGCCTTCTATGTCCGCCCGCGCCAGTATCTCCTTGGCCATCACAGGGCCAATGCCATAGATGCGGCGCAAGGCCACGTCCACCCGCTTTCCGTCGGGTATGTCTACTCCGGCCACACGGACCATGTCATCCTCCTAGCTGGCGCCGGTCAACATTGCGGAAGCCGTCCCGCAGGCTACCCCTGACGTTGGACGTGCCTCACGTTGACGCATATCACCCGGATAATCCCTTTGCGCTTGATTATCCTGCACTTGTTGCAGCGCGGTTTTACCGATGCTCGTACTCTCATACTACTTGAACCTGTAAGTTATCCGTCCCCTGGATAGATCGTAAGGGGAGAGTTCAACCAGGACTCTGTCCCCCGGCAGCACACGTATAAAGTGGAGCCGTATCTTCCCCGATACGTGGGCCAACACCTTATGCTCGTTGGGAAGCTTCACCCTGAACATTCCGTTGGGCAGGGCTTCCTCAACGCTGGCTTCCACCTCTATTGCTTCTTTTTTTGCCATAAGTCCTTTGTGTCCCGTCACCTCTCTTTAGTCAGCACCTCTATGCCATCGGCCGTGATGGCTATAGTGTGCTCATAGTGGGCGGAGAGTTCGCCGTCTGCCGTAACCACCGTCCAATGGTCGTCCAGCACACGAGTCTTCCAACCGCCCATATTCAACATGGGTTCGATGGCGATGGTCATTCCGTTTCTCAGGACTGCGCCTCTGCCCCCTGGGCCATAGTTGGGCACCTGGGGGTCCTCGTGGAGGAAACGACCGATGCCGTGGCCCACGTACTCCCGGACGACGCTGTACCCTCTGGCTTCCGCATACTCCTGGACAGCGTTTCCTACGTCTCCCACGCGGCCTCCGTCATGAACGGCTTTTATCCCCTCCCAGAGGGACTCCCTAGTGGCTTCTATCAGGTCCTCCGCCTCTTTGGTAATGTTTCCGACTCCCACCGTGATGGCGGCGTCTCCTATGAAACCCTCCACCACGGCGCCCACGTCCATCTTTATTAGGTCGCCTTCTTGAAGCGTACTGTCACCGGGTATGCCGTGAACGATCTGTTCGTTCAGCGAGGTGCAAATGGTGGCGGGAAAGCCCCTGTATCCCTTGAAGGCGGGCTTTGCTCCGAGTCTCTTGATCTCCCTGCTGGCAATGGCGTCCAAGTCCCTGGTCCGCATCCCTGGCTTCACCGACTCGCGAAGAGTGGACAGGGTTGCTCCGACCACTGCGCCTGCCTTGCGCATGGATTCCAACTCCCTGGCAGACTTCATGGTTATGCCTCCACTGTATGGGGAGCTGGAGTTGGACGCTGTTTCAATTTTTCTGTTGTTCATTCTACCACTAACCCTGGGCCCTTGCTACAACACCAGACTATATCTTGAGCGCCTCCATAAGACGAACCTTCACTTCTTCCACGGGGCCTATTCCGTCCACGTCCACGATGTTACCCTGTTGCCGATAATAGTCGACCAGAGGCTGGGTCTCGTTTTGGTAGACCTGGATCCGGGTCCTTATCGCTTCCGGCTTGTCGTCGTCCCTTTGATACACCTCGCCTCCACAGGAGTCGCAGACCCCCTCAGCCTTAGGCGGAGCGTTGTCCCGGTGGTACGGGACCTGGCACTGCCTGCATATCATCCGCCCTCCCAGGCGCTTAACGAGCTCCTCCACTGGAACCATCATGTGGACTACACGGTCAATTCCGATGGACTCACTGTTGAGAGCGTCGTCGAGAGACTGGGCCTGATTGAGGTTCCTCGGGAACCCATCCAAGAGAAACCCATCAGGGCTATCGGGAGGCAGCGTCTGATTCAGCACCATAGCGATCGTAACCTCGTCGGGAACAAGGGCGCCCTGACTCATGTATTCGGCCGCCTTCTTGCCAAGCTCCGTCCCTTCCCGTTGGTGTCGGCGGAAGAGGTCGCCCGTCGAGATGTGGCTGACACCGGGGATGGCGTCCAGTATCTGCTTGGCCTGGGTGCCTTTACCGGCGCCCGGCGGCCCCAACAGCACGACTCTCCTGGCCAGACTGATCTCCGACGTCGCCACGGTGATTTACCTCAAGAACCCTTCGTAGTTTCTCATCAGCAGCTGGGCTTCAAGCTGCCTCAGAGTGTCCAGGCCCACGCCCACCATAATGAGCAGGCTAATGCTGGGCAGCTGGATCGCCTGCACGTCCGTGAGCAGAGCGGCGAAATAGGGCACTATGAATACGAACCCCAGGAACAGGGCGCCTCCCCACGTCAAACGCAGTATGACCCGGTTGAGGTACTCCTGGGTGGGCCTGCCCGGGCGGATGCCCGGCACGAAGCCCCCGTTCTTCTGGAGATTGTCGGCCAAATTCTGCTGCTGGAAGACCACCAGAGTATAGAAGAAGGTGAACAGCACCACCAGTATGAAGGCCAGCACCCAATAGACGAACCTGGAAGGGTCGAACCAGTCGGCCAGGGAGTTGGCTATGTTCCCCACCCAGTCACCCCGCACACCCAGGAAGCTGGCCATAGTGGCGGGCAGAATGGCCACCGACGAGGCGAATATGACGGGGATCATTCCCGCGGAGTTTATCCGCAGGGGCAGATACGTCGAGCCGGTCTGCCGGTACATTCTGCCGCCCCGGAAGATGCTCCGGCCATATTGGACGGGTATCCGCCGATGGGCCTCGGTAAACACTACGATTAAGGCGACGATCAGCAGTCCGATGATGGCCAGCCAGATGATTCCGAGGGCGTTGGTCTGGTCCGAAGCCTGGGATATGAGGCCAGGAAACCCAGCCACGATTCCAGCGAATATTATCAGCGATATTCCGTTTCCTATTCCCCGCTCGGTAATTAGCTCTCCAAGCCACACAAGGAACATGGTGCCTGCGGTGAGGGACGCCAGCATTGCCACAGTGGCCACCAGATTGCCGTCGCCGGGGCCTGACCAGACGCCGCTGATTACGCCGGCCGACTGCACCAGCTGAAGTTGGCCGTACCCCTGGGCCAGGGCTATGGGAACGGTGGCGAAGTGGACTATTCTGTTTATCTTCTGGCGTCCGGACTCCCCGTCTCTGGATATGCGCTGCAGAGCAGGCACGACCGGGACCAGCAACTGCATGACGATGGATGAAGTGATGTAGGGGAACACTCCGAGGGCGGCCACGCTCATATTCTCCAGAGCTCCGCCGCTGAAGAGGTTCAAAAAGCCCAGAAGCTGACTGCTTTCGAACAGGGCGTCCAGGCTGTCACGGTTGATGCCGGGTATGGGAACCTGAGCCATGAACCGGAACACGCCCAGCATGGCCAGCGTGAAGAGAATCTTCGCTCTTAGGTCGGGTACCCGGAAGGCGTCTATGGCGGCTTGAAGTAACTTAGGACGGCCTTCCGCCTCCTGGGCCATCATGGCTTATAGGACCTCCACACTTCCGCCCGCCGCCTCGATCTTCTCCCTCGCCGCCTTGGTGAACTTGTGGGCCGAAACCTTCAGCGCTACGTCCAAGTCGCCGTTGCCCAGAACTTTGACTTGATGCTTTATCTTCCTTAGAAAACCCATTCCCACCAGGGTCTCGGGAGTGATCACCGTGTCTTGGGGCAACCCGCCCAACTCCTCCAGTTTGACGAGGTGGTATTCCGTCTTGAAGATGTTGGTGAAGCCCCTCCTCATGGGAAGCCCTTTGATCAAAGGCAACTGCCCGCCCTCGAACCCAGGCCTGACGCCTCCGCCCGAGCGGGACTTCTGCCCCTTCATTCCCCGGCCGGCGTAGCTGCCGTGGCCGCTGGAGTCGCCTCTCCCAATCCGCTTTCGCTTACGGCGGGAACCCGGCGCCGGAGTTGCCTGATGCTCCATCATTTCTTGGACTGCCTGCCTTTCGTTTCCGTCTTACCCATCTTGACCTGGCTCCCGAAGTCTCGGACGTTCCCTTAACGTCTTCCCACGTAGGGACTTCCTCTAGTCGGATGGGGTTTCAGGGTTGATCTCCTCAACTTCCACCAGATGTTGAACGACGTTCACCATCCCTCTGATGGTGGGAGTGTCGTGCCGAACGACCGAATGGGAAAGCCTCTTAAGCCCCAACGCCTCTATTACTCGCCGCTGGTTCTGCTTCCGGCCGATGCAGCTTCTCTTCCAAGTTATCTTTATTTGAGCCATGTGTACAAATCCTTCGCCTTAGGCCGCTTCCCGGTTAGTTCCTCTGCGCTTGGCCATCTCTTCGACCGGGTCCTTTATCTTCTGGAGCGCGTCCAACGTGGCGTACACTACGTTTATGGGATTTCTGGAACCCAGGGACTTAGCCACAGCGTCTTTCACCCCCGCCAAGTCCAAAACGGCCCGGACAACTCCGGCGGCGATTATCCCCGTACCGGCCGGGGCGGGCTTGATCAGGACTTTGGAGGCGCCCACTTTGGAATAGGTCTCCTGGGGTATGGTGCTTCCCTTCAGCGGGACCCTGATGAGGGTCTTCCTCGCCAATGCGTTTCCTTTTCTGACAGCATCGGGAATCGCCTGGGCCTTGCCCAGACCAGCTCCAACAACTCCTTCACCATCGCCCACGACCACCAGGCCGTTGAACCTCAGGTGACGGCCGCCCTTGACCACCTTGGCGATTCGCCTCGTAAACACCAGGCGGTCTGTCAGCTCGAGGCCAGTCGGATCCACTTTATTCACCGGGATCTTAAAACCCATTTAGAAAACGAGACCTTCCTCTCTGGCAGCGTCTGCCAAAGCTTTTACTCTTCCGTGGTACAAGTATCCTCCCCGGTCAAACACCACCGTTGAGGCTCCCGCTGTCTTGGTGCGCTGGGCTATGGTCTTTCCAACCAGCTTGGACACTTCAGTCTTGGACAGCCCCGATCCCGAGGCTTTGATCTCCGGTTCCAGGCTTGACGCCGCGGCGACGGTATGCCCCTCGGCGTCGTTGACCACCTGTGCATAGATGGCCTTCAGACTCCGAAATACGCACAGTCGGGGCCTTTCGGGGGTCCCGTGCACCTTCTTGCGGACCCTCTTATGGCGGGCAAGCCGCAGGTCCCTTGGATTCTTCTCTCTTGGCATTCAGGTTTGCCTCTATCTTTTTGCTAGCTCTTCCTTGCGGCGGCTTTCCCGGGTTTTAGACGAAGGACTTCTCCAGCGTATCTTATGCCCTTTTCCTTATAGGCGTTGGGAGGTCGCACTCGGCGAATGGTGGAGGCCACTTCCCCCACCTTCTGCTTGTCGATGCCGTCGACGTGCACGCGATTGTTGCCCTCGACGGTCAAAGTGACACCCTCCAGCGGCTGGACTTCCACCGGGTGGCTGTATCCCACGTTGAGGGTGATGCCTTCTCCGGTCTGCTGGACTCTGTACCCGACGCCCATCAACTCCAGCGTCTTCCGGTAGCCGTCGGTGACTCCGGTCACTGCGTTGGAAATCAGGCTGCGGGTAAGGCCGTGGAGCGACCTGTGGAACTTCCTGGCCGAGACCCGTTCCACCGTAATCTCGCCATCTTCCATCCTTACAACCACGTCGGAGTGGAGGGGTTGGGTAAGGGAGCCTTTGGGCCCTTGGACAGTGATCTGGTCATCGCCCAAGTCCACCCGAACTCCCTGTGGGACCTTGATGGCCTTTCTGCCTATCCGCGAGAGAGTCTTGTCGTTGCGTCCTTCGTTACCAGACATAGCAGAGCAGCTCCCCTCCCAGGCCTTGACGCCATGCCTGCCGGCCCGTCATCACTCCTTGGGACGTGGACATGACTGCGACGCCCATGCCTCCATATATCCGGGGGATCTCCCCTTTGCCCACGTAGATCCTCAGGCCGGGCTTGCTTACCCGCTTCAGACCTCCGATAGCGGGTTCCCGGTTTTCCCTGTAGGAGAGGTGGATTCTGAGGACCGCCTGGGGCTGACCTCTCAGAACGTCGTAGTCTCGGATGAATCCTTCTTCCTTCAGCACCCTGGCTATGGCCACCTTGATTTTGGACACAGGCATCGTGACCGACTCATGCCTCACCGGCTGAGCGTTCCTTATCCTGGTTAACATATCGGCTATGGGGTCGGTTACCGGCATAACTCTCCAGTCTACCAGCTGGCCTTGCGCACGCCAGGCAGTTCACCGACCAGCGCCAACTGCCTCATGCAAATGCGGCACAGTCCGAAATAGCGTATGAACGCTCTCGGACGACCACAACGGTGGCACCGGTTGTATTTCCGCACCGGAAACTTCGGTGTGCGCTTCCACTTCTCGATTAGCGATTTCTTAGCCAAAGGTCTCCTCTAGTTCTGACGTGCAAACGGCATTCCCATCAGGGAAAGCAACATCGACCCCTCGGCGTCGGTCTTGGCCGTCGTGGTTATAGTAACTTGGAAGCCCCTGATGCGCTCTATCCGATTGTACTCGATTTCCGGGAAGATGATTTGCTCACGTATTCCCATAGAGTAGTTTCCCCGACCGTCAAAGCTGGCGGACGACACCCCCCGGAAGTCTCTGATTCGGGGCAGCGCCATGTTCACAAGCCGGTCGAAGAAGTAGTACATCCGGTCCCCCCGCAGGGTTACGGTGATTCCGACGGCGTTGCCCTCCCTGAGCTTGAACCCGGCTATGGACTTGCGCGCTCGGGTGACGACCGGTTTCTGTCCCGATATAGTCGTCAGGTCGTTGGTGGCGCTTTCGATGGCTCGCCCGTTGGTGAGGGCCTCTCCAAGCCCCACGTTCAGCGCTATCTTGTGGATACGGGGCGCCTGCATGACGTTCTCGTAACCCATCTCCCGCACCATCGTGGGGACCACTTCATTGCGCCACAGCTCCTTGAGCCTGGGCGTGGGAAGACCAACCGGAGCGGCCTCTTCCACGGCGGACTGCTCGGGCGTCTCTTCCCGCGCGGACGCCCGCCGACGACCTCCTCTGGCTCCAGTCCCGCCTGCAGCGGCTCCACTCCGGGTCGACTGGCGCCTCTGGCGGGGCTTGGGTTCCTCCGCCGTGGAACCCTCAGACGCGGCGGCCTGAGGCTGTTCCTCTGGGGAAGCGTCTTGGCGCTCCTCTATGTTATCGTCTCCCCGCACCGTTGACATACTCGGACCTTTCTTCCGTTTTCAAGGACGCCATGCCGGACTCGCGTACCGCGGTTGCAGCCTGAGCAAATCAGCATTACGTTGGATACATGAAGAGGCGATTCCTGTTGGACTCGCCCCGCCTGACGGACTCCGGGGGTCGGGCGCACGTGGCGTACCACCATGTTGACCCCTTCGACGACGACTCGCTTCTTGTCAACCAAGACCCTCTCGACTCGCCCTTGACGTCCCTTCTCTTTGCCGGCGACGACCAGGACAGTGTCTCCTCGCCGAATCTTCATCTTTACACCACCTCCGGCGCCAGGGAGAT
Source organism: Dehalococcoidia bacterium (assembly GCA_965224415.1). Lineage (GTDB taxonomy): Bacteria > Chloroflexota > Dehalococcoidia > Lucifugimonadales > JAGWBF01 > DAOUJI01. Next base: position 224,143 of record CBDCZB010000001.1, on the reverse strand, counting down.
AATGCGCATGAAGCCCCGTTCCCTTAACTCTCTGGCTACGGGTCCAAAGATGCGGCTGCCCCTGGGATTGTCTTGACGCTCGCCCAGGATTACGGCGGCGTTGTCGTCGAACCTGACGTAGGTGCCGTCCCGACGGCGCTGGGACTTGGCGGTCCTGACGATGACAGCCCGAACCACCTCGCCCTTTTTGACCTGGCCCATGGGGATGGCCTCTTTCACCGTCGCCACGATGACGTCGCCGATGGCGGCGTACCGTCTGCGGCTGCTGCCTGGGATGTTAATGCACATGATTTCTTTGGCGCCGCTGTTGTCGGCGACCTTGAGGCGGGAAAAGGTCTGAATCATTCTTCTTTCTCCTCGCCTTCCTCCGCCTCTTCCGACAGGTCTTCTTTGTCAGTCATCGTTTCATCGTCATCGGCTTGAGTTTCATCGTCGCCCGATTCCTGCTCATCAGAGTCGTCATCGTCCTGGTCTTCATCGTCGGAGGAGTCGTCCTCCAAGTCTTCATCGGACATCTCATCCAGTTCATCGGTCAGTTCGCCGTCGTCCAGCGCCTCAGCCTCTTCCGTCAAGATGCCCTCGTCCAGCTCCACCGGCTTGACCTCGGCCACTTCCCGTCGTTCGACGATTTCGAGCAACCGCCATCGCTTGGTGCGTGAGAGAGGACGGGTCTCTTCGATGCGCACCACGTCTCCCAAACGGCATTGGTTCTCATTGTCGTGGGCGTACAACTTGGTGATGCGCCTTCGCGGCTTCTTGTAAATCAGGTTGCGTTGCTGCCACCGCACGGCGACCACGACGGTCCTGTCCATCTTGGCGCTGATCACTTCTCCTACGCGGACCTTCCTGGCGCCAGGCATTACTGGACCCCCAAACGGCGTTCCGTCAGGACCGTATTGAGGCGGGCGATCTTCTTTCTCACTCGACCTATCTCAGAGGTGTTGGTAAGCTGCTTGGTGGCGACACGAATTCGCAGGTTCAGGAGCTCCTTTTGGGAGTCCTCCAACTCATCTCGGATCGCCTCGTCCGTCAGTTCTCGTATTTCCTGGGCTTTCACTAAACCCTACTCCGTTTCCGGCCCGGCGGGGCTGGCCTACGCCGCCAGGGCGCCTTCTCTACTTACAGTCTTGGTAGGTATCGGGAGTTTCTGGGCCGCCCTTTTGAGGGCTTCCACAGCCAGCTCTTCCCTGATGCCGCCAATCTCGAAAAGAATGTGGCCCGGCTTTACCACAGCCACCCAATGGTCCACGGCGGCTTTGCCGCCGCCCATGCGTGTCTCGGCCGGCTTCTTGGACACGGCCTTGTCGGAGAAGGCCCTCACCCATACGTTTCCTCCTCGGCGGAGGTGGTGGGTGATGGCAACACGGGCCGCCTCTATCTGTCTGGCAGTTATCCACCCCGGGGCCATGGCCTTCAGCCCAAATTCACCAAAGTTCATCTGGTTGCCGGATGTGGCCTTGCCGGTCATGCGGCCTCGGTGCATCTTCCGAAATTTAACCCTCTTCGGCTGAAGCATCCTCGGCCTCCTTTGCTGCATCCTCAGGGTCTTCAGAAGGAATGGTGACCTCGATGGTCTCCAACTCTTCCTGCGCCTCCTCGGGAGGCTCAGGAAGTATGTCCCCGTTGTAAATCCACACCTTGATCCCTATTCGGCCCATCAGCGTGTGGGCCTCGGCGATGGCGTAGTCGATGTCAGCCCGGAGAGTGTGGAGGGGAACTCGACCCTCCATGAACTTCTCCTGACGCGCGATTTCAGCTCCCGTTATCCGCCCCTTTACGATTATCTTTATGCCTTGGGCGCCGGCTTGCATCGCCCGCTGGGCAGATTGCCTGATGGCCCGGCGGTAAGACACCCTCCGCTGGAGCTGGTCGCCTATGTTTCGAGCCACCAGATAGGCGTTGAGTTCCGGCTTGGATATCTCCACTACATTCAATTGGATGCGCTTGCTGGTCACCTTCTCGAGACGCCCCCGCATCCGCTTGACCCTTTCGCCGTCTCTGCCAATGAGTATTCCGGGACGGGCGGAGTGGATGTTGACCACAACGTCCAGTGTGCCTCGGTCTATTTCAACCCTGGCGATGCCCGCGTTGGAGAACCCCTGGTACTCGTCGCCGATTTCGCTTCGAATCTTCAAGTCTTCGCGGACCAGTTCCCGGTAATCGCTTGCCTTGGGAGCAAACCAATGGGTCTGCCAATCTTTGACTATTCCCAATCGGAAACCGATGGGATGCGTCTTATGGCCCATTAGGACTCCTCCTCATCCACGACGACTGTGACATGGCTCGACCTCTTGGTGATTCGGCCGATTCGCCCACGGGCGCGGGGCCGGAACCTCTTGAGAGGCGTCGCCTGGTCAGCGACTATTTTTACTATTTTTAGTCCGTCCGGGTCCAACAGCAGGTTGTTCTCGGCGTTTGCGGCCGCCGAGCGCACAACTTTGGCCACAACCTTGGCCCATGGCGACTGGAGAAGGTTCAGAGTGTCGATGGCGTTGCTCACGGGCATGCCTCTCACCAAGTCGATGATCGGCTTCAGCCTCTTGGGAGACGCCCCCACTCCTCTTGCGGTTGCCTTTGCTTCCGGCACTGGCTGTTCTCCCTCTCTACCGACGCCTGGCCTGGCTGCTGCTGCTGGTGCGTTCAGACCTGGCGACGTGGCCTCTGAAAGTCCTCGTCGGGGCGAACTCGCCCAGCTTATGCCCCACGGTGTTCTCGGTGATGTACACTGGCACGTGGCGACGTCCGTCGTGGACTCCTATGGTCAAACCGACCATGTCCGGCATGATCGTGGACGCTCTCGACCACGTCCTGATTACCGTGTTGAGTCCCGCGCCCTGAACGGCGAGGACTTTCTTCATCAGTTTAGGGTGCACGTAGGGGCCTTTCTTAGTGGACCGGGACACTAGCGCCTCCTCCTCTGGATTAGCCCGCTGCGCGACTTCTTCTTACGGCGAGTCTTGAATCCCAAGGCGGGTTTGCCCCAGGGAGTCTTGGGGCCGGGCAAGCCCACGGGGGAACGGCCTTCTCCTCCGCCATGTGGATGGTCTCTGGGGTTCATAGCCACGCCTCGCACCTGCGGCCTGCGGCCTCGGTGCCGGGTCTTTCCAGCCTTACCCAGCTTGATGTTCTTGTGGTCGGTGTTGCCGACCTGGCCCACGGTGGCCTGACATTCCAGCAGCACACGTCTTACCTCGCCTGACGGGAGCCTGATGAGCACGTACTGGTCTTCACGGGAAAGCACCTGAGCCGCCACGCCGGCGCTGCGCACCAGCTGGCCGCCCCGTCCGGGAGTCACCTCCAAGTTGTGGACCATGGTGCCGGCCGGTATATGACGCAGGGGCAGAGTGTTTCCGGGCTTGATGTCTGCTTTGGGGCCAGCCTCTATCCGGTCTCCCAACTTAAGCCCGACGGGCGCCAGGATGTATCGCTTCTCTCCGTCGGCGTAGTTGATCAGGGCGATGCGGGCGGAACGATTGGGGTCGTATTCCACCGAGGCCACTTTGCCGGGCACACCCACTTTGTTCCGCTTGAAGTCGATGACCCGGTACATCCTCTTGGAGCCGCCTCCACGACCGCGCACGGTGATTCTCCCGTTGCGGTTGCGGCCAGCGGCGTTCTTCTTGGCGCTAAGCAGGGACTTCTCAGGTTTCTTGGTCGTCAGCTCCTCGAAAGAGGGAAGAGCCGCGTTTCGCGTACCGGGAGTTTTGGGGTTGGGAATTCTAAGCGGCATTCTCTTAGACCCCCTCGATTAGCTGGATTCGGTCACCCGGTCGCAAGGAGACGATGGCTTTCTTGGTGTCGGGAAGCTTCTTGTACTTAGGCCCGTACCGCTTGCGTTTCCCTCGGACCATGGAAACCTTGACGTCGGTGACTTTGACGCCAAACGCTTCTTCTACGGCCCTCTTGATCTCACCCTTGGGCGCCGACCGGACCACCTTGAAGACGTACTTCCCCTCTTCCTGAAGAAGGGTGCTCTTCTCTGTTATTAAAGGTTGAATCAAGACCTGCACGGCTGCCATTACTCTTCAACCTCCTCATCCTCGGCGCCGGTGACCGGCTCTTCGGACTCGATGGCCTCTTCAGGCTCGGCGACTGCCTCAAACTCGTCTAGCTCGACGGCTTCTTCCGGCTCCGGAAGTTCGTCCTGAGCATACTGCGCTTCCAGAGTCCCCTTCTTGGGGCGCCTTGTTGCAGGGGACGCCCACAACTGCTCAGCCTTGCGCATGGCGTCTAGAGTCATGACGAGCGTGTCCCTCTTGAGAAGCTGCTCAGCGGTGAGCTGGTCCACCGGCAAGGTCCACACCCTGGGCAAATTTCTGGCGGACCTGACCATCGACTCGGCGGGACTTTCGGTGACGATGAGCGCAGAACGTCCCACTTCCAGATTCGAAAGCAGGTCGGCCATGGATTTTGTGCTGAATTCAACGGTTATGTCGTCCACCAGCGCCAGCTTGCCGCTGCGGAACTTGTCCGACAACACGCACCTCAAGGCGCCTTGACGCATCTTCTTGGGCATGTCTAGACGATGGGACCTGGGATGCGGCCCGAAGGTCACGCCTCCATGCCGCCACTGGGGAGACCTGATGCTGCCATGCCGCGCACGACCTGTGTGCTTCTGGGGCCAAGGCTTGCGTCCTCCGCCGGAGACTTGTGCCTTGGTCTTGGTCGAGTGGGTCCCTTGTCTCCGATTGGCCTGGTACATCACCATTGCCTGGTGGACCAGCGTACGGTTCATGGGGACGTTGAAGAGCCGCTCGTCGAGCTCGACGGTGTCCACCACCCTGCCTTCTGAGTTCTTCACCGTCGCCTGCATTGTATCTACCGCCCGGCCTTTTTAATCAAAAGCAGACTGTTGTGGGCTCCGGGGATGCCGCCTCTGAGCAAGAGGAGGTTCCTCTCGGGGTCCACCTTTACGACTTCCAGGTTCTTGACAGTAATGCGCCGGTCCCCCATGTGGCCGGCCATCTTCTTTCCCTTAAGCACCTTGCCCGGGGTGGTCCCGGCGCCGATGGAACCCGGCGCCCTTGCCCGGTCCGATTGGCCGTGGGTGCGGGGGCCTCCGCTGAAACCCCAGCGCTTCATGCCGCCCTGGAACCCTTGTCCCTTGGACCGGCCTATCACATCAACCTTTTCACCTTCTTCAAAGAGGTCCACGTTGATCTGCTGCCCCACTTCCAAGTCGTCGACGCCGTCGACGGGGACTTCCCGCAGCCGCTTGAAGAGGCCGGTCTTTGACAGGTGGCCCCGTTCCGGCCTGTTCAGCTTCTTGGCCGTCTGAAAGCCGAGTTGGGCGGCCTGGTATCCGTCGCGTTCGACGGTCCTGACCTGGGTGACGGTGCAGGGGCCGCCCTCGATGACCGTCACCGGCTCCACCAAGCCCGACTCCCTGAACACTTGGGTCATTCCTATTTTTCGTCCGATGATTCCGCGAATCATACCTCGTCCTATAGCTTAATGGATATGTCGACGCCCGCCGGGAGATTGAGTCGGGTTAGGGCGTCGATGGTCTTTGAAGTGGGGTCCATTATGTCTATGAGCCTCTTGTGAGTCCTGATTTCGAAGTGCTCCCGGGAGTCCTTGTCCACGTGGGGAGACCTTATAACGCAGAAGCGCCGGATGTGAGTGGGCATGGGCACCGGCCCGACCACTTGAGCGCCGGTGCGCTCGGCGGTTTCAACGATTTGCACCGCCGACAAGTCTAAAGACTTGTGGTCGAAAGCCCTCAAAACGATTCTTACCTTCTGTCCTGTCGTAGTCATTTCTTCAGCTAACGGCCCCTTATCATCACCTGCTTGAGAATGTCCTCGGACACGGGTTCATAGAAGCGGAACTCCATGGTGTAGCTCGCCCTGCCCTGGGTGACCGACCGGAGAATGGTGGTGTACTCGAAGGTCTCGGCCAAAGGCATCATGGCACGCACCACCTGTATGCCTTCCAGTCCCTGGATGTTCTTTATTTGAGATCGCCGTGAGCTCAGGTCGCCCAGAACGTCTCCCAGAAACTCTCCGGGGGTTATGACTTCCAATTCCATGATGGGTTCGAGTAGGATGGGTTTCGCCTTGGCGACACCCTCTCGCAACGCTATGGAACCGGCTGTCCTGAAGGCCATCTCGGACGAGTCCACGGTATGGAAGCTGCCGTCCACCAGGGTCACTTTCATGTCGATGATGGGGTATCCGGCCTTGGGGCCGTTCTGGATTGCGTCCCTGACCCCTTGCTCCACCGGGCGGATGTACTCCCTGGGTATGACGCCTCCCTGAATCTTGTCCTCGAATATGAAGCCCTGGCCTCGCTCCAGCGGCTCCAACTCCAGCCAAACGTGGCCGTACTGGCCACGGCCGCCCGTCTGACGAACGAACCTCCCCTCGGTTCTGGTGGGGGCGGTTATGGTTTCTCTGTAAGCAACCCGCGGCTTGCCTACGTTGGCGGCGACGTTGAACTCGCGTCGAATGCGGTCCACCAGCACTTCGAGGTGCAACTCTCCCATGCCGGAGATAAGTGTCTGGCCTGTTTCCTCGTTGTACCTGACCTCAAAGGTCGGGTCCTCTTCCGCCAGCTTTCCAAGAGCGTCGGACAGTTTGTCCTGGTCGGCTCTGGTATTGGGTTCTATAGCCACGGACAGAACGGGAGACGGGAACGTGGGCGGCTCCAGAATCACCGGAGAGTCCCTATGGGTAATTGTGTCTCCTGTGAAGGTGTTCTTCAGCCCCACGGCGGCCAGGATGTTCCCCGCGTCGGACTCAGGCACCTCTTCCCGCCGGTTGGCATGCATCTGAAGCACCCGGCCCATCCGTTCGTTCCGGTCCCTGGTCACGTTGTATACCGTCTCCCCCGACTTGACCGTGCCCGAGTAGACTCGCAAGTAGACCAGTCGGCCGACGAACGGGTCGGTGGCCACCTTGAAAGCCAGGGCCGACAGGGGAGCGTCCGGGCGTGGTTCCTGCACCACTTTTTCATCCGTCCTGGGGTGGACTCCCACCATGGGCGGAATGTCCAGCGGAGCGGGCAGGTAATCTATGATGCCGTCTAGGAGCGAATGGATGCCCTTGCCGCTGATGGCGGCGCCGCAAAGAACGGGCACCAAGCTACCGGCAATGGTGGCTTTCCTCAAAGCGTTCTTGAGGTCCTGGGAAGGGATGTCCTCGCCTTCCAGGTACCGTATCATCAGCGATTCGTCGGTCTCCACGATCTTTTCGATCATGGCCTCCCGGTACTGCTGATACTTGTCCAGGTACTCTTCAGGAATGGGGCCTTCGGGCGGGGCCACGTCCACGTCGTCATCATAGACCAGGGCAGTCCCTTCCATGAGGTCCACGACGCCGTCGAATGCTTCGTAGGTCCTCAGGGGAAGCTGAACGGGGACGGGATTCGCCCTTAGCCTGTGGCGTATCGAGTCCACTGTGAACTCGAAGTTGGCCCCTATCCGGTCCATCTTGTTGACGAAACATATCCGGGGCACTTCGTACCTGTCGGCCTGCCGCCACACCGTCTCCGACTGGGGTTGGACTCCGGCCACGGCGTCGAGGACGACTATCCCGCCGTCCAACACCCTGAGACTGCGTTCGACTTCAGCGGTGAAGTCCACGTGGCCCGGAGTGTCTATGATGTTTACTTTGTAGCCTTTCCATTGGCAGGTGGTTGCGGCGGCGGTGATCGTGATGCCCCGTTCCTTTTCCTGGGGCATCCAGTCCATGACGGTGGTGCCCTCGTCCACTCCACCCACTCTGTGAATCCGGCCGGCAAGATACAAAGCCCGCTCCGTGACGCTGGTCTTACCCGCGTCGATGTGGGCGATGAATCCTATATTGCGAATTCTGTCTATGGCAGATGCGGCAGACATGGTTTACAACCTGATTTGAATCAAGACCTCACGGCGACAAGAGCTTACCGGGCTGGGTGCGCTACCACCTGTAGTGAACGAAGGCCCGGTTGGCTTCAGCCATGCGGTGAAGCTCTTCTCGACGCCTGACGGCGGAACCCTCGCCTCTGGATGCCTCCAAGAGTTCCAGGGCCAGCTTCCGCCTCATCGGCATTCCCTTGCGGGCTCTGGCTCCGCGTATTATCCAGCGGATGGCCAGCGCCTCGCTGCGGGAGGCTCGTAACTCAGTGGGGACTTGGTATGTTGCCCCTCCCACCCTTCTGGGACGCACTTCCAGGAGTGGGGTGGCGTTCTTCAGGGCCTGGTCAAAGACCTCCAACGGAGGCCTCTTTGCGTCCTGTTCTACGAGGTTCAGGGCGGCGTACACTATTCGCTGCGCAACCGTCTTCTTGCCCTTCATCATTATCTTGTTGATGAAACGGGCAAGCTCCACGCTGCTATAGCGGGCGTCCGCCGACACATGGCGTCTTTCTGCTCTTCTTCTTCTGGACATCGTTAAGGACCGATCCTGGCAAGTCTCGGGAACAACCCGAAGCGGGCTAGCGCCGCCGGCGGCTGGCCCCGTACTTGCTCCGGCCGCGGCCACGGTCCTGGACGCCCTCGCAGTCGAGAGCCCCCCTGACTACGTGGTAGCGCACGCCGGGCAGGTCCTTGACCCTTCCGCCTCGTATTAACACCACCGAGTGTTCCTGGAGGTTGTGTCCTTCTCCTCCGATGTACGCCGTGACTTCGAAACCGTTGGTTAGCCTGACACGGGCTATTTTCCTCAGGGCCGAGTTGGGCTTCTTGGGCGTCATAGTCCGCACTTGGACGCAGACGCCTCTGCGTTGAGGCGCCCCAGGGCCCCAGACCGTTCGGTTCTTGAGAGAGTTCTGCAGCCAGTGCATGGCGGGCGCCTTGGTCTTCTTAATGACCTTCTTGCGCCCCTTCCGAACCAGCTGATTTACTGTAGGCATAAAAACCCCTCCCGGCGTCTCCGGCGACAATTGGATACTCTACCAACAAACCTGAACCGTGTCAACAAAATTTAGAGGCTTTTCGTAGGATGCTCCGCAGGTCCGCCGCCTGTTCACTTAGACAGCTTAATGGCGGTCAGCGCAACACGTTCTCCCAGGGCCTCTGCTTGCGCCAAGTCCGTCTCTGTGACCTGGCGGCCGGTCGCGGTAGCCCCATAGTAGGAACCCGACTGCTTCATGTCCTCGGACCAGGGCAGGCCCGCCACAATCATTCCGCCGGCCAGCATCCAGTGAATGAGACCCAGCAAAGTGAACTCCAGTCCTGAGTGGAGGCCCCTGCCAGTGGTGAACGCCGCACCGACCTTGCCTCTCAAGGAGCCGTCCTCCCAGAAATCTCCCTGGTCATCCAGCCAGCGCTTCAGGTCGCCGGTGATCCCGCTCCAGTTGGGAGAGCCCAGGACTAGGCCGTCGGATTCCAGCAAGTCATCCCTCTTTGCATCGGCCAACGTCCTTAGTCTGCACTCGGCTCCCGTAACCCGGGACACGCCAAGAGAAATCGCCTCAGCCAACGGCCCAATCAAGGGTCCTCGCGCGTCGTAAAGCGTCAGTATCGTGACAACGTCTTTGGACATGGGAGGGCCTAATATCCGGCGCTTGAATCTGTCATGCGAACGACTGCCCCGGCGAACGCCGTCCCGTTTAGGAAGCCTGGACTAATTGGATCCCAGGAGAGTCTTTACTATGCGGCGTTCCAGGAGCGCTCCCAGCTCTCTCACCTGGGCCCGGCGCTCCACGTCCCCCGCGGTCACCAGGTACGCCACCCCGAGAAGCCGCCCGACGCGGAAGTCCACCACAGTTGAAGAGACCAAGCCGAAATCGCTGGTCTGGAGCGTATGCAACCCCACGGACTTGTCCGCAAAGCCGTCGAAGTCCAACTCATCCGCCCTAATCAGCTGCTGACCCCTGCCCAGGTCGCGGCCCACGTGGGCCTTGAACTCACCCAGGAACTTGTTGGTCATCCAGCGGTCCACTTCGTCCATGTCGTTGAACAGGTGTACAACCGTGGCAGCCACTAAGTCATGCCCCTCTTCAGGAGGAGACAGGAGCCCGCGGTCATCGGTGTTGACGAATTCGGAGAGGTACCCAGAGATGCGGCCGGTGGCCCGTATTTCCTCGGTTGTGCTCCCGGGGAAACTGTGGTCGGCCATCGTCTCGTTGTCCAGTTCGCCGTCACGGGCCACCTCGAAAGCCGTCATTTCTCCAGGCAGGTCTTCTTTGGCCAAGACCATTCGGGACAGGTCGTCCGCCTGCATGGTCAGGCTGACTCTGTAGAGCAATTCTGACACAGCCGCTCCTATTGGAAAACGCTGGATCCTAAAAACCGATAACCCGGCGGGGTTCTAAAGGACCCTGTCCTGCTGGACGCCTGGCCGGGATCAGTAAGCCCGTATACGGCGGGCAACGCCGCCACAATGAACTCATACATTATTATCACCAAGCTCCATAGGCGTCAAACGCCTACATTGGGCCGACGCCGGATCACCCTGGCTTTTAGGTTTTTCCAAAAAATAAGAAATAAATAAAAAACTCACCAAAAACACCCACAATAGTCCTTGTACTTCATTTGTCCATGCTGCTAGCCTCAATATGATTTATTCGTGGGGTAGGGAGGGGGCAGCATTCTCCCCTCCGTTTCCGCAGGCTCCATGTTTGGAGTGTTCGCACGGTTGGGAAACGGGGGGTCTTCTCTGAATAAGCCCAACGCTCAATGGTGCGACAAACCCATAGATTGGCAATTGCGAGGACAAAGTCGATTAGCGGGCCTTTCATCCGTGACGAATTCGTAAATGAGACGACAGCAATTGGTTAGACTAACCGGCGCCAATCCGACGTTGTCTACGGCCCCAGGCCCGATGGGGGAAGCCGTGGTGGACAAAGCTTTCTCACACGAGCCTGCGCTTCTCCAAGAGACGGTGCGTCTTCTGGCGGTGAGGTCGGGAGGTGTGTACATAGACGCGACCGTCGGAGAAGGGGGCCACGCATCCGCCGTCCTCCAGGCCGCGATGCCCGGAGGACGGCTCTTAGGAATCGATAAGGACCCCGAGGTCATCCAAGGGGCCGGGGTCCGTCTACGGCCCTACGACGGCGCCTTCCGGCTGGTCCAGGGAAGCTACGCGCAAATTCACGACATCGCTTTTGCGCTGGGCTTTGAAGACGCCGACGGAATACTGCTGGACCTGGGGTTCTCTTCCTACCATATCGAGCGCTCAGAACGCGGCTTTTCCTTTGCCAAGGACGAGCCGCTGGACATGCGCTTCGACCCGGAGGGTCCCCTGACCGCCGCCCATATAGTAAATGAGTACTCTCGGGACGACTTGGCCGACATACTGCACCGGTTTGGAGAGGAACGCAGGTCAAGGGCCATAGCCAGGGCCGTTGTGGCGGCTCGGCCCGTGGAAGGGACTCTGCACCTTTCACAGATAGTCTCCAAGGTGCTGCGGGTCCTGCCCGGAAAGATCCATCCCGCCACGCGCACCTTCCAGGCCCTGCGAATCGCAGTCAATTCGGAGCTTGACGTTCTGGAATCGAGCCTGGAACAGGCCGTAACGACCCTCAACCCCGGCGGCAGGCTGGCCGTAATCAGCTACCACAGCCTGGAGGACAGGCTGGTGAAATCGACCTTTGCCAGGGAATCCAAAGACTGCATATGCCCTCCCAGGATTCCAATGTGCATCTGCGGCCACACAGCTTCAATACGGCTTGTGAACAAACGGGTGGTCGTTCCTTCCAAGACCGAAATCCAAGCCAATCCCCGCAGCAGGAGCGCCCGACTCAGAGTGGCGGATCGCATAGAGAACTCCCCATCTTCTTAGAAGAGGACTGACACTATGGCCAAGGACATTTTCTACACTGCTATAGACTTGGGAACGACGAAGGTTTGCTCCATCATCGCTCGCATAGGGCCTGAGGGTGAGCTCAAAGTACTGGGCGTCGGGACAGTTCCCTCCCAAGGCATGCTTAAGGGGAAGGTAAGCGACCAGGAAGAGGCGCAGCAGGCCGTCAGGGCGTCTCTCGAAGAGGCACAGAGATACATGGGACGGGGCGTGTCTTGGGCTTACCTGAGCGTCAGCGGAGACCACATCACCAGTTTGAACACCACAAGCTCCCTCAACGGAGACCGGGGCGAGACTCCCATCTCCGAACAGGACCTGATGTCCCTGGTTCAGGCCAGCCGCCCAATGCAAGTCGACGGCAAGGAAGTCCTCCATGTAGTGCCAATAAGCTACACCGTCGACGGTCTCACCAGCGTACGCAACCCGGCGGGACTCCATGCTGAAAACGTGGACGTGGAGTCTCATGTCGTCATGGGCGAATCGTCCGCCCTGAGAAATCTGGTCCAGTCCGTAGAAACAGCAAAGATAACCGTGAGAAGCATGGTGGTCCAACCTTTGGCTGCAGCCGAAGCCATCCTCACCGAAGGCGAACGCGAGATGGGCGCCGTGCTGGTGGACATCGGCGGCGGCACCACCGACGTGGTGGTGTTCCGGACCGGAAGCCCTTGGTTCACGACTGTCATACCTGTAGGCGGCAACCAGGTGACCAGAGACCTGTCGGTGGCCCTGGGAGTCCCCTTTTACGTGGCCGAGGAGCTGAAGATCAAGCACTCCCACGCCAACCCCGAAGCTGTAGAAGCCACCGAGGATGTCCACTTGCCTGGCTTTAAGGGACATCCAGTGCGGATGATCAAACGGCGGGCAATGTGCCAACCCGTACAAGAGCGGATCGTCGAGACGTTGAAGCTGGTAATGATGAGGCTGCGCAACGCCGGCATGAGGCAGATGCCTCCGGCAGGCATGGTGTTGACGGGCGGGACGGCGGAGATGCCGGGTCTCCGGGAGGTCGCCGAAAGAACGACGGGCGCGCCTGTCCGCATAGGCTTTCCCACCGGAATCCTAGGTCTTCCCCAAGAACTGCGGAAAACAGCCTATTCGGCCAGCGTTGGAACCCTGCTCTGGGGAATTAAACACCATGGTGAGGAGCGGCCCTACACCGAATTCAAAAAGCCCATTCTGGGCCGCGTCAACTTCAGTAAACGGTTATTCAGGAAATCGGAGAAAGTCTCTGCCTAGACGGGCGCCTAAGCGTCCGGACAAGGCAAAACCATAGATTAAGGAGGCGCCGATGAGTTACGAGGAACGACCAGAGGAAAACATGCCCAACATACAGGGGGAACTTACGCAACCAGCCTTCAAAGCTCCTGAAAGCCGACCGCCGGGACTTCCGGTCATCAAGGTGTTCGGAGTGGGAGGCGGCGGCTGCAACGCCATAGGACGAATGCCCAAGGACCGGCTTCAGCTGGTCGAATATTACGGAATCAACACAGACGCCCAGCACCTTGCCAGATGCGACGTCAACCACCGCGTCGTCATTGGTGAAGACCTTACCCGGGGCTTGGGCTCAGGCGCGAACCCCGACCTCGGCCGTCAAGCCGCCGAGGAGACCCGCGAGGATCTGGAAAACGCTCTGGACGGCGCCGACATGGTGTTCCTCGCCGCAGGAATGGGCGGAGGCACGGGCACCGGAGCCACACCCTTCGTTGCCAGACTGGCCAAAGAGTCTGGGGCTCTCACCGTAGCGGTAGTCAGCAGGCCTTTCGGATTTGAAGCCGCCGTCCGGAGAAAGAACGCTGAGGACGGCATCGAGAAGCTCAGAGAGCACGTGGATACGCTCATTGTGATTCCCAACGACTGCCTGCTCACCATGAACAAACAAAGGGAAAACAACTACAGCTGGGACGATGCCCTGCGCATGGCCGACTCGGTCCTGCAACAAGGCATCCAGGCCATAGCCGAAGTCGTTACAACCCCCGGCGAAATCAACGTGGACTTCGCAGACGTCAAGACCATCCTTTCCAACGCCGGTCAGGCATGGCTGGCCATCGGAAGAGGCAAGGGTGAGACCAGGGCCAAGGACGCCGCCAAGCAGGCCACCAAGAGCCCTCTGCTGGACATAGAGTTGGAAGGCGCCAAGCGGCTTCTCTTCGTCGTCACCGGCGGCACGAGCCTCTCCCTGCGAGAGGTGCAGGACGCCGCGTCGGTGATCCAGGACATGGTGGACCCTAACGCCAACGTCATATTCGGCACCTCCAAGGACCCCAAGATGGAGGACGAGGTCAAGGTGACTATGGTGGCAGCTTCGTTCCCCGTGCTTGACGAGGACCTGGTGCACAGAGACGAGGACCTGCGGAAGCTCCTCAAAGACGCAATACCCGAAGACTCCGAGGACCTGGACATCCCTGCCTTCCTTCGCCACCAGTCGTCCAACCGGAGCAGGGGGTTCTTCCGCTAGACCCCCCGAACCATGAGGAATATTCTCGGCGGCCTGAGGAATACTCATTGATCCAAACAATTTCTTATAGAGAATAGGCTCCCGAGAACCACATTCGAGGCCGTCCGCCAATGGCGGACGGCCTCTTGATTTGACCGCCTCCTCACTCCGCCGTCGCTCCCCAACCGACGCCTTCTCCGAACCTCCGAACCGGCCAAAAAGCCGAGCAGCCGCAAAAACCTGCAAAAGACGCCGCCATAAATTCCTTGACACTGACTTTCGAGCGGGTCTACAATGCGAGCCTTGAATTTACAATATCTTGTATGCGATTACATAACATATACAAGATACTGAGATTTTAAGAATTTTCTTAGTTTTTTCTAAGAACTGGTAAATCCTATGCGCTGCCCTTATTGCGATTACGAGGACTCGAAGGTCACCGACTCCCGTACAGTGGAGAGCGGAGTCCGGCGCCGCAGGGAATGCACGAAATGCGGCCTCCGGTTCACCACGTACGAGCGCGTCCAGACCGCAGTCCTTATGGTGGCAAAGGGAGACGGGCGGCGCGAGGAATTCAATCGAGATAAATTGACCGCCGGCGTCCAAAAGGCCTGCACCAAAAGGCCTGTTCCCTACCGGGAAGTGGAAAAGCTGGTGGAAGACGTGGAGTCGGAGCTGCAACGCCTCGGCCAAGCAGAAGTCCACTCGAGTATCATCGGAGACATGGTCATGGAGCGGCTTAGGAAACTGGACAGAGTTGCCTATATTCGCTTCGCCAGCATTTACCGGGACTTCCAGGACATCGAGAGCTTCGAAGAGGCCGTCAAGGACCTCAAGGAAAACCCGGAACAATTGTCGCTTTTGGAAGGCGTGCCCCTGCCGAGGAGAGGGCGTGGGAATCGGGGGAGGAGACGGGGAACCGCCATTACTACTACTACGCCCCGATTCTTGACACGGGACGGCTCTTCAGGAGGTACTGCCGATGAGCAGCCCCAAGAACCAGACCCGCTGGGAGACCCTCAGCCAGGAAGCCCACGCAATGGAAAAAGCTATGAGTAGCTTTACTCTATTGGGCGTCATGGACCGCGAAGACAACCATCTGGCCTCCATGCAGGACGAGATCGACTCCAAGGTCAGGCACGCCCTCGTGACCTACTGGTTGACCCTGGAGCAACGCAATTCCGAACTAGATATGGTATAGACGTCCCTGGACATCACCAATATCTTGTAATATAATGCCAGTCTGCCCACTGCGGACACAGGGATGAAACTGGCCGCAAGACCCAAGCGGAGGGAGCGCTAAGGGCGCCGACTCTCGGTGTGGGAAGGGGAGGTGTGAGGAGGAACTATCGAGAGGGAAACGCTATGCCTCCGCCGTAGGGTTCTGCGCGGTCGGTCTATCCTCCCGGCAACTCTCCGGCCCTCGATCATCTTTGCCCTACAGCCGGGTCAGCGCTAAGGGCTCCGCATATTTCAGCAGTAGTCATTTATTTTATCTTTAGGCTGTCAAGCCCATGCCGACAGCGAACACAGGGGGGACGAGTTGACCAGCGCCGCTAATAGGCCGGAAACGGCCACCGCCTACATCAGAATCCGAGTCATGGACGCCCTCAACGACGCGGGCCTCGTACAAAAGCTCACTCAGCCAAACCCCGGCCTCACCGACAACGCCCTTGCAGTCCTACATCGCCGCTATCAGGCCAAGGACCGGGAGGGCAACGTCGTCGAAGAGCCGGACCAGATGTTCCATCGGGTGGCCCAAAACTTGGCCCAGGCTGACCGCCGGTACGGAGCAGACGACCAGAAGGTCGCCAGGACCGAGGCCGAGTTCTACCGCGTCATGGTGGACCTGGACTACATGCCCAACTCCCCCACCCTTATGAACGCCGGCCGCGAGCTCCAGATGCTTTCCGCCTGCTTCGTGTTGCCTGTAGAGGACTCCATGGAGGCCATCTTCGAGACCGTCAAGGAGGCCACCCTGGTGCAGAAGAGCGGCGGAGGCACGGGTTTCGCCTTCAGCCGCCTGCGCCCCGAAGGGGACATTGTGGGCTCCACGGGCGGCGTCGCCTCCGGCCCGGTCAGCTTCATGCGCGCCTTCGACGGGGCCACCGAGGCTGTTAAGCAAGGCTCTACCAGACGGGGCGCGAACATGGGAATACTCCACGTCACCCACCCCGACATCATGAAGTTCATCACCTCCAAGGAGGACGGCAAGAGCATCGCCAATTTCAACATCTCCGTGGCGGTCACCGAGGACTTCATGGAGAAGGTCAAGAACGGAGAAGAATACGACCTGCTCAACCCGCGCACAGGAAAAGTCCAGGGCAGACTCAACGCCAAGGAAGTCTTCGATTTGCTGGCGGATATGGCCTGGAAGACTGGAGACCCGGGCATCGTGTTCCTGGACCGCATCAACAGGGACAACCCCAATCCCCAATTGGGTGAAATCGAGAGCACCAATCCCTGCGGCGAACAGCCCCTTCTTCCCTATGAGTCCTGCAACCTGGGCTCCATAAACCTGGCCAGGATGGTGAGGTTCACCCGGGAGGGCGCCGAGGTGGACAAGGAAAAGCTCGCCTCCATAATCTCCACGGCCGTCCACATGCTGGACAACGTCATTGACATGAACGACTACCCCATACGTGAGATTGAAGACATGTCCCACGCCACCCGGCGCATAGGCTTGGGCGTGATGGGGTTCTCCGACCTGCTTGTGCAACTGGGCATCCCCTACAACTCCGATGAAGCGCTAAGGGTCGCCGAGGACGTGATGAGCTTCATCCAGCGTCAGACCAACGAAGCCTCGGCCAAGCTGGCCGAGGACCGGGGCGTGTTCCCGGCCTGGGAAGGCAGCGTCTACAACAACCCGGACCTGGGGCCTATACGCAACTCCGCCCCTACGACAATAGCGCCCACCGGCACGATTTCCATCATCTCCGGCTGCTCCAGCGGAATCGAGCCCCTCTTCGCCTTGAGCTACGTACGGAACGTCATGGACAACACCAGGCTGGTGGAGGGCAACCCCTTCTTCGAGGCCGTGGCCAAGAAAGAAGGTTTCTACTCGCGACAGCTTATGGAGGAGGTGTCCGAAACGGGCAGCCTCGCTCACGTCCAGGCTGAGGTGCCCCAGTGGGTCAAAGACGTATTCGTCACCTCCCACGACATCAGCCCTGAGTGGCACGTGAAGATGCAGGCAGCCTTCCAGCGTTACACCGACAACGCCGTGTCTAAGACCATCAACTTCCCCAACTCGGCCAGCGTGGAGAACATCGCGGGAGCGTATATGCTGGCCTATGAGCTTGGTTGCAAGGGAATCACCACCTACAGGGACGGCTCCAAGGAGAACCAGGTGCTGAGCGCTGGCGAGTCGGACAAGAGCGGCGACTCCATCCCTGGGGCTGAATCCAGCGCCCCGGAGCCCGCCAGCCTGACCCTGACGCCCAGGGCTCGCCCACAGGAGATGCGCGGCATCACCGAGCGCATCAGGACAGGCCACGGCACCATGTACATCACCATCAACTTCGACGAGGACAAACCATTCGAGGTCTTCACCACGTTGGGCAAGGCCGGTGGATGCGACTCGGCCCAGTTGGAGGCCATATCCAGGCTCGTTTCTCTGGCCCTCCGGTCCGGCATAGACATGAGGGAGATCGTAGAGCAGCTAAGGGGCATCACTTGCTGTCCGGCATGGGACAACGGCACCCTTGTTCGTTCGGCGCCCGACGCCGTGGCCCTCGCCCTGGCGGGCCACGCCAACTCCGAGTCCAGGCCCGACGAGATGCAGGAAGGGTCCCAACTCAAGCTGCTCCCCGAATCTAAGGAACGCCCCAAGTGGGACCTGGAGGGGGCCAACCCCAAAAGCCGTTGCCCCGACTGCACGTCGCTGCTGATATACCAGGAGGGCTGCCTTATGTGCGCTGGCTGCGGCTGGAACAAGTGCGGGTAGGCCGGGCGGCGCATAATCAATGGGATTTATATATCTAATGACATTCAGCCTTACGCATAGTGCCAACCTCGAGGAGGCAACCATGTACGCCGAACGCACCCGTCCAACGCCACCACAACCGTCACAACCCCGACCAGTACCTAGCACGCCAAGAACTGCGCCGGATTACCGCCCAGACATCACACGGTCTCGCCCCACACAAAAACGCTGACAGCCCATGTTGCGCCTAACAGAAGCTCTAGCAAGGACAAAGCGCCTACACGCATTGCAGCGTTTGCTTTCTTATTGATTAGGGCTGAATTGTCTGTCCGGTGTTGGACTGCATAACGTACGGTATCCAATTTAAATGTCGCAGGAACGTCATCACGTTGATTGCAATACATATTGTCTAAACTAGCGTAGTGGACAAAACCGCCCCATAAGCCTAATAGTCCTTGTAAGGATCCTAGTAGAAAACATACCCCGGCCAGTGCCAATGGAATGAGCCATAGAGATGCTTCAATGCGGTCACCAGCGAAGGCCACCGTTGTGATGGGAATAGTGAATGTAATCATGGTCATGAACGTCATGTAGTTTTGAATCCGACGTTCAACGGTTTCGAGCCGACTCAACGTCCAGTTGTAAACATGCGGAACGAAATTGTAGATTAAGTCTATGGTGGGCAATTCGTTAGAATGTGATGATGAATCATTTAGAGTCATAGTGTCTCAATTCTATCCTTTGTGTTTACTCACGTATATAAGTCCCTAATCAATCGAACAAATAGCTGCCCACCGCTCCGCTCCTGCCTTCCCACATCAAGCGGCGAGGTTTTGGCGAGGTCAGTTCCACGTCGACCGTCTCTTGGAAACCCTGGATACTTACAGATGAAGAACGCTGTCAGGTTCCTCGGCTAGTACCCACGCCTTAACACGGCTCATTGTTTACAGGCGGGAGAACGTGTAAACTAGGGCCGCCTGAATTTTGGCTGATTAACAACTTCGGGGGAGCGCATGGCCGAGGACAAGACCTACAAAATCTTTATGACTCATCGCTTTAAGCTGGAACCCGAATATAAAGAGCTGGAGAACATGCTCAGGTCCATATCCGGATTCAAGTTCGAGCTTGTCAGCCACCCCAGTTCCGACCCCTCGATAGACCCCGCCACCGACGACGGAATTCGAGAGTTGCTGGCGATCGCCCAAGAACAGATAGAGCCCGCCGACTGCATGGTCGTCATATACGCCGACCCTCCCGAGTCCAGGATGTGGATTCAGGAAGAGATGGAAATAGCCGAGCACGCCCACAAGCCCATCATAGGAACGCTCCCTCCGCACCACAGCGTCAGGCCCCAGTACCCGCAGTATTGGGAAATGGAAATGCTGCCCTGGGACGCCCTGGTGATTGCGGAAGCCATACGTTCATCGGTGGACGAGCAGGCCCATGCAATCTAACGGCAAGCCGATAATCGCCTTGACCATGGGCGACCCATGCGGCATCGGGCCTGAAATCATCGCCAAGACCCTGGCCTCCGGCGAGGTCCACTCCATCTGCCGCCCCGTCGTTATCGGCAACACCTGGTCCATGGAGCAGGCGGTCAAGCTGGTTGGAGCGCCTCTCTCAACCCGGGAGGTGGAGTCGCCGGTGGAGGCTGGCCTTTCCCCAGACACGGTGGACCTGCTGGATATCCACAACCTCAGTCCGTCGGACATCACAGTGGGGCAGATATCCCCCGCCTGCGGCAAGGCGGCTATGGAATGGGTCACCCGCGCCGGAGAATTGGCCTTGGAAGGCCAAGTGGCGGCGCTGGCCACTGCGCCCGTCAACAAAGAGGCCGCCAGCTTGGCCGGCTACAAAGCCATCGGCCACATGGAGCTTCTCCAGGAACTGTGCGACGCCCCGGACGTAGCCACCATGTTGACCGTGGGACCCCTCCGGATAGTACACCTGACTACCCACAAGTCTTTGAGGCAGGCCTGCGATTTTGTAACCAAAGACGGAATCCTGGCCAAGCTCGAGCTGACCCACACAAGCTTCGCCGCTTGGGGTTTCGGCGCTCCGAGAATAGGCGTGGCCGCCCTGAACCCCCACGGAAGCGACGGAGGGCTGCTGGGACACGAAGAGGCGGAAGAGATCGCTCCTGCCGTTGAAGAAGCCCAGGCCAGGGGAATCAATGCCAGCGGGCCCGTGTCCGCCGACGTGGTCTTCCATCAAGCCGTCCAGGGCCGCTATGACGCAGTGCTCGCCCTATACCACGACCAGGGCCACATCGCCGCAAAGGTCTACAGCTTCGACGAGGGCATCACAGCGACACTGGGCCTGCCCTTTGTCCGCACGTCGGTAGACCACGGCACGGCCTTTGATATCGCCGGCCAGGGCATTGCCCAGCACAAAGCCATGTCCGAGTGCGTCAAAGCCGCCGTCTCTCTTTCCACCGGAAAGGGTCTAGGCTGACCTTTTCCCCCAACCCCGTCCATAGGCCCCAGTGATATAATAGCCGCCATCGGGAGTCCCATCCTGGGTACGCTATTGCTATGCGCCCCTTCAGGGATACCCGTTGGGAGTCAATAAAGCATGAAACTCACTTTCATCGGCGGCGGAGCTATGGCCGAGGCCATCATCAAGAGCGTTACCGCCAAAGGAATAGTCGTAGGCACGGACATCTCAGTGGGCGAACCTGTGACGGCCCGCGCGGATGTCCTACGCCAGAGCTACGGAGTGTTCACCACCGACAACAACGCCGAAGCGGCGGGCAACGGAGAGACTGTCGTTCTTTCCATAAAGCCCCAGGACCTCCCGACTGCCGCGTCTCAAATCCAACCCATCTTAAACAGCAACCAAACCGTGGTGTCCATAGTCGCCGGCGCCAAGTTGGACACCCTCTCCCGACTCTTGAAACACGATAAAGTCATACGGGTTATGCCCAACACTCCGGCCCAGATCGGCCAAGGCATGAGCGTATGGACCTGCTCTCCTCAGACCGACGACGACGCCAGGAAGCGGACACAGTCTATTCTGGCGGCGATGGGCGAGGAGATAATGGTCTCCGACGAGAAATACCTGGACATGGCGACGGCTTTGAGCGCTTCCGGCCCGGCCTACGTCTTCATGTTCATAGAATCCCTCATAGACGCCGGTGTATACCTGGGGCTTCCAAGGCCTATGTCGCGCACTCTGGCGCTCCAGACGGTCTTGGGAAGCGCCTCTCTGGTGCGGGAGACCGGCCGACATCCCGCCGACCTCAAAGACCTGGTGTCGTCGCCGGGCGGCACCACCGTAGAAGCCCTGATGGTCCTGGAGGACGCGGGATTCAGGGCAGCCGTGTTAAACGCAGTGGTCGCCGCCCACGAAAAATCGTTGGCCTTGGGCGAATAGTGCAGGACTGGTTCTTCACGTTCCTACGCATACTGGTCTGGGCCCTCATCGCCGGGGTCTTTGCCAGAATCATATTGTCCTGGTTCCCCGTCGGGGGCGACAGGATCAATCCCATCGTTGCCATAATCTACCAAATCACAGAACCCATACTGGCGCCCATACGGCGGCTCAACCTGCGCGTCGGCATCTTCGACTTGACGCCCACAGTGGCCCTGTTCATCCTGTTCGCCATCTTATGGGCAGTGGACGGGCTGGACGGCTGATATTGGCTTGCCGCCCGTCTTGACTGGCGCCGCCAGCCCAACATAGAATCTCCCTAAGCTCCCCCCGGAGAGTGTCAACCATGTACCACAAAGAGCTTCTCAAAGGAAACACCGAAACACTCCTCTTGTCCCTCCTCGCCAACGAGGTCATGTACGGTTACCAGATCGTCAAGGAGATAGAGAAGAGGAGCAGCGGGTACTTCCAGTTCAAGGAAGGGACCCTCTACCCTGCCCTGCACCGCCTTGCAAGAAGCGGCCTCATCGAAGGACGCTGGGGCGAGGCGGACCCCGGAGTCCCCCGCCGTTACTACCACATAACTTCCAAGGGCGAAAAGGTCCTGGAAGAACGCCAAAGCGAATGGAAACGTTTCTCCAGCGCCATCGATTCCGTAATGTTGCCCCAGGTACAGTAGAACGGTCCGAGGGGAACTTTCATGGACACCTCTCGCTACTTGCAGACTCTCGTTAGAAAACTAAGGCTTGACCCAGGGGTGAACCAGGAGATCGTCCTCGAACTCCAAAGCCACCTCGACGACAAGGTGCGTGACCTCCAGGAGGAGGGCCTGACCTACGAAGAAGCCAGAGAGCGGTCCCTGCGGGACCTGGGCCGGCCAGAGGCCATCGCCCAGGGGATGTATTCCGTCCACAGCAAGGCCTCCTGGCGTGACATCATCATCGCAACACTGCCCCACCTGCTGCTGGCCTCGCTGTTCGCTCTGCATCTCTGGACCAAGTACATACTCCTAGCGGTGGTGTTGGTCGGGATCAGCTTTATTGCCCTCAAGGCATGGCGGTCTGGAAGGCCCAAGTGGACCTATTCCTGGCTCGGATACTCCATGGCGGCGCCTATTCTGTCATGGATGTTGGCCCTTACGGCCGTCGGATACGGAGCATGGGTATTTGTAACCACCGGCTCGCTGCCCTTCAGCTTCCCCATATATATTCTGCTCGTAGCCTACGTGCCCTTTTCTTTATGGATAATGCACCGCGTCATCGCGCGAGTGGTGCGGCAAGACTGGCTGTTGGCGTCGTTGACGGCGCTCCCCTTCCCTTTCCTTACGTCCTGGCTCCTGTTCCTCAACTGGCAGGGAGGACTCTGGTCCACCGACAACCCACAAGTCCATTCGACCGACACGGACCGGGCGCTCGTATTCCTTGCCCTTGCCGTCACCACGGGCGTATTTATGAAAGTGGGGCACAGGCTAGTAAAGATTGGCCTGCTCACTATCGCCACCGCCCTGATAGTGACGTTCACCGTCTCCGCCATTCCCGTCAGCATCGGCGCCTTCTCTATGATTCTCATCATCCTCGCCTCCATTGCCTTCCTCTTCACCCCCGCCTACCTGGAGTCAAGACTCAAGCGACGGGACGCCCTAAGCGAGGCAAACGCCAACCCTGCCAGAAGCGGCGAAAGTGGGGAGGCGGTAACTCATTGGTTCAGCAACACACAGTAGCCGTTGTCGTTGACAGTTGCAGCTGCATCCCCAGCGAGTTGGTTGACAACCTGCCCCTTTTTATAGCCCCTCACGAGCTCGCCGTCGACGGCCAGTCGTTCCTGGACGGGGTGGACATCAATCCCGATGAGTTCTACCGGCTGGTTAAGACCAGCCCAACCCCTCCCACCACGGCTGCCCCAAGGCCAGCGGTCTTCCTAGAGGCTTTCAGGAAAGCCTCCCAGACGGCACAGGACGTTCTGTGCCTGACCCTGGCCATGAACTTCAGCGCCACTTATGACTCCGCACGGTCTGCCGCCCGTATCGCCCGCTCCGAGATACCCGAAGTCAACATACGGGTCATGGACAGCAGGACCGCCGCAGGGGCGGAGGGTTTCATAGCCCTCGCCGCAGCCAGAGCCGCCCATCAGGGCGCCGACATCCGGCAAGTGATCGCGGGTGTGGAAGAACTTATTCCCAAAGTGAACCTCATCGCCTTCCTGGACACTCTCTATTACCTGGGCCGCAGCGGGCGTGTCCCGCGAGTGGCGGCTTGGACCGGCTCTATTCTGGGGTTCAAACCCCTGACGGAGCTGAGGTTGGGAGAAGCAAGGCTCCTGGATAGACCCCGGAGTCGCCGTAGGGCAATGGACCGTATGGTGGCCGTCATGGGTACAAGAGTTGGATCAAAGCCCGTCCACGTCAACGTCATGCACGCCCATTCGGCACAGGACGCCTCGACGCTTTTGGAAAGAATAGACCGGGAATTCGACTGCCTCGAGCTGTTCACTAGCGAGTTCACACCCGTCATGGGGGCTCACCTGGGACCAGGTCTGATGGGGATTGCGTTCTATACCGATGAAACCTAAGCCTAGACCTGAAGTCCGGTTCATCCTATAATTTCACCAATCACTCCATTGGAAAGCCTCACCCTCCTATGCCCAACTACACTAGCCACGTCGTTGCAACCCCATCACTGGAAACGGACGTGGCGTGTCTCAGACGGGAAATTCTTCGCCTTCCACCCCCCGTAGACAAGCCGTGCATGGCGGTCCTTTCCGGGTTGCCAGGGTCTGGAAAGACAACCTTTGCCCGCAACCTTGCGGCCCGAGTCCCCCTGGCGACGCTGGAGAGCGACGCGCTGCGAAAAGCGCTGTTCACCCAGCCCTCCTATTCCGCCAACGACAGCCGCCGACTTTTCGGCGCGATTCATCAGCTGGCCTATGAATTGCTGCTGGATGGAATCTCGGTTTTAATTGACGCCACCAACCTCAGAGAGTCCAACCGTACCGAGCTGTACGGATTGGCGGAAAGAGCGGACGCCCGGTTGTTCCTGGTGTGTGTCGAGGCGCCTCGGGAAGTCATACGGGAACGCCTGGAGCGCCGTGCGTTACACCCGGACCCCCAGGAAGCCTCTGCGGCCGACTGGCGGGTCTACAGGCGAATGGCCCCTACGGCTGAGCCCATACTGCGGCCTCACCTGACGGTCGACACGTCCGAGGACGTTGGGTGGGCATTAGCCAAGTTAGCCCGCGACATGGCTTTCCCCGACCATGCCACAACGGGCCCGGCACATTCACCATAGAGACCCCGTTCCCGGAGCCGCGGCGTAAAAATTTAACCGGCCTAGCCGGCGGAGGAGACAAAATGAAAATCAGAGTAGTCCGCAACGACGTAGCCAGCATTAAGACTCCAGCTCTTGTGGTGAATCTGTTCGACGGGGTTAAGAAACCCGGAGGCGCCACGGGAGCCATAGACAAGGCCCTCGACGGCGCCATCAGCCAGCTCATCAAAGACGGCGAAATCAAAGGCAAGAAGGGTGAGACGACCCTGATTCACACCTTTGGGAAGATCCCCGCGGCCCGAGTCATTGTGCTCGGGCTAGGAAAACGGGAGTCCTTCACCACTAACTCCGTCCGGGAAGTCACCGCCGCGTCATCCCGCTACCTTAGGAACCTTGGTGTGGCCAAGGCGGCCACCATCGCCCACGGGGCCGGAATAGGCGGGCTGGACCCGGCAGAATGCGGCCAAGCCATCGGAGAAGGGGCGATCCTTGGCCTGTACAGATTCAAGACCTACCTAACTAGAGGCGAGGAAGACAGGTCCGAGCTCACAGAGTTGCAGATAGTCGAGAAGACCGCCAAGAACGCATCTCTGCTAAGGAAGGGAATAGAGAAGGGCCGAATCCTGGCCGAGGCAGTCCTTTTGGCAAGGGACATGGTGAACGAACCCCCCAACGTAATGACTCCCACCCGCATGGCCGAAATCGCCTCCCAGATGGCCGCGGAGCAGGGCCTGGAGGTGAAGGTCCTGGAGAAGGACCAGATGGAGGAGCTAGGGATGGGCGCCCTGCTGGGCGTGGCCAGGGGAAGTGTCCAACCGCCCAAGCTCATTATGCTCAGCTACAAAGGCGCTCCGGACAGCGAGGAAAACCTGGGCATAGTGGGCAAAGGCATTACCTTCGACACCGGAGGAATCTCCCTCAAGCCCCCGGCAGGCATGGAAGACATGAAGGGCGACATGGCAGGCGGAGCTTCAGTCATCGCATCCATGAAGGCCATCGCACAGCTAAAGCCTCGAATCAACGTCACGGGCATCATAGGCGCCACAGAGAACATGCCCGGTGGGAATGCACAGCGGCCGGGCGACGTAGTGAGGAGCATGAGCGGCAAGACCATCGAGATAATCAACACCGACGCCGAAGGAAGACTGGTGCTGGCCGACGCCCTCTACTACGCCCGTCAGCAGGGAGTCACTCGCATTGTCGACATCGCCACTCTCACCGGGGCAATGGTGGTGGCGCTGGGCCACGCAGCCAGCGGACTGATGGGCAACAACCAGGAGTTGGCAGACCAGGTCATCTCTGTCGGAAACGACTCCGGCGAGCGCATGTGGCAACTGCCCATGTACGACGATTACAAGGAAGAGATCAAGAGCAATGTGGCCGACGTCAAGAACTCAGGCGGCAGACCCGCCGGGTCCATATCAGCGGCCCAGTTCCTTTCCGAGTTCGTGGATGACACTCCCTGGGCGCATCTTGACATAGCAGGCACCTACCTCTCTAAGAGCGAGAAAGGCTATCTGGTACGGGGTGGAACGGGAGTGCCCACCAGGACTCTGGTGAACCTGGCAATGAGCCTGGCCGACGACGACTAGTTGTTGACTAGGCTCTCCCTATTCCTTAGACTGTCTTGGTTGTGCGTGGTGAGCGTAGCCAAGAGGCCTAAGGCGCCTGACTGTGGCTCAGGAGATCGTGGGTTCGAATCCCATCGCTCACCCCAACTTGGGTGACCACGCCTTACTGCGCCTGTAGCTCAATGGATAGAGCGCTGGGCTTCGGACCCAGAGGTTGCGGGTTCGAGTCCTGCCGGGCGCGCCATACTCCCAAACACTCTCAAGTTCTTGGGATTCCAATTGCCTCACTTTGCTTCGAAATAGCAACGGGGGCGATTCAGAATCGCCCCCGCTTCGTCCTTAATTAGCAGCTCCGCCTCTGTGTCACGAAGAGATGCCTACAACCCTGCAATGTCCCTTCGTCTGCGAATTATGTAAATCGTTCCACCGCCTACTATCAAGAGTCCCCCGACGACAGCGAGGACTATGAACGGCCACAGCGGCAACCCGGAATCCTCTTCTTCCTCCGGTTCGGGAGGAGGCACTCGAGACGGCGTGCGAGCCGCGGTCGGGGTCGGCACTGGGGTGGGCGCAGCAGTCGGCTCAGGAGTGTATGTCGGCTCCGGCGCAGCAGTGGGAGCAGGTTTCGGCGTCGCCGTGGGCGCCGGTTCGGGTGTGGTCGTTGGAACAGGTGTCGGAGTGGGCGTTGGTGAAGGAACCGACGAACGTGGCGTGGTCGTAGGCTGAGGAGTTGGAGTAGGAACCGTAGTGGGAGTGGGCGCAAGTATAGCCGTCGGCACAGGCGTGGGCTCCGGTGTTGGTGGAGGAGCCAGCGTAGGCTGTGGAGTAGGAGTCGGAGTGGGCGCCGGGGGCGCGGGTACTACTGGAGAGGAAGCATCTCCCTCCGCTATTCCACCGCCGGCGTTGTCGATATAGATTGCGTTGGCCCGCAACAGAACCCCCAAGTCTTCTGGCTTCGGGACGTAGCCCGAGGAGGTCGCTCCATCTATGTCAGTCCACGTAACCCCGTCGCTGAACCGCTGCCACTGCCAACGTGCAGCCACAACGCCTCCGTCGGGATCGAACACGATGGCTGTCAGTAGAACTCCGATCCTGGCCACACCGTCGTCCGACAACAGCACCGTGGGCGCCTCGTTGATGTCGCCAATGTCTATCAACACTTCTATATGAGCCGTGGCCCCTTTGGCGTTAGTAACCTCCACCACGACCATATAGGGGTTTCGATCCGACTCATGGTCGAGCGCCCCGTTGACTCCCACACTTATCTGACCGGTGGATGAGTTTATGTGGAACTGGTCGGCGTCCAAACCGGACAGTGAATACGTCAGAGATCCCCCGTTGGGATCGGGGTCTGTCGCCATCACCGGGCTGCCCACCAATATACCTTCCGGGCTGTTCTCGTCTATATATCGAGAGGTAGATGCGCCCTCGTCGAATGCGAGCGAACCGGCCGTTCCCTGAGCGAATACGCTGTTCCCTCGGCCCCAGAAAGCCCCGGCTATTAGCAATCCCAATACGGCGCCAACGGCGAGAACCATAAACAGGACGCGTTGGCTGTAGCTGCCAGTGTTTGTCAATTCGTCAACCCCGGCTCATCATCCTAAGGTTTCGGGCCGGGCACATCACACCCACCCCGTCTTCCCATACTGTAAGACACCATAATGCTAGCGATACGGCAGCGTTGATGTCAACGCGAATTGGTTACGGGTATAGACGAATTATCTACGTTATACCGAGGCCCTTCCGTCAGAGAGGTAGACCAGGAGCCGGCCTGGACAGTGGCAAACTCCCAGCTAATATGCAACCATTACGGCGAAACACCCGGAAAGGAGAGCGCCAATGGCCTATCAACTGCGCACGTACACCATCAACAGAGGAATGATGGACTCCTGGATAGACCTGTTCAACGGACATATACGAGCCATTCACGACAAAATCGGCGTTCCGGTGGTGGCTACTTGGGTAAACGCAGACCGCACTGAGTTCATCTGGGTGCGACGGTTCAACAGCGCCGAGGATATTCCCGCCAAGGAGCAGGAATACTTTGCCACTGACGAACGCAAAACCCTTGGCGACCTGCCCACAAGCCACATCGCCAAGATGGAAGTGAAGGTAATCGACGAAGTAGCCGCCTGAGGCGCCTTCCAAGGCGCGGCTACATGAAGACGGCCCGGTCCGCTCCGCCGCCGACGGCGAATATCTCGCCGGTGATGCACTCGGCCTTAGGAGAACAAAGGAACGCCACCACGTACCCAACTTCCCTGGCGTCGACGATTCGTCGAATCGCTATGTCCGACGCGACCCGGGAGGTCACCTCGTCAACCGTGACCCCTTCTCTCCGGGCCTGCTCCTCGTACATGGGACCGCTGCGTTCCGTCCACGTTGCTCCGGGATGAATCAGATTCACGGTGATGCCATAGGGTCCCAAATCGTCCGACAGGGACTTGGCCATATGGGCGACTGCGGCGTTTCGGAGCCCGCTGATGACGTGGGAGCGTCGTCCTGAGAGCCCGCCAATGTTGATGATGCGACCCCATCTTTGTTGTTTCATGTAGGGCGCCGCCGCCTTGGCGCACCGGAAGTACCCCATCACCTTGGTGTTGATGTCGTCGAGGAGGGGACCTTCATCGGCGTCTTCCAGCGAACCGCGAACCAGCCCTCCAGGGAAGGCAGCGTTGTTCACCAGTATGTCGATTCGTCCAAAGGCGTCGTGGGCGGCCTTGGCCAGGTTCTTCACGGAGGCCTGGTCGGTCACGTCGGCTTGGACGCCTATGACCCGGCGTCCCGTCTCGTTGGAGATTTCTTCGGCGGCTGCGTCCAGCCGCTCCTGGCCTCGGGCGCATATAGCCACGTCAACGCCCTCCCGGGCCAACTCCAAAGCCACCGCTTTTCCGATGCCCACGCTGCCGCCGGTGACGATGGCGGCTCTCCCGGTAAGCTCCAGGTCCATGCTTCTACTCCTCGATAATCAGCTGGGTCTTTCCTATGGGGAAGTCTCCCCGCACCTCGACGCCCGCCTTTTCTTCTTGAAGCAGGTGCACCTTGCCCGATGGGGCGTCGCCCCATCCCCGCTCCATTGCGACCATCAACTCCTGCTCGGCGACGTTGGAAAGAGGCATAGGCACGTTGTACTCCCGGCCAAGTTCTGTGGCCAGCCCAACGTCCTTGCGAGAAAGCCCTATGGCGAAGTACCCCTTTTCCAGGTCCGGCTCGAACTCTCCGGAGAACCAACTCTCCGGAAGCTGGTGGATACGGTTGGCATGGCCGAACGAGCCGCGCCGTATGGTCTCCCACAATGGTTTCAGATCTACACCCGCCTTTATTCCCAGCGTGAAGACCTCGCTCAATAGCTGCGTGGTGGTGATGGAAACGCAGTTGTGCATGAGCTTACATATCGAGCCAGAGCCAATCGCGCCGCAGTAGACCACGTTGTCGCCTATAGCGTCCAATACGGGCTTTACTCGGTTGTAGACTTCTTCGTCTCCTCCCGTCATCACGGCAAGCCTGCCTGAACGGGCGCCCTTGACCCCTCCGCTCACCGGCGCGTCCAGCATGTGGACTCCCGCCTCGGCGAACACCTGGCATATGCGCCGCACCACGGTGGGCGAGTTGGAGGTCATGTCGATGAACACACTGCCAGGTTTGGAACCCTCCAGAATGCCGTCCTCTCCCAGGGTGACCGCTTCCATCTCCCTGGGGCCGGGAAGGGATGTGAAGGTTATGTCGCTGGCCTCAGCCACTTGCTTTGGGTTGTCCGCCCAGTCGGCCCCCGCTTCCAGCAACGGAATGGCCCTTTCCCGGGCGATGTCGTGGACTGTCAGCTTGTACCCAGCCTTGAGCACGTTGTTGGCCATGCCGAATCCCATGTTGCCTGTGCCAATAAAGCCAATGTTCATCGAGACGCCTCCTGTGGATTGGACTGCGTTGGTCTTTCGGAAAGGTTGTTCTCTGGGGCTATTCTAGATTGGGGCTGGCGACGCGGCAAGAACGAGCCTTGGTTAGCTCCGGTCCAGGTCCAGTGCGTCCAGAATTCTCCGCGTGGAATAGCTGCGGTTCAACGTGTAGATGTGGACGCCGGAAACCCCATTCGCCCAAAGCTCTTCTATCTGCCCGACGGCGTATTCGATGCCCAGCTGCCTGGCCGACGCATCGTCGTCCTTGAACCTCTCCAGGTCCTCGTCCAACTTCGCCGGAATTTTGGCGCCACAAAAGGACACAAACCGGCGTATTTGAGGCGTGCTCAAGACGGGTATGACACCAGCCACCACCGGAGCGTCGATTCCGGCCCGTTCGCACCTTTCCATGAACCTGAAGAAGTCCTCGTTGTCGAAGAAGAGTTGGGTCACCAGGAACTGGGCGCCGGCGTCGACTTTCTTAGCCAGGAAAGCGACGTCCGTGTCCAGGTCGGTGGAGTCGGGGTGTCCCTCTGGGAAACACGCGCCCCCTACTCCAAAAGAGTAGTTTTCCCGAATGTAGCTGATGAGGTCTGCCGCTTGGTGAAAGCCGTTCTCCATCGGAGTAAAGGTTGTCTCGCCTCCAGGAGGGTCGCCCCGTAGGCCCAGGACATTCTCGATATCGTTGGCCTCCAGGCTGTCCAGGACGGACTTCACTTCGTCCTTGGTCTGGGAGACGCAGGTCACGTGGGCCATGACTTCGATTCCCGTGTCTCTTTTGATCTGGCAGGCCGTCTCCACAGTCATGTCGCGGGTGCTCCCGCCCGCGCCGTAGGTCATAGAGGCGTAATCGGGCTTGTACGGAGCAAGGGCTTTCACGGCGTTGGACAGAGATTCCGCCGCCTCAGGAGTCTTTGGCGGGAAGAACTCGAAGGACAACGAGCGGCGTCCTGCATTGAATATGTCGGGTATTTTCATAGGCAACGGCCGGCGCGCGGCCACGAGAAGGATAGCATCACTCAAAGGGACTGGCAAACTCCTAAGGAGGAGAAACCACATTGCTCCCTCGCTCTTACCGGGATAGGGTGGGGGTAGACTGCCAAAAGACCCTTCGCCAAAGGCGCGGACTATTGCCATGAGCCTTCCAACGGGCTATTCTTGGTTCAAACAGCCCTATCGGAGGCGGTTGTTGAACAGTGGAAACACGCTTCCCCCCGGCCCCTTGTCAGACTTGACGGTCCTGGACCTGACAGGCCCCATAGGGGTCTTTTGCGGCAAGCTGCTGGCCGACATGGGGGCCGACGTAATCAAGATAGAGCCACCCGGCGGCGACCCCATGCGCAAGCTGGGGCCGTTCTACGACGACGACCCTGCGCCTGAGAAGAGCCTATACTGGTGGCAGTTCAATACCTCCAAGCGCGGCGTCACCCTGAACATCGAAAGCCCCCGGGGACGGGAGATTTTCATGGGCCTCGTCGAGGGGGCGGACGTTGTGCTGGAAAGCTTTGAGCCGGGGTACATGGACCGCCTTGGCCTTAGTTTCAACGAGCTGCGCCAAGCCAAGCCCGGCGTTATTCAGGCTTCAATCACACCGTTTGGACAGGAAGGCCCATACAGCCGGATGAAAGCCACCGACATCGTGGGCCAGGCAATGGGCGGCATCACCCAGCTTGTCGGGTTGCCCCACTTTCCCCCCTACCAGATCAACAACGAAGTCGGATATTGGGCGGCGTCGATGCACACGGCCAACGCACTGATGATGGCTACGCTCCAGAGGAACCACAGCGGGGAGGGCCAACACATCGACACCTCCATGCAAGCCGCAATGGCCGTGGGAACCGCCGGAATGATGCCCACCTACGACATCTTGGGGCAGATCCTCCGGCGAGGAGAGATAGCCCGCGGACGCAGCGCCGTGCGGAACATCTATCCCTGCAAGGATGGGCAAGTATACTTTCTGGCAGCGGCTCCGGGCACGAGCCTGCAAGCCGTATGGGACTTGTTGCGTGAGCAGGGACTTGGCGACGAATTCGACGAGCGATGGCTCGACGCAGACCTGGTCAGGGAGGACCCCAAGGAACGGCAGGCGTTCCAGGAGTTGATGCTCAGGTTCTTCGCAGACAAGACCAAGGTGGAGCTGCTGGAGCTCAGCTTCAACCGGGACAGGCAGGTGTTCACCGTGCCGACGGCCACCCCGGAGGATGTGGTAAAGTCTCCCCATCTGCAGGACAGGGGGTTTTTCCAGGACGTGGAGCACCCTGAATTGGGCGTCTCCATCAAGTACCCAGGGCCGCCTGTGCGTCTGCCTGAAAGCCCCTGGGCCATATCCCGGAGACCGCCTCTGATAGGGGAGCACAACGAAGAGGTGTACGGAGAAGTGCTGGGCATCCAACCACAAGAGTTGGAGGAGCTGCAGCGGGAGGGCGTAATATGAGCGGAAACGGGTCAGACATGCCCCTTGCGGGGGTCAGGGTGCTGGACTTCGGTTGGAGGGCCGTCGCCCCCATATCGGTCCGCACGCTGGCCTGGGCCGGGGCAGAGGTGATTCGAATAGAGTCCACAACCCGCCACGACGGCGCCAGGCAGATGGACCCCGTCCCGCCGGAGGGACGGTCCAGCTTCAACATGAGCGGCTGGTTCAACAACTACAACGCCAACAAGCTGTCCATCTCGTTGAACCTGCGCCACCCCAAGGGCAAGGACCTGGCGCTGCGACTCGTGCCCGACTCGGACGTGGTTGTGGAGAACTTCAGCGCAGGCACAATGGACCGCATGGGCCTGGGCTACGAAGTGATGAGGAGCCTGAGACAGGACATCATCATGTGCAGCCACTCGCTAGCGGGGCTCACGGGCTGTTGGAAGAACGTCAAGGGACACGGACCAATGGGGGCAGCCATGGCCGGACTGCACTATCTGGCGGGATACGAATATTCAGACCCCATCTCGCCGGGCCACGCCTTCACCGACTACGCCGTAAACCCCCACATGTCCTCGTTCGCTCTCTTGGCCGCCCTCCACCACAGGGAGAAGACGGGCAAGGGGCAGTACATAGACCTTTCCCAGTACGAGTCCATCATATCGACCACGGGAACGGCTGTATTGGAATACTCCACCTTGGGGCGAGTGCAACCCAGGATGGGCAACCACTCCTATCACGCGGCGCCCCAGGGCGTCTATCCCTGCGCGTCCATCTTCTTGGACGACCGGGATGAGGACCGTTGGTGCGTCATTTCGGTCACGGATGATGACGAGTGGAGCAGCCTGTGCGGGGTTATTGGCCGCCCGGAGCTGGCGTCGGACGAAAGGTACGCCACCTTCGAGGCCCGGAAGAGCAACGAGGAAGAGCTCGACGCCGTCGTTTCAGCCTGGACGTCCGACAAGCCGGCGGAGCAGGTGTTCAAAGCCATGCAGGACGCCGGGGTCCCGGCGGGGGTGGTGCAGAACGGCAAGGAGCTTTTGGGGGACCCGCAGCTGGCTGCAAGAGGCCATTACCGCAAGGTTGTCCACTCGGAGGCGGGCGAGACCACCTACGACGGCCCCCCTTACGTCATGTCGGGAGTGGACTTCGACATAAGGCCTGCTCCCCTTCTGGGCGAGCACAACGACTACGTCCTCAAGACCGTGTTGAACCTGTCCGAGGACGAGATAAACGAGGGATACGTGGAGGGGTTCATAGCTTAAGGACCTCCATCGACCCCAATCGCGGCCTTCCCGCAGTAGAAGGAATCACCCCAAGTCCAATTCATGGACCGGGGTTTGCCAAAAGGCACCAGAAGAGGAGGAATCATGGCACAGCTAAAAGGCGGAGAGATTCTCATCAAGCAGCTCAAAAACGAGGGCATCGACTTGGTCTTCAACCTGCCCGGAGACCCTATGGGCACCATCAATGGAGCGGCCAAGAACGAAGGCCTGTCCATTTATTCCTTCCGCCACGAGCAGGCGACGGCTATGGCGGCCCAGGCCTACAACTACATCACAAAGAAACCCGGGGTAGCGCTGGTGCCCAGCGGCCCTGGCATGACCAACGCAATTACGGGCCTCGCCACTGCGTGGGCCAACTGCTGGCCCATGCTGCTTATAGGTGGAGCCGTCGAGTCCAGCCGCAAACACCGGGGAGACTTCCAGGAGACGCCCCAGATGGAGACGGCGTCACCTGTCTGCAAGTGGTCCGTAGCCATTGACGACCCGCGCCAGGTCCCCTACTACGTGAACGCGGCCATTCGTAAGATGATGAACGGACGCCCCGGCCCGGTGTACCTGGACATTCCGTCCAGCGTCATCGACGGGCTAGCCGACGAAGAGGACTTCCGCTACTTCCCGGCCAACCCGGCGCCCGCCGCTCCGCTGGCCGATCCCAGAGAGGTGAAGAAGGCAGTAGAGCTTCTGTCCAAGGCCGAGCGGCCCCTGT
This sequence comes from Dehalococcoidia bacterium, assembly GCA_965224415.1. GTDB lineage: Bacteria > Chloroflexota > Dehalococcoidia > Lucifugimonadales > JAGWBF01 > DAOUJI01. The sequence goes on along the minus strand of CBDCZB010000001.1, from coordinate 189,548 downwards.
TGCTGCTGGGCAAGGGCTTGGCCTGGGCCGACGCCTCGGAAGAGGTGCGCCAGTTCGTAGACCGGATGCAGGTCCCCTTCATCCCGTCGCCTATGGGCAAGGGAGTCGTGTCCGACGACCACCCGCTGAACGCCTCGGGCGCCCGCACTCACGCCCTCCAGAACGCGGACGTGGTGCTGCTAGCCGGGGCCAGGTTCAACTGGATGTTCCACTTCGGCATCTCCCCCCGGTTCTCACAGGACGTGAAGGTCATTCAGCTGGACATCGACGCCGAGGAAATCGGCAACGGCGTTCCCGCTGAAGTCGGGCTGGTCGGAGACGGCAAGGCGGTGTTCACCCAGCTTCTAGAGGAACTGGGCAACGTGAACCGCTCCATCGAGACCCCCTGGCTCCAGGCCCTGGAAAGCCAGCGCATTAAGAACGCAGAGGCCATCGAGCCAATGATAAACGCCGACGACTCTCCCGTGAACATGTACCGCATGTACCGGGACATCATGGACACCCTGGACAGGGACGCAACTGTCACGGTGGACGGCGAGAACACGATGGCTGTCTCGAGGGTCATGTGCCCCAGCTACTACCCACGCCAGAGGTTGGACGCAGGCACCAGCGGCTGCATGGGTGTATCGGTGCCCTACGCAATAGGAGCGCAGATAGCCCGACCAGGCAAGCAGGTGGTGTCATTCAACGGAGACTACGCCTTCGGCTGGAACGGCTTCGAGGTGGAGACGGCCCTCCGGTACGACCTTCCCATAACCTTCGTGGTGGCAAACAACGTCTCGGTCGGCGGCTCCGACAAAATCAACCTCGGCGACCGGGGAGACGGAGAAACCCAACCCGACGGAGTCCGCTACGACCGCGTGATGGAGGCTTTCGGCGGCCATGGCGAGCACGTGGAGACGCCAGACCAGCTCATACCCGCAATGGAGAGGGCCCTGGCGTCGGGGAAGCCTTCACTGTTAAACGTGGTCATCGACAAATACGCGCGCCGCAAGCAGCAGAGCCACGACTGGATGAGCAGCCGCGCCACCCGCATGAACTACTAGACTGCCGCGGGTCGCAGTACAAGGAGGATGGCATGGGCAGGCTGGACGGCAAAGTGGCGTTGATCAGCGGCGGCGCCCGGGGCCAAGGCGCCGAGGAAGCGCGGCTTCTCAGCCGCGAGGGCGCAAAAGTAGTGTTCGGGGACATTCTCGACGAGGAGGGCCAGAAGGTCGAGGCGGAGATTGCCGAGGCCGGGGGCGACGCTCTCTACGTCCACCTGAACGTGACCTCCGAGTCCGACTGGCAGACGGCTGTTCAGACAGCCGTCGATAAATACGGCAAGCTGGATGTCCTCGTGAACAATGCTGGCATCATCATCCAGAAGAGCATCGAGGAGACAACAGAGGAGGACTGGGACCGAACCCTGGACGTCAACCTCAAAGGTGTGTTCCTGGGCGTTAAGACGGCAATACCTGCCATGCGCCAGGCAGGCGGCGGCTCCATCGTAAACATCTCCTCCAACGTGGGTTTGGTGGGTTCGACCAGGGCGTCCAGCTCATACATTGCCTCCAAGGGAGGAGTCCGCCTCTTCACCAAAGCCGCAGCCATCCAGCATGCCAAGGACGGCATCCGCTGCAACTCGATCCACCCAGGAGCCATCGAAACGGACATGTACAGGCAAAGCGGAGTCACCAGAGACCCCGACTATATGGGCCGCATACCCCTGGGCCGCATCGGAGACACCATCGACATAGCCAACGCCGTCCTCTTCCTGGCCTCGGACGAGTCCTCCTACATGACGGGGTCCGAGATGGTCATAGACGGAGGAGTGACGGCCCAATAGCCTCCTAAAGGAGTATTCCATGAAATCCGTTCCCTGGGACGACGTGCCTGTTGACAGGCTCAAGCAGGGCATACGCCGCCGCATCGTGACCGGAGAGCAGGTTATGCTGGGCCGGCTGACTTTCCCCAAAGGCTCCACCGTGCCCGCCCACACTCACCCCAACGAGCAGATTACACACGTCCTGGCCGGTTCCCTCAAGTTCGTGATTGACGGAGCCGACATTATCGTACGGGCCGGAGAGACCCTCCACATACCTGCCGACGTGGAGCACTCAGCGGAAGCTCTGGAAGACACTGACGAAATCGACGCCTTCAGCCCCATCCGCACCGACTGGCTCGACGGCTCCGACGCCTACTTGCGGGAGGAGGAATAAGCACTCCTCCCACCCAGCCCGCGGCGTTGACACCTCCACCGCATGGCGGTAATCTGAGCGCAAGTTCCAAGTCTAGGAGACTCCAATGGCTGACATCCCCTTCAGCGACACCAGCGTTTACGAGGCCGTCTACAACCGTAGAATGGCCTGGAGATACAAGGACGAGCCGGTCTCCAGAGAGACCATCCAGCGAATGTTGGACGCCGCAGTCTGGGCGCCCAACCACCGCTTGACCGAGCCGTGGCGCTTCTTCGTCATGGACAAAGACAGCAAGACCCGCCAGAGAGTCGCCGACATAACCCACGAGTTCTCAATTGGACGGGGCGACGCGCCCGAGAGGGCGGCCATCGTCACCTCCAAGGTAACCGCCCCGCCCTGGGTGGTTTTCGCTTACTCAGTTCCGGGCCGCCACGACGAGGAGACACAGGAAAACTACGCCTCCACCGTCTGCGCCTGCTACATCATGTCGCTGGTCGGACAGGCTGAAGGACTCACCGTGACGTGGGAGACCGGCGGCCCGACCCGCCCGACCAACCTGGCCGAGACTTTGGGAGCGGACCCGGACTGGAAGCTGGTGTCCCTGCTGTGCATCGGAGCCCCCGACGAGTCCGTGGGGTCAAAGCGCACTCCGGCAGGCGAGTTCACCAGCTGGCTCGACTAGACAGGAGCGGCGTTGGGAGTAATCGGCTACTTCATACGTAATTCACCCGCCAAGGCGTTCAGAAAGGAACATGAGCCCATGACCAAGATAGCAATCGTAGGACCCGGCGCCGCCGGAAGCTACATAGGAGCTTTCCTGGCCCGCGCAGGCCACGACATTACTCTGTTCGACCAGTGGCCGGAGCATGTAGAAACCATGCGTTCCCAGGGACTGCGGGCCAGCGGGAGCCAGGGAGACTTCACCGTTCCAGTGAAGGCCATGCACCTCCACGGTCTCCAAAGCGTAGACGAGCAGTTCGACATCGTTTTCCTGTCGGTCAAGTCCTACGACACCGAGTGGGCAACCCACTTCATCAAACCTTATGTTAAGCCCACCGGATTCATCATATCAGCGCAGAACTGCATGAACGACGAGCTAATCGCTTCCATCGTTGGGTTCAACCGGCAGGTTCCTCTGGTCATGTCCAGCATTGAAGTCGCCCTCTGGGAGCCGGGCCACGTCACCCGCGGCGGAGAGCCGGGGACGGCCAGGGGCTACGACGTGTTCCGGTCAGGTGAGACCAACGGCACGGTGTCCAAGAGAATCGAAGACCTCATGGACATGATGAAGGCTATAGACAACTCAAAGGCCACCACCAACATCTGGGGCGAGCGATGGTGCAAGCTGGCCACCAACTGCATGGGCAACCCCATAGGCGGCATATCGGGACTGGGTTCCGTGGGTCAGAGGGACAACGCCAACGCTCGGAAGCTGGCCATCAACCTGGCCAAGGAAACAGTGCAAGTGGGAACCGCTTTGGGATTCAACGTAGAGCCGGTGCGCGGATTGGACGCCGAAACCTGGAACCGGGCCGACGACGGCGAGGTCTTCGAGGAAATCGACGCCAAGATGCTGGGACGCAAAGCCGAGGTGGACTGGCGCTCATCCATGGCCCAAGACGTGTACAAGCGCCGCCGCTCTGAGATAGATTATATGAACGGCTACGTGGTGCGAAAGGGCAGGGAAGCGAATGTCCCGACGCCCGCCAGCGCAGCCGTCGTCGAAGGCATGCACAGGATCGACTCGGGGGCTTGGCAACAGGACCCCGCCAACATCGACAAAGTTCTTGGAGACGCCGGGCTTCTATAAGACGAGCCGGGGAGGGTCTTATGCGTATAAAGGTCGAACCCAAAGACTTCTTCATGTACTCGGTTTTCCTGGCCTTTGACAAGGAAAACCCCGATTGGGAGGACCCGGCCGTCTACAAGTATCTGGAGGACAACGAGCTTGTGCCCAAGGCCCTCTTCAACGACAAGATAGAAGGCGCCGAGCACGAGGTAATGTACTTCGGCGGGTGCTACATAGGCCGCCATCTCAATATGGTCGAGGGCATACAGCGGGACGCGGTGCGCCAGGAGATGCTGGGTGAGAAGATAGCCGGGACCGTCCGAAAGGGGGACGACCCCGACATGCGCCGGCTGGCCGACGGCATCCCCGAACCGGAACTGGTTGAGATCATGAACGAGATGGTCAACGGCTACAACAACGACGACTCGTTCACCGCCAGCGACGAGGGGTTTCTGGTGGTGACCGTCGAGCCCGAGGATATTGCCAAAAAGTTCATGGAACTGGCCGGCTCCCGGTCGCAATAGACCCACCGGGACATTCGCCAGCTATATCTGACGCTATGGGCCCCTTGCCTCTGAGGGGTCAGATCGGCGCCCCGTAGCGGCAGGTTATCAGCCACAACAAGAACAGTATGCCAAGGAGTATGCCGCCGATCAGGCATCCCCACCTGAGCTCCACGCGCCGCCTACCTGATCTCTAGCGACGAGGCCTTATTCACTAGGCCCCGAGTATGACCGGAAGAGTGATGCGGGAGGGATGGGCCGCGTCATGCAGGATGGTCTGGACCGCCGGCCTCAGCTCCGTCTCTTCCGAGGGTTCCCGGCCGGTGTTGGGGTTACGGTCGAACCGTGGGAAGTTGCTGCTGGAGACCTCCAGCCTGATGGAGTGACCCTTCTTGAACACGTTGCTGGTGGCCACCAAGTCGATGGTGTATTCATACACCTGACCCGGCTCCAGCAGCTTGGATTCCGCCAGGGACTCCCTGTAGCGCGCCCTGATGATTCCGTCAGTGAGGCTCCGGGTGCACCCGCACTCGCATACGTCCACCAGCTTAGCCGTAAAGTCGGTGTCCGGCCCAGACGTTGCCGCGAACAGCGTGACATTAATGGGGCCGGTGACCTCCAGGTCCCTGTCCATAGGCCTCGACGTATAGACCAGCACGTCGGTGCGGACCTCCACCTCGCGCTGGTCGAAAGCACCCCCGGGAACCCATTGGGAGCTGCAGCAAAGCCCTCCTCCCTTAGTCGGCACGGGAGAGCGGGGGTCGTAGAGGAACACGTCCGGCGGCTGGTCGCCCGGCCTGTCAAAAGAAAGGACGCCATCGCCGTTTAGGGTATTGGCCTTGCCGCCGCTGTGAAGGTAGCAGTCGGTGTATTGAGTCCGTGCCAGGGGCCACTCATGCTCCTCCCGCCAGACGTTTTCGCCCATGACAAATATTCGCGCTGGTGGCTCGTCCAACATGCCCGTGTCGATCCCCTTGAGCCAGTGGTCGTACCACCGTAGATGAATTCCGGGCAGGTCGATGGCGGCTTCGTCTGCCCTGATCCCAAAGTAGCTGTCGCCGGATATTCCCGGCCCCAACGACGCTCCATGGTGCCACGGACCCACTATCAAACGGCTACTTCTGGCAGCGTCATTAGGCCCTTTGCCCCTCATGCCGGAGAAGTTGCGCAGGGTCCCCTTCAAGAATATGTCGTGCCAGCCCCCTGAGTTGAGAGACGGGACTTGTATCCTGTCGTGAAAGTCCTCGATTTTCCAGGGCGCCCAATAGTCGTCCGCCTTGGGGTGGGCAATCCAGTCGTAGAAATAGGGGGCCAGTCCCTTGATATGGGGGTAGTCTTTGGTCGGGGTAAACAGGAAGTTGTGGTCCATACGGTCAGACTCGTCCATCAGCCTGGCCGCAGTGCCCTCGGGCACGTTGTAGTAGCGAGAAATGGCGTTCAGGTTGGCTGTGACCAGCCTGTCCATGCCCCAGGACACCGCGAAGCCCCATGCCAAGGCACCCCCCTGGTAAGTCCAGCCCTCGTGATAGTCGGAAGCGGTGATGCCGGGCGCGATGCAGGCCAACGACGGAGGGGCGGTCACGGCGGCCAGCCATTGGGTGGCTCCCACGTATGAACGGCCGTACGTGCCAACCTTACCGGTGCTCCAGGGCTGGGCGGCAAACGCCTCGACCGAGTCGTAGCCGTCCTCCAGTTCCTGCCGGAAGGTGTAGAACTCCCCCTCGGAGCTGAAGCGGCCCCGGACGTCCTGGATAACGACTGCATAGCCATGGGAGGCGGCGCGGATAGCGTCCATCATTCCGGTGCGTGCCTGGGCGACGGCCTTGTTGTAGGGTGTGCGCTGCAACAGCACGGGGACCTTGTCCGACGTGTCGGGCCGGTACACGTCGGCATACAGAGTCGTCCCGTCGCGCATCTTTACCGGAACGTCCAACTCGATTTTGAGAGAGGAGCTTTCGCCCATGAAGCCTGGCATAGAACCGCCTCCTGCCTTGCCGAGTTGCCGCGGCCAGGATAGGCCAGCGCTATGATAGCCCGTGGGCAGACGCTGCACAAGGCGGCTCCATCGGCGGCCTCATGCGTTGACACGACTTCCCGTGCAACCCTAATATTAACCTAGTGCCGAGTCCCAGTAGCTCAGTTGGATAGAGCGGGCGCCTTCTAAGCGCTAGGTCGCGGGTTCGAATCCTGCCTGGGACGCCATTTTCATTAGATACCGCGCAACGCGGCTTTACCCTCACCCACAACATCGCCCCTGCCGTCTATTGGCTTGTTTCGCGGGTTGGGAAAGCGCCGTTGACGGGCTCCATTGACTCAGGAGGCCAATTTTGAAAAGCACGGCGGCTACTGTGGAGGAGTACCTGTACGGGTTGAGCCCGGAGCGGCGCGAGGCCGTCTCAGCGGTGCGCCAGGCCGTGCTTTCCAACCTGCCGGACGGGTACGAGGAAATCATGGACTTCGGGATGATTGCCTACGTCGTGCCTCTGGCGCGGGTCCCCAAGACATATAACGGGCATCCCTTGATGTACGCGGCCATATCGTCGGAGAAGAACTACGTGTCGGTGCATCTAATGAACGTATATGCCGACCCTGAGACCACTCAGTGGTTCGTGGACAACTACAAGGCCACTGGCAAGAGGCTGGACATGGGCAAGTCGTGCGTCCGGTTCAGGAAGCTGGACGATCTGCCGTTGGACCTGATAGGAGAGGCGGTGGGCCGGACTCCGATGGAAGAGTGGATAGCCCTCTACGAAGCCTCACGCCCAGCAAAGAAGCACGCTAGGTCTAAGCAGGTCTAGAGTCCAGTTGTGACCGTGCTTCTTTAACGCCTCCGATTAGAACCATACGGCGAATCATTGGACGCCGGGGTATGGCGACGCGGCTCTGGGTAGTTGTGCTGGCGCGGCTTACGTGCTAAATATAGGGAGTCCAAACAGCTATACATTCTGCCTGCATCGAGGAGGTTGACTATGGCCCACCAGTACACAACGGACCAGATAGAAGGCATGACGGCTGGCACCGTCACGATTCAGGGACACAACGGCGAGTCCATTGGAGCCTATGTGGCCAAGCCGGACGGCGACGGGCCCTTCCCCGGCGTCGTGTTGATTCACCACATACCCGGATGGGACGAGCTTTACCGTGAGTTCACCCGTAAATTCGCTCACCACGGCTACGCAGCCATATCCCCCAACCTGTACCACCGCAACGGCCACGGAGTCCCCGAGGACGTGGCGGCCAAGGTGCGAGCCGAAGGCGGCGCGCCCGACGCCCAGGTGGTCGGAGACGTGGGGGGGGCCAGGGACTGGCTCAAAGCCCAGTCCTATTCCAACGGCAAGGTCGGCGTGATTGGCAGCTGCTCCGGCGGACGCCACACCGTGCTGGTGGCTTCAAGGTCTACGGGATGGGACGCCGCCGTGGACCTGTGGGGAGGCCGGGTGGTTATGCCGACAGAAGACCTCAACGAAAGGACTCCCGTTGCGCCGATCGACTACACCGTAGACCTATGCTGCCCTCTCCTCGGTCTCTTCGGCGAAGAGGACCAGAGTCCCACCGTCGCTCAGGTGGACCAACATGAGGCCGCGTTGAAGGCCAACGGCAAGGACTACGAGTTCCACATGTACCCCAACGCCGGCCACGGCTTCTTCTATTACGACCGCGCCATGTACCGCCAGGAAGCCGCCGTCGACGGCTGGCAAAAGACTTTCGCCTTCTTCGACAAGCACCTGAGATAGGAGCATATATTCCGTTGTCTAAGGAGTCGCCATGTGCACCATGATAGTCGAGAAGGCTGAGATTGCCGGAGCGGGAAGGGGCCAACAGGGCTGGTTCCGCTTGAGCCAGGCCAACGTAGCCTTCGACCACCCCGACCATATGGACGGAGCCCACGCCGTGAACATTGACTTCGTCAACCCCGGCAAGGGGATTGGCGCCAGGATTGCCGTCGAACTGAGCCCAGAGTCAGCCCGCAAGCTGGCCGAGACCATCCTGTCAACCCTGGATCGGGGGCACGCCTCTATAGGGCAATCGTAGAAGCCCCAGAACAATAGACGAGAGGGCCTGAATCTTCAGGCCCTCTTTGTCATCCTCGACGCCTGCCCTCGCAGGTTGACCGGCGATTGGCTGCAAGCTAAACTCCCCCGAAAGGCGGACTCCGGAGGTGAGCAGTGACCGCAACAGGACATCCACATGCCCATGCAGTGCACCAGATGGCAGAAGCCGCGTCCAACTGGCTTGCAAGCCTGGACGCCCAGCAGAAAGCCAAAGCCACTTACCCGTTCCTCGACGGTGAGCGCATCTTCTGGTATTTCGCTCCGTTGAACCGACACGGACTCCCCCTCAGGGACATGGACATGGTGCAGCGCGGCTTGGCGATGGAAATAGTCGACGCCATGCTGGACGAGGACGCAGCCCGGAAGGTCAGGGACATCATTGATCTGGAGCCTATCCTGGGGGCCATCGAGAAGGGGCGCGGAGTCATCACCTGGGAGCGTGACCCTGACCTCTATTTCTGGACCATCTTTGGCGAGCCCGGCAGAGAGGACCCCTGGGGCGTTAGAATCGAGGGCCACCACGCCTGCCTGAACTTTTCCATCTGGAAGGACGAGGTCCTGTCCATGACCCCCTTCTTCTTCGGCTCCAATCCGGCAGAGGTCCCCGACGGCCCCAAGCAGGGACAGAGGGTGCTGCACCGGAGAGAAGACCTAGGCTTGGAGTTGGTAAATTCCCTGGACTCCGGCCAGAAGTCCAAGGCCATTATCTACGACGACGCCCCCTGGGACCTGCTGACCTACACCAGCCCCAAGGCGTCTCTCCCCAGAGAAGAGGGGCTTCCCGCCTCCAAACTCAACGCCACCCAGCAGCAGGTGTTGCTGGCTTTGGTTTCAGACTACGTGAAACAGGTTCGGCCCGACGTGGCTGAGAAGAAGCTGGAATCCGTTCTCGACGCCGGAATCGACGCCATACATTTCGCCTGGGCGGGCGGGCTTGAGAGGGGCAAGGCCTTCTATTACAGGCTCCACGGCAACGACTTCATCGCTGAGTTCGACAACCGCCAGAACAACGCTAACCACATCCATTCGGTGTGGCGGGACTTCGCCAACGACTTCGCCGAGGACGTGCTGCGGAAGCACCACCTCCTCTTCCACATCCTATAGGCGAACGCCCCAGTAGGCGAACGCCCCAGGCCAGTCATTCCATCCCAAACCGGGGACTAGTCGACACCAGTTCCTAGACCCCGTAGGTGCTCCAGGCGTAGAATCTAGGCATGGACGATGCCGGGAAACGCCACATCATCCACGCCGACCTGGACGCTTTCTACGCGGCGGTGGAGCAGCTAGACAACCCCGACCTGCGGGGCAAGCCCGTCATAGTCGGCGGGAGCCCCGAAAACCGGGGCGTAGTGGCCACCGCTTCTTACGAAGCCAGGAAGTTCGGCGTCCACTCGGCCATGCCCATGAGCCGCGCAGTCCGTCTATGCCCAGAGGGAATCCGAGTCTCTGCCAGGTTCCAGAGGTACAAGGAGATTTCCGACAAGATCATGGGCATGTTCCAGGACATCACTGACCTCGTGGAACCCATGTCCATGGATGAAGCCTACCTTGACATCACAGAAGCGGTGGAGGAGAGGAGACCTCCCCTAGCCATAGCCATCGACTTGAAGTCCAGGGTCCACGACGAAACGGGCTTGACCTTATCCATCGGAGTCGCCACCGGAAAGTCGGTGGCCAAGATCGCCTCTGACCTTCAGAAACCCGATGGTCTGGTGGTAGTGCATCCTGGGGAAGAGGCTGCATTTCTGTCGCCCCTGGCAGTGGGGAAGCTCCCTGGCATCGGTCCCAAAACCGCCGAACGTTTGCGCCAGGAGGGAGTTGAGACCATCGGGCAGCTGGCCGAGATGCCACTCGACTGGCACCAGAGGCGTTTCGGAAAACGAGGCGACTGGGTGATGCACCGGTCCCGGGGCATAGACCACGACCGGGTGAATACGGACCGGGAAACCAAGTCGGTGAGCGCTGAGACCACCTTCTCCAACGACATAAGCGACCCCGTCGAGCTTAGAGAAGTCCTGGCCAGACTCACTGAACGAGTTGCCAAACAACTGGAGCGCAAGGGGCTTCTGGGGCGCACCGTTTCCGTGAAGCTGCGTTTGGCCGACTTCACCACCTTCACCCGCCAGGCGACCCTGTCCGTGCCGACCCACGAGGAGTTGGAGATTCTTGAACAAGGCTGGAGGCTGCTCTCCAATGAACTGACTCCCGGCAGGTCTTTCCGCCTTCTCGGCGTGGGCGTGTCGGGTTTCGGGTCGATTCAGCAGCTTCCTCTGCCTCTGGCAATGACCGAGGCCGGAAGCGACTGAGCAGCAGAAGCCCCACCACCCCACTCCGGTACGCCATCGCTTGATTCGACCGCGTACGTGCGATTTCGACCACTTACGCGCCCCTATGGTAAGTTGATTCTTACGTAAGTCTATGCTAACATATGCGTGATGGACGTCCCATTGAGAGCGCTCGCAGAACCCCGACGGAGGGAGATACTCCACCTCATCCGCAGTTCGGAGATGTCAGCCGGGGAAATCGCCTCCCGGTTCGATGTAACCCGACCCGCAATTTCGCAACATTTGAGGGTCTTGATGGACGCCGGTCTGGTCTCCATGAGGACATCGGGCACAAGACGCATGTACCGGGCTAGACCCGAAGGGCTTAACGAGCTAGTGGAATACCTGAGCCGTTTTTGGGAAGACCGCCTTACAAGACTATCCAGAGAGGCCGAAGCAGAGGAGGAGGTCAAGAGAAACATGAAGGGTCAGGCATGACATCCACTGGCGCAGGCGGAATTGACGGACAGGCCGTCGAGAAGGAAGTGAGAATAGCCGCGAGACCTGAAACGGTCTACGCTTTTTTCACGGACCCTGAGAAAATGGCCCGTTGGATGGGGATAGAGATAACTCTTGACCCAGTCCCAGGAGGAATCTTCCGAGTGGACATTACTGGCCAGAACAAGGCGAACGGCCACTATGTCGAACTGACGCCCCATTCGAGGATTGTCTTCACCTGGGGCTGGGAAGGAGACGCCGCCGTACCGCCCGGCTCGACCACTGTCGAGGTCAGTCTGATTCCCGACGGGGACGGCACGGTCCTCCGACTGATGCACAGCGACCTCCCCACCCCGGAGAGTCGTGAACGACATTCGGAAGGCTGGGACCACTACACGACGAGGCTGGCGACTGCGGCCGAAGAGGGAGACCCGGGGCCAGACCCTTGGGTTTCGCGATAGCGTACAAGCCACGGCGAGCGCAGCCTACCCGGAGTTGGGCAGCCGCCCTCAAAATCAACACCGAGGCAATTCAAGGAGGTTCGCATGCCCAACCCCGTGGTTCACTTCGAGATACAGTCGAAACAGGCCGACGCCCTCAAGAGCTTTTACGGAGACCTTTTCGGTTGGCACATCGACTCGTCCAATCCCATGAATTACGGAATAGTCAACGCCCCTAGCGAGGGTCCGGGCATAGGCGGCGGCATAGGCGACGCAGCAGACGGCGTCAACAGGGTCACCTTCTACGTCCAGGTGGACGACCTGCAAGCCCACTTGGACCGGGCCGAGGCTATGGGCGGAACGACCACGCTCCCTGTAACTGCCGTAATGCCCGACGTGACCATCGCCCATTTTAGTGACCCTGAAGGCAACATCATTGGGCTGGTCAAAGGCATGTAGCCGTAGACGGGCGGCCGATTCCCCAGAATTCCATAAGGAGAGTAGAGATGCCCAAGTTCATCGACTATCACGCAAAGATGCCTGAGATGCCCCCCGAGGCTATTTCACAGATGCAGGATAACATCATGGATGGTAAGGCCGACCGATTCGGCTCTGTCCCGTTCAACGTCTTCATGGGCGCCAACGGAGACGCCTATTGCCTTTCCGAGGCTCCCTCCGCCGAGGCCGTGTGCCAGTCCCACGCAGCCGTCGGTGTGGAAATATCGCCTAGTGACGTGCACGAGGTCAGCTCTCTAGTGTAGAAAACTCAAGGCCCTCCGTGTCTCGGTCCCTTTATCTTTGAAGGCGGACGGTGATGGTATACTAGACGCGCCGCTTTTATCATGCAGCCCATAGTAGCTGTAACCACCGGACCGAGGGGAGCATCATGGCCGATACCAAATACTGGCTGTTCAAGTCCGAACCCAACGCCTATTCCTTCTCTGACCTGATGTCTGAGGAAGGGCAGACCGCTGAATGGGACGGCGTGAGGAACTACCAGGCCCGTAATTTCATGAAGGACGAAATGAAAGTGGGTGACAGGGTTCTCTTCTACCACAGCTCGACGGGCGAACCATCGGTGGTGGGCATGGCAACTATCGTCCGGGAGGGCTATCCCGACAACTCCTCGTGGGACTCCAACAGCCGTTACTACGACCCCAAGTCCAGCCCGGACAACCCCGTCTGGTTCATGGTGGACATCAAGGGCGACGCTCCGCTGCCGAGGGAGGTCACGCTGAAGGAAGTCAAGGCCAACCCCAAGCTGGAAAAGATGCCTCTGGTGAGAAGGGGGATGCGCCTCTCTATCCAGCCCGTCACCCAGGACGAATGGGACGAAATCCTCGCCATGGCCGGGGCCTAATCGTCACACCGTCTCTTCTACAACAGCTTTGTCCGGCCCAGGTGGGAGTTGAACCAGCCCAGCGCTCGTTTCAGGTACTCCTCTCGGAGGCGGGGATGGCCAGCGCGATTGAACAGGTGGGAGCTGTCGGGGAACCTGACCAGCTCCACCTCTTTCCCCAGGCGCTTTAAGGCCGTGAAATACTGCTCGCTCTGGTTGATAGGGCAGCGGAAGTCGGCTTCACCGTGCATCAGCAGAACGGGAGTCTCCACGTTAGCGGCGTAGGTCAACGGCGACCTCTCCCTCATGGCCTCGAAATTGCCCATTGCCGTTCCGCCCAGGTGAAGCTCCCCGAAACTGACGCCGATGTCCGACGTGTAGTAGAGGCTGGGCAAGTCGATGCACGGAGCTCCAGCCACTGCGGCCCCAAACCGGCGGTCATGTCCCACAATCCACGTGGTCATATAGCCGCCGTAGCTGAAGCCGTGCACGCCCAACCTGGAGGAGTCCACGTAGGACCTGCCGCATAACTCGTCGACGGCGGCCATGATGTCCAGGAAGTCCTCGCCTCCCCAGTCCTCCAGGACGGCCTTCGTGAAGTCAACGCCATAAGAAGATGACCCCCTGGGGTTTACGCACAGCGCCAGATACCCCGACGTGGCCAGCACTTGTTGCAGCGAGTTGAACCCGTCGGTGAAAACTCCGTTGGGGCCGCCGTGGATGTCCAAAACCAGTGGGTATTGGCGCGACGGGTCAAACCCAGGGGGCAGCCACAGTCGGCATTGTATCTCCACGCCCGCACGGATGATGGAAAACTTCTCCAGAGAGGCTGGAGAGTGGTCGGCAAAATAATCATGATTGTAATCAGTAATTTGCCTCGACTCCCCGCCAGACAGGCCCAGAAGATGAAGGTCTCCCGGAGACGACGGCGACGAAACCGACGCCACGACACGGCGGGCTTGCGCGCCCATCGCCAATCCGGTCATCGCAACTCCGCCCCCAGTTAGCTTTTTGATCGAGCCGCCTGATGCGGAGGCGTCAATGAGATAGGTCTCTCCGCGGGAGTCGGCCAAGAACAGAATGTTCCCGTCCTCAGTCCAGAAAATGCTGGGTGATGGAAGGGTCGGGGCCCAAGTCGCTGCAGGGTTCAGGGAGTCATCCGTAAGCCTGACGGGAGCTAGGCCTGGCCTAAGCACAAACAACCAGCTCTGCCATCCAGCGTTCGCCTGGGGGTCATCGGACCCAAGGACGGCTAACGCCGACGAGTCCGGCGACCAGCCCAACCCTCCTACCGACAGGAGGCCCTCGGACCATAGCTCGGCTTCTCCGCCTCCAGCATTGACCACATAGGCCTCGTTGTAGTCAACGAAGTCCCTGTCGTCCCAGCGCGACGACATTAAGGCGATGCGCTGGCCGTCAGGTGACCAGACCGGCGCGCGGTCGTCCCAGTCCCCGTCGGTGACCTGAAGGGTCTGGCCGCCGTCCACGTCAACTACGAATATGTGGCTGTGGGCGTCTCCCCTCCAGCCCAGGGTGTCATAGCGGTGCTTGATTCTGCGGACGACCCTGACTTGCGGGTCACGTTTGGGGTCATGCCCCTCCGGAGGTCTGTCCGGGTCCACGTCCGACACTACGGCCAGGCTCTTGGAGTCGGGCGACCAAGCGTATTCACCCACGCCGCCCGGCATGTCGGTGACCTGCCTCGCCTCGCCGCCTGCTATGGGGGCCAGCCAGACCTGACGTTTGTCCTTTTCGTCGGGCCTGATGAACGCTATTGCCGACCCGTCAGGAGAGAACTTGGGCAGGGAGTCTTTCTTGGCGTTCTCCACGCCAAGGGGCGCCAACTCCCCGTCGGGAAGATCCATGACCACTATCCGGGACCTGCTCTCCATGGCGTCCGAATCAATCCACGACTGGGTGAAGGCCAGGCGGGAGCCATCGCGGGAGACGTTCGCGTCCCCCAAGGAGACTAGCTGGTATATGTGGTCTGGGCCGATGGGAGCCGTCATGTCTGGCCTCCTACTGGGAATGGGGACAACATAGCCGTGGCCTTCCGGTCCTTAGCTGCCTGCCAGGCAACTGGTTAGTTGTCGGTCTGGGTGATCTTCAGCTTGTACTTACCAATGTCGTAATAAGCGCCTCTAAGTAAGATGTAATACGGGCCGGACCGTGGCGCCACCCATCGTTCAAGATATGTTTTGTCTCTGATTACCCTGACCGCCGCTCCGTTGGAATCGTACAGCCAAACTTCAAAAGATTCCAATGTCCCCTCAGTAACGTCTATCCGATAGGCCTGGCCCGCCTCTGCCTGGAACCGGAAGTAGTCGGAATCTAGGTCATCGTCAACTATGGCCTCGACTGCATTGCCGAACGACAATTGAGTAGCGCCAGCCAGGTTGTCGCCATGGTCGTCCGCTAAGGCGTCAACCTCGGTAATCGTGAGTGTGTATTGGCCTGTCTGTCCACCGAAGTTTTGAACCGCGATGTAGCACCTGCCAGAGCTTGGCGCTGTCCAGATAATTTGAGGGCCGTAGGGAGTTGAGCTTCTGGACATCCAATTCCTCGCCAACAGCGTCTTCCTATCAGGAGCATACAGGTTGACGTTCGAGGAACGAAGGGTCTCATGCTCCACATGCACACGATACGTTTGGCCTTTTTCTGCACGGAACCAGAAGAAATCGAAATCAAACATATAGTCCAACGATCCCTCGACTGCGCCCCCCACGGAGACCGGAGAGGCGCCTTCTGCGCTATCGCTGTGTTCGTCTGAGAAGTCCGTGTCCGGGATGCAAAAGCGCCACCGTGTAGGTTTCGATAGAGGTCGACGAACTGCTCCTCCCTCTGGGACGGTGTATGATTCAAGAAAGCCTGATACACGTCCTCTTCGCTGACAGCCTGACTCAGCTCACTATGAGATAGGTGCAACTCTCTCAACGCCGACGACATCGCCTCCCTGCCTATCGTCCTCAAGAGCCCGACTAGAAAGTTCTCGCCGAAATTATAGACACACCCTCTCACTCGTCTATCTATGCCAGGAGTCGCTTCCCAGTAAGAAAAATGCCGTAGGTTCTCAATTCCAGAGTCGTTTAAGCAGTAGGAGTTACGCAGCAACGGACTCCTCCAATCTTCATAGTCATCGACGATGTAAAACGCGATGAAGTTGGCGCCGCCCTCTACGAGCCAGCGAGGCCCGAAATTGAAGTAGTAGTGCCCCATTTCATGCGAAACGGGTCCCCATCCCCCAGAGATTCTCCGCACCGCCACAAAATGGCTGCCCGAATGCCACCCGCCGCCCAATCCATAATCTCCAACACGCGGGTCCACATGCAGCAATATTACGTCGGCTACAGGGAACGGCGCTCCCATGAATTCTTCACTGATGCGAATATGGTCTTCAATGACTGTTAGCACGTCTTCGCCCGGCGAACGGGGAGAGTTCTGGATGATCCAGATGTTTACTTCACCAGCGAGCGGCACTGAAATAGTCCTATGCTGTATGTAGTGGGCTGTGAGCAAGTCTTTAAACAGCTTTAGACTTCTTGAGGCCGCCCCACCGAGGGCTATCACGAACACAGCTTCTTCATCGTCCAGACCGTCAATAAACCAGGGCTGGGAAGTCAACTGACTGTAACTATCTGGATGCTCAGAGAAACGCAAAAGAGCATCGAGCACGTAGGTTTCGCTGCTATCCACGCCGTCGGCGATCCATTGAGATGCAACCAGCTCCTTCGCTATCCGACCGTCATTCCCAGAGATGTGGTCTATGGTCTCCAACGTATAGCGTTCTTCCGGAGAAATTCCATCAGCAACCCATGAAGAGGCAAGCAGTAGCATCGCTAACTCGATGTCCCTTTCTGCAATATAGGACAGCGCACCAGTAAATGCTTTCATCTCGTCCTCGTTCAACCCGTCAGCCACCCATTGAAATTCCATCAGCAACCCATGAAGAAGCAAGCAGTAGCAACGCCAACTCGATGTCCCTTCCTGCAATATAGGACAGCGCCCCTTCCACCGCTTTCCTTTCGTCATTATTCAATCCGTCGGCAACCAACGGCGCCGAGATTAGTCGTCTCCCAAACTCTCGTTGAAAAAGGGAGATGCGGTCTATCATTGCTGCCGTCATACGATCCTCGCGGGTGATTCCATCAGCAACCCATACAGACTCAAGCAGCAGTGTCGCCGACTCAGAGTCCCACTTCCAAACGTAAGACAACACCACCGTTAGTACTCCCATTTCGTCATCAGTCACACCGTCTGCAACCCACGTGGTTTCTACCAGCCGTTTCCCCAGCTCAGTGTAATATCCAGATATGAGGAATATCGCCCTTAAAGGACTAAGTTCTTCGGGGAGTATTCCATCGGCAACCCACGTAAGCCGTGCAGTTGCATCACCGGTCTCCGTGTCACGGAGCCAGATGCGGCCGATCACGTCTGCAGCCTTAACGTGAGTTGCGTCTGGAGGGTTTGCGAACCACGGAATGATCCCGGACAGCCGTGTGGCGGCCACCTCCTTCGCGGTAGAAGTAGGGTTCGGTGCCATTGTTGTAGTAGGCGTCTGGGTTGCTGCCAGAACGGGAGTTGGAGTCGGTGTGGGCACCACCGTAGGCGTGCTGGTTAGTGCGTGTGTCGCCGTTCGGACACGAGATTGGGTAGGCATGGATCCTGATGTAGGAGTGTTGGTCGGCGTCATTGTTGCCGTAGGGAGAGGAGTGTGAGTAGGCGGTGGTTCCGGTGTAGGCGTGCTAGTTGGCGACTCCGTCGGCCTCGGAACAGGAATGTCGGTCGGAACATAGGTTGGTGTCGATTCCGACATCGGCGTTTTGTTCAGAGAATGCGGTGTCGTTGGGAGGGGAGTGTGGGTGGGCGCTGACGTGGGTGTCGGAGTCACGGGAGAGCCTGGACCACTGTCACCCGTCTGCGAACAGGCGGACGCACCTGCGGCTACGACGACCAACAGTGATATCCAGACTCCTGCAATACGGCGTCGCATCAGAGACCGCTCCCCTTGACAGGCCACGAGAACCCCATCCTACGGTGTAGCATACTACATACTGTTTCCGCATGAACCGCCACGGTCTAGCGAGACCCTTTGACCAGCGTGTCCGTCATGGGGCATCGTAACACCCCGTTTGACCGGGCTTTTCCCTGAGTCGTACAATCCAGCAAATCCACAGGGAGGCCAGATTATGCGTTACGGGTTCTCCATCCCCAACCGAGGACCGCTTGCCCGCCCGGAGGAGATTACCGCCATAGCCCAGCGAGGCGACCAACTAGGCTATTATTCTATGGCCTCGGGAGACCACATCCTGGTGCCCAACGCCATCGACTCACGCTATCCGTACACCGAGAGCGGCGAGTTCCCTGGGTCTCCCTCCGGCGAGTCCATGGAAATGATCACCCTGCTGGCCTATCTGGCGGGCAGGACTGAGAACATCCGGCTGGTGTGCGGTGTCCTCATCGTTCCCCACAGGAACCCGCTGGTGGCGGCCAAGGCCCTGGCCACCCTGGACGTGGTGTCCAACGGCCGGCTGATCATCGGCATCGGCGTGGGCTGGATGCGGGAAGAGTTCGAAGCACTGGGCATCCCACCCTTCGAGGAACGGGGCGCCGTCACAGACGAGTACATCCTCGCCATGAAGGAACTATGGAGCAGCGACCGTCCCAGTTTCCAGGGCAAATATTGCAGCTTCTCCAACATATCCTTCCTACCCAAGCCGGTGCAGAAGCCCCATCCCCCAATATGGGTTGGCGGAGAGAGCACACCGGCCCTTAGACGGACCGGACGCACGGCCAACGCCTGGCATCCCCTGGGCACCAACCCCGATTTCCCGATGGGAACTTTGGACCAGCTTAAGGAGGCTATGTGCCGCATCGCCAGCTATGCCGAACAGGCGGGCAGAGACCCTTATGAGATCGAGGTGATTTACAGGCCTCCAACCATCGACATCAAGGAATCGCCCATAGACGGAGACCGGGCGCTGTTCACTGGATCGCCCGAGCAGATCGCGGACGACGTTCGCGCTTATCAGGACATCGGCGTGGCTCAGTTGACCTTCGACATGGTCCGATGGGCAACAAGCGTCAGCGAGGCGACGGACAAGATGGAGGCGCTGGCAACCAGGGTATGGCCGCTGGTGTAGGGCCGACTGGCGGGGGAGACGCCCGGACTAGTCCTGTTGTAGGGGCGACCGGCCGGTCGCCGGACGGCCATTGCTACAGTACGGCCGCGGCCATCCTCTCCAGTTCCCTGATGGATTCTTCACCCCGGTTTTCGCCTAGCCTGACTATGGCGCGCACGGCTCCCGTGTCCTCAAACTCCTTGATCCGCTCAGGCTCGTCCGCCGTCAGACCGAATACGGTTATCTCGATGGACTTGGGGTCCCGTCCGGCGGCCTCGGCCAACTCGTCAATCGTAGTCCGGCCCCGGCGGATGTCGTCGGGGGTCACCCTGGTCGGCATCCACCCGTCACCGTAGTCCACCACCCGCTTGAAGACGTTCTTGGCAAACCCGCCCAGTATCACCGGAGGGTGAGGCTTGGACGCCGGCTTGGGATTGCACCTCACCGGAGGGAAGCTGTAATACTTCCCGTTGTACTCGGCTTCCTCCTTGGTCCAAAGCTCCTTCATAGCCAGGATGGCGTCTTTGGTTTGGGTCCAGCGGTGGTCGAAGTCGCCGCCCATGATCTCCGTTTCCTCGCGGAGCCACCCAGAGCCGATTCCGAACAGGAACCTGCCCCCGGAAAAGTGGTCCAGCGTGGCTATCTCCTTGGCAAGCAGAATAGGGTTGTGCTCCGGCACCAGAAGTACCCCTGTGCCCAGCATTATCTCACTGGTCACAGCCGAGGCCCTTGACAGGGCCACCAAGGGATCAGCCATGTAGGTCATGTAATCGGGTATCGAGCCGTCGTCCGACCCGTGGTACCGGGTGTTGACGTTCACTGGCATGATGGTGTGTTCGGGGAGAAAGAAGGATTCGAATCCCAATTCCTCAGCACGTTTGGCCAGGGCCGCCACGTCGTAGGAGTCCGAATTGACGCTGGTGTTCACTCCGATTTTCATGTCCAACTCCCCTTTGAAGGCTTGAGCAGCCAGGTTGCGCAAATCATAGCACGGGTGCCCCTAGGCGTCGAGCAGCGGCATAGCTTTCGCTGCGTGACGCCGTATGCTGGGACCTGTAGGGGCGACCGTCCGGTCGCCCCTACCCATCCTAGATACGTTAGTACCAAGACGGTCAAAAGCCAGTGGCGGGGCGGGTTCGCTTGACAGGGCAAGGGGGCTATGCTACAAGTTGGAAGGCCCCACGCATGACTTAGTCTCGTGCCGGGCATTGCGTCACGCCGGGCGTCCTCTATGAAACAGCCGTCCCGGCGGCAAACCCTAAGAGGAGTCCATAATGGCCACTGCCGCCCCCACATACTCGGAAGACGTATACGATTTAGCCGGGTCGAAAGTACAGGTAATAAAGGGAGGGTCGGGTGACCCTCTGGTTATCTTTCACGACGAGCTGGGCCACCCGGGTTGGCTCAAGTACCACCAGGAGCTGGCCAAGAACCACACCGTCTACACTCCCTTAAACCCCGGCTGCGGCGATTCCGATCCCCAAGAGTGGATACGGAACATCCGCGACCTAGCCACCTTCCAGCACCAGGCGCTGGACGACCTGGGCTTGGGCAAAGTCAACGCTATAGGATTCTCATTCGGCGGATGGCTTGCGGCTCAGATGGCCTCGATGGACCCCGGGCGCTTCAACAAACTGGCCCTGGTGGGGCCCATGGGAATTCTGCCTCCCACCGGCGAGATATATGACATGTTCATGGTGGTGGCAAAAGTGTTTATCACTGACGGCATCCTCAACCCTGACCAGACTCCTGAGTTTGACGTCATCTGCCCGGAGGAGCCGTCGCCGGAGCAGAACGAGCTTTGGGACATGGCGCGAGAGACCTCCTGCCGCATCGGCTGGAAGCCCTACATGTACGACCACTCCACGTCGAATCTGCTCATGCGCCTCAAGACCGTGCCCACGCTGTTGGTCTGGGGCGACCAGGACCGGATCGTCCCCATCAGCGCCGGCCAGGTCTTCCACAACTCCATTCCTGGCTCGACCCTCAAAGTCATCGAAAACTGCGGCCACCGCCCAGAGGTCGAGAAGC
Organism: Dehalococcoidia bacterium; assembly: GCA_965224415.1. GTDB lineage: Bacteria > Chloroflexota > Dehalococcoidia > Lucifugimonadales > JAGWBF01 > DAOUJI01. The sequence continues at coordinate 168,333 of CBDCZB010000001.1, read as the reverse complement.
CCGACGAGTTTTTGTCGGCGGTCCAGGCTTTTCTGGCTTCTTAGCCCTCACAACCCTCACCCCAGCCCTCTCCCAGGGGGAGAGGGAGACTTATGACGGTCGCTCGGCGGTACAGCGCTTTCAGAGGCAGTCCTCTAGACGGCTGTATGCTATAATGTCGCCAATCTTCAAGCTGAGCGCTTCAGCCATTGTGCAGGACAGAGTCGCTGGAGCCTGAGCTTCTCCAACCGCTTAGAGCGGATGCGATTATTTGTCAACAGGTGAAACGAACCTCGGCAATTCCCTGAACGGGAGGACTCGATGCTAATAGGCTACTTCACCGAACAGCCCTGGCAGGACCATGACACTGGCTTAATGGGAGCCAACAGCGCCGACCTCGGCATCAGCAACCAGTTATACAATCCTCAAGTCGGAGCGTCCCTCTACAACCGCTACCTGGACGAGAAGGTGTACGCCGAAGAAGTGGGGTTCGACGCCATCATGCTCAACGAGCACCACTCCACCCCTTTCTGCATGCAGGGCGTCACCAACGTGGGCGCCGCCGTACTGGCCCGCCAGACCAAGAAGGCCAAGCTGATTCTCCTGGGGAACATCCTGCCGATATGGGACGACCCCCTGTGGCTGGCCGAGCAGCTGGCCATGATTGACATGATCTCCTATGGCCGGCTCGTCTCCGGATTCGTGCGCGGCGGCGGCCGGGAGAGCATCTCCCACAACGCGCCGCCCCACTACAACCGGGAGCGTTTCGAGGAGGCCCACGACTTCCTGATCAAGGCGTGGAGCGACCCCGGCCCCTTCCGATGGGAAGGCAAGCACTACCAGTACCGCTACGTGAACCCTTGGGCAAGGCCCTATCAGAAGCCCCACCCGCCGATATGGATTCCCTCCACCGTCAGCGTGGAAACGGTTACCTGGACGGCCAGGCACCGCTACCCGCTATGCCTGCTGTCCACTCAGCTGGAACCCACCAAAGAGGCCTTCCAGCTCTATTTCGACACTGCGGAGGAAGAGGGCTACGAGGCCGGGACCCAGCACGTGGCATACCTGGGCAAGGTGCACGTCGACGAGACGGAAGAGCTGGCAGAAGAGACCTCCCGCAAGTTCCTTACCGGAGTGAGCAACCCGTTCCTGGCCGGAAACGAGGGAACGGTCAACTCCGCCATCGTCAACCTGCCCGGCCACACGTCCAAGAGGACCCGGCGATTGGCAGCAGCGGCCCACGGCCCATCGGGCAGACAGCATGGACTGGGCGGCGCCGGACGACAGTACCAGGCCTCCTACTCGCGCCCCTACGAGGAGCAAGTCGCCGACCACACCATCATCACCGGAACACCGGACACGGTCATAGAGAAGATACGCTACGTTCTGGAATACCTGAGGCCCGGCTCCATCATCCTGTGGGACGGCGACGGGGCCATGGACCACGACGACGCCATGCGCAGCCTGCGCCTGTTCGGCCAGGAAGTGCTCCCCGCCGTCAAGGAAATCGGCAAGGAACTGGAACTCTATAGCCCTTACGAACGGGACACCCAAACGGGCAAGACCGTGGAGGCAATGGCGGCTGCGGACTAGGCAGCCGCCGTCCGAGGGACTCGGTATTCATGGACATCGAGAGGTGTAATACATGCTGGTAGGTTACTTCACGGAGCAGCCCTGGCAGGACCCAAAGTCGGGGCTGATGGGCCACGCATCCACCGACCTCAGCATAAGCAACGAACTGTACGACCCCAAGGTGGGCGCGCAGCTGTACAACCGCTATCTGGACGAGAAGATATACGCCGAGGAGATGGGGTTCGGGGCCATCATGCTCAACGAACACCACTCCACGCCCTTCTGCATGCAGGGAGTCACCAACGTCGGCGCTGCCGTACTCGCCCGTCAGACCAAGGAAGCCAAGATCATTCTCTTGGGCAACATCCTGCCCATATGGGACGACCCTCTGTGGCTGGCCGAGCAGCTGGCCATGATCGACCTTATCTCCTATGGCCGCCTGGTTTCAGGATTCGTCCGCGGCGGCGGCCGGGAGAGTGTAGCCCATAACGCACCTCCGTTTTATAACCGGGAGAGGTTCCAAGAGGCCCACGACTTCCTGATCAAAGCATGGAGCGAGCCCGGCCCGTTCCGGTGGGAGGGCCAACACTACCAGTACCGGTACGTTAACCCCTGGATGCGGCCATTCCAGAAACCCCATCCTCCGATATGGATTCCCTCCTCAATCAGCGTCAACACCGTGATTTGGTCAGCCCAGATGAAATACCCCCTCTGCCTGCTCGCCACTGAACTTGGCCCCACCAAGGAAGCCTTCGAACTGTACCGCAAAACGGCTGAAGAGTCGGGCTACGAATCGGGCACCCAGCATGTGGCATATCTTGGGAAAGTCCATGTCGACGAGACGGAAGAACTGGCTGAGAAGACAGCCAGGAAGTACCTGTCCGGGGTCAGCAACCCATTCCTGGCCGGCAACGAGGGTGAGGTGAACCCCGCAGTCGCCAATCTGCCCGGGTTGAATCCCCGAGGATCCAAACAGCTCTCCACCGCCGCCCGCGCTCCCCTTGGCCGCCAGACCGGCGGCGACCCCACGTCTACCTGGCGCACCGGAGGACGCGCTACAACTTCCTACACCCGCCCCTACGAAGAACAGGTCTCCGACTACAGCATCATCACCGGGACTCCCGACACGGTCATCAAGAAGATGCGCTACGTGCTCGAGTTTCTGAGGCCCGGCAGTTTCGTAATATGGGACGGCGACGGAGCCATGGACCACGACGACACTATGCGCAGCCTGCGCCTCTTTGGGAGTGAGGTCTTGCCCGCCCTCAACGAGATAGGCAAGGAATTGGAACTATACAGTCCGTGGGAACGGGACACCCACACCGGCGCTTCCGTTCAGGCTGTCGCAGCAGCCGACTAGACATCCTCCCGGCGCATCATCGCCGCGAAAAGGAGTCTGAAATGCTTATAGGCCATTTCACAGAACAGCCCTGGCAGGACAATACAACCGGACTCATGGGCACCCAGCAGACCGACATGGCTATTAGCAACGAGCTCTATGACCCCAACGTCGGCGCCAATCTGTACAACCGCTACATCGACGAAAAGATTTATGCAGAAGAGATGGGCTTCGACGCCCTGATGCTCAACGAGCACCACTCCACTCCCTTCTGCATGCAGGGCGTCACCAACGTGGGCGCTTCCATCCTGGCCAGGGTGACCAACAAGGTCAAGATAATCATCCTGGGCAACATCTTGCCTATATGGGACGACCCCCTGTGGCTGGCCGAGCAGTTGGCCATGATCGACATGATCTCCTACGGCCGCCTGGTCTCCGGGTTCGTGCGCGGCGGAGGCAGGGAGAGCATCTCCCACAACGCTCCTCCCCATTACAACCGGGAGCGTTTCGAGGAGGCCCACGACTTCCTGATCAAGGCCTGGAGTGAGCCAGGCCCCTTCCGATGGGAGGGCAAGCATTACCAGTATCGTTACGTGAACCCCTGGGCAAGACCCTATCAGCAACCCCACCCGCCCATCTGGATACCTTCCACCGTCAGCGTGGAAACGGTCACTTGGTCAGCCCAGCACGCCTATCCATTGGTCCTGCTGGCCACCAAGCTGGAGCCCACCAAGGACGCCTTCCGACTTTACCACGACACCGCCGCCGAGGCGGGCTACGAATCGGGCACTCAGAACGTGGCCTATCTGTGGAAGGTCCACGTGGACGAGACGGAGGAGAAGGCTGACGAGGTGGGACGCAAGTACCTGTCGGGAGTCAGCAATCCCTTCCTATCCGGCAACGAGGGCGCCGTGAACCCCGCCATCATGAACCTGCCCGGCCACACCTCCCGCAGGTCCAAGAGGCTGGAGGCTTCCACATTCGGGCCGGTGGGCCGCTTTGGCACCAACCGACGGGACTTCGAGGACCAGATCGGGGACTACACCATAATCACAGGCACCCCGAAGACCATTCTGCCCAAGATACGCCACGTGCTGGAGTTCCTGCGTCCCGGCAGCGTCTTCTTCTGGGACGGCGACGGGGCCATGACCCACGAGGACCAGATGCGCTCTCTCCGGCTCATGGGCGAGGAGGTCATTCCCGCAGTGCGCGAGATGGGCGATGAGCTGGGCCTGTCCAGCCCCTTTGAGGTGGAGCCAGCCACCAACCGACCCATAGAAGCGGGGGCGGACACCCCGGCGTCTATCAGCTAGGGGAGTTAACCGGACTCAATATGCCTCCGTCCCCGGACGTAATCGTTGTTGGCGGCGGTCCTGCAGGCAGTTCAGCCGCCACAATGCTTGCCCGCCAAGGCGTTCGCGTTCTGCTGTTGGAGCGCGCAAGGTTCCCCAGGGACCATGTGGGGGAATCCCTGCTCCCCGCCTCGATTCCCGTGCTGGAAGAGTTGGGGGTTATGCCTGCCATAGAGGGCGAAGGGTTCCTGCCAAAGTGGGGAGCCACGATGGTCTGGGGGTCCCAGAAGGCTCCCTGGACCTGGCGATTCAAGGAGACCAACACCAGGCATCCCCACTCCTACCAGGTATGGAGGCCTCGGTTTGACCAGCTTCTCTTGGAGAACTGCCGCGAATGGGGCGTGGACGTGCGTGAGGGCCATCAGGTCACCGACCTGATTTTCGACGGTGACAGGACCGTCGGCGTCCGATTCACTTCAGAAGGCTCGTCCCAGCAAGAGGCACGAGCCGAATACGCCGTGGACGCCACCGGCCAGGCGGGTCTGATCGGCCACCGTCTTGGGTTGCGCCGCTGGGACGCCTTCTTCAAGAACCTGGCCGTCTACGCCTACTTCCGAGGCGCCCAGGCCCTTCCTTCCCCCGACGAAAACAACATCTTCATCGAGTCCTACGACCAGGGATGGCTCTGGTCCATACCCCTGCACAACGGCCTGACCAGTGTGGGGGCAGTGGTGGACAGCACCGTCGGGCAGAAGGGAATCACTGGCTTTGGCGCATTGGGCTTTCTCAACGACCAGATTCAGCGTTCCCAATACACAACTCGTATGCTGCAAGGCGCAGTCATGGACGCAGGGCCTTCCGTCGTGAGGGACTGGTCATACGACTCGGAGCGGTTGGTGGGCGACGGGTTCGTCCTAGCCGGAGATGCGGGATGTTTCGTAGACCCTCTCTTCTCTTCAGGGGTACACCTGGCGTTGATGTCCGGGGTGCTTGCCGCCGCCTACGTCACTACGGCCCTCAAGGGAGGCGACATAGTCGGCCCGGCAGCCCTGGCTTACCAGGAGACCTACCACAACGAGTACGTCCAGTTCCGGGAACTGGCCCGCCTCTTCTACTCCAGCAATCGCTCCGCGGACTCTTACTTCTGGGAAGCCCGACGCATCTCCCGGTACAAGGACTCCAGCCCCAGGGAGTCGTTCATACGCACGGTGGCCGGGCAGTCTCCCAGGGGATATGAACGGGCGGTCATCAACAGCGGCCAGGCTCCTCCAGACTTCTTGGAAGGAGTGAACAATCTGGAGGTGGACTTGGCCAGGAGAAAGGGCCTGGCCGACTCTGCACCGGAGCACTTTCTGTGGGAGTCCAGGCCCATCAGGTCCCAGGGAGTCCAGGCTCTCAGGAAACCGGTCATTGGCGAGGGCGAATACGTCTGGGGCCATGTATTGACCACGCCAGCGAGAACGGAAGGCGTCCCGGTCAGCGGATTCGTGGCCCTGCTGGTGTCCATACTTGAGGGAAAAGCGACCTTTGCCGAGACCGTGGCCAGCCTGGGTCCACAAGCCCAGTCAGCCGAAGTAAGTGCGGCGGCCCTCGCGACCCTCAAGACCTTGTACACGGAAGGGGCCATCCAGATTCCCGGTCTATAGGGGGGTCTTTATGTGTCATTCTGAGGAGCGCAGCGAAGAAGAATCTAAACTCCCTGCCTACAACCATCCTCCGGAATCCATACAAGGTTCTAATAAAGGCTCCTAGATTCTTCACTCCGCTCCGCTGCGTTCAGAATGACAGGACAATGAAACACCTTCGGCCGGTAAGGGACCGAGTTTGACCCTTGAAGTCGCCGTTGTTAATATTGCAGCCACTACGGTTCCCAGTTGGAAATCAACCTACAACGCATGTAAGGAGGCCGAAATGAAGGGAGTAATGCTCCGAGAGCCCTATATCCCGGTGACCGTCGAGCAGGTGGACGTAGACGAACCCAGAGCCGACGAGGTGTTGTTGAAGACAATGGCCACCGGCGTGTGCCACAGCGACTTCCACTTTGTGGAGGGACTGTGGACCATGCCCATGCCCTGCGTGCTGGGCCACGAAGGCGCAGGCATAGTCGAGAAGGTCGGGCCGGGAGTCGATTATGTCAAGCCGGGCGACCACGTGATTGCCTGCCTCTCCGCCTTCTGCGGTAAATGCGAATACTGCATGGGCGGACGCCCCAATCTCTGCCACAGGACTCACGCTGCCCGGTCTGACGACGAGCCGCCGCGCCTGAGCCAGAACGGGGGTCTGATACACCAGTACACCAACCTGTCCACATTTGCCGAGCAGATGCTCGTGCATGAGAGTTCTCTAGTCAAAGTCGAGGACAAGAGCGTGCCCTTTGAGCCTATGGCGCTCATAGGCTGCGGCACAACCACCGGACTGGGGGCCGCCCTGCGGACCGCCAGGGTGGAGCCGGGTTCAACGGTGGCCGTGCTGGGTTGCGGCGGCGTGGGGCTGTCCTGTATGCAGGGCGCTCTCATCGCCGGAGCCGGTCGCATCATAGCCATCGACACGGTGGAGGAGAAGCTGGCGTTGGCCCGGGAACTTGGCGCCACCGACGTGGTGGACGCCTCCACGGGCGACACGGTGGAAAAGGTCCTGGCACTGACCGGAGAGGGCGTGGACTACTCTTTCGAAGCCATCGGAACCAAGCGCACTGCCGAACAGGCTTATGAAATGCTCAAACCCGGCGCCGTTGCAACCGTTATGGGCATGATACCTCAGGGCCAGAAGGTCGAGCTAGACGGTCCATCGTTGCTTAGGGAGCGGAGGATTCAGGGCAGCAGCATGGGTTCCAACCGGTTCCGGATTGACATGCCAAGGTACATCGAGTTCTACAAGCAGGGCCGCTTGAAGCTGGACGAGATGGTGACCCAACGCCTGCCCATTGAGGACATAAACAAAGCATTCGACGACATGAAAAACGGCCGAGTCGCCAGAAGCGTAATAATGTTCGACTAGCGAAGCGGCTGTATTCTTGGTCACAGCTCTGAAGTAGTTCCAGATGTGTTCCGGAAACCGATCCTGAACGACTCCGGACAGGACAGCCCACCGAACGAATGTTGGAAGCTTTAGATTCTCCTAGGACGGAGAATAGTACTACCCTTACAACATTCATGGGTGTGGTGCCACACACCTGCGTCGAGGAATCAGGTGACATGGTGGGCTTGTCAGAACGTTTTTCATTTTGGACACTGGCAAGGTCTGGCTGTTGCCATTGACGCAGCAATCATACTTCCCCTCCTCCCCAGCAGTGACGCATCCTTCGGTAGACGGAAACGTCCCGTCCGATTAGGAAAATGTATCATGCGTTTACCCGAACCTACGGATCTCGATGGGCAAGTCGAACAAAAAGCCTCTAAGGCATCCATAGTAGTCAATGCGACGCTAGTACTGAACCAAATCAGGATTGGCAGGGATAGAGGCGATGGAGTTTGCGTCTGGCGTCTTGGGCAGTGAACCGCCAGTTAATGGTAGCTCCTATCGCGTTCCGCTCTGACACGCAGGCGCTGACGGCTCTTTCCAGGCTGTCCTCATCTCCGTTGCGTCCGCGCAGGCAGGCCCGGGCCAGCACGCTGAACTCGATCTCCGCCATATTCAGCCAGCTTCCGTGCTTGGGAGTGTGGTGCAACTCCAGCCGCTTGGCGATGCGCCGGGCCTCGGCCGCCGGGAAAGTCTCGTAAAGCGAGGCCATCCGATGCGTGTTCAGATTGTCGAGAACCAGCCGAATCACCGGGACATCGGGGTAGGCCTCATCCACCAGCCACCGCATCTGCTGAGCGAAGTCCTGCATGGTGCGTTGCCGGGTTATCGCCACGTGGCGCCAGCCCCGGCGAGGCTCACAGGTGAGGAACAGGTTGCGCGTCCCTCCCCGCTGGTATTCGTAGTCCTCACGCCTCGGCCTCCCAGGCTTTGCCGGCAGCGGTTCCCTCACGTCGGCCAGCAACTGGGTGGAGGTCTCGTCAAAGCAGACCACCGGCCTCTGCGGATCGTAGGGCTCGGCGTAGAGATCCAGCACGTCCTCCATGGCCGCCACGAACTCTCCACCTACCTTGGGGATGCACCATTGTTTCTTGAGCCACGGCTTGAGCGTGTTTTTTTTAGCCGCAGGCGGACCGTCTCGGGAGATAAAGACTCCACCAATCCCAACTCCACCACCTTGCCCGCCAGGGCCCGCATGGTCCAGTGGTCATGACCGTCGGGCACCGGGCTGCAGGCCAAGGCTATCAGGTGGGCCTCCACCCTTTCATCCACCTTTCTGGGCCGGTTGACCTGGTTATGGTGCCTCAGCACCTCGTCCAGTCCTTCCTCGGCATACCGCCGCTTGGTGCGGAACACGGTCCGCTCCGACACGTCCAGTGCGGTGGCCACCTGGGGGGCGGTCCAGCCCTCATCTATCTTGATCAGGATGCGGGCCCGGGTAATCGCCTGTGCGGAACTCCTCCCAGCCCTGATCATCTTCCTGAGCCGTCCCTTTTCCTGTGTTGCCAGCCGGACTCCGTACTTCTCCTGCACCATGACCACCTCACATCCCACAACCCTTCGTCTATCCCCAAGGTAGCATCCTGTCTGGGCTCACGTACTAACTGACAATGCCAGATTGGCCGAATACTAGTTGCCGTGCTTTGGATTCTCGACTGGACCATAGACTTGATCTTGTATTTGAGACAAAACAAACTCGCAATCGAGCCAACCAAAAGAGTCGGTTTCAACGAACAATTAAAGAGGGACCTTTTTCGCCGTCAGGAAGACGCTGCATGTACTGCGGCGTCAGGCGAATTCTCAGGAACTTCGAAATTGACCACATACACCCCGTAGCCAGGGGAGGGAGCAACGACCGATCGAACCTGCAACTTCTATGCAGTGCCTGCAATGCACGGAAAGGTGTCCACACAGATAAAGAGTTTCGACTTCGGTACAGCACTCTACTACCGCCGTTGGCGGAGGGACGAAGGCCAGCACCTCCCCAAAGTCCCATCCCGCAAAAGGAATTCAGCCGGATTACTCGTGAGACCCAGGCTGCCACTGGCGTTAGGATATATCGAGCAAACAAATATCTGACGCCGAAACAGCGAATAGCTAGCGGTGCGCCTGTAGCTGGCGGCATCGTAGGAGTGGTTTGGTTTTTTGCGGTCGGCACTCTCTCTGGGGAGCTAGGGCTCATCGGAGGTATTGTAATTGGTGTCTCGATTTGGGCTGGTTTGTACCTTAGGGCAAGGTACACCGGCAAACTCGACCAGTAATTGGTTCTAGCGGTGGCTGAGAGAGTGGAAACCAGGTTGTCGTAGGTAACGTCGCGGGCCTCTTCCGCGATGCCCTCATCCAGTGCTCGATCACTGAGATGACGACCCCACGATTGTTAGTTATACCAGCGGATGCAATCTCAACGGCACCAGCGGTTTGCGCCCGTAACCTCGACTGCTAGGAGATAATGAGCCCTTCCTGGGGTTGCGTCCAGGGCACTGTGGGTAGATGTGCATGCTGCTTGGCGCGCGGCATGTTCAGGTGTCCGATGGGCACATCGATTATTACCGGCTCTTCGCGTTCCAGCGCCATCGGAAGCAGTGTCGCCAAGTCCATTGGATCGTCCGCCCTTACGCCGACGGCTCCGAAGGACTCGGCGACCGTTACCAGGTCCGGGTTGTGCAAGTCGGTCCCGTAGGCTCCAGCGAAGGACTCGTCCAGGTCACGGGCTACGTTGCCATAGGCGTCGTCCCTGAAGACGACGGTCGTCACGTTTATCCCGTATTTCACCGCCGTTGAAAGCTCGGTGGCGTTGAACATGAACCCGCCGTCTCCGGTGACGCACACCACGGGCCGATCGGGCTCAGCCACCTTCGCGCCCAGCGCCGTAGGGAACGAATAGCCTAAGTTGAATGAATAGCCCGAATCTATGTATGTCTTTGGATGATTCACCGGGTAGTGGGTGCGGGAATAGTAGCCAAACTGGGTCACGTCCCAGACTGTGAAAGTCTCTTCCGGTATGCTGCTTTTGATCGTCTCCAGGATCGGATATTGGGGTTCTTGGAGCCTGATGTCGTAGTAAGCGATCAGGCGGCGGGCCCCAGCAACAGCCTCGGCGGGCGACGAGCGTTTCCCCGCTTCGGCCTCGATGAGGAAGGGATGCAAGGCTTCGATGGTCGCTTTGGCGTCGCCATGCAGGGGTATCGTGTTGGCCTGGATTCTGGTGAGTTCGCTGTCGTCTATGTTGATATTCACCAACGTGCACGACTCGCCGGCCGGGTTGCCCATTGAAAAACGCGAGCCGACTCCGATTACAACGTCGGCGGACTGCATCACTTCGAAAAGCTGGTTCATCTCGTGCCGCTCTCCCGCGGGGCTGACACACGAACCATAGCAGAGCGGGTGAGTGTCCGGAATAGCTCCCTTACCCCCTCCAGACGTAACAACGGGTATGTTCGTTGCCTCGGCCATTTTCACAAGGGCTTGTTCGGCGCCTGACGACGCCACTCCGCCCCCTGCGAATATCAGGGGAAGCCGAGACTGGGCAATGACGTGAGCAACATCCCGGAGTTGTTCCGGGCTCGGCACAATTCGCGATACAGGAGCCGGGTCCCTCAATTGGACTTCTTCCTGCTCCACCCCTGTCTCGGGAGGAATCTCGATTAGAACTGGGCGGGGACGTCCTGTGCGCATCTGCCTGAACGCTTCAGACACGCCATTAGGAATTTCCCTGGGCCTGAGGCCTGCCTCCGCCACTTGGTGACTGGGCGCAGCACTTCAGCCTGGTTCTCACAACTTCATGAATGGCGCCGAGGTCCTTGCCGATCTGGCCTCGAGGGATCTGGCCGGCGATGAGGAACACAGGCGATGACCTGGCAAATGCAGTGGCGACGCCGGCGGCGGCATTGTAGACGCCCCTGCCGGGAACAACCAAGGCTACTCCCGGTTTTCCCGACGCGCGGGCATAACCGTCGGCCATGTGCGCCGCCCCTTGTTCGTGGCGGGTCGTGACCAGGCGAATGCTCGGCTCATCACGCATGGCGACGACAATACCGGACATATGTATGCCCGGAATCCCGAATACGACCTCGACGCCTTCCCTGACAAGCGACTTCACCAGGGCTTCGCCTCCGGTCATTTTGACCATAGCTCACCTACTCAGTTTGATGCGGGGTTTGGCGTTGTAGAGGAGACGGAGTCACTCATTGAGCGCCGACAGAGCTTCCGGCTGAGTGGCGTATGTGGGAACGATGGTGTCGAAGCCGCTGACCCGGAACACGTCGGCGACCGAATCCGAGAGAGAGCACACCGCAAACTTTCCAGTGCTTTCCTGCAGCTCCTTGGCGGGAACCAGTATTACTCTGAGACCGGCGCTGCTGATGTAGGAAAGATGCTCCAAGTCCAAGACAAGAGCGGTGACGTTCTTTTCCAAGACGCTTGTCAAGGCATCCTGGAATTTAAGAGAGTTGACTCCGTCGACACGGCCAGCGGCCTTTGCTACCACAGTGCCGGCTTCTAGCCGGCATTCTAACGTCAGGCCCCCGATATCGGCAATCGTTCAGGTCGTGACCCCTTCAACTTCCTGCTCGTTAGTTCCCATAGCGACTCTCTCCCTAATATAGCTATCCCTGATTCTACATCTCGCCAGGGGTTAGCGCACGGCGTCAGGCTATACCATGAAGACAGGGGTGTCGTCGGTGACGATGCGGGGTTCTTGGGCGATGCCCTTGCGGAGGTGTTTGGGGAGGGAGAAGATGCGTCGATGGGCCGTACCATCATAGGCCAGGAGTTCACGCCCCAGCCTCTCTTCAATTAGCCCATCGACATCCTCAGGGAGCATGTCCGCCGGCGGAACGGCGGGAACAGCGCACTCGGTAAACGCCAGGGTGAAGCCCCAAAGGGTGGTGAAGGCCGGTACAAACACCGTGTAGGCTGCGACTGACGGGAACACCTGGCCGAGGGTTTTGACGATGGGCGTAAAACATTCCTGGTAGTTGATGAGCGCCGTTGGGCCGGATTGGGTCACCAACATCCCGCCGGGGTTCAGGGCCGCCTGTGCAATTTCGTAAAACTCCTTGGTGTAGAGCAGATAGGCTGGCCCTTCTTCAATGGGGTCCACCAGGTCAAGCACTAGAACGTCGAACTTCTTGTCGCAGGTCCGAAGGTATTCCCGGGCGTCCTCATGCCGCAACTCCAACCGGAGATCGTCGAAGCTGCCTTGATGATGGTTCGGCAGGTGATCCCGGCATATGCGAACGGCATCCCCATCCAAATCAACCATAACTGCCCGCTCCACCGACGGGTGACGCAAGACTTCTCGGAGGGTGGCGCCCTCTCCTCCTCCGCCTATGAAGACCGACTTGGGGCCGGGGTGGAGAAGCATGACCGGATGCACCAGAGATTCGTGGTAGATGTGTTCGTCCACTTCCGTGGACTGGGTCTTGTCGTCCAACACTAAGCAGCGGCCAAAGGCGGGGGTGTCAAGTACGTCTACGGATTGGTATTGGGTCCGGCTTGTATGTATAACGTCGTGGACCCGGTACACCGCCAAAACGTCGGCGGTCACCAACTCGAAATGCCATCTTCCTGTTAGCTGCATCTGGCGGATTGGCGTTTGGGCGTTTGGGCGGCCATTAGCTGAAACTGGCTAGAACCTGCGGAACTTTGCCTCTGATGACCTTCTCAAACGAGAAGTCCTTGCACTCAAGCCTGTCTGCCAGGAATCTTGCGGCCCGCTCGGGGTCGAGGGACGTGCCACAGGTGAACAGGTCCGCCGCCGCGTATCCATACTCCGGCCAGGTGTGTATGCAGAAATGCGACTCGGAAATAGCGAGAATTCCTGTGACGCCTTGGGGTTGGAACTGATGGAACGACTCTCCGATAACGTGGACGCCTACCTGGTCGGCCGCCGCTTTCATCGAGTCTTTTATGTAATGGAGATCGTTAAGCAGGGCGGGGTTGCACTGCCTGAGCTCAAGCAATAGATGCGTACCTACGACATTCAATCACCTTCCCCCCTGTTCGGATTGGATTTTTGCGTACAAAACTAGATTCTACCTTCACAGACGGTTCTTGCCAATACCCCAGCCCGAATTGGCCCCAATAACCCTTACACTCCCAGCATGTCCTGCATCTCGTCCAAGATGGACTGCACCAGTTCAGGACTATTTGCCTCGCAGTATATCCTGAGAAGAGGTTCGGTGCCGGAAAACCTCACTAGAACCCAGGCGTTGTCCTCCAAGTGGAACCGCTTGCCGTCCTCGGCGTCGGCGCCCACCACGGGCATGCCCGCGATGCTGTCGGGAGCCGCCGACTCCAACGCCTTGAGCACGGCCTCCCTCTTGCCAGGGTCGTAGGTAATGTCGCGCCGGTCAAAGTCGAGACGGCCCACCGCTTCATAGAGTCGGTCCAACAACTCCGACGGCCGTTTCCCAGTCTTGGCCATGTACTCAAGGACCAACAATCCGCTGAGTATGCCATCTCTCTCCGGGATATGCCCCCTGACGCTATAGCCGCCGCTCTCCTCGCCTCCGATAAGGGCGTCTTCCCTTATCATTATGGGGCACACATACTTGAACCCCACGGGCGTCTCGAATACAGGCGACTGGAACATCTCGCCCAGCCGGTCAATCATCCTGGTTGAAGTGAGAGACTTGACCAGAGCGCCCCGGTCCCCCTTCACGTCAAGGAGGTAGTGAGCGATAACGGCGAAGGTCTGGTGTGTGGTGAAAAAGGCCCCCTTTTCGTCAACTATGCCCACCCTGTCGGCGTCGCCGTCAAAGGCAATGCCCACGTCCGCGTGGCTGTCCTGCACCAGCCGGACCAGCCGGCCCAAGTTGTGGGCTATCGGTTCCGGCCTTTCCAAACCTGGGAACGCAGGGTTCCGCTCCCCGTGTATCTGTACCAAGTCCAGGCCTCCCCGATCAGCCAAAAGCTCCGGGAGATAGCCCGACCCGGCGCCGTACATGGCGTCCACCGCCACCTTGACTCCCGAGCTGCGGATGGCCTCCAGGTCCACCATGCGGCCCACATGCTCCATGTAGGGAGCCGCCGAGTCCAGGTCCGACACAAGGCCGTCGGCCTTGGCCTTATTGATGGGCACGGAAGCGACACCGGTCTTCTCAGCAGATTCTATGTGGGCTTCCAACCGTTCAGTAATCTCAGGAGTGGCGCTCCCGCCGTATTCAGGCTTGTACTTGAAGCCGTTCCACAGCGGAGGGTTATGGCTGGCGGTGATAATGACACCGCCTCCGGCCTCCTTGTCCAGGACATTGTAGCTGATGACCGGCGTAGGCGCAGGCTTCGTCGATAGCCATACCGGAATGCCGTTCCCCGCCATGACCTCCGCAACGCGAGCCGCGAACTCCTCTGACGCGAAACGGGTGTCGTAGCCCAGCACGATGCCGCGGTCCGCCAGTCCCTCGCTTTTGAGGTATGCGGCGACTCCCTGGGCGCACAGGGCCACGTTGTCGTAGGTGAAGTCGTCCGCTATGACTCCTCGCCAGCCGTCGGTGCCAAAGCGGATCACAGACATAGCTGATTCTTCCCCGGCGTCGGCGGGACGCTAGAGCCCGGCCTCCGCACGTAGGGCTTCCGCCTTGTCGGTCTTTTCCCAGGGAAGGTCCAGGTCGTCGCGGCCGAAGTGCCCGTAGGCGGCGGTTCCCTTGTAGATGGGGCGCCTGAGCCCCAAGTCCTCAATGATGGCCGCAGGGCGCAGGTCGAAATGTTTACTCGTCAGCTCGTTGATGACCGAGTCGTCCACGTGGTTCGTGCCAAAGGTCTCGACGCTGACGGAGGTGGGCTGGGCCCTGCCTATTGCGTATGAGACCTGAATCTCGGCTCTGTCGCACAGGCCGGCCGCGACCAGATTCTTGGCCACATAACGCGCCGCGTAGGCCGCCGAGCGGTCAACCTTGGTCGGGTCCTTTCCTGAGAAGGCGCCTCCGCCATGCCGGGCTAGGCCACCGTAGGTGTCCACGAGGATCTTCCGACCGGTCAGCCCCGTGTCTGCCATGGGGCCGCCTATGGCAAACCGGCCGCTGGGATTCACGAAGAACTTGGTCTCTTGGTCTATGAGGTTCTCCGGCACCACCGACCTGATGACGTGATCAACCATGTCCCTCTCTATCACGTCATTGGGGGCGTCCGGGGCGTGCTGAGTGGAGATGACCACCGTGTCGACCCGCTCCGGGACGCCGTACTTGTACTCCACCGTCACCTGGGACTTCCCGTCGGGCCTGAGGTAGTCGAATTGGCCGTTCTTTCTGACCTGGCTCAGGCGATGGCACAACCGGTGGGACAAGCTAATGGGCAAGGGCATGAGCTCTTTTGTTTCGTTGCACGCGAAACCCACCATCATGCCCTGGTCGCCAGCGCCTATGCGGTCCAGGTCCTCTTCGCTTACGGCGGATTTCTCAGAGGTCCTTAGCTCCAGAGAGCGGGAGACCCCGCCGCTGATGTCCCTGGACTGTTCCTGTATGGAGACCATCACCCCGCAGCTCTTATAGTCGATGCCGTACGAGGCGTCGGTATACCCCACTTCCCTCAGGGTTTCCCTGACGATACTGGGAACGTCTACATAGCTGTCGGTGGTGATTTCTCCCATGACCACGACCAAGCCGTTGGTTACGGCCGTCTCACAGGCTACTCGACCCTCCGGGTCTTGAGACAAGATGGAGTCGAGGACCGCGTCCGATATCTGATCACACAGCTTGTCTGGGTGTCCTTCGGTCACCGACTCCGAGGTGAACACGTATTTCGGAGATTGCATGAAGCTGTAAGCCATAGCTTATCCTCCTAGTCTTCTAAACGGTCCGGACTCGCTGCCCGCCCGTCGTAATCTTGCTGCCGCAACGGCCTATGTGCCCTCTTCCCAGCTTTCCAGGTATTTCTGCTGCTCGGGCGAAAGAGTGTCTATCTCCACACCCATCGCCCTGAGCTTCAACCGTCCGACTTCCTTGTCGAGATACTTGGGCACAGGGTATACGCCGGGGGAAAGGTCCCTGTTGTTCACCAGGTACTCAACGCTGAGGGCCTGGTTGGCGAAGCTCATGTCCATGACGCTGGACGGGTGTCCCTCCGCGGCGGACAGGTTCACAAGCCGTCCGTCTGCCAGCAGGTAAATGCGCCGCCCATCTTTCATCTTGTACTCGTCCACAAAGGGGCGAACGAGTTCCTTGCTGACGGACATGGCCTCCAGTGACGGGATGTCAATCTCCACGTTGAAGTGGCCGCTGTTGCATATAATGGCCCCGTCGGGCAAGTTCTCGATATGGGCCTTGCCGACTGCGTGTAGGCCGCCCGTAACAGTGATGATTACGTCGGCGGTCTTGGCGGCTTCCAAGCTGGGCTTCACTTCGAAGCCGTCCATGATGGCTTCCAGTGCCTTCACCGGCTCGATCTCTATTACCGTCACGTGGGACCCCAGTCCCCTGGCCCGGCTTGCCACGCCCCTGCCGCACCAGCCGTAGCCGTAAACGACTACACGGCGGCCCGACCACAGGATGTTGGTGGCCCTCGTGATGCCGTCCAACGTGCTTTGGCCAGTGCCGTAGCGGTTGTCGAAGAAGTGCTTGGTGTCCGCCTCGTTGACCGCGATGATGGGGTACTTCAGTTGTCCGTCCCGGGCCATAGCCTCCAGGCGGATAACTCCGGTGGTAGTCTCTTCAGCACCGCCTATGATGTCGGCCAACTGGGACGTGCGCTCTTTGTGGAGCACCGTAACCAGGTCCGCCCCGTCGTCCATGGTTATCTGGGGCTTGTGGTCCAGTACGGCGTTGATGTGGCCGTAATACGTCTGGTCGTCCTCGCCTTTGATGGCGAATGTGGGGATGCCGTACTCTTCAACCAGAGCGGCTGCCACTTCGTCCTGGGTGCTCAACGGATTGCTGGCGCACAACGCTACATCCGCGCCTCCGTCTTTCAGCGCCAGCACCAAGTTGGCCGTCTCCGTTGTCACGTGCAGGCAGGCCGACATCCGCAGCCCTTGGAAGGGCTGCTCCTCCTTGAACCGCTCCCTTATCTGGTTGATGACCTGCATCTCCCTGGCCGCCCAACGGATGCGTTTGATTCCGTCGCCCGCCAGCGACCGGTCTTTCACGTCTCCCTGTGTACTCAAATGTTCCTCCTAGAACTTTCCTGTCCGGCAAAATATTCCGTCTGTCACCGGAGAGGCAATGTGTCGTCTCCGTTAAACCGTCCGAGGTCTGAGATGGCCCGGAACCTCTCTGCGATGTCGTTGGGGTCCAGGGAACACAGCTTATCCAGGCTGAAGCTTTGCACCGCAAAGGAACCCATGACCGAGCCCACCGCGGCCGCCCTTTTGAACTGCTCTGAGTTGACTTCTCCGGCGGCGGCCAGATAGCCCATGAACCCACCCGCAAAAGAGTCTCCGGCTCCCGTAGGGTCCACCACGTCGTCCAAGGGGAAGGCTGGAGCCGAGAACACTGAGTCCTCGGTGAACTGTATGACGCCGTGGTCGCCCCTCTTTATGACCGCTAGTTTGGGGCCAAGGCTGAGCATATATTCAGCCGCCTTGACTACGTTGAGAGTCTTTACATGGGGGGCCGCAAACATCCGAGTCTCCCCCTCGTCCATAAAGACCACGTCAACCCTCTTTATCACCTCGGTCAGGGATTCCCGAGTGTTCCCGTCAATCCAGAAGTTCATGGTGTCCACGCCTATCAGCCGGGGCCTTTCCTCCATCTGGTCCAAAACGTTCAACTGAAGTTCAGGCTGGATGTTGCCCAGAAACAGGAAAGGCGCCTTCCGGTGCTGCGGTCCCAATTGAGGCGAGAAGTCGGAAAAGACGTTTAGCTGGGTGTCCAGGGTCCAGCGTGTGTTCACGTCTTCTACGTCGTACTCCCCGGCCCAACGGAAGGTCTTGCCCTTGGCTATCTCCAGACCCGAAACGTCAACGTCGTGGCTTTTGAGAAGGTCGATGTCGGATTGGGCGAAGTCCTCGCCCACGACTCCCACAATGTGCACCGAGTCGAAATAACTGGCGGCTATGGAAAAATAAGTGGCGGAACCTCCGAGGGCGTCCTCCCGACTGCCGTGGGAGGTTTTGACGGAATCGTAGGCGACGGACCCAACGGCGACGACGGGCATTCGTCTATATGTCCTCGCCGTAGGATGTGGGCAGGTTGGCGCTTATCCAGGTCGGGGTGCCGTCCTCAATGTTGTACAAGTCCTCGGGGTTTATCCCCAAGGCGGCCGCCATCTCACAGGCCAGGCCGCTGCGCACTCCGGCGGCGCAGATAAACAGCAGCTTCGTGTCCGAGGGCAGCTCGTCCATACGGCCCATGATGTCGTCCACCGGAATGTGGATGGCACCGGTGACGTGGCCCGCGACCCACTCGTCGTCACGCCTTACGTCTACGACAGCCGTTCCCTCAGGGTCCTCTTGGACCATTTTATGGGCCTCTACTGAATCGACCCTGAAATAGGGCTCGCCGGGTTCTCGCCTCGGCATGAACTCTTCTCCTCAGTCCAGGTATTTTCCTACTATAGGGCGCAGACGCTCTTTGACTTCCGACGGGACCCGTTCAGGCGCGGTGATGATCGAGTCCTTAAGGGCAGCGGTACAAGGACATTCCCGCCGCTGGGGAATCTCGGACAATATGGTCCTGAGAGCCTCTTTGGAAGTGGAGACATTCTTGGAGAGGTTGGCCACAACCATCTCCACCGTCACGTCCTCTTCCGATTCGTGCCAGCAGTCGTAGTCGGTGACACAAGCAAGCGTAGCATAGCAAATCTCGGCTTCACGGGCCAGTTTCGCCTCCGGCAGGGCCGTCATGCCGATGATGTCGCCGCCCCAGGACCTGTACAGGAAGGACTCGGCACGGGTCGAAAAAGCCGGCCCTTCCATTACAACGTATGTGCCGCCCTTGTGAACCGTGGCGCCCGTCCCTTGCGCGCTTCGAAATATGGCGCCGCTTAAGACGGGACAGAAGGGGTCTGCGAAACCTACGTGGGCCACGATGCCATCACCAAAGAAAGTTGAAGACCGCTGCCGGGTTCGGTCGATAAGCTGGTCGGGAATGACAATGTCCAGGGGTTTTAGCTCTTCCTTAAGGCTGCCCACCGCGCTCACGGAGATGATCATCTCCACACCAAGCGTCTTCAACGCGTAGATGTTCGCTTTGGCGGGCATTTGGGTGGGCATGACATGGTGGCCTTTGCCGTGCCGGGGGAGAAAGGCCACTTTCACGCCTTCCAACACTCCTACAATCACCGAGTCGCTGGGACTGCCGAAAGGGGTGTCCAATTCCAATTCGCGGGAGTCGCTCAGGCCATCCATGCGGTATAGCCCGCTGCCGCCGATAATTCCGACTTTGGCTTCAGCCGCCATTCCCAAGCCTGTCTTTCAGCATCAGCAGAAGAGCCTCATTGTAGGGGTCTCGCGCTATGCCTTTCTCGGTCACGATGGCGGACACATACCGGTGAGGTGTGACGTCAAAGGCTGGATTTCTCACTCCGATTCCCTCCGGCGCCGTTCGCACTCCTGCCAGAGTGGTCACCTCTTCGGGATTCCTCTCCTCGATGGGAATTTCGTCGCCGGATGCAATGCTCATGTCCACCGTGGAAGTTGGAGCCGCTACATAGAAGGGTATTCCGTGTTCCTTAGCCAGGACCGCGAGCGAGTATGTGCCTATCTTGTTGGCAACGTCGCCGTTGGCCGCAATGCGGTCGGCGCCCACGATAACGCAGTCCACCTCACCCTGCCTCATAAGAAGCCCTGCGGAAGAGTCCACAACCAGTGTCGCCGGTATGTTAAGCTGCATCAGCTCCCAGGCTGTGAGGCGGGCGCCTTGGAGAAACGGCCGAGTCTCGGTAGCTATGACTCCGTATCTCTTCCCCTCTTCCCACCCGGCCCTGATGACTCCCAACGCGGTGCCGAACCCGGCGGTTGCCAGCGCGCCAGTGTTGCAGTGGGTGAGCACCGTGCCTCCGTCCGGCATCAGCTCCACCCCATGCATGCCCATGCGCCGGTTGGTCTCCTCATCCTCTTCCTGCATAAGAAGGGCCTCTGTCAGGAGGCTCATCTTGGTTTCGTCCACGCTGTTTCCCGCACGGGCAAGACGCATCATGCGCTCCACTGCCCAAGCCAAGTTCACCGCCGTCGGACGGGCGTCGGCTATTCGCTTGGCCTCGACCTCTAACCCTTCCATGAAGGACAGCATGTCCGGCGCCTGCATGTCCCTGGCGGCCATTGCAACGGCGTAGGCAGCCACCACTCCGATGGCGGGGGCGCCTCTAACCCGCATCTCCTTGATGCTGTCTATAGCTTCCTGGTGGCTTTCCAGGTCCAGGACGATGTATTCGTTGGGAAGCCGCGTCTGGTCCAGCAGCTTGAGCTTGCCTTCCGACCACTCAATGGCTTTATAGTCCGACATTTTTCTCGTCCGGCAATGCCTGTTTTCAGGCAAACAAAAAGCCTCTCTTAAGGGAGAAGCTCTTGCCCCATACTAACTTCAGGGGCTGTGGGTGTCAAGGAAACCTGGACGCAACGTCCCTATACCCTTCCCCACTGCCGGTAAAAATTATAGGGGCGACCAGCCGGTCGCCCCTATACCTCTACTAAGCGCAGTTAAACTACAGCAAGCCAATGGCTCGCTCAGTCTACAGCCTCCCTCACAACATCCGCTCGCTATATGTCTGTATCTTTAAGCTATAATCGCAAAGTCGATTCTCTTTACGGCAAGCGGGGGCAGGAAGCTAGATGGCCTTGGACAACACGGTGGTCGGCATAGACGTTGGAGGCACTTTCACCGACTTTGTCGTGCTGAGGGACGGCCAGATAACGGTGCACAAGGCGCCCTCCACCCCGGCGGACCCTTCGTTGGCGATTCTTAACGGGATCCGGGACCTGGCAATAGACCAAGCGGCCTTCGTACACGGCTCGACGGTGGCCACCAACGCCATACTGGAGCGGAAGGGAGCGCGCACCGCACTGATAACGACCGAAGGGTTCGAGGACGTGCTGGAAATCGGCCGCCAAAACCGGAAGGACATTTATGACCTGATGATGGACCGGCCGGAACCTCTGGTCCCCGCGAGCCTCCGGTACGGTCTCCCTGAGAGGATTGACTACACCGGCTCCGTCCTTGTCTCTCCCACCGATGAGGACTTGCTGGAGATCGTAGACGCGGTGCGTAAATCGGGCGCAGAGGCCGTGGCTGTATCGCTCCTCTTCTCTTTCCTCAACCCACTGCACGAGAGCATGGTCATGGAGGCTCTCGCCTCCCTTAACCCCAAACCTTTTCTCTCGGTCTCAAGCCAAGTATTGCCTGAGTTCAGAGAATACGAGCGCACCAGCGCCGTGACGATCAACGCCTATGTCGGGCCAGCCATGTCCGGATACCTGGGCAATCTGGAGGCGTCTCTGGGGAGCAGCCTCAGAATCATGCAGTCTTCCGGCGGCAGCATCACGAGCGCCCTGGCCTCCCACCAGCCCGTGCGGACCATCCTCAGCGGGCCTGCGGGGGGAGTTGTCGGCGCTTTTCACGTCGGGTCGCAGGCGGGTTACAAAGACCTGATCACCATCGACATGGGGGGAACGTCCACCGACGTATCTCTGTGTCCTGGCAGAATCAAGGAGACCACCACATCCGAAGTGGCGGGCTGCCCCGTCAGCGTTCCTATGATTGAGATTCACACCGTGGGCGCCGGAGGAGGCTCCATAGCCCGGTTGGACGCCGGGGGCGCCCTCACCGTGGGTCCCGAGTCCGCGGGCGCCGACCCTGGGCCCGCCTGCTATGGAAAGGGAATCGACATTACAGTCACCGACGCGAATCTTGTGCTTGGCCGTCTCCAGCCAGACCATTTTTTGGACGGCAGCTTGCCGCTGGACCGCAGCCGATCTCTCGCCCTGATGGAAGAGCTGGCAACCTCCATGTCCACCACCGTAGAGGCTGCAGCCTTGGGAATCATCCGGGTGGTGAACTCCAGCATGGAGCGGGCCATCCGCACCATTTCGATGGAACGCGGCTACGACCCCAGGCGCTTCACCCTTCTGGCCTTCGGCGGAGCGGGGCCTATGCACTGCTGCGAGTTGGCCCAAGAATTGGGCATACCACGGGTGTTGGTCCCCCTCAATCCCGGCGTTCTGTCTGCCCTGGGTGCCGGCATCGCAGACATAGTCAAAGACTATTCCAGGACGGTCATGCTGCGAGGTGCTGACCTCACACCTGAGCGAATGGAGGAAGGGTTCAACCAACTCCTGGAAGCCGCCTACGACGACATGACCAGAGAGGGGCTGGACCTGGATAGAGCCGTCCCCAGACGTTCACTGGATGTCCGGTACGTGGGCCAGTCCTACGAGTTGAACGTGGACTTCCCCAAAAGCAGGACCGGCGTGGCCAAGGCGATAGCATTGGCTTTCCACAGGGCCCACCGCCAGCGATTCGGCTACGCTGACGCAAAAGAACCCGTGGAGGTGGTCAATCTACGGCTGAAGATGGCGCTGCCCGTTGACGCCCCGGAAGCCGCTCCCCGCGCCGAGTCGGACGAATCTCCGGTTCGCGCCAAAATTGACGAGGTCGATGCGGTGTTTGCCGCTGGCCCCGTTTCCACAGGCGTCTACCGGCGGGAGCTGCTGGAACCCGGAAACCTGCTCCAGGGCCCCGCTTTGGTGGTGCAGCTGGACTGCACCACCGTTATGACGCCGGGCTGGTCGGCGCGGGTGGACCCCTGGGGCAACCTGATTCTGACGCCCGAGGGTGAGCCTTGGTAGACCCAATCAGCTTGGAAGTGTTCAAAAATCTGTTCACGTCGGTGTGCGAGGAGATGGGCGTGGCCCTGCAACGCACCGCCTACTCTCCCAATATCAAGGAACGGCTGGACTTCTCGTGCGCACTCTTCGACCCCGCCGGACAAATGGCGGCCCAGGCGTCGCACATCCCGGTGCACCTGGGTGCAATGCCTGCGTCGGTGAGGGCCGCCCTGGAAGTGTTCCCCAACCGTCTCGGGCAGGGCGACATCGTCATCCTCAACGACCCTTACCTGGGCGGCTCCCACCTTCCCGACATCACAATGGTCGCTCCTGTGTTCAGCGGACGCCGCCCGCATAGGGAGCTAATCGGCTTCGTCTCCAACCGGGGGCACCACGCCGACGTGGGGGGCATGACCCCCGGCTCTCTTCCCCTTTCCACCGAGCTATATCAGGAGGGGACCATAATCCCGCCTATCAAACTGGCCCGGTCGGGCAGAGTCAACCGTGAAGTGGTGGAACTAATTTGCAGGAACTCCCGGACCCCCGACGAACGCAGGGGAGACCTGGCGGCCCAGATAGCCTCCATCAAAGTGGGCGAACGGCGCGTCAAAGAAATCGTAGAGCGGTACGATTCCTCCACAGTCTTGGAGCACATGGACGCCCTGCTCGCCTACTCCGAGCGGCTTACCAGAGCAGGCATTTCCGAAGTCCCGGATGGGGTCTACGAAGCCAGCGACTACATGGACGACGACGGCCAGTCCAACCATCCAGTGCCCATTCGGGTTGCAATCCGGGTGGCCGGAGACAGTCTTACGGTGGACTTCACCGGCACGTCGCCTCAGAGACCCGGGTGCATCAACGCCCCATTCGCAGTGACATCGTCGGCTGTGCTCTATATAGTCCACTGCCTTGTAGGGGCCGGAGCGCCCCCAAACCAGGGCTGCATGAGACCCGTGACCGTTGAGGCTCCCAAGGGCTCCCTGGTAAATCCCGACCCCCAACACGGAGTGGCAGGCGGAAACGTGGAAACCTCCCAGAGGATCACCGACGTGCTGCTGGCGGCAATGGCCCAGGCAGTCCCGGACAGAGTTCCCGCAGCCAGCCAGGGCACCATGAACAACGTGCTCATCGGAGGGCACGACCCGGTTAGAGACAAGCCCTTCGTATACTACGAGACCATCGCAGGCGGAATGGGGGCCAGGCCCACGAAGGACGGCATTTCGGGGATTCACACCCACATGACGAACACCATGAACACTCCCGTCGAGGCCCTGGAGTTCGTATACCCGTTCAGAGTCCGCAGGTACGCCATTCGCCGGGGCACGGGCGGCGGCGGCCGGCATAAGGGCGGCGACGGAATCGTGCGTGACACCGAGTTCCTGGCCCCTGCAAGAGTAACGGTGCTGTCAGAAAGGCGGCGGTTCGCGCCCTACGGACTCCACGGCGGCCACCACGCCGAGCAGGGCGAGAACATCCTGTTCAAGGGGGGCTATGAGGAGGTCAAGCTGTCCGGGAAAGAGGTGCTGGACGTAGAGCCGGGCGACGTGCTCAGCGTCAGGACCCCTGGCGGCGGTGGCTGGGGAGAACCGCCTGAACAAGAGTAGACCATGCGGTCAACAGACCGCCGCACAAATAGACAAGGAGTCTTATGGACACAGTTAGAGTCGAGAGTTTCAAGAACATGCAGCACGTCATCACAACACCCGGGCAGGCTATAGTGGCGGACGAACCTCCGGGCGAGGGAGACGGCTTGGGCCCCAACCCGTATGAGCTTCTCCTGGCCTCCCTGGGCACGTGAACCTCCATGACCCTCCTCCTTTACGCAAGGAGGAAGGAATGGCCCCTGGAAGGGGTCACCGTAGAGCTTAGCCACGAACGGGTCCACGCGAAAGACTGCGAGGAGTGCGAGGAGGACGACAACTCCATCATCAACGTGATACGCCGTTACATCGTGCTTAAAGGGGACTTGAACCAAGAGCAGCAGGACCGCCTGGCCGTTATAGCCACGCGGTGCCCCGTCCACAGGACCCTGACCGAGGGCCCACGAATCTTCGATGAGGTGGACGTCGTGGCCTAACGGGCTGCTTTCCTTGACTCCGGTTTCCGGTCAACCCTACAATTCCTGAAACTTCCGCCCAGACCAGCCCGCATGAGGTCTTCGCTATGGTACGTGCCCTTTTCATGGGCCAGACGGGAATAGACAAGAAACGCCACATTGAGACGCTGCGGGAGTACGCCGCGTCCAAAGGCAAGTCCATCGACGGGCTTTACAACGTCGGGGACATCATGTACGAGGAGAGCCGGAAAGCCGGGAAGTCCATTACTGAAGGCAAAATCCTCGACCTGCCTCTCACCGAGCTTGCCGTTCTCAGGCGCTCCGCCTTCAACAAAATCGACCAGGCGACCGGCCAACAGGACTCGGCGACAGTCGTGGTCGGTTCCCACGCCGTCTTCCGCTGGAACAACCAGCTCTTCCGAGCCTTCGAACTGTCCGATTTCGAGTCGTTCAGACCTGACCTTATAGTTACGCTGGTGGACGATGTCGACGCAGTAAAGCTGAACTTGGACGGCCTCCGGGGCGCCGGTCGTCTCCCTGCGGACACGTCCTACGGGATGAAGGACCTGCTAGTGTGGCGCGAGGAGGAGATACTGGCGTCGGAAATACTGGCGTCGTTCCTCGGCGTACCTCACTACGTGCTTGGCGTGTCACTGGAGCCTGAAGTCACCGACCATCCTCTGGAGGTTGCGCACTCCCTGCTGTTCGAGCTATGGAAGAAACGGTCCTACGTGAGTTTCCCTATTAGCGACGCCCAGGCCAAACCGGAGATTTGGGACAAGGTGCAGGACTTCCGCCGGAGGGTCCGCAACCGGCTTTGCTGCTTCGATCCCATGATGATTGACGAGAAGCGTCTCTACGGAGTCCTCAGGCAGTTCCGCCAGGAAAATCCCGACGCCTCTCATCTGCTTTGCGACGTAAGAGGGCAACAGGCCCAATTCAGCGTCCGGGAAATAGAGGGCATCATTCCCGACATAGACGGCCAAATCGTTTCCAGGGACTACAAACTCATAGACCAGTCAGAGATGATTGTGGCCTACATCCCCCTCGACACCGACGGCAGCCCGTTGATAGCCGGAGGAGTGCAGTCGGAGCTCGAGTACGCTTCCGCTTCAACTAAAGAAGTGTTGGTGGTGTGGGAAGCGAGCAAGGACCCCACACCCTTCATCCACCAGCGGGCCGACAAGGTGTTCTCCAGCGTGGCTGAGTTGGAACGCCACCTAGAAGAGTTGGTCCCGCAGACCGGCCAGCTTGAATTCCCCCTGTAGCGCCCGTACGCCGCCTAGTCCGGCGTCGTCTCCAGCCTCTCCTTGAGGGCCAGGTTCATCATCACAAACCCCACCCTTTGGCTCCTGAAAGCCCGCAGCGCTTGCATGACCGGAGTCAGGAAGCCGGTGAACCGCTCCCCTTGGATGAGACGGGTCATGCCGTCGCCACAGTCCTCAAGAATAAAGTAGTGCTCGCCGTCGACAATCCCTGGGGCCAGCACATGCTCAATCCACGTTAGACGGCGACCAAGCGCCGCCTCAACCACCTTCGGTTTGATTGTCTTTCCTATGGCTCCGGGCGGCTTGACCAGCAGGTTCAGCTTGCCCCCGACAGCGATTGCCCCTCCCCCCTTCTTGATGAAAGGGTTCCACTCTGCATAGGCATCCAGGTCCGTAAGCGCACCCCAGACTTTCTCCGGAGACGCGCATATCTCCACCTCTGTCCTGATTTCCCGCAAAGGCTTACTCCAGGTAGCTGGTGGAGGGGCTGTCGGTGGGCATCACGGTATACATCCTGGCATCGGCGCCAGAATGGTTCTCCAGCTTGTGGGGGACGTTAGGCGGCGCCAGCAGGGTGTGCCCTTCCGGGACCGTCCGCACCTCGCCCCCCACGGTCATCTCAATGGAACCTTCCAGCAGAATGATGGCCTCGTCGTGGGGATGGGTGTGCAGCTTGAGGGCCGAGCCGTCGTGCATCACCAACTCGCCCACGGTCAGGCTGGCGGCGCCTGCGGCCTTGTTGATGAATCTACGGGACTGTCGTCCCTCACCAGGCTCAAAGGGAGGGTCTGTGCGCTGGTCAATTATCGGCATGGCTTTCTCCTGAAGTTTTATTCCCAAGTGGATTTCCCCTGCATTCTATGTCCGGACACCGGCAGGGGCAAGGTTCTAAGCCTTGACGCCCCAATGGATGGCCACGGCTCCGAAGCCCAGCTTCTTGTAGCCCACGCCGGTGAGGCCAGAGTCTGTGAATGTTCGGGCCATCTCCTCGGCTGTGTGGAACCGTCCCACCGATTTCGGCAGGTAGGTATATGCTTCCCGGTTCCGGGCCACTATCTGGCCCATCAGCGGGACTACTCGGTTGAAGAAGACCCGGAACGGAGGCCCCATAAGCCTGCTTTCGGTGGGCGTAGACTCCAGGGAGACCACACGTCCTCCGGGCTTCACCACACGGACCGCCTCTGCCAAAGCGCCCGGAAGGTCGGGCATGTTCCTGAAACCCCATCCCGATACGGCGCAGGCGAAAACGCCGTCGGGAAAGGGAAGGGCCATTCCATCCCCCACGGTGAAGTGTGTCATCCGCCCCAGCCCTTTGGCCTCGGCTTTAGCGGTGGCACGGACGACCATTCCGGGCGTCAGGTCCAGCCCCACGACGCTCTTGATTCCGGGAATGGGCGCTAAAGCCAGAGCAAAGTCCCCGGTCCCAGAAGCGAGGTCGAAGGCTATGCCATCCAGGTCTTTGGCGGCGATTTCGGCGGCGATACGCCGCCAGCGGTGGTGAAGCCCGCCGGTCATGAGGGTGTTCATCAGGTCGTAGGTGGGGGCTATTGCGGCGAAGAGGTTCGCAACGTACCGGCGTTTGGCCTCCCCCCGTAGCTCGGCCATGTGCCCTAGACGCCAGGGCCGGAGTACTGGTAGCGGTCTTCCAGCTGCTCGTCCACACCCAATGCCACCAGTATGCGGCCCACCATGTAGCCCACCACGTCGGCTACTGTCTGAGGCTTCAAGTAGAAGGGAGGATGGGGAGGCAGGGTCACCACGCCCATGCGGGCCAGCGTGGTCATATTCTCAAGATGGACCGCGTGCAGGGGAGTCTCCCGCGGCACTATGACCAGGCGGCGGCGTTCCTTGAGGCACACGTCCGCGGACCTGAGCAGCAGGTTGTTGGCCATGCCGTGGGCCAACGCCGCCACGCTTGACATGCTGCATGGAACAATCGCCATGCCCCGTGTGGAGTATGAGCCGCTGGCGAGGGGCGCCGTCATTTCGCCGATGCCGTAGTCGGTGAAGTGGGGATGCTCCCTCCAACGGGCCAGCACGTCGTTCCAGGGTTCGTCCATCTCCTGATGCCAGACCATCCTCGCCTCGGCGCTGCACACCAACGCCAGGGG
This sequence comes from Dehalococcoidia bacterium, assembly GCA_965224415.1. GTDB lineage: Bacteria > Chloroflexota > Dehalococcoidia > Lucifugimonadales > JAGWBF01 > DAOUJI01. The sequence goes on along the minus strand of CBDCZB010000001.1, from coordinate 140,001 downwards.
CAACTCCCGGCGGAGCATTTCCTCGACCAGGTCATGGGCCATGACGACTCCGCTGGCCCCTGAAATGCCTATGACGTAAGGGCGTCTATCGTGGGCGTCGGTCACAGCAACACGACGTCCAATGCTGTAAATAAGAGGAGGGTCACGGCGATATAGGAATTGAGGTTGAAGAAAGCCAGCATAAGCTTGGAAAGGTCTTTAGGACTCACAAGGGTGTGCTCGTATATGAGCAGCGCCGAGGCGACGGCCCATCCCACGTAGTATAAGGGCCCCAGCCCCATCCATATCCCCAGGGCCAGAAGGGAGGCAGAGGTGGCTATGTGCATTCCCCGGTACCACCAGAAGGCGCCTTCTATGCCGAACCGCCGGGGTATGGAGTGAATGCCGTACTGCTTGTCGAAAGCGACGTCCTGGCAGGCATAGATGATGTCGAAACCGCCTATCCACATAGCCACCGCAAAGGACAGCACCACCGCTTCCGGCCCCAGGCTCCCGGTCACGGCTATCCATCCTCCCGCTGCTGCAATAGCGTCAACCCATCCCAGAACAAAGTGGGTGGTCCAGGAGAAGTACTTGACGTAGGAATACACCACTACTGCCACCGCAGCCACAGGCGCCAATACCAGCGTCAGGGTGTTTAGCTGGGAGGCGGCAAAGAAGAAGACTCCTATCGAGACTAGGACCATCAGCCCCATCTCATAGGGTTTCAGAAGCCCCTTGGGCAGATGGCGGTTCGCCGTGCGGGGGTTGGCGGTGTCCTCCTTGAGGTGAATCAGGCGGTTGGAGGACATGGCCAGCGTGCGGGCGGCCGCCATAGCCACCGTAATCCAGATGAACTCGGACCATCCAGGCAGCCCGTCCGCCGCCAGGAACATGCCGATGTAAGCAAAGGGCAAGGCGAAGACGGTGTGCTCGAACTTGATTGCGTCAAGGAACAAGCGCGCCTTGGCGCCTGTTCTCTTAACCGGCGTCAAAATCGTAGCTGCCATGACGTTCAGTTGGATTCCATCTAAGTCGTACTTGGCATTGCCCCTGCCAAGAACACGCTAGATTCCATACTGGTCCCACTTGGAGTCGACCAACGCCTTCACTTCGTCGCTCATCATGATGTCTGGGGGCCATTCCCTTGGGTTGCCCTCGCCCGGCCCCTTGGCCGTGGCGTCGATGCCGACCTTGCTGCCGAACTTGGGTGTGGGAGAGGCGTGGTCCAGGTCGTCCACAGGCCCCTGCACGGTAATGATGTCCCTGGCTGCGTCGATGTTGTTGGTGACCCTCCACGTAACTTCCGACAGGTCGTGCACGTCCACGTAGTGGTCAACGACTATGATGGCTTTGGCCAGAGACATGAGTCCAAGCCCCCAGAGTCCGTACATCACCTTCTGGGCGTGGCCTGGGAACTCCTTCTTTATCGAGACCAGCACCAGGTTGTGGAACACCCCTTCCGCCGGCATGTTGATGTCCACGATTTCCGGGAGGACGGTCTGCATGATGGGCAGGAAGACCCGTTCCGTAACCTTCCCCATGAAGTAGTCCTCCATAGGGGGACGCCCCACAATTATGGTGGGGTATATGGGCTCCCGACGGTGTGTGATCGCCGTTACGTGAAAGACCGGATAGGTGTCGGCCAGGGAGTAGTAGCCCGTGTGGTCTCCAAAAGGCCCTTCCAACGCTTCGTCTCCAGGCGTGACATAGCCTTCTATGATCATCTCCGCATGGGCCGGGACCTCCAGGTCCACGGTCTTGGCCTTGACCAACTCCACACCTTCCTCGCGGATGAATCCGGCGATCATCATTTCGTCCATGTCGGGAGGCAACGGAGCAGAACCCGTCCATATCGTGGCCGGGTCCCCTCCAAGGGCCACGGCCACTTCCACTCGCTCCCTTCCCTCCTCACGGCTGACCCGATAGTGGCGCGCGCCCACCTTGTGGGTCTGCCAGTGCATCCCGCAGGTGTTCCTGTCAAACACCTGTATTCGGTACATTCCGAAATTCCGCACTCCTGTCTCGGGGTCCTTGGTAATTACTAAGGGCAGAGTAATGTAGCGTCCACCGTCCATGGGCCAGCACTTCAGAATTGGGTATTTGAACAGGTCTACGTCATCGCCGGTGTGGACCACCTCCTGGCAGGGGCCGGAGCGCACGATTTTCGACTGGAAAGAGGCCAGTTCTCGGAGCCTCCCCAACATACGCAGCTTGTCCACTATTCCCTTCGGAGCGCCCCCCTGCATAAGCCCGAGAATCCCCTGGACCCGTTGGACCAGGTCGCCCAGTTTATCCACCCCCAACGCCCAGGCCATCCGCTGCTCGGAGCCGTACATGTTGATGAGCACCGGAATGTCATATCCCTCGACGTTCTCGAACAGCAGCGCCGGTCCGCCCTGTTTCACCGTCCGGTCGCATATTTCGGTGATTTCAAGCTCAGAGCTTACGGGCGTGGTGATGCGCCGTAAGTCGCCCTTGCTTTCAAGGAAGGAGATGAAATCACGCAGGTCTTTGAAGTTCATGGCTAAAGGGGCGGGGATTGCAGTAGATCAACGCCGGTCTGGCAAGAGTTTCCCATGAGGACGCCGAGAGCGTTGCTCATCGTCCTACAGCGCCCGTCCGTATACGGCAGAAAGAAAGCGTCGGCCTGTTGTCGGCCGTGTGGAAGTTTCGGTGAAATACCTGGAGGACTGGGAGAGGACTTGGTCAACCTGACCATCGGGCTGGCTAGAATTGGGAAGAGGAGTTACGCTGCTTGCTGAAGCAGTCGTTGCAATAGACCGGGCGGTCTCCCCTGGGCCTGAACGGCACCATTGCCTCGTTGCCGCACTCGGCGCAAACCACCGGGAAGGACTCTCGCTCGCCGCTCTGTACGTATCCCCTCTGCTGGGCCCGTCGGCTGGCCCTGCAAGAGGGGCAGCGTTTAGGCTCGTTGGTATAACCCCTGGAGTCGAAGAATTCCTGTTCGCCCACCGTGAATACAAAGGTCGCTCCACACTCCACACACGCTAGGTCTTTGTCGGCCATTGTCACTGGATGGCCTCCTTCGGGCCAGAGTCTGGTAAGTTGAGGTCATCCAGACGCGGGAACCGGTTCTCCCAACTCGTGCCAACCTAAGATTATACACAGGGGTAAAGGAATTGCAACGGGGACGGGCCGTGCGTGGAAGCCGCCCGACGGCGCCGTTTTCTGGCTCTAACCCGCAAACCTTTCTAACCTGGATCCTGTGCCGGCCTGTGATAGCATGGCTTCACGGGGCGCCCGAATAAATAAGCAGAATGGAGGGTTTTCACCGCTGTGAGAGACGCTGTTGAATCATATCTCAATCACCTGGTGGTTGAGAAAGGCTTTTCCAGCAATACGCTGGATGCATACAAAAACGACCTGGGCCAATTCATCGAATTCACCAAGATCCGATGGAACGGGGCCACTGCGACCAACGAAGGTTGGAAGAAAGTGGACCTGGAACTTCTCACCGAGTATATTTCGGACCTCAGAGCCAGGAAGAGTTATCGTGAAACAACCACCGCCAGAAAGGTGGCCGCCCTTAAGTCCTTCTTCAACTTCCTAGTGGAAGAGGAGATTGTGGAAAGCGACCCTACCGAGTTCCTCGCGGCTCCCCGAATCGGACGCGCCCTGCCCAAGTTCCTCTCCGAAGAAGAGGTGAGGACCATTCTCGACCAAGCCGCCAAGGAGGAGACTCCCGAGGGGCTGCGGGACAGCGCCATGCTGGAGCTGCTGTACGCCACAGGGCTCCGGGTGACCGAACTCATCAACCTGGACATGGAGGACGTCAACCTCCAGGAGGGATATGTCCGCTGCAAAGGGAAAGGCTCTAAAGAGCGGATAGCCTACCTCTACCCCCGGGCGGTGGACGTGCTGAAGGGTTACGTGGAATATGATCGGCCAAAGCTCCTGGGCGTAGGCAAGGGGAACTCAGAAAACGGCGCTGGCAAGAACGGGGCCAACGGAAAGCCCAAAGCCAGTGAAGTCAAAGCCCTGTTCGTCAACCAGCGGAAAGACAGGTTAACCCGACAGTGGGTCTGGACCGTGCTCAAGAACTGCGCGAAGACGGCCGGGTTGAACAAGCCCATCACACCCCACGTGCTCCGGCATAGCTTCGCAACCCACATGCTCCAGGGCGGGGCCTCCCTCAGGCACGTGCAGGAACTCCTGGGCCACTCCTCGATCACCACCACCCAGGTGTATACTCACGTGACCAACGACCACATCCGCCAGGAGTTCGACAGGGCTCACCCCAGGTCCTGACCCTAAGAACCCCTGCGGGGGTCTGCAGGGGGAGGACGACATGAAGTTCGCCGTAGGCAGCGACGAGCGGACCGACCTCACCGACTGGGTCGTGAGGGAGCTCACGGACCGCGGCTACGACGTGGAACTTCACGGAGCGCTGAAAGAGGGGGCCGATCCCCAATGGCCCAGCGTCGCCCAAAGAGTGGCCCAGGACGTGGCACAAGGGCGGTGCGAGGAGGGAGTCCTCTTCTGCTGGACAGGCACAGGAGTGAGCATTGCCGCCAACAAGGAGCCGGGAATCAGAGCGGCCTTGTGCATCGACGCCGAAACGGCCAAGGGCGCACGCCTCTGGAACGAGGCCAACGTCCTCTGCATGAGCCTGCGGCTCACGTCCCAGCCGGCGGCTTCGGAAATCATAGACGCATGGATTTCCACCTTGGGGATAGACGAAACGGAACGTGATAACATAGAATCAGTTAAACGGATGGACCAAGAACGAGCAGGCAAAGAAGCTGCCTGAAGAAGAAAGGCAAGGGCCAGGATGCCCCAAAGGGGAAAAGCCAAGCGCGTAGCCTCGACGCAGGGAAAGTTGAGCCAGCGCAGGAGACGCCAGCCCCGCCCAAGGGCCGAGGGGTCCCTTATTGCGGCGCCCGAAACGGAGGTCCAGCCGGCAGGTCCGTCGAGCGCCGACGGCGCCCCAGTTGAAGCGCGACCAGCGACGGCGGCGCAACCTGTGCCAAGCCCGGCTCCCGCTATAAGGCGCGGGCCGACAAGACAGGAACCCCCTCGACCGTCGGTCTACCGGCACATCCAACCTGAGATTAAGCGCATCCTCGCCCTGACCAGCGTCATGGCCGTCGCCCTGATTGTTCTGGCGGTCTTCCTGAGGTAAACCGCCCTGGGTTGACCCGCCGGGGAGGCCGAATGGACCGGGAATCGCTGCTGCACAGGCTCAGGCTCACACCTGGCAAGCCGGGCGTATACATCTTAAAGGACGCCGCAGGCAAGCCCATCTACGTCGGTAAGGCCGCCAATCTCCAGAACCGGCTGCGGAACTACTTCGGTTCGTCCCAGGGGTTGGGCCCCAAGATCAGCCGCATGGTCACCCGCATCGGCGACTTCGATTACATCGTCACCGACACCGAGGGCGAAGCGCTGATCCTGGAATGCACCTTCATCAAGAAGCACAAACCCTATTACAACGCGCGCCTCAAAGACGATAAGAGCTACCCTTTCATCAAAATCGACCTGACCGAAGACTTCCCACAGGTCTACGTCACCCGGCGCCTAACCTCCGACGGCGCCCGCTATTTCGGCCCCTTCGCCACGGCCCACAGTGTGCGTAAGACCCTGGACCTCTTGAAGAAGCTCTTCCCATATCGATCTTGCACCAAGGTCATCACAGGCACGGACCCCAGGCCTTGCCTGGAATACTACATCAACAGGTGCGTCGCCCCCTGCATTGGCGCCGTGGACAAGCAGGAATACAACAAGGTCGTCCAGCAGGTTGTCATGTTCATGGAGGGGAAGAGCGACGCAATCGTGGACGACCTGAAGTCCAAGATGGAACAGGCGTCGGAGACCCTGGAGTTCGAGAGAGCGGCCAGGCTCAGGGACCAAATCAAGGCAATCCGGCAAACTATCGACGAGCTTCAAATCAAGGTCTCGTCCAGCGCCGACTATGACCTGGACGCTATCGCCCTAGCCCAGGGCGCGGATGAGACCTGGGTTGAGGTCTTCATGGTGAGGAACGGCAAACTCATAGGCCGCGACCACTTCATTATGGAAGGGACTGAAGAGGACTCGCCCAGTCACGTCCTTTCCCAGTTCCTCAAGCAGTTCTACCAGTCGGCTTCATACATAGCGCCCACCGTGCTGGTGCAGCACCCTGTGGAAGAAGAGAAGCTAATCCGGGCGTGGCTGCGCGAAAAGCGCGGCGGGAAAGTGGTCTTGACCCATCCAGTGCGGGGCGATAAGCGGAAGCTGGTCAAGATGGTGGCCGAGAACGCGGCCCAGGGCCTCACTCAGAGGCGGGCCAAGTGGCTGTCCAACACCGGGCTCGTCAACAACGCCTTGAACGAGCTCCAGGAGGAACTCAACCTGCCGGGGATACCCAGACGGATGGAATGCTACGACATCTCCAACATACAGGGATCAAACCCTGTAGCGAGCATGGTCACCTTCGTGGACGGAAGGCCAAGGCCGGCAGAATACCGGAGGTTCCGCATTAAGGCGGTCGATGGAATAAACGACTATGCCATGATGCAGGAAGTCCTTAGACGCAGGTTCAAGCGGCTTGCCGAAAACGTGGGCAAGCGCAACTCCACCGGGCCGGACCAGCCGGATATACAGGACAAGGACACCTGGGGCGCCGTGCCCGACCTGGTCCTGATAGACGGGGGCAAGGGCCACCTGTCGGCCGCGCTGGAGGTGTTCCTGGAACTGGGAGTCGATTTCATTCCCCTGGCATCCATAGCCAAGGAAAACGAGTGGCTCTACGTTCCCCACACCCCGGAACCCATCATTCTGCCCAGAGACTCCCAGGGCTTGTACTTGGTGCAACGAATGAGAGACGAGGCCCACCGTTTCGCCATAACGTACCACCGCAGACTGCGCAGCAAGTCCAGTGTCTCCTCATCCATGGATCTGGTAAAGGGCATAGGCCCCAAGCGTAAGCGAATGCTTCTTCGCAAGTTCGGATCGGTGAAAGGCATCAAAGAGGCCTCCCTGGAAGAGATCACCCAGGTCCCCGGCATGACCCGCGAGCTTGCCGCCAGGCTCAAACTGGCCCTTTGAGCATGGGCGCATCCTTGAATTCCTGCCTCCGACTGTCGTAACCTAGCTCAAGACGCTGTTCTCCGGTGTGGTCGAGGGGGCATGGCATTTAAGGTATCCATCAATCTTCCAAACGACACCCATGTTGTCGTGGAATCCGACGAAGCCCAGCTGATCAGGGACATCGTTGCGTTCGTTCTAAGGAATTCACACCAGACCGCCGACAAAAACCCGCTCCCCGGCTTGTTCGAGGAGGAAAAAGCGCCCAACGGACAGATCCCATCCCAAAGGCCCTCAGGGCTTGACGTAACGGACCGGCTGGAAGTCAGCCGCCAGCCCTTCTCAAACGGAGGAGACGGGGCAAACCACGAAGTTGAGAACAAGACAGACCGGGAGGGCAAGTACGTACAGTTCACCCAGTTGCTGGCCCCGGTGGGAGACATGAGGCGGGTCGTGGTGGCTGCTGAGGGAGCCAGGGCGTTTCTTGAACTGGACGCAGTCTCGGAAGATGAGCTGGTCTATCTTTTCGACCTGGCCGGCTGGCGGCGCCCCAACGACTTCCTGCAGACCCTACGCAACTCGGCCAGAAGCACATTCCGTTGGCTGGAACGGACTCCCGGACGCCCCGGCTACTATTCGGTCACGTCAGTCGGCAAAGCCGCCGTGATACACCGGCCCACCGCCATGAACAATATAGCGGCGGACGTATAGAGGGCGCGGCTAGACTCCCAGCTTTTCGGCGAGCTGTCTGTTGGAAGGCTCCACCAAGACCGAGCCGTCGGGGAACAGTATCGTGGGCACGATTTGCTTGCCGCCGTTGACCTCGACGACGTACTTCCGCTTCTCCTCATCCTCGTCGACATCGAACCACTCAAAAGGAACGTTCTTGTCGGTGAGGAACTTCTTGGACCTGGTGCAGTCGGGGCACCATGACGTGCCATAGACTTCGATTGTGCTGTCAGCCATCCCTATCTTCCTCCTAACCGGTTGCCAAATCTCAGATGTATGCGGCGTATCGTGCGAGGCAGTCTCCTCGACTCCATGCTGAACTTTAATTGGGGCGTCAAGCCTCGGGCAAGCCGGACCCCACCCAGGAAACCACCTTATCAGGAGTTATTTTTATCACTGGAGCGTACTCCAAGTCCATATCTCTGTACTGGGCGTATTTCTCCCGGAGCATGGCCACCGCCTCCGACTGCTCCTTCCCAGGCTCCAGGAGCGTCGCAGTTCCCGTAACCAGGATGTACCATAGGCGTGACCAGTCCTCCTCGTAGCTGTCAATCACCAGCGCCACCTTGGGGTTCTCCAAGATGTTGCGGACTCTCCGCAAGCGGGTTACGGAGGTGCGTTTGGGTTTCTGGTCAAGGACGGAGTAGAAGGCGGCGCCGTCGTAGACAAAGCATATGGGAATCAGATGCGGGGCGCCAGATGAGTCGGCCGTTGCGAACCGGGCCACACGGGCGTTTTGTACGAGGACTGTCTCCCGCTCGTCCAACTAGAACCCGTAGTTAAAGCCCAGCGGCTCTTCCATTGCTTTCAGGTTTTCGAGAGCCGTCCGGGCAGCGTCTTCCAAGACTGCGTCCTCGCCTTCAATGCACACGAACAACGCCCGCATGGCAATCTGGCCCCCGATTTCGCCCAAGGCGTTTATGGCGGCCAACTGCACTTGCAGGTCGTCGTCATGGAGCAACGGCAACAGGTGGGGAGCCGCTTCTTCGTCGTCCAGCTGCCCACAGGCGTTGGCGGCTTCATACCGAATGGGTGGATCGGGGTTCTGAAGCTCTCGGAATATCAGAGGGAGCCATTGGGACTCGCCCGTGCGACCCATGGCATAGATGGAGCTGCACTTCAGGTCCACGTCGTCACTGTCGTAGGCTTTGTGTATGTGCTTGTAAATCTCCGGGGTGTTGAAGGGCGCCGCCGATTCCAAAGCCCTGCGGGTGACCTCCAGCCACTCGCCGTCCTTCCTCAGTGTGCGCATCAGAGATTCTCGTACAAGGTCGCCGTCCTTGGACAGCACCTTGCCGTCCTCGGCCAGAGAGGCAAACTTGCCCAGGCCCATCGCCGCCTCAGCCCTCACCTCACCGGAGGAGTCATACAGCAGAAGGTCCACCAACGACTGAATCAGCGAACGGTCCTCAAACTCCCAAAGCCCGTGAACCGCAGTTCTCCTGACCTTGTCGTCCGAGTCTTTGAGGCAGACCTTGTAGATGGAGAAGAAGTCCAACTCCGGATTCTCTTCCCCCAACTCCACCATCCGCTCTACGACGGCCACCCTGCGCGGAACTGAGAGCTTGAACCAAGCCCTGGCGAATATTCCGAGTTCAGACGACGTCAGATCGGACAACTCAATCAAGACCTGGTAACCCAGATCAGCTTGTTCGTCTTGCAGGGAACCGATGCAACTTTCCAGAGACAAGGAAACCGCTCCAAGTCGAGGAATGTCAGGACTGCTCTTTGGTGGCCACAGACACTTCACCCAGGCATAACGCGGGTGTTTTCACTGACCCTCCCACCCAATGGCTCTCGTTCTCGATGCCGACGATGTTCTTGAGGGACAAGTATACATTACCAGAAATCACCGTGTTTTTGACACGCCCGACCACGCTGCCTTTTTCTATCTTGTATCCCAAAAGCACGTTTGCGTTGAAATCGCCGCCGAGGATATTGCTCTGCCCCGCGCCCAGCAGCCTCTCCACCATGAGTCCCTCGTCCAGGTCCTTAATCATGTCGGAGTAGGACCGCTCACCCTCTGAGACCACTATCACGCTGGCGCCGGGGGACGGCAGGCTGCTCAGGCCCCTCTGAGCGCTGGCGGTGCTCTCCACCCCAGCGAGGGCGGCGGTCTGCAGGTCGTAGAGGAAGTTGGCGATGGTCCCTGCGTCCACAAGGGGCATGTCGCTCGTGGGCATTCCTTCGTCGTCGCACATGCGGCTGCCCACGGCATAGGGAAGCGTTGGCCGGTCCCAGACGCTGAATCTCTCGCCCACCATCTTCTCGCCCAGCTTGTCCACCAGTGGCGACGTACCCTGGAACACCGTGCGCCCGTTGAAGCCGGAAAGGAGCGGGGACAGCAATGCTCCGGCCACTCCCTTGGGGGTGAAGATGACGGGCAGGCTCCCCGTGGGGGCGGGCACAAGCTCTCGGGAGTATTCCAGCTGCAGTTTCACCGACGCCACCAACTCGGAGATGTCCGAGAATGGGCGGCACGAACTACGCCCGTCGGACACGAACAGCATGTCGGTGCCCTGTATTTTGGTGCCGTGGTAGAAAGCTGAGAAAGTGGTCTTGGAGTAAGACGCGCTGCCTCCCTTGGAGTTCAATATCGTGATGACGTTCTTGCTTTTGGACACTGTGGCGTCGCAGACCAACTCCCCGTCGGACTCCCTGAGAAGGTCGATGCCCTCCTGACCCATGCGTATCATGTCCTCCATGGGGAAGGTCTCGGCGGCCTCGTCGTATACGTCAACCTCGGTGAAGGTGGAGTGTGACGGGAGGTCGAGCTTGGCCTCCGGGCCGAATGTGACCATCTCCAGTGCGTTGTTCACCAGAGAGTCCAGGTCCTGGAAATTGGATGTAGACGCCAGCCCTATCCTGCCGTCCTTGATGAGCCTGACCGCCACGCCGGAGCTTTCCCTGGCTTCCACCAGCTTCAGCCGGTTGGACTCGAACATCACCGGCTCGTCCTTGTGGTCCAGGTGGAACACCTCGGCCTGTTCCGATACTTTGGAGGCCTTCTCAAGAAGCTGTTGAAGGTCGATTCCCGACGCCATTAGGAGGTCCCTCCGATCAGGCACTTCTGGATGCGTATATGAGGACTGCCGTTGGACACGGGCAGGGGCGACTGGCCGCCTTTGCCGCATCCGCCGCCCTGGTTCATGTCCAGGTCGTTGGCCACAGCGTCCAGGTTCTCCAAGGTCGTGAACAGGTTGCCCGACAGCAGCACGGGCCTCATCAGCTCCTCAATGCGGCCATTTCTTATGGCGTAGGTCTCTCCGGCGGAGAAGGTGAACTGCTCCATAGAGGTCATGCCCCCGTACCAGTTGCTCACATAAAGGCCGTCCTTCACGTCGGCGAGAAGGTCCTCCAGGGTGTTCTCCCCCGGCTCGATAAAGGTGTTGGTCATGCGCACGATGGGCGGGAAAGAGGACGAGATGGCCCTGGCGTTGCCCGTGGGAGTTTCGCCCAAAGTCGCAGCAGTCTCCCTGGAATGGAGCCGTCCCACCAGCACTCCCTCTTTCAGCAGGTAGGACCGGGTGGACCTGACCCCTTCGTCGTCGTACTTGTAGCTTCCCCGCAGTCCTTCCACAGCCGCTCCATCGACTACATTCAGGTGGGGGCCTCCGAAACGCTTGCCCATGACCATGATTTCTTTCATGCGCTCGTTTTCATACACGTGGTCGGCCTCCGACAGGTGGCCGAATGCCTCATGCACGAACACCCCTGCCAGCACCGGCTCCAATACTACGGTGTACTCACCACCCTTCACCTGGGGAGCGGTTAGAAGAGCGACGGCCCGGTCCGAGATTTCCTTGGCCGTCTCATGGAGAGTCTCGACGAACCCGTAGTCGCCGTTAGACCCCAGGCTCACGCCCGACTGCTGCACCTCGCCTCCGTCCCGGGCCATGGCGTTGAGCCTCAGACTGACGTCCACCTTTTGCTGCTGTATGTATGCGCCGTCAGAAGTGGCGAAAATGCGGGAGCGGCCTCCGTCGGAGTAGGCCACGGTCCCGCTGGTGATTTTGGGGTTGGAGTTCACTATCTCGACATACTCATCCATCAGAGCTTTTTTGTCCGCCAGGGAAACGCCGCGTGGGTCCTTCTTTAAGACGGGGGGAACTATGTCCACGACAGGCTCGATCGGAGCGATTTCTATTCCAGTGTCGTTTACAAATTGGGCGTTCCGCACGGCGGTGGCGACTTTTTCACGGAGGCCTTCCAGGTTGTTGAAGCTGACGAACCCCCACCCGCCGGCCAGCGCACGGATGCAGCCTCCCACGCTGGATGTGCGGCCTATTTCGTCCAGCTCCTTGCCGCGGTAGCGGATATGGCTGCTCTCGCCCTCCTCAACCCGGATTTCGATGTACCGGGCGTCATGGCCTTTTAGAGCGTCTCCAATCCTGTCTCGAATATCTTCACTGTTGATGGTCATCAGGACTCTGCTTTCTTATTCCTGTTCGTAGTCTGGGCGGCCCGCTCCAGCCTGCATGGAGCGCTCTGATCTGAGCGGGCCGCCCTTACTATATCACAGGCCGCTGACGGATATGGGCCGCTGCAAAAGATGATAAAATCCCATGTCATGGACACACTGGCTAAACCGGGTCCCGCCAGGAGCAGGCGCAAAGGCGCGGGCGCTAGACCAAGACGGAATAGAGTCCCTGCACCCAGGGTGTTGGAGACCCTAACGGCTGAGTACGGCCCCTTCGACCACACTCCTCGTTACGACCCCATTGCCGAAGTGGTCTTCACCATCCTTTCCCAACACACCTCGGACCTGAACTCCGAGCGGGCTTTCAACAACCTCATGGAACATTTCGGGTCTTTCGATGCTGTGGCGCACGGGGACGTGACCGTCATCTCCCAGAAAGTCTCCATCGGAGGCTTGGCGCGGGTCAAGGCGCCCCGCATCAAAGAGGTCTTGAACCTGATCCTGGAGAAACGGGGCAGCCTGGACCTGTACTTCCTGAAAGGCATGCCGCTGGACGAGGCCAAGGATTGGCTGAAAAGCCTACCTGGCATCGGTCCAAAGACCGCCGCGGTGATTCTCTGCTTCTCCCTGGGAATGCCGGCCATGGCAGTGGACACCCACGTCTACCGCGTGGCCAAGCGGCTTGGGCTGATAGGGCAGAAGGCCGACTTCGACCAGGCCCATGACATCCTGGAACGCACCGTAAGGCCAGACGAGGTCTTCGACTTCCACATGGGCCTAATCACCCACGGGCGGCGGGTATGCAAGGCCCAACGGCCCTTGTGCGAGGTCTGCCCGTTGGCTGACGGCTGCCCTTCAGTGGGAAGTTTCTCAAAGAAGCCGAGAGCGACCACGAAAGCCCCCAACACATCCCACTCCGGCCGCGTTCCCCATACTCCGCCCATACCGCCCATGAACTCAGCTCCCGGTGACAGTGTATAATTGAGCTTCCACTCAATCTCAGGAGAACCAAGGTGAAAGTCGGCATCATCAACGTGACAGGTTACTCAGGCTCAGAGCTTGCGAGGCTGCTGCACCGGCGGCCCGACGTGGAAATTGCGTCAGTGACGGGTCGAAGTTCGGCGGGCCAACAGCTGGGGGAGGTCTTTCCTCACCTGTGGGACTTGGACTTGGAAATCGAGCCTGAGCTTAGCGGCAGCCTGGACCTAGTCTTTTCTGCGCTGCCCCATAAGGCTAGCGCGGAGGCGTGCATTCCTCTCTTGGAGGACGGCGTCAAAGTCGTGGACATCTCCGCCGACTTCCGCTTGAAGAGCGTGTCCGAGTATGAGTACTGGTACAAGACAACCCACCCCGGCCCTCAATACCTGGAGGAAGCCGCCTACGGCTTGACGGAGCTTAACCGGGATGAGATAGCCCAGGCCAATCTGGTAGCCAACCCCGGCTGCTATCCCACCAGCGCCATCCTTGCTCTGGCCCCGGCCGTGGAGGAGGGCATCATAGACCCGGGCGTCGTGGTGGACAGCAAGTCGGGAGTTTCCGGCGGGGGCCGCAGTCTGGGCCTGACCAACCACTACTCCGAGGTCAACGAGAACGTGTTCGCCTACTCGTTGGACGGACACCGCCATCTGCCCGAGATCACCCAGGAGCTTGGCAGGCTTTCGGGAAACGGCCTCAACCTCACATTCCTGACCCACCTGATACCCATGACGCGCGGAATCCTAAGTTCTTGCTACGCACAGCTGCGTCCAGGGGCGTTCTCTTCGTGGGAGGAAGCCAGGGCCTCAGTCCGGGAACTCTACCAGGACTTCTACGCCGGGGAGCCGTTCGTGAAGGTCACAGCAGCGCCTCCTCAGACCAAGCAGACGCTGGGCAACAACATGTGCCTGGTCTATCCGACGGTGGATGTCCGCACAGGGAAGCTGATAGTAATCAGCTGCCTGGACAACCTTGTGAAGGGCGCCGCTGGCCAGGCCATCCAGAACATGAACCTGATGTTCGGCTGGCCGGAGACAGCGTCGTTGGAAGCTGTGGCAGTCTACCCATAGCTGCTGTATAATTCGACCCCGTGCCCCCGTCGTCTAGCCTGGCCAAGGACGCCACCCTTTCAAGGTGGAGATCATGGGATCGAAGCCCATCGGGGGCACCAACAACAGGCCCAAGCAAACGGCTTACAGATAGAATAAGAGCCGGGCGGGACTCCTCGCAGGAATCACATTTGGCTCTTTGATTTCCCTCTCGTAGCCTCGCGAGTCACCCAACGCACCCGGCAATAGCCCCACCTACGTTCTTGCCGGAGACCCTCCGGCTGTGCGCCATTGACGGGCGCCGCCATGTTGGGCCATAGTAACCTTTCACACATCTCGTACAATGCCGCTTTCCGCAATCTTCTCTTCCAACTACAAGTGGTGGGTCTTTGGCGCCATTGCCTTGGGGACATTCGTCTCCGTGATAAGCGCGGCCAGCGTGCCGCTGGCGCTGTCCACCATCGGGAAGCACTTCGACGCAGACCTTTCCACCGTCCAATGGGTGACCATCGGAGAGACCCTGTTCATATCGGTCTTCCTCCTGCCGGCCGGACGCATCGCCGACATCATAGGCCGTAAGAAAGTCTACGTAATAGGCCTCATCATATTCGCCCTGACCTCCGTCATGGCGGGGTCGGCCACGTTCCTGGGAATGCTCATAGCCGCCAAGGCCCTGCAGGGCGTTGGGTCAGCCATGATTCAAGCCAACGGCATGGCCATGATAGTCTCAGTGTTCCCCAGCGAGGAGAGGGGCAAAGCCTTGGGTCTCCATCTGGGAGTCGTCGGAACAGGCGCCATCCTGGGGCCTGTGATAAGCGGATTATTGATCGACGCTTTCGGTTGGGAAGCCGTCTTCCTCATCAACGTGCCTACGGCCGTGATAGCCATAGCGGCCTCCGTCCTGGTATTGAACAACAAGCTGATATCCCAGGACGCAGCCGCCGGTCGGGCGCCGGCGTTCGACTGGGGAGGCGCCGTATTGTCCGCTGTGGCTCTGTTAGTGTTCCTATTAACCATCACCAACGGCAACCGGCTGGGCTGGGACTCGGTCTTATGCGCAACCGGACTGGCGCTGTCGGTCGGGTTGGGATTTGCGTTCATCTGGTGGGAGCTGCGAGTCCCCAACCCCATGTTGGACCTCCGGCTTTTTAAGAGGCCTGTATTCGCCAGGGGTGTAGCGGCGGGCTGGCTCTCCTTCCTGGGGGTGGTGTCGGCCATGTTCCTCATGCCCATCTACCTTCAGGACGTGTTGGGATACAGTCCCAGAGAAGCGGGGCTGATTTTGATCTCCGGCGCCGTGGCCATGACCCTCGTCGGGCCTATAGCGGGCGGCATCTCCGACAAAGTGGGCTGGAGAAAACTGACCGTCGCAGGCATGGTCCTGTCGTCGGCCAGCCTGTTTGCTCTGGCGGCGACCCTGGATGAAAACACTTCACTTGTGGTCGTCATAGTATTGATTACGGCGCAAATGACCGGCCTCGGACTGTTCATCTCCCCTAACACCAGCTCCATACTTAGCGCGGTTGAGCGTCACAGGTATGGAGTGGTCTCGGCATTGACTCAACTGACTAGAAACACGGCCTCTGTGGTTGGCATCGCAGCGCTGACAGCCATAGTTGTTGCAACTATGGCCTCTATGGGCGTCGACTCCACGCTGGACGCAGTCGCCGAAGAACCTCGCGCGTTCGTAATCGGAGTGCAGCGCGCCCTCTGGGCTATGGGCGGCCTAATGGTGATAGGCTTGGTCATTTCAGCTTTCACGAGCGAGGCGCGCCGTGAAGTCACGAAACCCGTCCCTCCACAACCAGTGAGCGACACCGCCTCAGACTGAACGCCTCCACGGGATCGAAAGCGGCGGCCCAAGTCTTGAACAGTCGAATATTTACCATTCGCAAATCCTGGTCTATAATACGTACCATCGACTGGGATTCCCTTCATCGCAACCGTGAAAACGACGGAATATAGGAGGTTAGGCATGGAGCTAGGAGAGACTCGGATAGAAGCCGGACCGGTGAAGTTCGCACTTCAATACAGGAAAGAGATCATGGACGACCAGGGGCTCTGCGTCCAAGTCCTCAGCGAAATGGGCGGCGAGGACGTAGAGATACTCAGGTTCGACTGCTTCGACCAGGCGCCCCACTACCACTATGGTCCTAAGAACAAGAACGAGCGCCTGTTCATGGACAAGACCACCGCCGGGAACCCCCTCGGTTGGACGCTGGACCAGCTACGAGACCGCCTGCCTGAGATGGTGGAGCGGGCCGGGTACGACGACCTGGCCGGGCAAATCCGCAGCAATCCCTCCGCTGTGTCCGACAAGCTGGGTGAGCTGGAGTGCACGGCCCGGGAGTTGGCCGTTTCCGGGCGACGCTACGTCGTCCACAACCGTGGCGAGCCCGTCATAGAGGTTGGGAACGTCCGGTTCGGGCTGGAGTTCCGCGAGCTGGAGCGGGCGAACGACCGCGGGCTTGCCGTCCACCTGCTCAGCGACGTGTCTGGCCAGGAGATTGAGCTGATGGCCTTCGACTGTTTCGAGCGGGCGCCCCACTTCCACTACGGTCCCAGAAACAAGGACATCCGCATCTACTGGGACACCACGTTGGTGCCGGACACACTCGACTGGACCCTTGACCAATTCGAGAAGGGCAACCTGCCCAGCATGCTCGAACGGTCCGGGTATCCTGGCATCGCCGCCGAGATGGACAACGACCTTGTCCGGAAGACGGTGCGGGAAGTAATACGCCCCACGGCCATGGGAATAAGGACTGCCAACGCAAAGTAGCCCCTGGCGTACACATAGTCGAGGACGACCAAGCAAAGGGCGGGTGCCATGCGCTCGTCCTTTTGCTTGGCCGCCGGACATGCCGCCCGGCTCCTTACCTGTCCGGGGGGAACGGCTGATTGAGCTTGACCCCTCACCTGAGCGCCGCTAACATGGACACGCTTTGAGTCTGGCTTCCTGACTAAGATTTTCGAGGTGAACGCGATGCCCGACGGGTGGACCGAAGAGTTCGTGGAAGTGGCGGGCGCCAACATACAATACTACAAGGGTGGTTCAGGCCCACCACTGGTGGCGCTCCACGGTCTGGCCGGGAACCCGGGTTGGCTCATCCACCACGAGAAGCTGTCCGAACGCTACACCGTGTACGCTCCGTCTCATCCGGGTTACGAGAAGTCCCAACGGCCTGAATGGGTCGAGTCCACCCAGGACCTGGCGCTCTTCTACACCTGGTTCATCGAAACGTTAGGACTGGAAGGAGCAAACGCCGTGGGTCTGTCCCTGGGCGGATGGGTTGCCGCCGAAATGGCCGTGATATGCCCCCACGTTTTCGGAAAGCTGGTCTTGGCGGACGCCCCGGGCATCAAGCCGGAGTCCAGCGACATCACCGACGTGTTCCTAATGTCCGAGAAGCAGGTCAACGAGCTGATGTTCCACGACACCGCCCAAGCCCCCGAGTTCCAGGAGCTTTTCGGAGTCGAACCCAGTTTCGAGGACCAGGACAGGCTGCTTCAAAACCGGGAGACCCTGGCCCGTTTAACTTGGAAGCCCTACATGCACGACCCGCGGTTTCCAGCCCTGTTGGAAAGGGTCAAGGCGCCCTGCTTGATAGTTTGGGGAAAGCAAGACCCCATACTGCCGTTGGAATGCGCCGAACTCTACCAAAAGGCGATCCGCGGCTCATCGCTGAAAGTCCTGGAAAACTGCGGCCACTACCCCCACGTTGAGAAGCCGGAAGAGTTCTCCGACGCAGTCATCGAGTTTCTCGCCTAGGGTGTTGAACCACTTGCGGGCTTGGCTCGCTGAACCTGTCTAACCCTGGTCCTTGAGGCAACTACTCAGGCGCCGTCAGGCCCTTTCCAAGACCCGGCATCCCTGCGACTGTCGTTGTCCTCTCCCGCCGCATCACTCGTAGCCGCAGCCCGCGAGCCTGCGGAGCCGCCGAGAGCAGAAGGAAGCATCCCCTTCTTGACAACCCAGAACAGCAGAATCCCCCCGATGGCCAGCATGTCCCCGATAATCGCGATGGTTATGCTTCCGGCGACGGCGCCCACGATTATCAGGGCTATACCCACCGCGAGTATCAGGAAATTCACCGCCTTTACTATCATGAAACGGGCGGCCTCTTGTCCAGCCAAAGCCGGGCCTCTTCGAATGCAGCGGAAGCCCGCAACACCGTCGCCTCGTCTCCCTTGCGGCCGATGATATGTAGGCCGATGGGCAGCCCCTCCGAGGAGAAGCCGCACGGAATGCTCGCCGCAGTCTGCCCAGACATGTTTATCAGGCTGGTGAATGGCGTGTAGGACCAGGCCGGGTTCACTTTCCTGCCCCCAATGACCGACGGGAATTGCTCTATGGGAAAAGCGGTCACGGCCATAGTCGGAGTTAACAGCAGGTCGAACTCGTCCAGCTTGTCCTCCATGAACCTCTTGAGCTTCTGACGCTCCACCAAAGCTCTGGAATACTCGGGAACTGTGATTGCCTGCCCGTACTCCATGCTCAGCCGCCCATAGCTTGAAAAGTCTTCGGGCCGCTCCTCGTATATCCCGCCGTAGGCCGAATATCCCTGGACCCTGAACAGGTCCCAGAATACCAGGAAGGGGTCCTCCAGGCGGATGCCTGCGTCCTCAACGCTGCAGCCCAACTCTTGTTGGAAAACCTTCGCCGCCTTCCGGGTGGCATCGGCAACCTCCGAGTCCACCGCCGCAAAGCCTAGGTCAGGACTCCAACCCACTTTCAAGCCCTTAACGCCATCGTGAAGCTCTTCCAGCCAGTCCGGGGGCGTCTCTGTCATACAGACAGTGTCCCGTTCGTCCCGACCGGCAAGGACCTGAAGCAACGCGGCGCTGTCGTCAACCGTCCTTGTCATAGGGCCCGACTGGGACAGGAAGTTGAAGGCTGGCCTGCCCACGCCTCCAAAGCGCGGCACACGCCCCTGGCTAGGCTTTATTCCGTAGACGCCGCAGAAGCTGGCGGGCATCCTGATGGAGCCCCCTCCGTCGCTGCCCGTCGCCAGAGTGCACAGGCCGGAGACAACGGCCACAGCCGCGCCTCCGCTGGAACCGCCGGAAGTCCGCTCCGGACTCCAAGGGTTGCGGCAAGGCTCTCCCAGGCGGTTCTCCGTCGTCCCTCGAAACCCGTGTTCGGGGGTGTTGGTCTTTCCCAGAATCACCGCTCCGGCCGCCTTGATCCGTTCCACAACTACGGAGTCCCTGTCCGGCACGTAGTCCTTGAAGGGAAGGCTCCCGAAAGTCGTCCTGACCCCCTTGGTGGACTCCAGGTCCTTGATGGATATGGGTATCCCGTGGAGGGCGCCCAGCGACTCTCCCCGGGCTGTGGCCTCGTCGGCTATCCTGGCCTGGTCCATAGCCAAGTCTGCGGTGACAGTGAGGTATGCGTTGAGCTTGGGGTCCAAGTTCTCGATGCGCCGGAGAAAGAGCTCGGTCAGCTCCATCGACGAGACCTGACGGGAGTCCAGCAATCGCCTGACCTCGTAGGCGGAGGCGAAAGCCAGTGCGTCGTCGGGCATCAGTCGCTGCCGTTGCTCTTGGCGCCGTTAAGCGCCCGCTTGAGATAGAAGCCGGTCGCCGACTTCTTCACCTTCATCACATCCTCAGGAGCGCCCACGGCCATCAGGCGACCTCCACGGTCGCCCGCGCCAGGGCCTAGGTCTATTATCCAGTCTGCGTTCTTTATCATGTCCAGGTGGTGCTCTATCAAGACCACCGAATTGCCCGCGTCCACAAGCCTGTGGAGCACGGAGAGAAGGGCGGCGCAGTCCTGGAACGAGAGTCCGGTGGTCGGCTCGTCGAGGATGTAGAGGGTTTTCCCTGTAGCGCGGCGGGACAGTTCGGTGGCCAATTTCACCCGCTGGGCCTCTCCACCCGAGAGGGTTGTCGCGGGCTGACCCAGCCTTATGTATCCCAGGCCGACGTCTTTGAGGGTCTCCATCTTGTTCCGTATCCGGGGTATGGCCGAGAAGAAGTCCAAAGCCTGTTCCACTGTCATAGAGAGCACGTCGGCAATGCTCATTTCCTTGAACAGCACTTCCAAGGCTTCCCGGTTGTACCGGCGCCCGTGGCATATGTCGCAGGGCACTTCCACGTCGGGCAGGAACTGCATCTCTATCTGGATATACCCCCCGCCTTGACAGGCCTCGCAGCGTCCGCCCTTAACGTTGAAGGAGAAACGTCCTGGCCCATATCCTCGGACTTTAGCCTCGGGCATGGAGGCGAAAAGTTCCCGGATAGGGGTGAAGGCGCCAGTATAAGTGGCAGGGTTGCTGCGCGGAGTCCGTCCTATGGGCGACTGGTCGATGTTGACCACCTTGTCGATGTGCTCCAGTCCCTCTAGTGACTCATGCTTGCCTGGGCGGTCTTTGTTCCGGTAGAGCTGCTGGGCGAGCCTCTTGTAGAGAATCTCGTATATCAGCGTGCTCTTGCCCGAGCCTGACACTCCGGTTACGCACACCAGCACGCCCAGCGGAATGTCGATGTTAAGGCCCTTGAGGTTGTTTTCCTTGGCACCCCGTATCGATAGATGCTTCTCGTTAACGTGCCGCCGCGTCTCCGGCACGCTGATTCTCCTCCGCCCGCTGAGGTAGTCGGCGGTTATAGACTCGCTGGATTCGAGCACCTCGTCCAAAGTCCCGGCTGCAACCACCCATCCGCCGTGCTCACCCGCCCCGGGGCCCAGGTCCAACAGGTAATCGGCGGCCCTCATCACGGCCTCGTCGTGCTCCACCACCACCACCGTGTTGCCCAACTCCTGTAACCGCCTGAGCGTGTCCACCAACCGGCTGTCGTCGGCGGGGTGCAGGCCAATGGTCGGCTCGTCACAGACGTAGAGCACTCCGGTCAACCCCGAACCAATCTGGGTGGCCAGGCGAATGCGCTGCGCCTCCCCTCCCGAGAGAGTCTGGGCAGTCCGGTCAAGGGTAAGGTAGTCCAGGCCGATGTCGACCAGGAACTTAAGCCTGGAGTCTATCTCTTTGATAATCTGCCGGGCGATGGTCTTGTCGCGGGCGTTTAGCTCCGGCGGCGCCTTGCCTTTTATCGTGGTTCCTTCTCCCCCTATTGCCCTAATCCACTGGGAAGAATTGCTGATGGTTTGGGCGCAGAGCTCCATGACCCCGAGGCCCGACACCTTTACGGCCAGGGCTTCGGGTCGCAGGCGGCGCCCCTTACACGATGTGCAGGGCCGAGCAGCCATGTACCGTTCTATTTCAGTGCGGGTGTGGTCCGACTCCGTCTCCTTGTAACGTCGCTCCAGGTTTCGCACGACGCCTTCGAAAGACGTCTCCCAGGAGTATTCATGGCCGGAGTGGGTGGTGTGCCGCATGGTCAACGGCTCGCCATCGTTGCCGTACAAAATCAGGTCGAGGGCATCTTGGGGCAGGTCTCGCACCGGGACTTTGTTGGAGAAGTCGTAGGTCCGGGCCACCGAGGCAATCAGGCTGCGGTACCAAGCGCCGGAAGCCGCCGAGCGGGCCCAGGGTGTTATGGCCCCCTCCGCCAGCGTCAGGGACTTGTTGGGAATCAACAAGTCTACGTCCACTTCCAGCTTGTAGCCCAGTCCGGTGCAGGCGGAACAGGCGCCGTGGGGGCTGTTGAAGCTGAATGTCCGGGGTTCAATTTCGGGCAGGCTGATGCCGCACCGGACGCAGGCGAACTGCTCGGAGAAGACCAACTCTTCACCATTCTCCACCCATACCTGAACGACCCCTTCTCCCTGGCGGAGGCCCGTCTCAACGGAGTCGGATACACGGTTCAACTCCAGGTCATCGCTGACAACCAGACGGTCGACCACGATCTCAATGTAGTGCCACTTCTGCTTGTCCAGGCCCAGGTCGCCCATGTCGTCCAGCTCGTGGACCTCTCCGTTGACCCTTACACGGACGAAACCCGCCTTGCGGGCGTCCTCGAAGACCTCCCTGTGCTCACCCTTGCGGCGCCTGATCTTGGGCGCCAGGACCATTATCCGGGAGCCTGACGGCAGCTTCATTACGGCGTCGACTATCTGCTGGACGGTCTGCTTTTCCACCGGGCGGCCGCACTTGGGGCAGTGCGGGATTCCGACCCTCGCGTACAGCAAACGCAAGTAGTCATAGACCTCGGTGACCGTCCCTACCGTAGACCTGGGGTTGTGGGACACGCCCTTCTGGTCGATGGAAATGGCGGGGGACAGTCCCTCTATGTATTCCACGTCGGGCTTGTCCATGCGCCCAAGGAACTGACGGGCATAAGCCGAGAGGGACTCCACGTACCTGCGGCGTCCTTCGGCGTAGATGGTGTCGAAGGCCAACGAGCTCTTGCCTGAACCGGACACTCCGGTGATGACCACCAGCTTGTCTCTTGGGATGGTTACGTCGATGTTCTTCAGGTTGTGTTCCCGAGCTCCCTTGACGTGAATGTATTCCTGAGGCATAGGTCTCCCTAAATCACTGAACGACGGTCTCCCGACCAGTCTGAAACAACCCTCATTGTAACATCATTATGTCCGATCGGGGCTTGCGACAGGGCGGACTAAACTCGTCGGGAAGGCGTTTTCTTGTCGGAAATCGAGGCAGACCGCTATGATAGTATTGTTGTCAAACACCAAGGTTCAGGACGTATATGCGGCAATTCTTGAAGAGCGCTTTTAGGAGAGACGCGGAGTCTGCCCAGACGGAAGACGGCTCGGTGCGTGGTCTCCCGCTTATGGCCGGTGAGCAGGTCCAGGAACGTTTCGCCGCCAATCATGGCCTCGTCAGCGGCGCTCCGAAGAAGGGCCCGCTGCTGCTTATCACAAATCTCCGGGTCATCTCATTCCTGAGAGGCGAGGACGTCAAAGAGACCTACCTAGCCCCAATCGACGAGTTGAAGACGGTGTTCGTCAAGGGCAAGTCGCGTGGAGTAAGGAACCTGATACAGGGAATTCTTTTCGTTCTGGCGGGAATCCTGGCCTACTTCATCATCGGCTACATCAGAGAATCGACCTGGTCGGAGATCAGCATTGCTTCCGTTGTGGGACTGATAGTGGTTGTGTTCGGAGCGTCCTACCTGGCCAGGCATCTGCTTTGGGAGCCGGAGGGAGAGATTGTCTTCCAGGGAGGGACGTGGGAGAAACCGTCGGCGAACAACCGGGGCGCCGTCGAGTCTTACCAATGGCAGATGTCTTTCCCCTATCGAAGCGATAAGGCCAACGATGAGGTCTACACGCTGGTCAACCGCTTCTTCGAGATAAGGAGCCTCAACGGCTACGCCGTGGACGTAGAACTGACTCCGGACACCCAGGCCATTGCCTCCGGCGGCTTGGAGGACAGGACCGCAGGTCTGCCGCCATCAGACGACGGAGAGACGCTAGTATCCCAGGAAGCGGAGATATGGCGCCTGTACGTCCACGGGCCGCCCACCGGCCCCAAGGAGGAAGCGGCGCCTGACACCGCCGAGGCCACTCAAACCTACCCGCCGTGGCGCCGTTACACCTACGGGTCCGAGTAGGGCCACTTTTTCGGGGCTTATATTAGGGATTGTCATCTGAGACCGCTCCTCTTTTTCAACGCCTGGCCAGTCTAGCTAGATACTACATTGATTACGAGGCTCAAACTACCGCATAATCTAGTCAAACCACCTGGTCGGAGAGTGTCATGGCGAAGTGGCCTTTACAGGATGCGAAGAACAAGTTCAGCGCGCTGGTGAACGCCGCGCTGGCCGGCGAACCCCAGCGAGTATACTCGGCGGGGACAGCCCGCTGTGGTCGTGCTGGCTGAGCAGGAGTACGAGCGACTTCGATGCCTTGCGAAGGCTAACGCCCTAACTCTGGGTGAGTTGCTTCTTGAAATACCGCAGGACGACCAGGAATTCCAGCGGTTGTTCCTTGGCGCCCGGCCCCTGGATTTGTGATGGTTCTCCTCGACACCGACGTCTTGTCGGCCCTCCATAGGAGTGAATGGGAGCCCTTTTAGTAAATCCTATAGAGTGAGCGATATGTCCCGTCCATTCGATCCGAGTTCATCCCAGCCATTCAACAATGACTCTTCGGCAGTCTCAAATATTGAGAGTCCTATCCCCAGCTACTTCATGGTCGCCGATATTCTGGGGTTTTCGAAGATGATAAGGAATCTCAATGGTGACCAACAGGCCCAGAGAATTACCGAGTGGACGGAATTGGTTCGAGATACTGGACTTGAGGCTGGCGTCAAGGAGATACAGCTGATTTCAGATACTCTTTTTGCGAGAGAAGAGGATTCTGTTGATGGACTTGCCCGACTATTGAAGTTCGCTCAACTTCTGCTTGGAAACGGTGTGGACAAGTCCTTTCCTCTGAGGGGTGCCATTGTTCACGGCAACGCGGCATGGGGAAAGTTGCCCTATGGCGAAGCAGTGATACTAGCCCACAACATGGAACAGTCCCTTGATTGGCTCGGCATCGCGTGCGCACCAAGACTCCCCCGACTAGACTCAATGTGGAACTGGGATTAGGTAAGCGTCTATCCAGTTCCGAGAAAAGCGGAAAAAATTAAACTCATGCCAGCCATTTCTTGGAAGGTGCCCTCATCCATCGAATTGGTTGGCAAAGTCTCGGAGAGCGGGCTGATGGTGGAAGGAGACCACTATAGATGGCAGGAGGTTTCCAAAGTAGAGCGCACTATCCAATTCGGGATCTATCTGAAAATAGAACGAGCGCATGGGCTAGACCCTTCGCGTTACGACTTTTTGTTTCCGATGCACCCTATAGATGAACTCCTAAAGACCTCAGGATGAATTGGAGAGACCGAGCCTGATAAGAGTCGGGTGCTGGAATGCTGCGGTAAAAGTGGAAGACCATAGGAGATATGACAGTAGCCTGCACAGACTTATCATGTATGAGACTATCTTCTATCGTCATGGAACCGCGCAACCTCCTCAAGCTCCGCCGAAGAGAACAGTCCCCGAAGGCACCGGGGACTCGGCATAAACCGCCATATCGCCTGTAGGAACGCACCATTTGAATTGGATTATGCTCCCAGGCTTAGTCCCGGGTCCACGTCCAGGTCCATCGACCCATGACGGCCTGCCTGGTGCAGAAAGTAGCCGCACGCGGCGATCATTGCTCCGTTGTCGGTGCACAGGACGGGCGGAGGCAGCAGCGTGGGCAGAGCAGACTCGGCGGCCATTCGTTCACGCAGCAGGGCGTTGGCGGTTACGCCGCCTCCCAGAACGATTCCACGGGCATTATGGACTTCCGCCGCCTCCAGGGTCTTGCGGACCATCACGTCCACCACCGAGTCCTGGAACGCCGCCCCCAAATCAGCCACCTCGCCAGAGTCCGGGCCGCCCTCCTCTGGTGGAGGATACACGCCCCGTTCCTGCGCTCTGTGGAGCAGAGCGGTCTTTACGCCGCTGAAGCTGAAGTCGTGGCTCCCTCTGAGCCAGGCTCTTGGGAAGGTCTGGGAAGGGTTCACGCCCATTGCCGCCTTTTGAATATAAGGGCCTCCGGGAAAGCCCAAGCCCAATATTCGCGCCGCCTTGTCGAACGCCTCCCCTGCAGCATCGTCCCTGGTGCGGCCCAGGAGGCGATAGCTCCCGTGGTCTTCCATCAGAGCCAAGTCGGTGTGGCCTCCTGACGCGATTAGGCAGAGCAGCGGAAACCCCGGCTCTTTCGCCGGGTCGGGGATGTCCTCCATGAGCCAGGCGGAGTATATGTGCCCCTCAAGGTGGTTAACCCCCAGCATCGGGATACCCAGAGAATAGCTGAAGGACTTGGCGACGTTGAGGCCCACGAGAAGGGACCCAGCCAGACCAGGCCCATAGGTCACGGCCACGGCGTCCAACTCCGCCATGCTCACTTCCGCCTCGTCAAGGGCCATCTCGACAACAGGCGCAATGTGAATCATGTGCTGGCGGGAGGCCACCTCGGGAACCACGCCACCATATTGGGAGTGGATGTCCACCTGGGAAGCGATGACGTTGGACTTAAGAATCCGTCCGTCCCGCACGACGGCGACAGCGGTCTCGTCGCATGAGGTCTCAACGCCTAGAATGGTTACGGCCATAGGCGGATGTTACGGCCCTATGGGACGCCGGTCAAGGAGTCGGAGCCTCTGGAGAACGGCTGTAGATTTGTGGAAAGGCGGATAGACGGGGAAAGGAAGTGTATATTTGGGGCGGGACGCCGGCTAGCCGGATACGAAGCGGCAGAAGCGGCGCAACGTCGACGTGGCCAGTCCGAACAGGCCATGATCCCTTTTGTGCCTATACGACGACGATCGACCTCTAGCCCTCCCAGAAGCCCATGTGTCAACGTAGACTACTGAGGAGTCGTTAAGAAGAGGGCTTCGGGTCACAAATACAGCGTGGCGACGCGTGTCATAGTCGGCTCTGAGAGCCGGATTAGAGAGGGTTGCGTACGCTCGGTTGACGGCGCTCATCTCAGAGGTCGACTCAGGGACATTGGTGTTGACGTCAGGGTGGCATTTCCAAGTCTTTTGGAGATAGGCCCTACGGATACCGTTTTGGCTGGTGTGCGACGGCACACCAAGGACAGAATATAAGTTAGGCACGGCTTCCAAAGTCAATAGTCCCTGCGACTACCCATTTTACAACATATGTCAACTAGGGATTTCACATGGTTCCAGTGGAACAGCAATCCCCTTTCGCCAACAGGAGATGTCCATAGAGTAGTCATGTCTATGAATTTCCTGGTCTCCCAAGAGCCGAAAGCGGGAGGTCTAGCCTGTGAAACTTTTGCGGAAACGGTAGAGAGTCATTTCCGGCTCGATGGGGGAAACGGGCATGTACCCCACTTCCTCCACCTTGGCGACAATGAACCAGGGGCCAGGAGTCTCCAGTGCGGTCCTCAGCGCAAGCTCCAAGTCCTCGACCGCGCGCACCGTCGCTGTCTGGGTGATGCCGCAGGAACGGGCCACCTGTTCCAGGTCCGTCCTGACGGCGGTGTGGCTGGGTTGGTGGCCCGTTTGGCCCCACTCCTGGTTGTCCCACACTATGATGACCAGGTTGGCCGGGTACTCGCGGCCAACGGTGGCCACTCCACCCAGGTTCATCAGCATGGAGCCGTCGCCGTCCAGTGATATGACCTTTTCGGTGGTGGACAGGGCCACTCCAAGGGCAATGGACGAGCAAAGGCCCATAGCGCCGTAGGTGTAGAAGTTGCGGTCTCGATGTCCGGCGTGCCACAGCTCGTCGGTGGTCGGCCCCAGGTTGCTCACGATGGGACTGTCTCCCACCAGTCTCAACACCAGCTTGGTTGCTTCGAACCTACGCAATCTTGCCCCCGTGGAGAAGGGGAGTCAGGCATAGGGCCACCGGCTGTCGCGAGGCGTAGCATAGCTGCATTGCGCCTTTGACGGTACGGTCGAGGCCTTCCTCCTCGGTGATTGTGTAATGGGGCAGGCCGAAAAGGTCCAGGATTGGCCGAGTCGCCTTGCCCATCGGGACCTGGGCGATATTGAACTCCCCCAAGTCTCCTCTCATGTTGATGAAGAAGGGAATGGGTGTGCGGAAGGGCAGGCAGAGGCTGGCCACAGCATTGATGCTGTTGCCGAAGCCGCTGGACTGCATGAAAACCGCCGACTTCCGTCCCGCGGCGTAAGCTCCCACGGCGATGCCTACAGCCTCCTCTTCCCTGGCGGCGTAGACCACGTGGAAGTAGGGGTCCTCCTCCATCAGGGGGATGATCTGCCCAATGTTGACGTCGGGCACGAAGGTGATGAAGGATATGTCCGACTCTTTCAGGCAGTCAACAATCGTCTGGGCCCACTGAGCCATGATTCTCCTTGGGAATTGGACTAGAGGCATTGAAGCCAAGGGGGAATATAGCAGCAGGCCATTCTCATGTCAAAGCGGCGGGCCTTCGACAGGCTCAGGCAGAACGGGATAGGGGACGGGACGCGGACGAATAATAGGAGTATAGGGAGAGCCGTCAGTCCTGGGCGTTCAGGGCGTAGAGGCGGGCATAGAGGCCCTTCTGCTCCAGGAGCTCTTGATGGCTCCCCTGCTCGACGACGCGTCCCTGGTCCATTACAACCACCCGGTCCGCTCTGCGGATGGTCGAAAAGCGGTGGGCGATGATGATGGAAGTCCTTCCCTCCAGGACTCGCTCCAGCCCATTCTGGACCATCAGCTCCGTCTTTGAGTCCACGGAGGCCGTGGCCTCGTCCAGCACTACAATCTTCGGCTGGGCGACCAGGGCTCTGGCCAGGGATATCAGCTGTCGCTGGCCCGGGCTAAAGTTTATTCCCCGCTCCTCGACCTGAGCGTCGTAGCCCGCTTCCAACTCTTGGATGAACCCGTGGGCGCCCACTGCACGGGACGCCTGGATGACCTCTTCAGCGGAAGCGTCAGGATTAGCGAACCGGATGTTGTCCATGATCGTGCCCGAAAACAGAAACGGCTCCTGGCCCACAACGCTGACCTGGTGGTTCAGGCTGGTTCTCGCTACGTCGCGGATGTCATGGCCGTCGACTAACACTCGCCCGTCGGTTACGTCATACAAACGGGATATGAGAGAGGCCAGAGTGGTCTTTCCGGCCCCTGTAGGCCCAGCCAACGCAACCCTCTCTCCCGGTCGGATGACGAGGTTAACGTCCTTGAGCACAGGCATTCCGGGGATGTAGTGGAAGCTGACCCCCTCATAACGCACTTCTCCCATGAGGGGCGGCAATGGAGCGGCGCCAGGCTTGTCCCGTATCACCGGCTCAGTGTCGAGAATCTCGAAGATGTGCCGGCCAGAAGCCACGGCCCTTTGGAGTTGGCCGTACTGCATGGTGAGGGAGCGTATGGGGTCGAAGAAACGTTGGATGTACAGGGCGAACGCCACCAGCACTCCCACCACCTCGATGTTCCCGTCCAACACCATGAGTCCGCCAAAAATTATCACCAACGCAGTGGACACCGCCGACACCAGCTCGACGGACGGGTTCAGAGCCGCGGACAGCCGCGTAGCGTTCATGCTGGTGTCCACGTAGCGCCGGTTGGCGTCGTCGAACTGACGGAGGTTCTCATCCTGCCGGTCCAGACTCTGAATCACCCGAATTCCCGAAATGTTCTCCTGAAGCTCCGAGTTGACGTGGGCCACTTCACGACGGACTCGCATGAAGATCCGCAGGGCATATCGCTGCCAAAAGACCATCATGGCCAGCAGAACAGGCACCACCGAGAAGGTGATCAAGGCCAGTTCCGCATTCATCAGGAGCATGGCCACTACGATTCCCACCAAGACGACCAGATCGCTCAACGCCAGGACGAATATGGAAAGGAATTCCTGAAGCTGCTGCACGTCGTTCTGGACCCGCGACATGATGCCGCCCACCTCAGCACGGTCGTAGTAAGACATGGACAGCCGCTGGAGATGGTCGAAGGTGGCCCTTCGAAGCCTAAGCAGAAGGTTTTGCCCCACCCTGGACATAGTGGTCAGGTGTATGAAGTTGCTGAAGTATCCGACCACGGCGTTGACGGCCAGCAGAATCGCCGCCATGCGGAGGCCGTTGGCGTCCCGGTGGACCACCACGCTGTCGATGGCCCTCTCGATGAGCCAGGGGGCAGCCACCACCGTGCCGGAAAATATGAACATGGCCGCCAGGGACACAATTACCTTGCCCTTGTCAGGCTTGACGAAGGCCATCATGCGGAACACCAGCCGGTAGTCGTACCCTTGCCGGTTTTCCGCCGCCTCGGCCGCGGCGCCCATCCGTCGATGGATTGCTCTGTTGCCGCCCCTCATAGCTCCCGACCCTGACCGTCAGATCCGTCCCCAGCCCAGGTTCCGTCAGATCCGTCCCCAGCCCACGTTCTGTCCGCCTGGTCCTCTTCCATCTCCAGCTGTATTCTGTATATCTTCCGGTAGAGGCCGTTCAGGGCCATCAACTCATCGTGTGTGCCCCTCTCCACGATCCGGCCGCCCTCCATGACAAGGACCAGGTCGGCTTTTCTGACGGCGCTTATCCTGTGGGTGATGGCGATGGTGGTCCGGCCCTTCATCACCTCTTCCAGGGCCCGCTGTATCAGGGCCTCCGTGTCCACGTCGACGCTGGAGGTGGAGTCGTCCAGCAAGAGGACGGGAGGGTCCATCAGCAGCGTCCGGGCCAGGGCGACCCGCTGGCGTTGGCCTCCGGAAAGAGTGATCCCGCGCTCGCCCACCAGGGTCTCGTACTTGTCGGGAAGGCTGTCGATGAAGTCGTGTATCTGGGCCGACCTGGCCGCTTGTATCACATCCTCCAGAGGAGCTTTAGACGCTCCGTAGGCGATGTTCTCCCTGATAGTCGCGGCGAACAGGAACACGTCCTGGGGGACGATGGCAACGTTCCTTCGCAGGCTGCGCAGGTTCAGGTCTCGAACGTCCCGGTTGTCCAGGGTGATTCGCCCAGACGTTACGTCGTAGAACCGGGGAATAAGGGACACCATGGCGCTCTTGCCGCTTCCGGGCGCCCCCAGGACCGCCACTCGTTGACCCGGTTCTATAGTCAGGTTTATTCCCCGCAGGACTTCCGGTTCCCCCTCACCCTGACCCTCTCCCGCAAGGGGAGAGGGGATGTCTTCCCTCTCACCTGATTCCCCCTCGCCTGATTCCCCCTCACCCTGACCCTCTCCCGCCGGGGGAGAGGGAAGTGGCGGGCCATAGTGGAACCTCACTCCCTCAAACTCCACTCGTCCTTCCGCCCTGTCCCCGTTGTTAAGCAATGGGGCGTCCTCCTTCTCCTGGACGGGGGATTGGGCGTCTATTACATAGAAGATGCGGCCTCCCGCGGCTATGGCCCTGGCGAAGTTGTTGACCACCCACCCGGACATCCGTATGGGGAACACCAGAAGCCCCATGTAGAGGACGAACTGGGTAAGCTCGCCGGGAGTCAGTCCCAGGAACAAGCCCAAGCCGGCGTCGTACCCGTTGATGATCTTGCTGCCGCCGTACCAGACCACCAGGGCCGTGACCAATGTAAAGAGCATGTTCAGCAGCGACGAGTTTGCCGCATGAAGCCGGCTGACGGCGAAGGTCTTCTCGGAGACGACGGTTGCGGCCTCGCCGAACTTCTCCATCTGTCGCTCTTCGGCGCCGAAAGTCTTGACCACCCTCATCCCAGACAGGTTTTCCTGGAGGACAGTGGACATTCTCCCAGTGTCTTCCTGGACTTCCCGCCACATTCGTCTGAACCTGCGGCTCACAGTCACAGCGATGTACACAGCCGCCGGAACGGCCGCCAAGCCCAGCAGGCCCAGGTCCCAGGATATGGTGATGAGCAAGGCCGACACGGCCACAAGCAGCGCGAGTATGTGGACCGAGTATATGAGACCGAAAGACACGAACCAGCGGATGCTCTCCACGTCGGCGGCGGCCCTGGACATCAGGTCTCCGGTCTTGTGCCGATCGTGGAAGCCGTAGCTCAGGGCCTGGAGGCGGGCCAGGAAGTTGTGGCGAAGCCGGTAGGCCACGTGCTGGGAGATGTACTCCGACAAGTAGGTCTGCCCGTAGTGGAAAGCTCCGGCGGCCAGGCTTATCAGCAGAACGGTGGCCGCCAGCCACATGAGAATGCTTGAATCGCCGCTCTCCAGGACTCTGTCTATCGAGATGCCGAGCAGACGAGGAATCGCCAGTGAAAGGAGGGTGGAGCCTATCAGGCAGACGTAGGCCAGAACCAGGCGGAAGGGAGAGATGCGCAGGGCGTATCCTGCCAGTCGGAGGAGAATGCCCATCGGTGCATTATAGCGCCAACGTCACCCGCTATGCGCCGGAGGCGTTAAGAAGGACTACGATGTTGTTCCGGTCGTAGTGGACCTCGTCGATGAACATGGTCTGCGTCAGGTCCCTGAACGAGCCTGGCTGGCCATTCACGGTTACAATCCCCGGCTTGTTGGGGATGAGCAGCCTTATGGTCGCCCCTACCGGAGTGACTACTGATATGACACCCGTCTCCTTGTCCAGGAACGCTATGGTCCCGCTGGCCGATCTCGTTCGCGGCGGGTCCAACAGCAGCTTGGACAACCCTCCTGTGAAGGGCTCGTATCGAGCGTACACAACCCTGGAACCTTCTTCCAGGTCGTCGAAGGCGGCTTCCTCTTCCCCTTGGTCGCTCCTGACAAGCAGCCTGGTGTAGTCGAGCAGCTTGAAGCTGACAAGCTTCAGAGAGTCGGTGGACAGGGTCAGAGTCCTATTGCCGGGCTGACTTTCCGACTTCCCTCGAACGGTCCCGCTCAGTTCTGGAGACCTGACCGAGAGCTTGATCAAGTTCCTCGTGGCCGGGTCATAGCTGCTGGTGGGCCTCACCAGGTCCCCCAACGTGGGAGCGCCTATGTTGAGCACGACACCGTCCCGTTCCACGATCGTTCCTTCCGTTATCTTGAGGACAACGCGCTCCCCCTGAGGGGTGATGACTATCAAGTTCCCTTCTTCGCCGGCGCCCGGAATGACGAGCCCGACCCGGAACTTAGGCACGATGGCCTCCACCACGCCGCTTATGAAGGTCTGGTTGGCTATGACAGCGTCTATGGCCACGACAGCGCCCAGGTCTTCATCGTAGAGCGCCTTGACATTTGCCCCGACCTGAAGGGCGTCCAGACCGGCGGGAAGCCCGAATACGCTGACTGCAACGTCGTCTGAGAGCGACAACGTCACCTGCTCTCCGGTGTCCAACCTCAACGTCACCGATCCGGCGACAGGTGGGGACGCCAGGACGCCTTGCAATTCTCCCTCCATAGCCTGACCTTGCAGCGCTTCCGCCGCCGACGCCGGGAGCCGAGGGAACAGCACGTCCAAGCTGGAAACAGATGTGTCGGATGGATCGTATAGGAAAACCGTTCTCTGACCGGGCTCCAAGGCATCGACCACCGCAGGCTCTCCAAAGATGGTCAGCTCAGTGTCACCGGGGAGATTCAAGATGAATTCTGGACCAATCTCCGGAGCAACTACCACTGAGTCTCCGGCAGCTGAAGTCCCCTGAATCACCCCTCCGCCTCTCACGAGGGCCGGACCGACACCCAAGCCCTCCAGAGTCTGAGACAACGTGGTCAGGAGTGTGTTGAAGGATTGCTGGAATATGAACCGAACGTTGGGGTCAATTCTGGATATCAGCTCCATAGAAGTGGTCAGGGACCCGGTGGCAGCCTGCCGCATTCTATTGCCCAACCTGGTCTCGTTGTCCGTAGCTCCCCGTTTTGCAGCCTCTTCCAAAGCAGTCTTGAGCCTGCCCATGCTGTGGCTGGAAATCTCGGCTCCGCTAAGGGCCAGCACACCTGTCTTCAGGTCCTGGCTGAGCACAGCCGTTACTATGCCGGCTGGTTGGAGTGCGGCGCCAACCAGAGGTGAGACCGCCACTGTCACCAAGTTCCCCTGGGCGTCCATCAATTGGGCATCCCCGGTTTGTGAAACCCCCACCAGGGCCGCTACGACGTGGGCATGGGAGACGGGAGACGACGGTTTAACCAATATGAGCTCTGCAGAGGCAACTCCGCCGTCGACGGAGTCGGTGGCAACTATAGAATCTCCTATGCGGATGTCGCCGATGACGGCGGAGGCGCTCCCCGGAATCAGCACACCGGTAAAAAGGGTGGCTTGGACCGCAGCGCTGCGTCCGTCGGGTGAGTCCACGACAATCCTCGTGAGTCCTTGCCCGACAGCGTCTATCCGACTTACGACTCCGAAGACAGAGTCGCCCCCGGTGACCGCCACAGCCAGAGTCTCAGATACGACGGCCCCCGAAAGGTCCGACGCTATGATTTCCAACAGGTTGGGGCCTTCGTTCAAGGGAATGTTTTCGATTGAGAAATTCCCCTCGTTGTCGACAGCGGCGATAAGCCCATTGACGCTCACAATGGCGTCGGGTGAAGTCAGACCCGTCACCGACACCGCGCCTTGGGGCAGCTTCAAGTCTCCCTGGGGAGATGTCACCTGGAGTTCCAACTCCTCGGTGTGTGTACGCTGCGGCGGCAGCGCCGGCGTCGGTGTTGGCGTTGGAGGCGGTGTTGGCGTTGGGGGAGGTGTTGGAGTTGGGGGCAATGTTGGCGTTGGGGGAGGTGGAGTGCGCACTATTGTAGGGGTAGGGGTGGCGGTGGGTGTCCTGGGAGCCACGGGCGGCGTAGGTGTGGGAGCGGGAGTGTTTGTGGGTCGGGGTGTGGATGTAGCTCTCGGAGTAGGCTGGACAGTGGGCGCTTCGTCGGTGGGTTCAGAGGTTACAGTGGACCTAGCATCGCCGTTGCAGGCCGCCGTCAGCAGCGAGCCCGCCAACAACAGTGCAAGCAATGACAGCATTCCCCATGTTGGGCGAACCGGAAATGCGTTCCACAGACCGCTAGAGGGCAGTCTCCCCAACTACATCTACCCCACAATCTTCCCGACACGCGGGGAAGTAACCGTCCCAGTCACGGGACACAGAGAAGGGAGGGCGCCTCGGCGCTCACCTCTTAGTTGACGATACTTTCCGAGCGTCTATAAATTCAAGGGGGAAACCACGGTTCTTGGCACGAAACCTGGATCTGGACAGAACTAATAGGTCTGTCCATCCCTGGGGTCGGTGATAAGACACTTGGCTTCTTCCCGCAGTCCCAAAGCGTCCCGGCAACCTATCATCGCGCCGAGGGCCTGGTCCGGCGTCTCGAACCCCTCGGCAAGCATGACGTCCACCAACTCGCGGCCTTTAGCGGCGATGTCTGGGCACCTCCCGTCGTACACCACCTCCAGCCGCAGCCACATGGGCTCCGTCAAAAGGAACTGGAGCTCGCAGAATCGCATCGCCCAGATCACCCACCACAGGCCGCCCTGTGTAGGAATAGGAGCATTCTCCAGTCCGCTCCGGGCGCCCTCGAAGAGCTTCTGCTGAATATGGGACTTGTCGAAGGGAAGGGGCGCCAGGATGCGTTCCATACCCGGATGGCCCACCATCTCCTCCAGGTCACCGCCGACCCTGGCCTCATGCGAATTCGGGGCGTATTGCGGCCCCCTGTTGGTCATGGGGAATCCGCGTTTCCTCATGAGCACGTGCGTAAGCTCATGGGCGACGTGGAAGCTTAGGGCAAAGCCTGGCAATTCCATCCACGGGGGCAGTTGGCCAGAGGCGGGGTTGTAGGCCTGGTCACCGAAGATGGTCCAGTGGCCGTTCTCCGCTAGCTCCCAGGGAATCCCAATTTCAGGCTCGGCCCACCTCCAGAAATCATCGAAAGGGGCCTCCAACTCTCTCCCCAGAACTTTCATCGGAGGACGATTATGCGGGGGTCTCCGGCACGACTTCCCAGACGGAGCCCTTGTCGGGGTCAAAATGGAGTCTCGTCACACCTCTCGTGCTCTTGCCCATGAGCAGCACCTCCCACGACGGTTCGTCCCCCAGGGCCTGCTGCCTGTGGATGTCGCCGGGATATTCCAGCCAGTAGACGGCGTCGCCTCGCTCCAGCACCGAGTCCACCAGCAATTCCAACTCGGCCTTGCCAGGCTCTGAGCCGTCGTCCACCCGGCGCCAGCCCTCGTAGTTGTCCCGGCCCTGGTAGCCGCATATCACGCCCCAGGTGCCGTGGGTGTGGACCGGCGTGGGTCTCTCTTGGGAGAAGCGGGACACGGACAGCACCAGCGTGTCGTCCGGCTCGGAGTGAAGGCGATAGGATCCGATGGTGTTCCCTCCGGGAGTGGGGTCGCGCCAGACGCCCAGGTCGCAGAGGTCGTCCCGGCGGCTGAGTTCCTGCGTCATCGACGCGATGGCTGACAGAGCTTCATCGGTGACGCCCTTCTCCGAAATTTGCCCTTTGACCTTGTCAATAAAGTCCGCTATCACGGTGTCTTCCGCCATTGCCGCCTCCCTATTGCCAAGTGAGCACAATCTTGCCGAAGTTGTCCCTGTTAATCATGGCGTGATGGGCGTCCTGGACCTCCTCGAAGGGAAAGACCTTGTGGACCACCGGCTTCATCCGTCCGGCTTCCATCAGCCTGAGCGACTCGTGCATGTAGCTGTTGCTGCCCATGAAGGACCAACCCACCGATATTTTCCGGTCCCGCAGCGTGGCCATTTCGATGGACATGGGCGTGGTGTCGGTGAAACCGCAGTTGACCACCCGCCCTCCGGGGGCCATGCCCTTTATCAGTTCCTCGATGGTCCTGCCTCCCACGCTGTCCGCCGCTACGTTCACTCCCCGCCCGCCGGTAATTTCAAGAAGCTGCTGGTGCCAGTCAGGCTGGGTGTAGTCGATGGCCGCGTCGGCTCCCAAGTCCAGGCCCTTCTGACGCTTCTCTTCGGTGGAGGCTGTCGTGATGACCTTTGCGCCGGTGGATTTGGCGATTTGGATGGCGGCGATGCCCACCCCGCTGCCGGCTGCCGTAACCAACACCCACTCTCCCGGCTCGACCCTGGCCCTCTCGTGGAGCATCCGCCAGGCTGTGATGAAAACCAGCGGCACTGAAGCAGCCTCTTCTAAACTGAGGTTCGACGGCAGGGGAGCCAAATTCGCAGCCGGAACGGTCATAAGCTCCGAATAGCCGCCGTCCCTGCCCACCCCTAGGAGGTGATACTGAGGGCAGTCGGCATGCTGGCCGCGCAAACACTGGAAGCAATGCTGGCAGCTAATGCCCGGCGACACCACCACTTGGTCTCCAACGGAATATCCCGTCACCCCAGGTCCCAGCTCCTCCACCACTCCTGAAACGTCGCTGCCCATGATGCGCGGTCCGCCGAAACGACGGTTCTCCGGATTCTTGGTCGCCCAGACGTCCAGGTGGTTCATGGCACAGCCCTTGACCCTGAGCAGGACCTCGCCGGCGGCGGGCTTTGGGTCCGGCAATTCGGTGATGGCCAGGGCCTCAACTCCGCCTGATTCGTATACTATGCCTCTCATGCTCTCCTCCGGTCTTCAAACATTGCCAGAAAACCGCACTCCGGCGCCTGCGGCAGTCTACCGCACTTCCAGGTCCTTGAGGTCAGGGGAGATTGTCAGCTCAGCCCCGGTGACTGCTTGTACCTCTTCGGGCGTGTAGCCGGGGGCAATTTCCTTCAATACGAAACCCTGGGGCGACACCTCGAACAGGCCCAAGTTGGTGACCACCAGGGTCACCACTCCTACCGCGGTCACGGGCAGGTCGCAACGCTTAAGAAGCCTGGGCTCCCCGTCCCTGGTGGTATGCTCGAGAGCTATGTACACCCTCTTGGCGCCCACCGCGAGGTCCATGGCTCCGCCGATGCCTCCGCCCTTCCGGCCTGCGATTCTCCAGTTGGCGAAGTCTCCGTTCTCCGCCACCTCGTAGGCGCCCATTACGGTCACGTCCACGTAGCCTCCCCGGATAAGGCCGAAGGAGTCGGCGTGGTGGACTATGGCCGCGCCTTTGTGGATGGTGGTGTACTGACCGCCGGCGTTCACCAGATGCAGGTCTTCCTCCCCTTCTTTGGCGATGGGGCCGTAACCTATAACCCCATTCTCAGAGTGGAAGATGATGTCCACGTCTTTGAAGTCATAGTTGGAGCATAGCGTGGGCATCCCCACACCCAG
Organism: Dehalococcoidia bacterium; assembly: GCA_965224415.1. Taxonomy (GTDB): domain Bacteria; phylum Chloroflexota; class Dehalococcoidia; order Lucifugimonadales; family JAGWBF01; genus DAOUJI01. Next base: position 102,393 of record CBDCZB010000001.1, on the reverse strand, counting down.
GTTGACCACCCATCCATCCTGGAATTCCATGGCCAAACGGCTGCACATGGTCTGTCGGTCCAAAGATTCCTTTTCCATCCGGCTGCCTCCGACTTAGGAAATGCTTGAAATGGGAGCTACCGCCTTGGGGGTTGTTCAAAGATTCCCTCGGGAGGCGGGGGAATCTTTACTATGCGGTCTACGCATAGGCCGGGGGTGTGCACACAGTCGGGGTCCAGTTCGCCCAGCTCTACGATTTCGTGCTCCACCTCTACTATAGTGATCCGGGCCGCCTGGGCCATTACGGGGTTGAAGTTGCGTTGGGACAGCCTGTACTGGAGGTTCCCAAAGGTGTCTGCCCGGTAGGCCCTGATGAACGCATAGTCGGCATGAAGGGGATATTCGAGGACATACTCCCTGCCGTCGATGGTCCGGTGTTCTTTCCCCTCGGCCAATTCGGTGCCCACCGACGTCGGTGTGTAGAAGGCGCCGATGCCCGCTCCCGCGGCGCGCATGCGTTCGGCCAAAGTTCCCTGGGGGACCAGTTCGGCCTCGATTTCTCCTCCCTGGTACATGTCCGACCAAGCAGAGGTGCGGGAAGGGTGGGGCTCGGCGGAAAAGGCCAGCACCATCTTCTTCATCCGTCCGGCCTCGATGAGGTTCAGCACGTCCATGGAGTCCTCGGGGCGCCCAAACCTGTTCGATATCCCGGTGAGGTCCTTTGCCCCCTGACGGAGGAGGGCCGCAATGAGGTTACGGGGCATGCCCGTGGGTCCAAACCCCGGGAACATGACGGTGGAGCCGTCGGGGATGTCTGCAACGGCCTCATCCATGCTGCCAACGACTTTGTTCTTCATCGGGTATCAGCTTCTCCTTCAAATGTCCCTTAAACAGCCTAGCCAAGATGTCATTAGGACTGCTCGGAGCCGTCTTTAATCGACCCGCTGCGAGTCCCATAGCGCCTTGATGCCCAGAAAGTCCTCGTAGTTCGCGTCAGGAAGGCGGGTCGTAGACCCTCTCAGGTCCCTTAAGGAAGGCTTTCCCTCGGCGGCAGATTGCGCGGGAATGAGTTTCCCGCATGGCTTTCCGCGTCGGGTGATGATCACCTCTTCGCCGTCTTTGAGGTTTCTGAGTATTTCGCTGACTTTGGCCTTGAACTCTCTTATGCTATATGTAGTCATGTGGTGCAACTTACGTGATTTATATGGTCACTACATCATATCACGAGCCCGAAAGTCTCGTGACATAGTCCCACACCTTGGACTTCAGGCGGGCCCAATGGTCCCCTATGGAGTCTAGGTCCGCTTCCGGGCCGCCAAGGGCGGCGGCGTAGGTCTTGCCCAGCTCTGGAAGGAACCACAATGAGAAGAACCAGAACCCGGGTACGCGGTGAACGTCGTCGGGCGCTTCCAGGATGTACCCCGTGGGGCCCTCCACAGACCAGGAAACTGTGGGCAGCCCGCCTCCCGCCAAGGCCACTGATTCGACCCAGACGCCCTTGCGGTCCTGGCCGCTGTATGGAGCCATGATCTCCAGTAAGCGGTCTATTCGAGCATCGTCGTCAGCGTCCTCACCTGCAAAGCGGTGGGTGTGCAAACTCAACCAGTCATCGCCCAGGGCCGGAATCACCAGCCCGCCGTCGCTTGCCAGGGCCGGTAAGCCAGCCGCTTGCGACCAGGCCTCGGCCTTGAGCCGGGCGTTTTCCTCGTGGGTGGCGCCGGTTTCCTTCGGGTCGAACCTCGACAGGCCCAGGGACGACAGGGCGACGGTTTCAATAGGAAGACCCTCAAGCAGCCACCCCAAGCGTTCCAGCTTGGCAGGGTTGGTTGTGCCCAGCAGCGCCTTTTGCATAGCCATGCCCGGCGGGGCCGTATCAGTCGGGGAAGGTCAAGGCAGCCTTCAGGTCCTGGAAGGACTTCATCCGCTCCATGGCCTCGTTGATGCCCGACAGAGGCGTATGGCTGGTTATCATGTCCTCAAACGTGAAGTTCTCCGCGTTGTCCTGAAGGAACTGCAACGCCTTCCAGTAGTGAGCCACGCTAGCCGACTGGGTGGATACGATGCGCATGTGCTTCCGAACTATGTCCGCTGGCCTGAAGGTGACCTCGTGGGGGCCGATTTGGCCGATGATAAGGTAGCGGCCCGTTCCCCGGACCATTTGCAGTCCCTCGGTGAAGGCCGTCTTGGCGCCCGACACTTCGACCACCACGTCCGGCCCCTCTCCCCCGGTAATGTCCAAGATGCGCTCGTACCGTTCCTGCGCGTTGAGTTCGCCCACGTCCAGCGTATAGTCGGCGCCCCACTTCCTGGCTATCTCCAACCTGCCCGGCGGTCCGCCGATGACGATGACCTTCCTGGCCCCGGCCGTCAGGGCCTGAGTCAGGGAGAAGAGGCCCAGCGGGCCGCTGCCCTGGATGGCGACGGTGTGCCGGTTCTCGATGCGCCCCAGGCGGTCAAACCCGTGGACCACCGTCCGCAGGGCACAGGCCGCGGCGGAGGCCAGGTCGTCGGACACGCTGTCTGGGACCTTGAGCCTGCCGGAGGTGGGATAGACGTAGCAATATTCGGCGAATCCGCCGACCAAATACGGATATTCGGTGCATAGCGGTGACATGTAACCTCGCCGGTTGGTGCAAAGCGTATACTGGTTCTCCACGGTGCAGTAATGGCATTGGCCGCAGAACCCGTGGGTCCATATGATGCGGTCGCCTTCGCTCAGGGGCTGGCCCACCGAGTCGTGGGTTACGCCCGGGCCCATCCTGGCTATATGCCCGGTCATCTCGTGTCCCAGTATGCGCGGGAAATCTTTCGGTGCGGTGGTGGACTCGCCCTCCCAGTAATGCACGTCGCTGCCGCAGATGGTGGCGGAGGCGGTCTTGATGATTATCGACCCGTACTCCATCTCTTTGGGAATCGGGACTTCCATGATCTCCATGGGTTGATGGACGCCGACCAGGGCGGCCACTTTGCAGGTGTCAGGCAACGTTGCCATGTCCCCTCCTGAGAATGTTCTATTGTTCGCCCTCTTGTTCCCACATGGTTTCCAGTATGGCCCCAGGGCTCATTGGAAGCCGGGTCATTCTGACGCCTAGGGCGTCGTGTATTGCGTTGGCCACCGCCGCCATAGGCGGCACCAGCGACACCTCGCCCACGCCCCTGACTCCGAAGGGATGGCCTGGGTTGGGGACCTCGATTATCACCGTGTCTATCATGGGCAAGTCCAGCGAAGTGGGCATCCTGTAGTCCAGGAAGCTGGAGTTCAGCATCTGACCGTCGTCGCTCATGTAATACTCTTCATTGAGGGCCCAGCCGATGCCTTGGACGGCTCCGCCCTGCATCTGTCCCTCCACGTAAGAGGGGTGTATGGCAGTTCCCGCGTCCTGGAAGGTGGTGTACCGCAGTATGTCCACCTTCCCCGTCTCCGGGTCCACCTCCACATCCACCATGTGCACGGCGAAAGCGTTCCCAACCCGCGACGGGTTGACCGCGGCCTTTCCAACGATGGGGCCGCCGGTGCCGTTCAACCTGGCCGACAGCTCCGCGAAAGTCATCCGCAGCTCAGGGTCGGACTTGTGGGACACCAAACCCCGGTCGCTGTATTCTATGTCCTCCGGGTCGGCGTCCCAGATAGTGGCCGCCCGAGCAATCATCTGGCGTTTAACGTCCTGGGCCGCTTCGTATACAGCGGTGCCTGTCTTGAAGGTTACTCCGGAACCACCAGCCCCACTGCTATATCCTATCGCCGCGGTGTCGCCGATGGCCGGCTTAACGTCCTCGGCGCCGATGCCCAGGACCTCGGCCACGTGCATGGCGGCGACGGCCCTGCTGCCTCCGATGTCGGGGGATCCTTCAAGAAGGCTTACGGTGCCGTCGGCGTGCACGGAGGCCACAGCGCTGGCGGGCCCTGTGCCGTTCATCCATGCGCCGCTGGCCACGCCGCGTCCACGCCTCTTGCCGTCGGGACCGTCCGGCGAAACGGGCGTCTTGTTGTGGTCGTGATCCCTGGCGGCCTGGAGGACCTCCACGTTGCCAATGCGTTGAAACACGGGCCCGACGACTTGCCTAGTCCCCTCCTTGGAAGCATTGAGCAAGCGCATCTCGATGGGGTCCATGCCCAGCTTTTCGCAAAGCTCGTCGATGACTGTTTCAGCGGCAAAGGAGGCTATGGGAGAGCCGGGCGCCCGGTAAGCGGCGACCTTCTGAGTGTTCACCACCACGTCCATGGCTTCCAGGTAAGCGTTCTGGATATCGTAGGGGCCAAATATAGTGCGCGTCCCCGACGCCACGGGAGACCCAGGGAAGGCGCCTGCTTCGAAGACCAGACGCGCTTCCGCGGCAGTAATCTTGCCGTCGTTCCTGGCCCCAATCTTGATTTTGATATGGCCTGCCGACGTGGGGCCGGTGCCCAGAAACACGTCCGTCCTGGTCATGCTCAGCTTCACGGGGTGTCCCGTCTTCCGGGAGAGCATGGCAGCCACCGGCTCCAGATAGCAGCCGCCCTGCCCCTTGCCTCCGAATCCGCCGCCGATTTCCATCGGGATGATTTTCACCTGGGACACCGGCAACTCAAGCATGCTGGACGTATGGTCTCTCAGGGCGAAGTGGCCCTGGGAGCTGGTCCATATCGTCACCAGACCGTCGGTACCCCAGTAGGCGGTGGCGGAGTGTGGTTCGATGTATCCCTGATGCACAGGCCGGGTGTGATACTCCCGTTCCACCACTACGTCGGCCTCGGAGAGCCCCTGCTCAGGCTCGCCCAGCTTGAACTCGAAATGGTTGGCTACGTTGGAGGGCCGTTCCACGTCGTCATCGGCGTAGCCGCCGCCTCTGAAGGCTGCGTCGGCCATTGTGACGAGCCGCTCATGAAGTATGGGAGCGTCGTCCTTCATGGCTTCTTCAGCGGTGAACACCGGCTCCAAGACCTCGTAGTCCACGTCTATTAAGGCCAAAGCCTCTTCGGCGACATGGGCGCTGGTGGCCGCCACCGCCGCCACAGTATGGCCCTTGTACAACGCTTTCTCCCGGGCCATGACGTTGCGACTGTAGAAGCCGTAGTTGACGGCGGCGCCTTCCTCTATTTCCGACAGCTTAGCCGAGACCTCCGGCATGTCCGCTGCCGTAACCACAGCCTTCACTCCGGGAAGGGCCGTCGCCTTGGAGACATCTATGGACTTGATGCGCGCGTGGGCGTGGGGACTGCGAAGCGCCCTCGCATACAGAAGCGCGGGGCCTGGAATGTCGGCAAAGGACGTGTCGGCGGCATAACGCGCGCGGCCCGTCACCTTGTCCGGTCCGTCGTGGCGCACAGGCCTGCTGCCCACTACGTTGTAATCGGGAACTTCAGGGCTTTTTATTATCTGTCCCGTAGTCATAAACGCCCTCCTTTCTTTATTCGTCCACCCCCATCCTAACCTTCCCCCTTGGGGGAAAGAACAGACTCCCTCTCCCGCTGGGAGAGGGTCGGGATGAGGGTTAAAACGATCGCTGAGGGAAGATGCGGCGGTACACGCCCGGGGAGCCGGGAGCGTGGTCGTAGTCGCCGCCAATGTAGTCGTTCATAGTGTCCGTCTTGCGCCACTCGTTCCATGCTATGGTCTGAGAGACGTTCTCGTGCTCGAACTCGTACAGGGTCAGGTACTTGGGCCCCCGCCCCTCTATGCAGTGGAACCGCCTGGCGTACAGGCAGCCGGGAAGAGCAGTGTTCTGGGGTAGACGTATGTTGTCGTAATAGTGGTTGTACTTTTCCTCGATTTCCGCAGGAACTTCCATACGCCCCACCTGAACCGCCGCAGGCATGGGTCGGCCCAGCGCTTCCGGCTCTTCCGTCTCAGGGTAGATTCGGGTGTAGACGTTGCGGATGGTGAGGCGCGCTCCCCCTCGCTCCTGGATGCTCCGGGTCCACTCCGGAGGATTGTCGCGGTAGGCGTTTCGCTCCGGCGTGGAGAATACTCCGAAATCCTCATGCTCATAGATGGCCAGATATCTGGGCGAGCCTCTCACGGCCTCGTACCGTGCAGCGTCCAAGTATCCGGGCATCTTCAGCAGGTCGGGTATGTGCTCCTCGTTGTACCAGCGGTTCCATTCATCGTCCATTTCCGGGTCGACGTCGGCGAAAACCACCGAAATAACTGAGCCCTTTCGTCTGGTCATTCGTGTCCTCCTGTTTCTGGAGTTGACTCTAGCGCTAACTCGACCTACATGGCTGTCCGGCCGCCGTCGATGACGACCTCAGAGCCGGTCATGTAGGACGACTCGTCCGAGGCAAGGAAAAGGACTCCATAAGCTATCTCCGAGGATTCGCCCATGCGACCCAAGGGCACCCGGTCCATGCGGGCCGCCATCTCATCGGGCCTGGCCATGCGGGTCTCTTGTACCATGGGTGTGTCTATGGGGCCGGGGTGGACGGAGTTGCAGCGAATGTTGTCCTTGGCGTGTTGGACAGCCGTGGCCTTGGTGAAAAGCCGCACACCGCCCTTGCTGGCGGCGTAGGCGGAGGAGGAAGGCGAGGCCGGTGCAATGCCCGCCGCCGAGGATATGTTGATTATCGAGCCTCCTCCGGCTCTTATCATGGCCGGTATGGAGTGCTTGGAGCCGAGAAACACTCCCCGCATGTTCACGGCCATAACCAGGTCCCACTCCTCGACGGGCATTTCATCGATGGCGGACCAGGTCACGATGCCGGCGTTGTTCACCAGAACGTTCAGCCCGCCGTACTTTGACTCCGCAAACTCCACGGCCCTGCGCCAATCGTCCTCCTGGGTCACGTCAAGGTGCACGTAGTCTGCGGCTCCGCCAAGCTCGCGGATTTCCGCCTCCACCTGAGCGCCCAGTTCGTCCCGTATGTCCCCAATTACGACGCTGGCGCCCTCGGATGCGAAGAGACGGGCCTCTTCAGCTCCCTGCCCTCTGGCGCCGCCGGAGATTATGGCCGTTTTGCCGTCGAGACGTCCCATGAGACCCCGCCTTGGACATATTGCGCACCAGGCGCCGTCCGCACACCGTTAAGCAGAGAATACTTGGGCATGGGATGGGTGTCAAACCGCCGTCCCATGCGTCCTTGACAAGAACGACGGGGCATAATAGGTTGAGAAATCATCCTGGTCGGAAGCGAATCATGGCAAGGAGACCACATGGCCATACAGACCATCGATGAGGACATTTTCTCCCCGGAAGTCATGACTGACCCGTATCCCTACTTCGGGCGGCTCCGGGACGAGGACCCCATCCACTGGAACGAGAAGTACGACATCTGGATTATCACCCGCTACGAGCACCTGGTGTGGATTGCCCGCCACCACGAACTATTCTCCTCAGTCCAGCATAAGCTCGACCCACGTCCACCCTATCCTCCCATACAGGAAGAGGACATGGGCCTGTACCGCTACGTGACCGGCTTCTTCTCCGACTGGTTCGCGTTGCGGGACCGCCCCACGCACACCAACATGCGGCGGGTGGTGCACCACTACTTCACACCCAAGGAAACGGAGAGATGGCGTCCTCTGGTGCGGTCGGCTATTAAGTACCTGCTGGACGAGGTGGAGGAAGACGGCCGCATGGACATGATGCGGGCCTTCGCCACGCCTCTGCCCGTGCTGGTGATAGCCCAGATGCTGGGGCTTCCCACCGAGGACAGGCTCTTCATACGGGAACTGGCCGAGAAGCTGACATTCATAGGACGGGGCGAGAGCAACCGGATGAAGCCGTTGGTTGACGGCATCAAAGGGCTTATCAGCTACGTGGAGCCTCTGATGGAGGAGAGGGTTGATTCTCCCAAGGACGACCTGATGTCTATCCTGGCCGGAGGAGTCAAGACGGGGGCTTACACCAGCGAAGAAGCCCTGGCCAACTCCTTACTACTGCTGATGGCAGGTCACGAGACCACCATCAACCTGATTTGCAACGGCAACCTGTCGTTCATGCGGCACCCCGATCAGTGGGAATTGCTCAGGTCAGACCCTGCCGGCATGGCGGTAAGCGCCACCGAGGAATGTCTCCGCTATGACCCGCCGGTCAAGTCCATCGGGCGCATCGCCAGCGAAGATGTTGATCTAGGAGACCGGACGGTAGGGAAATATGACCGGATGCGATGGTACATCGCCTCGGCCAACCGGGACCCGGCAATATTCGACGAGCCGGACCGATTCAACATCACCCGCCACCCCAACAGGCACGTGGCTTTCGGTTCAGGAATCCATCATTGCCTCGGTGCCACTTTGGCCCGCCTGGAAGGGCAGGAGGCGTTCATGGCGCTGGCCGAGAGGTTCCCTGAGATGCGTCTGGAGTCGGAGGAGTTGGAATACCACCCAACCAACAGCTTCCGTTCCCTGAAATCTCTGCCCGTCTCCTGGTGATCGGCCGCCGGGTCACTGCGGGGATGGGCTATATGTTCCCTCGCCCTTGACGAGAGAGGGCTGGGGTGAGGGTGTCTAACTACTTCGATAGCGATCCGCGCGGATTCTCATTTCTCGCAGACTACCCCGTCACCGTCGCCATCACGGGCGCTCGGCACCATTGACCTGGGAAACCCTTTGCCCGTTCCCGTGGCGCCTTGGACACGCTTCTCCCCGGCCTCCTCAGCCTCATCGCATGATGAATAGATTCCTCCCGACCTCGGAGGTTCTGGGGTGGCAGGAACGGCGACGGGATCCGCCATTGAGGGAGCCAGCTGTGTCGGGCTTTCACAAGTCTCCAACATGTCCTGAAGGGCGCTTGCCTCAGTTGGCGTCGCAGTCAATTCCCAGGTCTGCTTGACCTTGATCCAGTCGAGGGCGTACTGGCACGAATACACCTCGTTGGAAGGGCGCCATTCTTCAGGGCCTTTGGCCCCCTTCGACCGGTTGGCGCCGGACGTGACGGCTATCAGATGCCCCGGGTCGTCAAGGTCGTTTGCGTAGCTCCGCTTACGCTCGGCTGACCACGACCAGCCGCCCGACTTGTGAGCGTTTGCCAACGGGACCAGGTGGTCGATGTCCAACTTGGTTGGGTCAGTGACGACAGTTCCCGTATACGCCCCATACCACTCTCCCGCCTTCACTTTGCACCGATCGTCCGTTTTATACTCAACGGCAATGCCGCTCTCCTCGACAAGGACTTCGTGGCGGGTGTTCTGGCAGTCCCTGTCTTCGTCAGTCCAGTGCCGCCAGTCGTCGCGGTCGTAGGACGGCAGCTCGTCTGAAACGGCAGACACGGTGATGGGCAGCTGCACGGCGGGCTGAGTCGGGACGACGGTCGGAGCCGTCGTAGGCGGCGGAGCCTGTGTGTGAGTCGGTTCGTGCGTCGGCTCAGGTGTCGGGGTGGATTCCGACCGGCAAGCCAGGGCCGCCACAACAAGGAGACAGATTAAAGCGATGCGCACCGGTGTTCCCATCCCTATATGCAAGGCGGCCACTGGGAGCGGCCGCCTACAATGCTTCCTTATTGTCACCAGTACGACAGGAGTTACGGTTTGATGGGATATGCCCGTAGGGAGTTGTCCCTGAGTATTCTCCGCTTGCTCTCAAGGGAGATGTTGGGCATGGCCATCATGTCCTGCTTGGCCCGGTAGTACATGCGCCCCTCGGGGTGACCGAAGTCGGTGGCGCCGAGAATGACATGGTCGCCGATGGCGTCAATCAGGTCCTGCAGGCCAGGGTCATCCTGGTCGGCGGCTACGAAACACTGGCGTTCGAAGTATTCCTGCGGCGAGTGGTTCAGGCCTTCAATCTTGAGCTTGCGGGTTCCTCCCTGAATTCCGGCTTCCAGGCGGTCGGGCCAGAAGGCGGCCCATCCGCAGCCCGACTCCAGGAACACGAGTTTAAGCTTGGGGTGCCTCTCCAGGACTCCGCCCATGATGAAGGCGGTACACGCCAACATGCTCCCCATGACGAACGACACGGCGGAGGCGCAGTTTCTCAGACCGTCGACGTAAGTAAGGAAGCCCTGGTCGAAGGGATGGCTGGTGCTGGGATGCAGCCCGATGGGCACTCCCAACTCGGCGCAGGTCTCCCACAACACGTCGCACTCCTCGTGGTAGACGCGGATGTCGGGGTGGGGGGCAGGGTTCATGTGCACTGCCTTGAAGTCGTACTCCTTCACACAGCGGCGGACCTCCTCTGCGGCGGCCACCGGGTCCCGCAGGTCGATGGAAGCGGCTCCGCAGCCTCCGGGACCAATCTCCGCACAGAAGTCGCCAAGCCAGCGGTTGTATGCCCGGCGTAGGGCGTTGGCGGTGACTCCGTCCATCTCCTCCACGCCGGTGAGCCAGAACCCGGCGGTGGGATACAGAATCATGTGGCTGATGTCGCAGGTGTCCATGACCTCACGGTACGCGCTGGCCGGGAAGTTCATGTCGGCCCACTTGCCGTAGGCCCGGTCCAGGTCATCCAGGTCCCTTCCCTCAAAACCCTTGGCGGCATTGACGAAGCCTTCGGCCCCGAAGGGCATCTGCCTGCCCATGACCTTCAGGTTCATTTCAAAGCAAAGCGGGTCGGCGGCGCCGTATTCCATTGGGGCCGCCCGCCTTTCCCCCAGGTTGGAAGTCCTGCACCACCTGACGCTGGCCTCGTCAATGAGATGCCGGTACTTCTTTTCCAGATAGTTGTCGAATATGTTGTCATGCTCCAGTATGTGAGCGTCGCCGTCGATCAACTTGAAATCGTCCATGACATACCCCTCGCGTCGACTGAAATTGCCTTTCGCCCTCAAGATACTGTGGTATAGTCGTAACGTCAACCCTCACCGCAGGTACACAGAGCAGCTTTAGATTAGGCGTTCAGATGAGAGCAACGGGAGGCGCTTAATGAAGTTTGGAGTTTCCACGGGCAACTTGGGTTCGATGGGCAGCGAGCCGGGACCAGGCGCCTGCCTCGAAATCGCCCGTCATGCTGAGAACCTGGGATACGACTCGGTTTGGGTGCATGACCACGTGGTGCTGCCTCAGGTCTTCAAAACTGACTACCCTTACAATGTCGGCGGGAACTTCCCCTTCGCCTGGGACTCAAATGTATACGATCCGCTGGTTATGATGAACGCCCTTGCCGCGGCCACCAGCCGGGTCAGCATAATCTCCAGCGTGCTGGTCATTCCCTACCGCCACCCCGCTCTCACCGCCAAGATGCTGGCGACCGCCGACCTTCTCTCCAACGGGCGAATCATTCTTGGGGCCGGGGCCGGATGGCTGGAGGACGAGTTCGACGCCTTGGGCCTACCCCTGGAACATTTCCGGCGCCGTGGGACCGTAACGTCGGAGTACATCCGGGCCATCAAGGAGATGTGGACCAATACTGGCCCCTCCAACTTTGTGGGCCGCTACGTGGGGTTCATCGACGCCGGCACGTTCCCCAAACCCCACCGTAAGCCTCACCCGCCAATATACCTCGGAGGCAAAGGCCGCAACGCAGCTCTGCGCGCGGTCAGATTGGGCGACGGGTTCATATGCATAAACGTGACCCCGTCCCAGCTGGCCGAGGAGGTCTCCCTGCTCCGGGAGCTGTGCCGTCGGGACAAGAGGGACCCGTCAGAGATTGAAATATGCACGAGCGGCAGGACGGTCCTTACCGATGCGCCCGTCGCCGGGGACGACCGCCCGCCCCTCACCGGGTCCCCAGACCAGGTCATCAACGACCTCAGGGAGTACGCCAAGGTGGGACTACAGCATATCCAGTGCACTCCGTCCGTTGCGGGAGAACCCGACCCTGAGAAAGCCCTGTACGAGGGCATGGAACTGTTTGCCAGCGAGATACTTCCCTTGTTCAAGCAGTAGTCTGACCCGGAAAGTCAGGAGGAGCCTGTATGAAGCTGGGCATATCGATACGCAACTTTGGATGGTTCGAGAATCGGGGCGGAGCCGAAGACCAGGTGCACATCGCGGAAAGAGCCGAGCAGTTGGGATTCGACGCAGTGTGGGCCCACGACCATCTGGTGATGCCCGCGAGGCACCACGCCCGCTACCCGGAATCCAGCTTCGGCGCCCGACAGGACATCTACGACCCTATAGCAATGCTGTCAGGCATTGCCGCCAGGACCACTCGAATTAAGCTGGGCTTCTGCGTCCTGGTGATACCCTACCGGAACCCCTTGGTCTTGGCGAAGATGCTGGCTACGCTGGACTGTCTCTCCAACGGCAGAGTCATCCTTGGAGCGGGTGCCGGATGGATGCAGGACGAGTTCGAGACCCTTGAGATGGGAGAGCGTTTCCGCATCCGGTGGACCGTCACGGACGAGTGGCTGAGGATTTGCGTCGAGCTTTGGACGGGCGACGGCGCGTCCAGCTACCAGGGGCGTTTCCACTCCTTTGAATCTATCGGGGGGTACCCCAAAACCGTTCAGAAGCCCCACATACCAATATGGCTGGGGAGCTACGGCGGTCCCAGGGCCGCGCAGAGGGCGGCCCAATACGCCTCCGGCTACTACACTCTCCGGGTCACTGCCGAGGAGTTGGCGGAGGAGTTAGACAACCTCCGCAGGGAGCTGGACAGCCGAGGCCGAGACTTGGCCGACATGGAAATAGCGATGTACGGCGGAATACGAATCGGCGAGACGCATCCCAGGGACGTGGCCGTCATCGCCTCGGGCAGCAAGGACAAAATCATAGACGATCTGATGGCATACAATCGCGCAGGCCTAAAACACCTAGCCGCCGTCCCCACCAGCGGAGACCCGACCAAGGAAAGTCCCCAGAGGCTTCTGGACGACATGCAGTACGTGGGTGAAGAGATTATGCCGGCTGTGTCCGGCTAGCTGTCACCCTCACCCCAGCCCTCTCCCGTCAAGGGCGAGGGAGCATATCTCGATTAGTCCTTCTCCCCTGGCGGGAGAAGGTTAGGATGATGGGGAAGCCCGTTTGCCCCTACAGGTTGAACTGGGCCTCTAGCCAGTCCTTTTCTTTGACGTAGACCTGCATCCGGCTGCGCAGCGACTCCAGGATGATGATTCTCCCCTGTCCGTCCACCTTGACCGCCGTGGGCCGTGCCAGGGTCCGCTCCATAGTAAGGTCGGTGCGGCGCCGGGCCTTGGCCACGTCGGGGTTGGCGTCCACCTGGGCCTGGTGGGACGGGGAGAGCCTATCGGCGTCTCCGTAGAAGGACGTGATGAACCCGCCGTCCGGATTGTAGACGTTGACCCGGTTGTTGCCCCAGTCCGTAACGTATACATCCCCTTCATCGTCAACCGCAACGCTGGTCGGGCGGACTATCTCTCCATCGGCCGAACCCGTGCAGCCGAAGGTGCCCAGGTGTTGACCGTCCGGGGAGAACTTCTGCACCCGATCGTTTCCCCAGTCTGCCACATAGATGTTCCTGTCGGCGTCAACCGCGATGCCCCACGGCAGGTTAAGTTGACCTTCCCCAGAGCCGTAACTGCCGAACTTGCGGATGAACTGGCCGTCTTTGGCGAACACTTGGATTCGGTGGTTGTGGCTGTCCGAAACGTACAAGTTGTCGTCGCAGTCGAAAGCCAGGCCCGACGGGCCGTTGAACTGGCCATCTTCGTTGAGGCCTCCGTTCAGCTTGGCCAGATACAGGTTGAAATCCAAGTCTGACGCCGAGTATGGCTCCTGCTCCACGGGTTCCCTATCGGGCCAGAAGCCCTGACCGTTCCCGTCCTTGTCGTACACGAAAATCTTGTTCATGTAGTCATCGGACACGTAAACGTTCTCTTCGCTGTCAAGAGCGACCGAAGTGGGAAAGGGCAGCCCCGCCCCATAGCTGAAGTCCCGGTCCTCCCACAGGAACTCGTGGTCGATGGTGCACTTGGTCAAGCCGGTGCTTGGCTGGTACTCATGTCCCTTGTTGAGCACGTAAAGCGAACCGTCTTGGCTTACGGCGAAGTCGGCCCCGGCGCTGAACGCCCTGCCGCCGCCGATCCCTTTGCCCAGGCACTGGTCGAAATTGTAGACTCTTCCCTGTGCGTACTTTGTCAGCATGACGCCTCCCTTCTGAGGGTCCTTCCTTACTCTAATCCCGATGCGGGCCTCACTGTCAGGAAGGGTTCTCTAACAGAACTGGAACTCCCTGGACGACGCTATGAGGGCCAGAAGGTCGGCCACCCGGCGTTGGGAAGTCGCAACCTGCTCGTCGGTGTCCCAAGCCAGGTCGCCCCCCTGCTGAGCCAGGACCATCAACTCCTCCCGGGTCGCGTCGGTGACCTCCACCGGACCGATTTGGTCCAAGGCGACGTCGACCATCTCCGAGGGCGTCAAAGTCCCCAAGGACTGGACACGGCCTATGATGGAGAGCACGCCCGGCATCCGCAGGTCGGAAAGGCGGTCAGCGGAAAAGTTGATGCGCCTCACCAGCGAGCCGCTGTCTATCCACTCGGGCCCGTAGTGCCAGCCCTCGACGCTGGGCGGGTCGAGCAAGGCTTGGCCCTGGTAGTTGGTCTCCTCCACCAGAGCTTGCAAGCCGGGCCTGGGAAAGCCTCGGAAATCTCCCACCAGCCTGCAGATGCCGCTCACCACTTCGGCAGGACTCTTCACCCTCTGGTAGCGGGCCTCTTTGAAGAAGTCGGATTTGAACAGAGTCCTCAAAGTTTCCTTTAGCTCGTAGCCGGAGTTGATGAAAGCGTCGGCTATGATGTTGATGGCCACCGCATCCCTTGGAGGAGTGTGCAGCCACGCCGGGACCTGCACCTCGTCGGCAACGAAGAAGTTGTAGAGGTGCCTGGCAATGAAACGAGATGTGGCGGGCTGGCGGACGATGATGTCTATCACGTCCTCGCCGTTGAAACGACCGGTGTGGCCCAGGAACTGCTTCTCGCCGTCATCGTGGTCCTCGGCGTTGTACTGGAACCTCCACAGGACGTGGCGCCCCATGGGGAACCTGGGAGGTTTGTGGGCCATGGTCCAGCCTGTGAAGGCCCTGGCGCACTCGAAGACGTCCTGCTCCGTGTAGTTGCCCTGGCCCATGGAGAACAACTCCAGAAGCTCCCTGCCCCAGTTCTCGTTGGGGAGGTCTTTGTGGTTGTAGTTGTTGTCCAGCCAGAAAATCATCGCCGGGTCTTTGGCGAGCTCAACCAGCAGGTCCCGGAAGTTGCCGAGGCCGTTGGTCCGGAAGGTCTCTATCTGACGCAGTTCGTCGGGCGTGCTGTCCACTTTGGCGTATCCGGTGGCGAAGATGGTGTGCCACAGCAGAGTCATCTTCTCTTCCAGCTGCCGTGGGCTGTTTATGAAGTGGTAGACGAGGTGGGACCTTCCCTGGGGGATGGGGTTGGAGCTCTCCAGGGTTGGGTAATATCGGAAGAAGTAGTCGATGCTCATCTTGGGTATCCCGTGACCGTCCGGGTCAACCAGTTCATCGACCACGTTTTCGTAGCCCTGTTCCACCAGAGCTTCCAGTTCGTCCCGGGTCGCGCCGAATCCCGCTCGACGCATAAGATGGGCCATCAGAGCAATGTTTTCGTCGCCCATTTCGCCCTCCCTGCCTTGATTTTTCCCGATGTCATTAGTTTAGTGGGTGTCCTGACCAAAGTCCATACGGAAAACAGCGCAACTGGTTTTCAGGGCATCCTTTCCGGCTCGAATTGATTGAAACCAATTGGAAAGTCGACGCGATGCCAACACAGAGGCTCTGTTAGCGGAGATTCATCATGCCAGGCCGCTAACGCTCGCAGCCGCCGCGTTCAATAGAGCTTCGGGTCCCCGGACAACGCCTGCTTCGTGAAGCCGTGCAATCTCGTGGGCTCCGTAGCCCAGCCCTGCAAGAGTCTCGTCGGTGTGCTCCCCCAGCAGCGGGACGGGTCTGCACAGCCTTTCCTCTGAAGGGTGAGACGACAAACTGAATGGAGGCGTGACCATCTTGACCTTGCCGACGTGTGGGTGGTCCTGCTCCCAGAACATTCCGTTGGCCAGCGTCTGAACGTCCTGAAGCGTCTGATCTCTGGTCACGACCGCCTCAACGGGAATCCCCGCTTGCTTGAGCTTGGGGAGCCACTCGTCCAGAGGGCGCGTTCCAAATACGCCGCCTATAAGCTCGCCCAGGTCGGCGGCGTTGTCGATTCTGGACTGGAAAGTACCAAACCTGGGGTCCGTCGTCGCCTCGGGAAGGTCCAAGACTTGGCATAACGCCTGGTATTGGCGCTCTTCCTGGATGACTATGGCCAGATGGCCTCCGTCGGAGCAGCGGTAGCTGCCCGACATGGCCGAAGGGGATGCGCCGGCCATGGGCGATTCGTCATTCTCTACCCACACCAGCTGCTGCATCTGCATGGCCAGACCCTGGTGCAGCAGGGAGGCGTCTATCTTCTGGCCTTTGCCGGTCCGTTCACGCTCCCACAAAGCGACCATTATGGCGTAGGAGAGGGTCATGCAACCGGATATGTCAGCGTACATGACCACATAGGGTACGGGAGTGCCATCGGGCAGCTTGTTGGTGGACATCACGCCTGAACGGGCCTGTATGACAATGTCGTAAGCCGGGAGTCGGGCCTCCGGACCCTCATGGCCGAAACCGCTGATGGAAGCGTATACGAGCCGGGGATTTATGCGGCTCAGGGTCTCGTAGTCCAGCCCTAGCCTGGCCTCGGTCCCCGGCCGCATGTTCATGATATAGACGTCGGCTTCCTCCACCAGCCGGTGGACTATCTCCCGACCGCCATCGGCGGAAGCGTCAACGGAAATGCTCCGCTTGTTCCGGTTCAGCCCTAGGAAGCACTTGCCGAGGCCCAATCCCCTCAGGAAGGGCGAAGCGTACTTGTACCGCATTCCGTCCCCGCCGAGGGGTTCTACCTTTATAACGTCTGCGCCTTGATCACCCAGGAACATGGCCGTCCCAGGTCCAAAAAAGACCTGGGACATGTCCACAACCCTGACTCCCTCAAGAGGCACCGTCATGTTAGATTTCTTCAGACCAATTCCCCTGCGTCACTGTCCTAGGGGACCAGCATCGCCCTGGAGATGGCGGTCTGGCGCTGGTTCCACTCCGCTTGAGGGAACGCTTCGTTGATGTCGGCCAAGGGGAACTTGTGGGACACGATTTTGTGGAAGGGCACCTTGTCCCGGTTCTTGACCATGTAGTCCAGAATGGCGGCCAGAGTGCTGGGCCTGTACATCAGCGAACCCATGATGTTCTTGCCCCTGAGGAGCTTCGACGGGTCGATGGCCGCCGTGGGGCCAGGAATGATGTCGCCTATTTCGACGAAGGTGCCGCCGTTGCTGAGCATGTCGATGCCCTCAACGATAAGATCGGGGCGGCCCACCAGCTCCATGACGATGTCGGCGCCGCGGCCTCTGGTCAACTCGAACACCCGCTGCACCCGGGTTTCCGCCGTGTTGTACTCCTCGATGTTGATGGTCTCGTCGGCACCGAAGTCCTCGGCCAGCTGAAGACGATTTTCCAGCCGGTCAAGAACGATGATACGGTCTGCACCCATGTCCCGGGCCATTGCGACGGCGTTTAGACCGAGTCCGCCCGCCCCCATGATGACCACCTGGTCGCCCTCGTGGGCCCGGGCTCGAATCAAGCCCTGGGTGACCGTACCCATCGCGCAATTGACGAAGCCAAGGATGTCGTCGC
The DNA here is from genome assembly GCA_965224415.1 of Dehalococcoidia bacterium. GTDB lineage: Bacteria > Chloroflexota > Dehalococcoidia > Lucifugimonadales > JAGWBF01 > DAOUJI01. The sequence continues at coordinate 84,928 of CBDCZB010000001.1, read as the reverse complement.
TCAACTCATCGGGCACACGGAACGCCGGGTGCCTGGGAGGCAGGTAAATGTAGTCCCCGTAAGTGCCGGTGAAGTAGGGCCACACGTCTCCTTCCGGATACTCCCGGTTGACGCACCAGTTGGTGTCGCCCTTGTTGCACATGTGACAGTGGTAGCAGGGGAAGACGTGGACGTGCATGAGACGGTCGCCCTCTTTGATGGGGTCTCCGTTGCTGTCGGTGGTCACTCCGGCGCCCATCTTATAGATGACGCCCGTGCCTTCATGGCCCATGACCCGTCCTCCGGGAGGGACGGGAATGTTTATTTGGTCTCCCCTCCAGGTGTGGAGGTCGGAGCCGCAGATGCCCGCCTGGGTAATCTTCAGAATGATGGCGCCCGGTTCAGGGTCCGGAAGGTCGTATTCCCGAATTTCGAAAGGTTCATTGTGCGCGGTGTGAATGACAACTCGTCCTCGATCAGCCATTGCTTACCTCCTAATCAATCGCATGAGTTGCGCGGTAAAGCATTCTACCACAGAGCGGATACGGGTAGGGCCGTGCGCCTTGAGGACTCAGAACAACGGCGCCCGCTTTAGGAACACTTTATCGTTGCCCACTAGACGCAGCGTCTCGGGCGAGTATACTTACGGTATCAAATTGCCGCCCCTTGGACCGGCTATCCTAGAGCGGAGGTGAATCATGGCTGCAAACAATCCACGCCAGGCTGCGGTCGTTGGCTTGGGCTTGACGAAGATGACCCGGAGGTACTCCAAACCCGTTACGTCCCTGGCGGTGGAGGCGGTGCAGTTGGCCCTTGAGGACGCAGGGCTGCAGAAGGAGGACCTCGACGGGATGCTCACCCACGGAGGCGTGGGGCCCGAGGGATGGCCCGACGCATCCGGCGGAGGCGGCCTGCACAACATGATGGGACTGAAAAACCTGCGCTTGTACAGCCAGTGGATTAACCGGGGGTCTGCAGCCGGCCAGAACATGGTGCTGTCAGCCCATGCCGTCCAGTCGGGAATGGCCGACACAGTGTGTTACGTTTTCGCCGACGCACCCCTGACCCCGGCAAGCTCGTCAGGCGGCGCCGCCTACGGAGGGCTGCGTTCGATGTCCGGGCTGCGGGGCTTGCCAGGAGCGTACGGGTTCTTTGGCGCCAACACCCAATACGCACTCGCCGCCCGCCGCCACATGGCCCTCTACGGCACGACCCAAGACCATCTCGGCGCAGTGGCCGTCTCCAACCGCAAGTGGGCCGGATTGAACCCCGACGCCATCTTCAGGGACCCCATGACCCTTGATGACTACCACAACTCCCGGTGGGTGGTGGAACCCTTCCACCTGTTCGACTGCTGCATGGTCAACAACGGGGCCATCGCCTTCATCACCACCACTGCCGAGCGTGCCAAGGACCTCAAGCAGCCCCCTGCGTACATCCTGGGGATGGGTGAGGGCTATCCCGGCAACCCCAGGCGGAGGGGTTATGAGAACGAGGTGCACACCGGAGCAGCTATAGCCAAGGAGAGGGCCTTTCCCATGGCCGGCATTACGGTGGACGACATCGACGTGGTCCAGACCTATGACAACTACACCTACACCAGCATCGTAACCCTGGAAGACTACGGCTTTTGCGCCAAGGGCGAGGGCGGCCCGTTTGTGGCAGACGGCAAGCTGGAGCCAGGCGGCTCTCTGCCCACCAACACCAGCGGCGGCGAGCTTTCAGCCCACTATCTGTGGGGCGCCACTCCCATTTCCGAGGGCGTATTGCAGGCCCGCGGAACCGCAGGCGAGCGGCAAGTAGCCAAGCATGACGTGGTCATGGCCCTCAGCCAGGGCGGCACACTGGACTTCCACTACTGCCTGATAATGAGCCCTCACGCGTCCGCGCACTAGCGCCAAGGGGTGCGTTGCAAGGAACTCAGGTGACTCAACTGGTGTTCATCCACGGTCCAGGGGCCGGGGGAACTGCCAGGTCGTTCGCGCGCCAACTGGAGCGTTTTCCCGACAGCTTGGCGCCAACCCTTCCGGGGCACCCTGAAGGAGAGCCCTGCCCCAGCGTGGAGCGAAGCGCGGAATGGTTGAGGGGTTGGCTGTGGGCACAGGGCCATCGCCAGGACCTTGTGCTGGCGGGATACACCCTTGGGGCCTGCACAGCCCTCCAGTATGCCCTGGACTACCCCGATGAAGTGAAGGGCCTTGTCCTGATGACTATGGCCCTTCGGCTGAAGCAACGAAACCAGGCCTCCCTCGAACTAAGACTGCGAGCTGCACAAGACTCCGAAGCGTTCGAGGAGTGGATCGAAATGATGCGGGGCATCTTGAAGTTCGTCGAACCGGATTTTAGAGATCATCTTCTGGATGACCATCGACAGGTGGGACCCATGTCCCAGTATCGTGACCTCCAAATCATAGACGGCTTCGATGCGACTGACCGCATAGGTTCCCTCGACAAGCCTCTGTTGCTGATTCGAGGGATGGACGACCCGCTGGACCCACCCGAATATGAGCTGGAAGTCCACCAAGCCGTCCCAGGGTCCCGGTACCTGAAGCTGCACGACGCGGGCCACTTCCCCATGGCCGAACGCCCAGACGACGTAAACCAGGCCATCCAGGAGTTCCTGGACTCCCTGCAATGATCGACGCCGGGACCTCACACCCTAGTCTGCGAGAGTCCAACGTCCCGACTTAGAGACGTACACACTTCATCAAGGCCGCCCAGAACTGTTGGTCTCCTTACACCTGTCCCATATCTACTGAACCAGTATAGCAGGTTGACACTCCAATTTGGCCGATGATAGAATCCGGACGGCGGCATCGGCGGCTGGTTGGCTGACCAGAGGCTCGATTGGCCGTGTTCTGTTTTAATAGCCCCAACTGTTTTCCTTCCGGCACAGAGGAAAGCGACGGACGCCAAGCCTTGCGTCAGGGTTAACCCCGGGCGGTGCGCCCATGGAGGAGATGCCATGGTACAGCCGAAAGCACAAATCCACCGTGGACTGAAGGATGTATACCTGGACACCAGCGAAGCCAGCTTCATAGACGGTGAAGTGGGCAAGCTGTTGTACCGGGGTTACGACATCCACGACCTGGCCGAAAAGTCCACCTTCGAAGAGGTCATGCACCTCCTGCTCATCGGGAAACTTCCCACGTCAGCCGAGTTGAGGGACTTCGACGCCCAACTCAGGCTTAACAGGGAGATCCCGGAGGGAGTGTACTCGGTTCTGGACATCGTCAAAGACAGTCACCCCATGGACGCCCTCCGGACGGGAGTCTCGGCCCTGGCAGCGTTCGACCCGGAAGTTGGAGACAATTCTCCAGAGGCCACGCTGCGGAAAGGGATTCGAGTCACCGCCCAGGGACCCACCATCGTAGCGGCCCACCACAGGATCAGGCAGGGATTGGACCCGGTGGCCCCTAACCCCAACTTGACCCACGCCGGAAACTTCCTCTACATGCTAATGGGTGAGGAACCCGACGACGAGACTACCAGGCTCATGGACGTGGACTTCATACTCCACGCCGAGCACAGCGCCAACGCATCGGCCTTCGCCGCCAGAGTCACCGCGTCCACTCTTTCCGACATCCACTCGGCCATCGTCACCGGTATAGGCGTCCTCAAGGGACCCTGGCACGGCGGAGCGGCGGAAGAGGTCATGAAGATGGCCATGGACATCGGCGACGCCAGCAACGCCGAAGCCTGGGCCCGCAACCTTCTGGACAGCGGCGGCAAGATAATGGGGTTCGGCCACCGGGTATACAAGGCAGAAGACCCTAGGGCACGTCACCTGAGAGACCGCTCCAAGACCCTCGGGGAAAAGCTGGGCAAGCCCCACTGGTTCCAGATACTGCGCCACCTGGAAGAAGAGGTGATGGTCCCCTACAGGGCAAAGGGCATCTACGTCAACGTCGACTTCTTCGCCGGGTCCATCTACAACCTTCTCGGAATTCCCGAGGACCTGTTCATTTCCATCTTCGCCCTGGGACGCATTCCCGGCTGGACACTTCAGTGCCTGGAACAGTACTCCGACAACATTCTCATCCGACCGCTGCTGGACTACACGGGCCCCATGGACGTTGAATACGTGCCGATAGAACAGCGGTCATAGAGAACACCGCCAACGAGCTTGACATCGAGGGGGCTTTCAGCCCCCTCGAATTTGTTTTAGCCGCTACAAGGGTCCAGTTCGCATGAGTGCAGAAGCCGAGATAATTCGGCGCATTAGAGAGCGGGGCAGGATCACCTTCGCCGAGTATATGGAGACGGCCCTGTACTGGCCTGACGGCGGCTACTACACCACCACCGAGCCGGGAGCCGAAGGCGACTTCTACACAGCTCCTCAAGCCCATCCCGCCTTTGGGAGCCTTATTGCCTTACAACTGTTCCAGATGTGGGACATCTTGGACCGCCCCAGACCGTTTTGGGCAGTCGAGATGGGAGCGGGAAACGGAAGGCTCTGCCACGACGTTATGTCATTCTCTCCCCAACTCCCCGGCGATTTTAGCAGCGCGCTCCATTACATCTGCATCGACCGGGCCGCGGGACAAGGATTGGAAAGAGACCTACCGCCTGACTTAAGCGACAATGTGGACCGCTTGGTCTCCCATACGGTCCCGTTGAAGAACGTGGTTGGATGCTTCCTGTCCAACGAACTGCCCGACGCCTTCCCCGTCCACAGGATCACTATGGAGGGTGGAGAACTGAGGGAGATTTTCGTGTCGGAGGGCCCGGAAGGGGGGTTGACGGAAGAAACGGGTGAACCCTCCACAGTCGCCCTAACCCAACATCTGGAGGCCCTTGGCGTCAGGCTGGAAGAAGGGCAGAGAGCAGAGATTAACCTGGCCCTCGGCCCCTGGATGAAGGCCGTATCTGATTCGCTGTCCCGGGGTTACGTCGTCACTATCGACTATGGCGGCTCTGCGTCGGAACTGTACGCCGGAGGCCGAAGACAGGGTACGCTGTCGAGTCATTTCAAACACACAGCGGTTCCGAACCCATATCAACGGACGGGCCGGCAGGACCTCACTGCCCACGTGGACTTTTCGACCATCGTCCGCCAAGGCCGGACACACGGGCTTACGCCCATCGGAATCACTACACAGCGGCGATTCCTAAATAAGCTGGGACTTGACCTGTTCATCAGAAAACTGAGGACTCTGGGTCTAAGCCAGGCAGCGCTTGACGCCAATCGCATGGGGATGTTGGACTTGGGAAGGCCCGGGGGAATGGGGGACTTCAAGACGCTGGTTCAGGGCAAGGGCGTCGAACAGCGAAGTCTATGGGGACTGGATGGGGACGAACGGGCAACTGAACTAGTAGAAAAAGCGGAACCGCCAACGCTCACGCCAACCCACGTCGAAGTCCTGTCGGGCCGCTACCCTCATCTGACCGGCTCGCTGCCAGCCGGAACGTGGGCCGACTTGCTGAGGGACGACGCCTAGAACTTGAGGATGTTTTTACGCTTGGCCTTGGGCGTAATCATGTGGAGACCAATCACCGCAGTGTAGATTCCGCCCGCTATGATTCCGATGATGGTAAGGAAGGGACCGCCGTAGATCATGGCGGCTCCGATGACAACGGACCCGCCGATGAGATTGCCGAACTGTCCCGTCTGTTTCTTCCTCATGCTTTTCTCCTGGAAGACTAAGCCCGCAATATTATATACGACGGCCCCTCAATTGCAATGCAGCTCGCCGGTCTAGTAGATGTGAAACGGCAGGGAAGAGACCGACCGTTTAGGCGGCGACTTTGGAGAGGACCCCAGTGGTCGCGTCATCCGATGCACGACGGGACCGGGCCGATTCAGTCGGCTGCCAGCTTTTCCTCGGCTTCAGGCAGCTCCTCAGGGGCGTACCGGGATGTCCTTGGCTCCTCTTCGATGGACTTGATTTCGGGGAAGTCATCCTCATCGCCAGTCACCAACTGCGCAAAACGTCTCCCTTGGGGGACTACGGACTGGTCAAAGGAACCGATTGACCTATTGAACGCAGTTACGGCGCTTCCCAATTCGGAGCCCACCTTCTGGTAGTGGCCGATGAAGGTCATCATCCGATTGTGCATCTGGTCTCCGACCGTTTTTATCTCTTGTGCATTACGGGCCAACCGCTCCTGTTGCCAGCCACTGTGTACGGTCCACAGGAGAGAAATCAACGATACGGGCGTCGCGATGGCGATTCGCTTTTGCATTCCGTAATCGATGAGGTCGGGATTCGCTCTAAGTGCGGCGGCCAGGAATTGATCGCCGGGAACGAACATCACTACGAAGTCGAGAGCACCGTCAACTTTGGAGCCGTAATTTTTCTTAGCCAGGTCGTCAACCTGCCTTTTCAGCGCATTCGCGTGCTTAGTCAACGCTGAGCTGGCCGAGTCTTCGTCAGCGGCTTCGTGCGATTCCATGAATGCAGCCGTTGACGCCTTGGCGTCGACCACTACGGCCCGGTTGTTGGGTAGGTTGATGACCATATCAGGGATGCTTCCCGTCCCTTCTATTGTTGACTGCTCGGCGAAGTCACAATATTCAACCATGCCCGCAAGTTCTACAACGCGGTGCAATTGCACCTCTCCCCAATTCCCTATTTGTCGGTTGTCGGTTAGCGCACCTGACAGCCTAGCCGTTTCGGCTGTGACAGACTGGACCTGGGTTGTCAGCGTCTCAATCTGCGGATTGAGCTTGCCGTAATTTTCCGCCAAGGGCTTTACCAACTCCTGGAATTGTTGGTGGCGTCGTTCAAGTTCCCCCTTTGCCGACTCCAAAGTCTTCCCCAAGTTTTCGTTGGCGAGGGTAAGAAAGGCTTGATTATTGTTTTGCAATGCACTGCTGGCCGTAGACTTGAAGGCTTCGTTTAACTGCTCCTTGGCGGCGTCGAGAATAGCCTGGGCCTCATCTGATTGCTCCAATTTGCCTTTGAGTCTAGCTATTTCTTCCCGATAATCAGCTTGCTGAGACGCTAGATCACTCTTAGCACGGGCGTTTCGGACCAGCCAACTGGCCGCTCCGCCCACTATCAGACCTATGATGATTCCCACTATCCATTCCATTGTCAATCGACTCCTTCGTGTATGGGTCGGCGGGGTTTTGCGTAACAATCATTTTACACCCATGAAACACATGAGTAACAAAACGGCAACAGGCCCGTAACATCTCTCGGCTAAAACTGAGTCGCCAATATCGGTTTATAGGAGGGGAGTCCATGTTAAAACATGTGTCATTAAGGAGAACGCTGGTCCTGATGATGGCCGGGCTGCTGGCAGTCGGCATCATCGGCGGCTACAACGTGGCGTTCGCACAGGTCGACGACGAGACCCAGGAAGCCATCAACGTAGTGGACGGCAACCTGGGCGCTTTCATCACCCTGGCCGCCGCCTTCCTGGTGTTCTTCATGCAAGCGGGGTTCGCCTTCCTGGGAGCCGGCTTGATACGCACCAAGAACACCACCAACTACATGACCAAGTCCTTCATGGACTTTGCCATAGCATCCCTGTCCTTCTGGGCATTTGGTTTCGCATTCATGACCGGCGCCTCGGCGATCGGAATCATCGGAACGTCTAACTTCTTCCTTGTGGATGACAACTGGGTGGACTGGATGTTCCAAATGGTGTTCGCCGCCACCGCCGCCACCATCGTGGCCGGGGCCATAGCCGAGCGGACCAAGATCCAGACCTACATGGCCTACAGCTTCATAGTGACCGCCCTCATATACCCGCTGTACGCCCACTGGGTGTGGGGCGGCGGATGGTTGGGCGACCTTTCGGCCATCAACTTGCCGGGTGCGGTTGACTATGCCGGTTCGGGAGTAGTCCACGCCGTCGGAGGATTCCTGGCGCTGGCAGCCTGCATGGTAGTAGGTCCGCGCATAGGCAAATTCAACGCCGACGGGTCCGCCAACATCCTGTCCGGCCACAGCACACCCTTCGTGATAATCGGGACCTTCATACTCTTCTTCGGATGGTTCGGGTTCAACATAGGAGGCAGCGACACCATCGGTTTGAACGCTGTCAACACTCTCCTCGCCGGAGCCACCGGAGCGGTCGTAGCGCTCTACATCAAACTGGTGCAGACAGGCAAGGCCGACATCCTTATGGCCTGCAACGGGGCCCTGGCGGGCTTGGTGGGCATCACGGCGCCCTGCGCCTATGTAGACACCTGGGCCGCCGTGGTCATCGGAGGCATAGCGGCGCCCATCATGATGCTCTCGCTCCAGTTCCTGGAGAAAGTCCTCAAGGTGGACGACCCGATTGGGGCCATCGCAGTCCACGGATTCTCTGGACTTTGGGGGCTCCTGGCGGTGGGGATATTCGCCGCGGGCCACAATGGCGTGAGCGGCCTCGTGGACGGGAACGCTGAGCAAATCGTCTCCCAGCTTATAAGCATGGCCGTGGTCGTGGCCTGGTCGCTGGTCACCGGTTTCGCCCTGTTCTTCGGCCTCAAGGCGACCATCGGTGTGCGGGCGAGCAGGGAAGAGGAGCTCGAAGGCTTGGACAAGTCCGAGCATGGGCTTGAAACCTACGTCACGGACGCGCCGCCTTCCTCAACGTTCTAAGCAAGCGGAAACAAGATCAAGGCAATGTGTTTCGGATGTAACAAAGATTTAACATCGATGCAAAAAGTCCGAAACACATTGCCCTCAGAATGCATGTCAAGACGACAGCGAAGAGATGGAGGAAATATGTTGCCAGCAATTCTAGCGGGAGCCGTGTTCGTAGGACTCTTCGCGTTGTGGGTTGTGCTTCCGAGAAAGTTCGCTCAGAAGAACTAACAACCAAACCAAGATAAGACCGAGGCTAACCCAGTCCATACCCGCAGGGGCATGGACTGGGTTGCTTGTCGGAGAACAACAGGAGCGGGAAAATGGAAAGGAGGGTTAGGCTGTCATGATTGACTCAGGAGATACAGCATGGGTCCTAACGTCATCGGCTCTGGTGCTGCTTATGACGCCCGGGCTGGCGTTCTTCTACGGCGGTCTGTCACGTCGGAAGAATGTCCTGTCCACCATAATGTACAGCTTCATGACCATCGGCATCGTGGGCGTTGTCTGGGTGCTGTGGGGATACAGCCTGGCCTTCGGCAATGACATTGGCGGTTTCATCGGAAACCTGAAGTTGTTCGGACTCAACGGAGTCAGCGCCGAAGAAGGCGGGAACATACCGGACCAGGCGTTCATGATCTTCCAGGCCATGTTCGCCATCATCACGCCCGCCCTGATAACGGGCGCATTCGCCGAGCGCATGAAATTCAGCGCATTCGTCATCTTCACCGTGCTTTGGGTGACCATCGTATACGCTCCGGTGGCCCACTGGGTATGGCACGGCGACGGATGGCTCTTCCAGCTTGGAGCGCTTGACTTTGCGGGCGGCACCGTCGTCCACATCAACGCTGGCGTGGCAGCCCTAGTGGCGGCGTTCGTCATTGGGCCGCGCATCGGGTTCGGCCAGCGGCCGATGACTCCCCACAACGTTCCGATGATAGTGCTGGGAGCCGGGCTGCTCTGGTTCGGGTGGTTCGGATTCAACGCAGGAAGCGCCTTGGGCGCCAACGGGACTGCGGTCAACGCATTCGTGGTCACCAACACCGCCACGGCTATGGCCATGTGCGCGTGGGTGGGCATGTCCTGGATATTCGGAAAGAAGCCCAGCCTGGTGGGAGCGGCCTCCGGGGCCGTCGCAGGGCTGGTGGCCATCACTCCCGCCGCTGGTTTCGTCGGCGCAATGCCAGCCCTCATCATCGGACTGGGCGCCGGGGTCATCTGCTATGGCGCCGTCGAGCTTTTGCAGAAACTCAAGGTTGACGACGCTTTGGCCGTCTGGGGTGTCCACGGCATGGGAGGGACCTGGGGCGCCTTGGCCACCGGACTGTTCGTAGGGATAGGGTTCGGAGGACTGGCGGAAGGCGTCACCCGAGGAGAGCAGATCCTGTTCCAGCTGGCTGGAATAGGCGCCACCTGGGGATGGGCCCTGGTCACCACCGCTGTGATACTCGTCGCAATCAAGTACACCCTCGGCATAAGGGCCGATGAGTCCCAAGAGGAAGAGGGGTTAGACCTGTCCCAACACGGAGAGGAAGCTTATGTCCCCGGTGACGAGTCCATCATGGGCATCGCCGGCGGGTCGGGGGATGACGAGGAATAGACGTTCCGCGCCATCCCTTGCCAGGCAACGCGGTTACTAGAAACGAATTCCAATAGGAGGAACCCTTCAATGACCCCGGAAGAAGTTGTTAGACATGCCACCGACAACAAGATAGGGATCATCGACCTGAAGTTCACGGACCTGCCCGGCACGTTCCAGCACGTCTCCATTCCCCTGAGCGAGCTGAACGAAGACAACCTGGCGGAGGGCTACGGGTTCGACGGGTCGAGCATTCGCGGGTTCAAGTCCATTGACGAGAGCGACATGCTTCTCATCCCGGACACGACCACCGCCAACATGGACCCCTTCTTCAAGGCGCCGACCTTGACCATGATTTGCGACATCCTGGACCCAGTGACCCGGGACACCTTCACCCGGGACCCGCGCAACGTCGCCCACAAGGCGGAGGAGTACCTAAAAAGCTCCGGGATTGCCGACGTGAGCTACTGGGGGCCGGAACCCGAATTTTTCATATTCGACTCGGCCCGGTTCAACCAGACCAGCAATGAAGGCTACTACTTCATCGATTCGGATGAAGGGATATGGAACTCAGGCCAGCCCGGCACAGTGGACGGCGGCCGCAACCTGGCCTACAGGCCCCGCCACAAGGAAGGCTACTTCCCGACACCCCCCTTCGACACCTTCCAGGACATACGCACGGAGGCCGTGCAGGAAATCGAGCGGTTTGGCATCATCGTCGAGAAACACCACCACGAGGTGGCAACGGCGGGACAGGCCGAGATCGACGTCCGCTTCGACAGCCTGACCAAAATGGCCGACACGGTCACGATACTCAAGTACGTGGTCAAGAACGTGGCTCACAGGTATGGCAAGGTGGCGACCTTCATGCCCAAGCCTCTTTTCGGCGACAACGGCACAGGAATGCACACCCACCAGAGTCTTTGGAGGGAAGGGCAGAACCTCTTCTACGACGCCAACGGCTACGCCATGCTCAGCGCCACTTGCCGCCATTACATCGGCGGGCTGCTCCAGCACGCCCCGGCGCTGCTGGCCTTCATAGCCCCCACCACCAACAGCTACAAGCGGCTGGTGCCCGGCTTCGAGGCTCCAGTCAACCTGGTCTACTCTGTCCGGAACCGCTCGGCCTGCATACGGATTCCGACCTATTCCGCCAGTCCCGCAGCCCGGAGGCTGGAGTTCCGCGCTCCCGACCCCACCTGCAACCCGTATGTCGCGTTTTCGGCTATGCTGATGGCGGGAATAGACGGAGTCATAAACGAAATAGAGCCGCCGGACCCGGTGGACCAGAACCTATATGAGTTGCCGCCCGAAGAGCTCGCCAAGATACGGCAGGTGCCCGGTTCCCTGGACGAGGCCCTGGCATCGCTGGAGAACGACTACGAGTTCCTGCTTCGGGGCGGCGTGTTCACCGACGACCTGATCGAGACCTGGTTGGACTACAAGAAGGGCGACTTGGACAACATCAGGCTGCGGCCCCACCCGTATGAGTTCTTCATGTACTTCGACGCCTAGCCCGAATCGGCGTCCAAATTGACACGACCTGCGCCGGTCAATAGAATCGTTGCGGCAGGCCCTACGGGGTCCGGATCCCAAGCCTGCCGCACTTTATCCCTAGCGACGGCCAATCCTCGACACGTAACTCAATATTTCCCAATCGGAGACCTCTGCTGGAGAATCGGTTATGACTTGGGCCCAAGATGAAGCGAAAGAGTTTGTCCTTAGGACTGCGCGGGAGAACGACGTAAAGTTCATCCGGCTCTGGTTCTGCGACATTCTGGGAGCTCTCAAGGGATTCGCCATCACCGTGGAGGAGCTTGAGGACGCCCTGGAGCAAGGGGTTGCGTTTGACGGGTCGTCCATCGAGGGTTTCGTTCGCATAGACGAGAGCGACATGGTCGCCCGGCCCGACCCCACTACGTTCCGCATACTCAGCTGGCGTCCCCGTCAGAACTCGGTGGCAAGGATGTTCTGCGACATCCACAAGCCCACCGGCGATCCGTTCGAGGGAGACCCAAGATTCGTCCTTAAGAGGAACGTGCGGAAGGCATCCAACCTGGGGTTTACTTACTATGTCGGCCCGGAGTTCGAATACTTCTATCTCACAGGAACCGAAGACCCCAAGGCCATCGACAAAGGCGGCTATTTCGACCAATTGTCAATGGAACTGGGGACCGACCTGCGCCGCGAGACGGTCCTGACGTTGGCCGAAATGGGAATTCCGGTCAAATATTCCCACCATGAAGCGGCTCCTGGGCAGCATGAAATCGACCTTCAGTACACCGACGCCATCACTATGGCGGACAACGTCACCACCAGCAAGCTGGTCATTAAAGAGGTGGCCTCCCAGAACAACGTCTACGCCACCTTCATGCCAAAGCCTCTGCCAGGTGTCAACGGTTCGGGCATGCACGTACACCAGTCCCTCTTCCAGGGGGACTCCAACTCCTTCTTCGACCCGAACAATCCGGGCGAGCTATCCCAAATAGGCCGGCTCTACACGGCTGGCCTGCTGCGCCACGCACCGGAGATCACTTTGGTGACCAACCAATGGGTAAACTCTTACAAAAGGTTGACGCCGGGCCACGAAGCGCCCATGTACATATCGTGGGCGATGAAGAACCGTTCCGACCTGATACGCGTCCCCTCCTACAGACCTGGCCGCCAGGACTCGGTGCACATCGAGTACCGTGCGCCTGACCCGGCGTGCAACCCCTACCTTGCCTTCAGCGTGATGCTGGCCGCCGGCCTCAAAGGAATCGAAAACGAATACGAAGTTCCCCCGCCCACCGAGGAGAACGTATTCGACATGTCCGAGGAGACCAGAGCCGCCAGGGGGATAGCCGCTCTGCCAGGCAGCCTGCATGAGGCCATCAAGCTAGCCGAGAACAGCCAACTGCTCCAGGAGGCTCTGGGAGACCACGTATTCCGGGTGTTCTTGGAGAACAAGAAGCTGGAGTGGAACGAGTTCCGCACTCAAATCACCGACTACGAGATAAAGCGTTACCTCCCTCAGCTTTAACTCAGGGGATTCCGGCCTAAGGTCCTCCTAATCGCTTAACGGTGCCCCGTGCCGGTTGGCATCGCTCGATCCCCCTCATCCCTTCAGCAAGCTCAGGGCAGGCTTCGACTTTTCCCTTCAGGACCAATGGGGAAGCATCGGCCTATTCCTCCTGGAAAGACGTGAAAATATACGCAGAATGAAACAGAAACTTGCCCAGCGCAACTATCCTATGCTGTAATGCGCACGTTGCCCCAGGGCGGCACGGCCTTGGGTACGGTTGTCCAGAACCGGCAGACGCCTGCGGCATCTTATGTGGTTAAGGAGGCTACGCATGTCTGGAATCAATCCCCTGGTGTGGAGAGGTCTCGGAGCCCTAGGAGGACTGCTCGCTCTAATAGGGGCGTTGGTCGCGTGGCCACCGTCGCCGGGTACGACGAATCGGCCACGGGGATGGACTTTGCAGAGGGAGAGACCGTTCTTGCGTTCGCCATATTATCCTTAGTGGCGATCGGGTGGCGTCACCTTATCGGCGAGACTCAAGAGACGGCCCCCTGGCTGGACAAGGCTGCATCGTATCTGGGCATCGCCTCTACTAGCCGAGGATCCCCCCACTGGGCATGGGTTGACAGAGCTGTTTCGTTGGCGGGAATCGCCATATTGATCGCTGTTGTCCTGAAATGGGTCGACTTGAACGGATTGGTCGACGAGTCCGAGGGTGCATTGTCCATAGGGGCGGGGATTTACCTTAGTCTAGTCGGGTCCCTAATCTTGATTGCGTCCGCCGTTCCTAGCATTGTTGAACTCGTCAACGCGGCTAGAGGTTCTACCGACGAAGCCAAAACTTCCGCTGCGGCCTCCACACCTGAAGCAAGTCAACCTGGGTCCGCCGCCGATGAGATAGACAAGCTGGCGGACCTCTTGGAGAGAGGCGTCCTCACACAGGAAGAGTTCGATGCCAAGAAGAAAGAGTTGCTTGGTCTCTAACGACGCCCTGGACCGGTGTGAACAGGACTAGAATCATAAAGAAGGAAGATTCGGAATAGTGGGTGGCCTCGGCTTACGCCCGCCCGTCTGCCGGGCTAGAGCCGTCGCCGTAGTCCACGACTTGGCCGTCCCGCATTCGGATGATCCGGTCGGTGCAGCTTCCGACGTAGTCGTCGTGGGTGACGACAACAAAGGTCTGGCCGTTCTGCCGGTTCAGGTCGCGCATAAGCTGAATTATCTCTTCGGCCGTCTCGCTGTCCAGGTCTCCGGTGGGTTCGTCGGCCCATATAATGGTCGGCTGGTTCACCAAGGCCCTGGCAATGGTGACACGTTGACGCTGGCCCCCTGACAGCTCTCCGGGCAGGTGGTGGGCCCTGTCTGAGAGGCCCACGACGTCGAGGATTTCCATGCTGCGGCTGCGGGCCTCACCGGGCTTGGTCCCCGACACGAGCAGTGGCATCTCGACGTTCTCCACTGCGCTAAGGACGGGAAGCAGGTTGTACAGCTGGAACACGAACCCCATTCTGCGGGCGCGGTAGTCGCTCCGCTCGTCGTCGGGCAGGCTATGCAGTTCCGTGTTCTCGACCCGTATCTCCCCGGAGTCCACCTCGTCCAGTCCCGAGAGGCAGTTTAGCAGAGTAGTCTTGCCGCATCCGCTGGGACCCATCACAGCCACCATCTCGCCCTGGCGGACGTCCAGGTCAACGCCTCTAAGGGCGTGCACCTGGACTGCACCCGTGCTGTACGTCTTGTTGACCCCGCGGGCCCAAATCATAAGGTTGTCCAAATCTAACCGCCTGTTAAGTCTGAATTCATGGAACGTGGGCTAAGCGCGGCTGTCCCCGTTCGCGCTTTGGGGAGCGGGGGCTTCAGGCTCCAGGCTGTCAGCCAGAATTTCCAGGAGGTCCTTGGCCTCCTTGTCGCCTTCATGGCCCTTGGCCTGGATGCCTTCAGTCATCATCTGAAGGCAGAAGGGGCAGGACACCCCCACGATCTGGGCGCCGGTGCCCAGGAAGTGGTCAGTGCGCATGTGGTTGATGCGCTCGCCCTGGCTCTCCTCCACCCACATGTGGCCGCCTCCGGCTCCGCAGCAGAAGCCCTGCTCGCGGCACCTGGGGGCCATCTCTACCAGCTTAACACCGGGTATGGCCTTGGCTATGTTCCTGGGTTGGTCGTAGATTCCGTTGTGGCGTCCCAGGAAGCAGGAGTCGTGGTAGGCGACCGTAGTCTCGATCATTCGGATGGGCTTGATGCGCCCCTGGGAAATCAACTCGTCGACGAACTGGCTGTAGTGCTGGACCTCGAATTCGCCGCCCAGCTGTGGGTATTCGTTCTTGATGGTGTTGAAGCAGTGGGGGCAGATGGTGACTATCTTCTTGACGTTGTAAGTGTTGAAGGTCTCAATGTTCTGCTGGGCCGTGATTTGGAAGAGGTATTCGTTGCCCATGCGCCTTGCCGGGTCGCCGGTGCACCGTTCTTCCTCGCCCAGGATGGCAAAGTCCACCTTGGCCGCCTTGAGGGCCTTGACCATGGACCGCGCCACGGCTTGGCTTCTTTGCTCCAGGGCCGCGGTGCATCCGACCCAGAACAAGACCTCTGCATCGGGCTTGTCTGCCAGAGTCGGCACGTCCAGTCCCTGGGCCCAGTCGGTGCGGGAGAACTGGGTCCCCCTCCAGGGGTGGCCGCGTTGTTCAATGCTTAAGAGGGCGTTCATGGCGGTCTCGGGCATCTTGGACTCTTCCAGCACCAGGTTGCGCCGCATGTCCATGATGGTGGGCACGTGCTCGACCGCCACGGGACATTCTTCCATGCAGGCGCCGCAGTTGACGCAGTCCCAGACTGCCTCCTCGGTGAGCCGCAGGTGCCCTATCATCGCGATTTCTGGGTCCTTCCCCGCTTTGACGTCCGGAGCGACCTCAATCAAGTAGTCCTTAATGTCCTCCACGATGTGCATTGGGGAGAGGGTCTTGCCGGTAAGGTGGGCGGGGCAGTTGTTGGTGCAGCGGCCGCAGACGGCGCAAGCGTAGCCGTCCAGCAGCTGCTTCCAGGTGAAGTCTTGGACCCGTCCCGCGCCGAACCGCTCGGTGTTTTCCAGGTCGATGGCCTCAAGGATGCCCCTGGGCTTGAGGGAGTTGAACAGGGCGTTCAGGGGCGCCGCCACCATGTGCATGTGTTTCGAGAAGGGTATGTATATGGAGAACCCCAGGATGATGAGCAGGTGGAGCCACCAGGCGAACCCCTGGGCGAAATCGGCGACTCCGACGCCCATGCCGGCGTTGTGGAAGGCTTGGCCCACGGCCTTTCCCACGATGGCTTCCGCGTGGGCGCCCCCGTCGATGCCCTTGGCCTCCACCTCGGCCACGTAGAAGGCCTCGGTGAGGACGGTAAGAGTCATGAGCGTGGAAATAAGGGCCACTATGATGACTGCGTCAGGAGCGCGGGTCAGGTCGAAGCTGAGGCGGTGAGGTTTGGCCACCCACCTGCGAAATACAGCCCATAACAGTGAGCTGACGATGATCAATGCGAATATGTCCAGATAGCTGGCGTACACCATGACGCCGGTTTCGGTAAGCAGCGTCTCGGAGAAGGGCCGCCAGGCGGAGTCGCCGAATATGAAGATGACGTAGCTGAGCAGAAAAGAGAGGAAGCCCCAGAAGACGAATACGTGGCCCAACCCGGCCTTGTCCCGGATGGAGAGGCGCTGGAGGACCTTGCTCTGGGCCATGACGATGCCCAGGAACCGCAGTATTCTGCGGACGGGTTGGTCGAACCTGTTGGTCGATTTGCCCAGCATTATCAGGCTGATGACTCGGTGATAGAAGATGGCGTTGGACACGGCCAGGGCTGCGCCCAGCGCAAGGAAGACTCCTATGCGGATGTCCAGTGAACCGAATATATTCTCCGGAGGGACCACGTAACGCTCCTTCGCCACCGCCTTTGGTTGATAGCTGGCGGCCGCCCCGTCTTGAGCGCCCTATATTCTACACCCTGGCGCAAACCTCCGACTAATAGGGGCAAGGTGGGGCTCCGCCAGATCCCCACCGCCCCCGGTTTATTGATAACGGACTAGGCCCATCGTATAATTGGGTTGTTAACGGAACAGGGAGGTCGAGAGCCAGATGCAAGAGACGGGGACCTGGAAAGTCAAGGCTGGGCTGGCCCAGATGCTCAAGGGCGGGGTCATCATGGACGTGGTCAACGCCGAGCAGGCGGTGATTGCGGCGGAAGCCGGGGCCTGCGCCGTCATGGCCTTGGAGCGAGTCCCGGCGGACATCCGAGCCGCCGGCGGCGTGGCCCGCATGGCCGACCCCACCAAGATTAAAGAAATAATGGCTGCAGTCACCGTCCCCGTCATGGCCAAGTGCCGCATAGGTCACTTCGTGGAAGCCCAGGTACTGGAAGCCATGGGAGTGGACTACATCGACGAATCGGAAGTCCTTACGGTGGCCGACGAGGACAACCACGTGTGGAAGGCCGATTTCAAGGTGCCCTTCGTATGCGGCTGCCGCAACCTGGGCGAGGCGCTCCGCCGTATAAAAGAAGGCGCTGCGATGATTCGGACCAAGGGTGAGGCCGGAACCGGAGACGTGGTGGAAGCTGTCCGCCACATGCGTGCGGTGATGGGAACCATACGCCGCATACAGAACCTGCCAGACGACGAATTGCCCACCGAGGCCAAGAACATGGGCGTGGACCTGGATCTGCTAAAAGAAACCAAGGAGCAGGGAAGGCTGCCGGTGGTAAACTTTGCCGCTGGCGGAGTTGCCACCCCGGCCGACGCCGCTCTCATGATGCAGTTGGGAGCCGACGGGGTATTCGTCGGATCAGGGATATTCAAGTCCAGCGACCCTGAGAAGCGGGCCAGGGCCGTAGTGCAGGCGGTCACTCATTACAACAACCCGCATATCATCGCGGAGGTTTCCCAAGACCTCGGTGAGCCTATGGTTGGCATCGGCGCCCGTACGCTGAAGGAGGAAGACCTTCTTTCTCCGCGGGGGAACCTATAGGGCCGCGATGCACCGGCCGAACCATACGAGGCGCCAAGAAAGAAGTTGAGAGTAGGCGTCCTGGCTGTACAAGGAGATTTCGCCGAGCATGTGGCAGCCATAAAGGGTTTGGGCCATGACCCTGTGGAGGTGCGGCTTCCCGACGACCTCCAGGAGTTGGACGGCCTCATAATGCCCGGGGGCGAGAGCACAACCTTCAGCCGTCTGATGGACCTATACCAACTAAAGGCGCCGATCGCGAATCTGGCCAGCGACGGAATGCGCCTGTGGGGTACGTGCGCCGGAATGATTATGATGGCCAGGGATCTCACCGAGCCCGACCCGGTTCCCATGGGGTTGATGGACATCGGGCTGACGCGCAACGGCTACGGACGCCAGGTCGACAGCTTCGAAGAGGACCTGGACGTTCCGGTCATTGGAGCGGAAACTTTCCATGCTATATTCATCCGCGCTCCCGTAATATCGACCGTGGGTTACGGCGTGGACGTAATGGCACGGCTGTCCGACGGGAGTCCGGTCGCGGTGCGTCAGGACCGCATGTTGGCCACCTCTTTTCATCCCGAACTCACCAGAGATCGCAGGTTTCACGAGTATTTTTTAAGCGATGCTTTTCGCGCTTGAGGTGAAGTGACGACAGTAGAGCGCTGGATAAAGGACGAACTTAAGACCCTGCAAGACGTGTTGCCGCCCAGGGTTCGCATTCCCTTGGAGGCCAGAGAAGACCGGGAAGAGCTTCTTGAAGTGATTCTCGACCTGGGCAGGCCGCCGGAAGCCAGGTTCATCGACGAAGAGGCGCTCCTGGACTCCCAGGAAGTCGACCAGGATGACCTGGACTACGTCGTCTCCCGTGTCGGTGAATTCGGAGGAGACAACCGGGCTGGCATTCCTCGAACTCTCCACCGCATCTCCGCCATGCGGAACCGCAAGGGCGACATCGTGGGCATCACCTGCCGCGTGGGCCGCGCCGTCCTGGGGACCGTCAAGGTCATTGAGGACCTCGTTCTCCAGGGAAGAAGCGTGCTTCTGCTGGGACGCCCCGGCGTGGGCAAGACGACCATGCTGCGAGAGGTGGCCCGGGTCCTGGCCGACGACGCCCGCAAGCGGGTCATTATCGTGGACACCTCAAACGAGATTGCAGGGGACGGCGACATTCCCCACCCTGCCATAGGCCATGCGCGACGCATGCAGGTGGCGCACCCCGAGCTTCAGCACAACGTGATGATCGAGGCCGTGGAGAACCACATGCCCCAGGTCATAATCGTCGATGAGATGGGCACCGAGTTGGAAGCCATAGCAGCCCGCACCATAGCCGAACGGGGTGTCCAACTAATCGCCACCGCCCACGGCAACACCCTGGACAACTTAGTGATGAATCCCACGCTGTCCGACTTGGTGGGAGGGATTCAGTCGGTGACCCTCGGAGATGATGAGGCCCGGCGGCGCGGGACCCAAAAGACAACGTTGGAACGCAAAGCTCCTCCCACTTTTGACGTCGTGGTCGAGATACAGAGCTGGGAAAAGGTGGCCGTCCACGAGGATGTGTCTACCGTTGTGGACACATGGCTGCGGGGATATCCCATAGTTCCGGAAACCCGCCGGTTGAACGAGGCAGGTGAGGTGCTCAAGACCCGTGAAGTGGGCGGGGTCTATGTTCCGGACGCTCCCGTCGTCAACGGCCCCGGGCGCAATGGACCGGAGGACGCCTACGGCTATGAACCTCCCACCGTTCTGGACAGAAGCTCCCGGCAAAGCGTGAAGGTCTTTCTCTTCGGCGTGGGCAGGGACAAAGTCGAGGACGCGGGCCGAAGCCTGGGAATCCCTACGAGAGTGGTGAACGACCTGCGTGCGGCCGATGTGGTCCTGACCACCAAGAGCCTATACCGGCGCGGCTCCCAGTTGGTTAGAATCGCAGAACGGGCCGGCAAGCCGATATACGTGCTTCGGAAAAACTCGGGACCCCAGATACAGCAGCTGCTCCGGTCCGTATCGGGCGGCGGCGAGGAAGACGACGATACGGTGGACGGCGCTTTGAAAGAGGCCGAAAAGGCTGCCGAGCGGGTGCGGAATGGAGCGCCCTCAGTCGAGTTGGCGCCGCAGCGGTCGTACATCCGGCGGCTCCAACACATGTTGGCTGAAAAATACGACGTCGCCTCCACCAGCAGCGGCCAGGAACCCAACAGGTACGTGACCCTCTTCAAGGGCTAGACCCATGTCTGCCTTCATTGTGTTCGAGGGCGGCGACGGCTCCGGCAAGACCACCCATTCGAGGCGCTTGGCGTCCGCTCTGAGCAGATCTGGTTACAGCGTAGTGTCCACCAGGGAGCCCGGAGGCTTCCCGCTAGGCGAGATTATACGCGATTGGGTAAAGGGACCCGGTAATCTAAGCCCTGCGACTGAACTTCTCCTATTCTTAGCTGACAGAGCGCAGCATGTCGCAGAGGTAATCCGGCCAGCTCTCGATAAAGGCGAAATTGTGGTTTGCGACAGGTTTAAGGCATCTACTATAGCCTATCAGGGCTATGGCAGAGGAATTGACCTGGATATAATCGATCGTCTCAATGCGCTGGCCTGCGGGGATCTCTCTCCCGACTTGACCGTGTTGTTAGACCTTCCAATTGAGGAGAGTCTGCCTCGGAGAAGTCCATTTTCGATGGATGAGAGGGGGCAGATGGCCTTTGAAATACTGTTGGAAGAGAGCCGTTCCTTAGGGATCGATGAGCCTTACTCTGGTTACCCCGAGGAACTGGTGCTGGAAGAGGCTCGTGCTTGGAGGGGTGAAGAGCCCGACGCTATTGATTCGGAGGAACTGGAATTCCACCGGAGGGTGAAGGAAGGTTATCTGGAGCAGGCTGCCCAAAATCCGTCCTCTTGGGTTGTAGTTGATTCATCTGGTCCCGAAGGCACCGTAGCGGCAGCGATATGGGAAAAAGTTCAGGCCCTGCTTCGAAGCAGGGCCTGAAGGGTGTTCAGTGTATCGGGTTGAGGCTAGTCTGCGGCTACGGGAACTGCGTCCAGCTTCTCTTGGATTACAGCCCTAAGCTCCCTGACCCTGGTCAGGTCGGGGTACTTGCCGTCCTCTTCCTTGCGGTCGAAGATCTTCTCCCCGTCGAGGTAGACCTCAAGCCGGCCGTTTGCGCCGGGCGTCAGGGAAATGGCCGCATCCTTACCGAAGTGCCTGAAAAACTCCATCGCCAACCACGTGGCGGTTGCATGGTACTGTCAAGGAACGCAGTAGACAATGTCGATGTTGATCTTCCACATGACCCAACCTCCTTAGCTCCGTTGGACATGACCGACGGGCGATAGTTTGGCCCGCCTGATGATGACACTATTTTAACGGTTATTGACGATGTGTCAAGCTATAGACGCTCATTTATATTGGGCATCGCCACAGTTGAAACCGCAATGTAGGGTTGACCGGAAATTCCCGTTGTGATATGGATGAAGTTGGGCTTGTCCATTCCATCCCTTCGCCATCGACCGCTCGATCCTAAATGGACAAGCCCAACACGTTAACCCTATCAGTCCCACGTCTGGCAGTCAAGCTGAGCCTTGGAGCGGACAACGGCTCCCTTGACATCCTTACATCAATCGGATAATATATAGTATCCGAAAATGTAAGGAGGGGCGTTATGAAGGCGTACATTTTTCGGGCCATCCTTATCGTTGGTATTTTGGCGGTGCTTACCCTGCTTGCCATAGGGCTGCCCGGAGCATCGGCCCAGACTCCGCCTGTATCGGACAACATTGGAGCGTTTTTCCAGATGGAGGGCGGCGAAAGGATAGCGTTGTCCGTAGACTCAATAGGCGATAATGTCGCCCAACTCACCTCTCAAGATGACGGAAGCTGCGACGGAGATTTCTCAATCGAGTTGACTGGCTCCATAGAAAGAGTGCGGGTCCGCATCAACGAGGATTGCTCTGTGACCGTAGCAAATGTTGTGCCCGACAGGAGATGGGGCGAGTTAGTGGCGAGCATGGACGAGGAACTTGCACGGAGTGCTGCGGGCGCACTTGGATGGAAATGGGAAGTGCGGGCCGACGCCGAATTTCAAGGACTCCACCCCGTCAACGAAATGTTGACTCGGTCTAGGGCATCGGTGAAATTCAAGACAGCATCCTTATCTGGCGGAGGTAATGTCTACGACGGAGAGAATCCCTGGCATGACTGCCACGCCAGATATGGGCAGAACATCTTCTTTTGGGTTGTGGACAATTGTATACACGCTGGGTTCAATCTAGACGGGCCGACTTTCATCTGGTCGGAAACCCTTGGATATTTCCACAATACAGTGCTTGGATACCCGCACAGCAGCCGAGCTAAGGCCGGAGGCAAGAGTGGTCTATATGCCCCCGATATGTTCTATGCCGGCTGCTCACACAGTGTAGGCCCGCCGCACCCGGCTCACTTTGAGTGCATTCTCTGGTGGAATCTCATCGGGTATTCATAGACCACAGCTAGACTAGCGTCGGGAGCTTGCCTGCTCCCGGCGCCCTGCCAACCAGCCCTGCTCAAGCATGGTGAGCGGGGCTGGTTGGCGTAGAGAGGACTTAGGCTCCGGTGGTCATGAATTATTGAACGGAATTTACCCGTTCTGTATAATCGAAAATGGAGCTTTAACGCCAAAAGCTAGGGGGTAAAGACTGTCTGACTTGCCGCATTTGGCGTTGCATTTCAGCCTTTATCTCGGAAATATCCTGAACGACCCGCAAGGCGTTCTACTTCGCGGAGTGTATCACGCTCGGCTTTTCCATTAGCTGGCGAAACGATGGTATCGGAAGCTCCTTTTTAGGCCCGTGGTTGTGGTGAGCTACGGGCCTTTTATATTTTATAAATAGATATTATCGGTCAGGGAAAAATTAGGCAAGGTATTTATGCCCCGTTGGTTTCTATTCTCACTTTATCCTCAAGAATGATAATTATATCTGCGAGTTGGTCAAGAAAGGAAAATGCAACAGGCCGTCTGACGTGCCTTATGTCACACATCGCGCTTTCGATGTGTCCGTTCCTTCCGGTGGGCGGCGGCGTGGGCATGGGGGAAAGTGATACAGTGCCGATTGTCTCCTCTGCTTGACAGAGCGATTGACAGCCGATACCATCGTGGCCGTGCCTGAGCAGTCTGTCCCCCAGCAGGAATCACATTCCCCGATTGACCCGCGTGATTGGCCCGCCCGATTTCGTGAGATGTCGGAGTTCGTCGGCCTCTCCGACGAAGACCTCGACCTAATTAGAGCGAGCGGCCCCTTGGTCCAGGCCAAGTTACAGAGCTTCGTGGACCACATTTACGACCACTTCCTGGAATACCCGGAATCGCGCAAGTTCTTCGTCCACGACAACGGCTCCCCCGACCGGAAGCGCATCGACGACAACAAGCTGACCATGATCCGTTGGATGATGAACAACTGTCTTGCCCACATCAACGACGGCTTTTCCCGCTATGTCGCGGCCATCGGAACAATGCACTACAGCGTGGCCGTGCACCGTCCTCCGTTGCCTCCCGTGCCCTACAAGTACCTCATCGGCGTAATATCCATGTACCAGACCAAGCTGGCGGCCCTCTTCGATGCAGAAATGGACAATGAAGAGTTGGCGGCCAGAACAAGTCTGGCCTGGAATAAGCTGTTGATGGTTGAGTTAGACCTCATATTGGCGGCATACGTTACGGAACCCAGCGCCTGACAGCCTGCCTGACGTTGACAAGGCTAACCCGTAGCCTTAGAATCGGTAAGTTAACTTTATCTGACCGAGGTCTAGGCTTCATGTTGCGAATCCGACTTAGGCGAGTGGGCAAAAAGGGGCGTCCTTCCTACCGTATCGTTGTTGCAGACCGCAGGGCCCCGAGAGACGGCGCCTATGTTGAATGGATAGGCCACTACGACCCCCTAATCGACCCTCCCAAGGTGACGTTGGACGAGGAGAAGGCCGTGGGCTGGCTGCAAAAGGGAGCCCAGCCTTCCGAAGCGGTTGAACGCATCTTCAAGTGGAACGGGATTTACGAGAAGGCAAAGGCGCAATGAAGGAGCTCATCGAGTATATCGCCAAGAGCCTAGCCAGTAAGCCCGAAGAAGTGGTTGTTCACGAAGAGGTGGAGGATGACCGGGTAGTGCTGAGGCTTGAGGTGGCCGACGAGGACAAAGGGAAGATAATTGGCCGCCAGGGGCGGGTTGCTCAAGCCATGCGGGTGCTCCTTCGCGTGGCCGCGGTGAAAAACGGCGCCCGTGCCGTGCTGGAAATAGTGTAGCGGCCCAATAGCCGGCCCCCCGATGGGAAGGGAACAAGACGACGGGCTGGTAGTAGTGGGAAAGGTCCTAGCTGCCAGAGGACTGGCTGGACAACTAAAGATCGAACCTCTTAGCGACTTCCCCGGGCGGTTCGCCCCCGGGGGATATTTATTTCTAGAGGGAACGCCTCATCTCCTTCAGAGGTCCGCCAAGCTCCCGGGCGGCTCCCTTGCGATAAAGCTGAAGGGAATCGATTCCCGGGAGGATGCACAGAAGCGCCTGGGACTGGAACTGACGGTTCCAAGAGACATGGTCCCCCCTCCGCCCGACGGCAGCTACTACCACTTCCAGCTTATCGACATGGAGGTCTACACCGTCTCCGGCGAGAGCTTGGGCGCATTGACCGAAATCCTGGACGCAGGCCCTAACGATGTCTATGTCGTCACTAAGGACGGGCGAGAAGTCCTTGTGCCCGCGTTGGAAGGAGTGGTCTTGGACGTGGACGTGGAGTCCGCCCGCATGACCGTAGACCTCCCCGAAGGGCTTCGACCTTAGCGGAAAGTCCCCAAGCGAACGCCGGCCTCGGCGTGGGCCTCATCATCAGCCACGGGCCCTTGACTTTCGGACAGTTCAGTCCGATTATCAGTGTGTGACCGGGAGGGAGTTCGTGGTTAAAGTGTCCGAGATTGGACGTAGTCACGGTGTAGCCGTGAGAATCGACCACAAGCGAGGCAAGGGCAGTCACAGCACCCTGTACTTTGGCGAACGCAAGACCATCCTAAAAGACCGGCGGAAGGAAATATCCCACGGATTTCTGTCCAGGATGATTCGCCAACTGGGACTCGAACGGGACGATTTCAGGTAAAGGACTCTGAGGAGAGCGACAATGCGGTTTATCTACCCTGCACTGCTGGAACACTCCGGAGCGCATGAGGTCGTCGTATCGTTTAGGGACCTTCCGGAGTGCCTCACGTCCGGCGTCGACGAAGCGGAAGCCCTAGTTCAAGCTCAGGATGCCTTGGAAGAAGCCATCGCAGGACGCATCGATGACGGCGAGCCGGTCCCGACGCCCAGCGCACTGGAAATCGGCGAGCGTCTTGTGGCTGTGCCAACTGACATGGCCGCGAAGGCCGCTTTTGTGCTGGCCTTTCGGGAGAGCGGCCTGTCCCGCGTCAGTCTGGCCCACCGCCTTGGAGCTGATGAGAAATCCGTGCGCCGTATGCTGGATCCCCGCCACAAAACCGCCGCCAGCCGCATTAACAGGGCCCTGAGAACGCTTGGCCGCGAACTGGTCGTCGAGGTGCATGAGCTCACTCCCGCCTGAGACCGGAGCAGCTCGCGCCACAACTAGTTTTACCCGTGGAATTCCAGAACGTCTCCGTCAGCCAAGACGTAGTCTCTGCCCACCCTTTGGGCGTCGAACTTTCCCGAACCCCAGAGGAGAGCGTACTTCAGCCTCTGCTTCCAGTCCCTGTGCAGTGACTGGGCTGCGTCCTCTACGTTGCTGCCCATAGTGAGAATGATGGGTGAATCGTAGTCGGGGTCTTCGCCTGGCGCTCTGGTATAGACGCGGACCTTGCCCAGGGCGGCGAACACGCTTTCCCGCAGCTGGTCCAACCCCACGTCTTCCGTGGCAGAAGTCATGACCAGCCAGTGTCGGTCGCCCGCCGCCTCTTCGATTCTGAGGTACTGGTCAAGGGCGCCGTCCATGTCTGCCTTGTTGGCGACTATGACGCATTTCTTATGGGTGCGGTAGTCCTCCGGGTCGGGGTCCTCATGCCGGTCCAGCAGGCGGAACCCCCAGCGGCCAAGCTCGGACGTGATTTCATCCAACTGCTCCACCGGGTCGGCTGACAAGTCGAGCGCCGGCAGCAGAATGTCGGCGTTTCTGAGGAGGCTAAAGAGTCTGGTCTGCATGTCATGGTCGTTGAGGGCGGGCGTGTCTATCAGCTGGGTGAGGACGTTCTGGTGCTTCAACATGCCGGGCTGTGGGACCTGGGTGGAGAAGGGATAAGCGGCCACTTTGACCGAGGCCCCGGTGAGTGTGGCGAGCAGTTGCGACTTGCCTGAGTTCGGCAGACCTATGAGCGCAGCCTGTCCGGCTCCCTCCTTCCGGATCGAGAAGGGTTGTGGGCCTCCTCCAGCTGTAGCCCTTGGCTTTTCCAGGTCGGCCATTAACCGGGCCAGGCGAGACCTCTGGTCGGCTCTCAGATGGTCCGTCCCCTTGTGCTTGGGGGTAGCGGACATCATCTCTTGGAGGGCGGCCACCTTTTCAGGGATGGTCTTCGCTGCCCTGAACCGCTTTTCCGCTTCGTAGTATGCGGGAGGCAGGTTGGCCGGCATAACGGCCCTCCCTCGGCGCAGGTGGGGTGGGAAACGCTATATCGACAGCCTTAAAAAGCCGTGCTCCCACCGCCGTATAATGATAGCACGTGGCAATGGGAGAGCAAGCGCTATATCAACAGCCTGAAAAGCCGTCAACCTCAGCCAAAGACCTATTGAACATTATAGAACGTCTGTTCTATAATGTTTTCTAACCAATCATGAGGTGTAGTTATGCTTCAACAGGCTGCGGTTGCTTCAGTAGACATGTTGCCCGAAAGGTTCCCCTACAGAGACGACGGATGCGAGATATACCCTTCGTGCCTCAGGTGCCCTCTACCCCAATGCAAATACGACGACCCTGGCTGGCTTCAACGCGAGAAGCGACGGGAGCGGGACCAGAACATCATAGAAGCCGTCAAGCGGGATGGCGTCTCCATCTCCGAGGTGGCGTCACAGTTCTCCATCAGCCAGAGGACCATCTTCAGGATAATCCGCAAGTCGTCTGAAGAAAGGGAGCTCGCCCCTCTAGCCGCTTAGACCCTGCCGAGCAGCTTTATGCTCTAGAGGCGGGGCCGAGGAACGGCGAGCAACTGAGAGCGTGCGCCCGAAAGGCCCGCCGAGAGTACTCTAACACTGTCATTCCTCGCTGCGCTTCGGAATGACAGTGTTAGAGTGATGGGAACGCCCGCTTGACACGCCCTAGCCGGATGGTATGATTTAGTTGCCATCCACCCGGTGAGGGGGTGAGCCATAAGCGGGACAATCGTGGCCGCCGGAACCCCAGAAGGCCCGGACGGTCGAAATAGCCGAAAGACCTTTGTGCCTTTCCCCTTGAACAGGGGGGAAGGCATTTTATTGTTTTCATCATGACCGTCCGAGGAATCGTCGAAACTCCAGGCATTCAAGTCGGCCACTGCACCAATCTGGACGGGGCGACAGGGTGCACCGTCATCCTGGCGATGGACGGAGCCGTAGCCGGTGTGGACGTGCGGGGCGGGGCTCCAGGAACGAGAGAGACGGACCTGCTTAGGCCGGGAAACCTGGTGGAAAAAGTACATGCGGTCCTGCTCAGCGGAGGCTCCGCGTTTGGTCTAGACGCCGCGGCAGGCGTCGTGAAGTATTTGGAAGAGAAGGGTGTGGGATTTGAGGCTGGAGCCGTGAAAGTCCCCATAGTGTCGGCTGCAGTCCTCTACGACCTGGGGCTCGTGACACATACGGCAAGGCCTGAGGCCGACGACGGATACAGGGCCTGCCTGTCGGCGACTGACCGTGCAGTGGAAGAGGGATCGGTGGGGGCAGGCACTGGCGCCACGGTGGGCAAAGCCCTGGGAATGGAACGGGCCGTCAAGGGGGGCATCGGCACCGCCGCAGTCCGCACCGGCGATGGTCTGACCGCGGGCGCCATAGTTGCCGTCAATGCTTTCGGCGGAGTGGCGGACCCAAAGACTGGGTGCATTCTGGCAGGGCCGCGCGAAGCATCGACGGGAGAATTCCTGGACTCCGTAGAGGTCTTGCTCTCTCAGAATTCCAGTGCAGCGGCGCCCATCGGGGTCAACACCACCATTGGAGTTGTGGCCACCGACGCAAAACTCACCAAGGAGCAGGTCCACCATCTGGCAAGAGTCAGCCACGACGGCCTTGCGATGGCCATAAGGCCTTGCCACACCATCCGGGACGGAGACTCCATGTTTGCCCTCGCCACAGGCAGCTCGCCGGTGGAGGCTGACCTGACCGCCTTGGGAGCGGCCGTCGTGGAGGCGGTGAGCTTGTCTATAGTGCGGGCCGTGACGCTGGCCACAGGACTGGGCGGAGTGCCCTCGGCCTCTGAATGGAAAGAGTCTCTTGAATAACGGAGCCATAGGATTCATTGGCGCCGGCGCGGCGGGGACCGGTCTTGCCCTGGCACTGCACAACGCCGGATACGGGGTCGTCTGTATCGCCAGCCGCACCCATGAATCGGCTCGTAATCTGGCGGGGCTGATTCCGGGATGCGAGGCCGCGTCAACGGAAGACCTGACCGCCGGCTGTGACATCGTGTTCATTACGGCGCCTGACGACTCCATCGAGGAGATTGCGTCCAAGGCGCAGTGGAGGAAAGGTCAGCTAGCGGTGCATTGCAGCGGGGCCCTGTTGTTGGAACCCCTGGAACCCGTCAAACTGGCAGGAGGACTCAGAGGAACCTTCCATCCCTTCCAGACCTTTGCTGGGATAAAGTCTGCAGCCGAGGCTGCGGAGAGGGTGCGGGGAGTCACATTTGCCGTTGACGGAGACGTTCCGGCCCTTGAAACCCTGACAAAGATGGCCCAGGCGATGGGAGGCAAGGCCATAATCCTGGACTCCTACGACCGCTCGATGTACCACGCGTCTGCGGTTATAAGCTGCGGATACTTGGGTGTCCTCGTCCAAGCCGCCGTGGACGTTTGGAGGGAGATGGGGTTTTCGGACGACCAAGCCCTCTCCGCCATACTGCCCATCGCCAGGACAACCCTGGACAACATTTCGCGCTCAGGCGTAGCCCCAAGCGTCACGGGGCCTTTGATGAGGGGGGACAAAGCCACCGTGGCGTCCCACATAAGCTCGCTGGAGAAGAGACTGCCTCATCTCATACCCATGTATCGGGACATGGCGCGGGGGACTTACAAGATGGCCTTGGCCAACGGTGTAGACGAGAAGGTGATAGACGAAATCGAGGAGTTAATGTCGAGTCGTTAGAGGAATCGGCGTCGTAGGACTACCTGACACGCCGCTCAAAATTCTGATAAGAGGACTGACGAATGAATCGAAGGGTCACCGTTAGAGAGATTGCCGCCCTCAAGGCTCGGGGTGAGAAAATCCCCATGGTCACGGCCTACGATTACCCCACGGCAAAGCTGGCGGACGAGGCCGAGATTCCGTTGATTCTGGTAGGCGACAGCCTAGGCATGGTGATGCTCGGCCACGAGTCCACGATACCCGTTACCATGGAGGACATCATCCACCACTCCAAGGCCGTCGTTCGGGGCGTCAAGAGGTCCATGGTGGTGGCCGACCTCCCCTTTATGACCTACCAGATAGACGCGGGCGAGGCCATGCGGAACGCGGGCCGGCTGTTGCAGGAAGGAGGCGCCCATTCGGTGAAGCTCGAAGGGGGCGTAAGAGTCGCCGAGACCGTCGCCAGAATCGTGGAGAGCGGCGTACCTGTCATGGGGCACATTGGGCTGACTCCTCAATCAGTGAATGGCTTTGGCGGCTATAGGGTCAGGGGAAAGGACATAGAAGAAGCGGCCCAGCTAATCAGGGACGCCGTAGCTCTGGAAGACGCGGGCGCGTATGCCGTCGTGCTGGAGCTGCTGCCCACTTCTCTGGCTGGCGCCATCAGTCGCAGACTGACCATACCGACCATCGGAATCGGAGCAGGGCCCCATTGCGATGGGCAGGTGCAGGTGCTCCACGATATGCTCGGACTCTTCACCGACTTTGCGCCAAAGCACGCCAGGCAGTACACCAAGCTGGCGGCGACCATTTCCGACGCTCTGCGCCGTTACGCTTCGGATGTCCAGGAAGGAACGTTCCCTGGCGAAAAGGAGAGTTTCGGCATGGACGACGGGGTGATGAAGGAAGTGGAGGAGATCGTCGACCAGTCCTTGTACAAGCCGTAGGAAACCGGAGCTTTAGCGATGGAGGTCCTGGACACCGTTCGAAGCTTCAGGGAGGCCAGAGTCAAGGTTGCCGAGTCGCTGGGCCTGGTCCCCACCATGGGCAGCCTCCATGAAGGGCACTTGACTCTGGTGCGCAGGGCCCGGAGCGAAAACGACGTTGCCGTAGTGTCCATATTCGTCAACCCATCCCAGTTCGGGCCTGGAGAGGACCTGGGCTCCTACCCCCGGGACATGGACACAGACTTGTCCCTCCTTAGGAATGAAGGAGTTGACCTGGTTTTTGCCCCGACCCCCGAAGAGATGTACCCTCCAGGGTTCGACGCCTGGATTGAGGTGGAAAAGACCTCGGAAGTCCTCGAAGGAGCGGTTCGCCCCGGCCACTTCCGGGGCGTGGCCACCGTGGTCGCTAAGCTGTTCAACATCGTGAGGCCCGACCGCGCCTACTTTGGCCGGAAGGACGGCCAGCAGCTGGCGGTGATCAGTCGCATGGTGAAGGACTTGGACATGGGCGTGGAAATCGTGGCTGTGCCTACGGTGCGGGAAGAGGGCGGGCTGGCCATGAGCAGCCGGAACGTGTACTTGACGCCCGACGAGAGGCAGGCCGCTCCGGTGATTTACAACGCGCTCAATAGAGCTGTGGACTTGTGGCGGCAGGGTGAGACCAGGTGTGATGCGCTCCGCGCGGAGATGAAGGCCGTGCTGGACTCTGAACCCCTGGTTTCAAGCGTCGACTACGTAAGCGTGGCCGACTCTGTGACCCTGGAAGAGTTGGACGAGACCGCGCCCCAGGCCATGGTCTCCACCGCCGTGCGCATCGGCAAAGCCCGGCTCGTAGACAATGTGCTGCTCGAATAAGGCGACTTACCCTCTCAGACCTAGCCGTCTACGGGAAGCTCCAACGCCAGCAGCATAGGCGGGTTGCCAAAACCGATGGGCATCAACAGCATGGGGCCGACTATTGCTGGCCAGGCGTTGATTCCGCCCGGAGCCTGGTGGCTCCATACCAGTTCGCCGGTTTCCCGCTTGTAGACGAGAATCCGGCCCGACAGCACGGAAGTGAACACCAGGTCGTTGACCACAGTCGCGCCTCCGAAAGAGTCTCCGGGAAGCTGCACGTCCCATATAATCTCGCCGGTGGCAGCGTCGATTGCCACAAGCTGGCTGTTGAACGAACCCAGACGGGCGGCAGCGCCCGGACTGGACTCCTCGGGGCTGGAATAGGTTATGGGGGCGTTGACCACCGAGACGTAGACAGCTCCGTCCGCGGCGGCGATGGGAGTCACCACTCCGCCGGCCGCTCCCGGCAATACGTCAATCGATCCCTCGAACGAAGTCAGGTGGTCGTTTTTGTGCATGCCGACGGGGATGTCCCACATCACTTTGCCGTCGACGTCCAATCCTATGACACGCCCCATCTTGCCCGTGCTGATGACGACTTGGCGTCCGTCGTCTAGTTCAGCGAGGGCGGTGATGACGGCGTCCCGGTCGAATATGTCGTGAGGGATCGCCTGGTGGCCCCACTTTAGCTCACCTGTGTCGAGGTCGATGGACAGGATCGAGTCCGTCCACTTGTTGTCTCCCGGCCGGCTGGAGCCGTTGGGGAAGCCTGCGGCCCCTGGGAAAGGATACGGGTTGGAGATGCCCCAGTAGGACACTCGCCGGTCTATGTCGATGGACGGCGGATACCATGCCCCACCGCCGCTGTTGATGTCAGGGCGGCCCCAAACGTCGTTCGATTCGATGGTGTTGAAGGACCAGAGGATGTCGCCCGTTTGCTGGTCCAGCGCGTACAGCGTGCCTCTGGCGCCGGGCTGTGAGAGAGAGGACGTGGCGGCCAGCACCTTGCCGTCGGCCACAGTCGGCTGGATATTGACGGCGCCCCCGTTCATCAGGATTGGGGTAGCCCACAGCTCCCTTCCGGTCTCGGCGGCGTAGGCGGCGATCCCCCATCCGGCCTTATTGGCGAACACCTTGCCGTCGACGACAGCGACCCCGCTGGGCCCGAAGACAGGTGCGTCCGAAGGAGCCAGCCACTTGCGCTCGCCGCTGACCAGGTCTATGGCGTGGACGTTGGTGTTCAGGTCACCCAAGTAGACCGTGCCGTCTACCACTATGGGTGTGGTGGCTGCGGCGCCTGAGCCCGGGCTTAGGGGCAGTGGGTAGCGCCACGCTTCGGTGAGCTGGTGAACGTTCCCAGAATTTATGCTGGACTCGGTCGTGGCCCTGGAACTGGAGTTGTCGTAGTTGGGCGCTGCCCACTCGGCGGTAATCTCCAAGCCGGGAGGCGGTGTCCGGGGCGAGTAAACGAACGTCTCGACGCCGGTTTTTCCGCCTTTGCCCCGGAGGAACGTGGTGATTCGCCGCCTGGCCTCGAATTCCACGTCTGGAGAGACCACGACGGTGTCGATGGCGGTGTATCCGTTGTTGTCGAGGGTGTTCACATCGGCGCCTGCCTGGACCAGAAACTCAACCATGTCGCCGGCCCCTACGTAAGCCGCCCATTGCAGTGGCGTCCCACCGGAGCTGTCCTTGGCCCTGAGTTCGATGTCGGCCCCGTTGTCCAAGAGCAGCAGGGCGATTGCTTCGTTGCGGGTAACGGCTGCCATGTGCAACGGAAAGGCCCCGTAACCCGGCCCCTGAGTTTCCAGGAACACTCCGTTGATGTCCGTCCCGGCCTCGATATGCCCCTTGACGGCCTCGATGTTCCCAGACGCCACGGCGTCAATAATCGGAATGTCGGGCGGGGTGGGGCGCGCCTCGGGTGTCGATGTGGGAGGTGCGGCGGTGGCGGTCAAGGTGGGCGGCGCTGCGGTTGTCGGAGTTGGCGTCAGCTTGGCGGCGGTCGGAGTGGGTTGCGGCGTTGCGGTGGGTTCAGCAGGTGTGTCGCCGCCGCAGGCGGCGGTAGCCACCAGCAGGGCCGCCGACAGCGCAAGAATCCAGGCTACGGCGGATTTGGGCCTAACCTGCTTCATTGTGGGGCCTTTCAGACAGGGTTTCCGACTACGCAACGACGCCGAGGTCAAGGCAGGTGATTATATCATCACGTTATGAGAAGTGGCTTCGCCGCTAGGCGTCCAGGTTGACCCTCTCCTGACGCCTGGATATAATGATAGTCCGAAAATCGCTTTATTCAGAGGTAGACCCCAAGTGGCGAACGAGACCGGGAAACGTTACATCTGCGGCCAGTGCGGCTCAGAGTTTATAGTGACCAAGGCGGGCGACGGCTCCATCATGTGCTGCAGCCAGCCTATGGACCTGAAGTAGTAGAGCTTTAGAGGTTGAACGGAGCATCCGATGGCGAATCAGCTAGGTAAGCGTTACGTCTGTGAGACCTGCGGGACCATGATCCTGTGCACCAAGACCGGTGAGGGTGTAGTCCAGTGCTGCGAATTGGAGATGGAGCTTCAGCAGCCTAAAAAGCTCCCGTCCTCCGACTAGCCTTTAGACCAGCGCCCGTATAACCCCGACTACCCTCCCCTGCACCTCTACGTTTTCCGCTTGGCAGTAGATGGGCTCCATCTGGCTGTTGGCAGGCTGAAGGCGCACTTTGTCGCCTTCTACGTATAGCCGCTTCAGGGTGGTCTCATTCTCCATTTTGAGCCGGGCCACCACCATGTCGCCGTTGTTGGCTTGCGTCATCGGCTCGATGAGAACAATGTCCCCGTCGTCCACCAAGGCGTCTATCATAGAGGTTCCTCGGACTCTGAGAGCGTAGACCTGCCCCTTAACGCGGAGGATGTCCTGGGTCAGCTCCAGAGTTTCCTGGGAGTCCGAGTCCGTCCAGGCGTCAGCTTCCATGACAGGAGCGGGCTGGCCGGCTGTGATGAAGCCAAGCACCGGCGCCCGTATCAGCTCGGGAGCGGTCCGCGCATTGGCATGGTAATCGGGAAGCTCAATGCCCCGGGCAATGTCCGGTTTGCGCGTTAGGTGGCCGTCCCGTTCCAGCAGACGCAGGTTGTAGTCCACGACGGACGTCGAGCTGATGTCGCAGGCCTTCTGTATGTCCCGAACCGTGGGGGGCCTTCCGTTCTCGTCAAAGAAGCTGCGAATGAATTCCAACATGCGTTGCTGCCGGGGAGACGGGTCCTTTTTTCTTAGCATGGCCGTGCCTTTCGATAGTCGAGGCTGGAAACAGGTGTTCTAATAGAACCTAACAGACCTAATCGGGAGTGTCAATGAGCCGGATGTCAGCCTTCTCTTGAGGATAGGGGTAAAGGTCCGTTGTTTTCATGCCAGTATCATGCTATATTCATGATATGGCCAATCTACAAGTAAGAAACATGCCGGACGACCTGCACGAGCGCCTCCGACGACATGCGCGTGATAACAACTGCACCATGAGCGCCGCGGTGCTCGTCGCCGTTGAGCGGGAGTTGGAGAGGTGGGAGTGGCGGAAGCGGCTGGCCCAACGCCCCAGGACAGACCTGGGCGTAGAAGCGGCCGTTCTCCTGGCGGAGGAACGCGGGGTTCGCGACGTGGAGACAGCGTGAGCAGATATGTCGTCGATGCGTCCGTCGCGGTCGAGTATCTTCTGAGGACTCCCCTTGGCCTGACAGTCGCCGACATAATAGAGGGAGCGTCATTGGCTGCGCCGGAACTGATGGACGCAGAAGTCTTGTCGGTGTTGCGTCGGGCAGTCCTGAACGGGCATCTTGAAGAGGCGCGGGCACTAATGGTCGTAGAAGACCTGGAACATTGGGCGGTGGACCGTATCTCTCACCGGTCCTTGGGCCGATTGGCCTGGCAACACCACAGGAACATCAGCGCTTACGATGCGTTCTACGTCGCCGCTGCCAGGGTCCACGGCATCCCTCTGTTGACCGCCGACGGACGGCTTGCGAGGGCGTCAGGTCTGGGTGTCGTAGTGCAGAGCGTCCGCATGGGGTAATGCGGCTTTCAGGCCTAAGCAGGAAATGATATCTGTGGCTGGCCGGAACTAGCTGAGCCGCAAGATGCCCCGCAGGTTGGATGAAGTGACCCGGGCTATTTCCTCGACGGGGACGTCTTTGATTTCAGCCAGCTTGTCCGCCACGTCCTTGACGTGCCTGGGCTCCGTCCAGTTGTAGCGGTGTTTCTTGAAAGGCTGTGGGGCCGAGTCCGACTCTAAGACCATGCTTTCTAGCGGCAGGTTCTTGACGGTTTCCTGAAGTTCCGGCAGACGGGTCAACGGACGCGCCAGCGATATGAAGAATCCCGAGTCTATGGCTTCCCTGCCCGTCTCCTCGTCGGCTTGGAAGTAGTGCATGATCACGCCAAGGCCGGCAGTGTCCTCCTCCCGCAGTATGCGCAGAGCGTCGGGGTGGGATTCCCTGGAATGGAAGATGATGGGCAGGTCGAGCTCTTTGGCCAATCGTATCTGGGCCCTGAACGCCTGCTCCTGAGTCTTGTGGTCGGGAGAAGTGGGTTGATAGTCCAGCCCTATCTCGCTGATGCACACGACCTTTTCGTGTTCGGCGGCCATGTCCCTCAAAGATGCATATATGGCGTCGTCCACAGGGCCTTCTAGGTTCATCGGGTGGATGCCTACACCGGCGTAGAATGAGCGGTGGGTTTCGGCAAGACTGATGCAGGCCGAGGAAGATTCCACCCGTCACCCCCGCGCACACAACCAGGTCCACGCCCGCCTCGGAGGCCCGATCCAGTATCTCGGGGACCTCTCCGGCCAGGTATTCGTCAAGATGAGTATGGGAGTCACAAAGCATGTGAAGCCGCCTATGGGCGTATTGGTATAGTTACTTTATACTAGTGCCGACTCTGGGTACAAGGCCAGGCGCCATGCTTGTGGATTCTGTCATACGGATAGGGGTACAGGTTAAACGGCTGGTGTGGGAGACACCCGCCAGGGTGGCGCTTGGCGTCGGGGTAAGCGTCGGCCTGGGATGGCTTTCTGTCAAAGGCATGGACTGGGGTCTGGCCGCGGACCAGTTTGGGACCTTTCCCGCGGTCTGGGCGTTCATATCTCTGCTAATCTTCATCTGCGCCTCTTTAATCCGGGCTTACAGGTGGCACGTGCTTTTCCCGGAACGAGAGGTCTCCTTCCAACGACTGCTCCTGGTCCAGAACGCGGGGATAGGGCTGAACAACCTGGCTCCGGTGCGGTGGGTCAGCGAGGGAGCACAATTGGGCCTGCTCACCCTGCGCTACAAGGTGAACGGCGGCGTGGCTTTGGCAACGCTCGCTATGGAGCGGGTGTTGGACATGGTCATCACCTCATCGATTTTGATGGCAGGGCTTGTCCTGCTTCCCGGCGCATGGCAGTTCGCACTTTACGTGATAGGCGCGTTCGTGTTTGCCATGGGCGTCGTGCTGGTCATACCCCTGGCTGTGTGGCTGGGCCGGGCCAATGCGGTGGACAAGGTCCCACTTCTACGGACCACGGTCAATGCGGTGGAGGCATTGGTAAAGTCAAAGAGGACTCTGCTTTTGTCCTCCCTGCTGACCGCGGGCCATTGGGTCGTTCTGGGTCTGTCGGCATGGGCGCTAGCCTACGGCATGGGTTTGGGAATTTCGATGTTTGTCGCCACCGTCGCGATACTGGGCACCCTATACTTCTCCACGGCCCTGCCGGGGCTTCCCGCCGCCGCCGGCACATTCGAGTTCGCCGTGGTGTACGTGCTACGGGCCTTCGACGTGCCCCAGGAGCAGGCGTTCAGCTACGCCATCGTCCTACATGCCGTGGTTTTCCTGCCTCCCATAGTGGTGGCCGTGCCCTTCTTTTCCAAAATCTGGCTCAGCCCCGTCAGGGGGCGCGAGGCCGATGGAGGCGCCCAACCCACCCCGTCCCTGGGAGGGACCGGGAGCTAAGCGCAGCGTGACACCTTACACGACCGCATCCTTGTGCGCAGTGTTGGCCTTCTTGACGCTGGCGCAGGCCTGCTCATCCGAACCGACTCCAACCTCGGCCCCCACCTATACTCCTGTCCCCTTGGCTACTGACGCTCCAACATCTCCGCCAACGACTACACTCACTCCCACACACGTCCTCACACCCACGGCTGCTCGCACATCGCCGCCTCCAACCGCCGCTCCAACTCGCACTCCTGTGGTTTCTACGCCGCCTCCCGGAAAGCAGGGCGGCAGCCTTACGAGCCTGGCTTTGGCGGACTTTCCCCACTTTGATGTCCAACAGGAGAACCAGGAGACGTTGACCTCACTGGGGCCGGGTATCGCCTACAGCAGGCTGCTGAGGCTCCGAAGCGGTCCGCCGTACCTCGTTCCCCAGCCGAATCTGCTCCTGGAGTGCGATCTCTGCCAGGGTTGGGAGCTGGTGAACGACGATCCGCTCATGTACCGCTTCACCCTACGTGAAGGGGTAAGGTGGCATGACGTTCACCCCGTCGGCGGGCGCGAGCTAACGGCCCAGGATGTGGTGTTCAGCTACGAGCGGCAGAAAACCGAGGGCTTCGCCAACTCCTCTATCCTAAGAAACCTGGAATCGGCAGTTGCGGAAGATGATCGAACCCTGTTGATCACCGTCAACCCCGGGTTCCCAGACGCCGATTTTCTGGCGGCCCTTGCCGACGGTCACAGTAAAGTCGTGGCGCCTGAGGCAGTGGGACCGCGCGGGGATCTGAAAGACGGTCCTGTCATCGGGACCGGCCCCTGGGTTTGGGACGAGGAGGACTCGGTCAGGGGCGTGGCCTCGGTCTTTAACAGGAACCCTAACTACTTTGAAGAAGCGGTGCCCTTCCTGGATAGGTTGACCTTCATTGTCGTAAAGGGCGGAGTGGACGTTCAGTTGGCGGCCTTTGTCACCGGGCAGGTCCAGCTGCTGCGAGTCCCCGCACAAGGCTGGGACCGGTTGGTGGAGTCGGGGGTGGAGTTCGGCCAGACCGTTTCCCGCCAGTCAGGAGCGGGGTTGATCCTGACCATGAACCAGTCCAAGCCTCCGTTCGATGACGAGGCAGTGAGGAAAGCGGTGCTGAAGGCCCTCGACCCCTGGATGTACGTGGATGATCTCTGGAAGGGCCAAGGGACGGTCACCCTGGGAGTGCCCGTAGTCGAATCCGGTTGGCTGGTGGACCGGAAAGAAATGCGGACGTGCTGCTTCGCAGACTCCATCGAGGCCATGAGCCTTCTGGCTTCCCTGGAGGTTTCTCTCCCAGTCCGATTCGATCTGACTGTCGCCGACTTCGGGGGCATCTACCTCCAACAAGCCGAGCGGCT
This sequence comes from Dehalococcoidia bacterium, assembly GCA_965224415.1. GTDB lineage: Bacteria > Chloroflexota > Dehalococcoidia > Lucifugimonadales > JAGWBF01 > DAOUJI01. The sequence continues at coordinate 46,499 of CBDCZB010000001.1, read as the reverse complement.
AGAGCAGGACTTGAGAGAAGTGGGCCTCGCCCCTTCCATGCAATTTGTTAACGCGGTGGCATTCAGCCAGAAGGTCTTCAGGGAGCGGGACTATCAGATGGCTTTGGGAGTCATTCCACCCGCAACAACTCCCAACAGCTTCCTGTTCCCGTTGCTGTTCGGCGCGCCTAGCCGCAACAACCTGCTGTCCCATGCAGACCATGACCTTGACTACATGATTATCGACCAGGCCGTGGAGCGGGACCCCATCAGGCGGGCAGAATTGCTCCGAGCCATCCAGAGGCGTCTGTTGGACCGGGCCTACATCTTCAGCCCCGTCACGGGAAGCATAGGCGCGGGTGAGGCGTGGGCATTTCATCCAAGCGTCCACGGGTTCCACCCCAACACCGCACTATCGGAGTACTTCTACTGGGCCACAATGTGGCTCGAACCCTAACAGCCTGTGAGGCACCTCTTGGACTATGCTTCAACCGACTTCAGCCGCTTCCCGGGCCTTCTCTGGCGCAACCCCCTGTGATTAAGGGGGCTTACTCTCCGTTTGAGACCACAGCCGACATATTGAGCGAGGGCCGGAACATTAACGACTAATCAGCGGTCATGGGATTTCCCATTTTCCTCTCTGTACCAATACAAGGGGCGGTATAGGAGTGCCGCACGGGTTATTCCGTTCTCCCGCATTGCGAGGTCTCCAGTGCGTCTGTCGTTAGTCGCTTCGGGACCTGAGCAGAACATAGATTGCGAACGCCCGTTGATCCACACGAGGAACGCGTTTGAAGCCAGCGATGGTTCTCTCGGTTTCTTCTATTAGTCTGGTGACTTCAAAGCGGGGAAACCTTGCGTCTGGGTCGTAATCAGCGGAGTGGCGTTGGATTTGCATGAGGATGAACAGCTGACCGAAGTTACGTATCTCCGACGGAAAACGGCTCATGGTCGACGGACTGTTGCACTGATTCTTCGCGTGGTTGTGCTCGAGGGCACGATAGACCTGACGCCATGCGGGTTGGCTGCGATTGGCCAGTGTGGAACCCGCCAACAAATTGGCGCAGGATAATGCGAGCGCATGGAACATGGCATAATAGGTGGCGCTTACCGCCCGGCGCAATTCAGCTTGACGGGGCCTGCCTTGTCGCCCACCAACTGCACCGGAAGCTAGGCGTCGGCCGATTCTAATCAGGTCGTCGGGATCCACCTATGTTCCGGTTCACGAAGATAGTCTTCCCACTCTGATCTTTCTATGAACGATTTGAGCGGGACGTTAGGCACTTCTTCTTCCGTCACCTGCTTGAGGATAATGTCAACTAGACCAAGTGTCCAACCGGGGTCCAGACGTTTGAGGTCTCCGTCAACCACTATGTAGACGTGCAGCCGTTCGTCGCCCCAGGGGTCGATTGTGGGTGTTACAATAATCGGGTCGAACACGAGACCGTCCCCGAACTGTTCTTCCAGGGCATTCCTAACTATTCCTTCGACTTTCTGAAGAGTTTCTTTTGGCGTCTTCGTGTTCATTGTCCCCTTCCGGGCCAGTGAAGTGTTCTATAGGGTTAGTCTCATGGGCGCCGTGGGCATGGTCTAAGCTTATCAAGGTGTGCAACAGTTTGTCCATTTGCCGAACTCCGAGAAACAACTGTGAAGACTGCCACTCTAAGCCTCAGCCTCCAGCCCCAGCTCCAGGGCCTTCCAGGCCAGCAGGGCGCATTTAATGCGCACCGGGAATCGGCGCACGGCGCTGAGGGAGTGGACGTCTCCTCGGCCCTGTAGATCACGGGCGGCGGCCTCGTCTCCGTCCATCATCCGGTCGAACGTCTCCCAGAGGCTGAGAGCTTCCTCAGGAGTTAGACCGGGCAATAGCTCTGTCATCATGGAGGCCGAGGCCTGGGTGATGGAACATCCCTCGCCAGTGAAAGCGGCGTCCGCTATGCGTCCCTCGTTGATGGACAGGTCCAGGACGACCCGGTCGCCGCATATAGGGTTGTATTCGTCGCTGGTTATGTCGGGAGATTCCAGGCGGCCGTTGTTGCGGGGATTCCTGTAGTGGTTCAGGATGACGTCCCTGTAAAGGTCGCCCACCTCTTCAAAAGGAAACTTCTGCAACGGGAATCCCTCACCCTAACCCTCTCCCGGTGGGAGAGGGGATTTCGAGGAGCGGGTTTCGCAAATGTCTAAACCAGTGATGTTGAAATCTTGGGACGCGCGTCCGGGTCAAGTACGGTTATTCCGTGGAGACTGTGTCGTCTGACCCGTGCAGGGCGTTGTTGAGAGTGTGCCACGCCAAGGTTGCGCACTTCACACGGGCCGGGTACTCGGACACTCCTGCCAGCATCTCCAGGTCGCCCACTTCATCGGGATCGAAGCCGGCGCCGGGTTCCCTGGTCACCATGTTGCGGAAGGCGTTGAAGAGCCGGGAGGCCTCTTCGGCGCTCATGCCCTTGACGCTCTCCGTCATCATGGAGGCGGAGGCCCGGGATATGGCGCAACCGGAACCCACGAACCCCACGTCGACGATGTTCTTCTCCGTGGAGCCGTCGATCTTCAGGTACAGGGTGAGACGGTCCCCGCAAAGGGGATTATAGCCGTCGGCGACGCGGTCCGCCCCGTCCAGAGCGCCGTAGTTCCGGGGCCTGTTGTTGTGGTCTATGACCATGTCCTGGTAGAGGTCTTGAAGGTCCGACACTATCCGAACACCTCTATCACTTTGTCTATCCCCCGCACCAGGAGATCTATCTCCTCTTCCGTGTTGTAAAAAGCCAGCGAGGCCCGTGCGGTGGCGGGAATGCCGAACCGCTCCATCAACGGCTGGGTGCAGTGGTGCCCTGCCCTGATGGCTATGCCCTCAGAGTCAAGTATGGTGCCGATGTCGTGGGGGTGGACCCCGTCCATCACGAAGGAGAGGATGCTCGCCTTGTTGGCGGCGGTCCCGATGAGCCTGACCCTGCTTATGTTGGACAGCCGCTCCGTGCCGTATTCCAGCAGGCTGTCTTCATGGGCCCTGGTGATGTCCATGCCCAGGCCGGTGAGGTAGTCGATGGCAGCGCCCAGACCGATTACGCCAGCTATGTTGGGGGTGCCAGCTTCGAACTTGTAGGGCAGGTCGTTGTAGGAGGTCTTCTCAAAGCTCACCGATTTTATCATGTCTCCCCCGCCCTGGTAGGGGGGCATCGACTCCAGGAGGTCCATCTTCCCGTACAAAGCTCCTATTCCGGTGGGGCCGTAGACCTTGTGGCCGGAGAAGACGAAGAAGTCGCAGTCCAGCTTCTGCACGTCGATGGGCATGTGAGGCGCCGATTGTGCGCCGTCCACCAGCACGGGCACACCCCGCGCGTGAGCTATCTCTATGATTTGCTCCATCGGGTTTATGGTGCCCAGGGAGTTGGATATGTGGACCACAGACACCAGCTTGGTCCGAGGATTGAGCAGCTTCTCGTACTCGTCCAGAAGCAGCTCTCCGTCGTCGTTGATGGGTATGACCTTCAGCGAGGCGCCTTTCTCCTGGCATAGAATCTGCCAGGGAACGATGTTGGAGTGGTGCTCCATGGCGGTGACTATCACTTCGTCCCCGGCGCCAATGTTCTGCCGTCCGTAGGAGCTGGCCACCAAGTTGATTCCTTCGGTGGCGCCCCGGACGAAGATTATCTGCTTGTCGTCGGGCGCGTTCAGAAAGCTGCGGACCTTGGCCCGGGCATCCTCGTAGTCTTTGGTCGCTGCCTGGCTCAGGGAGTGGACTCCTCGGTGTATGTTGGAGTTCTCCTCGGTATAGTATCGGTGAAGGGTGTCGAGCACAGCCTGGGGTTTTTGGGATGTTGCAGCGTTGTCCAGGTACACCAATGGTTTGCCGTTGACCATAGTCTTGAGGATGGGGAAGTCTTCCCTGATTCGCGCCACGTCCAGTTTGGAGGTTCCTGATTGAGTCATCACACTGCCTCCAGACGTGAGTTTGCCAGGGCCCGCATAAAGGTGAAGTCCAGGAACTCTCTGACCGGTTCTACGGTCGCCGTGTCGATGATTTCCCTGGCAAAGCCGTGTATGAGCAGCCTGCTGGCCTCGTCCAGGTCCAGCCCCCGGCTGCGCATGTAGTGGACTGTCTCCTTGTCAATGTTACCGGCTGTGGCCCCGTGGGCGCACGACACATCGTCGGCGTATATCAGCAGAGCGGGTTTGGAGTCGACCTCCGCCTCCGGGGAGAGCACCAAGTTCTTGTCGGACTGCCGGGCGTCGGACTTCTGGGCGTCCTCACGAACTAGAACCGTGCCTCCGAACACAGCCCTGGAACGACCGTCCAGGATGCCTTTGTAGTATAGGCGGCTGGTGGTGTGGGGCTTAGCGTGGTCTATGTTGACGTAGTGGTCCACGTGCTCCCCGTCATTGGTCAAGTATAGCCCCTTGAGGTCGCAATAGGTTCCTGGCCCGTCCAGCAGGACCGTCAGGTTTTGTCTGTTCAGGGCGGAACCCCTGGAGAAACATCTGGACTCGAAGCTGCTGTCCCTGGCCATATCTACGTGGGTTGAGCCTACGTGAAACGGGGCCTGTCCCTCCGTAACCATTCTACAGTGGTCGATGCGCGCCCCGTCCTGGAGTATGATTTCTGTAACCATGTTGGTGAAATGGCTTCCGGGGCTGCGGCTGACGCAGCTCTCCACGAGGCTCAGGGAGCTATTGCTGCCGGCTATGGCTATCGTTCTCGGGTGGGAAACAACGGGCTGTCCGGCGTCAGTGATGTGGACGACGTGGATCGGGTTCGCAGGGCAGGCGTCGGGCGCCGTGTATATGAAGGCTCCGTCCTGGGCGAATGCAGTGTTCAGTGCAGTGAAGGCGTCGTCGTCGGGCGAAGCGTATCTCGCCAGATGCTCCCTGGCCAAAGCCGCTTCCTTCCCTGAGCCTCGAACGGCGTCAGCCAGGTTCATGGCCGTTAGTCCATTGCCAGGCGTTGGGCTAGACAGGGACGGAGCAAACCGGCCGTTGACGAACACCAAGTTGGTCCACTCGTCTCTCCACGGAACCGATGCTCTTACCTGCGCCGCGCTGATGGCCGGAGGGGACTGGTCGGCGGGACGACTGAACGTTCCGTTGGCGATGGGGGCCACGTTGGTGTACTTCCACTTCTCGTTTCCCCTACGGGCTGTAGGAAAGCCTGCCTCGGAGAAGCGTTCCCATGCGGCGTTGCGCAGGTCCCGCAGCCATTGAGGTTCGTCAGCCTGCCCAAGGGCGCGGAAGTCTGCCTCGTACTGGTCGTATCTTGTCAGAGTCTGAGTCATTGGTTAGCCGACAGTCCCGCAAATATGGCATGCTCGCACATCTTGTGGCTCAACGGACTTAGCTTTCGCAACAGCCGATTCTGACGTGTAGTCGGAATCGTGCCATCGGTTGTTTGGTAGGATTGTAGTTGTTCTGTTGGCGAACGTGCGGCAACTCTCGAGATGGACTCTAGCGTAACCTATTACGTCGTCTTCGTACACCGCGTAGCCCATGCCCGAACTCCTATATTTAGGAACCACGAAATAGTGGCGAGCGCCTCTAGCCGCTAACCGCCTCTTCGGTAATCCAGTCGTAGCCCTTGTCCTCCAACTCCAGCGCTAGCTCCTTGCCGCCGGAGCGGGCGATGCGGCCGTCCATCAGAACGTGTACCCTGTCCGGGGTGATGTAGTTGAGCAGACGTTGGTAGTGGGTGACCAGAAGCGTCGCCTTGTCCGGAGAGTGCAGCTGGTTGACGCCGGACGCTACTATCCTGAGGGCGTCGATGTCCAGGCCCGAGTCGGTCTCATCCAGCACGGCCAGCTTTGGTTCCAACAGCGCCATTTGCAGTATCTCGTTCCGCTTCTTCTCCCCGCCGGAATAGCCCTCGTTGACCGAGCGACGCGTCAACTCCGGGTCGATTTCCACCAGATCCATCTTGTCCTTGAGCATTCGGTCGAACTCACGGATGGAGAGTTGAGACTCGCCCCGGTGTTCTCTGACCGCGTCGACGGCAGACTTGAGGAATTGCCAGGACCGCACTCCGGGGAGCTCGACAGGGTACTGGAAGGCCAGGAAAACTCCCTCCCGGGCCCGCAATTCGGGTTCCATGGAGAGCAGATTGGCGGATTGGAAACGCACTTCCCCTTGAGTCACTTCGAATCCTGGCCGGCCGGCCAGGGTGTTGGCAAGGGTGCTTTTCCCTGAGCCGTTGGGCCCCATTATGGCGTGAACCTCGCCTTCATTGATGCTCAGGTTCAAGCCCTTCAGTATCTCGGTGCCGTTGACGGACACGTGCAGGTCTTTGATTTCAAGAACAGGGACGGGAATTTTGCTCATTGCCTCTTTGTTCCGTCGCTCTCACCGTCCGTCATTTGACCGGACGGGTGAGGGGGTTATGGTCGGTTAGCCTACAGCCCCCTCCAGGCTTACTCGGAGGAGTTGGGAAGCCTCGGCGGCGAATTCGAAGGGCAGTTCCTTGAAAATGCCCCGGCAGAAGCCGTTGACGATCATGTAGTTAGCCGCCTCGAGGTCGATGCCCCTCTGTTGGACGTAGAAGAGCTGGTCCTCGCTGACTCTGGACGTAGTGGCTTCGTGGGCTATTCTGGCAGTGGGGTTCTTCACTTCTATGTAGGGCACCGTGTGGGCTCCGCATTTGTCGCCAATAAGCAGCGAGTCACACTGGGTGAAGTTGCGTGCGTCCCTCGCCGTCGGAGCGATGCGGACAAGACCTCGGTAGGTGCTCTGCGCCTTGCCTGCAGATATCCCCTTGGCCACAATGGTCGACTTGGTGTTTTTGCCCAGGTGAATCATCTTCGTGCCCGTGTCGGCCTGTTGGTAGTTGTTCACCAAGGCCACCGAGTAGAATTCGCCCACTGAGTTGTCGCCCTGAAGGATCACGCTGGGATACTTCCACGTAATGGCCGAACCCGTCTCCACCTGAGTCCAGGAAATCTTGGAGTTGGCCTCGGCGCACTTGCCGCGCTTGGTGACGAAGTTGTAGACGCCGCCCTTGCCCTCCTTGTCCCCTGGGAACCAGTTCTGGAGGGTGGAGTATTTTATCTCAGCGCCTTCCAGGGCCACCAACTCTACCACAGCGGCGTGCAACTGGTGAGTCTTGCGGCTAGGAGCAGTGCATCCTTCCAGGTAACTTACGTAGCTACCCTTGTCCGCCACTATGAGCGTCCGCTCAAACTGGCCTGAATCGGCCTGGTTGATGCGGAAATAGGTCATCAGCTCCAGCGGACAGCGCACTCCCGGCGGAATGTACGCAAAGGAGCCGTCGCTGAACACAGCCGAGTTCAGTGTGGCGAAGAAGTTGTCGCTGTAGGGGACAACCGAGCCTAGGTATTTCCGGACCAATTCGGGATGCTTCTGTATGGCTTCGGTGAACGAGCAGAAAATCACTCCATGCTTCTCAAGGGTCTCCTTGAAGGTTGTGGCCACCGACACGCTGTCCAGGACGGCATCCACGGCCACCCCAGCCAGCTTCTTCTGCTCCTCCAGGGGTATCCCTAGCTTGTTGAAAGCCTCCACCAGTTCGGGGTCCACCTCGTCCAAGTTGGCAGGGGAGTCGCCCTTGGATACGGGCGCCGCGTAGTAGTGGATGTCCTGATAGTCGATGGGCTTATAGGAGATGTTGGCCCACGTGGGCTCGCCCATGTCCTGCTTCATCCAGTGGCGGTACGACCGGAGCCGCCACTCCAGCATCCATTCGGGTTCGTTCTTCTTGGCAGAGATGAACCGGACTGTGTCTTCACTGAGGCCCTTGGGGGCCACGTCCGACTCGATGTCGATGGTGAAGCCCCATTTATAGTCCGACTCCTCGATGCCTTGTTCTCTGGATATGACCCTTTGTGTGACCATACAGCCTTAACATCCTAACCTAGGCGGGTGAAGTCTGATTATCGAGTCTACATTGTATCACTAGAATCATGCTACCCGTCAACGTAGGGGTTCTCCAGGCAGCGCATCAGTTTGGCTCGGATTTACTTGACGACCTCTCCTATCTTGGGCTATTTTCGACTCGGTGCAAGAGAGTTAAGTTGAATTGACGACACGCGACCCACATTCAGACCACGACGCCGACGCAGACCACGACCACGACGCCCACGCCGGGCATGACCACGAGGCCCACGCCGGCCATGATGACCACTCCGGTCACGGCCACCATGACCATGCCCACAACTTACGGGGCGCCAGTCGACGCGGCCTGATTCTTGCCCTGGCGCTTATTTCCGCCTATATAGTAGCCGAAGTGGTGGGCGGCGTCTTGTCGGGCAGCCTGGCCCTATTGGCCGACGCTGGGCATATGCTCACCGACGCCGCCGCGATAGGCATGGCGCTGGTAGCCATGTGGATTGCCCAGAAAGAGGCCTCGGTCGAGCGCACTTTCGGGTATCACCGCACCGAGGTGCTGGCGGCGCTGGCCAACACCTCGGTCCTGTGGCTCATCGCCGGCTGGATTGGCTTTGAAGCCTACCACCGGGCTTTCAAGGAAGATGTTGAAGTTGTTGGATTACCGGTCCTGCTGGTGGGCATCGGCGGGTTCCTCATTAACCTGGCCGCCGCATGGATATTGCACCGGTCTTCGGGGAAAAGCCTGAATGTGGAAGGCGCCTTCCAGCACGTCCTGGCCGACCTGCTGGGGTCCGTCGGCGTCATCATTTCCGCGGCGCTGATTATGGGCTTCGGGTGGCACATAGCCGACCCGATTCTCAGCGTCGTCATCGCGTTGCTTATCGTGTACAACACCCGCAAGTTGACAGTCAGAATCTTGAACGTGCTGCTGGAAGGGACCCCTGAGCATATTGACGTGTACAAGCTTTGCAGCGACATCGAGGAAATGGAAGGCGTGACCGTCATCCACGACGTGCACGTCTGGACCATAACCTCGGGGAATGAGGCCTTCACAGCTCACGTCCTGTTGGACCCCGCTTACGATGGAGACTTGGGCCGGTTGACTACCAGGATTCAGGACTTGGTGTATGAAAACTATGGCATCAACCACGTCACCGTACAATTGGAGCGGACGGCGGAGGGCTGCACCGAGAACCACCACGTCGGCCACCAGCTCGCCAAAGCCCGTTAGATGCACTGAAAAGGGCCGGGCCGGCCCAGCCCGGTTGCGTCTTCCCGCAAACAGAAAGCCCCCCGCAGTCCTCGAGGACTGCGGGGATTCTTTGTTCCGGTTGGGGTTTGTCCTAGTACTGAACCAAATCAGGATTGGCAGGGATAGAGGCGATGGAGTTTGCGTCTGGCGTCTTGGGCAGTGAACCGCCAGTTAATGGTAGCTCCTATCGCGTTCCGCTCTGACACGCAGGCGCTGACGGCTCTTTCCAGGCTGTCCTCATCTCCGTTGCGTCCGCGCAGGCAGGCCCGGGCCAGCACGCTGAACTCGATCTCCGCCATATTCAGCCAGCTTCCGTGCTTGGGAGTGTGGTGCAACTCCAGCCGCTTGGCGATGCGCCGGGCCTCGGCCGCCGGGAAAGTCTCGTAAAGCGAGGCCATCCGATGCGTGTTCAGATTGTCGAGAACCAGCCGAATCACCGGGACATCGGGGTAGGCCTCATCCACCAGCCACCGCATCTGCTGAGCGAAGTCCTGCATGGTGCGTTGCCGGGTTATCGCCACGTGGCGCCAGCCCCGGCGAGGCTCACAGGTGAGGAACAGGTTGCGCGTCCCTCCCCGCTGGTATTCGTAGTCCTCACGCCTCGGCCTCCCAGGCTTTGCCGGCAGCGGTTCCCTCACGTCGGCCAGCAACTGGGTGGAGGTCTCGTCAAAGCAGACCACCGGCCTCTGCGGATCGTAGGGCTCGGCGTAGAGATCCAGCACGTCCTCCATGGCCGCCACGAACTCTCCACCTACCTTGGGGATGCACCATTGTTTCTTGAGCCACGGCTTGAGCGTGTTTTTTTTAGCCGCAGGCGGACCGTCTCGGGAGATAAAGACTCCACCAATCCCAACTCCACCACCTTGCCCGCCAGGGCCCGCATGGTCCAGTGGTCATGACCGTCGGGCACCGGGCTGCAGGCCAAGGCTATCAGGTGGGCCTCCACCCTTTCATCCACCTTTCTGGGCCGGTTGACCTGGTTATGGTGCCTCAGCACCTCGTCCAGTCCTTCCTCGGCATACCGCCGCTTGGTGCGGAACACGGTCCGCTCCGACACGTCCAGTGCGGTGGCCACCTGGGGGGCGGTCCAGCCCTCATCTATCTTGATCAGGATGCGGGCCCGGGTAATCGCCTGTGCGGAACTCCTCCCAGCCCTGATCATCTTCCTGAGCCGTCCCTTTTCCTGTGTTGCCAGCCGGACTCCGTACTTCTCCTGCACCATGACCACCTCACATCCCACAACCCTTCGTCTATCCCCAAGGTAGCATCCTGTCTGGGCTCACGTACTAACTGACAATGCCAGATTGGCCGAATACTAGTGAGCGTGCGCGTGGTGTTCGTTGGTGTCGCACTCGTGTCTAAACCAATGGGCGCAAGATGTCAGGAGGGTGTTCTCGTTAGGAGCGTCCCGCACAGGTTGCCACTTGGTTCAAGGATGCGCCGGGACTCTGAAACATGGGAAGCCGCTGCTGTAAAATAGGCTCTATCAGGACAAGCCCCAACATGCAGGAAGTTCAACGGGCTTCCTAAGGAGGCGGAGACATGCCACGCCCCAAGGTATTCGTCACCAGGCACATAGGACAGAAGGCTCTGGACGCCATTGGAGCCGAGACGGACATGGAGGTTTGGCCTCTGGAGACTCCGCCCCCGCCCGATGAACTCAAGCGTCGGGCGGCTAACGCCCAAGGTCTGGTGACCACCATTATGGACCGGGTGGACCGGGACTTGTTGGACGAGTGTCGCCAGCTCAAGGTCGTCAGCCAGATGGCCGTCGGCGTGGACAACATTGACGTGGCCGCTCTGACAGCGCGGGGAATACCGTTGGGCTACACTCCGGGAGTATTGGCGAGAGCGACTGCGGACCTCGCGTTCGCCCTTTTGCTTGCCGCGGCCAGGCGTGTAGCGGAGACGGACCAGTGGGTCAGGCAGGGCAATTGGAAGCTGGCTTTCCACCCCATGTGGTGGTTGGGCGCCGACGTGGGCGGGGCTACGATGGGCATCGTCGGGCTGGGTCAAATAGGTCTGGAGATGGCCAAGCGGGCCCGTGGGTTCGATATGAAGGTGTTGTACAGCGCCCGTTCCCGCAAGACCGATGCGGAACGTGAACACGGGCTGGAGTATGCTGACATGACCTCACTGCTCCGGGAGTCGGACTTCATCTCCTTGCACGTGGCGCTGACCCCGGAGACCCGGGGGCTGATTGGAGCGGAGGAGCTCATGGCCATGAAACCCACCGCTATCCTGGTCAACACCGCCCGCGGTCCGGTGGTTGACTCCAAAGCGTTGTATGAAGCACTGAGGCAGGGCCGAATTGCGGGCGCTGGCTTGGATGTCACCGACCCGGAGCCCATCCCGTCCGACGATCCGCTGCTCGGCCTGGACAACGTAGTCATCACTCCCCACATAGGCAGCTCCTCAACCGGCGCCAGACAAGCTATGGGAATGCTGGCCGCCCGCAACCTGCTGGCCGGGCTAAACGACCGGCCCCTGGTCCACTGCTTCAACCCCGAGGTCTCCGAGGGGCGGTGACGGTAGCGTAACGTGGTTATGTGAAGAGATATGAACTCAGGTCCCCAACGTTCAAAAAGCGGGCGGCGCCTAGACTAGATACAACCTGGCTGGTGTGAGCTTTCCGTTGACCGGATCGGCGGCCAGCCCGAAGCCCTCCAACGTGTATGCACCCAAAAGAGGTGTGGAACCCTGATCTCCGAAGATGCATATTGTGGTCCGGGACTCTCCGTTGATGCTGACCTGCAATTCCGCCAGTCGATACTCTGATCGGCTGCCGTCGGCCAACTCGAAAACGCTGGTCCACTCCGGAATGACGCCCAAGGCTTCGAGCTCCGGCGCTGGAATCATCGTATACGTACTGACCGTGTCTACAAGCGCATCCAAATCGAGACGTTGTGAACCGTCTTTAGGGCTGACGGTGATCGTGTGGTGGAAAGTACCCATGAGAAGCCTTCCAATCCATTCTATCATCCCAACCGCCAGAAGTGGTTCAGGGGGCCGTGTCCCTGCCCCACTTGCCCCATTAAGTCGGCGTGGCGGATGGCCTCCGTCACGTACTCCTTGGCGTCGGCTATGGCCTCGGTAAGGGACTTTTCCTTGGCCAGCCCGGCGGCTATGGCCGAGGCGAAGGTGCAGCCCGTGCCGTGGGTGTTCCGCGTGTCGATGCGCTCTCCTGGAAACACGATGAAGTCTCGCCCGTCGTAGAGCAGGTCAACCGGCGGGCCGTCCAGATGGCCGCCCTTGACCACCACCGACATGGCGCCCATTCCCACTATCTTCCTGGCCGCTTCACGAGCCTCCTCCTCGGTGTTGATTTTCATGCCTGCTACAGTCTCAGCCTCGGGTATGTTCGGCGTGACCACTGTGGCCAGAGGGATAAGCTTTGTGCGGAGGGCACTTACGGCGTCCTGCCTAAGCAGACGGTCACCGCTCTTGGCGACCATGACCGGGTCCACCACTAGGCGTTCGACGCTCCGTCGCGCCATCTCTTCCGACACGACCTCTATAGCTTGAGTCGATGAGAGCATCCCTGTCTTCACCGCGTCGGCGCCAATGTCGTCCAAGACCGAGTGAATCTGCGCCACAATCAGGTCAACCGGAATCTCGTGCACTCCCGTCACTCCGACGGTGTTCTGGGCCGTGACGGCTGTAATCACCGAAGTCCCAAACACTCCGAAGGCGGCAAAGGTCTTGAGGTCGGCTTGGATGCCGGCTCCGCCCCCGGAATCGGAACCGGCAATGGTCATAGCCTTGGGTATGGACGAAGAGCCTACACCGGCCACGTCTCGCCCCTGTACGCCATCTCCCAGAACATGTACTCGTAACGCATGGCGCTGAGGAACAGGGACTTGAGCCTGGCGGGATGCCCCACTGTGGAGCCGTCCAACACTTCGCGCATCCAGGACACGAAATCGTCCAGTTCCTGTGCAGCGTGGAGGTCTATCCAGGTCTGGTAATACTTGTTGCCGGGCTTAGCTCCCTGGGACTCGAGACGCTTGCCCCACTCCAGGTAGGGCCACTCGATGCCCAGGAGCACAGTGACTATGTCGTGGAAGGAACCTTCGTACGCTATTCGCCTCAGAAAGCCGCCGTAGGCCATGGTTGTGGGCATGGGCCGGAGATACCTGACCTGCTCCTCGGAGAGGCCGCGCTCCCGGAAGTAGTCTTGGAAGAGGCCCTCCTCACCTCCGAGGGCCAAGTGGATAAACGAGGCCAGTGGCCTTGCGTGGGGGAAATCGGGGGCTTTCATGACTCCTGCTGCCATGAGGGCGATCCAATCCTTGAGAAATATGTGGTCCTGTTTGAAGTAGATGTCGAAGACCTCTTCCGGCAGGCTGCCGTCCCCCAACTCCTTCACGAAGGGATGGCTGACCGTCTTGTCCCAAAGGTCGCCGACGCTCTCTTTTAGCTCGCTGCTGAGGCTCATATCTACTTCCTGCCGTTACCGGTTCTCGACGAACTCGTTGGTGTAGGCCTTTCCGGCGTCGAGGGGCTGTTCGAGCAGGCCGTTTTCCAGCATCCACGTGGCGAAGTTCTGCCACTTCTCCTGGGTCTGCCAGCCCACTGGGTCCGCGCCCTTCCAGAGGGGAGCTATCACCTTTATGCCGGGCCGCTCTATGGCCTCGTCCACCTCGTCCTCTGTGAATTCCAGCAGCAAGTTTACGGCGGCTTCGGGATCGGTGGCGGCCTCATCGTAGCCCTTGACCACGGCTCGAACGAACCTTTGCACTAAGTCGGACTTGTCAGCAAGAGTCTCTTCACTGACGACCACAACCAGCTCGTAGTAGTCGGGAACTCCCCACTCGTTCATCTTCAGCACAGTGACGGGGAAGCCTTGGTTCTCCATGAGTATGGACTCATGGCTGAAGTAGCAGCCTACGCATGCGTCCACGTTCCCTGAGATAAGGGCCTCCGCCAGGTTGAAGCCCACGTTGACCAGCTCCACCTCTGCCAGCCCGCCTTCCACGCCGTCGTGTTTGAGCATGGTGTCCAGCAAGGGCTCGTTCGTGGGAATGCCGGGATATCCGATACGCTTGCCCTTCAAGTCACTGGGGCGGGTAATTCCTGAAGCCGTGAGGACCTGCACCGAGTTCAGGGGATGCTGCACTAGTCCAATGACCGACACTACAGGAACGCCTTGTGCGCGGGCCAACAGCACGTCGGGCTGGTAGTTGATTCCGAAGTCGTCTGCGCCGGCGGCAACCGTTTGGTTGACCGTGGATGGGTCCGACGGGGTGTACATGTCCACCTCAAGACCCTCGTCGGCGAAGTAACCCTTTTCCTGGGCGATGTACAACCCGGCGTGATTGGCGTTGGGGTACCAGTCCAAAGCCAGCCTTACCTTGTCCGGTTCATCTTCCCCACAGGCTGCAACCAGGACCGTGAGTATAGAAAGAGCCGCAAGCAACGAAAAAATGGTTCGGAATCTCATCAAGCGCACTGGTTGTCTCCTTATGTGTTTATTTGGGTGCCGAGGAATCTCACCTATTTCGGTCATAACGCCACGGCAGCGCCAGCCGTTCTACGACCCTGGCCAGCAGGAAAAGCCCTATTCCCATCGCGCTCAGCAGGAAAATGGATGCGTAGACCCTATCGCTGAGGAACTGGGACTTGGACCGGAGGGCCAGGTAGCCCAGGCCCTCGCTGGACCCCACCCACTCGCCCACGACAGCCCCTATTACGGCCACTGTCACTCCTATGCGGACGCCAGTGAAGACCGAGGGCAAGCTGCCCGGCGCCTGCACTTTCCTGAATATCTGCCAGCGGTTGGCACCCATGGACCGCAGCAGGTTTACCATCCCCGGGTTGGCCGATCCCAGCCCGTCAACCGTGTTCACTACTATCGGGAAGAAGGAGATGAGGGCCACGACTATCACCTTGTGCTGCATCCCATAGCCCACCCAGATAAGAAGCAGCGGGGCTACGACTATCCAAGGGATGGTTGCGGACGCCACCACCGGAGGATACAGGACTAGCCGGAGGGTCCTGGACCAGGCTATCAATGACGCCGTGATGACTCCGGCGCCGAAAGCTATGCCGAAACCGGCCAGGACCTCCTTGAAGGTTACCCAGGTGTGGCCTGCCAGCAGTCCCCGGCTCTCCCACAGCTCCCGGCCAATCCCCGACGGGGCCGGGGCCTTCCATGCGGGGATGTCCTTCAACGAGACTGTCGCTTCCCAGGCGCCCAACACGGCCGCGATGACCAGCGCCGCCGCCGCCCACCTGATGAGGCCCGGGTTAACCGTCGGCTTCTTTTGACGCGGCGTCTCCAGCCGGTCGCCGACGGAGGGCATCCGGTCGTCCGTCAGCGCCATGCTGCATCTCCGGGGGACGGCGCCGTTGCCTCGTTTTCTTGGTGCAGGTCTGCGATGATGCTCTGCCTCAGGGCCATGAACCGCTCGTCCGCAATCATGTCGTACTGACGGGGCCTGGGCAGGTCCACGTCGACCACGGTCTTCACCAGAGCCGGCCGCGAGCTGAGAACGTATATGCGGTCGGAGAGGAGCAGGGCCTCCTCTATGTCGTGGGTGACCAGCAAAATGGTCTTGTTTAGGGAGTCCCACAGCTCCATCAACCATTGCTGCATTTGGGACCTGGTCAGGGCGTCCAGAGCGCCGAAGGGTTCGTCCAGCAGGATGATGTCCCGCTCCATTAGCACAGTCCTGAGAAGTGCGGCCCGTTGCCTCATCCCGCCGGACAAGGCATGGGGCCACTGCTTTTCGTATCCTGACAGACCGAAGGCGTCGAAATGAACCAGTGCTTTGGCCCGGGCTCCCTTGCGGGGAACTCCCTGCACTTCCAGGCCGAGAATGGTGTTGTCCAGTACCGTCCTCCAGGGCATGAGGAGGTCTTCCTGGTGCATGTATCCGGCCAGTGCCAGGCGGTTGTCAGTGGCAACTCCATCCACGTATACGGCTCCCGAATCCGGGGCCTGCAGCCCGGCGATGATGTTAAGCAGGGTGCTTTTGCCGCATCCTGAGGGCCCGATGACGCTGACGAGCTCGCCCTCAGAGACGTGGAGGTCGATTCCGTCCAGAACGGGCGTAGGGGCGCCGTTCGTCAAGAACGAATGACGTATCCCCCTGAGACGGAGTTTGGTTGTATCGGTGGTTGTGCTCAAAAGAATCAGGCCGCCTTCTTTAAGGAACGGCGGCCTGACAATACCTGGAAAAGCGGTGCGCCAATTCCCTACGCTGGCATTACCCAGATCAGGTTCGCAAGGGTCGGCGGCATTCTCGGTCGCCCTCTCAGCCTGGCAATTCCAAGCTCCCCTACGGCCTAGGTCGATTCGATTTGACGCGGATTATATATGGGCCAAATAGTTGCTGTCAACGCGGGTTGCTAGCGCAGTCGGTTCATGACGGCGACTTTCAAGATACTCCGTTGCAGTCGGTCCGTTCAGGATTGGCCTGCCCCCGACGGTGTCACAGGCCGAAGCCTGCCAGGGAAGGGCCCGGGTCCGGGGCGGGGAACTTCAGGTCGGGGTCGTAGACTTCGGGCAGCCCCTCCGAACGACAACTAGCCGCCAGCGTTCAGCCCCAGTTCAGGCGCCACCGGTTTCAGGGCTTCGGTGACGAACCCGATATGCTCGTCCAGGTCGACTCCAAGCTCTTCGGCCCCCATCAGGATGTCGTCCCTGTTCACGTCCCGGGCGAAGGCCTTGTCCTTCATCTTCTTACGCACCGACTTGGGCGTGACGTCGTCCAGGCTCTTGCTGGGTCTGACCAGGGCCACGGCCCGGATAAAGCCGGACAATTCGTCGACTGCGAACACGGCGTGTTCCATCAGAGACTCGCGCTTGACTCCGGTGTGGTCGCCATGGGACATGACGGCCCGGATTATGTCGTCGGGGTATCCTCTGTCCTCCAGGATGCGGGCGCCGTAGGACGGGTGGTCTTCCGGCGTGGGGACCGACTCCCAATCGAAATCGTGGAGCAGTCCCGCCAGACCCCACCGGCCTTCGTCCTCTCCGTACTTCCTTGCATAGGCTTTCATCGCAGCTTCCACGCCCAGCAAGTGCTTCATCAGAGTATCCGTCTTAACGAACTCTTCCAGCAGTCCAAGGGTCTGCTCTCGACTGATGTCGGTCATGTCTACTCCTCCTCTCCGCTTCCGGCCGTTTCGGCGTCGACGACGGCTGGGCGGGTCTGCTTTAGAGAACACAGGCGAGCGGTGGTGATGAAGCCGGAGTGCGCCACCATGCGGTGGGCGGGCCGTACGCTGCGGCCTGACACGTTCCACGGCCTCATCAGGGTCTCCACAGTCTCCACCAACTGGAACCGTGGGTCGTTGGCTAGCTCTTCACAGAGTCGATGCACCTGGAGAATCGTAGGCAGGAAACACAACAGGATTCCTCCGGCCGCCAGAGCGGATGCTGCGTTGGCCACCGCCCGCCACGGCTCGGGCACGTCCAGGACCACCCTGTCCACTCCCGTCTCCTCGATGCCCTCGTAAATGTCGCCCATTTTCAACGTGTGCCGGGACGGGTTGGGGGCCATTGACCGAACGTTCTTTAGGGCCCCCTTTACCATGTCTTCCCGGACTTCGTAGGTGACCACCCTGCCCTTGGAGCCGACTGCCCTGAGCATGGCGGAGGTCAAAGCCCCGGAGCCTATGCCCGCTTCCACGACAACAGAACCTGGGAAGATGTCGGCCATCATCAGAATGATCCCCTGGTCCTTGGGGTATATGACCTGGCTGCCCCTGGGCATGTGCATCGTCTGGTCGGACAGCGTGGGTTTCACGGCCAGCAGCGTATGGCCCATGCTGGTCCTGAGCCATATCCCCTGCTCTTTGCCGATGATGTCCCTGTGTTCAAGGATGCCCGCATGGCTATGGAAAGCACCGTTGTGGTCAAGCGTCAGCAGGTAACGTCTGTCCTTGCGGTCGATGAGCAGGGCCTGGTCGCCCTTCCTGAACTTGCCTCTGGCGCTCATAACCTCCCAATTGTAGCTTAGCGCCCATTCAGTCTCAATCGGAGCGGCCAGCTAGACTCGCCCTCTGGCATCGGTTCGGGGAGGCCGCAGGGAGATTTTGACTTGGGCAGGCCCACGTTTGATAATAAGAGCATAGATGTCTTGGAAAGTGAATAGATAATGTCCACCATTGAAGAATCCCTCCGCACGACCAAACTCTTCAGCGGCGTGTCAGCCCCCGATATGAAGGACCTGTTGGAACTGTGCGTTCGGAAGGAACTGGAACCTGACTCATTCGTACTCACCGAAGGCAAGCCTGTGGAGCGCCTCTGTGTACTGGAATCGGGCCGAGTCGGGCTGCAGATGGACCTGGAGAGGCCCGACGGGAGCACCACCGGTCCCACTACGGTCCACAGCGTGGAAGTCGGGGAAGCATTCGGTTGGTCGGCACTGGTGCCGCCTTACCTGAGCACCTTGACGGCCATAGCCGCGGAACCATCAACGGTCATCGCCATCGACGCCTCGCAGCTAAGGACGGCGTTGGACTCCCACCACTCCATGGGCTACCAGGTGATGTCCAACATCGCCATCCTAGTCGCCGAACGCCTGCATGACACCAGGGAAGCCCTGGCCTATCATCGCAGTTGGGTGGAATACATGGAGCGGCAGTCCGACTAACCGGACCGCCGCCCTCAATTCGCCTCTGTTCGCGGCTTTATCCCGCCAACTTTTCCACTTCCGCCAGGATGTCCCTGGGGTCCGGGAGTACGCCAGCCTCGTATTCCTTGAAAAACCGGATGATTCCCTCTTTGTCAACGATGATGACCGCACGCTGCGGGGCGCCCCGCTCGCCGTTCCAAAGCCCGTAGGACTTGCACATCTCACCGTGAGGGTGGAAGTCTGACAGCAGGGGATAGGTGATGTTCCCCAAGCTGGAAGAAAAGGCCCGGTGGGCCGGAAGACTGTCGCAGCTAATGCCCAGCACCTGGGCATCCTTCTCCTCGAACAGGGGATTCGCCATCCTGAACGAGGAGACCTGGTTGGTTCAACCGCCTGTGAAGTCGAAAACGTGAAAGGAGAGAACCACCAGCTTGCTTCCCTTGTAGTCGCTCAGCTTGATGGTGTCCCCTGTGTGGGCCGGAAGGCTGAAGTCCGGCGCTGCCTGGCCTACCTCGACCGCCATGCTGGCCTCCGTAACATTGGACTTGACTTAGAGATTGCTGACCGCCTGCCTGACCTCGTCGTAGTCGGGCTCGTTGGCCGGAGAGTCGCCTACCCATTGGTACTGGACCACTCCATTCCCGTCGATGACGAAAACGGC
The DNA here is from genome assembly GCA_965224415.1 of Dehalococcoidia bacterium. GTDB lineage: Bacteria > Chloroflexota > Dehalococcoidia > Lucifugimonadales > JAGWBF01 > DAOUJI01. The sequence continues at coordinate 27,193 of CBDCZB010000001.1, read as the reverse complement.
CCTCTTACATGCCACGTAGCCTTCTAGACCCGCCAGGTTAGGTAGAGGAACATCGTAAGCGTTCGCCGCTTCCCTGTTGAAGTCGCTCAGCAGGGGGAAGTTGAGGTTGTTTTGGTCGGCGAAAACCTTCTGCGAGAAGGGAGGGTCCACGCTTACTCCCAGCACCTGGGCATTGAGTGAGTTGAACTGCTCCAGGCGGTCCCTGAAGGTACACATCTCTGTGGTGCAAACGCCAGTGAAGGCGCCAGGGAAGAATGCAAGCACCACGTTTTGTCCTTTGAAATCATTCAGGTCCCTGGCCTGGCGGTCCTGGTCATACAGCTTGAAATGGGGAGCCGGCTGGCCGACTTCTACGCTCATGGTTACGCTCCTGCTGAAAGCGCCTCTCCGATGGACAGGCGCCGGAATGGGGCCGCCGAACATTATAGACCAATAACCGCTCCCGTTCTATAGAAGCCGAGGGGGCAGTAGATATGGGACGGAAGCAAACAGCCGCTTGTGGTGTAGTGGTTACCGTTCCAAATCCCGCTTGCGGCTGACCTCTTCGTCCATCCTGGCCAGGAGGTCGTCCAGGGACATGGCACCCAGGTTCTCTTCGCTTCTCAAGCGCACGGAAGCGGCGGCGTTCTCCACTTCCCGGTCTCCCACCACCAGCATGTAGGGGACTTTCTGGGTCTGGGCGTTGCGAATCTTGAGGTTCATGCGTTCGCTGCGGGAGTCTACGTTGACCCTGAAACCCCGCTCGGTAAGCCTTTCCTTAACCTGGTTGGCGTACTCGACATGCCGGTCGGCGATGGGTATGACCACGGCCTGCACCGGAGCCAGCCATAGGGGAAACGCGCCGTTGTAGTGCTCTATCAGCACACCCAGGAATCTCTCCAAGGAGCCCAGTATCGCCCTATGCACCATGTAGGGTTGCCGCCTCTCGCCGTCGGAGGACTCGTAGGTCAGGGCAAAGCGTTCTGGAAGGTTGAAGTCGAATTGGAACGTCGAACATTGCCACTCGCGGCCGATGGCGTCTCGAATCATTACGTCAATCTTGGGGCCGTAGAATGCGCCGCCGCCCTCATCCACTCCATAGGCAATTCCCTTGGCATCCAAGGCCGAGGCCAGGGACTTCTCGGCGTGGTCCCACAACTCCGGGTCGCCCACGTACTTCTCCGGCCTGGTGGACAGGTAGATGCGGCGGTCTTCGAAGCCAAAGGTGTCCAGCAACTCAAAGGCCAGGTCCAGAATTCCCATTACTTCCGACTCCACCTGGTCCGGCGTGCAGAAGATGTGGGCGTCGTCCTGGGTGAAACCCCGCACCCTCATCAGCCCGTGGAGGACTCCGCTGCGTTCGTAGCGGTACACGGTCCCCAGTTCTCCCAGGCGCATGGGGAGGTCACGGTAGCTCCGCAGGTCCGAGCGGTAGACCATTATGTGGAAGGGGCAGTTCATGGGCTTCATGAAGTAGTCCTGACCGTCCACGTCCATTGGTGAGTACATATTGTCCGAGTAGAAGTCCAGGTGTCCGCTGGTCTGCCACAGCCGAGACCGGCCCACGTGGGGAGTGTACACAATCTCGTAACCGTGCCTGTAATGAAGTTCCCTCCAGTAGTCCTCGACGATGGTGCGGACCCTGCCGCCTTTGGGATGCCATACAATCAGCCCCGGCCCCAGCTCCTCGTGAGTGGAGAAGAGGTCCAGCTCCCTTCCCAGCCGCCTGTGATCCCGTTTGGCGGCCTCTTCCAGGCGGTGAAGATGATCGTCGAGGGCTTCCTGGCTCTCGAACGCGGCTCCGTAGATGCGCTGCAGCATAGGCCTATGTTCGTCACCCCTCCAATATGCGCCGGCCACCGAGAGGAGTTTGAAGGCGGATATTTTCCCGGTGGACTCTACGTGAGGGCCTTGGCAGAGGTCGGTGAAGCTCCCGTGACGGTACACGGACAGCTCCTCGTCGGCCGGGATTTCGTCTATGAGCTCCAGCTTGAAGGGTTGGTCCGAGGAAACGTCTTTAGCTTCTTCGCGGCTGAGGACTTGTCGCAAGAAGGGAAAGTCTGAGTCGATGCGGTCCCGCATAACGGCCTCAATGCGCTCCAGGTCCTCTGGAGTGAAGGGACGGTCCACCTGAAAGTCGTAGTAGAACCCGTCGTCGGTGGGAGGGCCGATGCCGACCTTGGCTTCAGGAAACAGTTCCACGACGGCGTCGGCCATGACGTGAGCGGCCGAGTGGCGCATGCGGTATCTCAGGTCGCCTAATTCGTCTTCCGGGTGGGCGTGGCTGTGTATTTCAGGCATGTCTCGATTCGGCGTTTCTTCAGGAATTTCAGGCGAGGGCGCAGCCCTGCCAGGGGTTCAAGTATAGCATAGGGGCAAGGCAGTTAGACGCGCGGAACCTGCCGCCGACTTTCGTTGCGGAGCGGGTTCAGGGGATGGCGGGCAGGGACCTGGGCCATCCGGGGGCGTCGGCGACGGTGCATTCTCCGGCCCGTTTGTCTTCCCGCAGGGCCTTGAATATGGGGTAGCCCAGAATTCCGTCTTCGGTGAACTCGCCGTACTCCACCTGGCAGACCTGCTCGGGGCGGCACCAGAAGATGAACCTGGGGATTGGAGGCATGTAGCGGAAGGGGCAGTTCTCTATGTGGGAGGCTTGGAGCGTCGATGAAAGCTCTTTGGCGACCTGATTGGAGACGCCATCGAACACTTGTCCGACGTAACGAAAGCCTCCGTCTTCGTCGTAGAGGCCCAGCAGGAGTGAGCCGAAAGGCTGCTCCTTGCGGGCGCCGCCTGCAAACGCCCCTCCGCCGAACGTGTACCCTCCGATTACAAACTCGGACTCTCTTACGCGCTTCACCTTGAGCCAGTCTCGGCTGCGCCTTCCCGGAAGGTACAGGCTGGACTTCTCCTTGGCCAGAATGCCCTCGAGACCGAGTTCGCAGGTGGCGTGGAAGAAGGACTTGCCGTCGCTCTCTATGTAGTCGGACTGTTGGGCGATCTCGTTGGGCGCCAACAGGTCGTTTAAAAGGTCTTTGCGCCTAATCAGCGGCAGACCCATGACGGGTTGAAAGCCAGTGTAAAGCAGGTCAAAGGCGATAAAGTGGACGGGGTTGCTGCGTCTCCCTCTGCCGGTTGGCAGTCCCAACCTGCGCTCGATGCTCAAGTAGTTGGGACGGCCACGGTCATCCAGGCATACTAGTACTGAACCAAATCAGGATTGGCAGGGATAGAGGCGATGGAGTTTGCGTCTGGCGTCTTGGGCAGTGAACCGCCAGTTAATGGTAGCTCCTATCGCGTTCCGCTCTGACACGCAGGCGCTGACGGCTCTTTCCAGGCTGTCCTCATCTCCGTTGCGTCCGCGCAGGCAGGCCCGGGCCAGCACGCTGAACTCGATCTCCGCCATATTCAGCCAGCTTCCGTGCTTGGGAGTGTGGTGCAACTCCAGCCGCTTGGCGATGCGCCGGGCCTCGGCCGCCGGGAAAGTCTCGTAAAGCGAGGCCATCCGATGCGTGTTCAGATTGTCGAGAACCAGCCGAATCACCGGGACATCGGGGTAGGCCTCATCCACCAGCCACCGCATCTGCTGAGCGAAGTCCTGCATGGTGCGTTGCCGGGTTATCGCCACGTGGCGCCAGCCCCGGCGAGGCTCACAGGTGAGGAACAGGTTGCGCGTCCCTCCCCGCTGGTATTCGTAGTCCTCACGCCTCGGCCTCCCAGGCTTTGCCGGCAGCGGTTCCCTCACGTCGGCCAGCAACTGGGTGGAGGTCTCGTCAAAGCAGACCACCGGCCTCTGCGGATCGTAGGGCTCGGCGTAGAGATCCAGCACGTCCTCCATGGCCGCCACGAACTCTCCACCTACCTTGGGGATGCACCATTGTTTCTTGAGCCACGGCTTGAGCGTGTTTTTTTTAGCCGCAGGCGGACCGTCTCGGGAGATAAAGACTCCACCAATCCCAACTCCACCACCTTGCCCGCCAGGGCCCGCATGGTCCAGTGGTCATGACCGTCGGGCACCGGGCTGCAGGCCAAGGCTATCAGGTGGGCCTCCACCCTTTCATCCACCTTTCTGGGCCGGTTGACCTGGTTATGGTGCCTCAGCACCTCGTCCAGTCCTTCCTCGGCATACCGCCGCTTGGTGCGGAACACGGTCCGCTCCGACACGTCCAGTGCGGTGGCCACCTGGGGGGCGGTCCAGCCCTCATCTATCTTGATCAGGATGCGGGCCCGGGTAATCGCCTGTGCGGAACTCCTCCCAGCCCTGATCATCTTCCTGAGCCGTCCCTTTTCCTGTGTTGCCAGCCGGACTCCGTACTTCTCCTGCACCATGACCACCTCACATCCCACAACCCTTCGTCTATCCCCAAGGTAGCATCCTGTCTGGGCTCACGTACTAACTGACAATGCCAGATTGGCCGAATACTAGCTCGCCGTCCAGGATTACGCCGTTCCCTTTGATTTGGCGGGGGAGCTTGGAAAGCTCGGGGAACTGTTGAGTTATGTCGCGGGAGTTGCGGTCCAGCAGCTTCAGGGCGCCGTTGTGGACAAGGGCCAGCGCCCGGATGCCGTCCCACTTGAGTTCGAAGAGATGGTCGGAAGAGTCGAAAGGGCTATGGGCAAGACGGGCCAACATGGGCCTCAGGGTCTGTGGGAGGGTCCCAGAGACTGCTTGGCGGAGCGACATGCCCCAAGAGTATACATAACGAAAGCGTCAGGTCAACCTAAACTCGTTTCCGGGCCGACGGCGCTGACATCCGTTCGTTGACTATAGAACATTTGTGCGATACAGTGGGGTTATGCCATATCTGGAGCAGTATGGATGAGACGAATGACCTCGGAGTCAACAGCGCCCCACGCCGGAACTCCCGGCGGCAGAGCGAACATAGCCTGCATGATCATAACCCACCTCCCCGTCAAGGAGGAGTTGAGGCGGCGCCCCGACCTGCGCCGCAAGCCCGTCATAGTGACTGCCCGCTCCGAGAGAGGCCCCGTGGTCCTGGACAGGTCCCCGGAAGCGGTGGGAGTCATTGCCGGGATGCCTTTGTCCGAAGCGCTGTCCCGCTGCGAGGGCTCCGCTCTCATAGAGGCCGACGAGGCGCATTACCGGGATGTCTTTGACGGCGTGGTGGCGGGGCTGCTTCAAAGAAGCCCCCTGGTGGAAAGGGCCGACCCCGACTGCGCCTACGTGGACATCCAGGGCTTGGAGACTGTTTACGGCGATGAGGCCGGGACCATCTCGGCCTTGCTGAGAGCGGCCCCTGATGAGCTTCACCCCCGGATTGGCCTGGCTGAGTCCAAGTTCACCGCCTACGTGGCGGCTGTCATGAGCCAGCCGGGCGGGGCTACAAAAGCGCCTGAAGACGCGGCCGGGTTCCTGAAGGACCTGCCTGTGGACTTTCTGCCGATGAGCTGGGAAAGCAAGTCCAGGCTCCGCCGCTTCGGTCTCCTGACGATGGGACAGGTGGCGGATCTGTCAGTGGGGTCTCTTCAGGCCCAGTTCGGCCTCGAGGGCAAGACGGCGTGGGAGCTCTCCAACGGAATCGACTCCAGTTGGCTGACGCCCGTGGGCCAGGAGGAGGAGGTCAGCGAGTACGCGGCCTTCCCGTCGCCGACGGTCACTCTGCGCACTATAGTTCCCGTGGTGGACATGCTGCTGGGAAGGACCTTGGCCCATCCGGCGGTGCGGGGCAGGTATGTGCGAGGCGTCACTATGGAGTCCAAGGTGCTCCACAAACCCACCTGGACGAGAAACTTTACATTCAAGAGTCCTGTCAACAACCGGGGCAGGGCCCTGGCGGTCCTCAAGTCGGGCCTGGAAGCGTCCGACATCCCAGGGCCGCTGGAGGACATGAGGCTGACCCTCTCAGGAGTCACCGGAGAGTCGGGCGTGCAGGCGAGCCTGTTTGCAGGCATCAGGAAACAGGAGCAACTCCGTGAGATGATGCGGCACCTGGAGATGCGTCTGAGGCGCCAGCCTCCCATCTACAAGGTAATGGAGTTGGAACCGTGGTCAAGGATTCCAGAACGAAGAAGCGCCCTGGTCAGATTCGAGCCCTGAATCTGCCGGACAGGGTGGAGGTGGAAGAGGATGATGAGGGCGTTCCTATAGCGGTGGGCCTGGGTCCCAGGAGGCGGAAAGTGGCCTCCATTGAGGACGTGTGGGAGGTGGAGGACGAGTGGTGGCGGCCCAGGCCCATATCCCGCAGGTACTTCCAGGCGCTCCTGGAAGAAGGCCCTCAGGTGACTCTCTTCCGGGACAAGGTGGACGGCCTCTGGTATAAGCAGAGGGCCTGACTTTCCTTAATTCTACGTTCATTTGGGCGCCCGTGTTCAACCGGGCGCTCGTTATGTTAAACAGCGTATTACGTCTTATGGGTGGCTGGCGGACCTTGGGTGAAGTAGAATGCGGCCCGTGGACGCCAAGCAGGAAATACGAAACCGCGTGTGGGACCGGCTCAAAGCAGAGGGCGCATCGGCGTTTCCCGGGGCCCGGGGCCGCATCCCCAACTTCGTAGGCGCCTCCGCAGCGGCGGAAACGCTGGCCGGGCTGGACGTATGGCAGAAAGCCCGGACGCTCAAGTGCAACCCCGACATGCCCCAGAGACCCGTCCGCAAGCGAGCCCTAGAAGAGGGCAAGGTGCTCTACATGCCCGTCCCGCGCCTGACCAGCGAAGAGTGTTTCCTGGAGTTGGACCCCGCACGGATTGGCGACCTCTCCTTCGCAAGCTCCATCAAGGGGGCGTTCAAGCTGGGACGCCCGGTGTATCCCAAGGATATGGCCAAGATAGACCTCATAGTCTGTGGGGCTGTCGCCGCTCGGTCCGACGGGTCTCGACTGGGCAAGGGAGGCGGTTACTCAGATTTGGAATATGCTCTGGCCCTTTCTCTGGGACTGATTTCCCACGAAACTCCGGTTACGACCACCGTCCATCCCATCCAAGTGGTGGACGAACCGATTCCCATGACTCGCCACGACTTGTCGTTGGACTACGTGGTGACTCCAGAGGAAGCGATTCGGTGCACACTGTCCCATCCCCGCCCCGTGGGGATTTATCCCGAGGAACTGGGTGATAAACGGGATGAGATACCTATTCTGAAAACTCTGATAGGCTGAACTGCCCACGCAGGGAGAATGACCGATGTATTTCTCGTCACGCCGCACAACAGCCCACGCCCTTCACGGGATGGTGGCCACCAGCGAGCCCCTGGCCGCCATGGCTGGTCTGCGTACTCTTATGGACGGCGGAAACGCCGTTGACGGCGCCGTCGCTGCGGCGGCGGCTCTGGCAGTGGTCGAACCCTTTTCAACAGGCGTGGGAGGCGACCTTTTCGCCCTGGTCTGGATGGACCGGGAAAAGCAAGTGCGGGCTCTGAACGCCAGCGGAAGAGCGCCCGCCGCCGCTTCCCTCAACCAATTGCACAAGCAAGGGATTGGCTCCATCGGATCCGAAAGCCCCTACTCCATTACCGTGCCCGGAACTGTGGACGGTTGGCACACCCTCCTGTCCGACTACGGGAATATGGGGCTGACGGAAGTCCTGCGACCCGCCATCCGCTATGCAGAAGAGGGTTATCCCGCTGCTGAGACCATCTCCCGTCTCTGGGCAGGAAACATGCCCAAGCTCCAACAGTATCCTTCCGGCGCCGAGTTGACTGTCAACGGCCATGCACCGGGGCCTGGGGAGACGGTCCGGCTGCCTGAACTGGCAGGGACCTTGAGGACTATAGCTGAGGGAGGGCGTGACGCATTCTACAAGGGAGCCTTGGCGGAAAAAGCGGCGGCCTACGTCCAGGAGAAGGGAGGGTGGCTGACCGCCGAGGACATGGCGGCCCACTACTCCACGTGGGAGGAACCCCTGTCCACCGACTACCGCGGCGTCACCCTGTGGGAATGCCGCCCCAACACCCACGGAATCGCAGCCCAGATGGCCCTCAACATAGCTGAAGGGTACGACCTGGCAGATATGGGGTTCCAGTCGGCGGACGCCTACCACTGCCTCATAGAGGCCATGCGCCTCTCCTACGCTGACGCATTTCGGTACATCGCGGACCCAGCAATGGCCCACGTTCCCATGGACGGCATGTTGTCCAAAGACTACGCAGCCCAACGGCGTGAACTGATCAGACAAGACCGGGCGATGTCGGAGGCGCTTCCGGGTCATCCGTCGGGCGATACGGTCTACGTCGCCTGCGTGGACGGGGAAGGCAACGCCTGCTCCCTGATAAACAGCCTGTTTCACGGTTTTGGGACGGGACTCGTCGTCCCCGGCACAGGAATGGCGCTCCACAACAGGGGATCCCTCTTCTCATTGCAGCCAGACCACCCCAACAGCCTGGAACCAGGGAAGAGGCCCTACCACACCATCATGCCGGGTCTGACCACCAAGAGAGGAGAGTTGGACCTGTGTTTTGGCGTTATGGGGGGATTCCAACAGCCCCAGGGACACCTGCAAGTCATGGTCAATATGGTGGACTTCGGGTTGGAACCCCAGGAGGCCTTGGACGCCCTGCGGTTCAGCGTCCAGCCGGGCGCCGGAGTGGCCCTGGAGGAGGGGCTGGACCCGTCGGTGGTCTCGGAACTGATGCGCCGTGGACACCAGGCTTTCGTCCTTGAAGGGCTGGATCGTATAGCAATGGGCGGAGGCCAGATTGTCCGGCGAAACCCGGCGACTTCCGTCCTCAGTGGAGGCTCGGAGCCGCGGAAGGACGGGATTGCCGTGGGCTGGTGAGCCTGTCAGGTAACGGCGTATCACTTTATCGCTCATTGCCTCCAAACACTCTTTACACTCTTTTTAGCGCCGCTCCAATCACTCCAGCCGTCGGCAACAATACCCTCCTCGGTGACAGTTGTTGGGAGCCATTTCGCGCTATTGACAACCTCAGGGGCGGAATGTAGTATCCGGCTATTCCCACGCCTATTCGGGCAGTCGTTGACAACCGTTCGTCAGCGATAGTCCCCAGTGAGACCTTTTCCAAACCGAGCCCCGTGGGCTGATAGCCACATACCGGCGCAGTGGATTGGGGTCATGGGAGCCAGTCTGAGACCCGTAGGTGCGGCGTGACACAAAACGACCTCCAAACGGCCTCCGACCTGGGGGCCGCCATCGTAGCCAACGTGGAGAAAGTCATCGTTGGCCAGACGGACGCGGTGAAGCTGGGGGTGGCGGCTCTCTTTTCCCAGGGCCACGTGCTGGTCGAGGGCGTCCCCGGGGTTGGGAAGACCATGCTGGCCAGAGCCCTGGCCAAGTCCATAGGCCTCACCTTCCGCCGTATCCAATGCACCGCAGACCTCCTTCCCAGCGACGTCACCGGAGTCTACATATTCGACCAGCGCGAGCGGGAGTTCACTTTCCGCCCCGGCCCAGTTTTGTCCAACATAGTCCTGGTGGACGAAATCAACCGGGCGTCTCCCAAGACCCAATCGGCTTTTTTGGAGTGCATGGAAGAGCGGCAAATCACCATTGCCGGCGTCACACACCCCATGCCGGCGCCCTTTCTGATACTGGCCACTCGAAATCCCACCGAGCACGGCGGTACCTTTCCTTTGCCTGAAACGGAGTTGGACAGGTTTCTGATACGTCTGAGGCTCGACTACCCCAGCCCAGAGGAAGAGGTGTCCATACTGGACAACCAGATTCCCGCCCACCCCATCGACAATGTTGAGCCAGTGGCAAGCGCTGACGAGATAGCCATAGCCCAGCAAGCGGCCCGCAACGTCTACGCCGACAAGGCCATCAAGGAGTACTTGGTGGGCATCGTGAACTCGACCAGGGCCCACCAGGCCATATACCTGGGAGCGTCTCCCCGGGCGTCCCTGGGATTGCTGCGCTTGTCCCAGTCTCTGGCTCTCCTGGAAGGGCGGGACTACGTGCTGCCCGACGACGTGAAAACCGTGGCCGTGGCTGCGCTGGGACATCGTATAGTCCTGTCGGCTGACGGGCGCTCGGACCTAACCGAGGACGACGCCATCCGGAGTATCTTGGAGTCCGTTCCAGTGGCCGGAGCGGCTCCGGTCCAGGGGTTCCCCTTTGCTCCACTCGGCAGAACCGGCAGCTAGCGCCGGCCGCTTTCATTCGCTGGGGCCTTACGTAAAGCCCTTCCTACGACTGTGCATCGGCCTGGGAGGCGTGCTTCTGTTGGCCATGCTGACCGGGTTTCAACCCCTCTACTGGATTGTCTATTTGGTCGTTGGCGGCGCCGTCATAGCCTACGGCTTCACATGGCTACAGAGCCGCGGCCTGGACGTGACGGTGGAAGAAGTGTCGGCGCATCCTCAGGTGGGCGGCAGGATGGTCCTCACCGTAGAAGTGAAGGAAAAGTTCGGGTTTCCCAGAGTCGCGCTCCGCTCCGGGCTGACGGGTGAGGCCCTAGACTCAGAGGATGTCAACTTCAACCTCAGCCCCCATGGGTCCGTACGGTGGACGGTGTCCGGTTTCTGCCGCAAGCGTGGTCTGAACTCCGTCGGCGCCTTGGCCCTGCGGACCAAAGACCCCACCGGGCTTTTCAGCATGGAGGGCCGGATAGGAGAGCCCCGTAGCTTTCTCGTGTACCCTGCAACCGTGGACCTGGCCCGGGCCCTGGTGGCCGGACAGATCAGCGGCGGGGAAATCGGCGAGGCTGGCCAGCGGTTGGGGCACAGCCCGGCGGCGTCGATGGTGAGGGAGTATGAGCCGGGCGACAGCCTTACCCACATACACTGGCCGTCCACCGCCCGCAGGGACCAACTGATGACCAAGGAGTTCGACGGCGCCGGAGTAAACGAGATATGGATATTCCTGGACATGGATCAAGGAGTCCAGGCTGGAGAGGGCACAGACGGCACCGAGGAGTACATGGTCACGGCGGCTGCGTCCCTGGTCAAGGGACTGATGGACCGGGGACATGCAGTGGGGCTGGCTGCCCAGGGAGACGAACTGCGCCGCTTTTCCCCGGCCAAGGACCCGAACCACTTGTGGACAATGATGGGGAGCCTGGCCACCATCGAAGCCAGAGGACGGACCGCCTTCATCGACGTGGTCTCCTCATTTAGCGCGGAGCTCCAGCCAGGCTCTGTGGTGATTGTCGTGACGCCCGAGCCTACGGAGTCTCTGGGCAATTTGATGCAGTTCCTGACACGCAGAAGAATCCTTGCAGCGCCCATCTTCCTGGACAAAGCCACTTTCGATCCCGCAATCTCCACGCCCTCGGCTGGTCGCTCTGGACTATGGGGGGAACGGAGCGAGTGGGCTTTCACTCTAAGGCGAGGCGACGACATGGCGTCCGTGTTGGGCGACGTAATGAACCGGATTTCCCTTTACTAGACAGCCATGACCTCTTCAATGCAGAGCAAGTCCGAAAGTGCGCCTGGGCAGGGCAGAGTCCCGTCCCTGAATGAAATCGTCTTTGTCCTGATTTTGGGGCTGCCACTGGTGGTCACCGTCACGGTCATCAGCGCCGCAAACTGGGTGGACGGACTTCCGCCCCTCATTCTTCTGGCTCTAGCGCCCTTGCCTTTCTGGACGTTGATGGCCAGGTCGAGGATTTCCTGGAGGTGGGGCCATCCCCTGGGCGTCCTCATTTCGGTCCTCGGAGCAATCATAATAGGAGCCTTCACTATCTCGGAGGCAGGCAGCTTGACCGACTTGTTCACGGAGATCGGTGGATGGTTTGGGGCAATAGGCAGCACGGCCGGCGATAGGGGAGAAGTCACCACAGGCACGTTCCTCATCGGAATCGTCCTCTTCTGTGGACACTTGACGACTTGGTCGACGTTCAGGGCAAAAGCCCCGGTGGTGCATATACTCCCAGGGTTGGCGGCTTTGCTGGTGATCCTGACATTTTTGCCGTCGAGCTTCTACTGGTACTTTTTCCTGTACGCACTGGTCTCCACTCCCGGCATCGCTCTAAAACACATGCGGTCACGGAATGAGGTGACGGGCCTCCAGACCGCTGGGGTGGTTGTGGTCTCGGCAGCGATCATGGGAGTCGCATTGATTCCTGTGTGGCGGGCGCCGGCGCCTGAGGGGATAGTCATTCCCGCCGCCCGGCAGTTCGAGGAGCCGCTGTACAAGTTCCAATCAGGCTGGGCGAGTCTCTTCTACGGAGTGCCTGATAGAAAGAACTACATTTTCTACTCTCCACCATTGGACTTGGACCAGATTGGGCCCTTCGCTCCTAGAGCCGACTTGCCCTTCAAGGAGGTTAAGGAGCTAAGTGAGCAGGAGATATTCCTGGTGGAGTCGCAGCAGGCCTACCACTGGCGCATGAGAACCTACGAAACATACACCAGTGAAGGCTGGACCAGCTCCGACAACCTACTGGAAGTCCAGGAAAGCGACGTTCAGCTGGAAGAAAACACTGAGGGTCTGCGGGACACCAAGCAGGTGGACATCACCGTACGCATCTTCTCGAAGACCAATACGTTGGTGACCGTGGGCGAGCCCCTCGGATCCAACATCCCCACCGAAGTTGAGATGACCGGACAGGACCCATTCAAGCTTTTCATAACAAGCCCTCAGACATCATATTTGCCCGACGATGTGACGGCCTATCGCAATGAACTGGTGAGTTGGATCGACTCTCGAATCGACGGAACGTCCCAGATGTTGAGGGCTTCAGACGCCCAAGCGCTGCCGGAAGACGAAACGTTGTCCAATCCGGGGCTCGTCTATGCAGAGGTTGCGGATGACTTCCCATCGGGGGATTTCATAGGAGTGCAGAGGCAAGAGCCGGACCCTCATCAACCCATGGCGCTCCTCAGCGGCAGAGGAGTGCTAAACCCGCCAGTCCGGTACTCGACCAGCGGAGTGGTCTCGACCGCTTCTTCCACCGCCCTGCGGGGCGCCGGCGCTGATTATCCCGTATGGGTAACGGACAGGTACCTTCAACTGCCGGATACCCTGCCGGACCGGGTGAAGCGGCTGGCGGAGACTATGACCGAGTCCGCGGACAATCCCTACGACAAGGCCCAGGCGATGCAGGCCTACCTCCACAGGCTTCCGTACACTCTGGACGTGACCCTCCCGCCCGAAGGCCAGGACTTTGTGGACTTCTTCCTGTTCGAGTTGGGCCGCGGATTCTGCCAGAACTACGCCTCGTCTATGGCGACAATGCTCCGCTCACTGGGCATACCGGCGCGGTTAGTGGTCGGGTTCGGTCCGGGCGAATACGACGAGGACCGGGGAGGATGGGTGGTCAGGGCCAGGCACTACCACGCCTGGACGGAAGTCTACTTCCCAGAGTACGGGTGGGTGGAGTTCGAGCCAACCCCCGCCGACGTTCAGGACTCACTGGTCAGCTTGGGGTTCACACCAGGCGCCGGAAGACTGGCCACCGGAGGCGTCGCCGCCGACGCCTGCGAGGAATTCATACCTGGGATATGCGACGACGAGGCGCTGGACAGCGGCGATGATTTGTTCAACGAGTTGGATGACCTGGACGCGCTCAACGATCTCCCTCCCGACGCCCAGGCACAAACCGGAGGCGGGGTTTCTGCGCTAACAGCGTTTATCGCTACCGTCGTGGCGCTGGCGGTGGTCTTGCCCGTTGGAGGGATCGTCTACGCCAGGTGGAACTTGTCCCGAATGCCTTATGTCACGTCGGTATATGCGTCCATGAGGATTCTGGCCAGCATGGCCGGGATCGGTCCAAAACCCCAGGAGACCCCGTGGGAGTACAACAGACGCCTGGCCCAGGCCATTCCCGAGCGTACAGACGACCTGTCGTACATCACCGCCAGGTACGTCAAGGACGTTTACGGCGACCCCGGCGGCGCCGAACGCCTCACGGGTCAGGACATGCACCCGGTGAAACAATCGTGGAAGTCTGTGCGCAATGGGTTGCTCAAACAGATGATTCTGAGATTGGTCCCCGAGCGGTTCCGCGGCGACCCTGATTTGTCGTAAACACACACCATGCGTTTCGAGAGGGGAGTTATGTCCGAACATCTTTCTTCCAATAGCGATCAAGCCCAAGACAGCGGACGTTTGTCCCAGGGCCCCACGCGTGAGAGGAGCTATCGCAGCACAGTCCTCGAATGTGACGCTGAAACCCTGGGAACAATGCTCAAACGGGCCGACTTCAGCATCGCCGGCAAGGACTTTTCGATATTTTGCGACGAGCCGGATACGGTGGGCGGAGACAACTCAGCTCCGCCGCCCATGGCCTATCTGGCTTCCGCCATACTCTTTTGAGAGATGACCCAGATTGGGAGGTACTCCCATCAAATGAAGGTCGCCATCGACAAGGTCAAGGCCCATGTTTCCCTGCACTTGGAGCTCAGCGGATCGGTGTTGGAGGGATCTATCCAAGCGCGCGTTCCAAGGGTGGAGACCCACTTTGAGATTGAGTCTACCGAAGACCCTGACAAGGTGGCTGCAGTCTTGCGCAACGCCAGGGCGGGCTGCTACATGCGGGCCGCCTTGACGGCTCCGGTCGTCTTCGAAGACACGACCAAGCTGAACGGGGCAGACCTCAGTTAGCGCCAGCCTGGGTGAACGGGCAACATAAGCAGGCGCCGAAAAAGCAATCGTCGAAACGAGGAGGAATTCTCATGGCTGAGTTCAAGTTGAACCACTTCCACTTCAAGACCCCGGACCCTAAAGCCACGGCCGACTGGTACGTGAATAACCTGGGAGCAACGGTTGTGCAGGAAATCGGAGACATAGGCTACAAGCTGGACCTGCACGGAATTCCCATGAATGTGACGACGTTGGTGGAGGGTCAACCCATCGAGCAGTTCTACGGGCTGGAGCACGTAGCCATAGACACCAATGACCTGCCCGGCACGGTGGCCCAGTTGGAAGGGTCAGGGGCCAAGATACTCGCCCAGTTCCAGGTAGGAAGCGGGCGCAACGTGTGCTTCTTCGAGGGCCCTGACGGAGTCAGGCTGGAAGTCCTGGAAACGCCGGGATAGGACGCCCCTATACCGTCAGTCCTCGATGGGCTGTGCAAATTCCTCGCGGAGCACCCGTTTCAGCACCTTGCCCAAGGGGTTTCGGGGCAGTTCGTCGACGAACACCACGTCCTCCGGGCGCTTGAAGCTGGACAGGTGTTCGTAGCAGTGCTCAATAAGCTCTTCAGACGAAGCCGTGCGGTCCTGCTTGAGGACGATGACGGCCCGTACTCGCTCTCCCCATTCCACGTCGGGGACGCCGATGATGGCCGCGTCGTCCACGGCAGAGTGAGAACGCAGGACGCTTTCCACTTCTTCGGGGGAGACCATCTCACCGCCCCGTTTGATGAAGTCCCTGGCCCTGCCGGACAGGAAGATATAGCCGTCGTCGTCCTGGTAGCCCAGGTCGCCGGTGTAGACCCATCCGCCTCGGATAGCGTTCTGGGTGGCGTCTTCCTGGTTCCAGTATCCCTTCATCATTCGGGCGCCGGCGGCGGCTATCTCGCCGATTTCTCCCGTGTCTACGTCATCTCCATCCTCGTTGACTATGCGCACCGCCACGTCGTCGAGGGGCTTTCCAATGGAGGTGAGCCGCTTTAGCTTCTTCTCGACTTCCTCGGGAGTCCCCTGTAGAACATGGTCGTCAGGCGGAAGCATGGTGATGGTGGACGCCGTTTCCGTCTGGCCGAAAGCGTTGATGAACCGTGCTCCTGGGAACTCCTCGATTGCGCGACTGATAACCTCCAGGGGCATGGGGGCCGCACCGTAGGTAATGACTTCGAGGCTGGACAGGTCGTAGTTGGGGAATTCAGGGTGGTCCATGAGCCACTTTATCATCGTTGGAACCAGCATCGCCCTGTTGGCCCTCTCCTGTTGCACCAGCTCCATCCACTCGACGGGTTCGAACTGACGCATCACCACCAGAGATCTGCCTCCGTAGACGGCGGCCATCATCCCCTGAATGCCCGCGATGTGGTAGAGGGGCACCGTGAGGAGGTTCTTCTCCTCTTCCTCGTCCGGGTCAGGAGGATTGACGTTGGCCAGCAGGTAGGAGGTGAAGCTCTGCTGGGTGAGCATCACCGCTTTGGGGTGGCCGGTCGTGCCTGCGGTGAACATCAGGATGGTAGTGTCGTCGTCGTCGGCTTCGGGAAAGTGGAGTTGGTCTGGCGGCGCCGAAGCGAGCAGACCCTCGTATGAAAGCCAATGGCCCTCGGTGTCTCCGCCGACCGGAGCTTGGCCGTCGAAAGCTATCAAGTTGGACGGCAGCACTGCTGGGTTGATAGAGTCGACCAACTCCAGGTACCGGCCCCCGACGAGAAACACCGAAGGGTCGGCGTCGCTGAGCATATAGGCGACTTCCTCGGCCCTGGCCCTGAAGTTGAAGGGCACGTAGATGGCGTCCAGGGCAGCGGCGGCGAAATAGGTCTCGATCACCTGGTTGGTGTTCACCTGCATGGACGCCACCCGGTCTCCGGACCCCACGCCCAGGTCGGACAGAGCATTGGCCAGTCTGGACACCCGCTCTTGCAGGTCTTCGTAAGTGTACCGGTGTCCCTCGAACACGACAGCCGTGCGGTCGGGGACGATTGCATTGGCAATGATCAGAAACTCCGTGGTGTTCATTCAGCGTCCTCCAGGCATTGTCGGCCAACTAATGGAGTCATACTGTCGGCGCCGACTCAGTATTGTATCAGAGGGCGCCAGTTTCCCCCAACGTCTTGAGCGTCAGGCGGGTCTCCAGCTCCAACGCCCGCTCCAGAGGCAGGTCCATCCCCCGCCCCGCCGCTAACTTGACCGCCGCCGCGACGGAAGGCTCCAGGGACTCTAGCCCATGGGCAACGTCGCTAACCATGTCCTCAAGCTCATCTCCAGGCGCCACGCGGGTGACGAGTCCAAGGGTTCGAGCTTCATGGGCGGCGATTCGTCTGCGTGTCAGAAGAAGGTCCAGGGCCGCTCCGGGGCCGACAGTCCTGGGCAGTGTCACGACGCCCCCAGCGGCGGGAATCAGCCCCAGAGAAGCTTCGGGAAGTCCGAAGACGGCGTCTTCCGCCGCTATGCGGATGTCACATAGCAGGGCCATTTCCACTCCTGAGCCGAGACAATAGCCGTGTATGGCCGCGATCATGGGTTTGGATACGCTGAGGAACAGGCCCCATATGTCCCTCCGCCACCGCACCTGTCGGGCAACGGCAAGAGAAGGAGCGGTCCCAAACTCGGACAGGTCGGCGCCGGCGCAGAAGGCCGGACCCTCTCCCGACAAGACCACCGCCCGGACCTCCTGGTCATCTTTGACGGCGGACAGGGCTTGGTAAAGGTCGTCGCGCATCGTGGTGTTGTACGCGTTGCGAACATGGGGCCGGTTCAGGGAAATCCGTGCCACGGCCCCTGTCTTGCTGTAGAGGAGCGTCTCAAAAGCGATCATGGCGTCGAACAGTATTTGGATAAACGCATCAGGCTTGGTACGGGAATCATTCGCCCCGGAACTTCGGGTCCCGTTTCTCGAAGAATGACCTCAGCCCCTCGGCGCGGTCCTGTGTGCTCTGGAGGATGACACTAAGATCCGCCTCCAGCCCCAGTCCCTGGGCAACGGTCATGTCCATCCCCGACATGATTGCCTCTTTGATGTACCTGGAGGCAACGGGGGCCGCCGAGGCGATGAGACCGGCCAGGTCCAGCGCCTCTTCCAGGGTGCGGCCCGGCTCACTGACCCGGTTGACCAGCCCAGCAGCCATAGCTTCCTGCACGTCTATCAGCCGCGAAGTCAGCAGCATGTCCAGCGCCAGTGTCGGGCCTCCAAGACGGGTCAGGCGTTGGGTCCCTCCGTCCCAGGGCATCCTCCCCACAGAGACGTCGGTGAACCCCATGTGTGCCGCAGGGTCGGCGACTCTTAGGTCACAGGCCAGGGCCAGCTCCAACCCGTGGTCGGTGGCGTCGCCGTTCAGGGCCGCTATTACGGGGACCTCCAACCTAGCTATGGCTGAAGCCGCCCGATGGAGATCAAGCCATTGCTCCAGTGTTATCCCGCTTTTCTGTGCGCCCGAGGCGGTCAGCTTTTCTCTGCCGCACGAAAAACTGGCTCCCCGCCCGGTGACCACCACGGCTCGAAGTCCGTCCGTTTCATCTGTCAGGAGCTGGCAGGCCTCGCGGATGTCGTAGGCCATGTCCAGGTCCACTCGATTGCGGGACCGGGGCCTGTCGAGAGTCACGGTTGCAATTGTCCCGTCGAGGGAGATCTGGAGGGTTTTCAGGCGGACTGTCCTTGGAATGGAGTCTGTCATTGGGTTTCGAGCCGCTCGGGGGAAGAGACGCGTCGTTCTTGACAAGGATATTGTCCTAGGCTTAGTATTATCAATTGAATTAGCACTCTCAAGAGCCGAGCGCTAATATTATAGCTGAAGTTCGCGTTAAGGAGGAAGCTGTGGTTGATTTTGCTCCCCTTGGAGATAGGGTAGTGGTAAAGCCGCTGGAGCAGGAAGAGAAGACAAGCTCAGGCATATATCTGCCTGACACGGCCAGAGAGAGGCCTCAGACCGGAGAAGTGATGGCTGCCGGTCCTGGTCGCTCCACCGATGACGGCAAGGGGCGAATTCCCATGGAACTCTCGGTCGGAGACAAGGTAGTCTACTCCAAGTACGCCGGCACCGAGTACAAGGACGGAGAAGACGAGTTCCTGATCTTGAGAGAGAGCGACATCTTGGCCAAAATTGGCTAGAGGGCGCCCCGCT
Organism: Dehalococcoidia bacterium; assembly: GCA_965224415.1. Taxonomy (GTDB): domain Bacteria; phylum Chloroflexota; class Dehalococcoidia; order Lucifugimonadales; family JAGWBF01; genus DAOUJI01. The sequence continues at coordinate 8,620 of CBDCZB010000001.1, read as the reverse complement.
TAAGAAAGACTGAAACCAACAAAGAGAAAGGAGCGAGCAATGCCTGGCAAACAGTTGACCTACGCAGAGGATGCACGCAAGCACCTTAAGACCGGGATAGACGTATTGGCGGACACCGTGAAAATCACCCTGGGACCCAAGGGACGGAACGTGATACTGGACAAGAAATTCGGCCCGCCCCAGGTGTGCAGCGACGGCGTTACCATCGCCAAGGAAATCGAGCTGTCCGAGCCGTTCGAGAACATGGGCGCCCAACTTCTGAAGGAGACGGCGAGCAAGACCAACGACGCCGCCGGAGACGGCACAACCACGTCGGTGGTCCTTGCCCAAGCCCTGATTAACGACGGTTTCCGGAACGTGGCGGCGGGAGCCGACCCCATGGCTCTGAAGCGCGGCATAGACAACGCCGTAACGGCCGTGGTGGGCGAGTTGAAGAGCATGGCCACCTCCGTGGAAAGCCGTGACCAGATAGCCCAGGTGGCGGCGCTTTCCGCCCACGAGGACGCCATTGGCCAAACCATCGCCGACGCCATGGAGAAGGTGGGCAAGGACGGCGTCATCACGGTAGAGGAATCCAAGAGCATGGTGGACGAGACGGAGTACGTGGAGGGGATGCAGTTCGACCGTGGTTACATCTCCCCCTACTTCATCACCAACCCCGACCGGATGGAAGCGACCCTTGAGGAGCCCTACATCATCATCACTGACAAGAAGGTTTCCGCAGTTTCGGACATTGTGCCGGTGCTTGAGAAGCTTTTGCAGATAGGGAAGAAGGAAGTTGTCCTGATTGCCGAGGACGTGGAAGGCGAGGCCCTGGCCACCCTGGTGGTCAACAAGCTGCGCGGCACCCTCAACTGCCTGGCCGTCAAGGCCCCCGGGTTCGGCGACAGGCGCAAGCACATGCTTGAGGATATCGCCATCCTGACCGGCGGCACCGTCATAAGCGAAGAGGCAGGCCGGAAGCTGGACGCCACCACAGTGGAGGACATGGGTCAGGCACGCCGAGTCTCCTCCAACAAGGATGAGACCACCATAGTGGAAGGCAAGGGCGCTGAAGGCGGCATTAAGGGAAGAATCGACCAGATCAAGGTGCAGATTGAAGAGACCACCTCCGAATACGACAGGGAGAAGCTCCAGGAGCGGATGGCCAAGCTGTCGGGTGGCGTTGCGGTCATCAAGGTCGGAGCCGCGACCGAGGTGGAACTCAAAGAGCGGAAGGCCCGTGTCGAGGACGCCCTTTCAGCCACCAGGGCCGCAGTGGAAGAAGGCATAGTCGCCGGAGGCGGAGTTGCGCTGGTGCGAGCACAGAGGGCGTTGGACTCCCTGAACCTGTCTGGAGACCAGGCAGTGGGCGCCAGCATAGTGCGAAGAGCTATGGAGGTGCCTCTAAGGCTCATAGTTCAGAACGCCGGGAGCGAGGGCGCCGTGGTGCTGGACGCCGTGAGACAGCACGCCGACGACTACGGCTACGACGCCGACATTGGAGAGTACGCCCAGATGCTCCAACAGGGCATCGTGGACCCCGTAAAGGTGACCCGGTCAGCTCTCCAGAACGCTGCATCCGTGGCGTCTATGGTGTTGACCACGGAGTCAATGATCACCGATATCCCCGACGACCCGAAGTCCGGACCGGCCATGCCTCCCATGGAGTACTAGACCGGCCCGGCAAAACCCAGAGAACCCCAAAGAGGCCCCGGAGTATAACTCCGGGGCCTCTTCTTGTTTGCCATCCGGAAGGATTGCGTCTGCGCTGTCCTATCGGCTAGCAAAGGTAGCGGAACAGGAAGGCGGCAGCTCCTGCCGCCTGATCGCGGGCGTACACCCGATAGCAACCTAAGCGCTGGGTTGCGGGGGAGGCTGGGCCGGGGCCGGGTTTATCAATTCTACCCCCAGGGTCTGGGGAAAGAGCCTTATTATCTCCTCCACGTCCCAACGCCCCTCTTTGTGAATGGTCTTGACGGGTTCCGGCTCGTTCATCAGACCGACCATACCGCCAGCCACGTGGAATACGTGGCCGTTTACGTGGCCCGCCTCATCGGACGCCAGCCAGGTCACGAAGGGCGCTATGTCCTCTGGGTCTCTCCGCATTTCCGAGCGCACCCCTGCTCCGGCGATTCCACGTTGCGCCCTGATGGCCCGGGACTCCTCGGAGACGGTGCCCGTCATTCTGGTGTCGGCGGCGGGAGAGATGGCGTTGGCCGTCACACCGTAGCGTCCCAAGTCCCGAGCGACGACCCGTGTGAATCCCGCTATGCCGTCTTTGGCGGCCCCGTAGTTGGCCTGGCCGGAGTTGCCTATCAGCCCTGAAGTGGAGCTGAAGGTGATAATCCTTCCCGAACGCTGCTGTCGGAACAGAATCGAGGCGTGTTTCACCACCGTGAAGGTTCCCTTCATGTGGACCGCAATCACGTCGTCCCATTCCTGTTCGGTCATGTTGAAGACCATCCGGTCGCGCAGTATGCCCGCGGGAGTGACGACGATGTCCAACCTGCCGAAGTTGTCTATGGCCGACTGGACAATCCGCTCCCCGCCCTCCATAAGGGCCACGTTCTCGTAACAGGCGGCCGCCGTCCCTCCGGTGTCCTGGATTTCCCGGACCACCTGGGCGGCGGGGGACTGGTCCTCACCAGAGCCGTCGACGTTGACGCCCAGGTCAGCCACGACAACTTTGGCGCCTTCTTCGGCCATCAGCTTGGCGACGCCTCGTCCGATGCCCCTGCCTGCGCCCGTAATAACGGCTACTTTGTCTTTAAGCAAGTCTCCCATTGCGTCTCCTCCTGAATCCGGGGTTACTGCTGGGGCATGGCCGGGGCTGGGTTGGAGATGTCCTTGGTAAGCCAGTCACGGGCCAATGGAGCCAACTCCTCCAGGGTCCACCTGCCGTCCTTGTAGATGGTATTGATGGCCCTGGGAGCGGACATCAACGACACGTTTCCTCCGGCCACCACGAACACCTGGCCGTTGACGTTGGATGCGTGGTCGCTGGCGAGGAACACCACAAAGGGCGCCACGTCGTCAGCGTTCCGGCTGCTGACAGCCGGTCCGGTCGCGCCAGCTTGGGCTATGCCCCTCTGGGCCCTGATGGCCCGCGACTCGTCGGAGACGGTGCCCGTCATCCGGGTGTCGGCGCTGGGGGATATGCAGTTGGCAGTGACTCCGTACCTGCCCAGGTCTCTGGCGACAACCTTGGTGAATCCGGCTATGCCCGACTTGGCCGCCCCATAGTTGGCCTGACCGGACGTGCCCACCAGACCGGAGCGGGACGAGAAGGTGATTATCCTGCCTGATCGCTGCTGGCGGAATATGATGGACGCGGGTTTGACCACGGTGAAAGTGCCCTTCAGGTGCACCCGAACCACGTCGTCCCACTCTTCTTCGGTCATGTTGAATATCATCCGGTCCCTGAGAATTCCGGCGGGAGTGACGACGATGTCCAGCCTGCCAAAGGAGTCCAGGGCTGTCTGGACAATTTTCTCGCCGCCTTCCATGGTGGCCACCGACTCGTAGCAGGCTACGGCGGTCCCTCCCGCGTCGGTGATTTCCTTGACCACTTGGTCGGCCGGGCCGTTGTCGGTCCCGGTGCCGTCTACGTTTCCGCCGGGGTCGACGACCACGACCTTGGCTCCCTCCTCAGCCATGAGCATGGCGACTCCTCGCCCAATGCCCCGCCCGGAGCCTGTGATTATAGCAACCTTATCCAGTAGAACATCTGACGCCATGACGCCTCCGTCTTGGGCGTCCGCCTCAGCGGGACGCCGGTTTCTGGGCCGTGGGCCCTATCCGCCTCTTGAGGGAAGGGACACCGTGGACGTTCCCGGCGTCGTCCTCTCCCCTTTGCCATTCTCCAGCCAGATTTCACAGTCCACCAGCCGTTGGCCCTGGTCCATGTATTTCCGAACGACAGTCCCCTTGCACGTGAGCTTGTCTCCGGGCACGTCCATGCCGCGATACTGGACTTTTATTTTCTTAAGGCTTCCTTCTAAGCCAATCCAGTTGGTCATGAGCTGGGCGAGCCATGCGCCCTTTAACGCTCCGTGGACGATGATGCCGGGAAGGTTGTTGCCTATGGCGAAGTCCTTGTCATAGTGTATCTGGTAGAAGTCCAGGGACGCCCCGGCGTACTTGACCAGATGAAGGCTGTCGGGTTCCTTCACCAGCGGGGGAACTTCCGACCCTTCGTCAATGTCTTCCCAGTACACCTGTTCAGCCATCGCCAACCTAGTACCTTATCGATGTCCCGCGTTGAGTCGCCACCACCTCATCAAGCTGGTTCTTGTACATGGTGAGGTAAATAGTGAACAGCATGGTCCCCAATCGTCCTGGGCGTTCGAAGATGTCCTCGATTTCGATTTGCGCCGTGATGAAGTCGCCGATTCGGACCGGACCAAAGAACTCCCACTCGCTGCCGCCGTCCAGGTTCCTGCCATAGGGAACGGTGAAGGGCAGGGCAGGCCTCTCCACGCGTATAGTCCGCAGGAAAGTAGGCGGAGCTATGAGACTGCCGTGCCGGGACTTCCGGGCCTCCTTCTCGTCGATGAAGAGGGGGTTGTCGTCGCCAATGGCCTCGGCGAACCGCCGGACATGGCCCTTCTCGATGTCCATGCTCAGTGGGTCTCCCTTGATGCCTATGGCGCTTGAGCGCAGTTCGTCGGTGAGTATGCCGTCTTCGGGGGCCAACGTCTCTCTCGAATGCGGGCTGGAAACCACACCGGGGTCACACCCCGGTAGTCTAGGCTCTTGGGTCTGGGCCGCCAAGATTGTACAAGCGGCCCCACACAGTGTCAACAAGAGGCAGCCCTTGCACGTGGCGGGGCGTGATAGTAGTCTATGGCGACGCTTCCGGGCTGGGCCGGAGCCACGTTGTCGGAGGACTGAAATGCAGGATGGAATCACCACGGGCAAGAACGCAGTCGGCATAATCGCAGCGGGCAGCCACAATGGAATCGGCGCTATCGCATTGGGCATCCTGAACGCAATGGGCATTGTTTCGATCAGCGCCTTGAACGCAATCGGGCTTGTTTCCTTTGGCCTCGCCAACTCCATCGGTCTCGTTGCGGTGGGAGGAGTGAACGCCATCGGATTTGTCGCTGTGGGCGGCGTGAACGCCATCGGGGTGGTTGCCGTTGGGGGCCTGAACGCTACGGGCATCATCGCCGTCAGCGGGCGGAACAGCAGAAGCCTTCTCTAGATGTGCTAAACGGAGACCTGTGGCGAAACGGCCTCTCTTTGACACACTGGACGGCGCAGAGACGAGTACGGAACGTATTGTGCCGACCTGAAGTATAATGGGTCTTCCGAGGCCCTTTTTTTGAATATACACCCCCGCATCAAACTGCCCCGCATACAGATATTCGACTCCTGGATAGCCTACAGGGACTACCGCTTCCTGTGGGTCGCCAACTTCTGCGGCAACACCGCCCAATGGCTGCAACTGCTCACCGCCGGCTGGCTGGTCCGTGAACTGGCCCAGGACACGTCCCTGATTATATTCAAGGTCATCTTGGTAGGCGGCCTCGCCAACGTGCCTGTGCTGTTTGTGGGGCCTCTTACGGGAGTCCTGGCCGACCGGGTGGACAGACGCAAGCTGATCATAGCCAACCAGTCGGTTATGGTGCTGGCCGCCGGATCTTTTTCCGCCTTGGTGGCGGCTGACGTGGTCACCCAGTTCTGGCACGTCTACATCTACGTTTTCCTGTGCGGGATATGCCGGACCATTTCCATGCCCATGCAGCAGGTGCTCATCGCCAACACGGTGCCCCGGGAATCGGTGAGCAACGCCTTTGCCGCCAACGTCCTCACCATTCCGGGAACCCGCATGATAGGCCCCTTGTTCGGTGGGGTCATGATAGTCACGCTAGGGTTCACCTGGAATTTCGCTCTAGAGGCTGCGCTATACGCATGCGCCGTGCTGGCGCTGCTCCCCATGAGAACGCCCTTCGGAAACCTCGCGTCTGCTGCGTCCAAGTCCTTCTTCGCCAGCCTCAAAGAGGGCGTCTCTTACATCTACTCGAAAGACCGGGTGATATTCAACCTGACCATCCTTTCTCTCTTGCCCAACGTGCTCCTCCAACCTTTACTGTTCCTGCTGCCCATATTCACAGTCCAGGTATTCGCCAAGGAGGCGGACGTGGGAGGCTACCTGCTGGCCACCACAGGACTGGGCGGATTCATCTCCGCCGTAATCATCGCGTCGGTGGGCTGGTTCTACCGCAAGGGATGGGTCTGCCTGATCGCTACCTTCACCAGCGCTGCTTGCGCTATTCTCTTTGCCCAGTCGGAGATTCTGGCGGCCTCCTTTGTCATTATCGGGTTCTTCTCCTTCTCCCAGGCCTATTTCAGGACGACCAACGGGACGCTCATCCAGGTTCTCGCCCCCGACTACCTGAGGGGCAGGATAACCAGTCTACAGAACTACGGACAGGGGGTTGTGGTCTTCTCCAGCCTGCTCATCGGTCTGTTTGCCGAACAGACCTCTGCGAAATTCGCCTTTACTGTAGTGGGGTTGGTCGGCTTGGTCCTGTCCCTGGCGGCAATCCTGACCATGCACCGCCTGCGGCGGCAGGAGTAGCCACCGCTTATGGCGGGGCGGGTGTAGCCGTAGTAGAATGGGCTAAAACGTGGGGGTCAAAGACATGCCCGGAGACATGATTACGGTATTGCAGCTTTGCTCCCACTGCGGGACTGAGGCCGGCAGGTTCGAGGTCAAGTGGGAGAACATGATGCTCTCGTCCAAGGACGAGGTGTGGTGCCCCAATTGCAACGCCAACCGGCCCGAGAAGCGGGACGTCGCAGGCCGCCTGGAGTCCATCGAGCGAGAGGTGACCAGCCTACCCATGCCGGCCATGCCCTACGAGACCCCCGAGTAGCCGCCCCGATTAGGCGACGCTAAGCGACTGCCTGTAGGAACTCGTCGGCGGTCATCACCGTGGCCTGGCGAGGGTAGACTTTCTCGGTGAGAACCCTATGGACCTCCGGGTCCCTGTCCGAGCAGGCGTCGGACACCACCACTAGTATTCGGCCAATCTGGCATTGTCAGTTAGTACGTGAGCCCAGACAGGATGCTACCTTGGGGATAGACGAAGGGTTGTGGGATGTGAGGTGGTCATGGTGCAGGAGAAGTACGGAGTCCGGCTGGCAACACAGGAAAAGGGACGGCTCAGGAAGATGATCAGGGCTGGGAGGAGTTCCGCACAGGCGATTACCCGGGCCCGCATCCTGATCAAGATAGATGAGGGCTGGACCGCCCCCCAGGTGGCCACCGCACTGGACGTGTCGGAGCGGACCGTGTTCCGCACCAAGCGGCGGTATGCCGAGGAAGGACTGGACGAGGTGCTGAGGCACCATAACCAGGTCAACCGGCCCAGAAAGGTGGATGAAAGGGTGGAGGCCCACCTGATAGCCTTGGCCTGCAGCCCGGTGCCCGACGGTCATGACCACTGGACCATGCGGGCCCTGGCGGGCAAGGTGGTGGAGTTGGGATTGGTGGAGTCTTTATCTCCCGAGACGGTCCGCCTGCGGCTAAAAAAAACACGCTCAAGCCGTGGCTCAAGAAACAATGGTGCATCCCCAAGGTAGGTGGAGAGTTCGTGGCGGCCATGGAGGACGTGCTGGATCTCTACGCCGAGCCCTACGATCCGCAGAGGCCGGTGGTCTGCTTTGACGAGACCTCCACCCAGTTGCTGGCCGACGTGAGGGAACCGCTGCCGGCAAAGCCTGGGAGGCCGAGGCGTGAGGACTACGAATACCAGCGGGGAGGGACGCGCAACCTGTTCCTCACCTGTGAGCCTCGCCGGGGCTGGCGCCACGTGGCGATAACCCGGCAACGCACCATGCAGGACTTCGCTCAGCAGATGCGGTGGCTGGTGGATGAGGCCTACCCCGATGTCCCGGTGATTCGGCTGGTTCTCGACAATCTGAACACGCATCGGATGGCCTCGCTTTACGAGACTTTCCCGGCGGCCGAGGCCCGGCGCATCGCCAAGCGGCTGGAGTTGCACCACACTCCCAAGCACGGAAGCTGGCTGAATATGGCGGAGATCGAGTTCAGCGTGCTGGCCCGGGCCTGCCTGCGCGGACGCAACGGAGATGAGGACAGCCTGGAAAGAGCCGTCAGCGCCTGCGTGTCAGAGCGGAACGCGATAGGAGCTACCATTAACTGGCGGTTCACTGCCCAAGACGCCAGACGCAAACTCCATCGCCTCTATCCCTGCCAATCCTGATTTGGTTCAGTACTAGCTTGTAGTTGATGTCGGCCGCCCATCGCACCGTGGACAGCACGCAGCCGCTGGTGGCCACTCCCATTATCACCAGAGTGTCCCTGCCCATCTCTCTTAGCTGGACGTCCAGACCTGTGGTGGAGAAGGGGCTGGTTCGTGTCTTGGTGACTATCGTCTCTCCCTCTTTTGGGGCCACGCCTGCGTGGATGCCAAGGTCGGTGGAGTCGGCTCTGAAGTCGCCTCCCCTGTGCACAACGTAAATGACTGGGATTCCGGCTTGCCGGGCTCCCTGGAGCGTCCTGGCGGCCTGCTGGACCACTCCCTCCGGGTCCGTCGCCACGTTGTTCACGATGCGGTTCTGGAAGTCCATGATCAGGACGGCCGATTTGCTCTTGTCCAATGCT